>NZ_JARTVW010000005.1:0-2989858 GCF_031450995.1 Caballeronia sp. LP006 | reverse complement strand
AGCGTTTGGCGTGCAAACAAAGCGCTGCTTGGTTCGAGCAGCGCTAAAAAAATCCAAAATTATCGAGTCAAGAACCGCTCTGCCAATCGAACCCAGTAAGACGAGCCGACAGACAACAAATCGTCATTGAAATCGTAACTGGCGTTATGCAACATGCAGGGACCGGCACCATGTCCATGATCCCGATGACCGCCGTTGCCATTCCCGAGAAACGCGTAACATCCGGGTTTCTCGAGCAACATGAACGAAAAGTCCTCCGCGCCCATTGTCGGTTCGACTGAGGCGTTCACCTTATCCTTGCCTACAACTGCAGTCATCACTTCCGCCGCAAACTTCGTCTGCTCAGCGTCGTTGATCGTCGGTGGATAATTTCGATGAAAATGCAGTTCCGCCTCGCAATCGTAAGCCGATGCCGTCGCTTCAACGATCTTGCGCATACGTTCTTCGATAACGTCTAAAGTCTCGACCGTGAACGTGCGCACCGTACCACCTAACCATGCCTCATCCGGCACGACATTGACCGCGTCGCCAGCATGAATCTGGGTGATTGAAAGCACGGCGGTATCGATAGGCTTCTTGTTTCGAGTAATGATGCCCTGCAACCCATTAGCGATCTGCACGGCGGTGAACACCGGATCGCGCCCGTTATGAGGCATTGCCGCATGCGAGCCGATGCCGCGAATCGTGATTCGAAACTCATTGCTCGACGCCATGATTGGTCCGGAAACCACGCCGAAGTGCCCCGCTGGCATTCCCGGCCAGTTGTGAATCCCAAAGACGGCATCGACAGGGAAACGCTTGAACAAGCCGTCTTCGATCATTGCACGCGCGCCTGCGCCACCTTCCTCGGCCGGCTGAAAGATGAAAACAATCGTGCCGTTAAAGTTGCCATGCTCCGCCAAATGTTTTGCCGCGCCGAGCAGCATGGCAGTGTGCCCGTCGTGACCGCATGCGTGCATGCGGCCGGGGTGGGTCGATCGATGTTCGAAGGTGTTGATTTCCTGAATGGGCAGTGCGTCCATATCGGCGCGTAGTCCGATCGACCCGTTGCCGGAGCCACGCTTGAGCACGCCGACGACGCCCGTCTTTCCCAGCCCACGATGCACAGTAATGCCCCATTGCTCGAGGCTTTCCACGACAAGCTTGCTCGTCCCCGTCTCTTCGTAACGCAGCTCCGGGTGAGCGTGAATTGTTCGTCGGAGAGCTTTGATTTCTTCGTGTGATGCTTCGATTTCGGGGATCAGATTCATTTTGGAACCGTTCTCACGTTTGAATTCGGACGTTGCGCATTGACACTGCGTCGGTCCTTGCATTCTACGCCGTCATTATTTGATGATTTGAACGGTCGTTCCCACGGCGACCATAATAAAATCGACTCCATCTGACGCTTTTCATCTGGTAATCCCGGACCCATGCCATGAACGCTCCAACCGAGTTCGCCCGAGCCGTCTGCCCACATGACTGTCCCGATACCTGCGCAATGCGCGTCACGGTCAAGGACGGCAAAGCGGTAAAGGTCAGCGGCGATCCGGATCATCCGCCGACGCAGGGCGTGCTCTGCACAAAGGTGACGCGCTATGCCGAGCGCACGCATCATAAAGACCGGCTGCTCACGCCGTTGCGCCGCGTCGGCCGGAAAGGCGAAGGGCGCTTCGAAGCGATCAGCTGGAACGACGCGCTCACCTTGGCTGCCAACAAGCTGAAGTCGATTGCACAGCGCGCGCCCGAAGCAATTCTCCCGTACAGCTATGCCGGCACGATGGGACTGGTACAAGGCGAGAGCATTGCGGCGCGTTTTTTCAATGTGCTCGGCGCGTCGCGGCTGGATCGGACGATCTGCGCCGCCGCCGGGACTGCCGGCTTGCGCTACACATACGGCGCGAGTCTCGGCATGCACACCGAGTTTTTCGAAGAAAGCGAGATCATCCTGATCTGGGGAGCGAATCCGATCGCGTCGAGCCTGCATTTCTGGACGCGTGCGCAGGAAGCAAAGCGGCGCGGCGCCAAGTTGATCGCGATCGATCCGTATCGGTCGCTGACGGCGGAAAAGTGTCATCAACATATCGCGTTGCGGCCCGGAACGGATGCCGCGCTCGCGCTCGGCATGATCGACGTTTTGATTCGCGAGGATCTCATCGACCGTGAATATGTCGATGCTCACACGCTCGGCTTCGAAGAACTCAAGGCGCGCGCGGCGCAGTTTCCGCCTTCGCGCGTGGCGTCGATATGCGGTCTTGACGAGAAGACGGTGATCGATCTCGCGCGTGCATTCGGTTCTACCAGGAAGGCGTCGATTCGCCTGAATTACGGTATGCAGCGCGTGCGCGGCGGCGGCAATGCGGTCCGCGCCATTGCCTGTCTGCCGTCGCTCACGGGCGCATGGCGTGAGCGCGCGGGCGGAATGCTGCTGTCGTCGTCGGGTTGGACTCCGGTCGATGGAAACGCGCTCGAACGTCCGAACCTGTCGCCCGGCTGGCCGTCGGAACTGCCGCGCATCGTCAATATGAACGCTATCGGCGACGCGCTGCTGAACCTCGGAGACGACGCGTTCGGCCCGAAGATCGAAGCGCTGATCGTCTATAACTCGAACCCGGTGGCCGTGGCGCCCGACTCCGCAAAAGTCGCCGCGGGCTTTGCGCGTGACGATCTGTTCACCATTGTTCTCGAACACTTTCAGACCGATACGGCTGACTATGCCGATCTGATTTTCCCGGCGACGACACAGCTCGAACACTTGGACGTCCATAAGTCTTACGGGCATACGCATGTGATGGCCAACTTGCCGGCCATTCAACCGGTCGGCGAAGCGCGCACGAATACAGACATCTTTCGCGGTCTCGCGCGCGCCATGGGCCTCACCGAACCGGCACTTTTCGAGACCGACGAACAGATTGCATCGAAAGCCTTTCGCTGGGCCGATGCGACGCTCGAAGGTCAGGACTGGAACGCGCTCAAAGAGACGGGTTGGCTGAAACTCAAACTTGCCGATGCGCCCTTGGCTCAAGGCGCCTTTCGCACGCCTTCGGGCAAGTGCGAGTTTTATAGCGAACGTCTGAAAAACGAAGGACTCGATCCGCTGCCCGATTATCTGCCGCCGTACGAATCGACGGACGGCTCGCCCGAACTCGCGGCGCGCTATCCGCTTGCGATGATCTCGCCGCCCGCGCGCAATTTCCTGAACAGCAGTTTCGTGAACGTCGAGAGTCTGCGCGCGACCGAAGGCCAGCCGCATCTCGATATCCATCCTGCCGATGCCGAACTCCGCGGTATCGAAGACGGCGTGCTGGTTCGCATCTTCAACGATCGCGGCTCGATGCAAGCGCGCGCCCGTGTAACCGAACGCGCAAAGGAGGGCGTCGTGGTCGGGTTGTCGATCTGGTGGAAGAAGTTGTCCCCCGATGGCCGTAACGCCAATCAGGTAACGAGCCAGGCATTGACCGATCTGGGGGGATCGGCGACGTTTTACGACTGCCTGGTTGAAGTGGAGTCAATGCATTGAGTCGTAATGAAAGAGCAGGCCGGAACGAGTCTGGAAGGCGGCGTCTAACCCAATTGTCGGAAGCGAGGCAAGCAGCTAGCATCTCGTTTTCGCACGATCATTCTAAATTCCAATAAGAAGGAGACGCCGCATGGAAAAACCATGGTTGAAGTCCTACCCGGACGGCGTACCGGCTGAAATCGACGTTTCCGCGTACCGGTCGGTTTCCCAGTTGCTCGAAGACAGTTTCCGCAAGAACCGCGACCGCCGTGCGTTCGTCTGCATGGGCAAGTCGATTACCTACGGCGAACTCGACGACATGTCGAAAAAGCTCGCGGCATGGTTTCAGACGAAGGGTCTCAAGCCCGGCGCGCGCGTCGCGTTGATGATGCCCAACGTGTTGCAATATCCGATCGCGATTGCGGCGGTTCTGCGCGCGGGTTATATCGTCGTCAACGTCAATCCGCTTTACACACCGCGTGAGCTCGAACATCAGTTGAAGGACAGCGGCGCGGAAGCCATCGTCTTGCTCGAGAATTTCGCGCATACGCTGCAAGCCGTGGTGAAGAACACGGCCATCAAACACGTGGTTGTCGCCGCGCTCGGCGACCTCATGGGTTTGAAAGGGCTCGTCGTCAATCTGGTCGTGCGGCGCGTGAAGAAGCTCGTGCCCGAGTGGAGTCTGCGCGGACGGGTTCGCTTCAATGACGCGCTCAGCGAAGGTGGACGCGCCACGTTTCATAGCGTCGAACAAAGTCCCGATGACGTCGCGTTCCTGCAATACACGGGCGGCACGACGGGCGTTGCCAAGGGCGCGACGCTTTTGCATCGCAACCTGATCGCGAACGTGTTGCAATCCGAAGTCTGGCTGGATCCGGCACGCAAGCGCCGGCCCGATATCGACCAGTTCATCTGCGTGGTCGCGTTGCCGCTTTATCACATCTTCGCGCTGACGGTGTGCGGCATGCTGACGATCCGCACCGGCGGACTCGGCGTGCTGATTCCGAATCCACGCGATATCGCGGGGACGATCAAGGAACTGAAGGGCATACAGATCAATACGTTTCCGGCCGTCAACACGCTCTATAACGCGCTGTTGAATCATCCCGATTTCGACCAGTTGGATTTCTCCAAGCTCATCGCGGCGAATGGCGGCGGCATGGCGGTGCAGGAAGCCGTCGCCAAACGCTGGTTCGCGAAGACGGGCGTGCCGATCGTCGAAGGCTACGGGTTGTCCGAAACGTCACCCTGTGTGACCTGCAATCCGGTCACGGCGATGGAATATACGGGGACGATCGGCTTGCCGTTGCCATCGACGGAAATCGTCATTCGCGACGACGACAACAACGACGTTCCGTTCGGTCAGCCCGGCGAAATCTGCATTCGCGGTCCGCAAGTCATGGCGGGCTACTGGAACCGCCCGGACGAAACCGCGAAGGTGATGACGCCCGACGGCTTCTTTCGCTCGGGCGACGTGGGCGTCTTCGATGATCGCGGTTACGTGAAAATCGTCGATCGCAAGAAGGACATGATTCTCGTGTCCGGCTTCAATGTTTATCCGAACGAGATCGAGGACGTGGTCGCCATGCTGCCCGGCGTGTTCGAAGTGGCCGCAGTCGGCGTGAAGGATCAGAACTCGGGCGAAGCGGTGAAGCTCTTTATCGTGCGCCGTGATCAGAGCCTGACCGAAGCGGATGTCGTGGCGTTCTGCAAAGAGCGGCTGACGGGGTACAAGCGGCCGCGCATCATCGAATTTCGCAACGACCTGCCGAAGAGCAATGTCGGCAAGATCTTGCGGCGCGAATTGCGCGACGGCACGGCCTGAAGAATCGATTTGGCAAATGGAAAAGCCTTCGTGTCGAAAGACCGAAGGCTTTTTTCTTTGCATCGCATGGAAGCGGTTATGCCCGACGCGCCATGCCATATAAAAAAGGCGCCCAAAGGCGCCTTTCAAGAGATACCGCTATGTTAAGACTTGTTAGAACTTGTGGCGAATACCGACCAGCGCCGCGACCTGGTTCGACGTCGACGACGGCGACAGACCGTTGATGCTTGCAACCGCTGCGCGTTGCGTCGAATCCGTACCCGTTGCGTGCTGGTACACACCGTCGATATACACGTCCGTGCGCTTGGACAGGAAGTAGTCCGCGCCGAGCATGCCTTGGTGGTACTTGGCGTCGGCCAGGCCGTAGCCCTTCGTGTAGTCGTAAGCGACGCCGAGCAGCAGAGCCGGGGTCAACTGATACTTGAAGTTGAGTTCGGCGTTGTGGAACTTGCCCGAACCGCCCGTGTAAGCAGCCGGGTTGAGGCCGGCGCCGGCTTCGCGGCCGACATCCTTGAACTGCGTATTGCTGTACGTCGCGCCGACCGTTGCCGCGCCGAACGTATAAGCACCGCCCGCCGAGATCACTTGTTGCGTGTGAGCCGATGCGAAGCCCGAGATCACGCGGCTGTTCGGGAAGTTCGAAGCCGTACCGGCGGTTGCGGCCGTGCGCGAGGTCGTGTTGTTGCCGAAGAACGAATAGTTCGGGTCCTTGACGTTCAAGTACGCAGCGCCCAATTGCAACGGGCCTTGCGAGTAGCCGAGGCCAGCCGACCAGATCTGGTTGCGATTGAACTGACCTGCGTTGCCGCCCAGGCTGTACAAGCCGCCGAACGTGAAGCCGGCGTAGTTGGCGCTCGTGAACTTGACCGAATTGTTGACGCGCAACGAGTTGTTCATGTTGTCGAGGTCGCCCGGGTGCGCACCGAAGTACGTCGCCCACTGGCTGCCGACTTCGAACGCGCCGGTGAAGTCAACCACGGAGTCGTACTGACGACCCAACGTGACCGTGCCGTACTGCGCCGTCGACAGACCGACGTAAGCCTGACGGCCGAACTCGTCGCCGCCTTGACCCAGCGCGCCGTTGAACACGTTGAAGCCGTTTTCCAACACGAAGAGGGCCTTCAGACCGCCGCCGAGATCTTCCGTACCACGCAGGCCCCAACGGCTGCCCTGCACGTTGCCGCTGTTCAACGCATACAACTTCTGACCAGCGCTATTGTTCGAGTACAGGAAGCCAGCGTCGATGATGCCGTACAGCGTCACGCTGCTTTGCGCGTGGGCGGCGCCAGCGAAGGTGCCCAAAGCGGCCAAAGCGAGAAGCGACTTTTTCATTGAATAGATCTCCAAGGAGTGTTTGCGACTTTTGAGCAAGGTCACTGTTCTAGCGCCAGTGTGTTGACGTCCCTGCCGGGCACTTCTGAATGAAGTTGAGACGTAATGTAACAAAGAGGTCTTGGGCGACAAAGGAAAAGGGGCCGGTCTGCGCACCTCGTGTGACGTTTTTGCAACATGCGCTAAAATCTTGGTTTTGCAGGAATTTTATGACTCGCGTTTGCCCTAATTCAAAATTTGATTAGTTCAAAAAGCCTGCTTTGGATATTTCTTGCCAGAGAATATGGCTTGCTGAAAGAAGGCGAAGAGCATCGAATTCCGCGCAACGAGATGAGGGAGAAAAAAACCATGACGCTAGACGAAGTCATCAGCGAATTCGACCGCGGCCTGCGTTCCATGGCGGGTATCAGCCGCATGTCGCGGCCGGTTCCGGAGCCGAACGCGCTCGGTCAGTCGGAGATGAGCCTTCCGGGCATCGACGAACCCGCGCTCGACGAGAAGGAGCGGTCGCACGCCGCTGGTCTGATGCGCGTGAACCATGTCGGCGAAGTCTGCGCGCAGGCACTTTATCAGGCCCAGAAGCTGGCGACCAATAGCCCGCAGCTGAAGGCGAGCTTCGAACACGCCGCGCGCGAGGAAGAAGACCATCTCGCGTGGACGTCCAAGCGCCTTCGCGATCTCGATTCGCGCCCGAGCCTGCTCAATCCGTTGTGGTACGCAGGCGCACTAGCCATCGGCTTTGCAGCCGGACGCCTCGGCGATCGCGCGAGCCTGGGTTTCATGGCTGAAACCGAGCGTCAGGTGGAGCAACATCTCGATGGCCACATGAAGACGCTGCCGCAAAACGATCACGCGTCGCGCGCGATCGTCGAGCAGATGCGGCAGGACGAAGCCGCACATGCCGCCGCGGCTATCGGAGCGGGCGGTGGTGAGGTTCCGTTCCCCGTGCGAGCGTTGATGCGCGCAGCATCGAAGATCATGACCCGCACCGCTTACTATATTTAGACGGCAGTCTTATGGTCGATGGCCTGCTCCATCGACCAAATTACCGTTTGCGCGTGCGCGGAGGCGGCATATCCACCTATAAGAACGGTTACATTTCATTCATTTTGTCGGTCAAATTCACGTAACACTTTCACATCGTCCACTAGCTCTATAATTTATAACGCTTTTCTACTTTGTGCTACTTTAAGCTCCTGCGCTAAGTCCTTGTTCTAACGGGCAAAAACTACTCGAAAAAAAGTTTCGCGTCTTGACCGAGGAAATGCCTTCCACTAAAGTGGGAGACAGTGTCAGAAAGTGGTCTTTTGTGTGAGTTCGGAGTCACTTTAAGGCTACTTCGCAAAAAGACGGGCGCCAACGGGGGCGTCAGCACAGGGAGAAGGGCGAGTGTTCCAGGGAGCGTCGGCGCTGACGCTCGATGCGAAAGGACGGATGTCGGTTCCGTCTCGCTATCGGGAAGCGCTGCAAGGGCAGGCAGAAGGCCGGGTGACGCTCACAAAGAGCCCGGATGGATGCCTGTTGCTGTTTCCTCGCCCGGAGTGGGAAGTCTTTCGCGCCAAAGTCGCCGCGCTTCCCATGGAAGCCATGTGGTGGCGGCGCATCTTTCTCGGCAACGCAATGGATGTGGAAATGGACGGCGCCGGCCGCGTATTGGTCTCGCCCGAACTGCGCTCTGCCGCATCGCTTGAAAAAGAAGTGACCCTGCTCGGCATGGGCGTGCACTTCGAATTATGGGACTCCCAGACCTATGCGGCGAAGGAAGCCGCGGCGATGGCGCAGGGCATGCCCGACGCGCTGAAGAATTTCACTTTCTGACGCGGCGCTAAAAACATGGCACCTGCGATGAGAAATGAACTGCAGCATCGCACGGTGCTGCTAAACGAAGCAATTGACGGGCTGATCACGCGCGCGGACGGCATCTATATAGATGGCACTTTCGGGCGCGGCGGACATAGCCGGGGCATTCTGGATCGGCTGGGCGAAGCGGGGCGGCTCGTCGCCTTCGACAAAGACCCGCTCGCAATCGCCACGGCGCAACAGATACAAGACTCACGCTTTTCGATCGTGCATGACAGTTTCGCTGCCCTGCGCGATACGGCGAGCGAGCGTGGGATGGGGCGAGTGTCGGGCGTGTTGCTGGACCTGGGCGTGTCGTCGCCACAAGTGGACGACCCGGAGCGCGGCTTCAGTTTTCGCGCGCAAGGTCCGCTCGACATGCGCATGGACCCGACTCGAGGGGAGTCGGCGGCAGGGTGGCTCGCGCGGGCAACGGTGCAGGAACTCACGGAGGTGATCAGAGATTATGGGGAAGAACGGTTTGCTTTTCAGATTGCAAAGGCGCTTGTTGCTCGCAGGGCAGAGTCCGAGCGTCTTGGGCCTCTCGACAGCACGAGCGAGCTTGCCGAAATCGTGGGTCACGTCGTCAAAACCCGTGAGAAGGGCAAGGACCCGGCAACTCGCACCTTTCAAGCTATACGGATTCACGTCAATCAAGAGCTTGCGGAGTTGCAAGTAGTACTTGAGTCGGCACTTTCGTTGTTGGAGCAAGGGGGGCGGCTGGTCGTGATCAGCTTTCATTCGCTCGAAGACCGGATCGTCAAGCGTTTCATGCAGGCGCATGCCAGCGCGCCCGCCGTGGACCGTCGCTTGCCGATCCGCGCGGTCGATCTTCCCAGCCCGCCGTTGCGGGTCGTGGGCCGCGTGTTTCCGAGCGACGCTGAAGTCGCCGCCAACCCGCGCGCCCGGTCCGCGGTCATGCGTATCGCGGAGCGGATCGCGCCATGAATCGCCTCAACATCTTCCTGTTGATCGTCGTGCTCGGGTGCGCGTTGTCGGTCGTCAGCGCCACCAACAAGCAGCGGCAAGTGTTCATCGAATTGCAAAGAGCGCAGTCGCAAGAGCGTCAGTTGCAGCAGGATTATGCGCAGTTTCAGTATCAGCAGAGCGCGTTGTCGAAGACCTCGCGCATCGAGCAATTGGCTACTAACTCGTTGAAGATGCAGCCCGTCACTACCGGCCGCACGCAATACCTGACCTACGACCCGGCGACCTTCAAGGCCGCCGACGCGCCCATGCCGCCGCCGCTGCCCGCGTCGGCGCCGCCCGCACGCGGAGCCAAACGATGAAAAAATCCGCGAAACAAAAGGACGTCGCCTACACGCCGAATCCGATCCTCGCCGTGCGTCTGCCCATGTGGCGCTCGAAGCTGGTCGTGTTCATGTTGTTCATGGCGTTCGTCGCGCTCGCCGGGCGGGCATTCTGGATCCAGGGTCCAGGCAACGCGTTCTTCAAGAAGCAAGGCGAAAGCCGCTATCAACGCACGCTGGAAATGCCCGCCACGCGCGGCCAGATTCGCGACCGTAACGGTCTCGTGCTCGCCACGAGTTTGCCGGTGAAGGCCATCTGGGCGATTCCCGAAGCCGTGCCGAACGACCTCGGCGCGGACAAGCTCGCGCAACTCGCAAAGTTGCTCGACATGACGCAGAAAGATCTGCGCGCGAAACTCTCGATGGACAAGACCTTCGTCTACGTGAAGCGTCAGGTGCCGCTCGAAGTCGCGCAAAAGGTCGCGGAGCTCGACGTTCCCGGCATCTATTCGCGCGGCGAATACAAGCGCTTCTATCCGGAAGGCGAAATCACTGCGCATCTGATCGGCTTTACTAATATTGAAGACAAGGGACAAGAAGGCGTCGAACTCGGCGACCAAGGTGTCCTCGCGGGTACGCCTGGCATGCGTCGCGTCATCAAGGACCGCATGGGTCATATCGTCGAGGATGTCGACGAGCAGGTCGTGCCGCATAATGGTACGGACGTCGAACTCTCGATCGACAGCAAGATTCAGTACATCGCGTACACGAATCTGAAGGCTGCGGTCGAGAAGTCGAAGGCGAAGGCTGGCGCTGCAATTGTGATCGACACCAAAACGGGCGAAGTACTCGCGCTCGTCAACTATCCCACGTACAACCCGAACGACCGCACGCGCATGACTGGCGAGCAGTTGCGCAACCGCATTCTCACGGACACTTTCGAGCCAGGCTCGATCATGAAGCCGTTCACCGTTTCGCTCGCGTTGGATTTGCATCGCGTGACGCCGAATACGCTCGTCGAAACGGGTGGCGGCACGTTCGTGCTGGACGGCGCGCGCATCACGGACGATTCAGGTTTCGGCACGCTCACTGTCGGTGGAGTGATTCAGAAATCGAGCAATATCGGCGCGACCAAAATTGCGATGCAATTGCGCGCCGAAGAAATGTGGAACATGTACACGAGCCTCGGTCTCGGTCAGGCGCCGAAGGTTGGTTTCCCTGGCGCGGTGACGGGACGGTTGAGGCCGTGGAAGAGCTGGCGGCGCATCGAGCAGGCAACCATGTCTTATGGCTACGGCTTGTCTGCTTCGCTGTTTCAGCTAGCACGCGCTTATACCGCGATTGCGCACGACGGTCAGGTCATGCCGGTGTCCATTTTCCGCACGCCGGGCGATCAACCGGCACAGGGTCAGCAAGTGTTTTCGCCAACCACCGCGCGTGAAGTGCGCGCCATGCTCGAAACCGTGGTGTCGAAGGGCGGCACGTCGCCGGATGCAGCGGTGCCGGGCTATCGCGTCGGCGGCAAGAGCGGCACCGCGTACAAGCATGCGGGTCGCGGTTACGACCATTCGAAGTATCGCGCGTCGTTCGTCGGCATGGCGCCAATGCCGAATCCGCGCATCGTCGTGGCCGTATCGGTCGATGAACCGACGGCGGGCAGTCACTTCGGCGGCCAGGTTTCGGGTCCCGTTTTCTCGGCCATCGCCGGCGACACGCTGCGTGCGCTCAATGTGCCGCCCGACATGCCGGTCAAGCAAATGGTCGTGACCGACGATTCGAACTCCGCAACGCAAGCGCCGGCGAAGCAGCCCGCGAACAACGCCAACAACGCAATAGCCGCGAAGAAATACGCAGTGTCGAGCAATACGAAGACGCATCCGGGAGTCGTGCGATGAGCGCGCAGGCCCGCCAGATATCGAACGCGGTCGAATGGCTGCGCGCACATGCGCAACCCTCGGCGAACCTGCATGCCGACACGCGCTCACTCAAGAGCGGCGACGTGTTTCTGGCCTATGCCGTCGATGGCGCGGACAACCGTTCTTATCTGAATGCCGCGCTCGCAGCGGGCGCGGTGGCGGCGCTGTATCAGCCGGAAAACTTCACGGGCAAGGCGGATGCGTCGAAGACGCTCGCCGTCGCAAAACTCAACGAACTCGCCGGCCCGATTGCCGCTGCATGGTACGGCGAGCCGACCGCGTCGATGCTCACCGTTGGCGTGACGGGCACCAATGGCAAGACTTCGTGCAGTCAGTGGATTGCCACCGCGCTCACCGCGCTTGGCCGGCCGTGCGCAATCGTCGGCACGTTGGGTATCGGCATGCCGGGCAAGCTCGTTCATACCGGCTTCACCACGCCCGACGCGGCACAGCTTCAGCGCAATCTCGCGCAACTCAAGACGCAGGGCGCGGAGGGCGTGGCGATGGAAGTCTCGTCGCATGCGCTGCATCAAGGCCGCGTGAACGGCACGGATTTCGACCTCGCCATCTTCACGAACCTCACGCAGGATCATCTCGACTATCACGGCACTTTCGACGCATACGAAGCCGCCAAGGCGCGTCTTTTCGCGTGGCCCACGCTCAAGACCGCAATCGTCAATCGCGACGACGCGGCGGGACAACGTTTGATCGAATCGCTGCGCGGCAAGGTGCGCACGATTGCATACGGCGTCGATATTCCCGTGAACGCCGTGCCAAGCGCCGATGCGCTTTTGCTCGCGACCAACGTGCGCGCCACCGCAACGGGCACCGCG
Source organism: Caballeronia sp. LP006 (assembly GCF_031450995.1). Lineage (NCBI taxonomy): Bacteria > Pseudomonadati > Pseudomonadota > Betaproteobacteria > Burkholderiales > Burkholderiaceae > Caballeronia > Caballeronia sp. LP006. Next base: position 2,977,385 of record NZ_JARTVW010000005.1, on the reverse strand, counting down.
TTTCATCTTTCGTCGGACTGGGGCGAAGCCGACGTGGAAGTCGGCACGCTCGGCGCCTTCAACGTCAGTAATCTGCTTTCCGTGCTCGGCGTGCTGCTCGAAGTCGGCGTGCCGTTCGACACCGCGCTTGCACGCATCGCGAAACTCGAATCGGTGAACGGCCGCATGGAGCGGCTCGGCGGACGGCCGCAAAGCGATGAGCCGCTCGTCGTGATCGACTACGCGCATACGCCCGACGCGCTCGACAAGACACTCGCCGCCTTGCGTCCAATCGCGACTGCGCGCGGCGGCGAACTCGTCTGCATGTTCGGATGCGGCGGCGACCGCGACGCGACCAAACGCCCGCTCATGGGCGCGATTGCCGAGCGCCTTGCCGATCAGATCGTCATCACGAGCGACAACCCGCGCAGCGAAGACCCGCAAGCGATCATCGACCAGATCGCGGGCGGCATGAAGGACGCCAGGAAAGCGCGCCGTATCGAAGATCGCGCGAGCGCGATCTTGCAGGCGATTCGCGCGGCGGCGCGCGAAGACGTCGTCGTGCTGGCCGGAAAGGGCCACGAAGCCACGCAGGAAATCATGGGCAAGAAACGCGCTTTCTCGGATCAGGACCACGCACGCCTCGCGCTTGCCGCACGTGCCACGCAGCAGCGCGGAGGTGGCGAATGACCATGTTCACCTTGCGCGAAGCCGCAGCGCTCATTCCCGGCGCCGTTTTGCAGGGCGATGAAAACCTCGCGATCGAACGCATCGTCACCGACAGCCGCGCGGTTCAGGCCGGCGATCTCTTCGTAGCGGTGAAGGGCGATCGTTTCGATGCGCACGACTTTCTCGATCAGGTTGCAAAGGGCGGTGCGTCGGCGGCGCTCGTTTCGCGCGAGCCATCATCCGGGAATGCCTGGCCGCTGCCAGTCATCAAGGTAAAGGACACGCGCATCGGGCTCGGTGCGTTGGCACACGGCTGGCGTGAGCGCTTTGCCATGCCGCTCGTCGCCGTTACCGGCAGCAACGGCAAGACCACGGTCAAGGAAATGATCTCGTCGATCTTCGCGGCCGCGGTCGGCGAAGATGCGCGGCTCGCCACGGCCGGCAACTTCAACAACGACATCGGTTTGCCGCTTACGTTGTTTCGCCTGAACGCGGCGCACAAACTCGCGGTCGTCGAACTCGGCATGAATCATCCCGGCGAAACGAGTGTGCTCGGCAAGATCGCCGCGCCGACCGTCGCCGTGGTGAACAACGCGCAACGCGAGCATCAGGAATTCATGGCAACGGTGGAAGCCGTCGCGCTCGAACATGCATCGGTCATTCACGCGCTCGGCGAAACCGGCACGGCCGTGTTTCCCGCCGACGATCACTACGCGAGCATCTGGCGCGTGGCCGCGACCGGCAATCCGATCATGGACTTCGCATTGAGCGAGGACGCAGCGAAGGCGGCCGTCACCGGCACGCTCGACGGCACGACGGTGCACGTTCGCTCGCCGCAAGGCGAGATCGACATCGCGCTTGCCGTGCTTGGCGATCACAACGCGCGCAACGCATTGGCCGCAACGGCGGCGGCACTGGCTGCAGGCGTATCGCTCGATGCCGTCAAGCGCGGTCTCGAAGCATTTCAGCCGGTCAAGGGACGTCTGCAAGTGAAGCGCGCGGTGCTTGGCGCGCTTTCCGGCGCCACCGTGATCGACGACACGTACAACTCCAACCCCGACTCCATGCGCGCGGCCATCGACGTGCTCGCATCGCAGGCATCGCCGCGCGTGCTCGTCATGGGCGACATGGGCGAAGTAGGCGAAGAAGGTCCAGCGTTCCATCGCGAAGTCGGCGCTTATGCGGCACAACGCGGAATCGACGCGCTCTTCGCGTTGGGCGACGCGAGCGTCGATTCCGTGAACGCATTCAACGCTGCGGCATCGAAGCAGGCCGGCGCGCATTTCAACGATGTCGCCGCCCTAATTCAAGCAGTGCAACAAGCCGGCTTCGGACCCGGCGCCACGTATCTCGCGAAAGGCTCGCGCTTCATGAAGATGGAGCGCGTGGTGGACGCCGTGACAAGTCCACAACCACCCGTCGCGGGCACCACGCCCGCGGCACACTGAACTGAAAGAGAAGGACCAGCATGCTACTCGCACTCGCGCAATGGCTCCAGAATGACGCCAGCTTCATGCGCGTGTTTACCTACATCACGTTCCGCGCAGTGGGCGCCACGGCGACGGCGCTCCTGATCGGGCTCGTCTGCGGTCCGTGGGTGATCCGCAAACTGACCGCGTTGAAAGTCGGTCAGGCCGTGCGCCGTGACGGCCCGCAATCACACCTCGTCAAGTCCGGCACGCCGACCATGGGCGGCGTGCTCATCCTCATTGGTATCGCCATTTCGACGCTGTTGTGGGCCGACCTCACCAACCGCTTCGTGTGGATCGTGATGCTCGTGACCTTCGGCTTCGGCGTGATCGGCTGGGTGGATGACTATCGCAAGGTCGTGTACAAGGACCCGCGCGGTATGTCGTCGCGCGAGAAGTATTTCTGGCAGTCGGTCATCGGTCTCTTCGCTGCGGTGTACCTCGCCTTCAGCGTGTCCGAAGCGAACAACGCGCGCGTGTTCGATCTCTTCATGGCGTGGGTGCGCAGCGGTCTTTCCATGGGTCTGCCAGCGCGTGCCGACTTGATGCTGCCGTTCATCAAGGCGATCAGCTATCCGCTCGGCGTATGGGGCTTCATCGCGCTGACGTACTTGGTGATCGTCGGCGCCAGCAACGCGGTGAATCTCACCGACGGCCTCGACGGCCTGGTCATCATGCCCGTGGTGCTGGTGGGCGCGTCGCTCGGCGCGTTCGCTTATGTCATGGGTAGCTCCGTGTATTCGAAGTACCTGCTGTTCCCGCATATTCCCGGCGCGGGCGAATTGCTGATCTTCTGTTCGGCCATGGGAGGCGCCGGTCTCGCTTTCCTCTGGTACAACACGCACCCGGCGCAAGTGTTCATGGGCGATGTCGGCGCGCTCGCGCTCGGCGGCGCGCTCGGCACCATTGCCGTGATCGTGCGTCAGGAGATCGTGCTGTTCATCATGGGCGGCATTTTCGTGGCCGAAACGCTTTCGGTCATGTTGCAAGTCTTCTGGTTCAAGTTCACGAAGCGCCGTTATGGCGAGGGCCGCCGCTTCTTCAAGATGGCGCCGCTGCATCACCATTACGAACTGTCCGGCTGGACCGAGACGCAAGTGGTGGTGCGCTTCTGGATCATCACGTTGATGCTGTGTCTGCTTGGTTTGTCGACGTTGAAGCTGCGTTGATTTCGCGGTGATTTTCGTGTCGATGGTGCGACGCTCGAAGGTTTCTTGAATTTTCGTTTCAGGTCAAAGGTAAAGCGATGTTTGGCGAGAAGTTTGTGGATCGGCAAAGTCCGATGGTGCTTGTGCTGGGACTCGGTGAATCGGGTCTCGCGATGGCGCGCTGGTGCGCCAGGCACGGCTGCCGCCTGCGCATCGCCGACACGCGCGAACTGCCGCCGAATCTTTCCGAGCTCGCCATCCATCAGATCGATGCGGACTTCGTCGGCGGCCCGTTCTCGACTGAATTGCTCGATGGCGGTATCGAGATCGTCGCCATCAGCCCGGGACTTTCGCCGCTCGCGCCGGACCTCGCGCCGCTGATCGATGCTGCTAAAGCACGCGGCATTCCTGTGTGGGGCGAACTCGAATTGTTTGCGCAGGCGCTGGCCAAGCTCGGTATGGACGGCTATCAGCCGAAGGTGATCGCCATCACGGGCACGAACGGCAAAACCACGACGACCGCGCTCACGGGCCTCCTGTGCGAACGCGCGGGCAAGCGCGTGGCGGTCGCGGGCAACATCAGCCCGGCCATGCTCGACAAGCTCACCGAAGCCATCGATAAAACCGCGCTGCCCGACGTCTGGGTGCTCGAACTGTCGAGCTTCCAGCTCGAAACCGCGCACACTTTCGCGCCAGACGCCGCCGCCGTGCTGAACATCACGCAGGATCATCTCGACTGGCACGGCGGTCTCGACGCCTACGCCGCCGCGAAAGGCCGCATTTTCGGCGCGCGCACGACGCGCGTGCTGAACCGCGACGACGCCCGCACCATGGCGCTCGCGAAGAACGTCGCGGCGAATCGCGTGGTGAGCTTCGGTCTGGACGAGCCGGTCAACGTGGGCGACTACGGGCTTTTGCGCGAGAACGGCATGGTCTGGCTCGCGCAAGGCGTGGATCAGGACGCCGCCGACGAACCGGTCAGCTCGCGTCGTCGCAAGCAGGAAGCCGCCGCGCCGAACGTGGTGAGCAAGCGCCTCATGCCTGCCGACGCGCTGCGCATTCGCGGTCTGCATAACGCCGCCAACGCGCTGGCGGCGCTGGCGCTCGCACGTGCGGTCGATCTGCCGCTTGCCGCCTTGCTGCACGGCTTGCGCGAATATCACGGCGAGCCGCATCGCGTCGAAGTGATCGCGCAGATAGAAGGCGTCGATTATGTGGATGACAGCAAGGGCACCAACGTCGGCGCAACGGTCGCGGCGCTCGACGGTCTCGCGCAACGCATCGTGCTGATCGCGGGCGGTGACGGCAAGGGCCAGGATTTCTCGCCGCTCGAAGCACCGGTCGCACGCTGGGCGCGCGCCGTCATGCTGATCGGCCGCGACGCGCCGCGCATTCGCGAAACGCTCGAAGCCACCGGCGTCGCGCTCGAAAATCACGCCTCGCTCGAAGCCGCGACGCAGTCCGCCGCGCGCCTCGCGCAACCGGGCGATGCCGTCCTGCTCTCGCCCGCCTGCGCGAGCCTCGACATGTTCAAAAACTATGCACATCGCGCCGACGTATTTCGCGGCGCGGTCGAAGAAATTGCCGCCGCGCGGGGAGTCATGCTATGAGCTGGTCGGAACGCTTTGGATCGAAATTGACTGGCCAGCGCAATGCGGTTCCGCAGGATTCGCTTGCGGGTCGCGCGGGCGCTTCGGTGCGCGTCGGACGTCCCGAAACCGCGGGCGGCATTTCGAGCGCGGTCAACGGCGTGCGTCCGGCGCGCTCGCGCATGCTCGACTACGACTACTCGCTTTTGTGGGTGATGATCTCGCTGCTCGGCCTTGGCATCGTGATGGTGTATTCGGCTTCGATCGCCATGCCCGATTCGCCGAAGTACGCGCAGTATCGCGACTACCACTTCCTCGTGCGCCATCTGATCTCGATAGCAACGGCGCTCGTCGGCGCGGTCATCGCGTTCAAGATTCCCATCAAGACCTGGGACAAATACGCGCCGAAGCTCTTTCTCGTGGCGCTCGTGCTGCTCGTCATCGTGCTGGTGCCGCATGTGGGCAAGGGCGTGAACGGCGCGCGCCGCTGGATTCCGCTTGGCATCACGAACATGCAGCCGTCGGAAATCATGAAGCTCGCGGTGACCATCTACGCCGCGAACTACACCGTGCGCAAGCAAGAGTTCATGCATAGCTTCGGCAAGGGCTTTTTGCCGATGGCGGTCGCGGTCGGCGCGGTCGGCGCGCTCTTGCTGCTCGAACCGGACATGGGCGCGTTCATGGTGATCGCGGCTATCGCCATGGGCGTGCTGTTCCTCGGCGGCGTCAACGGCAAGCTGTTCGGCGGCCTGGTGGCGACGGCGGTCGGCACCTTCACCTTGCTCGTGTGGGCATCGCCTTGGCGTCGTGAGCGAATCTTCGCTTACCTCGATCCGTGGGACGACCGTTACGCGCAAGGCAAGGCTTATCAGCTCACGCACTCGCTCATCGCATTCGGACGCGGCGAATGGTTCGGCGTGGGCCTCGGCGGCAGCGTCGAGAAGCTCAACTATCTGCCGGAAGCGCATACCGACTTCATCCTCGCGGTGATCGGTGAAGAGCTCGGCTTCGTCGGCGTGATCTGCGTGATCCTGTTGTTTTACTGGATCGTGCGCCGCGCATTCGAGATCGGCCGTCAGGCACTCGCACTCGATCGCACCTTCGCCGGTCTGATGGCCAAGGGCGTGGGCATCTGGTTCGGCGCGCAGACCTTCATCAACATGGGCGTGAATCTCGGTCTTCTGCCGACCAAGGGTCTCACGTTGCCGCTCGTGAGCTACGGCGGCTCGGGCATTCTTTTGAACTGCGTCGCGCTCGCGGTACTGCTGCGCGTCGATTATGAAAACCGGGTGCTGATGCGCGGAGGCAAGGTATGACCGTGCAAGGCTCATCCACTGCGAACGCGCGCACGCTGATGGTCATGGCGGGCGGCACCGGGGGCCACGTGTTCCCCGGTCTCGCGGTCGCGCACTGGATGCAGGCGCAGGGCTGGCGCGTGGTGTGGCTCGGCAATGCGAGCGGCATGGAAGCGACGCTCGTCCCGAAGCACGGTATTCCGATGGAGTCCGTGCGCTTCGGCGGCGTGCGCGGCAAGGGCATCAAGACCAAGTTCATGTTGCCCGTGAATCTCTTGCGCGCGTGTTCGCAGAGTCTGCGCGTGCTGCGTCAGGTGAAGCCGGATGTCGTGCTCGGCATGGGCGGCTACATCACGTTCCCGGCGGGCGTGATGACGAGACTCGCCGGCTGCCCGCTCGTGCTGCACGAACAGAATTCCATCGCGGGACTCGCGAACAAGGTGCTCGCGCATCTTGCGAAGCGCGTGCTCGTCGCTTTTCCGAACGCGCTGCCCAATGCCGAATGGACGGGTAATCCCATTCGTGCGGAACTAACGCGCACATTGCCACCTAAAGAACGCTATGCCGCGCGTTCGGGCCGGTTGAACGTGCTCGTGGTCGGCGGCAGTCTCGGCGCGGCTGCGCTCAACGAAACGGTGCCGAAGGCGCTTGCCCTGTTGAGCGACGAAGAACGTCCGCGCATCGTGCATCAAGCAGGCGCGAAGCATATCGAAGCGCTCGAAGCGAATTACGCCGCGGCAGGTTTTTCGCGTGGCGGCGACTTGCAACTCATGCCGTTCATCGAAGACATGGCAAGCGCTTATGCGGCAGCCGATCTCGTGATCTGCCGTTCAGGCGCGATGACCGTCTCCGAGGTCGCGGCGGTCGGCGTAGCGGCGCTATTCGTGCCGTTCCCGTTCGCCGTCGACGATCACCAGACGACCAACGGCGCGTTCCTCGCCAGGAACGGCGCGGCGGAATTGATACAACAACGCGATTTGTCGGCGGAAAGGCTCGCCGGCTGGTTGCGTATGCAGTCGCGCGAAACGCTTACGGCAATGGCCGAGCGTTCGCGCGCGCTGGCGAAACCGGACGCGACGGAACGGGTCGCGAAGGTTTGCGCCGACGTGGCCGGTGCGCGTACCCACGCGCAAGCTCGAGAGGCACATTAAGTCATGAAACATATCGTCAAACACATTCACTTCGTCGGCATTGGCGGAGTCGGGATGAGCGGCATCGCCGAGGTGCTGCTCAATCTCGGTTATCAGGTCAGCGGTTCGGACCTGTCGAACAACGCAATCACCGAGCGCCTCAAGATGCTCGGCGCGCGCGTGGCTATCGGGCATCACGAACAGAACATCGAAGGCGCGAACGCGGTCGTCGTATCCACGGCCGTGCGGCAAGACAATCCGGAAGTGCTGGCCGCGCGTCATCGTCGCGTGCCTATCGTGCCGCGCGCGGTCATGCTCGCGGAACTCATGCGCCTGAAGCAGGGCATCGCCATTGCCGGCACGCACGGCAAGACCACGACCACGTCGCTCGTCGCAAGTGTGCTGGCGGCAGGCGGACTCGATCCGACTTTCGTCATTGGCGGCCGGCTGATCAGCGCGGGCGCGAATGCGCGGCTCGGCACGGGCGACTTCATCGTCGCGGAAGCGGACGAGTCGGACGCGTCGTTCCTCAACCTCTTTCCCGTGATCGAAGTCATCACGAACATCGACGCCGATCACATGGACACCTACGGCCACGACTTCGCGCGGCTGAAGCAGGCGTTCATCGAATTCACGCATCGCCTGCCGTTCTATGGCATTGCCGTATTGTGCGTGGACGACCCGAACGTGCGCGAAATCCTGCCGTTCGTGTCGAAGCCGATCATCCGCTACGGTCTCGGCGCCGAAGCGCAAGTGCGCGCGGTGAACGTCGAAGCGCGCGGCGGCCGCATGAAGTTCACGACGCTGCGCGAAGACGCGCCGCCGCTCGATATCGAACTGAATCTGCCGGGCACGCACAACGTGCAGAACGCGCTCGCCGCCATCGCCATTGCGACCGAACTCGAAGTCGCGGATGCCGATATCCAGCGTGCGCTCGCCGAGTTCAACGGCGTGGGCCGGCGCTTCCAGCGTTATGGCGAAGTGAAGGCGAACGACAACGAAGGCGCGTACACGCTGATCGACGACTACGGTCATCACCCGGTCGAGATGGCCGCGACCATCGCGGCGGCGCGCGGCGCGTTCCCGGATCGCCGGCTCGTGCTCGCGTTCCAGCCGCATCGCTACACGCGCACGCGCGACTGCTTCGAGGATTTCGTGAAGGTGTTGTCCACCGTCGATGCCCTCGTGCTCACCGATGTCTACGCCGCGGGCGAAGCCCCCATCGTCGCCGCCGACGGCCGTGCGCTCGCGCGCGCCATCCGCGTGGCGGGCAAGGTCGAACCGGTGTTCGTCGAAACCGTGGACGAAGTACCCGATGCCGTGACGACGCTTGCGCGCAACGGCGACGTGGTGATCACCATGGGCGCGGGTTCCATCGGCGGTGTATGCGGGCGGCTCGCGCTGAGCCAGAACTGAACATGAAAGACGCAACCAAAAGCAACGTGAATCAACTCGATCCCAAGGTCTTCGGCAAGGTCGCCGTGCTGCTTGGCGGTAACTCGGCCGAGCGCGAAGTCTCGCTCAACTCGGGACGGCTCGTGCTCGAAGGTTTGCGCGAAGCGGGCATCGACGCGCATCCGTTCGATCCGGCGGAGCGTCCGCTCTCGGACTTGAAGGCGGAAGGTTTCGAGCGCGTGTTTATCGCGCTGCATGGCGGCTATGGAGAGAACGGCCAGTTGCAGGGCGCGCTGGACTTTTACGGCATCCGTTATACGGGCAGCGGCGTGCTCGGTTCGGCGCTCGGCATGGACAAGCTGCGCACCAAGCTCGTGTGGCAGCAGACCGGCATTCCCACGCCGCCGTTCGAGACCGTGTATCGCGGTGAAGACTACGACGCGCGCACGCACGAGATCATTGCGAAGCTCGGCTTGCCGCTTTTCGTGAAGCCGGCGACGGAAGGCTCGAGCGTCGCTGTCATCAAGGTGAAGAGCGCGGAAACGCTCGCGCCCGCGCTCGAAGAAGCCGCGAAGTACGACAAGATCGTGATCGTGGAGAAGAGCATCGAAGGCGGCGGCGAGTTCACGTGCTGTATCGCCGGCAATCTGGATTTGCCGGTCATCAAGATCGTGCCGGCGGGCGAGTTTTACGACTATCACGCGAAGTACGTCGCCGACGACACCCAGTACCTGATTCCCTGCGGCCTGACCGAAGCGGAGGAAGCGCGCATGAAGCAACTGACGCAGCGCGCCTTCGACATGCTCGGCTGCACGGACTGGGGCCGCGCCGACTTCATGCTGGACCTCGACGGCAATCCGTACTTTCTCGAAGTCAACACGGCGCCGGGCATGACGGATCACTCGTTGCCGCCGAAAGCGGCGCGCGCGGTGGGCATCAGCTACAAGGATCTGGTGGTGAAGGTGTTGTCGTTGACGCTCGAAGACTAAGCATTCGCACAGGACCCAAGCAAACGAACCATGTGGAACAACGTTCGCCAAATGAACCTCGCCGCCAGCGCGCTGCACTTGATGCTCGTGCTCATGCTGCTGGCCGCCGCGGGCATCTGGGCGATACAGCGTCCCGAGTTTCGTCTGCGCGGTATCCAGATCGACGGCGACACGGCGCACATCAACACGCCGACGGTGCGCGCGAGCGTGGTGGGGCATCTGAAGGGCAATTTCTTCACGGTCGATCTCGATACGGCCCGCGCCGCGTTCGAGCAGATGCCGTGGGTGCGTCATGCAAGCGTGCGGCGCGTCTGGCCGAATGCGCTCGCAGTGACACTCGAGGAATACAAGCCGCTCGGCACCTGGGGCAACGACCAGTTGGTGAGCGTGGACGGTGAACTCTTCACGGCGAACCAGGGCGAACTCGACGACGACCTGCCCGCGTTCGACGGTCCCGAGGGCACGGCGAAGGAAGTGGTCGCCCGGTATCACGATTTTCAGAAGTGGTTCGCGCCGCTCGACGCGCAGCCGGAGGAAGTGACGCTGTCGCCGCGATTCGCGTGGACGGTCAAGCTCTCGAACGGCACGCAGCTCGAACTGGGCCGCGAGCGCAATGAAGACACATTGCTCGAACGCAGTCGGCGCTTCGTCGCGTCGTGGCCGTCGGTGACGGGGCGTTGGGGCAACGACATCGAATACGCGGATTTGCGTTACCCGAATGGCTTCGCGATACGAGCAGCTGGAATGCGTTTCATCAATGACACCGACAAGGCCAAGAAGTAAGCAGACAAAACGGGCATGAGCACGCTATGAGCAAAGACTACAAAGACCTGCTGGTTTCCCTCGACATTGGAACGTCGAAGGTGGTCGCGATCGTCGCCGAACTGAAAGGCGAGGGCCACTACGAGGTGATCGGACTCGGTCAGAGCGACTCGAAGGGGTTGAAGAAGGGCGTCGTGGTCAACATCGAGGCCACGGTGCAATCCATTCAGCGCGCGCTCGAGGAAGCCGAGCTGATGGCGGATTGCAAGATCACGAATGTCTTCACGGGCATTGCGGGAAGCCATATCCGCAGCTTCAATTCGAGTGGCATGGTGGCGATCAAGGACAAGGAAGTCACGCAGACGGACGTCGCCCGCGTGATCGAAACGGCCAAGGCCATCAACATCCCGACCGATCAGCAGGTGCTGCATATCCTGACGCAGGAATTCATCATCGACGGTCAGGAAGATGTGCGCGAGCCTATCGGCATGAGCGGTATCCGGCTCGAAGTAAAGGTGCATATCGTGACGGGCGCGGTGAGCGCGGCGCAGAACATCGTGAAGTGCGTGCGCCGCTGCGGGCTCGAAGTGAACGACCTCATTCTTCAGCCGCTCGCCTCGTCGCTGGCGGTGTTGACGGAAGACGAGAAGGAACTGGGCGTGGTGCTCGTCGATATCGGCGGCGGCACGACGGACATCGCCATCTTCAGCGAAGGCGCGATCCGTCACACGGCCGTGATTCCCATCGCCGGCGATCAAATCACGAGCGACGTCGCGATGGCGCTGCGCACGCCGACGCCGGACGCGGAAGACATCAAGGTGAGCTACGGCATCGCGAAGCAGGCGCTCGCCGATCCCGACGAGATGATCGAAGTGCCGGGTCTCGGCGAACGCGGTCCGCGCACGCTGTCGCGTCAGGCGCTCGCAGCAGTGGTCGAGCCGCGTGTCGAGGAACTGTTCTCGCTGGTGCAGCAGGTCGTGCGCGAATCCGGCTACGAAGAATTGCTGTCGAGCGGCGTCGTCCTGACCGGCGGCGCGGCGATGATGCCCGGCATGGTCGAACTCGGCGAAGACATTTTCCTGAAGCCAGTGCGTATCGGCGTGCCGGAATACGCGGGCGGCCTTGCAGATGTCGTGCGCAATCCGCGCTATTCGACGGCCATGGGCCTGCTCGCCGAAGGACGCTCGCAACGCATGCGCGGCCGCAAGGTCGCGGTACAGAACGGATCGATGGGCCAGGTCTTCACGCGCATGAAAGACTGGTTTCTCGGAAACTTCTGAATCGAATAAGAAACATAAGTAGCACGAAAGAAAAAGCAGCAGACGCTGAATATAATTCGTGCCAGTACCGGCGGCTGGCGCGCGGTGAGGGGTTGCCCGATCTCTCGCCGAATAACGCCGATCTTCATTCTTGACGGAGGCAACATGGATTTCGAAATGCTGGAAACGGAAACCAACGGAACGATCATCAAGGTGGTCGGTGTCGGAGGTGCGGGTGGCAACGCCGTGCAGCACATGATCAACAGAGGTGTACAAGGCGTCGACTTCATCGTGATGAATACCGACGCGCAGGCACTGGCTCGCTCACGCGCGCCGGCGGTTCTGCAATTGGGCATGACCGGTCTCGGTGCGGGCGCCAAGCCGGACAAGGGTAAGGAAGCGGCGGAAGACGCGCGCGAGCGTATCGCCGATGCATTGCGTGGCGCGCACATGGTGTTCATCACCGCGGGCATGGGTGGCGGCACGGGGACGGGCGCGGCGCCGGTGGTCGCGCAGATCGCGAAGGAAATGGGCATTCTGACCGTCGGCGTCGTGAGCAAGCCGTTCGAGTTCGAAGGCGGCCGCCGCATGCGCGTGGCGGAAGCCGGCTCGCAGCAGTTGGAAGATCACGTCGACTCGCTCATCGTCGTGTTGAACGACAAGCTGTTCGACGTGATGGGCGACGACGCCGAAATGGACAAGTGCTTCCAGTGCGCGGATGACGTGCTGAACAACGCTGTCGCCGGCATCGCGGAAATCATCAACGTCGATGGTCTCGTGAACGTCGACTTCGAAGACGTGAAGACCGTGATGGGCGAGCAGGGCAAAGCGATGATGGGCACGGCGACAGTCGCCGGCGTCGATCGCGCGCGTCTCGCGGCGGAACAGGCCGTGGCGAGCCCGTTGCTCGAAGGCGTGGACTTGTCGGGTGCGCGCGGCGTGCTCGTGAATATCACGTCGAGCCGTTCGCTGCGTTTGTCGGAAACGCGTGAAGTGATGAATACCATCAAGAGCTACGCGGCCGACGACGCAACCGTGATCTTCGGCGCGGTGTACGACGACGCAATGGGCGACGCCCTGCGCGTGACGGTGGTGGCAACGGGCCTGGGCCGCGCGGCGAAGAAGCAGCAGCAAGCGCCAATGACCCTCCTGCGCACGGGCACCGACAATCAGCCGGTCGCGCATGCGCACGCAACGCACAACACGTATTCGCCGCAGCATGGTCAGCCGACGGATTACGGTCAGCTGGACACGCCGGCAGTGTGGCGTTCGACGCGGGAAACGGCGGCATCGCATGTGCAGGCATTGCAGGAAAAGGGCGTCGACACTTACGACATCCCGGCGTTCCTGCGCAAGCAAGCGGACTAAGACGGGCCTCATCGCCGAATCATGGCGACGAGCGAAGCCGTAGCACCCGTTATCACGCGCGCTGAGTCGAGAAGCGCGACAATGCAGGCTTCACGTGGGGCGACTGTCCAAGGCCGCGTTCGAGGACGTATCGAATCGGACGCCAGGCCGTGGCCAGGCGCTCTCCACGAATTTGCCACTGTGCAGATGAAGCCGGTGTCGTCGAACTTCGCGATAAAGCGTCAAGCGCGGGACGATGCACTTCGCCGGAATGTGCGGGCACTGACGAGGGAAGGACCGAGCATGATCAAAGTGGGTGAAACGTTGCCGGATGTGCGTCTCTTCGAGTTCATCGAGGAGCCGAGCGAAGGCTGCGCCGTGGGACCGAACGGGTTCTCGGCGCGCGAGCGGACCGCTGGCAAGCGCGTGGTGATCTTCGGATTGCCGGGCGCGTTCACGCCGACGTGTTCCGCCAGACACGTGCCCGGCTACGTCGAGGCGGCGGAGGAGTTTTCCGCTGAGGGTATCGACGAAGTCTGGTGCGTTTCCGTCAACGACGCGTTCGTCATGAACGCGTGGGGACGCGATCTTCAAACCGCGGGCAAGGTGAAGATGATCGCGGACGGCAGTGCGCGTTTTGCCCAGGCACTCGGACTGGATCAGGATTTGACCGAGCGCGGCATGGGAATTCGTTCCCAGCGCTACGCGATGGTGATCGACAATGGCGTGGTCAAGACGCTCAATGTCGAAGCGCCCGGCAAGTTCGAAGTCAGCGACGCTCAAAGCATCCTGGCGACGTTGCGCTGAGTGAAGCGGCGTCGCGTTGTCTCTGTACAACGCCGCAGACGCACTCTCAAACAGCCGCAACTTGGGGCCGATGACCGGAAATGCCTCCATTCCGGCCATCGGCCCGTTCTACTTCATTAAATCTGTCATCGGCAGGTAACACCGGGAAACACTTGAAACCTCCTGGAGCGCGACGACGTGCACTGGATGGAGTATACTTCGGCCTATTAGCTTATATAGTGCGATTAATTCTCTTAATTGGGAATTCATATCGGAAGAAGAAAATCATGTTGAAGCAGCGAACAATCAAGACCGTAGTCAAGACCGTGGGGATCGGGCTCCATTCCGGCCGGAAGGTCGAACTGACGCTCAAGCCCGCACCGGCTGGCACGGGCATCGTGTTCTCGCGTATCGACTTGCCGCAGCCGGTCGACATTCCCGCGTCCGCGATGTCCGTCGGCGACACGCGTCTGGCGTCCGTGTTGCAGAAGGACGGCGCGCGCGTTTCCACCGTCGAGCACTTGATGTCGGCATGCGCGGGACTCGGTATCGACAATCTGTATGTCGATGTAACGGCCGAGGAAATCCCGATCATGGACGGCAGCGCGGCTTCGTTCGTGTTTCTGATTCAATCGGCGGGTATCGAAGAGCAGAACGCGCCGAAGAAATTCATCAAGGTGACGAAGCCCGTCGAAGTGCGCGACGGCGATAAATTCGCGCGTCTGGACCCGTATTTCGGCTTCAAACTGAGCTTTACCATCGACTTCCGTCACCCGGCCGTCGACAAGACCGGTCAGGCGTTGGAAGTGGATTTCGCGACTACGTCATATGTGCGTGAAATCGCGCGTGCTCGTACGTTCGGCTTTGCGCACGAAGTTGAAATGATGCGTGAACTCGGTCTCGCACGCGGCGGCAGCATGGACAACGCGATCGTGCTCGACGAGTACCGCATCCTGAATAACGACGGCTTGCGCTACGACGACGAATTCGTGAAGCACAAGATGCTGGACGCCATTGGCGACCTGTATGTCGTGGGGCATCCCCTGCTCGCGTCATACAAAGCGTACAAGGGCGGCCACGCCATGAACAACATGCTTTTGCGCGAATTGCTCGCAAACGAAGACGCTTACGAAATGGTCACGTTCGAGGACATTCAGAAGGCGCCGCGCGGTTTCAGTTTCGACACGCAGACGGCATTTGCCTGAGTCACTTCAGGCAGCGAGTTTCAAGCGAATGAGCGGTGCGAAAGCATCGCTCATTTTTTTTCGCCTTTGCCTTGATGACGCGCGGCCATTTTCGCGAGCGCTTCCTGCAGCGGCGAAGGCGCGAGCGTCTCGGCAAGCTCGTGCAGCGCCGATGCGCCCGCCGCCGACATCCGCGCTTGCTTGGGCGGCACCGCGTCCTGCATCGATTGCGGACGCACGCGCACTCTCAGCGAGTTGACCGCCCAGCCGCGTTGCTGCAAATCGGCGAGCAAAGTGGGCTCGATATGGCGCAGCCGCGCCGCGAGCGCGTTATGCGCGGCGAAAAGCGCTAGCACGCCATCCTTGATGAAACCGGGCTCGACATTGGCCGCGAGATAATCCGGCAGAAGCGTGCTCAGATCGCGCTGCAGCGCCGCCACTTGCTCGACGCCTGCCCGCAATGCGCGAAAGGCATCGGTGCGATCGAGGACATCGGCCAGCGCCTGTGGCTTGCGCGGATCGAACCGCTGCGGTCCAGACCTTGAATTTGTAGAAAAACGGCTCATTTTTGGCTTGAGAACGCCCGACGCAATGGTTCGATTGTAACGCGCGCCCGCGCGCTTCCCCGACGCGCAAGCCTTATTCGGCAACCGCGCCGGAACAAACTTTCAAACGGTTGACTGTCGCGTTCCCCCGACGCGCGCGAGCCCACGCGGACGTAAGGTCTGCCAAACTCGCGTGCTAAAATTCCCGATTCGATTTCACCCAATGGACTTAAGTCGCCGGGGTTCTCCGAACTCGGACGCAGCAAGCAACATGCGCCCATCCGAAGCCGCGACGCAGACACTGATCCGATGACCACCGGTTTCCTTCAGAAGATTTTTGGCAGCCGCAATCAGCGGCTGGTCAAGCAGTACCAAAAGACCGTTGTGGCGATCAACGCCCTCGAGCCGACCGTCGAGAAATACACGGACGATCAGCTACGCGCGAAGACGGACGAGTTCCGCCAGCGCGTCGCGAGCGGCGAATCGCTCGACGTGCTTCTGCCCGAGGCGTTCGCGGTCTGTCGCGAAGCGAGTCGGCGCGTCCTGAAAATGCGCCACTTCGACGTCCAGTTGATCGGCGGCATGGTGCTGCATTACGGCAAGATCGCGGAAATGCGCACGGGCGAAGGCAAGACGCTCGTCGCCACACTCGCCGCGTATCTGAACGCGCTGTCGGGCCGCGGCGTGCATGTCGTGACGGTGAACGACTACCTCGCGCAACGCGACGCCGAATGGATGGCGCGTCTCTACAACTTCCTGGGTCTTTCGTGCGGCGTGAATCTGTCGCAAATGGAACACGGCCAGAAGCAGGAAGCCTACGCGGCGGACATCACTTACGGCACGAACAACGAATTCGGCTTCGACTATCTGCGCGACAACATGGTCTACGAGACCAACGCGCGCGTGCAGCGGCCGCTCAACTTCGCCATCGTCGATGAAGTGGATTCGATCCTCATCGACGAAGCGCGTACGCCGCTTATCATTTCCGGTCAGGCCGAAGATCACACCGACCTCTACGTGCGCATGAATGCGCTCCCGCCGCTGCTCGAACAGCAGATCGGCGAGGAGAAGGCGGACGGCACGGGCGTCGAAAAGCCGGGCGACTACACGCTCGACGAGAAAGCGCGTCAGGTGTTCCTCACCGAATCGGGCCATGAAAAGGCGGAGCGTCTGCTCGCCGAATGGGGTTTGATCGGCGAGGGCGAAAGTCTCTACGCGCCGCAGAACATCACCTTGATGCACCACGTGTATGCCGCTTTGCGCGCGCACACGCTGTTCTTCCGCGATCAGCACTACGTCGTGCAGGGCAGCGAGGTCGTTATCGTCGACGAATTCACGGGCCGCATGATGACGGGCCGCCGCTGGTCGGACGGTCTGCATCAGGCAGTGGAAGCCAAGGAGCACGTGCAGATTCAGAGCGAAAACCAGACGCTCGCTTCCATCACGCTGCAAAACTATTTCCGCATGTATTCCAAGCTGTCCGGCATGACCGGCACGGCTGACACGGAAGCCTACGAGTTCCAGGAAATCTACGGTCTGGAAACGGTCGTGATCCCGACCAATCGGGCGCCGAAGCGTGTCGACAAGCAGGATCAGATCTACAAGACATCGAAGGAACGTTACGACGCCGTCATCCGCGACATTCGCGAGTGCGTCGAACGCGGTCAGCCAACGCTCGTCGGCACGACGTCCATCGAAGCGTCGGAATTGCTCTCCGGCCTGCTCACTCAGGCAGGCATTCGCCACGAAGTGCTGAACGCGAAGCAGCACGCGCGCGAAGCGGCCATCGTCGCGGAAGCGGGGCGTCCGAGCGCCGTGACCATTGCGACCAACATGGCCGGTCGCGGCACGGACATCGTGCTTGGCGGCAATGTAGAGAAGCAGGCTTCGTTCATCGAGGCGGATCTTTCGATTGCCGAAGGCGAAAAGGCCCGGCTGATTCAGAAGCTGCACGACGAATGGCAGATGCTGCACGACACCGTGAAGGAAGCGGGCGGCCTGCATATCATCGGGACCGAGCGGCATGAATCGCGCCGTATCGACAACCAGTTGCGCGGCCGCGCGGGCCGTCAGGGCGATCCGGGTTCGTCGCGCTTCTATCTTTCGCTGGATGATCCGCTTCTGCGCATTTTCGCGGGCGACCGCGTGCGCGCGATCATGGACCGCCTGAAGATGCCGGAAGGCGAGCCGATCGAAGCGGGCATGGTCACGCGGTCGATCGAAGGGGCGCAGCGCAAGGTGGAAGCGCGCAACTTCGACATCCGGAAACAACTGCTCGAATACGACGACGTCTCCAACGATCAGCGCAAGGTGATCTATCAGCAGCGCAACGAGTTGCTGGAAGCGACGGACGTGCAGGAAACCATCGCGGCCATGCGTCAGAGCGTGATCGGCGACCTCGTGCGCAACTTCGTGCCGGCGGGCAGTATCGAGGAACAGTGGGACGCGCCCGAGCTCGAAGAAGTGCTGCGCAATGACTGGTCGCTCGATCTCGCCGTGCAGGAGATGATTAACGAGTCGAACTCCATCGACGCCGAGGAAATCAACGAAGCCGTGCTCGCCGCCGCCGACGAAGCGTACGAGGCGAAGGTCGCCATGGTCGGCCGCGATTCATTCAGCGCGTTCGAACGCTCGATCATGCTGCAGACGCTCGACAGCCGCTGGCGCGAACATCTGGCCGCGCTCGATCATCTGCGTCAGGGCATCCATCTGCGCGGCTATGCGCAGAAGAACCCGAAGCAGGAATACAAGCGCGAGGCGTTCGAACTCTTCGCGGCCATGCTCGACGAGGTCAAGCAGGAAGTCACGCGCGTCGTGATGAACGTGCAGATCCAGTCGCCGGAGCAGCTCGAAGAAGCCGCAGAACAGTACGAAGAGCGTGGCAGCCATCTGGAGAACGTGTCGTTCACGCACGCGGACTTCAACGCGCCGGCGGCAGCGCCCGCGCCGGCCGCGGTGGCGGCAACCGCGGCCGCGCAGATGGTCAATCAGGCTATGTCCGCAGGCGACGACGTCAGCGTCGTCACACGTTCAGCCGACGATCTGCCGAAGGTCGGCCGCAACGACCCGTGCCCGTGCGGCAGCGGGAAGAAGTACAAAAACTGTCACGGCAAGCTGGCTTAATAGGCTGCTCAGACGAAACGGACCAAGCGACGCAGCAATGCGTCGTTTGTCCATCTGGCGCTTTCGCGCGCGTTTCACGGCGTCGCTCCGCTCCCGGCGCGCGTCAGTCCTTCATCCTGTGCCGGCCTGGTCTTCTCACCGGCACGCGTCACCTACAGCTGAGTCGCGAACATGGCCGTCAATTTCCCCTCGATCGATCCCGCAGCGCTTCATCCCGTCGCCGGCGTCACGCTAGGCTGGGCCGAGGCGAACATTCGCAAGCCCAATCGCAAGGACGTGCTGGTCATTCGCGTCGATGAAGGCGCGACCGTGGCGGGCGTGTTCACGCAAAATCGTTTTTGCGCCGCACCGGTAATCGTCTGCCGCGAGCATCTCGAAGCCGTTCGCGCGGGCGGCAAGGGCATTCGCGCGCTCGTCATCAACACGGGCAACGCGAATGCGGGCACCGGCGAGCCGGGCCTCGTGATCGCTCGCGAGACTTGCGCGGAGCTTGCGCGCCTCGCGAACCTCGACGCGCAGCAGATCCTGCCGTTCTCCACGGGCGTGATTCTCGAGCCGCTACCGCTCGATCGTCTGAAAGCGGGCTTGCCTGCCGCGCTGGCCAATCAGCAGGCCGCGCACTGGTTCGAAGCCGCGCAGTCCATCATGACCACGGACACGCTGCCGAAAGCCACGTCGCGTCAGGTTCGGATCGACGGCCACACGGTGACCTTTTCGGGCATCAGCAAGGGCGCGGGCATGATCAAGCCGAACATGGCCACCATGCTCGGGTTCCTCGCCTTCGATGCCAACGTCGCGCAACCCGTGCTCGACGAACTGGTGAAGCACGTTGCGGATCGCTCGTTCAACTGCATCACCATCGACGGCGATACCTCGACCAACGATTCATTCATTCTGATCGCGTCGGGCAAATCGAGCCTGCCGGCAATCACATCGACGGATTCACCCGCTTACGCCGCTTTGCGCGATGCAGTCACTGCCGTCGCGCAAGAACTGGCGCAGCTCATCGTGCGCGATGGCGAAGGCGCGACCAAGTTCATGACGATCACCGTCGAAGGCGGCAAGGACGTCGCGGAGTGCCGCCAGATTGCTTATGCAATCGGCCATTCGCCGCTCGTGAAGACGGCGTTCTATGCGTCGGACCCTAATCTCGGGCGTATTCTCGCGGCAATCGGCTATGCGGGCGTGGCGGACCTCGACGTCGGCAAGGTTGATCTTTACCTCGACGACGTGCTCGTCGCGAAAGCGGGCGGGCGCAACCCCGAGTATCGCGAAGAAGACGGCCAGCGCGTGATGAAAAAGAGCGAGATCGCGATTCGCGTGCTGCTCGGCCGTGGCGACGCACAAGCCACCGTTTGGACCTGTGACCTTTCGCACGATTACGTGAGCATCAACGCCGACTATCGCTCCTGATCCGGCGCGCCCAAGAAAAAGACACCATGGACAAGCTCGAACAATTCCTCACGCGCGCCGAAGCGGTGCTGGCGCGCATCGAAGGCATGTTGCCGCCCGCGGCGCCGGAAATCGACTGGGAATCCGCAGTGGCGTTTCGCTGGCGCAAGCGCCAGGGGCGCGGCTATTTGCAGCCGGTGACGGCTGTTTCGCAGATTGCGCTGGATGATCTCCAGAACATCGACCGTCAGAAAGGCCTGATCGAACAGAATACGCGCCAGTTCGTGCAGAAGCTGCCCGCCAACAATGTGTTGCTGACGGGCGCGCGCGGCACGGGTAAATCGTCGCTCATCAAGGCTTGCCTGAACGCATATTCGAAAGACGGCCTGCGTCTGATTGAAGTCGACAAAGACGATTTGCACGACCTTGGCGACATCGTCGATCTCATTTCGACGCGACCGGAACGCTTCATCGTGTTCTGCGACGATCTTTCCTTCGAGGAAGGCGAGTCTGGCTACAAGGCGCTCAAAGTCGCGCTCGACGGCTCGGTTGCCGCGCAGTCTGACAACGTGCTCATTTACGCGACGTCGAATCGCCGGCACTTGATGCCCGAGTACATGAGCGAAAACGAGACGTACAAGCACACGTCCGATGGCGAGATTCATCCGGGCGAAGTCGTCGAAGAAAAGATTTCGCTGTCGGAGCGTTTCGGGCTGTGGGTGAGCTTCTATCCATTCAAGCAGGACGATTATCTGGCGATCGTCGGCCATTGGCTGAAGCATTTCGGCGTCGATGAAGCCGAGATTGCCGGCGCTCGTGGCGATGCGCTCGTCTGGGCGCTCGAGCGCGGTTCGCGTTCGGGCCGTGTTGCATGGCAGTTCGCGCGCGACTGGTCGGGACGCAAGCAATGACGGACATGACCGACGCCAGGCACAAGAACGAGGCGACCATCGACCTTGCGCCCGATGGCCGCAAGGTGACGAAAGTGGCCGTCGGCGTCATGGTTCAGCCGGACGGGCGCTATCTGCTTGCGCAGCGTCCGCCGGGCAAGCCATACGAAGGTTACTGGGAATTTCCGGGCGGCAAGCTGGAAAGAGGAGAGAGCGTCGAGGCTGCGCTTGGCCGTGAGTTGCGTGAAGAGCTGGGTATCGACGTGGTCGCCTGTGAACTTTGGCGCACGCTCGAACACGATTATCCGCATGCCTACGTGCGGCTCTTTTTCTGCAAAGTGACGGATTGGAAGGGCGAGCCGCTCGGGCGCGAAGGGCAGGCTATCTCTTGGCAGACTCTCCCGGTGGACGTGGCGCCGCTGCTGCCTGCAGCGATTCCCATTCTGGAATGGCTCGCCGAAGAAGCCTAGTTCAGGCTGCCGCGCGTGTCGTCGTCAGGCGGCGTTTCCTGGGCGTTGCCTCCAATCTTGTACTTTTCGGTGGCCCAGGCGCCCAGATCGATCTGCTTGCAACGCTCAGAGCAGAACGGACGAAAACGGTTTTCCGGTACCCAGCGAACTTCCTTGGCGCAGGTCGGGCATTTGACGACAGTGGTCATGACGATGAGACGTAACGAATGGAGCGGGCTTCGATCTATCCTCGATACGAAACGGAAATGCTCGGGTTCAAAGGCTGCAAAGCGTCAGATGAAAGGGCACGTCGACATCGACGGCGCGCGGCTTGAGATCGCCGTCCTGCACGGTGAAACGCACCCACAGCATGTACTTGTTTGCGCTTGCTTCGGGAATCACGCGAACTTCTTGCGACACCCGCACCTGCATTAGTTGATACGTTCTGCCGGACAACATCTGCTGATAGCTGCCCTGCATGGCCATGACTTTAGACGCCTGGCCGGATTCGCGCGCAAGCCGCAATACGATGGCGGCGGCGTCGCGCAAAGCGAGCATGGGCATGACCCATTTGGCGATGTCCTGCCGGCGCTCTTCCACCGGCAACTGCTGCCACGCGTAATACGAGGGCAAATCGAATTTGCACGTACCGCCGGGAATGATCGTACGACTACGAATACTCGCGAGCCACTCGTTGTCCGCAAGATGCTGGCCGGTCTTGCCGTGCATGTCCGCAAG
This sequence comes from Caballeronia sp. LP006, assembly GCF_031450995.1. Lineage (NCBI taxonomy): Bacteria > Pseudomonadati > Pseudomonadota > Betaproteobacteria > Burkholderiales > Burkholderiaceae > Caballeronia > Caballeronia sp. LP006. Next base: position 2,955,247 of record NZ_JARTVW010000005.1, on the reverse strand, counting down.
GCCCGCGAGCGTCTGTTCGATCTCGCCCAGCACCGCTTCCAGCGCTTCTTGTTCGATCCCGGGATTGCCGCGAAAGGGCGCGAGCGTCTGGCGCTGGCGCTCCAGTTCCTTCATGAGATCGGCTTTGAGGTCCGTACGGCCCGCGACTTCGGCGATCTCGAAGAGCGTGATCAACGCGACATGATGCTCCCGCGGATCTTCCTGAGTCAGAAAGAACGTGAAGCGCTCGAACAGGTCTTCGAGACGCAACAGCGTCCGGATTCGCTCGTTGAAGGGATACTCGTAAAGGATCAAGCGCTCGCCTCGGCGTAGGTCGGTTGCTTCCCCGGCAGGGAAGTCAGGACATTCTAATGCTGCATCCCTACCCTAGCAAATCGCGCCACATTTAGGTCGATTTCGAAGCATTTCGATAATTTCGCCCATGCCGGCCGCAACGAACGCTCATTCGGACGCCAGCGCGAGATAGCAGGCGTGCAAGGTATCGACATGACGGGCGAGCGTGTCCAGCGTGGATGTTTCATCGTTTATGACGATATCGTCCGCTGCTTCGAGGCGTGCTTCGCGCGTTGCCTGCTTCGCAATGATTGCGAGCGTTTGTTCGCGCGCAAAGCCATTACGTCGCATGACGCGCGCGATCTGCGTTTCCACCGGGCAATCGACCACCAGCACGCGTGACACTCGCGTCTTCCAGTTGCCCGATTCCACCAGAAGCGGTACGACGACGATGTGATACGCGCCCGTTGCAGCCTGCCGCTGACGCTCGGTCTCCGCGCGAATCAGCGGATGCACGATGCCTTCGAGCCGGGCCTTCGCGGTATCGTCGGAGAAGACGAGCGTGCGCATTTTCGCGCGGTCGAGCGAGCCGTCGGTTGCAACGAACTCTCGGCCGAATTCATTCGCGATAAGCGGCATTGCGACGCCGCCCGGCGCTGTCACCCGATGCGCGATGAGATCGGTATCGACTAGCGGCACACCGCGCGCCGCGAAAAGGTCAGCGACCGTGCTTTTGCCGCTGCCGATGCCGCCCGTCAGACCGATGCTGAACATCCGTGGCTCCTTGTCGTCATCCGAACAAAGCATAAAGCGGTGTTCCGATAAAAAGCGTGATCGCGCCGCCCGCCGCGAGGAACGGCCCGAACGGCAGCGGTTCTTCAAAGCGCATGCGCCCGCGCCACGTCGCCACGATGCCGAAGGCCGCGCCCGCGACCGCCGAGATCAGCACGACCTGCGCAAGCGCTTCCCAGCCGAGCCACGCGCCGATAGCCGCGAGTAGCTTGAAGTCACCATAGCCCATGCCTTCGACGCCGCGCGCGAGTTTGAAGAGCCAATAGACGCACCACAGGAAAAGGTAGCCCGCGATGGCGCCGGTCACGGCATCGTGCAGCGTCGCAAACCCGCCCGCGCCGAAATTGACGATGAGCCCGGCCCAAAGCAGAGGCAGCGTCAGCACATCGGGCAAATAGCGCGTGTCGTAATCGATGAGACTGGCCGCCAAGAGCGTCGCGCACAGCCCGAACGCGGCGAACGCGGGCCAGTCCGGTCCGAACGCGTAGAGCGAAAGCGCGGCGAACGTGCCCGTCGTCAGTTCGATCAGCGGGTAACGCGGGCTCACGCGCGCGCCGCATGACGCGCATCTTCCACGCAAAGCGAGATAGCTGACGACGGGAATGTTTTCCCACGCGCGCAGGACGTGACCGCAATGAGGGCACGCACTGCGCGGCACGGCGAGGTTGAAGCGTTCAGGGTAGGAATCGCCTTCGGGCTGCGGAGCATTTGGAAGCGCTGCATCGACTTCGGCGCGCCAGGCGCGTTCGAGCATGACCGGCAAGCGGTGCACGACGACGGTGAGAAAGCTGCCGATCACGAGGCCGAACACGATGGCGAAGCCGTACTGAACGGCGTACGGAAGCGCGGCAAAAGCCGCGAAATAGCGGCTGGCGTAATGAACGGCGGATGGATCGAACAAAGGCTGCATGTTAGTGAAACGATGGCTTTGGCCCGCGATGCTACACCACGTTGCCGAGCTGAATGATGGGAAGATACATCGCGATGACGAGACCGCCCACGAGCGCGCCCAGCACGGCGATCACCACGGGTTCGCACAGACTCGCAAACGTGCCGATGCGATCGTCCACCTGCCGGTCGGCAAGGCTCGCGAGATCGAGCAGCATGGCGTCGAGCGAGCCGGATTCCTCGGCGACGGCGATCGGCTGCACGACGTCATCGGGGAAGCACCGCAGCGCGCGCATGGCGGCCGCGAGACGCTCGCCGCGCCGCAGACGCACGGCGATCTCCACGGTGGCGTCGTCGAACACGCGATTTCCGGTGGCCTGAGTGAGCGAATCGAATGCGTCGGAGAGTGGCGTGCCGGCCGCGAGCAGCGTGCCGAGCGCGCGGCTCCAGCGCGCCACCGCAAGCGAGCGCAGCAACGTACCCGCGAGCGGCAAACGCAGCGCGGCGAGATCCGCGCGCCGTCGCGCCTGCGGTGACCGCTTCAGCCGATGTACGCCGATCAGCGCCACGCACGCGCAAACCACCACGAACGGCACGCCATGACGCGCGACGCCGTCCGATAGCGCGAGCACGAAGCGGGTCGGCGCGGGCAGGGCGGCGCCGAAGCCGTCGAAGATCGTCTTGAAGGTCGGCACGACGCCGATCAGCAGCCCCGCCGTGATCGCGAGCGACAGCAGTAGCACCATCGCCGGATAGGTCAGCGCGGCACGCAGCTTCGCGCGTTGCGACGCGCTGCGCTCGCGGTCATCGGCGATACGTCCGAGTACGGCAGGCAGCGCGCCCGCCACTTCGCCGACCGCGACGAGCTGACAATACAGCGCATCGAACGAAGCGGGATGACGCGCTAGCGCCGCCGAAAACGGCACGCCGCGTGTGATGTCGCGGGCGAGCGTGCGCATGAGACGCGCCAATCCGCCGCGCAAACCGGCGTTGGATAGCATGTCGAGCGCATTTGCGAGCGGCAGTCCCGCGCGCAGCAAACCGGCGAGCTGACGCGTAAAGACCGTGATCTCGATCCCTTTCGTGCGCGGCGCCGGGGCCCGGCCGAGTGCCTCCAGCCCGATGACGATCACGCCGTTGGACCGAAGCGACGCGCGCGCCGACGCGGCATCGGCGGCGATGGTCTTGCCGCTGCGGCGCCGGCCGTCGGCATCGACGCCGCGCCACGCGAAGCGCGTGTCCGTGGATTCGTCGCGCATCATGCGATTTCCGTGGCCTCGGTGGCTTCCGCGACGCTCGTCACGCCCTCGCGAACGCGTGCGAAAGCGGCATCGCGCAAGGCGGGCATGCCGTGCAGTTGCGCTGTGCGGGCAATGGCGTGCGTCGCCGCGCGTCCGACGATGAGTTCGCGGATGTCATCGGAAACCGGCATCACCTGATGCACGCCGGCGCGCCCGCGATATCCGATGCCATGACACGCCGGACACCCACGCGGTTCGAACGGCCGGATGCCGTCATCTAGCGTAAGTGGCGCGGGCGCGCGACACGCCTCGCACAGCTTGCGCACGAGCCTTTGCGCGGTGACGAGCCGCAGCGCGGATGCGAGGTTATACGGCGCGACGCCGATATCGATCAGCCGTGCGATAGCCGCGGGCGCGTCGTTGGTGTGCAGCGTCGAGAGCACGAGATGGCCGGTCTGCGCGGCTTTCACGGCGACGTCGGCGGTTTCGGCATCGCGGATTTCCCCGACCATCACGATGTCCGGGTCTTGCCGCATGAACGCGCGCAAGGCGACGGCGAAGTTGAGCCCCGCCTTGTCGCGCACGTTCACCTGATTGATGCCCGCGAGCTGAATCTCCACCGGGTCCTCGACCGAGCAGATGTTGCGCGCCTCGGCGTTGAGCATCTGCAGGAAACAATAGAGCGAGAGCGTTTTGCCGCTGCCGGTCGGACCCGTCACGAGCACGAGACCATGCGGCGCGCGAATGGCGGACTCGACCGTGCGGCTTTGCTGCGCATCGAGCCCGAGGGCATCGAGCGAAAGAGCGGGCGGCAGCGCGTCGAGCCTGCGCAATACCAACTTTTCGCCGAACACGGTCGGCAGCGAACTCACGCGATAGTCGCCAATCTGGCCGCCCGCCAGCGCGAGACGCAGCCGCCCGTCCTGCGGTACGCGCCGCTCGGCGATATCCATCCGCGCCAGCACCTTGATTCGCGTGATAACGGCATCGCGCAGATGCGTCGGCGGATGCCGCAACACATGGAGCACGCCATCGACACGCAAACGAACGCGCCAGCCATGCTCGCCCGGCTCGATGTGGACATCGGACGCGCCGCGCGACGCCGCTTCGCGCAGCGTATCGGCGACTAGCGTGACCGCGGGCGCGTCTTGATCGGAAGGGGAATCGGGTGCCGGATCGGCGGTAGAAGCAAGGCGAAAGGGAGAATTCATGCGCGTGAGCCGGTCGATGTCGGAAGGCTCCGATCATCTCGCGGCGCATGGCGCGTGCGTAGTCGTCCGAATGGCTAACGCTGCGGGCGTTTGACCGGCGCGACGGGGCGGAAAATCTTGACCGTGCGGATGGCTTGATCGTCGCTGCGCATGACTTCGAAATACACGCCCGCGATACGCACCGACACGTCGCCGTCCGGAATGTCCTCCAGCGTTTCGAGGATCAGACCGTTGAGCGTCTTGGGGCCATCGGTCGGCAGGGTCAGCTTGAGCCAGCGGTTGAGTTCGCGCAGCGGCATGCTGCCCGCCACGATGCACTCGCCTTTGTCGTCCCAGCCGCCGCGCGAACCTGCGCCGCGCGGAATCGTCGTCGTGAATTCACCGATCAGTTCTTCGATGATGTCTTCCGGCGTCACGAGCCCCTGCAATTCACCGTATTCGTTGACGACGATCGCGATTCGCTGGCCGCTTTCCTGAAAGTACTGAAGCTGCTGGAACACGGGCGTTCCGGTCGGCACGAAGTAAGGCTCGGCGAGCAGCGCGCGCAGCGTCTCGCGTTCGAGTTCTTGGTTATGCAGCGCGGACAAGGTCTTGCGCACGTGGAGCACGCCTAGCACGCGGTCGATATCGCCCTGAAACACCACCAGCTTATTGTGATAGCAGGTTTCGAGCTGATGCAGAATTTGGTCGAAGGGCGCATCGAAGTCGAGCGCTTCAATGCGTCGGCGCGGGATCATCACGTCATCGACGGAAATGTTCTCCAGATCGAACAGATTCAGCAGGATGCTGCGGTGCTTGGTCGGCATGAAACTGCCCGATTCCAGCACGATGGTGCGCAATTCTTCCGGTGAAATGCGCTGATCGCGGCCGCCTTTCGTGTTGATGTGCAACGCGCTCAGAATGGCGTTGGCGAAAAGATTCACGAACCACACGAGCGGCCGCGCAATGCGCATGAGCGGCGAAAGGATCAGGCTCGCGGGCAGCGCGACTTTTTCGGGATACGTCGCGCCGACGATTTTCGGCGCGATTTCCGCGAACACGATGATGAGAAACGCGACCATGCCCGTCGTGATCGACAGGACCATGTTGTTGTGGCCGAAAGTCTTGAGCGCAATCGACGTGGTGAGAACCGGGATGATCGTATTGATCAGGTTGTTGCCGATGAGAATGACCGAAAGCAGTTGATCGGTCTTGGCGAGTAGTCCTTGCGTGGTGCGCGCGCGCAGCGATCCTTGACTAGCAAGGAATTTCAACCGATGGCGATTGAGCGCCATCATCGACGTTTCGGAAATCGAGAAAAAACCGGAAAGAATGAGCAGCAGAAAGATGGCGCAAATTTGCGCCCATAAAGGAAGGTTGTCCACGCGTTGATCGAGTAGGGGCGGTGATGGGGACGACTATAACAGACGGTTTTATTGACTTGCCTGCTGCGTGCACGCGCTTGGCGGACCCATGGCAGACGCGTAAATCAGCCGCGCAAAACAAAAAACCCGCATGGCGGACCATGCGGGTTTTTCAGCAATTCTGGTCGGGGTGAAGGATTCGAACCTCCGGCCTCTACGTCCCGAATGCGCTTTCGCTGCCTGTATCCGTACCCCAGCCTAGGGAAGAGTCATTATATATCAATGGGTTAGTATAACGCGATGGTCGGTTGATGTTTTCGGTTCGGTGGCAATCCGCGCAAGAATTGGCACCTATTCGCCACCTGTTTTTCTTCGCACGGCATTGAATCAAAGGTGCCACCGATTTGCCTCCGGGAAAGCGGGCACGCTGTAGATGCGCTGTTTACTGGAGATGCGGATGCGAGCAGGCTGGAGTGACACCCGGGACCGGACCGACAAATTCTTGAAAATTTTGGTCTGGCGGTGCATCCACGGAAGGCACTTTACGATGGTTAATCTGTCAAGTACAGTGTAAAGTGTCAACCCGCCTGTCAAGTCAACATCGAGGAAGTCATGGGTAAGAGGCTGAGCAACGCACCGGTCTACTACACCGTCGCCCAAATCCAGTTCAATCCCGTCCTGAATCTGGACGCATACATTTCGGCTATCCAAGCCAAAATGCGGGAAAAGCATTTTCCGGACTTCAAGCAGGAGGTGGTCCAGCGGCTTGTGCTTCCTTTTGGAGCTATTGAGCCTGGCCAGGTCGCGGCGCCGACTTTCACACCTCAGTCGAGGTATCAGTTTGGCGATATTTCGGGCAGCACAAGGTTCGTGCTGGAGACGAACGCACTGTCGTTTCAGACCACTGAGTACGAAACGTTCGATGCCTTTTCTCGTGCGTTGTTGGCGGGTCTTGGCACTGTGCATGACGCCCTGCAACTGGATTTTATCGAGCGAATCGGCCTACGGTATCTGGATGCCGTGTTGCCGTCAGGAGAAAAGGAGTCGCTGCGAGACTTTCTCGTACCAGAGGTCCTCGGACTCTCATTGCGCGACCACGCACAACACCAACATTCGGTCAGTGAAACGCTCGTGACCAGTCCTGCAGGGCAGCTTGTCTCGCGCGTGATTATTCGTCATGGGCAAGTTGGTCTGCCAGTTGAACTGACCTCGCTGGCACCAAATATAGACCCTCGATTTACGCAGCACGTAGGCTTGCACGCCGTAATCGATACGGATGCCTCCGTCACTCAGCGAGAGGTGTTCGATTTGGAAAAAATCGAGGCCCGGTTGACAGCCCTTCACAACGAAATTGACAAGTGCTTCAAGGCTATCGTAACAGACCACGCTTTGGCCACTTGGGCCTGAAGGAGGCGCTATGAGCAGCGAGATGTCCTACGGTGGATGGGTTACCGAACGCCCGGCCGTGACTGGCGGTACTTCAAGCCTGGTGCGGCTGGTCGGGTGGGTCGCCGCTGCTGGGGCGGCATTGACCGTGATAGGTACGGGCGGCCACTTGTCACTGGAGCGCCTTCAATCGGGAGTTCAGCAAGCGCTCTATAGCACCGCTGATGTAGCGGTAGTTGACGATGTCCGAACGCCAGCTGAAGACCTTGCACGGATACGCGACGTGCTGCATCCGGCAGTGTCGGACCTGGCTGCGACACTCGGAGTGTCCCGTCAGTCCGTCTACAACTGGCTCAATGGGGAGCAAGTTGCAGAGGAGAATGCAGCTAGGTTGCAGGACCTTGCTCGAGCTGCTGATGTGCTGGCCCACGAAGGAGTCGCCGTAAATGCGGCATTGCTAAAGCGGAAATTTGCCAATGGCCGAACGCTCATGCAAGTCGCCCAGTCAGGAGAGTCTGCGCGCGACGCAGCGTTGGTGCTGGCGCAGATTCACCAGCGCGAGAGCGCTCAGCGTGAGCGTATGAACGCTCGAATTGCAAACCGCGCAAAGACGTCAGCTACTGCCGACTTTGACCTTCCTTCATCCAACGACCAGGCGTAAAGGTGCGAAGTGGTGGAGTGGAATCGTGAGACACCGTGGCGCCAAGGATTTCTGCTCAGCGACGCCGCAATTGATGCGTTGGGGCTTCGCCATGCGGCAAGTCCCGACAAGACGATAGTCGTCGTTGCAACTCACGACTGTGACCTCGCACAGGACCCGCAATTCGAGCCGGTCGTCGAGGTCGTCGTGGGATGTTTGACCGTGAAGGACGGCAACTGCACCCACGCCAAAAATGCGCGCAAGCTTCACGTTGAATTTGCAGGCGAGGCTCCCTTCTGGGCGGAGTTCGAGGCGACGGCCAAAGTTAGTATCGACAAGCTCAGGCTAAATGAATACTTGCCTCGGTCCGAAGTCCGCCTCCGTTCCGAGGACCACGCCGTCCTGCAGATGTGGCTGGCGAGTCGATACCGCCGCTCCGCTTTTGCGGATGAATTCGAGCGCCGGTTGACCAAGGAAACCAAGCTGGCGGAGAAAATCGCGAAGGCCGTCAAGCCGCATGGGGAATTGATTATCGGTGTCTTCTTCGACGTGGACGAAGGTGTGGAAGTTACTCGGAACGGTCCAGATGACACCTATGTGCTCGACATTACTATCCTTCACCAGGCGGCCCCTGATTTCGTCGCTGCGGAAAGCGCTGCAAGGGCGGCCGCTGATGCCATCGGGAAGGCGTTCAAGGAAAAGCTGCTCGCCCCTTCAAAGCAATGGCAGCAAATCGAACTCCGCTTTTGTGAGCCGATGTCGGAGTCGGTGCTGACGTACGAGATGTTCAAGCAGTTGAAGCGCTGGAGGCTGGAGCACATTAGTCTTGCCGCTGAGCCACAGCAGCCCGTGCTGGCCGAATAGCCGGGCATTGGGCCGACTGGTGATATTGCTGCATGATGGGCATCAGATGATGCTTATCGGGTTTGTGAATCCCCCAAGTCTTCGAAAAATCGCTCACCGGTGTCCTAATAGGACACTCGCGCAGCGTTCGGACGTTATGGAACGATGGCAAGGCTTGGGCGTGCGACAGGGGTTGAATTCGACAGAACTCGTATCTTCGAATGCAAAAGGAGGGGGATGAGATGTTTCAGGTCAGGGAATCTCGCGGCGAACTTGAGCGGTTTCTCGAGCAGGATGTATCCCGGCTCGAAGGCGTCCTCCTCCAAATAAATAAGCGACCTTATGGGCCTGGGCGTAATTGACGAACAGGCCATGCCGCCGTTCGCCTTCAAGCCGATTCTTGATGTCGTTCGCTTCCTTTTCGATGCGGGCAACTAGGGTCTGATTCTTGTCGGACACACTTCGCACGCGGACGACGAAATAGTCGTCCAACCAGCTGAGCTTGGGCTTAAGGCGTTGGCCTTTCAGCGACTCGACGTATGCGTCGGCTTTTTTTTCTTGGCGCTGTGGGCGAAGGTTTGCTTGAGGTCGTCACGATGCTTGACCGTTACGAGATACTGCGAGCGGTTTTCGATGGACGCCATGTCCATGCTCCAATTGTTGAGGAGCACGGTATACGTCGAACTAGTGCGCATGTTTTGTCGCTCGGCGCGTGGATTGTCGGAAAGTGCCTGAGAACAGTAGGCCAACTTTTTTTCGACTTTTTTCGCGATGGCGAATTCGGCCCGATTGCCACCGAATTGCCACTACCGAGCACACAAACAAAAACAGCGGACATCTAGTCCGCTGTTTGTAAGGAAAAATCTGGTCGGGGTGAGAGGATTCGAACCTCCGGCCTCTACGTCCCGAACGTAGCGCTCTACCAGGCTAAGCTACACCCCGAATTTGTTTTTACCTGGACTTTAGAGGCGGTTTAGTCTCTTTCAAGACTGCCTCGACGTCGAGTAAGAACATAATTCTATCAGGCTTTCTTTGTAAATGGAATCTGGAAACGAAGAAATCGCGCTTGCCGCCGCGTGCGCTTCCTTGCGCGCGCACTCCAGCGTGTGATCGAGCGCGCCGGAAGTCGTAATGGCGTGGAAGATCGTATCGAACCGATCCGTGCCGCCTTGCTCGATCGCCTCGCGCGCGAGTGTCGCTTGCTCCGGCGTGCCGTGCTCCATCAAATAGATGAGCGGCAGCGTGGGCTTGCCTTCGCGCAGGTCGTCGCCGGCATTCTTGCCCATGGATTCAGGCGTACCGGTGTAATCGAGCCAGTCGTCCATGATCTGAAACGCGGTGCCGATGCGCCGGCCGAATTCCGCCGCCGCTGCTTCCGTGCGCGCGTCAGAGCCTGAAAGTACCGCGCCGAGCTGGGCCGCCGCTTCGAAAAGCTTCGCCGTCTTGTAGCGGATCACCTGCATGTAACGCGCTTCGTCCACGTCCGGATCGTGCATGTTCAGAAGCTGCAGCACTTCGCCTTCGGAGATGACGTTGGTCGCGACGGATAGAATCTCCATCACGCGCATCTTGCCAACGGTCACCATCATTTCGAACGAGCGCGAATACAGGAAGTCGCCGACCAGCACGCTCGCGGCATTGCCGAAGAGCGCATTGGCCGTCTTGCGGCCGCGACGCAGGTCGGATTCGTCGACCACGTCGTCGTGGAGAAGCGTCGCCGTATGAATGAACTCGACCACGGCGGCCAGTTCATGCCGGTGCCCCGTCGTGTCCCCGAGCGCGCCCGCGACGAGCAGCAAGAGCGCCGGCCGCAAGCGCTTGCCGCCCGCGCCGATGATGTACTCGGAAATCTGGTTGATGAGCATCACTTCTGATGCCAGGCGCTGCCGGATGACGCGATTGACCTGCTGCATGTCCTCGGCGATCGGGGCAAGCAGTGCGGCGGCGTTGGGAGGGGAAGTGGCGGTGGACGACATGATCGGCTAATAAGGTGATGCGGCGGATTATAAGGCGAATCCGACTGACCACGCGTGTCGGGCGCGAGCATCGGGGGCGTTTGCTCGCGAAATCGGCGTCAAATCGGACTGTTTTCGCCGAGGATCGCGCCGTCATGCACAACGCACTGGATTGTCAATGCGTTTTGACGAAGCCTCTAACCCTATGTATAATCTCGTGTTTTCCTCGCGCGGTGCGTGGAAAAATGAATTCAGAGTGAGGTTCTCAATGTACGCGGTCATAAAAACCGGCGGCAAGCAGTACAAAGTTGCCGTTGGCGAAAAATTGAAAGTAGAACAGATACCGGCAGACATTGACGCTGAAATCACGCTCGACCAGGTTCTCGCAGTAGGCGAAGGCGAATCGATTAAGTTCGGTGCGCCGCTGGTCAGTGGGGCTTCCGTCAAGGCTACCGTGGTCTCCCAAGGTCGTCATGCCAAAGTGACCATCTTCAAGATGCGTCGCCGGAAGCACTACCAAAAGCACGCTGGCCATCGCCAGAACTACACCGAACTGCGCATCGACGCGATCAACGCCTAAGGCGTGGTCGCATCGTTATCGTTACGCGGAAATCGGTTAAGGAGCTAATCAAATGGCACACAAAAAAGCAGGCGGGTCTTCCCGCAACGGCCGCGACTCAGAATCGAAACGCCTCGGCGTGAAGGTTTATGGCGGCCAGGCAATCAACGCAGGCGGCATCATCGTTCGCCAGCGCGGCACGCGCATGCACCCGGGTGAAAACGTCGGCATCGGCAAGGATCACACGCTGTTCGCGCTGGCCGACGGTCACGTCAAGTTCGTGACGAAGGGCGCAGCAAGAAAGCACACGGTCGTCGTCGTCCCGGCAGCTTAAGTTTTACTGCACGGGCTTCAGGACCGACAAAGGCCCCGCGAAGTTCGCGGGGCCTTTTGTTTTTTGGATGCGCGAAACGCCGCATCGCCAGGAATTCTTTATCACCATGGCTGGCGCACGTCAGTCACGGCAAAATAGTATCTCGACCGGAACTTGAGCTTCAATGCAAGTTCCGGTCTCATCGAGCAGAAACACGGGACGGAGCAACGCATGAAGTTCATTGACGAAGCGAGAATTGAAGTCATCGCCGGCGACGGGGGAGATGGCAGCGCGTCGATGCGCCGCGAAAAATTCGTCCCGTTCGGCGGACCGGACGGCGGCGACGGCGGTCGCGGCGGCAGCGTCTACGCAGTTGCGGATCGCAATATCAATACGCTGATCGACTACCGGTTCTCGAAGAAGCATCAGGCGCGCAACGGCGAAAACGGTCGCGGCGCGGACTGCTACGGCAAAGGTGGCGACGACATCACGTTGCGCATGCCGGTCGGCACCATCATCACGGATCAGGACACGGGCGAACTCATCGCCGATCTGACCGAACACAATCAGCAGATTCTGATTGCCCAAGGCGGCTCGGGCGGCCTCGGTAATCTACATTTCAAGTCGAGCACAAACCGTGCGCCGCGTCAGAAGACCGACGGCAAGCCGGGCGAGCGCCGCATGCTCAAGCTTGAGCTGAAGGTGCTCGCGGATGTCGGTCTGCTCGGCATGCCGAACGCGGGAAAATCCACGTTTATCGCGTCGGTGTCGAACGCGCGGCCGAAGATCGCCGATTATCCCTTCACCACGCTTGCGCCGAATCTCGGCGTGGTGCGCGTGGGTCCGAGCAAGAGCTTCGTGATCGCGGACATTCCCGGCCTGATCGAAGGCGCGGCGGAAGGCGCGGGGCTTGGGCATCGCTTTCTGCGTCACTTGCAGCGCACGGGCGTGCTGTTGCATCTGGTCGATCTCGCCCCGTTCGATGAAAACGTCGATCCCGTTGCCGAGGCGAAGGCCATCGTCAACGAACTGCGCAAATACGACGAGTCGCTCTACGAAAAGCCGCGCTGGCTCGTGCTGAACAAGCTCGACATGGTGCCGGAAGACGAACGTCGCGCGCGTATCGACGACTTCGTCGAGCGTTTCGAATGGACCGGGCCGGTGTACGAGATTTCGGCGCTGACCGGTCAGGGTTGCGAGGCGCTCATCTACGCAATCTACGACTACATTTCGCAGAACTCGGACGCGTCGCGCGCGGCCGAGGCCGAGGATCTCGCGGCGGACGTGCGCTTTCGCGACACGCCTGTGAAAGAGCAAGCAGACAAAGACGTAGACGAAGACGAAGAGTAACGACGCGGCCCGCCCGCGTGGGCCGCGACATCCGAGGAGAATGCGCACGATGCGTTCGGTCATCGCCGCTGCGAAGCGAATCGTAGTGAAAGTAGGGTCCAGCCTCGTTACCAACGACGGGCGCGGGCTCGATCATGCGGCAATCAATCGCTGGGCGGCGCAAATCGCGGCCTTGCGCGAGCAGGGCAAGGAAGTCGTGCTGGTGAGTTCCGGCGCGATCGCGGAGGGCATTCATCGGCTTGGATGGACCAAACGTCCGCGCGAAATCGACGAATTGCAGGCCGCCGCCGCCGTCGGGCAAATGGGGCTCGCGCAGGTCTACGAGAGCAGCTTCGGCGCGCACGGCATTCGCACCGCGCAGATTCTGCTGACGCACGCCGACCTGGCCGACCGTGAGCGCTATCTGAACGCACGTTCCACGTTGCTCACGCTGCTGCGTCTGGGCGCGGTACCGATCATCAACGAGAACGACACGGTCATCACCGACGAAATCAAGTTCGGCGACAACGACACGCTCGGCGCGCTCGTGGCGAATCTGATCGAAGGCGACGCGCTCGTCATTCTCACCGACCAACGCGGCCTCTTTACCGCCGATCCGCGTAAGGACCCGAGCGCGACGCTCGTCGAACAGGCGGACGCCGGCACGCCAGAACTCGAAGCCATGGCGGGCGGCGCGGGTTCGAGCCTCGGACGCGGTGGCATGCTGACGAAGATTCTCGCGGCGAAGCGCGCGGCGCATAGCGGCGCGAACACGGTGATCGCAAGCGGCCGCGAAGCCGATGTGCTCACGCGGCTCGCTTCCGGCGAGATGATCGGCACGCAACTCATCGCGCGTACGGCGCGCATTGCGGCGCGCAAGCAGTGGATGGCGGATCACCTTCAAATGCGCGGTCACGTGGTGATCGACAACGGCGCGGTTCAGAAGGTCACAGCCGAAGGCAAGAGCTTGCTGCCGATCGGCGTGATCGACGTGAAGGGCGCGTTCGATCGCGGCGAAGTCATCGCCTGTTTGGACGACGAAGGACGCGAAGTGGCGCGCGGTATCACGAATTACAGCAGTTCAGAAGCGCGGCTGATTCATCGGCGGCCGAGCGGCGAGATCGAAACGGTGCTCGGCTATATGCTGGAGCCGGAGCTGATTCACCGCGATAATCTGGTGCTCGTCTGAGATTTGATGCGTAAAAGGCCCGCGTGAAAGCGGGCCTTTTCGCATGAGCGCATGTTCGACGCAACTCAACTCAACGTAAACTCAACGCAACCCAACTTCAGCGCACGTTGATGGAACTCTGTGTGCGCTTGTACTGAATGTTGCTGGCGATCTGCTTGGCCGTGCCGACCGGCAATTTGCTCGTGCAGAAATAATCCTGATACAGCGCCGCCTGATACGCATTCAATTCGCCATTTTCTATGCGGCGAAAGTCGAATGCGACCTCGCGATCCCAGGCCGTACCGTTATCGTTGATGCTCGCGTAGCGGCGCCATTCGTAGGTATCGCAGCGAATGCCTTCGTAATTCACATTGCGCGCGCCGCTTGGGCTCGTCGCGACGATCACGTAGCGAATGACGCCATCCTTGCCGACCGAAAGCGAAGTCTTGTCGACGGCGAAAATCAGCGGCGTATTCTGCGACACGTTGAACGCAAGCAGATTCGAGGCTTCGGGCAGCGGCGGAAGCGTATCGACCTTTTCCTCGGTCCACTCCGGCTTCTGGTCGAGCAGATAGGTGAAGACGCCATCGTCCTGAGTGGACGGGCCTTTGTTGCTGGAGCAGGCAGCGAGCGTGGCCAGCATGGCCACGGATACCGCAGCGGACAACGCAAATGAACCAATGGCTTTCAATTCGATCTTCCCGAAAACAGGTGCGCATACGGCAACAGCACGGCGAATTGCTCGCCGTGCCGTGCTCAGTGTCAAAGTAAAAGAAGAACCGCAGTAATCAGTCGCACGAAGACCGCTGCACGATGATATGCACTTCCTCGCTGATCGTGCATTCTGCCTGAACCTCGTTGCCAGCGACGGTTACGGCAGGTGCTTCGATCGTCATCGTCTGGACGACGCGTGGATAGCGCGGTCCGTGATGCGCGACGCGCTCGCCGCGTTCGACGCGGGAGTTGGTACGCCGCAAGAAGCGGGATAGCTCGGTCAGAGCCAGTTGATAAACGTCACGCTTGAACTCGATTACCGCATCCAGCGGGACCCAGTATTCGTTCCAGCGCCAGGCATCGAATTCCGGATGGTCCGTCGCGCGCAGGCAAATGTCACAGTCGCGTCCCACCATGCGCAGCAGAAACCAGATCTGTTTCTGTCCGCGATAATGTCCGCGCACTTCGCGCTTGATGAACTTATCCGGCACCTCATAACGCAGCCAGTCGCGCGTGCGACCGACGACCTTGACGTGCTCCGGAAGCAAGCCGGTTTCTTCGTGTAACTCCCGATACATCGCTTGCACAGGGGTCTCACCGTACTTGATGCCCCCTTGCGGAAACTGCCAGGAATGTTCACGCAGCCGCTTACCCCAAAACACTTCGTTGCGCGCGTTCAAGAGGATGATGCCGACGTTCGGGCGAAAGCCTTCACGATCCAGCATACAACCACCTTCGAATCCTTTAAAATTGCTTTGATTATAAACAGATAACGGGCACGGCGTATTGGAATCAACCCGCGGAACCGGCCTTCGTCATTAGCCCGGGTTCGAAGCACGCATAAGCGACTTTTTGCCAGAGCACTCCGCGTGCGGCAAAATCTTCTTCCGTTGGCCGAAGTAGCGCATCGACGCGCCGCCTCTGCTCCGTACAAAGCCGTCGTCCGTCCCGTCGTTCACACGTATCGCCAGTTTCGAGAGCCAGAGCTTTCGGAGCGCGTGGCGCATTTGGAAAACTTGAATGAAAGCATCCCGTTTCTTCATCGGCACCCTGAAAGAGGCGCCCTCCGAGGCCGAAATCGTCAGCCACAAGCTCATGATGCGCGCCGGCATGATCCGTCGCGTCGCGGGCGGCATTTACGATTACCTGCCAATCGGCTTGCGTTCGGTACGCAAGGTCGAGGCCATCGTGCGTGAAGAGATGAACCGCGCGGGCGCGCTCGAACTGCTGATGCCCGCCGTGCAGCCCGCCGAACTGTGGCAGGAATCGGGACGCTGGGAACAATACGGCCCCGAACTGCTGCGCTTCAAGGACCGTCACGACCGCGACTTCGTCATGGGCCCGACGCACGAGGAAGTGGTGACCGAGATCGCGCGCAGCG
Source organism: Caballeronia sp. LP006 (assembly GCF_031450995.1). Taxonomy (NCBI): domain Bacteria; kingdom Pseudomonadati; phylum Pseudomonadota; class Betaproteobacteria; order Burkholderiales; family Burkholderiaceae; genus Caballeronia; species Caballeronia sp. LP006. The sequence goes on along the minus strand of NZ_JARTVW010000005.1, from coordinate 2,939,211 downwards.
CAATCAAGAGCTATCGGCAGTTGCCGGTGAACTTCTATCAGGTGCAGACGAAGTTCCGCGATGAAATCCGCCCGCGCTTCGGTGTCATGCGTGGCCGCGAGTTCATCATGAAAGACGCGTATTCGTTCGATAAAGACACGGCCGGCCTCGCCGAGTCGTATCGGAAAATGTTCGATGCCTACGTGCGCATCTTCACGCGCATCGGCCTGGAGTTTCGCGCCGTCGCGGCGGACAACGGTTCGATTGGCGGCAGCGGCTCGCATGAATTCCACGTGATCGCCGAGACGGGCGAGGACGACATCGCGTATTGCCCGGCTTCGGATTTCGCGGCGAACGTCGAGGCTGCCGAAGGCGTGCCGCTCGTCGCCACGCGCGCCGCGCCCGCCGAAGAGCTCAAAAAGACGCCGACGCCCGGCAAGGCGAAGTGCGAAGCCGTCGCCGAGTATCTCGGCATTCCGCTCGAGCGCACGATCAAGTCGATCATTCTCGCCACCGACAACGAAGGCGCCGAGCCGACCATCTGGCTTCTGATGCTGCGCGGCGACCATTCGTTGAACGACATCAAGACGGGCAAGTTGCCGGGCCTCAAGGGTTATCGCTTCGCGACGGAAGCGGAGATCGTCGAATGGTTCGGCACGCCGCCGGGCTATCTCGGCCCGATCGGCACGAAAAAGCCGGTGCGCGTAATCGCCGACAGCACGGTCGCGAACATGAGCGACTTCGTGGTCGGCTCGAACGAAGTGGATTCCCACACGACCGGCGTGAACTGGGGCCGCGATCTGCCCGAGCCGGAAGTCGCGGATATCCGCAACGTCGTCGCGGGCGATCCCTCGCCGGACGGCAAGGGCACGCTCGAAATCTGTCGCGGTATCGAAGTGGGCCACGTGTTCCAGCTTGGCACCAAATACTCGGATTCGATGGGCGCGACCTTCCTCGACGAAAACGGCAAGCCCGCGCCCATGCAGATGGGCTGCTACGGCATCGGAATCACGCGTATTCTGGGCGCAGCCATCGAACAGAACTTCGACGACAAGGGCATCATCTGGCCGGAAGCCATTGCGCCTTTCGAAGTCGTGATCTGCCCGATGGGCTACGACCGCAGCGAAGCCGTGCGCGAGCAGGCCGACAAGCTCTACGCGACCTTGCAGGAAGCCGGCCTCGACGTAATTCTCGACGATCGCGGTGAGCGCCCGGGCGTGATGTTCGCGGACTGGGAGTTGATCGGCGTGCCGCATCGCATCGTGATTGGCGATCGCGGGCTCAAGGACGGCAAGCTGGAATATCAGGCGCGCCGCGATACCGAAGCCACGCTCGTGCCGGTGGACGAGGCAGCGGGCATGGTGACGGCCAAGATTCGTGAGGCGCTCGCGAAGTAACGTGCAATACAACTTCCTGTCGGCGACGATTCTGCTTCTGTTGATTACCGATCCGCTCGGCAATATTCCAATCTTCATCAACGCACTGCGCGGCGTCGCTATCGAGCGGCGTCGCGTCGTGATCTTGCGGGAAGTGGCGATTGCGTTCGTGATCCTGCTGGTGTTCATGCTGGCCGGCGACCGCTTCCTGCGCGCGATGAACTTGACGGATCTGTCGTTGCGTATCGGCGGCGGGATCGTGCTGTTTTTGATCGCGCTGCGAATGATCTTTCCGCATCCTGACGGCCCGATGGGCGGCGACTCGCGCGGCGGCGAACCGCTTATCGTGCCGCTCGCCATTCCCGCGCTTGCGGGACCGTCCGCGCTTGCCACGGTAATGCTGCTGACATCGCAAGCGCCGGGGAAGATGCTGGAATGGATCGGCGCGCTCACGGTCACCATGGTCGTGTGCGCCATCGTGCTCGTGCTGGCCGAGAAGATTCAACACTGGCTCGGCGAGCGCGCGGTGACGGCATTCGAGCGCTTGATGGGGCTCGTGCTCGTGGCCATTTCGGTCGAGATGATGCTCACGGGCATACGGACCTTCGTGCATCAGCTATGAAAAAAGCGGCCTCGGCCGCTTTTTTTCACTGACTACCGAACGAACGCTCATGCGCCTTCGGTTAGCGCGCGAATGGTTGGTAGATTCCGCCAATAACCCTTCGCGTCCATGCCGCAGCCGAACACATAACGGTCCGGCACTTCGAAGCCGCAGAAATCAGGACGCAGCGGTTTCGCCTTCGGGATGATCTTCTCGCACAGCACCGCCGACAAAAACTGCTTCGCGCCCATCGCCATGATGCGGTCGCGGATAGCAGCCATGGTTTCGCCTTCGTCGAGGATATCGTCGAGTACGAGCACCACGCGATCTTTCACCGATTCGGCCGGCGCCACGCGCCACTGCATTTCGCTGCCGCCCTTGATGGCGTTGCGATAGCGCGTCAGATGGATGTAGTCGAACTCGAGCGGGAAGTCGAGATGCGGCAGCAGCATGCCGGTGAAAACGGCCGCGCCTCCCATGACCGAAAGCACGAGCGGGAAATCGTCGCTCGTTGCCGCCTTGATGGCTGCAGCCATGCGTTCGATCGATGCGTTGACGGCTTCGACCGAAACGATCTCTTCGGAGTGGCTGAAAATATGGAGAGCTTCTTCGCGATTCATAGAGGGAAGCGGGGAGGCGGACTACTTAGTGTGGAAAGAAACGGCGGCGTGCGCCCTATGATAAACCCGCGCTCCTCGCGGCGTTCGGCGCGAGCGCGGGCCTGTTCTGTCGCGCCTAGCGCATGCCGGGCATCATGCCCTTCATGCCGCGCATCATCTTTTGCAGGTTGCCGCCCTTGAGCTTCTTCATCATGCCGCGCATTTGCTCGTACTGGTTCAGCATGCGGTTGACTTCCTGCACATGCACGCCCGCGCCCGCCGCGATACGACGCTTGCGCGCGGCCTTGATGAGCTCGGGCTTCGCGCGTTCCTGAAGCGTCATGGAATTGATGATGCCTTCCATGCGACGCATCTGCTTCTCGGCGTTGTTCATGTCCGCGCCTTGCGCCGCTTGCTGAAACTGCGCGGGCAGCTTGTCCATGAGCGAAGAGAGGCCGCCCATTTTCTTCATCTGCGAGAGCTGCGCCTTGAAGTCGTTCAGGTCGAAGTCGCCGCCTTTCTTGACCTTGTCGGCGAGTTGCTGCGCGGCTTGCGTGTCGACGCCGCGCTGCGCTTCCTCGACGAGCGCGAGAATGTCGCCCATGCCGAGAATCCGGTTCGCCATGCGATCCGGATGGAACACTTCGAGACCGTCGAGCTTTTCCGCGACGCCGACGAACTTGATCGGCTTGCCGGTGACATGACGCACGGAGAGCGCCGCGCCGCCGCGCGAGTCGCCGTCGAGCTTGGTGAGCACGACGCCGGTGAGTGGCAGGGCGTCGTTGAACGCCTTGGCGGTGTTGACCGCGTCCTGACCGAGCATGGCGTCGACGACGAAGAGCGTTTCGGCGGGCTTGAGCAGCGCGTGTAGCTCGCTGATCTCCTTCATCATGGCTTCGTCGATACCGAGACGGCCGGCCGTGTCGACGATCACGACGTCATGGTAGTGGCGCTTGGCCCAGTCGATTGCCGCGCGCGCGATATCCGCGGGCTTCTGATCCGGCTCGGACGGGAAGAAGTCCGCGCCGACCTGCTCGGTCACCGTCTGCAACTGACGAATAGCCGCCGGACGATACACGTCGACAGAAACCGTCAGCACCTTCTTCTTGCTCTTTTCGCGCAGCAGCTTGGCGAGCTTGCCGGTGGTCGTGGTCTTGCCCGCGCCCTGCAAGCCGGCCATGAGGATGACGGCGGGCGGCGTGACCGCGAGATTCAGTTCGGCGGCCTTGCCTTCGTAGTCGCCGCCGATCACGGCAGTCAGTTCGCGCTGCACGACGCCGACGAGCGCCTGGCCCGGCGAAAGGCTCGATAGGACTTCCTCGCCGAGCGCCTTTTCCTTCACCTTGGCGATGAATTCGCGCACGACCGGCAGCGCCACGTCTGCTTCGAGAAGCGCGAGACGCACTTCGCGCAGCATCTCCTGCGTGTTGGCCTCGGTGAGGCGGGCCTCGCCGCGCAGCGTCTTGACGACGCGCGCCATCCGTTGAGTGAGGTTGTCGAGCATGGGGAGCGCTATAGAATGCGGCCCAGAATTCACAGTGACATGGCGCGCTCACCGCGCTGCGCACTATGCTGGCGCAAGGGTGAAGGCGTCGCGGAACCGGGGCCTAGTGTAAACTTCGAACATGGATATTGTACTGTATGCCCTCACTGCGCTTCTCTACGGCGGACTAGCCGTGGCGGGGTGGCGCGCGCATCGTCATACCGCCGTCGAACCGGCGCTGGCGGGCGTGCCTGCGGGCGTAGGCTCGATGACATCGACGTCGCGCGCATCGGGCATGAGCGGTGTCGGGCGCGCTTTATTATTAGTGGCATTGCTGGTGCACGGCGTTCTGCTGCACACCACCATCTTTCCGCAGAACGCGATGATCTTCGGCTTCGCGTTCGCGCTCTCGGCCATGTTCTGGCTGGGCGCGGGCATCTACTGGATCGAAAGCTTCTTCTTTCCGCTCGACGGCCTGCGTCTGCTCGTGTTGCCGCTCGCTTGCGTGGCGTCCTTGCTGCCGCTTCTGTTCGGCGGCGTGCGCGTGCTTTCGTATTCCGCCGCGCCAATGTTCAAGCTGCATTTTCTGATCGCCAATATCGCTTATGGGCTGTTCGCCATCGCGGCGCTGCATGCGGTGCTCATGTTGCTGCTCGAGCGCCGGCTGCAGCGCATGCGCGGCCTCAACACGCGTCATGCGGCCAATGGCGGCTGGCTCGCGAGCTGGCTCGATACCTTGCCGCCGCTGCTTACACTCGAAAAGCTGCTGTTCAGATTGATCGCGGCTGGCTTCGTGCTGCTTACGCTGACGCTGGTGTCGGGCATCGCGTTCAACGAGCAACTGGTCGATCGCGCGCTGCGTCTCGATCACAAGACCGTGTTCGCGTTCCTTTCCTGGGTAATGTTCGGCGCACTGCTGACCGCGCGACGCGTTTCCGGCTGGCGCGGACGCGCTGCCTTGCGCTGGGTGCTCGCTTCGTTCGTCGCATTGTTGCTGGCTTACGTGGGCAGCCGGTTCGTCTTCGAAGTGCTGCTGCATCGCGCAGTGGTGTGAGCGCGGCATTTCCAACCTGTTCAAGTCGATGCGAAACTTCATTCTTCTGATCGCGCTCTTCTTCGTGACCCAATGGCTCCTGAAGAAACTGCGCCGCGCCAACGAGCGCGCTCAAGCCGATGCGCGTTCGTCGGCGGGAAGCGGCGCGCCGGGTTCATCGGGCGCTGCGGGTGCTGCGGGTGCCACTGGTGCGCGTCGCACGCGTGGCGGCGCCGCTGCGAGCGATGCTCCGCAGCTCACCGATCCGCTCATCCGCTGCGTGCAATGCGGCGTGCATACGCCACGCAGCGAGTCGATCGTGGTGGCGGGACAGCGCTTTTGTTGCGATGAACACGCGCGACGTCATGCCGCGAGCCCGCGAGGGCGCGACGCGCGTTGAGCCTTCGGTGCCGAAACGAACATGCGCCGCCTCACGTCGAGGATGTCTTGCAGACCGCAAAGGCGCGCTGTTCCCGCAAAGGCCGTGCTGCGGTAAGCACGGTCATCCTCCATTGACACGCACTAAGCGCATGCGGCGGCTACTTAGCCAACCGTGAACGTGAGATGCGGTTTGCGGCGTCTATAGTGCGGCGAGCGCAGTCTCATACATCTAAACTCTCGCCGACTGCTAACGCCTGCATCGCCAGGATGGCATCGGCGTGAACGTCCCGCACGCGCAAAGACTCAAATCGGCCTTCGCGTATAGCGCAATCACGCGCCCGATTCACGCCTGTCCACACATCTTGACTTCGTTATAAACGCCTCGCGGAAGCTCCGTCTCGCTGCGCCGCAGCAAGCTCACGCCCGATCCCTTGCCGTGCTTTGACGCAGCAAAAGTCAACCCCGTGAGCGCATGGTCAGAGCAAATAAAACTTTTTGAGACTGTGCGAAAGTCCACTATACTTGGTGCCGAAAGACGTACTTTGCACTATATCTTGTGTTGTTGAGGCGGCGCCCGCTCTAATGAGCCGGCGCCGTCGGCTTTCCGGCGTAAGAGAAGTTGGCTGGCCCGGGGCGGTGCGCGCGACGCTTCCATCTGCGAGGAATGGGGCATCGGGTGTATCGAGCGCCAGCAAGAAGCACCGTGAAGAAGGCATGCAAGTAAACGTGAGTCGGAACGTGAGTCGGAACGCGAGTTGAAACGTGAAATCGCGTCGACCGACACCGCGCGCCAACGCGGGCATCGCATGAGACGCCAGAAACAATGCGGGCCGTTATCGGCGCTATTTTTTGCGCGATTCGTGTTCCGAGCCTGCTGTATTCACAGCCTGGCTTTACCGTCAAACATCGCGCGTGTCGCATCGGTTCAACGACGACAGCAAACGCGCGCGGCATAAGTGATAAATCCGCGGACCATCCGCACCACTCGAACATCAGGAGTTTTGCACATGCAAACCACCGAGAACGCCACGACTTCCTTCGAAGGCGCATCCGCGCGGCCGCAGGGCGGCGCCAATGCATCGGGCGCGCCAGCGCTCGCGCCGAACACGACGTACGCGGACTACAAAGTCATCCGCCGCAACGGAAGCGTGGTGTCGTTCGAGCCGTCGAAGATCGCCATCGCGGTCACGAAGGCGTTCATCGCCGTGAACGGCGGTCAGGGCGCGGCGTCCGCTCGCGTGCGCGAACTCGTCGACCAACTGACGCAAGCCGTCGTGCGCGCGCTCGTGCGAAGCCGTCCGCATGGCGGCACGTTCCATATCGAAGACATTCAGGATCAGGTCGAACTCGCGCTGATGCGCGGCGGCGAGCACAACGTCGCGCGTGCCTATGTGCTGTATCGCGAGAAGCGCACGCAAGAGCGCGCGCACGCGCCGGAAGTCCGGGCGAACGCGAGCGGCATCAACGTGGTGGACAACGGCGTCACGCATCCGCTCGATCTGGGCGCGCTCAAGGCTCTGATCGTCTCGGCCTGCGCCAATCTGGGCGATGCCGTCTCCGCCGACCCGATCGTCGCCGAAACGGTGAAGAACCTGTACGACGGCGTGCCGATGAGCCAGGTCTACGACTCGGCCATCCTCGCCGCGCGCACGATGATCGAAAAAGACCCGGCGTACAGCCAGGTCACCGCGCGCATCCTGCTGCACACCATCCGCCGCGAAATTCTTGAAGGCGAAGTGACGCAAGCCGAAATGGGCGAGCGCTACGCCGAATACTTCCCGCAATTCATCAAGCAGGGCGTGCAAGCCGAACTGCTCGACGACAAGCTCCAGCAATTCGACCTGAAGCGTCTCGGCGCCGCGCTCGACGCGAGCCGCGATCTGCAATTCGGCTATCTCGGCCTGCAGACGCTGTACGACCGCTACTTCCTGCACACGGAAGGCAAGCGTATCGAACTGCCGCAAGCGTTCTTCATGCGCGTCGCAATGGGTCTGTCGCTCAACGAGATCGACCGCGAAGCGCGCGCCATCGAGTTCTACAACGTGCTGTCGTCGTTCGACTTCATGTCGTCCACGCCCACGCTCTTCAACTCCGGCACGCGCCGTTCCCAGCTTTCGTCGTGCTATCTGACGACCGTCGCCGACGACCTCGACGGCATCTACGAAGCGCTCAAGGAAAATGCGCTGCTCTCGAAGTTCGCGGGCGGGCTCGGCAACGACTGGACACGCGTGCGTGCGCTCGGCTCGCACATCAAGGGCACCAACGGCAAGTCGCAAGGCGTCGTGCCGTTCCTGAAGGTCGTGAACGATACGGCCGTCGCGGTGAATCAGGGCGGCAAGCGCAAGGGCGCGGTGTGCGCGTATCTGGAGACGTGGCACCTGGACATCGAGGAATTCCTGGAACTGCGCAAGAACACGGGCGATGACCGTCGCCGCACCCACGACATGAACACGGCGAACTGGATTCCCGACCTGTTCATGAAGCGCGTGCACGAAGGCGGCGACTGGACGCTGTTCTCGCCGGCTACCTGCCCGGACCTGCACGACCTGTTCGGCGCGGCTTTCGAAAAGGCCTACACGGCTTACGAAGAGAAAGCGGCGCGCGGCGAGATCAAGCTGTTCAAGAAGCTGCCCGCGGCGCAACTGTGGCGCAAGATGCTCGGCATGCTGTTCGAGACCGGTCATCCGTGGATCACGTTCAAGGACCCGTGCAACGTGCGCTCGCCGCAGCAGCACGTGGGCGTCGTGCACTCGTCGAACCTGTGCACGGAAATCACGCTGAACACGAGCGACAACGAAATCGCCGTGTGCAATCTGGGTTCCGTGAACCTGGTCGCGCACCTGGCGAAACAGGCGGACGGCACGCTCGCGCTGGATCACGCGAAGCTCAAGCGCACCATCAGTGTGGCGATGCGCATGCTCGACAACGTCATCGACATCAATTACTACGCGGTGGCGAAGGCGCGTAACTCGAACCTGAAGCATCGTCCGGTGGGCATGGGCATCATGGGCTTCCAGGACTGCCTGCATCTGCTGCGCACGCCGTATGCGTCGCAAGAAGCGGTCGAGTTCGCGGATCGTTCGATGGAAGCCGTCTGCTACTACGCTTACTACGCGTCGACGGAACTGGCGGAAGAGCGCGGCCGTTACTCGAGCTATCGCGGCTCGTTGTGGGATCGCGGCATCCTCCCGCAGGACACGCTGCAGTTGCTGGCCGAGGCGCGTGGCGGTTATGTCGAAGTCGACACGTCCGAATCCATGGACTGGTCCGTGCTGCGTTCGCGCATCTCGACGCACGGCATGCGCAATTCGAATTGCGTGGCGATTGCGCCGACGGCGACGATCTCGAACATCATCGGCGTGTCGGCGTGTATCGAGCCGACGTTCCAGAACCTGTACGTCAAGTCGAACTTGTCGGGCGAGTTCACGGTGGTCAACGACTACCTGGTGCGCGACCTGAAAGCGCGCGGCCTGTGGGACGAAGTCATGGTGTCGGACCTGAAGTACTTCGACGGCACGCTGTCGCGCATCGACCGCATTCCGGCCGATCTGCGCGCCATCTACGCCACCGCGTTCGAGCTGGACGCGAAGTGGGTGGTGGAAGCGGCGGCGCGTCGCCAGAAGTGGATCGATCAGGCGCAGTCGCTCAATATCTACATGGGCGGCGCATCGGGCAAGAAGCTGGACGAGGTCTACAAGCTCGCATGGCTGCGCGGCCTCAAGACCACCTACTATCTCCGCACGATGGCGGCGACGCACGTCGAGAAGTCGACGGTGGCGCACGGCGCGCTCAACGCGGTTCCTTCAGGCGATGGCGGTAGCGGTGCCGCTGGCGCCGGTGGTGCGGACGGATTCAACGGCGGCGCGGTTGGCGGTGCGGCGGCGGGCGGATTCAACGCTGCGGCGGTGGTGGCTGCTGCCGTGCCGGTTGAAGCGGCTCAGCAAGCCGATGGTCCCGTCTGCATGATGCGTCCCGGCGACCCCGGCTTCGACGAGTGCGAAGCTTGTCAGTAAGCTAGTTGCTGGCGGTTTGATCAGGTAGGGCTTTATGTTTCACGCCGGGCCGGCATTGCGTGCTTCGTTGAAGGAAGCGCGCGGTGCCGGCCCGGTTTCGTTTTGGTTCGATCGTTCTGTTTGCTTCGCGGCTTTGCAGCGTGGCGCTTCAGGCTTTCATCAACCTCGCGTTCCTCGCGAAATCTCCGATCCGGCATCGAGCGGCAATCGCGCGGTTATCGGCATCGACAAAAACGAAAACATTCCGACGACGAAAAACGCGGGCCAAAAATCCGACCACTGCACAGCCGAATGTCCGTTCAGATACTGCGAGAACTCGAGCGTCACGCCGGCGATCGTCACACCCAGCCCGAGCGATACCTGCTGCACGAAGCTCGCGAGACTCGTCGCGCGTCCGACATCGCGCGTTTCGATCTCCGCATAAGCGAGCGAGTTGAGGCTCGTGAACTGCAATGCGGGAAAGAAGCCGCCGAGCAGCACGACTGCCCAGATCAGCCAGGTCGGCGTGCCCGGAAAGAAGGTCCCGCAGGCGGCGATGGCAATGCCGGAAAGCGCCGCGTTGAAGAAGAGCGTGCGTCGAAAGCCGAAGCGCCGCAACACGCGCGACGCCAGCGAGCGCATGAACATGCCGCCGAAAGCCGAAGCGCAGGTGATCGCGCCGGACTTGAAGGCCGTCATGCCGAGCCCTTCCTGCAACGCGAGCGGCAGCAGAAACGGCACCGCGCCAAGCCCGATGCGAAAGAGCGATCCGCCGATCACGCTCGCCTGAAACGTCGGCACCTTGAAGAAGCGCAGATCGAGCAGCGGCCGTTCGACGCGCGCCGCATGCATGATGTAGAACGAGACCATGAGCGCGCCGACGACGCACATCGCAACGGCCACGCTTGGCGACACGAGCTCGCCGCCCACGAGCGACAAGCCGAGCAGCAGCAGCACGCCCGCGCCCGCCGAGAGAAAGAAGCCGAACCAGTCGAGCCTGCCCGGATGCTCCTCGCGCGAATCCGCGATGTAGCGGTTGGTCAGATAGATACCGAGAATGCCGATCGGAATGTTGATGAAGAAGATCAGCCGCCAGTGCAGATAGGTCGTGATGAAACCGCCGAGCAGCGGCCCCACGGCGGGTCCGAGCATTGCGGGCAGCGAGAGATAGTTCATCGCGCGAATGAAGTCCGCGCGCCGCACCGAGCGGAAGATGATGATGCGCCCGACCGGCACCATCATCGCGCCGCCGACGCCTTGGATGAAGCGCGCCACCGTGAATGGTCCGAGCGAGGTGGACGCCGCGCAGAGGATAGAGCCGACCACGAACACGCCGATGGCCGCACGAAACACGGTGCGTGCGCCGAAGCGGTCGGCGACCCAGCCGCAGATCGGTATGAAGACGCCGAGGCCGAGCACATAACTCGTGACGGCAATCTTCAGCGTGACGGGATCGCGCCCGAAGGCACGCGCCATTTCGGGAATCGCAGTGACGATGACATTGGCATCGACGCTTTCCATGAACATCGCGCACGCGACGATGAGAGGGGCGATGAGAGCTTTGGCGATCGGCATGGAGAATCGCGTTCGACACGAGGCAGCGAGAGCGGCGATTATGGCACCGATATGGAGCAGCCGACGAGTACGAAACTCGCAACGCGCCGCGATGAACATGGAAGAGGAGTGGAAGCGATGGACCCGCAAGACCTGCAACGACTCGTCACGCAGACGATGCCCTACGGCAAGTACAAGGACCGGCTCATCGCCGACTTGCCCGCTCACTATCTCGCGTGGTTCGCGCGTGAGGGTTTTCCAGAGGGCAAGCTGGGTCGCCTGCTTGCGCTCATGCATGAGATCGACCATAACAATTTGCGCTCTCTGCTCGATCCGCTACGAGGCCGCTGAGGCTGTGCGTCAAGCGCTATAGGTTGTATTTGCCGGGAACGCAAGACACAATATCTAGTGGAAATTGGATGCGCCAAATGCTAGACTTCGGCAACGGTTTCGACGCATCGGAGCGCTTTGCCGAGAGGTCGGAAACAGCCTTCGGTGCATGCATGAACAGGCTTCGAACCCTTGCATCGAGTCACTCGTCGAGCTCATGCATCCGCGTCTCGCGAGACCACGGCAAAGCACATCGAAGCACGGCGAAGAGCATGCAGAGATGACGTATCGACACCACGAATCATCCAAGCGCTTGAGTCTTGTGACATCGCTCGACATTGCATCGCTCGAACATCGCAAGCAAGAACGTCAGCGCTACGCGGCATCTATCGCGAAGAGAGTCATCGAGCAAGCGCGAAGTCACGCGACATGATTTGATTGTCAGCCGCAAAGCCTTATGCGGCAACGCTCTCAGAGCTTCGAGAGAACACGGTCGAAGCGCTCGCCGATGTCATCAAACACACTCGATCAGGACCGCTTCACACACGCTTCCACCGATCTTGCATGACGCTTCACACACGATGTGATGAACCAAATGTTGTATGCAGGAAGCAACGCCGAAACTAAAACGCGTGAAAACGAGAATTTCCATGAGCAAACTCTTTTAATGCTCATGGAAAGATGGTACAAACCGAACTAAATTGATGGTGAGAATTTATGCTCAACTGGGATGACGAGACCACTGCCGTAGCTCCCTCGAGCGCTTCGCAACAGAACCCGTTGCAGAACGCTCAAGGCACGACTTTCGGTACGCAAGGTACAGCGCATGTCGATCATCGTGCTGCCCAAGCTCATCAAGCTGCTCATCAGATCGCGCAAGCGAACAACATCTTCTCCGATGGCTTCGTTCCGCCCGCAGCCGCGACTCCTTCCGCTGGCGTCATCGCCGCGCAAAGCGAAGCACGCGTCAACGTCGCGGACAAACGCATCATCAACGGCAAGACCGACGTCAATCAGTTGGTGCCGTTCAAGTACAAGTGGGCGTGGGAAAAGTACCTTGCGGGTTGCGCGAACCATTGGATGCCGCAGGAAGTGAACATGTCGCGCGACATCGCCCTGTGGAAAGACCCGAACGGTCTTTCGGACGACGAGCGCCGCATCGTCAAGCGCAACCTGGGCTTCTTCGTCACGGCAGACTCGCTCGCCGCGAACAACATCGTGCTCGGTACGTACCGTCACATCACCGCTCCCGAGTGCCGCCAGTTCTTGCTGCGCCAGGCGTTCGAAGAAGCCATCCATACGCACGCGTATCAGTACATCGTCGAATCGCTCGGGCTCGATGAAAGCGAAATCTTCAACGCCTATCACGAAGTCGCTTCCATCCGCGCGAAAGACGAGTTCCTGATTCCGTTCATCCAGACGTTGACGGACCCGGCCTTCACCACGGGCACGCTGGAAGCGGACCAGAAATTGCTGAAGTCGTTGATCGTGTTTGCCTGCATCATGGAAGGGCTGTTCTTCTATGTAGGCTTCACGCAAATCCTGGCGCTGGGTCGCCAGAACAAGATGACGGGGGCTGCCGAGCAGTATCAGTACATCCTCCGCGATGAATCGATGCACTGCAATTTCGGCATCGACCTCATCAACCAGATCAAGCTCGAAGAGCCGCAATTGTGGACCGCCGACTTCAAGGCCGAGATCCGCGAGCTCTTCAAGGAGGCGGTCGAACTTGAATATCGCTACGCTGAAGACACCATGCCGCGCGGGGTGCTCGGCCTGAACGCGTCGATGTTCAAGAGCTACCTGCGCTTCATCTGCAACCGGCGTTGCCAGCAGATCGGGCTTGACCCGCTCTACCCGAACGAGGAAAACCCGTTCCCGTGGATGAGCGAAATGATCGACTTGAAGAAGGAACGCAACTTCTTCGAGACACGCGTGATTGAGTATCAAACCGGCGGCGCGCTGACCTGGGAATAACAACAAGCCCAGGACGTGTTGCAGACGAAATCGATGGGACGGCCGGGCAGCGGCGTGACACTCACGCGCGCTCGGCCGACAAGGTTTAGGAGAACGGTCGCCTGATGCAGAGTGCGCCTTGTGACTTAGCTAGCCCGTGCTCGTACACGGCTGCGATAGAAGACAGGCCTTTTGCGATCCCTTCAATGGGATGGGCAAACTTCCCCCCGGAAAACGCCAGCGGCAAGCTCGCTGGCTCGATCAAGCGATGGCCGGCGCCGCGTATCAGCGGTGCTGACACTATCTGGCGCGCGGTGCCAAAGGGCACGGCGCGCCTTGCCGTATTCATTAGCGTAAGCAGGTGGGATCAGCGTACGCCGATGAATAATCCGCTTCGTAGCGTGCGCCTTGAGAAGCGACGCGTGGGAAGCGGGTTTTGACGAAGGGTGTAGTTTGAACTGACTCTCATCTGAAAACCTGAAGGAGAAAAACCATGGCAGTTGCCAAGAAAAAACCCGCAGCCAAGAAGGTTGCAGCAAAGAAAGTCACCGCAAAGAAGGCCGCCCCGGCGAAGAAAGTAGCAGCCAAGAAGGTCGCCACGAAGAAGGTAGCAGCCAAGAAAGTCGCGGTGAAGAAGGTCGCGGCGAAGAAGGTTGCAGCGAAGAAGGCTCCGGCCAAGAAGGCGGCAGCAAAGAAGGTAGCGTCGAAGAAGGTCGCAACGAAGAAGGTTGCTGCCAAGAAGGCGCCCGCCAAGAAGGCTGCAGCGAAGAAGGTAGCCACCAAGAAAGTAGCCGCGAAGAAGGCGCCTGCGAAGAAGGCCGCAGCGAAGAAGGCTGCTGCCAAGAAGGCGCCTGCTAAGAAGGCTGCGGCGAAGAAGGCCCCCGCGAAGAAGGCTGCCGCGAAAAAGGCTGCCGCGAAAAAGGCTCCTGCAAAGAAGGCTGCCGCGAAAAAGGCTCCCGCCAAAACCGCTGCTGCCCCTGCTCCCGCCGCCGCGCCTGCCCCCGCTGCCGCTCCTGCTTCCGCTGCTCCCGCAGCGAAGAAGGCTCCCGCAGCCAAGAAAGCTCCGGCCAAAAAGGCCGCTGCTGCGAAGAAGACTACGGCTGCCGCTCCTGCAACGACGGCAACGACCGTATCGACGCCTGCTCCGGCTCCGGCCGCCGCAGTCAAGACGGCGTTGAATCCGGCGGCAGCATGGCCGTTCCCGACGGGCAGCCGTCCGTAAGTCTTTACGTTCGTAGTTGGCAGGACCACGGCACACACCGATGTGCCTTTCGACCGGGTAGGCCTACCCGGCCTCAAACCCGCTGCTCAGGGAAACCTGGCGGCGGGTTTTTCCGTTCGCATGACTTGGGGCTTCGCCGCGTTTTCGTGAGCCCAAAAAAAGCGCATGCATCTTTCGATACATGCGCTTCGTTCGGAACGCGAAAGACCTGCGTGCGCTCGATGTGACGAGCCCACACGAGGGCTAATCCTCCGCTGAATACCTTAGTGCGTGACGCGTGTGACGCCGCCACTCGACAGCAGGCGAACCCGCTCGCCTGCCTGGAACACTTCTCCGTTCGAGGTTTGCGTGATGGCGCGCATGTCGCCGTTATCGAGACGCACGGTGATCTCCAGGCCGTTCTTCATGGCGACGTTGTTCTCGACCGCGTTACCCGCGACCGCGCCCGCCAGACCGCCGATGATGCCCGCGATGATCGACCCGTTGCCGCCGCCAATGACGCTGGCTGCGGCCACGCCGCCGAGCGCGCCGCCACCTATGGTGCCGAGACCGGTCGGTTGACCGTTGTTCGAGCTGATCTTCACGCCCCGCACGCTTTCGACGGTCGCCATGCGCACCGTCTCTTCACGTTGCGCCTGCGAAGCCGTGTACACGTCCGGCGAACTGCTGTTGTAGGCGCAGCCCGTGAGCGCCACCGAGCCGACGAGCGCTACTGCAAGCGCGATACGACTTATCGTTTTCATTCCATTACTCCACTCAATCACGACAGGCTGCTTCCGAAAGCCTGCTTGTAACGCTCTTCAATTTCGGCACGTGCCGGCTCATAAGTTTGCGGACCCTGATGTTCGATCTTCAATGCGCCCATCAGACTTGCAAGACGGCCCGTCTTTTCCCAACCAAGCTTGTTTTCGATACCGTACAGCAGGCCGCCGCGGAACGCGTCGCCGCAGCCAGTGGGATCGACGACTTGCCGCGCTTTCACGGCGGGCACTTCGAGCACGCCGTCCTCGTGATAGATCTGCGCGCCATGCTCGCCGCGCGTGATGATGAGCGCATCGACGCGGCTCATGATGTCTTCGATCGACCATCCGGTCTTGTTGCTCAACAACTTGGCTTCGTAATCGTTGACCGCCACGTAAGTGGCAAGTTCAATCATGCGACAAAGCTCGACACCTTCCAAGATCGGCAGACCCTGACCCGGATCGAACACGAACGGCACGCCCGCCGACGCGAACTGCGCCGCGTGCTCGCGCATGCCGTCGGCGCCATCCGGAGCCACGATGCCAAGCGAGATGTTCTTCGCTTCGTCGGCGCGGTTCAGGTGCGACTCCATCATCGCGCCGGGATGGAACGCGGTGATCTGATTGTTCGCCAGGTCGGTCGTGATGAAGCATTGCGCCGAGTGCTGGTCCGGCAAGACGCGCACGTACTCTTTCGAGATACCGAGCGCGTCGAGCCGGTCGATATACAACTGAGCATCCGCCGCGCCCAGTGTCGCCATGATCTTGGGATCGCCGCCAAGTAGCTTGAGCGCGTAGGCGATGTTGCCCGCGCAGCCGCCGAAGTTGCGCCGCATCGTCGGCACCAGGAAGCTGATGTTCAGCATGTGCACCTGGTCCGGCAGGATGTGGTCGCCGAAGCGGCCCTGGAAAGTCATGATGTTGTCGTAGGCGAGCGAGCCGCAGATAAGCGTAGCCAAGGCGAACGTCCTTTAAGTTTAGGTGCCGAGGAAGAGGGTGCGCATACGGCGCGCGGCGGTGAAACCCTTATGAGCGTCCACCGCGTCCCGTATGCGGACCGCCGGACCGCCGCGGCGGTCCGGCATGCCGTCGACCTTACTTGAGCGAAGCAAGCGCGGCGTCGTAATTCGGCTCCTGCTTGATTTCCGGCACGAGTTCCGAATGCAGCACCTTGTTGTCTGCGTCCAGGACAACGACGGCGCGTGCCGTCAGGCCCTTGAGCGGTCCGCTCGTGACGTCCACGCCATAAGCTTCCGCGAATTCGTGACCGCGAAACGTCGATGCCGTCACCACGTTTTCGATGCCTTCGGTCGTGCAGAAGCGCTTGGCGGCGAACGGCAGATCGCCTGAGACGACTACCACGACCGTGTTGTCGAGGCCGGCGGCGGCTTCGTTGAACTTGCGCGTCGAGGTCGCGCAGGTCGGCGTGTCGAGACTCGGCACAATGTTCAGCACTTTGCGCTTGCCCGCGAAATTCGCCAGCTTGACGTCGCCGAGATCGGCGCCGACGAGCGTGAATTCGGCCGCCTGCTGTCCGGCGCCCGGAAACGTGCCGCGTACGTCGATAGGATTGCCGCCGAGGGTAACTTGACTCATGTTGCGCTCCAGAGAATGTGTCAGATGCTGACGGGAAAGCGCGCGCGTTCGTTCATCTTCGATGCCAACGCGCGCGTCAGAAGGGACAGGGTTCGTGCGGCCGCGCGGGCACGCATCACGGATAGAAAACTTGAACCCTGTAGTTCGCGGCGACCGCATCGCCCGTATCCAGCCTCACGACGACCGGCTGCGCGCTTTGCGGCGGAAGGCCGATGGCGAATATCGTACCCGGTCGGGCGTAATCCTGCGGCCACAGCACGCGGCGCACGGCGACGTTGCTCTTGTCGTCGAGCAGGGTGAGTTCGAGCGCAGGATAAGCCAGCGACACATCCGACCGATTGCGCAGCGACAGCTTCAGTTCGAGCTTGTGCGGACCGTCGACCTGACGCAGCCCGGAGCTCTCGATCTGCAGCCCGTCGATATAGCGCGGCGGCGCGATGGTGCAGCCGAGCTGATAGCAGATATCCGCGTAGAGCGAATGCGTGCCGGGAACGTAGACCATGACGGATTCGCGTTGCCACCACAATATCTGGCCGATCAGCGTCAGCACGAGCAGCACCGAGAGCACGATGCCCGCCGCGCGCCAGCCCGTGCGCGGACGCGTCCATTCGGGATCGGGCGGATCGAGCGGACCGAGTGCATCGCGCGATTCGCGGATGACCGGGAACGCTTCGTTGGCGCTGGCCGCGTGCGCGGCGCCCGGCGGGCGCGGTGATTTTGCGCCGAAGGCCGGCTCGGGGTCCTTGCCCCAGTCGGCGGCGGGCGCGGGCTCCGGTGCGGGACGCGGCGGTTCGGCCGCGGTCGGCGTCGGGCCGATGAACGGCTCCGCGCGATCGTCCGGCGGAACGAAGCGTGCGGCGGGTGTCTCGGACGGAGGGACAGGGCGCGTTGGAGATTGTGCGGCCGGGGCGACGTGATCGGCTGGCGGTGCATCGACACGAACGAACTGCTTCGCGGGATGGTTCTGCGCTGGTTGCGTGGATGCAGGCGTATTCGCGTAGACGGTGCGGTCGCTGTCCTCTTTAGGCGCTAAAGGCACGGGCGGCGCGGGCGGATTATTCGCGCCCAGATCGAGCGGTCGAGGCGCAGATGCAGACGGTCCGCTTGGAACCGGCGCAGGTGTCTTTCGCGTGATCGGCTTGGCGGCGGGAGGCGTAGAAGGCTTTACAGCGGCAGGCGCTGCCGGACTCGGCGTCGCCGGCTTCTCTACTTCCTTCGCTATCTTCGGCGCTGCCGGCGCCGTAACACCCGGAGATTCCGCTGCCACCGAATTCGCCGATGCATCGCCATTCGCGTCGGACGCAAAGCTTGCAGGACCGACGGCGACTTCATCGTCGATGATCGCCGCATGTTGCGCCTCGTGCGGCGCGGCGTGCTCTTCCGGAAGCTCGAAGCGATGATGCGCGGCGTCGAAGACTTCCTGACAATGGCCGCAACGCACGCGGCCGTCATGCGGCGCGAGCAGATGCGGGTCCAGCCTGAAGACGGTTTCGCAGTGTGGGCAGCGGGTTGCCAGCGCCATAGGAGAGTGCCATTGGCCTCGCGGCCTAGTCGTGGACGATGGCGTTATTCTAAAGGCTTTCGCGCCGAGTTCCGGCGAGGCACACCCAGCCTTCGTGCTCGCGCCAGACAGCGATGTCGATCCACTGCGCGTAGACCGCCGCAACCTCGTCGGCCTGTCGCGCGAGAATGCCCGACAACGCGATACGGCCGCCCGCTTTCACCTTCGAGGCAAGCATCGACGCCATCAGCTTGAGCGGATTGGACAGAATGTTGGCAACGACGATATCGAACTCGCCGGCAGGACATTCGTCGGGCAGACCGTAGGTGACGTCGGCGTGATTGCGTTCGCTATTCTGACGCGCGGATTCCACCGCCTGCGGGTCGATGTCGATGCCATATACCGGCTGCGCGCCACACTTCTTCGCGAGGATCGCGAGGATGCCGGAGCCGCAACCGTAATCGAGCAACGACTGTCCCGGTTTCACCGACTGCTCCAGCCACTCCATGCAGAGCCGCGTGGTCGGATGGCTGCCCGTACCGAACGCGAGGCCCGGATCGAGTTCGAGCACGAGCGCGTCCGGGTCGGGCGCGTCATGCCACGAAGGCACGACCCAGATACGCTCGCCGATATGAATCGGATCGAACTGCGCTTGCGTGAGCCGCACCCAATCCTGCTCTTCGACTTCGCGCAGGGAATAGGCGGGCGTGTCGGCAAGACCGATTTCATTCGCGGCGGCCGCGAGAAGCACGGCGGGATCGGCGTCGTCGGCGAGCAGCGCGACCACGCGCGAACGCTTCCACGCGCTCGTCTCCGGCGTGAGGCCGGGTTCGCCGAAAAGCGGTTGCTCGTCAGGCGTGTCGGCGTCGGCGTCCTCGACGGAGACCGACAGCGCGCCCACGTCGAGCAACGCATCCGACAGCGCTTCCGCGTGCTCGCGATCCAGCTCGGCGATCAATTCCCGGTAACTCATGCTAATCGACTCGCTTATGCCTTCGACTCTTCGGCCACCGCCGCCTTGCGCGCGGCGAGCTTGTTTTCGAGGTAATGGATGCTCGTGCCGCCTTCGACGAACTTGGCGTCGATCATCAGTTCGCGATGCAGCGGGATGTTGGTCTGAATGCCTTCCACGACCATTTCCGAGAGCGCGATCCGCATGCGGTTGATCGCCTGCTCGCGCGTCGCGCCATAGGAGATCAGCTTGCCGATCATCGAGTCGTAGTTGGGCGGGACGAAATAGCCGTTGTAGGCGTGCGAATCGACGCGGATGCCCGGACCGCCCGGCGCGTGCCACGACGTGAGACGTCCCGGCGACGGCGTGAACTTGAACGGATCTTCCGCGTTGATCCGGCATTCGATCGCGTGGCCGCGAAACTGAATGTCTTTCTGGCGGATCGAGAGCTTCTCGCCAGCCGCGATGCGAATCTGTTCCTGCACGATATCCACGCCCGTGATGAGTTCCGTCACCGGATGCTCGACCTGCACGCGCGTATTCATTTCGATGAAGTAGAACTCGTTGTTCTCGTACAGGAACTCGAACGTGCCCGCGCCGAGATAGCCCATCTTCTTGCACGCGTCGGCGCAGCGGTCGCCGATACGCTCGATCAGCCGCCGCGCGATGCCCGGCGCCGGCGCTTCCTCGACCACTTTCTGGTGTCGGCGCTGCATGGAACAGTCGCGCTCGCCGAGCCAGATCGCGTTACGGAACGAATCCGCCAACACTTGAATCTCGATATGCCGCGGGTTCTCCAGGAATTTCTCCATGTAGACCTGCGGATTGCCGAACGCCCGGCCCGCTTCCTCGCGCGTCATGTTGACCGCGTTCACGAGCGCCGCTTCCGTATGCACGACGCGCATGCCGCGTCCGCCGCCGCCGCCCGCCGCCTTGATGATGACCGGATAGCCGACCGTGCGCGCAATCTTCACGATCTCTTTTGGATCGTCCGGCAACGCGCCTTCCGAGCCCGGCACGCACGGCACGCCGGTCTTGATCATGGTCTGCTTGGCCGTGACCTTGTCGCCCATCATGCGGATGGTTTCGGGACGCGGCCCGATGAACGTGAAGCCCGATTGCTCGACGCGTTCGGCGAAATCGGCGTTCTCGGAAAGGAAGCCGTAGCCGGGGTGGATGGCTTCGGCGTCCGTGACTTCGGCCGCGCTGATGAGCGCGGGCATGTTCAGATAGCTGAGGTTCGACGGCGCCGGACCGATACACACGGCTTCGTCGGCCAACTTCACGTACTTTGCTTCCTTGTCGGCTTCCGAGTAGACGACAACGGTCTTGACGCCCAGTTCGCGGCACGCGCGCTGGATGCGAAGCGCGATCTCGCCGCGGTTCGCAATGAGGATTTTTTCAAACATGGCTGTGGGTCGGCTCATCAACGGGCGCGACGGGCGCGCCCTCGGGAATCGAATCGGCGGCGCGCGGTTCGGGCATCGTGGAAAACCGATGCGAAGCGCGCGGACACGGCGGGCAGCCGGAGATCGAAAACACGGTGCGAGCCATCGTGATGAGGTGCATCCGGCGTCGTCCGGCGTAACGCGTCAGTCGCCGATCACGAAGAGCGGCTGGCCGTATTCGACCGCCTGACCGTTCTCGACGAGGATCTCCTTCACGACGCCAGACTTGTCGGCTTCGATCTCGTTCAGGAGTTTCATGGCTTCGATAATGCAGATGGTCTGGCCTTCCTTGACCGTATCGCCGACCTGGACGAACGGATCCGCGCCCGGCGAAGGCGCGCGGTAGAACGAGCCGACCATCGGCGAAGTGACGATGTGTCCTTGCGGCGCGACGGCAGCGGGGCTCGCGGCGGGCGCCGCCGAACCTTCGCCTGCGCCGCCGGCGAACGGCGCGGGTGCGGCCTGCATTTGCGGCGCGTATTGCTGAGGCGCCTGCATGTAGACCGGCGCCGCATTCTTGACGATGCGAACCTTGCCTTCGCCTTCCGTCACTTCGAGTTCCGAGATGCCGGATTCCGAGACGAGGTCGATCAGCGTTTTAAGTTTACGAAGGTCCATCGAAAATTCCCCTTTCAATGCTTGGAGACCGGGACTGCCCCCGGTGCTTAACTTGACTTTGTGGTGTTCTGACTGTCAGCCGCAGACCGGCAGGGCCAGCGCTTCGGCACGCGTTCGCTGCAAGCGCCGTGCGCTGGACCAAACGTGAGCCGAAGTTGCGGCGGCAGAATCGATTGGCACGCAAGGCGCGTTCATGTCGAATGCGTCATCGTGATCGTTTTGAAGCGCGCTCCCCGATGGCCTGCGAAAAGGCTGGTCGACACGCACCAAACGCGTGTCGGTTTCGACAGCAATGTCGCCTTGCGGCACCGGTTGAGTGTTCATGGTCGCTTCGGGTTGTGCGGAATTCGGCGCACTTTAGCGCTCTTTAGAGAATTTTGTCTAGTTTTACCGTTCCGACAGGGTCCGATCAGTAGGGCAGAAGTTCGGACAAGTCGTAGCGAAAGAGCGAAGTTCCGGCAAGATCGGCGTTCAACCTGCTAACTTGCTGCCTATTGAGCGACACTTCGGTTAAAAACGCAGCGAATTTTTACAGCGCGTCGAGTGTACGCTTAAGTTCGGCGACGTTGACTTCACCAAGCTTGGTCGACCGGACCACGCCTTTTGCGTCGATCACGACGGTGAACGGCAAACCGCCCGCATTATTGCCGAAGCTGCGCGCGAGGTCGGCGCCGCCGAAGCCCGTCACATAGACGGGATAGTCCACCTTCACCTTAGCGAGAAAATCGTTGACGTTCTTCTCGCTGTCCACTCCCAAGCCGATGAATGTGATGCCTTTTTTCTCATATTCGCGATGCAGCGCCGACAACTCCGGCATTTCCTTGACGCACGGTCCGCACCACGAAGCCCAGAAGTTCACGACGACCGGTTTTCCTTTGAAGGATGCAAGCGGTTGCGCGGTGCCCGAGGCTCCGGGCGGCGCGGCCTTCCATAATTGTTCGACGGCGTTGCCGTTGTTCTGTGTCGCGGCCACGGTTTCGCCGCCGGTGAAGACATGCCCCGCGTAGAAGCCGCCGACCGTCGCCGCGACCGCGACGACTAGAAGCGCCAGAATCCGTTTGCTGTTCATAGGAAAAATAGAGTCAGCCGCTGATTTCGAGCGACGGGGTATCGGGATGATCGAGCAGCGTGCGCACCGTCGCGGCGTTCGCCCGCGCGAGACGACCGCGGCCATCGGCGCGCACGGCGCCGCGCAGGTCGTCAGGATCGTACAGCGCGATGTGCAGGCCCATTGGTTCCTCGCCGGGTATGCGCTGCAAAAAACTCAGCGTTTCCACGTAACCGCGCCCGGCGAAATGTCGCGTCTCCGACACGTCGTACTGAATGTTCGCATTCAGCAAGTAGATCGCGACTTCCTTCGGGTTGTCGCAGAAGCATTGCAAGTGGACGTCGGAATGCTCGCCCGCCGTGCCGTTTAGTACCGCGCCCGTCAGATAAGGATCGAAGGGCTTCAACCGTTCCATCCATTCGAGCGCGAACTCGCGCATGCGGCGCAGGACGACAGGCTGACTGTCGCTCTGGAAGATCGCCTGATACTCGCGGATCTCCTCTTCGATCTGATCGTTGTCGGGCAAAAACTCGCCGCCGATCTTCGCCTCGCCGACCACCTGCCGCGCCGCCTTGCGCTTGGCTGTGGAGTAGTCGAGGCCGTCTTCGGCGATCATTCTCGCGGCCGCGATGGCGATTTCCTCGCGCACGCGCTGCGGATCGAAATGTGATTTGCGAACCATGGCGAAATAATACTAGATATCGTTGAACGGCTTCGATCGGGTCTCGATCGAGCGTTGATCGGCCCTCGATCGCGCCGGTTTGCATCGGCTGCCGGCGGGCGTAAGGTGGCGGAGTGCGTCGGTTACAATATGCGCCTCCAGGCGTCTTCGCGCACGGCGTGCACGCGGCGCCGTTTCATGTTTCCCGCACTCTTCGCCCACGCGGCGCGACACGGTTTATGCACATCCACATCCTCGGCATCTGCGGCACCTTCATGGGCGGACTCGCCGTGCTGGCGCGCGAAGCGGGCCACAAGGTCACCGGCTGCGACGCCGGCGTCTACCCGCCGATGAGCACGCAACTCGAAGCGCAAGGCATCGAACTGATCGAAGGTTACGGCGTCGAGCAACTCGCGCTCGAACCCGACCTGTTCGTGATCGGCAACGTGGTGTCGCGAGGCAATCCGCTGATGGAGGCCATTCTCGACCGCGGCCTGCCTTACACGTCGGGTCCGCAGTGGCTCGGCGAGCACGTGCTTGCGGGCAAGTGGGTTCTGGCGGTCGCGGGCACGCACGGCAAGACCACGACGAGCTCCATGCTTGCGTGGTTACTGGAAGATTCGGGCTTGAATCCGGGCTTTCTCATTGGCGGCGTGCCGCTCAACTTCGGCATTTCCGCGCGACTGACCGACTCGAGCTTCTTCGTCATCGAAGCCGACGAATACGACACCGCGTTCTTCGACAAGCGCTCGAAGTTCGTCCACTATCGGCCGCGCACGGCGGTGCTCAACAATCTCGAATTCGATCACGCCGATATCTTCCCCGATCTCGCCGCCATCGAAACACAATTTCATCATCTCGTGCGCACGGTGCCGGGCATCGGACGCATCGTCACGAACGGGCGCGAAGGCGCGCTCGAACGCGTGCTGACGCGCGGCTGCTGGTCGAGCGTCGAACGCTTCGGTGTGGATGGCGGCTGGCAAGCGCTACCCGCGACCGAGGGCGCGCGCGTCGACGAGCAATTTGCGGTGTATTGGGAAGGCGAGCGTCAAGGCGTGGTCGAGTGGCAAGTGCAGGGCGAACACAATCGCATGAACGCGCTCGCGGCGATCGCAGCGGCGCGCTCGGTTGGCGTGCCGGCGTCGCAAGCGGTCAAGTCGCTGGCGAGCTTTCGCAACGTCAAGCGGCGCATGGAAGTGAAGGGCAGCGTGGATGGGGTCACCGTCTACGACGACTTCGCGCACCATCCAACCGCCATCGAAACCACGGTTGCCGGCCTGCGCACGCGTATTGGCGACGCGCGCATTCTGGCCGTGCTGGAGCCGCGCTCCAACACCATGAAACTCGGCACGATGAAAGCGCAGTTGCCCGGCAGTCTCGCCGACGCGAATCTCGTGTTCGGCTACGGCGCGCGTGATGGCCGCGACAAACTCGGCTGGGATCTGGCGGAAGCGCTCGCACCGCTCGGCGACAAGGCACAGGCATTCAACGAGATCGAACCGTTGGTGAAGGCGGTCGCGGCCGCCGCGCGCCCCGGCGACCACGTGCTCGTGATGAGCAACGGCGGCTTCGGCGGCGTGCATCAAAAGCTGCTCGACGCACTTTCGGCGCGTCCGTCCGGAGGAAACGCGTGATTCTCTACCTGCACGGCTTTCGCTCCTCGCCCCAATCTTTCAAGGCGCGCGTCATGCGTGCGCGTCTGGCGGACCTCGGGCGGCTGAGCGAATGGCAGTGTCCGGTATTGCCCGTCTCGCCGAAAGAAGCGATCGAACTGGCGGAATCGCTCGTCGCGAATACGTCCGCTGCTGAAATCACCGTGGTCGGCAGTTCGCTCGGCGGTTTCTACGCCACGTATCTCGCCGAAAAGCACGGCTGGCGCGCCGTGCTGCTCAATCCCGCCGTGGTGCCGAAGCGCGATCTGAGCCACTATCTCGGCGAACAGCCGCTGTGGCATGGCGGCGGCAGCATCACCGTGTTGCCGCGCCATCTGGACGAACTGCGCGCGCTCGCCGTCGAGAAGATCACGCAGGCCGAGCGTTACTATCTGATTGCGGCCACCGGCGACGAAGTGCTCGATTACCGCACCATGCTCGCCCACTACCCCGGCGTGCGCACCACGCTGATCGAAGGCGGTGATCACGCCATCAGCGACTTCCCCGACTATCTGGACGACGTGCTCGCGTTCTGCGGACGCGAACCGCCGCCCGCCGTCGCATCTGCGGCCGCGTGACACGCGCGCGGCGCGAGGACATAGCCCATTCAACCGCCGGCGCGCTTGCCGCGACCCGGTCCACCGTTTTACGAGAGTATTGAGTGAACGTTTTCTTCGAGGAATCGGGTAGTTTCAAGGCCGGATCGGTGCTGTCCAAACAGGGCGATGCCTTCCAGGTCGAATTGCCGGGCGGACGGCGTGCGAAAGTGCGCGCGAAAGACGTGCTGATCGAATTCGATAAACCCGCTGCGGGCGAGCTGATGCAGGAAGCCGACGCCATCGCACAGGAAATCGATCTCGACTTTCTGTGGGAATGCGCGCCCGACGACGAATTTCCGTTCGCCACGCTCGGCGCGGATTACTTCGGCGACAAATTCGGCGCGGCCGAACGCGCGGCGCTCGTGCTGCGCATGCATGGCGCGCCGGTGTACTTTCGCCGCAAGGGGCGCGGGCAGTATCAGCGAGCGCCGCAAGAGCAATTGCAGATGGCGCTTGCCGGGCTCGAACGCAAGCGTCAGCAGGCGCTCGTGCAAGCGGGCTACGAAGAGGAACTGAAGGCGGGCAAGTTGCCCGAAGCGCTCGCGGGCAAGGCAATCGGTTTGCTCACGAAGCCCGACAAGAACTCCATCGAGTACAAGGCGCTCGAAGCGGCGGCGGCCGCGCGCGGAATTTCGCAAGCGCGGCTCATGCTGGAATGCGGCGGAATTGCCTCGGCGCGGGCCTTGCACGAAGCGAAGTTCCTGTCGGAGTTCTTTCCGCACGGCGTCGGTTTTCCATCGCTGCAACCCGCGCCTTTCCCGGAAGACTTGCCCGAAGCGGATGTCGAAGCATTCTCCATCGACGACGTCACGACGACCGAAATCGACGACGCCTTCTCCGTCCAGCATCTCTCCGATGGCCGCGTGCGCGTGGGTATTCACATCGCGGCGCCGGCGCTTGGCATCGCGCGGGGCGATGCGATCGACGCCATTGCGCGTGGCCGGCTGTCCACGGTCTACATGCCGGGCGACAAGATCACCATGTTGCCCGACGACGTCGTCAATGTTTTCACGCTCGGTGAAGGCGGCTTGCGCCCGGCGCTGTCGCTTTACATCATCGTGAATCGCGAGACGCAGGAGATCGTCGCCACCGAAACGCGCGCCGAACGCGTATTTGTGAAGTCGAATCTGCGCCACAACCATCTCGACGAACACGTCACCGAAGAGACGCTCGCGGACGGCAGCGGCGATTATCCGCATAAGGCGGACATTGCCGTGCTCTGGCCGCTGGCTCAAGCGCTCTTCGAAAAGCGACAGCAGGCGCGCGCCACTTACGGTCTGAAGCGCGAAGTGCAGCGCAACAACGACTTCAATTTCTATGTTGAAGGCGAGCACATCACCATTACGCCGCGCCGCCGTGGCTCGCCGCTCGATCTGATCGTCGCCGAACTGGCGATTCTCGCGAACTCGTCGTGGGGCGCGTTTCTCAACGATCACGGCGTACCGGGCATTTACCGATCGCAGCGCGGTTTCGGCGGTCCCGGTCCAAAGCGCACGCGCATGCAGACCACGCCCGCGCCGCACGAAGGCTTGGGTGTCGCGCAATATGCGTGGAGCACCTCGCCGCTGCGCCGTTATGTCGATCTCGTGAATCAGTGGCAATTGCTCGCGTGCGTGCAGCATGGCGTGACGGCCAAGCTCGCCGCGCCGTTCAAACCGAAGGACGCGGATCTCTTCGCCGTGGTGCAAGGTTTTGACGATACCTACACCGCTTATGCCGATCATCAGCGCCGCATGGAGTATTTCTGGTGTCTGCGCTGGCTCAAGCAGGAGAACAAGCGGCAAGTTCCGGCATCGGTCATCAAGGACGATCTGGTGCGTCTCGAAGAAATTCCGCTGATCCTGCATGTGCCCGGACTCGGCGTGCATGCGCGCGGCACGCGTTTGATGCTCGAAGTCGTATCTATCGATGAACTGACCGTCGAGGCGTCGTGCCGCCTGCTGCACGTGATCGACGCGCCCACGCAAAGCGCGCCGGTGGAAGAAGACGAAGCCGAGGAAGAGATCGTCGAAACCGTCGATCTCAGCGCCGAAAGCGAAGCCGAAGCGCAGGCGGAAGTCTCCGCGACGGAGCCGTCGGCCGAAGGTGCCGACGGAGTCGAGGGTGCAGGCGAATCGCAAGCGTCTTCGGAGCGGGCGGAATGATGCCGCGCGCTGGCATGATCCAGAGCGCGCACGCCGCGCGCCAACTCACGGGACGCGCGCGATGACGCAACGCGATCAATACGTGGTGATCGGCAATCCGATCGAGCACAGCAAATCGCCGTGGATTCACGCGAAATTCGCTATCCAGACCGGCGAGCCTATCGAGTACGGACGCATCCTCGGGCCGCTCGGCGGCTTCGACAAGCAAGCCAGAACGTTCATGGCGTCGGGCGGACGCGGCATGAACGTGACCGTGCCCTTCAAACTCGACGCCCACGCTTTCGCCAATACACTCTCGCCGCGCGCAGCCGCTGCGGGCGCGGTCAATACGCTGTCGTTTGGTGCGGATGGCGTGCGCGGCGACAACACGGACGGCGTCGGCCTCGTGCGCGACATCGAAGTGAATCTCGGCGTGAGCCTCACGGGCAAGCGCGTGTTGCTGCTTGGCGCGGGCGGCGCGGCGCGCGGCGTCGTGCTGCCTATCTTCGATCGCTCGCCGGCGGCGCTCACCATCGTGAATCGCACGGCTGAGAAGGCGCTGCAACTGGTCGATCAGTTCGCGGAAGCCGCGCTCGCGTCGAACGTGCGGTTTGCGGGCGGCAGCGCGAAGAGCGCGGAAGAAGGGCGCTACGACGTCATCGTCAACGCGACCGCGGGCAGTCTCGACGCCGCCTTGCCCGACTGCGACGCCGCCGCGTTCGGCGCCGGCACGCTCGCCTACGACATGATGTACAGCGCGAAGCCAACCGTGTTCATGCAGCACGCCGAACGCCTTCAGGCGCGCGCGGCGGATGGCCTCGGCATGCTCGTCGAACAGGCGGCCGAATCGTTCTTCATCTGGCGCGGCGTGCGCCCGGACGGCGGCGCGGTATTGCGCGAGCTGCGCCAGGTGCTCGCAGCCAAAGTCTGATGACGACCGCACCCATTTCCGAGCACACGCGCACGCGGCAGCGGCGCGGGGTGCGGCTCGGTCCCGCGCGCTGGATCGGTTATGGCGTGTCGGTACTGGTTATCGCCGCGCTCGCGACGCAGCTCTACTTCTTCGCGCAGATCGCGGTCTGGACCGTGGTGAATCCCGGCGCGACGGCCTTCATGCGCGCCGACGCCTGGACCCTCGCGAAAGAGCGTCCTGGCATCGAACTGCAACGCACGTGGGTTCCGTACGACCAGATTTCGCGCAATCTGAAGCGCGCGATCATCGCGTCGGAAGACTCCAACTTCGTCAATAACAACGGCTACGAAACCGACGCCATCTTGCAAGCCTGGGAAAAGAACAAGGCGCGCGGAAAGATCGTCGCGGGCGGTTCGACCATTTCGCAGCAACTGGCGCGGAATCTGTTCTTGTCGCGCGAGAAAAGCTATATCCGCAAGGCCGAGGAACTCGTCATCACGTCGATGCTCGAGCTTTTGATGGACAAGCAGCGCATCTTCGAGATCTATCTCAATTCGGTTGAGTGGGGTAATGGCGTCTACGGCGCGCAGGCTGCGGCCCAGTATTACTACAAGACGACGGCGGCAAAGCTGTCCGCGTCGCAAAGCGCACGGCTTGCCGTCATGCTGCCGCGTCCGAAATACTTCGACGATCACCGCGCGACGCCGTATCTGACCAGGCGCGCCAACGTAATCGCGCGGCGAATGGGCGCGGCCGAGTTGCCCGAGTGAAATTTAGCTGGCCGCGATAAACAAAAAAGCCCTGATTTATCAGGGCTTTTTTGTTTTCAAAAGGCTGTCGGCCGTCAGCTTTACTCCCATTATGTGAACAGTGCGATCACATATTGAATTATCGAGATAGGCGGAACTACAATCCGACCACAGCATAAAAAGCACACGCGCCAGTCCTCCGAGACGGGCGCGACGAAGAATATCCAGAACAACGGAGACAAGTCATGCAATCGATCGCCTGCCCGCGTTCGCGGGTCGCGTCACGCGCCTCATCTTTCGGATTCGTCATCGCTTCGGCGGGCGCTTGGGCTTGTGCCGCGCGCGCCGTCCAGCTTGCACGCTTCGCATGACGCGCGTCGTGTTCATCGAGGAACGAGCGGCATGACCAAAATCGAACAAACCGAATCCACCGCGCCGAACGTGCGCGATATGTCGGCCAACGCCATGAACGACGGCGCCGACAAGAAAAGCAACGGCCATCATCGGCGCGATCCGGACGCCTTTGCGCTGCCGAGCGCGCTCGTCGACATCACGCCGCAACAGGCAGGCACGCAAACGCTTTTGCGCGGCCTCGCGATTCTCGAAGCCGCCGCCAACGGCGCGCGCGATCTGCGCTCGTTCGGCGCGGCGCTCGGCACTACGCGCAGCACGACGCATCGGCTCGTGAGTTCGCTCGTGCAGGCGCGTTATCTCCGGCAAGTGCAGGGCGGTTATCTGCTCGGGCCGAAACTGATCGAACTCGGCACTATCGCGCTCGAACAGATGCCGCTCACGGCGGTCGCGCGTCCGCATTTGCAATCGCTCGCGGAATACACGCACGACACCATTCACCTCGGCGTGCGCGACGGTGACGACGTGCTCTACATCGACAAGATTCCGGGCACGCGCGGGTTGGAAATGCGCTCGCGCGTGGGCCATCGCATGCCGCTGGCATCGACGGGAATCGGCAAGGCAATGATGCTCGACCTCGAAGCCAACGTCTGGAAGAAGCTGCTCGATGCATCGCTGCGCGCGCTCGCCCGCACGAGTTTCAAGCCGGAGAACCGGCCGGACATGGACACGTTTTTGCAGCGCATGACACGCTATTCGCAAGGTGGCTTTACCTTCGATCTCGAAGAGAACGAGGCGTCGATCCGCTGCGTGGCGGCGCCCGTGCGCGATGCGTCGGGTGCGATCGTCGCGGCGCTTTCGGTGGCGAGCACGATTCCCTATATGCCCCACGAACGCATGGAAGAACTGATTCCGGTCGTGCAGCGCGAAGCGCGCGCGATCTCCGAGGAACTCGGCTGGCGCGCGCCGCAAGCCAACCGCAGGATCAAGCGATGAGCGCGCCCGTTCTGATCGCGCTCGACTGGGGCACGACGTCCCTGCGCGCTTATCTGCTCGATGCCGCAGGCGCCGCGCTCGACACGCGCGCTTCGTCGGCGGGAATCATGAAGCTGCCCGCTGGCGGCTTCGATCAGGCTTTCGAGGAAACCTGCGGCGCTTGGCTGAGCGCAAATGCGCAACTACCCGTCATCGCGGCGGGCATGGTCGGCAGCGCGCAGGGTTGGATGGAGGCGCCTTACGTCGAAACGCCCGCCGATGCCGACGCGCTCGTCGCGGGCATCGTCACGGTAAAGGCGGCGCGGGGCGCGACCGTTCATGTCGTGCCGGGCGTGCTCGAACGCGGCACGCTGCCGAACGTGATGCGCGGCGAGGAGACGCAGATTTTCGGCGCACTCGCGAGCGATGCGTCGCTGAACACGGCGAGTGGCGCGCTCATCGGTCTGCCGGGCACGCATGCCAAGTGGGCATTCGTGCAAGCGGGACGGATTGAACGCTTCTATACGTTCATGACGGGCGAGACCTTCGGCGCACTGCGCGATCACACCATCCTCGGCCGCACGATGGAGCAGGACGCAAAGCCGGACAGCGCGGCGTTTCTGAGAGGCGTCGATACCGCGCGCGATGCCGGTCATGCCGGCCTTCTGGCGACGATCTTCAGCACGCGCACACTCGGACTGACCGGTCAGCTCACGGCGGCCGAGCAGCCGGATTATCTGTCGGGACTTTTGATCGGCCATGAACTGCGCGGCCTGAACGAAGTGCTGGCGCGCGAGAACGCGACGCTCGCCGGCAAGACGCTGCGTCTGATTGGCAACGATGCGCTGTGCGACCGCTATCGGGCGGCCCTCGCGCAATACGGATGCAACGACGCGCAGACGGTGGCGCAAGCGACCGAATCCGGGCTTTATCGAATCGCATTGCAGGCCGGGTTGATCGCCAAGCCCGCGCGCATGTGACACGGAAAGGAGAAACGAATGCAACCGCCCATCAATCTACCCGCGCCTTACGGCATGCACGGCGGCCTCGCGAAAGCGTTCGCCGCGTGTCCGCTGATCGCGATCCTGCGGGGCATCACGCCCGAGGAAGCCGAGGCGCACGGCCGCGCGCTGTATGAAGCGGGCTTTCGCATCATCGAAGTGCCGCTCAATTCGCCGCAGCCGTTCGACAGCATCGCGGCGATTCGCCAGGCGCTGCCCGCCGATGCCATCGTCGGCGCGGGCACGGTGCTGCATGCGAGTTACGTCGACAGCGTGCGCGCGGCAGGCGGCGAACTGATCGTGATGCCGCACAGCGACGCCGATGTCGTGCGCGCGGCGAAAGCGCAGGGGCTCGCCTGCGCGCCGGGCGTGGCAACGCCGAACGAAGCGTTCCTCGCGCTCAAGAACGGCGCGGACGTATTGAAGATGTTCCCCGCCGAACAACTCGGCGCGCATGTCGTGAAGGCGTGGCGCGCGGTGATCGCGAAAGAAGTGCCGCTGGTGCCGGTGGGCGGCGTCGCGCCGGACAACATGGGGCCGTTTCTCAGCGCGGGCGCGAACGGCTTCGGTCTCGGCTCGGCGCTGTACAAGCCGGGGCAGAGCGAAACGGCGACGGCATCGCATGCGAAGGCGTTCATCGACGGACTAGCGGTCGCGCGTTCCACACGGGGCGAGAAGCAATGAACCGCCTCGCCGGCAAGGTCGCGATGATCACGGGCGCCGGGCGCGGCATCGGTGCGGCGATCGCGCTGGCGTTTGCGCGCGAGGGCGCTGCGGTCGCGCTCGCGGAACTCGATATCGAGACGGCGCAAGCGACGGCTGAACGCATCGCGAAGGAAGCGAATTCGACGCGCGTCGTCGCGATCGGCACGGACGTGACGCAGAGCGCATCGGTAAAGGAAGCGGTCGCGCAAACCGAAAGCGCGTTCGGCCCGCTCGACGTGCTCGTGAACAACGCGGGCATCAACGTGTTCTGCGACCCGCTCACGATGACCGACGAAGACTGGCGGCGCTGCTTCGCCGTCGATCTCGACGGCGTCTGGAACGGCTGCCGCGCGGCGCTGCCCGGCATGGTCGAGCGCGGCGCGGGCAGCATCGTGAATATTGCCTCGACGCATTCGTTCAAGATCATCCCCGGCTGCTTTCCGTATCCGGTGGCCAAGCACGGCGTGATCGGACTGACGCGCGCGCTCGGCATCGAATACGCGCCGAACAACGTGCGCGTGAATGCCATCGCGCCGGGTTATATCGAAACGCAACTGACGCTCGACTGGTGGAACGGCCAGCCCGATCCAAAGGCCGCGCGCCAGGCCACACTGGATTTGCAGCCGATGAAGCGTATCGGCCAGCCGCGAGAAGTGGCGATGACGGCGGTGTTCCTCGCATCCGACGAGGCGCCGTTCATCAACGCGAGTTGCATCACGATCGATGGCGGGCGCTCTGCGCTCTACCACGACTGAAGTCACGAATGACGCACTGGCCGTGGTGCGGCATCACTACAAAAACGCGGCCGCCAACCAACTAAGCGCCCGTGCGCGGGCATGATTCGAGCAAAAAGTCGGGAGACAAAACGATGAAACGCAGACTGTTCCTTACGCTTCTCGCCGCTGCGACGGCCACGAGCGCCACCATGATCGCCGCGCCGGTTGCGCAAGCCGCCGACGACGTCAAGATCGGCTTCCTGGTGAAGCAACCCGAAGAACCGTGGTTCCAGGACGAGTGGAAGTTCGCCGAAATGGCCGCGAAAGCGAAGGGCTTCACCCTCGTGAAGATCGGCGCGCCGTCGGGCGAAAAGGTCATGAGCGCGATCGACAACCTTGCCGCGCAAAAGGCTCAGGGGTTCATCATCTGCACGCCTGACGTCAAGCTCGGACCGGGCATCGTGGCTAAGGCGAAGGCCGACAAGCTCAAGATGATGACGGTGGACGACCGTCTCGTCGACGGTTCCGGCAAGCCGATCGAAGCCGTGCCGCACATGGGCATTTCGGCTTACAACATCGGCAAGCAAGTCGGCGACGGCATTGCGGCCGAGATCAAGAAGCGCGGCTGGGACGTGAAGGAAGTCGGCGCCATCGACGTGACTTACGAACAGCTGCCGACCGCGCATGACCGCACGGCCGGCGCCACCGACGCGCTCGTGGCATCGGGGTTTCCGAAGGCGAACATCATCATGGCGCCGCAAGCGAAGACCGACACCGAAAACGCGTTCAACGCCGCGAACATCGCGCTCACGAAGAACCCGCAGTTCAAGCACTGGGTGGCCTACGCGCTCAACGACGAAGGCGTGCTCGGCGCGGTGCGCGCGGCGGAAGGCCGTGGCTTCAAGGCTGACAACATGATCGGCATCGGCATCGGCGGCTCGGATTCGGCGATCAACGAGTTCAAGAAGCCGAACCCGACGGGCTTCTACGGCACGGTCATCATCAGCCCGAAGCGTCACGGCGAGGAAACCTCGGACCTGATGTACGCGTGGATCAAGGACGGCAAGGCGCCGCCGGCACTCACGCTCACGACCGGCATGCTGGCAACGCGTGAAAACGTGGCGTCGGTGCGTCAGCAGATGGGCCTGGCATCGAACTAAGTCATTGGACGAGAGCGGGCCGCGCGTGGCGTGGCTCGCTCGAAGCATAAGGAGGCGATGTGTCAGCGACGCTGCGTTTTGACAATATCGGCAAGGTTTTTCCAGGCGTGCGCGCGCTCGACGGCGTGTCGTTCGACGTCAACGCCGGCGAAGTTCACGGTTTGATGGGCGAGAACGGCGCGGGTAAATCGACCTTGCTCAAGATTCTCGGCGGCGAGTATCAGCCCGATTCGGGGCGCGTGCTCATCGACGAAAAGGAAGTGCATTTCGGAAGCGCCGCGGCTTCGATTGCTTCGGGCATCGCGGTGATCCATCAGGAGTTGCAGTACGTGCCGGACTTGACCGTGGCTGAGAACCTGCTGCTCGGCGCGCTGCCGAACCGGCTCGGCTGGGTCAACAAGCGCGAGGCGAAGAAGCACGTGCGCGACCGGCTGACGGCGATGGGCGTCGATCTCGATCCCAACGCCAAGCTGCGCAAGCTCTCGATCGCGCAGCGGCAGATGGTGGAAATCTGCAAGGCGCTGTTGCGCAACGCGCGCGTGATCGCGCTCGACGAACCGACGAGTTCGTTGTCGCATCGCGAGACGGAAGTGCTGTTCAAGCTCGTGCGCGATCTGAAGGCGGACAACCGCGCGCTTATCTACATCTCGCATCGCATGGACGAGATTTACGAGCTGTGCAATGCCTGCACCATCTTCCGCGACGGCCGCAAGATCGCGTCGCATCTTTCGCTGAAAGACTTGCCGCGCGACACGCTGGTTCAGGAGATGGTCGGCCGCGAGATCAGCGATATCTACAACTATCGCGCGCGTCCGCTCGGCGACGTGCGCTTCTCGGTCAAGAACCTGCAAGGCGCCGCCCTGAGCGCGCCGGCGAATTTCGAAGTGCGGCGAGGTGAGATCGTCGGTTTCTTCGGGCTGGTGGGCGCGGGGCGCAGCGAATTGATGCACCTCGTCTACGGCGCGGACAAGAAGAAGGAAGGCGCGATCGAACTCGACGGTCAGCCGATCAAGGTGCGCAGCACGGGCGAAGCGATTCGACACGGCATCGTGCTGTGCCCGGAAGATCGCAAGGAAGAGGGCATTGTCGCGATGGCGACGGTCGCGGAGAACATCAACATCTCGTGCCGCCGGCATTATCTGCGCGCGGGTTTGTTCCTCGATCGCAAGAAGGAAGCGCAGACGGCGGATCGCTTCATCCAGCTCTTGAAGATCAAGACGCCGAGCCGCAGACAGCGCATCCGCTTTCTGTCGGGCGGCAATCAGCAGAAAGCCATTCTGTCGCGCTGGCTCGCGGAGCCGGATCTCAAGGTCGTGATCCTCGATGAACCGACGCGCGGTATCGACGTCGGCGCCAAGCACGAGATCTACAACGTGATCTATCAACTGGCGGAGCGCGGCTGCGCCATCGTGATGATTTCTTCGGAACTGCCCGAAGTGCTGGGCGTGTCCGACCGGATCGTCGTGATGCGGCAAGGGCGTATAGCGGGCGAATTGCCGCGCGGGAAGGCGAACGAGCAGTCGGTGTTGAGTCTGGCGCTGCCGCAATCGGACACGGTCGCGGAAGCGGCTTAAAGAGAGAAGACAGGGGAGCACATCATGGAAGCAAGAGAAAACATCGTCGGGCAAGCGGGTGAGGCGGTGGCGAACGCGCTGATTCCGCAGAAAAACGACAAGCAAAAGTGGTATCAGCAACTGACGGAATACAGTCTGATCGTGATCTTCGTGGTGATGTTCGCCACGATGTCGCTGACGGTCGATCACTTCTTTTCGATCGAAAACATGCTCGGACTGGCCTTGTCGATCTCGCAGATCGGCATGGTGGCCTGCACGATGATGTTCTGCCTCGCCTCGCGCGACTTTGACCTTTCGGTCGGCTCGACGATCGCCTTCGCCGGCGTGCTCTGCGCGATGGTGTTGAACGCGACGGGCAATACGTTCATCGCGATCATCGCGGCGGTGGCGGCGGGTTCGGTGATCGGCTTCGTGAACGGCGCGGTGATCGCCTATCTGCGCATCAACGCGCTGATCACCACGCTCGCCACGATGGAAATCGTGCGCGGCCTGGGCTTCATCGTGTCGCACGGTCAGGCGGTGGGCGTGTCGTCGGACACCTTCATCGAACTCGGCGGACTCTCTATGTTGGGGATTTCCCTGCCTATCTGGGTCACGCTTGCATGTTTCATCGTTTTTGGCGTATTGCTCAACCAGACTGTGTACGGCCGCAATACGCTCGCAATTGGCGGCAATCCGGAAGCCTCGCGGCTCGCGGGCATCAACGTGGAGCGCACGCGCGTGTGGATCTTCCTGATCCAGGGCGCGGTCACCGCGCTCGCGGGCGTCATTCTCGCTTCGCGGATTACGTCGGGTCAGCCGAATGCCGCTGAAGGTTTCGAATTGAACGTGATTTCCGCGTGCGTGCTGGGCGGCGTGTCGCTGCTCGGCGGACGCGCGACGATCTCGGGCGTCGTGATCGGCGTGCTCATCATGGGCACGGTCGAAAACGTGATGAACCTTTTGAACATCGACGCGTTCTATCAGTACCTCGTGCGCGGCGCGATCCTGCTGGCCGCCGTGCTGCTCGATCAGCTGAAGAATCGCGGGTCGCGGGACTGAGCCTCCGGTCGTGTCGTTTGCATCGCCGCGAGAGCCATACGGCTTTCGCGAAGCCAAACTCTTGTGAACAAGCCCATGTCAGCCACTGAAAAGAAGCTCGCCGTTTATCCCAGCCTCGCGGGCAAGACCGTGCTCATCACGGGCGGCGCCACCGGTATCGGCGCGTCCTTCGTGGAAAACTTCGCCGGTCAGGGCGCGAAGGTCGCGTTCTTCGATATCGATACGGCCGCGGGCGAAGCGCTCGCCGACCGGCTCGGCGCGTCGCTGCCTGAAGGCCGTTTCAAGCCGCTCTTCCTGCGTATCGATCTGACCGACATCGACGCCTTGCGTAAAGGCATCGTCGATGTGCGCTCGGCGCTCGGGCCCATCAGCGTGCTCGTCAACAACGCGGCGAACGACAAGCGTCATTCGATCGAATCCGTGACGCCCGAATCGTACGATGCCGGCATCGCGGTGAACATTCGCCATCAGTTCTTCGCGGCGCAGGCGGTCATCGAAGACATGAAGCAGCTCGGCGGCGGCTCGATCATCAATCTCGGCTCCATCAGCTGGATGCTCAAGCAAGGCAATTTCCCGGTCTACGTCACGTCGAAGTCGGGCGTGCAGGGCATGACGCGCGGCCTCGCGCGCGATCTCGGCAAGTTCGGCATTCGCGTGAATACGCTCGTGCCGGGCTGGGTGATGACCGAAAAGCAAAAGACGCTGTGGCTCGACGACGCAGGCCGCGAAGCCATCAAGCTCGGCCAGTGCATCGACGCCGAACTGATGCCGGAACATCTCGCGCGCGCGGCGCTGTTCCTGGCGTCGGACGACAGCAGCATGTTGACCGCGCAGGATATCGTCGTCGACGGAGGATGGGCGTGAAAGCGCGCCTTCTCGTCGACAGCCAGTGCGCGCTCGGCGAAGGCGCGACGTGGTGCGCGCGAAGCGGCCGCTTCTACTGGACCGATATCGAAGGCAAGCGTCTGTGGCGTTACGATCCGCGCGGCGGCAAAAGCGAATCCTTCGAAATGCCCGAGCGGCTCGCGTGCTTCACGCCGTGCGCCGATGCGGGACGCTTGCTGCTCGGCCTTGCATCGCGGCTCGCGTTCTTCGACCTGACGACGCGCGAGATCGAGACCATCATGCTCGTCGAAGCCGACTTGCCGACGCGTCTGAACGATGGCCGCTGCGACCGCGAAGGGCGCTTCGTGTTCGGCACCAAGCACGACGTGGAGGATGCGCAGGCGGTCGGCGGGTTCTATCGGCTGAATCACGATTTGTCGCTCGAACGGTTGCCGCTTCCGGACTGCGCGATCTCGAACAGCATCGGCTTCAGCCCAGATGGCGCGACGATGTACTACTGCGATTCCCCGACGCGGCAGATTCGCGCGTGCGATTACCCGAGCTTCGCGAACGACCGCGTGTTCGTCGAATTGAGCGATGCGACGGGCGTTCCCGACGGTTCCATCGTCGATGCCGATGGCGGGCTCTGGAACGCGCAATGGGGCGGTTATCGCGTGGTGCGTTATGCACCCGATGGCCGCGAAAGCGCGCGTGTCGATGTGCCGAGCACGCAACCGAGTTGCGTCGCGTTCGGCGGCGCGGACTTCGCATCGATGTATGTGACGAGCGCGCGCGTCGGACTGAACGAGCGTGCCTTGCAGACCGATCCGCATGCAGGCGGCGTGTTCATCGCCACACCGGGTGTGCGCGGAATCGAAGAAGCGGTATTTCAGGGCAAGCCATAAAACCAAGGCGCCGCGCTCTGCGTTCAAGCGCGCCCAAGCCCGGCCACGCCGGGCAGTTTCGCCTCTCGCTGGAGTACGAGCCATGACTGCTGCGCGCACAGAAAC
This sequence comes from Caballeronia sp. LP006, assembly GCF_031450995.1. NCBI lineage: Bacteria > Pseudomonadati > Pseudomonadota > Betaproteobacteria > Burkholderiales > Burkholderiaceae > Caballeronia > Caballeronia sp. LP006. The sequence continues at coordinate 2,900,747 of NZ_JARTVW010000005.1, read as the reverse complement.
AGGATCGAACGCGGTATCCGCATCCACGGCGCAGGCGAACGCCCGCCGTTCTCGTCTCGCCGCCGCCAAGGAGCCGCCGATACGCCCCGGCCCGGGCACCGCGGCGGTCGCTATCGGCAGCGCGGGCGTCGCTGGCTGCATCACGCTTGCAAACGCGCATTTGCGGCTCGATGTCGCGCCTTCGCTCGGCGGCGGCATCACCCGATTCGACTGGCGTCATGAAGGCGCGCTCGTGCCGATCTTCCGACCTTGCATCGAACCGGGCCCGGACACCGATCCGAATCAGCTCGCCTGCTATCCGCTGCTGCCGTATTCGAATCGCATCGGCAATGGGCAGTTCGAGTTTTCCGGCCGCGCCATCGACGTGCCGTGCAACCGCGCGGGCGAACCGCTGCCCATTCACGGCGACGGCTGGCTCGGCGCGTGGCAAGTGGAAGACGAAGAGGCAGACGCAGCCCATGTGCGCATGACACTCGACCGGCGCGACGGCAAGCCGTATTCGTATCGCGCAACGCAGACTTATGCCTTGGACGACGCGACGCTCGTCGTGACACTCGACGTTCAGAACACGGGCGATCAGGCGCTGCCGTTCGGTCTCGGGCTGCATCCGTTTCTGATGCGCGAAGCGGATACGGAGTTATCCGCGGCGGCGGGCGGTCTGTGGCTTTGCGGCGAGGACTGGCTGCCGGTGCGTCACGTTCCCGCGCCGCCCGCGTGGCAGTTCGGCGTGGCATACCCGATGCCGTCCGAGATGGTGAACAACGCCTTCACCGGCTGGAGCGGACGCACGAGCGTGCTATGGCCCAGGCGTCGGCTGTCGCTCATCATCGCCGCCGATACCGACTACTACGTGCTTTACGCGCCGCCCGGCGAGAACTTCTTTTGCTTCGAGCCGGTGGATCATCCGATCAACGCGGTGAACCTGCCCGGTGGAGGCGAGGCGCACGGCATGACGGTGCTCGAACCGGGCGAGCGGCTCGCGCGTACGTTTCGCTTCACGGTCGAGCGAACGGGCGATGCGTCGCGGCGGGCCAGTCCACGCACGCGCGCCCGCGCGGGTTCCGGCGCGAAGGCGAAGGCACGCGCAACGCATGCACGCGTGGATGGCTGAACGAAAGCCAGATGACAGACGCCTGAGAGCAAGCGATAAAAGCGGCGGCTCGCCGGACGATTCGGACGAGTAGGGTGGAACGCCGGCACGTTAAAATGCGTGCCATCGACGTTCTTCGAGAAGCCTCCCGCCATGTCCTTCATTCAATCGCTCAACGCCGCGTGGTCGCGCACGCAATCGCTGCTGTGCGTCGGTCTCGATCCCGAGCCGTCGAAGTTCCCGGCCGCGCTCAAGGGCCGTTCGGACGCGATCTTCGAGTTCTGCCGCGATATCGTCGATGCCACCGCGCCTTACGCGTCATCGTTCAAACCGCAGATCGCGTACTTCGCGTCGAATCGCGCGGAAGATCAACTCGAAGCGCTGATCGCGCATATCCACGAGAAGCATCCCGGCATTCCCGTGATCCTGGATGCCAAGCGCGGCGACATCGGCAGCACGGCGGAGCAATATGCGCGCGAGGCGTTCGAGCGCTATCGTGCGGATGCGGTCACGGTCAACCCGTACATGGGTTTCGATTCCATCGAGCCGTATCTCGCGCATAAAGGCAAGGGCGTGATCGTGTTGTGCCGGACCTCGAACGCGGGCGGCTCCGATCTGCAGTTTCTCGATACAGGCGGCAGGCCGCTCTATCACGTGGTCGCGACGCTCGCGGCCGAAAGGTGGAATAAGAACGGTCAGCTCGGACTCGTGGTCGGCGCGACGTTTCCGAGGGAAATCGAAGCGGTGCGTTGTATCGTCGGCGAGATGCCGTTGTTGATTCCAGGTATCGGCGCGCAAGGCGGAGATGTCGAAAGAACCGTGCGCGCGGGCCGCACTGGCAACGGCACGGGCATGCTGATCAATTCGTCGCGCGCGATCATCTACGCGAGCAAGGGCGAGGATTACGCTCAAGCCGCTGCGGACGCGGCGAAGAAAACGCGCGATTCGATCAACGCGTATCGATAAGAACGATGCGCGGCTTCGGCAATGCGACGATGCATTAAAGCCGCGCTGAAACGTGGATCAGCGGGTATCGATGAATTCGCGGCGTTTCAACGCTACGCCAACTCACGACCAATACCGCGAAGTCAGAACGCGATGCGATCGAAGCCACATCGCCGCTCACTTCTCCCTGCGCTCCAGCAACTCCAGCAAACCCCTCAACGCATGCGCCGCCGCTTGCGTGCGTACTTGTTCGCGGTCGCCCTTGAACAACTGCGTCTCGACAGCCGTATGCAGCCGATTGCTCCATGCAAACGACACCGTTCCCACCGGCTTCGCCTCGCTGCCGCCCCCTGGCCCCGCCACGCCCGTGATCGACACCGCCACCTGCGCGCGGCTGTTGCGCAAGGCGCCTTCGGCCATTGCTTTCGCCACCGGCTCGCTCACCGCGCCATGCTGTTCGATCAACCCAGCCGGCACGCCGATCATCTCGGTCTTCGCGAGGTTCGAATACGTGACGAAGCCGCGCTCGAACCACGCACTGCTGCCGGAAATATCCGTGATCGCCGCCGCGACCATGCCGCCCGTGCACGACTCGGCGGTCGCGAGCGTCAGCCGTTCGTCGCGCAGCTTGTTGCCGACGCGAATCGCGAGTTGGTGAACGACGGTATCGGTTGCCATGACGATGTTCCGAAGGGTTGAAGGTGAGAAGAACGACCGTCAGACGGTCATGCGCCAGAGCGCGATCACGAGCAGCGAGAAGAACGCCGCGACCAGGTCGTCGAACATGATGCCGAAGCCGCCTTTCAAATGGCGGTCGAAATAGCGAATGGGCGGCGGCTTGACCATGTCGAAAAAGCGAAACACGACGAACGCCCACAACTGTCCGGTGAACGTCGCGGGCGTGACGAGCAGCAACACGAGCCAGAACGCAATGATCTCGTCCCACACGACCGCCGACGGGTCCGCGACATTCATCTTCTTCGCGGTGAAGCCGCAGAACCAGCATCCGGCAACAAAGCCGATGACGATCAGCGCGCCCCATTCGGCCACCGTCAGATACTGATTGAACACGACGAACGAAACCCACGCGAAGAGCGTACCGACGGTGCCGGGCATGATCGGCGAAAGCCCGCTGCCGAAACCGAGCGAAAGAATATGCAGCGGATGCGTGAGCATGAAGCGCGCGCTCGGCTTGCGCGGCGCGCCGCGCGCAGTGGGGGGATCGCCCGGGAGCGCCGGGGTCGGGTCAGTCTGCATGAAAGTGGTCGAAGCCTTGCAACGTCAGTGAAAGCGGCGCGCCCGTGTTGTCGCGCCAGTCGATAGCGGGCGTACTCGTCGTGCACGGCGCGCTCATCGCTTCGATTGTACCGATGCGCGTCAACGCCACGCCCACGCGTTCTGCAATGCGAGCCACGGCGTCACGCCGCTCGCGCGGCGCGGTGAAGCAGAGTTCATAGTCGTCGCCGCCCGCGAGCGCGCATTGGCGGCGCGCGGCTTCGGGCAACGCGCGAACGGCATCGGAGCACGGCACGGCGTCGGCATCGACGATGGCGCGCACGTTCGACCGCCTGAGGATATGCATGAGATCGCCGGCCAGGCCATCGGAGATATCGAGCGCCGCGTGCGCCACGCCGCGCAGCGCGAGACCGAGCGCCACGCGCGGCTCGGGGCGTTCGAGCGCCACGTTCCATGCGGACGACGCCGCCGGCCATTCGCCGCGTATTGCGCCGAGTCCCGCGCGGGCATCGCCCAAGGTGCCGGAAACGTAGATGTCGTCGTCGGGCTTCGCGGCATCGCGACGCAATGCCGCGCCATGCGGCACGTCGCCGAAAACGGTGATGCAGATGTTGAGCGGACCGCTCGTGGTGTCGCCACCGATCAGCGCGCAGTCGAAGCGCTGCGCGAGCGCGAAGAGGCCGTCGCTGAATGCGGCGAGCCACGCTTCGTCGGCGCGCGGCAAGGCGAGCGCAAGCGTGAACGCGTGCGGCTTCGCGCCCATCGCGGCGAGATCGGAAAGGTTCACGGCGAGCGCCTTGTGGCCGAGGGCGTTCGGATCGACATCGGGAAAGAAGTGACGGCCTTCGACCAGCATGTCCGTGGAAATAGCCAGTTGATGTCCGGCGGGCGGCGCGATCAGCGCGCAATCGTCACCGATGCCAAGCGGCATGGCGGCCGCGTTGTCGTGTCGTGACGATGGCGGGCTCGCGCGGCGGGCGAAGTATCGATCGATCAGTGAAAACTCGGAGAGCATCGTGGGCGTCAAGGCTGATTGTTGCGCTGCAAGATAGAAATGTATTGGACGGCAAAATGCATTGGCGAGCGGTGAACGTACCCGCATCGTGTCTCGAAAAAACCGGCCAATGCGCTGAAAGCCTTACTGCGCTTCAGGATCAGACCTTTTAAAGTCACGGCACTTGTAGCTGAATTGCATGGACTGCGGGCTAAAGCGCTACACGAATGGCGCTACAATGCGTTCGAACTTCCATTCTAATTCCCGCACTGCTAGCCCGCCTTATGACGACTGACGCCAATACCAAGCTTCGCGAAGCCGCGCTCGACTATCACGAGTTTCCGGTCCCCGGAAAGATCGCAATTGCGCCAACCAAGCAGATGATCAACCAGCGCGATCTCGCGCTGGCTTACTCGCCGGGCGTCGCGTTCGCGTGCGAGGCGATCGTCGAAAATCCGCTCAACGCCGCACGCTTCACCGCGCGCAGCAACCTCGTGGGCGTCGTGTCGAACGGCACGGCGGTGCTGGGTCTCGGCAACATCGGTCCGCTCGCTTCCAAGCCGGTGATGGAAGGCAAGGCCGTGCTCTTCAAGAAGTTCGCGGGCATCGACGTGTTCGACATCGAGCTCAACGAAAGCGATCCGCACAAGCTCGTCGAAGTGGTCGCCGCGCTCGAACCGACGTTCGGCGGCATCAATCTGGAAGACATCAAGGCGCCGGATTGCTTCATCGTCGAGCGCGAGTGCCGCAAGCGCATGAAGATTCCCGTCTTCCATGACGATCAGCACGGCACGGCTATCGTGGTCGCGGCAGCCATCACCAACGGCCTGAAGGTGGTCGGCAAGGACATCGCCGAAGTAAAGCTCGTGGCGTCCGGCGCGGGCGCGGCGGCGCTGGCCTGTCTCACCTTGCTCGTCGATCTCGGCATGAAGATCGAGAACATCTTCGTCACGGACTTGGCCGGCGTGGTCTATAAAGGCCGCACGGAACTCATGGACCCGGACAAGGAACGCTTTGCTCGCGAGACCAGCGCGCGCACGCTCGCCGAAGTGATGGAAGGCGCGGACGTGTTCCTCGGCTTGTCGGCAGGCGGCGTGCTCAAGCAGGAAATGGTCAAGGGCATGGCCGCGAAGCCGCTCATTCTCGCGCTTGCCAATCCGACGCCGGAAATCCTGCCGGAACTCGCGCTCGAAGTGCGCCCAGATGCCGTACTCGCCACCGGCCGCACGGACTACCCGAATCAGGTCAACAACGTTCTGTGCTTTCCGTTCATCTTCCGTGGCGCGCTCGATGCGGGCGCGACGACCATCACGAAGGAAATGGAAATCGCGGCGGTGAACGCAATCGCGGAACTGGCGCGTCAGGAACAAAGCGATATCGTCGCGACCGCGTACGGCATTCAGGACTTGTCGTTCGGCCCCGAGTATCTGATTCCGAAGCCTTTCGATCCGCGTCTCATCGTGAAGATTGCGCCAGCAGTGGCCAAGGCCGCGATGGACAGCGGCGTGGCGACGCGTCCTATCGAGGACATGGACGCCTACGAACAGCACTTGCAGCAGTTCGTCTACCACAGCGGCACGACCATGAAGCCCGTGTTCCAGCTCGCGCGCAGCGTGGAGCCGGAGAAGAAGCGCATCGTGTTCGCGGAAGGCGAGGAAGAGCGCGTGCTGCGCGCCGTGCAGATCGCCGTCGACGAAAAAATCGCCAAGCCAATTCTCATCGGCCGGCCGGCGGTCATCAGACAGCGCATCACGAAGTTCGGTCTGCGTCTCACGCCGGATGTCGACTTCACGATGGTCGACACCGATCACGACGAGCGCTACCGCGACTTCTGGCAGACGTACTACAAGATGATGGCGCGCAAGGGTATCAGCGAGCAGATGGCCAAGCTCGAGATGCGCCGCCGCACCACGCTCATCGGCGCGATGCTGGTGGAAAAGGGCGAAGCCGACGGCATGATCTGCGGTACGGTAAGCACGACGCATCGGCATTTGCACTTCATCGATCAGGTGATCGGCAAGAAGGAAGGCGCGAAGGTCTACGCGGCCATGAACGGCCTCGTGTTGCCGGGCCGCCAGATTTTCCTGGCCGACACGCACGTCAACGTCGACCCTACGCCCGAGCAGCTCGCGGAAATCACCATCATGGCGGCGGAAGAGGTGAAGCGTTTCGGCATCGTGCCGAAGATCGCGCTGCTGTCGCATTCGAACTTCGGCACGAGCAACGCGCCGACCGCGCAGAAGATGCGCGACGTGCTGGCTATCCTCAAGCAACGCGCGCCCGATCTCGACGTCGATGGCGAAATGCACGGCGACGTCGCGCTCGACTCACGTTTGCGCAAGGAAGTGCTGCCGGAATCGACGCTCGAAGGCGACGCCAATTTGCTGATCCTGCCGAACATCGACGCCGCGAACATCTCGTACAACCTGCTGAAGACTGCGGCGGGCAACAACATTGCCATCGGTCCGATGCTCCTCGGCGCGGCAAAACCGGTGCATGTGCTGACGGCATCGGCGACGGTGCGGCGTATCGTCAACATGACGGCGCTGCTCGTGGCCGACGCGACCGCTGCACGGTAAACGAATGAACTGAGCGTCTGCCGTACGACGACGTGCCAATTGAACGCGGCGGAATTTTCCGCCGCGTTTTTTTTCGGCAGCAAAAAACGCGGGCGAAAAAAAAGCGTGCCGTGGGTCGTTGGCACGCTTCGAGGCAAGAGCAAAGGGGATTCACTCGCCCTCCAAGGGTCAAAAACAGAGCCTCGGCGGAGCGCCTGCCGTGAAGCCGACAAGTGAGGCAACTCGTCATATGGCTTCGCGGCTCTGCGGGACAAATTATTATCGTGTTCAGGATAAAAATCTCTCAGATTTGGGCTAAATATGGACTTGATTTTTTGCCAATCTCCATGCTTTTTGGCAATTTCAAGGAAGAATTGCCGATTTCTCGCGGAACGTTGCTTCCCCTTGTCATTAGCGATACCCTTGCATCTTTCATGGTCGTCGAATTCTGATAACGCGGGGACAACCGTTTCGTGATGCGTGCATGGGTTTCAACCATCGTCGCCTTGAGTCTCATTCTTGGCGGGTGTGGCAAGGACGAATCCCGTGGCGGCGCAGCAGACGCGGCATCCGCGGGTCCCGCTGCCATTCAGGCAAGCGAGGCGCCGGGAACGCCCGCCGAATCGGCAGGGTCTCTTGGTCGGGGACCGGTGCGGGAACCTACGCAACGGTCTGCCGAATCCGGCCGGCCTGAGCGTGACGGGCTCGCCACCATCGGCATTGCGCAGTTGCCGAAGCAGGCAGTGGCGACATTGCGGCTGATCGAAGCGGGCGGCCCTTTCCCTTATCCAAAGGACGGAGTCGTGTTCGGCAATCGCGAGCGTGTGCTGCCGCGGCATCCGCGTGGTTATTACCACGAGTACACGGTGCCCACGCCGCGTTCGCGTGACCGGGGCGCCCGGCGAATCGTGTGTGGCGGGTCGAAGCGGCAGACTGGCGACTGCTACTACACGGACGACCATTACGCCAGTTTCAAACGCATTGCGGACTAACTAGGGATTAACGGCATGAGCGACAACATCTACGCGCACGACAACGGCGTCGCGAGTGATCTTTTCGCAACCGGCGATGGCAACCTGTTCCAGCGAGTATTGCGGCTACGCATGACAGAACACGACAACAGACCCGATGACGAGCCGAATCCGGTGCAGGCGCATCCTCAGGAACCGGCGGAGGAATCCGAGTCTCTTTTCGCGACGGTGCGGCCGAATATCGTGCAATCCATCCGCGCGTTCCGTGTTCAGGAACTCGCCGACGAAGCGAATCGACTCGAACAGCATTTTCTTTACGCGTATCTCGGGCAGGCGCAGAGCAAGCAGGAAATCCTGGAGACCATTGCGACGTCGTTCCTGTTTCCCAAGCACTTCGGCAAGAACTACGACGCGCTGTACGACTCGCTGACCGATCTCGTCCACAAGGCGGGCTCGCAACCGGGCTTCGTGATCGTGCTGGAGCAATTGCCGATTGCGCAGAAATTCGACAAGGAAGGGCGCGAGACGCTGCTCGACGTGTTCCGCGACGCGGCCGAGTTCTGGGCCGAACGGCGCGTGGCGTTCCGCGTGTTCTATTCGTTCGTTTGACACGCTGAAGCGAGCGCTGCTCGCGCGACGTTTGAAAATGAATCAGCCCGATGGGTCTTGCTCATCGGGCTGATTTTGTTTTGCGGGCTGTCGTCCCGTTCACCAGCCGCCCCAACGCGCGGCCAGTGCCGCCAGCACCGCGATTCCCGCCGTCTCCGTGCGCAACACGCGCGGTCCGAGACCGAGCGCGGAGAAACCCGCCGCCACGATCTCACTTTCTTCCGATGGCGAAAATCCCGCCTCCGGTCCAATCAGCAAAGTCACCGGTTCGCGCGGCGCTTTTGCGGGCAGCGTCGCGAACGCGAGTTCCGCGCGCGGCGAAAGCAGCAAGCGCAGGTCACCATCGGAGGCGGGCGGCAAGTCGGCGAGCCAGGCGTCGAGATCGCGCGGCGGCGCGACGTGCGGTACGCGATTGCGTCCGCATTGCTCGCAGGCGGCGCGCACGAGCGCTTGCCAGTGCGCCTGACGCTTGAGCGCACGCTCGCCCGCAAGCCGCACGACGCCGCGCTCGGTCGTCAGCGGCACGATATCCGCGACGCCCAGCTCCACCGTTTTCTCGATCAGCCAGTCCATCTTGTCGCCGCCCGCGACGCCTTGCGCGAGTATTACGCGATACGGCGGCTCCGCGTCACGTTCGTCGTGTTCGTCGATCCGCGCGCTGGCCGCACGTTTCGCGATCTCGGTCAGCTCCGCGCGATACTCGCCGCCTTCGCCATCGAAGAGCGTGATGACATCGCCGGTCTGGAGGCGCAGGACGTGCACGTGGCGCACGACATCGTCGGGGAGGGGCAAGGTTTGGCCCACCGCGAGCGGGCCGTCAACGTAAAAGCGTGGCATAGGTAACGATCGCGGATGCAGAACCCGCGGATAGTGAAGTTGCCTTGAGGGAATGAAACAGCGCTTAGTTCAGATGCCGCGCAATCGCCCAGCGATAGCCATCCGGATCTTCGATCTGCGCAAAGCGGTCGCCCCAGAACTGATCCTGTGGCTCGATGAGCGCTTTCGCGCCCACGGCGATGGCCTGCGCGAAGGTGGCATCCACGTCGTCCACATAAAGATAGAACGACTGCGGCGCCATGATGCCGGAGCTCTTCGGCGTGCGCGCCTGCGAGCCGTAAGCGCCCTCCGGCGCGAACATCACGATCAACTGGCCGCGATACGTCATCTCGACGTGGATGATGCTGCCATCGTCGTTCACGCTGTCGCGCACCGCGAAGCCGAGCGCCTTCTCGTAGAACCCGATGCTCACGCGCGCATCGCGCACGGTGAGATAGGGCGTCAACCAGGGCACGTCGGCCGGGCGTGGGTCTGTCATCGAAAGCACTCCTTCAAGCCTTGCTGCACGAATACGGTGAGGGACATTCTGCCACGAAGCCCGGCATGCCATCCGAAGGCGCCGGCGCTCGAAGCGAAGCAGCCGCTGCACGGAACGTGCCCGCCGCGATGGTCAGCGATGCGCGTCGAACGGCGATGCTTTGGCGCTTGCTCGCGGCCTGTCAATCGGACCGGTCTGTTAGAATGACGGCCTCCCGATCCTCGTCGTTTCTCGTCGTTCCGGTCCTGAAAACGTTGTGTGCCGCGGGTCCGGCGCGTAGCAGAATCACTGCGGATTATTTCAGGACCAGCCGGAAGCTCCCGAGCTTTCCAAGCACTCGACACGACATGACGACCCAGCCCTCCAGTCAGACCGCCCTCATGGCCAACGCGATCCGCGCGCTTGCCATGGATGCCGTTCAACAAGCCAACTCCGGTCACCCCGGCATGCCCATGGGCATGGCCGAAATCGGCGTCGCGCTGTGGTCGCGCCATCTGAAGCACAACCCCACGAATCCGCACTGGTTCGACCGCGACCGTTTCGTTTTGTCGAATGGTCACGGCTCCATGCTGCTGTATTCGCTGCTGCACCTGACCGGCTACGACCTGCCGATCGGTGAACTGAAGAACTTCCGCCAACTGCATTCGAAGACGCCGGGCCATCCGGAAGTGGGCATGACGCCGGGCGTCGAGACCACCACCGGGCCGCTCGGTCAGGGCGTCGGCAACGCGGTCGGCATGGCGCTCGCCGAAGCGTTGCTGGCGGCCGAGTTCAACAAGGCTGACGCGAAGATCGTCGATCACCATACGTATGTTTTCCTCGGCGACGGTTGCCTGATGGAAGGCATCTCGCACGAAGCCGCATCGCTCGCGGGCACGCTCAAGCTGAACAAGCTGATCGCGCTATACGACGACAACGGCATCTCCATCGACGGTCACGTCGAACACTGGTTCCACGACGACACCCCGAAGCGTTTCGAAGCCTACGGCTGGAACGTGATCCGCGCGGTAGACGGCCATGACGTCGAAGCGGTCGATGCCGCCATCGCCACGGCGAAGAACTCGGACAAGCCCACGCTGATCTGCTGCCGCACGGTCATCGGCAAAGGTGCGCCGACGAAGGCAGGCGGTCACGACGCGCACGGCGCGCCGCTCGGCGACAAGGAAATCGCCGCGACGCGCGCGGGCCTCGGCTGGAATTACGAGCCGTTCGTGATTCCGCAGGAAGTCTATGCGGCGTGGGACGCGAAGGAACAAGGCACGCACGCCGAAGCCGAGTGGAACAAGGCGTTCGAGGCCTACCGCGCGAAGTACGGCAGCGAAGCGGTCGAATTCACGCGCCGCATGAAGGGCGAATTGCCGGCTGACTGGAAGGCGAGCGCGGCGAAGATCATCGAAGATGCGAACCAGCGCGCCGAAACGGTCGCTTCGCGCAAGGCATCGCAACAGACCATCGAAGGTCTGGCCGCTGCGTTGCCGGAACTGCTGGGCGGTTCCGCGGATCTCACGGGATCGAACCTCACGAACTGGAAGGCGTCGAAGCCCGTACGCGCCGCCGGCGACGCAGAAAACGCGAACCCCGGTCGCGCGGGCATCCAGTGGGGTAACCACATCAATTACGGTGTGCGCGAATTCGGCATGAGCACGGCCATCAACGGTCTTGCGCTGCATGGCGGCTTCCGCCCGTTCGGCGGCACGTTTCTGACGTTTTCGGATTACAGCCGCAACGCGCTGCGCGTCGCGGCGCTAATGAAGTCGCGCTCCATTTTCGTGTTCACGCACGACTCCATCGGTCTCGGCGAAGATGGCCCGACGCATCAGTCGATCGAACACGTGTCGAGCCTGCGTCTGATTCCGCAACTGCAGACGTGGCGCCCGGCCGACACCGTGGAAACGGCGGTGGCCTGGACGCATGCAATCGAACATCAAGGTCCGTCCACGTTGATCTTCAGCCGGCAGAATCTGCAATTCTCGCCGCGCAACGACGTGCAGATCGCGAACATCGCGAAGGGCGGCTACGTGCTGCGCGACTGGAACGACGACATTCCGGCGCGCAAGATCATCCTCATCGCGACCGGCTCGGAAGTGCAGCTCGCGATGCAGGCGGTCGAGGCGCTGGCGAAGGACGGCATTGGCGCGCGCGTCGTCTCGATGCCCTGCACCAACGTGTTCGACAAGCAAGACGCCGAATACCGCGAGCGCGTGTTGCCCAATGGCGTGGCGCGCGTGGCGATCGAGGCGGGCGTGACGGATTTCTGGCGCAAGTACGTGGGCCTCGAAGGCGGCGTGGTCGGCATCGACACGTTCGGCGAATCCGCACCGGCGGGCGAGCTGTTCAAGCATTTCGGCTTCACGGTGGAACATGTCGTCGAGACGGCGAAGTCCGTGCTCGCGGCCTGAACCCGGCAGTCAACGGTTTTTTTAGCCATCAGGAGATTGACCATGACGATTCGCGTTGCAATCAACGGCTACGGCCGGATCGGCCGCAATACGCTGCGAGCTTTCTACGAAAACGGCAAGAAACACGACATCGAGATCGTCGCCATCAACGATCTCGGCGATGCCAAGACGAACGCGCATTTGACGCAGTACGACACGGCGCACGGCAAGTTCCCGGGCGAAGTGTCGGTGGACGGCGATTACCTCGTCGTCAACGGCGACAAGATTCGCGTGCTGGCCAACCGCAACCCGGCCGAACTGCCGTGGGGCGAGTTGAACGTCGACGTCGTGCTGGAATGCACGGGCTTTTTCACGACGAAGGAAAAAGCGAGCGCGCACATCAAGGGTGGCGCGAAGAAGGTCATCATCTCGGCGCCGGGTGGCAAGGACGTGGACGCGACCATCGTGTATGGCGTGAACCACCACGTGCTGAAGGCATCCGACACGGTCATCTCGAACGCGTCGTGCACGACGAACTGTCTCGCACCGCTCGTCAAGCCGCTGAACGACAAGATCGGTCTCGTGAACGGTCTGATGACCACCATCCACGCCTACACGAACGATCAGGTTTTGACCGACGTGTATCACGAAGACCTGCGTCGCGCACGCTCGGCCACGCATAGCCAGATCCCGACGAAGACGGGCGCGGCTTCGGCGGTCGGTCTCGTGCTGCCGGAACTGAACGGCAAGCTGGACGGCTATGCCATTCGCGTGCCGACCATCAACGTGTCGGTGGTCGATCTGTCTTTCATCGCCGCACGTGATACGACGGTCGAGGAAGTCAACAAGATCATGAAGGATGCAGCGGAAGGTTCGCTCAAGGGCATTCTCGGCTACAACGAGGCGCCGCTCGTGTCGATCGACTTCAATCACAACCCGGCTTCGTCGACGTTCGATGCAACGCTCACCAAGGTGTCGGGCCGTCTCGTGAAGGTGTCGAGCTGGTACGACAACGAGTGGGGCTTCTCGAACCGCATGCTGGACACGGCTGTAGCGCTCGCGAACGCGAAGTAAGCTTGCTGCACTGACCGACGTAAAAAAAGCCGCTCTTCGGAGCGGCTTTTCTTTTCCCGCGCGTGTTCCGGCTTACGCGAAATTGCTGCCGGCAATGCGACACGACGTAAGCCGCAGCCGCCGCAGCCGCGTTCGCCGATGCCGTGCCCCTGAGATCGATTCGACAGCGCATCGCTGGAAAGGCCGGACCTACGCTCGGTGTGGCACCGGAAAATGCACGCCCGCGCGTTGCGCCGCGTTGACGATGTGCCGCTCTATTGCAATGCCGGCTTTCTCGCCGTCTCGCGCCTTGAGTGCTTCGACGATCACCATGTGTTCGTTATAAGTCGAAAGCACGAGCTCGCGCCGATAGAACGGCAAGCGCTGGCTCTCTTTCATGATGTCGGCGCTGCCACGCAAGATGGACTCGATGGCCGCATTGCCCGCGAGACTCACGATACGCATATGAAATGCGAAGTCGAGTTGCGCGGCTTCCTCGAGTTCCGCCGCCATGAGCGCGCCTTGCAGCGCGTTCAGATTGTCATCGAGCCAGTCGATGTCGGCGTCGCCGATGGAATGCGCCGCCAGCCGCGCGACGAATCCTTCGAGCGCGAAGCGCATCTGATACGTATCGGGCAACGACGCCTGATCGGCAAACCGCCAGCCATGCGCGCTCGACGCCTGCGCGCTGCTCACATACACACCCTTGCCGGGACGGATGTGCAGCATGCCGAGCGCTTCGAGCGTGGTCAGCGCCTCGCGCAACGAAGCACGGCTGATCGCCAGTTCCTCCGATAGTTGCCGCTGCGCGGGCAGCAAACTGCCCACGGGATACATGCTTGACTCGATACGCTCGCGAATGGTCGCGATGGCGGCATCGGTCACGGTATGCGGAACGTTTTTCATAGGAAGAATTGGGAATGGCCGGTCTGACCGCCATTGTATGCGCGCCTTTCGTACGCGTGTGCTCCGGTTCGAATCAAGCGATTCCATGCCAGCAGGCAACAGGGTAAACCGTTAGCACGCGTTGCTTGACGCGGTTATATCGGCTTTCTAATATGCCTCATCACAGCACTGGTCCGACCAGTCGGAACAGTTGCCCGGAAATGAAACCCTTCAACGACAAGGAGAAGGTCGTGTCGAGATTCCTGAATTCGCTGTTCGGCAGGGTGATGATCGCGCTGGTCATCGGTATCGTGGTCGGCGCGCTTTTCCCGCACTTCGGCCAGTCGCTGCGGCCGCTCGGCGATGGCTTTCTCAAGCTCATCAAGATGGTGATCGGGCCAATCGTGTTTTGCGTCGTCGTCAGTGGCATGGCGAGCGCGGGCGATCTGAAGAAGGTCGGGCGCGTCGGTCTGAAAGCGGTGGTCTACTTCGAGATCATGACTACGCTGGCGCTCGTGATCGGCGCGATCCTCGCGTGGGTGACGCGTCCGGGCGTCGGCATGAATATCGACCTGCATACGCTCGACGCGTCGTCGCTCACGACCTATACGGAACACGCGAAGAGCCTCAAGGACACGGCGGGTTTTCTGCTGAAGATCATTCCCGATACCGCCATCGACGCCTTCGCCAAGGGCGACATCCTGCAAGTGCTGGTGTTCTCCGTGCTGTTCGGCTCGGCGCTCTCGTTGCTCGGCGACAAGGCGAAACGCGTGACCGGTCTGATCGACGAACTCTCGCACGTGTTCTTTCGCATCATGGCGTTCATCATCAAGCTGGCGCCGCTCGGCGTGCTCGGCGCGATTGCGTTCACGACCGGGCAGTACGGCGTCGAATCGTTGAAGCAACTCGGCCTGCTCGTGGCCGTGTTCTATGCAAGCTGCTTCCTCTTCGTGTTCGTCGTGCTCGCAGTGGTGATGCGCCTCGCGGGCTTCTCCATCTTCAAGCTCGTGCGCTATCTGCGCGAAGAATTGTCGATCGTGCTCGGCACTGCATCGTCCGATGCCGTGCTGCCGCAGATCATGCGCAAGCTCGAATGGATGGGCATCAAGGACTCGACCGTCGGCCTCGTGATTCCGACCGGCTATTCGTTCAACCTCGACGGCTTCTCGATCTACCTCACGCTCGCGGTGATCTTCATCGCGCAGGCGACCAACACGCCGCTTTCGCTGCATGACCTGATCGTCGTGGTGCTCGTGTCGCTCGTGACTTCGAAGGGCGCGCACGGCATTCCCGGCTCGGCCATCGTGATCCTTGCGGCCACGCTGTCGGCCATTCCCGCGATTCCCGTGCTCGGTCTCGTGCTGATTCTGCCGGTCGACTGGTTCGTCGGCATTGCGCGGGCGGTGACGAATCTCATCGGCAATTGCGTGGCGACGGTGGTCGTAGCCGTGTGGGAGAACGACATCGACCGGGCGCGCGCCAGGCGTGTGCTCGACCAGGACGCGGATTATCGCTTCGTGCCGGCCGCGCCCGAAACCTCGCATGGGCATGAGAACGCGCACGCGATCTGATGCCGAAGCTGCGCTCGATCTTCAAATAAAAGGACATACGAATGGCAAATCCGATTTTCGATCCCGATGCGCCCGCCTTTACGCGCCGCTATATGAACCTCGCGGACCCGCGTCTCGGCGCGCAGGCGCTCTTCGCCACGGACGAATTCTTCGCGCCGAAGGAACGCATGCTGGAGCCGCAGCCGGCGGTGTTCATTCCCGGCAAATACGACCAACACGGCAAGTGGATGGACGGCTGGGAAACGCGCCGCAAGCGCACGACGGGCTATGACTTCTGCGTCGTCAAGCTCGCGCGCGCGGGCACGATTCACGGCATCGATATCGATACGAGTCATTTCACGGGCAACTTTCCGCCGGCCGCGTCGGTCGAGGCGTGCTACAGCCCGAACGCCGATCCGGCGAGCGCGCCCGAAGACGGCGACTGGCGCGAGATCGTGCCGGCGACGACCTTGCAGGGCAATCGTCATCACTATGTCGAGATCGCCGATACGCGCGCTTACACGCACTTGCGCGTGAACATTTACCCCGATGGCGGGATCGCGCGGCTACGTGTGTATGGTCAGCCGAAGACGGATTTTTCGCGCATCGAGCGCGGCACGCTGCTGGACCTCGCGGCTGTCGAGAACGGCGCGTATCTGGTCGCGGCGAACAATCAGCACTTCGGGCCAGCATCGCAAATGCTGATGCCGGGACGCGGCGTGAATATGGGCGATGGCTGGGAAACGCGTCGCCGTCGCGAGCCGGGCAACGACTGGGCGATCGTGGCGCTGGCCGCGCCCGGCGTGATCCGCGTGGTCGAAGTCGATACCGCGCATTTCAAAGGCAATTTCCCGGATCGCTGCTCGCTGCAGGCGGCGCGTGTGGAGGGCGGCACGGATGAATCGCTCGTGACGCAAGCCATGTTCTGGCCTGTACTGCTCGACGAGCAAAAACTCGCTATGGACAAGGTGCATCGCTTCGAGAAGGAGCTCGCGAAGCTCGGGCCCGTGACGCACGTGCGCTTCAATATTTTTCCGGATGGCGGCGTGTCGCGGCTGCGCGTCTTCGGCGAAATTCAATGAAGACGCCGATGCTTGTCTTGCTCGCGCGCCAAGCGTTCGCGTTCATCGATCAAGGTACGTGAACGTAATTGCGAATCGTGCGCATACGCATCTCGCAAATCGTACAGGCGAAATGAAACCGCCGTCCATCGTTGCCGATGGGCGGCGGTTTTGCCTATCGCGCGCCGGACACCCGGCGCATCCGCTCAATGCTTGCGGTGCGGGCAGTTTTCTTTCGTGCAGGCGCCGTACAAAGCCAGCGCATGCTCGTGGAGCTTGAAGCCGCGCTCTTTCGCGATGGACTGCTGACGGCGTTCGATCTCGGCGTCGAAGAACTCTTCCACGCGGCCGCAGTCGATGCACACGAGGTGATCGTGATGCGAACCTTCGTTGAGTTCGAAGACGGCCTTGCCCGATTCGAAATTGCTCCGCGACAAAAGTCCGGCTTGCTCGAACTGCGTGAGCACGCGATAAACCGTGGCGAGACCGATATCCAGCTCTTCGGTGAGCAGGTTTCGATACACGTCTTCAGCGGTCAGATGGCGCACCGGACTGTGCTGGAAGATTTCGAGAATCTTGAGGCGGGGCAGGGTCGCCTTGAGCCCGATATTTTTGAGATCGGCGGGATTGGTCATGGCTAGGCATCCCTAGAGTACAATTTGAGGTTCTCATAGTAATGCGTTTTGACCGTTCCCGACATCATGAACAGAAATGACACGGATCGGTCCGCATGAGCACGTGACTGTCGCGTATTGGCTCACGTATTGGCTTGGATTGGCTTGGATTGGCGCGGCCTTCGAAAACGCCTCGCGCGAAAGGTTGAAATGTTCTCAAAAATTTTATCGAATTGCAGGGAGAGCCGTCGCATGCGGGGAACCATGATCGCTGCAACCGTGGCCGCATTGCTGGCCGGTTGCTCGACTTACGACAGCATCACGCAGAAGATCGCGCAGAGCATCACGCCGTATCGGATCACGGTCGTGCAAGGCAATTTCGTTTCGCAAGAAGCAGCAAGCCAGATGCAGGTCGGCATGTCGCGCGATCAGGTCAAGCAAATTCTCGGCACGCCGCTTCTCACCGACATGTTCCACGCGGATCGCTGGGACTACGTCTTTTACTTCAAGCGCGGTTCCACGTCGGTCGTGCAGCAGCGCGACTTCGTCGTGAACTTCGCGAGCGAGCGCGTGGTGAGCTGGTCGGGCGGCGAGAATCTGCCTTCGAACCTCGAACTGCTCGCGGAAATCGACGGCGACAAGGGCGTGAAGGTCGCGAAGGCCGCGGTGCCTCCCGCTTCCGCGCCGGTCGCGGCATCCACCGTGGCCGTGACCGCTCCGGCGGGCGAGCCTTCCACGCAGCCAAACGCAGCCGCGGCTTTTTCGGGCGACGCGAACCAGCAAGCGGCGCAGGCCGCGAATCGCGCGACCGCTCAGGTGGATACGCCAACGGGCCGTCAGCGCTCTTCGGCCTACAGCAGCGCGCCGCAAAGCGCGGGCGGTGCGCCGGGTTCGGCGGGCGCGGGCGGCAGCAACTCGCAGATCCAGTTGCAGCGCAAGCCGCAGCAAATCAACATTCCGGATAGCAGCGCGGTAGGCCCGGCGAGCACGTCGCCCACGCCTTCCAACGCCGGTGGTCAGACGCAGTTCTCCATGCCGCAGTAACGCGGCGCAGACGGGAACCGGCGCGCTCCTCGCGCGGTTCCCGTTGCTTCCAATCTGCATCATCCAGCGCGTGACCGTTGCGCGCTTCGACACGAGACAGCCATGAAGATCGCCATCGCCGGGGCATCGGGCCGCATGGGCCGGATGTTGATCGAAACCGTTCTCAACGATCCCGACGCGGAACTCGTCGGCGCCCTCGACCGGCCCGGCGTGCCGCAGCTCGGCCAGGACGCGGGCGCGTTTCTCGGCAAGACCACGGGCGTCCTGCTCACCGACGACATCGAACGCGTGTTCGCCGCCGCCGATTATCTGATCGACTTCACGCGCCCCGAGGGCACGCTCGCGCATCTCGAAGCCGCGCTGCGTCACAACGTGAAGATGGTGATCGGCACGACCGGTTTCTCCGATGAACAGAAGGCGCAATTGCGAGCCGCGGGCGCGAAGATCGGCGTCGTGTTCGCGCCGAACATGAGCGTTGGCGTGAACGTCACGCTCAAGCTGCTCGAATTCGCGGCGAAGCACTTCGCGGAGGGCTACGACATCGAAGTGATCGAGGCGCATCACCGGCACAAGGTGGATGCGCCTTCTGGCACCGCGCTCGCCATGGGCGAGGCAGTGGCCAAGGCGCTTGGCCGCGACCTCAAGGACTGCGCCGTCTACGCGCGCGAAGGCGTGACCGGCGAACGCGACCCATCGACTATCGGTTTCGCGACCATTCGCGGCGGCGATATCGTCGGGGATCACACGGTCATGTTCGCGGGTATCGGCGAGCGCGTCGAGATCACGCATAAATCGGCGAGCCGTCTGTCTTACGCGCAGGGCGCGCTGCGCGCGGTGAGGTTTCTCGCGAGCCACGACAAAGGCTTCTTCGACATGCAGGACGTCCTCGGGCTGCGCTGAGATTCATGGCGGCCACAGGCGTCATTCATTATCTTCAAAGCGGCGACGCGGTCACGCATGCGATTGCGGGCGTGCTCCTCGCCATGTCGTTCGCGAGCTGGTGTTTTCTGCTGGTAAAGGCGTGGGTGCTCACGCGCGCGAAGCGTCAGGGGCCGCGCGGGGTGCAGCGGTTCTGGCAGGCGGCGACGCTCAAGGACGGCATCGGCGCCTTGCGTGCAGTCGATCGCGAGCGCGTATATCTGCCGCTCGCCGAGGCTGCGTGGCGTGCGTCGGAAGCCGAGATGCCGGGCGCGTTGCTCGCGCGCGTGGAACGCAGCGAACGCGTGCTGCGCGCGTTGCGCCAAGCGTTGCTGAATTCACAGCGGCGGCTGGAGTTCGGGCAGGTTCTGCTGGCGTCGGTGGGCAGCACGGCGCCGTTCGTCGGGCTGCTTGGGACTGTGTGGGGCATTTATCACGCGCTGACCAGCATTGCGGCGAGCGGACAGGCAATGATCGAAACCGTCGCCGGTCCGGTTGGCGAGGCGCTTATCATGACGGCCTTCGGGCTCGTCGTGGCCATTCCGGCGGTGCTCGCCTACAACGTGCTCGGGCGCTACGTGCGGCAGATTTCCGAGGAACTCGACGGCTTCGCGCACGATCTGCACACGTTCGTGTGCGGTGAAGGCAAGTAGGGGAGCGCGAGGCGATGGCGTTCGGCGGACTCGACAAAAAGCCCAATAACGCGCCAATGGCGGACATCAACATGACGCCGCTCATCGACGTCATGCTCGTTCTGCTCGTCATCTTTATTATCACCGCGCCGCTTTTCACGCATGCGATCCGGCTCGATCTGCCGAAAGTCGCGTCGCAGCCGGCGCGCGAGACGCCGCAGACCATCACGCTTTCCATCGACGATGCAGGCAAGCTCTACTGGAACGACGCGCCCATCAGCATGAACGACATGCGCGCGCGTTTCGCGGATGCCGCCAAGGCCGCGCAAAAGCCCGAAGTGCATTTGCGGGCGTCGAGCGCGACGCGCTACGAGGTCATCGCGCAGGTAATGGGCGCGGCGCAGCAGGCGGGGTTGGAGCGGATTGGGTTCGTTACGCAAGCGGTCGGGCAACCGGCGCGGTAGGCGCGTCCTTTAGTTTTGCGGCGGTTGGCGGCGCCGGGCGGGATGCAACTTCAACATGCCGGTCAAATGTATCTTCCCGCTTCGTACACTTGAGCTTTGCAGCGACGGGAGACGCGAAGCGCGGCACAATCCTAATGCGCTCCTCGATCAAGCTTGCATTGCGCGTATGTCGCTCGATCGGCTTACTTGGCGGCGTTTGACTTCTCACCGGCGGGCGCTCGAAGCTTTGCATCGTCGCCAAGCACCGCGCCGCCTCCGCCAGAAAGCCCTGCACACGCATCTCGAAGCCTGCCGCCATCGCCTGAGCAAGTTGACACGACGGTATAATCGCCCTTTGCCCGTGCTTTGCGTTGCTCGTCAGCAGCAGGACGAAACACCGGGCGCAGCGCCAATCCAGACCGACACGCCGCAAAGCGCGTCCGAGGTCCGTTCCCAGCATTTGCGTAAAGCCACCACACCATGCACGATAAATACGTACCCGCCGACGTCGAATCCGCCGCGCAGAGCAACTGGCGCGCGAACGACGTCTACCGGACGACCGAGACGTCGGCCAAGCCCAAGTTCTATTGCGTCTCGATGCTGCCGTATCCGTCGGGCAAGCTGCACATGGGTCACGTGCGCAACTACACCATCAACGACGTGATGTACCGTTATCTGCGCATGAACGGTCACAACACGCTCATGCCGATGGGCTGGGACGCGTTCGGCATGCCCGCCGAAAACGCGGCCATGGCGAACAACGTGCCGCCGGCAAAGTGGACCTACGAAAACATCGCGTACATGAAGAAGCAGATGCAGTCGATGGGTCTCGCCATCGACTGGTCGCGCGAAGTCGCCACCTGCTCGCCCGAGTACTACAAGTGGAACCAGTGGCTGTTTCTCAAGATGCTGGAAAAGGGCATCGCGTACAAGAAAACCGGCACGGTGAACTGGGACCCGGTCGATCAAACCGTGCTCGCGAACGAGCAAGTCATCGACGGGCGCGGCTGGCGCTCGGGCGCGCTCGTCGAGAAGCGCGAAATTCCGATGTACTACCTGCGCATCACCGACTATGCGGACCAGTTGCTCGACGATCTCGAAGGCCTCGGCTGGCCCGAGCGCGTCAAGATCATGCAGCAGAACTGGATCGGCAAGAGCTTCGGCGTGAATTTCGGTTTCCCGTATGAGATCGATGGCGAGGCGAAGCTGCTGCGCGTGTTCACCACGCGCGCCGACACCATCATGGGCGTCACCTTCGCGGCGATTGCTGCGGAGCATCCGCTCGCCACGCGCCTTGCCCGCGACAACGCGGACTTGCAGGCGTTCATCGAGGAATGCAAGCGCGGCGGCGTGGCGGAAGCCGATGTCGCCACCATGGAAAAGAAGGGCATGCCCACCGGTTTCTTCGTCACGCATCCGCTGACGGGCGAACAGGTCGAAGTGTGGATCGGCAACTACGTGCTGATGTCCTACGGCGAAGGCGCGGTCATGGGCGTGCCCTCGCACGACGAGCGCGATTTTGCGTTCGCGAAGAAATACGGCTTGCCGATCAAGCAGGTCATCGCCGTCGAAGGCAAGACATATTCGACCGATGCCTGGCAGGAATGGTACGGCGACAAAACCGCCGGGCGTCTCGTCGACAGCGGCAAGTACGACGGCATGACGACCGAGGAAGCCATCAACGCGATCGCCGCCGACTTGAAAGCGAAAGACTTCGGCGACAAGCAGATCACCTGGCGTCTGCGCGACTGGGGCATTTCGCGTCAGCGCTACTGGGGCACGCCGATTCCGATCATCCATTGCCCGAGTTGCGGCGACGTGCCGGTGCCGGAAAAAGACTTGCCGGTCGTGCTGCCGGAAGACCTCGTGCCGGACGGCACGGGCAATCCGCTCGCGAAGTCCGAAGCGTTCCTGAATTGCGCGTGCCCGAAATGCGGCGCGGCGGCGAAGCGCGAGACCGACACGATGGACACCTTCGTCGATTCTTCCTGGTACTTCTCGCGCTACAGCGCGCCGGACGCCAAGACCATGGTCGACGAACGCACCGATTACTGGATGCCGATGGACCAGTACATCGGCGGTATCGAGCACGCCATTCTGCACTTGCTGTACTCGCGCTTCTGGACCAAGGTCATGCGCGACATGGGCCTCGTGAAGTTCGGCGAACCCGCGAAGAATCTGCTCACGCAGGGCATGGTGCTCAACGAGACGTTCTATCGCGAAGACGCGGCGGGCAAGAAGACCTGGTACAACCCGCTGGATGTCACCGTCACGCACGACGACAAGGGCCGCCCCACGGGCGCGACCTCGAACGCGGACGGTCAGCCGGTCGTGCTCGGCGGCGTCGAGAAGATGTCGAAGTCGAAGAACAACGGCGTGGACCCGCAGACGCTCATCGACCAATACGGTGCGGATACAGCGCGTCTTTTCGTTATGTTCGCCGCGCCGCCGGAGCAATCGCTCGAATGGTCGGGCGCGGGCGTGGAAGGCGCGAGCCGGTTCCTGCGCCGCGTGTGGCATTTCGGACACGACAACGCTGAAGCGCTGCGTCAGCACGCGAAGCTCGATGCATCGAAACTCAACGATGCCGATCGCGCGCTGCGCCGCGAAATCTATACGGTGCTCAAGCAAGCCGACTTCGACTACGGCCGCCTGCAGTACAACACGGTCGTTTCGGCCGCGATGAAGATGCTTAACGCGCTCGAAGGCGCGAAGCAGTCGAGCGAAGGCGTGCTCAACGAAACCTTCAGCGTGCTGTTGCGCGTGCTGTATCCGGTCGTGCCGCACGTCACGTTTCAGTTGTGGTCGGAACTCGGTTACGCCGATAGCTTCGGTCCGCTGCTCGATGCGCCGTGGCCGAAGGTCGACGAAGCCGCGCTCGAACAATCGGAGATTGAACTCGTGTTGCAAGTCAACGGCAAGGTGCGTGGCGCGCTGACGGTCGCGAAGGACGCATCGCGCGAAGACATCGAAAAGGCCGCGATTGCGCACGAGATGTTCGAGAAGTTTGCCGAAGGGCGTGCGCCGAAGAAGGTCGTCGTGGTGCCGGGACGCCTCGTCAACGTGGTCGTCTGATGATGAGCGCCAAGGGAGTGGATGTGACCGGAAAACGAGTCGAGGCAACCGGCATGGGCAGGCGTTCGTTTCTGGCGCTGCTTGGCGGCGCGCTCGCCGTATCCGCGTGCGGCTTCCAATTGCGCGGACAGCAGGACTACGCGTTCAAGCGGCTCTCCATTTCGGGCGGCACGCCGCAAATGGTCGCGCGGCTCGAACGCATGGTGCAGGGCGGCAGCGATACGGTCATCGTCAAGGCGGGCGAGAAGCCGGACGCCACTTTGTCGCTGTCGGAGGGCACGGGCATGGGCACGCTGAGTCTGAATTCGCAGGGCGTGGTGCAGGAATACGAGCTCGATTTCCGGCTGACGTATTCGCTGCTCGGCGCCGACGGCACGTTGTTGATTCCGCCTAGCGTCATCGCGCTGAATCGCGCAATGACCTACAGCGACCAGTACACGCTCGCGAAATCGCAGGAAGCGACGCTGCTCTACAACGACATGCGTAACGACGCCGTCGATCAGTTGACGCGCCGGCTTGCCGTCGTGCGTTCGCTGCATCCGGCGCCGAGCGAGCAGACGCCGGGCATCGCGCCACGCGCGCCGTTGCCGACGCCGCCGCTTTGATCGCGCGCGCTCATCGACCATCATGCAGTTGAAGCTCGACGCGCTCGAAGCGCACCTCGCGAAAGGTCCGAAGGGTCTGTACGTCGTTTATGGCGACGAGCACCTGCTCGCGCAGGAAGCGTGCGACCGCATCCGAGCCGCGGCGCGCGCGGCGGGTTTCACGGACCGAACGGTGTTTACCGTCGAGCGCGGTTTCGACTGGAGCGGGTTGATCGGCGCGACGCAGTCGATGTCGCTCTTCGGCGACCGGCAACTGATCGAGTTGCGCATTCCCACGGGCAAGCCGGGCAAGGAAGGCGCGGAAGCGTTGAAGACGCTCGCCGCCGCCAATAACCCCGACATCCTCGCGCTCGTCACCTTGCCGCGTCTCGATGGCGCGACGCAGAAGTCCGCGTGGTTCACGGCGCTGATCGGCGCGGGCGTCGCGCTGAAAATCGATCCAGTGGAACGCGCGCAATTGCCCATGTGGGTCGGTCAGCGGCTTTCGTTGCAAGGCCAGCGTGTGGCGCCAGGGGAAGAAGGGCGGCGAGCGCTTCTGTTCATCGCCGAACGCGTGGAGGGCAATCTGCTCGCGGCGCATCAGGAAATCCAGAAGCTCGGGCTGTTGTATCCGCAAGGCGTATTGAGTTTCGAGCAGATTCACGATGCCGTGCTGAACGTCGCGCGCTACGACGTCTTCAAGCTCAACGAGGCCATGTTGACCGGCGATATCGGCCGGCTCGCGCGCATGCTCGACGGTCTGAAGGGCGAAGGCGAAGCCGCCGTGCTCGTGCTGTGGGCGCTGGTCGAAGAGGTGCGTACGCTGCTGCGTATCAAGCGCGGCGTGGCATCGGGCAAACCGCTCGCCACGCTCATGCGCGAGAACCGCGTCTGGGGTCCGCGCGAACGGTTGATCGGCCCGGCGCTCTCGCGCGTGACCGAGGAAGCGCTGGAGAAGGCGCTTTCGCTGGCGGCGCGGCTGGATCGGCAGGTGAAGGGGCTGTCCGGGAGCACGGGCAAGCGCGGCAGCGAACCGCCGCCCGATCCCTGGGCCGGCATGTTCGAGCTAGCCATGGCTGTCGCGCAGTCCAGCAAGGCCGCGCATGCCGTCGCCGTTGCGCCACCGGCGCGAGTTCGTCGCTAGACGCTTGAGCGGGCGCTGTTGCAATACGCTTAACCGCTTAGAATGATTTTTTCAGCGCTCGCCGTTGTTCGGGCGGAGCGCGATATCCAGACATTGCGGATGCCTGCGGCCCGCAAAGAGACACATGATGAACATCGATCACTACATGGCCGACCTTGGCCGGCGCGCGCGCAAGGCGTCGCGTGCCATGGCGCGGGCATCGACGGCGGCCAGAAACGCGGCGCTGCATGCGGTGGCGCTCGCTATTGCCGAGGAACGCGTAGCACTCAAAGCGGCGAATGCCCGCGATCTCGCCCGCGCGCGCGAGAAGGGTCACGACGCAGCGTTCATCGACCGTCTGACGCTGTCGGACAAGGCGCTCGACACGATGGTCGAGGGCTTGCATCAGGTCGCGGCGCTGGCCGATCCCATCGGTGAAATCAGCGGGCTCAAGTATCGGCCGAGCGGCATTCAGGTCGGGCAGATGCGCGTGCCGCTTGGCGTGATCGGCATCATTTATGAATCGCGGCCGAACGTGACGATCGACGCGGCCGCGCTGTGCCTCAAGTCGGGCAACGCCACCATTTTGCGCGGCGGTTCCGAGGCGCTGGAATGCAACACGGCGCTTGCAAAGCTCATCGCCAAAGGCCTCGAAACGGCCGGCTTACCGCAAGATGCGGTGCAGGTCGTCGAGACGGCGGATCGCGCGGCGGTCGGCAAGCTCATCACCATGACGGAGTTCGTCGACGTGATCGTGCCGCGCGGCGGCAAGAGCCTCATCGCGCGGCTCATGGAAGAAGCGCGCGTGCCCATGATCAAGCATCTCGACGGCATCTGCCACGTTTATGTCGATGACCGCGCGGATCTCGCCAAGGCCGCGGTGATCTGCGACAACGCGAAGACGCATCGCTACGGCACCTGCAACACGATGGAAACGCTGCTCGTCGCGCGAGGCATCGCGCATGAGGCACTGCCGGCGCTCGCGCGCGCGTTTCAGGCGAAGGATGTCGAACTGCGTGTGGACGGACTTGCGCGCGCCGTGCTCGAAGCGGCGAATGTGGGTTCGCTCGTCGATGCCACCGAGGTCGACTGGACCACGGAATATCTCGCGCCGGTTCTGGCGATCAAGGTCGTCGAGGACCTCGATGAAGCGATCGAGCACATCAACATCTATGGCTCGCATCATACGGATGCCATCGTCACCAAAGACCACGATCGCGCCATGCGCTTTTTGCGCGAGGTCGATTCGGCGAGCGTGATGGTCAACGCATCGACCCGTTTCGCCGATGGCTTCGAATTCGGTCTCGGCGCGGAAATCGGCATCTCGAACGACAAGCTGCACGCGCGCGGACCTGTCGGGCTGGAGGGGCTGACGTCACTAAAATACGTCGTGCTCGGGCGCGGCGAAGTGCGTCAGTAAGGTCACGCGATGCTCTGGATCAAATCGCTGCATATCGTGCTGGTCGCGTCGTGGTTCGCCGGGCTTTTCTATCTGCCGCGCATTTTCGTGAATCTCGCGATGGAAAAGGACGCGGCTGCAACCGCTCGCTTGCTGCTCATGGCGCGCAAGCTGTTTCGCTTCATGACGTTCATCGCGGTGCCCGCCCTGGCGTGCGGGCTTTGGTTGTGGCTCGTGGTAGGCATTGGCGCGGGGCAGGGCTGGCTGCATGCGAAGCTCACCGTCGTTGCGCTGATCATCGTTTATCACGCTTATTGCGGGCGCTTGCTGCACACGTTTCAACGTGGCGAGAATAAGCGGTCGGACAAGTGGTATCGGATGTTCAATGAATTGCCGGTGCTGGGTCTTTTAGGCGCGACGTTGCTTGTCGTGGTCAAGCCTTTTTAGCTGCTTGCCATTTTCACGCGTCGCGCTGTTCAAGTAGCGCTAGCACTATTTCGCCGAATACTTCCGGCCGTCCCTCGAAGAAGCGTTGCACGACTTTAGTCGCAAGCATCCACGCGCGTAGCGCTTCTCTCTCATCCCGGTTAATCGCCAACCGGACGGCAGCCTCAACGTAGTCGTCCACAGTCGTGGCGACCATCCATTCCGGCATCGACGCGCGTGCGAACATCGCGCCGTCGATATGCTCGAACACTTCCGGTCCCGTTTTGCAGATACCGGGCAAGCCGACGGTGAAGGCATCCACGATTCCGTTTGTGTTGCCGAAGGGAAAGGGGCTCAGGAACATGTCCATGTTGGCGAGCTGTTCGGCGTATTCATCGTAGGGCAAGAAACCGTGGATCGTGAATGAGCCAAAAGGAAGATACTCGCTCAGCACGCGATTCAGGTGCATCAAGGTGAACACCTTGCTGCCGCTCACAATGAAATGCAGATGCACATGCGGCCCTGCCCGCTGCACGATTGCCCTGCAGGCAGTGAAGAAGGACGGATTGAGCTTCATCGGCGTCGCGGCGATGGCAATGTCAGTGTGGTTCTTGCCAACCGGCGTGCGGGCCGGAACCGCGCTCAATAAACTCGATGCGATATAAGGCTGTCCGTCCTTCGGCAGCCGCATGAGTTTTTCGCTGAAGCAAGCCGGGTCGCCGACATAATCATCTTCGACACTGACGTAGTCGATGCGGTCCGAATGCGTCGTCGCCGGGTGCCCGAGCGCCGCAATTTGCAGCGGCGCGACGCGGATGTTTGACAAGAAAATGGTCAGAACCGACATGCCCACGCTGGGCATGTACAGCACGCTTGGGTGCTCCGTTTGTGCGAAGTCGCGAATGAGGCGGACTTGGTCGAGCACGTTGGCGCCTTCCGGGAGATCGATAGTTCGATCGAATACCCGACGACCCGCATCGTCGATAGAGCGAGGTGCGCAGAACGCGACTGTTTCGAAGCAACGTCTTGCCGCAGCGAGCGTTGCGGAATGCGTTCGCACGATCGAATGCCCGCTGTTGAAACTTTCCGCGACGACCAGCATGAGCGGACGTGCGTTCCGTTCGCGCTCGGGTGGTGGCTTGGTCGTATCGAGATCGGTCAGCCCGAAATTCGCAAGACCCAGGCGCACGAGACCGTTGATGCCTTGTTTCACGGCATGGCGGTTTCCCTCGGTATAAGTGCAATGCATATACAGCGCCCAGAGACTCGTCAGATCGAGCGGCGGCGACTCATTCAGTTTGTCGATCGAGCCGGTCAGCCATTCGAGCAAGCGGATGCGTCGTGCACACGCAATCGCGCTGCCGCCGAATTGTTCTCCTCCGATACCGATGGCAAGACTCAACGCCGAAGAGCGGTCGGCGTTCCAAAGTTGCGCGATATCGAGGTCGATGCGTGATTCCGGGCTGTACAGAATGCTCAGGCGTCGAGCGGTGTCGGCAGAAAGAGTGGATGCGTCGGCGTTGCCTTGGCGACGAGCAAGCAACTCACGCACGAAATGGTCGGTATGACCGGGCGACGTGGCAGCCGCGATGCTCCAGATGAGCGAACGCTGAACTTGCAACGATTGCAAACGAACGTCGGTCCAGGTGAATCGCGGATTCACGAGCATGCTTCCTAAAGCATGACAAACGCGGCTGGCGAAATGCTCGTCCGACTCGGATCTATTGGCGAACGCTCGGGCGTCGCCGTGGGACATGAGGTCGGCCAGATTCATATACGGAAATCTTGCCAACCGTTCCGAGAACTTGCCGAACAGGGCGAGAGCTTCATCGAAGTCTTCGCCATTGATACAGGACTCGAAACGTTCAAGTGAAAATACGCCGCTGGTTTCCATTTGCTCTACTGATCACTTAATCGCTGAAGCTCATACTAAATGATCATACTGGCAAAGTAAGCCGATTGAACCAACTGTCACATTCGCGGCCGATGTGCTGCGTCGATCAAAGGTCGACGCGTCTTCGTTCCAGCACATCCTTGGCCTCGGCAAGACGCGCAGCCAACTCAGGGCCACGTGCCAACGCCATGCCGACCGCGAGAATATCGCCGATGGCCAAGTGCGATACGCGGGAAGTCATCGGCGAGAAAATATCCGTGTCTTCGTCGACATTCGCGAAAAGCCCGATATTCGCCATGCGCGCGAGCGGCGAATTGCCATGCGTGATAGCGATCACGCTCGCGCCGCGATCCATTGCCGATTTGCACGCGTCGAGAATGTCTTTTGTGCGGCCAGTATTGGAAATGGCGACGACGACATCGCCGGGTCCGAGCAGCGCCGCCGAAGTCGTATAGGTATGCGGGTCCGAATACGCAACCGACGGCACGCCGAGGCGGAAGAACTTGTGCTGCATATCCAGCGCCGCGATGCCCGATCCGCCCGCGCCATAGAACTCGATGCGACGCGCGTTGGCCAGCACGCCAATCGCGGCGGCGACGCTGTCCGACGACAAGCTGTTGCGCACCTGGATCAGCGCGCCGATGGTGCGGTCCAGAACCTTCGCGGCAACGCCCGCAGGCGGCTCGTCGCTGCGGACATCGCGATAAACCGTGGGAACGTCCCCTGCCACGCTTTGAGCAAGACGAATCTTGAACTCGCGAAAGCCGGAAAAGCCCAACGCCTGACAGAAGCGCGCGATCGTCGGCTGACTGACGCCTGCCCGCGCCGCAAAATCGGTCATCGACAAGTCGAGTACCTCGCGCGGCGCTTCGAGCACGTAGTCGGCCAGCTTGCGCTCCGAAGGGCGCAATTGTTCTCGCATCGCCTCGACTTGGGACAGCAACATCGGGAATCTCGCCTATGCTGGAAAATTGCCTGCGACTATAGCTGATCGCTGCTTTGTACATTTACTACACGATCTGATGTGTAGATTTAGGGGATTTCCCTGAGTTCGCTGCCAGTAAAAGCGCCAGATACGCGAACGCTTAACAAATAAAGGCGGATCGCAAGTTGTCTGCTTGTAGTTTTTCTACTAACATTTCGTTTCACGGCACGACGCAAAATTATCAGATAGCTGCCAGTCCTCGCGACGTCCACCCAATACCTCGACGGCAAGCACGCCGGAGTGAGACAAAGGAGCTCCGATGGTTTCCCCGCATTCGCAACTCAAGAAGGTCACCGACCGCGTGATCGAACGCAGCAAGTCCACTCGTTCGGCTTATCTGACGCGCATCGACGCCGCGCGCGGCAAGTTTCCGGCGCGCGGCGCGTTGTCGTGCGCCAATCTCGCGCACGGCTTCGCGGGTCTCGAAGGGCAGGAAAAGTTCGCGATCAAGGCGGTGCGCGAGCCGAACATCGGCATTGTGTCTTCTTATAACGAAATGCTGTCGGCGCACGCGCCGTACAAGAGCTTCCCCGACATCATCAAGCAGGCGGCTCAGCAGCACGGCGGTATTGCGCAATTCGCGGGCGGCGTGCCGGCCATGTGCGACGGCATCACGCAGGGCAACGCTGGCATGGAGTTGTCGCTGTTCTCGCGCGAAGTCATCGCCATGAGCACGGCCGTGGCGCTCACGCACAACATGTTCGATGCCGCCTTGTGCCTCGGCGTATGCGACAAGATCGTGCCGGGTCTCGCCATCGGCGCGCTGCAGTTCGGACATCTGCCGACCATCTTCGTGCCCGCCGGTCCGATGACGAGCGGCCTCACCAACGACGACAAAGCGAAGGTTCGTCAGGAGTTCGCGACGGGCAAATGCAACCGCGACGCATTGCTCGAAGCGGAAGCGGCGGCTTATCACGGTCACGGCACATGCACGTTTTACGGCACGGCGAACAGCAATCAGATGCTGATGGAAGTGATGGGCCTGCATCTGCCGAGCGCTGCGTTCGTGCATCCGCATACGCCGTTGCGCGATGCACTTACCGCCGAGGCCGCGCGTCGCGTACTGGATATCACTCTCGAACGCGGCCACTACACGCCGATTGGCCACGTCGTCGATGAGAAAGCGATCATCAACGGCATCGTCGCGTTGCTGGCGACGGGCGGCTCCACGAATCACACGCTGCATCTGGTGGCGATCGCGCGCGCGGCGGGGATCATCATCGACTGGAACGACTTCGATCAACTGTCGCAGGTCGTGCCGTTACTCGCGAAGATCTATCCGAACGGCAAGGCCGACGTGAACCATTTTCACGCGGCGGGCGGCGTTGCGTTCCTCGTGCGCAATCTGCTCGAAGGCGGCTTGCTGCATGAGGACGTGCAGACGGTCGTCGGTCATGGGCTGTCGCATTACACGAAGGAGCCGAAGCTCATCGACGGCAAGCTCCAATGGGTCGACGGCGCTAAAGAAAGTCATGACAGCAAGGTGCTGCGTTGCATTGGCGAGCCGTTTCAGCCGGATGGCGGTTTGCGGCTCATGCAAGGCAAACTCGGGCGGGGTGTGATCAAGATCTCGGCGGTTGCGCCTGAGCATCGCGTGGTGAAGGCGCCGGCTATCGTGTTCAATTCGCAGGAAGAAGTGCAGGAGGCGTTCGACAGGGGCGAGCTCAAGCGCGATTTCGTGGCGGTCGTGCGCTTTCAGGGCGCGCGCGCGAATGGCATGCCGGAGTTGCATCGATTGACGCCGTTGCTCGGCGTGTTGCAGGATCAGGGCTTCCATGTGGCGCTCGTGACCGATGGGCGCATGTCGGGCGCATCGGGCAAGGTGCCCGCGGTGATCCACATATCGCCTGAAGCGTTGTTGCATGGTCCGATCGGAAAGGTGCGCACGGGCGATATGATCGTGATCGATGCGCCGTCGGGCGTGCTCGATGTCGATATCGATGCCGACGAATGGGCGGCGCGCGAAGTGGAGGCGCCGCTGCATCAGGCGCAAAACGAGGCGGGCTTCGGGCGTGAGCTGTTCGGCGTGTTCCGTCACGCGGCGTTGCCGGCGGAAGAGGGCGCGTCGGTGTTTGGCGCGCTGCTTGACGCCGCGTCTGCTCCGTCGCACCGCTCGCCCGATGTCGTGAAGGCGCACGCGACACATTGAGTCAAAGGCCGTTGCTGCCTAAAACAAACCTCGCGGCTTGGCCGTTAGACAACGGCGCCGCATCAAACACCAGGAGTCGTATCACATGAAAACGGTAAGCGAAATCGTCCGTCTTGGTCCTGTCATTCCTGTTCTTGCCTTCGATTCGGTCGAGCAGGGCGAGCACGTCTCGCGCGCGCTGCACGCTGGCGGCGTGAAGGTGTTGGAGATTACGTTGCGCACGGCCGCGGGTATCGCGGCAATCGAACGCGCAAGCCAGCTTGCGGACGATATCGTCGTGGGCGTCGGCACGATCACGAAACCCGAGCATTGCGCACAGGCAAAGAAGGCGGGTGCGCAATTCGGTGTGTCACCCGGCTTGACGAAAGACATGCATAAGGCTGCGCAAGATGCGGGCTTGCCATTGCTGCCTGGCGTGATGACCCCGAGCGACATCATTACGGCGATGGAACTTGGATATGAAATCGTGAAGTTTTTTCCGGCGCAGCAGGCGGGTGGAATTCCGATGCTGCAGGCTTTTCATGGGCCGTTTCCCAACTTGAAGTTCTGTCCGACGGGCGGGATTACTGCCGAGACGGCGACGAGCTTCTTGGCGCAGCCAAATGTGGTTTGTGTGGGCGGGTCTTGGTTGACGCCGAAGGCTGCGCTGGCTACGCAGAATTGGGAGGAGGTTACGAGGCTGGCGCGGGCGGCTACGGAGTTGACGGCGCAGGGGTGAGTTGCTGGGCTAAAGAGATGTGATTTCTCTCGCGCATGAGCTTGTCCTTAGGGGCGCGTCCTTTGTACAAAGGTGACGTGCCCTGAGCCGAGCTCGCGTTTCGTGGTGGTACTCGCTTATCGAGCCCTTTTCCGATCTAGTCGGTTCTTGTCGGCCCGCATCTTCGACGTGACGCTTGAAATATCGACTTCTACTTTTGTGCGTCACGCCCGTTCTGCACACACCCTTGATGGCGGTGACGTAGGACCCAAGAGCTCATCCTTCAAAATGCTTGGGGGTTCTTCAGCAAATTTCGGCTGACACTGACGAGTTAAGCGTTGTGTCGTGTTGAGTAAGAGTTCAGCACTTGGTCGTCGACGTTTTTAGTCTTATCCGTCAGAACCAACGGCTCGAGCAAGCCGTCGCTGAGTGGCTCCGCACCACTGGCTGCATCACGGCAAGATGCAGACGATGTGTGAATTAACATTTCAATCGATGCTTCTAAGTTGAATTTGAGCATCTTAAAAATTGAAATCTACTCAACGTGCGAAACGGCCCGATGGTTTCGATTGTTGGGCGATTTGGTTCGAACCAACACTGTTCGCCAATTTATTAAAACAGGCTGAGATAGGTGTGGATTTTGAATAAACAGATTCTGCGAATTTTTCGCCGCTATACGCCGTCGGATAATTGAATTCGTGATCCACGGACACGAACGATTTTAGTAGTATAAAAAGAGCGAGCTAAGACGAAGAAAATCATTGGTATCCGCACTGGTGATGGCTGAAAGCAGGTGACAGAGAAACGAACTTGACCGCAGGATGCTGAACCAGAAGTAACTGCTTCTGCAAGACTCGACATTTGCTGACGCTTGCGAGCGAGCAACGATCAGCAAGCAACAAGCGACGTGCGACGCGAAGCGAAATAGGCCCGATTCGACACTTAGTGTGCCTTAGCTTCTTCCTAAGTGGAACAAGTACGCATGGCTCGATGTATTGGGTCGAACCGCACCTCGACGCTATAGCAGAGTAACAGAGGCCACCGAATTGCACTGTGCTGGCGTCGGTGCGCGCATTCGTGCATTTTCATTCGTCGCAACCAAACCGCTGCTAATGCAATGCTTGCGACGCGTATCTCGTTCGTGAGCGAGTTGGCGAATCGTGCCGACATGGTGGGCGCGGACATCGATGCAGTGCGGCGTGGCATAGGATCGTGCCGTCAAGACGAGCCTCGGTGATACAAAGCGAGACATCGTTACGAACTGTGGCGACGCTTTCTTGCGCCGATCTTCCGCACGCTCTTTTGAGCAAAGTGCCCCGAAACTTCTTAGCTTTTCCACCGAAAGCGGTCGGACGTTTTAGCCTGCCGGACTGCCTTTCAGCGTTGGCAGACTAGAACCCTGGCACCGTCATAGGACGACTCTCATAAACCGTCAGGTTCACTGGGAATTTCAGGTGTTCTTCTATATATTTGACCAAGGAATCCGCTTTTTGTCCTCCGGCAAAAACGCTTGATTACGGTCTCTCCTGCTTCCCATCAGCGTTTGGCAAATGGCAACGCGTGCGTCTTTGGGTACGGCAGTCTCTCAAACGCAAAGCCAACAGCGCAGCGTTTCAATTTCTGAAAATGCGCTTCGTCATTTCTGGGATAACAACTAATGACAATCCGAATCGGAATTTCTGTCGTAACGCATCAAGGACAGAACATCTGGCAGAACGGGCTTGGGCAAAATGTCATCTTCTTGGCGGAAGCTCTCCAACGGTTACCGTTCGTAGAAAGCGTTTCATTGATTGATGTTGGCGATCAAAACGCGATGCCGCCGCAAGTCGATCTGTCGTCTAGAAAGGTGCGCATCATGCGCGCAGCGGACGCAACCAATCATGTCGATGTGATTTTCGAGATGGGTGGTGCGCTGGATACCCAGTGGCTTGATCTAATGCGCGCACGCGGCAAGAAGGTGGTTTATTACTGCTGCGGGCAGCCCTACGTTGGTCTCATTGAGGCGCCTGTTTTCGATAAACCGGTTCACGTCATGCGGCCGGACCGCTATGACGAAATCTGGTTGATGCCGAAAGATCGGTTGTCAATCCCCATGATGCGTACGCTCCACCGTTGCGACGTTCATCTCGTGCCATTCATCTGGCATCCGCAGTTTCTCGAACAACGCATTGCCGAAGTAAGCGAACACGGACTCCATTTCGGATATCAGCGTCGGAGCGGAACTTCATTGGAAGATCCACCACATGCGCAGGGCTTTCGTGTCGCAATGTTCGAGCCGAACATTTCAGTTGTGAAGACGTCGAGCATTCCGATGTTGGTATGCGAAGAAGCATATCGAGCCGTGCCTTCGAGCGTGTCGCACATGCATGTGCTCAACTCGCTGCACATGAAGGATCATCCGACGCTCGTGCAAATGGCGAATTCGCTCAACATCGTGAAAGACAGCAAGGCAACATTTCACGGTCGAAATGACATAGCAGGCTTCATGGCGCAGTACGCAGATGCCGTCGTCTCTCATCAATGGGGAAACGACCAGAATTATCTTTATCTTGACGTCTTGTATGGCGGCTATCCGTTGGTGCACAACTCGCCTTGGCTCGACGCGGGCTACTACTACCCGGATTTCAACGCGCAGGAGGGCGGCCGGCAACTCTTATTGGCTGCTCGCGAACACGACGCATCGCTAGCTGACTATCGCGCACGAGCCCAGCGTGTAATCGACTCGGTCAATCCGTTTCAACAAGCGAATCTCGATAGTTTCGCCAATCGGTTGCTGCACCTCTGCAACCACAGCACTGTGAAGCTCGGCGTATGAACAAGCAAACAAAACCCCTCATGCCGGAGCGGTTGAATGTCGGCGTTTCCATTTTTATCCGAAAAGGCGAGCAATCGCTCTGGGAAAACGGCATTTTCCAGAACTGCCTGTATCTCGTCATGCTGCTTAAGCGTTCTCCGCGCGTAAAAGCCACTTATTTGGTGACGGGCGGCGGCGATGGTGGCCCGGAGGACGCCAAGCGTTTCTTGGTCGATTCGCCGGCACCGCTCATCGACATGGAAACAGCCATGACGAAGCTCGACGTAATGATCGAGATGAGCGCGCAGCTCAATAAGGAATGGTCGATCAAGTTTCGAGACGGCGGCGGAAAGATCATTACGATGCGCGTGGGTAATGACTACGTCATTGACATCGAGCGAATGGTCTTTAACCTGCAACACGCGCTGCTTATCTCGGGTGCGCCGTATGACGAGGTTTGGACGCTCCCGGAATACGAGCGCAGTTGTGCGCCATACTTCGAGACGCTCTTCCGTGCGCCCGTGAAGCTGATGCCGCACCTTTGGAGTCCTGTGGTTCTCGACCGCGAGGTTGCGAAATTGCCAGAGGGCCAGACGTTTGGATATCAGCGTGGCCGTGGCCGCTGGCGGATCGGAATCTTTGAGCCGAATGTCTGCATGGTGAAAACGAGTTATATCCCCATGCTCTGCTGTGAAATGGCGCATCGGGAGAATCCGGACATGATTGAACGTATGTCCACGGGCGTGGATTCCTTGTCGACGGGCATGTCCTCGCTCTCGACAGGTGTGTCCTCGCTCTCGACGGGCTTCAGTTCGCTCTCCACGTCGATCTCGACGACCGTCAACTCGATGTCGACCACTGTGAACTCACTGTCGACGGGCATCGACTCGATGTCGACGACCGTGAGCACTGCGATGACCGACGTCACGAGCATCTCGACGGCCATGAGCACTGCCGCGAACGGGGGTGGCATCAAGTACTTCCATGCCAACTCCGTCTTGATCGACTCGTCGGCAACGGGCAAGAACTCGATCGCAATCGGCGGCAACGCCGTGGCGACGGCCGACAATGCGGTGGCTTTGGCTACCAACGCTGTCGCCGACCAGGCGAACACAGTGTCGTTCGGCAACAGCACGGACAAGCTGCGTATTACCAACATCGCGAACGGTATTGCTGACAGTGACGTCGCAACGGTTGGTCAGTTGAAGGATTCTGGCCTCTACGGCAATCAAACCGCGAAGACGGCCGCAACGTTCGACACGGATGCCAACGGCAACACCGACTACAGCAACATCACGCTGAGCGGCGCCCAAGGCACGCAGATCCATGGCGTTCAAGCCGGTGTCGCTCCGACCGACTTGGCCAATAAGGCGCAGTTCGACGCGCTGGCCAGTTCCATCCAGAACGTCACCGCGAGTGCGAATCCGCTCTTTGCGGCTGATGGCGACCGCACGACCGAAGCGGCCGTGGCTAGCGGTCCGCACGCTGTAGCAAGCGGCGCGAACGCACAAGCCACGGGCATGAGCACCACCGCAATGGGCACGAATGCCCTTGCGAGCGGGAACTACGCAACGGCGATCGGCGCAGGCAGCCAGGCTACGGCGGACAACTCCGTTGCCTTGGGTGCAAGTTCCGTGGCGGATCGTGCTCAGACGGTGTCGGTTGGTGCGGTGGGAAGTGAGCGTCAGATCACCAACGTCGCGGCTGGTACGCAAGACACGGATATGGTCAACGTGAACCAGTTGAACGACGCGGTCGCACAATCCAACAGCTACACGGACGGTGCGGTTGCCGGGATGCAAAGCCAGGTCACCAACATCGGTCGCACTGCCTACTCGGGTATTGCAGCGGCTACGGCTCTGGCCATGGTCCCGCACATCGATCAGGACAAGGATATGTCCGTCGGTGTGGGCGGCGCCGCGTATCAGGGTTATGCGGCGGCTGCCGTCGCGATGAACCTGCGCGTCACGCAGAACCTCGTGTTGCAGGCGGGTGCGGGTACGAGCCGCAATGGCACCGTGTACAGCGCCAACGCTTCGTACCGGTGGTAAAGCGAGCTTCCTGACGTGAAAGTCAGGAAGCAAAGCCTGGGCATTCGCGTAGTCGCGCGTTTGCCCAGGCGCTCGATTCAAGCAACCATCAATTACCCGGCAGTTACAAGATGTTCAAGTATCTTATTTCCATCATCTCAGCAGCGGCAATTTTGTCTGCATGCACCACCGACACAGGCATGGCCTATACGGCTCGAAAGGTGAACATCGCAAATCAGGGCGAAGCCTATCGTGTCACATGCTCCGGTCTGTTCGAGTCGAAGAAGTCGTGCATGAGCGCGGCGACAAAGATTTGCCAGGATCGCCAAGTGGTTCTGGTGCAGGCAGTCGACGGTCTGCAAGGCAATCAAGGCCGTAACGATCCGCGTGAGATCACCTTCACCTGCGGTTCTGCCGCATCGACCGCGAATCCGGCGTCCTGATTCAAGCTGTTCGAATCAGCGCGAAGCAATTTGCACGAAAGAGCCGACTCTCAACAAGTCGGCTCTTTTCATATTCAAGCGACGGCGCGCGCATCCAAATTCAGCTTTATGTTGTCCTTCGACCGCTTTACGGACGACTTTCCCGCTTACCAGTAAAATCCCGATTCTTCGGCGCGGTGCACGCGCTTGCCCGTTGCTTCTTTGCAGCGACGGCAAACGCACGCATAGCGCCAAAAACCTCAACAAAATCAAAGGAGGCGTCATGCCGGCCGTCCACGGGAGCATGCTCCTGCTCTATGCGGTAATCGCGATCGCGGTTCTGATCCTGATGATCGCGCGTTTTAAGGTTTACCCGTTTCTCGTTCTGATCATCGTGTCCGTGCTGCTCGCGCTTGCGGTCGGCATGCCGATGGACAAGATCGTCAAGGCGTTCGAGACCGGCAACGGCAATACGCTCGGGCATATTGCCATCGTCGTGGGTCTCGGCACGATGCTCGGCAAAATGATGGCGGAATCCGGCGGCGCCGAGCGCGTCGCCAATACGCTGATCAATGTCTTCGGCGAAAAGAACATTCACTGGGCGATGATGGTCGTGGCGATCATCGTGGGCTTGCCGGTGTTCTTCGAGGTGGGTTTCGTGCTGCTGATTCCGATCGCGTTCAATGTCGCCAAACGCACGGGCAAGTCCTTGCTGCTGATCGGTCTGCCGATGGTCGCCGGCCTTTCGGTCGTGCACGGTCTGATTCCGCCGCACCCGGCCGCGTTGCTCGCGGTGCAGGCGTATCACGCCGATATCGGCAGGACGATTGCGTATGGTCTGATCGTCGGGATTCCGACCGCAATTGTCGCCGGGCCGCTTTTTGCGCTCATGATCCACAAGTACATCAAGCTGCCGGACGCCAATGCGCTGGCCGACCAGTTCATCAGCAAGCATGGCGATACGGAAAAAAAGCGCGATCTGCCGAGCTTCGGCATTACGCTCTTCACCATTCTGTTGCCGGTGATTCTCATGCTCGTCGGCAGTTGGGCTGACTTGGTCTTCACGCCGAAGACGCTGCCCAACGACCTTCTACGCTTCGTCGGTCAGTCCGACATGGCGCTTCTGATTGCCGTGCTGGTCAGTTTCTGGACTTTCGGTGCGGCGCGCGGCTTCAATCGCGATCAGATCCAGAAGTTCTGCGGCGAATGTCTTGCGCCAATCGCGGGCATCACGCTGATCGTGGGCGCGGGCGGCGGTTTCGGCAATATCCTTCGTGAGAGCGGCATTTCTCAGCAGATCGTCGCCACCGCTTCGCAAGCGAATCTTTCGCCCTTGCTGCTCGGCTGGTTTGTCGCCGCGCTGATTCGCCTGGCCACCGGCTCGGCGACTGTCGCCATGACGACCGCATGCGGTATCGTGGCGCCGATTGCCGCGGCGGCAGGCGGTCACGTCAGTCCCGAGTTGCTGGTACTTGCTACCGGCTCTGGCTCGCTGATCTTCTCGCACGTGAACGATGGCGGCTTCTGGCTGATCAAAGAGTATTTCGGGATGACGGTCGGACAGACGTTCAAGACCTGGTCGTTGCTCGAAACGCTGATTTCCCTGATGGGTTTAGGTT
The DNA here is from genome assembly GCF_031450995.1 of Caballeronia sp. LP006. Classification (NCBI taxonomy): domain Bacteria; kingdom Pseudomonadati; phylum Pseudomonadota; class Betaproteobacteria; order Burkholderiales; family Burkholderiaceae; genus Caballeronia; species Caballeronia sp. LP006. Next base: position 2,861,254 of record NZ_JARTVW010000005.1, on the reverse strand, counting down.
TGACCTTCGCGCTCGCGGCGGTCGTGTAAGGAGATTTTGATGATTCTGATCGCGATGGGCGTCTCGGGCGCCGGCAAAACCCGCATCGGCGAAATGCTGGCGGAACGCCTGCAATGCCCGTTCACTGACGGCGACGCGTTCCACAGCGCCGCCAACAAGGAAAAGATGCACAAGGGCATCCCGCTGACGGACGACGACCGCTGGCCGTGGCTCAAGACGATCCGCGCGGCGATCGAAGAGAAAAAGCGCGCGGGCGAAACGGCGGTGTTCACGTGCTCGTCGTTGAAGCGCTCGTATCGCGACATCTTGCGCGATGGCGACAAGGACGTCGTTTTCGTCTATCTGCAAGGCACGTTCGACGTATTGAAGGAGCGCCTGCAGACGCGCACAGGCCACTTCTTCGAGCCGTCGCTGTTGCAAAGCCAGCTCGATACGCTCGAGGAGCCGGGCGAAGACGAGGCGATCATCGAGAGTATTGAACTCACGCCTGAGCAGATCGTGGATAACGTGATCGAGAAGCTCAAGACGCGCTGAGTCAGGAGCGATAGGCATCAAAAAAGGCCCCGCGTGTTCAAGCGCGGGGCCTTCTTTTATGAAGCGAGCAAGTGCGGAAGGGCCGGCTCAAGCGGCCCGATCGAACGTCAAGCGATTCGCTTCGCCAGCTCGACCGCCTTGCCGATATACGAACCCGGCGTCATGTCGAGCAGCAGCTGCTTCGCATCCGCGGGAATCGCGAGACCATTGATGAACGTCTGCAAGCCTTCGCGCGTGATGCCTTTGCCGCGCGTCAGTTCCTTCAGTTGCTCATACGGATTCTCGATGCCGAAACGGCGCATCACCGTTTGCACGGGCTCGGCGAGCACTTCCCAGCAATTGTCGAGATCTTCGTTCAGGCGCGCCGCGTTCACCTCGAGCTTGTCCAGACCGCGGATCAGCGCGTCGTAGGAGAGCAGCGAGTAGCCGAATGCCACGCCGATATTGCGCAGCACCGTCGAATCGGTGAGGTCGCGCTGCCAGCGCGAAATCGGCAGCTTGTCGGAAAGATGGCGCAGCGTCGCGTTCGCTAGGCCGAGATTGCCTTCCGAGTTTTCGAAGTCGATTGGGTTGACCTTGTGCGGCATCGTCGATGAACCAATCTCGCCCGCTTTCGTGCGCTGCTTGAAGTAGCCAAGCGAGATGTATCCCCACACGTCGCGATCGAGGTCGAGCAGAATCGTGTTCGCGCGCGCGACGGCATCGAACAGTTCCGCCATGTAGTCGTGCGGCTCGATCTGGATCGTGTACGGATTGAACGTGAGCTTCAAACGGTTTTCGACGACATCCTTCGAAAACGCTTCCCAGTCGAACTCCGGATACGCCGACAGATGCGCGTTGTAATTGCCGACCGCGCCGTTCATCTTGCCAAGCAACGGCACCTCGACGATACGTTCGATGGCGCGCGACAGACGCGCCGCCACGTTGGCGATTTCCTTGCCGAGCGTCGTCGGGCTCGCGGGCTGGCCGTGCGTGCGCGAGAGCATTGGCTGTTCGGCGTGTGCGTGCGCGAGCTTCACCAGGCGCTCGTGCACCGAGCGCAGCGCGGGCACGATCACATGTTCGCGCGCGCCGGCGAGCATGAGCCCGTGCGACGTGTTGTTGATATCTTCCGACGTACACGCGAAGTGAATGAACTCGCTCGCGCGTTCCAGTTCCGGCTGACCCTTGACCGATTCCTTCAGCCAGTATTCGACTGCCTTCACATCATGATTCGTGACGCGCTCGATGTCCTTGATGCGCGCCGCGTCGTGCGCCGTGAAGCGCTCGGCCAAGCTCAGCAGAAATTGCTCGGATGCCTCGGAGAAGCGCGGCACTTCGGCGAAGCCCGCACGCGACAGCGCGATCAGCCAATGAATTTCGACCGTCACGCGGTGACGCATGAATGCGGCCTCGGAGAGCCATTCGCGCAGGGCTTCGGTCTTGGAGGCGTAGCGACCGTCGAGCGGCGAAAGCGCGGTGAGCGCGAAGAGGGTATCGGGACGGGTATCGGACATGATGGCTTGGCGTGTCAGCTTCTGCTTGCGGCTGGAAGGAAAAGACGGCAGAACTGCGCATTTTACCATCGGATGCGTCCCAATCCCGGCGCGCCTCAGCCTTGGGCGCGCAATTCCCGGTCTAGCGCGTCGAGTTGCGCGGGCGTGCCGACGTTCTCCCAGCGGCCTACGTACAACTCGCCGGTGGCGCGTCTGCCCACGATGGTCTCGCGGTAATACGGCGTCAGCGCGCGGCGCGTACCCGGAGTCAGGTCATGGAACATGCGCGTGTCGTAGAGACCGATGTTGCCGAACGTATGGCGCGGCGCGCCGTCGACGGCGAGCAGTCCGTCTTCGCGCATCGCAAAGTCGCCGTTTGGATGGAAGGGCGGATTGGGCACCATCACGAGATGCATGCCGGGCGTATCGCGCGATGCGAGCTTGTCGGCGCGTTCGCCGAGCGACGCATAGTCGAACTCGCAGAACACATCGCCGCTCACCGCGATAAAAACGCCGCGCCCGATCAGATGCAGCGCCTGCGCGATTCCGCCCGCCGTTTCCAGCGCGTCGGTCTCGGCGGAATAGCGCAACTCGACGCCCCAGCGCGAACCGTCGCCGAGCGCGTCTTCGATCTGCTCGCCGAGCCACGCGTGATTGATGACGATGGTTTGGATGCCCGCCGCCGCGAGCCGCTCGATCTGCCAGACGATCAACGGCTTGCCGCCGACTTCAAGCAGCGGCTTCGGGCAGGAATCGGTGAGCGGGCGCATGCGTTCGCCGCGGCCGGCGGCGAAGATCATCGCCGTGTTGAGGGTTTGACTCATGGCCGCTCAGAACGTATAGCCGACTTCGATCGCGCGGCCTTCCCACTGATCGAGCAGCCGCGCGAAGGGGAAGAGCGGCGCGTAGCGTTCGGCCACCTTGCGCGCGTAGCCGATGAAGCGCGGCAAGTCCGCCAGATAGTGCGACTTGCCATCGCGATAATGAATGCGCGCGAACAGCCCGAGCACCTTGATGTGCCGCTGCAGGCCCATCCACTCGACCTGACGATAGAACTCGCCGAAGTCCGCATCGACCGGAAGGCCGGCCTTTCGCGCGCGTTCCCAGTAGTACACGATGCAGTCGAGCTGAAACTCTTCGTCCCAGCTGATGAACGCGTCGCGCATGAGCGATGCGATGTCGTACGCAATCGGCCCGTACACCGCGTCCTGAAAATCCAGCACGCCGGGGTTCGGCTCCGCGACCATCAGATTGCGCGGCATGAAGTCGCGCAGCATGAAAGTCCGCGGTTGCGCGAGCGCGCTTTTGACGAGCAGATCGAAGGTCTTGTCGAGCGTCTTGCGCTCGGCTTGTGTGACCTCGCGGCCAAGGTGACGGCTGATGAACCACTCGGGCATCAACTCCATCTCGCGACGCAGGAACGCTTCGTCGAACGGCGGGAGCACGCCTTCGCGCGAAGTCTGCTGAAAGCGGATCAGCGCGTCGATGGCGTCGCGCATGAGCCCGCGCGCGTTCTTATCATCGAGGACGGAGATGTAGGTGGTCGTGCCGAGATCGGTCACGAGCATGAAGCCGGCCTCGAAGTCGGCTTCGAGAATCTTCGGCACATGCACGTTGGCGGTTTCGAGCAAGCCTGCCATTTGCACGAACTCGCGGCATTTCTCGGGCGGCGGGGCATCGACGGCGATGAGCGTGCTGCCATGCTCCGATGCGCTCTCCAGCCTGAAGTAGCGGCGAAAGCTGGCGTCGGCCGACGCGGGCGCGAGCGTCGCGACATCGAGCCGGTAACGATCGGTGAGGGTTTGCAGCCACGAACCAAGTTGTTCGAAGCGGGAATCGGGGGGAATGTGCGTCATAAATTCGAGAGGCAAAACATCTTGCCATATAATACCCCACGACTTTTTTAAGCGATCCGTTTCAAGCCTGGCGCCAGGCCCGACGACTGTCCGCGTCACCGTTCGATCGAGTGTCGTCCCTGCCTGGCAACGGACCGTCCAGTTTCGACCTCGACGCATGTGCGGTCACAGCGCGGCCAAAAGCGCGGCCGCAGACTTGTCGGCATCGCGCTCAGGACGCGAACGGGATCGAACCGCCACCCATACATGCCGCCACGACAGTTTCCCGCATCGAAGATTCCAGGCGACGCTCAGCCACGCCGGCGGCGGCTCGTCGCCGCGCTTTTATCCGTTCCGGGCCTGATGCCCGCTTTCGCGCACGCTCAGCTTGCAGGACCCGCAGCCGAACCGCAGCCAATCGACGGTCCCGGCAGCCTGCGTCTCGCGCCCCAACTGGAAGAGCGCCCGCTGAAGAGCGGCCAGCAGCCAACGAGTTTTCTTCTCGGCGACAAGACCACTGGCACGTCCGACGAGGACATGGCGGCGAAAGGTTCGGCGGAAATCCGGCGCACGGTGACGGTCATCAAGGGCGATGCGCTCCATTACGACCAGGACACCGACATGGCCGATGCTTTCGGCAATGTCAGGCTCATCAACAACGGCGTGTCGTTCGTGGGTCCCGAAGCGCATTTGAAGGTGGAGGCGAACGAAGGGTTCATGACGAACCCGAAGTACCACTTCCTGCTGACGGGCGGCTCGGGCAGCGCGGAGCGCATCGATATCATCGATAACGAGCGGGCGCGTGTCGATCACGGCACCTACACGGCCTGCGCGTGCGAAACCAATCCGGCCTGGTACATCAAGGGCAGTTCGTTCGATTTCGATACCGGCGCCGAAGACGGCGTCGCGCATAACGGCGTGCTGTTCTTCCAGGGTGTGCCGGTATTCGCAAGCCCGTGGCTGTCGTTTCCGTTGACGGGCGACCGCCGCAGTGGCTTTCTGCCGCCGACTTTTTCGGTGAGTTCGAACACGGGCTTCGAACTGACGGCGCCGTACTATTTCAACATCGCGCCTAATCGCGATCTGACGGTGACGCCGCGCGTCATGACGCAGCGCGGTGTGCTGATGGAAGCGACGTACCGCTATCTGTCGCCTACTTACTCCGGCTCGTTCACTGGCGACTATTTGCCGAACGATCGCGAAACGCACACGAACCGCTATGCCATCTTCTGGAAGCATTTTCAGAACTTCGGCGGCGGCTTTGCGGGTTACGTCAATTACAACAAGGTTTCGGACAGTCAGTATCCGGAAGACCTGGGCAACGCGTCGAACCAGTTCCTGAACGGCACGCAGTTGCTCTACCAGCAGGAAGCGGGTCTGACATACAGCAACGGACCGTGGTCCGTGCTTGCGCGCGAACAGCGCTGGCAGACGTTGCAGCCGTCGGTCCCGCCGTATGCGCGCGAACCGCAGTTGAACGTGCAGTACAGCAAGTTCAACGTCGGCGGTTTCGACTACGGCGCCGAAGCGGATTTCACGCGCTTCACGATCACCGAGGAAGGCGCGACCGACGGTCAGCGCATGTACTTCAACCCGTACGTGAGTTACGGGGTCAACGCGCCGGGCTACTTTGTCACGCCGAAGATTCAGTGGCACTTCGCCTCTTACGACCTGAGCCATATCGCGACCGGGCCGATTGCGGGCCAACCGCTGACGCCGGCAGGTCAGCCGAAGAACTTCACCGAATCGATCCCGACGCTCAGTTTCGACTCGGGTCTCGTGTTCGACCGCTCGGTGCGGCTCTTCGGCCAGGACTACATCCAGACGCTGGAACCGCGGCTTTACTACGTCTACACGCCGTATCACAACCAGAATTTCGCGCCGATCTTCGATACCGCCGAAGCCGACTTCGGTCTCGCCGAGATTTACACGCCGAACACGTTCGTCGGCAACGACCGGATCGCGGACGCAAACCGCATCACGGCGGGCCTCACGACGCGCTTCATCAACCCGGCGACGGGCGATGAACGTGCGCGTTTCGTCATCGCGCAGCAGTACTATTTCACGAGCCAGCGCGTCACGATCTCCGAGGATCAGCCGATCAACGAGGCCAAGCACTCGGACCTCATCGCGGGCGCGGCGATCAAGCTGGGAGCTGGTTTCGCCTCGGAAACCGCGTTCCAATATAATGTCGACAACAATCAGCTCGTGCGCTCGAGCATCGGCTTCGCGTTCAGCCCGGCCGACCGCAAGGTGATCAACGTCGGCTACCGCTACACGCGTTCCAACCAGACCACGCTCGTGAACGAGCCGATCAACCAGATCCTGGTGTCCGGCGAGTGGCCGCTCACGAATCGTCTCTATGCGGTCGCTCGTGTCAATTATGATCTTGCGAGTCATCGGCTCGTCGACGGCCTCGTGGGCTTCCAGTACGATGCCGACTGCTGGGCGCTTGGTTTCGGCGCGCAACGTTACGCTAATGGCGTCAACACCAGCGGTCAGCCCTCGTCCGGCACGCGCGTGCTCGCGCAGCTTACGTTCAAGGGCCTGTCGAACGTCGACAACGGCCTCGTCAGCGCGTTCCGCGCGAGCGTCCAGGGCTACCAGCCTCCGCCGCCAGCAGCGCCGCCGCTCGCCCGCTACAGCAACTACGAGTGAGCCTCGGGGAACGCAGGCGGACAAGGCATCCTCTAACACGCAGCTAAGAAGCAGTAAGGCGGCTCGCCAGAACCGCACGAGAAGCAGCATACGAACGGGCACGACCCGTATTTGATGGAGTATCTGTGGCAAACGTGAATATGTTTCGATCGACGGTAGTTGCAACAAGCGTGATCGCTGCCGCTCTGATCCTGAGTTCGCCGGCCGGTGCGCAGGCGTTGTCGAATGGCAGCAGTGCCCAAGTCACCGATTCGGTCGTCGCGATCGTCAACGACGGCGTCATTACGCGGCGCGAACTCGAAGATCGCTCGCGCCTCATCGCGCAGCGTCTGCAACAACAGAACGCGCCGGTGCCGCCCGCTGAACAATTGCAGCAGCAGGTGCTCGATCAGATGGTGCTCGAGCGCATTCAGTTGCAGCGCGCGAAGGAAGACAACATCGTCGTCGACGACGCCACCGTGAACCGCACGCTCGAGCGTCTCGCGCAGCAAAACCAGATGACGCTCGACGTCTACCGCTCGCGCATCGAGGCGCAAGGCGTGCCTTGGGCCACCTTCACGCGCGACGCCCGCACCGAACTCACGCTTTCCAAGCTGCGCGAAAAGGAAGTGGACAGCAAGATCACCGTGTCCGACGGCGAAGTGGCGAACTACATCGCCAGCCAGCGCGGTCCCGGCGCGCGCAACTCGAGCGATCTGCACCTGCAGCACATCATGTTCAAGCTGTCTTCCGACGCATCTTCCGCCGATGTCGCGAAGGTGCAGGCGCAAGCCGACGCCGTGCTTAAGCAAGCGCAAAACGGCGACGACTTCGCGAAACTTGCCAAGCAGAATTCGCAGGACACGGACGCAGGCAAGGGCGGCGACCTCGGCTTTCGCACGCCGGGCACGTTGCCAGCGGGCATCGTGTCGGCAGTGGCCACGCTGCGTCCCGGTCAGGTCGTGCCGACGCTTCTGCGCACCGACGGCGGCTTCGAGATCGTCAAGCTGGTCGAACGCCGCGCGAGCCAGGGCACCGCGGCCGATGCGCCGAAGCTCGTGCAGACGCACGTGCGTCACATTCTGCTGCGCGTGTCGGATGGCATGTCGGAACAGTCGGCGCGCCAGAAGCTGCTCGACATCAAGCAGCAAGTGCTCTCGGGCGGCGATTTCGCGAACTTCGCGCGCACGTATTCGCAAGACGGTTCGGCCTCGCAAGGCGGCGATCTCGGCTGGATCAGCCCGGGCGAAACCGTGCCCGAGTTCGAACGCGCGATGAACAGCCTGCAGGACGAAGCCGTGAGCGACCCGGTGCGCAGCGAATACGGCTATCACCTGATCCAGGTGCTGGGTCGGCGCGACGCGGAAGGGTCGGCCACGCAGCAGCTCGATATCGCGCGTCAGGCCATTGGTCAGCGCAAGGCGGAACAGGCGTACTCCGACTGGCTGCGCGAACTGCGTGACACCGCCTACGTGCAGTACAAGGGCATTGCGGCGCAAGCCCAGCAGTAAGACAGCATGAACGCCGACACCCATCCGCTCGCCCCGGCGATCACCATCGCGATCACCACGGGCGAACCGGCGGGCGTCGGTCCGGAATTGACGGCGGCCGCCTTGCAGGAAGCGCACGCGCGCTGGCCGTTAGCGCGCTTCGTCGTGCTGGGCGACCGCGAGTTGCTCAAGGCACGCGCCGCGTCCTGGCCTGCCGCGCATGGTGGAATCGAGATCGAGCATCATGCGCTTGCCGCGCCCGCCGAGGCCGGCAAGCTGAACGCGGCCAACGGCCGTTACGTGCTGAATCTGCTCGATGCAGCCATCGACGGCGCGCTCGCAGGCCGGTTCGACGCCATCGTTACCGCACCGCTGCAAAAGAGCACGATCAACGACGCCGGCGTGCCTTTCACCGGCCACACCGAATATCTCGCCGAGCGCACGCATACGCCGCAAGTCGTGATGATGCTGGCGGGCACGGGCGAGCGGCCATTACGCGTTGCGCTTGCCACCACGCATCTGCCGCTGAAGGACGTGTCCGCGGCACTGACCATCGACGGATTGGTCGAGACGCTGCGCATCATCGATCACGATCTGCGCGCGCATTTCGGCCTCGCCGCGCCGCGTATTCTCGTGACCGGGCTGAACCCGCATGCGGGCGAGAACGGTTATCTCGGCCGCGAGGAAATCGATGTCATCGCGCCCGCGCTCGAATGTGCTCGCGCGCTCGGTATCGACGCGCCGGGTCCGTATCCGGCGGATACTCTGTTTCAGCCGCGCTATCTGAAAGACGCCGATTGCGTGCTCGCGATGTTCCACGACCAGGGCTTGCCGGTACTGAAATTCGCAACCTTTGGCGAAGGCATCAATGTCACGCTGGGTTTGCCGATCATCCGCACTTCCGTCGATCACGGCACGGCGCTCGATCTCGCGGGCACGGGCCGCGCCGATGCGGGCAGCATGATCGCGGCCATCGACGCCGCCGTCACGATGGCGCGCCACAAGCACCGAGACAAGCGCGGCGTCTGAGCGTCGCGCGGTTCTTTATCCACATCAGTTTCAAAGGCGTCAGACCGATGTCCACCAGACACCAGGGCCATTTCGCGCGCAAGCGCTTCGGGCAGAACTTTCTCGTCGATCAAGGCGTGATCGATTCGATCGTCGATACGATCGCGCCGAAACACGGCGAACGCATGGTCGAAATTGGACCGGGGCTTGCCGCGCTGACCGAGCCGCTGATCGAACGGGTGGCCACGCCCGAGTCGCCGCTGCACGCCGTGGAACTCGACCGCGATTTGATCGGCCGGTTGGAAAAGCGCTTTGGCGAGCGTCTCGTCGTACATTCCGCCGATGCGCTCGAATTCGACTTCGGCTCGCTCGCGCTGGAAGGCGACAAGCCGACGCTGCGTATCGTCGGGAATCTGCCGTACAACATTTCGAGTCCGCTCTTGTTTCACCTGACGAGCTTTGCGCCCAAGGTGATCGACCAGCACTTCATGCTGCAGGACGAAGTGGTCGATCGCATGATTGCCGAGCCCGCCAGCAAGGACTACGGCCGCCTGTCCGTGATGCTGCAATACCGCTACGTGATGGACAAGCTGATCGACGTGCCGCCCGAATCTTTCCAGCCGCCGCCGAAAGTGAATTCCGCGATCGTGCGGATGATTCCGTTCGCGCCGCACGAACTGCCCGTGGTGGATGAGGCGACCTTGAGTGAAGTCGTCAAGGCTGCTTTCGCGCAGCGTCGCAAGGTCCTGCGCAACAATCTCGGCGCGTATCGCGACAGAATCGACTTCGACGCGCTCGGCTTCGATCTCGCGCGTCGCGCCGAAGAAGTGCCGGTGGCGGAGTTCGTTGCGCTGGCACAAGCGCTCGTGCGGGCTTGAGTGTCATAGACATAGCGCGGCGCTCGAAACGTCCGAAAGCAGCCGCATGAGACGTTCGAGCCGCATGCGCTGGTCGCGATGCAGGCCGCGCGTCGCGCTGACCTGCTGCACGCGACTGCGCCAGTACGTCTGGCCGAACAGCGAATTCGCGCCTTCCTTCGACAGGACGCGTTCCAGATGCACGATGGCGGCATCGACTGTCTGCGTGGTGTAAGGGCTCGTTGCGCTCACTTGTTCTCCTCGTTCTGTTCGTTCTTCGGCGGATGCGAGTGAGTCATTGTGCAAGCCCGCAGGGACAAATCGCGTCCCGAAGAAACGCGTTCCAACGCGACGCGATTCGTTCTTTGCGGCTGCTATCATCGTCGCTCCGCGCGGTCATCGAGTACATCAAAAAGGAGGCAACGCCATGCGGTTCGTTCACGCGGCGGATATCCATCTGGACAGCCCGTTGCACGGTCTCGCCGCTTATGCCGACGCGCCCGCCGATCTCTTGCGCAACGCCACGCGCGACGCATTCACGAAGCTCGTCGATGTCGCGCTCGAAGAGGCGGTGGACTTCATGGTCATCGCGGGCGATCTCTACGACGGCACCTGGCGCGACTACAACACCGGCATCTTCTTTTGCCGCGAGATGGGGCGCTTGCGACGCGCGGGCATTCCGGTTTATGTGCTCTTCGGCAATCACGACGCCGAGAGCGAGATGACGAGCCAGTTGCAGTTGCCCGACAACGTGCACACGTTTTCGAGCAGAAAGCCGCAGACCTTTCGACTCGACGCCCTGAAGGTGGCGCTGCACGGCCACAGCTTCAAGGAAAAAGCGGTCACGACGAATCTCGTCACCGCGTATCCGCAGCCGGTCGAAGGCTACTTCAACATCGGCGTGTTGCATACCGCGCTCGAAGGCAGCGCGGCGCACGCGAGTTACGCGCCGTGCTCGATCGCCGAGTTGCACGCGCGGCAATATCACTACTGGGCGCTTGGCCACGTGCACGATTTCGCCATCTGGCAAGAGGCCTCCACGATCGTGTTTCCTGGCAACTTGCAGGGCCGCAATATCCGCGAAACGGGCCGGCGCGGCGCGGTGATCGTCCACGTTTCGGAGACGGAAGAGGTGAGCGTCGAGCGGCTTTTCATCGATGTCTTGCGCTGGGAGTCCGTTATCGTCGATGCCAGCGAAGCCGTCGCGCTCGATGACGTCGCGCTCGCGGTCGGACGCGCGCTCGATGCGCTCGTCGAATCCGCCGCGCAACCCGTGCCGCTCGCGGTGCGGGTGACCATCACCGGCGCGACCGAAGCGCATGGCGCGCTATTCGGTCTCGAAGCGCAACTGCGCGCCGAAGTGTTGGCGCAGATCGCGGCGATCAGCCACGACCGTCTGTGGCTGGAAAAAGTGAAGATCGCGACGCAGCCGATCGTGCATTCGAGCGCGGCGGGCGAACCGTTCGCCGGCGGCGCCGATGCGCTCGCCGACCTGCACGCCTTGTTGGTCGAAGCCGAGTCCGACCCGGAATTTCTAAGCATGTTGAAAGAGCGTTTGATCGGTCTGGCGTCACAGGCGCCGAGCGAATTACAAAAGTCGGTGCCCGAACTCGAATACGTGCGCAACGACGATCTCGCGCGGATCGTCGCCGAAGTGCGCTCCGGTCTGATCGCCCAACTCGCGGATGCGGAATAGGCTCATGCGCATCGGCAAGCTAGAACTGATTCGCTTTGGCAAGTTCACGGATCGCGTCATCGAATTTCCGGCGGCGCCGCAGGATTTTCACTTCATCGTCGGACCGAACGAGGCGGGCAAGTCGACCATCAAGACGGCGATTGCCGAATTGCTGTTCGGCATTCCGCAGCGCTCGCCGCTCGCGTTCGTGCATCCGCAGAGCGATCTGCAACTCGGCGCAACGCTGCAACTGAACGACGAGACGCTCGCATTTCATCGCACCAAGAGCCGCAAGGCGTCGCTTGCCAAACCCAATGGCGACGCGCTCGCCACCGATGCGCTCGCGCCCTTCATCGGCACGGCGGACAAGAGCTTCTTCGAGCAGATGTACTGTCTCGGCCACGAAGGATTGATTGCGGGCGGACGAAGCATTCTCGATGCATCGAGCGATGTCGGGCAGGTGCTGTTTCAATCGGCTGCGGGCATTGCGAGTCTTGGCGCCGTGCGGCAACGCCTGGCCGAGGAAGCGGACGCGCTCTGGGCCAAGCGCAAGTCAGGCGACCGCGCGTATTACATCGGCCTCAAGCAATTCGAGGAAGCCACGAGCGAACTAAAGATGGCAAGCGTGCGCACGACGCAATGGCGCAAGACATATACGGCGGTCGATGAAGCCGAGGAGCGCGGCCGCGCGCTCGAAACGCGTCGCGCGGAACTCGAAGCGAAACGCGGCAAGCTGGAGCGGATTCGCCGCGTCGCGCCGTATTTGAACGTGTGGCGCGAGAAGGCGGCCGAGCTTGCGGAACTCGGCGAAGTCACCGATCTTCCCGCCGACGCCGAAGCTGTTTTGCAAAGCGCGCTGACACGGCTTGCATCGGCGCAAACCGCGCACGAGCTGCACGCGAAGGCGACGGCGCAACGTCAGGCGGAGCTGAACGAAATCCGTATCGACCACGCGTTGCTCGCGCTGGAAACCCGCATACGCGCGCTCGACACCACGCGTCATCGGTGCGCGCATCACGCGACCGACATCGCGCGACTCGAACACGATGTCGCCGCGCGTCTGCGCCAAGTCGCGCAGGATTGCGCGGAACTCGGCTGGCCGCAAAACGAAGCGGGCGCGCGTCAGGCGCTGCCCGGACAGCTTGCGTTGCAGACGGTCACGAGCCTGATGCGCGAACGCGGCACGTTGGAGACGGCGGCGCGCAATGCGGCGCGCTCGGTCGATGAAACGCTCGCCCAGATCGGGACATTGAAGGCGCGACTTGGCGGCATCGCCGAGGGCGAGGTCTCGCAGGAGTTGCGTCGCGCGCTGCGGCAGGCGCAGAAGTATCGCGAAACGGGCGCGGCGCAAGACCGTCTCGGCGACGCGCGCCGCGAAGCCGCGCAAGCGCTCGAAGCGGGCCTTGCATCGCTTGGCCAATGGTCGCGGCCAATTGCCGAACTGCAAGCGATGAACTTGCCGTCGATCGAGCGTATCGCCATCTTGCGCAGCGAGCGGCAGGAGATCGCGCTTCGGCTGACGCGCGCCGTCGATCGCATGAACGAAGCGCACGACGCGCTGCACGCCACGCAAGCCGAACTCGCCGATTTCACGCAGACGCACGATGTCGTCACGGGCGATCAGGTTCGCGGAGCTCGCGAGACGCGCGATACCGCGTGGCACGCGCTCAAGAGTGGCGCGACGCCGCTCGATTCGGGCGCGCCGCTTTTCGAGACGGCGATGCACACCGCCGATGACCTTGCGGACCGCAGACTCGATTCCATCGGACAAGCCACGCAGTTCAGCGCGTTGCAGCGTCGCGTGGCGGTCGATCAGGAAACGCTCGCACGAAGGCAACGCAGCGCGGACGAAGCCGCAAAAGCGCTCGCGGACGTCGATGCGGCGTGGCACGCGCTCGCATCGCACAGTCAAATTGCGGAGATGGCGCTCGACGACGTCCCTTCATGGCTCACGCGTCGCGAGCACGTAATCGAGACGGCGCGCACGCTTGCCCGGCGCGCGGAAGAGTTCGAGCGCGAAAGCGCCGAAGCGGCCGCGCGCCATGAAGACCTCGCGCGGCATTTGCCGTTGGCGGAAGCCACCGCCGACTTCGACGCACTTTGCGACGCCGCCGAAGCGCATATCGGCGCCATCGACGAAGCGGTGATCGAGCGGCGTCATATCGTCGGGCAACTCGACGAAGCGCAAGCGGAACTGGTCACGCGGCAGAACACGGCCAAGGCCGCTGCGCTTGCCTTCGAGCGATGGCAAGCCGAATGGTCGCAAGCCGCGGCGAAAGCGGGCGTGGCGGCTGCGGCGGACTCGCAGGCGGCGGCCGAATTGGCCATTGGTATCGTCCACAAGATCGGCGAACAGCTCGTGCAGATCGACGCCATTCGCCACGGACAGATCGACGCCATGCGCGCGGCGCTCGCCTTGTTCGAGTCCGATGCAAGGCAGCTCGCGCTTGAACTCGATGGCACGAACCATGTGCGTGAGCCCGGCGCAATCGCGGCCGAACTCTCGGCGCGGCTCGATACCGCGTGCGCGGCGCGTGCCGATGCCGAGCGTCTGAAGAAGGAACTGGCATCGGCGAGCGAGCAGGTGAGCCGCGCCGAGGCGGGCGTCGAGGAAGCGAAGTCGGCGCTGCGTCCGCTTTACGAGCGGGCCCGCGTGGACAGCGCGGAGTTGCTCGCGCCGCTCATCGGCAAATCGCAGAAGAAGCGCGCGTTGCTCACCGCGATCGATGCCGCGCGCGATGCGCTGATCAAAGGTGGCGACGGCCTCGCGCTCGACGTTCTGATCGCGGAAGTGGAGGGCGCGGACCTGTCCGGTCTGCACGGCGAACTGTCGCTGATCGGCGCGGCGCTCGGCGATTCCGTGAAGGCATCGAGCGAACTGGCGACGGAGCTCGATGCCGCGCGCCGCGAACTCAACGCGATCTCGGGCGAAGGCAACGCCGCGCGCGCCGAAGCGAAGCGGCAGGAAGCGCTATCCGTCATGGCCGATGCCGCCGAGCGCTTCGTCAAGGTGGAGACGGCATCTACGCTCCTGAAGTGGGCGATCGACCGATACCGCGAACGCCGTCAAGGCCCGATGCTCACGCGCGCAAGCACGATTTTCTCGGAGCTCACGCTCGGCGCGTTCTCGCGGCTCGCCGTGGATTACGACCGCCAGCCGATGGCGCTCGCCGCCATTCGCGAGAGCGGCGAACACGTCGAGATCACCGGCATGAGCGAAGGCACGCGCGATCAGCTTTATCTCGCGCTGCGTCTGGCTGCGTTGGAGGAGCATGCCGAGAAGGCGTCGCCGCTACCGTTCGTGGCCGACGATCTCTTCATCAATTTCGACGACGGCCGCGCGCGCGCCGGCCTGCGCGTCTTGAGCGCAATCGCGATGCACACGCAGGTGATTTTTTTGAGCCATCACGATCATCTCGTGGACATGGTGCGCGAAGTGTTCGGACCGAAGGTCAACGTGCACTTCATGCGCTAGGCGGTTTCACTCGCACGCGCGTACCGAGCCGCGAGCTTGCGGAAGTCGTCCGCGAATTCGTCGCGCAGCGTTTGCGGCGCGAGAATCTCGACGCCCGCGCCGAGCGCGCGCAGCCACCAGCGCAGCTTGAGGCTCGGCGTCACCGTGCCGGTCACCTTCATGCGGCCGTCGGGCAGCATGTCGATATGCTGATCTTTCGACATCGGCGACTCGCGTAGCTGGTTGCCCGAACTGCCTTCGAACGCGAGTTCGAGGCGCACGGGCGGCTCGGGCAGAAAGTCGAAGACCTGCTGCGTCTCGATGTACTTGCGCAGCTTGAAGTCTTCGGGATACGTGAAGGACTCGCCCGACTCGGACACCGAACGAATGCGGTCCAGCCTGTACAGCGCGCGCACCCATTCCTTTTCGCCTTTTTCCGGGCGCGGCGCACGGCCCGGGTCCTGCGCGACCATGTACATCACGCCAGCGGATTCGACGAGCGCGAGCGGCCAGAGCGTCCTGGTTTTTGGCGCGTCGCCTTGCTCGCCTTTGTACGCGGCGCGGTACTGCACGAGCAGTTCGCGCTCGAAGAAAGTCGCTGTCGCCACGGCCTGAAAGATGTCCGGACGCAGCTTTGGACGAATCAGCGTGAAGGCGCCATCGACGGAATCGATCTTGTCCGCCCACGCGCGGTAGATGCGGCTGTCCGCCTTTTCCTGCGAGAGCCGCGCTTCGGCTGCCTTGAAGAGCGGGTCGATGTCGCGCGTGACCGCGTTCGGCAGCTTGTTGCCGGCAAAGCGCTGCAGGATGTGAAACGCCACCGCTTCCGATGCGCTCATCAAGCCGACGCCTTCCTGCAGACCATGCAGCCATGGCTTGCGTTGCCAGAGCAGTTCGCGGCCATTTTGCATCGACATGACGCGCGATTCGGCTTCGAGCGCGGTGAGATGCCGCTGCACTTTTTTCGTGTATCCAACGCGATGCCCGCGCTCTTCGAGACGACGGCGAATTTCGGGTGTGGAGAGCCACGCGAGCGCGTCGCGTTCGGTTGGCAGCACGCGGAGAATGGCTTCGTCGAGGCTCGAGGTCATGACGGTGCGTTGGGTTGGAAACGGAGAGGTTTGATTATAGGCAGCATTGGGACAGAGGATGTCTCGAACGGTCGAGCGCTGTTTAGGATTGTTCTAGTGACGTTTCGCGCGGCGAGCGGAAAGAATGCCCACGTTTAAACGAGCGTCGAGGAGCATTCAGAAGCATGAGCAAACGAGAGCAAGCCAACGAGGAGCTTTTACAGAAGCTCAAGGGCCGGACAACACATGCCATCCAGCGGTATTTCTTCTCGCACGGCGTGTGCGTGAGCCGGTTGGACATTCATCGCGCGATGCGGCTGCCGGAACACGAACCGACTTTCCTCGCGCTGAGACCTTCGTTTGCGCAGGTTAACGAAGCGATCGGTTTGCTGGGCGATATCGGATCGTTGTCGCTTCCGTCGAAGGAAAAGTCGATGCGCGCGGTGTACGAGATCGAAGCGCGGTTGCAAGAGCGGCACGGCGCCGTCGACGGATTGGATGCGGCGCTCGCGCGACTCGATGTGGCCATGCGTTCGGTGCCAGCCCAGCCAAAGCTCTGGCCTCATGCGGCGTGGGGCCTGTTATTGCTGATGATGGCTTACATCGAGTGGCCATTCGCGCTCGCCGGACTGATCGTGTTCGGCGCCGGACTTGGCAAGCACCTGAAGTACAAGCGGCGCCGTGCAGACGCGGATCGCGCTGTGAGCGAGGCCAACGCGAACTTTGAATCAGTAGCGGCGCTTGAGTTGACGCCAAGGGTCGAATTGCTCGAACGATGAAGACTGGTGCTGGTGCGAAGCCAGCGAAGAAAAAGGAAAGGGCCGCGCTAAGCGCGGCCCTTCGATTTCTTTGGTAGGCCGTACGGGATTCGAACCTGTGACCAACGGATTAAAAGTCCGCTGCTCTACCAGCTGAGCTAACGACCCAAAGAGGCGAAATTATAATCGGCCGTTTCGGATTCTGTCAAGGCAGCGCGGGCTGCGCGCGCATCGACGAAACAAAGAAAAACGCCCGCGGCGCAACGGCCCGCGGGCATTCGTCTCGAGAGGCGCGAAACCCGAAAGCTTCGCTCGATGCTTCGATGCTTCTTGTCACTTCACCTGCGACATCTTGCTCTGCGCCGACTGTGCGACTTCAGTGCCGGAATACTGCGAGATGATCTGCTGCAGCGTCTGTTTTGCAGCCGCTTTCTGACCCTGTTCGATCTGGTTATTCGCGATTGCGAGCAACGCCTCAGGCGCTCGCGGATGCGTTGGGTACGTCTTCACCAGATTCTGCCAGACCGCAGTCGATCCCTTGTAGTCGCGCTGCGCGTACAGCGCGTTGCCGAGCCAATACTGCGCGGTCGGCTGATACGGGCTCTGCGGATACTTCGAGACGAATGCCTTGAACGAAGTCGCGGCATTCTTGTAGTCACCGTTGCGGAACTCGGTCGATGCCGCGTTGAACGCATCCGTCTCGCCAGGTTGCACGGCGCCCGATACGCCGTCGATAGTCTGCTGCTGCGGCTCGAACTTCTTCAAGCGCGTATCGAGGTCGGCGTAATAGTCTTTCTGCTGCTTCTGCAGCGTGGCAACCTGATTGCCCAGATCCTCGTTCTGCCCTCGAAGCGTCGCGACCTGCTGATTAAGCTGATCGATACGATTCGACTGATCGAGGATCGTGCGCTGCGCGGCGGACAACTGGTTGCCCAGACTGTCCGTCTTCGTGCGCAGATCGAGTACGGCCTTGCGCGCTTCGTTGTCGTCGAAGACGCCAGCGTGCGCGGGCACGGCAAGCATCGTCGAACCTGCGACGCACGCGGCTGCGGCAAGGCGCAGCAAGGAAAAGCGATACAACATAGGGCAACTCACCCGTGACTAAGTTACGTTACGTGGACTACTGCTATTGCTGCTGTTATTGCTGGTAGGCGAGATCCGCACGGCGGTTCTGTGCGTACGACGAATCGTCGTGACCCGTCGCCATCGGCTTTTCCTTGCCGAGGCTCACGGCTTCCATTTGCGAATCGGCAACGCCCATCAACGACATGGCGCGACGCACGGCTTCCGCACGCTTCTGACCAAGCGCCAGGTTGTACTCGCTCGTGCCGCGCTCGTCGGTGTTGCCTTGAATCAGGACGTGACGTTCCGGGTGGCTCTTCAGGTACGTCGAGTGTTGTTGCAGCAGCGGCTGATAGTCGTCCTTCACGGCGTAGCTGTCGAAGTCGAAGAAGATGCTGCGCTTGGCGAGCGGGCTGTTCGGGTCGTTCAGCGGGTCGATGTTGACCTGCTTGACGTCCGTCGGGTTCGGCTGCGTGCCGACCGAGCCCTTGTTCGCGCCTTCATCGAGCTTCACGCCCGAGTGACAAGCTGCCAATGCGCCGACCACCGCAACTGCCAGGCCGATACGAAGTTTCGACATCATGGTACCTCTCCTTGTGTTGTAGCTGAACGTTGTATTTGAACGTGTTTGCTGAACTTACTGCATGAACGGACCCCAGGACGGCTCGCGCACCACACCGCCCTGTACGGACAAGACTTGCCGCGTACGACCATCGGTCGATACGGCTGCCAACACGCCACGTCCGTTCACTTGGGTGGCGTAGAGGATGTACTGACCATTCGCCGCGAAGCTCGGCGATTCGTCATGCGTCGTGTCGGTCAGCCCCGTCGCCGTGCCGGACCCGAGGTCCTGCAAATACAGCTTGAAGCCGCCACCGGTGCGCGAAATGTACGCGAGTTGCTTGCCGTCCGGACTCACGCGCGGGCTTGTGTTGTAGCTGCCCGTAAACGTGACCCGCTGGGCCGCGCCGGCGTTTTCACCCGCCGCCGGCATCTTGTAGATCTGCGGTTGGCCGCCGCGATCGCTCGTAAAGTAAATGGAGTTGCCATCGGGCGAGAAGGCCGGCTCGGTATCGATGGAACTGCCTTGCGTCAGACGACGCAGGCCAGAGCCGTCCGCGTTGACTTCGAAAACCTGCGTATTGCCGGTGCGCGACAAAGCCACGGCCAGCTTGCTGCCGTCAGGCGACCACGCCGGCGCACTGTTGTTGCCCTTCTGATTCGATACGACCACGCGCCGCCCGGTCGGCAGATCGTGGATGTAGACCACCGGCTTCTTCTTTTCGAACGACACATAGGCGACCTTCGTGCCGTCCGGCGACCATGCCGGCGAAATGATTGGCTCCGGGCTGGAAAGGGCGATCTTCGCGTCCTGACCGTCCGAGTCCGAAATCTGCAATTGGTAGCGTCCGCCCGTCTGAATGACGTAGGACAGACGGGTTGCGAACACGCCGCGGCCACCGAGCAACTTGGCGTAGATGTAGTCCGCGATCTTGTGTGCGCTCATGCGCAGGCCGCTTTCGGCGGAAACGAGCGACAAACCGCCGAGATTCTGCTGCTTGACCGTGTCGTAGAGACGGAAGCGCACTTCGTACTGGCCGTTCGGCAGCTTGTTCACGCTACCCGATACGAACGCGTCCGCGCCCTTGGCTTTCCATGCGCCGAGATCGACCGAATCGGTCTCGGAAACCGGCGTGCCTCCCGCGTCGATGTTCGTGAATTTGCCGCTTCTCTGCAGGTCCTGACGAATGATCGCGCTGACCTGTTGCGGTGAGCTGCCCTCATTGGCGAAGTTGGCCGTGGCGATCGGAAACTGGGTAGAACCGACGCCAGTCACGAGCACGTTCAACTGGGCATGTGCGGCGGTACCGGCGGCGATCAGACAGGATGCGACCAGCGTTTTCAAGCCAAGCTTCTTCATCAAACTCATGCTGTATTCGTTCCAGAAAAATGCGTTTTCAAGTGACCCGAGACTGCAGAAACAGACCCCCGATTGCACGATTCGTTCCCGTGCGGCAACGGTCTTGCGCTTTGCAGTGATCCCGCGCAATCAACTGCCAGCCGGGCGCAGCGTGATCGTAAATGACCCTGGCGCCTGGTCGTTAATGTCCTTCGGCATGGGATCGGAGCGCTGCACCGCGCGCAACGCGGCAGCGTCCCACTGCTCGTTGCCGCTCGACCGCGTGATGCTCGCCGAAAGCAGCGTGCCCGAAGGCGCGCAGCGCACCGACACGACCGTTTCCAGCCCGGACGTTTCGCCCGACCAGATGATATTCGGCCGCACGCGACGCTGCACCTTCTCGGCATAACCCGCCGACGCCGCGTTGCCGCCCGCGCCCTTGCCGGTGCCGCCCTTGGCCAGCCCTTCGCCGCTCGAATTCGTGCCGCCGCCGAGCTGCCCTTGCAACTGCGCGAGGCGCGACTTGCGTTCGGCATCGACCTTCGCCTTCGCTTCCGCATCCGCCTTGGCTTTTGCCTGCGCCGCGGCCTTGGCCTTGGCTTGCGCATCGGCTTTTGCCTTGGCTTCGGCATCGGTTTTCGCCTTGGCTTCCTTCTGTTCCTGAAGCTGCTCGGCCTTTTGCGCTTCGGCTTGTTGCTGCTGACGCGCCTTGTCCTGTTGCAGCTTCGCCTGCTGTTGCTTTTGCAGGTCGGCCTGACGTTGCTGTTCGATCTGCTTCTGCTTGTCCTGCATGGCCTTCTGCGCGGCGGCCGCCGCGGCGGCTTGAGCGGCGACTTGCTGCTGGCGCTTCGTTTCGGCTTCCTGCTGCGCCAATTCCTGCTGGCGGCGCTGCTCGGCCAATTGTGCATCGCGTGCGGCGGCTTCCTGCTTACGCTTCTTTTCCTGCAGCGCGATGTCCGCGTCCTCGTCCTTCGCGGGCGGCGGCGCAGGCTGCGGCTTCACGGCCACGGGCGGCGGGGGCGCGACGCGCGGCGTGGGAGCAGGCGTGTCGGGAATCTCGGTCCACAGTTCCGCCTCGGCTCCGGCGGGGGTGTTGTTCTGCCAGTTGATGCCGTGATATAGCAACCAGCCAAGCAGCAAGTGCATGACGGCGGCGAGCGCGAAAGCGCGGCCCGTACCGCGTTCGCGCGGCGGGCGGATGGGTCGCGCTGATGAGCCGCGCGTCTGCCGGTTCTGCAAAAGGGTCATTGCGATTTGACGAGCAATCCGACGCGCTTCACGCCGCGCGCCTTCATATCGGACATCACGTTCATGACGACTTCGTACTTCACGGTCTTGTCCGCCGCGATGACGACGGGTTGATCCGGATGCGACTCCTGACGATTCAGCACGAACGTGTTCAGGTCGTCCTTGGTCATTCTCTGCTCTTGCGTCGCGCCGCCTTCTTCCTTGTAGCGCACGTTCATGCTGCCGTCGGCCTTGATGTTGATGACGAGCGGCGGCTGCTGTTCCTGCGGCTGCGCGTTGCCGACGGTCGGCAAGTTGATGATCGAAGGCGACACGAGCGGCGCCGTCACCATGAAGATGACGAGCAACACGAGCATCACGTCGATATACGGCACGACATTGATGTCGGCCATGGCGCGGCGCGAACTGCCGCGCATGCTGGAACGGGACGAGCCTGCCATCGTGACTCCTTAGTGCGCCTGACGCTGCAAGATGTTCGAGAACTCTTCGATGAAGGTCTCGAAGCGGATCGCCAGGCGGTCGATATCGTGAGCGTAGCGGTTGTAAGCGACCACGGCGGGAATCGCGGCGAAGAGGCCGATCGCGGTCGCGACGAGCGCTTCGGCAATGCCGGGCGCCACGTTGGCGAGCGTTGCCTGCTGTACGTTTGCGAGGCCGCGGAACGAATTCATGATGCCCCAGACCGTGCCGAACAAACCGATATACGGACTGACCGAGCCGACCGATGCGAGAAACGCGAGATTCGCTTCGAGCACGTCCATTTCACGCTGAAAGGCAGCCCGCATGGCGCGGCGCGAACCGTCGAGAATCGCGCCCGGATCGGTGATGCGGCGCTCCTTGCCCTTCAAGAACTCGCGCATGCCCGATTCGAAGATACGCTCGAGCGCGCCGATGGTGTGACGGTTGTTCGCCGCGCTTTGATACAGCGCCTGCAGGTCGCCGCCGGACCAGAAATCGCGTTCGAAACGCTCGGTTTGCGCGCGCGCGCGCCGAATGGCGAACCACTTGCGGAAGATGAAAGTCCACGACAGCAGCGAGAGCAGAAGCAGCAGGGCCATGACGGCCTGCGCGAGCAGGCTCGCATGAATGACGAGAGATACGATCGACAAGTCTTGTGTGTTGTTCATAAAAGTCCGCTGCTTCCACCTGCTATTAGCTGCTATTTACGTCCGGAAAAGGGGCTTCCGGTCAAAGGCGCGTCAGGCTTTCGTGACCGCGACATCAATAAAACGAAAGCCGCCTCGTGGCCGGCTCTTGCTCGTGAAGCATTCAAACCGGGTGCGCGCGATGCTCGTCCGCGGCAAGCACGACCTGCCCGGCATGAGGACCGCGCCTCAATCCTTCGAGAACTCGTTCGGGAATACCGGCAGGGCGAATCGTTGCGCGATCCACCGAAGCGACGCGAATATCGCCGCTTGCAAGAAGAACCGCGTCACGCCACGCTTCCTGATGAAAATCCACCGATGCGCGCCCGAGCCGCGCGATACGGCTCACGATGCGAATGGAGTCGTCCAGGCGCGCGGGAGCCGAATAATCGACGGATGTTCTTCTCACGACGAACACGATGCCGGCCGATTCGGCCAGCCGCTGCTGGTCGATACCGCACGCGCGCAGCCATTCGGTGCGCGCACGCTCGAAGAACTTCAGGTAGTTCGCGTAGAAGACAATGCCGCCCGCGTCGGTGTCCTCGTAGTACACCCGAATCGGCCATTCGAAATTCAACGAATCACTCACCTTTGCGCCGCCCCGCTCGCGCGGAGGCTTTTGGACCCGCTCCGGCTCGCTTTTTGACAAATAAACATCCGCGGCATTTTACCGGAAGCGGAAGTTGGGCCACTAAATACAGTCGATTCCTCTTACGAGCCGCGGTGTATTTGCAACGGTCCGAAGGTTTGGGCCACGGGCATGAGTTCGATCGCGTTGATATTCACGTGCGCGGGGCGCGTCGCAATCCAGTAGATGGCGTCGGCGATATCCTCGGCGGTGAGCGGCTGCACGTCCTTGTAGACGGCGCTGGCCTTGTCGTCGTCGCCCTTGAAGCGCACGTTGGAGAACTCGGTGCCGCCGCACAGGCCCGGCTCGATATCCGTCACGCGCAACGCGGTTCCGGCAAGGTCGGCGCGGAGGTTTAGGCTGAACTGCCGCACGAACGCCTTGGTCGCGCCGTACACGTTGCCGCCCGGATACGGGTACGACGCTGCGACCGAACCGAGGTTGAACACGTGACCGCGATTGCGCGCCACCATGCCGGGGAGGACGGCATGCGTGACATCGACGAGTCCCATGCAGTTGGTGTCGATCATGTTCTTCCAGTCGTCGAGATTCGCGCGTTGTGCCGGTTCGAGACCGAGCGCGAGGCCCGCGTTATTGACCAGCACGTCGATCTGGGCGAACGATTCGGGCAGCGAGGCGATGGCGCTCTTGATGGCGTTGCTGTCGCGCACGTCGAGTTCGACTGGCAAGAGCGAGTCGCCGAGTTCCTTCGATAGCGCGGCGAGCCGGTCTTTACGGCGCGCGGCCGCGACGACGCGATGGCCGCCCTTGACGAAAGTGCGGGCAATGGCTGCGCCGAAGCCGGCAGAGGCGCCGGTGACGAATACGATCATGAGCGGGCTCCGGAAAGTGGGGGTTGGGGCTGTACCGGAGCGCGCGCGGACACACGACCGGCAACGGCGCACAGAGTACTTCCAATGATGCGATGCGGCAAGCAACTGCAAACCCGAACGATCGTGCGTTTCAAGCGTTTCGCAGACGCTCGCCAAGTTGCCTAAACCCGGCCGCACCATTACACTACAACGCTCAAACCCCGCGTGACTGGCGATAGAATCTTCGGATTCAAGGTGGAACGACCCACTAGGAAGCGCGGAGTGTCGTTTTGCCGTTCGCCTGGGCAGCTGAGATCCGCGCGCCGTCGCTGCGTTGCCGGTGGCTGTCCGTTCCGCGAACCCGGATTCTTCCCTCATCCGTCGCGTGTGGACCCGTCTGGCGTCCTGCGTCTTCCTTGCGTTTTGCGTTCGTGCTTCGAACGCATCGTCACGCGCGATCCGGTCAACCTGTTTTGATCTCACGGAAAACGTATGTTTGACAGAGCCGAAAGTACCCTCGCCAAGGTCGATCCCGAACTGCTCAAAGCGATCGAGCAGGAAAATCGCCGTCAGGAAGATCACATCGAGTTGATCGCCTCGGAAAACTACACGAGCCCGGCCGTCATGGCCGCGCAAGGCTCGCAACTCACCAACAAATACGCCGAAGGCTATCCCGGCAAGCGCTACTACGGCGGTTGCGAATACGTGGATATCGTCGAGCAACTGGCAATCGACCGCGTCAAGCAACTGTTCGGCGCCGAAGCCGCGAACGTGCAGCCGAACTCCGGTTCGCAGGCCAACCAGGGCGTGTTCTTCGCCGTGCTGAAGCCGGGCGACACGATCATGGGCATGAGCCTCGCCGAAGGCGGCCACCTGACGCACGGTTCGCCCGTCAACATGTCGGGCAAGTGGTTCAACGTCGTGAGCTACGGCCTGAACGAAGCCGAAGACATCGACTACGAAAAGACCGAAGCGCTCGCCAAGGAGCACAAGCCGAAGCTGATCGTCGCGGGCGCGTCGGCGTTCGCGCTGCGTATCGACTTCGAGCGCCTGTCGCAAATCGCGAAGAGTGTCGGCGCTTACTTCATGGTCGACATGGCGCATTACGCAGGTCTCGTCGCGGCAGGCGTCTATCCGAATCCCGTTCCGCACGCGGACTTCGTGACCACGACCACGCACAAGAGCCTGCGCGGCCCGCGCGGCGGCGTGATCCTCATGAAGGCCGAATTCGAGAAGCAGATCAACTCGGCCATTTTCCCGGGCATTCAGGGCGGTCCGCTCATGCACGTGATCGCGGCGAAGGCCGTCGCGTTCAAGGAAGCGCTGACGCCGGAGTTCAAGACGTATCAGCAGCAAGTGGTCGATAACGCGCGCGTGCTGGCCGAAACGCTCGTCAAGCGCGGTCTGCGTATCGTCTCGGGCCGCACGGAAAGCCACGTCATGCTGGTCGATCTGCGCGCGAAGAAGATCACCGGCAAGGCGGCCGAAGCCGCGCTCGGCGTCGCGCACATCACGGTCAACAAGAACGCCATTCCGAACGATCCGGAAAAGCCGTTCGTCACGAGCGGCGTGCGTCTCGGTTCGCCCGCCATGACCACGCGCGGTTTCGGCGTGAAGGAAGCGGAGCAGGTTGGCAATTTGATCGCGGACGTGCTCGACGCACCGGAAGACCAGGCGAACCTCGAGCGCGTGCGCGCACAAGTGACCGAGTTGACCAAGCGTTTCCCGGTCTATCGCTGATATTCGAACCGAGCCAGGAACCAAGCCCCGATGCGCTGCCCCTTCTGCCGACACGAAGACACCCAGGTCGTGGATTCTCGCGTGTCGGAGGACGGCGCAGCCATCCGGCGGCGGCGACGCTGTCCATCCTGCGACAAGCGTTTCACCACGTATGAGCGCGTCGAACTGGCGCTGCCGTCGGTCGTGAAGAAAGACGGCAGCCGCACCGAGTTCGATCGCCGCAAGATCGTCGCGAGCATGAAGCTGGCGCTGCGCAAGCGGCCGGTTGCGGCGGACGCCATCGAGGCAGCCGTCGCGCGCATCGAATATCAATTGCTTGGCAGCGGCGAGCGCGAAGTGCAGAGCGAACGTCTCGGCGAACTCGTGATGAACGAGTTGCGGCAGCTCGACACCATCGCTTATGTACGGTTCGCGTCGGTCTACAAGCGTTTCGAAGACGTGTCCGAGTTTGAGGACGTGCTCGAGGAATTCCGCCGCGCCGCGCCCAAGAAGACCACTTCCCGCAAGCGCTGATCGCGCGTCTGTACCGAGCATCTTTCCCCCAGTCGATCTTTTGCCCTCGGGCAGTGTGCCCCGTGCGAACGCGCGTGAACACTCGACCATTCGGCTAATGGCGGCGCGCGTTCCTTATCGCTAGATTGAGCATTCGTTCAACTCGTCGATAAGGCATGCAGATGAGCCGCTTCTCGAATTCCGGTTTCACACTCGTCGAACTTTGCGTGGTGCTTGCCGTGATGGCGGTCCTCGCGACTTTCGCCACGCCTTCGTTTCTCTCCTGGCAGGCACGCGATCAGATCGATGCCCGCGCGCGCTCGCTTTTCTCGACGCTTTCGCTCGCGCGGGCCGAATCGCTCAAACGCGGCGCGCGCGTCACGCTATGCCGCGTCGATGCGAGCCGGCATTGCCTCGCGGCGGGCAAGGCTTGCGACGCGGGTATCGCGGACTGGTCGTGCGGCTGGGGCCTCTTCGTCGATAAAGACGGCGCGCTGACGCTCTTGCGCTTGCAGCCGGCAATGACATCGGTCGCCATTGCGGGCGCATCGACGGATCTTTCGTTCACGCCGCCGATGGGCCAAGTGATCGGCGGCTTCCGTAGCTTCGATTTCGGCCCGCGCAGCGCGGATGCCAACGCGAATGCGTCGTCGCGGCGCTGCATTCGATTGGCTGCGGGCGGGCGTGCGCGCATGACTCAAGGCGCTTGCGGAGCATCGGCATGAACGCGCGATCGGTCATGCCGAGCATCAGGCGCGGCGGGCGCACTCGTTCCGTTCGCCCGCGCGGCGATTCGCTGATCGAGGTGATGATCGCCCTGTCGATCGCGGCGGTCACGGCGCTCGGACTCGTCGCCATGCAAAGCGCGCTGGCAAAAGCCGAACGAACGGCGCTGTTGAGCGAACGCGCGGCACTGATTGCCGACTCCATCGGCGAGGCAACGCGTGGCAGCGCGGATAGCTCGGCCATGTTGTCGAGGTGGCGGGCGAGGGCGGCTGCGTTGCTGCCCGATGGAGACATCGCCATCTCGGATCGCGGCAACGGCGTGCAGGTCGCAACCGTCAGCTGGCATGTCGCGGAAGGCGCGGAGCCTTGTCCCGAACCGCAGGCGCGACCGCACACGTCATGCATCGCGATGGCCTTTGCACGATGAACACGCGGCTCATTCATTCACGCGGCCACACGCTGCTCGAACTTTCGATTGCGCTTGCGCTCGGGCTGTTGATCCTGGCCGCGTCGCTGTCGGTGTACCGCGCTCAGCGTGCGGGCTTCGAACGTGCCGCCGATGCCGCGCACATTCACGATGCCGGCGTCGGCGCGCTCGATCTCGTCGCTCAACAAGTGCAGATGGCCGGATTTTCGGCCGCGGGCGCGACCGACGCGCCGCTCTTCGGCTGTTCGCAGGGGCGCGTGACCGGCGCGGAGACGTCGGCGTCGTGCGAGTCGCTCGCGAGTCACTCGGACGGTCTGCAGGTCCGCTACGCGGCCGACACGGTTTCGACGTGGCCATCGACGAGCGGCACGCCTACCGACTGCATCGGCCAGACGGTTTCGGATGCGTTCGTCTTCAACCGCTATTACGCAAAGCCCAGCACGTCGAGCGGCGAGCCGGAGCTTTATTGCGAGGGCGGGGGTCGTCAGGCGCAACCGCTGGTGGAGGGCGTCGAACGGATGCGCGTCGTCTACTGGATCGCGGGTGCGCCGGCCGCGCTCGACGCGTCGGCCATCGCGCGCGAACGCTGGCCGGATGTCTACGCCGCCGAGGTTTGCGTGCTCGTGCGTGGCGCGGCGATTCAGGCGAAACGTCGGGCGAACTATGTCGATTGCGATGGCGCACCAGCCGTCAGCGATGACGGACGCACGCGCATGGCCTTCTGGCGCACGGTTGGCATACGCAACGCGCGAGGCGCCTCGTGAGGCGGCGCGCGCGTTCGCGCGGCACGGTGCTGCCTATCGTCCTCTTGCTCGCCGCGATGATGCTCGTGACCGCCAGCGTCTGGCTGCAAGCCTCGCTCGTCGCGACCCGCACGGCCGTGTCGGCGCGCGAGCGGATGCAGGCGTTCCATGCGGCCGACAGCGCGTTGGTCCGCTGCGTTCGCATGATTGCCGATGCGCCCGTCGTGACGAGTTCGGGTGCGCAGGAGCCCGTGGGCTGGCGCAGCAAGGCGTCGTTCGAAGGAGCGTCGGCCGTCGCCATCGAGCCGTTTGGCGACTGGCCGTATGCGCGCCGCGCGCCGCAATGTCTGATCGAGGCTTGGTCGCATACGGACCAGGCGGTGGCGGTGACGTCGTATCTCGTGACGGCGCGTGGCTTCGGCGCATCGCCCGAGACCGAGGCGTGGCTGCAATCAAGAATCGATGGCGCGACCCGACATTGGCGGCGCGTCGTAGCGAAGCCGTTTTGAGGACGAACCATGAAGGACAAGGGCTTTACGCTGCTGGAATTGATCATCGCGCTCTGCATCGTGGCGATTATCGCGACGTTCGCGGTGCCTGCGTATCGGCAGCACGTGGCGAAGGCGCATCGGCTGGATGCGGCGGCGGCGTCGATGCGCGCCGTGCAATACATCGAAAGTACGCGGCTCGCGCAGTCGGCGACGGATGCAGTGACGCTTTCCGCCGGCATGGATCAGGCGCCGTCGAGCGGTGCGCCGGTTTATCGGCTTGCGGTGCTGCCGGAATCGGCGACGAATGGCGGATACAGCATCGAGGCGACGCCAGTCGCATATGGTCCGATGCAGGACGATTCTTGCGGCGTATTCATCGTCGACGCGACGGGCGTGCGGTCGAACCGCACGACGGGATCAGCGGCGACTGCACTGGATACCGCGCAGTCCACCGCTTGCTGGGGAGGGAAAAATTAAGCGTTCAGAAGACCGTCGGGTCGACGGCTTCGGTAGTGGCTTCGGCATGCGGGGCTTTCATCTGTTGCCAGATGCGCCAGCCTTCCCAGGCGACCAAACCAAGACCGCCCCACTTCAGCGCGGGCTTGGCACCACGCACCACGGCGGTCCGCACAGGCTTGGTCAGCACGAGCGACGCCACCGAGCCGATGATCGGATACTGCTTGAAGAGCAGGCCGAGATTGCTGCCCTTGCCGCCAAGCATCGAGCTGACCGATGCCAGAATGCCGCCGATGCCGCCACCCGATGCACCGCGCTTCGGCGTGCGCCGGGTGCCGCCGCCAGGCATCAGAAAACGCAGGAAACTGAAGTGCGTGATCGATGTGCGCAGATCGTGCGTGGCCTGTTGAAGCTCCATGCGTTCGACATCGGCGCGCGCAATCAGCAGTTCCTTGCGCAGCGCGCGCATGTGCGGCGTGCGCAGCGCCTTGGCGTTGTCACGCTTGGGCGGCTTGAAGGTATCGTCTTTTTTGCTCATGGTCGGACTGCCCGTGTGAGTTCAGTGGAACGTGTCGCGGTCCTTGCGGAATTCGGCGAGCGTGTCGTCAAACATGTTCGGCGCGTCGAGCAGCGTGCTGCGCGCGCGCAGTCCGCAGGCGATTGCAATCAGCGCATAAACGAGCGTGATGCCGCCAAGCGCCTGCCAGCGATACGTGTCCCAGAAGAATATGGCGATGAGCACGGTGAGGGAGATCAGCGCCATCATTGCCAGCATCATGGCGGCGAGACCAAGAAACAGTACGCCGATAAGCCGCTCCTTCTCTTCCTGAAGCTCGATACCGATGAGTTCAAGGCGCGTCTCGAAGATGGCGAAGGCAGAACTGATGATTCGTCGCAACGGTCCGGGGGACGATTGCTGCGGTGGCCGTTCGGTCGTCATGGCTTGGGTGCGAGAAGCGCGTTGGGTGCCGCTTTGATATTGTCCCGGTCGCCGCACGAGGCGGCGTTCCGGCGCGAGAGTCGATCCGCCCGCCCCGAGCGGGCGTTGGCGGTTCGGTCCTTTCTTGATGATGGACCGTGACTGTTACGAACGTAGCAATCACCGGGCCATTGTCGAGGAGCGTGGGGAAGTGCTGCTTATTTGCGGTTGATGAGAAGCCCGATCACCGTGCCGAGGCCTGCCGCAATACCAATGGATGCCCACGGGTGTTCGTGGACGTAATCGTCCGTGGCGCGCGCGGCTTTTCTGCCTCGTTCGATCACGACGACTTGTGCATCGGCGGCTTTCTCCTTCGCTTGTTTCAGTCGAGCGAGCGCGCTCTCGCGCAGTTCGGAAGCGCGTTCGCCCGTGGCGCTGGCGGCTTGCTTGAGAAGATCTTCGGCGTCAGCGAGAACGGTTTTGATGTCCGACATGAATCGCTCCTTATTGATTTCTGACATTAAAGGCTCCAATCGGTGAGGCTACCTGATTCGCAGCCAGAGATGCGATTGCTGACGAGCAGGCTGGAACCTGCAACACAGACTCCTTGCAGGTTTCATTCCACTCGATGCTAATCAAAGGAAATCGCCGCAGCCTTGTCAAACTCTCGACATCACTAACGGTGGGAGCCGATCTGACCCGTAAAAGTTTCAGCAAACTGATCGAAAGTTACAAAGAGGATCGATCAGTCCGAGTCGCACCATACGCCTTTCAGAAAAAAGCCTGAATCCCGGTTTGCGCGCGTCCGAGAATAAGCGCGTGGATATCGTGGGTGCCTTCGTAGGTATTCACCACTTCGAGATTGACGAGGTGACGCGCCACGCCGAACTCGTCCGAAATGCCGTTGCCGCCCAGCATGTCGCGCGCGAGCCGGGCGATGTCGAGCGCCTTGCCGCACGAATTGCGCTTCATGATCGAGGTGATCTCGACCGCTGCCGTGCCTTCGTCCTTCATGCGCCCGAGTCGCAGCACGCCTTGCAGACCTAGCGTGATTTCCGTCTGCATATCGGCAAGTTTCTTTTGGATCAACTGGTTTGCCGCAAGCGGACGACCGAACTGCTTGCGATCCAGCGTGTATTGCCGCGCCATATGCCAGCAGGCTTCGGCGGCGCCGAGCGCGCCCCACGAGATGCCGTAGCGCGCCGAGTTCAGACAGGTGAACGGCCCTTTGAGCCCGCGAACTTCCGGAAACAGGTTTTCTTCCGGCACGAACACTTCGTCCATCACGATCTCGCCGGTGATCGACGCGCGCAATCCAACCTTGCCGTGAATGGCTGGCGCGGACAGTCCTTTCCAGCCCTTTTCGAGGACGAAGCCGCGAATCTCATCGCGTCCGTTTTCCTCCAGCTTCGCCCAGACGACGAACACATCCGCGATAGGCGAGTTCGAGATCCACATCTTCGAGCCCGAAAGCGAATAGCCGTTCTGCACTTTCTTCGCGCGCGTCGTCATGCTGGCGGGATCGGAACCGGCGTTCGGCTCGGTGAGCCCGAAGCAGCCGATCCACTCGCCGCGCGCGAGCTTCGGCAGATACTTTTCCTTTTGCGCGTCGCTGCCGAAAGCGTGAATCGGCACCATTACGAGCGACGATTGCACCGACATCATCGAGCGATAGCCGGAATCCACGCGTTCCACTTCGCGCGCGATCAGGCCGTAGCTCACGTAGTTGAGGCCCGGTCCGCCGTATTGTTCGGGGATGGTCGGGCCGAGCAGACCGAGCTCGCCCATTTCGCGAAAGATCGACGGATCGGTCGTTTCCTCGCGAAACGCCTGCGTCACGCGCGGCAGCAGCTTGTCTTGCGCGTAGGCGCGCGCGGCGTCGCGGACCATGCGTTCTTCTTCGTTGAGTTGCTGATCCAGCAAAAGTGGGTCTTCCCAGTTGAAGCGAGCGGCGTCGGCCATATGCGTCTCCTCCCATGCAGTGTCGATTTAAAAGCGCCTCGCTTCGGCGCTTGACTTGCGTTCCGCTTAGCGGAACAATGTTTTGCAAATTAGCTTCGAGTTTAGCACCCGATGTCTGCTGCTTTCAAACGTGGTTCTGGGCGTGAAACCGACGGCGAATCTCGCCGGAAAGCCGACCGTGCACCTGATGGCAGAACGGAAGACGCATTGGCCGGCGGCTCCAAAGGCGCTTCTAGCCGCGAATCTGTCCGCGCTTCAGGCCGCGAATCGAGCCGCGAGTCCGGCCGTGAATCCATCCACGAATTCGGGCGTGTGCATGAGCGTAATCCCGGACACGCGTCCGACCGCGCTTCAGATCACGAGTCCGGCCGCCACTCTCATCTGTCGCCCAACGCATCCGACGATCGCAAGTTCGTCGTCGCCCTCGCACGCGGTCTCGATATGTTGCGCGCATTTCGCCCTGGCGAGACGCTTCTCGGCAATCGCGATTTCGTCGTGCGCACGGGATTGCCCAAGGCGACGGTCAATCGTCTGGCCTATACGCTGACCACGCTCGGTTACCTGCGTTTCGACGATGCCGCCAGCAAGTACGCGCTCGACACGGGCGTGCTCTCGCTCGGCTTCTCGCTATTGGCGGGCGCGGACACACTGGAACTCGCCCGGCCACATATGCGCGCGCTGGCGCGTGAGATCGGCGCGGCGGTATCGCTCGGCTGTCGCGATGGCCTCGACATGATCTATCTGGAAACCATTCGTAGCGAAACCGCGCTCACGCTCGGCCTCGCGCCCGGATCGCGTCTGTCGATGCTCACGAGTTCCATGGGACGCGCCTATCTCGCCGTGCTCGACGCCGATGAGCGCGCGGCCTTGCTAGAAGAATTGCGGGAACGGGAAGGCGCCGAACGAGTGGCTTCGGCGCAGCGCGCGATCGAAGATTTCGCGCGCGACGGCTGCTGCTATTCATTCCGTGAATGGCACGACGACGTCAACGCGATTGCCGCGCCGTTTCGCGACGTGCGCAATGGGCGCTGGCTGGTGTTGAGCAGCAGCGGGCCGGCGTCGTCGATGGATGAGGGTTATTTCCGCGAGTCGATTGCGCCGAAGCTAAGGGCGTTGGCGGGACGGCTCGCCTGAAGGACCGCTCGATTGGGCTGCTCGCGGCATTGTGAAGAAGGCTTGCTTGAAGCGTCGCCGGGCGGCGAGGGTCGCGCGCGATTGCGCAGTCGCCACAGCTTGAGCTCATCGACCGCACGCAACCTCAGAGCATCGTGCGCACATGCCAAAGCTCCGGAAACAGCACCACGTCCAGCATCTTGCGCAAATACGAAGCGCCCGCCGTGCCGCCCGTTCCCTGCTTGAAGCCGATGATGCGCTCCACCGTCGTCACATGCCGGAAGCGCCATTGCCGGAAGGCGTCTTCCAGATCGACGAGTTCCTCCGCCATCTCATAGAGCTCCCAGTAGCGTGACGGATCGCGATACACCGCGAGCCACGCCGCTTCGACCGACGCATCGTGCGTCGTGGGCTGGGTCCAGTCGCGCTGCAGCCTTTCGGGCGCGATCTGGAAGCCACGTCGCGCGAGCAGTCGGATCACTTCGTCGTAGAACGAAGGCGCTTCGAGCGTCTGTCGCACCTGCGCGAGAATCTCCGGCCGATGCGCATGCGGCTTCAGCATCTGCTCATTCTTGTTGCCGAGCATGAACTCGATCTGCCGATACTGATGCGACTGAAACCCGGATGACGCACCGAGATACGGCCGCATCGCGGTGTATTCGGAAGGCGTCATGGTCGCGAGGACGTTCCACGCCTGCACCAGTTGCTCGAAGATGCGCGACACGCGCGCGAGCATCTTGAAGGCGGATGGCAGGGCGTCGGTATGAACCGCTTCGAGGGCAGCATGCAGTTCGTAGAGCGCGAGCTTCATCCAGAGTTCGCTCGTCTGGTGCTGCACGATGAACAGCATCTCGTTGTGATCCGGCGAGCGCGGATGCTGCGCGGTCAGAATCGAATCGAGGCCGAGATAGTCGCCGTAGCTCATCGAATCGGAGAAATCGAGCTTGGCTTCGTGCCAGCCTGATTCTGCCGGTTGCACCGCCCGTGCCGCATCGGCTGCCCCGTGGCCGAACGGACATCCGCCGCCTTTAACCTCATTCATGGCTGTCACTCTCAAGTCACCGAAGCACGTTCGCCAAACTCCGGCGCACGCCAGCTTTCGGTCGCGAGCACATCGCGCAAGGTTTCAACCGCGTCCCAGACATCGACGAAACGCGTGTAAAGCGGCGTGAAGCCGAAGCGCAAAATACGCGGCTCGCGATAATCGCCGATCACGCCACGCGCGATCAGCGCCTGCATCACCTCATAGCCGTTCGGATGCTCGAAGCTCACTTGCGAGCCGCGTCGCGCATGTTCGCGCGGCGTCGCGAGCGTCAGCGGAAACTCGCCGCAACGCGCTTCCACCAGCTCGATGAACAGATCGCCAAGCGCAAGCGACTTGCGCCGCAAGGTCTGCATATCCGTTTGCAGGAATACATCGAGCCCGCACTCGACGAGCGACATCGAGACGATAGGCTGCGTGCCGCACAGATATCGACCGATACCATCGTCCGGGCGATACACCGGGTCCATCGCGAACGGTTTCTTGTGCCCCCACCAGCCCGAGAGCGGCTGCGAGAATGTGTTCTGATGGCGCTTGGGCACCCACACGAACGCAGGCGAACCCGGTCCGCCGTTCAGGTACTTATACGTGCAGCCGACGGCGTAGTCCGCGCCGACGCCGTTCAGATCGACCGGCACCGCGCCTGCCGAATGCGCCAGGTCCCAGACCGCGATTGCGCCCGCGCGATGAATCGTCTCGGTGAGCGCGGCCATGTCGTGCATGTAGCCGGTGCGGTAGTTCACGTGCGTGATCATCGCGATGGCGGTGTGTTCGTCGATGGCGGCAGGCAGTTCGGACGCGTCATCGACGAGACGCAGTTCATAGCCGCGATCGAGCTGCTCGATCAGACCCTGCGCGATATACAGGTCGCTCGGAAAGTTCGAACGTTCGGAGACGATCACGCGACGTTTCGGATCGCGCTCGTTCGCGAGCTTGAGCGCCGCGGAGAGGATCTTGAAGAGATTGGCCGAGATCGTGTCGTTCACCACGACTTCATCCTCGCCCGCGCCGATGAGCGGAGCCAGCTTGTTGCCGAGCCGTCGCGGCAGCGCGTACCAGCCGGCGGTGTTCCAACTGCGGATCAGCCCTTCGCCCCATTCTTCGGCGATCACGCCAGCCGCGCGCGCGGCAGCCGCTTTGGGCGGCACGCCGAGCGAGTTGCCATCCAGATAGATCACGTCGTTCGCAAGCACGAATTGATCGCGCAGGGCATTCAGCGGGTCGTCGCGGTCGAGTGCGGCGGCGTCGTCACGGTTTTTCATCGAAAAGTCCAATTGTTCAGGGAAGATCGGGCGATCAGGAAAGCGGGCGCAGGACGGCGCGCACCGGGCTCGCATCGAGCGTCGAAAATTTGAGCGGCAGCGCGATGAGTTCGTAGTCGCCGGGCGCGACGGCATCGAGCACGAGGCCTTCGAGAATCGCCATGCCGTGCGCGCGAATCCGGCGATGCGCGTCCATCGTCTTCGATTCCTGCGGATCGAGCGATGGCGTGTCGATACCGATGAGCTTCACGCTGCGCGCCGCCAATAGATCGACGGTCGCGGGCGCGACGGCACAAAATGCGCTGTCCCAAGTGTCGAGCGGCGCGCTCGCGTAGGTACGCAGGAGGATGCGCGGCGGGGCGTTGTCATCGTCGAGAAAATCGGCGATATGTTCTGGCAAAACGAGCGGCGCCGCGCCAATGCAATGCACGACCCGGCAAGCGCCGAGATACGTGTCGAGCGGCACCTCGCCAATAGCCGCGCCGTGTTCGTCGTAATGCAGCGGGGCATCGGCATGAGCGCCGGTGTGCGGCGAAAGCGTGAAACGCGCCACGTTCACGGGCGAGCCCGCTTCCATGCGCCAGACGCGTTCGATACCAACGGGCGTATCGCCCGGCCAGACCGGCGTGTCGGTGGAAATCGGCGGAGAAACATCGAGAAGCGTCATGTCGGCTAACAGAAAGCGCTGGGATGCGTCAAATCATAGCCGTGCTATCTCGAAATGTGATTGCAAAAAAACTACCCAAAAACGTTGTGGCTAGAACATAATTCGATGAAACGGGCTAGGGGACTAAAAAATGACCGGATTCACGCTCGATGCAACAGATTGCCGAATTCTGGCGGTACTGCAGGAAGATGGACGGATCAGTAACCTGGACCTTGCGGAGCGTATCGCGCTCTCGCCTTCGGCGTGTTTGCGCCGCATGCGCCTGCTCGAAGAAGAGGGCGTGATTGCGAGCTATCGCGCGTGTCTGGACCGTGAGCGGCTGGGCATCGAGCTCGAGGCCTTCGTGCACGTCTCCATGCGCAACGACCAGGAAAACTGGCACGAGAAATTCGCGGCGGCCGTGCGCGAATGGCCGGAAGTGGTGGGCGCGTTCGTCGTCACGGGCGACACGCATTACGTGTTGCGCGTGCTCGCGCACAACCTCAAGCACTACTCGGATTTCATTCTGAGCAAGCTGTATAAGGCGCCGGGCGTTATCGACATTCGCTCGAATATCGTCTTGCAAACCATGAAGGACGATGCAGGCGTGCCCGTCGCGCTGATCGAACAACCGGCGCGGCCAAGCAGCCCGCCTTGAGTCTCAGGCGTTGATACTCAAGCGTCGAGGCGCTTATTCGATCGATCCCAACGTGTGGAATCCGCCGGCGTGAAACACCAGCGGAGGCGCGCTGTCGTCTTTCGCGCGCACGCCACAGCGCTCCACTTCGCCGACAAAGATCACGTGGTCGCCTTCGTCGTAGCGGCTGCGATTGTGGCATTCGAACCAGGCAATCGCGCCGTCGAGCACTGGCATGCCGGTGTCGCCCGCCGCGTGCGAGACGCCCGCGAAGCGGTCGCCCTTGACCGTGGCGAAGCGCCGGCAAAGCTCCAGTTGCGATGCCGCGAGCACGTTCACCACGTAGTGACTATTGGCGCGAAACACCGGCATCGAAGCCGACTTGGTGGCGAGACTCCACAGCACGAGCGGCGGGTCGAGCGATACCGAATTAAACGAACTGGCCGTGATGCCGATCAACTGCCCGGATTCGGTGCGCGTGGTGATGACGGTCACACCCGTCGCAAACTGGCCGAGCGCGGCGCGGAATTCTTTCGGATCGAAGTTCGGGGTTTTGGCGCTTGTCATCGGGCAAAGTCGTCTTGTTTTTTCGCCGACCTGACGAGTTTCGCTTGGAGCGAGAGGACTTGTCATCGGTTAGAAGTGTCTTGTTTTATGCCGATCCGGACGCGCGTTTCCTCGGGGCGAAAGGGCTTGTCATCAGGTGGTGGTATTTCGTCTTGCCGAACCGGATACGTGTTGCATTCGAATCGGAAGGACCTGTTCTCGTGTTGTCTAAAAGCTGGAGATTGGCTCGATTCTAGCGGAATCAGCCGTCCGGAACCGCCATAAGCCAGCGTCGGCAGTGTGGCCAACGCCGCTTTGTAAAAGCCGGTAAGCTCGGAGCAAGCCCTTCGCGCGCATCGAAACATCGAAGAAACCGTGGGGAATGTTGAAGAAGCGGCGAGGCGCATCCATATGGGTGATCCGCGGCATGGCCGCATGCACTTGACGAGGAGTTGCGCATGACCCAGCAGAATGAGCAGGCGAGAACCGAAACCGCGACGCTCGGCGGCGGTTGCTTCTGGTGCACGGAAGCGGTGTTTCTGGCGGTCGAAGGCGTGGTGTCGGTCGAATCCGGCTATGCGGGCGGCAAGGTGGTCGATCCG
Source organism: Caballeronia sp. LP006 (assembly GCF_031450995.1). Lineage (NCBI taxonomy): Bacteria > Pseudomonadati > Pseudomonadota > Betaproteobacteria > Burkholderiales > Burkholderiaceae > Caballeronia > Caballeronia sp. LP006. Next base: position 2,823,862 of record NZ_JARTVW010000005.1, on the reverse strand, counting down.
TCGTACGAACAGGTCTGCGACGGCGAAACTGGCCACGCGGAAGTGGTGAAGGTCGTGTTCGATCCGGCGATCATCAGCTACCGCGAAGTGCTCGAGATTTTCTTCGCGACGCACGATCCGACGCAACTCAATCGCCAGGGTAATGACGTGGGCACGCAGTATCGCTCGGCGGTGTTCACGCATTCGGACGAGCAACGAAAGGTCGCGCTCGAAGTGATCGATGAACTGCAGCGCGAGGATGTCTTCGGCGGCAAGATCGTCACGCAGGTCACCGCGCTCGATAACGACTACTATCCGGCCGAAGCGTATCACCAGAACTACTTCGAGCAGCATCCGAACCAGGGGTATTGCGCGGCGGTTGTCGGCCCGAAGGTCGCAAAGTTCCGCAAGAAGTTCGCGCATCGGTTGAAGAAGTGAAGGGCGGGGCGGTGTGGAGGCCGCGCTCGAGGGCGGTCTGCATACCGTGTCGGAGCCTAGAAGTCGCCGCGTTCAGTCCATCCCATAAGGCGAGGCATCCCGGCGCTCAACTCGCGCTTGAAGCAAAGACGTGACGGCATGCGAGCGGTGCCTGAAGTGCGGCTCGATAGCGATGGATAGAGCGTTCAGCCAGTACGCAGGGGAGCCCGATCGATTTCAGCCGTCGCACGTTATAGCTTTACCGCTAGCCGCGTTGTACGCGCTCGCATTCCCGCGCAATCCCACGCGCAAGCTCGAAGCACGTAAGCGGCGCGGAACCCTCTGCCTTGTTGTTCGCCGCGATGACCACCGGCTGGCCCGCGATCGCATATCGCGCGGCCAGTTCGGCCAGCGCCTCGCGCGTGTCGCGGTCTTCATCGACTATTTGGTCGAACGGCTCGTACTTCGCCTTCGCCTGTTCGTAGCGAAAGCCGCTGTGCAGACTCCAGCGCACGACGAGCGGCCCTAGCGTTTCTTCGTCCAGCAACGCGAGCGCCTTCGCCTGGCGACGCACGTCCGGCATGCGCGCGTGCACGCCGATGCAATAGCGCACGTTCGCGTCCCGCAGCGCGCGTATGAAGCGCGGTGTCAGCATGACGGCGTCGCGCAATTCGACGGCGTAACGCGTCTCGCCTTCGAGCGGCGGAAGCGCGCCGAGAAACGCCGCCAACCGGTCGATGAAGCGCGATGGCTCGACGATCATCGCATCCGGCAGCGGCGAGAACTGGAACACGAGCGCGCCGGCTTTCGTCCCAAGCCCGCCGATGCACGGCGTCACGAATTCGTCGATGGCAATCCGCGCGTTCAGAAACGCGGGGTTCTCCGCATCGGGCGCGCCGCGCTGGCCGCGGATGAAGGCGTCGGTGACGGCGGCAGGCGCCTTCACGATGAAGCGAAAGTGCTCCGGCACCTGGCTCGCATACCGCGCGTAGTCGGCGAGCGAAAGCGGTGCGTAGAACGAGCGGTCGATGGACACGCAGCGCAACAACGGATGCGCGCTGTAGGCGGTGAGGCCGTCGCGCGAGAGCTTCGTGTTCGAATACGCGTCGCCGTAGACGATGCCGCGCCAGCCCGGAAACGACCACGTCGATGTGCCGAGATGAATGGCTTCGGGCAGTTGTTTCGCGAGCGCGTCGAGACCGGCGTTCAATGGCGCGGGCAGGACGCCGCGTGCCTTCGGCTGGCTCGCGGGCTTGCGCGGCGCGGGTTCGTCGAACAGGTCGGGTTCTGTTGCTTGCCCGTTTTCCGCCGACGCCGGCAGGCACTCTGGCTCACCGGCTGGCGCAATCTCACTCGGCGCCGTGTCGTCGAGCAGGGAGCCCTGCGCGTCGCCGTCACGCGCAGCGTCCTCTTCCGAAAACTTCGATCCCTGCTTCAGAGCGCCTTCTCGTAAATGTATTTCCGCGACCACGGCAAGGTCGTCGCGCTGCGGCCCGCCTTGCGGCACACCACCTGATAGATCGACACGTCGTCGTTCTCGAACGCGTACGCGCAACCCGCGAGATACACGCGCCAGATGCGGAATTTCTCGTCATCGACGAGCTTCTTGGCTTGCTCGGCATTTGCCTCGAAGCTCTCGGCCCAGATGTCGAGCGTGCGCGCGTAATGCCGGCGCAAGCTTTCGATGTCGATCGCTTCCAGCCCGCCGCGCTGCATGCTTTCGAGCGCGAGACCGATATGCGGCAACTCGCCATCCGGAAACACGTAGCGGTCGATAAACTCGCCGCCGCCGAGCGCGGTCTCGCCGCTGTCGGCGTCGGATGACGTGATGCCGTGATTCATCGCGACGCCGTCATCGACCAGCAGATCGCGAATCTTTGCAAAGTAGCCCGGCAGATTCTTGCGTCCGACGTGCTCGAACATGCCCACGCTCGTGATGCGGTCGAATTGCCCCGGCACGTCGCGATAATCTTGCAGACGAATTTCGATCTGATCTTCGAGGCCCGCATCTTTCACGCGCTGCGTCGCGAGCTTGAACTGGTTTTCCGAGAGCGTCACGCCCACGCACTTCGCGCCGAACTTCTGCGCGGCGCGGATCACGAGCGCGCCCCAGCCGCAGCCAATGTCGAGCAAACGATGGCCCGGCTGCACTTGAATCTTGGTCAGGATGTGATCGATCTTCTTGATCTGCGCGGTGGCCAAATCTTCGTCGCCGTTTTCGAAGTACGCGCACGAGTACACCATGTTCTTGTCGAGCCAGAGCTGATAGAACTCGTTCGACACATCGTAGTGGTACTGAATGGCCTTCTTGTCCGACGCCTTCGAGTGATTGAAGTAGCGCCGCACGCGAGCCAGCTTGCCCGCGCTCGTGACGGTGTTCTTCGCGAGCGAATAACCGACGTTGATGATGTCCGAGAGCTTGCCCTCGATATCGATCTTGCCTTTCACGTACGCTTCACCGAGATTGTCGAGACTCGGTTCTAGCAGATAAGGCAGCGCCGTCGCGCTCTTTACATGCAACGTGACTTGCGGCGCGGCGAACTGCCCGAAGTCGTGCTGCTGTCCATCCCAAAGCACGAGGCGCGCAGGCAGGTTGGCCCTGGCCCGCACTTCCTCGACCCATTGCGTCAGCTTCTTCTCCCAGAACATGCTTGCTTCTCCGCGCTAAAGAAAATCAAGGGGAAGGCCCGCCGTGCCGGTTCTGGATGCCCGTGCATCGACGCGCCTTCATGTTCGTTGCCGTGGTGCTGCGTTTTATGACGACGTACTGCCTGCTACCGGACCCGTCTTAGGGTGCGAGCCTCTTGATATCCCACGGGCCGTCCGCGCGCTCGCGCTCATAGACGATGCGGTCATGCAGCCGCGACGGACGTCCCTGCCAGAATTCGATCGTGTCCGGCACGAGCCGGTAGCCGCCCCAGTGTGGCGGGCGCGGCGGTGCGTCGCCGAATTTTTCGGTCATTTCGCGCTCGCGCGCTTCGAGCGCCTCGCGGCTTTCGAGCGGCTGACTCTGTTCCGACGCCCACGCGCCAATGCGCGATCCGAGCGGCCGGGACTGAAAATAGGCATCGCTTTCCTCGGCGCTCGTCTTGACGATCACGCCTTCGACACGCACCTGACGTTCGAGCTCGATCCAGTGGAACAGCAGACTTGCCGCAGGATTGGCGGCGATTTCGCGGCCTTTGCGGCTATCGTAATTGGTAAAAAAAACGAAGCCACGTTCGTCGAACCCCTTAATCAGCACGATGCGCGCGGAGGGCCGGCCGTTCTCGTCGACGGTGGCCAAGGTCATGGCGTTGGGTTCGGGCAGTTTCGCGTTGAGCGCCTGGGCGAACCAGGTGTCGAACTGGCGCACCGGGTCCGGCGCGACGTCGGCGGCGTCGAGTGAGCCGCGAGAATAATTTTTGCGAAGGTCTGCGAGGGTGGTCATTTTTATGCAAACGCTACAGTCGGCGTCAGTATAGCCAAGGTGGTTCTTTCTTGCCCTTGCCGTGGTGAATCCGGTCCGGCTATCACCCCTTGGGTTTCGATAAGGCAGAATACGCAATTCGCGCGCTTTCTGCATGAATGGTCTACCAACTTTGTCAATTAGACAGGCGCTTGTAAGCTATGCCTGACGGGCCGCAGCGGCGTTTGGCTTGTTTTTGCCCATGCTCCGCGAAGCCCTCCCGCGCTTTTTCGGTTTCTGCTTCCACCTATGACTGCCACCATCGCTCCCAACGAGTCACCTTCCGCCGACGAGATCGCCGACCGCGACCGACGCTTCGGCGGCATCGCGCGTCTATATGGCGCGCCTGCGCTTGCCGCGTTCGAAGGCGCGCATGTCGCGGTGATCGGCATAGGCGGCGTGGGATCGTGGGTGGCTGAAGCGCTGGCGCGCAGCGCAATCGGCAAGCTCACGTTGATCGATCTCGACAACGTCGCCGAAAGCAACACCAACCGGCAGATTCACGCGCTCGACGGCAACTACGGCAAGGCCAAGGTCACGGCGATGGCCGAGCGCATCCGTTTGATCGATCCCGCCTGCGACGTGCGGCAGATCGAGGACTTCGTGGAGCCGGGTAACTTCGATGCGATGCTCGGCGGCGGCTTCGACTTCATCGTCGATGCCATCGACAGCGTGCGCACGAAAACCGCGCTCATTGCGTGGTGTGTCGCGAACAAGCAGCCGCTGATCACGGTGGGCGGCGCGGGCGGACAGCTCGATCCGACGCGTATTCGCATCGACGACCTGGCGTCGACCATTCAGGACCCGCTGCTTTCGAAAGTGCGCGGCCAGTTGCGCAAATTGCATGGCTTTCCGCGCGGACCGAAGGCGCGTTTCAAGGTCAGCGCGGTATATTCGGACGAGCCGCTCATTTACCCGGAAGCGGCCGCTTGCGATATCAGCGAGGGCGCGGAGCATCTAGAAACCGGCGCGGGATACGCGGGCCCGGTCGGGCTGAATTGCGCGGGTTTCGGGTCCAGCGTGTGTGTGACGGCGAGCTTTGGGTTCGCGGCGGCGGCGTTCGTGCTTCGGGCGTTGGCGAAGAAGGCGGCTTAGGGCGGCAGGTTCTTGCGGGGACGTAACAACGGCGTGCCATAGAGTCACAGAAGCATGAATGGTGGTGGCTTGCGTCGATGGCAGGTCGGTTTTCGCACGAATATGACGAGCTGGCGTCGCGGCAAACCCGCCAGTTGCATGCATGCACGCGAGTCGACGTGGCCACACGGCGAACATGCGCTGTTTGACGTCACGCGGCCAACCGCAGCCAACAAAAAAACGGCCAGCTTCCACGAGCTGGCCGTTTCTGCATCCACGAGCCGATCATGCATGCTCAATTCATCGCGGCACTCAGCCTGCGCCGCCAGTACGCCACGACATCCGGTTGATTCGCCGCGAGTTCGAACACCGATAGCATCGTCTTGCGGCCGACGTCGTCCATGAACGCGCGATCGCGCACGACGATTTCGAGCAGATGTTCCAGCGCACCACCATAATCGCGGCCGGCGATCAAACGGTTCGCAAGCGCAAAGCGCGCTTCGAGATCGTCCGGTTTCGCGTGCACCGCCGCGATGAGATCGTCGGCGGGCAGCAGTCCGGCGGCTGCATCGGCGGCGTCGAGTTCGGTCTTGAGCGCGTTATAGCGCGCGTCGATGCCCTGCGTCGTCTTAGGCGAAAGCAGCTTGTCTTCTTCCTTCGCTTCGTCGATCCGCCGTTCCGCGATCAGCCATTCGATCAAATCGAGGCGCGCATCTTCGTAACTCGGATCGAGCGCGATCGTGGCCTTGATGCGATCGATCGCGTCCTTGCGGTTACCGCTCGCCCACGCGTCGTGCGCGGCGCGGCGCTCGGCTTCGGCGCCAGCAGGCACCAGCCGGTCGAGAAACTCGCGCAATTGGCCTTCGGGCAACACGCCGATGAACTGGTCCACTGGCCGGCCTTCCGCGAACGCGATCACGTGCGGAATGCTGCGCACCTGGAAGTGCTGCGCGAGTTCCTGATTCTCGTCGACATTCACCTTGACGAGCTTCCAGTTACCGGCGGCTTCGGCTTCGAGCCGTTCCAACATCGGACCGAGCGTCTTGCACGGGCCGCACCACGGAGCCCAGAAATCGACGAGAACGGGCGCGAGCATCGACGCGTTAATGACGTCGTTTTCAAACGTAGCGAGGGTCGTTTCCATGCGTTCTCTCCTAATGCCTGCAATGTGTCTTGAAATTAGATGGGGACGCTTGCATAACTCTCAACGGCCACGGCGTTGATTCACGCCGATGCACGTCTCATGCCTCGGGCGCGCGATTCTCGCGGCGCGCGGGCGGCAGCGGAATGAACTCCGTCTCGCCGGGAACGTGCCCCATGCGCTGCTCGCTCCATGCCTGTTTCGCGGCCTCGATCTTGTCGCGCGAACTGGCGACGAAATTCCATTCGATGATGCGTGCGCCGTCGAGCGGCGCGCCACCGAGAATCATCACGCGCGCGCCGTTCGTGCTCTCGAAACGCACCGGCGCGCCCGGTTCGAGCACGGCCATTTGCTGTTCGGGCAGCGCTTGGCCGTCGATGGACAGATCGCCTTCGACGAGATACACGCCGCGTTCCTCGTGTTCGATATCGAGCGTGAGCGCGCTGCCGCGAGCGAAATCGGCGGCGACGTAGAGCGTTGGCGAGAACGTGCGCGTGGGCGCTTGGGCGCCGAACGCGGTGCCCGCGATTACGCGCAAAGTCACGCCGTCGCGCTCGATTTGCGGCAAGGCGGACGCCGCATGATGCTCGAACGAAGGCTCGACTTCCTCGCTTGCCACCGGCAGCGCGACCCAGGTCTGGATGCCATGCATCGTCTGGCCTCGCTCGCGTTCCTCGTCGGGTGTACGTTCCGAATGGACGATGCCGCGCCCGGCGGTCATCCAGTTGACGTCGCCGGGCACGATCTTCTGCACGGAGTCGACGCTGTCGCGATGCATGATGGCGCCTTCGAAGAGATAGGTGACGGTTGCGAGCCCGATATGCGGATGCGGCCGTACATCCAGTCCCTGTCCGGGCACGAGGGTTGCGGGACCGATGTGGTCGAAGAAGATGAAGGGTCCGACAGTGCGTGCCGCCAGTGCGGGGAGCACGCGCCTCACCGTGAGGCCGCCGACATCGTGTTGATGTGGTTTGAGCAGGACGCGGATCGACGTGGACATTGGCGGTTCCGGTAGCTGACGCGCCGGTTGCGCGCCTGGAACCGCCGATTCTACCGGCCGCTGCGGCGATGCGCTCTCATCGGGGATGTGGAAAACGCTTCATCGACTTCGTGCGGAGTTACGCGTGCTTCACGTGTTTTTTACGAAGGGACCGCGCTTTTTGCAGCATGCGTGCAGAATTTGCGCAAACGTTAATCGATAGGAGAGGAAACCATGAGCAAGAATAAACTGTTGATCGCCATCACCGCAGGTCTTTTGAGCGCCACGGCTGCAACCGGCGCAATGGCCCAGACCTCGTCGGGCAACTCGTCGGCGGCCATGGGCCAGACCGATACTGGCGCGTCGACCGATGGCACGTCGTCGTCGGGCACGACCAAGCACAAGATGCGCAAGCACAGCGCGCATCCGTCGGCAGGCAAGAAGACGCCTGACGTCGAAACCGGCAACAATGCGGCAGCGGAATCCGGCCAAAGCAAGTAAGCGGTCTGGATTGCTGTGAAGCGCCCGCGCTTCCCTTGGGAGGCGCGGGCGTTTTTTTGTCTGCATGCGCCAAGACGGCAAGGCGTTGTGAGCGCAGTTTTTCACAAGCCACCGCAGAGTGCGCCCCGCTAAACTCGTGTGACTTTCAATCGAAGTGCACGAAGGAGCGGCGATGTCGCCAAGGGACTTGCTGATTGCGTCGGTGGTGATTCTCGCGTGGGGCGTGAATTTCGTCGTCATCAAACTGGGTTTGCACGGCGTGCCGCCGTTCTTGCTGGGCGCCTTGCGATTCGCGCTGGCCGCGGTGCCGGTCTTCTTCGTCAAGCGCCCGCGAATTCCGCTGCGCTGGCTTTTCGCTTATGGCCTTTCCATTTCGTTCGGCCAGTTTGCGTTGTTGTTCTATGGCATGTCGGTCGGCATGCCGGCGGGACTTGCTTCGCTCGTCTTGCAGGCGCAGGCGTTCTTCACCTTGATCTTCGCCGCCTTCATGCTTGGCGAGCGCATCCGCGCGATGAACATAGCTGGACTCTTGATCGCGGCGGCCGGGCTAGCGCTGATCGGCATGCAGGGCGGCCACGCGATGACCCTCACAGGGTTCTTGTTCACGCTTGGCGCGGCGTCGATGTGGGCGCTTGGCAATGTCGTCACGAAGCGCATGGGCAAAGTCGACTTGCTGTCGCTCGTAGTGTGGGCGAGCCTGATACCGCCGCTGCCGTTTCTTGCGTTGTCGTTGATTTTCGAGGGCCCGGCGCGCATTGAAGCGAGCCTTGCGGCGATCCCGTCGATATCGATTTTCGCGATCGTTTACCTCTCGTTCATCGCGACCATCATTGGCTACAGCTTGTGGGGCAAATTGCTTGCGCGCTATCCGGCGGCGCAGGTCGCACCGTTCTCGTTATTGGTGCCGGTGATAGGTATTGCATCGGCGGCGGTGTTTCTGGGCGAGGCGCTGACACCGGCGGAAGTAGCGGGTGCGGCGCTGGTAATGGCGGGATTGGCGGTCAATGTATTCGGCGCACGCTTGAAACAGAGACTATTCCCCGTCCCGCGATAAAAAAAGCCGCAAAAAATGAACCCTTAAAGAAGGCGCTAAAGAAAAAAGCAATACAACGGCCGACTTCCTTGAAAGTGCCAGAGAAGAAACTTGAACAGCGACTCCGAAAAAAGCTTTGATCTTGTGAGTTTTACCGAGAGCGTGAGTGGAGGGGGAGTGCACAAGGGGTTTGTGGTAAATAGCGGGGAACCAGTTGTGCTTCAGAAGCCGGTTCCAAAGCTGCTTTCTTTGGTTCCTTTCTTTGCAGCAGCAAAGAAAGGGACCCCCCCGCCGGGGAGGCGGCTACTGAACAGAAACGCAAGGCAACGGCTCGATTCATCAGAAGCGCAAAAAAACATCAGACCGCAAAAGAGGTCCCAGCGCAGTCAAAAAAAACCGCATGCCTAGTAATTGACTACCACGAGCGCGAGCAATGGGAAGTGCCCAAAGGGTTTGTGAGAAACAGCGGGGAACCAGTTGTGCTTCAGAAGCCGGTTCGAAAGCTGCTTTCTTTGGTTCCTTTCTTTGCAGCAGCAAAGAAAGGGACCCCACCGCCGGGGAGGCGGCTCCTGAACGAGACTGCCCGAGAACCGCAAAAGAACCGCAAAAGAACCGCAAAAGAACCGCAAACCAACGTCTTCAAGTCATGCGACTCTTAGCCAAAGGCGGATTAGCAGCAAAATACCGCCTGATGCCTTTCATAATGGCGCTAGCCATCTTGTCCCGATAGGCATCATCGTTGAGGCGAGTCTCCTCATCCGGGTTACTGATAAACGCGGTTTCGACGAGAATCGAGGGAATATCCGGTGCCTTGAGCACGGCAAACCCTGCTTGTTCGACCGACCCCTTGTGCAGTTTGTTAATGCCCCCGATTTCATTCAGCACGAAACTCCCATACCGCATGGAATCGCGAATCTGCGCCGTAGTGGACATGTCGAAAAGCGCGCGATTCACGCTAGCGTCTTGCGATTTCACGTTGATGCCACCGACCTGATCCGACGAATTCTCCTTGGCGGCCATCCACCGCGCCGCCGCGCTCGACGCACCATGTTCCGACAACGCGAAAACGGAAGAACCACGCGCCGAAGACTCGGTAAACGCGTCCGCATGAATCGACACGAATAGATCGGCGCCGACACGCTGCGCCTTCTGCACACGCACATTGAGTGGCACGAAGAAATCGGCATCACGCGTCATCATGGCGCGCATGTTGGGTTGCGCGTCGATCTTCGCGCGCAGCTTCTTTGCGATATCGAGCGCAATGTGCTTCTCATACGTCCCCGCGCCGCCGATGGCGCCGGGATCTTCGCCACCGTGACCCGGATCGATGGCCACAGTCAGAAGGCGCGTCGTCCCCGAGCGATCCTGCTTGGGCTGCGAGAACGTGTATTGGTCGCTGTCGTCGTCATCCTTCTTCGCGATCACGGGCGGCACGACGCGCGACGGCTTCGGCACGGATGGCGCAGGCACAGGCGCGGGCTTCGGCGCCACCGACGCGGCGTTGTCCGGGGCATCGCCCTGAGCGTACTTCTGGAAAAACTCGTCGGTCGAATCCTGCGAGAGCGATTTCTGCGGCGTGGCCGGCCCCGAAAGCGTGGCGGGCGGCGGCGCGGAAGGATTCGGATTGGCGCGGTCGAAGGCCTCCTGCTTGTGCTCGGACTGCGCGAGCAGTTCCATCAGCGGATCGGGCGCGACGGCCGGATAAAGATCGAACACGAGCCGATACTTGTAGCTGCCAATCGGCCCAAGCGTAAAGACCTGCGGCTTCACCGAACCCTTGAGGTCGAACACCATGCGCACGACATGCGGCTGGTACTGACCGACGCGCACCGATTGAATCTGCGGATCGTTCGGCGTGATCTTCGAGACGAGATCGCGCAGCGACTGATCCAGATCGATGCCGTTCAGATCCACGACGAGTCTGTCCGGGCCTTGCAGCGTCTGATTGCTGTTCGTGAGCGGCTGGTCGGATTCGATGGTCACGCGCGTGTAATCGCGCGCGGGCCAAACGCGCACGCCGAGCACGGAACTCGCGTGCGCGAGCTTCGGTGCGACGAGCGCAAGCGCAAGCGTCGATGCGCCCGCGCGCAGCACCTGACGCCGCCGCCAGTTGTGCGGCGCGCTCGCACCTGATTCGATCGAATGAAACGGCTTGATCAGCATCTTTCGAGACATGTCTTTCCTGTTTCGCTAAACGCCCGCGCATTCAGCACGCGGCCTTCTTCGACTTCACGGCTCTCGTCGGGCAAGGCAAGTTCGAACACGAGGTCCGGCACGCCGAGCAGTCCGCCTGCTTGCTGCGGCCATTCGATGAGGCACACCGCGCCGCGATCGAAATACTCGCGAAAGCCTGCATCGGCCCATTCGGCGGGATCGGCGAAGCGGTAGAGATCGAAGTGATAGACATCGAGCGGCCCGCCTGGCGTGTCGAGCGAATAGGGCTCGACGAGCGTGTAAGTCGGACTCTTCACGCGGCCCGCATGACCGAGCGCGCGCAAGGTCGCGCGCACGAGCGTGGTCTTGCCCGCGCCCAAGTCACCGATCAACTGGACCTGCAAGCCCGAAAAACGTTCGGCCGAAGTTTGCTTGCGCGTCTCGTCGATGGCGCGTGCAAAGCGTTCCCCGAAGGCGAGCGTTGCCGCTTCGTCGCGCAGATCGAAGCGGCGTTCGAGGAGCGCGGAAGGAAAATCAGGCGTCGTTCGTACAGGGCTTTCGGGCATTGCTCGTAAAATGTCGTGATGAACCGATTGCCGGAACATTCCGTTGAAATCACGACCGCGTCCAGCGACGCCGCCGATGAGTCGCGCGCCTTGCATCACGTCGAACTAGGCGATGAGGCCGCGCTGGCGGAACTCGCGCTACGCATCAAGACGTGGGGGCGCGAGTTGGGATTCGGTGCGGTTGGTATCGGCGATACCGACCTGACGGATGCCGAGGAAGGCCTCGCCAGTTGGCTTGAAGCAGGCTATCACGGCGAGATGGATTATATGGCCAAACATGGGATGAAACGCGCAAGGCCCGCCGAGCTTGTGGCCGGCACGCGACGGGTCATCACGGCGCGCATGGCTTATCTGCCTGGCGCGACGCTCGAGCACAAGGGCGCTGAAAGTGTCGCGACAGCCGATGGTCAGAAGAACGACTGGCGCGCCGTCGAATGGTCGCGCTTGAGCGATCCATCGCAGGCGATGGTCTCGATCTACGCACGCGGCCGCGATTATCACAAGGTCATGCGCAACCGGCTGCAGCAACTGGCCGAGCGCATCGAAGCTGCCATCGGACCGTTCGGGCATCGCGCGTTCACGGACTCCGCGCCGGTTCTCGAAGTCGCGCTGGCGCAAAAAGCAAGCGTCGGCTGGCGTGGCAAGCATACGTTGCTGCTCGATCGCGATGCCGGTTCGCTCTTTTTCATCGGCGAGATTTACGTCGATATTGCATTGCCCGTCGACCCGCATCCCGAGACGGACGGCGCGCATTGCGGGCAGTGCACGCGCTGTATCGGCGCATGTCCGACTGGCGCGATCGTGGCGCCGTACCGCGTGGATGCGCGGCGCTGCATCTCGTATCTGACGATAGAACTGCAAGGCAGTATTCCCGAGGAGATGCGGCCTTTGATCGGCAATCGCGTGTACGGGTGCGACGATTGTCAGCTAGTGTGTCCGTGGAACAAGTTCGCGCAAGCCGCTCCGGTCGTGGACTTCGATGTGCGGCATGGGCTCGATCGTTCCACGCTCGTCGAGTTGTTTGCGTGGAGCGCCGAGGACTTCGACACGCGCATGCAGGGCAGCGCGATCCGGCGTATCGGACACGAGCGATGGCTGCGCAATATCGCGGTGGCGATGGGCAATGCACTGCGCGCGTCGCTCGAAAGCGTGGAGCTCGAGCGTATCGTGCAAGCGTTGCAGGCGCGCATGGACGATCCTTCCGCGCTGGTTCGCGAGCATGTGCAATGGGCGCTCGCGCAGCGCGCGGCGCCAGACGAAATAGCGAGGCCGGCATGAAGCATTTCGATGCAGTGATCGACGCGCCCTTCGGCAAAGTCGGCATTCGCGCCGACGAGCGAGCCGTGCGCGAGATCGTCTATCTTTCGGCCGAGGTCGAAAGCATCGAGTCGGACAAGCCGCTCGTGCAACAAGCCATCGCACAGATTCGCCAATATTTCGAGCAACCCGCCATGCGTTTCGATCTGCCGCTCGGCACCGGCGGCACGGCGTTTCAAGAGCGCGTGTGGAAGGGCATTTCTGGCATCGCGGTGGGACAAGTGTGGACCTACGGCCAGCTCGCGCGCGAAGTCGGCAGCGTGCCGCGCGCGGTCGGGCAAGCGTGCGGCTCCAATCCGCTGCCGATCGTGATACCGTGCCACCGGGTGGTTTCATCGAGCGGGATAGGCGGCTTCGCGCATACGCCCGGTGATGGCTTTTTTCGTGACGTGAAGCGCTGGTTGCTGGCGCATGAGGGTGTATCGATCGCATGAGCGCAATCGCCGAGGAACTGCCGACGCCGGAACTGATCGCGAGTTCGGACTCGATCGATCTCTTTTGCGACGCGCTCTGGCTCGAACACGGGCTCGCCAAGAATTCGCTCGAAGCGTATCGCCGCGACCTGAAGCTCTTCGCCGAATGGCTCGCGAAGACGCGCGGCGGGTCCATCGACACGGCGAGTGAAAGCGACCTGAACGGCTACATGGCTGCGCGCCGTGGCGACAAGGCGACCTCCGCGAACCGGCGTCTGTCCGTGTTCCGCCGATATTACGGCTGGGCGTTGCGCGAGCATCGCGCGACGGTCGATCCAACCTTGAAGCTGCGCTCGGCGAAGCAGCCGCCGCGCTTTCCATCGACGCTCAACGAAGCGCAAGTCGAAGCGCTGCTCGGCGCGCCGGACATCGAAACGCCACTCGGTCTGCGCGACCGCACCATGCTCGAACTGATGTATGCGAGCGGCCTGCGCGTCACCGAACTCGTCACCTTGAAGACGGTGGCCGTCGGCCTGAACGAAGGCGTGGTGCGCGTGATGGGCAAGGGCTCGAAGGAACGCCTCGTGCCCTTCGGCGAACAAGCGCATGAGTGGCTGATGCGTTATCTGCGTGAATCGCGTCCCGCGTTGCTAGGCGCGCGCGCCGCGGATGCGCTCTTCGTCACCTCGCGCGGCGAGGGCATGACGCGGCAGCAGTTCTGGAACATCATCAAGCGTCATGCGCTGAACGGCGGCGTGCAGGCGCCGCTTTCGCCGCACACGCTGCGTCACGCGTTCGCGACGCATCTGCTCAATCACGGCGCGGATTTGCGCGTCGTGCAGCTTCTGCTAGGTCACTCCGATATCTCGACCACGCAGATTTATACGCACGTCGCGCGCGAGCGCTTGCAAAAGCTGCATCGGGAGCATCACCCGCGCGGTTGACTTGTTCGCCAGAACGATCGTGCCGCTGCATTGGCCGTTCAGCCGATGGTGAGCATGAAGCCGCGCCGCTACAATGCCTCCATGTCGAAAACCAAACATGTCTCCGAAACCCCGGCGACGCAGTTTCTGCGCCGTAACAAGGTCGAGTTCGGCGAGCATCCCTACGATTATGTCGAGCACGGCGGCACGGAGGAGTCCGCGCGGCAACTCGGCGTGGACGAGCATCGCGTCGTCAAGACACTCGTGATGGAAGACGAGAACGCGAAGCCGCTCATCGTGCTCATGCATGGCGACCGCACGGTGTCGACCAAGAACCTCGCGCGGCAGACGGGCGCGAAGCGCATCGAGCCATGCAAGCCCGAAGTGGCGAACCGGCATTCGGGCTATCTCGTGGGCGGCACGTCGCCGTTCGGCACGAAGAAGGCAATGCCGGTGTTTGTCGAATCGAGCATTCTCGAACTGGACATCATCTATCTGAACGGCGGCCGGCGCGGCTATCTCGTCAGTCTCGATCCGGCGGTGCTCACCGGCTTGCTCAACGCGAAGCCCGTGCAGTGCGCGAGCGTCGATTAGAATGCTGACCGCATTCGCCACGTCAAAGAAAGAGCCAACATGATTCCTCTGATCGTCGCCGTCGTGTCCTATTTGATCGGCTCGATTTCATTCGCCGTCGTCGTCAGCAAGTCGATGGGACTCGCCGATCCCCGTTCGTACGGCTCGGGCAATCCCGGCGCGACCAACGTGCTGCGCACCGGCAACAAGAAAGCGGCCATCCTCACGCTGATCGGCGATGCGTTCAAAGGCTGGCTGCCCGTGTGGGTCGTCGTGCACTTCGGCGCGGGCTGGGGGCTCGATCCGGCCGGGCTCGCGAGCGCGATCGCGCTGTCGGCCATCGCGGTTTTTCTCGGGCATTTGTACCCGATCTTCTTCAAGTTTCAGGGCGGCAAGGGCGTTGCGACGGCGGCCGGCGTGCTGCTCGCCATTCATCCGGCGCTCGGGGCGGCTACCTTGCTGACCTGGCTGATCATCGCGTTCTTCTTTCGCTATTCGTCGCTCGCGGCGCTCGTCGCGGCGGTCTTCGCACCGTTTTTTCAGGTGTTCCTGTTCGGGCCGAGCCGCATCTCGCTCGCCGTGCTGGCAATGAGCGCGCTGCTCATCTGGCGGCATCGGGCCAATATTTCGAAGTTGCTGGCGGGGCAGGAGAGCCGTATCGGCGACAAGAAAAAAGCGGCGCAGGCGGCGAGCGAGGCGGACTGAGCGCGGACCGGCGCAACGCTCGGCCTACCAAACAAAACGCCGTTCCACAGGCATGCGGAACGGCGTTTTTGCGTGCGCTGCATGGCGCTGCGGGAAAGTCCTGCAGTGCGCCGTTGGCCCGCTTGCTAAAGGTGAAAACCTCAGTCGCGGAAGTTGTTGAAGTCGAGCGGCGTGTCCGTGACTTCCTTTTTGAGCAGCGCGATGGTGCTTTGCAGGTCGTCGCGCTTCGTGCCTTGTATGCGCACCGCGTCGCCCTGAATGCTCGCCTGCACCTTGATCTTGCTGTCCTTCACGATTTTCACGACCTTTTTCGCCAGATCGCCCGACACGCCTTTCTTGATGGTCACGACCTGCTTGAGCTTGTCGCCGCCGATCTTTTCCTGCTTGCCGTAGTCGAGAAAACGCACGTCGACGCCGCGCTTGGCCAGCTTGCCGACCAGCACGTCCTTGACCTGGCCGAGCTTGAAATCGTCGTCGGCGTAGAGCGTGAGGTCGCGCTCCTTCTGTTCGACGCGTGAATCCGAACCCTTGAAGTCGAAACGCGTCGAGATTTCCTTGTTCGATTGTTCGATCGCGTTCTTCACTTCGATCATGTTTGCTTCGCTGACGACGTCAAACGATGGCATCTTGTTTTCCCCTTCAATGAGGCGAGCGCGCAGCGGGCGCGGCTCGCGCAATCGCTATAATCACAGACCTGACGTCATTCTACCGACGCGCCTGCGGTTCCCCAAGGTTGCGCCGATTCTCCCGGTTCGCCACGCGGTTTTTCCCTGTCATGTCCCACGCTTCCTTCACGCCGCCACCGCTGCTCGACGACTATTCGCTGCGAGCGCACAACACGTTCGGCTTCGACGTGCGAGCGCGTCACGCCATGCACGTCGATAGCGTCGATGCCGCGATCTCGCTCGCCGCCGATGCGCGCATCGCCAACATGCAGCAGTTCGTGCTCGGCGGCGGCAGCAATGTCGTGCTGACGCGTGAATTCGATGGCGTCGCGCTGATCGTCGGCATCCGTGGCAAGCGCGTGATCCACGAAGACGACGACGCCTGGCTCGTCGAAGCGGGCGCGGGCGAGAGCTGGCACGAGTTCGTCGCGTGGACGCTTGCGCAAGGCATGCCGGGCCTCGAAAACCTCGCGCTCATTCCCGGAACGGTCGGCGCGGCGCCTATCCAGAACATCGGCGCGTATGGCCTGGAAATGGGCGAGCGCTTCGAACGGCTACACGCGGTGGAACTCGCGACTGGCGCGCACGCCCGTTTCGACCGGGCTGAATGCGCGTTCGGCTATCGCGACAGTTTCTTCAAGCGGGCAGGGCGCGGGCGCTTTCTGATCACCTCGGTGGTGTTCCGGCTGCCGAAGGCGTGGCAGCCGCGCGCAGACTACGCGGATGTCGCGAGGGCGCTGGAAGGCGCATCCAGCCACGATGCACGAGCCATCTTCGATGCCGTCGTCGCCGTGCGCCGCGCCAAATTGCCGGACTGGACCGTGCTCGGCAACGCGGGCAGCTTCTTCAAGAATCCGGTGATGAGCGCGGAAGCGTTCGATGCATTGCGCGTGCGCGAACCCGGCGTCGTGTCGTATCGTCAGCCGGACGGAGCGGTGAAGCTGGCCGCTGGTTGGCTGATCGACCAGTGCGGGTGGAAGGGGCGTGGCGTCGGTGGCGCGGCGGTGCATGACCGGCAGGCGCTCGTGCTCGTGAATCGTGGCGATGCGACCGGCGCGCAAGTGCTCGAACTCGCCGAAGCGATCAAGCGCGACGTGCTCGCGCGCTTCGACGTCGAACTGGAGATGGAGCCGGTTTGCTTGTGAAACCGATGAGCGCGGGTTCGTGCGTCGAGGGCCGACGTTGGCGGCATGCGGTCGCGTTGACCGCGATGAGGTCAGCCACGCGCGTGACCAGACCCTGACAAACGCCGCGAAGAAGGGCGGCACTTCGATTCGAACCCCGCCCTTCCCGACAGCAACTCAGTGATTGAGCTTGCCCAGCAGCAAAAACTCCATCAACGCTTTCTGCACATGCAGACGGTTTTCCGCTTCGTCCCACACGACGCTTTGCGGGCCGTCGATCACTTCGGCGCTCACTTCCTCACCGCGATGCGCCGGCAAGCAGTGCATGAAGAGCGCATCCGGGTTGGCGCGCGACATCATCTCGCTATCGACGCACCAGTCCGCGAAGGCCGCCTTGCGCGCTTCGTTTTCCGCCTCGAAGCCCATGCTGGTCCAGACATCGGTGGTGACGAGATCGGCGCCCGTGCACGCTTCGTTCGGGTCTTCGAATGCTTCGTAGAACGGCTTGCTGTCTTCAGAAACCAGCGCGTGATCGAGCGTGTAGCCGGGCGGCGTCGAGAGGCGCAATTTGAAGCCCAGAATCTGCGCGGCTTCTATCCACGTGTAGAGCATGTTGTTCGCGTCGCCGACCCACGCGACCGTCTTGCCGTGAATCGGCCCGCGTTGTTCGTAGTACGTGAAAATGTCCGCGAGCACCTGACACGGGTGATACTCGTTGGTCAGCCCGTTGATGACCGGCACGCGCGAATTTTCCGCAAAGCGCTCGATGATCTCCTGCCCGAACGTGCGGATCATGATGATGTCCACCATGCGCGAGATGACCTGCGCCGCGTCCTCGACCGGTTCGCCGCGCCCGAGCTGCGTGTCGCGCGTATTGAGGAACACCGCGTGGCCGCCTAGCTGGAAGATGCCCGCCTCGAAGGAAAGGCGAGTGCGCGTCGAATTCTTCTCGAAGATCATCGCGAGCGTGCGGTCGTGCAGCGGATGATAAGTCTCGTAGTTCTTGAATTTGCGCTTCAGAATGCGCGCGCGTTCGAGCACGTACTCGTAGTCGTCGAGTGAAAAATCCTTGAACTGAAGATAATGGCGAATTTTTTTGGCGGTCATGAAACGCAAGCGGCGGCTTCGACCCGGTGCCCGCCGATGCGCGAAGCGGCATCGAAAAGACCGGACGGCGCCGCCGTCGGGAGTGGTATCGCGTTCGAGCATAAAGGATTTTGCGATGTTTGACGAGGCTACCGAGGAGCTGATCGCTTTCTCCAGAAGGCTTCTGGACGGCCTTGCAGGGCGCTTGCAAGCATTGGTGCGCTGCGGAAGAAGGGTCGCTGCTGTATAATTGCGCTCGCTCGTTTCAACCGCTCTGCAACATTCAGCACCGTTTCACGCGTATGTGTACGAAGGCTCGCAAGAGCCGCTCGTGTTACCCCTTGCGTGTCTGGATTCAACAGTGCAGTCGAGTCCGTCTTCAGGGTGCGGGCGTGGCCAAGTCGGGAATTTTCTGTGACTGCCGCGTTCAGAGCCGCTAGTGCCTGCCAATGCAGGGCTCGTGGTTTCCGCGTCTGGTCGGCGCGTTCGCCGGTGTGCATCACCGGCTGTCAAAAGGTAATGCTACATGGCTGAATCATCCCCTACCGAGTACTTCATACAAGGCATCACCAAGAGCGGGCGCACGTTTCGGCCAAGCGACTGGTCCGAGCGCCTGTGCGGAGTGATGTCGGCTTTTGGGCCGGGGAAGAAAGGGCCGAACGCGCGCCTGCAATATTCCATCTATGTGCGGCCGACCATCATCGGGGACATCAAGGTCGTCATTCTCGACTCGCGCCTGCGCGACATCGAGCCAATGGCTTTCGACTTCGTGCTGAACTTCGCGAAGGACAACGATCTGGTCGTGACCGAGGCATGCGAGCTGCCGCCGCATCACGGCACGCAGACGCAGCAGAAGCGTTAATCAGCGCTTGTGGACCGACGAAAAAAAGCCCGCGTTTGCGGGCTTTTTCTTTACTGCGCAGCGGAAACAGGAAGCTGCTTCCAGTCAACTGCGGCAAAGCATTGCATGCGCGCGTTTTCCGGAAGCAAGCCGGAATTACTGGGCAGCGGGGGCCTGCAAGCCCTTGATGGCTGCGGCCAGGCGGCTCTTATGACGAGCAGCCTTGTTCTTGTGGACGATCTTCTTGTCCGCGATGATGTCGATCGTCTTGACCGACGACTTGAACAATTCGGCTGCCTTGGCTTGGTCGCCGGCGTCGATCGCCTTGCGAACTGCCTTGATGGCCGTGCGGAACTTCGAGCGCAGCGCCGAGTTGTGCGAGTTGGCTTTGGCACCCTGACGGGCGCGCTTGCGAGCTTGTGCGGTATTTGCCATGACGGTTCCTTATCCTGTTTCTGCTGTTACTTGTCTGGAGCGCGTTACCCTTGTCTCGATGACTCCGGCGTCTTGCCAGGAGCGCCCGAAATGAGCACGAGAGGGCGATTCTTAACGCACTGCCTATGATCGGAATTCCCGGGAACGATTGCCCGGGAGCCTTGAAACTTGGCCTGACAGCGTGAATCTTGCTGTCGACTCTATGCCATTTCCACGTGTCTCCCTTGCCTCCCTTGCCTGTTAGGCAAGAAATGACATGAAGCGTCGAACTGTGCGAACTGTAAGTGCGTCACGACTGCGTGGATTGTAGCAGTGCGCGAAAGCCGAGCTTCGAAACCCGCGATTATAGCAAGCAAATACGAGATGTGACAAGAAAAGGCTCGCTCTGACGCCATTGCGCCGCAAATTCGATGCAATGGGTCAAAGTGACGTGCGCGAACGCCGATGCCGCCGCCGCGATCCGAAGCGCATCGCGCCGCCCCGTATAATAAGCGCCCCATGAATCTATTCCGAGCCCTCCTGACGGTCAGCGGCTTCACGCTTTTGTCGCGCGTGACCGGCCTGATCCGCGAAACGCTGATCGCCCGTGCCTTCGGCGCCAGTCTCTACACCGACGCGTTCTATGTCGCGTTCCGCATACCGAACCTGCTGCGGCGTCTGTCCGCGGAAGGCGCGTTCGCGCAGGCGTTCGTTCCTATCCTCGCCGAGTTCAAGAACAGTCAAGGTCACGATCCGACCAAGGCGCTCGTCGATGCCATGTCCACCGTTCTCACCTGGGGCCTCGTCGTGCTGTCGCTCGTCGGCATGGCCGGCGCGAGCTGGGTCGTCTTCGCGGTCGCGTCCGGCCTGAAGCACGATGGTCAGGCGTACGTCCTTGCCGTTGAGATGACGCGGATCATGTTCCCGTACATCATCTTTATCTCGCTGACGACGCTCGCCTCGGGCGTGCTCAATACGTACAAGCAGTTTTCGTTGCCCGCGTTCGCGCCGGTGCTCCTGAACGTGTCGTTCATTTTCGCGGCGGTGTTCGTCGCGCCGCATCTGAAAGTGCCGGTGTACGCGCTGGCCTACGCGGTGATCGCGGGTGGCGCGTTGCAGTTCCTCGTGCAGTTTCCGGGGCTGCGGAAGATCGACATGGCGCCCCGCATCGGACTCAACTTCTTGCAGGCGCTGCGGCATCCGGGCGTGAAGCGCGTGCTGCTGAAGATGGTGCCCGCCACGTTCGCGGTGTCGGTCGGACAACTGAGCCTCATCATCAACACGAATATCGCGTCGAATATCGGGCAGGGCGCGGTGTCATGGATCAACTACGCCGACCGGCTGATGGAGTTTCCCACCGCGCTCCTCGGCGCGGCGCTCGGCACGATCCTGCTGCCGAGTCTCTCGAAAGCCCACGTCGATGCCAACAACGACGAGTATTCCGCGCTGCTCGACTGGGGTTTGCGCATCACCTTTCTGCTCGCGGCGCCGAGCGCGGTCGCATTGTTCTTCTTCGCCGAACCGCTCACCGCGACGCTCTTTCACTACGGCAAGTTCGACAGCCATTCCGTCGTGATGGTCGGCCGCGCGTTGTCGGCGTATGGCATCGGGCTGATCGGGCTGATCCTCATCAAGATCCTGGCGCCGGGCTTCTACGCGAAGCAGGACATCAAGACGCCGGTGAAGATCGCCATTGGCGTGCTCATCATGACGCAGGTGAGCAACTACATCTTCGTGCCGATCTTCTCGCACGCGGGTCTTACGCTCTCTATCGGCCTCGGCGCGCTCGCGAACGCACTGCTGTTGTTCATCGGCTTGCGGCGCCGGCAGATCTATAAGCCGTCGCCGGGCTGGCTGCTATTCTTCGTGCAGATGATCGGGGCATGCCTCGTGCTGGCTGGAACCATGCACTGGGTCGCTGGCAACTTCGACTGGATCGCCATGCGCGCAACGCCGTTCACGCGGATCGCGTTGCTGGGTGCGAGCCTTGTCGTGTTCGCCGCGTTATATTTCGGTATTCTGGCGGCGATGGGCTTCAAATACGCCTATTTCAAGAGACGAACGCTTTGATGACGACAACGCGTATCCTCGATTACTTCACTTCGCTCGTGGCGGACGACGAGAGTCTTCCGCTCACGGAAGCGGCTTTGTCGCTTGCGCAGGACGCGTATCCCGATCTCGACATGCAAGCGGTGCTCGCGGAGATCGACGAACTCGTCGTGCGGGCGCGTCGCCGCATGCCCGACGACGCGGACATGAAGCAAAAGGTCGAGGCGCTCAATCGTTATTTCTTCCGCGAGCTGGGTTTCTCGAGCAACCTCAACGATTACTACGACCCGGACAACAGCCATCTGAACGTGGTGTTGCGCCGGCGTCGCGGCATTCCGATTTCGCTTGCGGTGATCTATCTGGAAATGGCCGATCAGCTCGGTCTGCCCGTGCGCGGCGTGTCGTTTCCCGGGCATTTCCTGCTGCGTGTCTCGACGCCCGATCACGATCTCATGCTCGATCCGACCACCGGCCAGACGCTTTCCGAAGCGCAGATGGTCGAAATGCTGGAGCCGTACGTGCAGCGCGTGGGCGAATCCATTGGCAGCGCGTTGCGCGTGTTGTTGCAGCCTGCGACGCGCCGCGAGATCGTCGCGCGCATGCTGCGCAATCTGAAAAGCATCTACTTGCAGACGGAGCGCTGGCAGCGCTTGCTCGCCGTGCAGCAGCGGCTCGTCATCGTGTTACCGGGAAGTATCGAGGAAGTGCGCGATCGTGGTTTTGCCTACGCGCGGCTCGATTATCTGCGTCCGGCGCTCGAAGATCTGCAGCGTTATCTGGAAGATCGTCCCGATGCGGAAGATGCAACCGTCGTCGAAACCGAGCTGCATGAACTGAGGCAGCGCACGCAGCACGACGGCGACTAAGAACGGCGGAGCAATCCGCCGTTTTTTTGCTTACTTCGGCTGCATGCGAATTGCGCCGTCGAGACGGATGACTTCGCCGTTGAGCATCGGGTTATCGAAGATCTGTTTGACGAGCAGCGCGTATTCGTTCGGCTTGCCAAGACGTGGCGGGAACGGAACCATGGCGCCGAGCGCGTCCTGTACGTCTTGCGGCATGCCGAGCAGCATCGGCGTTTCGAAGAGACCAGGCGCGATGGTCATCACGCGGATACCGTTTCTCGACAAATCGCGCGCGATGGGCAACGTCATGCCGGCCACGCCGCTCTTGGACGCGGCATAGGCCGCCTGACCCATTTGCCCGTCGAACGCCGCGACCGACGCCGTATTCACGATCACCCCGCGTTCGCCCGTTTCGTTGGGCGCGTTCTTCGACATGACCTCGGCCGCGAGCCGAATCATGTTGAACGTGCCGATGAGATTAACCGCGATGACCTTGCTGAACAGATCGAGCGGATGCGGCCCGTCGCGGCCCACCGTCTTCGATGCCGGCGCGATGCCCGCGCAGTTCACCAGTCCACGCAGAGTGCCGCGTTGCGTGGCGGCTTCGATGGCGCGCTGGCCGTCGCTCTCCTGACTGACATCGCATTTGACGAACTCGCCGGATAGCTCCTTCGCCAGCGCGGCGCCCGCCGCTTCGTTCATGTCCGCGATGACGACCGTTCCGCCTAGCCCGGCGACGAGCCGCGCGGTGGCCTCACCCAGACCGGACGCGCCGCCGGTGATCAGAAAAACGTTGCCTTGTATCTCCATGTCTCTTCTCCTTGATATGAGGAAGTGCTGCATTCGCGGCCCTCGTGAGGCCGTTCGATTTTATGGCTCGCCGTTTTAGCTTGGCGAGAAGCTTGAAGGCGTAAAAAAACCCGCTCGGCGAAGAGCGGGTTTTCCGTGACGCGGGCAAGTTACTTCAAAGCATCGAACACGCGCGTGCGAATTTCATCGACCGCGCCGAGCCCGGAAATCTTGCGATACTCCGGCGCCTTCAGCCCGTTCGTTTCACCGCGCTTCGCCCAGTCGTTGTAGTACGCGATGAGCGGCTTGGTCTGCGCTTCATACACGTCGAGCCGCTTCTTCACGGTTTCTTCCTTGTCGTCGTCGCGCTGGATCAGCGGCTCGCCGGTGACGTCGTCCGTCATGTCGTTCTTCGGCGGATTGAACTTGACGTGATACGTGCGGCCCGACGCCGCGTGCACGCGCCGCCCGCTCATACGCGTGATGATCTCGTCGAACGGCACGTCGATTTCCAGCACGTAGTCGATTACGACAGCCGCGTTCTTCATGGCTTCCGCTTGCGGAATGGTGCGCGGGAAACCGTCGAACAGATAGCCGTTCTTGCAGTCGTCCGCGAGCAGCCGCTCCTTTACGAGATTGATGATGAGCGTGTCCGGCACGAGCTCGCCCGCGTCCATATAGCCCTTGGCCTCGACGCCGAGCGGCGAGCCCGCCTTCACGGCCGCGCGCAACATGTCGCCGGTCGAAATCTGCGGAATGCCGAACTTTTCCTTGATGAAGTTTGCCTGGGTGCCCTTGCCCGCGCCGGGTGCGCCCAACAGGATCAAACGCATGGTGATATCTCCGAATCGTCTAGAAACCGCGCGGCGAGTCTGAATCTGCATCCGGTGGCCAGGCTCGCGCGGCGTCGACGACAGAGCGCGCAGCCGATTCGAAAGTCGGCGCGGCACCCGCGGACAGCGGCGCAACGTTGAGCGTGGCGCTGACCGGAAGGCTCGCGCAATCGCTTGATTATGCCACGGCTCATTACGAACGCGGCCGTAATAACGGCGATAGAAATCGCTGTGATTCCCGCCGCGCAAGCGTTTGGCGGGGGTATACACGGGTTGTGCGAGCTTTCAGCCGGCGCTGGAAAAGAGCGCCTGGACGCGCGCGAGATCGGCGGGTGTATCGACGCCCGGTGCAGGTGTTTCATGCGTGACGCGCACCGCGATGCGCTCGCCATGCCACAACGCGCGCAGTTGTTCGAGCGCCTCGGCGGCTTCGATGGGCGCTTGCGCGAGGTTTGGAAACTCGCGCAGAAACTTCGCGCGATACGCGTACAGGCCAATATGCCGCAGCACGTTTTCGGGCACCGCGGGCAGCGCCGAAAGCGCGGCGACGTCCGGCCAATGCGATTGCCACGCGTCGCGCGTCCAGGGAATGGGCGCACGCGAGAAGTAGAGCGCGACGCTCTTCGCATCGAGCACGACTTTCACGACATTCGGATTGAACACGTCGGCGGGATCGTGAATGGGATGCGCGGCCGTGGCGATTGCGCATTCGGGATGCGCCGCGAGATGCGCGGCGACATCGCGCACGAGTTGCGGGTCGATGAGCGGCTCGTCGCCCTGAACGTTCACGACGATGGCGTCGTCGGGCCAGTTCAGACGCGTCGCCACTTCGGCGAGACGGTCGGTGCCGGTGGGGTGATCCGAGCGCGTGAGCATCACTTCGATGCCGTGATCGCGCGAAGCCTCGACCACGCGGTCGGAGTCGGTTGCGACGATCACCTGGCTCGCGCCGGACTCGCGCGCGCGTTCGGCGACGCGCACGACCATCGGCTTGCCGCCGATATCGGCGAGTGGTTTGTTCGGCAGCCGCGTGGAAGCAAGACGCGCCGGAACGACGGCGATGAACGGCACGGACATGATCGGACCTTACGCGCCGCCAACCGGCTTCAACGGCTCGACCGGCGTGCCTTCCACCGTTTGACGCGCTTCGTCGACGAGCATCACGGGAATGCCGTCGCGAATGGGATAAGCAAGCTTGTCCGCGCTGCAGACGAGTTCCTGCGCCGCGCGGTCATAGGTGAGCGGACCCTTGCAGATCGGGCAGACGAGGATTTCAAGCAGACGTGCGTCCACGGAGTTTCTCCACAACTAGAGCGATGAGGCGAGGCCTGAGCACGGCTTGCACGGGAACGACCCAGATGCGCGCATCACGCCAGGCCCCAAATTTTACTGCATCCTTCTCGGTGATCAGGATGGCGTCGGCTTTCACGTCCTCGAAAGGATTCTCGCGATACGAATAGTGATCGGGGAACGCGCGCGTGCCTGGCGTGATGCCGGCGGCGCGCAAGGTCGCGAAGAAACGCTCGGGCGAACCGATGCCCGCAGCGGCGACCACTTTCTCGCCTGCGAACTGCGCGAGCGGACGGCGCACCGATGGATCGTCGAGCAGCCAGGCATCGCCCGATTCGAGTTCGAGCGCGAAAGTGTTGGGCCACGGCGGCAAGGTGCGGTCGTAGGGGCTGTTGATGAGCGTCGCGTCGCGATGGCGCGACATCGGTTCGCGCAACGGGCCGGCGGGCAGCAGGAAGCCGTTGCCGCCGAGGCGGTCGTCGAAAACGACGAGCTCGAACACGCGCGCGAGCCGATAGTGCTGCAGGCCGTCGTCGGACACGATGACATCGACTTCGGGATGCGCCTCGACCAGCGCACGCGCCGCCGCCACGCGATCCGGGCATACGAAGACCGGCGCGTGAGTGCGGCGCGCGATCAGCAGCGGCTCGTCGCCGACTTGCGCGGCGGCCGAGGTCGGCGCGACGCTCGTCGGCTTCGCGATCTTCGCGCCGTATCCGCGCGAAACGACGCCCGGCTGATGCCCTGCCGCGCGCAGAGCCTCGACGAGCGCGATGACTGTCGGCGTCTTGCCCGTGCCACCGACCGTCACGTTGCCGACGACGACCACCGGCACGCCGACATCGACGCGCTTGATCCAGCCGAGTTCGAAGAACGCTCGGCGCGTCGCGGCAATCGCGCCGAAGATGCAGGCGAAGGGCGTGAGCGCCCACGCAACGGGACCGCGCTTGCGCCATTCGCGTGCGAAAAAGTTTTCGATGGGCGGTTTGAAGTCAGACATGGTCCGCCTTCGCGACGATGGCGTTTGAGCCGGTCAACGGGTGAAGCTTGGCGCGCAACGGCAACTCCTTCTATACGGTCAGCGTTGAACGGAATGCATGGCCGGCGATGTTTGCTACGCAGGGTCAGGCCGGTGCTCGAACCCCGGACTCTATCGCGCGGACGGCCTCGACGCCAGCCGGTTAGCCAAACGGCCGAGGGCACGCGCCTGTGGATAACTCTGTGAAAAACTCGCGGCCGAAGAGCAGCGATTCCGCGTCAGGAAAGAGTTGCTTCGGATAATGCAGACATAAGACGAATATAAGCGAGTTAAATCAAAGAGTTGCAACGTACTCAAAGGCTCGCCGGGGTGCTTGCGATCAGCAAGCGGTAAGTCTTTCTGTGTGGACACTTGCTACACTGGCGTACCTTATCCGGCGGATCTTGTCCATCAGTCAGATGGTTCTTCCGGCCCGATCTTTCGCTTTCTCGCCCATGACTCCCGATTCTTTGATGCCGCAAGGCAGCGATGCCGTCATCCCCGTTTCCGTGCTCAATCGTGCGATCAACACGATGCTCGAACGGTCGTTTCCGCTCGTGTGGGTATCGGGCGAAGTCTCGAACTTCACGCGCGCCGCGAGCGGACACTGGTACTTCTCGATCAAGGATGCGGGCGCGCAGATGCGCTGCGTAATGTTTCGCGGCCGCGCGCAATACGCCGAATTCACGCCGCGCGAAGGCGACAAGATCGAGGTGCGCGCGCTCGTCACCATGTACGAGCCGCGCGGCGAACTGCAACTCAACGTGGAAGCGGTGCGGCGCACGGGACAGGGGCGGCTTTTCGAGGCATTTCTGCGGCTGAAGGCGCAGCTCGAAAGCGAAGGCTTGTTCGCGGCGGAACGCAAGCGCGCGCTGCCGACGCATCCGCGTGGCATAGGCATCGTGACGTCGCTGCAGGCGGCGGCGTTGCGCGACGTGTTGACGACGCTCGCGCGCCGCGCGCCACATGTGCCGGTTGTCGTTTATCCCGCGCCGGTGCAAGGAACGGGCGCCGGCGCGAAGCTCGCGGCCATGGTCGAAGCGGCGAGCGCGCGGCGCGAAGTCGATGTGCTGATCGTGTGCCGGGGCGGCGGGTCCATCGAAGATTTATGGGCGTTCAACGAGGAAGTGCTCGCGCGCGCGATCGCGGCGAGCAGCGTGCCGGTGGTGAGCGGCGTCGGCCATGAGACCGACTTCACGATCGCCGATTTCGCCGCCGACATGCGCGCGCCGACGCCGACCGCCGCTGCCGAACTCGTCAGTCCGCAGCGCGTGGTGTTGCTGCAGGAACTGGATCAGCGTCACGCGGCGCTCGCACGAAGTTTTGGCCGGACGATGGAGCGTCGCGCCCAGGAACTCGACTGGCTCGCGCGCCGCCTCGTGAGTCCCGCCGAGCGTCTGGCAAGGCAACACGTGCATCTGCGGCAACTGGCGAGCCGGCTCGCCGCGGCGGGCGCCCGCCCGGTTCGCGATGCACGCGCGCATTTCGCGCTGGTGCAGTATCGTTGGCAACGCAGAAGGCCGGATGTCGCGACGCAGATCGAGCATCTCGGCCGTTTGGCCGAGCGCATGCAGCGTGCGCGCGAGCGTCATCATGAGCGTGCGAACGCGCGTGTGTCCGAGCTTGCGGCGCGCTTGCAGGTGCTGAGTCCGCAGCGCACGTTCGAGCGCGGTTACGCCGCCCTGATCGATACCCAAACCGGCCGTGCGCTGCGCGCGCCGAACGCACTTAAGCTGAAGCGTCCGATGACCGTGCATCTCGCGGAAGGCTCTGCCGATGTCCTTCTCGCCGATGTCCAGCCGCGTTTGTCCGACGAATTCTGACGGCCTCGACACCGGCCTTTTGACGAAGCCGCCAAGTGCCGCAGGAGCACTTTTGACGCTGCATTCAAGCTTTGGAAAGCAATCTTGCTCATAAAGGCAGGCGGTTTGCGGGGTTATCCCAAGTCGCCTACAATCCATTGCTCCAGCGCTTCACTCCCCACAGTCCCTACAAATCACATAGAAAAGGAAGCTGCAATCATGGAACATACCCTCCCGCCGTTGCCGTTCGACAAGAACGCGCTTGCTCCGCACATGTCGGAAGAAACGCTCGAGTATCACTATGGCAAGCATCACCAGACCTATGTGACGAACCTCAACAAGCTGATTCCGGGCACCGAATTCGAGAACCTTTCGCTCGAAGAGATCGTGAAGAAGTCGTCGGGCGGCGTGTTCAACAACTCGGCGCAAGTCTGGAATCACACGTTCTTCTGGAACAGCTTGTCGCCGAACGGCGGCGGCGCACCGACGGGCGCGCTGGCTGACGCGATCAACGCCAAGTACGGCTCGTTCGACAAGTTCAAGGAAGAGTTCGCCAAGGTCGCGACCGGCACGTTCGGTTCGGGCTGGACGTGGCTCGTGAAGAAGACGGACGGCTCGCTCGATATCGTCTCCACCAGCAACGCCGCCACGCCGCTCACGACGGATGCCAAGCCGCTCGTGACCATCGACGTGTGGGAACATGCTTATTACATCGATTACCGCAATGCGCGTCCGAAGTTCATCGAAGCGTATTGGAACATCGTGAATTGGGACTTCGCTTCGAAGAATTTCGGGGCTTAAGGCTTACGGTTTGCGCCGATCCCGCATCGTCGTTCGCGATGTCGGATCGAACGAAAAAGCCCTCTGCGGAGGGCTTTTTTGCATGGCGAGGAACGTTCGCGCGTCGGCGGTTTCTGCGTCTTGCCGCCGGGAAATCTAGAATGTCGCTTTGATCGGCCGTGCCGCATCGCTTGGGTCGGCCCTCACGCGTGATATCACGATGAAACGCTTTCTCGCCCTCTGTCTCGCCGCATGGTCCGCTGCGGCGCTTTTATATTTCGGACGCCATTCCACCGCGTTGATCGTGCTGTCCGGCGTGCTCGCGCTTGCAGGGTTCGATATCGTCAAGCCGGACGCCGAGCGCCGGTCGTAATCCCGCGATTCAGCGCCGCCGCGGCACCGCTTCCCAGTTGATATCGACGCATAGCACCTGCAAGCCATACGGCGTCTGCGCGGCGATGGATGCCGTCACGCAAAGATGCGCCTCGTTGATGGACAGATACGGCGCGGTCAACTGCACGCGTCCTGGCGCGCGCAACGCCTCGATGAAATACGGCCGACGCTCCCAGCTCGCGCCTTCCGAATGCAGCAGCGGACTGAAACGCTTCGCGCGCTGCGATGTACGCACGACCGGCACGACGTTATCGCCGATCTGCCGGCCTTCCTGATCGAGCAGAAAACAGCGCGCCGTATCGACCAGTTGCAGCAGCTCGCTCGTCGCGGCGGCCAGCGTTTCGCCTTCCATGAGCTTGACTGCCGCGCGTTCGAGGCCGCTCACGTAGGGTTCGAGACGCGCGGCTTGCGCCCGGTCGCGCGCGCCCACGCGTTCGCGCGACGCAGCCGACAACGCATCCATCACGCCCGCGGCGACTTGCGGATGCACGGCATCGACGCTCGGCTGCGCGAAGTACGCGCCCTGCACGAAATCGACATTGCATTCGAGCGCGATCAGCGCGTCGCGCTCGGTCGCGAGGCCGCCCATCAACACGAGTTGCCCGGATTCATGCAGCAGCGATACGAGCCGGGGCAACACACGCTCGATATGCGAATGCTCGGTCGCCTGCTGGAGAATGCAGCGGTCGAGCGTCACGATGTCAGGCCGCAACTGCCACACGCGATCGATATTCGAATGCTTCACGCCGAAGCCATCCAGCGCGATCAGAAACCCCGACTTGCGCATGGAGTCGATGATTTCGGTGAAGCGCGTCGTCTCGCCGCCCGCCTGTTCGGGCACTTCCAGCACCACGCGTTGCGGCGGCAAGCCGATGTCCTTCAACGCGGCGAGGAGCGCGTCGCCGTAGCTCGTGTCCATCAGCGCGGCGGGGTGGAGGCTCAGAAAGAGCCATTCGTCGTGGCTGTCGAACGCGTTGAAGTTGCCCAGATGAAGGGACTCGGCCAATCGTCCCAGTTCCAGAAGATCGCCGCGCCGTGCCGCCTGGGTGAACACTTCGTGTGACGGTACATGACGATGTGTCTCGTCCCGTGCACGCAAGGACGCGTGATAGCCGATCGCACGCCGATGCGACACCGAGAACACCGGCTGAAACACGCTGAACACGGTGTACTCGCCGTACAGCACGGTGCGACGCGAGCCGTCATCGCCCGCGACGGGACGCGGAGACTGGAAGCGGGGTGGATCGATGTCAACCATGCTCATGGTGTCGAGGGCCGGGCAATTTACTTAATGAGACAGTTTACAAGATCGGGCACATCACGTTCGAGCAAAAAGCGTGCGAATTCAATGTGCAAGCGGGGGAGCGCGATTAATCGGCGCGCTTTTGTGTGTACATTGGCTCGGCGCACGGCCGGACGGTAATGCACGATGCGGCGGCATGCCGCTTGAAGGTTGTGTAGCGGTGCTGTCCGCACTCTGTCGGTGCGAAACGCACAATCGGATGGCGCGGCGGAAATTTTCGGCCGAGCCGACGAAACCCCGCTTTAGTTCGCCTCGGAAGGATCTGTCTTTCGCTTCGTCGAGCGCACTTCCGGCGCAAGCTGTCCGAAAATCCACGCCGTTGCCGCCGTGATGATGCCCACGCAAAGGAAGGTTGCGTGGAACGCGGGCAGCGAATTGGTTTCCGTCACGCGCGTGAGGATGCCGGTGAAGGTGGCGAGGATCGCGCCGGCGATGGTCACGCCAAGGCTCATCGACAGCATCTGCACGAGCGAAAACAGACTATTGCCGCTGCTCGCGCCGCCGGTGCCGAGGTCTTTCAGCGTGAGCGTGTTCATGGCGGTGAACTGCATCGAGTTGACGCCGCCGAAGATCGCCAGTTGCACGAGACGCAGCCAAAGCGGCTGATGTTCGCTCGTGAGTCCGAAGCTCGCCATCATCAGCCCGACGAGCACGGTGTTCACGACCAGCACGCGCCGATAACCATGCTTTTCGATCAGCCGCGTCACGAGCCGCTTGCACAGCATGCCGGCCGCGGCGACCGGCAGCATCATCATGCCCGCCTGAAACGGCGTGTAGCCGAGGCTCACCTGCAAGAGCAGCGGGATCAGATAAGGCATCGCGCCGCTGCCGATGCGCGCGAAGAGATTGCCGAGCAGGCCGACGCTGAACGTGTGGATCTTGAATAGATCGAGCGAGAAGATGGGTTGCGCGGCGCGCGTTGCATGCAAACCATAGGCGACGAAGCATCCGAGGCTCAACACCAGCAACACGATGACGATGGCATGCGGCAGACCGAGATCGGCCAGGCCATCGAGCGAGATCGTCAGCGCGACCATGCCGACGGCGAGCAGCAGATAGCCGGCAAGATCGAAGGGCGCGGTGGCGGGATTGCGGCTATCGGGCAAAAACATCTTGGTCGCGATGCAGCCCACCACACCCACCGGCACGTTGATGAGGAAAATCCAGTGCCACGACGCGATCTGCACGAGCCAGCCGCCGAGCGTTGGCCCGATGAGTGGCCCGATAAGCCCTGGAATGGCGACGAACGCGAGCGCCGACAAGTAGCGTTCGGCGGGAAACACGCGCAACACGGCCAGACGTCCGACTGGCAACAGCATCGCGCCGCCGATGCCTTGCACGACGCGGAACGCGACCAGCGCCGTCAGCGACTGCGCGTTGGCGCACAAGAGCGAGCCGATGGTGAACACGAGAATCGCGCTGAAGAACACGCGCTTCGTGCCGAGCTTGTCGGCGAGCCAGCCGGACACGGGGATCATCATCGCCATCGTGAGCGAATAGCCGATCACGACGCCTTGCATGCGCAGCGGCGCTTCGCCGAGACTTTTCGCCATCGCGGGCAAGGCCGTGTTGACGATGGTCGAGTCGAGCGTCTGCATGAAGAAGCCCGTGGCGACGAGCCACAGCATGACGGTGAGTGAGCGTTCCGAAGGCGGCGTGGCGGCGATGTCGGTCATGGGCGCGTCGGCGCGTGAGTCACTTGCGCAACTCGGCGACGAAGTCGTAGTAGTCGTTGCGGCAGTAGGTATCGGTGAGTTCGATCGCGCGTTGATCGGCGGTATAGCCTACGCGCGTGATGAGCAAAAGCGCGTCGTGCGGCGCGATGCCCATTTGCTGCGCGATCTCCGCGCTCGCGTTCACCGCGCGAAAGTGCTGCAGCGCGCGCACGATCGAGAGGCCGCGCGTGTCAAGATAACTGTAGAGCGAGTCGCCGATGACCAGCGGATCGGGAATGAGCGAGGCGGGAAACGTGGAGTTTTCGACCGCCATGACGATGTCGTCGGCGAGACGCAGGCGCTTCAGGCGCGTGACGGCGGCGGCGGGCGAGAGGCCGAGCTGGATGACTTCGTCGCGATTGGCGGGCTCGATCTTGCGCGAGAGCCATTGCGAGCTCGGCGTAAAACCTCGGCGGCGTAGCATCTCCGAGAAGCTCGACAGACGCGAGAGCGGATCTTCGTAGCGCGGCGTGATGAAGCTGCCCGCGCCTTGTTCACGGCGAATCAGCCCTTGTTCGACGAGCAACGCGATGGCTTTCCTCGATGTGATCCGCGAGACGCCCAGCGCTTCGGACAGCACACGCTCGGAGGGCAGGGCTTCGCCTGCGTTCCAGCGATTGTCGTGGATGGCGTTGGCGAGCTTGCGTGCGAGTTGCAGATAGAGCGGAGTGTCGCTGTCCGGGTCCGGGCGCAGGTCACGCCAGCGGTCTTCCGAGGTCTGGTTCATAAAGCGGACGCTTGTGGGCCGAGCGGTGATTTTAAGGCAAAGGTGTGCGGATCGTTCGGGGGTTTTTGATGAGCGGCGCGATGGCTCGGCGGCTGGCCTCTCAGCGGCGATCGATTCGAGACTTACTCCCTGACGCGGGTGGCGACTTTTACGGTGTCCCTGCGAAAAATAGACAGAGGCAAATTCTTGCCGTGAATTTCCTATTAGATAGACTGACCTGTCAACTGTGGTTGACGGTTTGTGAACCATGGATTACGATGACTTTTAGGCTTAACATTCGGACCACAGAGCTTTTTGACGACTGGTTCGTTGCATTTAAGGACCGCATCGCAAAACGCCGAATTCAAGCTCGTATCGACCGACTCGCGTCGGGCAATCCAGGCGACACTAACTCGGCCGGCTCACCGGTGATTGAAATGCGGATCGATCATGGACCAGGCTATCGTGTTTATTACGTTCATCGTGGAGACGTGTTGGTGATCCTGCTATGTGGGGGCGATAAGTCGACTCAAGACAGAGACATCAAGTCCGCACACGCCATGCTGCCTCACCTTGACATGGAGTAATCAATGACCCCAACCAAGATCAAAACTCGTCCCTGGGACTCGGTCGAGCACCTTAAGACCGAGGAGGACCTTGCTGAGTATTTCGATGCATGTCTTCAAGAAGGCGGCGACGATTCCGCGTTTATTGCACACGCGCTTGGCGTGATTGCGCGAGCGCGCGGCATGGCGCAGTTGGCGCGCGATACAGGCATCAGCCGCGAAGGGCTTTACAAAGCGCTATCGGAAGACGGCAACCCCAGCTTCGCAACCATCCTCAAAGTAGTCAAAGCCCTCGGCCTGCAATTGCATGGCTCGAAAGCCGGCGCCTGATCAACTCACGCCGTGGCGGGCCCACCCAGACCGCGCCCGCCACGCATATAAAGCGCCACCGACAAGCCCACCGCCAACGCCGCAGCCAGCGCGGCAAACAAGAACACCGACCCGTATCCAAACTCGCCAGCGACATAACCCGCCAAAGGCCCGGTCAATCCCAGCGACAAGTCCAGAAACACCGAGTAGGCCGACAACGCCGCGCCGCGCGAAGCCGGCGGCACGAGTCCCACCGCCTCGACGCCCAGCGCCGGAAACACGAGCGCGAAGCCGAAGCCGGTCAACGCAGCGCCTGCCAGCGCGAAGGTCGGCTCGGCTGCGAGCCATAGCATCAGCAAGCCCGCGCATTCGAAACAGAACGAGACGATCGCCACGCGGAAGCCGCCATACACCTTGATCGTGTTGGCGAACAAAAGCCTCGCGCCGACGAACGTCGTGCCGAACACCGTGAGCGAGAGCGCCGCGTGCGGCCAGTTGTGCGCGGCATAGAAGAGGGTGATGAAAGTCGCAATGGAACCGAAGCCCGCCGAACCCAGCGCAAGCCCGATCCCGTGCGGCAGCACGCGGAAGAACACGCTGCGGTACGACATGCGCTCGCCATGCACCACCGGCACGCTTTCCATGCGCTTCGCGAGCCAGTAACCGAGGCCGCCCAGCGCGATCACTATGAGCGCAAGCGCGGAAAAGCCCAGCGAATTGTTGATCGCCACGCCGAGCGGCGCGCCGATGGCCAGCGCGCCGTATGTCGCAATACCGTTCCACGAAATCACTTTCGCGTTGTGCGAGACGCCCACGCGGCCGATTCCCCACGTGATCGATCCCGTGCCGACGAGACTTTCGCCGACTCCGAGCACGAGCCGCGCGCTCACCAGCAGCACGAGACTCACCGCATGCCACTGCGTCGCGAGCGCGGAGGTCAGGAGCATTGCGCCGCTGATCGCGCAGGCCACGAGACCGTAGAGCACGGTTTGCTTGGGGCCGGCGGTATCGGCTGAACGACCGGCGAGCGGCCGCGACAATAAGGTGGCGAAGTACTGAACGCTGATCGCGGCGCCCGCCATCACCGAGCCGTAGCCCAGCTCCGTGTGCACGAAGCCCGGCAAGACCGCCAGCGGAATGCCGATGGTCAGATAGCAAAGGAACGTGTACACGACGACCGACACGATTCGAAGCGTGACGGCGAAGTCGCCTTGCGGCGCGGTGGCGGGTTGGGTGGACATAGAAAGGCGCGGGTTACTACGGGGTTGATTTCGATGCGAAAGCGTGATTGTCACATAGCTTGCGACCCGATGTCGCGCCAGTTTTGTAACCACGTGGTCCAAATTGCCTGTCCGAACGGTCGGGCCGCATGTCGGGAAGCCGCGCTGCATAAGGGTTTCACGACTTATCGCGATGGGAGTATGTCGTACATGCAATGTCGCCTATGGGTTCCGGATTTTGGCGGTGATAGCTTTCGAATCATCGAAGCGCTAGGAGTAATCCGAGAAAGCGCCGGAACCATCCGAAGCCACCGGCTGCGCACTCCGCGCAACCAGCAAAAAGAATCATCGAAGCCCCGCGAGACAGAATTTCATGACCCAGCCGATCCGCTTTTACCATCGCAATGCGATCCGCGAAGTAAGCGGCGCGTCGACCACGCGCACCGTCCTGCAATACCTGCGCGAAGACGCGCGCTGCACCGGCACCAAGGAAGGTTGCGCCGAAGGGGATTGCGGCGCGTGCACGGTCGTCATCGGTGAGCCGGACGGCGCGGGCGGCGTCGCGTTCAAGGCGGTCAACGCGTGCGTGCAGTTTCTGCCGACGCTCGACGGCCGCGCGCTCTTCACTGTCGAAGACCTGCGCCAGCCGGATGGTTCGCTGCATCCGGTGCAGCAGGCGCTCGTCGATTGTCACGGTTCGCAGTGCGGGTTCTGCACGCCCGGCTTTGCCATGTCGATGTTCGCGCTCTACGAAAAGCATGGTCATGCAACGCAAGGCTGTGCGCAGGCTTGCGACAAAACGCGGCCGTCGCGCCAGGAGATCAGCAACGCGCTGACCGGCAATCTGTGCCGCTGCACGGGGTATCGGCCGATCATCGAGGCTGCCGAGCAGATGTTCGATCACGCGCCGCTCGCGCCGTTGAACGTCGAGGCGCTGGCGCGTTCGCTCGACGGCATCGCGCGTGACGACACTTTCCACTACGAGCACGCGGGCCGCCAGTTCGACGCACCGCGCACCGTCGACGCGCTCGCGCAACTCAGAGCCGAAAAGCCCACGGCGCGCATTCTCGCGGGCAGCACAGACGTCGGCTTGTGGGTGACGAAGCAGTTGCGCGATCTCGGCGACATCGTCTATGTCGGACAGATCGAGGCGCTCAAGCATGTCGAGACGACCGAGGAGTGGATCGAGATCGGCGCGGGCGTGTCGGTCGAGCGCGCGTATGCCGAACTCGTGAAGACATATCCCGAACTCGAAGAGACGCGTCAGCGCTTCGCCTCGCTGCCGATCCGCAATGCGGGCACGCTCGGCGGCAATGTCGCCAACGGCTCGCCCATCGGCGATTCGATGCCCGGTCTCATCGCGTTGAACGCACGCGTCGTGTTGATGAGCGTCGATGGCCCGCGCGAGATGCCGCTCGAAGATCTCTACATTGCATATCAAAAGAAGGACATGGCGGAGAACGAGTTCGTCGCCGCCATCCGCGTGCCGACGCGCGGCGGCCAGCGCGCGAAGCTGCAATTTCGCGCCTATAAGCTCTCGAAGCGCTTCGATTCGGACATTTCCGCCGTGTATGCCGCGTTCTCGTTTATCGCGGATGGCGACACGATCCGCGAGCCGCGTCTCGTCTTCGGCGGCATGGCCGCGACGCCCAAGCGCGCCACGCACGCCGAAAGCGTGCTCGCCGACGCGCACTGGCACGAAGCCACCGCGCAGGCCGCGATGCTAGCGCTTGGCAAGGACTACGCGCCGCTCACCGACATGCGCGCGAGCAGCGACTATCGGCTGGATACCGCGAAGAGCGTGCTGTATCGATTCTGGCTGGAGACGCGTCCGCACAATCCGATGCCGAAGTCGAAGCTGGATGTGCGTGCAATCGAACTCGTCGAAGTGAAGTAAGGAGCCGATAAGAACATGAACCAACAAGCCGAAGCCTTTCTCGCCGAAGCCCAGTCGCTCGCCAACGAAGCCGACGATTTCAAGCAGGTCCACGTTTCGCGTCCGCACGAGTCGGCGCATCTGCATGTGAGCGGGCGCGCGAGCTATACGGATGACATCCCCGTCGTCGCGGGCACGCTGCACGCCGCGCTCGGCATGAGTCCGAAGGCGCACGCGAAGATCGTGTCGATGAACTTCGACGCCGTGCGCGCCACGCCCGGCGTCGTCGCCGTCTTCACCGCCGAGGACATCCCGGGCGTGAACGACTGCGGCCCGATCATCCACGACGATCCGGTGCTCGCGCCGGGTATCGTGCAATACGTCGGGCAGCCGATGTTCATCGTCGTCGCGACGTCGCACGATACGGCGCGGCTCGCGGCGCG
Source organism: Caballeronia sp. LP006 (assembly GCF_031450995.1). Classification (NCBI taxonomy): domain Bacteria; kingdom Pseudomonadati; phylum Pseudomonadota; class Betaproteobacteria; order Burkholderiales; family Burkholderiaceae; genus Caballeronia; species Caballeronia sp. LP006. The sequence goes on along the minus strand of NZ_JARTVW010000005.1, from coordinate 2,786,572 downwards.
TCGCGCGAACATCGAGTACGAGGAATTGCCGGCCGTGCTGACCGCCGAAGACGCGCGCAAAGCCGAATCCTACGTGCTGAATCCGCTCAAGCTCTCGCGCGGCGATGCAGCGAGCCGTCTGCAAAAGGCCGCGCATCACGAACGCGGCGCGATGAAGCTCGGCGGTCAGGAACAGTTCTATCTCGAAGGACAGATCGCGTATGCCGTGCCGAAGGACGACGACGGCATGCACGTGTACTGCTCGACGCAGCATCCGACCGAAATGCAGCATCTGGTGGCGCACGTGCTCGGCGTGCATTCGCACAACGTGCTGGTCGAATGCCGGCGCATGGGCGGCGGCTTTGGCGGCAAGGAATCGCAGTCGGGCATTTTCGCGTGCTGCGCCTCGCTTGCCGCGTGGAAGCTCTTGTGCCCGGTGAAGCTGCGTCCGGACCGCGACGACGACATGATGATCACCGGCAAGCGCCATGACTTCCAGTACGACTTCGAAGTGGGCTACGACGATCGCGGCGTGATCGACGGCGTCGCGCTCGACATGACATCGCGTTGCGGTTTCTCGGCGGACCTTTCCGGCCCGGTGATGACGCGCGCGGTCTGCCACTTCGACAATGCGTACTGGCTCGCGGATGTGAAGATCGAAGGCTATTGCGGCAAGACCAACACGCAGTCGAACACCGCGTTTCGCGGCTTCGGCGGGCCGCAGGGCGCGTTCGCCATCGAGTACATCATGGACAACATCGCACGGTCGGTCGGTCGCGATTCGCTGGATGTGCGCTTCGACAATCTGTACGGCAAAACGGAAAACAACAAGACGCCTTACGGACAAACCGTCGAAGACAACGTGCTGCAGGAGTTGATTGGTGAACTGGCCGAGTCGAGCGAGTATCGGCGTCGCCGCGAAGCCGTGCGCGAGTTCAATGCGAACAACGAGATCCTGAAGAAAGGGCTGGCGCTGACGCCGGTGAAGTTCGGTATCGCGTTCAACGTGACGCACTTCAATCAGGCCGGCGCGCTGGTTCATATATATACCGATGGCTCGATGCTCGTGAACCACGGCGGCACCGAGATGGGCCAAGGTTTGAACACGAAAGTCGCGCAGGTGGTCGCGCATGAACTCGGCGTGGATTTCGGCCGCGTGCGCGTGACGGCGACCGACACCAGCAAGGTGGCGAATACATCGGCGACGGCGGCTTCCACCGGCACCGATCTGAACGGCAAGGCCGCGCAGGACGCCGCGCGTCAACTGCGCGAGCGGCTCGCGAAATTCGCGGCGGAAAAGTTCGGCGGCGGCAAGGTGGAAGCGTCGCAAGTGCGCTTTGCGAACGACCGCGTGATCGTCGGGGAAGATGTCATTCCGTTCGGCGAGATCGTGCAGAAGGCCTACCTCGCACGCGTGCAGTTGTGGTCCGACGGCTTTTACGCCACGCCCAAGCTCTACTGGGATCAGGCGACCATGCAGGGCCGTCCGTTCTTCTACTACTCGTATGGCGCGGCGGTCGCGGAAGTGGTGATCGACACGCTCACGGGCGAAATGCGCGTGCTGCGCGCGGATGCCTTGCACGACGTGGGCGCATCGCTGAATCCGGCGCTCGATATTGGCCAGGTCGAAGGCGCGTTCGTGCAGGGCATGGGCTGGCTCACGACCGAGGAACTCTGGTGGAATCAGAACGGCAAGCTGATGACGCACGCGCCGTCCACCTACAAGATTCCGACGATCAACGACATGCCGCCTGATTTTCGCGTGTCGCTCTTCAAGAACCGCAACGCGGAAGACAGCATCCATCGCTCGAAGGCGGTGGGCGAGCCGCCGTTGCTGCTGCCGTTTTCGGTGTTCTTCGCGATTCGCGACGCCGTATCCGCCGTGGGCGGTCACAAGGTAAATCCGCCGCTGAACGCGCCCGCGACCGCCGAAGAAATTCTTAAGGCAGTGAACGCGGTGAGGAGCGCGCGGACATGATGCATATCGTTCTGTTCGGCGCGGGTCACGTCGGCCACGCGCTCGTGAAAGTGCTCGGCACGCTGCCGTGCGTCGTCCAATGGGTCGACGCGCGCGACGAACTTTTCCCCGACGAAGTCCCCGCGAACGTGCAGGTCGAAGCCACGGATCTGCCCGACGCCATCGTCGATGAAGCGCCGGCGGGCGCGTATTTCATCGTGATGACGCACGATCACTCGCTCGACTTTTCGTTGACGCAGCGGATCATGCGCCGCGAGGACTTTGCGTACTTCGGTCTCATCGGCTCGAAGACCAAGCGCGTGAAGTTCGAGAGGCGCCTGATGGAGCGCGGGCTTTTGGCGGAGCGTCTGCCGGAAATCACGTGTCCGATCGGCGTCGAGGGAATCGTCGATAAGGCGCCGGGTTCGATCGCGCTGGCGGTGGCGGCGCAGTTGCTGCGCGTGAGTGAAATGACGGCGCGGCTCGGTTTGCCGGCGCTCAAGGCGGCGCGGTTGGCCGCCTGAAAACGCGGATTCAGCTCAGGCCGTTCGTCTGCCGGAAACGACCCGGCGCCACGCCGTACAACTCCTTGAATCGCTTCGAGAAAGCCGCCTCGGACTGATAGCCCACGTCCGCGGCGACATCCGCGACGCTTTTCCTCGTGTGCATGAGCATGGTGCTCGCAAGCTGCATGCGAACGTGGCTCAGCAACGCGAGCGGCGAGCTGTCCGAATGCGCCGAGAACGCGCGCATGAAGGTGGCGCGCGACATCGCCGCTTCCTTCGCCAGCATTTCGAGCGTCCACGGATCGGCAGGCCGTTCGAGCATGGCGATCACCGCCGCGCCCAGACGCCGGTTCGCCAGCAAGCCCAGCACGCCCGCGAGCGACGGCTGCTCGGTGAGCCATGCACGCAGCACCATCGTGAAGAGCGCGGTGGAGAGCGCCGTGACGATCGACGGCGCACCGGGCTGCGCTTCCTCCGCCTCGCGCCGCATCGCCGCGACGAGCGGCCCGAGATAGGGCGCCGATGCATTCGTGAACGACACGTGCACGAAGTCGGGCAACACGTCGATGAGAAGGGCGCGCGGCGCATACAGAAAGCGTCCGCACAACAAATCCAGCGCCGCTTCCCGACCGTCCACATTGGTCCGCACCGTGATGGCGCCGTTATCGCGCGAAGTCATGGCGCCGATTTTCTCGCTCGCATCGACGGGACCGACGCTCACCACGTGTGCATCGGCGCGTGGCAGCATGAAAATATCGCCCGCGTTCAGCGCGACGCTCGCATGCCCCTTGCGCTCTACCGTGCACGCACCTTCCAGCACGACGTGATAGAGCGCCTCACCTGGCGCACCCGGCGCGTGGTCGAGTTCGAGCGGCCCGGCAAGCAGGCAGCGGAGATCGAGCGCACCGGAAAGGCGCGCAAGCTGAATGAGTCGATCGAGGGCGTCCATGCGCGAAAGAATAGTTCTTGTTTCGCCGATGGTAGCGGAGATGCGCCCGCGCCGTCACTACTTGGCGGCGAGGCTCAGCAGTTCTTCGATGCTGCATTTTTCTTGCGCCCGGTAAGCGTCTCGGAGACGCTCGCGATCATTTCGCGCAGCCATGCGACGTCTGTCGGCAGATCGGGTTGCGGCAGCGAGAGCTGATAGCACTTGATGCGCGGAAACGGCACCGGCGAATCGAGCACCGCAAGCGGCAACATGGACGCGTAATGCTGCGCGAAACGGCGCGGTGCGGTAAAGATCAGATCGGATTGCAGCAGCACTTGCGGCACGAGTCCGAAATACGGAATGGTCGCGACGATGCGCCGCTTCACGCCCGCGCGCGCCAAGCCGATATCGATCGGATGCCGCTTCGCTCCGCTATAAGGCGTCGGCGCGAGATGCGCGGCGAGTGCGTAGCGCTCGACCGTGAGCGGCTCGCGCGCGAGCGGATGGTTCGCGCGCATCAGGCAGACGAATACGTCGGCGAAAAGGTCCTGCTTTTCGAAGCGCGGCTCGGGCTTGGTCCAGTTGGCCATCATCACGTCGATCTCGCCTTCGTCGAGCGCGCGTTCGTGATCGCGCATCGGATTGAGCGATTCGATTTCGAGCCGCGCGTTGGGCGCTGCATCGCGGAAGGCGGCGACGAGCGTCGGCATGAAGAAATCGTTCAGATAATCCGGCGCGGCAAGCCGAAAAGTGCGACGCGAACTCGCGGGATCGAATTCGCCGTGCGGTGTCGCGACGAATTCGACTTCGCGCAAAGCGCGCTGCGCCGGCGCAAGCAGCGATTCGCCGTACTCGGTCGGCACCATTCCCTGCTTGCCGCGCACGAGAATAGGGTCGTTGAGGATCTCGCGGAGCCGCCGCAGCGCGGTGCTGATGGCCGGCTGTGTCTGGTTCAGCCGCTGCGCGGTCTGCGTCACGCTGCGCTCCAGAAGCAGCGTGCGCAAGACGCGGATGAGCCAGATATCGAGTGAGTCGGCGGGATCGTTCATGGGCGAAGCTGCGGTTTGAAGACGGACACGGCGGCTGATCGCAACGAACGCGGAATGCCGAAGCGTGCGTTTGCGCGCCCCGATGCATCACCGTTCACAAAATAGTCACGCAGCTAACCCGAGGTTAAACGCTTTCCGCTTTTTAACGCCATAGCGCACGCGCTATGCGTGGCATCAGCCGCCGAGCCGCGAAGCGTCAGCTGAAGTCCGCGTCTCGCGGCGCGACCGGCAGCGCGCTGATGCGTTTCACTTCGGCGCCATCGAGCCAGTTCGGCGAGCGCGCGACGTAAAGCACCATCGGCAGGGTGTCTTCGCCCCAGAAGAGCTGGTCGTTGACGACGAACGTCGGCACGCCAAAGACGCCCATCGCGACGGCGCGGTCGGTGTTCTCGCGCAGTTTCGCCTTGATGTCTTCGTCTTCGACGCGCGTTTCCGCTTCGGGCATGCCGACCCGCTCGCACAAGCCGCGAAAGCCTTCTGGCGTCGACGGATCGCGTCCTTCGCGCCAGATATAGCGGAAGATTTCGCGCACGCAGACGAGATCGCCGTTTGCGATGACCGCGAGCCGCAGCGCCTTGAGCGGATCGAACGGATGCGCGGGCGGCATCTTGAACGGAATGCCAAGCTGCTCGGCGCGAAAGAGCGCATGCCGATACGTAAACACGCGTTTCGACGGAATGGTCGCCGCGTGCGGCTGTCCCCAGCGGTCGAGCAGCTTCAACAACTGCACCGGCACGAACTCGAACGGCATGTCGGGCCACTTTTCGTGTTGCTCCAGCAGCAGATACGAGAACGGCGATATGAAATCGAAGAAAAAGTACGGCTGGCCAGGGCCGTTGGCATGCGCTGCGCTCATCTAGATTTCTCCCTTGATCCTGCCGCGCCCGGCTTTTCGGGCTTATTCATTGTCCGACCGCATCGCGCAGGCTGCTACGTGGACCCCGCGCCTTTATTCCGCTCGCATCTTTCGATCCTACCTGGCGATATTACGTGCTGCTCGGCTCGCTGTCTGCCTGCGCCGGTTCACGGCGCGGCTCCGTTTCGGCGACGGGCGCATGCGCGAGCCGTTCGCGCACGAAGCCGATATGTTCGCGCAGCACGTAGAACTGATCGGCGAAGGCAAGCGGCATTTTCATGCGATTGACCGCCGATTCGATCGCGTCGATCCGGTCGATCAGGGCGTCGCGCTGCGCGGTGTCCGGGCCGCTGATCGCTTCCCGTTCGATTGCAATGAGCGCGCCATACCACTTGTAGATACGCGATTTCACGCGCCAGCGATAAAGCCCCGGCACCAGCCGCAAGCCCGGAATGAGCACGACGATCAACGGCACCAGCACGACTAGCACGCGATCCGCGAGACTCGCCATCCAGAACGGCAGCGTCCGGTAGATAAAGCTCTTGCCCGACTTGTAATAGCGCTCGGCGTTGTCGCTGATGCGAAATTCGTGGACGAGCGGCGCGGGAAACTCGTTTGCGCGCTGCAGCAGGTTGGCGCGGCTGTGCACTTCGCGCGCCGCTTCGATCAAAAGATCCGAGAGCGCGGGATGCAGACTGTCGCGCGCCACCAGTTCGGCCGTCGGCGCGATGGTGTGGACGGCGCGCGGCGGCAGATTGCGGGCGAAATCGAATGCACCCATCGGCAGTTCGATTTCGGTGAGATAGGGGAAGCGGCGCGCGTAGGCATCGGCTTGAGTGAAGTCCATGAAACGGATGCCGGATGTGCGCAGGAGCTTGGCCATCGTCGGCGGTTGTGCGGAATCGCCGGTCAGGAACACGGCGTCGATCGTGCCGTCTTCGAGCGCGGCCGCGGCCTTGTCGCCGGCGAGCGGCAACAGTTCGGTATCGCCGCCCGGCTCGATGCCATTCGCCTTCAGAAGCGTGAGCGCAAGCGCGCGCGTGCCGCTGCCTTCCGCGCCGATGGCGAGCCGCTTGCCCTTCAGTTCGGACAAGCGCGTGACGGTCGCGCCGCGATAAAACACGGCGAGCGGCACATACGACACGCTGCCGAGCGATTCCAGGTTTGCGTGCTGATCGCTCGCCGCGTCCGGCGTCATGCCGCCTTGCACGAAACCGACATCCACGTCGGATTTCGGATCTTCGAGACGCGTGAGGTTGTCGAGCGAGCCTTGCGTTTCCAGCACGTTGAGCGTGACGCGGTTGCGCGCGAGGATTGCCTTGTACTTCTGCGCGCTGTTCCAGAACGAGCTGCCCTTGGGGCCTGCCGCTATCGTCAGCGTGCTTGGCGGCGCCGGCTGGATCAGCCGCACAGCAAGATAGAGCGCCGCGATACTGACGAGCAGAATCGGACCGAAGGTCAGCGCGAGATCGCGCCAGGAGATCGCGACGAAGCGCGCGACGATCCTCTGCGGCTTGCGTCCCGTGGCTTTGTGAGCGGGGTCTTCGGGTTGGTGTCCTGGAGGTTGAATCATCGCGGCGGCAAACTTGAATAAGCATGGAAGTTTCGAGGTTTCCGCGAGCTTACCTGAAGCCATCCGCATTCAAGATGCCGTTGAGTTGCGCCATGCCACGCGTGCGAGTCGTTAGCTCGGCGGCCGTGCAAACCACGAGTGTGACACGCGTGTGTGCACGCCGCAGCACTCGTGCCGCCGATGTTGCGCCACGCCGCATCCAGTTCCTTGCAACGTTAAATGTTTTGCGCTTAAGGCCGCGCTGGGCTAAATTGACGTTCGCCGCCAGTTGGCGGGAACCATGCGCGTCGTAGCCCGCTCATGCGCCGGACAGTTTCCCGGCATGTGGGTAAATTGGGCGAACGCCATGCTCTTCGGAGTGTCGCGCGACGGTTTCCTGTTCCGCATCCGCCATACGGCAGGCCACATATTCGAGCCGACGGGCACTTGCCCCAAGTAACCGGCCGTAGTCAGTTTGTTAATTTCGCCAGTCTCTCGCAGCACCGCATTGCAGCAGCAGGCCGCATCGAGCGTCTTGTCATCGAGCCATCCTCGGTGGAAGGCGCATTCGAGGCTGCGGCGTGTCCTTCGGGGCCGCCGACGGACTGTTGCACGAAAGCGGTTCGGTTTGTTTGATGTGCCAACGAGTGAAGTAGTAACTGTGCGAAGTCAATAAGCGAAACAAAAGGAGAAATCATGAAAGCTGTCGATCTGTTGAAGGCGCTGGGCGTGGTGGTGTGCGTGGCCGTGGCGTCGAGCGCTTATGCTCAAGCGAGCGATGCGGACGCCACGTCGGCCGCGCCGACCAAGGCTCAGAAATCGGCGACCAAGAAGACCGACCGCAAGCTCGGCTACGACGTGCGCCGTGCGTTGTCGAAGGCGCAAGGCTTCGACGTGTCCAACGTATTCGTACGCGCGCGCTCCGGCGCTGTCGTGCTCTCGGGCACCGTGCCGGAAGGCGGCCAGATTGCCCAGGCAGAAGAAGTGGCCAAGGGCGTTCCGGGCGTGAAGTCGGTTTCCAACAAGATTTCGCTCGGCGTTCAGAACGGCGGAGGCTAAGCACGCCGTTGCGCCGTTTCTGGCGGCGCGGTTTAGCGCTGTCATCGGCGGCGCTTCATGCGGGTCACTCGACGGGCTCCGGCATCACGCCGGGGCCCGTTGTCGTTCTGACATCCTCTGACTTCTCTTTGCTCTAAGGGAAGTTCAGCAATTACGCGATGGCTGTTTGCGCGTAATACTTGTTGTCGGCAAGGCCGTGCGTGCGGCACGGTGCAGAAGTCGATCAACAACAAGCGACCGGATGGCGGAGACACACAATGAAAAGATTCGCACGAGTCCACGGGTTGTCACGCGCGGCGACGCTCGCCGTGCTGGCGGCATTTGCGGCGACCACGCTCGTCGCGTGTCACGGCGGCGATGACGACGGCCCGCAGTTCCCGTCCAACACCTTGCCGAGTTTCGTCTCGGGAACGGTGAAGACGCAGACTTACGACGGCAATACCGACGACCTGCTGACCGCCGGACTCGGCAAGACAGGACTTGCGTCGGCGACGCCGCCTTCAATTGCCAATGCGGCCGCGCCGACAGCGGCGGAACTGCGGCGCCTGGCTATCTATTCGAACTATCGTGCGCTCGTCGATATGTCGGCGAACGGCGGCTACGGGCGCTTCTGGGGACCGAATGTCGATCCGAACGGCGGCGACACGCTCGGCGAAGGCAAGATCGCGGGCAAGGAGTATCTGGCCTTCTCGGACGACGGTTCGGGCACGAAGAACGTCAGCCTGCTCGTGCAGATTCCGACGAGTTTCAATCCGGATCAGCCTTGCATCGTGACGGCGACATCGTCGGGATCGCGCGGCGTATATGGCGCGATTTCGGCAGCGGGCGAGTGGGGCTTGAAGCGCGGCTGCGCGGTTGCGTACACGGACAAAGGCAGCGGCAACGGCGCGCACGAGTTGTCGACCAATCTCGTCACGCTGATCGACGGCACGCTTTCCAATGCGACCTTCGCGGGCAATTCGGCGATCTTCAAGGCGAACCTGAGCCAATCGGCGCTTTCGGCTTACAACTCGGCGTATCCGAATCGCTACGCTTTCAAACACGCTCACTCGCAGCAAAATCCCGAGAAGGACTGGGGCAAGAATACGTTACAGGCGATTCAGTTCGCGTACTGGGCGCTCAACGATACCTATGGCGTGGTCAACGGCTCGACGCACTCCGCGCGCTACTCGAAGGGCAGCATTACGACGATCGCGGCATCGGTGAGCAATGGCGGCGGCGCGGCGCTTGCAGCCGCCGAACAGGACACCGATGGCTGGATAAGCGCGGTCGTCGTCGGCGAACCGCAGATCAACATGAATCTGCCGGCGCAGGTTGCGGTGCGCGAAGGCGGCCAGGCCGTCGGTTCGTTCGGGCGTCCGCTTGCCGATTACATGACCTACGCGAACCTGCTTCAGCCATGCGCGGCGCTAGCGACGGCGGCGGTCGGCGCGCCGTATCTGACGGCACTGCCGCTCGCGACCACCGTGGCGATTCGCACCGCACGCTGCGCGACGCTCGCGGCGAGCGGCGCGATTGCCGGCGGCGATACGCTCTCGCAAGCCAACGACGCGCTCGCGAAGCTGCATCAGGCGGGCTACGAAGCCGACTCCGACACGCTACATGCGCCGATGTGGGACTCGCAGGCCGTGCCTGCCGTCGCCGTGACTTACGCCGATGCCTACATGCTGGCGAGCGTCGCCGACAACCTGTGCAACTTCAGCTTCGGCACGACTAACGCGCTGACCGGCGCGGCGGGCGTGAACCCGCTCGTTTCGCCGATGCCCACGGTCTTCGGCAACGGCAATGGCGTGCCGCCGACCAACGGCATCAACCTCGTCTATAACGCGGGGACATCGGGCGCGGCGGATCATCGGCTTGCGACGCCCGATGCGAGCTTCGCGGGCGCGGCCTGCCTGCGCGCGCTCTGGGCGAACGGCAATCCGACGATGACGGCGAGCGTGAACGCGATTCGCGTCAACGCGAATCTGCGTGGCAAGCCGGCGATCATCGTGCAGGGAAGGTCGGATGCGCTCGTGCCGATCAACCATGCCTCGCGGCCGTATCTCGGCGCGAACAAGGTGGTGGAAGGCAACAACAGCCAGCTCTCACTGTACGAAATCACTAACGGTCAGCACTTCGATGCGTTCCTGAGCCTGGCTGGCTTCGATACGCGCTTCGTGCCCGTGCACTACTACAACCTTCAGGCGCTCAATTTAATGTGGGCTCACCTGAAGAACAACGCGCCGTTGCCGCCGTCGCAAGTCGTGCATACGGTGGCGCGCGGCGGCACGCCGGGTGCGGCGCCTCAATTGACGGTGGCGAATCTCCCGGCGATCGCGGCGAGCCCCGGCGCGAATGCGATTTCGGTGAATGGCGGCGTGGTGAGTGTGCCGAATTGAGGGGTGATGGGAGTGGCGTGCGGATTGGCGTCGCCGTCGGCGGCAGGCGGAGCTTCAGCTTTAGGCGGCGCGTGATGAGCGCGCCGCCTCGATGCGTCCGGGGGGGGGGGGCTAGCTGCGCGATGAGCGAGGCGTCACAGGCCACGCGGGTACATTTTGCGAACGGCGACGGGTGCTGAATGAGGTTTGCGGTGAGCTGATCACGCAACTGCAGCCGCCGTTGCCCGCGTGCTTGATGCTTGCATCGACGAAGCGTTTCCCGGAACGACGCGTGCGCTCGATCTCACTGAACCGGCGCCGATGCCGCGACGCCCTCGGACGCGGCGTGTTTCGCGTCGGATGACTGGATGGCCGTCGCCGCCGCGGCGGGCGCCTGTACGACGATAGGCGTTGGCGTGAGATCCGGTGAACTCACGATCAGCGACGGTGCGAGCGGCTTGCTCTTGACCTCATCCGATGCGATGGGCGAACTGCGCGGCACCGTGCTCAGATAGTGCCCCATCAGCCCGAAGAATCGGTCATAGAACTTGCCGGCGGGCACGGTTTCGCTGGAAATCTTGACCATTGCATCGCTGTTCGAACGGATCGGCAGCGAAAGCGAGCCCAAGACGCTCAAGCCCACGCTTGCGGAGGTATCGCTCTTCTTGAGTGCATAGCCGTCCTGCACCGCGTTCACATAAGCGATGCTCGTATTGGTCGTGTTTTCGCCGGGCGTGCAGACCACATGGAATGAGACGACCACGTGCGTTTCGGTGGACGGCTGGAAGTTCTTGGTGGCGTCGACGGTATCGGCTTGCGCCATCGTCGTGAGAAAGCCTTGCGAAAGCAGCGCGCGGCGGGCCGCCTCGCAGGTTTCGTTCACGGTGGCGTCGAAGTTGCGCGCGAACGGGCTTGCACCGGAGTCAAAGAGTTCTTGCTGATAGCTCGGCGTGGTCGCCGCGCGTCCGCCACAGGCGGCAAGGGCGAGAATTCCGAGGGAGAGAAAGGCAACGCGCAGCGACGACGACATAGGCATGAGAGGCAACGAAGACGAAATTTGTGATGCAACAAACACAAATTGTAGTGCCCTCCGACTGCGCGAGAAAAAAACGTAGTCCAAAAACATCGTCGAATCCATGGATTACAGAAACTTTTCCTTCGGGATGCGCAAAAATCAAAAGCCCGGCGTGCGTGCCGGGCTTCGTTACGCGAATTGACGATTACGGGCGATTGAAGTCGACCGGATTCGGGTCGATAGCCGCGCGGCGGGCAGCACCCGAAGCGGCAGCGCCTTCGCCGACACCGCCAAACGACGATGCAGCCGTGCCTTGTTGCGCGTTCAGGCGTGCTTGCGCGGCCTGACTGTTGGCGGGGTATTGGGTTTGATCGCTGGCCGGGTTGTAGCCTGCGCGTTCCAGTTGAACCAGTTGAGCCTTCACTTCAGCCCGCGTCACCGGCGCGTTTTCTTGCGCCTGGGCGAAAGTGGGGACTGCAAGGACGGCAGCAACGGCGATTGCGGGGATGATCGACTTGAACATGATGAACCTCCTAGGTACTGATCTCGGGAACGTTGCGGGTGGAGAGTTTGTCTCTTCACTGCTTCGTCGTTGAAATGCAGTCTAGGCCTCGCCGACCCTAGTAGAAACCCTAATTAAGCAAAATCAGAATTGACGGATTGACATTAATCTAGCCAATCGACCTTACGAAATCCATAAATTTCCCCGTGTTTAGACAAAAGTACGCGAAATAGGGAATGCCCGTCTGTCCCCGTCCTTTGAAATTGTCAAACTCGGTCCATATAATTAGCACTCACTGCACGAGAGTGCTAACAAATTGCCGCTCGGGCAGCTTCGCTTACCGGGCGGGTTTCCCCCGCGTTTTCAGTCTCAATCAAGAGAGGAGTGTGTATGAATCTTCGTCCTTTGCACGATCGCGTCATCGTTAAACGTCTGGATCAGGAAACCAAGACTGCCTCGGGCCTCATCATCCCCGAAGCTGCAGCCGAAAAGCCGGATCAAGGCGAAATCCTGGCCGTCGGCCCGGGTAAGCGCGATGACAAGGGTGTGCAGAACGCCCTCGACGTGAAGGTGGGCGACCGCGTGTTGTTCGGCAAGTACGCCGGCCAGACCGTCAAGGTCGACGGGCAAGAACTGCTCGTGATGCGCGAAGAAGACATCATGGCCGTTCTGGTCAAGTAAGCACCTTCCTGCACTTCGGCTTCGCCGCAGAGCCGCTCCATTGGAGCCTGCCGCCCGAAGCCTCCAAACTGAATCGACTCAAGGAGTTTGAATATGGCAGCTAAAGAAGTCACTTTTGGCGATACCGCACGCGCCAAGATGGTCGAAGGCGTGAACATTCTGGCCAACGCGGTCAAGGTCACGCTGGGTCCGAAGGGCCGCAATGTCGTGCTCGAGCGCAGCTTCGGCGGCCCGACGGTCACCAAGGACGGTGTCTCGGTCGCGAAGGAAATCGAACTGAAGGACAAGCTCCAGAACATGGGCGCGCAAATGGTCAAGGAAGTGGCTTCCCGGACCAGCGACAACGCCGGTGACGGCACCACGACCGCTACGGTTCTGGCGCAATCCATCGTTCGCGAAGGCATGAAGTACGTTGCATCGGGCATGAACCCGATGGACCTGAAGCGCGGTATCGACAAGGCAGTGGCTGCAGCTATCGAAGAACTGCGCAAGATCAGCAAGCCCTGCACGACGAACAAGGAAATCGCTCAAGTCGGCGCGATTTCGGCGAACAGCGACACGTCCATCGGCGACCGTATCGCTGAAGCAATGGACAAGGTCGGTAAGGAAGGCGTGATCACGGTTGAAGACGGCAAGTCGCTGGAAGACGAGCTGGACGTCGTGGAAGGCATGCAGTTCGACCGCGGCTACCTGTCGCCGTACTTCATCAACAACCCGGACAAGCAAGTCGCCCTGCTCGAAAACCCGTTCGTGCTGCTGCACGACAAGAAGGTTTCGAACATCCGCGATCTGCTGCCCGTACTGGAACAAGTCGCGAAGGCTGGCCGTCCGCTGCTGATCATCGCTGAAGACGTCGAAGGCGAAGCGCTGGCTACGCTGGTCGTGAACAACATCCGCGGCATTCTGAAGACCGTTGCCGTCAAGGCTCCGGGCTTTGGCGACCGTCGCAAGGCCATGCTGGAAGACATCGCTATCCTGACCGGTGGTCAAGTGATCGCGGAAGAAACCGGCCTGACGCTCGAAAAGGCTACGCTGGCTGAACTGGGTCAAGCAAAGCGCATCGAAGTGGGCAAGGAAAACACGACGATCATCGACGGCGCTGGCGAGGCAGCAAGCATCGAAGCGCGCGTGAAGCAAGTGCGCACGCAGATCGAGGAAGCAACGTCGGACTACGACCGTGAAAAGCTGCAAGAGCGCGTGGCCAAGCTGGCTGGCGGCGTGGCAGTGATCAAGGTCGGCGCTGCGACCGAAGTCGAAATGAAGGAAAAGAAGGCACGTGTCGAAGACGCACTGCACGCAACTCGTGCGGCTGTGGAAGAAGGCATCGTGGCTGGCGGTGGCGTCGCGCTGATCCGCGCTCGCAAGGCTGTCGAAGGCGTGAAGGGCCTGAACTCGGACCAGGACGCGGGCATCCGCATCGTTCTGCGTGCGATGGAAGAGCCGCTGCGCCAGATCGTCACGAACGGCGGCGAAGAAGCTTCCGTCGTGGTGGCGGCTGTTGCTGCGGGCACGGGCAACTACGGCTACAACGCGGCAACGGGCGAGTACGGTGACCTGGTGGAAGCCGGTGTCGTCGACCCGACCAAGGTGACGCGCACGGCATTGCAAAACGCGGCATCGGTGGCAGGCCTGCTGCTGACGACCGACGCAGCCGTCGCGGAACTGCCGAAGGAAGACTCGGCCATGCCTGGTGGCATGCCCGGCGGCATGGGCGGCATGGGCATGGACATGTAATTCGGCTTCGACCGGTTACTTGCTTCATCCTCGGGGCGTGGGTTTCGAAAGAAGCTCACGCCGCAAAGAAAAACCCGCAGCAATGCGGGTTTTTTTCGTCCGTGGCAAACGCGGACCGTTACTTGTTCATCTGATCGCGCAAGTTCTGCGCGGCGGCCTTGTAGTCGTAGGTCGGATAAAACTCCGTCGTATAGCCGCCCCACGCGGTGGTTTCGATCGCGCGATTCACTTCGCGCAGGCGATCGGCCGGCACGCGTAGCGTCACGACCTGACCGACGCCCATCATCACGTACCACGACACCACTTCGATTCCCGGCGGCGGAAACGTCTTGAAGAAGCCTTGCTCCTTCAACTGCTCGTTGATCTTCGGAAGCGGTTTGCTTTGATCGTGCTTGAGGAAGATGGTCAGCAGGAAGGTGCCGTCGCCAGCCGGTGTGGCGGGCGGCGCCGTGCTTTGCTGCGCGTTTGCGGGCAGGGCGATGTGAATCAGCGAGGCGAACATCGTGGCTTGAAAAAGGCGTGCAATTCGTCTTGCTGATCGATGCATCGGGAATGCTCCTCGTGAACGAATCGGTTTAACGATGGTGGGTGCGCAGACGCTCGATCATATGCAGTGCGTTGGGTTGCGCATTGCCTTCGGCGGTGTTGTCGAAGATGCACCAGACCTCGGGCGTTTTCTTCGCGCGCGTGTGCAGCGTGCGCGCGAGGTCGTCGAGATAGGTGTAGTTGTAGGAAGACTTGTAGAGCTCGGGCGAGCCATGCAGCCGCACATACACGAGCGAAGTGTCCGCGCGATGCTTGATCTCGCACTCGTCGGGGATCGGGTCCGCATCGACATAAGCCATGTGATGCGCCTTCAGGAGCGCGGCCGTGTAGGTGGTGAACCAGGACGGATGCCGCGCCTCGATTGCAATCGGCAACTTAGTGCGCTCACGCAACGCCTTGATGAAGGCTTCGGCCGTGGCCTGATCGAAGGGCAGACTGGGCGGCAGTTGCACGAGCCAGCAACCGAGCTTGTCGCCGAGTTGCCCCGCGCTTTGCAAGAATTCGTCAAGGAGCGCCTCGGTGCCGACGAGCCGCGCGTCGTGCGTAATGGACTTGGGCAATTTCACCGAGAAGCGAAACGACTCGGGCACGCTCTGCGCCCAGTTCACGTAAGTCGATTCGCGATGCGGTTTGTAGAAGCTCGAATTGATTTCGACGCAAGTCAGCACGTGTGCGTAGCGTTCGAGATGCGTGCCTTCATGCGGAAAGCTCGACGACACGGCGCTCGACAAACCCCAACCCGCGCAGCCGATACGGATCGCGCCTTGCGGGCCGGGCTTGTGCAGATGGGGCAGTCGGTACGGCATGCGTTCTCCCGGCGACTCGATTGGTCAGTGTTTTGGGCTAATGGCGTACTTCCCCAGGCAGTCCCGCCGACTCGTCGGGGAGGGACGACGTCTCGCCTTCTTCGTCTGCATCGTTCGAGCGCGCCCAGAAAAACCGGTCCGGCAAATAGGCGCCCATGCCCGGACGGAACGCGGCGCGCGCCGCCTGGAACACATACTCTTGAGCCTCGCGTGCGGCCTCGGCGGGTTCCTGTCCGTTGGCAAGCAAGGCCGCGACCGCGGCGCCGAGCGTATCCGTCAGCCCCATGATGCGATGCACACCGCGATCCCACGTATCTTGCCGCACCTGGCCTTCCTCGCTATACAGCGTGTTCACGTGCCGATGCGTGCCGGTTTCCATTGCGAGCACATATTCGCAACCCTGCGCCAGGATATGCGAGATCGCGGCATCCAGCGTTGGCGCTTCGGCGTCACTGTCGGGTTGCGCGAGCTGCAACAACGTGGCGTGATCGGCGATCAACATGGTCGTTTGCGGCACGAGCAGGTCGGCAAGCGACTCACGCAGCTCGTCGGCGGACAAAACATGTTCATCGTCGAGTGTGAAGTCCGGCGCGAGGATCAGCGGTACGTCGTCGTAGTCGGACACCACTTCGGCGATAGCGGAAACTACCTCCGCGCGCGTTGCCGCGCCGATCTTGAACGCGGCGATCGGCATGTCCTCCAGCAACATGCGCGCCTGCGTGGCGACGACGTCGGGGTCGATGCCGGTGACTTCGTCGCAGCTTGCGGAGTCGCGCACCGCGTAGCCCGTCAGCACCGTCACGCCGTGGCAGCCCATGCTTGCGAGCGTCAGCACGTCGGCTTGAAGCCCCGAACCGCCTGTGGGGTCCGTCAGGCCGAAGGTGAGAACGATCGGTGGGGAGTCGCCGGTCATGGCAAAAGCGGACATTGTTTTCTTGATTGCACGAATGGAACGGAAGGGCCGCGAACGCCCGCGCCTCGAAGTGCACTGGCGGCGGCCAGCTCGGTCATGATTCGACCGTGGTTCGACTATGGTTCAATGTTTCGATTATGCGGCCTAACGCCGTCAGGCTACAGTCTTTGCGCACTTTTTTCCGGTACGGCGGCGCTTGAGAGAGCCAGTACGGCGGTCAAAGGCTTGGCCACGCGTGAACGGGCATCTCGCTAGGCATTGACACGCCAACACGGTACCATCATGTCCTAATTTCAATCGACCATTTCGACGCGGCATAAGTATGGAATATAGAAGCTGGATGTGCCTGATCTGCGGCTGGATCTATGACGAGGAGGCGGGATTGCCCGAAGAGGGCATCGCGCCGGGTACGCGCTGGGAGGACGTTCCAATCAACTGGACTTGTCCCGAATGCGGAGCCCGCAAGGAAGATTTTGAGATGGTCCAGATCTGATCCGCACGCTCTACCGCGCCGCATGACTCGCGTCATGCGGCGCGCGTTTTTTGCGGACCGCTTTTTTGTTCGCTGCTTTCGTTCGCTGCTTTCGTTGCTGTTTTTGTCCGGCAGCGCTGCCGGTGTTGCGTCGTGCATCGAAATCGATGCGCGCGTCGGTCGCATGTTTGGCCGCTGCAAGCTGCATGGGCGCCACGACGCGTGCCGATGCCAATGCGAACCGGCGCCTGAAGGCATACGCTTGAGGCTGGTCCGTGGTTCGGCAAGACGGGCGCAGGCAGTAAGCGGTCCGTCGGTCGAGAAAATCGTGAGCGCGGTCAAGTACCGACGCTTTCATCGATGATGCTATTTCACCGCGCGCGCCCATGTTCGACTCACGGCGCCTGCGAACCGGTTTGTGAGCGCCAGATATGACATCTCGTCCCGATCTTCCAGTTACGTTCGAAGCTCTGCCCAATCCGCGCGGCGGCTCGGTGCGGCTCGCCGAAATGGCGCTGACCGATGCCCATCACGCGTTCCAGCGTCAGGGCGAAACCGCGCCCGCGTTGAAGCGCGCGATCTCCGCGCTGCATTCGGCGGGTTGGCTGCCCGCGCAGCGTTTCGCGGAAGCGCTCGCGCTCGTCGCGCCGCTCGGCGAGGAATCGGAGCCGACGCGTGCGCGCATCGCGGCTGCGCTCGCGGACTTTGGCGCGGCGGTGGAGCGCCACAATCTGCGCGAGTTGTCGTGCTCGACCGTGTTGTTCGATCACTATCGCGGGCTGCATGCGTTGCTCGCCATGCATACGCGCGTCGCGCCGGTTTCCTACGATGACCTCGCGCTCGCGGGCCGCGCCATCGCGCCCGCGACGTTGCGCGGCATCGCGCCCGAGCGGCTTGCGCGTGTTCGGGCGCACTACGAACAGGCCCTGCTCAAGCTCTTGCGCGGGCCCGAGCAGGAATCCGCCGATGCCTTCGCGCGCCTCGACGAGTGCCTGGGCGAGCTCGGCGGCCCCGATCCTTACGACTTCTGGCGGCTCGCGCTCAACACTATTTGGGCGCTGCGCGAGCGCGCGGAGCGTCGCGGCGACGCCGATTTCGCCGCAAACGCCGACGCCAAGCGCCTTTACGCGCGCTTCAATCTCGTGTTGGCGGATCAGGCGCACGCGTCGACCTATGCGCCGCGCTCGCTCGTACGCGCGACGCTTGCGCTCCTCTGGCGCGACTTCGCACTCTACGGCGCGATGCCGGATGACGCGGAACGGGTCGACGTCTTGCGGGACTACGGTCTGACGGTGGCGTGGCATGTCGCGGCGAATCCCGCGTCGGAGGCCGCGTGGGAGCAGGGCGCGGCGCAGGCGATCGAGGAAAACGCCCGCGACGGTTCATCGCGCGATCTGGGTGCGCTGCGCGTGAACGCCACGGCTTACGAAGACTTTCTGCAGAGCGCGGAAGCCTCCATCGAGGGACTGGTCGAGCGCGGTTCGCAGGCAAGCGAAACAGGCACGGTGGACGCGGACGCGGCGCTGCACTCGGCGAACGCGTCGCACCGGCTGGGCGCGGCGGCTTGCGCGCTCGGCTTGGGCCATGTCGCATTGCTCGCCGATACACTCGGTCTCGCCTGGCGGCGCGTCGCGCATCAGGGCGCGCATGAATCGGCGGATGGCGTCGCGCGCGAACTCGATGCCACCGTTCCCGAACGGGCGGCCCAGATGCTGCGCTCCATGCTGCACCAGGCCGCGGCCGGCATTGCGCCGTCGGAAGGCCGCGCGTCGATTGCCGCGCTCACCGCCATGATCGAGCGGCCCGCCGCGGTCAATCGCTAGCGTCGGCGTGCGGTTCGTCGGCGGCGTCCGCGCTGCTGCTGCGTGAATCGTCGGCGCGTTTCGCGGGTCCGCGCACCACGTCGTATCGCGCGAGCGTGCGTTTGCGCGCGGCGTCGTGATCGACTACCGGCTGCGGATAGTCCGCGCCAAGCGAAATCCCCGCCTTCGAGAGTGCGTCGGGCTTGGCGAGCCACGGCGCGTGAATGTCCCGGTCCGACAAGCCCGCGATTTCCGGCACGTAGTGGCGGATGAACTTGCCCGCCGCGTCGAATTTCTTCGACTGCGTCGTCGGATTGAAGATGCGGAAATACGGCTGGGCATCGCAGCCGCTCGATGATACCCACTGCCATCCGCCGTTATTCGACGACAGTTCGAAATCGTTCAGCAGCGCTTCGAAATAGGCTTCGCCGCGCCGCCAGTCAAGGCCGAGGTCCTTGGTCAGAAAACTTGCCACCACCATGCGCAGGCGGTTGTGCATATAGCCTGACTGGTTGATTTGCCGCATCGCGGCATCGACGAGCGGATAACCTGTTTGTCCCGCGCACCATGCGGCGAAGTTCGCGTCGGCGGCATCGCCCGTCTCCCACTGGATGCGGTCGTATTCCGGCTTGAATGCACGATGATCGCCCGGCACGCCGATATGCGGAAAATGGTGCAGCACGGAGAAATAGAAGTCTCGCCAGATAAGCTCCGACAACCAGGTTTCCGCGCCCTTGTTGCCGTGGCGCTGCGCATCGTGCGCGGTGCGAGCGAGTGCGCGAATCGAAACCGTGCCGTGTCGCAGATGAACGCCGAGATAGCTCGGGCCCTTCAGCGCGGGGAAATCGCGGGCGTGATCGTAGTCGGCCATGCGGTCGATGAAGTCATCGAAAAGCTCATACGCGCCGCTCGTGCCAGCGGGAAAGGCGGGCGCGTGCTCCGCGCCGAAGCCGAGCGCGTCAAGCGAGGGAATGGCGTGCCTGACGTTACCCGGCGGCTTCGCGAGCACGTTGAAATGATCTTCGGATGCGTACGGCTTGAGCGCGTTCGGCGTGAGTGTCGCGAGCCACTTGCGCTTGTACGGCGTGAAGACGGTATAGGGTTTGCTGCTGCCTGTGAGCACATCGTCATGATCGAAGATCGACTGATCCTTGAACGTGAAAAACGCGATGTCCTTGCTCGCCAGCTTCTGCGCCACTGCCTCGTCACGCGCCTTCGCACTCGGTTCGTAATCGCGATTTGCAAACACCGCGTTCGCGCCGCATTCGACCGCAAGCTCGGGTATCTCATGCAAAGGCACGCCATGTCGAACCATCAGCGTCCCGCCAGCGTCGCGCAACGTGCGATCCAGTTCCACCACGCTCGCATGAATGAACGGCACGCGCCGGTCGTTTCGCGCAAGCGGCGAGAGGATGTCGCGGTCGAAAACGAACGCGCACAGCACCCGACGGCACCTTGTAAGCGCGTGATAGAGTGCAGCATTGTCGGCTGCGCGCAGGTCCCGCCGAATCCACACCAGACCCACATCAAAGTCGGCCATCTGTCAGCGCCTTTGTTAAAATCCTGAATTATGTCCAAGACTTCCGATCGCATCAATTTGACGAATCAGTTCCTGATCGCCATGCCGTCCATGGCCGATCCGACGTTCTCAGGAACCGTGGTCTACCTTTGCGATCACACCGATCGCGGTGCGCTGGGTCTCGTCATCAACAGGCCGACCGATATCGACCTCCAGTCGCTGTTCAATCGTATCGATCTCAAACTCGAGATCGAACCTCTCGTTCACTTGCCCGTGTACTTCGGCGGTCCCGTTCAGACCGAGCGCGGCTTCGTGCTGCATGAAGAACGCGACGGCGAACCGTATAGCTCGTCCATGAGTGTACCCGGCGGCCTCGCCATGACCACTTCGAAAGATGTACTCGAAGCAGTCGCTAGCGGCAAGGGCCCAGAGCGCTTCTTGCTCACGCTCGGCCACGCAGGCTGGGGCGCCGGTCAGCTCGAAGAAGAAATCTCCAAGAACGGCTGGCTCACGGTGGAAGCGGACTCGCGCATCATCTTCGACGTGCCTGCCGAAGATCGCCTCGAAGCGGCGCTCTCGCTGCTCGGCGTATCGCGTTCCATGCTTTCCGGCGAAGCAGGGCACGCATGAGCGGGGCAGCCACGCTGCTGGCATTCGATTACGGCGAGAAGCGTATTGGTGTCGCCGTTGGCAATACATTGACGAAGCAGGCACGCGCGCTCGCCGTGCTCGAAAACCGCAACCGCGACTATCGTTTCGATGAAGTCGGCAAACTGCTCGACGAGTGGAAGCCGCAAACGGTGGTCGTCGGCATGCCGCTGCATCCGGACGGCACGCCGCACGAAATGAGCGCGCAGGCCAAGCGCTTCGGCAATCAGGTGAACGGGCGTTTCAACGTGCCCGTGCAATGGGTCGACGAACGTTACAGTTCCGTCGATGCCAAAGCCGACCTTCGTGCGCGCGGCGTGCGTCCGAACGCGCGCGGCCGTTTCGACGACATCGACGCGGAAGCCGCCCGCGTCATTCTTCAACAATACCTCGACGGACTTCCCGACGATCATGAGTTCCATTGACGCCGAAGCGCTGTATCGCGCGCTCGTCGAATCGATTCATGCCGCGTATGAAAACGCGCTCGCCGAAGAAGAGGGTGTCGCGCTCGTCGGCATCTATAGCGGCGGCGTGTGGCTTGCCGAGCGTCTCGCCAAGGAGTTCAACGCGCCGCACTTCGGCGTGGTGAACGTGGCGCTGCATCGCGACGACTACGCGAAGAAGGGCCTGCATAGCCAGGCGAGCCCGACTTCGTTGCCGTTCGCGGTCGACGGCCGCCGTATCGTGCTGATCGACGACGTGCTGTCCACGGGACGCACGGTGCGCGCGGCCATCAACGAACTTTACGATTACGGGCGTCCCGCTTCGGTCGATCTCGCCGTGCTCGCCGATCGCGGCGGACGCGAGTTGCCCATTGCGGCGCGCTTCGTCGGCGGCACGGTGGACGTCCCCGCGAACGAAGGCCTCGTGCTCGCGCGACGCGCGGACGGCGGCTTCGACTTCACCACTGAATCGCGCGCTCAGTAACCCATTCAAGGCAACACCGGGATCATCATGAACACCGCCACTCAGGGTTCCGCCGATGCAGGCGCGCCCGCTGCCGCCGACAAGTTTCGCTACGGCTTTCTACGCGGCAATCCGCAGCTCACGAAGAACGGCGAGCTGAAGCACCTGCTGACCATCGAAGGGCTGCCGCGCGCCGTCGTCACGCATATTCTCGATACCGCCGAGCAGTTCGTGAGCGTCACGGATCGCGAAGTGAAGAAGGTGCCGCTTTTGCGCGGCAAGTCGGTGTTCAACCTCTTCTTCGAGAACTCGACGCGTACCCGCACGACCTTCGAGATCGCGGCCAAGCGCTTGTCGGCGGACGTGCTGAACCTGAACATCAACGCGTCGTCGACGAGCAAGGGCGAATCCCTGCTCGACACCATCAACAATCTCTCCGCCATGCATGCCGACATGTTCGTCGTGCGTCATGCGTCGAGCGGCGCGCCGTATCTGATCGCCGAGCATTGCGCGCCGCACGTGCACGTGATCAATGCGGGCGATGGCCGTCACGCGCATCCGACGCAAGGCCTGCTCGACATGTACACCATTCGCCACTACAAGCGCGACTTCACCAAGCTGCGCGTGGCGATCGTCGGCGACATTCTGCATTCGCGCGTCGCGCGTTCGGACATTCACGCGCTGACCACGCTCGGCGTGCCGGAAGTGAGGGCCATCGGACCACGCACGCTTTTGCCCGGCAATCTCGACCAGATGGGCGTGCACGTCTACCACAACCTCGACGAAGGCTTGAAGGGCGTCGACGTCATCATCATGCTGCGCCTGCAGAACGAGCGCATGAGCGGCGCGCTCTTGCCTTCCGCGCAGGAGTATTTCAAGAGCTGGGGACTGACGCCCGAGCGTCTTGCGCTCGCCGCGCCCGATGCCATCGTGATGCATCCGGGGCCGATGAATCGCGGCGTGGAAATCGACTCGCAAGTGGCCGACGGCCCGCAGTCGGTGATTCTCAATCAGGTGACCTTCGGCATCGCCGTGCGCATGGCGGTCATGGGCATCGTGGCCGGCAACAGTGACTAAGAACGCGACATGAAGATCCAGATTCAAGGCGGCACGATCATCGACCCGATTGCGGGCACGGAAGCGCGCAAGGACGTGTTCATCGCGGCGGGCCGCATCGTTTCGATTGGCGACGCGCCGGCCGACTTTCACGCGGCCAAGGTCATCGCGGCCAACGGGTTGCATATCGCGCCGGGTTTCGTCGATCTCGCGGCGCGTCTGCGCGAACCGGGCTTCGAACACAAGGCAACGCTCGAATCCGAAATGGCCGCGGCGATGGCGGGCGGCGTGACGAGCCTCGTCTGTCCGCCCGATACCGATCCCACGCTCGACGAACCCGGCCTCGTCGAAATGCTCAAGTTTCGCGCGCAGAAGCTGCATCAGGCGCATGTCTATCCGCTGGGCGCGCTGACTGTCGGCTTGAAGGGCGAGGCGATTACCGAGATGGTCGAGTTGACCGAGGCGGGTTGCATCGGCTTTTCGCAGGCGGATAACCCTATCGTCGATACGCGCACGATGCTGCGCGCGTTGCAATACGCGACCACTTACGGCTATACCGTGTGGCTGCGTCCGCAAGACGCGTTCATGGCGAAGGGCGGCGTGGCGGCAAGCGGCGCGGTGGCGTCGCGGCTCGGGCTGTCGGGCGTGCCAGTGTCGGCGGAGACCATCGCGCTGCATACCATCTTCGAACTCATGCGCGTGACGGGCGCGCGCGTGCATCTGTCGCATCTGTCGTCGGCGGCGGGCGTCGCGCTCGTGCGCGCGGCGAAGGCCGAAGGTATCGCGGTCTCGTGCGATGTCACGATCAACCATGTGCATCTGACGGACGTGGATATCGGCTACTTCGATTCCCAGTTCCGCCTCGATCCGCCGCTGCGTCAGCAACGCGACCGCGAAGCAATACGCGCGGGTCTCGCGGACGGCACCGTCGACGCGATCTGTTCCGATCACACGCCGCTCGACGACGACGAAAAGCTCCTGCCTTTCGCCGAAGCCACGCCGGGCGCGACCGGCCTCGAACTGCTGCTCTCGCTGACGGTGAAGTGGGCGCACGAAGCCAACTTGCCGCTCGCGAAGGCGCTGGCGCGCATCACGTCCGCGCCCGCCGACGTGCTGAAGCTGCCGGCCGGACGCATTACCGTGGGCGCGCTCGCCGACCTGTGCGTGTTCGATGCCGCCGCCGAGTGGCGCGTCGATCCGAAGAAGCTCAAGAGCCAGGGCCACAACTCGCCGTTCCTCGGCTACGAGTTGCCGGCGCGTGTGCGCGCGACGATCGTTGGCGGTCATCTGGCTTACGAAAGCCGTTAAGCGCACGAGTCGCGCATGAACCAGGCATTACGCAAGCTGCGGCTTCTGGTCCATCTGCTGTATGGCATGTGGGTCGTGGCGCGGCGTTTTCCTCGCGCATCGGTGGATGAGCGGAGCGCGATGAATCGCGCGTGGTCGCTTGAGATGCTGCGTCTGTCCGGCATGAAACTCGTCGTGCATAACGACGAAGCGCGGCTCGATCGCGGCGTGCTGGTGGTCGGCAATCACGTTTCGTGGATGGACATTTACGTCATCAATGCATGGCGGCCGACGCCGTTCGTCTCGAAGGCGGAGATTCGCAACTGGCCGGTTGTTGGATGGCTCGCGCATCAGTTGGGCACGGTGTTCGTACAGCGCGAGAAGCGTAGCGACGCGAAGCGCATCATGCATGAACTCTCGAACCGCCTGCTCGCGGGCGAGATGATGTGCGTGTTCCCCGAAGGCACCACCAGCGATGGTCAGGCGCTCCTGCCGTTCCACGCGAACATGTTCCAGGCGGCGGTATCGGCATCGTGTCCGGTGCAGCCGGTGTGCATCATGTACGAGGATGCGCACGGCAAGCAGTCGCTCGCGCCGGCGTATATCGGCGACATGACGCTGAGCGACTCCCTCGACGCGCTTCTGAACGCGACGCCGCTCACGGCGCATCTCTATGTGTGCAATCCGCTCGCGCCGGGCGCTGACCGCCGTCTGCTTGCGAGTGAAGCCCAGGCCGCGATTCTCGCCGCGCTCGACACCATGCGTGGCGGCGCGGCGACGGCGGCTGATCCCATGCCGCTCCCTGAATCGCTCAACGCTGTTTCGGCTTCATCGCGCAACTCACCTGCGTGATCACGCGCTGAGCCGGGTCTTTGGTCAGCCGCACCGCTGAGAGCTTGTTGCCCCAGACGCAGCCTGAATCGAGACACAGCACGTCGTTGCGGACCATCAGACCGAGCGCGGCCCAGTGTCCGAACACCACCGTCACGTCCTGCGTCTTGCGGCCGGGCACGTCGAACCACGGCAGATAGCCGGGCGGCGCGGCATCCGGGCCGCCATTGTTGGAGAATTCCATCGCGCCGTCGGCGGTGCAGAAACGGATGCGTGTCAGTGCGTTATAAGTCACGCGCAGGCGGTCGGCGCCGGTGAGCGACTCATCCCATCGATGCGGCTCGTTGCCATACAGCGTGGCGAGCGTCGCTTTCCAGTCGGGCGCGCGCAACGCTTTTTCGAGTTCGTGCGCGAGTTCGAGCGTCATCGTCGCGTCCCATTGCGGCAGCACGCCGGCGTGAACCATGAGCGCGCCGTCCTCGAAGTGCGCGACGGGCTTGTGGCGTACCCATTCGATCAGGTCAGCCACGTCGGGTGCGTTGAGGATGTCGTCGAGCGTGTCGCCTTTCTTCGGCTTGCGCAGGCCAGCCGCGACCGACAGCAGATTCAGGTCGTGATTGCCGAGGACGACGGTGGCGCGCGAACCGAGCGCGATGATCTCGCGCAGCGTTTCCAGCGACTTCGGTCCGCGATTGATGAGGTCGCCTGCGAACCAGAGAGGCATATCGGCATCGGGCGCGGCTTTTTTAAGCAGTCGATGGTAGGGATCGCAGCAACCTTGCAGGTCGCCGAAGACGAGCGGGGCGGAGCTAGCGTGAATTACGGTGGCGTTGGTGACGTCGGTCATCGATTGAAAAGGTGAGACGGTGGACGCGCGGCGTCGGGTACCGAGCATTATGAAACAGGCGAATACGACTTGGCTGCCGCTTCATTAAGCATTCCGCGAACCTTCTACTACGTGCGTGACGACGCGGCGGGATTGGCTTGTAATCG
Source organism: Caballeronia sp. LP006 (assembly GCF_031450995.1). Taxonomy (NCBI): domain Bacteria; kingdom Pseudomonadati; phylum Pseudomonadota; class Betaproteobacteria; order Burkholderiales; family Burkholderiaceae; genus Caballeronia; species Caballeronia sp. LP006. The sequence continues at coordinate 2,760,615 of NZ_JARTVW010000005.1, read as the reverse complement.
ATAATCGCTAGCTGTATCAAGTTGTTAGCCGTGTAGTTTTTGCACTTGGTGGCCTTATAATTGACGGCTTACCAAAGTGGGGCATCCGGCGAATCAAGATTGGTGACAATCGGTCAATGTTTCGCTGGAAGGCGCACATTGCGTGAAATGCGCAATTTTTTCCATATTCGAGCGCGCTTTCAGTCGAGCAAACTGTGAGCAGTGAAGAGGGCTTCTATGATTCTCGTGACGGGCGGTGCTGGTTTTATCGGCGCCAACTTTGTGTTGGATTGGCTAAATGGCTCTGACGAACCCGTTTTGAACGTCGATAAGCTGACGTATGCGGGGAATCTCGGAACGCTTCAGTCGCTCAAGGGCGACGCCCGTCATGTGTTTGCGCGTGCCGACATTTGCGACCGCGCGGCCATGGACGAACTGCTCGCGAAGCACAAGCCCCGCGCTATTCTGCACTTTGCCGCCGAGAGTCACGTAGACCGCTCCATCCACGGCCCGGCAGATTTTGTTCAGACCAATGTGGTCGGTACGTTCGTTCTGCTCGAAGCCACGCGCCAGTACTGGAGCGCGCTGCCTGAAGCCGAGAAGCAAGCCTTCCGCTTCCTGCATGTTTCGACCGACGAAGTGTTCGGCTCGCTGTCCGCAACTGATCCACAGTTCTCCGAGACCACGCCGTACGCACCGAACAGCCCATACTCGGCTACGAAGGCCGGCTCGGATCATCTGGTGCGCGCATATCATCACACATACGGCTTGCCGGTTGTCACGACCAACTGCTCGAACAACTACGGCCCATACCAATTCCCGGAAAAGCTGATCCCGTTGATGATCGCGAATGCGCTCGGCGGCAAGCCGCTGCCCGTTTATGGCGATGGTCAGAACGTGCGCGACTGGCTCTACGTGGGCGACCATTGTTCGGCTATTCGCGAAGTGCTGGCGCGCGGTGCGCTTGGCGAGACGTATAACGTCGGCGGCTGGAACGAGAAAAAGAACCTCGAAGTCGTGCATACGCTGTGCGATTTGCTCGACAAGTTGAAGCCTAAGGCGAGCGGTTCGTATCGCGATCAGATCACGTATGTGAAGGATCGTCCGGGCCATGACCGCCGCTACGCTATCGACGCGCGCAAGCTCGAGCGCGAGCTCGGCTGGAAGCCTGCGGAGACGTTCGAAACGGGGCTCGAGAAGACGGTTCAGTGGTATCTGGACAATCAGGCGTGGGCTGACGAAGTGGCTTCCGGTGAGTATCGGAAGTGGGTCGAGACGAACTACGCGCAGCGCGCGTGAGGAACTGACAATGGCGCGCAAGGGCATCATTCTCGCCGGCGGCTCCGGCACGCGGCTTTATCCGATTACGCATGCGGTGTCGAAGCAGCTCCTGCCCGTGTACGACAAGCCGATGATCTACTATCCGCTGTCCACGCTCATGATCGCAGGCATTCGTGACGTGCTCGTGATCTCGACGCCGCAAGATACGCCGCGTTTCGAGTCGATGCTCGGCGACGGCAGTCAGTGGGGCATGAATATCCAGTACGCGGTGCAACCGTCGCCGGATGGCCTCGCGCAGGCGTTCGTCATCGGCCGTGACTTTGTTGGCAACGATCCGTCCGCGCTTATTCTCGGCGACAACATTTTCTACGGTCACGATCTCGCGAAGCAGCTCGAAAGCGCGGACGCGCGCACCGAGGGCGCGACTGTGTTTGCCTATCACGTGCATGATCCCGAGCGTTATGGCGTGGTTGAGTTCGACCAGAAGTTCCGCGCGCTGTCGATCGAGGAAAAGCCCGCGAAGCCGCGTTCGAACTACGCGGTGACGGGTCTTTATTTCTACGACAACAAGGTGTGCGATATTGCAGCCGACATCAAGCCGTCGCCGCGTGGCGAGTACGAAATCACAGACGTAAATTCACGTTATCTCGCGGACAAAAAACTCGATGTCGAGATCATGGGACGTGGCTATGCGTGGCTCGACACCGGCACGCACGATTCACTGATCGAAGCTGCCACGTTCATCGCGACGCTGCAAAAGCGGCAGGGACTCGTGGTGGCTTGTCCTGAAGAGATCGCATATCGCAAGGAATGGATTGGCGAAGAGCAGTTGCTGGCGCTTGCCAAGCCGCTCTCGAAAAACGCTTACGGTCAATATCTGCTCAATCTTCCGAAGGACCAAGTCGCATGGCCATCCAAGTAACTGCTACGGCGCTGCCCGAAGTCAAGATCATCGAACCGAAGGTATTCGGCGATGCACGTGGCTTCTTCTACGAAAGCTTCAATGGCCGTGAGTTCGCGGAACAAGTCGAAGCGGGCGTCGAGTTCGTGCAGGACAATCATTCGCGTTCGGCAAAGGGCGTGCTGCGGGGCTTGCATTATCAGATTCAGCACCCGCAAGGCAAACTCGTGCGCGTGGTAGAAGGCGAAGTGTTCGATGTCGCGGTGGACATTCGCAAGAGTTCGCCGAACTTCGGCAAGTGGGTGGGCGTGAATCTGTCGGAAGAGAATCATCGGCAGTTGTGGGTGCCGCCGGGGTTCGCGCATGGCTTTGTCGTGTTGTCGGAGACGGCGCAGTTCCTTTATAAGACTACGGATTATTGGTATCAGGCGCACGAGAGAAGCATCGTCTGGAATGATCCGGAGATTGGTATCGAGTGGCCGATTGACTTTGAGCCGTTGTTGGCGGCGAAGGACGCGGCGGGGAAGGGTTTGAGCGAAGCCGAGGTGTTTGCGTGAGCGCCGATCAACGGACGATTCTTTTGACCGGTGTGAACGGTCAGGTTGGTTTTGAGTTGGCGCGCGGCCTTCAGGGGCTGGGAAAGGTGGTCGCGCTGGACCGCGCGGGCCTCGATCTCAGCGACCTCGGCCAGGTCCGTCGCGTCGTGCGCGATGTAAAGCCGTCGTTGATCGTGAATCCGGCGGCCTACACGGCGGTCGACAAAGCCGAGTCCGACGTCGGCGCTGCGATGCGCATTAACGGCGAGGCGCCCGGCGTGCTTGCGGAAGAAGCAAAGCGCCTTGGCGCGGCGCTTGTTCATTACTCGACGGACTACGTCTTCGACGGTACGAAAGACGGCGCTTATGTTGAAGACGATGCGGTGAATCCACAAAATGTCTACGGCAGGAGCAAGTTGGCTGGTGAGCAGGCCATTGTGGCTTCGGGTTGCGACCATCTGATCTTCCGCACTAGTTGGGTGTATGGCACGCGTGGCAAAAATTTTCTGCTAACGATGTTAAAGCTCGGCGCAGAGCGGGATGAGTTGAGCGTGGTGGCGGATCAGATTGGCGCGCCGACTTGGTCCAAGACTATCGCGGCGCTGACGGCGAATGTGCTGGCGCAGTCGGTGACTGGGCCTCGGAAATGGTGGCCCAAGAATTCCGGTGCTTATCATCTCACCGCTTCCGGCTCGACGTCGTGGCACGGGTTTGCGCAGGAAATCTTCGATTTATCGGGGCTTGCAAAAATGCCGGCGGTAAAACCTATCCCCGCTTCGGCCTATCCCACGCCCGCGGCGCGTCCCGCCAACTCTTGCATGTCCAACGAAAAACTAATAGCGACGTTTGGCTTACGCGCTCCTGACTGGCGTGAGGCTCTTCAGCTTTGCATGACTGCGCGTTGAGCGGAAGCGTGCCAATAAGGGCGGGGGCGGTTGTCGTCTTCTATCAGCCTGATAGCGGCTGTATCGACCGTGCCAACAGACTTTCATCGATGGTGCATTGCGTGATCGTCGACAACACCGAGGACTCGGATCCGGCACGGCGGCCCGGACTCGCCGACGAGATCGAATACATCGCAAATGGAAAGAATCTGGGCATCGCGACAGCGCTTAACCTCGGTGTGCAGAGGTTGAAGGCAAGCGGATTCAGTTCGGTGCTGCTGTTCGACCAAGACAGCGAGCCTTCCGAGAAACTTTGTGCAGCCTTGCCGCAAGTCATGCACGACATGCTGGGTCGTGGTGAGCGCGTAGCGGTAACGGGACCTGCTTACTACGACGAACGGCTGGGCGGCGTGACGCCGTTCGTGCGCTTTGCTGCATGGAAGCTTGAGCGTATTCCGGCATCGGGAAACGCGGTCATCGATGCGGATTTTCTTATCAGTTCAGGGTCGTGCGTCAACCTAGCTTGTTGGGACGAAATAGGTCCAATGGACGACGCGCTTTTCATCGATTTCGTTGACCTCGAATGGTGTGTGAGAGCGCGTAAGCGCGGTTATCGCGTGGTTGGAGTGCCTTGGATACATCTCAAGCATTCGTTGGGAGGCGAGCCCATCAGCGTTTTCGGGCGCCCTTATCCTTCGCATAACCCCTTGCGGCACTACTATCTGTTTCGAAACGTAATTGCGCTGCTCCTTCGCGGTTACGTGCCTTGGACATGGAAGAGCACAGAAGTGGTTAAGCTGCCCGGGAGGCTACTAATTTACGGGTTGTTTATGAAACCACGCAGAACTCATCTTGTGATGTCGTTGCGTGGGATGTGGGACGGTTTGAGAGGGCGTCTAGGACCGTACAGGCACGGTTAATCGAACTGTCCGATGCGAGGCGGAAAGGCTGGCGTGAACAGCGGGCTGTCGCAACTTGCAAGATTAGGGTTGTAGAAAGGATCGACCAGCAGGTCGTCGTTCCAAATGCGCTTCATCAGATTGATTTCATGTTCGAAACGTACGCGCGCTTCAGCATGCAGATCGGTTCCGCGCGTTGCCGATTCATGATGGTAGAGCTGGGCGAAGGGCGTATAGACATTTCGATAGCCTGTTCGGCGGAGGCGAAGACAGAAGTCGACATCGTTGAAGGCGACAGCGAGCTCTTCGTTGAACCCGCCGACGGCTTCGAACAGCGACTTCCTGACGACGAGGCACGCCGCCGTGACAGCGGTGACGTTCTGAGCGAGCGCGCCGCGTCCGAAATAGCCAGCGTTGCCGCGCCACAAGCGATGGTGCATGTGGCCCGCAAGGTCTGCCACGCCGACGAGTACGCCGCCGTGCTGGAGCGTCTCGTCGGGATACCAGAGCGCTGCTCCGACCGCGCCGTTTTCGGGCCGGACTGCATGGCTCATCATTTCGTCCAGCCAATCGGGCGAGATGACTTCGATGTCGTTGTTTAACAGGCAGAGGTAGTTTCCCCGCGCCTGCCGGGCCGCCACGTTATTTAACGCGGAGAAGTTGAAGGGGCGCTCGTCGCGGATGATTCGCACGTTGTCACACCGTACGAGCTTTGTGAAATAGGCGTGCGTCTCGGGCTCGACACTGTCGTTGTCAACGATGAGAATCTCGAACGCGGGGTAAGTCGTCTTCGCGAACAGACTGTTGACGCATTGGCGTAAGAGCTTCACGCCATCGCGCGTGGGAATGATGATCGAAACGAGCGGCGGCTCGGTCGGTCTGGGGTATTTCACGCGAAGCATGTGGGTGCCGGCAAACGCGGGAGCGACTGTGGCATCAATACCCAGCCGGTGCAGATGCTGTGAAACGGCCTTGATGGAGGCCTGAAGCGCGTAAGGTTTTTCATCGATGCTCGTCGCCGTGCTTCCCGCAATCACGCGCCAGTGATATAGCACATGCGGAATGTGGACCACGGACTCGTGACCGGCGCGTTCGATGCAGCGAAGGATCAGATCATGATCCTGACTGCCTTCGAAGCCTTTGCGGAACCCTCCTACCTCGTGCAATAGCGCGGTCTCGTAGACGCCGAAGTGGGAGAACATGTTTTGCCCGAGGATCAGTTCCGGATTCCAGTCGCACTTGAAGTAGGGAGTTGAACGCGTTCCATCGGGCAGTAGCTTGTCTTCATCGCTATAGAAGAGCCTTGCGTGGGGATGTTTCCCGATGTAACGGGCAACGACGTAAAGCGCATGTTCGGGCAGGGTGTCGTCGTGGTCGAGCAGGCCGACGAAGTCACCCTTTGCAAGTGCGAGCGCGCTGTTGCTTGCCTCGGAAATGTGGCCATTTGCCGAACGGACGACGAAATTGATGCGCGAGTCGAGGGCCGCGTATTCTTCGAGTACGCGGCGTACCGACGGATCGGACGATGCATCGTCGGCGATGCACAGTTGCCAGTGCGGATACAACTGGGCGCGAACTGAGTCGACCATCTCGCGCAAGTAGCGTTCAGGCGTCTGATACGTCGGCACGACGAGCGATAACAATGGCTTTGCGGGAAGCTCTTCGACTGCCTTGCGAATCGCATCCCGTGCGGGGTCGTCGACGGTGTCGTACCGGGAGATCCATTCGACATAGAGCTCATCGAGCGTTTGATCGGCTGTGACGCGAAGCAGCCGAGCGTGCAACCCGGCTAAACCTTCGCGACGTACGATGCCCCGGCAGTAAGAGAAGGTCGCGCCGATGCCCCCGCGACTCTTGATGGCGCTTCGAATGCTTCGAAGCGTTCGGACCAAGCGGCTCGCTGGGCCATTAGGGACATCAGGAAGAGCTTCGTCTGCTTTGTGGCTGACAGCGTCGTTGTTCGTTGAATGCCGATGGCTCGAGGAAGTGAAGTTGTCGAATTTGGTCATGAGTTCAACGAGGAAAACGTCTATGCAGCGATTGAAGCGCCACGATTTGCCGGCCTCTATGCATCGATCACGATTGATGTACGGTGTGAACATGGGCCCGAATGACCGGAGCATATTGCCGAGCACGTTGGCGGCTGGCGTGGGTGCAGGAGTCAAGTCGCACGAGAAGCGCGATACACACCGATGGCCGCCGACAACCGTTGTTTAGTCTGGCAGGGCCTTGAATGAACGGGAGTATAGCGGAACCCCGCCGGGCAACCGGACATGCCGGGCCTGGCCACTTGCCTCTGGCGCGCGTTGGAACTTGGTCGGGGCGTCAGTACAATAGCCGCTTCAGGTTGTCAGGATCGTCGACACTGTGACCGCAGCGTGCGCGCCACTCAGGCTTGCGTGCATCGTCATCGAATCATCCTGACGCGGTCATCCGAGCCTTGGCTTCCGCAGTCCGCGCAAGTCTAGCCACGCGTTGCGCCGAGTCTTGCCTCTGCCTCATTTTCACGAGATAACAAGGTTTGTTGCCGAATGCAAGTTTCTAAAGTCAATGCAAAACGTACCAAGGCCGCGTTGGCGCGCCGAGACGTCTTAGAAGGAATTCAAGCTTTCCCGGTATGGTCCGCGCTCGCCTGGCAAGACATAAGACAACGCTACCGCCGCTCTGTTCTAGGGCCGTTCTGGATCACGCTGACGATGATCATCACCATCGCCGGGATGGGGCCGCTCTACGGCTCGCTACTCAAGATCAGCATGGAAGAATTCGTTCCCTATCTGGCGTTGGGCATCATCACGTGGGGACTGATTTCCTCGCTTATCACCGATGGCTGCATTGCCTTCACAGGCGCCGACAGCATGGTGCGAGCAGTTCGGCTTCCTTTGACGCTTTACATTTTTCGCTCGATCTACCGGAATCTGATTTTTTTCGCCCACAACATCCTCGCGTATATTCCTGTGATGATTTATGGCCGCATCTGGCCGAGTTGGTCGTGGCTGATGGTCATACCCGGACTTTTCCTTATCGTAGCGGCAGCGTTTCCGCTCACGATCATTCTGGGAATCTTTTGTGCTCGTTTTCGCGACATGCAACCGATTGTCGGTAGCGTGGTCCAGTTGGCCTTTTTCCTCACGCCCATTTTCTGGAAACCCGAGGCGCTGGGTCAGCGGGCATATCTTGCCGAATTCAATCCTTTGTACATGTTCGTGCAAGTGATTCGTGGTCCGTTGTTCGGTCCGTTGCCAGATGTGTCGATTTACATTGGCGTGATCGTGACGACGCTGGTTCTCTATGTCGTCGCTACACCACTCTACATTCGGTTCCGACCGCGTATTCCGTTCTGGATTTGAGCCATGGCGTACCTTTCACTCGAAAATTGTTCTCTGCATCTGCCCGTTTATGGAGCTGGGAACCGCTCATTAAAGCAGATGGTTCTTTCTGCCGCGACGGGTGGCCGAATCGCATCGGACAGCCGGAACATCACGGTCGTGGAGGCGCTGCGAGACATCACGCTCGAGATTCGTCCAGGCGACCGCGTTGGTCTCGTCGGGCACAACGGCGCGGGCAAGACGACTCTCTTGCGCATGCTTGCGGGCATCTATGAGCCGACGCTAGGCACCTATGTCTCTGAGGGGCGCGTGACGAGCCTGCTCGACGTCACCCTCGGGCTGGACTACGAGGCCACCGGTTACGAGAACATCGTGCTGCGAGGTCTGATTCTTGGCGGATCGAAAGCGGAAATGGCGCGTCTGACTCCGTCGATCGCCGAGTTCTCGGAGTTGGGCGACTATCTCAACATGCCGGTTCGCACATACTCGAGCGGGATGGTCTTGCGCCTCGCGTTTTCCATCGTGACAAGCATTCATGCGGATGTGTTGCTGATGGACGAATGGCTGAGCGTGGGCGACGCATCATTCGTCAAGAAAGCGGAAGAGCGAATGAAGGAATTCGTCGGACGCGCAAGCATTCTCGTCCTGGCATCGCACAATGCCAATATCATCAATGATCTTTGCAACGTGCTGCTCACGCTGGAACACGGTCGAATCAAGTCCGTCGAGCGGATCAATGCGGCAACGGTCGCCGAATAAAGATTTAACGCATGATGCGTTCCATTTTCGGACTATCACAATGTTTGAGCAAGAAGTCGTAGCGCCATCGCAGGCAGATGATGTCCGTGCCGGCAAGACGGTTCCATGTCTTACGCCGGCGTCTTTCTGGACGCCGCTGCATATAGTCGATTCGGCCTGGCATCAACACGCTCCTTTCGCGTTTTGGCTAATGGAGGCCGTGCGTCCGAGCATGCTAGTCGAACTTGGAACGCATGCCGGGTTTTCCTTCCTCGCGTTCTGCCAGGCAATTGACCGATTGCATCTGCCGACCTCCGTATTTGCAATTGACACCTGGGAGGGCGACGATCACGCCGGCTTCTACGGCGAGCACATCTTCCAGCATCTTGGCGGCTTGCAAGGTCGCTACTACTCTGGGTTCTCCAGGATGATTCGCGCGCGTTTCGACGAGGCGCTCGTCCACTTCGCAGACGGCGAAATCGATCTCCTGCACATCGACGGGCGACACGGCTACGACGACGTGCTCGAGGATTACACGAGCTGGTTGCCCAAGCTGTCCGAGCGGGCCGTCGTTCTCTTCCACGACATCAACGTCCGGGAGCGCGATTTCGGCGTCTGGCGTCTCTGGGATGAACTGCAGGAGAAGCATCCGGCGTTCGAGTTCGTCCATGGCCACGGGCTCGGCGTTCTTTGCCCGTGCGCGGCAGTGCCTGCCGGCCTGCGTCCGCTTTTCGAGGCTCAAGGAGACGCACGCGCGGCAATCCGCAACGCTTATTCGCGTCTTGGAGGGGCGATATCGACCCAGTTTCTTCTGGAACAAGCCCATGCCAGCATGGGAGCAAAAGAAGCCTCCGCCGCTCATTTACGCGAACAGTTGGGTGCGGTACAGGCGCAGTTTGCGGAGGTCGACCGACTTTATCAAGAGTCGGAGCATGCCCGGCAAGAAGAGCATGAGCGCTTTCGGGACGAATACCGCCAATTCGCTGAGCATCGGGGACAGATGGAGGACAATCGGCTTCTACTCGAAGCGCGGCTCGGTCGGCTAGAGAATGAGCATCTGCAAGCGGCGGCCGTCGCCACCACACTGAAAGCCGAACTAATTCAGACGAGCGAACTTGTCAGTGGGTTGCGCGGCGATCTCGCCGCGCGCAACGGTGATTTAGGTTCGGTCAATGCTGAGCTAGCCCGCACGAGAAACGAGCTTTCGCACATCAAGTCGAGCACGACTTGGCGCGCCCTTGGCGTGGTGAGGTCGGTCGGCTCGCTCATTCCGCTGTCCGCGCGTCAACAGATGCGTAAAGGCGCCAAAGCTCTCTATTGGGCGCTCACGCCGCACAAGATGCCCGCGAGGCTTCGTTTCCTGCGTGCACGCGACGGCGGGGCGGCAATCTTCCCGACGTCGCAGGCACAGAGCGTCGCGGCGTCGGCGTCAACCAGCGGCACCGGTCGGCGCACGTACATAGATTATCGTCCGGCGACGAAATCGTCTGGCGCGTCGGGCGTTGCCGCCGATACGCTTGGAAAGGGTAATTACGCGCTAGTTCCGACGCCGCCATCAAGCTACGTATATATCCCGCCGCGTCGTCCGGACCATCTCGACCCGAAGATCGAAGCGCTCAGAGTGCGGCCGAGTTTCTCGATTGTCGTACCACTCTACAACACGCCTGATGAATTGTTTCGACGTATGATCGGCTCTGTTCTGTCGCAGTGGTATCCGCATTGGGAGTTGATTCTTGTCGACGACAAAAGTCCGCAAGATTCGGTTCGAGAGCTGCTGGCGACCTTGAGAGACGCCCGCATTAAGACGGTGCTGCTTGAAAAAAACAAGGGCATATCCGGCGCCACGAACGAGGCCATCGACCGCGCCATGGGCGACTACATCGTATTCCTCGATCACGACGACGAACTGACGGACGACTGTCTTTTCGAGCTCGCGCAATGCATCGCGACCGATCAGCCCGATTACGTTTACAGCGACGAAGACAAAATCATGCCGGACGGCCGTTTCGCGCAACCGTTCTTCAAGCCAGATTGGTCGCCCGACACGATGATGAGTACGATGTACACGTGCCACGTGTCTTGCGTGAAGCGTTCGCTGCTCGAGGAGGTCGGTGGTCTGCGCTCTGAATTCGACGGAAGTCAGGACTGGGATTTCGTGTTGCGCGTGGTCGAAAAGGCAAAGCGCATCTCACATGTGCCGAAGGTGTTGTATCACTGGCGAGTCATTCCGGCTTCCGTCGCGTCAGATCTAAATGCGAAGCCATATGCGATAGACGCCGCGCGTCGCGCACGCGTGTCGGCGCTGGAGCGCCGTGGTCTGTCCGGAACCGTGGTTCCCGTTGAGCAGTTGCCCGGCTATTTTCGGGTGAAGTACGACCTGCAGGGCAAGCCGCTCATCTCGATCATCATCCCGAGCCGGGACAATGGTACCGTACTGCGCCGTTGCCTTGACACCATTTTCAAGCTCTCAATTTATCCGAATTACGAAGTGGTTCTGCTCGACAATGGCTCAAAGGAAACGCAGACCGTCGCTTATCTTGAGTCACTGCAGGCTGTGGAGAAAGTGCGCGTGATCCGTCACGATGCGCCGTTCAACTACTCCGAGATTAACAACATTGGCGCTCGTGAAGCCAAGGGCAGCATTCTTCTGTTCCTCAATGACGACACCGAAGTCTTGTCGCCCACATGGCTTGCCGACATGGCCGGCTATGCTCAGTTGAAGCATATAGGCGCGGTGGGGGCGAAGCTGCTTTATCCCGAGACGCGGCAGATTCAACATAGCGGAGTGGTCAATCTTTCGGAAGGACCGAACCACGCGTTTCTTCTGAAGGACGCAAACGATCCGTGTTACTTCGTGCGTAATCTTATTGAATATAACTGGATTGCGGTAACGGGCGCCTGTCTCATGGTCGAGCGAAGCAAGTTCGAGGCGATCGGCGGTTTCGATGAAACGTTTCCCCTCGCGTACAACGATGTTGACCTTTGTTTCGGTCTGCTCGAGCACGGCCTTTACAACGTCGTGTGCCCGGCAGTGCAACTGCTGCACCACGAGTCGCTGAGCCGCGGACTGGATCAGGCGAGCGAGCAAAAGCGCGTTCGGCTCGAGAAGGAGAAGCGGCGCTTGTACCTGAAGCACCCGCACTATCTGATGCACGATCCGTTTCATAACCCCAATCTGCTGCCCGATGACCTGCACTTCACGGCGGCGTGAAGTCACGTGGAAGCCTCGGCCAGGTAAGGAGCCAAGTCTGGTCATCACAAGGAATCTATGCTAAGTGATTTGAAAAAGCGCATCGCAGAAGCGGACGCCGTATCGTTCGACGTGTTCGATACGCTTTTCCTGCGGCCCCTGAGCGACCCGGAGGATTTGTTCGACATCATCGGCGAGAAACATAGCATCGCCGGTTTCAAGCGGCTGCGTCGCGAAGCTCAGGCAAAGGCCTTCCAGCGCATGCAGCGCGACGGGAAACGTGAGATCACGCTCGACGGCATCTACGATTGCCTGGATGAACTACCGGTGCCTGCATCGCAACTGCGCGACGAAGAACTGCAGCTGGAACTTGCGCTGACGATTCCGAATCCGCGATTGATCGACGTCTTCAAGGAGACGCTCGCGCAGAAGCGCGTGGTCATCACGTCGGACATGTACCTGCCGCGCGCGTTCTTCGACGAACTGTTCCGTCGGCATGGACTGCAGCCTCCGGCACTTTTCATTTCATCGGAGCGAAATGCGACCAAACGCGATGTCGGTGAGCTGTTCGACATTGTTGCGAACGATCTTGATGTCGAGCACGCGTGCCTGCTTCATATCGGCGACAACGCGATTTCCGACATCGAGCGTGCGAAAGAGAAGGGGCTCGCCACGTATCACTACGTCGATTGGGCGTCGCCGGTGAAAACGACAGGTGGCGGTGCGTCCGCATCCCTTGCGAGCAATCTGTATCGCGTGCTCGAACGCGCGCCAGCGCGCGGAACCTTCGCGGAACTCGGGTTTCGATTTGGTGGCCCGGCGGCGACTGGCTTTCTCGACTGGATCGCGCGGAAGTCCAGGGAAGATCGTATCGATCTGATCCTCTTTGTGTCGCGAGACGGGCACATTCTCGAACGACTCGCATCCAGCCTCGGCGCCGGGCAATTACCGGAATACGCGTATTTCAAGGGGTCGCGTGTTGCCTTCACGATGGCGGCCACCGACGACGCCAACTTTGATTCGCAGATCGATTTCTTTCTCGCCGGGTCGCACGGGCTTAAGCCGTTCGAAGTGCTGGAGCGAATCGGCATCGAGCCTCCTGCCGATTCGGTCATGGACGATCTCGGACTGGGTGCGGCAACGACCGTGAGCGATGCCAACATGAGCCGGATGCGCGACTTCCTGAGCGCGTATCGGGCGACTATCCTGCAGGCGTGCAGGCGCAACCGGCGAGGCCTGCTTCAGTATCTGATTCAGGCCGGCGTCAAGCCGGGCATGCGGGTCGCGATGGTCGACGTTGGCTGGAACGGCACAACGCAGGAAGCCCTGGACATGGCGCTCGCGAAGCTCATGGACGTGCAGCTGTATGGGTACTACCTGTGCCTAAACGAGTCAAAGGAATGCCTGCGCCGTAAGGCGAAGCTGCGTATGGATGCGCTATTCTCGAACGCGTCGATCGGCGCAAGCCGCGTGACGCGCGTCTATGAGAATCGGGTCGCTGTGGAGCTGTTTTTCTCAGCGCCACATGATGCCGTGATCGGCTATCAGCCGTCCTTCAACGGCAGCGTTGGTGTGATCGAGGATCCGGGGCGCTCCGCCGTCGACCATCACGCGCAGGTGTCTATTGAGATCGGCAATGCGATCGCTGACTTCGACCAGGGATACCGCGCGCTATGCCGTACGATTGGCGTGAAGCCGGACCCGCTGGCAACTGCAATTCCGCTCGCCGATTTCGTGGAGCGCATTGATCAGGATGCCCTGCGGCTGTTGTCATCGGTCGAAAATTTTGACGCGTGGGGCAGTTCACGTAACCAGCGCGTTGCGCTGTCAACTTACATCGTCACGTAGAGGCCGGCTTTCGCCGCTCGCGCGCTCCGAAGCACGCGCGCGCCGTCTGCCTCAATCAGTCTATTTGCGCAGGAAGGCTTTGCTGTGTTTAATGATAAATCGATTCTGATCACTGGAGGAACGGGCTCCTTCGGTAAAAAGTCTGTACGTACGATCCTTGCCCGGTTCAAGCCGAAGCGCCTGATCGTTTTCTCGCGTGACGAACTCAAGCAATTCGACATGCAGCAGGAATTCAACGATCCTTGCATGCGCTATTTCATCGGCGACGTGCGCGACGCGAACCGCCTCGTACAAGCGACGCGCGGCGTTGATTTCATCATCCACGCCGCGGCGCTCAAGCAGGTACCGGCTGCTGAATACAACCCGACCGAATGCATCAAGACCAACATCGACGGTGCGCAGAATGTTATTCATGCCGCGCTCGAAAATGAAGTCGAAAAGGTCATCGCGCTGTCCACCGACAAGGCCGCAAATCCGGTGAATCTTTACGGCGCGACCAAGCTCGTGTCGGACAAGCTGTTCGTGGCCGCAAACAACATGTCCGGCGGACATTGCACCACGTTTTCGATCGTGCGCTACGGTAACGTCGTGGGCTCGCGCGGCTCGGTGGTTCCGTTCTTCCGCAAGCTGATTGCGGAGGGCGCGACGGAACTACCGATTACTCATCCCGAGATGACGCGGTTCTGGATCACGCTCGACCAAGGAGTGGAGTTCGTGCTCGAGAGCTTCCGGCGCATGAAAGGGGGGGAGATTTTCGTGCCGAAACTGCCTTCGGTGCGAGTGGTCGACCTTGCCCAGGCAATGGCGCCGGATCTCTCGCAGAAGACGATCGGCATCCGTCCGGGAGAAAAGGTCCACGAAGTGATGTGCCCGTCCGACGACTCGCATCTCACGCTGGAATTTGCCAACCATTACGTGTTGCGCCCTACCATCCGCTTCACGCGAGTGGACAACGATTTCACGGTCAATATGCTTGGAGAGAAGGGCGAGGCGGTCGCGGAAGGATTTGAGTACAGCTCAGGCATCAACGGCCATTTCCTGTCCCTCGACGAAATTCGGCAATTCAATCGCATCGCGGGGGCATGATGATTCCTTATGGGCGTCAAGAAATCACGGAGGCGGATATCGAAGCCGTCGCCACCGTGCTGCGCTCGGATTTTCTCACGCAGGGGCCTACGGTGCCCGCGTTCGAGCACGAGGTTTCGCTGATAGCGAACGCCCGTCATGCCGTGGCCGTAAACAGCGCCACGTCCGCGCTCCATATCGCCTGCGAAGCGTTGGGCCTTGGCCCCGGCGACTGGCTATGGACGACGCCGATCACGTTCGCCGCGTCCGCCAATTGCGGCCTTTACTGCGGCGCGAAAGTCGATTTCGTCGATATCGATCCGCGAACTTACAACATGTCCCCTGTGGCGCTCGAAGCGCGGCTCGTCGAGGCGAGCAAACGCGGAGTGCTGCCGAAGGCGGTCGTCCCTGTGCATCTGTGCGGGCAGCCGTGCGACATGGCAGCGATCCATGCCTTGAGTCGGAAGTACGGCTTTCGGATCATCGAAGACGCGTCGCATGCTATCGGGGGGCGCTATCAGGGCGACCCGATCGGCAACGGACGATACTCCGACATCACGGTGTTCAGCTTTCATCCGGTGAAGATCGTCACGACGGGGGAGGGCGGCGTGGCGGTCACCAACGACGATGCGCTCGCGCAGCGCATGCGGCTCACGCGCAGTCACGGCATTACCCGCGAACCCGCAGAGATGTCGAAGGCGCCGGATGGGCCGTGGTATTACGAGCAGATTGCCCTCGGCTTCAACTATCGGATGACCGACATCCACGCGGCGCTTGGCGTCAGCCAGATGCATCGGCTTGATGCCTATGTTGCCCGCCGTCACGAACTCGCGCGGCGCTATGACGCATTGCTCAGCGATCTGCCGGTCGTCACGCCTTGGCAGATGCCCGGCACGTATTCGGGGCTGCATCTGTACGTCGTGAGGCTTGGTGAGACCGGAAACGACGGCGCAAGTCGCCGACGCGTCTTCGAGCAATTGCGCGCGGCGGGCATTGGCGTGAATCTACATTACATCCCGGTTCATCTGCATCCCTATTACCGTGCGATGGGCTTTGCGCCGGGCGATTTCCCCGAAGCCGAGCGGTACTACCGCGAAGCGATCAGCCTTCCGATGTACGCGACGCTTACCGAGGCGGATCAGGACCGCGTTATCGCGGCGCTGGCCGACGCGATGCGGTCATGAACGTTGCAATGATTTTGGTGTGTCCGGCACGCGGCGGCGGCAAGTGCATTTTGCCCGATGATCCGCCCGCTCATAACCTGCACCATAATGCGCAGGACGTCCACGTGCTCCGGACACGGGCGCACGCGGACATCGCGCATCGTGTCGTCCGGCAACTGCGATGAGCGCTTTGCGAGTCGTCTTTCGCGTCGATGCATCGCTCCTGATCGGAAGTGGCCACGTAATGCGCTGCCTCACGCTGGCCGACGATCTCCGCACGCGCGCCGCTGAAGTGCATTTCGTCACGCGTGCGCATGCAGGACATCTTCAGGATGTAATCCGGGCGCGTGGCTATTCATGTCACGCCCTGGCGGCAACGTCGTCGCCCATGAGACACGACCTTCAAGTGAGCTGGCTCGGCTGCGGCTGGCATCAAGATGCTGTCGAAACCGCCGCGGTGCTTGAGCGGCTGGGCGTCATCGAATGGCTAGTCACGGATCATTACGCAATCGACGCGGCCTGGGAACGTGCGATGCGTCCGGATGCAGCGCGCATCCTGGCAATCGACGATCTGGCCGATCGTCCGCATGACTGCGACCTGCTGCTCGATCAGAATGTGCTGGATGCCGGTTCGTCGCGCTATAGTGACCTCGTGCCGGGGCATTGCGTGCGCTTGCTCGGGCCGCGCTATGCGCTTTTGCGTCCGCAATTCGCGCACGAACGGAACACGCAGATGCCGGACGCTGGAAGCGACTCGCGTTTGCTCGTGTTTTTCGGCGGTGTCGATGCAACCAACGAGACCGGGAAGTTTCTCGATGCCTGGTGCGACAGCCGTCCCGCAGGCTACGTAGCGGACGTGCTGGTCGGCATCGCCAATCCTCGCCGTGGCGACATCGAGGCAATGGCGTCCCGGATGGCGGGCGTGCGCGTGCTGGGTTATGTCGGCGAGATGGCTCCACTGATGGCGCGCTCCATCTATGCGTTCGGTGCATCGGGTTCGACCGTCTGGGAGCGTTTTTGCGTCGGACTGGACAGTTGCATCACCTCGGTCGCGGACAATCAGCGCCAGATAGCGCAGTCGCTGGTCGCACTCGACCTGGCGGATTACGCAGGAAGCTGGGAAGCGACGGACGCGCGCACTTACGCAATGGCGCTCGATGCACTCGATTCGCGCCTCCAAAAGCGTATGGAGCGGAGGCGTAAAATCATGCAGATCGTCGATGGAGAAGGAACTCGCCGGGTCGCGTCGCTCATGCTGAATGACGCATCCGGCCACTGCATCGTTTAGGCTGCAAGCATATTTTCCATGCGCCGTGCGACGACGGCGCCGCGCTCGAAACCGGGAACCGTTGGGAGTAACAGATGAAAATAGGTGCCGTTGAGATACGCATTGACGGGAGACACATCGGCGCGGCGCATCCGCCCTTTGTGATCGCAGAAGTGTCGGCCAATCACAATGGACGGATGGAGACCGCCATAGAGATCATTCGGGCCGCCAAGGCGGCGGGCGCCGACGCGGTGAAGCTGCAGACCTATCGCCCTGACACCATCACGTTGAACAGCCACCTTCCCGACTTCATGATTCACGGCGGCCTGTGGGACGGCAAGCGCCTCTACGATCTCTACGAGTGGGCGCAAACACCGTGGGAATGGCACAAGCCACTGTTCGATGCGGCCAGGACGGAAGGTGTGGTCATCTTCAGTTCTCCATTCGATTATACGGCCGTCGATCTGTTGGAAGACCTCAACGCACCCGCGTACAAAATTGCCTCGTTCGAGGCGATTGATCTGCCGTTGATCCGGTACGTCGCCAGTACCGGCAAACCGATGATCATCTCGACGGGTCTTGCCGACGCGGAAGAGATTCTCGAGGCCGTCGAGACGGCGCGCGCCGCCGGATGCCACCAACTCGCGCTGCTCCATTGCGTGAGCGGTTATCCCGCGCCTGCTCGGGATTACAACCTCCGGACCATCGCGGACATGGCGAAGCGATATGGCACCGTGATCGGCCTGTCGGATCACACGATTGACAACGCGACTGCGGTAGCGAGCGTGGCGCTCGGAGCGTCATTGATCGAGAAGCACGTGACGCTGGATCGCCGTGGCGGCGGTCCGGACGACAGTTTCTCGCTCGAGCCTCCCGAGCTTGCGTCATTGGTGCGTGATGCGCGCATCGCGTGGGAAGCGCTTGGCATCGTCGACTATGGCGTGAAGGAAAGCGAAAAGGGAAACAAGGTCTTCCGACGTTCGCTGTATGCCGTCAAGCCCATCCGCAAGGGTGAGCTCTTTACCGGGGATAACGTTAAAAGTATCCGGCCGGGCTTCGGCCTCGCACCGAAGCATCTCGATGCACTGCTCGGACGCGCCTCGCCTTTCGATTTCGCGCCGGGCGAGCCGATCACGCCCGCGGCGCTCGGCCAATGACGCAGCCAGCACGCGGTGCGGACAGAGGGCCGTTGCGAGACGATCTGCTCGAAGTGTGGTGCTCGGCCGGGCTCGCATCCGGCGATACGGTACTTGTGCACAGTTCGTTGCGAAGGCTCGTACGAAGCCGCGCGCGGGAAGGGCGCCCATGCAGTGCGCGGGACGTGCTCACATCGCTGCTTGCGGTGCTGGGCGAAGATGGCACCTTGTTGCTGCCGACATTCAATTTCGATTTCACTCGGGGTGTGCCGTTTGATCTTGCGTCGACCCCGTCGCAGATGGGCGCACTGACTGAAGCAGGGCGCATGCATCCACAAGCGGTGCGGACCGGGCATCCCATCTATTCGTTCGTGGTGCTCGGCGCGAAAGCGGAACTGTTCCGTCACACCGACAACGTCTCCGGTTATTCGGACGACTCGCCGTTCGGCATGTTGCGACGACTTGACGGCAAGATCGCCGTGCTCGATCTCCCCGATCAGAACAGCATGACTTTCTATCACCACGTCGAAGAAGTGCTGCGGGTGCCATATCGGTATTTCAAATCGTTCACCGCTGAATATTGCGGTGCGGGCCGCGCTTTGACGACGAAGACGTATCGCGTCTATGTGCGCGACATCGAGCAGGGCGTGTTGACGCACGTCGATCCGGCAGGCGAGATCATGTGGCGCGAAGGGTTGTATGCGGGGGCACGCCCCGGGACGGGCAATGGCGTGCGCTCCGTGCGCGCACGGCGTATGTTCGATTTTGTGGCGGACGTCATCCAGACGGGCAAAGCCGAAGGGCTGTTATACACACGAGAGTCTCGATGACTGATCTTGGTCACGAAATGCATGATCTCGCCCGGCGGCTCTGGCCGATCTGCCGGAGCATCATGGGTCCCGGCGTGCGGGAAACGCTCGGCACGCTGAAGGAATTTCTGCCCGGTTTGCAAGTGCATGCCGTCGCGTCCGGCACGCGCTGCTTCGACTGGACGGTGCCAGACGAGTGGCGCATCACCGATGCCCATGTGATCGGTCCCGATGGCAACAAGGTAATCGACATGAAGCAGAACAATCTGCATGTCGTTGGCTACTCGCTCCCGATCGATACGGAAATGTCTCTCGACGAGCTCCAGCGACATCTCCACTCGTTGCCCGACCAGCCAGATGCGATTCCTTACGTCACCTCGTACTACCAGCCGCGGTGGGGTTTTTGCATCGCTGATCGAGCGCGTCGTGCGCTGGCAGAGGGGCAGTATTGCGTGCGCGTGGAGAGCGAACTCGTGCCTGGCGAGCTCAACTATGGAGAGCTGATCATTCCGGGCGAGACGGATGACGAGGTTTTTCTGTCGACATACGTTTGCCATCCGTCAATGGCGAACAACGAGTTGTCCGGGCCGGTCGTTACGACGTATCTGGCGCGCTGGCTGATGTCGCTGCCGCGTCGCCGATACACCTACAGGGTGGTCTTCGCGCCCGAGACGATCGGTGCGTTGTGCTACCTCTCTCGGCACCTTGATGCGCTCAAGCGCAATGTCAAGGCGGGCTTCATCGTCACCTGCGTGGGCGACGACCGGGCGTACTCCTATTTGCCGTCACGCGCCGGCGACACACTTGCGGACCGCGCGGCGCAGCATGCGCTTGGCTGCATCGATCCGGCTTTTGTCCGCTATTCCTTTCTTGATCGCGGCAGCGACGAACGTCAATACTGCAGCCCGGGCGCGGACTTGCCGATGGCCACCATCATGCGGTCGAAGTATGGCTGCTACCCCGAATATCATACGTCGTTGGACGATCTCGATCTGGTCACGCCAACAGGCCTTGTCGGCGGCTATAACGCGCTGAGCGCTGCGATCAGGGTCGTCGAGCGCAATCGCGTTCCACGCGCAACGACAGTTGGCGAGCCGCAGTTGGGTCGGCGTGGCCTCTACCCGACGCTCAGCGTCAAACGATCCGGAGACGGCGTACGCACGATGATGAACGTGCTCGCGTACGCGGACGGACGGCACACGCTTCTCGATATTTCGGAGAAGATCAACGCGCCATTTGATGAAGTCGACGCGTTGTGCACCCTGCTGGAGCAGCACGAGGTGATCACGTGCACGATATGAACGGCATCGCAGCTACGCTGTTGGAAGTTCAAGTGGAAAGAAGCTGGCGTCGTTGAGCTCTGCATAAAGACGAATTTTTCGAACGTCGGAATGCGCCGGAACATGGCAACGTATGGCAAAGCCGGAATACTCGAGCCGCGGATTGTTGAAGGCCAGCGCGACATCGTTGCGCGCTACCGTTGGCCGTCTCGAACCCAGCCAGTTCGACGCGTCGAACAGGTGAATGCGCACCACTTCAATGTCTCCTGCGAGCGCGGCGGCCCATCCCTGCACGACGATGTCGCGGCCGTCCGGAGAGATCGACACGAGATCGACATGACCCGCCACGTCGACCTGGGCCTGTGCGAGAGCGTCCGCGTTGGGGTGCGGGCCCGACGCTAAAGGCGCAGCGTCGTTCGGTTTCGGAAGCGGCCGAAGGCGGTCGAGCCACTGGAACTTCGTGCGTCGGCCCAGCGCATATTCGAGGCCGGCCTGGACGACGTCTTGAGCCTTGTCGAACGTGGGTTGTCGATCCTTCCTGATGAATGCTTCTTGTCGCCGGATGAGCGCCTCACGCTTGCCGGTGTCAAACAGAACCGTTTCGATGGCAGGCCAGAGGTCTGCGTCGCGCTCAACGAGGTCCACAACCTTGGCCGGCAGGTCGGGCTGCAACGAAAGCGCAGCGCACGTCTGCACGTGAACCAGCGGAACGGACTGATCGAAGACTTCGAAATAGGCGGTCGTGGGAACATTTGCTCCGACGACGCAATCGGCGAGCGCGATGCAATCGCTGAAGCTGAGGTTGTTCGTGAGTACGTGGCTATGCGCAGGAAAGTTCGCGAGCGTCTCGTAGATGATGGGATCTTCACCGACCGGCGCAGGCTTTGCGCGCACGAGGAGCAAGATACGGTCGGCCAGATGAGCGGGCACCGCAGCCATCGCCGACAGCGTTGCGAAGTGCGGTGCAAGATCGGTGAACGGAACCGCGTGCAGTTCGAGCGCATTGGTGAGCAGCAGCACGACCTTGCGATCGCCGGCAATGCGGCGTACATCGGCCACGGCCTCATCTGAGCTTTGCGGAGCGAGCGCATTGCGGAAATTAACCGGACTTCTGGTTCCGGTGACAACGATCTTTGCCTCGCGATCGTACTCCTTGAGCCTTCGCGCACAACTCTTCGACCACGCGAATGCGAAATCCGCATGTCTCGGCGATAGCCAGTTCGGGTCGGCGGGCCAGCCGGAATGCTGTGTCACGACGATTTTCGTGCCATGCTTGCCGTAGACGTGTGCAAGGATTGCACCTTCGGCCGTGAAGTGCTGGCAGTGAATGAACAGATCCAGCGGGTGGGTGTCGGCAAGCATCCTTGCCTGTCCGATCATGTTCGCATAGCCGAGCCAGCGCGTCCGGAAGATGTGTTCGAATTGAAACAACATATGCGGGTTGTCGATGATGCACGCCGGCAAAGAACTTGATTTGCGCCTTTCGATGAAGTGTTCGAAGAGTGCGGAGAGCTCTTCCGCATGCGCGGATCGGCCCTCGCCAGTCGCGGAAGACAGACGGCAGACCTGCTCGCTGTCGCTCTGCGACAATGCACCGAGGGCCGGCGCTTCCCATAATTCCGACGGAAAGAGCACGACGTCGCATCTGAGCCTGCTCAGAGCGCCGCGAAGATCCTCCGCGTTACGGATGGTCGCGGGTGCAAGCCCCACGCGCGGTTTGCCGGGATGCAGCACGGCTCGATTCACTGTGGTGTCCTGCTGAACCGAGGCGACGTTGCGGCGTGGCAGGATGTGCCGCCGGAGTTCCGGCGCCTCAATCTTTCGGAACTCACGCCCTAGACGGGCGCAGACCCACGCTGCAAGGGCGGCGGTCACATCCGAGTCGAAATAGAAATCGAGCGGCAGCGGCGTATCGCCAGTGATTGCGTAGAACGTGCTGATCTCGGGATGTCTGGCCACCAGCCGCTCAAGCAGGCCTGCAATGTGTTCGGCGTGAAGAAAGAAGAGGAATTGATTGGGCGCGTCGAGCTCGGCGATATCAATGTTTCCAACACGATATTCGAGTTGCATCTCCGTCAGCCAGCTTCGCGACTGATGCAGCGCGCGACCGTGGTAATTCGCATTGCAAGCTGCGAAGTCGAGCGCGTCGTAATATCGGGCAAGCCGCTTGTGTCCGAGGCGAACGCCTGCCGCATACGCATGGAGCGACAAAGGCAGTATCCACGCCTCCTGGAACGCGCGGGGCGCCTTGTCTTTAATGAAGCCGGCTTGCGTGCCGTCCACCGGCAGAAAGGCATCGCGCGCCGTGAACGTGGTGTGTTGGAGTTCCGAGGACGACAGATTCATTGATCTAATTTGATACGATGTCGCGAACCGCTCATGCCGACGCGTGCGGCTGTCTGCGCACTCATTATTGGAATCGCTATTTCCTTGCAGGCTCAAGGTGATAGCGTGGTGCTCGAACGGAACACGGATCGCGTAGATCCGAGTGTCGAACTGGCAAAACCAGCGCAAGTGAATCGTGGAATACGCAATCAGCCGGATTATTGACAGTTGCGAATTTTGCTAAGTATTATAATACGCGCTGATCGAAGACAGCAGCGCTCGCGAAAAGTAATGGAAAACGATGGAAAGTAACGAGAAGGGACAAGTTCACATTTGGCCTTCGAATGCCTCGCCTGCAATAGCGTCGAGGTCGCCGTTGGGGCTCCTGTACCTCATCTATGCCCTCATGATGGGCGCTTTCCTGTTGTACACTACGCCCCCCCTGCAAACACCGGATGCCATCGCGCATTTCTTCCGCGCGATTCAGGTGGCCGATGGCCATGTCTTTGCAGAGAAATTCGATGGAACGGCGGGCGGTAAGATAGACGTGGCGGCCGTTAAATTAGCTGTCCTGTATAACCCGATGGCTTTTCATCCTGCAGTGAAAGAAACGGCAACGCTTCGTGCGCAGTCGGCTTTGTTACGCTGGGGCGAGCCGCGAGTCAAAACGCCGTTCCCAAATACCTCGATGTATCCGGCGTTCAGCTATCTCCCGCAAGTCTTGGCCATCGGTGTCGGAAGGGCGGTCGGCGCGAGCGTCCGGGACACGTACGTACTGACTTGCGCTTTCGGGCTTCTGTTCAGTGTGGCGATCACGGCGTTAGCCATTGGCCTGGCGCGCCGAACATCGCTTATCCTTTTTGCCGTCGCGCTCCTTCCAACCACGTTGATGATCGACTCGTCCGTCAGTCAGGAGGTGACCGTCTTGCCGGTCTGCATACTTATTGTGGCGATCATCGATCGGTTCATCACCGATCAGCGTCCAATGACCGGGCGCTGGATGGCCTTACTCGTCGCGATGTACGTCATCACTGCTTCTGCGCGGCCTCCGTACGCCGGGCTCATTTTGCTGTGGTTTCATCCGGAAGTGGTTGTTTCACGCGACCAACGTTACGGCGCCGGGCGGCGCCTGACGCTGGCAGCCATCTCGGCGATGTTGTCGGTGATCTCCATCGTCACGTTCGGGCATTTCGGTCTCGTCGAGTTCGGACCGCCGCACTCGACCAAAGGTCAGCTTCTGCATGTGCTGCAGCATCCCGGCTTCCTGCTGCAGGTCGCATTCAACACGTTGTCGGTGCAGGGCCCCTTCTACGTGCACAGCTTCATTGGAGCGCTGGGCTGGCTGGATACCTATTTCGATGGTGCTTTTTACCTCGCCGTGCTGCTGATGTTACTTCTGGCGATCGTCGCTTCGTGCCTCTACGCGTATCCAAAGGCGCAACGGACGCCGGCGGGAGACCTCGTGACTGTGGCGGCGGGATCTAGCTCGACACTGCTGATCTTCGCTTCGCTTTATCTCGCGTGGAGTCCAGTAGGAGGTTCCGTGGTCGAAGGCGTGCAGGGTCGATACTTTCTGCCGCTCGTCGGGCTGATCGCGCTCATCGTTCCTCAATTTTGCGTACGGACGACCGCTGCGGCGAGCGGCTCCGCGGAGCGTTGTAGAGCGGTCCTCATTTTTCTCATCGCCGCCTTCCCCTTCTACACCGTCGCCCGGCTAGTGCCAATCGTGGTCGAGCGCTACTATTTACATTGAGGCGCGGCGACAGACGCAGATAGCTTCGCAGCGGCCTTATCCGGGTTCGGCAATGCGTTCGAGAACGTGCGTTTGTCGCCGGGTCGCCGCCGTACGGCACGTTTCTGATGTCGCCTTCTTTCTCGACAATCGCAAACCAACCGATGGGGATCGTCGCTTCGGGGTCGATTTAGTCATCGGTTTCCTCGTTACAAACCTTGATGACGTGTTCGAGTATGGGCGACAGAGACTCGAGTTGCCGCGTCGCTATGCGTTTCGAAAGTTCCCTGTTGATGGCATCGAGCAGGGAACGCACTTGCGCCACACACCGAATTCGAGCTCGGCACGACACTGATGCGATTGAATCCCGCATCCTTCAGCCACGCCGACAAGCTATAGCGCGTAGGACGCGGGAAATCGTACGGCTGCTCGTGTCGCAGACGTGAACGGAACCTACATGTACATCCGACCTCCCGGGCACAGTGCGGAAACACTCTTTGAAGAACAGTTCCGAATAGCGGACGTGTTCGAGCACGGAGGTGGGGATGATGCAGCCGACGGACTCGGTTCTTGCGGGAATACGCTCATCGATAGGATGAAGGAAGTCGTTTTTCCATCGCCTGCATGTTTTTGAACGCTATTCCGGCAGGATGCTCCTGTGTGAGATAGACCGCCTCGTCAAAAACGGCCGATATCGCTGATGGCCGGCGCCCGCGTCAAGCACCGGACGATTCAGCATGAACTGGCGTGCGCTTAAAGGAAATTCGAACGTGGCTCTTGAGTGAAGCGAGGCCCGCCCGCCCAGTGTTTGTGAAGTTGTGAAGAATGCGGTGGATCTCCAGATGGGACGCACATGCCAGAGCACGGAACTTCCGGTCGTGCCGCACTTTCACGCAAGCCTGAATCGGAAGCTATTGATGCCCAGGCTCGTTGAACCAACTCGAAGGCACGGCGATCGCATCATTTGCTAGTGCGCGAGTCCCCGCGTCGTCGGTAAGGAAAATATTCGGCTACGATTGAATACCGTCTCCTAAGGTCTGAGGATCCGTCCGGTCCCTAAAGTGATCCCAAAAATCCCTTTGCGGTATCGCCGTTGTATAGGTGATGGACTTGAAACCCAGCCCGTTTTGCGTGGAGATCGGAAACATGTTGGCAGCGAGAATGCCGGTTCGCGGATCGACCTTCGCGCGCATCTGCGCAATGACCGGTGTGTCTTCACGATTAAATACGGGCCATGCGGATTGCAGCGGATTGAAGCGTCCGACAATGATGGCCGAAGTCATCAGCGACGCGATCAGCATTCCGCTCATTGGACTGACCTTCCCTGATCGGGCGGCCCAAAACGCGGCCAAAGCGAACGGCAGGATGATCAAATCGATGAGGTTGTTCCAAAACGGCAGATTCGGACGCGCCTTGAGCATCATCCATCCGAGTGTAGTCACGGAAACGAAGAGCGCGAGCCTCGCCCTTGACAGCTTCCAGCCCGCGCGGTTGACGAGACACACGGTGAGCATGAGGAGCACGAGGCCTTGCGCATATTGCATGCGGCATGGCTGAACGTGGTCCCAGAGCAGAACGCGACCCAGCATTGACGGCACGGGAAAGAACTCCCAGGCGATCATTGCGGCCAGCCCGACCGTCAATAGCATCAGATTGCGCCGGAACGCAGCGTCGCGAAGTTGCGTTGAAGCGTTACGGTAGTCTGCGAAGCACAGCGCGAGTCTTATCAAGAAGACGCCGAATGTGCCAGCTTCACATATGTTGAGCGGCATGAGACTCTCGAGATGCCAGTCAAACATCGCGAAGGGATAAAATTGCGACAGAAGCTGCCTCAGGCCCAGGCCGACGCCCATGACGCTGCGGCCACCAGGATAAAGCGTGTGCGCCGTAGCAAGCAGATAGCCTTTCAGAAACACGACCGCTGTCGCTGCCGCCAGACCGGCTGCAATGGCGAGCCCGGCGAGCCGAGCGGGCGCAAGCCATTCGCGGCCAAATGACAGGATGAACAGCGCGGCAACGAAGGCGAGCGGAATGAAGAGCAGCGGGTAGAACATGCTGATGAGCATGCTCGTCGTTAGCCAGTAGAAGAGAATAAGCCTCAGAAGCCGGTGAATCGGCGCGAACAGCACGGCAACGGAAACTCCGTACAGCGAGAAGAGTACGCTTTTGTCCGTCCATCAAAACTGCGCGTATGACGTGAAGTAGATGGATAGCGACAGCAGAAGCGCGAGCAGCTTGGCCACCTGCATAACCCGGAACATCGCCATGTAGCCCACGATAAATGGGGCAAAGACCGCGAAGTAATGGACGAAGAACGCGTACGCCGCGTTGACGAACGGATACAGCAGCATCGTTGGCTTGAATATCAATCCCCAAGCTTTGATCGGGCTGCCGAATGCAATGCGAAAATCGTCATGATAAGGCGAGGATGTTTTGAAGCGGCCAAAGCCGATATTGGCCGCAGCCTGGGCGAGCGGCGTGATGACCGCCCATTCGTCAGATCGTTCAGGTCTGGCGTGGCCGAACAGGAGTCCCGTGTGAGTGAAGTTCAACGCGCGGGTCATGATTCCATACGACGATGGCGACTAGGTCTGGCTTACATAGATCGTGCCCAGGACGAGCAACGCGATCAGCAGGACACCGTCGAAACGCCTGAAATGCCTAGTTCGCGTAATGCTCTGCACCCCTCCGCTCACGGACTTCGACTCGATTTGCATCTGTCGCAGCCTTAAGCGTCGTACGCGCCAAAACATGCCTTGAAGAGCACCTTGAGGACGGAGTAATTACCCTTGACCGAACTGATCTTCGTCGGCACCTCTCCCTTCGGATAACGCCGCGCCGTGGCCAATTCGATGCAATGGTATCCGAGCTTCGGCGCACGGTAGGAAAGGTACACGAGCAACTCGTAACTCGTGAAAACATCACGGAAGATGCCGACCTTCGGATCGAGAAGCATGCGGCTACTGTAGCCGCGGAATCCCTGCGTCGTATCTGTCCACGAGAAACCTGAAAAGACGCTGAGCATCGGCGCATGAATGAGCCGGATGGCCAGATCGCGAGACTTCGGCGTATTTTCTGCGACGCCGCCGGGTAGAAAGCGCGATGCCTGCACGAAGTCAACTCCCTGCTCCAGCGCTTCGATGAAGCGGGGAATGGCGTCCGGATCGTCCTTGTCGTTACCGTCGATGGTCACGATGTACTCGTAGCCCTGGTCCAGCACGAAGGCGTATGCGCAGCGCAACTGTGCACTGAGCTTGCCGGGAGCGGTCTTCAACAGCAGCGCGCGCACGCCATTTTGTCGGAGAAAGCCTTCCTCAAGCGAGCCATCGGTGCTACCACCATCAACGATGACGATATCCGCGCGGTTCGTGATCTTCAGTGCGTTCATGCGTTCCAGAAGATGGCGGATCCGCTGTCCTTCGTTGATCACAGGGATGACGACACATGCGTTGTGTTGGCGGCCCAGCCAAAGTTGTGTCTCAAAGCTTGGGACCTGCCAGGTCGCGCGCTCATAGTGGGCCGGTTTCGATACTATGTTCATTGAGATCTCACTACGCTACACGCATGGTCAGGCATATCACGCCGAGAACGATCAGGCCGATTCCCGCGCCGGTCGTCCAATGAAACGGTTCACGGAAGATAAGCACGGAGCTCAGCGCCACTGTTGCGATGGCGCCGGAGGTCAGAATCGGATGTGCGACATTGAGCGGCAGTCTGGCCAACGCCGCCGCATATAGGAGGAACGCTGCGCCATACATGGCGAGTCCGAGCCAGAATGGCCAGTTCGTCAGCGCCGCAAGAGGGTCCGCCGGGGAGGGAAATCTGCGAGGTGGCAGCATCGCGAATTTCACAAGCACGCTTGCGGACGCGTTCGAGCCGATGCCCAATGCGAGGATGATCCACTTCACCGTTAGGTCGCTCCGTCTCTTGCGCCGCTGTAATGCGACAACGTGACGTGCAGAGCCCGCTCGATCGACACGAGATGCGGTTCGTCTTTCGTTGCAACCATCTCGATCGTGACGATGTGATCGGGCAGAAATTGCCGGATGCTCTGCGCTGTCGCTGAATGATCGCAAGCGCCGTCGCCGATCGGCACGAGGTCGGGCTCGCTCGCGTGCACGTGCCCAATCACCGCCGCACAATCACGCACGGTCGTGGCGGGGTCCTCGCTATTGATCGCCATTGCGCCCGTGTCCAATTGCATTTTGACCGCAGGATGCGCGACTTCTCCGACCACACGCAGCGTTTCGGCGCTCGTTGTCATGAAGTTCGCGCCATAGCGCGGCGGATTCGGTTCGAGACAGACGATCACGTCCTGCTCCGCGGCGATGTCGCCCAGACGCCGGAAGAAGGGCACAGCGATCTCCAGCGCTTGCTGATCGTCGAGACCGCCGCGGTCCCGGTTCTTCGGCGAGCCGAACACGAGACGCCTGGCGCCGGTCCCATTGCCGATCCGGCAGATTGCCTTCATATGGTCGAGCAGGGCCTGTTGCGTGACGCCGTCGCCAAAAACATTCAGTCCAGTGGTGCCGAACAGCAGAGACTGCATGCCCGTCAGCTCGATGCCGCGCTCGGCCCACCGTCCTCTGACTCGTGACATGTCGTCGGTACTGGCAGAAGCAGGCTCCGGAAAGTACTTGCCCGGTGCGATGTCGATTGCATCGACGCCGTAACGCGCAAGCAGCGCTGCGATGCCTTCGTCTTCCGAGACGTCCCAGGCAATATTCGAGATCGCGATTCTCATGAAGCGCTTCCCTTGGAATCCTTTGCATTCAGCGGCTCGGACTGCGCGTACGCGCGCACCGCCTGGATCGTTTCGCGGGCGCTGTACTGGTAGCTGCCCGCTCCGCCGAACAGCAATGCATGCCGGGTGCGCATGTCGTACCGCGCCACGGAAGTGCCGACATGTTGCTCGAACGACTTGCCGAAACCGTGCTCGGAAATGTCGGCGACGCTGATCGGCTCCGCCGTCAGATGTATGAGCTTCAGTCCCGCGTTGCGGGCTGCGGCGATGTCGTAGGAAAGATTGACCATCGGGTAGAACTGGAACACGCCGCGGCTGTCGATCTCGCTTACGTTGTTGTCATTCAGGAAGTCGAAGATCACGTTTTTCCGCAATCCCGGCCCCACGAGCCCCGGCAGGCGCACGATCAGATGGTCCGCGAAATGCGATGCCACGAACTTCTCGAGATGGCGGCGATTCTTGCCGTACGCATGGAGTTCGCTTTCGTCGACGGTCGAATCCTCGTCGACCTCGATGGGCCGTCCGAAGACGTCAACGGTGCTGATCAGTGTGAAATGGCGGCAGCGAATCTTTTTCAAATGCGTGATCAACGCTTCGATGTTGCGCGCGTCCGCTTCCGGTTCGCGATTCGCGATCCATTTCTGCGCGGGCGTGCCGGCGCATGTCACATCGTCGAACGTTTGGCCGTCGATTTGGCCAATATTGGTCGACCGGTACAGCGACCCGAAGTCGCCTTGCCTGAGCAAAGTCTGTCCGACAAAGCCTGAATATCCGATAAGGGCGTTGGTCATTGTGATACTCACTAACAAGATGATTGATTTGATGCCGGGACGAGCGTTTCGGCGTCGAGCTTTTCGAGAACGTCGTAGATATTGTCGATCTTTCCGCCGAGTACCGAGAAGCAGCCCGGCATCTCGGCGTGCTTCTCGAAAAGGATTGGCCGGCCATCGTCGGCTTCGTTCTTCCCGAGCACCGTTTTGACTTCAAAGAGCGATTCTACGTATTTCGCATGGCGCACCGCCGGCATGTAGCGCGCGACATCGCGCATCATCCGGTCCACGCGCGTTTCCCGCGGATAGGATGCGAGCCGCGCATAAGGGTCAATGCCGCGCTCGTCGTCCCAGTGCAGATGAGGCGTGTAGCGAACATGCGATAGCGTATGAAGTCCGCGCGACGGGAAGGGCATCATCGAAAAGAAGGGCCCGTCCATGACCGTGATTCCCAGGCCTTCTAGTTCAGGCGGTGCCTGCACGAGTGCCATCTCCGTAATCTCCTGCTTGAGGCGCGTGTGCGTGCCCGGAAATGATCCGCCAAGTTGATTAAGGCCGCTATAGGTGCAGTTAAAGACGTAGCGTGTGTCGATGGGATAGTGGGCGCCGTCGGCCCCACAAGCGAAGACTGTGAGCCGGCCATCGCTGGCCTCGACGATCGTCTCGGCGCGCGTAGCCAGGCGCACATCGACGCCTGCCTCGCGCAGTTCTGTGTGCGCCCAGTCTGCAAGCAGACGAGAGTCGAAGGCGTATTCCTGCACGACGAACACGTCCTCGATCAGCCGCGGCTCAAACAGCCATTTGAGCTTTGGCCCTGCCGGCTCCAATTGCGCGTTGGTCTCGTGGCAGAAGCGCTGAAATTGCTTCGACGTGACCTTGGAGTTGCGCCGGGCGATCGCGTAAAGTTTGGTGAAGTCCGCCTTGACGACTTGCGGCCAGTCGCGCACGAACTTCGGCAGATTGATGCGGCTGCGGTAGGCGGTAGTGAAACTGCGCGGATAGTGATACCCGTTGTGGACGCGCGCCTGATTGTTATACGACGCGCGCTGAAGCAGATCGCTTTCCCCCTCCAAAAGGCAGATTCTCTTGAAGTCTCGCTGACGCGCAAGATAGATGGCAATGGCCGAGCCATAGAAGCCGCCGCCTATGATGACGGCGTCCTTCGTGATGGAGGAGTTCGGCATCAGTAAATCCCAGACGGGCGATCGTCCGGACGACTCTCGCCCTTGATCGCGACCTCTTCGATATTCAGCTTCTCACGACGCGTCATGCGCGCACTGGTGAACTCTTGTGCCACGTGATAAAGCGGGCCCTCGTTCGAAAGACTCGCCATGTGCAGTATGTATTCCGCGAGCACCAGCAGGACGAGCGAAATAAGAAAGAACATGCCGGACTGTTGTAGCGACGTGCTGATCCAGCCGGGCGCGACGTGCGGCTGAAACAGGGCAATCAGCACGACATAGGCAGAGTACACGAGGTTGGCGCACGCGCCGAAGAGTGACAGGGTGGTGACGAGGCGCATCGGTGCGCGTGTCGTCGAAACCAGCAAACGCACGCCACGGTCGATGCTGTCGCCCAGTCGCTTGCTTCCAGTCGAACGCGGCGGCGAACTGTAACGCAGATTTGCGCGAGGAAAGCCGCCGGTGACCGGCAGATGCCGGTACGTGATGGCGGGCTGCGGGTGCTGCAGGATGAAATTGACGACGCGTTTGCTGACGAGCCGGTATTGCGGCGCTTCGCTCGCGAGATTCGCCCCGCCGAAATAACGGTAAAGGAGATTGAAGCCCATATATGCAAAACGGTACGATATGGTCTGCAGGGGCTTTTGCTCGTTGTTGGCGAGCACGATGTCTACGCCGGTGACGGCTTTTTCAAGCATCGCTTCGACGACTGAAATATCTTCGAGCATCGGATCGATTGCCGCTACGAAATCTCCCAACGCGTTTTCGAGGCCGACCCAAAACGCCGTATCGGCGTCGACTTCCTTGGTCAGGGCGTAGACCTGCAAGTTCGGCTTGCCGGTCTCCGAGGTAAGCTGGCGCAACACCGAAATGCTGTTGTCTGTGGAAGCGTTGTCGATCACGATGAGCTCATAATCGCTCACGAGGCGATTGATGGTCGCCGCGACTTCGTCCACGATCGATTCGATTTGCGGTTCCTGGTTGCGCATGAGCAGGACAACCGACAGGAAGACGGGGAATTGCGCCATTTGTATCTTTGCCACGCCGCGCATGCACGAGCGTCGGTTTCTTGATCTGTAGAAAAAGGATTGTAACGGACGCAAAGTGTCGGTAGATCGATTTCGATTGAACGCCTCCGTGCGCGCCGTCGGAAGCATTCTTATTACTGGCGTAAGAGATGACGCCTGGCGGGCGTCGTCCAGTGTTACTGTCGCTAGGCGACCGTGTGTTGGCCATGTCGGTGGGCGTTATGCGGCTGCGCGTCGCGTTTTCGCGAGGGTCCTCGGGAGATGAAGCCGCGCCACGAGCGGCTGCAGCGTCACTCCGAACCAATGGGCGCGGGTATACTGCACGCACGGTCATTTTCGGAGATCAGCGTGAACATAGCAGTCATCCCGGCGCGAGGTGGCAGCAAACGCATAACGCGCAAAAACATTAAGGAGTTCGCTGGCAAACCCATGATCGGGTATGCAATCGCGGCAGCGGTCGAATCAAAACTGTTCGATCACGTCATCGTCAGCACGGACGACGAGGAAATCGCCGCGATCAGCGCGTCATTGGGCGCTGATGTGCCATTTCTGAGACCGAAGAATCTGGCAGACGACCACACGGCGACCGTCCCGGTCATCAAGCATGCTATCGAAGCCTGCGCGGATATCGGATGTCAAGCCGAACTCGTGTGTTGTATTTATCCGTGCGTCCCGCTCATTGCCGTCGAGGACCTGAACGCCGCAGCGCAGAAACTGAAAGCCAGTCGGGCGGATTACTGTTTTCCAGTTGCACGATTCGAGACCGCGCCTCAGCGCGCCATCAAGATTGGAGCGGATAGGTGCCGTCCGGCCTATCCGGAATTTCAACAAGTCCGAACTCAGGATCTGGAGCCGCTCTACTACGACGCGGGCCAGTTTTACTTCGGCCGAGCGCAATCGTGGCTGAGCGGCAAGGCGCTGCACTCCAACGCGTGTCCGATTGTCATTCCGGCGTGGCGGGCAATCGACATCGACACAAGCGAAGACTGGGAACGGACGCAAGCGCTGTACGCGTCGATGTCAAACCACTCTTAACTTCCGGAGCGTCTCTTCGATTGGCATGTCCCACGATGTCAAAAGAGCGGGCAGGTCGCTCGCCCGATGAAAGGTTCCTTCTCCTCGCTGCGGGCGTGCGGTGAAATCGAGCGAGACAATCGAATCAATGTTGCTTGCAAAAAGATCTTCCATTTCGGCGATTAGGCGCGTATACGTCTTCGAAAACGAATCTTCTGTTTCGTTGAATGAGATCTCCCGCTGGTAAATGATCGGTCCCGTATCGATGCCTTCATCGATCAAATGAATCGTCACGCCTTTGGGCGTGTCTTCCACGAATGACCAGAAGTTTGGATGCGCGCCGCGGTTATACGGCAGAAGGGACATGTGTAAATTGACTATCGGCGGCGCAGAGTCAATGAACGATTTTTTTAGAATGTGCCGATAGCCGAAACTTATGATGACGTCGTAACCGGCAACGTCCCGGTCGATGGGTCCCTCGAGGTGATCGATGTCATTTCCATGCCCGCGCAACAGATCAATAAGCGGCGACGTGCTATATCCGAGAAACAACACTTTTCTTCTCATGGCGAACTGGCAGTTCTAAAGTAAGGAAACTATACACGTTCTGTGTGCGCCTTCCCGCGCCGAGTAACATTTCGTCGTGCTGAGAGGACGCGACGCGCCGCCTATGGACGCGGGGCCGCCATCTATATCCTGGAGCGCATCACATACTTTGAGCATAGATTGAAGAGGGGGCGATCGAAGTCAAGCTTAATGAATGGTTCCCAAAAAAACATGGGTGGCGGTGCCGCATGGACGATAACTCTGGAGTTGCCCCTGTAACTCAGGACACGCAGACACCGTTAAGTTGATGATGCAGCGGTTCGCCGGAACTCCCGGGGGAACGGTACTTCAGTGCCTTATGCGGGTGGCGTTCGTTGTAATGTATATGAACGCCTCCCTTTGCGAGGGGCTTCGATCGGCATTCCAGAACAAGACGGGCTGCAGCTGTATATCCGGCCTGTCTGCAGCTCGAATAGCCGCTGCTGGCCACTATGAAATCCGCTGACTCGCACCTCATTGCTCAAACGAGCTCGGAGCTCTCACTACAACACAGGTTCAGCGAGTCCCGGTCCTACCTGTTCTGTCATTCCAAGCGAAACGCCTGCGCAACCGTGTGATGATTCGTGTGTTACGTGTGGACCTTGTGATCGGACTTTATACTTTCCAAGTTGGTTAGACGGCAAGTTAATTCAGGCTGGCCGTGTACTCGAGTACCCTTTTTCATAGGGGCACCGGTGTGCAAGGACTGCCCAGATGATGCGCGCGAGTTTGTTCGCTAGCGCAATCACTACCACGTTTGCTGGCCGCCGTTTTTTCAACTGCTCGCCCCATGGACCTGGCTCCTTGGCATTTGCTAATACGCAGCGCGCGCCGTGAGTTAAAAGCGTACGAAGATAGGTGTCGCCCCTCTTGCTGATCCCAAACAAGCTTACCTTCCCGCCCGAACCAAGTTTCCGTGGAACGAGACCTATAAATGCTGCGAATTCTCGCCCCGACCTGAATGCCTTGGGGTCGGCCATCGTAGCGACCGCTGCCGTCGCCGTGAGCAGGCCCACGCCGGGAATTCCCGCTATCGCAGAGCAATCTCTATCCTGCTTAAGCCAGGTGCGAAGCCGCTGCTCGATTTTGGCGATTTGCTCGTCCCTCCTTGCTAACTCGTTCCATCTGTCGCGCAATGTATCAACCAGCATCGCTGGCAGCCGCTCCGCGAGCCTGTGCAGGGTACCTGGCATCTCTTTTTCCAAAACCGCACGGCTGCGACCCATAACCTCTCCGTATTCGGTCATGAGGCCGCGCAAGGCATTTATTTGCATCGTCCGCATCTTTACGAGTTGTTCTCGCATTCTGTGCATGGCAAGCACCGCCTGCTGAGCCTCGGTTTTTACTGCAACAGCCTTGCCTGGTTGCTGAACGGCCAGCCAGATTGCTCGTGCATCCGCTGCGTCGCTCTTGTTGCCAATGTTGAATGCCTTCACAAATCTTGACGAAAGCAGCCTGACCTGATGCCCCAGCTTTGTCAGTTCGCGCGCCCAGTGTTGTGCGCCGCCACACGCTTCCATTCCAATAAGGCAAGGGCTGCGATTTGCGAAGTATTGGAGGAAGCCCGCGCGCTTGATCGTCTTGCTGACAGTCTTCCCTGTGCTCTCGTCTACGTGATGAACCTGAAACACCGATTTGGCGATATCGATCCCAACTGGAGTGAGCAACATAGCGATCTCCCATTTGCACCAAGAGTCCTTGGCCGTATCACTATAGGCCGGCCGCTACAGAACTGGCCCGGGTGGGAGGCGTTCATATCATTGCTCAAACGCGATGGCCAGACGCGAGAACGCTATTGGTGCGTCGGGCTTGTCCATATACGCGACGTAGTTGTGCTTCATGGTCTTCACGAACGATTCGGCCATGCCATTGCTCTGCGGCGAACGGACCGGCGTGGTTAAGCGAGTCGCTTTCACGCGAGCCGCCTTCAGGCGGCTTTCCTTTTCGGGGCTGTTGATTTCTACCGGAAACTGACCCACTGGGTCAGTTTTGCACGCGCATCAACATCGGGGCCATTTCTTGAATCCACCTGCGCACCTTGAGCGCCGCCATAGCCATAAGGAACGGTTCGCGATGATTCACCAGCAATTCGAGGCTTTCAAGCGCAAATCGGCCGCCGATTCGAGGCCGTCCACAAATCGATCGGAGAGAAAACTGCGCTGACGACGTCGGCAGATGAGCGGTCGCTGAAAATCAAAAGGAACACGCGGGCACTCATCGACATCTTCAACGGGGCGGGGCAAAGCGCAACGTTCTCTACACCACGCAACCGGTGACGCGCGACGTTGCCGATGCCGTGCTGAAGGAAGCGTCGCTGTTGACGGGCATGCCGAAGTGGCGGGCGTTCCTGATGTGGACGGGAGTGCGCCTCGGCGGCGCAAGTCAGTGGCAGTCCCAGGACATGCTCTGCGGCAGACGTGGGAAATAGACGTCGCACCGCTCGTAATGCGCGGCAGACCTTCGCCGGGGGTAATCCGCCAGTTCGGCGCCTAGGTCCGTCATAGGGGAGTCCTCTCCCAGTCGCGCGACTAGCTTGGCGACTCGATACGGTGCAGTTGGGCGGACGATTGAATTCTCTCGCCGCGACCAGACAGAAACCTGCGTCATCTAAGGGCTTACGCGGCTTTTTGCGTGCTTAGTTTCAAGCATTCGCAGGTGCCGCACGTGCGACGTCGACATCCGGAAGCCCTACCCTGCATGTAGGCATTAAGGCGGAGAGTCCGGAGGATTAGTGATCGCGGGGTAAAATGCGCGCCGTATCGGCAACTAGCCGCTTTACGGACTCTTATCATTCATCCCTATGCAAATCGGCGGCCTTCATCTGCTGTTAGGCGCTGCGTTCTTGACTACCGTTGCTTTCATAGTGTCGGCAGTCGTAGATCATTCGAAATTTTTCAGACTGGCGATCGAACGCGAACTCTCATCAAACAGATTCCACGCGATCGACGGACTGCGTGGGTGCCTGGCATTAGGCGTCTTGTTGCATCACGTGGTGATCAACGCTCAGCTTTACCAAATTGGCTCATGGGCGCTCACACCGTCGCGGCTTAACACTTTCATCGGGCGCGGTTCTGTTGGATTTTTCTTCATGATCACTGCTTTCCTGTTTTGGGGAAGGGTAATCGAAGGTCACGGCCACATTGACACGATCCGATTCTACGCGTCGAGAATCCGGCGGCTTGTGCCGATGTATCTAGTCAGCGCCGGCCTACTAATCGTGACCGCGCTAGCTTTCACCCATTTCCGGATCGTCGTCCCGATTGGTGATTTGGCGTCGCAGATTGTATCGTGGCTATTGTTCACGATACCGGGCACGCCGGAGATCAATGGGTTCAACCAGACCAGACTGATCAACACGGTATTCTGGTCGCTGGCCTACGAATGGAAGTACTACATTCTGCTCCCGTTCGTGGCAGCCCTAGCCGTCAAAGGCCGCGCCTTGGTGCTCGCGATCGGCGGCTCGATCGCAATTGCGCTGTTCTCGCCGGCGCAGGTCGAATGGTTTTTCCTCGGAGGGTGCATTGCGGCCTATGCGGTCCGTTCACACGTCTTCCGATCCCGGGCCCCCGGCGCAGTCGGATCTTTCGTCGCGCTGGGCTGCATCGCGACTACGGCGCTATACCAGCCGATGACTTATACGTTGATGGGAGCTGTGCTGCTTTTTGTGCCGTTCGTACTTTTCGCCGCCGGAAACACGTTATTCGGCGCGCTAACCTGTCGCCCCGCGCGGTTGCTCGGCCTGCTCAGTTATAGCATTTATCTGCTCCACAACTGGGTGTTGTATCTCGTATCGCGATGCGTAAATCATTTCACGGCGGTCGCGGACCTAACGCCCGCACAGTATTGGGTGGTCGGCAGCGTCGTCGCGCTAGTGACAGTGGCGCTCTCGGTCGTCACATATCGTTTTGTCGAGTATCCGACGATGCAGCCCCAGGAAGTCGAAATCTGCTCTTCAGACAACGGTCCGGCATAGAGTGGATAGCGTCAAGCAGCACGGCCGGCGTGTTGCCTCCCGGCATCATGTTACTCCCGGGTATCGGAGCGGTGCGTTCGTTCCCGAGCACGTCGAGCAAGTTTGTCGAGCATTGCCATTTCCGATTCCTGGCAGGATTGCGATAACGATACGGCTTCCATGAACAAAGCGGTATTCGACTTCTGCAAGGCAACGGGTTTCGAGCTGACGCGCTCGCGCGCGTACAAGAAAACCGCGAAGCAGAACGTCATAGCTACGATCAGCCATCGATAACGCATAATCCCAACGAGCGCTAACAACAATAGGATCAAGTACCAGTGGACTTCTAGCGGAATGCTCCAAAGCGAACCGTTGACTGCTCTTGGGAATGGCAAGTCAGCGAAGACGCCGGGAAGATCAAGGCTCGACCGCAGGCGCAACCGGGAAAGATACTCGTAGGTATATGGAGAAGCGAAGTACGCGCTTGCTGGCAAGGTACTGACGAGTGTGCCAAGGACGAAGACGCAGACGACAGTAGTCAAGGGTAGCGCTGCCAGATTCTCAGGGCGCGTCTTGGGATAAACCGCCATACGTGCGGGTCCGACATCCAGCTTTGCGCGAAAGGTATCTGCAAATCGGAAAAAACATGTACTCGCTAAAGCGCGCGGCTCAAAACGTCGGCCGAGTGCAGGCGCATGTTGACCAAGTAGCGCGAATTGATGCGCGAAGAGGACCATTAGAGCGGCTATAAGTCGCAGAAGAGCAAAGTTGTTGCTGTGCGAACTCACTGTCAAGTTCCAATCAGTACACGAATGCTAACGGGTGCACGCGTATTGGAAAGGGCTCCGACTACGGACGTTGTCCCGTAGACGTGACTGCCGGAGAATGTCAGAGGCGGCATTTGCATTTTGAACGGCGCCGTGGCGGACGTCGCACCAGCCGTTGTCGAACACGAGAAAGTCGCAATGGAGAAGATACATTGTAACGAGTCGATAGTGCGGTTCTCGAAAGAGGTATGAAAATCGCGAGCTTTCCGCCCACATTCGATCGCGATAAAGCGCATCATCCTATTCACCTATCCGCGTTCCGACGCATCGACCTGAGTGCAAGGCACTCCATTTCTCTCTCGCCGTGTGTCCGGTGGACGCCGAAATCTTCACTGCAGTGACCCTGCGATCTAGCCACGTGCGCCATGCGGGAAACTGAGTTCTCGCAGAACCGCGTTGGCAGTAGCTGTCCAACCGAAACGCAGTTTCGCATCTTCTGAGAACAACTCCGCACGGACAGTGCGGACGTCACCTCTGCCTTTCGTCGAAGGCGATTCACGCCAAGCTTGACTCGCGCGGTTCCAAATCGAGGCGACCGTGATGAACAAGCTCGCAAGACGGGAAATCACTTGCACCCCTGTGTGCGGATTTCTACATCCCATTCTGTCGGCTCGCGCTGCCGATACCAAAAAAGCGCAAGAAGAATTGCTTGGCTCGACGGGCTTACGCCTGCGGTCAAGTAGCCATGCATCGCTTCGTGTCGGCGCATGGATCATCAGGCGGCAGTGCTTCCCTGCGCCGGGTGAATCGAAAATCTGATCTCTAAGATCCCGGAAAGCAAAGCGTGCAGTATTCCAACAACCCGGGACGTTCTTTTGATAGGTGAGAACGTCGCCTTTGATGCGACGGCCATGAAGATCCAATTCAATTTTTCACCCCTTTTAGACAATGCGGGGCTGCCTCAGCGGCTCACCAAGGAGCTCGCCGAACTCTTCAATCGGCACCTTTCGAAACCCCATAGCACGACGCGCGTGACGTCGAACGCAATCTCCATCAAGACGCAGAGCTATCGCGTGCGGCATCTGATTGCCGGCTTTCGCGAACTACGCAAGGGCGGCTTCTCATTGCAGTCGCCTTGGAACCTGTCCGAAAAACACATCGCCTATCTGGTCAAGCTTTGGGTCGCCAAAAAAGACCAGGCACCCGGCACGGTCGAGAACAAACTAACCTATTGGCGCACGCTTGCCGCTTGGATGAAAAAGCACCAGCTCGTGGGCACCGTCGATGACTACATCAAGCGTCCCGACGGTTATCGCCGCTATTACATCGCGCAGGAAGATAAATCCTGGGAAGCGGCTAACGTTGACGTCAACGAAGTCATCTCCCGTCTCTGCGAGCATGATCGGTGGGTCGCGATTCAAGTCGAATTGCAAGCGACGTTCGGCTTGCGCGCCCAAGAAAGCATGCTCCTGCGGCCACTGCAATGCCTGCGCGTTTCGGGCCACCTTCACGTCATCGATGGCACGAAGGGCGGCAGGCCCCGGCTCGTGCCGATCGATGCTGAATGGCAATACGAAGTCCTTATCCGTGCAGCGAGGCTCGCAAATCCGCGCACCGGCTCAATGATTCCGGAGCCATGGTCGCTCAAGCGGTGGTACCGCCATTTCTATCACGTCCTCCAGAAAGAGGGCATCACGCGTAGCGGCTTGGGCGTCACAGTGCACGGACTGCGCCACGCTTACCTCCAAAAGATGTACGAGGATATAACCGGGGTGCCGGCGCCGATCAAACTGCCCGATCATCGGCCCGATCCGGAACTTCATCAGAGGGCCATGCAACAGCTGGTCGAAGCCGCGGGGCATAGCCTTGCAGCGAAGGCGACGGCCTACATCTCGACCTTCGCAACGGCGGGCCGCCTGTCGCGACCTGTGGTGACCTTCGAGCAGGCGATTGCGGCTCTTGATGCGGCGAACGGCGTCAAATCGGAGGCGGCAAAGCGCCTGAAAATCTCACGGCAGGCGCTCTATCGGATACTTGCAAAAGGCGGCCCGATGCCAACTGTAACGCCTGCATACGTCGCCGAAACGGAAGCACTGCCGACATCCGCGCCCAACGAGGTCTTCCAAGATCCACCGTTGGCTCTGACGATCAACAACGCCACACCGGACCAGCTTTCACTGCTCGCCGAGTAGGTTTGCCGTCGCCATCCGACGACGTCGCGGTCGTCATCATCCGCGACGGCTTCCAGCCCCGAGGTGCAGTTGACGGTCGACGGTGGTCATGATGAACAATCATCAGCACAGGACTCTGCGCAAGCAACGAAGATGTTGTACGCTTGGTCACACCCCGTGTCACTCGTCGTCGGTGGTAGTCGGCCGAAGTGTCACCAACGCGCTTGCCGCGGATTTCGGTGAACTCGATGCTTATGGGATCGCCTGGCCATGCTCGACTCGGAACATGCCGTGTAGGTGCGTCTCTAAGAGCGTGTCGTTTGCTCCGGTCGAAGTTCTCGTGCACAGCTATTCCTTTGACTCGCAAGCGACCATTCCCCACCCAATAGAGTCATTTCACGATGTGAAAAGCTTGCCGAATAAGGAGGAGGTGAATATTCGGCACGTTTTGTAACAGGCAAATTTACTCTTGCATTCAAGCGGTTGCCTCGGCCGAAGAAACGTAACGGGACGCTCTCCGGAGAGCGTTGCTCACGGCCAAACAACTGCGGCTCACGTTGCTAGCCGCCCGCCAAGCTAGGACGTCGGCTAAGAACAAAACGCACCACCCGCGAAGGTATGGTCTACCTTGCACTATATTGGCCAACAGAATTCCCCGGCACTAGACCTAGACACGCGTAGTGACAATGCCTTGATACCGCGACTTCCGCAGCGCAAAGCGTGACCCCGTCAAGGCTGCTTGTTCCAGACAACGCATTTATCCGCAAATAGACAAACCGACGCCAGCTTTTTAACCGGGGAACGTGCCCGAGGACGACTCCACCGTCAAGACGTCCACCACTCGTCCGTCGAATTGATAAGGGATACTACATGAAAAGTCTGCCCGCGCCAGCGACTTCGTGGAAAGAGCGAGGCCTGCTTGAATCTCGCGGATCGCCCCAAAAACGCCATCCGTTTCAAACTCGAAACTTCCGATAGCGTTTCCAGGAAGTGTTACGACCGGAACACACCGCGGCGATTCAATGAGCGCGTTTCCGCAGGTTCAGCAGCGTAAGCAACGAGGACATACGGCTATACACGCGTGAGCCGGCCTACGTGACAAACAGAGCCTGGGCTTAATCGAAAGGGTTGAGCACATTCGGTTCACGCCAGCAATTCACTCGCTTCGACGGTCATTTGCGACGCGTTGAACGTCACGTTTGCGCTACGCAGACCTGTGCGCACTGCACGTACATCCCGCCTCGAGACCGTTTCGAGCGGCATGCAAGCCTGACGAGCGATATTTCTTCCTTTTTATTGAAAGAGCTAACGAAATCGTGGCCTTTGCGAACTCCTGAAGTGCGACGTCGAACCTAAGATTGGTTCTGCAGCACCCGAAACGATAAATCGAAACCTAGTGACCACCGCAGACCTGGAGCTTTGCAATGTCAAGACGATCCCGCTCGCACGCGCAAACGCAGCCTACCGCCTTTTTTCCAACGCAGGCGTACCTAGGGTACCCCGAGGGTTACCAACAGGAACCGTCGCTTAGGCAACGCCGGCGCGAATACGCCGACTTCTCACGCAAGCTTCGCGCAGTCTTCGCTCCGTTGCTGCTCAACCGCTATGCATTGCTCGAACACATGATGGTTCAGACCAGCCTCGGATTCTCCGGCGGGGCGGCAGGCGCGGACTGCGTGGCTGTTACTCGCTTCGGGGTGTTCGTCATCACGCACATTCGGTCGGTCGGAACGCTAAGCTTGACGACAAAAGCAAATGAGCTGCTCGTCACCGAGTCCGCCACGGAGCACGCCATTCGCTGTCCCCTTTGGCAAGCCGCGCCAGTCGTGCATTTCCTGTCCGCGCTATTGGCCGATATTAAGTGCCCTGTCGAGGCCATCGCCATTACTACCGAGGACGCATGCAAAATCGATTTCGACCTTCCCCTTTCAATTATGAAACTTCACGAACTCGACCAGTTCCTGCGCCAAAGGTATGCGCCGTTCGTTGGGGTGCAGTGGTCCTTCTTCGATGTCAACCAGATCAGTGCACGCATCCGGCAGGGGTGTCGTGATTGGGACAAGGAAGTGGCTGAGGCGTAGGCATGGACCGGCTTGGCGCCTAATGAGAGCCGTGCGCGCAATGGTTGGCCAAGTCGGTTGCTTCGATCGGCGCAGTCCCGCCACCGGTCGACTGCCCAACCATTGCATCAGCTCCCAGATTCGCGAGGCCCCGCCGGGACGGTGGCATCAGTCACAACACGGCGGGCATTTGGAACTTTTTTGCATCCCGCCCAAGAATCTTATGCGGCCACATGCGTGTGAAAAAGCAATTTGTAAGCTGCCGATGCGAAATTTGAGCGTCTGAGTGCACCGAGGCGATTTCGCAATATTCGCTCTTTACCCGCTTGAAATCACAGGGTTGGAGCCCGCGCGAGCGCGAGCGAAGGGGCGTTCTCCGGATGAACTCTTTCAGCCCAGGTCTTACGGTTCAACTTGAGAAGTGGGGGTGTGCAACGACGAAAGCGGAGGGGGCTGTGACGGCGCCGCTACGATACAAGCGTGCCATTTGAGAACTGCAGTTGGCGAAATCTAACGCGACTCGTAGCTGAGTGCAAGCTGCATGCGT
Source organism: Caballeronia sp. LP006 (assembly GCF_031450995.1). Lineage (NCBI taxonomy): Bacteria > Pseudomonadati > Pseudomonadota > Betaproteobacteria > Burkholderiales > Burkholderiaceae > Caballeronia > Caballeronia sp. LP006. The sequence goes on along the minus strand of NZ_JARTVW010000005.1, from coordinate 2,717,437 downwards.
AAAGCCATCGCTCGCACCCACAGACTAATACGAGCGCTTTGCGTCCGCGTCAACCTGCGTCGGGCTATTTGAAGTGAAGTGCAGTGACTGACATCAGTTGAAAGGGCGGGTTTATACCTCTTTTCACCGGTTCGAAGCGAAAGACGCGTGATTTTAAGCGCCTTTCGCCTTTGATTATGGAATTCCGAATTTAATTGGAAAAATTAGTTGCGCATTGATGCTTCCAGTATGCAATGATCCGGTCGCTTGATCCAAAGGAGACCATAATGAGCCGTCCAAAAAGGCCGTATCGATTGATCAGCCGTCGAAGTTGCTTGCGCCTCGCGCAGCTTTATCGCGAAGGACTGGCTGAAGGAAAATGGACCACACAACTTGGCGCGTTGAATGCGCTCGGCGTCAGTCAAGGCGACCTGTCAATGGCGATGCAGCTTCACGAACTCCCTGAAAGGATTATTGACCTGTTCGAAGATAACATCGACATCAGCAGCCATACAGTCCGCGTTATTAGCTACGCGATCCGTCGCGATGGCCTTAGCACGGTCCTACGCCGTATCGAGCAAAGTGGGGCTTCCGGCGCAAAACACTCTAAAAAGACGGTGTTGAGTATCGTCAAAGGGCAAGCACTGGAGTCGAAAAAAATGCTGCGATGGTCTGGACAAAATCCAGAGAAGATCGTGTCCCGCACCTTAGATCTCCCGAAAAACATCTCTGACCGCTATCACTTAGGGGTGACACAAGGAGAATGGAATTCTTTCAGTGCATGCGCGAAGACACTGCATATACCGCGACGCAACATCAGCGACGCCGTTGCCATCCGGGCGCTGCCCGATGCGATCCGCCATCTATTCCATGAGGAAGCGTTGACCTTTTCGGTCGGCCGAAAACTGCTTGCGCTCAAGCGCGAGATCGGCCTTGACGAACTACTTTCGCGGGCGCGATTTAAGGACTCTATGTACGACGTAGGCGGGCGCACTTCCGACAACATCTTGTCCGAAATAAACGACGAGAATATTCGGCCGGCGAGCTCCTTCAGGCGTATCCAAATCAAGAAGGGACGAGGTGCGAACCGGCTTGTTATCGAATGTAAAGATCCGAAATTGATTCTCAGATACCGCCGCGAGATCGAGAAGGCGATCTGCAAGGTCTTGAAGAAGCGTGTCACAGATGTGGAGTTTGTTGCGTTCATGCGCGGAATACGTAGCACTCAGCGCGCGGCTTTGCCTTTTGTAGACCGGCTGCCAAGTACATTCCGCCCTTCCGCCCAGGTCCATCCTGATCCATCCGGCGTGCTTCGAGGGTAGGGTCTTTCGGTGCAACGAACTCACCTCGGCTGGCCTAGCGGCTTCGCGCGCGGTCGCTGTCGCAAAGGCACAAGAAGCGGCTACACCCGTCCTCGCCCTCGCTTTGGCGGCTGACGAACCCGCGTCCATCTTCGCTTGCGTTCGAATCGTTCGCGAGATCGGTGTGTTGCCCGACAATTTGTCGCATCCCCCGCTCAATGGCTGCCGTCGTAGCTCGATATCCGCAGGAGAAGGCGCGTGGATTCATGTAACTCGCAACCACCCTCTGATATTGCGCTCTACGTCATCAACCTCTCGGGCGTCTACCACGGTGCCGAACGGTCCGTGCGCAGTCTAGAATGTAGTTATGCTAACGGTGTAGTGATGGCGCGCGGCGCTTGTCGATCCCAGACTATCACACCATTGGGACAATGGAAGGATTTTGGCCTTCTGAGCAAGTCATCGCGTATCTATTTTTCGGAACGTGCGTCAAGCAAGAAGTGCGTTGAGCAGTTTTTTCGAAGCAACGTCGGGCACGCCGCCGAACTGCTAAGCGCGGCCCACGTTCCTTGTACGCTCTTAGGGAAGGCAGCCTTGGCATGGCACGGCATCCTTTTATCGCGTCGTTTCGACGATCAATTCATAAGGCGAGGGCTTTCTGCTGTGTGCTACCGCGCTTGGCAGGCGCCATTTCGACTTCCTGAAAACGTCTGTCGCCAAGCCGAGGCGTTGCCTTGACTTTTCACGGGAGTAGGCATGCTGGATTTGTCCCAACCAAATCCATTGCAGACATGCCAATACAGAAACGTTTGTGCCACGCGTATTCCCCCCAACGAGCAAGACTCATTGATAGTCGCGGTTCGACGGAACACCCGTCCGAACGCAAACGCACTCACACGCCAGTGCGCGTCGCGCCCGGGCATTCCCTCCGGCAACGCCTAGCAGGATTAATAAGTCCGTCCGCCCTCAGCGTACCGTCCCCGACGGTGCGTCTACCCGCGCGGTGCGCGGACACCGAAATCCGACATCTTGAAGCGATGATTCGTCACGTCACTGGCACTCACGGCCCGTTTTTACCTGAGTATTTGCCTCAGTCTTATTGGCTCGCACGGCTCGAGCGAATCGAGCGAAAAACTTGCCTCATTCCAACTCAGCAGCAACGCGTCGCGGCATTGCGAAGGTTGCTGCTGCAGAGCGAGCCGCGCGAGTGTCAGTGCGCGTAGATTCGCCCGGCGGTGGTTCCGTAACACAACCTACCCACCTTCTTATTCGCCTAGTACCGCTCGCCTCACTCAATGACGCTCGGTCGAGCTATGCCGACAGACGTGGCGGCGCGGTAGGCGGCGTGACTTGCAAATGAGATCGCAGTGGCATGCGATGACTCTTCTTGGAAGTCCATCCCATGAACGAAAGCCGAGGGACTAAGTGAGAAAGCACAACCACGACGGAATGCCGACGCACGACCTACCGAACGAGACAGCCTGCGCCGCTGACGAAACCTTCAGCCATTCCCGCATGACAAGGAAAGACCCGACCAACGGAGCGAAAAACCGTCAACGCGTGAGCCGCGCGTTGCTGATGCGCATTGCGCCGATCTTTCAGCATGCGTGCGATGGCTGGGCGCATGTGCGTCATTCAATCGAACTCGAACATGCACCGGGCACCAAGAACCCGACAACACAGGTTGATTGCCTCGCGATAACCCCGTTTGGCGTCTTCATCTTGAACCACTTCCACTGGACGGGCCTGGTCAAACCGGGCACCAACGAAGATGAACTGGCCGTTGTCGATGACCGCGGCGATATAACGATTCATACGTCGCCGCTGCGCCGAACGAAGCCGGCCGTGCGGCATTTGCGCTGCGTGTTGGCTCAACACGACTGTCCGGTCGAGAGTATCGCCGTTCTAGGCGAAGCGGGCTGCAGCCTGCATCCGACCGTGCCGGATGGCGTCTTGACCCTGCCAGACTTGCACTACTTCCTGCGCATGAGGTTGAACCGCTTTCGTGCAACGCATCGGCGCTACTTAGATGCGGACAACGTCGCTTCCCATATCGACTGGTCTTGCTCTCGCAGGCGCACGCGCCCGTGATACCGGCGCCCGAATCGCTGTTTCGTTGTATCGCAGCGCTGTGGCAGCAACGTGAAAACCAAGCCAACCCTCGAAAGTTGCCCGTGGTGCGGCGTCGGGCCAACCGAGCTCTATCGCCCTCGAACGGCAACCGCCGCTCGAGCCGCCCGCTCCGTGACATCAATATCCGCTATCAGACTGAAAAGACGCCGTCTTTACGAAGCTTTCCAGCGGAAACCGTCCACTGGGCGCGCTATATTGGTTGGACCCACCGCGTATTTACGCATCGACCTTAGCTGAGCGCACGGCTGACGCGCGCTTGCCACTTCTTTTATACCTGGCCTCTCGGGGGAGTCGCTCTCCCGGTTCGCACGCGAGCTCGTTGAGCGACCCTCGATCGTTTCCCATCGTTGCATTCGAGCGCTGGTCTCCGTGCCCCGTCGTCCTTCGTGTTCTCGTGCAAGTCGAGGGCGCTTTGTGCAGGAACGAACGCCTTGCCTCGGATGAAAACAGACATCTGTGCAACGGCCACGCTTGCGCACGCGCGGTCGCAGAACGTTGCTCGTTGTCCGTTTTCAGCAACTCCCCGTCACGCTGGCTCTCTGCGCGACCGGTCATACGTCGCGCACGATCCACCGCTGTCCAATTTCACCACCGTAGTCTGGCTCGGCACATCGCCGAAGGCCGCTACTTTCTTAGCCAAGGAGGCTTTATGAAAATCGCCGTACTAGAAGTCCGCTATGCAGGGGGCTTGATCCTGACCGACCGCGTTGTCGTTCAGCCGTCATTCCGCATTTTGCTGCCGCCGCGCTTGAGCGCGATGCTTACCGAACTCGAAAAGACAGAGCGCCGCACGTCAATTCGAGTTTCGCTAGACGGCGTCATCTATCGCGTTACAGGCGCCCCCGACGGCGAATTTGCCGTGGGGGACAAGCTGCCTTTCGGTGAGCGTCTAGTGACGATTCTCAAAAGTGTCGCAACTCCCAATCGCGCTCAACGGCGACTCAACCGGCGCTTCGCCCATATGCTGAGTGCCCTTTCGTTGATCGGCGCGTGCTACCTCGTTCAGTCAAGCAAGGACTGGGACGCAGGTGTGATCGTTGAAACCGCGTTGCTTTGCCTCACGTCCGCGGCTTTATTCATCATCGGACATATGTGCTTTCCGGGTGATCACGAATCGACGTGACGATGATGCTGAAGCTCGTCTTATTGGCTTCTTCTTAGCAGTGCTTCGCCCGTTCGTCGACGCGACGTTGACTTCAGAGTCGATCGACGTTGTTTATGCAGACCACGCCGCTTGGCGTGGTCTGCCTCATTAGCGACTGGCGATTCCGCTCGCGCCACTTACGCGTCCAATCAATCTGGACACTCACGTCTTGCTGAGAAATCCGGACGTCATAACCGTCGGGCCCTGCGCGGCAGTGCGCCCTTCGTTACCCCAGCGAAGAATCTTGTAAACGTCAATCTCTAAGGCGTTGTCCAGCCTCGGTCGTCGGCGTACTTAAGCCGGGATGCTCTGCTTTGCCCGGCCTACGAAGGCAGGGATTACAAGACCGACGCACATTGAGATCAAGGGCGAGGGTGCCTCCGGTGCCCACGAATTCAGTGGTCATTGTTGGCGAGCGGCGTTCGTGTGCAGCGGGACGCTCATCACCGTCACTGCTGCCACAGCCGAAGAGCAGCAACGCGAACCTCCGTGAAAACAGCATCGCGCGGAAAAAGATGGGCGCCGGGTCAGAGCGTCCGCTTTCTGAAGGTGCCAGCCAAGGCTTCACCAAGCGAGCTGTCTCCCGCACTTTCGTATCCGCCCCTCGATTCCGTCTTGGGGTCAGTGCACGCAGAGACGCCAGGGTTGACTTGCGTGCGCTGAAAGAAAGGAAGTGGCATCAAATCATCGCGTCATTGCATGGTCTTCACCGTGTCTAGCAAACGAACAAGGAGGGGAAAAGATGGCTGCAAGAATGTGGGTGGCTAGAACAATGGACGGGCAAGAAATCTCCGCCGAGACGATCGATTCTCTCCAAGAGGCTCCGCCGTTGAGATGTGTGTATTGCAGCGCGCCCGTCAGTTACGTTCCGCAGCACGCACGCGAGAGTCGGGGCAAAGCCTGCACGGTCAAGGCGTATTTCCGCTTATTTCCGAAGGTGGCGCATAACAAGCGCTGCATGTTCAACGTCGAGGAACAACTGAAAGTGATAGCGCGTCGTTCCTTTGGTCTTTTGCAGGCCATCGAACGGGGACAATATCGCTTTCGTCTGCTCGCGATCGCTGATATACGCGACGTGGACCAGCATTCAAAGCGTTCGAAAACATCTTGCAAGGCTGATATGGCAGGAAACGGCAGTGCGTTCTTTTCAAGCGACTCCCGCCGTTTTCTGTCGGCGTACATTAGCGCGGCGAAGCGAGTGATACAACTTCGAAGTTTGTGTGCGAGCGATTCCGGTCTTAGAGACCGTCTGGAATTCGTCTTCAATGGCATGTCGGTGAATTGGGAGGATTTCTACTACGAGGAAGCGCGATTTCTTGCAGCCTATCGTTGGCTCGGTAAGACTGCAACTTCTTTTCCAGTCGCGCTGGTGGGTACGGTAACAAAAATTGAGGCTATCAAGAGACATGGTCGATCGTTGTATGTTTTGCATATGAAGTCGTCTGCAGCGCTTTCATATTCTCGTGACCCGATGGTAGGAGAACTCGCGCACGCGACGGCATGGACCAATCAAGCTGAATGGTTGCATTCGCTCAAGCGAAACGACACTGTGCTTATTTTCGGCCATTGGCGGCATGCGACAGCCAATACAGTTACTACCTTCGTACTAAATGGCGACAGGAAGTTTCGCAAATATCTCGAACGGCAGTTGTCAATCTGGCTACACGTGAAGTCTCAGATATCCCGACTGGGTGCGTAGTGTGCGATTGGGTCGCAGTTCAACATTGCTGCTTACGTGACGTGTGTTGTTGCTTAACGATCGTTCCGCGTTTAGCGGCGCGCATGCCTCGCCATCGACTTGTCCGTATGTCGCTCACTGCAGTCGGGATTATGCTAGTTGGATGCGCGGGCTTATTGGCAAGCTGCCCTTCCCGGCTAATTTGCTTGAACAGATTGCGATCGGTCGTGACGGAAAAAAGGTGATCGGTGGCGTCCGCGCGGACGTATCCTCAGTCGCTCCTCCTTTTCGTTAAGGGCTGCCAGTCATAGCACGTGTGTGTCCAGCAGCACTCAGGCTCCGCAGGCTCTCGCGGAAGCAGCATTTAAAAGTCTTAGGCATTAATTCAACGAGGTTACGCTGCACGCTGTTAGAGAAGAGCAAAGAGAGAGCGCGGGCTGCGGCGTTAAACGCTGATAACAACGGCGCGTGTCCCCTTCGTTGATTGCATGAGGTTTTGTGGTGCACCAGTAATGGAGTCATTGTGCGTACATTTTCATCGTGAAAGGGAAACAATGCGTACCGGTCACAGCACCGAAGCTACTTTGTGATAGAACCCAAGGTATCTTGCTGTCTGGGAAAATGCCAATCCTTACTGCGGAAAAAATGGCCGGGATATGCCGGGTGTATTCCTCGCTGTGATTGACCATAAAGGAACTGAAATAGAGATGACGTTGACGCAGCGAGTACGTCGAGGGACCCGGTACGTCAACAGTTGGGCTTACCGGTTCAGAATCGTCCCTCAACATCGGAGCGCCGAGGCAGACGTCGTTTCTTCAATGCTATGGTGACGCGGTGAAAGTTCGCGTTATGCCAATCAGAGAGAGCAGGCCGTGCGCTTGCCATAGCAGCCACAACCTTCAGGCGCTGCTTATTCCCAAGCATCTGCTCCGCGGAAGAGTTGAGTAACATTTGGAAGAGCGTCGAGTCGAGCACCTTGTGGAAAATACCGAGGTTCGCAGGCTTTCACAGGGGCGGCGCAACCATCCCGCCAGCATAAACCGCGTTTGATTATTTCCTACGCACGACGCATTTCAGGGAAAATGTCGGCTGCGTCGCCCGACGGTAGGGTGGCGCGTTCAGAACTCAGTCGCTAAGGATGCAGTTGAACTCCCTATACGCCAGCGCAAGCTCAGCTCAATTGATAAGCGTATCCCTCGTTGTGTACCGGCCGCATCGGCAGCTTCTTGAACGCACGCTGACTACGCTCGATAACGCGTTGCATTGTGTGTTACCCGCCGAGCTCAGCGTCTCTGCGCCGCTGTATCTGATCAACAACGGAGCGGACGAAGGGTTCAACCTGTCCGAGGTTGCCGGCGAAACGGCGCTTCAAACGCACGTCATCGAAGGCCAGGGCAACGTCGGCTATGGCCGGGGCCATAATCTCGCGATAGAACGCACATCGAGCCGTTACCACCTGATCCTGAATCCTGACATCGAACTGGAAAGCGACGCGCTCGTTCAGGCAATCGCCTTCATGGACGCGCATCCGGAAGCCGGTCTGCTTTCCCCGTTCATACTTGAAGACGACGGCAGCCAGCAATTCCTCTGCCGCCGCTACCCGACCGTCTTCGACCTCTTCATCCGAGGCTTCCTCCCCGAAAGCCTGAGAAAGCCATTTGAAGCGCGGCTGGCGCGATACGAAATGCGCGACCTCATCGGCGATAAAAGCATCCTCTGGGACCCGCCCATCGTCAGCGGCTGCTTCATGCTATTTCGCACCGAGGTTCTCAAAAAACTCGGCGGCTTCGACCCGCGCTATTTCCTCTACTTCGAAGACTACGACCTGAGCCTGCGTACCCACGAAATCGCCCGCGTGGCCTACGTGCCCTCGGTACGCGTGCTGCATCATGGCGGCGACGCGGCGCGCAAGGGCTTCAAACACATCAAGCTCTTCGTCACATCGGCGTGCAGGTTCTTCAACCGCTTCGGCTGGAAATGGCTATGAGCGAGCGCATCGGCGTGACCGGAGCAAACGGGTTCGTCGGGCGGGCCGTGTCGCGCTTGCTGCTAGATGCGGGCAAAGAGCCTGTAGGCATCGTGCGCGAGGCTGCAGCGCTCGAGCCGGGCGTCACGCCCGTGCACATCGGCTCGCTCGATGCAATCACGCCCGTAGCCTTCGAAAAGTGCGCGTCGGTGATTCATCTGGCCGCGCGCGTCCACGTCATGAGCGACGCGGCCACCGACCCGCTCGCCGCCTTTCGCGCAATCAACGTCGATGGCACCCTCAGCGTCGCCGACGCGGCACATCGCGCAGGCGCGCGGCGCTTCGTCTTCGTGAGCAGCATCAAGGCGCTCGCCGAACTGGACGATGGCCGTCCGCTAAAGGAAACCGATACGCCGCATCCACCCGATCCATACGGCGTCTCCAAGCTCGAAGCGGAGATCAGGCTGAAGGAGTTCGGCGCGCGCACCGGCCTGGAAATCGTGATCGCGCGCCCACCGCTGGTCTATGGACCCGATGTGCGCGCCAATTTCTTGAGCCTGATGGACGCGATCGCCAAGGGCATGCCGTTGCCCATCGGCGCGGTGGAAGCACGCAGAAGCCTTTGCTACGTGATGAATCTCGCCGATGCGCTCGTCACCTGCGCCACGCATCCGCGCGCCGCGAATCAGCTATTCCACATCACGGATGGCGAAGATCCCGGTGTCGCAGACCTCGCCCGGCGTCTGGGGCATCATCTGCATAAGCCCGCGCGGCTGGTGTCCGTACCGGTCGGCGCCTTGAAACTGGCAGGCAGACTCACCGGCAAATCGCCTCAAATCGCCCGCCTGACCGGCAGCCTCCAGATCGACTCGACTCACATCCGCGATGTGCTAGGCTGGCGCCCGCCGTACACGCTCGACGAAGGCCTCGCCGCAACGGCGGACTGGTATCGCGCGTATCGTCTGCGGAAAACATAATTCCGAGCTAATTATGTCGAGTTAACGTCCGGTAACAACGGATAAGCCCCGGTAACACGCGCACCGCGTCGAAGAGGGCATGATTTGTCACAGTCGAAAGAACCTCACCTTGCAACTTCCGGGAAATGACCCAGCCGCTGTCACCCTTTGTCGTCAGTTCTCCATGGATTGCCGCTGCTTTAGTCGCAGCGGGGTCGCTCGCAGCATGCGCCGCGATCCTCTCAGCCTTGCTTCGCACGGGCTTGGCCTGGCGCCTCGCCACTGATATTCCGAACGAACGTTCGCTTCATAGCCGTCCGACGCCGCGTGTCGGCGGATGGGGAATCGTTCCGGTTGCCGTCATCGCCATGCTGGTCGCCACGCCCACGCTGTGGCTTGCCGCGCTCTTGACCGCGGTGCTCGCGGCGGTATCGCAGATTGACGATCGTCGCGGCTTGCCCGCCCGCGTGCGCTTCGGCGCGCACGTGGCCGCCGTTGCGCTGCTCATCGCGCTGAATCCCGCGCCGGTGCCTTGGTGGGCGCTGGTTGCCGTCGGCTTCCTCATGGTCTGGCTCGTCAATCTCTACAACTTCATGGACGGCTCCGACGGCCTTGGAGGCGGCATGGCGCTATTCGGTTTCGGCGGTTACGCCGTCGCGGCGCTCTCCGGGCCCGTGCCGCAGATCGATTTAGGCGTCGCGAGCGCGGCGCTCGCCGGCGCCGCAGCAGGCTTCTTGCTATTCAATTTTCATCCGGCTAGGATTTTTCTGGGAGATTCGGGGTCGATTCCCTTAGGATTCTTGGCTGGAGCACTCGGATATTGGGGCTGGCTCAAGGGCACGTGGCCCGTTTGGTTTCCGGCGCTGGTGTTTTCGCCGTTCATCGGCGACGCGTCGGTGACGCTGCTCAAGCGTCTCGCACGCGGAGAAAGGTTTTGGCAGGCACACCGGGAGCATTACTATCAACGCATGGTTCAAGCCGGCGCCGGCCACGCGCGGACGGCGCTTGCGTGGTATTTGCTGATGCTCGCGGGCGTCGTGCTCGCCATCTCGGCGCTCGCGTGGTCTCCCGCGAGCCAGTGGCTGGCGGTCGCAGTATGGGTGGTCGTTGTCGTGGCGGCAGGCTCAGTCGTCGATGTTTGCTGGCGCCGTCATCAAGCGCTTCACTCCGGACAACCTAGAGGTACACGCGGATGATTCGATACAAAGCTCCTTGGCTTTCCGCCGGAGCCTTCGCGTTCGATCTGTGCGCGGTTGCCGCGACATGGCTCGTCGCCTACATGATCCGCTTCAACGGCGCGGTGCCACCCGAGTTTCAGCACGGCGCATTCATGGCGCTCATCTGGGTGCTGCCTGTCTACGGCGTCATGTTCCGCGTCTTCGGTCTCTATCGCGGCATGTGGGTGTTCGCGAGTCTGCCCGATCTGATGCGCATCTCGAAGTCGGTCGCCGTCGGCGCGCTCGTCGTCATGATCGGCGCGGTCATGGCGCAACCAACGCCCGTGATTCCTCGCTCGGTGCTGATCGTCGAGCCGCTGTTGCTATTTCTCGCAATGGGCGGCGCGCGCGCGCTCTATCGTGCGACCAAGGAGTTCTATCTCTATGGCGGGCTCGTCGGGCAGGGCAAGCCTGTGATCGTGCTCGGCGCAGGCACTGCGGGCGCCATGCTGGCGCGTGAACTTGCGCGTTCGAGCGAATGGCGTCTGGTCGGCCTGCTCGATGACGACCGCTCGAAGCAAGGCCGCGAAGTGCTCGGCCACAAGGTGCTGGGCAGTTTCGGCGATTTGCAGCAGGTCGCGGAGCAATACAAGACCGATTACGCCATCATCGCGATTCCCTCGGCATCGGCGGAAGAGCAGCGCCGCGTCGCCACGCTGTGCGTGCGCGCGGGCGTGAAGGTCATGGTGCTGCCCGCGCTTAGTCAATTGACGCAAGGCGAGGGCGGTTTCCTGTCGCGCGTGCGGCAGATCGATCTCGAGGATTTGCTCGGCCGCGAGCCCGTCAAAATCGACATGCCGCACGTCGAACAGTTGCTGCACGGTCGTGTGGTGATGGTGACGGGCGCGGGCGGTTCTATCGGCTCGGAACTCTGCCGGCAGATTCTGCGTTTCTCGCCGGCGCAACTCGTCGCCTACGATCTGAGCGAATACGCGATGTATCGCCTGATCGAGGAGTTGCACGAGAAATTCACGGATTGCTCGGTGATTCCGGTCGTCGGCGACGCCAAGGATTCGCTGCTGCTCGATCAGACCATGGCGCGCTTTGCGCCGCATATCGTGTTTCATGCGGCCGCCTACAAGCACGTGCCGCTGATGGAAGAGCAGAACGCCTGGCAAGCCGTGCGCAATAACGTGCTCGGCACGCTGCGCGTCGCGCGCGCGGCGATTCGCCATGACGTGCGCCACTTCGTTTTGATTTCCACCGACAAGGCCGTCAACCCGACCAACGTGATGGGCGCCAGCAAGCGGCTCGCCGAGATGGCGTGTCAGGCCTTGCAACAGGCCGCGCCGCACACGCAGTTCGAGACGGTGCGCTTCGGCAATGTGCTCGGCAGCGCGGGCAGCGTGATCCCCAAGTTCCAGCAGCAGATTGCGAAGGGCGGCCCGGTCACGGTGACGCATCCGGAAATCACGCGCTTCTTCATGACCATTCCCGAAGCCGCGCAACTCGTGTTGCAGGCGTCGAGCATGGGACGTGGCGGCGAGATTTTCATTCTGGATATGGGTCAGCCCGTGAAGATCGTCGATCTGGCGCGCGATCTGATCCGGCTCTACGGTTACAGCGAAGAACAGATTCGCATCGTGTTCACTGGCTTGCGGCCGGGCGAGAAGCTTTACGAGGAACTACTCGCCGACGACGAAACCACCACGCGCACGCCGCATCCCAAACTGCGGATCGCGCAGGCGCGAGGCGTGCCCGAAAACTTCATCGACGAATTGTTGCCGTGGCTCATGCAGCATCGCGTGCTCGCGGATGACGAAGTACGGCGCGATCTGCGTCGCTGGGTGCCGGAGTATCAGACGGTGACCAACCCCACGCTGCAAAGCGTGCCGGTTGCGAAAGTGGCGAAAGTGGCCAACGAGCGCGGCACGTCGCTCTGACGGAGCCAACAGCGCATGACGACTTTCGACGAAGTCCATGCGCTGACCCATGCGGGTTCGTTGTTATCGAGGCACGGCGAGATCGTCGCGTCCTACGATCTCGAAGCCACCGGTAGCGATGCCTCCGGCTTCACTTCATTACACGACGCGCGGCGCGACATTCTCTGCGCCGTCTCCACTCCCTTCACGGCGAACTATGCAGCCGCGCGCCGCGTTCATCTCATCAACGCGTTCGGTGTGACGCTGGGCGATTCGATCATCGGCCTGTCCGCGCTCTTCGCGATCAAGCGACACTGGCCGCATCTCACGTTTCCGATTTATCGGCCGGCTCATGCGCCAGGCTACGTGAAGCGCTTGTATGAACTGGCCGCGCCGCTCGTCGGGGGCGATGTGATCGATCTGCCGGTGCCGCTCGCAAGCCTGCCCGCCGATGAACCGAAGATCGACCTCGGCAATCATCTCTTCTGGCCGAGCTTCGCCTCGGTGCCGATGATCGATTTCTTCATCCGCGCGTTAGGCGTGGACCCGCTAAGCGTAGCGCCGGAAGACAAGCGCAATCGCTGGCTGCGTGATCTGGCCTTGCCCTTGCCCGCGCTTCACGCAGCCGACGCGGCGTATGTGCTGTTCTGTCCCAACGCGAGCACGCCAGTGCGCAGTGTGCCGCAGGCGGCGCGTGGGCGCATCGTCGCGCGTCTGTGGGACGAATTCGGCTTGCCCGTGTATGGCTTCGGCGCGATCGATCACCCGCACTATCGCGACATCGCGGCGCGTTCCAGGGATACGGCGGAATTCATCGCGTGGATCGGACACGCCTGTTATCTGGCGACGCCCGATACCGCCGCGCTGCATATCGCAGCGGGCTTCGACGTGCCGACGACGGCTTTCTTCACGACCATCGGCGCAGCGTTACGCTCGCGCGACTACGCCAACTGTCATGCAGTGGAGTTCGAACTGAGCGAGCTGCAAGGGATTCACGCGAGTGCCCGAGCGCAGGACCTTCGCGCGCTCGAACGTGTGTATGGCGCCTACGACTGGCGCACCATGCCGATCGTCACGACGGCGAGACCGTTTTGCCGCTCGCCTGAAACGCGGGCAAGCGTCCATAGAGCTCCGCCACCCAGTCGATGAATACGCGCACGCGCCGTGGCTGATGCCGGTTCGCCGCATACAGCACCGACACCACGCGCGCATACGACGGATACTCGTTCAGCACTTCCACGAGCGCGCCGCTTTTCACATAAGGGTCGAGCGTGTAGCTCGAACTCTGGATGAGTCCGAGGCCCGAGACGCCGCACGCAATGTACGAATCGCCGTCGTTCACCGCGATCTTGTGCTTCATCGCGATGGTGCGCGTTTCGTTATCGACGACGAATTCCCAGTTGCGCACGCGCCCCGACTTGTTGAGCACGTAGCCGACCGCGAGATGCTGTTCGAGATCGTCGAGCGTGCGCGGCGTGCCGTACTTCTCGAGATAGCCGGGCGACGCGCACGTGATCTGCGAATACGCGCCGATGCGCTTGGCCACGAGGCCGACGTCGCCGACCGCGCCCACGCGCACCACGCAATCCACGGCTTCCTCGACGAGATCGACCGAGCGGTCCGTCAAAAGCAATTCGACGCCGATATCCGGATAAGCCGCGAAGAATTCCGGCAAGGCGGGAATGATGGTGCTTTTCGCCATGACCTGCGGCAGGCTGACCTTGACGTTGCCCTTGGGACTGAGCTTCGAATGCGAGAGCGACGCTTCCATGTCGTCGATCTCGCCCAGCACGCGCACGCAGCGATCGTAGTAAGCCTCGCCGTCTTCGGTGATGCTGATGCTGCGTGTGGTGCGATTGATGAGGCGTGCGCCGAGATGCGCTTCGAGCGCTTGCAGCGTGCGCGATACGCTCGCGGGCGGCAGGCGCAGCGCATCGGCGGCCTTGGAGAAGCTGCCCGCCTCGACGACGCGCGCAAAGACCTTCATGGCGAGAAAGCGATCCATACTCGTCTGCAATCACGGCCGCGCGCGCAAAGATGCAGGCATGCACGGCGGTCGAACTGTTGATCAAGCGGGGATCATACTTTGGAACCCGCCAGCCGCGCAGCAACCGTGGCCGGCGCGCACGATCACGACAGTCCGAGTCCGCGGCACAGCCACCACGAGTAGTGTTCGATCATCCGCTGGAACGGCGCGTGATGGCCGTAAGCGATCGAAGAGACGGCGAGCAGCCCGAGGCCCGCCACGAGCGCGCGCGGCATCTTGCGCGGCACGGCAAACACATGGCGCAACAACAGGAAGGCGATGAGGCCGCCGAGCAGCCAGCCAGCCACGACTTCAGCAGGCGTGTGCGCGTCCTGCAGAATACGACTTGCGCCGATCAGCGCCGCGAGCACGAGTCCCGCTGCCGCGCCCAGCAGATACCACGCTCTTCCGAGCCCGCCCGCGAGCAAGCCTGCGGCGACCGTATAGATCGATGCCGCGAGCATGGTGTGCCCGCTGATCATACGAAATTCGATGGCCGGCACTTCGAGGCCGCAGCCTGCATAGAGAATCTTCGAAAGGCCGACCAGTCCCATGCCGGCGGTCAGCAGCACGGCCCAGCGAATGGCCAGCCGCATGTCCACCGAGCGCAACCACAGTGCGCAAACGAGTGCGAGCGGCAAAAGAAGCGCCGCGTCGCCGAGATTGGAAAAAATCCAGAGTATTTTCGTTTCCATGCCTTTTTCGTTGCCCCGTCCTGGCGCGCATCGGTCCATGCGCTGTTTAAGCTTATGTCGCCATAAAGTCTATGTCGTGTCGGCCGCTTGCTTGCGCCGTCCCGCCATGCGGTATTCCGTCGGCGAGATCGACAGCCGCTTGCGAAAGATCTTCGCGAGGCCGTCGCCACTGCCCGCGCCGCATCGGCGCGCAATCTTGTCCACCGGTAAGTCCGTTCCCGCAAGAAGCATGCAACTCGCGTCCAGTCGCGCGCGCAAGAGATATTCAGAAGGCGTGAGCCCGATTTGCGCCTTGAAGCGGCGCAGGAAGTTGCGTTCGCTCATGGCCGCGACGCGCGCCGCATCGGTGATCGAAATCGGCTTCACGTAGTTCTCGCGCATCCAGCGCGCGGCTGCGTCGATCTTCTGGCGCACGCCGCCGCTGTCGGTGTCTTCCAGCACGGTTGCAAGCTTGTGCCACGCGCCCGGCAGCGTGCGCTCCGACACTTCGCGCGCTACCGCCGCGCCGTGATCGCGCTTGATGATGGACAACGCCGCCGCGATCGGGCCTTTAGGATCGTCCAGCGTAAGCGTTTGTTCCGCGATGAAAAGTGCGTTCGACAACGCAGGCGACAAGGCCGAGGACAACGCGTCCTGCGCGGGTTCATCGCCGAAATCGAGCGAACGGTTCTGCAGCGTGAGATTCGCCGCCGCCAGAATGTGCGCGCCTTCGCCGATAGCCTTGATGAACGGGATCTTCGGTGCGATACGCCCAAGGCGTTTGCGCAACATGACGTCGTGCCGCGCGTGCCGCGCGCCTTCGCCGCCCGCGATGAAAAGGGCATCGCACTCGTTCATCCAGCGGTTTTCGAGGCTTTCGCTCCAGATGCGCATGGAACAGCTGCTCGCCACGCTCCCGCCTTCACTGGACACGAACATCAGCGAATAGTTCGGCGCCGCAGCGTTCGAGCCCGCATGAGCAGGCAGGCGAACCTGGTTGGCAAGCGAAAAGACTTCGGAAATAGAACTGACTTCGACGAGCGAGAAGTCCTCGAAGATCAGAATGCCGATTCGCTTCGCCATGCTGGCCACATCGGCGGGCGGCGCGTCGGTTTCGGGCGAGCGCACGACCTGCAGCCGGGCCATACCGTTGGCATATACCATCGACTTTCTCCTGTTCATCCCCTGTGTCGTAATCTCCCTGGTGGAGCGAAAAGCAGAGGGAAAACCAAGCTATATGCGTGGCACTATACGCGGCAGGCAGCAAACGCCGTCGCCATCGTCGGATAATGGCGAACTGTTGGCAGATGATTTCGATATTCGGACGATAAGCTGGCATCACTCATGTCGTCTGATGAAATCGGGCGATTGATTCCACTACATATCCCACAACAAGAGGCGGCCGCGAACGCTCCAAGACGCGTCGCAACGCCTCGTGCAACCGACAACCGAGGTGAGCCGATGCTCAAGGTACGCAAGGCGGTATTCCCAGTAGCCGGTCTCGGCACGCGCTTCCTGCCCGCGACGAAGGCGAGTCCGAAGGAAATGCTGCCCGTCGTGGACAAGCCGCTGATTCAGTACGCGGTCGAAGAAGCGATGGCCGCTGGCATCACGGAGATGATCTTCGTGACCGGGCGCAGCAAGCGCGCAATCGAAGACCACTTCGACAAGTCCTATGAAGTCGAAGCCGAACTCGAAGCGCGCGGCAAGGACAAGCTGCTCGAACTCGTGCGCGGCATCTTGCCGAGCCATGTCACCTGCATGTACGTGCGTCAGGCCGAAGCGCTCGGTCTCGGTCACGCCGTGTTGTGCGCGGAAAAGCTCGTCGGCGGCGAACCGTTCGCGGTCGTGCTCGCGGACGACCTGCTCGACGGCAAGCCGCCCGTGCTCTCGCAAATGGTCGATGTGTTCGACCACTATCATTCGTCGGTGATCGGCGTCGAGGAGATCGACCGCAAGGATTCGCGCTCGTATGGCGTGATCGAGGGCAAGCCCTGGGACGACGGTCTCTTCAAGCTCTCGCGCGTGGTCGAAAAGCCGGAACCGGCGCTCGCGCCTTCGAACTTCGGCGTGGTCGGCCGCTATGTGCTGATGCCGCGCGTGTTCGACTTCCTGCGTCAGCAGAAGCCGGGCGCAGGCGGCGAGATTCAACTGACGGACGCCATTGCCGCGTTGCTCGAGCAGGAACAGGTGCTCGCGTATCGCTATCATGGCAAGCGTTTCGACTGCGGCAGCAAGCTCGGCTATCTGAAGGCGACGGTCGAATTCGCCCTGCGTCATCCGGAAGTGCGCGATGAGTTCGCCGCCTACCTGAACGCGCATTTCGGCAAGCTGGAAGCGGCGCAAGCAGAAGAAGTCCGCACCGATGTGGATGTCGACGACACGAGCGAAGATTCCACGGTCATCGCCTGAAGCATCATCTGTTTCGGTTCGATGAGAACGGCGCGCAGCGATGCGCGCCGTTTTTTTGCTGCACGGCTTAGCGGAAGTAAGCCTTCGTGTTCTCGTGCACGTCTTCGCGTGCGAGCAGTTCATCGGGCAGCAGCCATCGATAATCGCTGTGCTGATCGAAGCGGCCGATGGGCACCGTGCCGCTCAGGTTCATCGCGTAGGCAAGCACGATGTAGTGCGTGCCGAAGCCGGGCTCGCCGGCGAAGTTATCGTCGTAGCGATGCTCGAACACGCCATAAAAGCGCGACGACGAACGCTCGACGCTCGCCACGCCCAGTTCGTTACTGACGACGCGCTTGAACGCGGCATCGAGCGATTCGTCCTTGTCCACGCGCCCGCCCGGCACGAACCACGTGCCCTGTGCGGGTCGATTGCGGCGATGACCGACCAGAACCCGGCGGTTGCCGTCGGTCACGATCAGGTCGATCGAAATGAGCGGCGTGAGCCGGACCACCGTCATGAAATCGTCCACGTTCAGCATTGCTGCTCCATTGGTCTTTGCTTTTAATCGTTATGGATGCTGCTCGCGCGATATGCACGGCGCGCGTTCAGTGTAGCGCGCGAATTCTCGCGACAGGCATGAACGACACTGGCGAAAAGCGCCGAAAGATCGTCCGCGTGTGCCACGGGTTTTTCCGCTCGCCAAGGGCTCATTGACCCGTGTATCCGGCGGGCTTCGTGACGTTGGCGCGCATGGCATCGGCGTTATCGGAGACGACGTATATGGGCGCCTCGGTCAGCACGAGCGGCAGGCGTCCGTCGCTGTACTTCATGGCCGATGCATTGCCCATCATGTCGAATACCGTCACCGTGCCGGACTTCGCGGGCGCATCGACGATGAGGCTGTAGTTCGCTCCATGCGACGCATCGAAGCCCTTCGGTCCCGGCCATACCGCATTGCTATGGGTCCAGAGCGCGGTGACCACCTTGCCGCCATTCAGCCGCTGGAACGCGTAGGCGTAGACGCCTTTGGGCGTGCCGTTCACATAGCCGAGCGTGGTCGTGCCGTCGATCAGACGCGTCATGGCGGCCACGGCCATCGCGGCGGGCTTCGGGCTGATCTGCGTCTGCCCGTAGCCGCCTTGCGCATTCACGAGATCGAAGAACATGCCATAGCCCACCTCGGGCGGATCGGCGGAATAGAACACGAAGCTCACGTCCGCGCCTTCGCCAAGCAATATCAGATGCGCGCGCGCCGTCACCGCGCCTTGTGCATAGAGCACGTTCCAGTTCGGCGTCGCCGGGCCGTACTTCGTGTTCAGGTCGTAGCTGATACCTGTCTCGGTGACGAAGAGCTTTGCGCCCGGCTTCACGACTTCGGTCATCGTGCGGCGCAGCTCGCGCATCGCGGCGGGCATCGCTTTCGATGCGGTGGAGGCGTCGGCATCGAAACGTTCCGGCGGGTGCGACGGCGACGTGCCCACGTCGTAATAACCATGCGCGCTCACGCCATCCAGATACTTGCCGATGCCAAGCGGCGCCAGACGCTTGAGCCACGTCGTGTTTGAAGCCAGATTCGACAGCGTCAGGCCCATTACGACGGCGTTGGGGTCGCCCGCGTGAATGGCCTCGGCGGTGGCCTTGTACATCGCGACGAGATTGGCGTCCGTGTCGCGCCAGGGCAGACCGCCTTCGTAGTCCGGTTCCCATGTTACCTGGTAGTAGTTGTGCGCTTGCTGCGGGAACCAGCGCCTTCTCACTGCATTCGATTCCACGCCGACACGTTTCATGTAGGCGCTGTATGCATCGAGCGAGGAAGGCGCGTAGCTGTGCGTGCGCTCGTGCGTGGGGCTCGCCCATGCGGGAATGCCATCGAGCTGAATGAGGCGCAGCAGATCGCCCGGCTTGAAGTAGGGCGCGAGGTTGTCCGCTGCCGCGTTGAAGGTGTTCGGGCCTTTTTCCTCGGTCATGTACCAGTTGCGGTTGTCGTTGACCCAGGTGAGACCTAGCTCGGGATAGAGCGGACGATAACCGTCGCCGGAACAGCAGCTTTGACCCGGCTTGAGATACGCCGCGCCTTGTCCGCCGAAGCGATGCTGATCCGGATGCTCGAATGCCACGGGCGGCAGCGCCGGAGCCACCACCGGCAGCACACCGAACGTGGCGATGCCGGTGGGCCGTGTGCCGCGCGTTGGCAACGCGCTCTTACCCGACTTGAGCGATGCGCTCACCGCGAAGTAACCCGCCGCCTCCGACGTGCAGACGATCGTAGTAGTCGCGGGGCGCGCATCGACGGCAAACTGGCCGCTCGCCTTGACCGTGTTCCATGCGTCGCGGATCTGCCATGTGACGGTATCGGCGCCCTTGGCGCGCGTAGTGATGGCCACGCGCACCGGCGTCTTCAGCGCGAACATGCGCGTGCCGTCGCTGCCGGGCGTGTCCGCTTCGAGCATATCGCCGCTCACTGACGCCGATACGGGCGGTGTCGGCGCGCTGCAGCGAAGCGGCGGGGTATCGGCGGGAGCGGTTTGTTGTTCGGCCGCGGCGGACTGCGCGCGGGGCGCTGCCGTCTTGGTCGTGCTCGCATACCAGCAATGTTTTTCGACGCCGGGAGCGGGGTCGTCGAAGGCGCTGTTGTCGCAGCGTGCGCTGCCCGTGAAGGTCTTGATCGCGTGTTGCACGGGCGTGCCGTACAACACGCGCGTGGCGCCTTCGAATGTGCAGACGCCGTATTCGGCGGCGCAGGGAATCCACGCGGTGCCGTCGATGATCACCGCGCTGGCGGCAGGCGCCGCTTCCTCGGACGTGGCGTCGTCGCAGCCGGTCATCGACCCAAGGAAGGCGAGCGCAAACGCGAGGCAGCCAACGCGAAGGGCGGTGAAGCGGGGTGCGAGTAATCCGTTCATCGTTCGCGTGACCTTGGCCGTATGGGAGATATGAGGAGCGAGCCGTGACGCCAAGCGCCGCCGATGCTACGAAACTGAAACGTTTCTCGCGCGCGCGCGGTGCCGCTCAGAAGCGATGATGCCGTCCACTTCTTACTCCACTGCGTGCGCGCGCGCACGTGCAAGCCCGCTTCGTCCGATGAATACAGGCCACCGGCGTGCGATAGCAGCTTCATCGTGTCGAAAAGACCGATCTTCGAGAACGACCGCGCGCTTATCAGGAGTGAAACACCCAAGGCGTTCCAAATCGTAACGAAGGTCCCGGCGGGCGCGGAAAAGTTGACCGCCGGCGCGGGACGCGGTGCGAAGAATTCGCTGATCAGTCAAATACGCGATTACGCCCATTAATTGTGAATCAGGCATTGCAGATTACAGATTCTTTCAATCGGTCATTCAAAAAAGAGGCTCAGAACAGAAACCGCCGCAAATGACTAATCATTGGCGGATAAGCACGCTGCGCACGTCTAACGTGCACGGTGGTTTGCGGCGAAACGCGGCCTTGCAATGCAGCAGGATAGGTCTTAGGAAATCTTTCAAAAGTTAATTAAATTCGGCTTTTGATTCCCACGTCCAAAGCGCTTTTGATAATCCGGATTGGCGCGCTCATATAATCCAGGAAATATTATTAGCGTTCCAAAACTTATCTAATTCGAGACAGCTAATTAATCAATTGGAGAATAGGCGCCGGATTGAGGATTAACCACAAATTTCCGATTCCGATGAAACGTCTGAACAGTCGCCAAGCATGCGATGTTGCACGGATGAATCAGTTTCGACGCTTCCCCCACGAGGGCGCAATCGTCTGTGAGCCGCACAGGGCCGTGCGCTAGCGCTTGGCGGGAGTTTCTAAAGCGGTTTCTACGATACGCGAATTCTTTTCAAGCCGGCGCTTTGCATAAAGTTTGTATGATGAATCGCGGTATTTGTTTCGTCAGTCTTTGGACGATTGCGCTAAAAGAATTTGGGGATAGATATCAATGTGCGGTCACCCTCACAACCGAACAGATTTTGTGGTTTAAGAGCGAAAATCCGCACCACAAAAAACTTTGTCTGCTTATTATTCACACCAACGGATCGATTCCGCCAACCTCTCGTTCCCATCGGTCACGACAACCCGGCGCAGTTCGGGAAAGTCCTTGATGCAATGCAATGGCCGAGAACGCAAGCCGTACTCCTGGAACAAAAAAGCAGCAGAGGATGACCATGCCTTACGCCACTCTCGAACCCGCAGTGATGGGTTGGATGCCGCCCGCGACGAGACCGTCTCAGACCGAGGTGAAACGCATCGCGATTTTGCTGTTCGACGGATTTTCGCTCCTCGGCGCGGGAATCGTCGCGGAAGTTTTTCACATGGCGAACGAACTGTCGTCGGTGAAAGCGAAGGCCGACTGCAAGTACGACGTGCGCTTTCTCTCGGTGGAGGGCGGCAACGTCGCGTGCTCGTCGTCGGTGCGCGTCTGGACCGACGGTCTCGATGCTCGTCACTACGGCGGTTTCGATGCGCTCTTCGTGGCCGGCGGTCGCGGCGCGGATGAAGCGGCCCGCGACGACCGCATCATCGAATGGGTGCGCCGCGTGAATTCGAAGACCACTGTCGTCAAGGCGATCTCCGAAGGCCGCAAGGTGCTGGAAGCCGCGGGTATCGGCAGCGTGCATCCGGGCCTCAACGACCCGCAGGCGCGCTACGGCAACAGCATGATCCACCTCGTGCGCGACGAACCGTCCGCCGATGGCGGCGATCGCTACGAATCGATGAAGGGCGCGCTCCTGCTTGTCAAGCGCGACCTCGGGCTGGACATCTCGCGCAACGTGGCCGAACGCCTGATGCCGGGGTCCGCCGCCAAGCTCGTGTCCATCCTGGGCGACAGCGGCGCGGCATCCGCGGGCGACAAGATTCGCGCGGCGGCGCGCTGGCTCCAGGACAACTGCGAGCGGCCGATCTCCGTCGTCGATGCGGCTCAGGTCGCCGCCATGAGCGAGCGCAACTTTCTGCGCCGCTTCAAGATCGAGATGGGCATCACGCCTTCCGATTATCTGTTGCAGGCACGCCTCGCCGTGACCTGCGCGCTGCTCACCGACTCGGAACTGCCGGTGGACAAGATCGCGCGCAGAAGCGGCATGGGCAACGGCGACCGCCTCGCCAAGATTTTTCGCAAGCGCCTTCTGATCTCTCCGACCGAATATCGGATGCAGAGCCGGCGCGAAGCTAACGGTTGATCCACGCGGACTGGACGCCGGTTCGACAGACCCCGCCTTCTGTGGGGTAGCGGACAAGGATGGCGTTTAGCGTCGAACATTTGGCCGGACCAGATTGGTCCGGGACTCAATCATTCTCGGGCGGCAGATGCTGCGCGTTCGAACTTGCAGGCAGGAGTCCTGATATGAGCAATGATGCACGCACGGAAAGCGAAGTGACGGTGAACGCAGCGAACGCAGAAGCGTCTTCGGCCACGACGGCCGAGGCATGCCGGCGCCTGGTGCCCGTCATTCTCGCCGGCGGCTCGGGCACGCGCCTGTGGCCGATGTCCCGCGAGCAATTCCCGAAGCAACTGATCGGCATCGTTGGCCGCGATTCGCTTTTGCAAGCCACGGTCGGACGCCTCAAGGGCTTCTCCGGCAACTTCAAGGTCGAAGCCGATCCGATCATCGTGTGCGGTGAAGAGCATCGCTTCACGACGGAAGAGCAGACCCGCGAAAGCGGCGTGAACGCACGCATCATCGTCGAACCGGCACGCCGCGACACGGCGCCCGCGCTCACGCTCGCCGCGCTGCAAGCCGTGAAGGGCGGTCAGGACGCGATCATGGTGGCGATGCCCGCCGATCACTCCATCGCCGACTTGCCGGCGCTGCATCGCGCAATCGCGATTGCCGCCGAACACGCTGAGCGCGGCGTGATCGCCACGCTCGGTATTCCGCCGACGCGCCCGGATACGGGCTTCGGTTATATCCGTATCGGTCAGGCGCTCGAAGACGGCGCGCATCAGATCGACCGCTTCGTCGAAAAGCCCGCCGCCGAACTCGCCGCGCAGTACGTCGCCGCGGGCACGTACTGGTGGAACAGCGGCATCTTCGTCGTGCGCGCCAGTGTCTGGCTCGCCGCGCTCGAGAAGCTGAACATCGACATGCACTCGGCCTGCTGCGCCGCGATTTCGGAAGGCAAGGACGACGGCAAGTTCATCCGTCCGCAGGCCGCGCAATTCGGCCGCGCGCCGTCCGATTCGATCGACTACGCGGTCATGGAACACATCGGCACGCCGAGCGCGCCGTGCGAAGGCGTGGTGGTGCCGCTCGTCGCGGGCTGGTCGGACCTCGGTTCGTGGGACGCCGTGTGGGACGCGATGGACAAGGACGACTCGGGCAACGTGGCAAGCGGCCGCGTGGTGTTCGAAGGCGCGACCTCGAGCTATGCGCGCTCCGAGGGCGGCCGTCTCGTGGCCTGCGTCGGCACGACCAACATCATCGTCGTGGAAACGGATGACGCCGTGCTCGTGGCCGACCGTTCCCGCGTGCAGGACATCAAGGGTCTCGTCGCGCGTATCCGCGAGCAGCATGCGCCGGAAGCCGACACTCACCGCAAGGTGCGCCGTCCGTGGGGCTTCTACGACTCCATCGAACATGGCGAGCGGTTCCAGGTGAAGCGCATCGTCGTGACGCCGGGCGCACAGCTCTCGTTGCAGATGCATCACCATCGCGCGGAGCACTGGATCGTCGTGAGCGGCACGGCGCTCGTCACGCGTGGCGAAGAGCAGTTCCTGCTCTCGGAAAACGAATCGACCTTCATTCCGCTCGGCGTGCGTCACCGTTTGGAAAACCCGGGCAAGGTACCGCTCGAAATGATCGAAGTGCAGTCCGGCAGTTATCTCGGCGAAGACGACATCGTGCGCTTCGACGATACGTATGGCCGCAGCTGATCGACGGCGCATACGAACAAGGCAGTCTTCTTTGCAGCGGTAACCAACGACATAAAGACCGTTACGCGAAGGGAGGACAAAAGAGGCAGGTGGTGTCAGGCAACAAGCGATTGCGTTCGGGGGAATGACATGCGCGATTTACAAGGATTGCTGGCGCGTCTTTTTGACGTGGCCATGATCGTCGGCGGCGCCGCTGTGGCGTCGCAGATCCGGTTCGAGTACATAGAGGCACACGCCTATTCGGTGGCGTTCGTCGCCTTTGCGGCGGCTTTCTCGCTCGCGCTGTTTCCCGGCTTCGGCGTGTACGAATCGTGGCGCGGCCGTAGCAAGCTCATGCTCGCGTGCCAGGTCTCACTGGGCTGGCTCGTCGTGCAGGGCTGCGCACTTGCGCTGATGTTCTCGCTGCATCGCCTCGACTACGTCTCGCGCCTCTGGTTCGCCTACTGGACCGCGATGTCCGGCGCGCTTCTGATCGCCGGCCGTCTGCTCACCCATGCGGTCCTCGCTAATGTACGCAACGCCGGTCTCAACCTGCACCAGGTGGCGATCGTCGGTTGCGGCAAGCATTGCGATTCCATCGTCAGAAAGATCGACCGCACGACCGACGCCGGCTTTCGCGCCAGCGCCGCGTTCAACGCAACGCCCGGTCAGGGCCGTCTCAACACGCGCGTTCCGGTGTACGAAGACTTCGACGCGTTCGTCGACTACGTGCGTACCCAGAACGTGCATGAAGTCTGGCTCGCCTTGCCGCTCTCGGAAGAACGCACCATCCTTCGTTTCGTGAACGAGTTCCGCAACGACCTCGTCAACGTGCGTTTCATTCCCGACGTGCGCAGCCTCGCGCTCTTCGAAAGCGGTGTGACGGATCTGCTCGGCGAACCCGCCATCAATCTCGTCGCGTCGCCGTTGTCGCCCAGCGCGCTTCTGCAGAAAGAACTCTTCGACCGCGCCTTCGCGCTTGCCGCGATCATCGCCGTCGCTCCCTTGCTGATTGCCTGCGCCATCGCCGTGAAGCTGTCTTCGCGCGGTCCGGTGCTCTTCACGCAACGCCGTAAAGGCGCGGATGGCCGCGTCTTCAACATCTACAAGTTCCGTTCGATGCGCATGCACACGGAACAGGCCGGAGTGCTTCGCCAGGCCACGCGCAATGATCCGCGCGTGACTCGTGTCGGAGCGTTCCTGCGCCGTACCAGCCTCGATGAGCTGCCGCAGTTCTTCAACGTTCTGCGCGGCGACATGTCGGTCGTGGGCCCGCGTCCGCACGCACTCGAACATGACGACCTTTATCAAAAGGTCGTGTCGGGGTACATCCATCGTTACCGGGTCAAGCCGGGCATCACCGGCTGGGCTCAGGTCAACGGCTTTCGCGGGGAAACCGACCGCATCGAAAAAATGGAAGGACGCGTCGCTCATGACTTGTACTACCTCGGTAATTGGTCGTTCGGACTCGATATGAGAATCATCGCCGCTACGATCTTCAAGGGACTACGCCACACCAACGCTTACTGATGCAGGGGACGACCTACATGCACAACCAACAACAACCAGGCAGCATCTCCATGGCCGCCAATATCCAAATGTCGAAGTCGTCGGGCTTCCGGCTCAGCAGCCTTGCGGCGGCGGCCACGCTTTGCGTCGTGATGGCAGGCTGCGGTCTCGCACCGGGTATGAAGATGGAGAAGCCCGCGGCTCTCGTCGAGACTTCGACGGACCAGGGCGACCCGGCAACCACGGTCAACATTCCGATCACGCCGATCGATCTCTCGCTCGTGCGCAAGTTGAAGGCCGCGCAACCGTCGGCCACCGACGATCCGAATGCGAGCCTCTACGGCAAGGCGACGCCGTACAAGCTCGGCGTGGGCGACGTGCTGCAGATCACGGTATGGGATCACCCGGAACTCGTGGCCGCGCTCGGCCAACCGGCCCAGCAGACGCGTATCGCGGATGCCGCTCCCGGCTTTATCGTCGATGCGGACGGCAACTTGCAGTTCCCGTATGTGAACCGCACGCTGCACGTCGCGGGCAAGACGGAATCGCAAGTGCAGCGCGAGCTGTACTCGGAGTTGTCGAAGGTTTTCGTGAAGCCGCAGGTGACGGTGCGCGTGGCTTCGTTCCGCGCTTCGCAGGTGTATATCGACGGCGACGTGCGTACGCCCGGCTCGCAACAGATCAACGACATTCCGATGACGTTGACCGAAGCGATCGGACGCGCGGGCGGTTTCGCGACGACGGCGGACCAGAGCCGCGTCACGCTGATCCGCGATGGCGTCACGTATCACATCAACATGGCCAGCATGACCTCGAAGGGCCGCAGCCCGTCGGACATCATGCTCAAGCCGGGCGATGCGCTGCGTATCGATTCGCGCGACGAGAACGGCGTCTACGTGATGGGCGAAGTGACCAAGCCCGCCACCGTGATCCCGATGCGCAACGGCAAGCTGACCTTGTCCGACGCGATCTCGCAAGCCGGCAGCTTCAACGCCGAGACTTCGGATCCGAAGGAGCTGTACGTGATTCGCAATGGCCAGACCGATACGCCTGAAGTCTACAAGCTGGACGCGCGTTCGCCTGTGTCCATGCTGCTTGCGAACAGTTTCGAATTGCAACCGAAGGATGTCGTCTACGTGGATAACAACGGACTCGTCCGTTTCAGCCGCGTGCTTAACCTGTTGCTGCCGGCGATCAATGCAGGCCTGACCGCGGCCGTGATTACAAAGTAAGCCTCAAGACCGGTGCGCAGGGGCGCGCCGGTCCACCTTGTGCGACTTAAAGAAAGAGCGAGCGAGACCATGGCCATGAACTTTGATACACGATACTCGGACGTCTCGACCGGCGACGAGTTGCGATTATCCGACTACCTGGCCGCTGTACTGGGCAACTGGAAGCTCGTGATGACCGTGATGCTCGCGGTGGTCGCACTGGGTGCCGCGTACGCTTTCATTGCGCCGCCGACCTACAAGGCCGACGCGCTGATCCAGGTGGAAGAGTCGAATAACGCGGGCAACGCTCAAGCGAACCCCAACGCATTGCAGGCCGTCTCGCAGATGTTCGACGCGAAGTCGACCACGGCCGCGCAGATCGAACTGCTGCGCTCGCGCCTCGTCGTCGACGACACGGTGCGCCGTCTGCACCTCGACATCAGCGCGCTTCCGCACACCATGCCCTTCGTGGGCGGTTTGGTTGGCAGCGTGTTCAACATGTTCAACATGCCCATTCCCTCGGGCTACCTCTCGCGCTTTGCGTGGGGCAATGAACAGATCGACGTGCCGCTCTTCGACACGCCGAAGGAACTCTACGAAAAGAAGTTCACGCTGGTCGCCGGAGAAAACGGCACCTACGTGCTGAACGACCCGGACGGCGTTTCCATTCTCACCGGCAAGGTCGGCCAGGAAGCCGCGGGCGTGACCGCGTTCGGTCCGGTCAAGCTCAAGGTGGACAAGCTCGAAAGCCCGGCAGGCGTGCAGTTCGAACTGCAACGCTTCTCGACGCTCACGACCATCGACAATCTGCAGAAGCGTCTGACGGTGGCGGAAACGGCGCTGCAATCGGGAATCATCGGTTTGAGCCTGGAAGGCGGCAACCCGAAGGAAATCGCGCAGATCGTCAACAACATCGCTAATCGCTACGTCGCGCAGGACGCCAACAAGCGTTCCGCCGAAGCCGAGAACACGCTGTCGTTCCTCGATCAGCAGTTGCCCATTCTGAAGAAGCAACTGGACGAAGCCGAGCAGAAGTACAACACGTTCCGCAACAAGCAAGGCACGGTCGACCTTTCCGAGGAAAGCCGCCTGCTGCTGCAACAGATCGTCGATAACAAGACCAAGCTCACGGACCTGCAACAGCAACGCGCCGAACTGTCGCTGCGCTTTACGGCCAACCATCCGTCGGTGCAGGCGCTCGATGCGCAGATCGCATCGCTCACCGGCGCGCAAACGCGTCTCGGCAAGAACGTCTCGACGCTGCCGGATACCGAGCAGACCGCGCTGCGTTATCTGCGTGACGTGCGTGTCAACACCGAGCTCTACACGAACCTCCTGAACAGCGCGCAGCAACTGCGCATTGCGAAGGCCGGGCAGATCGGCAACGTGCGCGTGGTCGACTATGCGCAAGCGCCGGATGATCCTGTCCGTCCGAAGCGCGTGATCGTGATCCTGATCGCAGCCGGTATCGGCCTCGTGCTCGGCATTCTGATCGCCTTCGTGCGCAAGTCCCTGTACGGCGGTGTCGAACGTCCGGAAGAGATCGAAAAGCAACTCGGCGTGCGTGTGTTCGCCATCGTGCCGCGCAGCACGCAGCAACTGCGTCTGCAACGCAAGGTGGGCATGCGCCGCGAAGGACTGCACGTGCTTGCCGCGCAAGCGCCGGAAGATGCCGCTGTCGAAGGCATTCGCGGCCTGCGCACGTCGCTCAACCTGCAACTGGCCGATGCGCGCAACAACGTCGTGATGCTCACCGGTTCGCGTCCTGAAGCGGGCAAGTCGTTCCTTTCGGTGAATCTGGCGACGCTGGTTGCATCGACGAGAAAGCGCGTGCTTCTGATCGACGGCGACATGCGCCGTGGCGACATTCACTCGCATTTCGGCGTGCGTCATTCGCCGGGTCTGTCGGATGTGCTGATGGGCGCGGACGTGACGAGCGCGATTCTGCACGATGTCCTGCCGGGCGTGGACCTGATCACCAAGGGCTCGCTGCCTTCGCATCCGTCGGAACTGCTGGCAAGCGATCGCCTGGGCGAAGTGCTCGAGCATTTGAAGCAACTGTATGACCTCGTGATCGTCGATACCCCGCCGGTGCTGGCGGTGACCGACGCAACGGTGATCGGCAAGCATGCGGGCACGAGTCTTCTCGTCGTGCGGCATGGCAAGAATCAGGTGCAGGAAATCGGGGAAACGATGAAGCGCCTGCATCACGGCGGCGTGAACATGAAGGGCGTACTGCTCACGGATGTACCGCAATCGAAGATGTTGATGGGCAGCACCTACGCTGGCTATTACGGCTACGAAAGCATCGCAGAATAAAAACCGGACGCCGCCTGTAAGAACAATGACCGGCGCGCACCATGTGCATGGGCGCGCCAACACTCAGACCGCATACGAGAGGTTAAGCATGGACCGCAAAGTCGCTTTGATCACGGGCATCACGGGGCAAGACGGGTCGTACCTGGCCGAATTGCTGCTCGAAAAAGGCTACGAGGTGCACGGCATCAAGCGCCGTAGTTCGCTTTTCAACACTGACCGCATCGATCACCTGTATCGTGATCCGCACGATCCGGACCAGCGTCTGTTTCTGCATCACGGCGACCTTACGGATTCGACGAGCCTCGTGCGCATCATCCAGCGCGTGATGCCCGACGAAATCTATAACCTCGCGGCACAAAGCCACGTTGCAGTGTCGTTCGAGGAACCGGAATACACGGCCAACGCCGACGGTCTCGGGGCGCTGCGTATTCTCGAAGCCATCCGCATTCTCGGCCTCGAAAAGAAGACGCGTTTCTATCAGGCATCGACCTCCGAACTCTATGGTCTCGTGCAGGAAATTCCCCAGCGCGAAACCACGCCGTTCTATCCGCGCAGCCCCTATGCGGTCGCGAAGCTCTACGCCTACTGGATCACGGTGAACTACCGCGAAGCGTATGGCATGTATGCATGCAACGGCATTCTGTTCAACCACGAATCGCCGGTGCGCGGCGAGACTTTCGTCACGCGCAAGATCACGCGCGCCATCGCGCGTATCGCGGTCGGCATGCAGGACGATCTGTACCTCGGCAACATGTCCGCGCTGCGCGACTGGGGCCATGCGCGCGACTACGTCGAGATGCAATGGATGATGCTGCAGCAAGAGCAGCCGGAAGACTTCGTGATTGCAACGGGCGTGCAATACAGCGTGCGTGAATTCGTGCAACAGGCAGCGGCCGAACTCGGCGTACACGTGCGCTTCGAAGGCGAGGGCGTGGATGAAGTGGGTATCGTCGATCGAGTGGAAGGCCGCGAGACGAAGCTGAAGCCGGGTCAGGTGATCGTGCGTGTCGATCCGCGCTACTTCCGTCCGACCGAAGTGGAAACGCTGCTCGGCGATCCGTCGAAGGCGCATGCCAAGCTCGGCTGGCGTCCGCAGACCACCTTCCAGACACTCGTCAAGGAGATGGTGCGCGCGGACTATCAGATTGCCCGACGCGACGCACTCGTCACGCTCGCCGGTTTCAAGGCCCTGGAACATCACGAGTAAAGCGCATGGACAAGCACGCACGCATTTTCGTGGCGGGACATCGCGGCATGGTGGGCTCGGCGCTGGTGCGCCGGCTCAATAAGGCCGGCTACCGCAACATCGTGACGCGCACGAAGGCGCATCTCGATCTCACCGACCAGGGCGCGGTGAACCTGTTCTTCGAGGAAGAGCATATCGACGTGGTGTTTCTCGCGGCGGCGCGCGTAGGGGGCATCCTCGCGAATTCGACGATGCCCGCCTCGTTCATCTACGAGAACCTCGCGATCCAGACCAACGTGATTCACGCGGCCTGCCGCTGGAACGTGAGCAAGCTCGTGTTCTTCGGTTCGTCGTGCATCTACCCGAAGGCCTGCCCGCAGCCGATCAAGGAAGAATATCTCCTGCAATCGGCGCTTGAGCCGACCAACGAAGCCTATGCGATTGCGAAGATCGCGGGCCTCAAGATGTGCGAGGCGTACAACCGTCAGTACGGCACGAAGTTCGTCTCGGTCATGCCGACGAATCTCTACGGCCCGAACGACAACTACGACCTGAAGAGCAGTCACGTGCTGCCCGCGCTGATTCGCAAGGCGCACGAAGCGAAGCAACGAGGGGATGCGACATTGCCGGTCTGGGGATCGGGCACGCCGCGTCGCGAGTTCCTGCATGTCGACGATCTCGCCGATGCCGCGACCTTCCTCATGGAAAGCGACATCAGCGAAGGCGTATTCAACGTCGGGACAGGTGAAGACCTGACCATCCGCGAACTCGCGCATACGATTTGTCGAGTGGTCGGCTTCGACGGTCAACTCGAGTTCGATGCCAGCAAGCCGGACGGCACGCCGCGCAAGCTGCTCGATGTTTCAAAGCTCGAAGGCATGGGATGGAAGGCGTCGATCGCACTGGAAGAAGGCATCCGCGCGACGTACGGGGACTTCCTCTCGCGTGACGAATCGATGCAAACGCCGGTCGCCGCATAGCCAGCCGCGAACATATCGAATCCTTTCCAAAGGACGCAAAAGAAATGTCAGCATCAGTGACCATTTTTCATAACGTCGTGTGGTCGCGGCATAAAGGCGAAGTTTTGTCCGCGTTGCATAACATCTCGGGGTCCGGCTCTATTCGTTATTCGATGGTGCAGATCGCGGATACGGAGCACGATCGCATCGGCTTTTCCGATGTCGACTATTCGTTCCACCGCTACCCGATGAGAAAGCTATACAGCGGCTGCTATGAAGACGTGCCGACCTGGCGCATGACCATGCGTCTCACTTGGGAAGTGCTCAAGGCGAAGTCCGATCTCGTGGTTTTGCCGGGGTATCACCGTCCGGAATATTGGGCGATGATGGCCGCGTGCATTCTCACCGGAAAGCGCCGCGCTGTGTTCTGCGATTCAACTGCACGTGACAATCCGCGCCGCATGTTGACCTCCATTCCGAAGCGCGTGTTCTTCGCGCTGTGCGATGGTTACTTCGCTTTCGGTACGCGCAGCCGCGAGTATCTGATGTCGCTCGGTGCGAAGCAGGAGAACATTTTCATCCCTTGTCAGGCTGCCGCGCTGCCGCGTTCGTTTTCACCGAAGACGGTGGGTGATGACCGGCTTCTACATCGGCAAGGCAACAAGCCGGTGTTCCTCTATGTCGGACGTCTGTCCGCCGAGAAGGGTATTGATACGTTGGTCGAAGCGTTCAGTACGCTCAAGAAGAGCGTGCCGAATGCCCAGCTGCGTATCGTAGGTACGGGCCCGCTCGGCGACGCGTTGAAGCAGCAAGTGAAAGAGGCTGGTCTCGAGGAATCCGTGCAGTTTCTCGGCAGTCTGCAAGACGCGCCACTGTCGCGCGAGTATTTCAGCGCGACGTGCATGGTGTTGCCGAGCCGGCGTGAACCGTGGGGTCTCGTCACGAACGAAGCATTGAGTCATGGTTGTCCGGTCATCGTCAGCGAAAGCTGCGGCTGCGTTCCGGAACTCGTGGTGGAAGGGGTATCGGGTTACTCCTTCCCTGCGGGCGATGTGGCGGCCTTGCATCGCACAATGCTCAAGTCGCTGGAAGCGTTCGCCGATACGGCGGGCACGGCGAGCCGTTGCACCGACGTGATTCAGCGCTTCGATCCGCCCACGGCGGCTGCCAATATCGCGCGAGGCTGCGCGCTCTTGCTGACCAACTAAGCGGGTGGCCAAAGCGGGACGGTAGATGGAGGAAGACGCACACAGGTAGTGAAGAGACGCTGCCAGACGCGCGGTCCTGCGCGCCTGGTGGCTGGCGCCTTGCCGGACGCGAAAGCCGTTCGGAGCGAAAGGCGCGTTAGTCGGGCGAGGGACCAAATGAGAATACTGATCTACGGGCTGAATTACGCGCCCGAGCTGACGGGAACCGGCAAGTACACGGCAGAGATGGCAGAAGCACTGGCCGCGGGCGGCCACGAAGTGCGCGTCGTCTGCGCGCCGCCATACTACCCGGAGTGGAAGGTCGGCGAGGGGTATCGAAGCTGGCTTCATCGTATCGAGTCGCGCAAGGGCGTGCGTGTATGGCGCGCGCCGCTATGGGTGCCCAAGAAGCCGAGCGGCGCAAAGCGCATGTTGCATCTTGCGTCGTTCGCGCTGGCGTCCATGCCCGCGCTCGCGGCGCACGTGGCGTGGCGTCCGCATATCGTGATGAGCATTGCACCGAGCCTCGCCAACGCGCCTGGCGCACTTGCGTTGGCACGTCTGACCGGCGCGCGTTCATGGCTGCATATTCAGGATTTCGAGGTCGATGCCGCCTTCGATCTCGGCCTGCTCAAGAACGCGCGCGCCAGCCGCATGGCGCTCGGCTTCGAACGCTGGCTGATGAAGCACTTCGACGTCGTCTCGTCGATTTCCGACAAGATGGTCGATCGCGCGGTGAAGAAGGGCGTGGAGCTGACGCGCGTGTTCCATCTGCCCAACTGGGTCGATACCGGCGCGATCTTTCCGCTCGATCGTCCGAGCGAGTTTCGTCGTGAACTCGGGATCGGAGAACATACGGGCGTCGTGCTCTATTCGGGCAACATGGGCGCGAAGCAAGGCCTTGAAGTTTTGGCCGATGCCGCCGCCGCACTCGCATCGCGCGATGACATCGTCTTCGTGTTTTGCGGTAACGGCGCGACCAAGGCGGAATTGCAGAAGCGTTGCGCGGGTCTCAAGAACACGCGCTTCATGTGCCTTCAGCCGGTGGAGCGTCTGAACGAACTGCTCAATCTCGCCGATGTCCACGTGCTTCCGCAACGCGGCGATGTCGCCGATCTGGTGATGCCTTCGAAGCTCACCGGCATGTTCGCCAGTTCACGCGCCGTGATTGCCATGGCGCATGGCGGCACGGAACTCTACGAAGCCGTCAATGGACGTGGCGTCGTGATCAAGCCGGAGAGCGCGAAGGACCTGACCGATGCGATAGAAATGCTGATCGGCGACCCGGAGTTGCGGGCTTCGCATGGCGAGCAAGGACGGCTCTTTGCACAAGAACGTCTGTCGCCGGCTTCCGTGTTTGCACGCCTCGAAGACCGCTTGATATCGCTCATCGGCAAGCCGGTTCCGCATGCGGCGCCGGTGCGGATCAAGGAAGCGGCTGCGCGGCCGGCGGATACGGATATGTTTATCGAGCGTGCGCCTGTCGTGGAGAAGATCGAATAGCAGAGCATCGCGCTGGCTGTTTCACGTGACTTGCAAGGGTTCGTCTTTCATCGAAGACGAACCCTTGTGTTTTTAGTAGGGCGACTTGTAGATGTCTCTGGCGCGCGCGGCATTGGCCGGAGGCTTGAGTCCCGCCGGCGTGGGATAGAGCGTGGCCGCCGCGCCTTGCGGCATCAACATGGCCTTGGCGGTGGCTGCATCGTTTCTTCGGCCCGTTGCCCGCAACTGCGCACCCGCACCGGGATTGCCGACATAGCCGTTCTGCTGGGCCAGCAACTTGTCGGTGGGCGAGATGCCCTCAGTGGTCTGCCCGTTCGTGATGGGTCCGCGCTTACCACCTTTGCCGTTGGTCGGCGCACCATACGGGTCCGAATACGTCGATGGACTTCCGAGCAAGTCCATCTCACCCGCGCCGCCCGCGGCCTGACCGTTGCTCATGGCGGCATCGGCGAAATTGCCTGCATGTGCAAAGGGCGCCGCGGCGAACGCGGTCGCGGCGATGAGCGGGAATAGCACTACACGTAGCGCGTTTTTCATCGAAATCTCCAAAACGGTAGTGCGAAGTTTCCGCAAGTCGGCAGGTGATTGTCTGGTCGCAAGACCTCATTCGGTGCGCTTCCTGCATCGATTCGGTGAACCCGGATACAACGCATGCAACGAATAAATCGGACATGAAAACAGGATATGGCGCGGAACCGATCACTACCGCCAAAAGCCCTGCAGATGCGGCCATTCGTGTATTAGCGCACGCGGGCTCGTGCACCCTTCGCCGATAATCAACCTACCGTATGCGCCTGAGCCGCGCTGCATAGGCATGCTTTCCCTGGCAACGGGCGGGCGGCATGCAGGCATCTCGAGCAATCATGCTTATCAGAAAAGGTAAGACGAGTACGCCTTGAAGCGTACCTAAGGACAAGGCCAAACACGAGTCGCCAGAAAACAAAAGCGCGCTCGATGACAGGCACCGTGCGACAAGCGCTGCACAGCAATGAATCGGCAGTATGCGGGCAGCTGGGCGAGTAGTGAAGCGGAGTGACTGGGGCGGGGGTTCCTAATGGACAGAGCGATCGAAGAGCGTGGCATCGGCGCGGCCAGAAATGGCAACGCTGGCGAGACTGCCACACGGCGCGCGACGGCGTCGGGCAAGGTCATCGACCTGTCGCTCGCGGGTCCCGGCAACTTCGTTGCGAAGCGCGGCTTTCTGACCGAGCTCGTGTGGTTCTTCATCGAAGCATGCTTCATCAATAACAAGCTCATTCCGGTCTCGTTTGTGCGCGTGGCGCTTCTGCGCGCATTCGGCGCGCGTATCGGCAGCAACTGCCGCATGCCGCATCCCATTCGCGTGAAGGCGCCGTGGAATCTCGAGGTCGGCGACAACTGCTGGTTCGGCGTCGATGCCTGGATCTACAACCAGACCACGATTCGCATCGGCTCCAACGTCTGCATCTCGCAGGGCGGGTTTCTCACTACCGGCTCGCACGACGTGGGCGGCAACATGGACTTGCAGGTCGCACCGATCGTGATCGAAGACGGCGTCTGGATCACTTCGAAATGCGTGGTGCAGATGGGCGTGACCATCGGGCGCTCGGCAGTCGTCACACCGCTTTCCGTCGTACATCGTTCGCTCGATGCGGAAGGCGTGTATGGCGGCAACCCAGTGCGCTTCATCAAAAAACGCTTCCCTGCATGAGTTTTATCGCGGTCGCGCGCTTCGTGATCGACGCGGCCCGGTCGTTTTTAAAAGCACAAGACATCTGAGGCACGGAGACAAAGCGCGCGCGGCGTGATGCGGACATTCGATGCCGCGTATCACGGCGGGCTTTCGTGAACCGACAGCGAAGGAGACTTGCAAGCTCATGCGGAGCCCTGCGGCAGCACACGCGAACAAGCGCGAATAGCGCGTATATGGCGTACAGGGCGCCGTCGGGATCGTTTGAATCCGGCAAGAAGATGCGTCGCCAAGACGAGCGACGACTCGCAACCGGATGCGGCGTTTGGACAACGGGTCAGGGGCGCGGTGCATTGCCGGCAACATGGCACACCGCTTAAGCACGAGTAAGAAGGAGCACGGGGCATGTTCATTGACAGCCGAAGCGTAGAGCAAGGCGCGGTAATCGATACCACGGTCTGCATCGTCGGGGCGGGGGTGGCCGGCATCACGCTGGCGCTCGAACTCGAAAGGCAGGGCATCGACGCGTGCCTCCTGGAAAGCGGCGGGTACAAAGCGGACGACGAAACGCGCGATCTGTATCGCGGCGAGAACGTCGGCGTGCCGTACGAGTTCGCCGATGGTTGCCGCAGCCGCTTTCTTGGCGGCAGCAGCAATTGCTGGGGCGGCTGGTGCCGTCCGCTCGATCCGTGGGATTTCGAAAAGCGCGACTGGGTGAAAGACAGCGGCTGGCCTTTCAGCCTGGACGAGTTGCGCCCTTACTATGCGCGCACGCATCAACTGCTGCAGCTCGGCGAGAATAATTTCGATCCGGCCTACTGGGAAGCGGCGATTCATCGTTCGGATGTCAAGCGTCATCCATTCCCGACGGGCAAGGTGCGCGACACGATCTCGCAGTTCAGCCCGCCGGTGCGCTTCGGCAAGGTGTATCGCAAGCATCTGCTCGATGCGAAGAACGTGCGCGTGATGCTGTACGCGAACGCGATGAACATCGACACCGACACCGACGCACGCACCGTCACGAAGGTCGATATCGGCACCATCAGCGGCCGGCGCTTTGCGATTCGCGCGAAGGTCTTCGTGCTCGCGACAGGCGGTATCGAGAACGCGCGTCTGTTGTTGTCGTCGAATAAGGTGCAAAAGGCGGGTCTTGGCAACGGCAACGATCTGGTGGGCCGTTACTTCATGGACCATCCGCGCATCATGTCGGCGAAGGTGAACTTCAAGAAGGAATGGGCGCGCAACAAGCTCTACGACATCAAGTATCACTATCAGAACAAGGCGGTCTCGGCACACGGTACGTTCATCTCTTCGCAATTCGCGCTCACGCAGTCCGTGCTGGAACGCGAGAAGCTCCTGAACGCGCGCTCGTGGTTCTATTCGGTGTTCCGTGGTGAGAACACCGAGGGTTCCGAAGCGTTGATCCGCGCGAAACAGGCCATGCTCAAGAAGGATCAGCCGGGCTACAGCATGGCGGGCGACCTCATGACCATGATGGCGCATCCCGTCGATACCGCGTGCTTCGGTCTTGCGCGTCTGTTGCAACCGCGTTCGCTCATCACCGAAGTGAAGATTCAGACGATCGTGGAAGCGGAGCCGAATCGCGACAGCCGCGTGACGCTCTCGGCGCAGAAAGACGCGCTCGGAATGAATCGCGTATCGGTGGACTGGCAAGTGACCGAGCTCGTGAAGCGCACCTTCGATCGCACGGTGACGCTTCTTGCCGAGGAACTGAAGCGCGGCGGCGTGGCCGACGTGGAGCTCGACGAGCCGCTCGAAGGCAAGCCGTGGCCCGCGCAGCTCGAAGGCACATGGCATCACATGGGCACGACGCGCATGCACGACTCGGAGAAGGAAGGCGTGGTCGATCGCAACCTGAAGATTCACGGCATGAGCAACCTGTATGTGGCGGGCAGCTCGGTGTTCCCGACGGTTGGCGCAAACTTCCCGACCATCACGATCGCCGCGATGACCCTGCGTCTCGGTAGCCATCTCGGCCGCATGCTGAAGAACGATGAAAGCACGCCGGCAGCGACGCTCGTCTCTTCGTCCGGCACGCCGCTCAAGGGTATCGTCACCGAGGAAATGCCGATGGCCGCATCGGCCATGCATATGCCGGGTGATCTGAGCAAGGCGTGAGGCAGGGCAGCAGCACCTGAAGCGCAAAACGCCGCCGGTCGTCGAGGACCGGCGGCGTTTCGTTTTGATGCGTGCGAGCGGGCATCGCTATAATCGCCGTCCACACCCGGCTTTTTTAGGTATATCGCTCGTGAAACTGCTTATCGCCCTGACACTTGCCCAGCTCTTGCTCTTAGCCTGCTCGTTCTCCGAAACCGAGGCGCAGAAGGCTGGCCGCTTCACGCGCACCGAGCAATCGCTCGAAGAGGCGCAGCGCAACGCGACCGTCGAATGCAACGACGCCGCGCAATGCGACGCGGCCTGGAAGCTGACGAAGACGTATGTGGAAAAAAGTTCGAAGGAACGTCTGTTGCGCGCGGACGATGTCGCGATCGACACCGACATGCCTTCAGGCTCAGGCAAGCCGGTCTATTCGGCGACGCGCACGGCGAAGGGCAGTGGCGCAACCATCGTGCTATATGCACAATGCCGCGACATGTACGGCGAAGAGCGCACCGTCGGCTCGGACTACAACGGCTGCGCGGAAAAGATCATCGCCACGCAGAACGGCTTCGTCGATTACCTGAAGGCCAATCTGGTCGCGAAATAAGCACGCATCAACCGGCTTGCCGCTTCAAACGCAAGGCATCGGTCCTGCCGCCGCGCGGTCCCGCCGTTTCGCGCAGCACGCGGACGAGATCCTTCGACATGGCGTCGACATGAAAGCGTTGCATGAAGGTCTTGAGCGCTTGCTCGCGCATGGCTTCGACCTTGGCGGTATCCATGCGCAGCCAGGTCGATAACGCATCGGCGGCGCCCTCGACGGTATCGGTCGTCACGATTCCCGCGCCGTCTTCTTTCACTTCGCGCCAGATGTTGACCTTGTCGGAGATCAGCACCGGCAAGCGCGAACCCAGCGCTTCCGCAACCGCAATGCCGAAGTTCTCCTGATGCGAAGGCAGCGCGAAGACATCGCTCGTGCGAAACGCGCCCCACTTCAAATCACCACTTAGCATGCCGGTCCACGTCATGCGAGTCTCGATGCCAAGTTCCTTGGCGAGCGTACGCAGATTGGCGGCGAACTCGCCGTCGTCGGGACCGGCCATCACGAGATGCGCGTTCGTGTCGATATCGCGCACGTTGGCGAACGCCTTCAGCAGCAAGTCGCAGCCTTTTTTCTCGTGAATACGGCCGAGAAACAGAATGGTGCGCTTGCCCGCGAGTTGCGGAAACTTCGCCAGGAACGCTTCGCGCAACGCGGTGGAATCGGCGGGCGGCGGACGCGTGCCGAACGCGACCACTTCCTCATTCGCGCGATACAGTTTGAACGACTCGCGTGCAAGCAGTCGCTCTTCCTGCGTCGTGAACAGCACGCGGCGCGCATCGCGCAGGACGCGATATTCGGCCCACGGCCAATAAAGGCTTTTCTTCAGATGCTTGAGCGGATACGTGCGCTTGAACCACGGATCGAGCATGCCGTGCGGAAACACGTAATAGGGCACGCTGCTGTCGCGCAGAGCCT
Organism: Caballeronia sp. LP006; assembly: GCF_031450995.1. NCBI lineage: Bacteria > Pseudomonadati > Pseudomonadota > Betaproteobacteria > Burkholderiales > Burkholderiaceae > Caballeronia > Caballeronia sp. LP006. Next base: position 2,678,092 of record NZ_JARTVW010000005.1, on the reverse strand, counting down.
TCCACGTGCCGTAGCCGTGATACTGCCAGAGACCGTTGACGATCACGGCATCGAAGCGCGTTGCGTGTTCCTTGAGCCACGGCACGAGCTTCGGCGTGAGTCCGTAGAAGCCGCGCGCCGGCCCCAACGCATGAAGACGCAGGGGAAAACTCGCGAGCCACGGTGCATCGGGTGCGTCGAGTGAGACCACTTCGATCTCATGGCCCATCGTCTGCATGCTGATGCCGCTTTGCAGCACGCCTTCGATGGGACCGCCCGCGCGTGGATCGACAGTGGAAAGCAGATGCAGGATCTTCATGGCGTATGAACTGGCTTGTGTCAGGCGGACGGCGCGAAGGTGCTCGCGCCCGGCGGCGAATCGCGCCGGCCGTCGTCATGATGACCATGCGTGAGGCCCGGTGCGTGCGATGCGTGCGTCGGCAAGGCATCGGGCGTGGGCTCGAAAAACGGCTGCATGTCGGGATGCACGGGACCGAAGGGACTTCTGAACGATGGCCGCGGCGCCGCCGTCTCAGCCGCACGCGTGCGCAATGCATGAGCGATGCGCGCATAGGCGGCGACCAGCAGACCGAGCGCGACGCCGAACACGATGCCCGAGAAACGGTTGCCGAGTGGATTGCCGCCCACCGACGTCGCGGGCAGCGAGGCGACCACGAGCAACGCGCGTCCGAGCACCGGCAGATACATCACATCCGGCGCGCGATGCTTCCATGCGCGATACGCCATGGAGCCGCGATAGAGCGCCCACAGCAACGCGATCGGCAACGCAATACCGAACATGATGCCGCCCGCGAAGAACTGATAGACCCAGAAGTTGTGGCCGGCCGCCCATTCCTTGATCGCGTAGAAATCCTTCTTGGTCATCTGACCGGCGAGGTCCGGCAGATACGTCGGCGAATAGCGATAGTCGTGACCGTATCCGAGACCGACCGCGACGGAGAGTGGCGAGGCCATCGTCTGATCGTATTGATCCTTCATCTCGGCAAGGCGCGTGATGGTGGTCGGATCGCGGCCGGACTCCGTGTCTTTCGAGAACGACATGCGCTGCGCCCAGTGCTCGGCAACACTGGGGAAGAACGCGGCAGACGCGGCCACCATCGCGCCGAGAAGCGCCGCGATCATGACCGCGCGCAAGCCGGCCGTGAAGAGATGGCGGATGGACGGCGCGGCAAGCCAGGTCGCATAAATGAACAGCAGGATGGTGCCGACGAGCAGACTGCGCGTCACGCTGAGCAGTTCGATCACGACGGTGCCGAGAAACAGCAACGCGGTGAACTTAGTGACGCGCCGCGCGATGACGAACTCATGCAGCAACAGTCCTTGCAAGCAGAGGAACGTCACGGAGACGATGCGAAAGCGCACGCTGTCGAGGCCGCCGCCGGTTGCCATGCCGTAGGCGAAGCTGAAGACGAGCGAGGCGATCATCGACCAGTACATTGCGCGTTCGATCTGTTCGAGACGCTGAGAGTCCCACGGACGGCATGCGACGAAATAGCCGAGCAGCATCAGGAGGAACGGCAGAATCACGCGCATGTAGTTGCCGGAGTCGTTGCCCTGCAACACCTGCGTGGCGATACTGCCGACCATGGTGAGCATGAAGAGCGACGTGATGACCGTGCGCAGCCGCGAGCGATAAGCAAAGCGCGGTCCGATCAGCATAAGCGCGATGGCGGCGCCGATGGAAGGCACGGTGAGCAGAATCTGGATGGCCTTGCTGGCTGTCTCGGCGGCCTTGAAGTCGAAAGCGAGCGGCAGCAGGAAGAGCCAGATCCAGACGACGGCGAACTTGTTGCGCATGGCGTTCTCTTTAGATCGCAAAGCTCTTCGAGCTTCATATCCTCGCGGCGTCTGCCGCTGCATACCCGGAAAGCCTGAGTCGCGTTTCGTTTCGTGATGCTGTTGATGGATGCGACGGTTCCGGGAGCCCCGTATTTGTGGGTCGAATATATCAGCGGGTTTTCGAGCATGCCGTCGCGGCGGCGTTTTGCGACTAGCGTTAGGCGCGAAACGACGGACGCCCATGTGCGCCGCACCACGCTCGCCGTGAGCGCTTAAAGACATTGTTGCCGAGCGCGCATACGAGATTCGCCGATGTCGGCTAACTGCGCGATTCTGGCGGATCGCAACGATAGTCTGGACCGATTATTGGACAGCCGCGATGCTCGTTCTTCGTGCACGAGCGTGCGTGCGCGCGCCGTCGACGGGACAGTCAAATGCGGCGTCAACTACAACAGAAAGACCTTCGCAGAAGGGGGAAGACATGAGCCTGTTCGGCGTGCCGCGCATTCAGGGAGCGAGTCGCTCGATCGAGCTCGACTTCATCCGGGGTCTCGCGATCATCGCGGTGATGGGATATCACTTCCATTCGTATCCCACGGGTAGCGCGTTTATCGCGGCGATCGAGTATCCGCTCAAGAGCTTCGGGCACGAAGGCGTGAATTTGTTCTTCACGCTGAGCGGCTATCTCGTCGGCGGATTGCTGCTCAGGCAATACGCGCAAGAGGAACGTATCGATGCGGGGCGCTTCATCGTGCGTCGGATCTTCAAGATCTGGCCTGCTTATTACGCGCTGATTCTGTTTCATGTGGTGGCGGGACGGCATCCGACCGATACCTTCCTCGTGCAGAACCTCACGCACATGCAGAACTTCTTTGGTTCGTCGATTGCACAGACCTGGAGTCTTGCCGTCGAAGAGCATTTCTATCTGTTCCTGCCGTTGCTTCTGATCGTGCTGGCGCGGTGGCGTGCGGATTTCAAGACTATTCTTGCCGTACTGGGATCGATCTGCGTGGTGGTGTTGGTTGCACGAAGTATCGCGGTTTATAACGGGCATCTCGAGGAGACCTTCTTCTATACGCAATACCGCATCGACAGCTTGCTGTTCGGCGTGATGCTCGCGACCGTTCGTTGGCTCAAGCCGAATATCTATCGTTCGATTGCGGCGCAAAAGCACTTGCTGATCGCGATGGTCGTCGGCGTCGTGTTGTGGCTCGTCTTCGGAACGCGCAACGTGGCGCTCGATCAGAGCATCGGCTATACGATCCAGGCGATCGGCTTCTGCGCGCTCATCGTGCTGACGCTCGAATATTCGAAGTCGACCAGGCAGAGCATGATTTATCGCGTGATCGGATGGATCGGGGTGTATTCGTACGGCATCTATCTTTGGCATTCGCTGGCGCTGGCTCCGGGCGACATGCTCATTCGCCGGGCTGCGGCGCTGCATGTGCCGGCCATTCCCGCTTGGTTCGCAATCATGGGCGCGCAGTTCGCTATTGCCATCGTCGTGGGATACGTGACCACGCGCGCTGTCGAGTTTCCGTTCTTGAAGATTCGGGACGCGCTCTTTCCGGCGAAGCGGAAGGCGGAGGTGCCGGTTTCGGCGGTTGAGCCGCAGGCTTGATTGGCTTACGGGAGCAAGAAAAAAGAAGCCGCCTTTCGTGAGGAAAGGCGGCTTCTCTCGTTGATGCACCGCAAAACGCCATCAAACCGCCTGCCGCAACGTCTCCTTGAATTGCAGAAGCGTATTGCGCTCCAGCAGATGCCCCGATGCGAACGGCGCCACGCGTCGTGCGAGCACATCGTCGAGCGCCTGATTGATCGCAGCGGGCGAAAGCTCGTCGACCACAGGCCCAAGCTCTCCCGTGCGGCAGAACCATCCGATCAAGCCATCCGCCGTAGCAATCACCGGCTTGCCGAAGCGGAACGCCTGCACGAGCACGCCGCTCATGCCGTAGTGCCCTTTGTATCCGAGCCAGACGGCATCGCAGGCCGAGAAGAGATCAAGCTCCATCTCGGCGGGAATGAAGCGGTCGAACACCACGGGCACGGGCGCCTTCAACTTTGCGATTGCCGTTGCGAGCCGAGCGCGCACGTCTTCGTCCTGAGCGCCGGCAATGACGAGCGTCGGCGACTGCGCACTCGGGCGTTGCGCGAGCGCTTCGATCAGTTCGAAAAGGCCCTTGCGTTCGTTGATCGCACCGTAGACGAGCACATGCAGTCCATCGGACAAGCCGAGGCGCTCGCGAGCCGCCGAGGGCTCGGCGGCGCGTGCGTCGGGAAACGGATCGGCGAGATATTCGATCGAGGTCGTGTCGCGAGCGGCGGATACGTTGCGCTTCCACCAGTCCGGCAAGGTCGGGTCGATGGTCAGCAGCGTCTTCATGCCGCCCACGCGAATGGCGCGCGCAAAAAGTCTTCCCTTCACCGCATTCACGAGCGGCCGGCGCGGCGCACGCACACCCACGAGATGATGATGAAAATTCGAACGCATCGTGATGCCGACCCACGGCGTCTTTCCGAACGGCGAGCGCAGGAACGGCAAAGCGAGCAGGAAGTAATCGACGTAAGGCACCACGACGAGCGCGATGGAACGCCCACGGCTCGCGGTATCGAAGAAATGCTTGAAGTCCTGATGCGCGCGCACGTAGCTGACCGAGTGCAGGCCGCGCCCATGACGCACGGGCGGCGCAACCATCATGACTTCGAGCGCATCGCCGCCTTGCTCCTGAATCTTCTTCACGAGCGGATGCGCCGCGTTGCCCGGCTCGGTCACGATGATGCAGCGATACCCCGCTTCCATGTAAGCGTTCGCGGCCCATTCGGCATAACGCCAGCGATGCCCGCTGAAATTGGGCTCGATGATGAGGACTTGATCTTTCGCCATTGATTTCACCGTTGCATCCGGCAGATGTGAACGCACATTGAGCGCGAGATGGCTCGCGCCACGCGATAACGCCGACGAAACCGACGTTAGCATCGCCACTGCGTACGCAACGGCCAAATTTCAGCGTTTTTCCGCGTACGCCCTGTGTGCGGGGACACGCTTTGAAATTCGTCAACCCGCATTGACACCCATTTCGGGCCGATTTCGACTACGCGTTGTCGTCCGCCGCAACCGCTGCCACGATACTTTTGGCACAGTCGCCTGAAGAAGAAGCGGCGTCACGCGCGCACCCGTCGTCCGGAATGGGAGCGTTGCGCGACGCGCAAGGTGGTCGAGCGCGCCAGGCCTCAAGCGCGAACGCCACGCCAACGAAATAACAGCAGCGCGGGGAATTCGAGTGAGATCTGTCCGGCTACCTTTCATACCGGCGCGCGGGCGTTTCCAGCAGGACGCCGCATTCTGGGTGCTTCTGCAGCAAGTGGTCGTGCGCGGCTTCGTCGCCGTCAAGTTTCTCGCCATCGGCCGGATTCTCGGACCCGAGGCAATCGGCGCGGTCAGCATCGCGCTGCTCGCGGTGGCTATCGCCGAATCCTTGTCCGATACCGGGCTCGCGCAAGCCGTCGTGCAAGGCCGCGATGCGCCCACGCATAACGAGCTCGGCGCGGTGTGGTCCACGCTCGCGATGCGCGGCGTGCTCATCGGTCTCTTGCTCGCGGTGCTCGCGCCGTTCATGAGCAGCCAGTTCCATATGAGCGGCTCGATCGGGCTGATCCTGCTTGCAGCCGTGTTGCCGATCGTGCGCGGCGTGGCATCGCCCGCGTATTTCATCGTGACGCGGCAGCGCGGCTTCCAGAAGCTCGCGGGCGTCGAGTGTTCCGCGAGTTTCACGGATTGCGCCATCGGCCTCATCTGCGCGCTCTCGGGCGCGGGCGCCTACTCGGTGCTGATCGGCCTCGTCGCCGGCGAGATACTCAAGACCACGCTCACCTGGAGCAGCATGTCGCCGCGTCCGCCGCTGCGTTTCTCGGTTGCGGGCATCTCGCATTACGTGGGTTTCAGCCGCTGGATCTGGGCGGGCAGCGTGGTCAATCTGCTGCTCAATCAGTTCGACAAGGTGGTCGTCGCCAAGCTGCTCGGGCCGATGCAACTGGGCGCGTATCAGATGTCGTCGAAGCTCGCGCAGATGCTCCTCGCCGATGCCGCCATCGCCATGTCGCAGTATCTGTTTCCGACATTCTCCGAGCATCACCGGCGCGATACGCAAGGCGCGCGCAAGCTCTTCACGCGTTATCTGCTGATCGCGGGCGTCGGGCTCACGGTGCTCGTGATCGTGCTGCGTCTGGCCGCCGAGCCGCTCTTCAATCTCGTGCTCGGACCGGCATGGCTTTCGGCCGTGCCGCTCTTCCGTATTTTCGTGATCAACATGGCGATCGGCGCGATCATCGCGGTGCTGGTGTCGTGGCTGCGCGCGGTCGGCATGCCTAAGGTGGCGACGCACGCGTCGATCGTGCAGGCCATCGTGCTGTGCGTGACCGTGCCCATCGCGACGCACCTGTGGGGCGTGACGGGTATTGCCTGGGCCATGACGCTCGGTCTCGGCGCCGCGGCGTCATGGATGCTGTTTCGTATCGTCAGGGAGGCTTGAATGCGCATAGTTCACCTCGTACTTGCACCGCGTCTGTCCGGCGCCGAAGTGCTCGCGAAAGATCTGGCGATTCATCAGCAGAAGGGCGGCGAGTCGGTGGCGGTGGCCTCACTCGTGCCGGCGCACGACGATTTCACGGCGCTCAAGGCGGAACTCGTCGCGAATGGCGTGGAGTGTCTGTTCCCGGAGCGCATGTACGGGCGCTTCGGCAAGCTGTGGCATCTGTATCGCACGATCAAGGACGCGCGCGCCGACGTGCTCTTCGCGCACGCGACCATTCCCGCGTTCTACGCGCGCATGCTGCCGCTCAACGTGCCGATCGTCTATGTGATGCACTCGGCCACCAACGACTTCGAGAGCGAAGCCTTCAGGCGCGTCGAGCGTTTGTTGTCGCGGCGGGCGCGCGCGGTGATCGCGGTGTCGCCGACCAATATCGACGATTACGTGGACGCGGTGGGCCGTCATCCTTCGATGACGCTGATTCCGAATGGCGTCGACATGGCGCGCTTCGGCAAGCGCCCGGCCGGCAGCGTGACGAAGGAAGCGCAGATCGTGCAGATCGGCCGCTATACGTCGGTGAAGAACCAGCTTTCCACGGTGCATGCGTTTCAGCGCGTCGTCGAGAAAGTGCCGTCCGCGCGGCTCTTGTTGTGCGGCGTGATCGAAGATCCGGCGTATCACGCGGCGGTCGGCGATCTCATCGCCAAGCTCGGATTGTCGGATCGCGTAAGTCTGCAAGGTCCGCGTTCGGATGTCGCGGAACTGCTGTTCTCGTCGAACGTGTTCGCCATGCCGTCGCGTTCGGAAGGGCATAGCATCGCGTTTCTGGAGGCGCTCGCGTCCGGCGTGCCGGTGGTGGCGAGCACCATTCGGCCGTTCAGCTTCGCGGCGGATTTTCCGGGCGTGCATCTCTGCGATCCCGACGATATCGACGCTTATGCGGACACGCTCGTGCGCGCGCTGACCGAGCCTCGCTCGCATCGTCCGCTTGGTGGGCTCACGCTCGCCGATACCGCCGCGCGATATCTCGCGGTGGCGCGTCAGGTCACGCAGGCGCTGCCGCGTGGCGCCGCGCCGGCTTGAGGTTTCATCGTTGATGGCTTGACGCAGCGGGCGTTCGTCGAGGCTTTGCGCCGGCGTGATGTTCGACCTGGCGCCGCGCCGAGGTTTTTTCACATCTTCTGCGTGCAAGCGGCCATTGCGCCGCTGTCCTTCCCTCCCGAATCCGGAAGACGCGACCGCTTGCCGTTTCAGCTCGAACCGAACGCCTGCGCCGCGTCTTCGATCACGCGCGGCTTGTGGGCGCGCGCGATCGCGTAAAGCCGGTCCATATCCACTCCCGTCGATTCAACACTGGCGCACTCATAATTTTTCGCGTATCAATTGAGGGCTTGCGCCACGGTCGCTGTCCGGACCGCCATCGCCTCGATCCCTTCCAGGCTTCGGCAAGCACGCGCTTCGGATGCGGCGCTTTGCCGTTCGCATCACGTCCGCCGGTCACACAATCGCTTCACACTTCACTGCAGAAATCGCGCGCGTGCGTGATAGGCATCGCCATTGGCGCAGGCTGCAGCGCGGAAACCGCGCTTCTCCCAATTGTTGGATTTTCGAGGAGTTCCACACGATGAGCACGATCAAGACGAAAGACGGCACCTCCATCTATTACAAGGACTGGGGCAGCGGCAAGCCGGTGGTGTTCTCGCACGGCTGGCCGCTCGACGCCGATGCCTGGGACGCTCAAATGCTTTTCCTCGCGGGCAAGGGATACCGCGTGATCGCGCACGACCGTCGCGGACACGGTCGTTCGGATCAACCGTCGGAAGGCAACGACATGGACACTTATGCCGACGATCTCGCCGCGCTGCTCGACACGCTCGATATCACGGGCGCCACGCTCGTCGGCCACTCGACGGGAGGCGGCGAGGTCGCGCATTACATCGGCCGGCATGGCACGAAGCGCGTGGCCAAGGCCGTGCTGATCGGCGCGGTGCCGCCGCTCATGCTCAAGACCGAGGCAAATCCGGACGGCTTGCCGATCGACGTTTTCGACGGCATACGCCAGGGTGTGGCTGCGGATCGCTCGCAGTTCTATCAGGATCTGACGATGCCGTTCTACGGCTACAACCGCGAAGGCGCGAAGATTTCGCAGGGCGTGCGCGACCTGTTCTGGCTGCAGGGCATGCGCGGCGGCATCAAGGGGCATTACGAGTGCATCAAGCAGTTCTCGGAAGTGGACTACACGGCCGACCTCGAAAAGTTCGACGTGCCCACGCTCTTTCTGCATGGCGACGACGACCAGATCGTGCCCATCGGCGCGGCGGCGGAGAAGGCGTCGAAGATCGTGAAGAATGCGACGTTGAAGGTGTATCCGGGCGGCGCGCACGGCATGTGCACGGTCGAGGCGGATAAGGTGAATGCGGACTTGCTGGCTTTCATCGAGAGTTAAACAAGCTTTGCGTGACTCGTTCTTGCAGGCGAGTCACGCGTTACGCGTTGGCCATTCGGATGAGGTGCGCAGGATAGATGTATCGTGGATGATAGACTCCAGACGACAGAATCGCGAAGGATGACGAAGTAATTGACGCGAGGGTTATTTTGTTGATGGAGGGCAGGAATTATGCCGATAAGAACGGCGGAGTATCTATATTCGAAGTACTGGGATGGTCGGTTGCCGGTCGATCCGGAGGCCATCGCGCGGGCGGCAGGCGTAACGGTCAACTTCGATCCTGATATGGGCGAGGTTTTCGGGCGCTTCGAGAGAGTGGACGGCAAACCGCATATCTACATCAATTCGCGCGAGGGGAAACGGCGGCAGCGATTTTCAATTGCGCATGAACTTGGGCACTTCGCTCTCAGACATGGCAATTCCTTCGTCGATACGGCGAAGCAGTTCGTGGAAGTGCCGCGAAGATTGGTCGAGTTACAAGCCAATACTTTCGCGCTGGAGCTGCTCATCCCGGGTTTTGCGGTCGACATTCTTATCGACAAAAGGAATATCACGAGCATAAAAAAATTGAGCGAACAGTTTCATGTCGGCCAAGGCGCAATGACGATCAAGTTGGGGCAAATGGGATGGGTTTCATGAACGCAGAAGCTGGGTCGGCGAAAGTGCGAGACGAACGGGTCTATCTGGATACCGACGCTGAGGAGCTATCAGTGACAACGATAGTGCATCCGTATTTACTGAGAGAGCAGGTTGCCGACCGACGGCAATATCGAAGGTTCAGGCATTACACATTCATCGGTATGGCCGGATTGATCGCAGTTCTTCTCGTCATGCTAGCCGCGTGGATTATCACGTTCGGCTGGCGCATTTTCGGTTCTTCAGCCCGAAACTATTCATCGCATGTCGAGTTGTTGCTGGCGCCGCTTGTGGTGCTGGCTTCACTGGTCGCCGTGTCCATGCTGCCCATCGTCCGCCTGGTATTCCGGCAACTCGGAGAGAAAGACGACAACAAGAACGGCGTCACCATCTGGCAAACGGTCATCAGCGAAATCGGCGATGCTCTAAAGGAGTATGTGGGTCGCAGCCCCAAATCCCCCGCCTGAAACCAAAACCGCCCGTGCAAGACACGGGCGGTTTAGAAAACATGATTCACTTGCGCACCACGTGCGGCCGTCGAAACACCATCCATCGCGGAACCTTGAATCGCACGATGCTGATGTACAGCCACACGTAAGTCGCCGCAAACACCATCACGAAACAGAACAAATGCAGCGTGTGCCGCCAGAACAAGGTCGCGGGAATCACCGCAATCAGGCATAGCAGCCAGAGATAGGGCGAAGTCAGCGAATTGCGTCGGGTGAGTTCACGCGCATTCTGCACGCCGACCGCCCAGCGCATCAGCCGCTTGTAAACCAGCATATGCAGATGCACGCCATCCGGAATTCCCGGCGACATGCCGCGAATGAACTTCTTGCGGTAGATCGAGAAACACGTCTCGAAGATCGGGTACATGAAAAGCAGCACGGGATACCATGCGGAGACATCGCGGTTGCGCATCACGAGCAGGATTGACAGTTCGCCGAGCATGAAACCGACGAAGTACGCGCCGCCATCGCCGAGAAAGATCAGTCCCGCCGGAAAATTCCAGATGAAGAAGCCCATCACCGCGCCCATCATGATGAGCGAGCCCGACAGCACGACCGGATCGTGCACCTGAAACGCCACGTAGGCGAGCGAGGCGAACATCATGAACGTGACCATCGAAGCGAGGCCGTTGAAGCCGTCGATGATATTCACCGCGTTGGCGAGCGCCGCCACCGCGATCACCGTGACCGCGCATGAAATGACCGCGTAGGAAAGCAGAAAGTCGAGCGGCGGCACGCTGATGCGCGTCACCGCGATATTCAGAACCGCATACGCGAGCCCGGCCGCCGCCATGGTGCAGACAAGCCGGATGAGCGGCGTCACGCGCTTGGTCATGTCTTCGATCAAGCCGGAGAGAAACGCCGGCATGCCGCACGCGATGATGCCGAGTATCCCGCCCGAAACGAGCGGGTAACTCCATCGCAATTGCACGGCCGATACCGTCAGTCCGCACAAAATGCCGACGCCGCCGATGCGTGGCACCGGTCGCGCATGAAACTTCTGCACGCCGGCAAGATCGGTGTCGCCCAGCACGCCTTCATGCAGGTGCGCGAACCGCACGATCAACAACGTCACCAGCAGCGACACCAGAAAAGCAAGCGCGAAACTAAGCATGAAATAGGACCGGTTGATACGAGTGAAGCAAGGCGCCGCGACGCCTCAGGCAAAGCCTCGCGGATTTTGCGACTGCCAGCGCCAGTGATCCGCGCACATGCGCTCGATGCCATGTTCCGCGCGCCAGCCGATCAGCGCGAGCGCCGCGGCCGGGTCGGCGTAGCAAGCGGCGACATCGCCCGGACGGCGCGGCACGAGTTCGTAAGGCACGGGCTTGCCCGACGCCGTTTCGAATGCCTTGACCACATCCAGCACGCTATAGCCTTGTCCCGTGCCGAGATTGACGACGAAACTTCGGTCGAGCGACTTCAGCGCATCGATTGCGGCAATATGCCCGCGCGCCAGATCGACCACATGAATGTAATCGCGCACGCCGGTGCCGTCGGGCGTCTCGTAGTCGCTGCCGAACACGCGCAGGCGTTCCAGCTTGCCGACCGCCACTTGCGCCACGTAAGGCATCAGATTGTTCGGCACGCCCGCCGGATCTTCGCCGATGAGCCCGCTTTCATGCGCGCCGACCGGGTTGAAATAGCGCAGCGTCGCGATACGCCACGACGGATCGGACACTTCGAGATCGCGCAAAATTTGCTCGGCGATGAGCTTCGATTGCCCGTACGGATTGGTCGCAGACAGCGGAAAACTCTCGTCGATCGGCACGCTTTGCGGCACGCCGTACACCGTTGCCGACGAACTGAACACGAAGTTGCGCACGTTGCGCTCGCGCATCACGTTGAGCACGGCAAGCAGGCTGCCGATGTTGTTGCTGTAGTACTCGATCGGCTTCGCGACCGATTCGCCCACCGCCTTCAACGCGGCGAAGTGGATCGCGCCGGTGATCTCGTGCGCATCGAAAATCCGGCGAAGCGCGGCTTCGTCGCGCGCGTCTTCCTGATAAAACGCCACCGGCTTGCCCGCAATGCGCTCCACGCGCTTGAGCGACTCCGCGCGGCTGTTGACGAGATTGTCGATGACCACCACGCCGTAGCCCGCGCCGAGCAGTTCGACGCAGGTATGCGAGCCGATGAAGCCCGCGCCGCCTGTCACCAGAATCGTGCCTCGCGAGGTGGTTTGTGCCGTGTCCTGCGCCGCGTTCTCATGCGCCCCGTTGCCATTCATCGTGTGCTCCCCAGAAATCGAAATTCAGAGTGAAATGCCGGTTATGGCGTGTATTGTGCCCTTGTATCGTTCGACGACATTTTTTTCGTCGAATTCGCGGGTGACTTTCTCGCGGCCGCGTTGCGCCATTGCTTCGCGCTCGCTACGTGGCAGCGTCAGCATGCTTTCGAGTTGCGCGGTGAGGCTGTCCGCGCTCTTGACTTCGCAAAGCAGGCCGTTTTCGCCGTGCGCGACCACTTCGCGGCAGCCGGGCACGTCGGTCGCGACGATCGGACGGCCCATCGCGGAGGCTTCCATCAAGGTGCGCGGCACGCCTTCGCGATACGAAGGCAGCACGACGCAATCCGCCGCCGCGACGAGCGGCCGAACGTCGTTCGCTTCGCCCAGATATTCGACGATATTCTCACGCTCCCACGCTTCTACGTCCGTGCGGCCGATCGCGCTGGGATTATCGACGCCAACTGGCCCCAGCAACTGGAAACGCGCATGCGGATAGCGGCGCTTGAGCCGTCGCGCCGCTTCCACGTATTCGGCCACGCCCTTGTCCCACAAGAGCCGCCCGATCAGGATGAACACGACGTCTTCGCGTTCGGGCAACGGCTCGAAGGCGAACTCGTCGAGATCGACGCCTTCGCCATGCAGACGGCGCGCGCGATCCGGGTGCACAAGCAGTTTTTCATCGTTGAAGGCGGCGAGATCGTCCTGATTCAGAAACCAGATTTCGCGCGGAAAACGGAACGCAAAGCGATAAAGCCGCTTGGCGATCTGCGCCGTGCGGCTTTTCTGGATGAACACGTAGCCGAGTCCCGTCGTCACCGCAATCGAAGGCACGCGCGCCAGCATGGCCGCAAGCGAGCCGTAGATATTCGGCTTGATCGTGTAGTGGAAAACGAGATGCGGACGCGTCGCGCGATATTCGCGATACAGCGCGACGAGCGTCTTCAGGTCCTGACGCGGGTCCGTGCCTTTGGACGCCACCGGCAATTCGACGCAGCGGCAGCCCATTGCCTCCAGCGGCTCGAACGTGCGGTCGCGCGGCGCGATGATCGTCACTTCGGCTCCGTTGTCCGTCAGCATGCGCAGCACGCCGCGCCGGTAGGTATAAATGGCCCATGCCGTGTTGCACACGAGGGCGATGCGAAGGCGCTGCGGTGGTTTCGTCATCCGGGAGTCGTTTTTTTACGGTTCGCCGTGCGAGGCGGAACACGCCGCGCGCTTGCGCTTGTGCACGGCCAACCGTAGCGCAAAATCAATCGAAAGCAATTCGACAATAAGTTCAGGGTGCAACTATTTCGTGGGCGTGGAAGGCCGCAGCAGTTTCGCCTTCAACGCCTTGAGCGCGCGATACGGCAGCAGCAGATGCGCAATGCTCTTGCCGATGCCCGCCCAGTCGAACACGTTGCCCGCCCGCAAGTAACGCCATTGCAGGCGCAGCGTTGACAGCGTCTGCGTGCGGCGTTTCGTGGCGCTGATGCCGTTCTCGTTCAGCTCGTAGTAGAGACCGAACGCCGGCAGATTCGCGCCGTCGTAGCGTGCAAGCAGACGCAGCAGCAGATCCAGGTCTTCCGCCGCGCGATAGTCCGCGCGATAGTTGCCGACCTCGCGCACCGCCTCGACACGCAGCATCAGCGAGGGATGCGCGAAGCACGAGCGCGCGAGCATCATGCGGCGGATTGTGTCCGGTTCGGTCGGCGGCGTGAGATCGAAGAGCGGCGCGCCGCCGGTGGCTACCACGTGCGTCCACATGCCGAGCGCGGCTACACGCGGATGCGCCTCGAGATACGCACGCTGCATCGCGAGCCGCCCGGGCGTCGCGAGATCGCCGCTGTCGATACGCGCCGCGTAGCGCAAACCGCGCGCGGCAAGCGCTTCGATGCCGGCCTGCAACGCGCGCTCGATCCCGCCGTTTTCGGGCAGTCGCAGAATCGCGATCCGCATGCCGTCGATGACCGGCGCGACGATGGGTGGCGTGCTGCCGTCATCGACGATCAGCACTTGCACGGGCGACGTTTCATCGAACGAGGCGAGCGTGCGTTCCAGGTCGGCCTGACCGTTGTACGCGGGAATGAGGACGGCGACATCGGAGAGAGCGTTCATGCTGACAGGCGCAAGCGTATGTAATAGAAATTCACCGACGCCGCCGCCAGATAACCCGCAGCCAGTCCGATCAACGCGCCGTAGCCTTCGAAGCGCGGAATGGCGAACGCATTCACCGCGAACGCGACGCCGAGCGCGAGCAGCCATTTCGCGAGCAGCACGTACTTCGCCTGAAATTTCAGGACCACGAGATTGCCGATTGCCTCGATGCCCGCCGGCACCGAAAGCCACACCGCCCAGCGGAAAATTTCCGTGGCGCCCGCATAGTTCGGCCCGAAGACTCGCGTGATGATGAAGCCCGCGAGGGCGTCGAGCACGGCGGCGCCGGCGACCATCAAAACGGCGGTCAGCGCGAAGAGGCGCCACAGATTGCGCTTCAGTTGCGCGGTGTCCGTCACGCGATAAACGAACGCCGGCGCGATGGTCTGCGCCAGCATCAGCGCAAGCGCGATCCAGTTCTCGTTCAATTGCTGCGCGGCGGAATAAAGCCCGAGTTCCGCGAACGATACGCGATGCGCGAGCATCAGCCGGTCGAGTTTCAGGAACAGATACATGCAGATGAGGCCGATCCAGAACACCGTACCCGCGCTCGCGAAGTGCCTGAAGAGCGCGCGGTCGAAGTGCCAGCCGAGCCTGCCGCCGTGCCGCCGCATGTAATACACGAGAAGCACGCCGCCTATCGCCGCCGCTTCCAGCGCCCACAGCCAGCCGAAACTCGCCGCGCTCATCGCCATGCGCACGAAGGCATAGACGAGCGCCGCCTTGACGATGGCCGTGAACATGCTCGCGATCAATTGCGGCTTGCTGTAGGTCATGCTCTGCAGCCACGCGTTAATCACGCCGATGAACGGCTCGCGAAACAACATGGTGAGCGCAAGACCGGCGAGCATGGCGCCCACGAGCGGGTCGGTGAAGCCCGCCGCGATCCATGTCCAGGTCATGACGAGCGCAATCGCCGATACCGCGATGCGCAGCACGAAGGCGCTGCCGAGCACGACGCCCGTGCGCGCGGGCGGTTCCTTCACGATGGTCGGCACCAGAATTTCCGCGCCGCAGACCCACGTGATCGGCGCGATGACGAGCAAGAGCGTATTCGCGTACTGCCATTTGCCGAACGCGTCCGGGCCGAGATAGCGCGCGAGCAGCCCCGAAATGACGATGGCCACCGCAATCTGCGTCAGCCTTTCGAGCCCGAGCCAGACGATGTTGGCGAGCGCCCGCGCGACGTCCGGATTGCCCGAGCGTGTCAACGCCTTCATGCCGCGCGTACCGAGGTGTGGTCGGGCATGCCGTGTGCTAGCAAAACCTGACGGTCCGACGCTTTCGCGATTTTCGCCAGCTTCGTGACAAACGTTCGCCGCAACGGAAAATAGTTTTGTGTGGTGGCGCGCGAAGGCGCCTCATTCCCGGGCATCGAGGCGAAAGAGCGATTAGGCATTGGATTAGAATGAGCGCGCGAGGCTTTGCCGCGACGCGCAGCATGAAAACGTGGAAAGCGCTGAAAGACAGCGATTATAAGTGCGAACCGAAGCTCGATCCTCGAAGCCGCGGTCGCGATGCGCAAGCACACTTGCAGGCAGAATTCGAACCGTCATCTGGCATGCGCTTGCATGCCGGCGCGTTTTACATCGATCACGTTTCGACCTGCACGCCCTCATGGCTGCATCGCCGAGAATCCATCAATCAAACGAGAAGAGGTAGCCATCTTATGACCCAGGTATCCCAATCCATTTTCAAGGCCTACGACATCCGCGGCATCGTCGGCAAGACGGTCGACAAGGACGTGGCGAAGAACATCGGCCAAGCGTTCGGCAGCGAGATCCGCAAGCAGGGCGGCGATTCCGTCGTCGTTGCGCGCGATGGCCGTCTGTCCGGCCCGGAACTCGTCGGCGCGCTCGCGGACGGCCTGCGCGCGGCGGGCGTCGATGTCATCGATATCGGCATGGTGCCGACGCCCGTCGGCTACTTCGCCGCGAGCGTGCCGCTGCCCTTGCCCGAGGGCGAGCGGCGCGTGGATTCGTGCATCGTCGTGACGGGCAGCCACAATCCGCCCGACTACAACGGCTTCAAGATGGTGCTGCGCGGCGCGGCCATCTACGGCGAGCAGATTCAGAGCCTGTATCAGCGGATCGTCAACGACGACTTCGAAACGGGCGAAGGCAGCTACACCGAGTTCGACGTCCAGCAGATCTACCTCGACCGAATCCTGTCCGATGTGAAGCCGGTGCGCGGCATGAAGATCGTCATCGATGCAGGCAACGGCGTCGCGGGCGGTCTTGCGCCACGTCTGTTCAAGGCGCTCGGTTGCGAGCTGGTCGAACTCTTTACGGACATCGACGGCAACTTCCCGAACCATCACCCGGACCCGGCGCATGCAGAGAATCTGCAGGACGTCATGAAGGCGCTAAAGGAAACGGATGCCGAGATCGGCTTCGCATTCGATGGCGACGGCGACCGTCTCGGCGTGGTGACGAAGGACGGCCAGATGATCTATCCGGATCGCCAGCTGATGTTGTTTGCGCAGGAAGTGCTGTCGCGCAACAAGGGCGGCCAGATCATTTATGACGTGAAGTGCACGCGCAATCTCGCAAAATGGGTGCGCGAGCAGGGCGGCGAGCCGGTCATGTGGAAGACGGGCCACTCGCTCGTGAAGGCGAAGCTGCGCGAAACCGGCGCGCCGCTCGCGGGCGAAATGAGCGGTCACGTGTTCTTCAAGGACCGCTGGTACGGCTTCGACGACGGCCTTTACACGGGCGCGCGACTCCTCGAAATCCTTTCGCGCGTGGACGACCCGAGCAAGCTGCTCAACGACCTGCCGAACTCGCTGTCGACGCCTGAACTGCAGATCAAACTGGAAGAAGGCGAAAACTTCGAACTGATCGGACGCTTGCAGAAGTCGGCGAAGTTCGAAGGCGCGGACGATGTGCTGACCATCGACGGATTGCGTGTCGAATATCCGGATGGTTTCGGTCTCGCGCGTTCGTCGAACACGACGCCGGTCGTGGTGATGCGTTTCGAGGCGGACACCGAAGAGGCGTTGAAGCGCATTCAGGAAGATTTTCGCCGCGTGATTCTGGCTGAAAAGCCGGACGCGAAGCTGCCGTTCTGATTTGGACGGAGTGAGTCTAGATGGTTGGGAAGCGGCGCGGTTGGGCAAACCGCGCCGTTTTTCATTGGGAATAAAACTTTGCCGAAAGACTCTGCTCGGTCGACCAGGGCAGTTCTTCCGGGAACGCATCTAGTCCTTGTTCTTCGGCGGCTTTCGAAATGGCATCGGCCCACGTTCCGGTGAGCCAGCCCGAGTCGCGCAACGAAGTGTTCAGACTCGGCGTCTTTTGCAGCGCGACGCCGACGGCGCGGCGCTGTTCCTTGATCGTACGCTGCCAACTCGAGCCACGACGTCCCGGTTGGTATTGCCACTTGAGAAGATGCGCAAGCAGCACGGCCATACGGCTGGAAAGCTCGCGTTGTTCGCTCTTGCCGACGTCCTCGATTTCCTCCGCGATAGGTTCCACATCGATGGCCGAGAACTTACCAGCCCGCAGCAGCTCGGCTTGTTCCCGCGCCCACGCCACCACGTCCTGTTCGTAACGCGTTCCCATCGCAACTCCCTTTGTGGTCGGATATCCGGTACGGCTTGCCCGGTGATCGTCGTGTTACCGGCTTTTTTGCGCCCTTAAATCGCTTCAGGAGACAGCGAGCGCCGCCGCGCGCACAACCCGCGCTAAAATCCCGTTTCCCATCTCCAATTCACCGCGAGAATCGCCTGAACGCGAATCCGCGCCTGTCCCAATCAGCGTGCAAAAGATCCTGATCGTTCGCGTGTCGTCGCTTGGCGACGTCGTACACAACATGCCGGTTGTCGCCGACATTCGCCGCCGTTATCCCGATGCGCGGATCGACTGGCTCGTCGAGGAAAGTTTCGCGAGTCTCGTCGAACTCGTCGATGGCGTGCATCGCGCGATCCCGTTTTCGCTGCGACGCTGGCGCAAGAGTTTCGCGTCGCCCGCGAACTGGCGCGAGATCGGCAGGTTCAAGCGCCAGCTCGCCGCCGAGAAATACGATCTCGTGATCGACTGTCAAGGGCTCATCAAGACCGCGTGGGTCGCGAGCTGGGCGCGCGGGCCGCTCGTCGGCCTGGCGAATCGCACGGAAGGCGCGGGCTTCGAATGGCCCGTGCGCTTTTTCTACGACCGCCGCGTGCCGATCGAGCCGCGCACGCATGTGGTCGAACGCACGCGCCAGCTCGTGGCCGCCGCGCTCGATCTGCCGCGCCCGCAGCCCACCGACGATATCGACTTCGGCATCGATACGCGCCGTGCAACGCTCGCCATTTCAGAGCTCGGGCTGAATCTGCCGGTGCCTTATGTCGTGTTCGTGCACGCGACCTCCCGCGCCGACAAACAATGGCCCGAAGCCGCGTGGATCGAGCTCGGACAGGCGCTCGTCACGCGCGGTGCATCGATCGTGCTGCCGTGGGGCAACGAAGCCGAACGCGCGACGAGCGAGAAACTCGCGAAGGAATTCGGCGCGGCTGCCATCGTGCCGCCGAAACTCTCGCTGCCCGCGGTCGTCGGGCTGATCGATGGCGCGGCCGCGACCGTTGGCGTCGATACCGGGCTGGTTCATATCGCGGCGGCGCTGAAGCGTCCGACCGTCGAGTTGTACAATTTCTCGACCGCCTGGCGCACCGGCGGCTACTGGTCGCCGAAGGTCGTCAATCTTGGCGACGCGAGCCGGCATCCCACGTTGTCCGAAGTCAAGGCAGCGCTCGCGGGCTTCGGTCTCTTGTAGCGTGCCGTGATAGCGTGCCCGTCGCGCATTACGTTTCCAGGCGCCAAGCAACTCAAGGTCGAAGGCACATGACGGAATCTCAAATCATCGAAGTCGCTTCGTGCGATTGGCACGGCAAAAATCTTTCCGTACCGCGCGAAACGCTGCTCGCCGGCGTCGAAAACGGCAAAGTCCTCTATTTTCCCAATCTGCGGTTCGAGATTGCGGGCGGCGAACAGGCGCTGCTCGACCCGCGCATTGCAGACCCGAAGCGCAAGAACATCAGCCTCGCGCCCAACGGCGGCGCGCTTGCTGGCGTGCTCGGCGACAACGTGATGCAGTCGGCGGTGCGCTCGCTCATCGCGCGCTATCAGACGAACGCGCGCTCCCTGGTGGATGGCCTCTTCCCCGAATACGACGGCAAGTTGCGCGTCGCGCCAACCAGCTTGCGGCTGCATCAGGTGGAAACGCGCGAGACATCCTGGCGCAAGGACGACAGCCGTCTTCACGTCGATGCCTTTCCGTCGCGGCCGAATTACGGCGAACGCATTCTGCGCGTCTTCACCAACGTGAACCCGCAAGGCGCGCCGCGCGTGTGGCGCGTGGGCGAGCCGTTCGAGGACATGGCGAAGCGCTTCCTGCCGAACATCAAGGCGCAGACGCCGGGCGCGGCGTGGCTCATGAATCTGCTGCACATCACGAAGTCGAAGCGTAGCGAATACGACCACCTGATGCTGCATCTGCACGACGCGATGAAAGCCGATCTCGATTATCAAAAGGTTTCGCCGCAAGTGACGATGCCGTTTCCGCCCGGCTCGGTATGGGTCTGTTTCTCCGACCAGACGTCGCACGCGGTGATGTCCGGCCAGTTCATGATGGAGCAGACGTTCTTTCTGCCCGTCAAGTCGATGGCGCGGCCTGAGCGCGCGCCGCTCGGCATTCTCGAACGTCTCAAGGGCAGGGCGCTCGTTTGAACGGCGCAGCTATCGGAGCCGGCGCGCCACCTGCCTCGGCGGTGCTGATGAGGCTCGTGTATCGCGCGGCGTGGTGGCTCGTCGCGCCGCTTGCCGTGCTGCGCCTGTTGATTCGTTCGCGCAAGGAGCGCGGTTATCGCGAGCATATTGCCGAGCGCTTCGGTCGCGGTCCCGCGCGCCGCGCCGACGATCTCGCGCCGCTCGTCTGGGTGCATGCGGTGTCCGTGGGCGAGACGCGCGCGGCGCAACCGCTCATCGAAGCGTTGCTCAAGACGCATCCCGAAGCGCGGCTGCTTATTACGCACATGACGCCGAGCGGCCGCGCGACCGGCGAGCAGCTTTATGGCGATCGCGTCATGCGCGCTTATCTTCCCTACGACTCGCCGCGTTTCGTGCGGCGTTTTCTGCGTGCTTGGCGGCCGTCGCTCGGCATCGTGATGGAGACGGAAGTGTGGCCGACGCTCATCGACGAATGCAAGCACGCGGACGTGCCGCTCGTGCTGACGAACGCGCGCATGTCGGAGCGTTCGTTCAAGCGCGCGGCGCGTTTCGGCCGCGCGGTGCGCGAAGTGTTCGGCGGCTTTTCTCGCGTGCTGGCGCAGACGCCTTCGGATGCCGAGCGGCTCATCGCGCTTGGCGCGCGCAATGTCGCGGTGCTCGGCAACCTGAAGTTCGACATGAGCGCGCCGCCTGAACTCGTCGCACGCGGACAGGCTTGGCGCGCGGCCATCGGCAATCGGCCGGTGTGGGTGGCGGCAAGCACGCGCGAAGGCGAGGAAACTTTGGTGCTGCGCGCGTTCGCCGCGCTGAACGTGCACGATGCGTTGCTGATTCTCGTGCCGCGCCATCCGCAACGGTTCGATGAAGTATCGGCGATGATCGCGGCCGCCGGCATGAAGAGCGCGCGCCGTTCGGTGTGGGCGCCGAAGGCCGTGGCGGCGGGATCGGGCGCGGACGTGCCAGAGCCGTTGCCATCGAATGTGCAGGTTCTGCTCGGCGATTCCATGGGCGAACTCGGCGCGTACTACGCGGCGTCGGATCTGGCGTTTATCGGTGGGAGTTTGTTGCCGCTTGGCGGGCAGAATCTGATCGAGGCGTGCGCGGCGGGCGTGCCGGTGCTGATCGGGCCGCATACCTTCAACTTCACGCAGGCGACCAACGATGCCATCGCGGCGGGCGCGGCGTTGCGCGTGCAAGACCCGCAGGAACTCGCGCGCGGCCTGCGCGAGTTGTTCACCGACAAGCCGCAGCGTCTCGCGATGAGCGCGGCGGCCGCGGCGTTCGCGGCGCGGCATCGCGGGGCGACGGAGCGCACGGTGTCTATTCTGGGTGCGTTGCTGGACGAGGAGAGTGACGCGGAGCGTTGAGCCAGCGGCGACGACTCAGCGTGCCAGCAAGGCCGCAACGCATCGCGCGAAGCGTTCGTTGCTCACCGCGATGCCGTATTCCTCCGCGCGTTCCAGCGCGCGCGCCTGCATGTCGGCGCATAACGTGTCGTCGGTCAAGACGCGGCGCAGCGCATTGGCCAATTCATCCACGGATTCCACCGGAACCAGCAGACCGAAGCGCCCATCGCCGAGAATCTCGCGCGGGCCGGTCGGGCAATCGCTCGCGACCACTGGCTTGCCGAGCGCGAGCGCTTCGAGCAGCACCATCGGCATGCCTTCGTAGCGCGAACTCAGCACTTGCAGGCGCGCGCGGGCGACGAGCGCATGCGGATTGTTTCGATACCCCATGAAATGCACGCGCGCCGCGATCCCCAATTCGTTGGCGAGACCTTCGAGTTCGCGGCGAAACGCGCCGTCGCCGACGATCACGAGATGTTCGACGATCTGCCCGTCGCGCACGAGTTCGGCATAAGCGCGCAACAGCGTGCGATGGTCCTTTTGAATTTCGTCGAGCCGCGCGACGGAGACGATATACGGCGCGTCGCACGGCGCTGCTTCGCTGATCTGTCCGTTCTGCCGGATGCGCTCGATATCGATGGCGTTCGGCAACACGAAGATCCGCTTCAGCCCGCTGCCGAACATGGCGCGCGCTTCCGCCGCCATGTGATCGTTGAGCGCCGCGACGCCGTCGTAGCGCGCGAACTGCTCGGCAAGCCGGCGTTGTCGGCGCGGACGGCTGGCAAGCCTCGCGTCGAAGCTGAAATGATTCACGCCGAGCCACGCGATATCGAACTGACCCGCAAGCCGGCGCAGCGACATGTCGTAATCGACGATCAGCGCATGCTGGCGCGCGAGCGTTTCTACACGACGCTTCACATAGGGCCGCACGACGAGCGTATTGAAGACATCGCGGCCGATGCGCCCGAGCTTGCCCAGGCGCTTCGCGTAGCGCCGCGCCTGAAAGGTGTTGAGCCACGGCTTTTCCGCGAGGATTTCGATCTTCACGTCCGGCGGCACCAGCGCGCGAAAGCGGTTTTCGAACGCGGGCGACGGGTGCATGACGGACAACGTGACGGCGAAGCGCGTGCGGTCGAAGACGCGCAGCCATTGAATCAGCGAGGACTCGATACCGCCATCGCCGAAGTCCACGATGTGGAAGAGGACGGGGACGGGCGTGGAATCGATTCCGGTTTGGCCTGGAAAAGGGTTCGTGGACGGTTGTTCGGACAAAGCAGCAGTGGGCATCATGTATCACGCTCGCAATTTCGGCGCAGGCGAACGTGAGGATCGAGGAAGCCGGTATGCTACCGCACGGGGTGTGGCGATGCAGAAAGCCGCCGGAAAATGCGGCGGAGTTACTGGCCGCGCGTCGTTGAAGATCATCATCGGACGAAGAAGGCACGTCATGGCGAGCGAATGGAAGCGGCGCATCATCGTGTTCGTGAAACGCTTCTGGCAACCGACGAGCGCGTGCATGACCTGCATGCCGGGAAGCTGGATGAACGTCATGAGCCTCGCGCACTGGACGCTGGCTTTCAAGACAGGGCTCGCCACGGGCATTCTCGCTGTGCTGATCACGTTCACGCCGGCGCGCAGGCTGTTTTTGAATCGATATGGCAATGCGCTCGTCGTCGGTGTTCTCACCATGATCGGCGACGCTTATTCGCATGCGAATCACTACGGTGTTCCGTTTTTCGAACCTTTGATGACGGGGCTGACTTCCGGTGTGCTGGCGCTCGTCGGGTGGTATATGTTCGAGGATCGCGGGCGGCGGATACGGGCGGTTTGGAAACATGTAGCCGGACCAAGAAATCGATGACCACTCGCCCGAACGCCGCCTTCACCGCCTTGCTCGCCGCCGCGTTATTCGGCGCGACCACGCCCATAGCCAAGGCGCTCCTAGGCACGCTTGCACCCTTCATGGTTGCCGGATTGTTCTATCTCGGCAGCGGCATCGGACTTGCCATCGTGTTGGTCGTGCGGCAGACGCTTTCCGCCACACGCGTCGAGCGTGGCGACATCCGCATCCCGCGAAACGAAACGCCTTGGCTCGTCGGCGCCATCGCGGCCGGCGGCGTCGCGGGCCCCGCGCTGCTCATGCTGGGCCTCGCCGCCACGCCTGCCGCGACCAGTTCGCTGCTGTTGAATCTCGAAGGCGTGTTCACCGCCGTCATCGCGTGGGTCGTCTTTCGGGAAAACGTCGACCTTCAGGTGTTCCTCGGCATGGTCGCGATCGTCGCCGGAGGCGCGGTGCTTTCGTGGCAGCCGGGCGCGGGTGGCATGACGTCCGGTGCGCTGTTGGTCGCGGGCGCGTGCTTTTGCTGGGCCATCGACAACAATCTGACGCGCAAGGTATCGACGAACGATGCCTTCGTCATCGCGTGCGTGAAAGGGCTCGTCGCGGGGACGGTCAATCTCGGCATCGCCTGCATGCTCGGCGCGCGGCTTCCCGATGCGTCGCATATGCTCATGGCCATGCTTACGGGATTTGCCGGATACGGTGTGAGCCTTGTTCTCTTCGTGGTCGCGCTGCGCAATCTGGGCACGGCGCGCACCGGCGCGTATTTTTCGGTTGCGCCGGTTTTCGGCGTCGCGCTCTCGCTGCTTCTATGGCCGGAATCGCCCTCGATGCTCTTCTGGTGCGCCGCCGCGCTAATGACGCTCGGCGTATGGCTGCATCTGCGGGAACGTCACGAACATGCCCACACGCACGAGCCGCTCGCGCATACGCACCGGCATCGACATGACGAGCATCATCGGCATGAACACGATTTCGAATGGGATGGCGTCGAGCCGCATGTGCATGAGCATCGGCATCTGCCGATCACGCACACGCATGCACATTTTCCGGATATTCATCATCGGCACCGTCATTGACGGCGCTCGAAGCGCCTAAACCAGCAAGCCTTTCTTCTCGATGAAGCCGATCACCGTATCCACGCCATCGAGCGCCTTGAGGTTGCACATCACGAACGGACGTTCACCGCGCATCTTCTTTGCGTCGCTTGCCATCACGTCGAGATTCGCGCCGACATAAGGCGCGAGATCCGTTTTATTGATGACGAGCAGATCCGACTTCGTGATGCCCGGTCCGCCTTTACGCGGGATCTTTTCGCCGCCCGCGACATCGATCACATAGATGGTCAGGTCCGACAGCTCGGGGCTGAAGGTCGCCGCGAGATTGTCGCCGCCCGATTCGATGAAGACGATGTCCGCATCCGGAAAGCGCGACACCATGCGATCGACGGCTTCGAGGTTGATCGACGCATCCTCGCGAATGGCCGTGTGTGGGCAACCGCCCGTCTCCACGCCCATGATGCGCTCGGCGGGCAGCGCGCCCGCAACGGTCAGGAGGCGCTGATCTTCCTTCGTGTAGATGTCATTGGTGATGGCGACGAGATCGTATTTCTCGCGCATCGCCTTGCAGAGCATTTCGAGCAGCGTGGTCTTGCCGGAGCCGACCGGCCCGCCCACGCCAACGCGCAACGGCGGCAGCTTCTTGGTTCGACGGGCGGCGGAAGAATAAGCAGGGGCGTTCATGGGCGTTGTTTGAAGTGCTTCGGTTTCTACGATCAGGAGCGGAAAAGCCGCGAATATTGCGACTCGTGCCGCGCCGACAAAATGCCGAGTTGCGGCGCGAAAGTATTGACCTGGTTCGGCGATGTCGCCAGCGCGCGGCGCACGGCGTCGTCTATCGGCGCGCGTAACGCCACGATGATGCGCTGCCCCGCAAGTTGCCCGAGCGGCACGGCCTTGAGCGCCGCGGCCGCCTGATTCTCGACCCAACTGAACGCGTAGGCGGCGAGCATCGCGTCGGGCGCGGCATCGTGCGCGAAGGCGGCAAAGGCAAACGCCGTCGGTTGCGCAATCGGCTTGATCGCGGCAAGCGTGGCGCGGCGCGCGGCATCGCCCCATTCGAGCGACGCGCACAACTGCGCAAGCGACCAGCCCATTTGCTCGGTCTCGCGGCGCAACTCCGACGACTCGCGGCTCGCGATGTATTCGTCGTTCGCCGCGGTCAAGGCGGCTTCGTCGTGCGCGTGCCAGCGTTGCAACTGATGCGCGAGGAACGGCAGTTCGCCGCGTGCGAGCACGTTGACGAGCCCGCTTGCAATCCAGTCGCGGGCACTGTCGGCATCGTGGATGAAACCGTGTTCGATGGCCGCTTCGAGTCCTTGCGAATAGCTGAACGCGCCGATAGGCAGCGCAGGCGACGCCAGATGCAGCAGCGCGGTGAGCTCAGCGGTTTGCATCAGTGATCGTGCTTGTGCTTGTGGTCGTGGCCATGATCATGCGAGTGATCGTGGCCGCATTGGGAGTGATCGTGATCATGGGCATCGTGAGCGTGCTTGTGCTCGTGTTCGTGTTCGTGGTCATGGTCATGGTCGTGCGAATGCCCGTGATGCTCGCTATAAACCTTCTGCGCGAGCGCATAGTCCTCGCCGAAGGTTTCATCGTGGCCGTGCTTGTGCCCGCCGCCATAAGCGCCGGTCTCAGGCTGAAACGGCTGCGACTCATGCCCGACGATACAACCGAGACGCCTGAGCATGTCTTCGAGCACCGGATCGGCTTCGAGCTTCAAATACTCCGCGCCGACTTCGACCGGCGTATGCCGGTTGCCAAGGTGATAAGCCGCGCGTGTCAAGAGACGCACGCTCGGCGCCCGCACGATCAGCACGTCCTCCGGCGCGGCCACCACGCGCACGAAACCGCCATCGTCCGCGACGAGCATGTCGCCGTCCGCGAGCACGGTGCCGCGCGGCATCACGAGCGCGACTTCCTCGCCGTGGTCCAGCGTGGCGGCAAGGCGGCTCTTGCAGCGCGCATCGAAGGCGAGCGTGAGCGTGGGCGCGCGTTTGACGAGTACAGGTGCGAGCTTGGCGGTAAGGCGTTTATCGATAGTGCGCATGGCGTGCGTCAGAACAGGAAGTAGCGTTGCGCCATCGGCAGAACGGTGGCGGGGTCGCAAGTGAGCAGTTGTCCGTCGGCGATCACCTGATAGGTCTGCGGATCGACGCTGATGGACGGTTGCCATGCATTGTGAATCATGTCGGCCTTCGTGACATTGCGGCAGTTTTTCACGGCGACGACCTGCTTCTTCAAACCGTAGCGATCCGCAATGCGCGCTTCCGCCGCCATCTGCGAGACGAACGTCAGCGACGTCTTGCCGAGCGCGCCGCCGCGCGTGGCGAACATCTCGCGATAATGCACCGGCTGCGGCGTAGGAATCGATGCGTTCGGATCGCCCATCTGCGCCACCGCGATCATCCCGCCCTTGACGATCATCGCGGGCTTCACGCCGAAGAACGCCGGTTCCCAGAAGACGAGGTCGGCCCATTTGCCCGGCTCGATGGAGCCCACTTCATGCGCGATGCCATGTGTGATTGCCGGGTTGATCGTGTACTTCGCGACATAACGCTTCGCGCGGAAGTTGTCGTTGCGTCCGGTGTCCTCGGGCAGCGCGCCGCGTTGCACCTTCATCTTGTGCGCCGTCTGCCAGGTGCGAATGATCACTTCGCCGACACGGCCCATCGCTTGCGAATCCGACGAAAGCATGGAAAGCGCGCCCAGATCGTGGAGGATATCCTCGGCCGCAATGGTCTCGCGGCGAATGCGCGATTCGGCGAATGCAATGTCTTCCGCAATCGACGGGTCGAGGTGATGGCACACCATCAGCATGTCGAGATGCTCGTCGAGCGTGTTGATGGTGTATGGGCGCGTGGGATTGGTGGAAGAGGGCAGCACGTTGGACTCGCCGCACACCTTGATGATGTCGGGTGCGTGACCGCCGCCCGCGCCTTCGGTGTGATACGTATGAATCGTGCGGCCCTTAAACGCGGCGACGGTGGTTTCGACGAAGCCGGCTTCGTTCAGCGTGTCCGTGTGGATGGCGACTTGCGTGTCGGTGTCGTCGGCGACGGAAAGGCAGTTGTCGATAGCCGCTGGAGTCGTGCCCCAGTCTTCGTGCAGCTTGAGGCCGATTGCGCCCGCCTTGATCTGTTCGACGAGCGGTTCCGCCAAGCTCGTGTTGCCCTTGCCGAGAAAGCCCAGGTTGACCGGCCAGCCATCGGCGGCTTGCAGCATGCGTTCGAGATGCCACGGGCCGGGCGTGCAGGTCGTGGCGTTGGTGCCGGTCGCGGGACCGGTGCCGCCGCCGAGCATGGTGGTCACGCCGCTTGCGAGCGCTTCGTCGATCTGCTGCGGGCTGATGAAGTGGATATGCGAGTCGATGCCGCCCGCGGTCACGATCATGCCTTCGCCCGCAATGACTTCGGTGGCCGCGCCGATCGCGATGTTCACGTTCGGCTGAATGTCGGGATTGCCCGCCTTGCCGATAGCGAAGACGCGTCCGCCCTTGATGCCGATGTCGGCTTTCACGATGCCCCAGTGATCGAGGATCAGCGCGTTGGTGACGACGGTATCGACCACTTCGGCGGATGGGCGCTGCGACTGGCCCATGCCGTCGCGAATGACCTTGCCGCCGCCGAACTTCACTTCCTCGCCGTACGTGGTGAAGTCGCGTTCGACTTCGATGATGAGGTCGGTGTCGGCGAGCCGCACACGGTCGCCGGTGGTCGGGCCGAACATTTCCGCGTAAGCGCGGCGGCCGATGCGTAACGTCATATCGTAGGTATCCTGGTCAGAGAGGGCCCATCACGAGGCCATTGAAGCCATAGACATGGCGATCGCCCGCGAGCGCGACGAGTTCGACGGTGCGCTCCTGTCCCGGTTCGAAGCGTACGGCGGTGCCGGCCGCGATGTTGAGACGAAAGCCGCGCGCCTTCTCCCGTTCGAACTTGAGTGCCGTGTTGACTTCGTAGAAGTGATAGTGCGAGCCGACCTGCACGGGGCGGTCGCCGTGATTCGCGACGGTGACCGTAACGGTTTCGCGGCCCACGTTGAGTTCGTGCTCGCCGTCGTCGATAAAGTATTCGCCGGGAATCATGTGCTTAGGGGATCGGATGGTGGACCGTGACCAGCTTCGTGCCATCGGGGAAGGTGGCTTCGATCTGGATGTCGGGGATCATTTCGGGCACGCCTTCCATGACGTCGTCACGGCTCAGCAGCGTGGTGCCGTAATGCATGACCTCGGCGACGGTCTGACCGTCGCGCGCCGCTTCCATGAGCGCCGCCGAAATGAAGGCGATGGCTTCCGGATAGTTCAGCTTGAGGCCGCGAGCGCGGCGGCGTTCGGCTAAGAGCGCCGCGGTGAAAATCAGCAGTTTGTCTTTTTCGCGAGGGGTGAGTTTCATCGGTCAGGGACGTTGACTTCGCTTGGGGGCGGGTGATCTATGCTAGCACTGGTTCAAGGGTGGAATGGGGAATCGAGCCCATGCATCGCGGCAAACGAGCCTCACTGAATGAACCTTTGCAGCTCCACCGTCGAAGGCCGCTCGAAAATCTCTTCGGGCGCGCCCGATTCCCAGACTCGCCCCTGATGCATGAAGACGACCTTGTCGGAAACCTTGCGCGCGAAGCGCATCTCATGCGTGACCATGATGAGCGTCATCCCGTCGCGAGCCAGGCTTTCGACGACCGCCAGCACTTCGCCGACGAGTTCGGGGTCGAGCGCCGAGGTGATTTCGTCGCACAGCAGCACGGTCGGCTTCATGGCAAGCGCGCGTGCAATGGCCACGCGCTGCTGCTGTCCTCCGGATAGCTGCTCGGGATAGGCGTCGAACTTGTCGCCGAGTCCCACGCGTTCGAGCACGCTATGGGCCGTGGCGCGCGCCTTCGCCTTGTGGATCTTTTTGACGACCGTCTGCGCGAGCATCACGTTTTGTCCCGCCGTCAGATGCGGAAAGAGGTTGTACTGCTGAAACACCATGCCGACTTTCAGACGCAACGCGCGGAGGTCGGCGCGGCGCGCATCGATATGTTCGCCATCGATCTCGATCGAACCTTCGTCGATACTTTCCAGTCCGTTCAAGGTCCGCAAGAGCGTGCTCTTGCCCGAGCCGCTTCGCCCGATGATGGCCACCACTTGCCCTTGCTCGACCGAAAAGTCGATGCCCTTCAGAACCTGATTCGAGCCGAACTGTTTTTGCAGATTGCGGGTTTCAACGAGCGGCATTCCATTTCCTTTCGAGCGTCCGCGCATAGCGCGTGAGCGGATAGCAAAGCACGAAGTAGATGATCGCAACGAGGCCGTACACGAGAAACGGCCGGAACGTCGCGTTCGAGATCATCGTGCCGGCTTTCGTGAGTTCGGTGAAGCCGATGATCGAAACGAGCGCCGTATCCTTCACCGCCTGCACCGCGAAGCCGACCGTCGGTCCAATGGCGATACGCAGCGCCTGCGGCAGGATCACATGACGCAATTGCTCGAAGTAGTTCATCGCCAGGCTGGACGACGCTTCCCACTGACCTTTCGGCACGGCTTCCACCGCGCCGCGCCAGATCTCCGCGAGATAGGCGCTCGTGAAGAACGTGAGACCCACGGTCGCCGCGAGCCACGGCGAGACTTCCACACCAATCAACGGCAAGCCGAAGAACACGAGAAAAAGCTGCATCAGCAAGGGCGTGCCCTGGAAAATCTGGATGTAGCCCTTCACGATGGTGCGCAAAAACTCCGACTTCGACACGCGCATCACGAGCAGCGCGAAGCCGACGACACCGCCGAGCACGAACGAGACGATCGACAGCACGATAGTCCAACGCGCGGCCAGCAACAGGTTCTCGACGATCTGAGCGAAAGTGAATTCGATCATCGCGCGGGACTCCGGCTGTTGACGAAAAAGCGCTTGCCTGCCGCGTTCAACGCCGCGCGCAGTATCAGCGCGAGCGCGAGATAAGCCGCCGTGATCAGGAAGCACGTCTCGAACGCGCGGAAGTTGCGCGACTGGATATAGCTCGCCGCGTAAGTCAGATCCGGCACGGAGATTTGCGACACCACCGCCGAGCCGAGCATGGTGATGACGATCTGACTCGTGAGCGCCGGGAACACCTTGGCGATCGCTTGCGGCAGCACGACGTGACGAAAGATCTCGCCGCGCGACATGGCAAGCGAAGCGGCCGCTTCGTGATGACCCTTCGGCACGGCGGCGATCCCCGACCGAATGATCTCGATGCTGTACGCGCCGAGATTGAGGGTCATCGCGAGAATCGCGGCGACGTATTCGCTCAAGTGGATGCCGAGCGCCGGCAAGCCGAAGAACACGAAGAACAGTTGCACGATGAACGGCGTGTTGCGGATGGCTTCGACATAGCCGCCGACGGATGCGCGCAACCACGCACGCGTGCTGTTGCGACCGGCCGCGCCGAGCACGCCGACGGTTACGCCGAGCACTGTTGAGACGGCCGTGAGCGCAAGCGTCGTCGCTGCGCCGCTCGCGAACATGCCCGCATAGTTCGTGAGATCGCCGAATTGGAGTTCATAGGCCATCGCTTGGGCAGTCCTCGATCAGAGGCTTGCGGGCAGCGGCTGGCCGAACCATTTCTTCGACATCGCGCCGAGCGTGCCGTCCTTCTTCGCCTGCGCGATGGCGTCGTTGACCTTCGCGAGCAGCTTCGGCTCGTTCTTGTTCAGGCCGACGAAGCACGGCGAGTCCTTGATGACGAACTTCGGTTCCGGACGGCGCGGCGGATTCTTCGCGATGATCGCGGCAGCCACGATGTTGCCCGCGGCGATCAACTGCACCTGACCCGAGAGGAATGCGGAGATGGTGGCGTTGTTGTCCTCGAAGCGCTTGATGGTGGCGTTGGGCGCCATCTGCGAGAGTGCGATTTCTTCCAGCGCGCCGCGCGTGGCGCCGACGGTCTTGCCGGTGAGATCGGCGGGACCGGTCACCTTGATGTCGGCGGGGCCGAACACGCCCTGGTAGTACGGCGCATAAGGCGCGGAAAAATCGAGGACCTTCTCGCGCTCCGGCGTCTTGCCGAGCGACGAGATCACGAGATCGACCTTGTTGGTGGTGAGATAAGGGATGCGGTTCGCGCTGTTCACCGGCACGAGTTCGAGCTTCACGTTCAACGCCTTGGCGAGCAGCGCGGCGGTATCGACGTCGTAGCCTTGCGGCTTCATGTCGGCACCCACGAAACCGAAAGGCGGATAGTCCTCGGGCACCGCGACGCGCAGCGTGCCGCTCTTCGCGATGTTGTCGAGTGCATCGGCATGTGCGGCGAGCGGTGTCAGTGCGAGGAGCGGGGCGGCGAGAAGCGCGGCGAGCGCCGTGCGGCGGCGGGCGAGAGCAAGCTTGATGTGCATCGAAGATCCTTCGTTCTTGAATCGACCGCGTTGGAGAGCGCGGCTTCTGAAGGATGTCTCAAGCGAAAGTCATGCCATTACGGCCCACGGCTTGTGGGCAGGAGGATCCGGCGTGGCGGCTGTATGTGCTTGCACAATTACGGGGCGTGCGGGTGCCTTTTCTTGGTGCGCAAAGTTCGGGCGGCGGCACTGTCTTATTGAACGACTGCGGATTCGTTTCCGCTGCCATGCCATCCAGGTGAAAGTCGCGCGAAATGACTCATGCGGCTGGATCGTAAACTCGGACGTGTCCGCTTGCTGAAAATGTGAATTTACGTCGTGCCGACGCCTCGATGCACTAATCGTAAGTACCTGTCTGGCAAAATGAGCCACCCGTCGAACGTGCCGACCCGCGCTTGAAGCTTCGCCTGTCATGGCCGCAAAGCGCCTCGTTCAATGTATCGCCACAGGCCGAATGCCGGCCATGTGTCCGCTCAACGAAGCCTCATGTTTGACCTCTATGTCTGCCGATAAAAAACGCCTGGAGTCGCTGCACGACTCTAGCGTCGTATCCTTCCCGCACACTTCCGCCTCGCTCTTTCCCGATACGCCAAACCCGTTGCGCAGGTTGATCGTCGGTGGCGTCGTCGCTTCATTGACCCTGGTTCCCGCGGTCACGTTAATGCGTCCCGTCTTTGCCGCGGGCGCAAGCTCGGGTGCGGACGCCGCGACCACTCGTGCATTCGCCGATGTCTCGCGCTATCTGATCGGCGAGCGCTCGCTCGACCCGACGCAGACATCTCGACTCCTGCAAGCGCTGCTCGACGACGATGCCGGCTTCGGCGCCGCGTGCCAGCAACTGGCGGCGTATCTCACGGCAAACAAGCCCGACCCGCTGCATCTGCAAGCGGACCTGGACGCGGCCAAGGCTTCTTATGCCTCCTTGCCGCGTCGTATCGTGACGGCCTGGTATGTCGGCGTGGTCGGCGATGGCGAACGTGCGCGCACCATCACCTACACGACCAGCCTGATGAACCGCGTCGTCGAAGACCGCCTGCGTCCGCCGAGTTATGCCTACGGCGGTTATGGCGCTTGGCGAGTCGATCCCCGCACGGTGAGCCTGCCGCCGCTCGTGGCTCCCGCTGCCGCGCGCGTGTAGCCAGCAGAACCCGCACTGCCGGTTTTCCGGCGCCAAACACACTCCAAACGTTTCCCATCCATGCCCCGGCCCGCAGCGCACGCGCGCCGGCACTTTTCATTGCCTCGAACATGTCCTCTCAAACCAACGTGCCGAACAGCGCCGATGTCGTCGTGATCGGTTCGGGGATCATCGGGTCGCTTGCCGCGCAAAAAATGGCGCAGCACGGCGCATCCGTCTTGATCCTCGAGTCGGG
Source organism: Caballeronia sp. LP006 (assembly GCF_031450995.1). Taxonomy (NCBI): domain Bacteria; kingdom Pseudomonadati; phylum Pseudomonadota; class Betaproteobacteria; order Burkholderiales; family Burkholderiaceae; genus Caballeronia; species Caballeronia sp. LP006. Next base: position 2,645,151 of record NZ_JARTVW010000005.1, on the reverse strand, counting down.
TCCACGCATCACGCGCGAACAGATCGTGGCGGGCTTTCGCAACTCGCCTCGCAAGAACGACTTCATGTCGCCGTATCCGTTCTCGTCGTGGTCGCCGCATCCGGTCTACAAGCCGACCAAGAACAACTATATCGTGCAGAACGGTCCGTATCCGTACGAGCCGGAATATATCCGCGCCGTTGGCGGCACGACGTGGCACTGGGCGGCGCAGGCTTGGCGCGTCCTGCCCAACGACATGCGTCTGAAGACGCTGTATGGCGTGGGCCGCGACTGGCCGATTGCCTACGAAGACCTGGAGCCGTTCTATTTCGAAGCGGAAGTGAAGATGGGCGTCTCCGGCGCACCCGACAACGGTTCGCCGCGCAGCAAGCCGTTCCCGATGCAACCCGTGACCGAATCGTATCTGGAGCAGCGCTTTCGCGAGCGGCTTGCACCGGCGGGCATCGCGGTCATCACGAACACGACTGCACGCAACAGCCGCACATACGATGGCCGGCCAGCCTGCTGCGGCAACAACAACTGCATGCCGATTTGCCCGATCGATGCGCAATATCACGGTGGCCTTGCAGCCGATGCCGCCGAAGCCTCGGGCGTGAAGCTGCTGCCGAACGCGGTGGTCTACAAGATCGAGCACGATGCCAGCGGCAAGATCGTCGCCGTGCATTACTACACGCCCGAGAAGGCATCGGTTCGAGTGACGGCGAAGACCTTCATTCTGGCGGCGAACGGCGTTGAAAGTCCGCGCCTCTTGCTGATGTCGGCAAGCGACAAGTTCAAGAATGGTCTCGCGAACAGTTCGGGCACCTTGGGCCAGAACCTGATGGATCATCCGAGCAACTCGTTGACCTTCGACGCGCAAGACGAGGTCTGGGCCGGTCGCGGGCCGATGAGCCCGTCGTCGATCCAGTTGATGCGCGATGGCGCGTTCCGCAGTGAACACGCGGCGTTTCGCGTCGACATCGGCAATTCGTCGCAGGTGTTGTCCATTACGCAGGACCTGATTGGCAAGGGTGTCTATGGTCCGGAACTCGAGAAGCAATTGCGCGAGCGCGCGGCGCATCAGGTCAGCCTGAAGAACGTGCTCGAAATCTTGCCCGACCGGCGCAACAGGATCTATCTCAGCGACCAGAAAGACGCGCTCGGGCTGCCGCGTCCGGCGGTCGAATATCGCATGAGCGATTACGTCGAGAAGGGCATGCAGGCGTCGAAAGCCTTCTACCTGAAGGTCGCCGACCTCATGGGCGGCACCAACCTACGTCACAGTCCCGATGGCGTCTACAGCAACAATCAGCACATCACCGGCACGCTCTCGATGGGCGCGGACCCGGCCGATTCCGTGTGCGACGCCTGGGGCCGCACGCACGATCACGAGAATCTCTTCCTCGCGAGTACCGGCGTCATGCCGACTGCCGCCACCGTCAACTCGACGCTCACGGGTGCCGCGCTCGCGCTGCGCACTGTCGATCACATCGTGAAGGAAGCGCGATGAAGCACGAACACATCATGTCGCGAACAAGCGCAGTCGAACGCCATGCGTTCGTCATCGGAAGTTTCATCAAGCGTGCAATGGCGGCTGGCGTGGCTGTCGCCTCGCTTGCCATCGGGTGGATGCCGGCGAGCGCTCACGCGGAAGCCGCCGTCGATGAATCCGCGTTTATTCAGCGTGGCGAGTATCTCGCGCGCGCGGGCGATTGCGTGGCCTGCCACACGGCGACCGGCGGCAAGCCGTTCGCGGGCGGACTGGCGATTGCCTCTCCCATGGGCACCATCTGGTCGACCAACATCACGGCATCGAAGACGCACGGTATCGGTTCCTACACCGAGGCGCAGTTCGCCGATGCCCTGCGCGCCGGCAAGCGTGCCGACGGCGCACAGCTTTATCCGGCGATGCCGTACACCTCGTTTGCGAAGCTCACCGATCCCGACGTACACGCGCTTTACACGTACTTCATGAAGGCCGTGCCCGCTGTGGATAGCGCCGTGCCGCACACCGATCTGCCGTTCCCGTTCAGCATTCGGGCATCGCTCATTCCGTGGAATCTGCTCTTCGTCGACAAGGATCGCTTCAAGCCCGACCCGCAAAAGAGCGTGGAGTGGAATCGCGGCGCTTATCTCGTCGAAGGCCTTGCGCATTGCAGCGTCTGTCACACGCCACGCAATCTGCTGATGGCGGAGCAGACCTCGCGTGGCTTGGCGGGCGGTGCGGTCGGCGCGTGGTACGCGCCCAATATCACGTCCGACACGACGAGCGGTATCGGCGGATGGAGCGAGCAGGATATCGTCGCGTACCTGAAAACGGGCGTCGTGCGGGGCAAGGCGCAGGCAGCCGGCCCGATGGCGGAAGCCGTGAATCACAGCCTGCAGTATCTGACCGATGCGGACCTCGGAGCGATCGCCACGTACCTGAAGACGGTTCCCGCCGTCCACGACGACGGCGATACGCTCGCGCTCGACGTGGCGTCCGGCCTTATCGAAGATCCGGATGCTGTCCGTCAGACGCCGTGGCCCGCCGACCCCGAACGGTTGAACGGCCCGCAACTCTACGATTCGAATTGCGCAAGTTGCCATCAGGCGAGCGGTCAAGGTACGGCCGATGGCGCGCTGCCGCCGTTGTCGCGTAACTCGGTCTTTCGCAACGGCCAGCCGAACAATGTCGTGATGTCGATTCTGCAGGGCGCGTCGCATCCGGAGTCCGCAAACCGCGCGTCTGATAGCGTCGACATGCCCGCCTTTGCAGACCGGCTGTCCGATACGCAGATCGCCACGTTATCGAGCTATTTGATGCAGCAGTTCGGGCGCCAGAATGTGCAAGTGACGGCGCAGGATGTGGCGACGTTGCGTGCCGGTGGTCGGGTCTCGCCCATGGCGAGCGCTGCGCGTATCGGGCTTGGCGTATTGATTCTCGCCGCGCTGTTTGCCGTCGTGCTGATCGTAAGAGCCCGGCGTCGAGTGCGCTAAGTCAGTGTTTCAACGAAGCGGCCGCTTGCGTCCTCACGTCGTCCAGAGCCGCAACGGCTGCGCCTTCACGCCATGCACGAGAGGCCGCAGCCGCAACCAGCATTCGGTCATCGCGCGTTGCAGCGGCTCCATCGAGTGGCTGATGGCGCGCACGATCAACACGCCAGGCGTAATGCACGATGCAGCCGCGCGCAACGTATCGTCGAAGGGCAGTTCGGCGGTGAGGGCTTCGGCGAGCGCATCGTCGCAAGCCGGGCCTATCGCCCATAGCGTGCCGTAAGCGGGAAAGCGCGCGAGTCCTTGCGCCGCATCGCAAAGAGGATCGGTCGCATCGAGCAGGCTGCGTTCGAACCAGAGCGGCTTGCCATCGGCATGCGCAATGCGCGATACCGCTTCGATATGTCCATGCGTCCAGCGCTCGCCCGCCGCCGCGCGGCCGAGCAGCATTGCGTCCCAGCCGATGGCGCTCGCGCCTTCGGCGAGCGTCAGACTGAAGTCGAGCTTCACGTTCGACGATTCGAACACGATGTTGTTCTGCGGCAGCCAGTCGAGCTTCGCATGCGCGGCGAGCGCGATATCTATACGCTGCGTCGCGAGCTTGCCGTTGGCCTTGTACCACTTGGTCGAACCGGGCGTCGTGACGACGGCATGCGTGTCTTCGCCGAGCTTCACGTCGATGGAGAGCCGGTCGCCGCCCGCGACGCCGCCCGGCGGATGCACGATCACCGCGTGGCAGATGCCGTCTTCCGGATAGAGCGGACGTTGCAGCCTGAGCGGCCCTTCGTGTTTGCGATGCGAAAAGACCGTGCGCCCATGCTTCTGCTCGAAACCGAGTTCGAGCCGGCCGCGCCAGACGTTTGGATCGGCGTCGATTTGCGCGGCAGCGAGTGCCGCGTGCGATTCATGATGCATGAGCGAGCAGTGACTAGTGAACTGAGCAGACGAGGTGAGCCGCCATGTTAAGCCGAAAAGTCAGACGGCGATCAACTCTCGCACACCCTGTTCATCCATCTCGGAGCCCGCGCCGCCCGCGATGATCTCGCCGCGGCTCATCACCCAGTAGCGGTCGGCGAGTTCGCGCGCGAAGTCGTAGTACTGTTCGACGAGCAAGACCGTCATGCCCATTTCATCGACGAGTTGGCGCAGCGTCCTGCCGATGTCGCGAATGATGGACGGCTGGATGCCTTCGGTCGGTTCGTCGAGAATCAGCAGCTGCGGTTCGCTCATCAGCGCGCGGCCAATAGCCAGTTGCTGTTGCTGACCGCCCGAAAGGTCGCCGCCGCGCCGGTTTTTCATGTCCTTCAGCACCGGAAAGAGCTGATAGATGTGATCGGGAATCTTCGATGGCGACTTGCGGCTCGCCGCGCCGACCAGCAGGTTCTCTTCCACGGTGAGGCGGCCGAAGATGTCTCGGCCTTGCGGAACATAGGCGAGGCCACTCGTCACGCGCGCATGCGTGGGCATCGACGAAATCTTCTTGTCGCGCCAGGTGATGGTGCCGCTGCGCGTCGGCACGACGCCCATCAAACAGCGCAGGAGCGTCGTCTTGCCGACGCCGTTGCGGCCGAGCAGCACGGTCAGCTTGCCATCGGGGACGGTCATCTTCACATCGCGAAGAATGTGGCTGCCGCCGTAGTACTGATTCAGGGATTCGACTTCTAGCATGGGTGCCTTGGGCTTCGCTCTGGTGATCTGTGCGGGCGGTGAGATCAGCGTCCGAGGTAGGACTCGATCACCGCTTCATCGCGCTGAACGTCTTCCAGCGTGCCCTCGGCGAGCACGCTGCCTTCGGCCATGACCGTGACCTTGCCATCGGCGCCCGCGAGCGCGGCGACGAACTCCATGTCGTGTTCGACGACCATCATCGAACAGGAGCCGCGCAGTTTGTTGAGCAGCTCGGCAAGTTCCATGGTCTCGTGATCGGTCATGCCGGCAGCGGGTTCGTCGAGCAGCAAGAGGGCAGGCTGCTGCATCAGCAACATGCCGATTTCGAGCCGCTGCTTTTGCCCGTGCGACAACTCGCCCGCGAGCCGCGTGGCCTGATGATGAAGGCGAATCAGCTCCAGCGTCTCTTCGATACGTGCCTGCGCCGCGCGGTCGAGCCGCGAACGCAGCGACGCGAACCAGCGCTTGTCCGTTTTCATCGCGAGTTCGAGGTTCTCCCACACGGGATGATTCTCGAACACCGTGGGCTTCTGAAACTTCCGGCCGATTCCAGTACGCGCGATCACCGGCTCCGACATGCGCGTGAGGTCGAGTGTCTGTCCGAGAAAGACCTTGCCCGTATCGGGACGCGTCTTGCCGGTGACGACATCCATCATCGTGGTCTTGCCCGCGCCGTTCGGGCCGATGACGCAGCGCAGTTCGCCCACGTCGATCGACAAGGTCAGTTTGTTGAGCGCTCGAAAACCGTCGAAGCTCTTGGTCACGTCTTCGAGGTAGAGAATGGTGCCGTGCGATACGTCGATCTCGCCGGGCGCGAGCACATGGCCGAGCCCGGTGATGCCGTTCATGTTGCGTTCGTTCGATTCCTCCGATTGCGGCAACGGCGGCAGATCGACGATCAGTGCGTTATGTGCGGTCATTCTGCGGCGTCTCCTGCGTGAGCCTTCTTGCGGCGCGCCATGTCGATGAGTCCCATGATGCCGTTCGGCAGAAGCAGCGGCACGAGCGTGAAGATGAGGCCGAGGAAGAACAGCCAGTATTCCGCGAAATAAGCGGTGAAGAAGCTCTTCGCGCCATTCACGGCGAACGCGCCGATGATCGGGCCGATGAGCGTTCCGCGTCCGCCTACCGCAACCCAGATCGCCATTTCAATGGAGTTGGCGGGCGACATCTCGCTCGGATTGATGATGCCGACTTGCGGCACATAGAGCGCGCCGGCAATGCCGCACAGCACCGCCGACACGGTCCAGATGAAGAGCTTGTATGCGAGCGGGCTGTAGCCCAGGAACATGAGCCGCGTCTCGCCGTCGCGCACGCCGGTCACCACGCGTCCGAGCTTCGAGGTGACGATCCAGCGCGCCGCGAGAAACGCGAGCACCAGCACCGCGAACGTGATGAGAAAGAGGCCGGTGCGCGTGCCCGGATGCGTGATCGGAAAGCCCGCGATGCGCTTGAAGTCGGTGAAGCCGTTATTGCCGCCGAAGCCCGTTTCATTGCGATAGAAAAGCAGCATCGCGGCGAAGGTCATGGCTTGCGTGATGATCGACAGATACACGCCCTTCACGCGCGAACGGAACGTGAAGAAGCCGAACACCCACGCGAGCACGCCTGGCACGAGGACGACGAGCAAAAGCGCATACCAGAGATGCTCCGTGCCTTCCCAAAACCACGGCAGCTTGTGCCAGTCGAGAAACACCATGAAGTCGGGCAGGTCGCTCTGATACGTGCCTTCGCGGCCGATCGAGCGCATCAGGTACATGCCCATTGCGTAGCCGCCGAGCGCGAAGAACAGCGCGTGACCCAGGCTCAGAATGCCGCAGTAGCCCCACACGAGATCGAGCGCGAGCGCGCCGATGGCATAGCACATCAGCTTGCCGATGAGCGTCATCGCATACGCGGACAGATGGAACGTGCTCGTTTCCGGCAGCACGAGCGCGGAGACCGGCACGACGATGCCCATCGCGATGATGAGCGCGATCAGCGCGATCCAGCCGTTGCGCGGCAAGAGTGCGGCGCGCGGCGGCAGGCCGAGCGCGAAGCCCGCGCGGGCGGCGTTCTCGTCGGGTTGCGGCGCGACGTCGAGATTGGCTGAGAGATTGGTCGAGGCAGTCATGGGATCAGGCCTCCGCGCTGCGGCCCTTCAGGGCGAACATGCCTTGAGGACGCTTCTGAATGAACAGCACAATCAGCACGAGCACCGCGATCTTCGCGAGCACCGCGCCCCAGAACGGCTCGATCGCCTTGTTGACGAGACCCAGTCCGAAGCCGCCGATCACCGTGCCTGCAAGTTGACCGACGCCGCCGAGCACCACGGCCATGAAGGAATCGATGATGTAGCTCTGCCCGAGATCCGGTCCGACGTTGCCGATCTGCGAAAGCGCGCAGCCGCCGAGTCCCGCGATGCCCGCGCCGAACGCGAACGCATACGAATCGACACGCGAAGTCTTCACGCCGACGCACGCTGCCATGCGGCGGTTCTGCGTGACCGCGCGCACGAAAAGCCCGAGCCGCGTGCGCGTGAGCACGCCCCATGCAATCGCCACGACGGCGAGCGAGAAGGCGAGAATGGTGAGCCGGTTATACGGCAGGATCAGATTCGGCATGACGGCAATCCCGCCGCTCATCCACGAAGGATTGGTCACCTGCACGTTCTGTGCACCGAAGAGCGTGCGCGTCGCCTGAATGAGGATGAGGCTGATACCGAAGGTCGTCAGCAGCGTTTCGAGCGGACGTCCATAGAGATGCTTCAATACGAGGCGCTCCAGCACGATGCCGACGAGCGCCGCCGCGGCAAACGACGCGGGGACGGCAAAGAGCGGATACCAGTTGAACGCGGCAGGCGCGTAATGCTGCACGAGGTTCTGCACGACATATGTCGCGTAGGCGCCGATCATCAAAAACTCGCCGTGCGCCATGTTGATGACGCCGATCAGACCGTACGTGATGGCAAGACCGAGCGCCGCGAGCAACAGCACGCTGCCGAGCGAAAGGCCCGCGAACAGCGTGCCGAAGATTTCGCCGCGATGCTGAATCGAATCGAGGTCTTCGATGCCCGCCTGCGCCGCGGCCCGCACGCGGTCGTCGGGTTCGTTGAAGGTGCCGTCCGCTTTCTTCGCGACGAGCGGACGCAGCAATTCGTACATGTCGAGATCGTGCCGCGCGGCGACGAGCTTGACCGCGTCCAGTCGCTTGGCAACGTCGGCGTCGTGCAGGGCGGTCATCGCCCAGAGCGTGTCGAGACGCTTCTTGAGCTCGGGATCGGTTTCGCCGGCGCGTGCGCGGTCGATCAGCGGCTTCATCGACGGATCGGGATTCTTCAGGAGCGCGGCCACAGCATCGCGACGCTTGGCGATATCCGGCGAAGCGAGCTGCAAGCCCGACAATGCGCCGTTCACTTTCGTGCGCAGGATGTTGTTGAGCGTGATCGCCTGCGCGTCGGGCGCTTCGACGACCTTGCCGGTAAGCGGGTCCTTGTTGCCGTCGTCGGTCTGCAGATAAACGTGGCCATTGTCGGTGGCGACGAGCGAGCCGTCCGCGAGCGCGGAGAGCACGGCGACCGAAGGCGCATCCGCGTTGGCGATCAGCTTGTCGATGGCCGCGGACTTCGCCTCGAAGTCGTCGGCGGCGAGCGGCGCGAGATCGTCGCTGGTGAGCGCATGCGCGGAGAACGGCGCGAGCGCGATGAAAAGCGCAAGCAGCATACGCGGGAAGAGGCGGGCGAACGAACCGGTCATGGTGGCCTTTCTGATGGTGACTGGCCGCGCGCGATGACACGCGCGGCCCTTTCCTCGACTCGATACGTTAGGCCGTGCGCGTGCGCGCGCGGCGCAGGAACGAGGGAATCGAGCTGACCACGTCCGGCTTGCCCTGATTGCCGGCGATATACGGGCTCCACGGCTGCGCGCGGATGGCGGTCTTCGTCTTCCACACGACGTTGAACTGACCGTCGCCGCGAATTTCGCCGATCATCACGGGCTTGTGCAGATGGTGGTTGCCATCCATCGTCAAGGTGAAGCCCGAGGGCGCGGCGAAGCTCTGACCGATCATCGCGACGCGCACCTTGTCCACATCGGCGCTCTTCGCTTTCTCGACCGCCTGCTTCCACATGTGGATGCCGACGAAGGTCGCTTCCATCGGATCGTTGGTCACGCGCTTGTCGCCGCCCGGCAGATTCTGCGCCTTGGCGTACGCGAAGAACTCCTTCTCGAACTTCGTGTTGTTCGGGTTCTTCACCGACATGAAGTAGTTCCATGCGGCGAGGTGGCCGACGAGCGGCTTCGTATCGATACCGCGCAGTTCTTCTTCACCGACCGAGAACGCGACCACGGGCACGTCCGTCGCCTTCAGGCCTTGATTGCCGAGTTCCTTGTAGAACGGTACGTTCGAGTCGCCGTTGATCGTAGAGACGACAGTTGTCTTTCCCCCTTGGGAAAAGGTCTTGATGTTCGCGACGATGGTTTGATAGTCGCTATGTCCGAACGGTGTGTAGACCTCTTGAATGTCCTCATCCTTGACTCCTTTCGAATGAAGGAAGGCGCGCAGGATCTTGTTGGTCGTGCGCGGATACACATAGTCCGTGCCGAGCAGGAAGAAGCGCTTGGCACTGCCGCCTTCCGCGCCCATCAGATATTCGACGGCGGGAATCGCTTGCTGGTTCGGCGCCGCGCCCGTGTAGAACACGTTGCGCGACATCTCTTCGCCTTCGTACTGCACGGGGTAGAAGAGCAGGCCGTTGAGTTCCTCGAAGACCGGCAGCACCGACTTGCGCGACACGGACGTCCAGCAGCCGAACACGACGGCGACCTTGTCCTGCGTCAGAAGCTGACGGGCTTTTTCGGCGAAGAGCGGCCAGTTGGATGCCGGGTCCACGACCACTGGTTCGAGCTGGCGGCCGTTCACACCGCCGCTCTTGTTGATATCGGCAATGGTCATGAGCGCCGTGTCTTTGAGCGACGTCTCGGAGATGGCCATGGTGCCCGACAGCGAATGCAGGATGCCGACTTTGATCGGACCCGTATCGGCGGCTTGCGCCTTGGTGATCGGAAGCTGACCCGCGAGGGCGAGCGCGCCCGACATGGAGCCGAACTTCAGCAGACTGCGTCGTTTCATTTGTGTGTTCCCCTTGCCGATGTGTATTTGCTTGACGTGGTGTGAGCGTCGACGCCCGCTACCAGCAAGGGGGTTCTGCAAGTGCTATGCCAATCGGGGGCTTTTGACCGATGGCTATGGGTTTGCGGAGTTTTCGGGAAGGAATTACAGCGTGACGGAGGCGTCTAGCGCGATTGCTTTTGGTGCATGGTGGCGAGGTGTGCGTCGTCGTGGTGCGCGGGTGCTTTATACAAGGAGCGACTCTGTCCTAAGCAGTTTGAGGATTATCTGAAATGTCCGCGGAAAAGCGATTCCGCCCTGCGTTTCGTTCCGGTTTTCCGCAACAATCCGGCACTACCGTAATCAGCAGGTAGCCTTGCCGAGTCCACCAATGATCATTAGCCCCCTTTACTTCCCGTCGAAGGCCTGATCACGCCCATAGAAAAATGGAAGACCGATCCAATGATGGATAAGGTCGATGACTTCGAGTTATCGCATAGTGGTGTTTTCCCAATCGCATTCGATCGACGCTGGCATTGCGGCATGCATCTGGTGCCTTTCGCGGGCGATGGTCAACTCGAACCGGTGCGGGCGATCGCAGATGGAGAAGTCGTTGCTTATCGGTCGCTTTGAAGGCCGTCTCGGATGGCCAAACAAATTCCGACGGCAGCCTTGCGCTCAACAGCAACATCGGCTTTGTGCTGCTCAAACACGTGACCGAAACAGGCGAAGGCCGCACCATCACCTTCTATTCGCTTTACATGCACTTGCTTGACGTCATTAGCACCAATGCGCTTGCATCGCAGCCAAATAATCCGATGCCTGAGAGTTCCCCCGGTGCGCTCGCCGCTTGGCTGCTCAGGGAGACAGAAGGCGTGCAAGCGGGCGGTGGAAAGAAGGTTTATCGGAAGGATCGCCTGGGTTTTGTCGGCCAAAGTCAGGGTGAGAAGCATCTGCACTTTGAGATCTTCATGACCGAGGCGGATTTCACCGCGTGGTTCGATCAGGTGGGGCATAAGGTTGCGTTGGGTGATGCACAGCCAAACACGCCAGCGTCGAAGGACTATTGGGGGCACACATACTTTGTTATTCCAAAGGGCTCCACGTTCATGAGCACGCCGCCGGGCCAAGGAAACCTGAAAACGAAAGGTCGCACACCCAAGCTGCTTTTCCCCGCACTGAACGCAGGCGCTTTGGATGCCAACAGCACGCTTTACGTCGAGACGTACTTTAGCCGGGGCGAGCGTTTCATGCGTGCGTGGATTGACAAGGGCGATCGGAAGCTTGTTTCGCTGACTCCGGAACCTGTGCAGGATAAGTTCGCGGAGTATGAATATGACCTTTACGAGCGCGCAACCACGCTATACGAAGCGTGCCCAAGCGAAGGCTATGAGTTGCTCCGTTTCGGCCGCATCCTGAGCACGGATACACCGACCTTGCCCGCCGGCAGTCGAGCTACTTGGGTCGAGGTACCGTTTGCTCAAGGTACGACGGGCTATATCGACGTGAATTTGGCCAGCATTCAAAAGCTGTCGGATGCAGACTTCCCTTTCTTCATGGGCTGGCAGAAAATCGAGGAGGGCAATACGCCGTTCAATCGAGAGGGGTTTTGTGGCTATGACGAGCTTTGCACGATTGCGGGTGTGACCGATACACGCCTAGCGTTACATGCCCAAACGCCAACGGAGTTCGACCATGACCAGCGACTGGCGGCTTATGTGCGTGGCGAGGCGGAAGTGCGAGTCAAGCTCAAGGGCTTTATTTGTCACGCCAAAAGCGAATGGGATACGAGCAACAATGAGGAACGCTTCCGTGCGCTGAATGAACCGAATGGATTCTTTGGTAAGCGCAAGGAGACCGATCCGCGTGGCTACGAAAACTTCCTCAGCTTCGTCAAGCAGTTTCAGTTTATAAAGCAGACGCCACTAGGCGAGGCGAATAAGCTTTGGTTTTTTCATCCGACGGCGTTTATTCGACACTTTAGGAAGTGTGCGTGGTTGAGTGAAAAAGAGTTCAAGCAGCTAGTACCATCTTTTACGGTCCGTAAGCACGGCGGGCAAACATTGTGGGAGCTAGTCCCAGGCACTTTCACTAGCGGAAATATCTTCAAGAACCAGCGAGTCGTTTTAAATCGCATGATGTGCACCTACGGCATCAACACGCCGTTACGTATGGCAAGTTTTTTTGGCAACGCTATTCAAGAATCTCAATGGTTGCAACTGCTGGAAGAGGGCTCTCCTACAACTCAAAGATATTACCCTTGGTTTGGGCGCGGCTTCCTACAGCTGACATGGGCAAGCAACTACCTCGACTATTGGGATTTTCACGGGCGAGCATCACAAATCCCGTCAGCTGTACGTGTACAACTTCTCACTGCGCAGCAAGCGGCAGATCGTTCACGGAGCAACGATGTTTGGCAAGCCACTGAGACTGCTCTTACACCTGACATGCATAAGTGGCGGGCCAAGGTCTCGCTTCCGGATCAGTCGGATGCCGCGTTGAGCGCAGGCTTTTACTGGGTGAAGCTGCGGATGGCCAGGTATGCCGATGAGCCGCATGTACTGGAGCGAGTAGGGCTTACCGCAAATCGACGTGCGCATAGTTACTACCGCAGCGCTAGTTTTTGGAAAGCATCGGCATCGGTGAACTTGCCAGGGGCAATCGATAGTCTCTATTCGATACGGCTTAACGGATTTGAGGCGCGCTGTATGGCTTACAACGTGGCTCTCGCAGTCTTATCCGAAGTGAAATTCCCGATCGCGCCGGGCCAGGCGGCAGACACGCCAGATTACGATATTCTGCGAAGAGGCCAAAGATGAATAAAAAATTATGTCTGCTATGTGGCTCAAAAGCTTGCCAGTCAATCGCAAAAGGCTTGGCCGTCTGTTTCATTGCTCTCGGGCTGCACAGCGCTTCATCCGCAAAGTCTGAACCAAACGAGCGAAAGGAATTACTTGTTAGCAGCGGTAACCATCATTGTTCCATTGGATTCAAAGATCCTTACGGAGGATGGATATCCGGCAACAGCTATGCGGTAGACGACTTGCCGTACAAAAAAACCGGCATCGGGAGTCTTGCAATTACCTTCGTTTGTCTAAGTTCGTCCGATGCGGGCTCAATTCGCGACTACACCTTGGCTCGATATGACGCACAGAAAGGACGTTGGTTCACGGATTTATCGGGGGTGTCTGCACGCGACAAGAAGGTGTTGGTTCCGGCTGTGCAGTGGCTTTTGGTAAAGGCTGTTGGGAGTTCCGGTTTAGTAGTGCTTCAGCGCATGATCGTCGGTGATCCGCAAAATCGAAGTGTCTCATTAGGGTTCTGTTTGCTTCGCGCAGCCGTGGCCCTGTGCGGCAGTGCACCCGTCGTGGCGGTACCCCGCTTTAGCAAGACCGGAGTAATACCGGAGGCGTTGAAGATTATCGAGTCGATCGAGTTCCTCGACACGCCCGGCAAGAACCCTGCATAGGAGCTTATAAAGCGCGGGAGTGCGATGCATCATCGCGGCGATGTACCGCCTGCGCCATAATAGGAGAGCCGCCTCGTTTCCACGGCGGCTCTCCTTCGATTCACCGATTGACCATTCGCGCAGGCACGCTCAGCACGAGCAGCGCGCCCACGATCAGACAACCGGCCAGCATATACATGCCGCTTGCGTTCGATGCCGTGGCTTGCTTGAGCCATCCCACGAGATACGGGCTCAGAAAGCCCGCGAGATTGCCGAGCGAATTGATCATCGCGATGCCGGCGGCCGCGCCCGTGCCCGCGAGGAACGCAGTCGGCAGACTCCAGAACAACGGTAAGGTCGTGAGAATGCCCATGGTCGCAAGCGTGAGTCCGAGCATGGCAAGCGGCGTGTTCGCCGACCACACGACCGAGAGCACCAGCCCCAATGCGCCGATGAACGCCGGAATGGCGATATGCCAGCGCCGCTCGCCGCGCTTGTCCGCGCTGCGCGCGACCAGCAGCATGCCGATCACCGCCGCGCCGTAGGGAATCGCGGAGAGGAGGCCGACCGTGAGCGCATCGGAGACGCCGGTGGCCTTGATGATCGTCGGCAGCCAGAAGCTCACGCCATAAAGACCCATCACGAAGGAAAAGTAGATCAGGCTCATCAGCCAGACTTTCGGGCTCGACAGAATCTTGCCGATGGGCATGTCCTCTTTCTCGACGTTATCGGCGGCGATATTGCGTTCGAGCAACGCTCGCTCGTCGGCCGTGAGCCACTTCGCTTTCGAGATGCGGTCGTCGAGTTTGAAGAACACGACGAGTCCGACGACGATCGACGGAATGCCTTCCAGCAATAGCAGCCACTGCCAGCCATGCCAGTCGTTCGTGCCATCGAAACGCTTCATGATCCAGCCCGACACCGGCCCGCCGATCAACCCCGACAGCGCGATCGCCGTCATGAACAGCGTCGTCATGCGCCCGCGCCGTTGCGCCGGAAACCAGTACGTCAAATAAAGAATGATGCCGGGAAAGAAGCCCGCTTCGGCCACGCCCAGCAGAAAGCGCATGACGTAGAACATGGTCGGCGTGGTGATGAACATGGTGAGCGCGGAAATGACGCCCCACGAGATCATGATCCGCGCGATCCACACGCGCGCGCCGACGCGATGAAGAATCACGTTGCTCGGTATCTCGAAGATGAAATAGCCGAAAAAGAATATGCCCGCGCCGAAGCCATAGACGGCATCGGAGAGGTTCAAATCGGCGGCCATCTGCAACTTGGCGAAGCCGACGTTCACGCGGTCGAGATACGCGACCACATAACAAATGAGCAGAAGCGGCGAGAGCCGCCATGCGACCTTCTTGTAGGTTGCCTCCTCGAATGCGGAAGGCGTGCCCGTGGCGGGGCTTTGCACTGAATCGGCGGTGCGGGCCATGTCGTCTCCTCTTTCTCTTGCGCGTTCGGGTTCGTTCGATGATTACAGACGCGTAAGGATTCTAGCTGCCAGGCGGCAAGCCGAGGCGAGGGTTTTGGATCGGGGAAAACACGGATGAACGTGTGGCGTGCAACGTCCGGCGATCCTCCCGCCAAGGCAAGCGAAAGGGCGCGCAGGCGCGTTTGGCTATAATGCCCGGGTTGCACTTCGCTGCATCCACGCCGCCTCGCGCGACCGCGCGAATGCGCAGAAACGCGGCCACCGCGCCGAAGAGAATGCCTCGCGCGCGCGGCGCTGACAGATTTCCGAACTCAACTTCATCAGAGAGCGCTCATGAGCTTCAACAACGTACCTTCCGGCAAGGATCTTCCGCAGGACTTCAACGTCATCATCGAGATTCCCGCGCAGAGCGATCCGGTGAAATACGAAGCGGACAAGGACATGGGCCTGCTCGTCGTCGACCGTTTCATCGGCACCGGCATGCGCTATCCGGCGAATTACGGCTTCATCCCGCAGACGCTGTCGGGCGACGGCGACCCGGTCGACGTGCTGGTCATCACGCCGTTCCCGCTGCTCGCAGGCTCGGTGGTCCGCTCGCGCGCGCTCGGCATGCTGAAGATGACCGACGAATCCGGCGTCGACGCGAAGCTGATCGCCGTTGCACACGACAAGATCTGCCCGATGACGGCAAATCTCAAGTCGATCGACGACGTGCCCGAGTACCTCAAAGACCAGATCAAGCATTTCTTCGAACAATACAAGGCGCTGGAGAAGGGCAAGTGGGTGAAGGTCGAGGGCTGGGACGGCATCGAAGCCGCGCACAAGGAAATCTCGGAAGGCGCGGCTAACTTCAAGAAGTAAGCCTGGCTTTCGCGCGTCGCGTTGCGTAGACGCGATGCGAGTGGTCCGCACGGCCGCGCTCGATGCGCGGCCGTTTCAATTTGCGGGCGCGTCGTGGGCTTCGTCCAGGTTGTCATCCACGACGGCGGCAGCGGGCGGCGGCAGCACGGAATCGAGCGTGCGCTCGCCCGCGATCAACGCGCGCTTTTGCCTCGCGGTGAGCTGCTTCACCCAATATTCGGCGCGCAACGCCTCCGATCTTCCCTGCAGTTCGAACGACGCCACGACGCGCAGCGGCTTGCGCGCGCGGGTATAACGCGCGCCCTTGCCGGCGGCATGCGCGACGAAGCGCGCTTCTACATCCGTGGCGATGCCCGTGTACAGGCTGCCATCGGCGCATTCGATGAGATAGAGAAACCAGGGCATGGCCGGGATTATCGCCGAATCGGCGCAACCTTCGAGAGCGGCCACGCCCGACTAAACGACGAATTAAAACTTGCGCGAGAATAGCCCTTCATGCCCGCAAGGGCAAAACTCATCATTCGAGGTCTTCCGTTGAATCGCGAAGTCGAAATCCAGGTAGTCGACACGCTAGAGGACATTTCGCCCGAGGAGTGGAACCGCCTCGCGGGCGCGAATCCCTTCGTCAGTCACGGCTTCCTGTCGGCGTTGCAGGACACGCATTGCGCGGTCAAGCGCACCGGCTGGCGGGCGCATCACCTCATTCTGAAGCGCAACGGCGTCTTCGCCGGCGCCATGCCGCTTTATCTCAAGTCGCACTCGCGCGGCGAATATGTCTTCGACCACGCCTGGGCCGATGCCTTCGAACGCCACGGCGTGCGCTATTACCCCAAGGCGCTCTCGGCCGTGCCGTTCTCGCCGGTGACGGGTCCGCGTCTCATCGCGGCCGAACACGCGGATCGCGTGCTGCTCGCGCGCGGTGCGATCGAGCTTACGCGGCAACTCGACATCTCGTCGCTGCACGTGCTGTTTCCGCACGCACAAGACATCGAGGCGCTGAAGGACGCGGGCTACATGTTGAGAGAAGGCGTGCAGTTTCATTGGGAGAATCTGCCGGGCGCGGGCTACGAGAATTTCGACGCGTTTCTCGCCACCATGAGCCACGACAAGCGCAAGAAGGTGAAGCAGGATCGCCGCCGCGTGACCGAAGCGGGCGTGACTTACAAGTGGCTGCGCGGCCGTCAGATCGACAAAAGCGCGCTCGATTTCTTCTATGGCTGCTACGAGAACACGTACAAGGAGCACTGGAACGCGCCGTATCTGACGCGCGAGTTCTTCGGTCAAATTCACGCCGATGCGCCCGACAACATGCTGCTCGTCATCGCCGAAGCGGACGGCGAGCGGCTCGCCTGCGCGCTCAACATGATCGGCGGCGACACCATGTATGGCCGCTACTGGGGCACGCGCGAGTTCGTTTCGGGGCTGCATTTCGAAACCTGCTACATGCAGGGCATCGCGTATTGCATCGAGCACGGGCTGGCGCGCTTCGAAGGCGGCGCGCAGGGCGTGCACAAGATGTCGCGCGGCATGTTGCCCACGCCGACATGGTCCGCGCACTGGATCGCCGACCAGCGCTTTGCTCATGCGATCAGCGAGTTTCTCGATGAAGAAACCGCCGCGATGACGCAGCATATCGAGGAACTCGAAGCGCATACGCCATTCAGGAAGATGGCGACGGATTGAAGCGTGCGGCATGATGACGAGTATCCAAAGGATACGCAAACAATGAAAACCGAATTCCTGAACCTCTACAGCCATGGTTTCGCGCGGGTTGCCGTCGCGGTGCCGGAATGCAAGGTGGCCGATCCATCGTTCAATGCCGGAGAGACCATCGCGCTCGCCCGGCAGGCCGCGCAAAACGGCGCCGTGCTGGTCGCGTTTCCCGAGCTGGGGTTGTCCGCTTATTCGTGCGAAGACCTGTTCCATCAGGACGCGTTGCTCGTCGCGTGCGAGCGCGCGCTGGCCGCGCTGGTCGAAGAATCCCGCTCGCTCGATATCGTCATGGTGGTTGGCTTGCCGTTGCGCGTCGATCACGCGTTGTACAACTGCGCGGCCGTGGTGTCGTCCGGGCGCGTGCAGGGCGTGGTTCCCAAGAGCTTCCTGCCGAATTACGCGGAGTTTTACGAAGCGCGCCAATTCAGTGCTGCCGATTGCGCGTTGGTCGACGAGATCCATTTGCTGGGCGCGGAGGTTCCCTTCGGTTCAGCGCTGCTGTTCGATATTCCGTCGATTCCGTATTTCCGCTTCCACGTGGAAATCTGCGAGGACGTCTGGGTGCCCATTCCGCCATCGTCGTTCGCCGCGCTCGCGGGTGCGACGGTGCTCATCAATCTGTCGGCATCGAATATCGTCGTCGGGAAAGCGTCGTACCGGCATCAACTGGTCGGGCAGCAATCGGCGCGATGCATCGCGGCGTATCTCTATTCGTCGGCGGGCAAGGGCGAATCCACCACGGATCTCGCGTGGGACGGGCAGGCGCTCATCTACGAGAACGGCGAGCAGCTCGCCGAGTCGGAGCGCTTCAGCGACGCATCACACGTCATTTTCGGCGATGTCGATGTCGAGCGGCTGTCGCGCGAACGCATGCATCAGACGACCTTCGCTCAGTCGGCGCGCAGACATCAGGAAGAGGCGCGCAAGTTCCGTATCGTGCGATGTGAAGTGGCCGTGCCCGCGGCGTCCGTGTTGCCCTTGCAACGTGCGGTGCCGCGCTTCCCTTACGTGCCGATCGACGCGAGCAGACGCGACGAGCGCTGCATGGAGGTCTACAACATTCAGGTTCAGGCGCTGGTGCAACGGCTCGCTTCGAGCAATATTTCGAAGGTCGTGATCGGCGTCTCCGGCGGCCTCGATTCGACTCATGCCTTGCTCGTCTGCGCCAAGGCCATGGACCGGCTCGGCCTGCCGCGCACCAACATTCTCGGCGTGACCATGCCCGGTTTTGCGACCAGCGAGCGCACGCTCAACCAGGCGCGCCGGCTGATGGACGTGGTTGGTTGTTCGGCATCCGAAGTGGATATCCGGCCGAGCTGCATCCAGATGCTGAAGGACCTCGGTCATCCGTATTCGACGGGCGAGGAACAGTACGACATCACCTTCGAGAACGTGCAGGCGGGCGAGCGCACGAACCATCTGTTCAGGCTCGCGAACTACAGCAATGGCATTGTGATCGGCACGGGCGACTTGAGCGAACTGGCGCTTGGCTGGTGCACCTACGGCGTCGGCGATCACATGTCGCACTACAGCGTGAACGCCAGCGTGCCGAAGACGCTCATCACGCATCTCGTGCGATGGGTGGCCGAGACGGCGCAGATCGGCAACGACGGCGCCGATGTGCTCAACGATATTCTCGCCACCGAGATCAGCCCAGAGCTCATTCCGGGCAAGGTGAAAGGCGCGCTCGAACAGAAAACCGAGAGCGTGATCGGGCCGTACGAGCTTCAGGACTTCAACCTTTACTACATTCTTCGCTTCGGTTTCCGGCCGTCGAAGGTGGCATTTCTTTCATCGACGGCGTGGGGCGACAAGGACGCGGGCGCGTGGCCTGCCGATGTCGACCTCGTTCATCACGAATACGACCTCACGCAGATCAAGAAGAACCTGCGCATCTTCCTATATCGCTTCTTCAAGCTGAGTCAGTTCAAGCGGTCGTGTATTCCGAATGCGCCGAAGGTGGGAACGGGCGGTTCGCTCTCGCCGCGTGGAGACTGGCGCGCGCCGAGCGATTCGGAAGCTACGGTCTGGCTCGATGATCTGGAGAATATTCCGGACGCGTCGTGACGTTCGTTGCACGCAGAAAGGGCGTCGTATGCGCGATGAATGCACACGACGCCTTCGAAACCTTCAATCCCGTGGCAACTCGATCACCGCGCCCGACTTCGCCGCGGCCACGATAGCTTCCGTCACGCGCAGGTTCCTGAGCCCGTCGCGGGCCGATACCAGCGGCGCCGCCTCGCCGCGCGTAACCGCGCCGAAGTGCTCCATCTGATGCTTGATGGGGTCGTCCCGCACCATGCCGACGACACCCGCTTCGAACGGCTTCCACCACGAACGGTCTTCATCGCGCGGATAGGTTTTCAGACGCATGGTCGGAATGGCGAGGCTGCCGTTGGTTCCCGCGACGAGATAGCAATCCTCGTCGGCGTAACTCGCGTAAGCCTTGTTCTCTTCGGAGGTCTGCTCCCAACTGCGCGCGCTCGCCGCCGAATCCGAAAGCAGGAACGTGCCGAGCGCGCCGCTTTCGAAGCGCAGATTAATCGCGACCGTATCCTCGACGGCAAAGCCGCGCGCCGCATGCGATAGAAACGCCTGCACCGCGACGATCTCGCCGCAAAGCATGCGCAGGTTGTGAACCTCGTGGATCATGTTGAGCAGGATCGGGCCGCCGCCAGGCTCGCGACGCCAGGGCGCATCCGTGAAGTAATGATCGGGCTTCAGAAACATCGCGCTGCCGGTCACGGCGACAAGGCGCCCCAACACGCCGGATTCGATCACCTCACGGGCCTTCGCCATGATCGGACTATGCGCGCGATGATGGCCGATGAGAATCGGCACGCCCGCTTCATCCGCTGAGCGCACGAGCGCTTCGGCTTCGGCGACAGTCGGCGCAATCGGCTTTTCGAGCAGCGTCGGTACGCGCGCGTCGAGGCATTGCAGTGCTTGCGGCACATGCAGCTGATTCGGCGTTGCGAGCACCACGCCGTCCGGTTTGTCCTGTGCGAAGAGTTCGTCGAGCGTCGCGTAGATCGGCACGTCCGCCCGTTCCGCGATGGCGCGCGCAGCCGGCGACGGATCGACAATGGCCGACAGCATGCATGTCGCGCTGTTCTCCAGGACGCCGATATGCGCCTGTCCGATATATCCGGCTCCGGCCACGGCGATTCGAGTTCGGGTCATACTGTGCCTCCTCCTTGGTTTTCGTTCGACGTTGCTCGCGTTCCGAAGCGCCGTCGGGTCGATCCACATCATAAAATCAACCGGTGCGCCTGCAATGCGGACTTGCGATATCGCCGACGTATCGGCCACGACGCAGCTCTTCGCGTTGAATGCACCAAAAACGCCTGAAAAACAGCCGCATAAGCGCTGAATCGATAACCGGCAGCCTGCTAGAATCAAAAGCATCTGTCCTTCGCGGACACGACCCATTCCGAAGATTCTTGAACTCAAGCGAGGCACGCCATGAAACGTATCACCGCCATCATCAAACCGTTCAAGCTCGATGAAGTCCGTGAGGCGCTCGCCGAAGTAGGCCTGACCGGGCTGACGGTTACTGAAGTCAAAGGCTTCGGCCGTCAGAAAGGACATACCGAGCTCTATCGTGGTGCAGAGTACGTCGTCGATTTTCTGCCGAAGGTGAAGATCGAAGTAGTCGTCGCCAACGATCAAACCGATCAGGTCATCGACGCGATCATCGGTGCGGCGCGCACCGGCAAGATCGGCGACGGAAAAATCTTCGTGGCCGAAGTCGAGCGCGTCATTCGCATTCGTACCGGCGAGGAAAACGAAGCGGCGGTCTGAGGGCTTCGAGGTTTTCCCTGTCCCATCGAGCCTGCGTTTCTCACGCGGGCTCGTCTTTTTCCGCATCGCATGCACCGGCACGATGCGCGTCGCTCGTCCGCTTGACTCCTGCTTGATTTCCAATCCACTTGACTGAGTGCCGAACTCGGCGCGATTTCGCTGCCGTGCGGTAACATCGAATCCCGTTTACCAATTTGTAAGGATTTTTTGGATGCATCACGCGATCGGCTTCATTCAGGATCTCGCGGTAATCATGGCCATCGCGGGCGTCGTGACGGTGTTGTTTCATCGCATGCGTCAGCCGGTCGTGCTCGGTTATATCGTTGCGGGCGTAATCATCGGGCCGTACACGCCGCCGTTTCAGCTGATTCACGACGAAGCCACCATCCAGACGCTTGGCGAACTAGGCGTGGTCTTCCTGATGTTCTCGCTCGGCCTCGAATTCAGTCTGCGCAAACTCTTCAAGGTGGGCGCGACGGCGTTCGTCGCGGCGCTGTCCGAGATCGTGCTGATGATCTGGATCGGCTACGAGATAGGCCGCTGGTTCGGCTGGAATTCGATGGATTCGCTCTTTCTCGGCGCGGTGCTGGCGATTTCGTCGACGACGATCATCGTGAAAGCGCTGTCCGAACTCAAGATGAAAGGCGAGCCGTTCGCGCAACTCGTGTTCGGCATCTTGATTGTCGAGGACATTCTCGCCATCGCAATGCTCGTGCTGCTTTCCGGCATCGCGCAGACAGGTTCCGTCACGGCGGGCGTCGCGGCCATCACGCTCGGCAAGTTGCTGCTTTTCATGACCGTGTCGCTCGTGGTCGGCATTCTCATCGTGCCGCGCGCGCTGGATTACGTCGCGCGCGCGAAAAGCGACGAGATGCTGCTCGTCACCGTGCTCGGCTTCTGCTTCGGCTTTTGTCTGCTGGTCGTGAAGCTCGATTACAGCATCGCGCTCGGCGCCTTTCTGATCGGCGCGATCATGGCGGAGTCGAAGAATCTCGCGCGCATCGAGCATCTCATCGCGCCGGTACGCGACATGTTTTCGGCCATCTTCTTCGTGACCATCGGCTTGCTGCTGAATCCGTCCGTGCTCGTCGATTACGCGTGGCCGATCGCGGTCATCACCGTGGCGGTCGTGTTCGGCAAGATCGTATCGTGCGGGCTCGGCACTTTTCTCGCCGGTAAGGACGGGCGCACGGCGATGCGCGTCGGCATGAGCGTCGCGCAGATCGGCGAGTTCTCGTTCATCATCGCGTCGCTCGGGTTGTCGCTCAAGGTGACGAGCGCGTTTCTCTATCCGATCGCGGTCGCCGTCTCCGCGCTCACCACGCTCTTCACGCCGTATCTGATTCGCGCCGCCGATCCCATCACCATGCGTCTTGCCCGCGCGATGCCCGCGCCGCTCGCCAACACCTTCGGCCTCTACTCGCAGTGGCTCGCGAGTCTCACGCCCGCGACCGGCGGCCCGACGCTCTTTTCGATGACGCGGCGCATCGTTCTGCAGATCGCGGTGAACCTGGCGCTCGTGGCTGCGATTTTTCTGGGCGCGTCGTATTCGGCGCCGTTCGCTTCCGGCTACCTCGCGCGCTGGCTCGAATCGGACAATGCGCAGCGCGTCGTGTTGTGGAGCGCGGCCTTGTTGATCGCGCTGCCGTTTCTGGTGGCGGTGTATCGCAAGCTGGATTCGCTTGCGCTTTTGCTCGCCGAAGTCAGCGTGCAACCCGCGAAGGCGGGACGCTTCACGAGCGCGATTCGTTCGGCCATCTCGGGGCTGATTCCCATCGTCGCCATGTTCGGCGTCTTTCTGCTCGTCGCCGCGCTTTCGGGCGGCATCTTGCCGCCTTTCGGATTGATGGTGGCCGTGCTCGTCTGCGCGGCGTTGCTCTTGACGGTACTCTGGCGCTGGTGCGTAAAGATTCACGCGACCATGCAGATCGCGTTGCGCGAAACCTTCGAGGAGCCGCGCGATCACTGAAGGAATCATCCATTCATTACGATTGCCGCGATAATGTGAGCAAATGTGTGCTGGTTTGCCCCGTCTGTTCGAGAGGCGGATAATCGAAACGTGTTGATTCTTTCCCTGGCGTTCGCGCGCCGGACAACGGAATGAGCGAAAACAAAACCTCGAACGACTCAGGCTCCATCGCAAACGGCGCGGCGCCCGACGCCCGCCGAAGTGGGGCGGATGCATCGGCGGCGGGCGTGGCGCGAGATGGCGCACCTCACGCACCGCAAGCACCTCAGGCACCTCAAACGTCAACCTCGCCGGGTTCGGACCCGAGCGCGACCGAGCGGGCATCGACGGATGCGCCTTCGAGCGCTTCGACCGTTGAGCCCGTCGATAAGGCTGCGGCGCGACGGGCCGAGGCACTCGAAGCAAACGCCAAGGTCGCGCCGGAACCGGTCGTGCGCGCGAAGCCTCTCGATGCAAAAGCGAACTTGGCCGAGAGTCTCGAAGCCGCGACCGAGGCGCAAGCGGGCAGCGATATCGAAAGCATCATCGCGGGCACGGAAGCCGAACCCGAACCTCAACCGGTGAAGGCCAGCGTTCTGCCGCCCGAGTTCACCGCCGCGCCGGATTTCGGCACGCTCAATCCGCCGCCCTTGCCGCCGCCCGGTCAGCAGACAGCGGGCGCGACGCAAGCGCCGCCTGCGTATCTCAAGCAATCGGATTCGGCGTGGTCCGTGTTCGGGCGCGTGATCGCCGCGCGTGCGCGACAAATCTTCGACCGGGCAGGGCAGCGCATCACGCAACGCACGTTGAGGATCGGCGTGTCGGCGCGCATTTTTCATCCGGAGCCGGGCGCAAAGGGTTTGCGTGGCAAGACGCTGCAATATCTGGAGGAATCCATCGCGCATTGGGTCATGTCGCGCGATGTGCTCGTGTTCATGATTCCGACGGTCGGCACGCAAGGCATGCTGCACCCGAGCAATATCCGCCTGCGCGACTATGCGAAGAATCTCGACGGGCTGCTGCTTCAGGGTGGCGCGGACGTGTCGCCGCAATCTTACGAGGAGGTCGTGACGCGCCCCGAGTGGCCGGGCGATCGCGTGCGCGACATGTATGAGCTGGAACTGCTGCACGAATTCATCGAGTCAGGCAAGCCGGTGCTCGGCGTGTGTCGCGGCTGTCAGCTCATCAACGTGGCATTCGGCGGCACGCTCTACGGCGATATCGCCACCGAAGTGCCGACTGCGGGCATCCACGTGAACGAGCACTACGATCAGCATCGGCACTCGCTGCGTTTTCCCGATGGCTCGACGCTCGCCAATATGTTTCCGAATCAGCGCGATGCAATCGTCAACTCGATTCACCACCAAGCGGTGAAGTCGCTTGGGCGGGATCTCAACGTCGAGGCGGTCTCGGCGCAGGATGGGATTATCGAAGCGGTGCGGTATCGCAAGGCGCCGTTCGTGGTGGGCGTGCAGTGGCACCCGGAGTTTCATCGCGCGGGCGGATCGGAATTGCTCGATTGCACGCCGCTGCTCGATACGTTTCTGCGCGTGGCGCGGGAGACGCGGTTCTAGGGCGTTGGTTTGGACGTGCGTTGGCATCGAGGCCCGCTTCGTAATGAGCGGGCCTTTTTGTTTTGCATGATTGGGGTTGAAGCGCGGATTTGGGTGATAGTCGTCGACGAGCCGGCTTTGGTTCTAAGCGAAACCGAGAATGCACGTCGGGATGATGTACCGCGACCGTGAAATCCGCTCACGCGCGCAAACTCACCGAATCAGACAGTCACCGCGCCGAACCCACCGGAGCCAGCCCGGCTTCGCTCGCACGCTGCAACTGATCGACCTGCATCTGCAACGCGCGCAGCTTGCGTTCCGATTCGAGCTTGTCGCTCTGCAGCGCCGCCGATTCCGCCTGCAATTGCTGCTGACGTTCCGACACCTGCGTGTCCTGCTGCTGCGCGAGCGCGAGATCGGCGGATAACCGGTTCGCGCGATTCGCCGACACGGCGATCACGCGGTCGAGCAGCGCTTTTTGCGCCTGCAACTGCACACGACGAATCTCGCCATCGGCAAGGTCATGTGTCTTGCGCGCGAACTGCGCGTAGACCGATTCGGCGCGATTCTCCTCCTGCGTCTTCACGACGCGCCACGAATGCGAGTCCTGCGACAACGCCACGTAATAGAGCATCTCTTGCGGCAGAAAATAGAGCCTCGCGCCGTAGCTGCCATTGCGCGTAACGCGCAGCTCGGTCAGTCGGCCCGCCTGCACCATGTCCTGCAGTTCGGCGAGGTTGCTCGCGGAGGGCGACGCGCCATCGCTCTGAAGATCGGAGAGGTCTTCAGGCGATAGCGCCGGTGCGCTGTTTGTTCGATCGGCTTTTGAAGCCGGAGCCGGGCTCGTGACAGCCGATGCATCGGCGAAAAAAGCTAGCAATCCGGAGAAGAACAAAGCGAGGACAAGTACTGCGTGACGAATGAAACGTAAGTGCATCATGTTGGCTTCATGCCGATAAAGTTAAGCGATTCATCACCGGGCCTGATTGGCCGATGCATTGTCGGGACGTGAAGCGACATTGCTGTCGAGCGTGGGCGAATGCTGGAGCATGGAGTAGAGGGCGGCGACGTTCAGCGGCTCAGTGGTGCGCGGCGCCGCAGTGAGTTGCGTGGGCTTCGTGCTCGCGCCGCGATGTGTCGATGCCGCGTATCGAATAACCGGTTTGGTGGCTGCCCGCTTCGCGCGATGTGCGCCCGCGTTCACGTATCGAGGAGTTCGTGTGTGGGACGCTTCGGCATGTACGGAAACTGGCGCTGGTTTTGTCTCACGCGCATGCGCGGGCCGACTTGCCATGAGAACGCGCGCCGCGACAGGCTGCGTTGGGTCGACCGGACGCGGGTCCGCCGGTTGACTTACCGTGGGCACGCGTGTCGCATCCGCCGGTCTGTCGCGCGACACCGCTTGTCCAATCTGCATCTGTTCTGCGTCATCAACCGCAGGCTTCGACCCGCTTCGTTCCAGCCACTGTTCATGCGCGAACAGCACCCAGACGAACAACGCCGAAACCGCGATGGCAATAGCGGATTTTTCAAAGCTGCCGATGCGGTAAGGCCGCTTGCGTAACGGCGACGGAGTGCGCAGATCGATACGCATGGGCTTTCTTTCCGCAGCCGCATCGACCGGTGCGGCAGACTCTTTAATACGCGACGTAGAAGGACGCGTGGCGCCCTTGGCGAGCTTTCCCCAGATACTCGTCGCTTGATACGGAGAACGCGCATGCAACGAGTCCGACGAGTCGGACATGCGCGAGTACTTGGTATTGAACCGTGCGCCGTAGAGCGGAATCTCGGAGCGCGACGTACTCGGCCGAGCGCGCGCGGGCGACCACTCGCGGCCGAATTTCAGCGATGGATCAGCGAGCGGGCGTACCGTTGGCAGGCGTAAATTGCCTTCCACGACGATCAGAGGCTCGTTCATGAGTGTTCCAGGTGGATGCGCCGATGCGCGCACGATTGGGACGTGCGGGCATCGGCCCGAGGTCAGCTAGATTGACTCGCGATCATACGAAACAGCACTGAACTAAACGACCAGACTTATCCTAATGATTCGATCTTAAAAGGAATGCTTATTGACAGAAGGCCGCTTCTATGTCGGAAGCATTGCTTGCAAGCCGCATTTAATCTAGAGAGAGCGTGTAGCGCAACGAGAACAAATCGAGGCCCGCCATGTTGTCGGCTTGACGCGAAGTGAGCCTCCATCCGCGCGACTCGTAAAAGCCGATAGCCGCCGCGTTGTCTTCCAGCACGTAAAGATGCAGTTCGCGCGCGCCACGTGTGCGCGCCCAGCGTGCGGCTTCGGCGAGCATCGCGGTCCCGGCGCCAAGGCCTTTGTGCCCCGGCAGCGCATGCAGATTGTCGACGAGCACGCTGCCCGTGTCGTCCGGTTCGACGAGACATACGAAACCCACCGGCTCACCCGCATGTTCGGCGATCAGCACGCGACCCGCGCCGGCCTCGATTTCCCGCATACGGGTTTGCCAGTGCGAGGCGCGCTCGGCGTGAATGTCCCGATCGAGATAGACATCCGGCACGATGCCGCGATAGGTGGCCACCCAACTGCGCGTGTGCATCGACACGATCAGAGCGGTGTCGGCCGGCGTTGCGGTCCTGAAAACGATCGCTAAATTTGTAGGCTTGGAGATAGGCATATGTAAGCTATTGTTAATCTTCTTTTGAGTGATGTTGACCGAAGTTGCGTGCAGAGAAACGTCCGCAGGCGTTAAGATTGAGGCACTCGTGAATTTACAAAAGAATTACGGGTAAACCCTAATCAAGCGAAAACCCTTCGCCACCGGCCAGAAGCGGTTCGCGAACCGCGATGCGTCGTTCAGCCTGATTCGAGAAAGTCCATGTCCACGACTCACGTTGCACCCGCCAATGAATCGAAGTTCAAGACGGTTTTCCGCGTCGTCAGCGGCAACTTCCTTGAAATGTACGACTTCATGGTTTACGGCTATTACGCCTCCGCCATCGCCAAAACCTACTTCCCGAGCGGCAACGAGTTCGCCTCGCTGATGCTCGCGCTGTCCGTATTCGGCGCAGGCTTCCTCATGCGTCCGGTCGGGGCGATCGTACTCGGCGCGTACATCGACCATCACGGGCGGCGCAAGGGCCTCATCCTCACGCTGATGCTGATGGCTATCGGCACCGCTTGCGTCGCGCTCGTGCCGGGCTACGCCACCATCGGCGCGATCGCACCGATCATCGTGCTTCTCGGGCGGCTTCTGCAGGGCTTCTCGGCGGGCGTCGAGCTCGGCGGCGTGTCGGTGTATTTGTCCGAGATCGCGACCAAGGGCAACAAGGGCTTCTATTGTTCATGGCAGTCGGGCAGCCAGCAAGTGGCCGTCGTGTTCGCCGCGCTCATCGGCGTGGTCATGAACCAGTTGCTGCCGGCCGACCAGATGACGGCGTGGGGCTGGCGCGTGCCGTTTTTGATCGGCTGCCTGATCGTGCCGTTCCTCTTCATCATCCGCCGTTCGCTGCGTGAGACGGACGAGTTCCTGGCGCGCAAGCATCGTCCAGGCATGGCCGAGATCGCGCGCTCGATCGCAACAAGCTGGCCGATCGTGCTCGCGGGCATGGGCATGGTCATCATGACGACCGTGTCGTTTTACATGATCACCGCCTACACGCCGACCTTCGGCAAGGAAGTGCTGAAGCTGTCTTCCATTGATGCACTCGTCGTCACCGTATGCGTCGGGCTCTCCAACCTCGTCTGGCTGCCCGTCATGGGCGCGTTGTCGGACCGCATCGGGCGTCGTCCGGTGTTGCTGTTCTTCACCATTCTGACCATTCTCACGTCGTATCCGGCCGTGCAATGGCTCGTCGCCGATCCATCGTTCGGGCGGCTCCTGATCGTCGAACTGTGGTTGTCGTTCCTCTACGGTAGCTACAACGGCGCGATGGTCGTGGCGCTCACGGAAGTCATGCCGGTCGACGTGCGCACCACCGGCTTCTCGATGGCCTACAGTCTCGCGACGACCATCGGCGGCTTTACGCCTGCCATCTCGACCTATCTGATTCACTCGACCGGCAACAAGGCCGCGCCGGGCTTGTGGATGGGTCTCGCGGCCATCTGCGGTCTGATCGCCACGCTCGTGCTGTATCGCTCGCCGGAAGCGCGCAATCAGTACAAGACAGCCTGACGTCCGTAGCTGGCTGAAATAAAAATCCCTCGTCGCGGCGAGGGATTTTTTTGCATCGACGATACCTGCGGGCATCACTCGCGCAGTGCCGCCACGACCTTTTCGACCACGCCGTGCCAGTCGCCGGGCACGTGCTGCCGCACGAGCCGCGCGCGCGGATACCACACGCATGTCGCGCCGCTGATACCCCAGCGCCAGTCGGCCGCGAACGGCAGCATGACGATGACCGGTTTGCCCAGTGCGCCGGCCAGATGCGCGATCGAGGTATCGATCGACACCACGGCGTCGAGTCGGTCGACGATGGCGGCGGTATCGGCGAAATTTTTCAGCTTGCCTTCGAAGCGATGCGCCGACTTTGCGTTCGGATGCTTTTGCAATGTGTCGCGCTCGTGTTCGGTGAGAAACGGCTGCAGCACGACCCAGTCGATGCCTTCGAGCGCCAACAGCGGCGCGAGCGCTTCGACCGGCATGGAGCGCGTTTCGCCCGGCTGCAGCCGTCCCGACCACGCGATGCCGATCTTGCGCTTCGCCTGTCCGCCGATCGACCCGCGCCACTTCCGGCGATAGTCGGCCGGAATCACGAGATAGGGCGTGCGCGCCGGGATCGCCTCGGGCGTCGTCATGCCGAGCGCGAGCGGCAGGCTGAGGAGCGGACAGAACGCATCGGCGACGATGCGCACGCCTTCCGTCCTGCCGACGAGCTCGATGCGCGCCGCGTGTGCCGCCGGCGCGATCAGCGGCACCAGCGACGCTTGTACTTCGAGCACGAGCTTGCCGACGCGCTTGGCCGCAAACGCCACGAGGCGCACGAATTGCAGGGTGTCGCCGAAGCCTTGTTCGGAGCGCACGAGCAGGGTCTGCTGCGGCAGCGGCTCGCCGTTCCAGCGCGGCAGCGGCGGGGCGTCGTCGGCGCCCGGCGTCTTGAGCCGCCATTCGTAAGCGGGCAGGCCGCGCTCGTAATCGCCGAGCGCGAGTAGCGCGAGACCACGGTTCAGATGCGCGGCGGGCATGTGCGGGTCGAGCCGCAACGCCTGATCGAATGCGCGGATCGCCGCGGCGGGCGATGCGAGCGCGAGCTGCGAATTACCGAGACACAGCCACGCCACGCCGTACTTCGGGTCCAGCCCAACCGCGCGCTCGTAACTCACGACCGCTTCGTGGTGGCGATTGAGCTTGGCAAGCACGTGGCCAAGTCCGAAGTGCGCCGGGGCAAAGCGCGGCTGCAAGCTGAGCGTCTTGTGCAGCGCGGGCAGCGCTTCTTCGGGGTGCCCGGTCTTGTCGAGCAGATTGCCCAGGTTGAAATGCGCGGCGACGTAATTCGGCTCCGCGTCGATGGCCGCGCGAAAATGCGCGACCGCGCCGACCGAGTCGCCGAGTGCATTGAGCGCCATGCCGAGATTGTTGTGCGCGCCCGCGTGGCGCGGCCGTAAATCGAGCGCGCGGCGAAACGCGCGCGCGGCATCCGCATGACGATCAAGCGACGCCAGCGCGTTGCCGAAGTTGTTCCACGCGGCGGCGTCTCGTGGCTGCAGACGCAGCGCTTTCTCGAAGGCATCGGCGGCGTCTTCATGGCGGCCGACCGCCGTGTACGCGTTGCCGAGGTTGTACTGCGCGAGTGGAAAGCCCGGTTCGAGCGTGAGCGCGTTACGAAAACGCTCGATGGCGTCGTCGATACGGCCGAGCGCCTTGAGCGCGTTGCCCAAGTTGAGTTGCAGACCGGCATCGGTCGGACGCAGGTCTACCGCGCGGCGCACGAGAGAAGCCGCTTCCTCGTGCTGGCCTTGTTGATGGCGCAGCACGCCGAGGTAGTGGAGCGCGTCGACGTGAAGGGGTTCGGCGGCGAGCGCGGCCTGATAGTCGCGCTCCGCCTCGGTCAGGCGGCCGTCACGATGGGCCGCGAAGCCGCGGGCAAATACGGTGTCCATGACGGGAAGTTTGTGCAAAACACGCGTATTTTCCCACACTGGCCCGAGCGATTTCCGCCTGTACGGTTGACATGTCGCGTCGATGGTCCTTAACATGTGAACACCTATTCATATGTTGACGATCAAGTCGTGGCTTCGACTCCACTGAATCCTGTTGGCGGCATCACTTCGGATGACCGCGTCGTACCGCTTGCCGACCTGTTTCGCTTGCTTGGCGACCCGACGCGCTTGCGCATCGTGCTCGCGTGTGTCGCTGAAAGGCGCGCGGTGGGCGCGATCGCGGAGGGGCTCGGGTTGTCGGGTTCGCTCGTGAGCCATCACTTGCGGCTCCTGCGCGCGGCGCGGATCGTGCGGGCCGAGCGGCAGGGCAAGCAGGTCTTTTACGTGGCGGCGGATCGCCATATCAGCGGGATGCTCGGCGAATTGCTGGAACACATTGCCGAGCCGCAGCCGCAGGACGCGACGGATATCGACTGATCGAACGAATCACGGGCACCACGATGAACAAGCAAACGCAGCACGACCACGAAGACCACGTTCACGCGGGACATGACCACGCCGGTCATGAGCATGCCGGCGACGACCACGCCGGTCACGACCACAAAGGTCACGACCACGGCGCGGGAGGACATCATCACCATCACGCGCCGCAGGCCGGACAAGGGCGCACGTTCGCGCTGGCAGTCGGCCTGAACGTGCTGATCGTGATCGTGCAGGCCGTCTACGGCTTCCTCGCGCATTCCACCGCGCTGCTCGCCGACGCCGGTCACAATCTCTCCGACGTGCTCGGTCTCTTGCTTGCGTGGGGCGCGGTATGGCTCGGCACGCGCCGGCCGAGCGCGCGCTATACCTTCGGCCTCGGAAGTTCGTCGATACTCGCCTCGCTTGCCAATGCCGCGCTTCTGCTTTTCGCGTGCGGCGCGATCGTGCTCGAAGCCGTCCAGCGTCTGTTGAATCCGGCGCCCGTCGCGGGACTCGACGTGTTCATCGTCGCGACGCTCGGCATGGTCGTCAACGGCTTCTCGGCGTGGCTCTTCATGCGCGGCAGCAAGGAGGACCTCAACGTGCGCGGCGCCTTCCTGCACATGGCCGCCGATGCCGCGATCTCCGCCGCCGTCGCCGTGAGCGGCCTCGTCATCCTCTTCACGGGCATGAGCTGGCTCGATCCGGTGATGAGCATCGTCGTGGTCGCGGTGATCGTCTACGGCACGTGGGGCCTCGGGCGCGACGCGATGCGCCTTGCCATGGCAGCCGTGCCGCCGAGCGTGGATCTGGCGCGTATCGAAGGCTATCTGACGCGCTTGCCCGGCGTGCGTAACGTGCACGACCTGCACGTGTGGGCGCTGTCCACCACGGAGAACGCGCTCACCGTGCATCTCGTGATGCCGCAAGGCCATCCCGGTGATGCCTTCGTGCAGGGCGTCGTGACCACCTTGCGAAGCGACTACTCGATGCATCATTCGACCTTGCAAGTGGAACTCGGCATGAGCTGCCACGAGTGCGTACTGCAGCAGGAACGCGCGCACGCGCATTGAAGGCACGGCCGCGCGCGTGCGCCGAGGTCGGCGCCCAGGTCCACCGAGGCGCGGCCACGGCGTACACTCGACAACGTGACGTTTCAGGGAGGACCGCATGTTTGCGCCAAAGCTGAATCCGAACGACAAGCTGGATGTCGCGCCCGTTCTGATCGTCGGCGCCGGTCCCACGGGACTCGCCGCCGCCATGAGCCTTTCGCGCGCGCATATTCCCGTGCGGCTCATCGACCGCGCGCACGAGCGCTCGCCGTATTCACGCGCCATCGGCATTCAGGCGCGCACGCTCGAACTGCTGGAACAGCATCGCGTCGTCGAGCCGTTTCTCGAACTCGGGCACCGCTCGCGGGTGGCGAACCTCTATTCGAACGGTCAGCGCCTCGCGAGGCTCGACTTCGATCCGCTGCAGACGCGCTATCCCTATCTGCTGTTTCTCGATCAATCCGAAACCGAACGCCTGCTTGCCGGGCATCTCGAAAGCCAGGGCGTGACGATCGAGCGCGGCGTCGAACTCGTCGATTTCAATCAGGGCGCGGCGGGCGTGCAAGCCACCTTGCGACACGCCAATGGCCGCGATGAGATCCTGCGCCCGTCCTACATGATCGCTGCCGATGGCGCGCATAGCTTCGTGAGGCATCGGCTGGAAATCGGCTTCGACGGCAAGACGTTCGACCAGACCTTTCTGCTCGCCGACCTGCAGGCCGATTCCGACTGGCCCGACGACGAACTCCATATCTTCGCGTCGGGCGAAGGCCTCGCCGCGCTCTTTCCGATGAGCGATGGCCGCGCGCGTCTCATCGCCGACTTGCCCGCGCCCGTCGACGACAAGGAGAAGGCAGGGCCCACCATCGAGGAATGTCGCGCGATCGTCGAGCGGCGCGTGCATCATCGCGTCACGCTGTCGGATCTCACGTGGTCGGCGTACTTTCATGTCAATAGCCGCATGGTGGATCGTCTGCGCGTGGAGCGGATTTTCCTTGCGGGCGACGCCGCTCACGTTCATAGCCCCGCAGGCGCGCAAGGCATGAACACGGGCATTCAGGAAGCGTTCAATCTCGGCTGGAAACTCGCGCGCATGCTCGCGGGCGGCGCGCCCGAACGCCTGCTCGACAGCTATCACGCGGAACGGCATCCGATCGAGCGCGACGTGCTGCGTCAGTCGAACATGCTGTTGCAGATGGCGGGCGCGGAACACGGCCCGATGAAGCTCATGCGCGATCACGTCATGCCGATGCTCGCCGCCATCGGCCCGTTGCGCGATGCCATGCGGCGCACGGTGAGCGAGCTTTCGATCAACTATCGCAAGAGCCCGCTCACGCTGGAGCGCCTGCTCGATGGCGGTCCGCGCGCCGGCGAACGCGCGCCCGATGCACGCGTGCATGTCGTCGATGGCCCGCTCGGCCGCTTGCCCGGCGTCGGCTGTCTCTACGACCTGCACGATCCGGGCTGCTTCTCGCTGTTCCTGCTGCTGAACCCGTCGGGCGAGGACGACATCGCGCTGGCGCCGGCGACCATCACCGTGGCGCACGCGATGCGCGATCCCGACCTCGACGGCCTCGTGCGCTCCATCGAAGCGCTCATGCCGAATGCCGTGCGCGTATGGCGTATCACCGATACGCAAGGCGAAGGTGCGACTTCGCTCACCGACAATTACGGGCGCACGCGTCCCGCGTTCTATCTCGTGCGGCCGGATGGTTATATCGCGGCGCGCGGGCGGGCGCCTTCGGACGTCCACTCGTTGCTGCGCCACTGCGAGACGTGGTTCAGCGCACAGGGCGCGGATAACAACGAGCCACCCGCGCACGAGTATCGCGAGTAAAACGAAAAACGCCCTGCCGCTCGTGAAAGCGGGCAGGGCGTCGGTACGACGCCATCGCTTAGGTTAAGCCGCCACTTTCGGCTGAAGATCGTCCTTATGCGCGGTCAATGCCTCGCGCAGAATTGGCAGCATCGACGCGCTCGCCTCCGGATTGTCGAGTGCGGCAAGAATCGCGAGCCGCATGCGCGGTTCCCAGAAGCGGCGTATGTGATCCGCCACGCCATCGACGGCCTCGGGGCGATCCGGCATCGAATCGAAAAACTCGCCGATGCGGTTCGCCATGTCGATCAGGTTATCCACGTCCATGCGTCATTTCCCCGTAGTCGCCGCGACATCGCGCATGTTGAGCAGTTCGAGCTGCTGCGTGTTGAAGCGCGAATATTCCTTTTGCCATTGCGACGGTTGTTCCACCGGCATGACCTGCACCGCCGTGACCTTGTATTCAGGACAGTTGGTGGCCCAGTCCGACGAGTCCGTGGTGATCACGTTCGCGCCGGATTCCGGGAAATGAAAGGTCGTGTAGACGACGCCCGGCTGCATGCGCTCGGTGATCTTCGCGCGCAGCACGGTTTGTCCCGCACGCGATTCGATACCAACCCAGTCGCCCGTCTTGATGCCGCGATCTTCCGCATCGACCGGATGAATCTCCAGACGGTCCTCGTCGTGCCACTGCGAGTTCTCGGTGCGACGCGTCTGCGCGCCGACGTTGTACTGCGACAGAATGCGCCCGGTCGTCAGCAGCAACGGATATTTGCGCGTGACCTTCTCCGGCGTCGCCACGAACTTGGTGATGACGAAGCGTCCCTTGCCGCGCACGAATTCGTCGATATGCATGGTCGGCGTGCCTTCCGGCGCACGCTCGTTGCATGGCCACTGAATGCTGCCGAGCTCGTCGAGCTTCTCGTAGGACACGCCGTGAAACGTGGGCGTGAGTCGCGCGATCTCGTCCATGATCTCGGACGGATGCGTGTAGTTCATCTCGTAGCCAAGTGCGCGCGCGAGTTTGATGGTCACTTCCCAGTCGCCCAGACCAGGCAGCGGCGGCATGACCTTGCGCACGCGCGAGATGCGGCGTTCGGCGTTGGTGAAGGTGCCGTCCTTTTCGAGGAAGGTCGAGCCTGGCAGCAGAACGTGCGCGTACTTCGCGGTTTCGTTCAGGAAGATGTCCTGCACGACGATGCATTCCATCGCCGAGAGCGCGTCGGCGACGTGCTGCGTGTTCGGGTCCGACTGGACGATATCCTCGCCCTGACAATAGAGGCCCATGAAGGTGCCGTGCGCGGCGGCATCGAACATGTTCGGAATGCGCAGACCCGGTTCCGGCTGCAGCTTCACGTCCCAGGCTTCCTCGAAGAGGGCGCGCGTCGCGGCATCGCTGATATGCCGATAGCCCGGCAACTCGTGCGGGAACGAGCCCATGTCGCACGAACCCTGCACGTTGTTCTGTCCGCGCAACGGATTCACGCCGACGCCTTCGCGGCCCACGTTGCCCGTGACCATCGCCAAGTTGGCGATGCCCATGACCGTGGTCGAGCCTTGCGCGTGTTCGGTCACGCCGAGACCGTAGTAGATCGCGCCGTTGCCGCAGTTCGCGTAGGCGCGCGCGGCTTCGCGCACGAGCTTCGCGGGCACGCCCGTGACGGCTTCCATCGCTTCGGGCGAGTTCTCTTCGAGCGAGACGAAATCGCGCCATTGCTGAAACGCGCGCGTTTCGCAGCGTGCGGCGACGAAGGGTTC
The DNA here is from genome assembly GCF_031450995.1 of Caballeronia sp. LP006. Lineage (NCBI taxonomy): Bacteria > Pseudomonadati > Pseudomonadota > Betaproteobacteria > Burkholderiales > Burkholderiaceae > Caballeronia > Caballeronia sp. LP006. The sequence continues at coordinate 2,609,517 of NZ_JARTVW010000005.1, read as the reverse complement.
ATCGACCAGTCCTTCGGTCACGATGGTATGCGCGAGCGAGTTGACCATCGCGACGTTGGTGCCCGGCCGCAATTGCAGATGATGCGATGCCTTCACGTGCGGCGTATCGACGATATCGATGCGGCGCGGGTCGATCACGATGAGTTGCGCGCCTTCACGCACGCGCCGCTTCAGCCGCGAGCCGAAGACCGGATGGCCGTCCGTGGGATTCGCGCCGATCACGATGATGACATCGGATTTCTCGACCGACGCGAACGTCTGCGTACCCGCCGATTCGCCGAGCGTGGACTTGAGGCCGTAGCCGGTCGGCGAATGGCAGACGCGCGCGCAGGTATCGACGTTGTTGTTGCCGAACGCCGCGCGCACGAGCTTCTGCACGAGATAGGTTTCCTCGTTGGTACAGCGCGACGAGGTGATGCCGCCGATGGAATCGCGCCCGTACTTGTCCTGAATGCGGCGGAATTCGCTTGCCGCGTAATTGATCGCTTCGTCCCACGACACTTCGCGCCACGGGTCGGTGATCTTCGCGCGGATCATCGGCTTCTTGATGCGATCCTTGTGCGTGGCATAGCCCCACGCGAAGCGGCCCTTCACGCACGCGTGGCCTTCGTTGGCCTGGCCGTTCTTGTTCGGCGTCATGCGCACGACGGTGTTGCCTTTCATCTCGGCCTTGAGCGAGCAGCCGACGCCGCAATACGCACACGTCGTGATGGCCGAATGCTCCGCCTGACCGAGCATGATGACGGTCTTTTCCTGCAGGGTCGCGGTCGGGCACGCGGCGACGCACGCGCCGCACGACACGCACTCCGACTCCATGAACGGCACGTTTTCGCTTGCCGCCACGCGCGATTCGAAACCACGCCCGGCGATGGTCAGCGCGAACGTCCCTTGCGTTTCCTCGCACGCGCGCACGCAGCGATTGCAGACGATGCACTTCGACGGATCGTAAGTGAAGTACGGATTCGATTCGTCCTTCTTGTCCTTCAGATGGTTCGCGCCTTCGTAGCCATAACGCACTTCGCGCAAGCCGACCACGCCCGCCATGTCCTGCAGTTCGCAATCGCCGTTGGCGGGACAGGTGAGGCAATCGAGCGGGTGATCGGAAATGTAGAGTTCCATCACGTTGCGGCGCAGCGACTGCAGCCGGTCGGTCTGCGTGCGGACCTTCATGCCGGCTTCCACGGGCGTCGTGCACGAAGCCGGATAGCCGCGCTTGCCCTCGATCTCGACGAGACACAGGCGGCACGAACCCCACGGTTCGAGCGAATCCGTGGCGCAGAGCTTGGGCACGTTGATGCCCGCTTCGATGGACGCGCGCATCACCGACGTTCCCGCCGGCACCGTGACCGCCTGGCCATCGATTTCCAGCGTCACGTCGATATCCGCGTGACGCAGCGGCGTGCCGTAATCGGTTTCGTCGAACGGGTCGCGGCGCTGAACCGAGGCCGCGCTCTTGCATGCGCAATTGCCCGAGCCGCAGCCGTTGATGGTGTTGGACATGTTCTTGTCTCCCTTGCTTTAGGCCGCTTTTCGGGCGGGCGTGCGGGGCAGCCCGAAATCTTCGGGAAAGTGATCGAGCGCGGACAGCACCGGGAACGGCGTCATGCCGCCCATTGCGCAGAGCGAGCCGGCGACCATGGTGTCGCACAGTTCGCGCAGCAGCGTGATCTGTTTCACCGACGTATCGCCGTCGCGAATCTTGCCGATGACCTCTTCACCGCGCGTCGAGCCGATGCGGCACGGCGTGCACTTGCCGCACGATTCGAGCGCGCAGAAGTGCATCGCGTATTGCGCCAGTTCGGCGAGGTTCGAGGTGTCGTCGTGGATCACGAGACCGCCGTGGCCGACCACTGCGCCGACCTTTGCGTATTCCTCGTAGTCGAGCGGAATATCCCACTGGCTTTCCGGCAGATACGTGCCGAGCGGACCGCCCACCTGCACCGCGCGCGCCGGACGGCCGCTCGCCGTGCCGCCGCCGTATTCATGTATCAGTTCGCGCAGGCTCACACCGAACGCGAGTTCGACGAGTCCGCCTTGCTTGACGTTGCCCGCGAGCTGGAAGGGTAGCGTGCCGCGCGAGCGTCCCATGCCGAAGTCGCGATAAAACGCCGCGCCTTTCGCAAAGATGATCGGCACGGTGGCGAGCGTGATGACGTTGTTGATGACAGTTGGCCTGCCGTACAAACCGACGAGCGCGGGCACCGGCGGCTTCGCGCGCACGATGCCGCGCTTGCCTTCGAGCGATTCGAGCAACGCCGTTTCCTCGCCGCAGACATACGCGCCCGCGCCTTTCGCCACGTACAGGTCGAACGCATGCGAGGTGCCGAGCACGCTCGCGCCTAGCCAGCCGGCATCGCGCGCGCGCTCGATCGCCCGATTCAGGGTGGCGATGGCATGCGGATACTCGCTGCGCACGTAGATGTAGCCCTTGGTCGCGCCCGTCGCCACGCCCGCGATGATCATGCCTTCGATCAGCATGAACGGATCGCTCTCCATGACGAGGCGGTCGGAGAAGGTGCCGGAGTCGCCTTCATCCGCATTGCAGACGATGTACTTCTGGTCCGCATACGCGCCGCGCACGGTCTTCCATTTGATGCCGGCGGGGAATGCCGCGCCGCCGCGTCCGCGCAGGCCGGAATCGACGAGCGCTTCGCACACCGCGTCGCCGTTCATGTCGAGCACTTGGCGCAGGCCCGCGAGTCCGCCGAGCGCGGTGTAATCGTCGATAGAAAGCGGGTCCGTGATACCGATGCGCGCGAACGTCAGCCGCTGCTGCTTCTTGAGGTACGGAATGTCGTCCACCAGGCCGACGTTCTTCGCGTGGACGCCGCCTTCGTGGAAAGAGGCATCGAAGAGGGCGGCGATATCGTCTTCATCGACATTCGAATAACCGATGCGCCCTTGCGGCGTTTCCACTTCGACGAGCGGTTCGAGATAGAAGAGGCCGCGCGAACCGTTGCGCACGATCTGCACGTCGATGCCGCGCTTGTCCGCTTCGCTTTCGATGGCCTTCGCGATGCCGTCCGCGCCCAATGCGAGCGCGGCGGAATCGCAGGGAACGTAGATGCGCGTCATGCCGTCACCTCTGTCTTCTGGCTTTGTTCGCTCGCTGCCTTGTATAGACGGTCGAACTTCTGCGGCGTGACGCGCGCGTGAATCTCGCCGTTGATCATCATCGACGGCGACAGCGCGCATTGGCCGAGGCAATACACCGATTCGAGCTCGGTGCCTTCGGTATGACCGCTGTCGAAACGGCATCCGGTATGCCCTTCGATGTGATCCTTCAGCGCTTCGGTGCCCATGCTGCGGCACGCTTCCGCGCGGCACAACTGCACGGTCACGCGCGCGGGCGGCGCACTTCGAAAGTGATGGTAGTACGTGATCGTGCCGTGAACCTCCGCACGCGACAGCGACAGGACGCGCGCCAGCGGCGCGACGACTTCTTCCGGCACGAAGCCGGTTTCGTCCTGGATGGCATGCAGGATGGTCATCAAGGTGGCGTCGTGCACGGCATGGCGGCGCACGAGGTCTTCAGCGGCAGCGGCGGACAACGGCTGCGTGTGTGTCATGGGGCTCCTCCAACGCTCGGTATATGTTTTATTAGTGCATATTTCGATCATATAATCGTAAGCACCGAGCAGGTAAAAGAACAATAGGCGTCGTGATATATCTTGGCAATAGGAAGGGGCAATGCATATGGTCGATGTCGAATGCCGCGCCGAACTCATCCTTCGCGACGCCGATGGCCGGGAGACCAGCCTGAGCGCGGTTGTGCCGCTTTTGAAGCTCGTCTCTCAAACTGGCAGCATCGCGAATGCCGCGAGCGCTAAGGGTTTGTCCTATCGGCATGCATGGGGTTTGTTGCGCGAAATCGAGGCGCGGCTGGGTGGCGCGCTGATCCGAAAATCGCGCGGACGCGGGTCGGTCTTGTCGGAACTTGGCGAGTCCGTGTTGCGCGCGCAGCGCGTTTGCGGCGACCGGCTCGAAACGCCGTTGCAATCCGTCGCAAGCGATGTCGCCAATGAACTCAATCGCAAACTCGCCAGTGGTCTTGCACAAGTGCGCATTCATGCTTCGCACGGCTACGCGGTCGCGACGCTCGTGCACGCGCTCGGCGAACAGCGCGTGCCGGTGGACATCAAATACCGCGAAAGTTACGAAGCCGTGAGTGCGCTGGCTCGCGGCGAGTGCGAACTGGCGGGATTTCATCTGCCGATCGGCCCGTTTCGCGCGACGTGTGCGGAGAGCTATCGTCCTTATCTCGATGCGGGCAAGCATCAACTCATTCGGCTCACGCGGCGCACGCAGGGCCTCTTCGTGCCGAAGGGCAACCCAAAGCGCGTGACGGGACTGCGCGATCTCGCGCGCAGCGACGTGCGCTTCGTGAATCGTCAGCCGGGCTCGGGCACGCGCATGCTGCTCGATTTGTCCTTGCGCGGCGTCGGTGTCGATCCCGATCAGATCAACGGTTACGCGACCACCGAACTCACGCATTCGGCCATCGCCGCGTTCGTCGCGAGCGGCATGGCCGACTTGGGCTTTGGCGTGCAGCCCGCCGCGCAGCACTTCGCGCTCGACTTCATTCCGATCATCGACGAGGACTACTTCTTCGCATGCGAACGCGCGCGGCTCAACGAGGCGCGGCTTGCCACCGTATTGCGCGTGCTACGCAGCGACGCGTTCAACGACAGCGTGGCGCATCTGGAAGGTTACGACCCGGCGCGTTGCGGCTCGCTCGTCGATATCGAAGAAGGCTTGCGCGGTTGAGACACGCGCCGACGCGCGCGGGAGAAACGAACGGTAAGAAGATGGCGGCCCGGAAGAAACTGCTGGCGGCGGTGAATTGGGTTAACCTAACGCTTTGCTGTCGACTCAACCCTGTTCCAGACGCGGCTGTCCCGCGCGAAATTCCGCCATGAAACTTACGTTGCTCGCTTCCACCACCGCTGCGCTCGTCGCCGGTGCGTTCTATCTGATTCCCGTTGCGTTTGCCCAGAATTCGCCTGGCGTGCCGGGCGGCGTGCTGCAAGACCAGTTCCGCCTCAACGAGCATCCGCAAATGCAGTTTGCGGCTTCCGCGCCAACCGATAAGTATCAAAAGGGCAGCTCGCCCATGCGCCGTCGCGGCGACCTCGGCGACCCGGACGGCTGCAATCTGAAGTGCCCGAAGGACGGCACCAACTGATCGCCATTCTCACTTCTGCGACCGCATTGCCGAATGCCGGACAGCGTGTGCGGTTGCAGCAAAATCTTCCCCTTACCTTCGTGCCATAACCGCTTTGCACTGACGCGACGCGGCAGGACGTGTGCGCGCAGTCACACATGCACTTTCAACGTCTTACGCATCGACTGAAAAACGCTATGTGATGGCGGGCGTTTGGTATGACCTCCGGAGTACCTTATGACGGCGTGCTCCCGTGTGCTGTTTTGCGTGGGCATGGCTCATTAGTCATAAAACACAAAAAACAGGAAGTGCGCTGGCCGCCGGATGATGCGAACCGGCGGGCGGCGACGGGGACCACGATACTTTGGGCAAAGCGTGTGGCCACTGAGCGCACTTCGGATCAGCCGAGGGACTGCAAAATGCGTATTCTCCAGGTCATACTGGCGCCCCGACTATCCGGGGCCGAAGTGCTTGCCAAAGGCGTCGCGATCGGGCATCAGCGATCGGGCCACGACGTCTGCATCGCATCGCTGATGCCGGAACACGACGACTTCAAACACATCAGCGCGGAACTCGGTTCGCACGGCGTGATCTGCCTTTTCCCGACGAAAAACCCTGGCAAGCTCGGACGCTTGCTGTTCTTGCATCGCGCGATCCGTCAGTTCAAGCCCGACATCATCTTCGCGCACGCCACCATTCCCGCGCTCTACGTTCGCGCCTTGCCGACGCGGGTGCCGATCGTCTGGGTCATGCACTCCGGCGCGAACGATTTCGCGAACCGGGCGCTTTTGCGCGCCGAGCGATTGCTGTCGAGCCGGGCGAAGGCGGTGATTGGCGTGTCGCAGAAGAATATCGACAACTACGTGCAAGAAATCGGGCTGCATCCTTCGATGATCGTCGTGCCCAACGGCGTCGATGTCTCCCGTTTCGCCGACGACGCGCAACCGTCCATTCCCGTGGCCGCCAAGCAGATCGTGCAGGTGGGCCGCTACATTCCCGAGAAGAATCAGTTGCAGACGGTCGAAGCGTTCGCGCGCGTCGCGCGCGCCGAGCCGGATGCGCGACTGCTGCTGTGCGGTGTCATCGAAAATCTCGACTATCACAAGGCGGTCGTCGATCTAGTCGCGAAGCTCGGTCTTGGCGATCGCGTGAAGATCGAAGGGCCGCAGATGAACGTCGCGCAGATTCTGAAGGCGTCGAGCGTGTTCGCGATGCCTTCGAGCTTCGAGGCGCATAGCATCGGCTTTCTGGAGGCGCTGGCGTCGGGCATTCCGGTGGTCGCGAGCGCGATTGCATCGTTCGCCTTCGCGGGTGGTTTTCCCGGCGTGCAATTACTCGATACCGCCGACAGCGACGCCTACGGCCACGCCTTGCTCGATGCGCTCAATCAGCCGCGCGCGACGCGCCCGCTCAACGGCCTGACCCTGCAGAGCACGGCGGACAAGTATCTGGCGATCGCGCGGGACGTTCTGAACTTGCGCGTGGGCCTAAGTTGAGCGTCGGCTTGTTGAACAAGTACGCGCCGCATCGGTTGCCCGGTCGGCGCGTTTGATTTGGTGACGACGAACGCGCTTTCACTGCCCCCAGTAAGCCAGCGTCTTGAGCCACAGCGACTCGGAAAACAGCCCTGGCAATTCGCCCCAAATTTTCACCGGCCCGAGCTTGAACGCCGTATCGAATTCGTAGCCGTAGAGACTCGGCGCGCCGCCCGTGTAATAGAACTCGCCGAGCAACGCGTTCGCGCGCTTGAACAGCACCAGCGTGGCGTGATCGTCGTGTTCGGTGACGCGCGCGATTGCGGGCATTGAATCCGCGTAGGACGTATCGGCGAGCGTCGTCGTCTCGATGGCCGGGCCGAACGCCTTGCCGCCTTTCATCGTGAAGACGCGCGTGCTCGCGCTGTCCCCACGCGGTTCGAGCACGGCCAGATCGTCGATGCCGTCGCCATCGATATCGCCCGCCACGACCTTGGCGAACGGCGCGCGCAACTGCGGATAGACGTTCGTGCGATAGCTCGGCGCGAAGGCGCTTCCGTCACTCGCGAATTGCGAGAGCGCGAGCGCGCCGTCGATATTCTCGATCGCGAGAAGCCCCACGTGCTTCGATTGCGCGACGCGAGCCGGCATGAAACGCGCGCTCTGACTCAACTGGCTCGCCTTTAACCACAGCGCAGGCGCGTTCGCCGTCGCGCCGCCCGACGTCAGCACCCAGAGGTCGAGCCCCGCGTCCTTGCTTTTCTGCGCGATCATCACGTCGGCGCGGCCGTCGCCGTTGAAATCGCCTGCCACGTATTGCTGCGCGATTTCGGGCGTCCATGCCGCGCTCGTCTGAAACCACAAACGGGGCGCCTCGAAATGCGTGCCGGCGCTTTTTAAAAGCCAGAACGCGGTGCCGCCGTTGCGCGGCGTGATCGCCATCAGATCGGCGCGGCCGTCGCCATCGAAATCGCCCAACAGAAAGCGCGCGCTGTCGAAGCAAAGCGAATCGGCATTGCAGGTCGGCGCGGTGGCTTGCGGGTCGAACGGCACGGCGTTCAGAAACCACGGCGACGCCCGGTCGAAGCGCGACATCTCCGCCACCCATACGTTGAAGCCGGGCCCGTCCTTGCGCCGCTGCACATACACGGCGCTGTCGCGGCCTTCGCCACGAACGTCGCCGAAGAGGGCGCCTTCCTGCCGCGTGTCCGTCCACACCGTTTGCGATGACGGCGACCAACGATACTGCGCCGTCAGCATCGAACAGCGGCTTGCCGTCAGTAAGTCGTTTTTCTCGCCGAGACAGTGATCGAGCGGCGTGTACACGAAGCCGAAGTCCCACGGCGTCCAGTGCTGTACCGCGCTTTCCGGCTTGCAGCTTTCCTCGACAAGCCCGTTTTCCCGTTCCGCGATACACCCGCGCGTCGCCGCGCTCACGAAGAGCGCATCGTTTTTAGCGCCCGGCGCGGCGGGCAACTGTTGCCAGAACCAGTTTTGCGTCGTGGCGCCTGTGCATGCGGCGAGCGTCGGTGCCTTACCCGCACCAGCCGATGTCAGGCAGCGGCTCGAGTATTCGTTGACGAGCTGGAACGGGCGCAACTGGAACTCCGGACCGGCGTCGTTCGCATGGGCCATGCTCCAGTAGCGGCGCGCGACCCAGTTGCCGTCCCACATGTACTCGCCGAAGACGTGACCGGCGTCGTTGCCATCGATCGCGAAATAGCTGCCGACGACATCGCGCTTTCGCAGCGTCTGCGCGGCGTCGAGATTCTTCGGCAAGCCGCCCGTCGGATAGGTGACGTGATAGCCGATCGGCACATCGCGCTTCAGGCTCTGCGCAACCACACGCGTGATGCGCGCCGCGAGAATGTGATCCGGATGCTCCATGAAGGCGACCGTATCCGGATTGAGCGTGTAGATTTCCGTGGCTTGCGAGAGGATCGCGCGCAACGTCGCGGAAAGGGCGGCGCGGTCGTAAGTGGTCGAACCGGTGCCGTCCGCTTGCAGCGGATAGGTATTGAGCGTCTGCCCGCGATCCCACAGCAGACCGAGCGGCACCTTGCCGCCGCGCACACCGCCGCCGGGCAACCGCAATTCGAGCAGCTTCACGCGCGGCTGCTGCGTAAGCACGAGCTGATGCACGGGCTTCCCCGCGAGCATCACTGTCGATTCTTGCCATTTGTCCGGCACGCCTGCCATGCGCGCATAGGCGAGCTTCGTGCCGGTCTCGCGAAGCACGACGTAATCGAACTTCGCACCGTTTGCGCCGCCGATCAGGTGAACCGTCGTCACGCACCAGCCGGCGTCGAGCTTGTCGCTGATGCCGGGATTCACGAAGAGGAGATCGTCGTCCAGGTGGGCGACTACCGTGATGAGAGTGCCCGCGTGGCAATCGGCGACGGGCGGGGCCGCGCGGGCGCCAGCCGGGAGGAGCGCGCCGCATAGCGCCCACATCAAAGAAAGAATCAGATTGCCGATCCACCGTCTCGCTATGCTTCTGCGCATGCTTTCCCCGTAAGCGCTTATCGACGCGCCGATCGTCGACAGAATAAAGCAGAAGATTGCCGTGCGAACGAGAAATCGGTCAGTGGCCGAGCGAACATGAATGGGGCTGACGCGTCCAATCTCGCGGCATAGAAGGGCATCGCCTTGCGCCGGGCTTACGTGCATCAAGATAACTGCCGTAAGGCAGCGTTTTAGGACCGCTCTGATTCGAACAGTACTGGCCGCCGACTATTCTCTCTTCCGTAGCCGAGGTTGTCTCTGCCAGAGCTACGTCTCTCAAGGATGTTTGCCCCGCCCCGCGCGGGGCTTTTTTTTTGGCTACGGGTTTCGCGGATGCGCTTATTCGCGCGGGTTGGCGAGCCGTGGCAAGAAAAAACCCGCGGTGCTTTCGCATGCGCGGGTTTCAAATGGGGTGGTGGAGGCGGCGGGAATCGAACCCGCGTCCAGAAGCACTCTACGAACAGTTCTACATACTTAGTTCTATCTTTTGATTTAACCGTAGCAACGCGGACGAACACGCTTCGCTACAGCGATTCACTAAATTTTCGACTTTGGCGTCGTGACGCCGACAAAGCTTAACTGACGTATATGACCTCTCGTGGTATTGCTACCCTAACCCGTCAGTAAGTTAGTGAGAGGACGGCGGCCCTTAGGCTGCCAGTGCGAACGTTTCGTCGTTTGCAGTTACGTTTTTCCCATTGATTAACGAGGTGACGGGTCCTCGGTATGCCCTGACCGCTTCGCAACCCCTGTCGAAACCAGGTCGCCCCCAAGCAGAACGGGGATTATCCCATGAAAAGCCATGTGAGGCGAACCGCGGCCACTTTCAAGCGATATCGCGCAGCAATTGCTGCAGTTCTTCTGGCGTGTCCACTACGTGAGTCGCGTGCCAGCGGTGCGGCGGAATGTCGTCGCCGCAATAGCCATAGGCCGCCGCCACGGTGATCATGCCGGCTGCAAAGCCTGCCTGAACGTCGCGCAAGTCGTCGCCGACATAGACGATTCGCTCCGGCGCCACATCCAGTAATTCGGCCGCGTGCAGAAGCGGCGCGGGATGCGGCTTCGAATGCGCCGTCGTATCGCCACAAACGAGACAACCGGCCCGCTTATCCAGTCCGAGCAGGGCGACGAGCGGTTCGGCGAAGCGCGTCACCTTGTTTGTCACGATGCCCCAGCGCACGCCGCGTGCATCGAGCTGATCGAGCAACTCGGTGATGCCGGGAAACAGCGTCGTTTCGATACACAAATCCGCTTCGTAGTTGGCGAGAAACTCATCGCGCATCGCCGCGAAATCGGGATGCTCGGGGCTGATCTCGAACGCGCCGCCCAACAACCCGCGCGCACCCGCCGAGGCGTAAGGCCGCAGGGTTTCGAGCGGGCGCATTTCGAGTCCGCGATCGTGCCGCATCTTGTTGACGGCCGCGACGAGATCTGGCGCCGTATCGGCGATGGTGCCGTCGAGATCGAACAGTACGGCCTGGCAAAGCCCGAGCGAATCGCCCTCGGCGGCGCGCTGGGGCAGCGGGGTGGGATCGTCGGGCAGGGGCGTCGTCTGGACAACACCGTTCTGGTCTTCTTGGGTCATGGCGTCAGGCTTCCCGGCGGCAGGCCATCATGTAGTTGATGCTCGTGTCAGTAGACAGCCCGAAGTGGCGCGAGAACGGACGGTAGGTGATGCCCTTGATGTCGACCGGCAAGAGCGACGCCGTGCGCGCGAAGGTGGCGAGTTCGGACGGCTTGATGAAGCGCGCGTAGTCATGCGTGCCGCGTGGCAACATGCGCGCGATGTACTCCGCGCCGATCACGGCGAACATATACGCCTTCGCGTTGCGATTCAGCGTAGAGAAGAAGACCCAGCCGCCTGGCTTGACCAGCGCGGCGCACGCGGCAACGGTGCCCGCCGGATTCGGCACGTGCTCGAGCATTTCCATGCAGGTCACGACGTCGTAGGAAGCGGGTTCGCGCGCGGCCAGCGCTTCGGCTGCGATCTCCTCGTACGCCACCTCCACGCCGCTTTCCAGACTATGCAGATCCGCGACGCCAAGCGCACTCGACGACAAGTCGATGCCCTTGACCTTCGCGCCACGCGCCGCCATCGATTCCGACAAAATGCCGCCGCCGCAGCCGATGTCGAGCACTTGCTTGCTCATCAGATGCGCGTGCGCATCGATCCAGTCGAGCCGCACCGGGTTCAATTCGTGAAGCGGTTTGAACTCGGCGTTCGGGTCCCACCAGCGATGCGCAAGCTCGCTAAATTTCTGCAGTTCGTGGGGATCGACGTTGGTCATATTCTCAATTGCCCTTCTAAGTCGTGAATCGTTAAGGATCGAGTATATAGGCGCGGGAAAAGGGCGGCAAAAAGCTGAAGTGACGCGTCGCCGACAACTTCGCTCGTTCCGTGCCACAGCCGTCGAGGCCGCCTGCGCCGGGGCCACAGTTATTGCGCTTTATTCGATGCGCGCATCTCACGGAGATTCACAAAAATCGCAGGCATAAAAAAACCCCCGCCGAAGCGGGGGTTCGATCCTGCGGCAATCAGCGCAATTACTGCGGCTGACGCGTCGTGCCGACAACTTCGACTTCCACGCGACGATCCGGTGCGAGGCAGGCGATAAGTTGCTTGCGGTTCTTCTGGTTGCAGCCCGTGGTGACCGGGTTGCGCTTGCCCTTGCCTTCCGTATAGATACGGTTGGCTTCGATGCCCTTGCTGACCAGGTAAGCCTTGACAGCTTGCGCACGGCGCAGCGACAGACGGTCGTTGTACTTGTCCGAACCAATGCGGTCGGTGTAGCCGGTAGCGACCACGACTTCCAGGTTCAGCGCGCCGATCTTCGATGCGAGATCGTCAAGCGCGGTCTTGCCAGCCGGCTTCAGAACTGCCTTGTCGAAGTCGAACAGAGCGTCAGCTTGATAGGTGACCTTCTGGCTTTGGATAACCGGGGGCGGCGGAGCGACCGGTGCGGGCGGCGTCGGCGCGACTGCGACCAGAGCGCCATCGCACTTTGCGTTGGCCGTGGCCGGGGTCCAGAATGCGTCGCGCCAGCAGAGTTCGTTCGTGCCGTTCATCCACACATACTCGCCCGTGCCGTTCACCCAGTTGTCGTTCACGGCTTGTCGCGAGGCCGGCACCGATTGCGCCGAGGCCGATGCAGCCATAACTGCGGTAGCTGCAATGAACGCGAGCTTTGAAAGTTTATTCATATTTCTCCTCTCGAAATTGAGATTACCGCAGGTTTACTGCGAGCCTGTAGACAAAGACAAGTCATACATTGCTCGGAGTATAACATTCCCTACGGAACAAAACGCGGCTGTGTAGACTTCGAGCAGTGTCTAACTTTGTGCGTTGGCATTTTGCCATATCGTTCCCTTGCAACGATAAAAATATCCCCGCACCCTCTGCGCCCGCAACCTTATGTGGTGCATGCGCAACAAGAAAGGGACAGGAGCCGGTCTTGGCCGCGGAAGGCGCGAAACGTGCGCACTTTATGTGCCCGCGAGCCAATATCTGCGTATCTTTATCGTCGGGTTTGTACTGCTTTAGCAAAACGACGAGGCGGCATCATAGCCCGCCTAAGTGACGAAATCAGTGAAACGTTCCCTGGTTTTTGTAAGTAATTGGAACAAGTGCATCTATCCCTCACTCCTCAAGATCGGGAACGGCGGTTGAGCGTCCCATACACTATGTATACGCCGGGCCTCCGGACGCGGATGTCGCGCATGTTAGAATCTTTGGATGCGCTGCGTTCGCAGCGCCGCAGCGTATGGCTTACGCGCCTGGCCGGCGCGGGTCGCGCGGCCGGCGGGCGAGGGCGAACCTCGAGGTAACGTTTTCGAATCGTCGGATCGCGCTGCTGTGTCGCTGCTGCACAGTTCAAGACACGGATAATGGATCAATTCGCCAAAGAGACTCTGCCAATCTCCCTAGAGGAGGAAATGCGCCGCTCATATCTCGATTACGCGATGAGCGTGATCGTCGGGCGAGCGCTTCCCGATGTCCGCGATGGACTGAAGCCCGTACACCGTCGCGCGCTTTATTCCATGCACGAGCTGAACAACGACTGGAATCGCGCGTATAAAAAGTCGGCGCGTATCGTCGGCGACGTGATTGGTAAGTACCATCCGCACGGCGACGCATCGGTGTACGAGACGATCGTTCGCATGGCTCAGCCGTTTTCGCTGCGCTACATGCTGGTGGACGGCCAGGGCAACTTCGGTTCGGTCGACGGCGACAACGCCGCCGCCATGCGTTACACCGAAATCCGCATGGCGAAGATCGGTCACGAACTGCTGGCCGACATCGACAAGGAAACCGTCGACTTCGGCCCGAACTACGACGGCAGCGAAAGCGAGCCGCTCGTACTTCCGGCGCGCATTCCGAATCTGCTGATCAACGGCTCGGCCGGTATCGCGGTCGGCATGGCGACGAACATTCCGCCGCACAATTTGCGCGAAATCGTCGACGCCTGTCTGCATCTGCTCAACACGCCTGAGGCGACGGTCGACGAACTCATCGAGATCGTGCCGGCGCCGGATTTCCCGACGGCCGGCATCATCTACGGCGTCGCGGGCGTGCGCGACGGTTATCGCACGGGGCGCGGTCGCGTCGTCATGCGTGCGACCACGCATTTCGAAGAGATCGACCGCGGCCAGCGCATGGCCATCATCGTCGACGAGATTCCGTATCAGGTGAACAAGCGCACGCTGCTCGAGCGCATCGCCGAACTCGTCAACGAGAAAAAGATCGAGGGCATCTCCGACATTCGCGACGAGTCCGACAAGAGCGGCATGCGTGTCGTGATCGAACTCAAGCGCGGAGAAGTGCCGGAAGTCATTCTGAACAATCTGTATAAGCAGACGCAGCTTCAGGACACTTTCGGCATGAATCTGGTCGCGCTCGTCGACGGCCAGCCCAAGCTGCTGAACCTGAAGGAAATGCTGGAATGCTTCCTGTCGCATCGGCGGGAAGTGCTCACGCGGCGCACGGTCTACGAACTGCGCAAGGCGCGCGATCGCGGACACGTGCTCGAAGGCCTCGCGGTGGCGCTCGCGAATATCGACGAATTCATCGCGATCATCAAGGCCGCGCCAACCCCGCCTGTGGCGAAGCAAGAGTTGATGAACCGTCCGTGGGATTCGTCGCTCGTGCGCGAAATGCTCACGCGCACCGAGACCGAGGCGACGGGCGGGCGTATTGCGTATCGTCCGGAAGGACTGAATCCAGCCTACGGGCTGCAGGAAGATGGGCTCTACAAGCTGTCGGACGTCCAGGCGCAGGAAATTCTGCAGATGCGCCTGCAACGCCTGACGGGTCTCGAACAAGACAAGATCGTCGCCGAGTATCGTGACGTGATGGCGCAGATCGCCGACTTGCTCGACATCCTCGCGCGGCCGGAGCGTATCCGTCAGATCATCGTCGAAGAACTGGGCCAGGTACGCGCCGAGTTCGGTGACGAGCGTCGTTCGCGTATCGAGTTGAATGCAACCGAGCTGAACACCGAAGACCTGATCACGCCGCAGGAAATGGTCGTGACCATGTCGCATACCGGCTACGTGAAGTCGCAGCCGCTTTCCGAGTATCGCGCGCAAAAGCGTGGCGGGCGTGGCAAGCAGGCCACGCAAATGAAGGAAGACGACTGGATCGACACGCTTTTCATCGCGAACACGCACGATCACATGCTGTGCTTCTCGAACCGCGGTCGCGTGTACTGGATCAAGGTCTACGAAGTGCCGCAAGGCTCGCGCAATTCGCGCGGCCGGCCAATCGTCAACATGTTCCCGCTGCAGGAAGGCGAGAAGATCAACGTCGTGCTGCCTATCAAGGACTTCTCGGCCGACAAGTTCGTCTTCATGGCCACTTCGCTCGGCACCGTCAAGAAGACGCCGCTCGAAGCGTTCAGCCGTCCGCTCAAGAAGGGCATCATCGCGGTCGGTCTGGATGACGGCGACTTTCTCATCGGCGCGGCCATTACCGACGGCGCGCATGACGTCATGCTGTTCTCCGATTCAGGCAAGGCGGTACGTTTCGACGAGAACGACGTGCGCGCCATGGGCCGCGAAGCGCGCGGCGTGCGTGGCATGCAACTGGAAGACGGTCAGCAGGTCATCGCCATGCTCGTGGCCGGCGACGAAATCCAGTCGGTGCTCACCGCGACGGAAAACGGCTACGGCAAGCGCACGCCGATCAACGAATACACACGCCATGGCCGCGGCACGAAGGGCATGATCGCGATCCAGACTTCCGAGCGCAACGGCCGCGTGGTCGCCGCGACGCTCGTCGAGCCGGAAAGCGAGATCATGCTGATCACGACATCGGGCGTGCTCATCCGCACGCGCGTGTCCGAAATCCGCGAAATGGGGCGTGCAACTCAAGGTGTTACACTCATCAGCCTTGACGAGGGCACCAAGTTGTCGGGACTGCAGCATATCGCGGAGGCGGAAGCCGAAGTGGAAGCAGAAGCTGAAGCACTCGACGAGGGCGACACCGGCACGAACGGCTCCGCCGCCGCGCCGGGCGACTCAGAAAATGATGAAAACGGCGAAGACGCCTGATATTTTTTGTGACGCAAGCTTCTCGTATTCGCTTTTGAAAGCCTGAATTGGTTAAGCTGCGCGACTCGGGCCTTTTGTCGGCGCTGTGCTTCGTTATGTGCGAAGCCAGCGTCGAAAATCTGAAGGCTCGTCGCCGGTGCAGAACTGGATATTTTTTACAGGGAGTAATGATGCAAGGACGTTTCAAGCAGTGGATGTTGCTGGCCGCTTTCGTGCCGACTTTCGCGATGGCTCAGTCGCTTCAGAACCAGGCGCCGAACCAGGCGGCAGCTCCGGCACCGGCCGCAGCAGCCCCGGTTGATCCGGCCAAGCAAGCCGCGATCAAGGACCTGCTCGACGCGATCGACGCGCAGAAGCTGGTCGGCGCGATCGGCAACAGCGCGCAAATGCAGTCGAAGCAACTCGTCCCGGCAATCCTGTCGGACGCGCTGTCGGAAAACAAGTCGCTGAACGACAAGCAGAAGCAAGCTGCCGTTCCGACGCTGCAAAAGAATGCAGTGCCGAAGCTGGTCGACTCGGCAGGTCAGGTGTTCGCAACTGACAGCTTCCGTCAGGACGCAATGAAAGCTCAGTACGACGCATACGCGAAGTACTACACGACCGATGAAATCAAGGACCTGACCTCGTTCTACAAGAGCACGACGGGCCGCAAGTTCATTCAGGTTCAAGACCAGGTTGGTCGCGACGTGGTCAATGGTTTGATGCAGAAGTACATGCCGCAAGCCATCAAGGCAACGCGCACGCAAGCCGACCAGGAAGTGGCAAGCGTCAAGCCGGGCAAGTAAGCACGGTGGCATAGTCTGGAAGGCTCGCGCATTGGCGGGTTTTCAGGACAGTGCGATAATGGCTGTTTGCGCGCAAGCGCAAGCAGCCATTTCTTTTTTAGGCGCGGACAACGAGCTTTTCAGCTCATCGTTTCAGGCTCCGCGTCTGTCGAACGAGACAAATCGGGATCTCCAGATGCGCGTGTTCAATTTCTCCGCCGGCCCGGCCGCCTTGCCAGAAGAAGTGTTGAAGCAAGCCGCCGATGAAATGCTCGATTGGCAAGGCAGCGGCATGAGCGTGATGGAGATGAGTCACCGCGGCGCGGAGTTCACGTCGATCCATGAAGCGGCGCTGACCGATCTGCGGGAATTGCTGAAGGTGCCGGCGTCGCATCGCATATTGTTTCTGCAGGGCGGTGGCATTGGCGAAAACGCCATCGTACCGATGAACATGCTCGGTACGAAGAAGACCGCCGATTTCGTCGTCACCGGTTCATGGTCGACCAAGTCGCTCAAGGAAGCGCAGAAGTACTGCACGCCGCATCTCGCGGCGACTGGCAAGAACGAGCAGGGCTTCACGCGCGTGCCTGCGTTGAGCGAGTGGCAGCTTTCGGACGATCCCGCTTACGTGCATCTGTGCACGAACGAAACCATCGACGGCGTCGAGGCGTTCGAAATTCCCGATCTCGGCGACATTCCGCTCGTGGCGGACGCGTCGTCGCACATTCTTTCGCGTCCCATGGACGTCGCCAAGTACGGCGTGCTCTTCGGCGGCGCGCAGAAGAACATCGGCATGGCGGGCGTCACGGTCGTGATCGTGCGCGAGGATCTGCTCGACCGCGCGCTGTCTATCTGCCCGTCCGCGTTCGAGTGGAAGATCGTCGCGGAGAACAATTCGATGTACAACACGCCGCCCACTTACGCGATCTACGTCGCTGGCCTCGTCTTCAAGTGGCTGAAGAAACAGGGCGGCCTGGAAGCCATGGAAGCGCGCAATCTCGAAAAGGCGACGTTGCTTTACGACACCATCGACTCCAGCGATTTCTACGTCAACAAGGTCGACCAGAACGCGCGCTCGCGCATGAACGTGCCGTTCTTCCTCGCCGACGAATCGCGCAATACCGATTTCCTGACCGGCGCCAAGGCGCGCGGTCTGTTGCAACTGAAGGGCCACAAGTCCGTCGGCGGCATGCGGGCATCGATCTACAACGCGGTGCCGGTCGAGGGCGTGAAAGCGCTCGTCGAGTACATGAAGGAATTCGAGCGGACCAGCGCGTAAGCCTCATCGCTCCTTTAACTGCATCTGCCCCAAGCACCGCATGGACGACGATCTCAATTCAAGACTCAAACCGCTGCGTGAACGCATCGACGCGCTCGACGCGCAACTCATCGCGCTTTTGAATCAGCGCGCTTCCGTCGCGCTCGAAGTCGGCGAAGTGAAGAAGCATTTCAACGCGCCCGTGTTTCGGCCGGAGCGCGAACTGCAAGTCATCGCGCGTCTGCAGGAAATGAGCGACGGCCCGCTCGCCGACGCGCACATCGCCGCGATCTGGCGCGAGATCATGGCCGCGAGCCGCGCGCTCGAACAGACTATCCGTTCAGCGTTCCTGGGCCCGGTCGGCACGTATAGCGAACAGGCGATGTTCGAATACTTCGGTCATTCGATCGAGGGCCTCGCGTGTCCGTCCATCGACGAAGTGTTTCGCTCGGTCGAAGCGGGCGCCGCGCAATATGGCGTCGTGCCGGTCGAGAATTCGGCGGAAGGCGCGGTGTCGCGCACGCTGGACTTGCTGCTGGAAACGTCGCTCTTGATTGGCGGCGAACTCGCGCTGCCGATTCACCACAATCTTTTGACCGCGTCCGGCACGCTCGAAGGCGTGAAGCGCGTCTATGCGCATCCGCAAGCGCTCGCGCAGTGCCAGCACTGGCTGACCGCGAACGCGCCGCAGCTCGAACGGCAGGCGGTTTCGAGCAACGCGGAAGCGGCGCGTATCGCGGTGGGCGACCCGGCCGTCGCGGCCATCGCTGGCGACCGCGCGGCCACGCATTACGGCTTGGGCGTCGTTTATTCGCAGATTCAGGACGACCCGCACAACCGCACGCGCTTCGTGATCATCGGTCGCGAACCGACGGGGCCGAGCGGTCACGATCAAACTTCGCTCATCGTGACGGTGACCAATGAATCGGGCGCAATGTTCAAGCTCCTGGAGCCGCTCGCAAAGCACGGCGTTTCCATGACGCGCTTCGAATCGCGGCCCGCGCGCGCCGGCACGTGGGAGTATTACTTCTATATCGATATCGAAGGGCATCGCGACGATGCGTTCGTCGCCGCCGCGCTCGATGAACTTGGGCGCAAGGCCGCGTTTCTGAAGATTCTCGGGTCCTATCCGCGCGCGCGTTGACCCGAGTTTTCGCGGGCCGCCGCTCGATTGGGCAGCGGCCGATTTTTCCAGCGTCGAACGGCGCGCACTTATCGATGTTCCGTGGACGCATTCTCTTTCAATAAACTGATTATTTTCGGCGTCGGCCTGATCGGCGGATCGCTTGCGCGCGCGTTGCGCGAGCGCGCGGGAATCGAAGGGCGCGTGGTCGGCGTCGGACGCTCGCTGCGCTCGGTCGAACGCGCGCTCGAACTCGGCGTGATCGACGAAGCCGTCGCGCTCGACGACGACGCGGCGCTCGCGCGCGCGTTGCACGGCGCGGATCTCGTCTTGATCGCGGCGCCCGTCGCGCAGACCGAACCGCTGCTCGCGCGCATCGCGCCCTTGCTCGAAGCGCGGACCATCGTCACGGACGCAGGCAGCACCAAGAGCGACGTCGTCGCGGCGGCGCGCGCGGCGCTCGGCGTAAAGCTCGCGCGGTTCGTGCCCGGGCATCCGATCGCCGGGCGCGAATCGAGCGGCGTCGATGCCGCCTTGCCCGACCTTTACGTGGATCGCAACGTCGTGCTTTGTCCGCTCGCCGAAAACGCGCCGGCCGATGTCGACCGCATCGCCGCGATGTGGCGCGCGACCGGCGCGGCGGTGCATCGCATGAGCGAGACGCAGCATGATCGCGTGTTCGCGTCGGTGAGCCATCTGCCGCACGTGCTCTCGTTCGCGCTCGTCGAGCAGATTTTGGAAGCGCCCGACGCCGAGCTGAAGTTTTCTTTCGCCGCGGGCGGATTTCGCGATTTCACGCGCATCGCGGCATCGAGTCCGGAAATGTGGCGCGACATCTGTGTGGCGAATCGCGCCGCGCTGCTCGCCGAACTCGACGATTACGCCGCCGTGCTCGCACGGTTTCGCGCGGCCATCGATGCGTCGGACGGCGCGGCGCTCGAAGCGGCGTTCGCGCGTTCGCGTGTCGCCAGAAAAGAATGGCAGGAACGCGGCAGCATCAAGACGTCCGGCGATCCCGCCGCGAAATAAGGAAAGACCATGGAACATCTCGATCTCGGACCCTTCTCCCGCGCGTCCGGCACGGTGCGGCTGCCCGGCTCGAAGAGCATCTCGAACCGCGTGCTTTTGCTCGCCGCGCTCGCGAGCGGCGAAACGCAGATCACGAATCTGCTCGATTCCGACGACACACGCGTGATGCTCGCCGCGCTGCAAACGCTCGGCGTTACGCTTCTAAACGACGGCGAACGCGTCATCGTGAACGGCACGGGCGGCGCGTTTCCGTCGAAGAAGGCGGAGCTGTTTCTCGGCAACGCGGGCACGGCGGTGCGGCCGCTCACGGCGGCGCTCGCGGTCAACGGCGGCGAATATCGCGTGCATGGCGTGCCGCGCATGCACGAACGGCCAATCGGCGATCTGGTCGATGGCTTGCGTCAGATCGGCGCGAAAATCGACTACGAGCTCAACGACGGCTTCCCGCCGCTCAAGATTCATGCGGCGAAAATCGCCATCGACCAACCCATCCGCGTACGCGGCGATGTATCGAGTCAGTTTCTGACCGCGCTTTTGATGAGCCTTCCGGTGATCGAGGGGCGTGACGCGCCGGTGACCATCGAAGTCGAAGGCGAGCTGATTTCGAAGCCGTACATCGACATCACCATCCGGCTGATGGAGCGTTTCGGCGTGCAGGTCGAGCGCGACGGCTGGGCGCGCTTTACCGTGCCGGCCGGCGCGGGCTACCGGTCGCCAGGCGCGATCATGGTCGAAGGCGATGCATCGTCCGCGTCGTATTTCCTGGCGGCGGGCGCGATCGGCGGCGGTCCGGTGCGCGTGGAAGGCGTGGGCCGGGCGAGCATCCAGGGCGATGTCGGTTTCGCCGACGCGCTCAATCGCATGGGCGCGAACGTGATGATGGGCGAAGACTGGATCGAAGTGCGCGGCGTCGAGTCCGACGACGGCAAACTCGCGCCCATCGACATGGACTTCAACCTGATTCCCGACGCGGCGATGACCATTGCCGTCGCCGCGCTCTTCGCCAACGGCACGACCACGCTGCGCAATATCGCTAGCTGGCGCGTGAAGGAAACGGACCGCATCGCCGCGATGGCAACCGAGTTGCGCAAGGTCGGCGCGACGGTGGAAGAGGGCGCGGATTATCTCGTCGTCACGCCACCCGCCGAACTCACGCCGAACGCCGCGATCGATACTTACGACGATCACCGCATGGCCATGTGTTTTTCGCTCGTGAGTCTGGGCGGCGTGCCGGTGCGCATCAACGATCCGAAGTGCGTGAACAAGACGTTCCCCGATTATTTCGATCGCTTTGCGACGCTCGCCCACGCCTGAAAGAGACGCTCAAGACTCAAACGCCAACGAACGCCGCAACATGAAACGCGACCATTTCGACTTCAACGAAAGCAGTAATAACGGGCCAGAAAGGCCGAGAGCAATGAAACCGACCCGTCCATTCGACCCTACACCAGTAATCACCATCGACGGGCCGACCGCTTCGGGCAAGGGCACGGTCGCGGCGCTCGTCGCGGCCACGCTCGGCTTCCACCTGCTCGACAGCGGCGCGCTTTATCGGCTAACGGCCTTGGCAAGCCTGAGCTACGACATCGACACGGACGACGCAGCCGCGCTCGCAAAGCTCATCGGCGCGCTTCACATCACCTTCCGCGAGGGCTGTGCGCAGCTCGACGGCGTGGATGTATCGAGCGAGATTCGCGCCGAGGAAGTCGGCAACCGCGCGTCGGCGATAGCCGTGCATCCGCAAGTGCGGCAGGCGCTCGTTGCGCGGCAGCGGGCGTTTCGCAAGCGTCCGGGCTTGGTCGCCGATGGCCGCGACATGGGCACCGTCATCTTTCCCGATGCGACGTTGAAAGTGTTTCTGACCGCAAGCGTCGAAGCACGCGCGGCGCGCCGGCATAAGCAATTGATGCAAAAAGGTTTTTCTGCTAATATGGATGACTTGCTGCGAGATTTGCGTGAGCGCGACGCCCGGGACTCCAACCGGGCCACCGCACCGCTCAAAGCCGCGGCGGACGCGAAGACGCTGGACACCTCCGGTTTGTCGGTCGATCAGACGGTGGAACAAATCATCGGTTGGTACAGCGCGGTTCGTGTATAGCGGTTCGTTTCTAGCGAGTTGTGAAGAACAGTAGTCAGCTGTAGACGCAAGGTGCTCTTCCATGTGGCGGAGCGTGTTTTAACCCCTTAACCCCGCATCGCCTCGCGCACTTACCCGGCCATATTCCGGCTCTTCGGAAACTTCAAAGGCCATCGCGCAAAAGCCGTGCAAATATCGATTTTTATGTCCGACCTGCAAACCTCTACCCCGAATACCGAATCTTTCGCGGCTCTGTTCGAAGAGTCGCTGACCAAGCAGGACATGCGCGCCGGCGAAGTGATCTCCGCCGAAGTCGTGCGCGTCGACCACAACTTCGTGGTCGTCAACGCTGGTCTCAAGTCCGAAGCCTACATTCCGCTCGAAGAATTCCTGAACGACGCGGGCGAGGTGGAAGTGCAGGCGGGCGACTTCGTTTCCGTCGCAATCGACGCGCTGGAGAACGGCTATGGCGACACCATCCTGTCGCGCGACAAGGCGAAGCGTCTGGCTTCGTGGCTGTCGCTGGAAAAGGCCCTTGACAACAACGAACTCGTGACCGGCACGATCACGGGCAAGGTCAAGGGCGGCATGACCGTGATGGTCAACGGCATCCGCGCATTCCTGCCGGGTTCGCTGGTCGACACGCGTCCGGTCAAGGACACGACGCCGTACGAAGGCAAGACGCTCGAATTCCGCGTCATCAAGCTCGACCGCAAGCGTAACAACGTCGTGCTGTCGCGCCGCGCTGTTATCGAAGCGACGCAAGGCGAAGAGCGCGCGAAGCTGCTCGAAACGCTGAAGGAAGGCGCGATCGTGGAAGGCGTGGTCAAGAACATCACCGACTACGGCGCGTTCGTTGACCTCGGCGGTATCGACGGCCTGCTGCACATCACCGACATCGCATGGCGTCGTGTGCGTCACCCGAGCGAAGTTCTGTCGGTTGGCCAGGAAGTCACCGCCAAGATCCTCAAGTTCGACCAAGAGAAGAACCGCGTTTCGCTCGGCATCAAGCAACTGGGCGACGATCCGTGGGAAGGCATCTCGCGCCGTTACCCGTCGGGCACGCGCCTGTTCGGCAAGGTCACCAACATCACCGACTACGGCGCATTCGTCGAAGTGGAATCGGGCATCGAAGGCCTGGTTCACGTGTCGGAAATGGACTGGACGAACAAGAACGTTGCACCGTCGAAGGTCGTGCAGCTGGGCGACGAAGTCGAAGTCATGGTTCTGGAAATCGACGAAGACCGCCGCCGTATCTCGCTCGGCATGAAGCAATGCAAGCCGAATCCGTGGGATGACTTCAGCCGCAACTTCAAGAAGGGCGACAAGATCAGCGGCGCCATCAAGTCGATCACCGACTTCGGCGTGTTCATCGGTTTGCCGGGCGGCATCGACGGCCTGGTTCACCTCTCCGACTTGTCGTGGAGCGAAACCGGCGAAGAAGCCGTGCGCAAGTACAAGAAGGGCGACGAAGTCGAAGCCGTGGTTCTGGGCATCGACGTGGACAAGGAACGCATTTCGCTCGGCATCAAGCAGCTCGAAGGCGATCCGTTCAACAACTTCGTCGCGATCAACGACAAGGGCGCTATCGTCGACGGTACGGTGAAGTCGGTGGACGCGAAGGGTGCGGTTATCACCCTGACGGCGGACGTCGAAGGTTATTTGCGTGCTTCGGAAATCGCGCAAGATCGCGTGGAAGATGCTCGCAACGTGCTGAAGGAAGGCGACAAGGTCAACGCGATGATCATCAACATCGATCGCAAGTCGCGTGGCATCAACCTGTCGATCAAGGCGAAGGATTCGGCCGAACAGCAGGAAGCCATTCGTGGTCTGCAGACTTCGGACTCGAACGCCGCCGCCACCGGCACGACCAACCTCGGCGCGCTGCTCAAGGCCAAGCTTGACGGCCAGAACAGCTAAGCCTTAACGGTACTGCTGCAGTATGACCAAATCGGAATTGGTCGCCCAGTTGGCGTCGCGATTTCCGCAACTTGTCCTTAAGGATGCGGATTTCGCGGTGAAGACGATGCTCGATGCGATGTCGGAGGCTTTGGCCAACGGTCATCGTATCGAGATTCGCGGCTTCGGCAGCTTCGGGCTCAATCGCCGTCCGTCGCGCGTCGGGCGCAATCCAAAGTCGGGTGAGAAAGTGCTGGTACCGGAGAAATTCGTGCCGCACTTCAAGCCGGGCAAGGAGTTGCGTGAACGCGTGGATGGTCGTGCGGGTGAGCCGCTGAAGGAGTCGAATGACGACGATGCGGACGATCTCTGATCGGCGCCCATCGTCCCCGTGATCAGCTTGATCTCAGGTTCGCGGCGTCCGGCCACGAGGCAATCGACCAGAAAAGCACCCTGCGGGGTGCTTTTTTTATTGCCGGCCCAACTTGCGCGACCTTAAAGCGGCACGTTACGGGTGCGGCGTTTGCTCGGCCATCGCCTGCTGATCAATTTCAACGATTGGTGATAGCCCTTTCGCGCCCGATGCGTTCCAATTGAGGTCGGCGCGCCGCAGGTGCTGGCGCGCGAAGGCATCCATTACAATACCGGTCACTTTGACCTGGTTATCATCCGCGCGGGCTTGGCGTCATGCCAACCACTGACACGCGCGACCGCTCCTGGAAAACCGTACATGAAATTCATCGTCTGGCTGATCCGTGTCCTGGTATTCGTGCTTCTGCTCGTGCTGGCGCTCGCGAATCGCGACCCCGTCACGCTGAACGCGCCCGGAGGATTTCAATGGCAAGCGCCGTTGATCCTGATCGGCCTTGCATTCTTCCTCGTGGGCTTGCTGGCGGGACTGGTTTCGGCTGTGCCGAAGATGCTGCGTTTGCGCATGGAAAACGGGCGCCTCAAGCGCGAGTTGCGTGTCGCACGCGAGACGCCGGTGGTAAAGGAAGAGCCGCCCATGCCGCCGCTCATCTAAAGAAATCATTCGCAACTGTCCCGGCGAGCGCCGTGAGGGTTGTTAAAAAGCAGACACCTAACCGACTCTTCGACAAAAGCGCATGGATCTAGACTTCTGGTGGCTGCTCGTCATTCCCGTTGCCTTCGCTCTCGGCTGGATGGCGTCCCGCTATGACCTGAAAACGCTGCTATCCGAAAATGCGAGCCTGCCGCGCTCGTATTTTCGCGGCCTGAATTTCCTGCTCAACGAGCAACACGACAAGGCGATCGACGCGTTCATCGAGGTGGCCAAGCTCGATCCCGAAACCATCGAACTGCACTTTGCGCTCGGCAACCTGTTTCGGCGGCGCGGCGAAACCGATCGCGCGATCCGCGTGCATCAGAACCTCTTGAGCCGTGCCGATCTTCCCGTGGCCGAGCGCGATCACGCGCTCTATGAACTCGGTCAGGACTTTCTGAAGGCTGGGCTGCTCGATCGCGCCGAGGAAACTTTCCGCTCGCTCGAAGCCGGCGAATACTCGCTCGGCGCGCAACGTGCGCTTCTGACCATCTATGAAATCGAAAAAGATTGGCCGAAGTCGATCTCGACCGCCGAGCGCATCGAAAAGATGGGCGCGCCGTCGCTGCATATGGAGATCGCGCATTTCCACTGCGAGCTTGCGCAGGAGGCTTTGCAGCGCAAGAATCCGGAAGGCGCGCGCGACGAGTTGAAGCTCGCGCTGGCGTCGAATCCGGATAACGTGCGCGCAACCATTCTCTCGGGCGATGTCGAAGCCGCCGCCGGCAATGTCGAAACGGCGATCGAAAGCTGGAAGCGCGTGGAGGCGCAGAACGAAGCGTATCTGCCGCTCGTCGCCGAGAAGCTGATGAAGGCGTACAGCACGCTTGGCCGCAAGGAAGAGGGCGTCGATTTGTTGATCGATTACGCGAGCCGTTATCCATCGAACGATTTGCTCGATGTCGCGTACAAGCACGTCCAGGAGTTGCGCGGACTCGACGCGGCGCACGCGCTTGCGAGGAAGCAAATGGAAAGCGCGCCGAACCTCGCGGGCATGACGCGTCTGCTCGAAGCGCAGGAAGCGACCGCCGAGGAGCCGCGCCGCGGCGAGCTCGAACTCATGCGCACGCTCGTCAAACAGCGCACGAAGAATCTGCCGCGCTATACATGTCAGACCTGCGGCTTCCGCGCGCGTCTATTCTATTGGCAATGCCCCGGCTGCAGCGGCTGGGAAACCTACGCGCCGCGCCGCGTGGAGCCGATCACCAGTTCCGCCTGAGGGCGGACGCGCTCGAGAGCGCGAGGCGTCGTCTCCGCCACCGGCATTTCAGGAATCAGTTAAAAGCGTATGAAAATCACCATCGTCGGCACGGGTTACGTCGGTCTGGTTACCGGCGCGTGTCTCGCCGAAATCGGCAATGACGTGTTTTGCGTGGATGTCGATCCGCGCAAGATCGATATTCTCAACAACGGCGGCGTGCCGATCCACGAGCCGGGCTTGCAGGAAATGCTCCGGCGCACGCGCGCGGCGGGTCGTATTCAGTTTTCCACCGACGTGCAGGCAAGCGTCGAGCATGGCGAGATCCAGTTCATCGCGGTCGGCACGCCGCCCGACGAGGATGGCTCCGCCGACTTGCAGTACGTGCTCGCGGCGGCGCGCAATATCGGCCGCTATTCGAACGGCTTCAAGGTGATCGTCGATAAATCCACGGTGCCAGTCGGCACGGCGCTGCAGGTCAGCAACGTGGTCGAAGCCGAACTAAAGGCGCGCGGACTGGAAGGTTCGGACGAACACGGCTTCTCGGTCGTGTCTAATCCGGAGTTCCTTAAGGAAGGCGCCGCCGTGGACGACTTCATGCGGCCGGATCGCATCGTGATCGGTATCGACGACGACGAGAACGGCAAGCTCGCGCGCGAGAAGATGAAGCGGCTCTACGCGCCGTTCAACCGAAATCACGAGCGCACGCTTTACATGGACGTGCATTCCGCCGAGTTCACCAAGTACGCGGCCAACGCCATGCTGGCCACGCGCATCTCGTTCATGAACGACCTGTCGAATCTCGCGGACATGGTCGGCGCGGATATCGAAGCGGTGCGACGCGGGATCGGTTCGGACCCGCGCATCGGCTATCACTTTTTGTATGCGGGCTGCGGCTACGGCGGCTCGTGTTTCCCGAAGGATGTGCAGGCGCTCGTTCAGACCGCGCGTGAAAACGGCCATCGGCTGCGCATTCTCGAAGCGGTCGAGGAAGTCAACGACGCGCAAAAGGAAGTGCTCGTCAACAAGATCGTCAGGCGCATGGGCGAGGATCTGCGCGGGCGCACGTTCGCCGTGTGGGGGCTCGCGTTCAAGCCCAATACCGACGACATGCGCGAGGCGTCGAGCCGGCGCATCGTCGAGGCGCTGCTCTCGCGCGGCGCGACCGTGCGCGCTTACGATCCCGTCGCATTGCAGGAAGCCGAACGCGTACTCGCGCTCGATCTGGCCGAGCGGCCCGACGACATCAAGCGTCTGCACTTCGTGCGCTCGCAGCAGGAAGCGCTGACGGATGCGGATGCGCTCGTCATCGTGACCGAATGGAAGGAGTTCAAGAGCCCGGACTTCGCGCATCTGAAGAGCGCGTTGAAAATGCCGGTGATCTTCGACGGCCGCAATCTGTATGAACCGGAAGCGATGTCCGAGATGGGCATCGATTACTACGCAATAGGACGTCCTCATGTCGCTCTCGACAGTAACGGCAAGCGCAGCTGATTCCGCCGACATTCCGGTGGTGCCGCGCGCGCGCATTTCGGCGGCGCGCGTGCTCGTAGTGGGCGACGTGATGCTCGACCGCTACTGGTTCGGCGACGTGAATCGCATCTCGCCGGAAGCGCCCGTGCCTGTCGTGCACGTGCAGCGCAAGGAAGACCGCTTGGGCGGCGCGGCCAACGTCGCGCGCAATGCGGCGGCGCTCGGCGCGCAGGCTGGCCTCTTGTGTGTGGTCGGGCATGACGAACCGGGCGAGCGCATCGTCGAATTGCTGGGCGAGAGCCGGGTCGCGGGCCATCTCGAACGCGATCCCGAACTGCTGACGACCATCAAGCTGCGCGTGCTGTCGCGGCAGCAACAACTGCTGCGTGTCGATTTCGAAAACACGCCGAATCACGAAGTGCTGGCCGCGTGCCTCGCGCGCTTCGCGGAACTGCTGCCGCAGCACGACGTCATCCTCATGTCGGACTATGCGAAGGGCGGGCTCACGCACGTCACGCAGATGATCAGCGAAGCGCGGCAAGCAGGCAAGCCGGTGCTGGTCGACCCCAAAGGCGACGACTGGGACCGCTATCGCGGCGCGACACTCATCACGCCGAATCGCGCGGAGTTGCGCGAGGTGATCGGGCAGTGGAAGTCGGAAGAAGATTTGCACGAGCGCGTGAGCAAGCTGCGCGCGGAACTCGACCTGAGCGCGCTCTTGCTCACGCGTTCGGAAGAGGGCATGACACTCTTCACCGAGAACCAGGTGCTGCACACTTCGGCCGAAGCACGCGAAGTGTATGATGTCTCGGGCGCGGGCGACACCGTCATCGCGACCGTCGCGACCATGCTCGGCGCGGGTGTGCCGCTCGTCGATTCCGTGGCTTATGCGAACCGCGCGGCGGGTATCGTGGTTGGCAAGCTCGGCACCGCGACCGTCGATTACAACGAACTCTTCGCCTGACTCTTCGGGCAACTCGGGCAACTCCATCATGACCTTCATCGTTACCGGAGCGGCTGGCTTCATCGGCAGCAATATCGTCAAGGCGCTCAACGAGCGCGGCGAGCATCGCGTGATCGCAGTGGACAACCTCACGCGTGCCGACAAGTTCAAGAATCTCGTCGATTGCGAGATAGACGATTACCTCGACAAGACCGAATTCGTCGAGCGCTTCAGGCGCGGCGACTTCGGTCAGGTGCGCGCGGTGTTTCATGAAGGCGCCTGTTCGGACACGATGGAAACCGACGGCCGCTACATGATGGAGAACAACTTCCGTTACAGCCGCGACGTGATGGATATCTGTCTCGCACAGGGCGCGCAGTTTCTCTACGCGTCCTCGGCTGCGACCTATGGCGGTTCGAGCCGCTTCGTCGAAGAGCGCGAATACGAAAAGCCGCTCAACGTCTACGGTTATTCGAAGCTGCTGTTCGACCAGATCGTGCGTCAGGTGTTGCCGAAGGCGGGCAGCCAGATCGTCGGCTTTCGCTACTTCAACGTCTACGGTCAGCGCGAAACGCATAAGGGGCGCATGGCGTCCGTGGCGTTCCACAATTTCAATCAGTTCCGCTCGGAAGGCAAGGTCAAGCTCTTCGGCGAATACAACGGTTATGCCGCAGGCGAGCAGACGCGCGATTTCGTCTCCGTCGAAGACGTGGTCAAGGTGAATCTGTACTTTCTCGATCATCCGGAGAAGTCGGGCATCTTCAATCTCGGCACGGGCCGCGCGCAGCCGTTCAACGACATCGCCTCGACGGTCGTCAACTCGTTGCGCGCACTGAATGGCGAGGCCGCGCTCTCGCTGGCGGAGCTAGTGCAGCGCGGCTTGATCGAATACGTACCGTTCCCGGATGCGCTGCGCGGCAAGTATCAATGCTTCACGCAGGCGGACCAGTCGCATCTGCGCGCGGCCGGTTACGACGCGCCATTTCTGACGGTGCAAGAGGGTGTCGATCGCTACGTGCGTTGGCTATTCGGCCAGCTATAAAGGCAATCGAAGTCTCTCTACACTGGGTCTCGCGGTCGGCACTGTTCGCCGGCCGGTTCTTCTGGAGACTCAGTCATGTTCAAGCAAGCATTCTCAACGATCGTCGCGCTCGCGCTCACCTTTTCCATCGGTTCCGCGCTCGCGGCGGTCGATGTCAACACCGCCAACGCCGACGCCCTGCGCGGGATCAAGGGCATCGGCCCGGCCAAGGCGAAAGCCATCCTCGATGAACGTCAGGCGCACGGCCCCTTCAAGGACGCGTCCGATCTCGGCTCGCGCGTGAAGGGCATGGGCGGCAAGACCGTATCGCGCCTGGAGGCCGAAGGACTGAGCATCGGCGCGGCGCCGAAAGCGGCAGCGCCCAATTCCGTGAACGCGACGCCGGTCTCGGCATCGACGGCGGCGAAGCCCGTGGTCGTCAAGAAATAGCCGGCGGCTCTTTCCTCGCATCAAAAAAGCTCCTTCAGCCTCGGATGGTTTGGGCTCCCCGCGGTCTGTCTCGTCGCGGGGTTTTTGCATGAACGCCGATGCGCCCGGCATTCCATCCGTGCAAGAGGGGTGAAGAACATGGAAAGGACCGCTGGGCTACAATCGACGGATTCCCATACCAAATCCCCACGAAGATCGCACGCGGTGTGACCTTTTCGGCGGGATATGAATCCGGTCCGCTTATGGCTTACATGACTATCGAAGACACGATCGGCAACACGCCGCTCGTGCAACTCGTCCGCGTCGTGGACGATGAAATCCGCAGCCGCAACAACGTCGTTCTCGGCAAGCTGGAAGGCAATAACCCGGCGGGATCGGTGAAAGACCGTCCGGCACTGTCGATGATCAGGAAAGCTGAGGAACGCGGCCGCATCAAGCCCGGCGACACGCTGATCGAATCGACGAGCGGCAACACCGGTATAGCGCTTGCCATGGCTGCGGCAGTGCGCGGCTACAAGATGGTGCTGATCATGCCGGAGGACTTGTCCATCGAGCGCCGGCAGAGCATGGGCGCGTATGGCGCGCAGATCATCCTCACGCCGGTCACGGGCGGCATGGAATACGCGCGCGATTTGGCCGACCAGATGCAGCGCGATGGCCGCGGCATCATCCTCGATCAATTCGCCAATCCGGACAATCCGCTCGCGCACTACGAAACCACCGGGCCGGAACTGTGGAAGCAGACGGAAGGACGCATCACGCACTTCGTCTCGTCGATGGGCACCACGGGCACGATCATGGGCGTGTCGCAGTTTCTGAAAGAGAAGAACGAGCAGATCGAGATCGTCGGAGCGCAGCCGGAGGAAGGCTCGCGCATTCCGGGCATCCGCAAATGGCCGGAAGCGTATCTGCCGAAAATTTTCGATCGTAGTCGCGTGGATCGCGTCGAGAACGTGAGTCAGGCAGCGTCGGAAGCGATGGCGCGCCGGCTGGCATCGGTCGAAGGCATCTTCGCGGGCATTTCGTCGGGCGGCGCGTGCGAAGTCGCGCTGCGCGTGGCGCGTCAGGTCGAGAACGCGACCATCGTGTTCGTGGTGTGCGATCGCGGCGACCGCTATTTGTCTACAGGCGTGTTTCCCGCGTGAGTCCTTCCGCGGCCGCAATGAAAAAACCCCGGCGCGCCGGGGTTTTTGCTTGGTGCCAAAGAAGCCCTTACTGCGCGCCTGTTGCCATGCGCGCCTTCACGGCCTCGCCAAGCTGATACACCGCGAGCGCATAAAAGAAGCTGCGGTTATAGCGCGTCAATGCATAGAAGTTCCTGAGCCCGAGCGTGTATTCGGTGGCGCGGCCCGGCGTGGGCAAATCGACGACCGTAAGCGGCGTGCCGGCTTCGGCATCGACATTAAGGCCCGGCTGGTCGATTATCATGCCCGCTTTCGTCAATTGCGCGAGCGACCAGCGCGGCTCCGGCTGACCGTTCGCGGCCGCTTCCGCGATCCCCTGACTGCCGACATCGCCCGCGATTTTCCACACCACCGGGCGCCCGGGTTCCCAACCGTTCTGCTTCAGATAATTCGCGACACTGCCGATGGCATCCGCCGGACTCGTGCGCAGATCGATACGGCTGTTGCCGTCGTAATCCACCGCGTATTGCACGATGCTGCTTGGCAGAAACTGCGGAATGCCGATCGCGCCCGTGTACGAGCCGAGCACGGTGGTCGGGTCGATTTGCGCGTCGCGCGTCCAGACCAGCAGGTCTTCGAGATTCTTGCGGAAGGTCGCCTGACGGTCCACGCGATTCGGCACATTGGGGTAGTCGAACGTGAGCGTGGTCAGCGCGTCGAGCGCGCGGAAGTTGCCCATGTATTTGCCGTAGATCGTCTCCACGCCGATGATCCCGACGATCACTTCCGGCGGCACACCGAACTGCTCGGAGGCGCGCTGCAGCGTCGCCTGATTCGCGCGCCAGAATTTCACGCCCGCGTTGATGCGCACCGGCTCGATGAAGCGCGCCTGATACGCGCGCCAGTTCTTGGCGGACGGCGTGGGCGAAGGCAGCACCAGCTTGACTGCCGTCGCCGAATAACTGACGTGATTGAAGAGGTCGTGCAGCGCGTCGGAGTCGAAATCGTAGCGCGCGACCATGTCGTTGATGAACGCATCGACATTCGGGTTGTTCGCGTAGCGCTGCGGAACGATCTCTTCCTCGAAATCCTGTCCTTGCGGCGTTGCGGTTTGCGGTTGCTGCGACTGCGCCCACGCGCTGTTGCCGCCAAACGTGGCGATCGCGCAAACGAACGAGGCGAGAAGGGCGCGCTTGAGCGAGACAGGAGAGACGAACGGGGCGAACTGAAAAGTCATAGTCTGCGTGGTTGTGCGATAAGGGGCGTAGCCGGATGTTCGAACGGTCAGACGCCTGCTGAACGGTGCAACGATCCGCAACGTTTCTCAACGGAACGCAGCGGCCGGCGACATGCCGTGCACGCATGCAAGGCTGCCTTCGGCTCGGGGCAGTATAACCGACGCATGGAGCCCGGACTGCCGTGGAGAGCGAGAAGGCGGCCGTTTCGAACGGTGTGGTAACTTAACGTCAAATGCGCGGTGCGGGATACGCGTATGACGAAAAAACACGAGACGAGAGCCGACCCCGACGGCACTGCGAGACATCATGGCCACCGGCTTTTACTCCCACCCCGACTGCCTCAAGCATGACAACGGCGAGTGGCATCCCGAATGCGCGGCGCGTTTGCAGGCGATTGAAGATCAACTGATCGCAAGCCGCATCGACATGCTCGTCGAGCGCGAGGAAGCACCGCTCGCCGGGGAAGCCGACCTAGCGCGCGTGCACACGCAGTCGCATATCGATTACATCAAGAGCCGCACGCCCGAGCATGGCAGAAGCGAACTCGACCCGGATACGTCGATGTGTCCGCAGTCGTATCGCGCGGCCTTGCGAGCGGCGGGCGCGGCGATCGCGGCGACCGATGCCGTCATCGAGGGCCGATACGAAAACGCGTTTTGCAGCGTGCGTCCGCCGGGTCATCATGCCGAGCCCGCGCGCGCGATGGGCTTTTGTCTCTTCAATAACGTGGCCATCGCGGCGCGGCACGCGCTCGAAGTGCACGGTCTGCAGCGCGTCGCCGTGATCGATTTCGACGTGCATCACGGCAACGGCACCGAAGCTGCGTTCACGGGCGACTCGCGCGTCATGATGTGCAGCTTCTTCCAGCATCCGTTCTATCCGTTCACGGGCGCGGACAATCACGCGTCGAACATGGTCAACGTGCCGCTGCCCGCGCGCACCAAGGGCATGGCAGTACGCGAAGTGGTCGACCTGATGTGGCTGCCGCGCCTCGAGGAATTCAAGCCGCAGATGCTGTTCGTCTCGGCGGGCTTCGATGCGCATCGCGAAGACGATCTTGGCAACATGGGACTCGTCGAGGACGATTACGCGTGGATCACCGAAAAGATTCGCGCGGTGGCCGAGCGTCATGCACAAGGGCGCATCGTCAGTTGTCTCGAAGGCGGCTACAACCTCTCGGCGCTCGGGCGCAGCGTCGTCGCGCATCTTCGAGCGCTGGCCGAAATCTAGCCTGTCACGGATGCGTGCGCGCATAGTCGGCGCGCACGCGCGTCCAGTCGATGAGCGCGCGAATCACGCGATCGCGGTCCAGGTCGTTGAGCGTCTCGTGATAGCTTCCGTCGATCATTTCGAGCGTGCTGTCGGTCGAGCCCGCGTTGGCTTCGAATTCACGGCTGCCGGCCGGATCGCAGATGACATCCGCCGTGCCATGAAACACCAGAAGCGGCAACTTGATGAGATCGCGCTTTGCCGCGATGCGCTCCATCGCCGCGAGAATCTGCGCGCCCGTGCGAGCCGGAACCGGACCGTGATGCACGAGCGGATCGCGCCGGTTCGCCTCGACGACGCCGGGCGCGCGAGAGAGCAGCGCGGGATCGATCGAGAACGCGGGCCAGCGCGGCATCAGCGTGCCGACGATGCGGTTGAGCGTCGTCTTCCAGCGCGGCGTGCCGCTGCCAATGCGCAATGCCGGGCTCGACAAAATCAATCCAGCCAGCTTCTTCTCGCTCCCGCGTTCGGCGGCATGGAGCGCGGCAATCGCCCCGCCCATGCTGTGGCCTATCAGAAAGAGCGGCGTGTCGGCGGGCGGTGTCGTGGCGCAGGCTTCGAGAAGCACTTCGGCATCGAGCAGATAGTCGGTGAAGACGCGCACCCACGCACGCTCGCCCGACGACTTGCCGTGACCCCGCAGATCGATTGCGAACAGTTCGATGCCCGCCGCGTTGAGCGCGAGCGCCAGCGCGTCGTATCGGCCGGCGTGTTCGGCAAGGCCATGCACGAGCGCGATGCGCGCTGTCGGCTCCAGTGGAGGCTTCGGCTGCCAGCGGTGCAGGAAGAGTTCGACGCCCTGGCGTGTGGTGACGGTGCTGGTGGAGTAGACGTTGGTTGGCATGCGGTGAGCTTCGAAGTGATCGGCTGCGGCCAGGCATCAAGCAAATTCGATTCAGTAATTAAATCATCGAAATTCATTATTAAACAGAATGTTGATGCTCCGGTAAAATCCTGCGGCTGAACAGCAACGAAGTTAGAACGAGCGGCGGCTGGCTGCGCGGGCGCTACAGTGCCCGCGAAAGCCTCCCGCCGTTTGTATTTTCCGGACCACGCATGAATCACGTCCTGGTCGAATGATCGAAATCCGCAACCTCTCACAGCGTTTCGCGAGCCCACGAGGCTGGGTCGAAGCGCTACACAACGTCAATCTGACGATTCCCGCCGGCGAAGTGTTCGGCATCATCGGGCGCAGCGGCGCGGGTAAGAGCACGCTGGTGCGCACCATCAACCTGCTGACGCGACCGAGCGAAGGCAGCGTCGTGGTCGATGGCCGCGATCTCATGACGCTCGGCAAGCACGACTTGCGCGCCGCGCGCCGTGACATCGGCATGATCTTCCAGCATTTCAACCTGCTGTCGTCGCGCACGGTGTTCGACAATGTCGCGCTGCCGCTCGAACTCGCGGGCAACAAGCGCGCGGAGATCGAGGCCGTGGTGTTGCCGCTGCTCGAACTCGTCGGCCTCACCACGCACAAGGACAAATATCCCGCGCAGATCAGCGGCGGGCAGAAGCAGCGCGTGGGCATCGCGCGCGCGCTTGCGAGCAAGCCGAAAGTGCTGCTCTCCGATGAAGCCACCTCCGCGCTCGATCCCGAAACCACGCGTTCCATTCTCGACCTGCTGCGCAAAATCAATCGCGAGCTCGGGCTCACGATCGTGCTCATCACGCATCAGATGGACGTCATCAAGCAAGTGTGCGATCGCGTCGCCGTGCTCGATGCCGGGCGCGTGGTCGAAGAGGGCAAGGTGGTCGATGTCTTCATGCAACCGCATCACGAAGTCACGCGCGCGCTGATCGGCGATGTCATCGCGCACGAGTTGCCGCCCGCGCTCAAGGTGCGCGTGGCCGAACGTCTCAAGACTGGCAGCGGCCATTTGCTGCGGCTCGCGTTCACGGGCTCGGGCGTCGATCAGCCCATTCTCTCCGAGACCATCCGCCGCTACGAGCTCGACTTCAATATCCTGCATGGCCAGATCGACGAGATTCAGGGCCAGGCGTTCGGCTCGCTCGCGGTGCTCGCGGGCGGTCAGCCGGTGAAGGTCGCCGAGGCGATTACTTATTTGCGCTCGCAAGGCGTCGTGGTGGAGGAGCTTTCCCATGTTGAGTGAAATGTTCGACATGTTCGTGCAGTCGTTCTGGGAGACGCTGATCATGGTCGGCATCTCCGGGCTGATCGGCGCGGCGCTTGGGCTTCCGCTCGGCGTGCTCCTGTATCTGACGGATCGCGACGGCGTGCTGCCCAATCTCGCCGTGAATCGAGTGCTCGGCGGCATCGTCAATGCCGTGCGCTCGACGCCGTTCATCATTCTGCTCGTCGCGGTCATTCCCTTTACGCGGCTCGTCGTGGGCTCGTCCATCGGTACGGCGGCGGCTGTCGTGCCGCTGACCATCGCGGCCGCGCCGTTCATCGCGCGGCTCGTCGAAACCGCGTTGCGCGAGGTGGATCGCGGGCTTATCGAAGCCGCTCAGGCCATGGGCGCGACCACGCGCCAGATCGTCTTCAAGGTGCTGCTGCCGGAATCGTTGCCGGGCGTGGTGGCGGGGCTGACCATCACGTTCGTTTCGCTTGTCGGTTATTCGGCGATGGCCGGTGCAATCGGCGGCGGCGGGCTCGGCGACCTCGGCATCCGCTACGGTTATCAGCGCTTCTTGCCCGAAGTGATGCTCACGGTGGTCATCATCCTCATCGTGTTCGTGCAGCTCGTGCAGTCGTTCGGCGACTGGCTCGTGCGCCGTCTCAGTCACAAGTGAAGTTCGCATCAACCTCATAACGAAAGGTCAGTTCATGCAACGTCGATTCATTCTGAAGTTCGCCGCCGCGTTGTCCGCGGTCATGCTGGTCAGCGGCGTCGCGCATGCCGAAGACGCGATCAAGGTCGGTGTGACGGGCGGGCCGCACGCGCAGATCTTGGATGTCGTGAAGCAGGTCGCGGCGAAGAACGGCCTGAAAATCACGGTCATCGAATTCTCGGACTATGTGCAGCCGAACGCCGCGTTGTCCGCGGGCGACCTCGACGCGAACAGCTATCAGCACTTGCCGTATCTCGATGCACAGGTGAAGGATCGCGGCTACAAGCTCATCAAGGTCGCCGACACGGTAACGTTCCCCATGGGCATCTACTCGAAGAAGATCAAGTCGCTTGGCGAGTTGCAGAACGGCGCGCGCGTTGCGGTTCCGAACGATCCTACCAACGGCGGCCGCGCATTGCTGCTGCTGCAAAAGGAAGGCTTGCTCAAGCTGCGCGCCGATGCCGGATTGAAGGCGACGCCTATCGATATCGTCGAAAATCCGAAGAAGCTGAAGATCGTCGAACTCGATGCCGCGCAGATTCCGCGCTCGCTCGCCGACGTGGACGCCGCCGCGATCAACACGAACTTCGCGATGGAAGCGGGTCTCAAGCCGAACGCGGATGCCATCGCGATCGAAGATCCGCATGGTCCGTACGCCAACATCATCGCCATTCGCTCGGTGGACAAGGACAAGCCTTGGGTTGCGAAGCTGGTGGCCGCGTATCACTCGCCGGAAGTGAAGCAGTTCATCGCCGGCAAATACTCGGGCGCGGTGATTGCCGCCTGGTAATCCAGCAGAAAGCGGACTGCGGGTTTTTTGGGATAGTGAATAGAACGGTCGTTCGATATTATTCGGCGTATGCCGATCGTGCGTCGCCTCGCCCACCCGTTTCGGCGGGGGAAGCGCACACGCAGCGCTCGTATAATGTGAGGCTGGGTTGACTCAATCGATCGCCGAATCCGCAAGGAATCGGAAGAACAAGCTTCCTCCGTTAGCGCGGAGAGACCCTTTTGGAGCGTGTGGATGAAAATTCTGGTGCCAGTCAAGCGCGTGGTCGACTACAACGTGAAGGTCCGGGTGAAGTCGGACAACACGGGTGTCGATATCGCCAACGTGAAGATGTCCATGAACCCGTTCGACGAGATCGCCGTGGAAGAGGCGGTGCGTCTGAAAGAAGCGGGCGTGGCAACCGAAGTGATCGCCGTGTCGTGCGGCGTCACGCAATGCCAGGAAACGCTGCGCACGGCGCTTGCAATCGGCGCGGATCGCGCCATTCTCGTCGAGTCCGCGGATGAGTTGCAGCCGCTTGCCGTCGCCAAACTGCTCAAGGCGTTGGTCGATCAGGAAAAGCCCGAACTCGTCATCCTCGGCAAACAAGCAATCGACGACGACTCGAACCAGACCGGACAGATGCTCGCCGCGCTGGCAGGCTTGCCGCAAGCGACGTTTGCATCGAAGGTCGTCGTGGCCGACGGCAAAGCCACCGTGTCGCGCGAAGTCGATGGCGGCGCGGAAACGCTGTCGTTGACGCTGCCCGCTGTCATCACCACCGACCTGCGCCTGAACGAGCCGCGTTATGTGACGCTGCCCAACATCATGAAGGCGAAGAAGAAGCCGCTGACGGTCGTGAAGCCGGCCGACCTTGGCGTGGATGTCGCGCCGCGACTGAAGACGCTGAAGGTCGTCGAGCCGCCCAAGCGTTCGGCGGGTGTGGTGGTGCCCGATGTCAAGACGCTGGTCGAGAAGTTGCAGAACGAAGCGAAGGTGATCTGATGACGATTCTGGTAATTGCGGAACACGACAACGCGTCCATCAAGGCCGCGACGTTGAACACGGTAGCGGCGGCGGCAAAAATCGGCGGCGATATCCATGTGCTGGTCGCGGGTGCGAACGCGCAGGGCGCGGCCGATGCGGCAGCGAAGATCGCGGGCGTATCTAAAGTGCTGCTTGCGGATGCGCCTCAACTCGCCGAAGGTCTGGCCGAGAACGTCGAGGGCACGGTGCTGAATATCGCAAAGGACTATTCGCACATCCTTGCGCCCGCGACGGCCTATGGCAAGAACATCGCCCCGCGTATCGCGGCGCATCTGGATGTCGCACAGATCAGCGACATCACCGCCGTCGACAGCGCCGATACCTTCGAGCGTCCGATCTACGCGGGCAACGCTATCGCGACGGTGCAATCGAGCGATCCGATCAAGGTCATCACGGTCCGTGCAACGGGCTTCGATCCGGTGGCAGCAGAAGGCGGCAGTGCATCGATCGAGAAGATCGAAGCGGCAGCCGACGCTGGCATCTCGTCATTCGTCAGCCGCGAAGTGACGAAGCTGGATCGGCCGGAACTGACTTCGGCTTCGATCATCGTGTCGGGTGGACGTGGTCTTGGCAGCGGCGAGAACTACACGAAGGTGCTCGAACCGTTGGCCGACAAGCTTGGCGCCGCAATGGGCGCATCGCGCGCGGCGGTGGATGCCGGCTACGTGCCGAACGACTATCAAGTGGGGCAGACGGGCAAGATCGTCGCGCCGCAGTTGTACGTGGCCGTTGGTATTTCGGGTGCCATTCAGCATCTGGCCGGGATGAAGGACAGCAAGGTCATCGTCGCCATCAACAAAGATCCGGAAGCGCCTATTTTCAGCGTCGCGGATTACGGCGTCGTCGGCGACCTGTTTTCGCTCGTGCCGGAACTGGTGAAGGAAATCGGCTGAGCACGCGTCGCTCGCCGACTTAGAACCGAAAGGGCGCGACAATTGTTGCGCCCTTTTTGTATCGGATGAATGAGGAGACAAGAACGATGAGCTATCACGCCCCCGTCAAGGACATGCTGTTCGTCATCAAGGAACTGGCCGGTATCGACGGCATCGCCGCGTTGCCAGGTCACGAAGACGGCAGCTTCGATACCGCGCAAGCCGTCGTCGATGAAGCCGCGCGCTTTTGCGGCGAGGTCGTCGCGCCGCTCAACGTCGAAGGCGACCGCAATCCGAGCGCGTGGGCGAATGGCGAAGTCACGACCACGCCCGGTTTCAAGGAAGCGTTCCGTCAATTCGGCGAGGGCGGCTGGCAAGGCGTCGTGCATCCCGAGGAGTTCGGCGGACAGAACCTGCCGAAGCTCATCGCCACGCCGTGCATCGAGATGCTCAACTCCGCGAGCCTTTCGTTCGCGCTGTGTCCCTTGCTGACCGATGGCGCAATCGAAGCGCTGCTCACCGCAGGCGACGACGTGCAAAAGGCCCGCTATCTGCCGAAGTTCATTTCCGGAGAATGGACAGGCACGATGAACCTCACCGAGCCGCAAGCCGGCTCCGATCTCGCGCTGGTACGCACGCGCGCCGAGCCGCAGGGCGACGGTTCCTTCAAGCTGTTCGGCACGAAGATTTTCATCACCTACGGCGAGCACGACATGGCGAAGAACATCGTCCATCTCGTATTGGCGCGCACGCCTGACGCGCCCGAAGGCGTGAAGGGCATCTCGCTATTCATCGTGCCGAAGTTCCTCGTCAACGAGGACGGCTCGACCGGCGCGCGCAACGACGTGCATTGCGTGTCGATCGAGCACAAGCTCGGCATCAAGGCGAGTCCCACGGCCGTGCTGCAATTCGGCGATCACGGCGGCGCGGTCGGGCATCTGATCGGCGAAGAGAATCGCGGGCTCGAATACATGTTCATCATGATGAACGCCGCGCGTTTTGCCGTTGGCATGCAGGGCATCGCGGTTGCGGAGCGGGCGTATCAGCAGGCGGTCGCGTATGCGAAGGACCGCGTGCAAAGCCGTCCGGTCGATGGCTCATCGAAAGAGCCAGTGACCATCATTCATCATCCCGACGTGCGCCGCATGCTCTTCACCATGCGCGCTTATACCGAAGGCGCCCGCGCGCTGGCGTATGTCGCCGCGTCGCACAGCGATCTCGCGCATGGTCATCCCGATGAAAAAACGCGCAAGAGCCATCAGTCGATCTACGAATATCTCGTGCCGATCATCAAGGGATTCAGCACGGAGATGTCGGTGGACGTGGCGAGCCTCGGCGTGCAGGTGCATGGCGGCATGGGATTCATCGAGGAAACGGGTGCCGCGCAGCATTATCGCGATGCACGCATTCTGCCGATTTACGAAGGCACGACCGCCATTCAGGCCAACGACCTGATCGGCCGCAAGACAGTGCGCGACGGCGGCGCGACGGCGCAGGCGTTGCTCGCGCAGATCGATCAGACCATCGCTGCTCTTGCGGATACGGAGGGCCAGGCGTTCATGTCGATGCATCGGCACTTGAGCGCGGGGAGCTTGTCGCTCGCGCGCTCGGTCGAGTTTATCGTCGCAAAATTCAGGAGCGATCCGAACGCGGTGTTTGCGGGCAGCGTGCCGTATTTGCGGCTCGCGGGAATCGTGCTGTGCGGCTGGCAGATGGCGCGCGCAATGCTCACCGCGGAAAAAAAGCGCGGCGAGGACAAGCGCTTTTATTCGGCGAAAATCGCTACGGCTCAGTTTTACGCGGAACACATTCTGTCGCAGGCGCCGGGCATCGAGGCATCGATTGTCAGCGCGAATGGGAGCGAAGGCGTGCTCGCGTTGAGCGAGGATCAGTTTTGATGTGAGCGCCGAAGCTCATCGAACGCGAGCCGACGCCCGCGCATGAAAAAACCCCACGTCGTTCGCAACGTGGGGTTTTCTTCGTGCGTGATTGCCTTCTCAAGCATAAGCGGGACGCGTCTTCACACCGACTTCGCCCATATAACGATGCACCGACAAATCGTCCGCCCGAATCGCGGGTTGCTTGCCGGACATCACGTCGGCGAGCAATTGGCCGGAGCCGCACGACATCGTCCAGCCGAGCGTGCCGTGTCCGGTATTCAGATACAGATTCGGCACCGGCGTGCGGCCAACGATCGGCGTGCCGTCCGGCGTCATTGGGCGCAGGCCAGTCCAGAACTTGGCGCTGGCCGTATCGCCACCGCCGGGGAACAGGTCGTTCACGCACATTTCCAGCGTCTCGCGGCGCGCCTGCTTCAACGACTTGTCGTAGCCGACGATCTCCGCCATGCCGCCCACGCGAATGCGGTCGTCGAAACGCGTGATCGCGATCTTGTACGTCTCGTCGAGCACGGTCGAAACAGGCGCGCGGGCCGCATCGACAATGGGCGCGGTGAGCGAATAACCCTTGAGCGGATAAACCGGAATCTTGACGAGATCGCCGAGCAACTTAGGCGAATATGAACCGAGCGCGACGACGTAGGAGTCACCTGTCACCAGTTCCTTGCCGCATTGCACGCCGGCAATCCGGCCCTGGCTCATGGCAAGTGCGTCGATTGGCGTGTTGTAGCGGAACTTGACGCCCAACGCTTCGGCCATGGCGGCAAGGCGCGTGGTGAACATCTGGCAATCGCCGGTTTCGTCGTTCGGCAGGCGCAAGCCGCCCGTCAGTTTGTGCGATACCGCTGCGAGCGCCGGTTCTGCCTTCGCGAGTTCGGCCGACGAGAGCAATTCGAACGGAACGTTCGCGTCTTTCAACACCGCGATGTCTTTCGCCGCGCCGTCCAGTTGCGCCTGCGTGCGGAAGAGTTGCAGCGTGCCGCCGGTGCGGCCTTCGTAGTGAATGCCTGTATCCGCGCGCAAGGCTTGCAGGCAATCGCGGCTGTATTCGGCGAGGCGCACCATGCGGCCCTTGTTAACCATGTAGCGATCTTGCGTGCAGTTACGCAGCATTTGCCACATCCATTGAAGCTGAGTCATCGTGCCATCGAGACGGATGGCAAGCGGCGCGTGTCTTTCGAACATCCATTTGACGGCCTTGAGCGGCACGCCCGGCGCGGCCCACGGCGACGCGTAGCCCGGCGAAATTTGCCCGGCGTTGGCGAAACTCGTTTCGAGCGCGGGGCCGGCTTCGCGGTCGATGACCGTGACTTCGTGACCCGCCCGCGCCAGATAGTAAGCACTGGTCACGCCGACGACGCCGCTTCCGAGAATAACGATACGCATGAGTTCTCCATCAGGATTCGATGAAACTGCCCGTTTGCGCGCAAGAAGTGGAACTGAGCCGCGGACGGAAGTTTGTGTAGTGTTATCGCCTATACTATTGATGTCGATATAGTTTTAGTTAATGTATTTGGCGGATTTTCAGGAAAAACGCATGAGAACACAGCGAAATCCGGTGCGCGCGCTCGATAAGCTCGATCACAAGATCCTGAACATTCTTCAAGCGGATGGCCGCATCGCGATGAAGGACCTTGCGGAGCGCGTCGGGCTGTCCGTCACGCCTTGTATCGAAAGGGTGAAGCGCATGGAACGGGACGCCGTGATCACGGGCTATTACGCGCGTGTTAATCCGGCTCAACTCGGCGCGGCGCTGCTGGTATTCGTCGAGATCACGCTGGATCACAAGAGCGGCAATATGTTCGAGCAGTTTCGCCGCGAGGTGCAGCGCATTCCGGAAGTGCTCGAATGCCACCTCGTTTCCGGCGATTTCGACTATCTGATCAAGGCGCGGATCGGCGAAATGGCCGACTACCGCAAGCTTCTTGGCGACATCCTTCTACAACTGCCGGGCGCGGTGCAGTCGAAAAGTTATGTGGTAATGGAGGAGATCAAGGAAACGCTGATGATCCCGGTGGACGTGTGATTTTTTGCTTGCGATGACGTGTCGATACTGTATATTTGTACAGTACATTTTCTGCTGCGCTCATCGTCATGCCGACACCCGACCGTGAATTTCCTGTCGCGCCGCCCGCGCCGCTGAAAGGGCGTGGCGCGGTGACGAACATGCAGGGACGCTACGAGAAAGACGCGCGCGAACGCGTGGACGACGGCTGGCTACACGAAACGGACGGTGACGACGAGGGCGCGCCGCCGCTTCGCACACAAGTGTTCGAAGAACGCGCAAAGAGCATTCTGACGCACAACAATTCGCCCGACATACCGTTTAGCGTGTCGCTCAATCCGTATCGCGGGTGCGAGCACGGCTGTATCTATTGCTTCGCGCGTCCGACGCATAGTTATCTTGGCCTGTCGCCGGGACTCGATTTCGAAAGCCGCATTTACGCCAAGGTCAACGCCGCCGAACTTCTCAGGCGCGAGATCGGCAAGCCGAAGTACGAGCCGGAATCCATTGCGCTCGGCGTGAATACGGACGCCTATCAGCCCGTCGAGCGCGATCTCAAGATCACGCGCAGCGTCATCCAGGTGCTGCACGATTGCGGTCATCCGTTCGCGGCGATCACGAAGTCGTCGCTGATCGAACGCGATATCGATTTGCTGGCGCCCATGGCGGAGCGCGGGCAGGTCATGGCGGCCATCACCGTGACTACGCTCGATGCAGACATCGCCCGCACGCTCGAACCGCGCGCGGCCACCCCCGCGCGGCGTCTGCGCACGATCCGCACGCTCGCCGAGGCGGGCATTCCGGTGGGTGTGAGTATCGCGCCGGTTATTCCGTTCGTCACGGAGCCGGATCTGGAGCGGGTGCTCGAAGCGTGTGCGGAAGCGGGCGCGAAGACCGCCAGCTACATCGTGTTGCGCCTGCCATGGGAAGTGGCGCCGCTTTTCAAGGATTGGCTCGCGGCGCATTTTCCCGATCGCGCCGACCGCGTGATGAGCCGCGTACGCGACATGCGCGGCGGCAAGGACTACGACGCGGACTTTGCCAAACGCATGAAGAGCGAAGGATTATGGGCGGACATGCTGAAGCAGCGCTTTCAACAAGCAACCAAGCGTCTGGGATTGAACGCCCGGCAGCGCGGCATTCTCGACATGTCGGACTTCAAGCCGCCGGCGTTCGTCAAACCGGTGCCAGACAAAGGCCAGCTCAACTTGTTCTAACGCCTGCGATCGTCGTCTATCGCCTACTGCGACAGTGTCTTCGCAGCTTCCACCTGGCTTTCGAAATAAGTCTGGAACGTCAGCGCGAGGCCGGTCATCAGCAAGAACGCGCCGAACAGCAATGAAAAAATAACGATGAAGATGACCGTCCAGCCCGAATCGCTTTGCCGGTTGGTATGCGCGTTGAATTGCGCGTCCCACTTGGCGTCGGGTCGAAGACCGTAGACGATCGCGGAAAGAAACGCCGCCAGCAGCGATACCGCGCCGGGAAACGCCAGCACCCAGCCCGGAATCGAAGTCCGCTCCGTCGCCGCGAGCAACAGATAACCCACCACGCCCAACACGATGCCGACGATATGCGCCCAGCCCCATTTGTCGCGCAATCCATACAGATAGAAACGGTGCAGTCCGATACTGCCGAAAAAAAACGCGAGCGCCGCCGTGAGCGTCTTCGAGCGGAAGTACGGGCAGTTCTGGTTGCCGGCCGGTTTCGGGCCGGTCTCGGTAGCGAGGGACGAAGAAGTCATCAGCGAAAGCGGTGGTATCGGTGGTGAAAATAGTGGCGCGCGCGCCGTCTTATCGCGGATTGCTCTGATTGCGCCAGGCGAGAATCCGACATCTTACGCTGCTCGCTTCCGCGGTCACACACTGGCACAATGCCGCACTGGCCGCTGCGGGGCTTTTGTCCTTGCGGCGCG
Source organism: Caballeronia sp. LP006 (assembly GCF_031450995.1). Classification (NCBI taxonomy): domain Bacteria; kingdom Pseudomonadati; phylum Pseudomonadota; class Betaproteobacteria; order Burkholderiales; family Burkholderiaceae; genus Caballeronia; species Caballeronia sp. LP006. The sequence goes on along the minus strand of NZ_JARTVW010000005.1, from coordinate 2,564,596 downwards.
CCGTTTGAAGCGTTGCAAACCCGAACTGCGCGCAATAATCACGTTAAGTGTTTGTTGGAGCGTCGGTTTCCGCTATAATCGCGTGTTCTGGTAGTTCCGAACCCCGGTTTTCAAGGATTTCAGCATGGTCATCATCCGCTTGGCTCGTGGCGGCTCGAAGAAGCGCCCGTTTTACAACATCGTCGCAACCGATTCGCGTAGCCGCCGTGACGGCCGCTTTATCGAGCGCGTTGGTTTCTACAACCCGGTCGCGACCAAGGGCGAATCGCTGCGTATCGCTCAAGATCGTCTGACCTACTGGCAAGGCGTTGGCGCGCAACTGTCGCCGACCGTCGAGCGTCTGGTCAAGCAAGCTCAGCAAGCTCAACCGGCTGCTTAAGTGCTGGTTAGTTTGTCGACTGAAGTTCAGTCGTTCAAGGTCACCGCTTCAAGGTCTGCTGATGCCCGCGCGTGATTCCGAATCCGGCAACGTCGCTGGCAATGTCAGTCGGCCGAAGCCGAAGCAAGAAGAAAAAGCCAGCACGTTTGGCGCGTTCGTCCGGAAACCCGGCGCGCGTCGCGTGACGGCGGACGCTTCGGGCGAAGGCAAAGCGCAGGAAGCATCGGCGGGGGGCGAGTCGGTAGATGGTCTTCCGGAAGACGCGGTGGAAATCGGTTTTATCGCCGATGCCTACGGTCTGAAGGGCTGGATCAAGATCGTTCCGCACGCCAACGGCAAGCTGGGCGGCGACGCGCTCCTCGGTGCGAAGAACTGGTGGCTCGTCAAAGGCCGCGAGTTCAAGTCCGCGCGTTGTGTTCAGTCGAAAGTGCACGCGGATACCATCGTCGCGCGCTTGTCGGGCTGTGACGATCGCGACGCCGCATTGTTGCTGAAGGGTCACGCGGTCTACATCGCTCGCAGCGACTTCCCGAAGCTCGACGACGAAGACGAGTTCTACTGGGTCGATCTGATTGGCCTCGATGTCGAAAACGAAGCGGGCGTGGCGCTTGGCCGTGTCGTCGACATGATCGACAACGGCGCGCATTCCATTCTGCGGATCGAGTATCCGAGTACCGACAAGGATGGCAAGCCCGTCACCGAAGAGCGGCTCATTCCGTTCGTCGGTGTGTATGTGAAGACGGTGGATCGGGCGGCGAAACGCATCATCGTCGACTGGGACGCCGACTATTAACCCGGTGCTCGTCATCGGCAAGTTACGGAGAGAGCGATGCAGTTCGATGTCGTGACGCTCTTTCCCGAAATGTTCCGCGCGCTGACCGACTGGGGCATTACCAGCCGGGCAGTGAAGCAGGAGCGGTTCGGTTTGCGTACGTGGAATCCGCGCGACTTCACCACGGACAATTACCGCACCGTCGACGATCGCCCGTACGGCGGCGGCCCCGGCATGGTCATGCTGGCACGTCCGCTAGAAGACGCGATCGCGGCCGCGAAAGCCGCGCAGCGCGAGCAAGGCATCGCGACGACGCGCGTCGTGATGATGTCGCCGCAAGGCGCCAAGCTCGATCACGAACGCGTGATGCGCATGGCCGCCGAGCCGGGCCTCGTGCTGTTGTGCGGTCGTTACGAAGCAATCGACCAGCGTCTGATCGATCGTGAAGTAGACGAAGAAATAAGCCTCGGCGACTTCGTGCTGTCAGGCGGCGAATTGCCCGCCATGGCGTTGATGGACGCCGTCGTGCGCCAGTTGCCCGGCGTGCTGAATGACGCGCAATCGGCGGTGCAGGACAGTTTCGTCGACGCACTTCTGGATTGTCCGCATTACACGCGTCCGGAAGAATACGAAGGCGCGCGCGTTCCCGATGTGCTGCTCGGCGGCCATCACAAGGAAATCGACGCCTGGCGCAGGCGCGAAGCATTACGCAACACATTCACGAAGCGGCCCGATCTGATTCACCGGGCGCGCAAAAGCAAGATGTTGAGCCGTGCCGACGAGGCATGGCTCGCAGATCTCGCGAAGACGGCGTCGAAGTCCGAATAGACTTCGAGCCGACGAGCGGGGCAAATGGGGGCGCTGAATTCAACCTCGGCGCCAGAAGTGAACCCATCCTCTACCGGGGCCTGATCAACGAAATCGCGCAAGCGAAATCTAGGCACACAACTCCGGCAAGATGGCACAAGGAGTCAGTAATGAATCTGATTGAGCAACTCGAGAAGGAAGAGATCGCGCGCGTTTTGGGCGAGAAATCGATCCCCGACTTCGGTCCGGGCGACACGGTCATCGTCAACGTGAACGTCGTCGAAGGTACGCGCAAGCGCGTGCAGGCTTACGAAGGCGTCGTGATCGCCAAGCGTAATCGTGGCCTGAACTCGAACTTCATCGTCCGCAAGATTTCCTCGGGCGAAGGCGTTGAGCGTACGTTCCAGACCTACTCGCCGCTGCTGGCGAGCATCGTCGTGAAGCGTCGCGGCGACGTCCGTCGTGCGAAGCTGTACTACCTGCGCGAGCGCTCGGGCAAGTCGGCACGTATCAAGGAAAAGCTGTTCACGAAGGACCGTACCGCCGCAGCCGCTGCAGAGTAAAGACTCAGCGTCCAGGCGCCGTACTGAAAAAGCACCCTCGCGGGTGCTTTTTTCTTTGGTGTGTTCAAATTGAATCTTCGACATCCTGGCTTTCGACCCGTGTCCACCGGCAAGACTTCGACTCCCCGCATTCTCGAACCTGAACGAATGCCCGTCCTCTCGACGGGCGCCGCGCTTCCCGCCATACCACCCGCGCGCCTTACGCCCGAAGGACTGCGAGCGCGTTTCGCACAGACGCTCGAATGGACGCAGGAAGCGCCCGAACAGCGCATCAAGGCCATCGGCGGCGATCCGCGGGTGGCTTCTGTTCTCGTGCCGCTCGTCGTGCGTGAAGGCGGTCTGACCGTGCTCCTGACTCAGCGGGCCGACCATCTTTCCGACCACGCGGGACAAATCAGCTTTCCCGGCGGCCGTCAGGAACCCGAGGACGCCGATGCCGCCGCCACCGCGCTACGCGAAGCACGCGAGGAAGTCGGCTTGGGCGCGGAGCATTGCGAAGTGGTCGGCGCGCTGCCGGACTATCTGACAGGCACCGGATTTCGCGTGACGCCTGTCGTTGCCTTGGTCTATCCGCCGTTCGCGCTCAAAGCCGATACGAGCGAAGTTGCCGATATCTTCGAAGTGCCGCTCGCGTTTCTGATGGACTCGGCAAACCACGAAGTGCGCGTTTTCCAATGGGAAGGTGGCGAGCGTCGTTTTTTTGCCATGCCTTACAAACCCGATGAAAAGACGGCTCCGTATTTCATCTGGGGTGCAACGGCTGGCATGTTGCGCAATTTCTACCGCTTCCTCGCCGCCTGACGCGTCGACGTGCGACGTTACGCGACCTTGCGATTGGTCAGCGCGTCTGAACGCATCGAACGCTGTGCTATCGTTACGCGAAACTCGAACTACTCCGACCGTTTCGGCGCACCGCATGACTTTTTTCTCTGTATTGCTGGCTCTTATCCTCGAGCAGGTGCGTGCGTTATCGCCGCACAATCCGATCTCGGCGTTGCTTCAGTATCATGCGGAAAGCACCGCCCATGGCTTCGACGCGGGCAAGGAAAAGCACGGCATCGTCGCGTGGCTGGTGGTGGTGTTGCCGTGGACGCTCGTGGTCGGGCTCATCTATTACGTGCTGTATCGGATCAACTTCGTTCTGGCGTTTTTCTGGAACGTGGTGATCGTGTACTTCACGCTCGGCTTTCGTCAGTTCAGCCACTATTTCACCGATATCCATCTCGCGCTCAATAACGACGACGTGCCGCGCGCTCGCGAGGTGCTCACGGAGTGGACCGGTCTCGATACCGTCGACATGCCGGTAAGCGAGATCGTGCGCCACACGCTCGTGCACGCGGTAATCGCGTCGCATCGGCATGTGTTCGGCGTGTTCTTCTGGTTTCTGATTCCCATCGGGCCGGCTGGCGCGGTGTTTTATCGGATCGCCGAGTATCTGGCGCGTGCGTGGACGGAGCCGAATCCCGAGCGGACCGCAGCGTTCTCATCGTTCGCGCAGCGTGCGTTTTTCGTGATCGACTGGATTCCTACGCGGCTTACCGCGCTCGGCTTCGCAATCGTCGGCAATTTCGAGGATGCGATCTACGCGTGGCGCAATCACGCGCGTCAGTGGCCGGACCCGAACGAAGGCGTGTTGCTCGCGGCCGGCAGCGGCGCGTTGGGCGCGCGTCTCGCAGGACCGCTCGCCGAACCGCTGAGCGTCGAGGCGCTCGCCGTGGGCGATGCAAGCCCGCTGCCCGTCGGTGACGACTGCACGCCACGCACGCTCCAATCGGCGGTTGGCTTGGTGTGGCGCGCGGTGATCTTGTGGATGTTGATCCTGCTCATGCTGACCATTGCCGTCTGGCTGGCATAGCAAGGCATCAATCGTCCAGCGGGTCGCGGTCCGTCTGGCACTGCCAGCACACGGTGAACTGCGCTTCGAGCCATTCGCCGCACTGACGGCATCGCCAGGGCCGGGCATTCGCTTCCGGTCCGCGCTTTGCACGCTCCAGAAGGCGAGTGGCCAGCGCTTCGTCGCGTTCGTCGACGATCCAGATTTCCGGCGCGCATTGATCCGCCGGAATGTCACCCAGCGCGCCGTTCAAATACCGATTGTGTAACTCGCAAGGCACACCTGCGGTCGCGAGCACGTTCATCCAGTGTTGCGCCGTGATGAGGTTCGGTGCGCGCGTGAGCCGTTTCATCGAACGATCTGGCTTGCTTCGTGGACGAGCTGCGCATAAAGCGCATGCCGCGCCGGCCGAATTTTGCCGGCTTCGACCGCTTCGAGTACAGCGCAGCCCGGCTCCTGCAGATGATGGCAGTTGTAGAAGCGGCAATGCCCTAGATACGGCCGGAAGTCAGCGAAGGCGCGTTCCAGTTGACCTTCGGACAAGTGATGCAGGCCGAACTCCTGAAAGCCAGGCGAATCGATGAGCGAGCCGCCGCCTGGCAATTCGTACAGACGCGTGAAGGTGGTGGTATGCCGGCCGCTGTTGAGCGCCGACGAAATCTCGCGCGTGGCGGCGTCGGCGTCGGGGATGAGCAGATTCACGAGCGTCGATTTGCCCATGCCCGACTGGCCGAGCAAGATCGTCGAGCGATCTTTCAGGCGCTCATCCAGTTGCGGATGCACTTCGCCGGGCGCCATCTTCGCGGACAGTTCGATCACCGTGTAGCCCAGCGCGCGATAGGGCGCAAGTCGCTCGCGCGCCAGGGGCAACGCGCTTTCCACGTCGATCTTGTTGAGCACGATGAGCGCTTCGAGCCCGTGCGCCTCGGCGGCGATCAGCGCGCGCCCGAGCAGGTCTTCGCTGAAATGCGGCTCGGTGGCGAGCACGATCAGCAGTTGATCGAGGTTCGCCGCGAAGAGCTTCGACTTGAACTGATCGGACCGGTAAAGCAGGTTGCGCCGCTCGCCGATTTCGACGATCACGCCCTGATCCGCCGAAGACTGCTCGTAGATCACGCGATCGCCGACGGCGACTTCGCTCTTTTTGCCGCGCGGGAAGCATTGCAGCTTCGCGCCGCCGTCGTGCGGCGCGACGAGATAGTGCCGGCCGTGCGCGGCGATCACGGTGCCTTCCAGTCGGGCCTCTGCGGAAGCCGCGCCGCCTTGACGCGCGCCGCGGCCCGATGACACGCCACGCGCCGTCATGCGGCGTGTTGCATCAAGCGGTCGATGCGCTGCGAAGCGGGCGGATGCGAGTAATAAAACGCGGTGTAGAGCGGATCGGGCGTGAGCGTGGACGCGTTGTCTTCGTACAGTTTGACGAGCGCGTTGACGAGATCCTTCGGATCGGTCTGGCTGGCCGCGAAGGCATCGGCCTCGAATTCGTGTTTGCGCGAGCTCAGGCTGCCGAGCGGCGTGATGAAGAACATGAACACCGGCAGCACGAGCATGAACAGGACGAGCGCAAGTCCGTTGTTGCCGCCGACGAGCGACGGATGCACGCCGAGGCCTTCGTAGAACCACACGGTCTGCACGAGCCAGCCGAGGAGCGCGAGCATGGCGAGGCTGATGGCGAACATCACGACCAACAGCTTGAGCACGTGACGGCGCTTGAAGTGGCCGAGTTCGTGCGCGAGCACGGCTTCGATCTCGCTGCCGGAAAGGCGCGCAAGCAGGGTATCGAAGAAGACGATGCGCTTCGCCGCGCCGAAGCCCGTGAAATACGCGTTGCCGTGCGCGGAACGGCGGCTGCCGTCCATGACGAACAAGCCCTTTGCCGCAAAGCCGGTGCGCGACATCAGATTTTCGATACGAGCCCGCAGCGCCTCATCCTTGAGCGGCTCGAACTTGTTGAAAAGCGGCGCGATGAAAGTGGGATAGATGATCATCGCGAGCAACTGGAACGCAACCCAGACGATCCACGTGTAGAGCCACCAATAGGTGCCGGCGCGATCCATCATCCAGAGCACGAGCAGCAGAAGCGGCGCACCGATGATCGCGCCCAGCACCGTGCCCTTCACGAGATCGAGAAAAAACAGCTTCTTCGACATACGATTGAAGCCGAACTTTTCCTCGATCACGAAATGGCGGATATAGTCGAACGGCAGGTCGATGAGACTCGTGATTGCGATGACCGCCGCGACCAGCGCGATCTGTCCGAGATAGCCGCGCCCGAGCGACTCCGTAATGGCGATATCGAGTGCCTGCAAGCCACCGAGCAAGGTCAGCGCGACCAGCACGATGGCGCTGGTGACGACTTCGATCATCGTGAGGCGCGTGCGCTCAACGGTGTAGTCCGCCGCGCGCTGGTGCGCCGTCAACGGGATCGTGCCGGTGAACTGCGGCGGCACGCCGTTGCGATGCGCCGCGACGTAGCGAATCTGGCGCGAGGCCAGCCAGAGCTTCGTTGAAACCATCGCAACGAGGGCGACGACGAAGATCGTCGAAAAAGCGAGTGTGAGGTTGGCCATGCAGGGCTTCCGATTGAACTATGCGAGAATTATAGGTTCTAGGCCGTGCTCGCGTTGCCACAACGCGTGGTTGCCGAAAAGCCCGCGCGGCGACTGGGCTTCATGCGCCTCAAGACACTAACATCAGCGTTACTCGAACCTCTTCCAGGTACTTTCCATGACCGATTCTCTCGACCAACCCGAACCCGTCCTCGCGCGCAGCGACATGAATCTCGTGTGGCTCGACATGGAGATGACCGGGCTCGATCCCGACAATGATCGCATCATCGAGATCGCGGTGGTCGTGACGAATTCGACGCTCGACAAGCTGGTGGAAGGGCCGGTGTTTGCGATCCATCAGTCGGAAGAAGCACTTGGCCGCATGGACGAGTGGAATCGCAATACGCATGGCCGCTCGGGGCTGACGGAACGCGTGAAGGCATCGACGGTGGACGAAGCGGAAGCCACCCGTCAGATTCGTGAATTCCTCGGTCAGTACGTGCCGCCCGGCAAGTCGCCGATGTGCGGCAATTCCATTTGCCAGGACCGCCGCTTCATGGCGCGCTGGATGCCGGAACTGGAGACGTTCTTTCACTATCGCAATCTGGACGTGAGCACGCTCAAGGAACTGTGCCGCCGCTGGCAGCCGGCCATCTACAAGGGCTTTCAGAAGCGCGCGATGCACACGGCGCTCGCCGATATCCACGAGTCCATCGACGAACTCAAGTACTACCGCGAGCACTTCCTGATTCCCGCGGCGTCGGCATCGTCGGCTCAGGCTTGAGGTTTGGAAGCGCCTGACTTTCGAATGGCGCTCTTAGGCCGGAACGCGGCAACCGCTTCCGGTTTAGTTTCGATGTAAGGCCCGCCGATCAGATCGATGCAATACGGCACTGCCGCGAAGATGCCCGGCACGCGCGTCTTGCCGTCGGCGTCCTTCAGGCCTTCGAGCGTTTCCCTGATCGACTTCGGCTGTCCCGGCAAATTGATGATGAGCGCGGCGTGATCCTCCGTCTCACGAATCACGGCAACCTGACGCGAGAGAATGGCGGTCGGCACGAAGTTCAGGCTAATTTGACGCATCTGTTCGCCAAAGCCTGGCATCGGCTTGGTGGCGACGGCGAGCGTCGCTTCCGGCGTCACGTCGCGGCGCGAGGGACCGGTGCCGCCCGTGGTCAGCACGAGATCGCAACCGTGTGTGTCGACCAGATCGATGAGCGTGGCCGAGATGGTGGCGGCATCGTCGTGAATCAGCCGCGTTTGCGCGCGCCAGGGTGAGCTCAGCGCTTCTCCGAGCCATGCTTCGAGCGACGGCACGCCTTTGTCCTCGTACACGCCTTGCGAGGCGCGATCGCTGATCGAAACGAGTCCGACGAGCAACTCGTCCGGATGATTACGCTTCGTCGTCGTCACGGTTTTCCTCGTCGCTGTCGCTCTCGTCTTCCTGCTCCACGCCCGCTGCGTTCTTGATCCACTGGAACAATTCGCGGTAATAGCGCGGCGGCTTTTGCAGCTCGCGCTCCTTGCGCGTATTGCGGATCAGCGTGCGGCCTTCCTGCGCGTCCACGCCCGGATGCTCGCGGATGAAATCGGTCAGCGCGGCGTCGTTTGCGAGCAGCTTGTCGCGCGAGCGTTCGATCCAATGCAGGCGCGCGGTCTCCGCCTTGTTCACGCCGCGATGCGTGTCGAGTGCGGTGCGCAGCGCGGCGACTTCGTCTTCGAGCAGCGTGCGCATGACGCGCCCGACGTATTGCACCTGACGGCGCTTGCCTTCGTGATCGGTGATACGACGCGCTTCGCGCACGGCGTCGTTCAGCTTCTCAGGCATGGGCATGCGCTTGAGCGCGTCTTTCGGCAGCGCGATCAGCGCCTCGCCCAGTTCCTGCAGCGCGTGCATGTCGCGCTTGAGCTGGGATTTGCTCGGGCGATCGTAGCCGTTTTCGTCGACTTCCGGCTCGGCTTCGATCGGTTGAATGCGGGTTTTACGGTTCATGGCGATATTGTAGCTTGCGCGTCGCAGCGCTCGGCTCGCGCACGCCAAGCGCGATGCATCGTGCATGCGGTGCGGGTGCGCGGTCCTTGCTATGATCGCAGCATGCGTCGATCGAATCGACCCCGCCGTCTGCTTCATCGAAAGGCCGGACGAAAGCGGGAATCCTCTTGCAACGACACGCGCGGGCGCGCGGCGCCCCCGACCTCCTAAGGCACACACAAAATGGCAGCAGACATGGACGTCAAGCAACGCTTTTTCCCGCATACGCAAGACGAACTCAAGGAGATTGCCTCCGACATCCTGCGTCACGCGAAGGAACTCGGCGCGACCGATGCCGCCACCGAAATCTCCGAAGGCGATGGCCTTTCGGTAAGCGTGCGGCGCGGCGAAGTGGAGACCATCGAGCACAACCGGGACAAGATGGTGGGCGTGACCGTCTTCATCGGCAAGAAGCGCGGCAATGCGAGCACCGCGGACTTCACGCGCGAAGCACTGCGCGATACGGTTGCGGCCGCCTACAACATCGCGCGTTTCACGGCGGAAGACAGCGCCGCCGGGCTCGCGGAAGAAGACTTGCTGGAGAAGTCGCCTCAGGACCTCGATCTTTATCATCCGTGGGTCATCGACGCCGAAGAGGCCGCCGAGCTCGCACGCCGCGCCGAAGCCGCCGCGTTCGCGGTGGATAAGCGCGTGACCAATTCGGAAGGCGCGAGCGTATCGGCGCAGCATTCGCAGTTCGTGCTCGCGACCTCGCGCGGCTTCCTCGCGGGCTATCCGTACTCGCGGCATTACATCGCGTGCGCGCCCATTGCCGCGAGCGGACGCGACATGCAGCGCGACGACTGGTACACGTCGCGCCGCAATGCCACCGAACTCGCCGCGCCGGAAGCCGTCGGACGCTACGCCGCCGAACGCGCGCTCGCGCGTCTGAACGCGAAGAGCCTTGACACGCGCAAGTGCCGCGTGTTGTTCGAAGCGCCGCTGGCTGCGGGCATCCTCGGCTCGTTCGTGCAAGCGGTGAGCGGCGGGGCGTTGTATCGCAAGACGACGTTTCTCGTCGACAGCCTCGGCAAGCCGGTGTTCGCGCCGCACGTTCAGATCGTCGAAGATCCGCACGTGAAGGGCGGCATGGGCAGCGCGCCGTTCGACGAGGAAGGCGTGCGTACCGAGCGTCGTAATGTGGTGGATGACGGCGTCGTGCAGGGCTATTTCCTGTCCACGTATTCGGCGCGCAAGCTCGGCATGAAGACCACCGGCAACGCGGGCGGCTCGCATAATTTGACGATGACAAGCTCGAATACGAAGCCGGAAGACGACTTCGAGGCCATGCTGAAGAAGCTCGACACCGGCCTTTTGCTTACCGAACTGATGGGGCAGGGCGTGAACTACGTGACGGGCGACTATTCGCGCGGTGCGTCGGGCTTTTGGGTGGAGAACGGCAAGATTCAGCACGCGGTCGAGGAAATCACGGTCGCGAGCACGCTTCAGGAAATGTTCCGCCACATCGAGGCGATCGGCGCGGATACGGTCGTGCGCGGCACGAAGGAAATCGGCTCGGTGCTGATCGAACGGATGACCATCGCGGGGCAGTAAAACTTAGAGGTGGTTCAAGAAAAAGGCCCCGGATGGCGCGAGCTATCCGGGGCCTTCGTTCATGCGTCCGCCCGGCGTCGATACGTGACGAACGCGAAGTCGAACGCGTTCGGCGGCGCGGCGCGCCGCGGATCGCGCGCGACTTCCTGCCAGTGCGCGGCGTCCGGCGCCGGAAAATGCGTGTTGCCTTCGAAATCGGCATCGATCTCGGTGACGATCAGCTTGTCCGCCTGCGCGATGGCGTCGCCGTACAACTGCGCGCCGCCGATCACGAAGGCCTCGCTTGCGTGGTCGGCGATGGCGAGCGAGAGGGCATCGGCCAAGCTCGTGACGGTATCGCAGCCGGTATAGCGACGCGTGGCGTCGCGCGACACGACGATATTCCGCCGCCCGGGCAGCGGCCGGCCAATCGATTCATGCGTCTTGCGTCCCATGATGATCGGCGCGCCCATCGTCGTGCGCTTGAAGAAAGCGAGATCCTCGGGGAGGCGCCAGGGCAGGTCGTTGTCTCGTCCGATCACGCCATTGCGCGCGCGGGCGACGATCAGGGTCAGCGTCGTCATGTAGTCGAAAAGTCGTGCAGGAGTGAGGCGCGCAGGAGGCGCGACCGTGCCGCGATTTTAACCGACGCCCGCCGCTGTCTTGCCTCTACTCAGCCTTTGGTCCGATCGAAGCCCGGCCGCTCGGGCGTGAACTCGTCCCATAGCGTGACGCTCACGCCGTAGTTCGAAGACTGCCCTTGGTGCGATTCGGCGTCGCTCGTGTTCGCTGCATCCCGCGCATTTGTCCACGACAAGGCGCGTCGCTCCTCGACGTCCGACGAACGGGAAGTCGGCGCGCAATCCGGTAAAGAATGATCGAAAGCCATCGTGGCGACATATCCGAGTAAGTATTCCCGGAAGTGTTTCGGGAATAAAACAGTCAGGCGGCTGGTATATCGAGTTGAGATGCGACCAGGCTAAAAATCTGCTGACGAAACGAAATGCGGCTTGCATTTCTTACCTGTCCGCATGCGTCGAATATAGCCAGATACATGCCAACAGTCGCAATCCGTTACCGTGCAAAGATCATGATGAAAACGGCAGAAAATCATCGTGGCCGAATGGACGAAAACGTTTCACACGTGAAACGCGAAGGGAGAAAAACATGAATTTCCTGTGAATCAGGTATAAGATTTTGTCTTATTAAAACGTCTCATTTGCTTTTAATAATTCATTGAGAAATTCTTGCCAGCCCCGTCCTGTCAGGGTTTTGTGACCAGTCCAATGGGCCTTGACGATATTTGTTTGCGGGGTTTATGGGTTATAGTAGTCTCTCGAAAATGGCGCAGAATCGGTCAATAGGGATTCGTGGAAGGGTTCACGGCGCCAGATGCGTCGTTCCCGGAGGCAACGAATCGAAACGCGAGTCCGCTCGCCACACAGCGCGAGGACATTGATTTCTGCATGCAGCGAGAGCCTGAACTACGCGACCTTTTCAACGAATGTTGAAGAAAGGATCTGAATAATGGACGTCGCTCGGCGGCAACTTATCTATGTGACTCGCGATCCCAGCGAGATGCTATGCGCGCGCTTCGAAGAACGCGGCTGGCAGATCGAAATCGTGGCGAGCGCGCGCGACACGAAGAAAGCCCTGCGTAGCGATATGGCAATCGGTGGTCTGCTGGACTTGTCGAGTCACTTCGAGTCTCACGAATTGGCGGCGTTCGAGTCGTCGTTGACCATGACGAACGTCGGCTGGGTCGCCGCCACCGTTTCCGGACAACTGGAAGACGCCGCCGTGCGCCGGCTGATTCGCGACTATTGTTTCGACTACGTCACGATGCCGACTTCGAACGATCGCATCGTCGATTCCGTGGGACACGCCTACGGCATGGTCGCGCTGCATGACGCGGCATCGAACGATTCGCGCAGCGAAGGCCGCGCCGAAGGCGAAATGGTCGGATCGTGCGACGCCATGCTGGCGCTGTTTCGCTCCATTCGCAAAGTCGCCATGACGGACGCGCCCGTGTTCATCTCGGGCGAATCGGGCACGGGCAAGGAACTGACGGCGGTTGCCATTCACGAGCGCTCCGCGCGTCGCGATCAGCCGTTTGTGGCCATCAACTGCGGCGCGATTCCGGCGCATCTCCTGCAATCGGAGCTGTTCGGCTACGAGCGCGGTGCATTCACGGGCGCAAATCAGCGCAAGATCGGGCGCGTGGAAGCGGCCAACGGCGGCACGCTGTTCCTCGATGAAATCGGCGATCTGCCGCTCGAAAGCCAGGCCAGCCTATTGCGCTTCCTGCAGGAGCGCAAGGTGGAGCGTCTGGGCGGTCACGGTTCGACGCCCGTCGATGTCCGCATCATCTCGGCGACTCACGTCGATATGCAAACCGCGATGATCGAAGGGCGTTTTCGCGCCGACTTGTATCACCGCCTGTGCGTGTTGCAGATCGACGAGCCGCCGCTGCGCGCGCGCGGTAAAGACATCGAATTGCTCGCGAAGCACATGCTCGATCGCTTCAAGAAGGACGCAAGCCGGCGTCTGCGCGGCTTTTCGCCGTGCGCCATCGCCGCGATTCACAACTACGGCTGGCCGGGCAACGTGCGCGAACTCATCAACCGCGTGCGGCGTGCCATCGTCATGTCGGAAGGGCGGCAGATCACCGCGCGCGATCTCGAATTGGGCGAATACGTCGAAGTGGCGCCGGTGTCGCTTGCGCAAGCGCGCGAGGCGGCGGAGCGTCAGGCCATCGAACTCGCATTGCTGCGTCATCGCGGGCGTCTTGGCGATGCCGCGCACGAACTCGGCATCTCGCGCGTGACGCTGTATCGGTTGCTGAGTGCGCATGGCATGCGCCATATCGAGGTGGATGCGCCGCCGGAGCACGCCACGCGCGGCTAAGGCTCAGGCTTGGCAGGACATTCGAACGGGCGCTTCAAGCGCCCGTTTCTTTTGCGTCACGAAGAGCGTCCGCGCGCTGCGCTTGGTAAAATTGCTTCTTTGCGCCGGCATTCGCTCAGGCGCGTCGCGCCTCCAAGGATCATCGAATGAAACAGTATCTCGAGCTCGTCCAGACGATTCTCGATACCGGCACGTGGCAGGAAAACCGCACGGGCATCCGCACCATCGGCATTCCGGGCGCGATGTTGCGCTTCGACTTGCAACAAGGCTTTCCTGCCGTTACGACGAAGAAGCTCGCGTTCAAGTCGGCGATCGGCGAAATGGTCGGCTTTCTGCGCGCCTCGAAGAGCGCCGCTGATTTCCGCGCGCTCGGTTGCAAGGTCTGGGACGCGAACGCCAATGAAAATCCGCAGTGGCTCGAGAATCCGTATCGCCAGGGCGAGGACGATCTCGGCGACGTGTATGGCGTGCAATGGCGCAAATGGCCGGCCTACAAGCTCGTGGATGCCTGCGCGGGCGACCAGATCGCCGACGCCACCAATCGCGGCTATCAATTGGTGACGAGCTTCGTCGAAAACGGCCGCGAGCAGGTGCTGCTGTATAAGGCGATCGACCAGTTGAGGCAATGTCTCGATACGATCATCGAGCGTCCCACCGACCGGCGCATTCTTTTTCATGCGTGGAATCCGGCCAAGCTCGACGAGATTGCTTTGCCCGCGTGTCATCTTCTGTATCAATTCATCCCGAACGTAACGACGCGCGAGATTTCGCTGTGTCTTTATATCCGCAGTAACGATGTCGGGCTCGGCACGCCGTTCAATCTGACCGAAGGCGCGGCGCTGCTGCATCTCGTCGGACGGCTGACCGGTTTCAAGCCGCGCTGGTTCACGTATTTCATCGGTGACGCGCATATTTACGAGAATCAACTCGATATGCTGAACGAGCAATTGAAGCGCGAGCCTTTTCCGAGTCCCCAGCTCATCATTTCGGATCGCGTGCCGGATTACGCTGTCACGAAACGCTATGAACCGGAATGGCTGGAACAAATCGAGCCGAAAGACTTTGCGCTCGAAGGTTATAAACACCATGAAGCTTTGAAGGCGCCGATGGCGGTTTGATTATCGCTTTCTCATGCAGGACGCAAAGACGCACGGCTCAAAACCGTGCGTTTTTGTTTGGCTCAGCGCATCGACAGAAATTGTTGGAAGTGTTGCTGTCCTGAGGGCGTTACGCGCAGCACACGGCGTTTCGATGTCGGTTCGATCCAGCCATGCGCTTCGCAAGCGTCGAGAAACGCCGCGCCAAGCGCGCCGCCTAAGTGCGGCCGCCGCTCGCTCCAGTCGATGCACGTACACGCAAAACGTCTGCGGCGCGCCCGCTGTGCCGTCAGGTCGATACCCAGTTGCGCGAAGGCCTGCGCGCCGTCTTTCGTGGCTTCGAGTTCGGTGGCGCCGTCTGCGGCGAGCCAGTCGCGAGCGATCATCGTATCGAAGACACGCACCGCTAGTTCGCCCGCCAGGTGGTCGTAGCACGTGCGCGCGTAGCGCATGTCGAGTGGCACCGCGCTCGGCGGCCGCTGCGGCTCGCGCTCCGGCGCGCTCGCGCGCGCGAGATTGGCGAGCGCTTCGATCGCGGCGGCGATATCGGCGGTCGCGATCCGGTAATAGCGATGCCGCCCGCTCACTTCCAGCGCCAGCAATCCGCCTTCGGTGAGACGCGCGAGATGTCCGCTCGCCGCCGAAGGCGAGAGTCCCGCGATCATCGTGAGTTCGCCGGCGGGGCGCGCGGTGCCGTCCATCAGCGACCAGAGCATGGCCGCGCGGCCCGGATCGGCGAGCAACGCCCCAATGCGCGAAAGGCCGGGAAAGTGGCGGGAACGAGAGTCTTCGGGGCTTGAGTTCATGGCGCTTCTCCGGAACCGTTTCAGATACTCTAGCGCGCAATCGCACGCGATGTTTCACTGCCCGGTGAAACGTCGATGCATCCGCAGCCGGCGCTAGAATGGCCCTTCGTATCGGTAATCGCGGCAGCAAGGAGTTCGCATGATCAGATTCATCACAGTCACCGTCGTCGCCGGATTGATCGCGCTTGTCGCCGGATGCGCGGGCGGGCCTTCTTCGGCGGGCGCGGGCGGCGGCAGCATCACGATGTACGGCACCATCGACGAAGGCGTGACCGTGCACAATTAGCCGAGCTTTTTGCCGACCCTATAATCGGGCGTATGCGCCTTGAAGAGCGCGTGCAACTTCGATAAAACGGAACGCCCATGAATACGCCCATTTCCACTTTCGCTCCCGCCGAACCCGGCGCCCTTCGCGCGGGCCGCGCCGAAACCACGTTTCGTTTTCTCGCCGAACCGACTTCGGTGAACTTCGGCGGCAAGGTGCACGGCGGCGCGTTGATGAAGTGGATCGACGAAACCGCGTACGCATGCGCGGCGATGTGGTCCGGGCGGTATGCCGTGACGGTGAGCGTCGGCAATATCCGCTTTCGCAGGCCGATTCTCGTCGGCAATCTCGTGGAACTACGCGCGCGCGTGGTGGCGACCGGGCGCACCAGCATGCATATCCACATCTCCGTGCACGCGGGCGATCCGAAAGTCGGCGAGCTCGAACAGACCACCGATTGCCTGATGGTCTTCGTCGCCGTCGATGAAAAAGGTCAACCAACGCCCGTGCCCGCGTTCGTGCCGGAATCGGACGAAGAGAAGCGTCTCGCGCGCTACGCGATGGACGTGAAAGATGCGCTCGACGCTATCGTCGAACTGAAGCCGGAAGAGGTCGCGGCGGGGAAGGTTTGAAGCGCATTGACCGGTGAAGCCCGCGCATGCGCACGCGGGCTTCGTGATCGATCGACAAGCTACTTGTTGCCGACCATGTCCTGCGGCTTGACCCATTCATCGAACTGCTGCTCGGTCACGTGTCCGAGCGCCAACGCCGATTCCTTCAGCGTCGTGCCTTCCTTGTGCGCCTTCTTTGCGATCTGCGCGGCTTTGTCGTAGCCGATATGCGGATTGAGCGCCGTCACGAGCATCAGCGATTCGTTCAGGAGACTCTCGATACGCTTCTCGTTCGGCTCGATACCGACCGCGCAGTTGTCGTTGAAACTGAGCGCGCCATCCGCGAGCAGACGCACGGACTGCAGCACGTTATGCGCGATCATCGGCCGGAACACGTTCAGTTCGAAGTTGCCGCTCGCGCCGCCGAAGTTCACCGCCACGTCGTTGCCGAAAACCTGACAACAGAGCATGGTCACGGCTTCGGACTGCGTGGGATTGACCTTGCCCGGCATGATCGAACTGCCCGGCTCGTTTTCCGGAATCGAAAGTTCGCCCAGGCCGCAGCGCGGACCGCTCGCGAGCCAGCGGATGTCGTTGGCAATCTTCATGAGCCCGGCGGCGACCGTCTTCAACGCGCCGTGCGCGGCGACGAGCGCGTCGGCGGCGGCCATCACTTCGAATTTGTTGGGCGCGGTTTCGAACGGCAGGCCGGTCAGCTTGCCGATGGCCGCCGCGACTTTCACCGCGAACTGCGGATGCGCATTGAGCCCCGTGCCGACGGCCGTGCCGCCTTGCGCGAGCTGATACAGATGCGGCAGGGTTGCCTCGACGTGACGAATGCCCTGATCGAGTTGCGCGACATAGCCTGAGAATTCCTGGCCGAGCGTGAGCGGCGTTGCGTCCTGCAAGTGCGTGCGGCCAATTTTCACGATATCCGCGAAGGCCTTCGATTTTTTGTCGAGCGTGTCCCGCAGCGTCTTGAGCGCCGGCACGAGATGCTTGACGATGGCAAATGCGGCGGCGACATGCATGGCCGTCGGAAATACGTCGTTGGACGACTGTCCGCGATTCACGTCGTCGTTCGGATGCACGAGACGCTCTTCGCCGCGCTCACCGTCGAGCAGCTCGCTTGCGCGATTCGCGATTACCTCGTTGAGATTCATGTTGGTCTGCGTGCCGGAGCCCGTCTGCCACACGGCGAGCGGAAACTCGTCCGGATGCTTGCCGTCGATGATCTCCTGCGCGGCTTCCTTGATCGCCTTGGCTTTCTTGGCGTCGAGCACCTTCAGCTCTTCGTTCACGTCGGCGGCTGCGTGCTTGACGATAGCGAGCGCCGTGATCAGCTCGGGCGACTGCTTTTCAGTCGATATCTTGAAGTTCTGCAAGGAGCGCTGCGTTTGCGCGCCCCAAAGCTTGTCGTTCGGCACGGCAATCTCGCCGAACGTGTCCTTCTCCATGCGTACATCGCCCTTTGCGTTCTGTGTCATTGCTTGAAGCTCCTTACGAGAGTCAGATTCGGTGCCGATGCGAGCCGCTCGCCTCATAACTGCTTGTCGACTGGCAGCAGCATGAAGAGGCCCGTCATCACGTTTCGATACAAGCCCGCTTCGGGATCGAAGTTATAGGTGACCATGCCGTCCTTGCCCTTCGTCGTCCAGACGAGGCCGGATTGCGGCGAACCGGTGCGCTGCAGACTCGCAATGACCGCCGCGCTCGCCAGTTCCACGCGATAGCTCACCTCGGGCGTGATGCCTCGATCGAACAGCTTCGCGGTCTGATCGGCGATAGGCTGGCTATGGATCACGAGCGCGAGTTCGGTGTTGAGCAGCGCCGAGCGCGGATCGAGATTCATCGAGCCGATCACGAGGATACTCCGATCGATGACATACGCCTTTGCATGCAGACTCGCGCGCGATTGCGAGCCGAACAGCCCGGCGCGCGGACGGCCTTCGCCCTGAATCTGAATCGGCTTGAATTCGTACAGTTCCACGCCGTTTTGCAGCAGAGGAATGCGATACGGCGCGTAGCCCGCCTGGACCGCGACGGCATCGGTGGCGGCGAGGGAGTTGGTCAGCACGGCGACGCGCACGTGGCGCCGCGTGACATCGGCGAGCGCCTTCACGCCTGCATCGTGCGGCACGAAGTAGGGCGACAGAATCAGGAATTCGCTTTGCGCGCTCTTCAGCAGGTCGGCGAGACGCGCCATCGGCGGACTCTTGTAGTCCTCGCTCGGGTTCTCGATCTTCGACGGCGAATCGGCCCAGAACTCGGTCTCTGCCCACACGAGTTCCAGATCTTCCTGCGCGATCTGCTGCGCGAGCGGCGTCGCGTTCAGCGGCTTGGCATTGAGCGGTTCGGCTTGCGCGCGCCAGTGTGCGCGCAGATCGTCGCGCGTCTTGTCTAGCTCGGACGCGTCGAATTTCTGCTTGTTCAACACGCGCAGCGGATACGACAGCGCGCTGTTCCAGTAGTCGTCGAAACTCGCGGAGACTTTTTGCGCGATGGGTCCGGCGGTGAAGACATCGAGATCGCGGAACTGCAGCGTCGGACTCGCGCTGAAGTATTCGTCGCCGAGATTACGGCCGCCGACGATGGCGATCTGGTTATCCGCGATCATCGCCTTGTTATGCATGCGGCGCGTGAAGCCATCGACATTGGAGAAGAAGTTCTGCGTGCGTTCGGTGAAGCTCTCGCGCGCGCTGCCGTATGGGTTGAACACGCGAATCTCGATGTTCTGATGCGTGTTCAGCGCCGCCATGATGCGGTCGATGTCCTTGAAGTTCAGGTCGTCGACGAGCATGCGCACGCGCACGCCGTGGTCCGCCACGTAGAGCGCGGCGGCGAGCAGCAGCTTGCCGGTGTTGTCTTCCTCGGCGATGTAGTACTGCATGTCGAGCGTTTTCGTCGCCGCGCGCGCGAGCGCAATGCGCGCCTGCAGCGCTTCCGTGCCGCTTGGCAGGAGACGCACGGCGGACTGGTCCGGGTGCTTGCGTTCGAGCGGCGCGAGCGCGTCGCCGAGCGGCGTGCTTTCGCTGGCCGGCAATGCCTGGCTCACCGGGCGATCGAACGCCGTGGCGGGCGGGCGCGTCGCGCAAGCGGCGCAAAGTGCCGTCAGCGCGAGCGTTGCGAAGAGGCGCGCGGTGCGACTCGAAATCTTCCTCGTGCTGCTCGTTCTTGCACTTGCACTTGCACTTGCACCGATGGCAGCTTCATCCATTCCCCGGTTTCGCGACACTGTCATTCCTCTTTTTCGTGGTCTCGATACGGCCCGGCATTCATGACGATGCCGATGCTCGGTTTCGCGACGTAGCAATTACCGTTCTCGCCGGTGCTGGTCTCGAAATATTCTATGGGAAATTGGACGATTCGCCCGGAAAGGCAGTACGCGACCCGCGTATCGGCGCCGGAGCGCGGACGAAAAAAAGCCCGCTCGGGTGGAGCGGGCTTGAACCCCTGTCACTGGAGTCTCAAGGAGGAGACGGGTTCATCCTAACAATGCCTGCTGGTCTCTCCAACCAAGGATTCGTGCTTTGTATGTGGGAAAGCGGTTGTGATGCTTATTTGCTCGAACTACGCGCTCACGTCGGGCCGTGAACCGGCGCGGTCGCGCCATCCGCAACCTTCACGCTTCCCGTCTCGACCATCCGCCGGCTGATTCGATGAAAACGCAGCGTCATCAGCATGGCGACGCTCGCAAGCCCCGCCGCGAGGCCCCACCACAAGCCCTTCGCGCCCAGTTCGAAGTGGAACGCGAGCACATAACCCGTCGGAAAACCGACGCCCCAGTAACCGAACGCGGCGGCGAGCATCGGCACGCGAGTGTCCTTGAGGCCGCGCAGGCAGCCGGAACCGACCGTCTGCATGCCATCGACGATCTGGAACACGGCGGCGACACCCAGCAGCGAGGCCGCGAGCGCAACCGTCTGCGCGTTTTTCGGATTGCCGAGATGCAGATACAGCCCGACGATCGCGCGCGGCACGGTAATCAGCACGAGTCCCGACAGCACCATGAAGCCGACGCCGAGCGCGAGCGCGACGAAGCCCGCATGACGCGCCGCGAGCGGCACGCCCGCGCCGACCCAATAGCTCACGCGCACATTCGCCGCCTGTCCGATGGCAAGCGGCACCATGAAGGCCACTGACGCCACGTTAATCGCGATTTGGTGCGCGGCGAGCGGCGCTTCGCCAAGCAAGCCGACCATGAGGCCGGTGGCGAGAAACAGCGTGGATTCGACGCCATACGTGATGGCGACCGGCCAGCCGATGCCGAAGAGTTCGCCCATGAGCGGCATGCGCGGACGCGCCGCGACGACGAAATGCCGATAGCGCGGCCGCAGATGCAACAGCGCGACGAGCGCGAGCGCAATGCCCCAAATGGTGATCGTGGTCGCCGCAGCCGAACCGAGAAACCCTTCGCGCGGCAGGCCCCAGGCGCCGTGAATCAGCCCGTAGTTGAGGAAACCGTTGACGAACACACCGCCGATCGACACCCACAAAAGCCTGCGCGCCGCGCCGATAGCCGGCAGAAACGCGCGCATCAATCCAATGCCGATGAGGCTGCCCGGCGTGCCCCAGCGCAGCACGGCGCAATACTCACCGACATTCCGGGCGAGCGTAGCCGGTTCATGGAACGCGAGGAGAATCGCCTCGGCGTAGCTCAGGAGCACGAACGCGGGCACCGCAAGCAGCACCGACAACACGAGCCCCGTCCAGTAGATGCCCGGCACCTGATGTTCGGCGTTCGCGCCACGCGCATGCGCCACCGATACGCTGACGGACGTAAGCACGCCCTGCAGCAGCGTCACGATCACGAAGAACACGTTCGCGCCCAGGCCGCCGGCGGCGAGCGCATCGGGGCCTAACGAGCCGAGCAGGATGGTGTCGGTGACGCCCATCGCCATTTGCGAGAGTTGCGCGATGGCGAGCGGCGCCGCGAGCCGCGCCGTATCGACGGCATGGCGCGAAAAACTCGGCGGATGCGCCGCCGCGCGCGTGAAATGGGATTGCATGTCTTGAGCGGCCATTCGTGGCGACGGTTTATTCCGGCGCGCGGACTTGGATTTTCTGACCATCGAGCGCGACGACCTGACCCGCGCGAATCTTGCAGGTCTTGCGCATCTCGACTTTGCCGTCGACGCGGACATCGCCCATGGCAACGCGCGCTTTCGCGGAGCCGCCGCTGTCTGCGAGCCCCATCAGCTTGAGCAAGTTATGAAGTTCGACGTAGTCGCCCGTAAGGGTGAATTGAAGCGGTGGCATGGCGGGCGCGGAGGTTACTCGGGTTGATTCGAGGTGGATTCGAGATGATTCGGGGCGAAGGCGTCAATGATAAACCAGTGGCCGCCCTCAAATAGCTGGGCACGCGCCGTGCTGGTGCATGACGGACTTCGGCGCGCGCTGTCATCGTATTGAAAGCAGGTGCGATGGCAATTGTAGCCAGATGAAACGGTCGGTAACAACGACTCGGTTCGTCGAACTTGGAGCGCATCGCTGAGTCCGATAGTTTGATCGAAACAGCTTCGGTCATCTTTCCAATCGACAAAAGTCGTGCGTCATCGCAGTTCATGGCCGCCGACGCTTAAACCAAGAGAGGACCTCGCTCATGATTAAGACTCGAAATCTGATGATCGGCACCGCATTCGCCGCCCTGACCGCCGCTTCGGGCGCTTTCGCCCAAACTACGGACGCCGTGCCGGCACAACCGGCGACACCTGCGCCGCAAAATCTCGTCGCGCCCGCGCCGACCGATCCGCTGGTCCAGCGCCGCAACGCGAACGCCGAGGCGAACGCGGAGTACAAGGCATCGAAGAAGGCTTCGCAGGCCGACCTGAAGGCCGCGAACAAGCAGGCGAAGGCGCAGTACAAGGAGCAGGTGCGTAACGCGAAGATCAATCGCAAGGCGGATAAGGACGCCGCCAAGGATGAGTTGAACGCGACGGAATCCAACACGCCGAAGGACACGGGCTTGCAGCATTGATTTCGATGCGTTGGACGCGCGCCGCAGTGCCGTGGCGCGCGCTTCATGAGGCTTGAGAAAGGGAGGACACACCATGACTCGATCGAAGAATGCAGTGTTGGCCGCCGTGATTGCCGGGACGCTTGCGAGCGTCTCAGTGGTTTCGTTCGCGCAGACGACGAGCGATCAGCAGCCGAGCAGCGCGGACAAGAAGGCATCGAAAAAGCAGGCCGAGGCCAACAAGGACGCGGCCGTCGCTCAGGCCAAGGCCGACAAGAAGAAAACCGAAGCGCAGTCGGAAGCGAACGAAGCGGCTGCGGATGCGAAGCTCAAGAACGCGAAGAAGGCGGATTAGCAGGACGGTTGTTCGGGTAGTGCGAATGGTCCAGTCGGGTGCAACCCGCTGGGCCTTTTTTTTTGCCCGACCAACCGGTGAGCGCAAACCCTTGCGTCTCCAGTCTGTATGGATATACAGTACACGTCACACTTTTTTGCGCCTCTTCCCGTGCTGACGCTCCCTGAAGAAACCGCCACCGCCGACGCAGCCGAAGCCCAGGTCGCCACCTATCTCGCCAAGCTCAACGAGGCGCAGCGCCACGCCGTCGAGTTCGGCGTCGATGAACCCAACCGCTGCGGCGGACCGCTTCTCGTCATCGCGGGCGCGGGGTCTGGCAAGACCAACACGCTGGCGCACCGCGTCGCGCATCTGCTGGTGAAAGGCGCCGACCCGCATCGCATCCTTTTGCTTACTTTCTCGCGCCGCGCCGCCGTCGAGATGACGCGTCGCGTCACGCGCATCGCCATGAACGCGCTGGGCACCAAGGCCGCCATCGCGCAAGGTCTCACGTGGTCAGGCACGTTCCATAGCGTTGGCGCGCGTTTGCTGCGCGATTACGCCGATCTCGTCGGGCTCGCGCCGTCGTTCACCATCAACGACCGCGAAGACTCCGCCGATCTCATGAACCTCGTGCGCCACGAACTCGGGTTATCGTCGAAAGAGAAGCGCTTTCCCGCCAAGTCCACGTGCTTCAGCATTTATTCGCGGGTGGTCAACACGGGCGCCTCGCTTGCCGCCGTGCTGGATCAGTCGTATCCGTGGTGCCGCGAGTGGGAGGCGGACTTGAAGCGTCTCTTCGCCGCCTACGTCGCGGCCAAACAGACGCAAAGCGTGCTCGATTACGACGACCTCTTGCTTTACTGGTCGCATCTCGCGGCCGAGCCGACTATCGCCGCCGATCTGTCGAGCCGCTTCGATCACGTGCTCGTCGACGAATATCAGGACACCAACCGCCTTCAGGCCACCATTCTTCTGGCGATGAAACCGGACGGCCGCGGCCTCACCGTCGTCGGCGACGATGCGCAGTCCATCTACTCGTTTCGCGGCGCGACGGTGCGCAATATCCTCGATTTTCCGCGGCACTTCGACCCGCCCGCCGCAACCGTCACGCTCGATCGCAACTATCGTTCGACGCAGCCCATTCTCGAAGCGTCCAACGCGGTGATCGGCATGGCCACCGAGCGCTATACGAAGAACCTCTGGACCGACAAGGCATCGGCGCAAAAACCGCGCGTGGTGAGTGTCGCCGATGAAGCCGATCAGGCGCGCTATATCGTCGAACAAGTGCTGGAGGCGCGCGAGGGCGGCATGAAGCTCAAGTCGCAGGCCGTGCTGTTTCGCGCGGCGCATCACAGCGCGACGCTCGAAATCGAACTCACGCGCAAGAACATTCCGTTCGTGAAGTTCGGCGGGCTCAAGTTTCTCGACTCCGTGCATGTCAAGGACGTACTCGCCGTATTGCGCTGGGCGGAAAATCCGCGCGATCGTGTCGCCGGCTTTCGCGTGGCGCAATTGCTGCCGGGCGTCGGGCCGGCCATCGCCGGGCGGCTGCTGGACAGCGTGGCGCAAGCCGAACGTTCATCGAATGCGATTGCCGCCTTCCATGCGCCCGCCCGCGCCAGCGAAGACTGGCCGCGTTTCGTCGGCCTGATGGCGAAGCTCTGCGGCCGCGAGAGCGGCTGGCCGGCGGAGTTCGAAATGATCCGCCGATGGTACGAGCCGCATCTCGAACGCAATCACGAAGACGCGGCCATTCGTCTTGGCGACGTATTGCAAATGGAGAGCATCGCGTCGACCTATCCCACGCGCGAGCGCTTTCTCACCGAACTCACGCTCGATCCGCCCGATGCGACCAGCGACGAGTCCGGCGTGCCTCTTATCGACGAAGATTATTTGATTCTCTCGACAATCCATTCGGCGAAGGGGCAGGAATGGCGCAATGTTTTCGTGCTGAACGGCGTGGACGGCTGCATTCCATCCGATCTGGGCACGGGTAGCGACGAGGAAATCGACGAAGAGCGGCGGCTGCTTTATGTGGCGATGACGCGCGCGAAGGAAGATCTGCATATCGTCACGCCGCAGCGCTTTTACGTGCACAACCAGACGCATCTGGGCGACCGGCACGTGTGGGCGCAACGCACGCGCTTCATTCCGCAGCATCTGATGCAGAACTTCGAAGCCACCGCGTGGCCGCCGGTTCCGGTCGCCGCCGCGCCGACGGCGGCGGGACTCGCGGCCGCGGCTAAGGCGAAGATCGATATCGCGGCGCGCTTAAAGGGGATGTGGGATTAGCGGTAAGCGGCGCCCGGTCCATGCCTAACGCTGCGCCCGCGAAGTCTTCGGCACGCGCGGCGCCGGCGCAAAGATGCTCCGTAGCCATGCGGCAAATCGCGTGAACCCATCATAAGGTTCATCGACAAACAACTCCGGCCGCAGCGAGCGAATGTATTCGAGCACCTGCTGCGCTTCCTGCTTCTGAATCGACCCATAAAAAATGCCGAGCCGCAGCAGACAGCGCAATTCACCGAGCTTCTCGCGCGCATTCGAGCCAACGCTGTTTTCCACCGCGATCTTCGTCTCATAGGTGCGCTGACGCAGCGAATCGGCGAGGCGCCACGCGGGCGTCTGCATCTTCTCCTCGACTTCGCGGATATCCATCGCGGCCGACTTGATCTGCGAGGCGAGCACATCGACTTGCGAAGCATCGCCCTTCGCCTCGGTGACGATGGCCGTCGCCCATTCGCGCGATGCCTTCACGAGATCCTCGGCGTTCCAGTCCGAGCGGATCGCGAACGCGAAACCGTGTTCGGCCGCCTGTCGGATCAAAATCTCGACGACATCCGGAAATTCCTTGTCGAGCGCGCGTTTGGCCCACGCGTACTGGCCTTGCGACAGCATGCGCTGCACCGCCTGCTCGGTCAGCGGCGTCGGATTGTCGAGCAGCTTGGCGCGCAGAAAGTCCTCGAACGTCGGCGTGACGAACTGCGGGTCGAGCTTGAGCGACAGGCGCATGAACGCCTCATAGTCGCGATGCAATGAAGCGATGGTCTCGTCGCGAAACGATAGGGTTATTTGACGCATGTTGGTTCCCGGTTCCGCGCTCGGATGGCCCGATGGCGGGAAATGCCTTTGGCGTCCGCTTCGACGGCGGAGTCCATTCGTTTCTGATAACGGCGTTACAGCCGGGAACTTGAGGGTGTTCTGAAAGCCGTTGCGCGAAGAAGCCTTTAACGCAAGACGACGAACTGCCAAACGAAGAAAACCGCGAGCGACACCCCGATGGTAAGCAAGGGCCGCCTGGTCCACGCGCACACGGCCACCGCAACCACGGCGGCCACGAGTTGCGGGTTGCGCCATGTGATTTCCGCGCCGTTGCCATGCGGCGAGACGGTCATCGGCACGATGATCGCGGTCAGCACCGTCACCGGCACGAAGCCGAGCGCCGTGCGCACGATGGGCGGAAACGGCAGCCGCTCGCCCAGCACGAAGACGGCCGCGCGGATCAGATACGTGACGAGCGCCATGCCGAGAATCAGCAGCACATAGTTCGATGTGGTCATCGTGCGCGCTCCTTGCGGTTATCGCCGTTCGATTCGCGCTCGCGTCGTTCCATCAGCGTGATCGCCATGCCGACTCCGATTCCCACCAGCACCGCCGCAAGCAGGCCGAGCTTGTATGGCCAGTCCTGCCACGCGAACGACAGCACGCCCGATGCCATCGCCGCCGCGACGAAGCGCACGGCCACCAGTTGCGGCACGATGATGGCGATGAACGTCGCGACCATCGCGAAGTCCAGCCCGAGCGACTTGAGCCCTGGGAATGCGGCGCCGAAGAGCAAGCCGACGAGCGTCCACAGTTGCCAGTTCAGATACATCGAGAGGCCAGAGCCGAAGAAGTAGTGCGGGCCGATTTCGCCCGGCGCGCGCTTCTGGTAATGCGCGTAAGCGACGGCGAACACTTCGTCGGTGAGCAGACCCGACAGCGCCCAGCGCCAGCGCGCGGGCAGATGCGCGACATAAGGCGCGAGCGTCGCCGAATAAAGGACGTGCCGCAAGTTGATGACGAAGGTCGTCGCCCAGATCACGATGAAGCTCGCGTGTCCCGCGATCATGCCGATGGCGATGAACTGCGCCGAGCCCGCGAACACCGCGAGCGACATCAGCTGGCCGTGCCAGAGCGTGAGCGGGCTCGCCGTGACGAGCGTGCCGAAGATGACGCCGAAGGGCGCGGCGCCGACCATCATTGGAATGGTGTCGCGCGCGCCGGCGGCGAATTCCCGCAGCGCGGGGCTGGATACTGCTTTCAAATCGTGCCTCCGTTATAAGCCAATATGAGCGCTTGGGCATTCATATCGGTCGCCGGGAGGATAAGGCATGCAGTAAGCATCGGGCTTGTACGATCGTGCGGCGCTCGTGGCTCGCGTGACGGTTTCAACCAGCCTGCCGGCAAGTCGTACAGTTTACAACTTCATTGTGAGCGCGGCGGGGCGCGCGCATCGCTTCACTTCCTTCACTTCACGGGAATGGTCGTGCCTTCGGGAACCGGCACCGCCGTCACGCTGTTCTTCGGACTACCGGTCGCAATGCGGTCGCTGTAGGTCAAGTAGACGAGCGTATTGCGTTTGGCGTCGACCACGCGCACCACGTGCAACGTCTTGAAGATGAACGACATGCGGTCGGAGAAGACATCGGTCTTCTGCTTGAGCGGCTGAGTGAATTTGATCGGCCCGACCTGACGGCAGGCGATAGACGATTCCGTCGGATCTTCCGCGATGCCGAGCGTGCCTTTCACGCCGCCCGTGCGCGCCCGCGACACGTAGCAGGTGACGCCCGCGACGAGCGGATCGTCATAGGCTTCGACGGTCACGCGGTCGGAACCGGTGAAACGGAAATTGGTGTTGACGCTCGCGATTTCCTCGGCCTGCGCTATTGCCGCGCCGAACAAGGTAACGAGCGCCGCAGCGGTAGCGGTGAGGAGAGTGCGGTTCATCGTGATCCTTCGGAAAAAGAGAAAGGGCGTCGTATTGTATCGACGCCCTTGCTGTTTTCCCGCAAGCATTCGGCCAATCGGCGATTCAATGGAAGATCAAATACAGGATCACCAGAACCACGACCGGCACACCGAGCAGCCATCCGAGTAGGTAAGGCATGTCGTCCTCCTTCGCGTGTTGTTTTTGACGATTCCAGTATCGCGAGGAAGCGCGCGGGGCGTTAGCCGTGTGTGTCCTAAATACGTGTAGGCGCAGTCCTATGCTCTCTTACCGGCACGTTACGATTGGTCATTCCATCACGCGAATCCTGCGCGCCGGCTGATCCCGATACAGCGTGCGCACGTAATCGAGATGCGCTCCGGCGCATTCGCGGGCGCGGGCGGGGTCGCGGGCGGCGATGGCATCGAACATGGCGCGATGCTGGGCGAGCAAGTTCGCTTCGACTTCATCGTCGTAATCGACCAGACGGTGCGATGTCAGCATGGACTCGCGCACCAATTCGTTGAGACCGTGCATGACGTGCGCCAGCGCGACGTTGTGCGTGGCGTCGGCGATAGCCAGATGAAACGCGGCGTCTTTTTCGGCGATGCGCGTGCTCTTGTCGGCCACCGCGGCTTCGAGCGCCTGGAATGCATCGGCGATGCGCGTCAGATCCGCCTCGGAGGCGCGCTCGGCGGCGTAGGCAGCGGACAGCGTTTCAAGGCCATGACGCAATTCGAGGACATCGGCGCTGGCGTTGGGTTGCTGTTCGAGGAGTGCGGCGAGTGGATGCGACACGAGCGGCGCCGTCACATCCGACACGACGAAGCCGCCGCGCGCCACCGCGCGGATGAAGCCGTCCGACTCCAGCCGAATAAGCGCCTCGCGCAGCGACGGCCGCGAAACGTTGAGTTGTTCCGCCAGATCGCGCTCGGCGGGGAGGCGCTGGCCAGGCAGGAGCGTGCCGTTCGAGATCAACTCGCGTATCTGCCCCGACACCACGTCCGACAAGCGCACGCGGGCGTAGGAATGCGAGTGGACGGGCTGAAAAGGCATCGTTCGAGCAGTGGAGGTAAATCGGGACTTTCGGAGTTTGACACGAAAGGGCCATCTCTTTAAAGTCTTGGTCAGACCAAGCTTACCAAAATCCGGCCCCCAATCCTCAAGTCGCCGTTTCGGATCCCATGAAAGTCGCCCTGTTTGTGCCCTGTTTCATCGACGCCTTCTACCCGCAGATCGGCGTCGCCACGCTGGAACTGCTCGAACGCCTCGGACTCGATGTCGATTACCCGCAGGATCAAACCTGCTGCGGCCAGCCGATGGCCAATAGCGGCGCTCACAAGGAAGCCGCAGGCGCCGAGCGCGTGTTTACGCGCAACTTCGCGGATTACGACTACGTCGTCGGACCGTCGGCGAGTTGCGTGCATCACGTGCGCGAGCACTTCACGGCCATCGAACAGACGAGCGCGGTATCGAAGGTCAGAAAAAACACCTACGAGCTCGTCGAATTCCTGCACGACGTCTTGCAGGTGCGCGAATTTCCGTGGGCCGAATTCCCGCATCGCGTCGGGCTGCACAACAGTTGCAGCGCGGTGCGGCACTTGCGCGAAACGTCGAATTCGGAAGTGGCGGCGGCGCCGTTTTCCAAGCCGCGCGCGCTGCTCGAAGGCGTGAAGGGCATCGAATTCGTCACGCCCGCGCGACCCGACGAATGCTGCGGCTTCGGCGGCACGTTCTCCGTGACCGAGGAAGCCGTGTCCGTGCGCATGGGTCGGGACAAAGTGCGCGATCACGTCGGCGCGGGCGCGCAGTACATCGTGTCGGGCGACATGTCGTGTCTCATGCACCAGCAGGGATGCGCCGAGCGTCTCAAACTCGATGCGCGTTTCATCCATATCGCGCAGGTTCTTAACGGAGCGCGCGCATGAGCAAGACCTCGGGCAAGTCGGTGAGAATCGATCACGCGAAGGCGGCGGGCGCGTTTCTGCAGAAGTCGGATCACGTCGCGTTCCACGACAAGCGGCTGTGGGACTTGCGCAGCAAGCGCGACGCGCAGGCGCACGGTATTCCCGAATGGGAGGAGATGCGCAATCTCGCGTCGGGCATCAAGGAACATACGCTGTCCAATCTCTCCGAATACCTCGCGCAGTTCGCGGATCAGGCGGAGAAGAACGGCGTCGTGGTGCACTTCGCGGCCAACGCGGAAGAGCACAACGCGCTCGTCCACAAGCTGATGAGCGAACGCGGCATGACCACGCTCGTCAAGAGCAAATCCATGCTCACCGACGAATGCTACATGCGCGACTATCTCGAACCGCGCGGCATCACGGTGATGGAAACCGATCTTGGCGAACGCATTCAGCAGCTGGATCACCAGGACCCGAGCCATATGGTCGTACCAGCCGTGCACAAGCTGCGCGCGGATGTGGCGGAGCTTTTTGGACGCACGATCGGCACCGATCCTGACAACAGCGACATCCACTATCTCGCCGAAAGCCAGCGCATGGACACGCGGCCGTACTTCGTGCGCGAGAAGACGGCCGGCATGACGGGCTGCAATTTCGCGGTGGCGGAAACGGGCACGGTCGTCGTCTGCACGAACGAAGGCAACGCGGATCTCTCGGCGAACGTGCCGCCGCTGCATATCGCGTCCATCGGCATCGAGAAGATCATTCCGCGTGTTGCCGATCTCGGCGTGTTCGTGCGCATGCTTTCGCGCAGCGCGCTCGGCTCGCCGATCACGCAGTACACGTCGCACTTTCGCGCGCCTCGGCCGGGCACGGAGATGCATTACATCCTCGTCGATAACGGCCGTTCCGAACGCCTCGCGCTCGACGATTTCTGGTTCTCGCTCAAGTGCATTCGCTGCGGCGCGTGCATGAATACGTGTCCGGTGTATCGGCGAAGCGGCGGGCTATCGTACGGCGGCACGTACTCGGGGCCGATCGGCGCGATCATCAATCCGACGCACGATCTCAAGCGCTATAGCAGCTTGCCGTTTGCCTCGACGATGAACGGCAGTTGCACCAACGTCTGCCCGGTGAAGGTGAATATTCACGAACAGATCTACAAGTGGCGCGAGGTGATCGCCGAACGCCACGAAGTGCCGTTCGTGAAACAGGAAGTGTTGAAGATGGCGGGACGGCTGCTCGCGAGTCCGACGCTTTATCGCGCGACGGTGGCATCGCTTGGCGGCGCGCTCAAGCGGCTGCCGAACTTCGTGCTGTACAACCCGCTCAACATCTGGGGCCGGCAGCGTGACTTGCCCGAAGCGCCCGCCGAGACCTTCCACGAGTGGTACAAGAAAAACCGGAAGATCGCCAAATGACGACTCGCGAAGCTTTTCTGTCGAAGATCCGCGCGGCGCAGCCCGCTTCGCGCCCGCTTCCCGATGTGCCCGTTTTCGCGACGCCCGAGGGCGATCTGCGCACGCGCTTCGAAACCGCGCTCATCGCCATGGGTGGAACATGCGTGGAAGCGCAGAGCCTGGACGAAGTCGGCGCGATGATCGCGCAACGTTTCGGCGATGGCGCAGCGGTGGCGTCGGCGGTGGCGGGAATCGAAGGCACGCGGCCGATCACGGTCGATACCGTTCCGTCGTCGCTTCAGGATGTCGATGTGGGCGTCGTGAGAGGGCGCTTCGGCGTGGCGGAGACTGGCTCCGTGTGGTTCAGCGAAAAGGAGTACGTCGTCAATTCAATCGGCTATATCGTGCAGCATCTCGTCGTGCTGCTCGATCCTTCGCAACTCCTCGAAGGCTTGCAGCAGGTTTATCGACGACCCGATTTTCAGTCGGCCCGTTATGCGGTGCTGGTAACGGGGCCTTCGGCCACGGCGGATATCGAGGGCGTGCTGATTCGCGGCGCACAGGGCGTGCGATCGCTGACGGTTGTCTGGCTTGCTGCTTAGATGCTTTAGAAGAGCGTTACTGCTATTTGCGCAAGCAAAAAAGCCCAGTCGAATGACTGGGCTTTTTGTACGAAACTGGGTGGCTCCCCGACCTGGGCTCGAACCAGGGACCTACGGATTAACAGTCCGGCGCTCTACCGACTGAGCTATCGGGGAACAGCTACTACGCTTGAAACGAGTCTCTGATGAGACAAAAAACCCAGCTCACAACTCGGCTGGGTTTTCCTTTGATTCTGTCTGGAACCTGCTCGATACTGAGTGGCTCCCCGACCTGGGCTCGAACCAGGGACCTACGGATTAACAGTCCGGCGCTCTACCAACTGAGCTATCGGGGAACATCTACTGCAGAGAAACGAAATTATAGGGAGCGCTTTCTGCGCTGTCAACGCTCAATCTTCATTCAATAACGGTTTTTTGCATCGAAATTGATTGATTCTGCGCGTCCGACAAATGACACGGCGGCAAATACAGCCGCTTAGCGCTCCAGCAGATCCAGCTTTTCCTTCACGTCCTTGAATTCGTCGGCTTCCGGCAGCGGCGCCTTGGTCTTCGTGATGCTCGGCCAGTTGCGCGCGAGTTCCGCGTTCAGTTCGGTGAAGTGCTGCTGGTCGCCGGGAACGTCTTCTTCGGCATAGATTGCATTCACCGGGCATTCGGCCACGCACACGGCGCAGTCGATGCATTCGTCCGGATCGATCGCGAGAAAGTTGGGACCTTCGCGGAAGCAATCCACCGGGCACACGTCCACACAATCGGTGTAGCGGCACTTGATGCAGCTTTCGGTCACAACGTGAGTCATTCAGGCTCCTGCATGCGCAATTCGGGGGAGGGCGGCGTTTTTAGATGACCATATGGGCAGCGGCACAGGGCCGTGCGCGGCTCGCTCGCCAAAACGCATATTGTAGCGTAACGGTAAAAGGCGACGCGAGCGCCGCGCCATGCGCCTTATATCGATTCGTGATTAATGTATGCGGCTTTCCTAAAAGGGCCGGGGCGGCAGGATGCCGTGCACGCATTCGGGTAACATGAACGGACAGCGCGCGGCGCGTCTCGTCAATAGCGGTCGGTAGCGGCCTATACAGCGCGCGGGCATCCTTGCATCGATGTACAAGCCAGAACCATGATCATCAATTCGCTGCTCGATACCGATCTCTACAAATTCACCATGATGCAGGTGGTCCTGCATCATTTCCCGGCGGCGCACGTCGAGTATCGGTTTCGCTGCCGCACGCCGGAAGTGGATCTGGTGCCGTTCATCGACGAGATTCGGGACGAGGTGCGTCAACTCTGCAACCTGCGCTTCAAGGAAGAAGAGCTCGACTATCTGCGGCGCATGCGCTTCATCAAGAGCGACTTCATCGACTTTCTCGCGCTCTTTCATCTGAACGAGAAGTCCATTCGCATCGCGCCGTCGAAGAAGGGCAACGGCGAGATCGACATCGAAATAGAAGGGCCTTGGCTGCACACCATTCTCTTCGAGATTCCGGTGCTGGCCATTGTCAACGAAGTGTATTTCCGCAATACGCAGAAAAAGCCCGAGTACGAAACCGGGCGCGAACGTCTGCGCGACAAGATCAAACTGCTCGCCACACCGCCCGAATATTCGGACTGCAAGATTGCCGATTACGGCACGCGCCGCCGCTTTTCGGGCCAATGGCACGAGGAAGTCGTGCTAACGCTCAAGGAGCGGCTCGGCGAACAGTTCGCGGGCACGAGCAACGTGTTCTACGCGATGAAGCATGGTTTGCGTCCGCTCGGCACCATGGCGCATGAATACCTGCAAGCGTGTCAGGCACTCGGCCCGCGTCTGCGCGACTCGCAGATCTTCGGCTTCGAAATGTGGGCGAAGGAATATCGCGGCGACCTGGGTATCGCGCTGTCGGATGTCTACGGCATGAAGGCGTTCCTGCGCGACTTCGACATGTACTTCTGCAAGCTCTTCGACGGCGCGCGTCACGATTCCGGCGATCCCTTCGACTGGGGCGAACGCCTCATCCGGCATTACGAGGAAAACCGCTGCGATCCGCGCACCAAGGTGCTCGTGTTCTCGGACGCGCTGGATATTCCGAAGGTGCTGCAACTGTATGAGCGTTTCCGCGGGCGCTGTCAGCTCGCGTTCGGCGTCGGCACGAATCTCACGAATGACCTGGGCTATCAGCCGTTGCAGATCGTCATCAAGATGGTTCGCTGCAATGGTCAGCCGGTGGCGAAACTCTCCGATTCCCCCGGCAAGAACATGTGCGACGACAAGGCCTATCTGGCTTATCTGAGGCAAGTGTTCGGCATCGAGAAGCAAGCGGGCGAGACCGACTGACGCTTGGTTCGTGCTTTGTTCCCGCGCGCGGCCTATGCCTTTCGGCCGAGGTTCGCGCGCTCAAGACCGCCCGATATAATTCGATCGTGCCGCCAGGACTCGTGGTGCGCACGCATCCGGAACACTCTCGCACTCGTAAGGACGGCACCATGGACACATCGGCGGCGCGCCGCAATATTCTCGCGCGCATACGCAGCGCGCAGGGCAGACGCGGTGAGCCGACCGAAGCCGAGCGTGCCACCGCGAACGACTATCTGACGCGTCATCCCGAAGGTCCGCGCCCGCCGTTGCCCGACACCCGCGACGCGCTCATCGCGCGGTTCCGGCTCGAAGCCGAACGGCTCTCGACGACCGTCGCCGAAGTCGCCGCGCTCGGCGATGCTCCCGCCGAAGCCGCGCGCTACCTCCGCTCGTTGAATCTTGCCACCGATGCCGTCGCATGGCCTGCGTTGGCTGAGTTGCCGTGGGCCCAGGCGGGCATTCAGGCGTCGTTACGCAAGCCGGAAGACGCGGATCTCGTCGGCATCACGGGCTGCTTTTGCGCGACGGCGGAAACCGGGTCGCTCGTGTTGCTGTCCGGCCCGGATACGCCCGCGTCCGGCGCGCTCTTGCCGCAGACGCATATCGCGGTCGTGCCGGCTTCGCGCATCGTCGCGGCGCATGAAGACGCCTTCGCTCTGATTCGCGCCGAACGGGGCGAACTGCCGCGTGCGGTGAACTTCGTTTCCGGGCCGTCGCGCACCGGCGATATCGAGCAGACCATCGTGCTGGGCGCGCATGGGCCGTATCGCGTGCATGTAATCGTCGTGACCGAAGCGTGAGCGCAGTGCGGTCTCTTCTCCTCGGCTGCATGGCATTGCTCGGCGCGATGTCGAACGCGTCGGCGGCCACGGTCGATGGCGCGAGCTTGTCGGCGGCGTGGGGCGTTCCGTTCTTCGGCATGCTGCTTTCCATCGCGGTGTTTCCGCTCGTCGCGGCGAAGCTCTGGCATCACCACTTCGGCAAGATCGCGTTGCTCTGGGCGCTCGCGTTTCTCGTACCCTTCGCGGCTGCGTTCGGCGGCGGCACGGCGCTCGGCGTATTCGTTCACGCGATGCTCGAAGAGTACATACCGTTCATCGTTTTGCTGGCTTCCTTGTACACGGTCGCGGGCGGCATTTGCGTGCACGGCGATCTTCGCGGCTCGCCGCGTCTGAATGCCTCGTTGCTCGCGCTGGGAACCGTGCTGGCAAGCCTCATGGGCACGACCGGCGCGGCCATGCTGCTGATCCGCCCGCTCTTGCGCGCCAACGAAAACCGCAGGCATGTCGTGCATGTGGTCGTGTTCTTCATCTTTCTCGTGGCGAACGTGGGCGGCTCGTTGTCGCCGCTCGGCGATCCACCTTTGTTCCTCGGCTTTCTGAACGGCGTCGGTTTCTTTTGGACGACCACGCATCTCTTTCTGCCGATGCTCCTCGTCTCCGTCGTTCTCCTCGCGCTCTTCTACGCGCTGGATACTTATTTCTGGCGCAAGGAAGAAAAAACGCAGCCCGGCTCGGTCGGGACGATTGCAATTCGCATCGACGGCAGGATCAACTTTTTGCTGCTTGCGGCGGTCGTCGCATTGGTGCTGATGAGCGGCATCTGGAAGCCGGGCGTCGTGTTCGATGTGTACGGCACGCATTTGCATTTGCAGAACGTCGTGCGCGACGCGGCTCTGGTGATCGTGCTGCTCGCATCGCTCGTGCTCACGCCGAATAGCGCGCGCGAGGGCAACGCGTTCGACTGGGCGCCTATCGAAGAAGTGGCGAAGCTTTTCGCGGCCATTTTCATCACCATCGCGCCGGTCATCACGATTCTGCGCGCGGGCGAGTCGGGCGCGTTCGCGGGCATCGTGCACGCGGTGTCCGACCAAGGCAAGCCGCACGATCTTGCCTATTTATGGGCCACGGGCATCCTGTCTTCGTTCCTCGATAACGCGCCGACGTATCTTGTGTTCTTCAATCTCGCGGGCGGCGACGCTCCCACGCTCATGACCACGGGCGCGTCCACACTCGCGGCAATCTCGGCGGGCGCGGTCTTCATGGGCGCGAACACGTATATCGGCAATGCGCCGAATTTCATGGTGAAGGCAATCGCCGAATCGCGCGGCATTCGCATGCCGGGCTTCTTCGGTTATATGGGATGGTCTGGCATCGTCCTGTTGCCGTTATTCGCCGTCTTGGGCTGGCTATTTTTCTAGGAGCAATTCGATGAAGAAGGTGCTTGTTGCGCGTCCCACTTTTCCCGATGTGGTCGAACGTCTGAAACAGTATTTCGAAGTCGATCTGAATCCGGGCGACGTGCTTGGCCAGGAGGAGTTTCGCGCGCGTCTGGCCGACAAGGACGGCGCGTTCACTGCCGGCGAGATGGTCGGCGAAACGGAACTGGCGGGCTCGCCGAACCTGAAAGTCGTCGCGAACATGGCGGTCGGCTACAACAACTTCGACATGCACGCATTCGACGCGCACAAGGTGCTCGGCACCAACACGCCCAACGTGCTGAACGAAACCACCGCCGACTTCGGCTGGGCGCTCATGATGGCAGCGGCCCGGCGCGTGACCGAATCCGAGCACTTTCTGCGCGCGGGCAAATGGCAGAAGTGGAGTTTCGATTCGTTCCTCGGCACCGACGTGTACGGCTCGACGCTCGGCGTGATCGGCATGGGCCGGATCGGGCAAGCGCTGGCGCGCCGAGCGGTGGGCTTCGACATGCGCGTGATCTATCACAACCGTTCGCGCGTCGCGCCGGAGATCGAGTCGCAACTCAACGCGGAGTACGCGTCGAAGGAAGACTTGTTGAAGCGCGCGGATCACGTCGTGCTCGTGCTGCCCTACACCAAGGAGAACCATCACACCATCGGCGCGGCCGAACTCGCGTTGATGAAGCCGACGGCCACGCTTACCAACATCGCGCGCGGCGGAATCGTCGACGATTCGGCGTTGATCGCCGCGCTGCGCGAGAAGCGTATCGCGGCGGCGGGGATCGACGTGTTCGAAGGCGAACCCGACTTCAATCCCGATTTCCTGTTGCTCGACAACGTCGCGTTGACGCCGCATATCGCGAGCGCCACCGAGTCGACGCGCCGCGCGATGGCGAATCTCGCCGCGGACAATCTCATCGCCGGTTTGGGTGAAGGACCGCGCGCCGGCAATCCGCCGAATCCGATCAACCCGGACGTGCTGTAAAAATGATCGAACTGTTGTACGGCGCGATCGCGCTCCTGGCGATTGCGCTTCTGGTTGCGCTCGTCGTCCTGTTTGCGACGATGCGGCGCACGTCCCGCGTCGATATCGAAGAGGAATTCGTCGCGCTCACCGACCGCGTGAACGACATGGGCGAGGCGCAGGCGCGCGCGCAGGAGCGGCTCGAACGCGGCTTGCGTGGCGATATCGCGGAGAGCGCGCGCGTCTCGCGCATGGAATCGCAAAGCGGCTTCACGCAGTTTCATCAGACGCTCGCGACGCAGTTGGCGAGCACGTCGAGCGTGCAGAACGCGCAGTTCGACGCGCTTGCGCAGCAACTCGCGCAGCAGAGTCAGCAGGCGCGCGACGATCAGGGCAACGCGCTCAAGCGCTTCGCCGACTCCATGACCTTGCATCTTGGCCAGCTATCGGAAGCGAACGAACGGCGGCTCGGCGAAGTGCGCGCGACGCTCGAAGCGCGCCTCAAGGACATCGAGGCCAACAACTCGGCGAAGCTCGATGAAATGCGCCGCACCGTCGATGAAAAGCTGCATTCCACGCTGGAGCAGCGGCTCGGCGAATCGTTCAAGCTGGTGTCGGACCGGCTCGAACAAGTGCATCGGGGCTTGGGCGAGATGCAGACGCTCGCGGCGGGCGTCGGCGATCTGAAGAAGGTGCTGACCAACGTCAAGACGCGCGGCATTTGGGGCGAAGTGCAATTGGAGTCGTTGCTTGAACAGTTGCTCACGCCGGATCAATACGCGAAGAACGTCGCGACCGTGCCCAAGAGCAACGATCGCGTGGAGTTTGCAGTCAAGTTGCCGGGCCGTCACGACACGCCGGGCGCGCCGGGCGATGCCGCGACGCCGGTGTGGCTGCCTATCGACGCCAAGTTTCCGCGCGAGGACTACGAGCGTCTCGTCGATGCGCAAGATCGCGCAGATCCCGTCGGTGTGGAAGAGGCCGCGCGTGCGCTCGAGGGACGCTTGCGCGCGGAGGCGCGTTCCATCGCGCAGAAGTACGTGTCGCCGCCGCATACGACCGACTTCGCGTTGCTGTTTCTGCCGACCGAGGGTTTGTATGCCGAAGTGCTGCGGCGTCCGGGTCTGACCGACTATCTGCAGCGCGAGCATCGCGTGAGCGTGGCCGGTCCGACTACACTCACGGCGCTGCTCAACAGTCTGCAAATGGGCTTCAGGACGCTCGCCATCGAAAAGCGGTCGAGCGAGGTGTGGCAGGTGCTCGGCGCGGTGAAAACCGAGTTCAACAAGTTCGGCGATGTACTCGCGAAGACGAAGTCGCAGCTCGAAACCGTCACGCGCTCGATTGAAGCGGCGCAGACGCGCACGCGTCAAATGGGCAAGCGCCTGCGCGACGTGGAAGCGCTTCCGGGTGAGGAAGCGCGCGGTCTGCTCGGGGATGACGAGGCCGCGCTGCCGCGAGATGGGGACGACGAGCTTTGACGAGCTTCAGATGATAAGCGGCCTGCGCGTCAGCGATGCAACCGCGTCTACGAAGCCAACCGCTCCAGCGACTCACCGGTGATACGCACGATGCGCCAGTCCGGCAATACGGTTGCGCCCATCTTTTCATAGAAGTCGATGGCGTTCTGATTCCAGTCCAGCACCGACCATTCGAAGCGGCCGCACTGACGCTCGACCGCAAGTGCCGCAAGCCGCTTGAGCATCTGCGTACCGAGGCCGCTGCCGCGCAACGTCGGGCGTACGTAGAGATCTTCCAGATACAGCCCGCGCTTGCCGAGAAACGTGGAGAAGTTATGGAAGAAGAGCGCATAGCCGACCACTTCGCCCGCCTGTTCCGCGACCAGCGCTTCGGCTGACGGACGCGCGCCGAAGAGCGCATCACGCACGCCGTCTTCGGTCGCGATAAACAGATGCGTGAGCTTCTCGAATTCCGCGAGTTCGTACATCAGCGCGTAGATCGCGCCGATATCGGCGGGCGTGGCGGGGCGAATCGACGCGCCGCTCACGCTTCCTCCGGTGCGTCGGACAACACGATTTCTATGCCGCCGAAACGCGACGCCACCCAGTTATAAGCGTGGCACGCAATCCACAACAGCACGAAGCCAAGGATTGCGTTGAGCAGCAGCGCGCTCGTGACCGTGCTCACTTCCACCGAGCCGTATCGCACGAACGCGACCACCACGCCGAGCAGCACGATCGGCACGCTGAAAGTCAGATACACGAGGATCAGGGCCTTGGCCGTCTGTCCGGGTGCAATGGATGAGATCTGCTTTTTCATGGACTGAAAACCCGTCTATCGATAAAAAATGGTGGTGATCGCGTCGCCGTACTTTTTGGCGCGCTCAAACGAGGCCGTCGAACGGCACGATATCCACGGAATCGCCCGTTTCGAGATTGCCGCGATCGTGTTCGAGCACGATGAAGCAATTGGCCCGGCTCATGGAACTCAGCACGCCTGAACCTTGCGGCCCGGTGGTCACGACGCTCCATTGACCGTCGGCGCGGCGGCTTGCAATGCCGCGCTGAAATTCCGTGCGGCCCGCGCGCTTTTTGATCGGCTCGGCGCAGGTCGCGCGAATCTCGATGAGCGGCTGGCGTGCGGCGCCCGACATGGCCAGCAAGGCTTCACGGACGATGAAGTAGAACGTGGCCATCACGGCAACGGGGTTCCCCGGCAAGCCGAAGAAGAGCGCCGATTCGCCCGTGCCCGCGCGCGGTCCCGACCACAAGCGGCCGAATGCGAGCGGGCGGCCGGGACGCATGGCGATCTTCCAGAACGCGACGTCGCCGAGCGAGTTCATCAGTTCGCGCGTGAAATCGGCGTCGCCAACGGAGACGCCCCCCGAGCTGATGACGACATCCGCTGCTTGCGCCGCTTCGCGCAACGCCTTCTCCAACGATGCCCGGTCGTCGCGCACGATGCCCAGATCGACCGTCTCGACATCGAGGCGGCGCAGCATCGCGAAAAGGGTGTAGCGGTTGCTGTCGTAAAGGCTGCCGGGCGCAAGCGGTTCGCCGACGGAGCGCAACTCGTCGCCCGTGGAAAAGAACGCGACGACGAGACGCTTCCGCACCGCGACTTCGGCGATTCCGAGCGACGCAAGCAAGCCGAGGTCGGACGCCCGCACGATACGGCCTGCTTGCAAAGCGGCCTTGCCGCGAGCCAAGTCTTCGCCGGCGAGCCGCCGGTTCTGGCCTTCGCTTACGACGGTTGATGGGAAGCGAATGACGTCGTCAGCGCGCGTGACGAGTTCTTGCGGCACGACGGTGTCGCAGCCCGGCGGAATCAGCGCGCCCGTCATGATGCGCACGCATTGAGCCGAGTTGGGTTCGGCGCTGAAAGGACGTCCGGCGAGCGCGATACCCGCGACGTTCAGCTCGACGGCATCGCGCGCGGCATTGAGCGCGGCGCTCTTGAACGCGTAGCCGTCCATTGCGGAGTTGTCGAATGCCGGGACATCGATGGGCGAGATCACGTCTTCGGCGAGCACGCGGCCGAGCGCTTCATAAAGACTTACGCGTTCGACACGCCCGGCATTTCCACGCGGCATGGCCCACTGACGAACGATTTCCTGCGCGGCCGCAACCGGCAGCGCGTTCGGATCGTAGTAAGTGACGCAAGCGGAGAAGGGCCTGGACGTGGTCATGAATCGGAATGGTCGCGACCGAAGTCGGGAAGGACAGCGATGCTGGAACCGGCTGAACCTGAACGAATGCGCGTGGCTAACGACGCGCCAGTTCAGCTAGCTGATGCAAATCATTGATATTGTAAAACGCGCGATCATCGTGAAATGGCACTTGCACCGCCTTGTGGCGCGCGTACCACGCACGGACCTTGCGTTCGCCAGCGGCGAGCCAGGCGTCGAGATCGTCGGCGAGCGAGGTTCGAATCAGCGCGAAAACCGGATGTGCGATGCGCGTTTCGTCCGTATCGACGGTCGCCGCATAAGCGATGTCCGCGCCATGTTCGTCGAGCGCGCGTCGCAACGTGGTGCCGAGTTGCGGATCGACGAAAGGCGCGTCGCAAGGCGCGGTCAGCACGAACTCGGTGTGCGCCGCGCGCAATGCAGTGGCGATGCCGGCAAGCGGGCCGGGATAATCGGCGAGCGAATCGGCGATGACGCGTGCATCGAAACGCGTAGCGAGCCGAGCGTAGTCGTCGCCCGAACGATTCGCGCTGATGAGCATGGCGTCCGTCTGCGGCGCGAGGCGGCGCAGCACATGCAACGCGAGCGGTTCGTCGCGCAGGAGCTGTAGTCCCTTGTCGACGCCGCCCATGCGCGAGCCGCGTCCGCCCGCGAGCACGAGTCCGGTAGTCTGATTTTCCGGGGCCACAAGCATCAACCGCCGATGTACGACATCTCGACGCGCGGCGCTTCACGGCGCGCGTTTCCCGCCGCGCTGCCGCGCAATTGCGAGTAGCGATCGCCGCGCGCGTGCCAGATGTGCGCAACGGCGTTGGCGACGTCGGCATCGCTCGCGCCGCCGCGAATGAGCGCGCGCAGATCGTGGCCGGACGTGGCGAAAAGGCAGAGGTACAGCTTGCCTTCGGTCGAGAGCCGCGCGCGCGTGCAAGTGCCGCAGAACGCACGCGTGACGCTCGAAATCACGCCGATCTCTCCGCTGCCGTCGAGATAGCCCCAGCGTTGCGCGGTTTCGGCGGCCGTATGCGCTTCGAGCGGCGCGAGCGCGAAGTGTTCGGCGATCCGCTCGACGACTTGCGCGGACGGCAACACCTCGCTCATGTTCCAGCCGTTCGACGCACCGACATCCATGTATTCGATGAAGCGCAGCACCACGCCGCTGCCCTTGAAGTGACGCGCCATCGGCACGACTTCCTGATCGTTCGTGCCGCGCTTGACGACCATGTTGACCTTGATCGGCAAAAGGCCCGCCGACTGCGCGGCTTCGATGCCGTCGAGCACGTCGGCCACGGCGAAATCGGCGTCGTTCATGCGGCGAAAAAGCGTGTCGTCGAGCGCATCCAGACTGACCGTGACGCGCGACAGCCCCGCATCCTTGAGCGAACGTGCCTTGCGCGCGAGCAGCGATCCGTTGGTGGTCAGCGTGAGATCGAGCGGACGGCCTTCGGGCGTGCGCAGAAGCGCGAGTCGTTCGATCAGAAATTCGATGTTCTTGCGCAGTAGCGGCTCACCGCCCGTCAAACGGATTTTTTCGACGCCGTGGGCCACGAAGACGCGCGCGAGCCGCTCGATTTCCTCGAACGAGAGCAGGGCGGAATGCGGCAGAAACGGGTAGTCCTTGTCGAACACGTCGCGCGGCATGCAGTAGACGCAGCGGAAGTTGCAGCGATCCGTGACCGAGATGCGCAGATCGCGCAGCGGACGCGCGAGCGTGTCCGTCAGCAACCCGGATGGCAATGCCACCGCGCCGGAAAAATCCGGAATGGCGCTGACATCGGCTAAGGGGATGATGCGTCGGGACATGGCGGCGGTCTTGCTCGGCTCGGAAGCTTGTTCGAATAGTAGAAGCACGTAGTCATTTTAGCGGAACGCGGCGAACCAGTCGTCTTACCCTTTGGTACAGGCTTTCCATACCTAGGCGTCAAAAAAAAACGCCATCGACGTTAGCCGATGGCGTTTTTCCTGCGCAACCGGGCGTTCCATGGAACGCCTGGCGGCGGCACTACGCTTACTGCGCGTCTTTGCCGGTTTCCACTTGCTGCATCGGCGCGGCGCTCACAGGCGGCAGCGGCTTGCGCTCGCGCGGCACGCGTGCCGGCGCGGCTTCGCGCTCGGCTGCGGCGTTGGCGTCGCGCAGCTTGCTGGCGTCCGTGTTGACCCAGACGAGGCCGGCGGATTCGAGCATCGGCTGCAACGCTTCCGTCGATACCGGCGTCGCGGCCGGTGCAGCCGCGGGCGCGGCGGCTTTCACCGGCTCCGCTTCCACTGCGACGGGCTGCGAAGCCACTGCCGTTTCGATCACGCTTTCAGTCGTCACCGTTTCCACGGCCTGGACCTGCACGGGCGGAACCGAAGTCGCCTCAGGCGTCGCTGCAACCGCGGCGACCTTGACGGGTTCGGCGGGTTCGGCCCGTACCGGCGCGGCTTCGGCGGACGGCGTTTCCGCGATTGCCTCAGCCGGAGCTTCGAACGGCTTGGCCGTTTCCACTGGCTTCGCGGTTTCGACAGGCGCGGCCACTACGACAGGCTTCGCTTCTTCCACGGCTGCGGGAGCAGCAGACGTGGCAGGCGCGAAAGGATCGGCGGGCTTCGTTTCCGCGAGTTTCGGCGTCGGGCCGAACGGGTTATCGACCGCGAGCGACGCATCCGGCTTCGCGAAAAACTCCGGCGCCGGTTCGGGCGTCGTCGCCTTCAACTGCGCGTTCGCTTCGATAGCCTCGGTCTGCGACGGCTGCTCGACGCGCACAGGCGCTTGCACCGGTGCAGCGACGGCTTGCTCGGGCGCCTTCTCCACGCTGCGTTCGGCGACAGGCTGCGGCGCGGCAACGGCCGGACGCGGTTCGCGACGCGCGGCGGCTTCTTGCGCGGCTTCGGCATCGAACACGCCAGCTTGCGCCGACATGCTTTCGGCTGCGCCTTCCGCTTCGGCGACATCGGCGGCGTGATTCACCGTCGTGCCGTCATCTTCACGTTCGCGACGACCGCCACGACGACCGCGACGGCGGCGACGACGCTCTTCGCCATCACGCGCGGCTTGTTCCGCCGACATCGCGTCGAGACCGTTTTGCTGCGCGAAGTCGTCGTCGGTTTGCGCCGTTTCGACGATCTCCGACGGCACCGCTTCGCTTGGCGTCAGTGCTTCGACGGCGGTTTCGGCCTGCGGCTTGCGACGCTCGCCACGTTCCGGACGCTCGGTGCGTTCCGCACGATCGCCACGTTCACCACGCTCGCCGCGATCCGCACGCTCGCGTCGTTCCGGACGCTCCGCAGCCTCGGCGCGCG
Source organism: Caballeronia sp. LP006 (assembly GCF_031450995.1). Classification (NCBI taxonomy): domain Bacteria; kingdom Pseudomonadati; phylum Pseudomonadota; class Betaproteobacteria; order Burkholderiales; family Burkholderiaceae; genus Caballeronia; species Caballeronia sp. LP006. Next base: position 2,520,843 of record NZ_JARTVW010000005.1, on the reverse strand, counting down.
GTGCGCGTTCGGCGTTTCGGTCCTGATTGCGTTCGCGCGGCTCACGTGCCTCACGCGGCTCGCGCGCCTCGCGGGGTTCGCGTCCTTCACGTCCTTCGCGTGCTTCACGCGGCTCACGAACTTCGCGCAATTCACGGCCTTCGCGACCCGGACGCGCCTCGCGGTCTTCACGGCGCGCGCCTTGACGGCCCGTGCCATTGCCGCCGCCAACCGCGCCATTCACGCCGTTTGCGCCGGCAGCGGCACCCACGGCCGCGCCATCGCGATTCGCACCGCCACGGCGATTACGGTTGCGATCGCCGCCGCCCGTGCGTTCGCCGCGCTCCGGGCGCTCGCGTGGCGCGCGCGTGGCGGGTTGCGCTTCGACCGGCGCGGGCGCCGGTTTGACTTCAGGCTGAATGCCGAACAGGTTCTTGATCCACGCGATGAACCCGCCGCTCGCCGGCTCCGGCGTCGCTGCAACGGGCGCGGCCTCGACCGGCGCCGGTTTGACCGGCGCGCTCGGCGCGGGCTTCTCGGGCGTGATGCCCTTGACCGCCGCTTCCTGCTTCGGCTTTACTTCCTCGGTGCGTTTGCTGTAGCCGGTTTCCGATTCCATCTCGGTTGCCGCTTCCACTGCCATCTTCCACGAGGCGCGCGGTTCGTCGAGACGGGCATCGTCGTGACGCAGACGCTCCAGCTTGTAATGCGGCGTCTCCAGATGCTTGTTCGGAATCAGAACGACGTTGACCTTGAAGCGCGACTCGATCTTGTTGATTTCCGAGCGCTTTTCGTTCAATAGGAAGGCGGTCACTTCGACCGGCACCTGGCAATGAATCGCTGCGGTGTTTTCCTTCATCGCTTCTTCCTGAATGATCCGCAGCACTTGCAGCGCGGACGACTCGGTATCGCGGATATGGCCCGTGCCGTTACAACGCGGGCAGGTGACGTGGCTGCCTTCGGAGAGTGCCGGACGCAGCCGCTGACGCGACAGTTCCATCAACCCGAAGCGAGAAATCTTGCCCATTTGTACGCGCGCACGGTCGTGCTTGAGCGCGTCTTTCAGGCGCTGTTCGACCTCGCGCTGGCTCTTTGCCGACTCCATGTCGATGAAGTCGATCACGATCAGCCCGCCCAGATCGCGCAGACGCAACTGGCGCGCGACTTCGTCGGCGGCTTCCAGATTGGTGCGCGTGGCGGTTTCCTCGATGTCGGCGCCCTTGGTCGCGCGCGCCGAGTTCACGTCGATGGCGACGAGCGCCTCGGTGTGATCGATCACGATCGCGCCGCCCGAAGGCAGCGGCACCGTGCGCGAGTACGCGGTTTCAATCTGATGCTCGATCTGGAAACGCGAGAACAGCGGCACGTCGTCGTGATAGCGCTTCACCTTTTGCAGGTTGTCGGGCATCACGATGTCCATGAAGGCGCGCGCCTGATCATGGATTTCGGTCGTGTCGATGAGAATTTCGCCGATATCCGGCTGGAAATAGTCGCGAATCGCGCGAATGACGAGGCTCGATTCGAGATAAATCAGCATGGGCTGGCCGGCGACGCCGCTCTGCGACGCGGCTTCGATCGCGCGCCACAGTTGCATCAGGTAATTCAGGTCCCACTGGAGTTCTTCGGCCGAGCGTCCGATTCCCGCCGTGCGCGCGATGATGCTCATGCCTTCCGGCAGTTCGAGCTGCGCCATGGTTTCGCGCAGTTCCTGCCGCTCGTCGCCTTCGATCCGGCGCGACACGCCGCCGCCGCGCGGGTTGTTCGGCATCAGGACGAGATAGCGTCCGGCGAGCGAAATGAACGTGGTCAGCGCCGCGCCCTTGTTGCCGCGTTCTTCCTTTTCGACCTGAACGATCAGTTCCTGGCCTTCGCGCAGCGCGTCCTGAATGCGCGCGGAGCGCATCTCGATGCCGTCGCGAAAATATTGGCGGGCGACTTCCTTGAACGGGAGAAAACCGTGGCGGTCCTCGCCGTAGTTGACGAAACAGGCTTCGAGCGACGGCTCGATGCGGGTGACGACTCCCTTGTAGATGTTGCCTTTGCGCTGTTCGCGCCCGGCGGTTTCGATGTCGATATCGATGAGCTTCTGCCCATCGACGATGGCGACGCGGAGTTCTTCCTGCTGCGTCGCATTAAACAGCATGCGTTTCATTGAACGGCTCCAGAGCGGCTCTGCCGTCCCTCATCTTGCGAATCGGCGCGGAGTTCGAACCCGTGGTCGAACATCGGCGGGCGAAGCGGGAGGGCGAGCGTGCCGCGCTTTTTGTGTGTTGTCACAAAGCACGCTGGAGCGGGACTTCTGGCGGGAGAATTGCCGAAAGCGGGCACGGGCGCATGAGCGGGCCGGGCCGTGGGGCACCTTGCGACAACTGGGAGGCGCGCCGATACGGTGCGCTGCGCGGTAAAACGCGTCGAGGAAAAACGGCGGCGCCGGGGGTTTCGCGTCTCAAATTAGACGCGCCAAACCCGCTGCGCTCTTCGAACAGAGCCTTCTCCTCCGACGGCGGCAATGCAGGAGGGCGGCCTCGCGTAATTTCGCGCGATGCTTCTTCGCCGACCTCGACCCTTGCCTGACCGCGCTGGCACGGCCGCAGACCCGAAAGCTCCGCTGGCGTGCCGCATGTCTCGCCTCACTGCGACGTTTTTTAACTGCTATCGCGCTTCGCCGGAATCAGCGCAGCCGCGATGTCGTCGCGAGTTGTTCGCAATCGGCGAGCTTCGATTTGCCGTTCGTCCCGTTGCTCGATGGCAGGGGAAAATCTGGGCGGGCGACCGACTTCAACGACCGGGCGCCATCGCTTCTCGCCGATAAAAATTCTTTTTGACCAAAAATCCGTTACCGATCGACGATCACTCGACCGAACGCGCCTGTGGGCCCCGTCCCTGCCGGTGATATCGCCGTGCGTGCAACTTGTTGCTCGATTTTCCGGGCGAGCAACCGGCCCTGGGCGCAAGTAAAATGATGGTTTATTGCTTGCACCTGTACAGTCTGATAGTTCGCAGCCACGGTTTTCGTGTCACGCTGTTTTTCAGACTGCTCGCAAATTATATTCAGAATGAATGAGTTAGGCAAAACATCCCATAAACAGGTCGCAAGCGAGCAGGTGTCGATGATCGAAATCGACGAAACCGCTGCCGGTCAGCGCATCGACAATTTTCTGTTGCGCGTCTGCAAGGGCGTGCCCAAAAGCCATATTTACCGAATTCTGCGCAGCGGCGAAGTGCGCGTGAACAAAGGCCGAATCGATTCCGCGTACCGGCTCGAAATCGGCGATCTCGTGCGCGTGCCGCCCATTCGTGTCGCGCAGCCGGATGAAAAACCGCTGTCGTCGAACGCGCCGGCCGCAGAATTCCCCATCATTTTCGAGGACGACCATTTGATCGTCATCGACAAACCGTCGGGCGTCGCGGTACACGGCGGCAGCGGCGTGGCGTTCGGCGTCATCGAACAATTGCGCAACGCGCGCCCGCACGCGAAATTTCTCGAACTCGTGCATCGGCTGGATCGCGAGACGTCCGGCGTGCTCATGCTTGCCAAAAAGCGCGCGGCGCTCGTCAATCTGCACGAGCAAATTCGTGAGAATCGCGTCGACAAACGTTACTACGCGCTCGGACATGGCGACTGGCCAAGCGACTGGGGACGGCGGCGTATCGTCAAGGAGCCGCTGCACAAGTACGTGGCGGCGGACGGCGAGCGGCGCGTGCGGATTCAGGAGAACGGTCTGCCGTCGCATACGGTTTTCAATCTGATCGAGCGCTGGGACGACTACGCCTGGGTCGAGGCCGAACTTAAAACCGGCCGCACGCACCAAATTCGCGTGCATTTGGCGAGTCTCGGCCTGCCTATTGCGGGCGATGCCAAATACGGCGATTTCGCGCTCAACAAGGAGCTCGCGCGTCCGAACGCGAAACCGTCGCTCAAACGCATGTTTTTGCACGCTTATCGACTGAAAATCACGCATCCGGCGACCGGCGAGCCGCTGCAGCTCGAAGCGCCGCTGCCGGCGGAATGCCGGCGCTGCATCGACCAGCTCAAGCTCTTAAACCAAGATCAACAGTGAGACACGTTACATGGCGCGGCAGCAATTCGATTTGATCGTCTTCGACTGGGACGGCACCTTGATGGATTCGACCGCGCACATTACGCGCAGCATTCAGGCGGCATGCCGCGATCTGGGGCTGCCAGTTCCGGCCGATGAATCCGCGAGCTACGTGATCGGCCTCGGCCTCAGGGACGCGCTGCAGATTTGCGCGCCCACGCTCGATCCTTCCGACTATCCGCGTCTGGCCGAGCGTTATCGCTATCACTTTTTGACGACCGGCCAGACCACCGAACTTTTCACTGGCGTGCGCGAGTTGCTTCGGGAACTGCGCGAAGAGGGCTATTTTCTCGCGGTGGCGACGGGCAAGAGCCGTGTCGGACTGAACCGCGCGCTCGACGAGTCGCGCCTCACGAGCCATTTCGACGCCACGCGCTGCGCCGACGAAACCTTCTCGAAGCCGCATCCGGCCATGCTCCACGAACTCACGCGCGAACTCGGCCAGGATTTGTCGCGCACGGTGATGATCGGCGACACCACGCACGACCTGCAGATGGCGATCAACGCGGGCGCGGCGGGCATCGGCGTGGGCTACGGCGCGCATCCGGCAGATTCGCTGACGAAGCTGGAACCGAAGTTCTGCGCGGATAGCATCGCGTCTCTGGCGGGCTGGCTGCGGGAGCACGCATGAGCGAGCCGACGCAAGCCGCGAACGCCGTGCGCGTGTGCGCCGCCGATGAACTCGTCGACGGCGGCGCGGGCCGGCGCCTGAACGCGGCGGACGCGAGCGGCGAAGCGGTGGTGTTCTTCGTGCGCTACGACGGCAAACCTTTCGGCTACCTCAACCGCTGCGCGCATGTCCCGATGGAACTCGACTGGGTCGAAGGCCAGTTCTTCGAAAGCTCGGGCCTATACTTGATGTGCGCGACGCACGGCGCGATCTACGAGCCCGACACGGGCAAGTGCGTCGGCGGTCCGTGCCGCGGCGCGCGTCTGCGCGCACTCGCCGTCGAGGAACGCGACACGCCCGAAGGCCGCGCGGTCTTCTGGCTGCCCGACGACACGCTGCGCCCGGCCTGAATCCCCATTTTTCCTTGAGCTGGTTTGACGACCAGAAGGCAAACGCATGTCCGACAACTTTCCTCAAAACCCGCGCGGTAACGATCGCGGCAATGACAATTGGGAGCGCGAGGCGCTCGAACGCATCGCGCTGGCATCCGTTCGCGAGCAGCGTGCGGCGCGGCGCTGGCGCATTTTCTTTCGCTTCGTATTTCTCGCGGTGATTGCCGTGATCGCCTGGCGCGTGTTCGATCTGACCGGCGACCACGTCGCCAAGAGTACGCGCCACACCGCGCTCATCGACTTGCAGGGCGAGATTTCGAGTAATGGCGATGCTAGCGCCGACAACATCGGCGGCGCGCTCGAAAGCGCGTTCGAGGACGACGGCACGGCGGGCGTGATTTTGCGCATCAACAGTCCGGGCGGCTCGCCGGTGCAGGCGGGCATTATTTATCGCGAAATCAAGCGTTTGCGGGCGAAGTATCCGAAGACGCCGCTTTACGTCGTCGTCGATGACATGTGCGCGTCGGGCGGCTATTACGTCGCGGCGGCGGCGGACAAGATCTACGTGGACAAGGCGAGCATCGTCGGCTCGATTGGCGTGCTGATGGACGGTTTCGGCTTCACCGGGCTGATGGACAAGCTCGGCATCCAGCGCCGCATGCATACGGCGGGCGCAAACAAGGGTTCGTTCGATCCGTTTTCGCCCGAGACGCCGCAGATGACCGCGCACGCCCAGGACATGCTCGATCAGATCCACGCGCAGTTCATCGACGCGGTGAAACTGGGGCGCGGCACGCGTCTGAAGGACGATCCTGACTTGTTTTCGGGAGAGTTCTGGACAGGCGAGAAGAGCGTCCAGCTTGGACTCGCGGATGGTTTCGGCGACGCCAGCTACGTCGCGCGCGAGATCATCAAGCAGCCGGATATCGTCGATTACACGCAGAAGGAAAGCATCGGCGAGAAGGTGGTGAAGCGCTTTGGCGCTTCTGTCGGTGATGCGGCGGTGCGGGCGTTGACGCTTGGCGGAAAGGTGCAGGTGCGGTGAGGGCGTGAGGGCGAGCGGCGCACAAACCCTCGCCTGACCGCACCGACCTCAAGCCCCCAGCAACAGAAAAATCGCCGGCCGTTTGTGCAATTCCGGCGCGGCTTGCTTCTTCCAGTCCGCTGCCGTGCGCGTCACGATGGTTTCGCCCGGCAGCGTCAAATCCACCGCGACGCAGATGAGCGTCGATGGCGCGCAGGTCGCGATGAGCGTGTCCAGCATCGCCCGATTGCGATACGGTGTCTCGATGAAAATCTGCGTCTGGTTCGCCTTGCGCGACAGTTGTTCCAGCTCGCGCAGGCGCTTGCCGCGCTCGGCGGCATCCACGGGAAGATAGCCGTTGAACGCGAAGCTCTGGCCGTTCATGCCCGACGCCATGAGCGCGAGCAGAATTGAACTTGGTCCGACGAACGGCACGACCTTCACGCCTCGCTGATGCGCGCGCCGCACGAGCAGCGCGCCCGGATCGGCGACGGCGGGGCAGCCGGCTTCCGAGACGAGTCCCGCGTCGGCGCCGGCGAGAATCGGCGCGAGCAGTTTGTCGATTTCGCCGGGCGGCGTATTGACGTTCAGCTCCCGAACCTCGATTTCCTGAATCGGCCGCGTCGTGCCTACTTTCTTGAGGAACGCGCGCGTCGTCTTGGCGTTCTCGCCGATGTAATAACCCAGCGCGGCTGCCTGCGCGCGCACCGGCTCGGGCAGAACTTGCGCGAGCGCTTCGGCATCGCCTTCGCCAAGCGTATTGGGAATCAGATAAAGGACGCCGCTCATGCTGCCGCTCCGAGAAGGGGGAAACCGGCCGCGCGCAACATCTTGCTCAGCGCGATGAGCGGCAGGCCGATGAGCGCGGTGGGATCGTCGGAGTCGATCGCATCGAGCAACACGATGCCGAGCCCTTCGGACTTGGCGCTGCCCGCGCAGTCGTAGGGCGTTTCGGCGCGAAGGTAGGCTTCGATTTCGGCGTCCGTGTAATCGCGAAACTGCACGCGGGTGACGATATCGGCCGATTGCACGCTTTCCGTGGCGCTGTCGAACACGCACAGCGCGCTGTGGAAGTCGACGCCGCGGCCGCGCATCGCGCGCAGTTGCGCGACGGCGTTGTCGTGCGTGCCGGGCTTGCCGATCTGACGTCCGTCGAAGGTCGCGACCTGATCGGAGCCGATTATGAGCGCGCCCGGCGCCTCGACGGCCGCCGCGCGCGCCTTGGCGATGGAAAGACGCACGGCCGTTGCCTCGGGCGATTCGCCGGCAAGCGGCGTTTCATCGACACCGGAAACGATGACATCGAAAGGTATGCGCAAACGCGCCAATAACTCGCGCCGATATGGCGAACCCGACGCCAGAACCAGGCGCCGCGTGGGCGAAGACGAAGCAAAAACGTCGGACATAAACGGAAATCAGCAAAAATGGGTGAAAAACGACGGGTTGCGAACGAGTCCTTAAGTGTTTGACTCGAAAGAACAAAGCCGTTATAGTTTTGGGCTTTTCATCGGTATGGTGCTTGGGCGCTCTAGCGGTGAATAGGGAAGAGATAACTAGTACCGCGGAATTAACAGCGGTGGCGCAAACCAAGGTGACGCAAACAAAGCACGTTTGACGTCGTGCTGCAAATCCGGGCAAGCCACGCCTGCCTTTTGGCACCGGGCGGTGCATACTGATTCGTAGCAGTACCGGACTGTAGCAGCGGGCGCGTAGCCAAGTGCAGACTCAAGCGCTAACCGAAGCGCCGACCGCACCCGAACGAAACACGTACGAACAACGCACGGCACATTGCAGGAGCGCACATGACTCAGAATCCTGGCAAACCTGCGAGCCCCGCCAATCCGCGCGCGCTCGATCTTTACGATTTTGCCAAGAGCGGCAGGCAGGCAGCGGGCGCGGTCCGCGTTTCGCAACTGCCGCGCATGTTAGCCGAAGTGCCGGCAGATGCGCCAGACCGCGACACGGTGTTCACCTGGCAGGCCGAGGGATCGACCCAGCCGGAATTGCAGGACAACGGCACGGAAGCGCCGCAGCCTTATTTGCGCCTCGCGGTGCACGGCTCGGTTTATCTGATGTGCCAGCGCTGTCTTTTGCCGTATTCGCAGCATCTCGATGTCGATGCGACTGATCGGATCGTGGCGACGGAAGAAGAAGCGGACGAGTATCCGCTCGATGACGATGAAGTCGATGTGATCGTAGGCTCGCATCAGTTCGATCTGATCGACTTGATCGAAGAAGAGTTGTTGTTGGCGTTGCCGCTCGTGCCGAAGCACAACGTCTGCCCGAAGGTGCATGAAAGTCTGCTCCAGGGCGAAGACGGTGACGAAGCAGGCGAAGCGGACGGCGAATCGGGCGCTTCTGGAAAATCGGACAAGCCCAATCCGTTTGCCGTTCTGCAGAAGCTCAAGGACGACAAGAAGCATTGAACGGACTCGAAGCTCGAGCCTTGGCAATGTTGGCAATGAGCCGGGGCAAAGCTCTAGCAGGATCGGCAGCACGCAACAAACTGGTGGCGCGAAGCGCTCACGATCAACCCGATGGCCTGCAGGTCGAGGGCTGTCGGCGGTTCGGGCTGTGTTAGAATTCGCAAAATTTTTCTGGAGTAATCATGGCAGTTCAGCAAAACAAGAAGTCGCCGTCGAAGCGCGGCATGCACCGTTCCCACGACTTCCTCAACGCAGCGCCGCTGGCAGTTGAGCCTAGCACGGGTGAAGTGCATCTGCGTCACCACGTGAGCCCGAATGGCTACTATCGTGGCAAGAAAGTCGTCAAGACGAAGAACGACTAAGCGTTTCGCGCTTGGCCTGATGCGTCACCGCACAGCGGACGCTCGCGCCTGCTACGCTTTTGACACTTTCCCGGTACGACAAGAAGGCGGCATTTCACTGCCGCTTTTTTGTGCCTGAAATTCGTCGCTTCCCATGACCGTAAAGATAACCATTGACTGCATGGGAGGCGATCACGGTCCGGCCGTGACCGTTCCCGCTGCCGTCAATTTCGTGCGCGCGCATCCCGACGCGCATCTGATGCTCGTCGGCATCGAGCAGTCCATTCGCGCGCAATTGAAAAAATTGAAGGCGCTGGACGAACCACGCCTGACCGTCGTTCCCGCGACCGAAGTCGTTGCCATGGACGACCCCGTCGAAGTCGCGCTGCGCAAGAAGAAAGATTCGTCGATGCGCGTCGCGCTCAACCTCGTCAAAGAGGGCGAGGCGCAAACCTGCATCTCCGCCGGCAACACCGGCGCGCTCATGGCGGTCTCCCGCTATGTGTTGAAAACGCTCGCCGGTATCGAGCGGCCGGCCATCGCGTTTGCCATGCCGAGCCAGAAGGGCTACACCACCGTGCTCGATCTCGGCGCCAATGTCGACTGCGAACCCGAGCATCTGCTGCAGTTCGCGGAAATGGGCCACGCGCTCGTTTCGGCGATCGAAGGGCGCGAGCGGCCGACCATCGGCTTGCTCAATATCGGCGAAGAAGTCATCAAGGGCAACGAAACGATCAAGCGCGCGGGCGAACTGCTGCGTGCGAGCACGCTCAACTTCTACGGCAACGTGGAAGGCAACGACATCTATAAAGGCACGACCGATGTCGTGGTCTGCGACGGCTTCGTCGGCAATGTCGCGTTGAAGACTTCCGAAGGTCTCGCGAAAATGCTTGCCGACATCATCAAGGAAGAGTTCAGCCGCAACCTGCCGAGCAAGCTGATGGCGCTCGTGGCGCTGCCCGTTCTCAAGCGTTTCAAGAAGCGCGTCGATCCCGCGCAATATAACGGCGCCGCCTTGCTGGGATTGCGCGGCCTCGTGATCAAGAGCCACGGATCGGCCGAAGCCTTCGGGTTTGAGTGGGCCATCAAACGCGGGTATGATGCCGTCAAAAATGGTGTGCTCGAACGTCTCGTGCGCGCAATGGAGGAGAATGCGCCTGCCGCGCGCGAAGGCGCCGCGAGCACTTCCGCCACCGATGCCGCAAGCGGCGTCGCGACGGAACTGAACCCGCAGCCGAACTCGCGTCCGAATCCGCCGGACGCCTCGGGGACTGCGCTACACTCGAAGGCATAATGGCTCAATCCAATCTTTACGCTCGAGTGCTCGGCACAGGCAGCTATCTGCCGGCCGAGCGCGTTACGAATCAGGCATTGGCGGACCGTCTCGCTAAAGAAGGCGTCGAGACGAGCGACGAATGGATCGTCGCGCGAACCGGCATTCACGCACGGCACTTTGCGGCTTCCGATCAAACCACGAGCGATCTCGCGCTGGTCGCATCGCAACGAGCCATCGAGGCGGCGGGCATCGACCCGCAATCCATCGATCTCATCATCGTGGCAACCTCCACGCCGGACTTCGTGTTTCCGAGCACGGCGTGTCTCTTGCAGAACAAGCTCGGCATCAAGAACAACGGCGCGGCGTTCGACGTGCAGGCCGTCTGTTCCGGTTTCGCTTATGGCGTCGCGACGGCGGACAGTTTCATTCGCAGCGGTCTGAATCGCACGGCGCTCGTCGTCGGCGCGGAAACGTTCTCGCGCATTCTCGACTTCAAGGACCGCACGACCTGCGTGCTGTTCGGCGACGGCGCGGGCGCGGTCGTGCTGCAGGCGTCCGAGGAAGCGGGCGTGCTGTCGAGCGCGCTGCATGCGGACGGCAGCTATTCCGACATTCTCTGCACGCCGGGCAACGTGAACGGCGGTGTGATTTCCGGCAGCGCGTTCCTGCACATGGATGGCCAGGCGGTGTTCAAGCTCGCCGTCAACGTGCTCGAAAAAGTGGCTATCGAAGCGCTTGAGAAAGCGAAGCTCACGCCGAACGACATCGACTGGCTGATCCCCCATCAAGCCAATATCCGCATCATGCAGAGCACTTGCCGCAAGCTGCATCTGCCGCAGGAGCGCATGGTCGTGACGGTGGGCGAGCATGGCAATACGTCGGCGGCGTCGATTCCGCTTGCGCTCGATGTCGCCGTGCGCGACGGGCGTATCAAGCGTGGCCAGAACGTGCTGATCGAAGGCGTGGGCGGCGGCTTCACGTGGGGCGCGTCGGTCTTCCGCTATTGATCGCTCAAGCCACTCGCTTTCTTCCTCAATCTTCTCGATCCCCATCAATCTGAATTCGATCCGCTGGAAAGGCCGCCGCGACCGCACCATGCGCGCGCGGCGCAAGCACAGCCGGCGTCGGCCATTTGCCGGCCGGCGCAGAGAGGCGGATCGTTCCAATCCAACGAGGACGATATGAAATTTGCGTTCGTTTTCCCCGGCCAGGGTTCGCAGTCGATCGGCATGCTCAACGCATTCGCCGATCACGCCGTCGTGCGCGACACCGTGCAGCAGGCATCCGATGCGCTCGGCCAGGATCTAGGCAAGCTGATCGCCGAAGGTCCGGCCGAAGAGCTGAATCTCACGACCAACACACAGCCCGTCATGCTGACGGCGGCTTATGCCATTTACCGCGTGTGGGAAGCACAAACCGGTCTGAAGCCGGCGATCGTTGCAGGCCATAGCCTCGGCGAATACACCGCGCTCGTCGCGGCCGGCGCGCTGGCTTTCGCGGATGCCGTGCCGCTCGTGCGATTCCGCGCGCAAGCAATGCAGAGCGCGGTTCCGGTGGGCGTCGGCGGCATGGCCGCGATCCTGGGTCTCGACGACGACACCGTGCGTGCCGTCTGCGCCGAAGCGTCGTCGGCGGGCGTGGTCGAAGCCGTCAACTTCAACGCGCCGGCGCAAGTCGTGATCGCGGGCTCCAAGGCGGCCGTCGAAAAGGCATGCGAAGTCGCGAAGGCGAAGGGCGCGAAGCGCGCGCTGCCGCTGCCGGTTTCCGCGCCGTTTCATTCGTCGCTGCTCAAGCCCGCTTCGGACCAGTTGCGCGATTACCTCGCGAAGGTCGACATCGAGGCGCCGCGGATTCCGCTGATCAATAACATCGACGTGGCAAACGTCTCCGATCCCGCCGCTATCAAGGACGCGCTCGTGCGTCAGGCAGCAGGCCCGGTGCGCTGGGTCGAATGCGTGCAGGCGATTGCGCGCGAAGGCGTCACGCACGTGATTGAATGCGGTCCGGGCAAGGTGCTCGCGGGTCTCACGAAGCGGATCGACGGCAACCTCGTCGGCGGATCGATTTTCGATCCGGCATCGCTCGAAGAAACGCGCAAACTGATCGCTGCATAGTCGGAGTGGAACAATGAATCTGGACAATCAGGTAGCTATCGTCACGGGCGCGTCGCGCGGCATCGGCCGGGCAATCGCGCTGGAACTCGCTCGGCAGGGCGCGACGGTCATCGGCACGGCGACGAGCGAAAGCGGCGCGGCCGGCATCGGCGAAGCGTTGCAGCAAGCGGGCGGCAAGGGTCGCGGCGCGGTGCTCGACGTCAACGACGCAGCCGCCGCGGACTCGTTCATCGAGTCCACGGTCAAGGAGTTCGGTGGCCTGAACATTCTCGTGAACAACGCGGGCATCACCAAAGATCAGCTCGCCATGCGCATGAAAGATGACGAATTCGACGCCGTCATCGACACCAATCTGCGCGCCGTGTTTCGTCTATCACGCGCCGTCCTGCGCCCGATGATGAAGGCGCGTGGCGGGCGCATCATCAACATCACGTCGGTGGTCGGCTCGTCGGGCAATCCCGGCCAGGCCAACTATGCGGCGGCGAAGGCGGGCGTGGCGGGCATGACGCGGGCGCTCGCACGCGAGATCGGCAGCCGCGGCATTACGGTGAACTGCATCGCGCCGGGTTTCATCGATACCGACATGACCAAGGTTTTGCCCGAAGAGCAGCGCACCGCGCTCACCGCGCAGATACCACTTGGCCGACTGGGCAGCCCGGAAGATATCGCGCATGCTGTGTCGTTCCTGGCGTCGCCGTTCGCTGGATACATCACCGGCACGACCTTGCACGTGAACGGCGGCATGTACATGTAAAGCTGTAAAGGCGAGGAAAGGGCGCAATAGGCATTTCGCCGTTTTTCGCTTAATATCCGCGCCGAGACGGGCGCGCAAAATGCTCAAGGCATGGCGCGCACCGCCGGACTCGGTGGCAGAAAGAATCGCTGTGAAGCCCGGCAAGCCCTCTTGTAGGAGCGCGTCGGGCAGCGCAGCATGGAACTGACGCGCCGTATTTTGCGGGTCCAAACCTGATAAAATGCGCGCACTCGTATTTTTGAACTTTTTATCCCTCGGAGGGCTGCATGGACAACATCGAACAGCGCGTGAAGAAGATCGTCGCCGAACAACTTGGCGTGGCCGAAGCTGAAATCAAGAACGAAGCTTCGTTCGTCAACGATCTCGGCGCTGACTCGCTCGATACCGTCGAACTGGTGATGGCACTGGAAGACGAGTTCGGCATGGAAATTCCCGATGAAGAGGCAGAAAAGATCACCACGGTTCAGCAAGCAATCGACTACGCTCGCGCCAACGTCAAGGCTTAAGGCCGGACGCGCCAGCGACTCATCGCTCATCGAGCCAGATGTTTTGTCGCTGCTCAGACCGATTTAACAGCCACAGGGCACACAGGGCGGTTTCCTGTGGCCGCTGTGGCTTTTGTTTTTCGTCATTCTATGGATAAGGGGTTATCGTGAGCCGTCGTCGAGTTGTTGTTACAGGCCTTGGGCTCGTTTCGCCTGTCGGCAATACCGTTGCCGACGGCTGGGCGAATCTGGTCGCGGGCAAGTCGGGCATCGCCAACATCACCAAGTTCGATGCCACGAACTTCTCCACGCGTTTCGCGGGCGAAGTGAAGGGCTTCAACATCGAAGACTACATGCCCGCCAAAGAAGCGCGCCACATGGATACCTTCATCCATTACGGCTTTGCGGCCGGCGTGCAGGCCATGCAGGACAGCGGCCTTGAAATCACCGAGGAAAACGCGGAGCGCGTGGGCGTGGTGGTGGGTTCGGGCATCGGCGGCTTGCCGATGATCGAAGTCACCCAGACCGAGTTGCTCAATCGCGGTCCGCGCCGTATTTCGCCGTTCTTCGTGCCGGCGTCGATCATCAACATGATCTCCGGTCATCTGTCCATCCGCTTCGGTCTCAAGGGTCCGAATCTGGCCATCGTCACGGCTTGCACGACCGGTTTGCACTGCATCGGCGAAGCATCGCGTTTGATCGAATACGGCGACGCGGACGTGATGATCGCGGGCGGCGCGGAAGCCACGGTTTCTCCGCTCGGTATCGGCGGCTTTGCGGCGGCGCGCGCTCTCTCGCAGCGTAACGACGACCCCGCCACGGCCAGCCGTCCGTGGGACACCGACCGCGACGGCTTCGTGCTTGGCGAAGGCGCGGGCGTGATGGTGCTCGAAGAGTACGAGCACGCGAAGGCGCGCGGCGCGAAGATCTATGCGGAAGTGCTCGGCTACGGCATGAGCGGCGACGCCTATCACATGACCGCGCCGCCCGAAGACGGCGACGGCGGCCGCCGCGCCATGGTCAACGCGTTGAAGAACGCGAAGGTCAATGTCGACGAAGTGAACTACGTGAACGCGCACGGCACGTCCACGCCGCTCGGCGATATCGCGGAAACCACGGGCATCAAGCGCGCGCTCGGCGATCACGCGAGGAGCGTCGTCGTCAATTCCACCAAGTCGATGACCGGCCACTTGCTGGGCGGCGCGGGCGGGCTGGAGTCGGTCTTCACCGTGCTCGCGATCCATAACCAGATTTCGCCGCCGACCATCAACATCTTCAACCAGGACCCGCAGTGCGACCTGGACTACTGTGCGAACACCGCGCGGGAAATGAAGATCGACGTCGCGGTGAAGAATTCGTTCGGCTTCGGCGGAACGAACGGTTCGCTCGTCTTCAAGCGTCACTGAGCACGCGCGCTCGTCGGGACGGGAACGGAATGACGAACGCGTCTGTCGATCGGCCGCAACGGGATGCCGGCACGCCGCCGCGCATCGCGCTGCGGCCGTCGCGTTTTCTGCAGGCCGCGCTGCTCGGGTTCATCGTCGTCGCCGGTTTCGCGGTGTTCCAGTGCGTACACGGGCACGCCGGCGCGTTCGATGCCTTCGCCGCCTCTGCGGTATGCGTCGCTACGCTCGGTTTGACTGCGCGGCGCTGGGCGCGTCGGCAACCGGCGGCCGTCGGTCTGCATGCGGAGGGCTTGACCGTCTGGGACCGTGCCGGGAACGCGCGCTACTGGCGCATCATCGGCTGCGCGCAGTGGAGCGGGCGCTTACTCGCGCTCGACGTGTCGACGGAAGAAAAACGCCGCGAAGCACTGCTCATCGCCGCCGATTCCCTCGACGCCGATACTTTCCGCCAGCTTTCAGTCAGCGCCCGCCGCGCGGCCAGCTCTTTCCTGTAAAGACTGTAACGGTCGATGAGCATCCGGGATAACGCGAAGGCCGGGAGGCTACAATAGCCGTCCGCGCAACTCCCCAAAGTGAAACGGATTTCCCAGGTGAGCGAAAAAGAAATCGACCAATTGCTGGTCGAGCGTGTCCAAAAAGGTGACAAGGCCGCGTTCGAACTGCTGGTCGCCAAATACCACCGCAAGATCATTCGACTGATCTCGCGCCTCGTGCGCGACCCCGCCGAGGTCGAGGACGTCGCCCAGGACGCCTTTATCAAGGCTTATCGCGCGCTGCCGCAGTTTCGCGGCGAATCGGCCTTCTACACCTGGCTCTACCGGATTGCGGTCAACACGGCAAAGAATTACCTTGCCACTCAAGGACGCCGCGCTCCAACTTCTACCGAAGCCGATGCAGAAGAAGCGGAAACTTTCTCCGATGCAGACCAACTAAGGGATATCAACACGCCCGAGTCGATGTTGATGAGCAAGCAGATTGCCCAGACGGTCAATGCTGCGATGGCGCTGCTGCCCGAGGAATTACGCACCGCCATCACGCTCCGGGAAATCGAGGGTTTAAGTTACGAAGAAATCGCCGAAATGATGGCATGCCCAATCGGCACCGTCAGATCAAGAATTTTCCGTGCTCGCGAAGCCATTGCGGCAAAATTGCGTCCGTTGTTGGACACTCCTGAAGGCAAGCGCTGGTAGGCAGCGCGTCGCCCCGGGGCAGGGACGCAATATCTGGGTTAGTTGGTGTCACTACGGGGTGGTGTCAGAGATGGGGAGCATCATGGGGTCGGTTCCGGTGCAATCGAATAACAGTTCGCGCGGTGAGCGCCTTTCCGCGTTCGTGGATGGCGAGTCGCTCGACGAACTCGGAAATATCAGCCAGTTTCTTGCTGAACTCAATAACCATGACCGCGCGTCATGGTCGGACTATCACCTGATCGGCGACGCACTGCGTTCCGACGATCTGGCAGAAAGCCCGGCGAAGAGCAGCGCGTTCATGACAGCGTTTGCAGCGCGTTTCGAGGCCGAGGCGCATGTGCTGGCGCCAGCTGCGGTGGCACAGACACAGAAGGCGCGTGGCGGCATGTTGCGCCGTCGTGTCGTGCCGGCTTTCGCCGTTGCCGCGGCGGCTGCCACGCTCACGTGGATCGTCGTGCCGCAGTTGCAGGGCGTCGACAGCCGTCTGGGCGCGCCAGTGGCAAGCACGCAGGGCGACTCGGTTCAGCGCGTCGCCATGGCGTCTGTGCCGGCGGTCAGCACGCGCGCGCCGGTGGTGGAGGCGAACATCATCCGCGACGCGAGCCTCGATCAATACCTCGAAGCGCATCAGCAGTTCTCCCAGCAGCCGGCCATGCCCGGCTCCATGCCTTTGATTCGCGCGGCGGTGACGACGCAGGGCCAATAACCTGATGGCGAGTGTGCGGTTGAATAAAACTAGATATTGGGGGCGGCTGCCGGCGTTGATGCTTTGCGCAGCCGCGTTGTTCGCGGCGGCATCGAGCAGTTTCGCTCAGGGGGACAACCCCGCCGCCCAGCGCAAGACAGCCGCCACTCTGCTCAACCGCATTCACGAAGCGGCCCAGCAGCAGAATTACGAGGGTACTTTCGTTTATCAGCGCGGTGCGACGGTGCAGTCGTCGCGCATCACGCATGTCGCCACGCGCGGCGACGGCGAATACGAATCGCTCGAAAGTCTCGACGGCGCCCCGCGCCGCATGCTTCGTCACGACGACGACATGTACACGTTCGTCCCGGAGCGCCATCTGCTCGTGGTCGAACATCGGCAGAGCAAGGATTCTTTTCCCGCTTTGTTATCGACGAGCGGCGATCAGGTTCTGTCCGTCTACGAACCGAAGCTCTTGGGCACCGACCGTGTGGCGGGGCTCGAAAGCCAAGTGCTCGAACTCGATCCAAAAGATTCTTACCGGTTCGCGTACAAGCTTTGGGCAGATGCCAAGACTGGTTTGCTGTTGCGCGCCCAGACGCTCGATCCGGACGGCCAGGTGCTGGAACAGCTTTCGTTCTCTCAGGTGCGTATAGGCGGGGCGATCGACAAGGCGTCGATTGCAAGCGGCATGCGCAGCACGACGGGCTGGACCACGGTGCGGCCTCCCGTGCAGCCGGTGGATATCGAAGCGCAAGGCTGGCAACTCACGCCGAATATTGCGGGCTTTCGCAAGATTCGCGAGTTGCGCCGTCCGATGGCGTCGAGCCAGCCAGGCCAGCCGGCCATCCCGGTCGATCAGGCCGTGTTCTCCGACGGCCTCGCCGCCATCTCGGTTTTTATCGAACCGGTGGAGAAAAGCGCGCGCAAGGAAGGCGCCGGTAATAGCGGCGCGACTCATGTACTCGTCAAGCGCCGCGGCGATTTCTGGATTACCTTGCTGGGTGAGGTGCCGCAATCCACGTTGCAGCAATTTGCTTCTGCCATAGAATACAAGCCTTCCAAGTAATCCCTCGGCCTTAGACATATGAGCAACTACTCGCTGCGCAAGTTCTTCGCGGCCGCGGCGCTCGCCGTGTGCCTGCCGTTCCTCTCGCAGACAGCAGCGGCAGTGCCAACGGTGAATCTGCCCGACTTCACCACGCTGGTCGACAAGGTGGGGCCTTCGGTCGTCAATATCCGCACGACGTCGCGTGTCGGGTCGAGCAGCGACCTGCGTGGTTTGCCGCCTGGCCTCGATGAAGGCGACATGTCCGAATTCTTCCGGCGCTTTTTCGGTATCCCGATGCCCGGTCAGCCCGGCTCGCCGCGCGGAAACGGCGGTGGCGGCGGTGGCGGTGGCCAGGGCGGCGGCGGACAAGGCGGGGGCGGCAGCGGCGGCGATCAGGGCAAGGGCGGCAGCCGCACCCCCGACGACAGCCAGGACAACTCGGAACAAAGCAGCGGCGTAGGCTCGGGCTTCATCCTGTCCACGGACGGCTATGTGATGACCAATGCCCACGTCGTGGACGACGCGGACACCATCTACGTCACGCTCACCGACAAGCGCGAGTTCAAGGCGCGTCTCGTGGGCGTGGACGAGCGCACGGATGTGGCCGTCGTGAAGATCAGCGCGGCGAATCTGCCGGCCATCACCATCGGCGACTCGAACAAGGTGCGCGTAGGCGAATGGGTACTCGCCATCGGCTCGCCGTTCGGCCTCGACAACACGGTGACGGCGGGCATCGTCAGCGCGAAGGGCCGCGACACCGGCGACTATCTGCCGTTCATCCAGACCGATGTGGCGGTCAATCCGGGCAACTCGGGCGGTCCGCTCATCAACATGGCGGGCGAGGTGATCGGCATCAATTCGCAGATCTACAGCCGCACCGGCGGCTTCATGGGCATCTCGTTCGCCATTCCGATCGACGAAGCCATTCGCGTCGCGGACCAGTTGAAGACGACGGGCAAGGTCACGCGCGGACGTATCGCGGTGGCGATCGGCGAAGTGACGAAGGACGTCGCCGACTCGCTCGGTCTGCCGAAGGCGCAGGGTGCGCTCGTGTCGAGCGTGGAATCGGGCGGTCCCGCGGACAAGGCGGGCGTGCAGCCGGGCGACATCATTCTCAAGTTCAATGGCGTGAACGTGGAGACGGCCACCGATCTGCCGCGCATGGTCGGCGACACGAAGCCGGGCGCCAAGGCCACCATCACGGTCTGGCGCAAGGGCCAGTCGCGCGATCTGCCTATTACGATTGCCGAGATGCAGCCGGACAAGGCCGCGAAGACCGAGCAGAAGAAGCCGACGCAGCCGAAGGAACGCGCCAGCAATTCCCTCGGGCTTGCGGTCAGCGACCTCACGGCTGATCAGAAGAAGTCGCTCAAGCTGACGAACGGCGTGCAGGTCGATGCAGTGGAAGGTCCGGCCGCGCGCGCGGGCTTTCAGAAGGGCGACATCATCCTGCGCGTCGGCGATACCGACATCACGAGTTCCAAGCAGTTCGAGGCCGTGGCGCAGAACCTCGACGCCAGCAAGATGATCGCGGTGCTCGTGCGGCGCGGCGACAACACACAGTTCGTGCCGTTGCGCCCGCGCGTGCCGGCGCAAAAGTAATCGACATGAGCCAATCACCGGGCGCGCCATTTATCCTGTATGGTCGCGCCTGGTGTCATCTCTGCGAGGACATGCGCGCCGAGCTCGAACCCATCGCAGAGCAGTTTGGCCGAGCAATTCTTTGGATCGATATCGACGAAGATCCGGCGCTCGAAGCGCGTTACGACGAGCGCGTGCCGGTGCTGATCCTGGCAGGCGTCGAACTATGCCAGTATCGGCTCGACGCAAACGCGGTCAGGGCGGCGCTCGATCAGGGCTAAAGGCGAAAAGCGCCGGCCCATCCCTATTTCGGCTAAAATGTTGAAGTTTTCCCCAAATTTTCAAGGCGTGCTCCGCGTTATTCGAGGGCGCGCCTTTTTCGCTTGATCGGCACTGAATGAATCATATTCGTAACTTTTCGATCATTGCGCACATCGATCACGGCAAGTCCACGCTCGCTGACCGCATCATCCAGTTGTGCGGCGGTCTGTCCGACCGGGAGATGGAAGCGCAGGTGCTCGATTCAATGGACCTGGAACGCGAGCGTGGCATTACCATCAAGGCGCAGACGGCCGCGCTAACCTACAAGGCGCGCGACGGTAAGGTCTACAACCTCAATCTGATCGATACCCCCGGACACGTCGACTTCTCCTATGAAGTCAGCCGCTCGCTTTCCGCATGCGAAGGCGCGCTCCTCGTCGTCGATGCCAGCCAGGGCGTCGAGGCGCAGACAGTCGCGAACTGCTACACCGCCATCGAGCTCGGCGTCGAAGTCGTGCCGGTGCTGAACAAGATCGACTTGCCGGCCGCCAACCCCGAGAACGCAATCACCGAGATCGAAGACGTGATCGGTATCGACGCGACGGACGCCGTGCATTGCAGCGCGAAGACCGGTCTGGGCGTGGAAGACGTGCTCGAATCGCTCATTCTCAAAGTGCCGCCGCCGAAGGGCGACACGGAAGCGCCGTTGCAGGCGCTCATCATCGACTCGTGGTTCGACAATTACGTCGGCGTGGTCATGCTGGTGCGTATCGTCAACGGCACGCTGCGTCCGCGAGACAAGATCAAGATGATGGCGACCGGCGCGCAGTATCCGGTCGAGCATCTCGGCGTGTTCGCGCCGAAGTCGACCAACCTCTCGCAGTTGTCGGCGGGGCAGGTGGGCTTCGTCATCGCGGGCATCAAGGAACTGACGGCGGCAAAAGTGGGCGATACCGTCACGCTCACGAACCGTCCCGCCGCCGAGCCGCTGCCGGGCTTCAAGGAAGTAAAGCCGCAGGTGTTCGCGGGTCTCTATCCGGTCGAAGCGAACCAGTACGACGCGCTGCGCGAATCGCTCGAAAAGCTGAAGCTGAACGACGCGTCGTTGCAGTACGAGCCGGAAGTCTCGCAAGCGCTGGGCTTCGGTTTTCGTTGCGGCTTTCTCGGCCTTCTGCACATGGAAATCGTGCAGGAGCGGCTCGAGCGCGAATTCGACATGGACCTCATCACCACCGCGCCCACGGTGATCTATCAGGTCCTGCAACGCGACGGCACCACCATCTCGGTCGAGAATCCGGCCAAGATGCCTGAGCCGCCGAAGATCGAGGAAGTGCGCGAGCCTATCGTCACCGTGAACCTCTATATGCCGCAGGAATATGTCGGCTCGGTCATCACGCTCTGTACGAACAAGCGCGGCCAGCAAACCAACATGCAGTATCACGGCCGGCAGGTGCAGCTCACCTATGAAATTCCCATGGCCGAAATCGTGCTCGACTTTTTCGACCGGCTGAAGTCCACTTCGCGCGGCTATGCGTCGATGGATTACGAGTTCAAGGAATATCGCGCGGCGGACGTCGTGAAGGTCGACATGCTCATCAACGGCGACAAGGTCGATGCGCTCTCGGTCATCGTGCATCGTTCGCAAAGCCAGCATCGCGGGCGCGAAGTGGCGTCGAAGATGCGCGAACTCATCCCGCGCCAGATGTACGACGTGGCAATTCAAGCGACCATCGGCTCGAATATCATCGCGCGCGAGAACATCAAGGCCTTGCGCAAGAACGTGCTCGCCAAGTGTTACGGCGGCGACATTTCACGTAAGAAGAAGCTGCTTGAAAAGCAGAAGGCGGGCAAGAAGCGCATGAAGCAGGTCGGCTCGGTCGAGATCCCGCAGGAGGCTTTCCTCGCAATCCTGCGTGTGGACGACTAAGTCCCGCCTGGTGCGCCTGAACGCCAATAACAAGAACTGAAGATAACAACCGGAAGCGATTGAATGAATTTCGCACTGATTCTCCTGATTCTCGTCGTGTTGACGGGCATTGCATGGGTGCTGGACAAGCTGGTGTTCCAGCCGCAGCGCCGCCGTTCGGCGGATGCCGCGGTCGCCGAGTTCGACCGTCAACAGGAACGCGTGGGCGAGCGTTTCGCCGATGAAAATGCCGCGCAGACGCGCGCCCGTCTGCATGACGACAAGCTGCGTCAGCCGTGGTGGCTCGAATACACGGCGAGCTTTTTCCCCGTGATCCTCGCGGTGTTCGTGGTGCGCTCGTTCGTCGTCGAGCCGTTCAAGATTCCGTCGGGCTCCATGGTGCCAACCTTGCTCGTCGGCGACTTCATCCTCGTGAACAAGTACGAATACGGCCTGCGTCTGCCGATCAGCAATACCAAGCTGACCAGCGGCAAGCCGCTATCGCGCGGCGATGTGGTCGTGTTCCGCTATCCGAAGGACGAGTCGGTCGACTACATCAAGCGCGTGATCGGCCTGCCGGGCGACACCATCGCGTATGAAGACAAGAAGCTCACGATCAACGGCAAACCGGTGCCCGAAACGCCGCTGCCCGATTACTTCGACGAAGAGCGGGTTGGTTACGCGAAGCAGTTCGTCGAAGACCTCGACGGCCGCAAGAACGCCATCCTGAACAATCCGCAAGTGCCGCCGTTCGTCATGGGCGCAGACGATTACCCGTTTCGCGACAACTGCAACTACAACGCGCAAGGCGTGACGTGCAAGGTGCCGCCGAGCCATTACTTCATGATGGGCGACAACCGCGACAACAGTGCCGACAGCCGCTACTGGGGCTTCGTGCCGGACGCGAATATCGTCGGTCGCGCGTTTTTCATCTGGATGAACTTCAGCAATCTGAAGCGTATCGGTTCGTTCGATTGATCGGGCGCGAGTTCGCGCGTAACGCGCCCCGACAATGCTTCGAAACGGCGTGAAGAAGCGCGGCTAACACCGTCTCGCCACGTGTTTTCCTGGCCCGCCGGGCGGAATCGACCGTCCGCGCGGGCGCGTTATACTCTGTCCATGCCCTCTTCTCCGTTGGAAAGCCGGTTGCGGTACGAATTTCGCAATGCGGAATTGCTGCGCCAGGCGATGACACACCGTAGTCACAGCGCCACGCACAATGAACGGCTCGAATTTCTCGGCGATTCCGTTCTAAATTGCGTGGTGGCCGCGCTTTTGTTCCAGCGATTCGGCAAGCTCGACGAAGGCGATCTTTCGCGCGTGCGAGCGAATCTCGTCAAACAGCAGTCGTTGTATGAAATCGCGCAGGCGCTGAACGTGTCCGAATGTCTTCGTCTCGGCGAAGGCGAATTGCGCAGCGGCGGTTTTCGCCGGCCGTCGATTCTCGCGGATACGCTCGAAGCCATCTTCGGGGCGATCTTCCTCGACGGCGGTTTCGACGCCGCGTACACCGTCATCAAGCGGCTTTATACGGCGGTGCTGGATCACATCGATCCGCGCACCATCGGCAAGGACGCAAAAACGCTGCTGCAGGAATATCTTCAGGGCCACAAGATCGCGCTGCCGACTTACACCGTCGTCGCCACGCACGGCGCGGCCCACAATCAGCAATTCGAAGTGGAATGCTCGGTGCCGAAACTGGACGTGAAAGTGTCCGGTTCGGGCGCGAGCCGTCGTGCGGCGGAGCAAGCCGCGGCGAAAAAAGCGCTCGACGACGTCATGGCCGCCGCTCCGACGCTCGCCGTCAAGCCTAAACGCAAGGGCGCGCGGGCCGCGAAGCTGGCGGAAGCCGAAGTCGTTCCGGGCGTGACAGGCGTGCAGGCTGCGCTCGATCTGCGCTCGCCGGACCGGCGCGAGCGGGATCGCGACCGAGTACATCACGGCTCGCATGCACACGCTGAAGACAAGCCGTCCACCGCGCCACTCGCCGTGATCCGCGCAACGCATGTCGAGCCATCGGCGGCGTCGTTCGCGGCGTCGGACAAGCCGGAGCGCGTGGTGATCCATCGGCCGGAACGTTCGAGCAAGAGCGAAGCGCCGCCGGTTTCCGAGGGCAGTCACGCGGTCACGAGCGAGGCAGATTCGCCTGCGGACAAAAGCAGCAACGAAAGCCGTAGCAGCGCGAGTCCGGAAGCGCCCGCGCCCCGCGTCGTGCGCGCCGCCGACGCCGGTCATTAAAGCGCATCACCAGGCGCCACGCGCATCTGCGCATAACGAACACATCTTATGAACGCTCCCACATCTTCCGGTTTCCGCTGCGGCATGGTCGCGATCGTCGGCCGCCCCAACGTCGGCAAATCCACGCTGATGAACGCGCTCGTCGGCCAGAAGGTGAGCATCACCTCGCGCAAGGCGCAGACGACGCGGCACCGAATCACCGGCATTCACACGCTCGACGACGCGCAGTATATTTTCGTCGATACCCCCGGCTTCCAGACGCGCCATAGCGGCGCGCTCAACCGCTCGCTGAATCGCGCGGTGACGTCCACGCTTTCCTCGGTCGATGCCATTCTCTTCGTGATCGAGGCAGGCCGCTTCGGCCCGGACGACCAGCGCGTGCTCGACCTTATCCCGACCGGCACGCCCACCATTCTGATTGCGAACAAGCTCGACCGCGTGGGCGACAAGGCGTCGTTGTTCCCGTTCATGCAGCAGATGTCCGCGTTGCGCGACTTCCGCGAGATCGTGCCGTTGTCGGCGAAGAATACCGACGACATCACGCGACTCATGGCGGTCATCAAGCCGTATCTGCCTGAAGGCGAGCCTATCTACGGCGAAGACGATCTGACGGATCGCAGCGAGCGCTTTCTTGCGGCCGAAATTCTGCGCGAGAAAGTGTTCCGCTGGACCGGCGACGAGTTGCCCTACACGAGCACGGTGCTGATCGACAAGTTCGAGACGGAAGGGCGCCTGCGCCGTGTCTTCGCGACCATTCTCGTCGATCGCGACGGCCACAAGGCAATGATCATCGGCCAGAAGGGCGCGAAGCTCAAAACGATCAGCACCGAGGCGCGGCTCGACATGGAAAAGCTCTTCGACGGACCCGTGTATCTGGAAACCTTCGTCAAGGTCAAGAGCGGCTGGGCCGACAACGAAGCGGGCCTGCGCGCTTACGGCTACGAATGACCTTTTGCGAATGATCCATGGACGACGGCACGAACGACGCCCGGATATCCGCGCCCGCCGATGATCCCGCCAGGGACGAGTTCGAGGCGAGCGAGCGTCCCGCGCGCGCCAGCCAATCCGAAGCAAGCAGCCGTCCGGCAAGCGAGGATGATTTCGACGCAACCGAACGCCCGACGCGCGCCGCGCCCAAACGCAAACGCGCGCCCACTTCTTCTTCGTCTAACTCCTCGCACGACAAGCCGTCGCCGCGTCCGCGTTCCGACTTTCGCGTCAGCGAGCAGCCGGGCTTCGTGCTGCATAGCTATCCGTATCGCGAAACCAGTCTCATCATCGATGTCTTCTCGCGCGATCATGGCCGTATCGCGCTGGTCGCGAAGGGCGCAAAGCGTCCGCATTCCGCGCTGCGCGGTGTGCTGCAAACCTTCCAGCCACTCGGTCTTTCATGGACGGGCAAGGGCGAAGTCCGCACGCTGACCACGGCGGAATGGGTCGGCGGCATGCTGCCCCTGACCGGCGACGCGCTTCTCTGCGGTTTCTACGTCAACGAGTTGCTGGTCAAATTTTGCGCGCGTGAAGACGCGCATCCGGCGCTTTTCAATCATTACGTGCTCACGCTTTCGCGCCTCGCGCACGACGAACCCGCCGTGCAGGTACTGCGTTCCTTCGAGCGCGTCTTGCTCAAGGAAACCGGCTACGCCATGGCGCTCACGCGCACCGTGACGCGTCAGAGCGTCGTGCCCGAAGGCCGCTATATGTTCGATCCCGAGCGTGGCGTACGCGAAGCCTCCGACGACTTGCCCGCGCAATGGCCGGTCATCTTCGGTCAGACACTCATCGACATGGAGCGCGACGATTACACCAGCGCGCAAACCGCCGCGCAAAGCAAGACGCTGATGCGCTTTTTGCTCAACGTCTATCTGGGCGGCACGCCGCTCGCCACTCGTCAGATCCTGTTAGACCTGCAAAATCTATGAGCTTCTTTCTCTCATCGCCTGCCAGTGTGATCGACCTCGGCGTGAACATCGATCACGTGGCCACGCTGCGCCAGGCGCGCGGCACGACCTATCCCGATCCTATCCGCGCCGCGCTCGCCGCCGAAGAAGCGGGCGCGGACGGCATTACGCTGCATCTGCGCGAAGATCGCCGTCATATCGTCGATGCCGACGTGCGCACGCTACGACCGCTGCTCGGAACGCGCATGAATCTCGAATGCGCCGTGACGCGCGAGATGCTCGACATCGCGTGCGAGATCAAGCCGCAAGACGTCTGCCTCGTGCCCGAAAAGCGCTCGGAACTGACGACCGAAGGCGGTCTCGATGTCGCCGGCCAGTTCGAAGCCGTGAAGGCCGCGTGCAGGCAGTTGGCCGATGCGGGCATCCGCGTATCGCTATTCATCGATCCTGACGAGACGCAGATTCGCGCGGCCAAGGAAGCGCTCGCGCCAGTCATCGAACTGCACACGGGCAGCTATGCCGAAGCGCACGATGAAGCCGCACAGCGCCGCGAATTCGAGCGCGTCGCGACGAGCGTCGATTTCGGCAACTCGCTCGGGCTCAAGGTGAACGCGGGCCACGGTCTGCATTACACCAACGTCCAGCCAATCGCCGCGCTCGATGGCATCGTCGAATTGAACATCGGCCACGCGATCGTCGCGCACGCGATCTTCGCGGGCTGGGACAACGCGGTGCGCGAGATGAAAGCGATCATGGTCGCATCGCGCCTCGCCGCGCAGACGAAGCGCTGAGTACATCATGGCGATCTACGGAATCGGCACGGACATCGTGCAGGTGAGCCGCGTGGCGGCGGTGATGGAGCGCACCAAGGGGCGCTTTGCCGAAAAAGTGCTCGGGCCGGACGAGTTGCGCATCTATCATGCGCGGCGCGCGCGGTCCGAAGTGCGCGGCCTCGCGTTTCTCGCGACGCGCTTTTCCGCCAAGGAAGCATTCTCGAAGGCGATCGGCCTCGGCATGCGCTGGCCGATGACCTGGCGCGCGCTTCAGACGCTCAACGAGGCGAGCGGCAAGCCGGTCGTCAAGGCATCGGGCGAACTGGCCACATGGCTTGCCGAGCGCAATATCACGGCGCAGGTGACGGTCAGCGACGAGCGCGATTACGCGGTGTCGTTCGTCATCGCCGAAACGCCGGATGCGTGATAGCGCGGCGACATGCGCGCTTCAGGGCAGGGCATCACTCCAACAACGACGGTAACGATCCAATTGAATTCGATGAAACGCACTCCCGGCCCAGTCATGCTCGATGTCGAGGGCACGACGCTCAACGACGCGGATATCGAGCGCATCTCGAATCCGATGACGGGCGGCATCATTCTCTTCGCGCGGCACTTCAAGGATCGCGCGCAACTCGTCGCATTGACCGATGCGATTCGCGCGGTACGCGAAGACATTCTTATCGCAGTCGATCACGAAGGCGGACGCGTGCAGCGCTTTCGCACCGATGGCTTCACGGTGCTGCCCGCGCCTGGAAAGCTCGGCGCGCTGTGGGACAAGGACGTGCTCGCGGCCACCAAGGTGGCGACGGCGTTCGGTTACGTGCTCGCTTCGGAATTGCGCGCGTGCGGCATCGACATGAGTTTTACGCCGGTGCTCGACCTGAACTACGGTCAGTCGCAGGTCATTGGCGACCGTGCGTTGCATGGCGATCCGCGTGTGGTGACGCTGCTTGCCAAGAGCCTGAATCATGGGCTCGCGCTTGCCGGCATGGCCAATTGCGGCAAGCACTTTCCGGGACACGGGTTCGCCTCGGCGGATTCTCACGTCGCGTTGCCCACGGACGATCGCTCGCTCGAAGAGATCCTTGCCGCCGATATCCGTCCTTACGACTGGCTCGGCTTGTCGCTGGCGTCTGTCATTCCGGCGCACGTGATCTACACGCAAGTCGACGACAAACCCGCGGGCTTCTCGCGTATCTGGCTGCAGGACATTTTGCGCGGCAAGCTGGGCTTCAATGGCGCGATCTTCAGCGACGATCTTTCGATGGAAGCCGCGCGCGCCGGCGGCACGCTCACCGAAGCGGCGAGCGCCGCGCTCACCGCGGGCTGCGACATGGTGCTCATCTGCAATCAGCCAAAAGAGGCGGGCAAGGTGCTGAACCAGTTGCGCTATACGCCTACGAAGGCATCCGAGCAGCGTCTCAAGCAGATGCGTCCGCGTGGCAAGGCGCCGCGCTGGAGCAAGTTGCAGGCGCAGGCGGAATATCGGACGGCACGGGAGTTGGTGAAGAGCGCGTTGGGTTGAGGCGATCGGCGAAAGCAAGATCAACGTCCGCCACGGCGGAGCGCCAAGCAAAAGGCCACGGCAGACAAACCGTGGCCTTTTGGTTGTGTGATTGGAGCGCGCCGAGCGTTGCCCGGCGGCGCCCACCATTAGGACGATTCCAGCTTCATCCTTTGCAACTTGTTGTAAAGCGTCTTCGGGCTGATGCCAAGCAGCGTCGCTGCCCGATGCCGCGTGCCACCAACCGCTTCGAGCGTCGCGCGAATCAGCATATCTTCGACATCGGCGAGCGCGGTGCCAACCGTCACCTGCACGCTGCTGCCGTTCAGACCGCGACCGCTGCCGCCTTGTTCATCGGCGCGCAAGGTTTCGATCGTTTCGCCCGACGCGTGATATGCCCGGCGCACGCGTTCGCGCAACTCGCGCACGTTGCCCGGCCATTCGTTCGCGATACATTCCCGCAGGAACGCAGGGCTGATGCGTTTAGGCGACCCGCTCGTGATGCCCGCGATATGGTTCTCGCGATTCAGCTCATCGACGAATTGCTCGGCGACCAGCGCGATGTCGTCGTCGCGTTCGCGCAGCGGCGGCAGATTGATCGACGAACCCGCAAGACGCTGGAACAGATCTTCGCGCAACGCGCCGTTTGCAACGGCATCGCGGATCGGCGTGCGCGACGCCGCGATCAAGCGGAAGTCCGTCATGATGCGGTTGCTGCCGCCCACGCGCATGAAGGTCTGCGAGTCGAGCGCGCGTAACAGCGCCTCTTGTTGGGCGGCGGGAAGGGAATCGATCTGATCGAGGAACAGCGTGCCGCCGCCCGATTGCTCGAGCAGCCCCGGCTCGCGATTCTCCGCGCCCGCGAACGCGTTGCGCTCGTGGCCGAACAGCACGCTTTCCATCGAACGATGCGCGCCATCGCGCGCCGCCGAGCAATCGAACGTGACGAACGGCCCCTTGCGACGGCGGCTCAGTTCGTGAATCGTGCGCGCCGCGATCTTCTTGCCCGTGCCCGCTTCGCCGCAAATCAGTACGGCGGCTTCGGTTGGCGCGGTATGTTCGATGAGATCGTAGACATGCTGCATGGCCGCGCTGCGCCCAAGCATCTCGCCGAAGTGGCCGAGTTCGCGTAGTGTCGAACGCAGGGCCTGCACTTCCTCGGTCAGCTCGTATGGACGCGGAATGCGTGCGAGAAGGCTGCGCAAGCGTGGAATGTTGACCGGCTTGAGCAGATAGTCCCAGATGCCGTGGCGCAGGCCTTCGATCGCGCTTTCGACGGTTGCGTTGCCGGTCATCACGATCACGGGCAGCGCGCCGTCGGGCGCATGAGAAGGCAGGCTTGGCAGCAGGTCGAGACCGCTTCCGTCCGGCAGGTTCAAGTCGATGAGCACGACATCGGGAATGGAACGCGACAAGGCAGCGCGCGCTTCTGCAAGCGTCGTCGCGGTGTCGACGGTGAAGTCGTCGGCCGTCAGGATCGCGGACAGGCCGGACAAGCTATTGGGATCGTCTTCGACAATCAGTGCGTGTGGCATGGCGGACACAACGTATTAAATGGACTGTGATTCGCCGTCGCCGCAAGCATGGCCTTCGAAGCGATGCGAGGGCTCCGGCACGTCATGGGCGGGATATGCGCGCCCTTTTCCGGCGTGCTGCGTACAGGTCCCGCTGCGTTTGTTCGTCCTGCGCTTTCTTCTTGGTTCTCGTTATTGCGACTGTTGCGGCTATTGCGACTGTTGCGTCTTGACGCGCAGATCGTTATTGACGGATTGCACGCCCGACACGCTGCGGGTGATCGAGATTGCCTTCTGGATCTGATCCTCCGAATTGACATACCCGGACAACAGCACGACGCCGCGATACGTCGCCACGCTTACCACGAGCGATCTGAACCCCGGCTCCGCGATCAATGCGGCCTTCACGCGAGCCGTCACCGAAGCGTCGGATGCATAGTCGCCTGCCGCTTCGCGCGACGGTGTCGACTGGCAACCCGCCGTGAGTGCGAAAACGGGCAGCGCGAGCATCGCGGCGAGCAGCAGATGACTGCCGATGATGGGCTTTTTACGCATGTCGTTATTGTTAAGTCCGTATTAAGCGGACAGAGCAGAAAGCGTGCCACCACGTAAGTTTTGGACTACATCCTTACGAATCAAGCGCCGATGAGCCTCTGCGGCCGGTCGCTAATCGCTTAATTAGGTCGAGACCGGTAAAGTTTGCCTGAATTTGTCAAAAACTTCACGCAAAAGAAAAAGCGCCCGCGAAGGGGCGCTTTCTTGTGCGGTGTAAAACGACGCTTGAACCGTCATTGCCGCGAGCAGTTCCGGGCGTGGCTTACGCGCGGCTGCGATATTCGTTGGTGCGGGTGTCGATTTCGATCTTGTCGCCGATGTTGCAAAAGAGCGGCACTTGCAGTTCGAATCCGGTGTTGAGCTTGGCGGTCTTGAGCACCTTGCCCGACGACGTGTCGCCCTTGACGGCCGGCTCCGTGTAGATGATTTCACGAACCAGCGTGGTCGGCAGTTCAACCGAGATGGCCTTCTCGTTGTAGAACACGACTTCGCAAGTCATGCCGTCTTCGAGGTAGTTGAGCGCGTCGCCCATCATTTCGGCTTCGACTTCGAACTGGTTGTAGTCGGCGTCCATGAAAACGTACATGGGATCAGCGAAGTACGAGTACGTCACTTCCTTGCGATCCAGCACGACGACGTCGAACTTGTCGTCCGCCTTGTAGACGGTTTCCATGCCTGCGGCCGTCAGCAGGTTCTTGAACTTCATCTTGACGACCGCGGAGTTACGGCCCGATTTGTTGTACTCGGCGCGTTGAACGACCATGGCATCGCTGCCGATCATGACGACGTTGCCGACGCGGAGTTCTTGTGCGGTCTTCATAAAAACTAGTCCTGTACGAATGTTTGGCTTGAATTGCTGCGGAATGAATAAATCGGCAGCGGTGTCTTTGTGTTGCGTCGCGTGTTCGACCGTAAGGTCCGAACGCGGGCCACCGCGCGAGAATTCTGTGCTACGAGGTTCCGGCTTTTTTTCTGATCGGCGTTCAGGGCTTCGGTTTCCGAACCCAAGCGTAAGGCGTAGGGTGCGAAATCTTTTGGCTGAACAATGCCGTCCCTCGGATAACCGCTTATTTTAACTGAGTTTTTGCCGATTTGGCCACTGGATTGGAGGCAGCGCGACGCCTTCGGTAGACGTTATTTCGCCATCCGCTCAGTGGCGTGCGCGACGAGATTGCTGGCGAGATCGCCGACTTGAGCGAGTTCTGCCGCCCATTGCCGCGCGCGCGCCTCGAATTTGCGCCGATGCGCCCAGAAGTCCGCCCAGTCCACCGTGCCAACGCCGTTCCAGGCATGCCAGAAGCGATGCGCCGCGCCACGCGCGTCGGCGCAAAGCTGCTGCGTGTAATGGTCGAGCGCCGCGTCGAGTTTGGGCAGATGGGCGTCGTCGGATTGCGGATAGATGTGCCATACGAAAGGCTTTTGGGCCCATTGCGCGCGCACGAACGAGTCTTCGCCGCGCACGAAGTTGATGTCGGCGGCCCATAAAAGCTCGTCGAAGCGCGGTTGTTCGACGAAGCCGAGCGCGTGTGCTTCGAGCGCGCCCGCCCGCGCCGATGCGCCCGCCGCAAAGCCCGTCAGTCCAAAAAAACGCGCAAGCGCGCCGGAGATGCGGCCCTCGGGCACGAGCAAGGTGACGGGCGCGTCGCCGTCGCGCCATTGAGCGAGGAGGGTATCGACGGCGGGATTTTCGTAGGCGAAGAGCGAGACGACCGTCCGATCGGGCGCAGGCTTTTCGATGCCCACGCGCTCGCGCCACCAGGCGGACGCGTCGAAACGCTGGCGCGCTTGGTCCAGATCGCGTTCCTTGATGACGCCGCCGGTTCCCGCGCCGAGTCCGGGAAAAAAGAAGCTCTTGTCGAGCGGATAGCGCGGATGAGGCGACGGCCGCATATGAAAGTCCGCGACCCAGTCTTCGCCGCTCAGGTATTCGAGGTTGATCCACACGGGCTTGCGCGCGCGACGCGCCATCGCGGCGATATACGCGTGCGGGATTTCGCAGGCGAACGCTTCGATCACGACATCGGCGATCTGAAGCGTATCGCCCGCGTGCGCCGGATCGCGCCAGTGTTCGACGACGACGCCCGCCGCCTCCTGCCGCGTGAGCGCGACATCGATTTCCGGGCACAGTGCGTGGAAAACCTTGAGATCATCGACCAGCAGCCGCACACGCCAGCCGTGCTCGCGGCGCAACTGGCGCGCGAGCCGCCAGCACACGCCGACGTCGCCGAAATTGTCGACGACCGCGCAGAAGATGTCGCAAGCGAGCTGGCCGTGGGACTCGTGGCCGGCTTGCTGCCGATGATGTGTCGTTGACATGGGCGTCGAAGGCGGCCGGCGGGGCGGCGGCGTAATGTTCTAAACTGGCGATTCTAAGATACCGGTCGCCCCCGGACGTAAAGCGTCCTCGCGCCGTGCCGATGCCTTCCTCGCGCTCCACGCTTACTCGCTGCATGACTGACAACGACGCTCCCGCACCGGATTTCGACCCGAAGAAAACGCTCAGGCAATTGCCGAATCTGCCGGGCGTCTACCGCTATTACGACGGCGACGGCAAGGTGCTCTACGTCGGCAAGGCGCGCAATCTGAAGAAGCGCGTGTCGAGCTACTTCACGAAGACGCTGCACTCGCCGCGCATCGCGATGATGGTGACGCGCATCCGCAAGATCGAGACGACCGTGACGCGCTCGGAAGCGGAAGCGTTGCTGCTCGAAAACAATCTGATCAAGGCGCTGGCGCCGCGCTACAACATTCTCTTTCGCGACGACAAGTCCTATCCGTTCCTCAAGCTGACCGGGCACAAGTTTCCGCGCATGGCGTACTACCGCGGCTCGGTTGACAAGAAGAACCAGTACTTCGGGCCGTTCCCGAGCGCTTGGGCCGTGCGCGAGAGTATCCAGATTCTGCAGCGCGTCTTCCAGCTGCGCACGTGCGAAGACTCGGTGTTCAGCAATCGCACGCGGCCGTGCCTGTTGCATCAGATCGGGCGCTGCACGGCGCCGTGCACGGGACTCATCAACGAAGAGGACTACGCGCGCGATGTATCGAACGCGTCGCGTTTTTTGCTTGGCCGGCAGGGCGAAGTGATGAAGGAACTCGAGCAGAAGATGCACGCCTTCGCCGCCGATCTGCGCTTCGAGCAGGCGGCGGCCGTGCGCAATCAGATGAGTTCGCTGTCGACGGTGCTGCATCAGCAGGCGATCGAAGTCGGTGGCGAGAGCGACGTCGATATCCTCGCGGTCGTGGCGCTCGGCGGGAAGGTGTGCGTGAATCTGGCGATGGTGCGCGGCGGCCGGCATCTCGGCGACAAGGCGTATTTTCCGGCGCATGTCGAAAGCGCGATCGCGCTGGGCGATGAGGATGCGCTTGGGGATGACCTGGAAGAGCAGGCGCCGGACGCGGTCGGAGCGACGGAAGCATTGAGCGAATCGGGTGCCGCTCGTGCGAGTGTCGCGGTGCTTGCGGGTGTCGCCGGAGCGGACGATGCAATGGACGGCGGCGGTGCGCTCGAAGCCAACGACGCGCGCACAGCCGACAACCTGACGCCCGCCGCCGACGCAACCGAGGCCAACGACGAAACGCAAGCCAACGACGCACTCGATGCCAACGAAGAGCTCGACTCGGAAGACGCCATCGAAGCCACCGCAACATCCCGCGAAGGCGCCCTCGAAGCCGAAGTGCTCGAAGCGTTCATGGCACAGCACTACATCGGCAATCGCATCCCGCCGGTGCTGGTCGTGAGCCACGCGCCCGCGAGCCGCGAGCTCATCGATCTGCTCAACGAACAGGCGGGACACAAAGTCACGCTACTGCGTCAGCCGCAAGGCCAGAAACGCGTGTGGCTCTCCATGGCCGAGCAAAACGCGAAGCTCGCGCTCGCACGTCTGCTATCGGAACAAGGTTCGCAGCAAGCGCGCACGCGCTCGCTCGCCGAGACGCTCAGCCTCGACATGGAAGACCTGGCGCAACTGCGCATCGAGTGCTTCGACATCAGTCACACCATGGGCGAGGCGACGCAGGCATCGTGCGTGGTGTATCACCATCACAAGATGCAGTCGGGCGAGTATCGGCGCTACAACATCACCGGCATCACGCCCGGCGACGATTACGCCGCCATGCGTCAAGTGCTCACGCGCCGCTACGAGAAAATGGTCGCGCTTGCCGCCGCCAACGCCAGCGACGAAGCCGCGACGCTGCAAACCGAAGACGCCGCCGATCCCAACGTCACGCCGGATGCCGCATCGCCCGTATCCGCTGGCGGGACGCTGCCGAATATCGTGCTGATCGATGGCGGCAAGGGACAAGTCGAGATCGCGCGCCAGGTGTTTTCGGAGCTCGGGCTCGATCATGGCATGCTGGTGGGTGTCGCGAAGGGCGAAGGGCGCAAGGTCGGGCTCGAAACGCTGATCTTCGCCGATGGCCGTTCCGCGCTCGAACTCGGCAAGGAAAGCGCCGCGCTGATGCTCGTCGCGCAGATTCGCGACGAAGCGCATCGCTTTGCGATCACCGGCATGCGCGCCAAGCGCGCCAAGACGCGGCAAACGTCGCGCCTGGAAGAACTCGAAGGCGTCGGCGCGAAACGGCGTCAGCGGCTCTTGTCGCGTTTCGGCGGTTTGCGCGGCGTGCAGGCGGCGAGCGTGGAAGATCTGGCGAGCGTCGAAGGCATTTCGCTGGCACTCGCGCAGCAGATTTATCGACAGTTGCATTGAGCCGGACGCATGGCGCGGCGCGGCTCGCAATGGCCGCGCCGCGTGGCCCGCCGCCTTGTGAGCGACGGGTCGACGCGGCACAATGGCACCTCCCTTTCATGTGGCTCTCGCTCTCGTCCATGCCGTTCAACTTACCGATTTTCCTGACGTGGCTGCGAATCGTGCTGATTCCGCTCGTCGTGGGCGTGTTCTACTTGCCGGACATGATGTTGAGCCTCGAGCATCGTAATTTGCTCGCCATGGTCATCTTCGTTCTGGCCGCGCTCACCGACTGGTTCGACGGCTTTCTTGCGCGCAAGCTCAATCAGACGTCCGCGTTCGGCGCGTTTCTCGACCCGGTCGCGGACAAACTCATGGTGACGGCCGCTTTGCTCGTGCTCGTGCAGCTCATGCGCTTGAACGCGGTGATCGCGCTCGTGATCGTCGGGCGGGAGATCACGATCTCGGCGCTGCGCGAATGGATGGCGCAGATCGGCGCATCGAAGAGCGTCGCGGTGAATTCGCTGGGCAAGTTCAAGACCGTATGTCAGATGGTCGCCATTCCTATGCTGCTGTTTTATGGGCAGTTGCGCATCCCCGGCGTGCAATGGGTGATCGATACGCGCGTGTGGGGCTTGTGGCTCATCGATGTCGCCGCGTTCCTCACCGTTTGGTCGATGCTGTACTACATGAAACTCGCGTGGCCGCAGATTCGTGAGCGGGGCGGCATGCTGTGAGTTGAGCCGTCCTTGGAGCCGTTCCTCAGTTTGCTAAAAATTGCGTCGAAACACGAAAAGGGCGCGCAAAAACAGTTGACACCTTTTCTTCGCTTCTACATAATCTCGTTTCTGTCGAACACGCAGCGCCAGCAGCAAGGAAGTAAAGAGCTAAAGGCACCGCGAAGACGGCAGAAAGCATCAGCAACGCGGGAGTAGCTCAGTTGGTAGAGCGCAACCTTGCCAAGGTTGAGGTCGCGAGTTCGAGCCTCGTCTCCCGCTCCAGATTCAAGTTTTCGAGGCATGCAGCGCAGCGGTATCAAGCGAAGCGGCGACGAAAACGGCAGCAAGCAAGTGTAAGCAGTAACGCAGCACGGAAAGATCAATGCGGGAGTAGCTCAGTTGGTAGAGCGCAACCTTGCCAAGGTTGAGGTCGCGAGTTCGAGCCTCGTCTCCCGCTCCAATCAAAGGGGAAGCAACGCTTCCCTTTTTGTTTGGTGGACTTGCCGGCGTTTCGGCCGGGACCACCACACCGCTTATGGCGCGATAGCAAAGCGGTTATGCAGCGGCCTGCAAAGCCGTTTAGACCGGTTCGACTCCGGTTCGCGCCTCCAAAAAAAAGCCCTGATTCGTCAGGGCTTTTTCTTTTTACGACGTCGGATCTTCGGCGCGTCTGCCGATTCTCGATTGCTGCAAGGAAGCTCCCGATACGCCGCGTGGCGCCGGCGCGGCATAATTGCGGCACTTTCCATTGGCGCGGCATCCGCCGCGCCGCATGCCAAATCCATGACCGACAGACTCTCCGACATTCAGTGGCGCTGGAAGCGCTTCGACGATCTCACGACGACCGAGGTCTACGACATGCTCGCGGCACGCAGCGCGGTCTTCGTCGTCGAGCAAAACTGCGTTTATGGCGATATCGACGGCTACGATGTCGATGCCTGGCATTTGCTCGCCTACGGCGAAGACGAGCAACTCGCAGGCTATCTACGTGTGTTGCTGCCAGGGTTCCCGAAAGAAAGCGAAACCGATGTCCGCATTGGCCGCGTGCTGACGACCGTCAAATTTCGCGGCTTCAAACTCGGTAACGCAATGCTCGAACGCGCGCTCGATCACATCATCGCGCAATGGCCGGATCAGCCGATCAGTCTGCACGCGCAAGCCCATCTGCAGAAGTTTTATGGCGCGTTCGGTTTCGTCGCGTCGTCGGGCGTACATGACGAAGACGGCATTCCGCACGTGTGGATGCGCCGTCCCGGCTTCGGCGCATAACGCCTGAGAGCGCGTTCCTACATGCTCTTCGCGTGGATCACGCGCTTGAGATCGGCTGCAATGGCGTCGATGGAATCGCGGTCGGTGGCGAGCAGGCGCGCGTGACCATCGCGATCGAAGATGTACACGGCCGAGCTGTGCGTGACCTCGTAAGCGCCGCTCGGATCGCGCTTCTCCATCTGATACGCCACGCGGTACCGCTGCGCGATGGCTTCGATTTGCCGATCCGAGCCCGTCATGCCCACGGCGTGTTTGCCGTCGAAAGCGCGCACGTAAGTCCGCAGCAACGCGGGCGTGTCGCGCGCGGGATCGACCGAAACGAACACGATGCGCGTCTGGTCCGCGTCAGGCCCCACGCGCGCCAGAACCTGCATGAGACGCGCCATGGTTTCCGGGCACACATCCGGACAATGCGTATAGCCGAAATAGACGAGCGTCGCGCGGCCTTTCAACGATTGGCCCGACACATGCGCGCCGCTGTCATCGACGAGTGAAAAATCGAGATCGGGCAGATGGCCGGAAACATCGGTCAGATGCCACGGCTCGGCGGGACGTGAACAGGCAGCGAGCGCGGTGAGCAGAATAGATACAAGCAGGCGGCGGAAGGGTGCGGGCATCGAAAGGTTGCTTTGGACTGTAACGGCTGTATCAAGCCCGCAAAATACACGCCTTTTCATCGGCGTGAGGCGCATGATTTAGCTTTAAGCACATTTTTGAGACAATTTGCCACGCGCGCCTGCTCTTCCGTAAGCAAGACGCCATGCGATCGTCAATCCGCTCCTTTCCAGACGGAAAGCCTGCGGCAGTAACATGCGATACGCACGCGCCCATCACAGGCAAACCACAGGTCAACGATCGATGCAAATTCTTCCCGATTCCCTGTCTCTTGCCGAGACCGCTTTCTTCTTCGACTTCGACGGCACGCTGGTCGAACTCGCCTCCACGCCGGATGGCATTTTCGTGCCGCGTTCGGTGCCCGACATTCTCGCCGCCTTGCGACGCGCCACCAATAACGCGGTCGCGGTTGTGTCGGGGCGCGGTATCGACAACATCGATTCCTTCTTGCAGATGCCCGATCTGCCCGTCGCCGGCATGCACGGCGCCGAGCGGCGCGATTCGAATGGCGACGTGCAGCGCATTGGTTTCAACGACGAGCGGCTTTCGCGCATGGAGCACGCGCTCGAAGGCGTCGTCAGCGCGAATCCCGGCATGCTGCTCGAAATCAAGGGCGCCGCGCTCGCGCTGCATTATCGCAATGCGCCGGATCGCGAACCGGCCGCGCGTGCGGCCACCGAGCGGCTCGTCGCACAATACGCCGATGCCTACGTGCTTCAGCCCGGCAAGATGGTCTACGAGATCAAGCCGAAGGACGTCGACAAGGGCCGCGCGGTGCGCGCGTACATGGGCGAGCCGCCGTTCACGGGACGCAAGCCCGTCTTCATCGGCGACGATCTTACGGACGAGAAAGGCTTCGCGGTCGTCAACGAATTCGACGGTCTGTCGATCAAAGTCGGTCCCGGCGACACCGTGGCGCGCGCGCGAATCGAATCCGTCGAACTGCTGCTCGACTGGCTGCAAGTGATCGCGGGCACGGCGGGGAAGCACGCGTGAGCCGGCTGATCATCGTTTCGAACCGGGTGGCGCCGATCTCCGAAGGCGGCCCGGCCGCGGGTGGCCTTGCGGTCGGCGTCTACGACGCACTCAAGGAAACCGGCGGCATGTGGTTCGGCTGGAGCGGCGACGTGCTGAACGCGCCGCCCGAAAGCATCAAGCTGGAAGAGCACGGGCCGGTGACGTTCGCGACCATCGGACTTTCGCGGCAAGACTACGATCAGTACTATCGCGGGTTTTCCAACGCGACGTTGTGGCCGGCGTTTCACTATCGGCCGGATCTGATCGAGTTCGACCGCAACGAATACGAAGGCTATTGCCGCGTCAATCGCTGGCTGGCCACGCAACTCGCGCCGCTGCTCAAGCCCGACGACGTGATCTGGGTGCACGACTATCACCTCATTCCGTTTGCGCAGGCGTTGCGGGGGCAGGGCGTTCGAAATCGCATCGGGTTCTTTCTGCATATACCGTTTCCAGCGTCGCAGATTCTGTTGAGCGTGCCGCGTCATCGGAACCTGGTGGAAGCGTTGTGCGACTTCGATCTGCTGGGTTTCCAAACTGAGCCCGATCTGCGCGCGTTTTGCGATTACATCGAAACCGAGGCGGGCGGCACGCTCGCGAAAGATGGCGCGAAGCCGGTCGTGGTCAGCGCGTTCGGCAAGACGGCGCGCGCGGCGGCTTATCCGATTGGCGTCTATCCCGACGAAGTCGCGGCGCTCGCGAAAGACGGCGAGAGCGGCCGCGACGTGCAGATCGTCAAGGCGACGCTGCATCAGCGCAAGCTCGTGATGAGCGTGGATCGGCTCGATTATTCGAAGGGTCTGGTCGAGCGATTTCGGGCTTTCGAGCGTCTGATCGAGCATCGGCCGCAGCAGCGAAACAACGTTTCGTTTTTGCAGATCGCGCCGCCGACGCGCTCGGACGTCGATGCTTACCGCGACATTCGCCTGCAACTCGAAGCGGAGTCGGGGCGCATCAACGGGCGTTACGCCGAGCTGGACTGGACGCCCATTCGCTATATCCATCGGCAATACGAACGGCCGGTGCTCGCGGCGCTGTTCCGCGAGGCGCATGTCGGCCTCGTCACGCCATTGCGCGACGGCATGAATCTGGTGGCAAAGGAATATGTGTCGGCGCAAGACCCGGACGATCCCGGCGTGCTTGTGTTGTCGCAATTCGCTGGCGCTGCGCGTGAGCTGACTGCCGCGCTCATCGTGAATCCGCTCGATATCGACGATATGGCCGATGCACTCGCCACCGCGCTTGCAATGCCGCTCGACGAGCGCCGGGCGCGTTATACGGAGATGATGGCGCAACTGCGCGACAACAACGTTTCCGTGTGGCGGGATAACTTTTTGCGGGATTTGAAGGCGGGGTAGAGCGGCGACCGATTACGCCAAAGCAACGCAGATTAAATAAGCCGCGTTCCCTTCCGGGAAGCGCGGCTTTTTAACGTCGTCGTCGAAACTTAGGCCGGCTGCTTATGCGGCGTGGCAACGATGGATGGCAACTTGCCGTGCTGCTTCGACAGCAACTCGCGATACAACCCCGGCCGGTCGCGCAGTTCTTGCGGCGAGCCATCGTCGATCACCTTGCCGGCGCTCATCACGATGATGCGGTCGAAGTTCTGCAACGTCGACAAACGGTGCGCAATGGCAACCACCGTGCGGCCGACCATCAACCGGTCGAGCGCCTGCTGAATGGCTTCTTCCGATGAACTGTCGAGCGCGGACGTCGCCTCATCGAGCAAGAGAATTGGCGCGTTTTTAAGGATCGCGCGCGCGATCGCGATGCGTTGACGCTGACCGCCCGACAGCTTCACGCCGCGATCGCCGACGATGGTATCGAAGCCTTCTGGCATCGCTTCGATGAAGTCCGTGCAGCGGGCTTCGCGTGCGGCCGCCATGACTTCCTCACGCGTCGCTTCGGGCCGGCCATACGCAATGTTCTCGAACACCGTTCGATGGAACAGCGAAATATCCTGCGGCACGAGCGCAATCGAATGTCGCAGGCTGTCCTGCGTGATGCCGTTGATATCCTGGCCATCGACCTTGATGCTGCCCTTCTGCGTCTCGTAGAAGCGCTGCAGAAGCGCGAGTACGGTTGACTTGCCCGCGCCCGACTTGCCGATCAGACCGACTCGCTGGCCCGGTTCGATATGCAGATGGAAGTTGTCGAGAATCGGACGACGGCGCGGATACGCGAACGTGACGCCATCGAAATCGACGCGGCCGCCCTGTGGCACGAGTTCGGTGGCGTCGGAACGGTCGGGCATGCCATGCGGTTCGAGCAGCGTCTGCACGGCTTCGGCCAGACGCGCGACGTGCTGCGTGACATCCACGAGCGCCACGGCGAGGTCGCGCGTGCCGTGCAGGATCGTGAAGCCGAGCGAGCTGACGAGCACGATATCGCCCGAGGTCGCCTGGCCTTTCGACCAAAGCCACAGTGCCCAGCCGAGCAGCCCGGCGGAGAGAATCGCCGTCACGACCGCGTGGAAGAGGCGCAGCTTTTCCAGGTACAAGAGGCTTTGCTGACGCGCGACCATCTCGGCCTTCACCGTCGAGCCGAAACGCTTCTGCTCGTTGAAGGTCATGCCGAACGCGCGCACGAGTGCCATGTTGCCGATTACGTCGACCAGTTCGCCATCCACCGAAGCGGCCTTCGACGCGAAGCTGTGATGCCGCGCCGAACCGCGCTTGGCCAGCCGATACAAAATGAACGCGAGGATCAGCGACGCGCCCATGAGGCAGCACGCCATCAACGGATTCACCGCGACGATCATGATGATCGCGCCCAGCACCGCGATGCACGGCGGCAGGACGTTCCAGGCCATCACGTTTTCGGAGGTGTAGATCGCGTTCGAGGTCGCCGTGATCCGGCTCGCGAGCATGCCGGGCTGTTTCTCGGAGAAGTAAGTCGGCGAATGGCCGCTCAAGTACGAGAACAAGTCCTTGCGCAGGTCGCCCGTCACGATCACGAACACGTGCGCGCCGACCCAGCCGCCGACCCGCCAAAGCAGGTTGTCGGCGGCGATCAGTCCCACCAGGATCATGAACGCGCCCCAGAGCGGACCGGGATGACCCCGGCCCTGACCGAGCACATCGATCAGATGTTTGATCGCGTACTGGGAAGCGAGCGCGCAGCCAACTGCGGCAAACACGCTGAAGAGGACGATGGCATGCGCTACCGGATGCCGGCGTATGTAACGCAGAAGGAACGCCAGCGGGCGATGTGCATAGCTCGCGAGCTTGGCGTTGTGTGCGTTACGTTGAGAGACGGTAAGTTGGTCCAATGGTCTTTTTTCGTCGTAGAGCGGTTGAGCGTGTGTTGCGCTTTCGGATTTCCGGGCGAAAAGCGTTTCGGCGACGCGGCGCCGTCTCCATTGCCTGAATTGTAGCCACTATCGCTCAAGCCTCAGGCGTCAATCGGGCGTTTAATGCTGGGCGGCAGTCTTGCCGCTTCGGCATCGTCCGCAGTAGACCGAACCCTAGGCCGAGCGCCACCGCGATTCGAGCGCCTTGCGGCATCGGCGCGCATTGTAAGCACTTTGCGAAACTTTTTGCGATGGAGCAAGCGCTCAAATTAAGCTCGCCTGCCGCAGCCACGCTATACGGGCTCGATTTCAGACCGGTAGCACCGCCAAGCCAAAGCACGTGTCGCGCCAGCGTAGGTTGATGGGTGGTCGAAATGGACTTCGCAGCATCGAGAGCGTGGCGACGCCCGTGCATCGTTCAAGCGCGTGAGTCCAATGTAGAACAGCCTTAATAAACAGGGGTTTGCAAAATGTTTCCCCCGTGTAACAAGGTAAATAAGTTGAAATGCCTGCCTGCGTGCTCTGTAAAAAGCTCCATAATTCGCTCCGGGTTTTCACTAAGTTTTTTTGACAGCTTTTTGTAGGATGTCGTCAACCTCGAAAGCCGTTACGCGTTTATTGCTGGTGTGCGGATTATTTTGAGACATGGAATCGCTTTTGCTTTGATGCGATCCGTTCAAAGGTCTCGCGCAAAACCCAAGTGACCGGCGACCACGCTTTTCTTTCTCGTGCATCAGCTTTGCAACGCGGTGAATCCACCGCAGCAGCTCCCGCCCGAGCCGAGCGATTCGCCCCTTGTCCACGACTGAAGTACTTAGCCTGATTTTTTATTTGGAGTTTCCGACATGCGAATCGCTCAAATCGCGCCCCTCCACGAGGCTGTTCCGCCGAAGCTCTACGGTGGCACGGAACGCGTGGTGTCTTATCTGACCGAGGCTCTCGTCGAGGCCGGACACGACGTCACGCTCTTCGCGAGCGGTGATTCGCAAACGTCCGCGAAGCTCGAAGCGTTCTGGCCGCAAGCGCTGCGTCTGGACCCGACCATTCGCGACACGATGGCGCCGCACATGCTGCTGCTCGAAGAAGTTCGCCGCCGCGCTGACGAATTCGACGTGCTGCATTTCCATATCGATTATTACCCGTTCTCGCTGTTCGCACGTCAGCCGGTGCCGTTCGTGACGACCATGCACGGTCGTCTCGATCTGCCAGAACTGCAGCCGATCTTCTCGACGTTCAACGACGTGCCGGTTGTCTCGATTTCCGACAATCAGCGTCAGCCGCTGCCGCAAGCGAACTGGCTGTCGACGGTGTATCACGGCCTGCCGGAAAATCTGCTCACGCCGATCCCGAACGTCAAGCCCGGCTACCTGGCGTTTCTTGGCCGCATCTCGCCGGAAAAGCGCGTGGACCGTGCAATCCGTATCGCGCAGGCCGCCGGCATGAAGATAAAGATCGCCGCGAAGCTGGACAAGGCCGACCGCGCTTACTACGAGGAAGAGATCAAGCCGCTCTTCGCGCTGCCGCATGTCGAATACATCGGTGAAATCAGCGAAGCGGAAAAGACCGAGTTTCTAGGCAACGCGCACGCGCTGCTGTTCCCGATCGACTGGCCGGAGCCCTTCGGTCTCGTCATGATCGAGGCCATGGCGTGTGGCACGCCGGTGATCGCGTTCAACCGCGGCTCGGTGCCGGAAGTGATCGAGAACGGTGTGTCGGGCTTCGTTGTCGAAGACGAACTCTCGGCGATCGCCGCAGTGAAGCGTCTCGACACGCTGTCGCGCGCGAAGGTGCGTGAGGCGTTCGAAACGCGCTTCTCGTCGAAGGTCATGGCCGCGCGCTATGTCGAAAACTACGAGGAACTGCTGCGTCAAAAGCGTCGCACGGTGCTGCGCGAAGTGAACGCAGGCTAAGTTTTCGCACGCTGTTTTCGTATCGAACAACGCCCCGCGCGCCGCAAGGCTCGCGGGGCGTTGTCGCAATGGCACACTTGAATGGCGCATCTGAGCGCTAAGCCGCTTTCGTCCGCGAAACCTCTGAGGAAAATCGTAATCTCCCTATAATGTCCGGGCTTCGTCAAGTGCGAAGCGAAATTGCCGTTAGCGTGGATAGTGCGCGACGGCGTGCATCGAATGAAAGACAGGAGCGCAACTTTTGGCGATACCCAAGCAAATCAGCGCGAGCCCGGCGCCCGGCGCCGGCACGGTATTCGCGCTGCGGGCCATCGGACTCATACTCGCGGCGCGCTGGGCGTTGTCGATGTCGCAAATGGGCTATCTGTCCTCGCTGCGCGCCATGACATCGTCGCCGTGGGCGTGTCTGAATCTCGTGCTGATCTTTTTGCTGATCGCGCTGCCGGGTGCGAAGGCGCGCATCGAGCGGCCGCTGCATCCGCTGCCACAATGGCTGCGGCAGGCGCTGCGCTTCCTTGCGCTCCTCGCGTTTGCTTTCGCGATGTTCTCCGTGGGCGCGTTCGTCTGGGCTTCGGGCTGGCGCCGATTCGTACACACGCTCGCCGAGACCAACGGCTGGCTAGCGGTCGGCCCGGCGCTCTACGCAGTCGTGATGTGGATATGCCGTCCGCGTGCGCTCTGGCGTACCAATATCGCGGCGCGGCGCTTTGCCATCGGCCGCTTTGCAATCTCACTCGATCCCGTCACGCGCACCGCGATGGTCTGGGCGGAAAGCCGCAAGCTCGGTCAGTACGATGCGCGGGAGTTGTCGGTGAAGTGGCCCGCGCCCGTCGCCGACGAAGCCGCGCAAATCTCGATTCTTGCGCCATCGACGGAACCGGCCGCGCCGGCATCGACGAT
This sequence comes from Caballeronia sp. LP006, assembly GCF_031450995.1. Classification (NCBI taxonomy): domain Bacteria; kingdom Pseudomonadati; phylum Pseudomonadota; class Betaproteobacteria; order Burkholderiales; family Burkholderiaceae; genus Caballeronia; species Caballeronia sp. LP006. Next base: position 2,476,367 of record NZ_JARTVW010000005.1, on the reverse strand, counting down.
CCATCGCAATGGCACACTCAGGAAGAGTTGGTTCGCGCGCCGTCCGAAGGTCGAGTTGTTGTGGGATTCGCCGGCAGCGGCGGGGCACAATCGCAAGACGGTATTTCGCGCGCCGTTGGCGAGCGTCGGCGACCGCAACGCGGCGCGCGCACTCGACACGACCTTGCGGCAAGTCTGACGAGGTCGCCGGCAACGCAGAATTTGCTTCTCGTTTTCGATGGAGGGAAGGATGCTGATACGCTGGTTGCTCGCTGCGCTTCACTTGCTTGGTTTCGGTTTCGCCTTGGGCGCCGTGCTCGCGCGAGCGCGCGCCCTGCGGCGGCTCGATGTCGCGCAGTCGGTGCAGGCGAACGATGTGCGTCTGCGCGATGTGTTCCGCTCCGATTCCGTGTGGGGCATCACTGCAATCGTGCTGATCTTCACCGGGCTGATGCGCGCGTTTGGCGGCTTCGAGAAAGGCGGCTCGTACTATTTGCACGAGCCGCTTTTTCATCTGAAGATGACCGCGCTCGTGCTGATCTTGCTGATCGAAGTTTCACCGATGCTCGCGTTGATTCGCTGGCGCGTGACGCTCGCGCAGGGCGGACCGATCGATCTCACGCGCGCCCGGCGCTTTGCGTGGATGAGCGATCTGGAAGCGGCGCTGGTGATCGTGATGGTGATTGCCGCAAGCGGAATGGCGCGCGGCGTGTGGGCGTCTTAGCTTCGGCTGGCGAAGCGCGTGGACGAAAAAAAACGGCGCCCGAAGGCGCCGTTTTTTATGGCATTCAGTTCAGACTTCAACTGCTTGCCTCTGTCGTGGTGGGTAGTACTGGGATCGAACCAGTGACCCCTGCCGTGTGAAGGCAGTGCTCTACCGCTGAGCTAACCACCCGAAGAGATTGAGATTATGTCAGGACGTTCTCGATTCGTAAAGCTCTTCTTTGAACAAATTCGAAAAAATCACGCGGCGAGCGTATCGCTTTCCGCAGGCGCGGGTTCCGTGCGCCACACGCTCGTGCCTTTGATCGCTCGGTCGAGGTCGGAGAGCACGGCTTCATGCGCCGTGAGCTCGTCCGCGCTTGCCGCGATGACCGTGAGATCGAGGTCGTCGAGCGCGATACGCGGTGTGCCTGTCGTGCCTTGCGCGGGCTGGTCGCCGAGCATGTCGATGACGAGGCTTTCCTGACCGCGCGTCATCGCCAAATAGACTTCGGCGAGCAGCTCGGAGTCGAGCAATGCGCCATGCAGCGTGCGGTGCGCGTTGCTGATGCCGAAGCGGTCGCAGAGCGCATCGAGCGAGTTCCGTTTGCCGGGGAACATCTGCTTGGCTTGCGCGAGCGAGTCGATCACGCCGGCGCACATCGTCGACACTTTTGGCAAGCCGAGTAGCGCGAACTCCATGTCGAGAAAGCCGACGTCGAACGGCGCGTTATGAATGATCAACTCCGCGCCGCTGATGAAGTCGCGCAACTGCGCGGCTATCTCAGTGAACTTCGGCTTGTCGCGCAGGAACTCCGTCGTCAGGCCGTGCACCGCGAGCGCGCCCGGGTCGCTGTCACGTTCGGGGTTCACGTACAAATGCAGGTTGTTACCCGTAAGCCTGCGATTGACCAGTTCGACGCAGCCGATTTCGATGATCCGGTCGCCCGTGCGAGCGTTCAGGCCGGTGGTTTCGGTGTCCAGTATCAGTTGGCGCATGAGATGTGTGTCGTTGGTTCGTGCATGTTTCAGCTATCGGCGAGCGAGCTCACGCCGCGATTGGCGAGCGCATCGGCGCGTTCGTTTTCGGGATGCCCGGCGTGCCCCTTGACCCAGCGCCATTCGATCTGATGTTGCGCGACGAGGGCATCCAGCCGCTTCCACAAATCGGCGTTCTTGACGGGCGTCTTCGCCGCCGTCATCCAGTTCTTCTTCTTCCAGCCGTGAATCCATTCGCTGATGCCTTTCTGCACGTATTGCGAGTCGGTATGGATCACGGCCCGACAGGGCCGCTTCAAAACTTCGAGCGCGGCAATCACCGCCATCAGTTCCATGCGGTTGTTGGTGGTCGCGGCTTCGCCGCCGAACAGTTCCTTTTCGAGCGAGCCGAAGCGGAGCAGGGCGCCCCAACCGCCGGGGCCCGGATTGCCCTTGCACGCGCCGTCCGTGTAAATGTCGATGATTTTGTTCGATGCGTTCGTCGATGCGGATTCGTCAGTCATCAATGCTCGTTGCGAGTGTGCGGTGCGGCGACTGGTGCAAGGCCAGGCGCGAGCGCGGGTTTCTTCAATTTGCGCGGGCCGATGAGCCGCATGCCCCGCACGCGCTTCACCGCCGTGATCATGTACGCCGCGCCGAAGATGGGCCACCAGCGGTCGCCGGCGGGTTCCATGAATTGATAGCGTTGCAGCCACTTGTCCGTGACGAGCGGGGGACGATAGCAGCCGAAGCGTCCGCGTTCAAGGTCGAATCCAAGCAATTTGATCCAGTCCTTGATGCGCGTGAACGCGATCATCTCGTGCGCCGCCGGCACGAACGGCCGTCCCGTGACCTTGCCGAACGACTGGCGCGCGCCCCACAGACTCAAGGAGTTGAAGCCAAGGATGATGAGCTGGCCTTCAGGCACGAGCACGCGCTCGGCTTCACGCAGAAGCCTGTGCGGATCGCGCGAAAATTCGAGCGTATGCGGCAGCACGAGCAAATCGACGCTCTGCGCTTCGAAAGGCAAGTCGAGCAAATCGCACCAGACCGTGGCCCGGCCTTCCGGCGCGCTCGCGGCAGGCAACGGGCTCACGCTGCGCGACGCCGCTTGCGGCATCGTGTAGGGCGCGCTCGCGCCGCTTTCCGCGTCGAGCACGAGCCCGCGGCCGGTCATGCGATTTTCGCGCAGAGCGTCGAGTTGCGGCATGCCAAGCTGAAGCGCGTGATAGCCGAAGATGTCGGATACCACGCGATCGAGCTGCGCTTGTTCCCACTCGAGCACATAGCGTCCGGGTGCGGAGCTTGTCCAGGCGGGCCAGTCTATAATCACTCGGTCTGACATGTTCGGGTTGCCGCTAGATGATCGCTATGGATTCGCATGCTAAGGGTTCGCTCGAATACGTTCCGGTTCCGGCGTTCGAGGACAACTACATCTGGCTCGTGTCGGACTCGCGCGACGCGGTCGTGATCGATCCGGGCGACGCCGCGCCCGTCGAGGCGTATCTCGCCGAACGCGGTTGGCGGCTGACCGCTATTTTACTCACGCACCATCATCAAGACCACGTCGGCGGCGTCAAAGCACTGCTCGATAGCCGAACGGCAGAGGGTGGCGTGCCGGTCTACGGACCGGCCGGCGAGCGCATCGAGCATTTGACTGCGCGCCTATCCGAAGGCGATATCGTGCGCGTGGACCAGCCTGCCCTGGAGTTTCGCGTCCTCGATGTACCTGGACATACGGCCGGTCACATCGCGTACTTTCAGGCACATGACCCGCGCGGCACACCGCATCTCTTTTGCGGCGACACGCTTTTTGCAAGCGGCTGTGGCCGGCTTTTCGAGGGCACGCCGCAGCAGATGCTTGCCTCGCTCGATTCGCTCGCCTCGCTGCCTGACGATACGCTAGTGCACTGCGCCCACGAATACACGCTTTCGAACATCCGCTTTGCGCGCGCATGCGAACCGGATAACGCGGCGCTCGCGCGCTGGAATGACGACGCCGTCGCGTTGCGAGCGGCCGGCAAGCCCACGCTGCCGACGACCATCGGCCACGAGAAGTGCGTCAACCCCTTTCTGCGCGTGGACGACAAGGCCATTCAGGCAACACTTTCCACTCAGTTCGGACAGCCGATTTCCGACCGCCTCGACGCATTTCGCGTGATGCGCGGCTGGAAAGATAAGTTCCGCTGACGTCTCATAATTAGGGCGAACTTAATCCGAAACTTTGGAAGCGCCGATAGATGCAGGATTTTGCAGGGGAATTACGTGCATTCTTATTGACGTTGCAAGTGCGGTTCCGTACCATCGGCTTCAAATTTCCAAGCGTCTTCTTTGGAAGCCGGAACGTTCATGCGACTAACACTTAGTGCGCTATCCGTCCTGACACTGGCCGCGTGTGCCAGTCAAGGTCCGACAGCGCTCACCTCCAATACCACAGCAACACCCACCGAAGCCTCGCAGCAAAAGGTCGCGGACACCATTCGCCGCACTGCCGCAGCCAAGGAAACCATTGACGTCGACAAGACGCCTGTCACTTCGCTCGTCGGGTCGTCGGACCTGTGGAATCGCATTCGCGCGGGCTTCCAGATTCCGGATCTGCAAACGGACCTGGTCGACATGCAGGTCAACTGGTACGCGCAGCGCCCAGAGTATGTGGAGCGCATGACTGCGCGCTCGCAGAAGTACCTGTATCACATCGTCGAAGAACTCGAAGCACGTCATATGCCGACGGAACTGGCGCTTCTGCCGTTCATCGAGTCGGCGTATAACCCGCAGGCGCTGTCGGTTGCGAAGGCCGCTGGCATGTGGCAGTTCGTGCCGGGTACTGGCCGCGACTACAACCTCAAGCAAAACATGTGGCAGGACGAGCGCCGTGACGTGCTGGCATCAACCAGCGCCGCGCTCGACTATCTCTCGCGTCTGCATGACATGTTCGGCGACTGGCATCTCGCGCTCGCCGCATACAACTGGGGTGAGGGCAATGTGCAGCGCGCCATCGCGCGCAACGAAGCCGCAGGTTTACCGACGGACTACGAAAGCCTGCGCATGCCCAACGAGACGCGCAATTACGTGCCGAAGCTGCAGGCGGTCAAGAATATCGTCAGCAACCCGCAGCAATATGGCCTTGCGCTGCCCGACATTCCGAATCACCCGTATTTCGTGACGGTCACGACCGCGCGCGACATCGACGTGACCATGGCCGCGAAGTTGGCCAGCATGAGTGTCGAGGAATTCCGCTCGCTGAATCCGTCGTTCTCGAAGCCGGTCATTCTCGGCGCGACCAATCCGCAGATCTTGCTGCCGTTCGACAACGCAGCGACGTTCCAGCGCAATCTGAGTTCGTACACGGGCGCGCTGTCGTCCTGGACGACCTACACGGTGTCCGAGCGTGCGCGTCCGGCCGCTATTGCCGAGAAGATCGGCGTGGATGCGGACACGCTCATGTCGGTAAACCATATTCCGGCTGGCATGCGTCTGAAGCCGGGCTCGACCATCGTCGTGCCGCGTAATGATGACGACGACGAGGACATCAGCGCCGATGTCGCCTCGAACGCCATGCTGGCCGTCGAACGCGACGTGCCCGACACGCGCAAGATGGCCATCCGCGTGCGCCGCAAACAGTCCATCGAGACGCTGGCGGATCGCTACAACGTGTCGGTCGGGCAGATCAGGGCCTGGAACCGCACGCATCGCGAAGTCTTCATGCCGGGGCAAGTCGTTGTTCTACACGTGCCGTACGGCAAGGCAGTGCCGGCCGAGCCGGGTCCGGTTCGTCTGGAAACCGTTTCGGCGTCGAGCCGTTCGTCGGGCGGCGTGACGAAGATCGGTACGCGCGCTCCGGTTGCCAAGAGCGCATCGGCGAAGGCCACGACGCATTCGGCGACGAAATACACGAAGGTTTCGAGTTCCAGCAAGTCCTACGCAGCGAAGCCGGCCGTCGCCAAAACCGCCACATCCGCCAAACGGGCTACCACGAAGAAGACCACGAAACACTAAGCATCGCGCTTCTTGGTTTATTCCACGCCGTCACCAAGGTGACGGCGTTTTCTTTTGGTGCGCCAGTTAAACTGGCATTTCAAAACAACAATGAAGCGCTCGCATCGCATGTCGTCCTCAGTTCGTCTTCGCGTCTTTTTCCTGTTCGCCGCCGGGTATTTCGTCTCGTACTTGTTCCGGGGCGTGAATCTCGGCTTCGCGCCGCTGATCACGCACGACCTCGGTTTGTCGGCGGCAGACCTGGGTCTGCTGACTTCGCTTTACTTCATAGGCTTTGCGCTCGCGCAGATTCCGGTCGGCGTGCTGCTCGATCACTTCGGGCCGCGCACGGTGACGGCCGGCATGCTGGTTTTCGCGGCGGTTGGAATCTGGGTTTTAGGGGCGTCGCAAGGATTGGCCGGGCTGATGGTGGGGCGGCTTTTGATCGGCGTCGGTGTTTCGGTCTGTCTGAGCGCAGCGTTCAAGGCGTCGGCGCAGCATTTCCCTGTCGCGCGACTGCCGCTCGTCAATGGCTTCACGATGGCCGTTGGCGGTCTCGGCGGCGTCGCGGTCGGCTCGCCGCTCGCATCGCTTCTGCAGGTTGCCAACTGGCGGCAAGTTTGCGTCGGACTCGGCGTGTTCACGCTGATCGTGTCCGCGACCATCCTGCTGTTTGCACCGCGCAAGAGCGACGCGCGCCATCAGGCCGACATCGTCACGCAGTTCAAGGGCACCTGGCACATCTTGAAGAGCGGCGCGTTCTGGAAGATCGCGTCGTTTTCCGTCGTCACGCAGGGCGTGTTTTACGCGATGCAATCCCTGTGGATCAAGCCCTATCTCCTCGACGTGATGGACCTCACGCCTGCCCACGCTTCCGCGCTCGTCTCGGTGCTCGGCCTCGCGATGATGTTCGGCAGCGTCGGCTTCGGCGCGGCGGCGCGCGGTATCGAGCGGCGCGGCATATCGGTCTATGCGTTCTGCGGCGGCGGCATGGTGCTGTTCGTCATCACGCAAATTCTCATGGTGCTGCGCGCGCCGTTGCCGCCGGCGGTGCTGCTCGCGGCGTACGGCATTTTCGGCGGCACGGGCATTCTGAGTTACGCGATCATGGCGGAGTACTTCCCGTCGCACATGATTGGACGCACCAACACGACTCTCACGCTCGTCATTTTCTTGCTCATCTTTGGTTTTCAGGTCGGGGTCGGCGCCGCGCTGTCGTTTTGGCCGTCCGTGGGCGGGCGTTATCCCGTGTCGGCGCATCTCACCGTGTGGATTTCGCTCATCGCGCTGCAGGTGGCAAGCGCCGTCTGGTACGCGTGGCCGAGCGCCGCGCTCGATAAGGGCAAGCAGGCCGTGCACTGAAGTCGGGCGCGCCGCGTCGTGCGAAAGGCGCGTGACAACAAGCAGACCATTCCCAAATTTGGCTAAAAGACCGCTTTCAAGCTATAATTCGAAGGTTTGAGCATATCAACCCGCACCCTAGCGCCTACCCCCATTCACCGTCGTTCGCTGCGCCTTGCAGTGCGCGCCGCACGCCGCCGATCGCCCGCTTCGTTATCCCGTTGGGTCCACCCAGCGCGTTGATCCAAGCCGCGACGCGCGCCTGACGAGCCGCCGCTGACAAAAGCGCAAAGGATATCCCCGTTCATCGCAATGAACGCCGGGAACCAAGCCTGAATTTCGGACAGACAGGTTGGTAACAGGGTGTCCCTCAAGGAGCCTTCCGTGTTGCCGTCATTCTCCCCAGCACTACTCGCACTTGCCGACGGCACGGTCTTTCGTGGTCAATCGATCGGTGCAACCGGCTCGACGATCGGCGAAGTCGTATTCAACACCGCCATCACCGGTTATCAGGAAATCCTGACCGATCCGAGCTACGCCCGCCAGATCGTCACGCTGACCTATCCGCACATCGGCAACGTCGGCGTGAACGCCGAAGATGTCGAAGCCACGAAAGTCCATGCCGCCGGTCTCATCATTCGCGACCTGCCGGTGCTCGCATCCAACTTCCGTTCCGAGCAGTCGCTTTCCGACTATTTGAAGGCCCAAGGCGTCGTCGCGATTTCGGACATCGACACGCGCAAGCTCACGCGAATTCTGCGCGACAAGGGTGCGCAGAACGGCTGCATTCTCGCGGGCAGCGACGACGAAGCAAAGGCGCTCGAACTCGCGCGCTCGTTTCCCGGCCTCGCGGGCATGGATCTGGCAAAAGTCGTGTCGACCGACAAGTCCTATGACTGGACGCAGACCGAATGGCGCCTCGGCAGGGGCTACGGCACGCAGGAAGCCCCGAAGTTTCGCGTCGTCGCGTTCGATTACGGCGTGAAGTACAACATTCTGCGCATGCTCGCCGAGCGCGGTTGCCAGGTCACCGTGCTGCCGGCCCAAGCGAGCGCGGCTGACGCACTCGCGCTCAATCCGGATGGCGTCTTCCTCTCGAACGGCCCCGGCGACCCGGAACCGTGCGACTACGCTATTGCGGCCACGCGTGAGTTCATCGCGCGCGGCATTCCGACCTTCGGCATCTGTCTAGGACACCAGATCATGGGCCTCGCGGTCGGCGCGAAAACCATGAAGATGAAGACCGGCCACCACGGCGCAAATCATCCGGTGAAAGACCTGGAAGACGGCCGTGTGGTCATCACGTCGCAGAACCACGGTTTCGCGGTCGATGCCGACACGCTGCCCGCCAACGCAAAGGTCACGCACGTATCGCTTTTCGACGGCACGCTGCAGGGCTTCGCGCTCACCGACAAGCCCGCGTTCTGCTTCCAGGGTCATCCGGAAGCGTCGCCCGGCCCGCACGACATTGCATATCTGTTCGACCGCTTCATCAAGCTGATGGAGACGCAGAAGGTCACTGCCTGACAGTCGAGAGCACAGAACGGAACACCGCAACACAAAACATCGAGAGCAGTTATGCCGAAGCGCACAGACATCAAGAGCATCCTCATCATCGGCGCGGGTCCGATCATCATCGGCCAGGCGTGCGAGTTCGATTATTCGGGCGCGCAGGCTTGCAAGGCGTTGCGTGAGGAAGGCTACAAGGTCATCCTCGTCAACAGCAATCCCGCGACGATCATGACCGACCCGAACACGGCCGACGTCACTTACATCGAGCCGATCTCGTGGGAAGTGGTCGAGCGCATCATCGCGAAGGAGCGGCCGGACGCGATCTTGCCGACTATGGGCGGACAGACCGCGCTCAATTGCGCGCTCGATCTGTTCCATCACGGCGTGCTGGAAAAGTACGACGTCGAGCTGATCGGCGCATCGCCGGAAGCCATCGACAAGGCCGAAGACCGCCAGAAGTTCAAGGACGCGATGACCAAGATCGGTCTCGGTTCAGCCAAGTCTGGAATCGCGCATTCCATGGAAGAAGCGCTGACCGTGCAGGCGCAAATCGCCGAGGCCACTGGCAGCGGCGGCTATCCGACCGTGATTCGCCCGTCGTTCACGCTGGGTGGTTCGGGCGGCGGCATCGCGTATAACAAGGAAGAGTTCGAGGAAATTTGCCGGCGCGGTCTCGATCTTTCGCCGACGCGCGAACTGCTGATCGAAGAATCGCTTCTCGGCTGGAAAGAGTACGAGATGGAAGTTGTCCGCGACAAGAAGGACAACTGCATCATCGTGTGTTCGATCGAAAACCTCGATCCCATGGGCGTGCATACCGGCGACTCGATCACCGTCGCGCCCGCGCAGACGCTGACCGACAAGGAATATCAGGTTCTGCGTAACGCGTCGCTTGCCGTGTTGCGCGAAATTGGCGTCGACACAGGCGGCTCGAACGTGCAGTTCGCGATCAACCCCGACGACGGCCGCATGGTCGTGATCGAGATGAACCCGCGCGTGTCGCGCTCGTCCGCGCTGGCATCGAAGGCAACGGGCTTTCCTATCGCCAAGGTCGCGGCCAAGCTCGCGTGCGGCTATACGCTCGACGAGTTGAAGAACGAGATCACAGGCGGTCAGACGCCGGCGTCGTTCGAGCCGACCATCGACTATGTCGTGACGAAGGTGCCGCGTTTCGCGTTCGAGAAATTCCGCGAAGCCGACTCGCGCCTGACCACGCAGATGAAGTCTGTCGGCGAAGTCATGGCAATGGGCCGCACGTTTCAGGAATCGTTCCAGAAAGCGCTGCGCGGTCTCGAAGTGGGCGTCGACGGTCTGGACGAAAAGACCACGAGCCGCGACGAAGCCATCCGCGAAATCGGCGAGCCGGGACCGGACCGTATCTGGTACCTCGGCGACGCGTTCCGCCTTGGTCTGACGGCTCGGGAAATCTTCGAGGAAACGTCGATCGACCCGTGGTTCCTCGCGCAGATCGAGCAGATCATCTTGAAGGAGAAGGCGCTCGAAGGCCGCACGATCGAAAGCCTCAGCAAGGACGAATTGCTGTATCTGAAGAAGAGCGGTTTTTCCGACCGGCGTCTTGCGAAGCTCACCGGTTCGAAGCAGGAAGACGTGCGCCGCCGTCGTCACGAGTTGAAGGTGCGGCCGGTTTATAAGCGCGTCGATACTTGCGCGGCCGAGTTCGCGACCAAGACGGCGTACATGTATTCGACCTACGAGGACGAGTGCGAAGCGAATCCGACCGACAAGAAGAAGATCATGGTTCTCGGCGGCGGCCCGAACCGGATCGGGCAGGGCATCGAATTCGACTATTGCTGCGTGCACGCCGCGCTCGCCATGCGCGAAGATGGTTACGAAACCATCATGGTCAACTGCAATCCTGAAACGGTTTCGACCGACTACGACACGTCGGATCGTCTGTACTTCGAATCGCTGACGCTTGAAGACGTGCTCGAAATCGTCGAGCTGGAAAAGCCGGTCGGCGTGATCGTGCAGTATGGCGGCCAGACGCCGCTCAAACTCGCGCTCGACCTCGAAGCGAACGGCGTGCCGATCATCGGTACGTCGCCGGACATGATCGATGCCGCCGAGGATCGCGAGCGGTTCCAGCAATTGCTGAAAGATCTGAATCTGCGCCAGCCGCCGAATCGCACCGCGCGCGCCGAAGACGAAGCACTCAGGCTCGCGGAAGAAATCGGTTACCCGCTGGTCGTGCGTCCGTCTTATGTGCTGGGTGGCCGCGCAATGGAGATCGTCCACGAGCCGCGCGATCTCGAACGCTACATGCGCGAGGCCGTGAAGGTATCGAACGACTCGCCGGTGTTGCTCGACCGCTTCCTGAACGACGCGATCGAATGCGATGTGGACTGTATCTCCGATGGCGACGACGTTTTCATTGGCGGCGTGATGGAGCATATCGAACAGGCGGGCGTGCATTCCGGCGACTCGGCTTGCTCGCTGCCGCCTTATTCGCTGGCGCAAGACACCATCGACGAACTGAAGCGGCAAACCGCCGCCATGGCGAAGGCGCTGAACGTGGTCGGCCTGATGAACGTGCAGTTCGCCATCCAGCAAGTTCCGCAAGAAGATGGCTCGAAGAAGGATGTCATCTACGTGCTGGAAGTGAACCCGCGTGCATCGCGCACGGTGCCGTATGTGTCGAAGGCGACGGGCCTGCCGCTCGCGAAAATCGCGGCGCGCGCAATGGTCGGGCAGAAACTCAAGCAGCAAGGCGTGACGAAGGAAGTGATTCCGCCGTACTTCAGCGTGAAGGAAGCGGTGTTCCCGTTCGTCAAGTTCCCGGCGGTTGATCCCGTGCTCGGGCCCGAGATGCGTTCGACGGGCGAGGTGATGGGCGTGGGCCGTACCTTCGGCGAAGCGCTTTTCAAGTCGCAACTCGCGGCGGGTTCGCGTCTGCCGGAATCCGGTACGGTGCTTCTCACCGTGATGGATGCCGACAAGCCAAAGGCCGTCGAAGTCGCGCGCATGCTGCACGAACTCGGCTACCCGATCGTCGCGACCAAGGGGACGGCCGCGGCCATCGCGGCGGCGGGTGTGCCCGTGAAGGTCGTGAACAAGGTGAAGGACGGGCGTCCGCATATCGTCGACATGATCAAGAACGGCGAAATCGCGCTGGTCTTCACCACCGTCGATGAAACGCGCGCGGCCATCGCCGATTCGCGTTCCATCCGTATGAGCGCGCAGGCCAACAAGGTCACGTACTACACGACGATGTCCGGCGCGCGCGCGGCGGTCGAAGGTCTGCGTTATCTGCGTGATTTGGAAGTCTATGATTTACAAGGCCTCCACGCTCGCCTAAACTAAGGCTTCGATTACCGGTCCAAGTATCACGAGCCGCGGTTAAGCGGCGTCTTCTCGTTCTGGGGAGATGCGCTTAACCGCGGTAATTTTTTTACGGCTGTTTTTGTTTGTGGATTGTCTATGAGCACGATTCCCTTGACGAAGCGCGGCGCGGAGTTGCTGCGCGACGAATTGCAACGCCTGAAGGCTGTCGAGCGTCCCGCGGTCATCAACTCGATCGCGGAAGCACGCGCGCAGGGCGATCTGTCGGAAAACGCGGAGTACGATGCCGCGAAAGAAAAGCAGGGCTTTATCGAGGGCCGCATTGCGGATCTCGAATCGAAGCTTGCCGCCGCGCAAGTGATCGACCCGAAAACGGTCGAAGCGGAAGGCCGCGTGGTGTTCGGCGCGACGGTCGAACTGGAAGATCTCGAGTCGAGTCATAAGGTGACGTATCAGATCGTCGGCGACGACGAAGCCGACATCGACCACGGTCTCATCTCCGTCAGCTCGCCCATTGCGCGCGCGCTGATCGGCAAGACGGAGGGCGACGTCGCCTCGGTGCAGGCCCCGAGCGGCGCGCGTGAGTACGAAATCATCGCTGTTCGATACGTCTGATGGAGCATCGACTCTTTCGCACGGTAACGATGATTTGGGTCGGCAGCTTGCTGACCCTCGGTCTCGTCGCCGCGCCCGTGCTTTTTTCGGTGCTCGACCGTACGTCGGCGGGATCGGTGGCGGCGCAGCTCTTTCGCATCGAAGCGTATATCGGCGTGGTCAGCGCGCTGATTCTGATCCTGATCGGCAATCGCTTCGTGAAGAGCGGCATCGTCGACTACAAGCGCGTGCGGTGGCTCGTCGCGGTCATGCTGGTGTGCGTGCTCGTCGGATACTTCGCGTTGCAGCCGTTCATGAATTCGCTGCGCATCTCGGCGCAGGAAGCAGGGATGGAACTCGCGAATTCGCCTTATGCGAAGGAGTTCGGCGTTCTGCATGGCATTTCGAGCGCGATTTATTTGATCGAATGCCTGTGCGGTATTGCGCTCGTGTGGCGTTTGCCCGGTGCGGCGCCTGTCAAGATCGTGCCGAAGGGCAAGTCCGCGAAGGTCGCGGCCAAGCGCGCGCGTAGCTGAAGAAGATGCTGCGAGAGACGGCGCGGACGTTTTGAATCATCGTCCGCGCCGTTTCATCATTTGACGGCCTGATGTTGACGCTTCGAGCCAGCCTGACGCTTCTTCGCGCGCTTGACGTTGCCGCCCGCGGTGACGCGTTCGTTACCTAGCACTTTGAGCGTTTGTTTGCGCGGCTTCTTGACGGCGGGTGCATCGCGCGTGATCTTGACGGCCTTGACGATGCGCGGCGCGCGACCCTTGGTCGAACGCTCCTCGGCAATTTCACCAGCGCTCGGCGGCATGGTGCTGCGGGTGCGGGCGGTGCGGGTCTTGGCGGGCGCGGCGCCTTCCGGTCTCCAGATCACGAGCAGCTTGCCGATATGCTGAACAGGCGCGGCATCCAGGCGATCGCAGATCTCGTCGTAGATGCCAACGCGTGCTTCACGCTCGTCGCCGAACACGCGAATCTTGATGAGCTGATGCGCTTCGAGGTGCACGCCGATTTCTTTCAGCACGGCCTCGGTCAGGCCTTCGGCACCGACGAGCACGACCGGATTGAGGGCGTGAGCCTGGGAGCGCAGATCGGCGCGCTGGGCCGGGGAAAGTTTAAGAGCTGGCATGTGGAATAAGGGACTCGACTAAAATGTGGGCGGCGGGTTTGGCGTCGGCTGGGCGTTGCAGCGCTGCCGGACGCACGAAGCGCGGGCGGTATGGACACGCGGCGCCGTCATGGACCGATCAGATGAAAAGCACCTGAAGTGCTGGGCAAGCCGCCCGAATAAACAAATAGGCCGGAAACGCAAATTTCGAGCGCTTTGCAGCGCACGGGAACCGGTCCGGCCGACAAGACGCGTATTATCCGCTAAAAGCATTGCGCGATACAGCAAGAATAAGCACGCGCGCAAGAGGTTAGTCCCCGGCGCGCAGCATGGGCTCAGTTTGAATGGCAAAGAACCGGTTTAATCATTCGTGGTTGCATGACCACATCAACGACCCTTACGTGAAGATGGCGCAGCGCGAGGGCTATCGCGCGCGCGCGGCGTACAAGCTCAAGGAGATCGACGAGCAGGACAAGCTCATCAAGCCAGGGCAGGTGATCGTCGACCTCGGTTCGACGCCCGGCTCGTGGAGTCAGTACGCGCGTAACAAACTCGCTCAGGGTGCGAAGCGCGATGCGCAGCGCGAAGGCGGTATAGACGGCACGATCATCGCGCTCGATCTTCTGCCGATGGACCCCATTGCCGATGTCACCTTCATTCAGGGCGACTTCCGCGAAGACGCCGTGCTTGCGCAACTCGCGGAAATTGTTGGCGAGCGTCAGGTAGACCTTGTTATTTCCGACATGGCCCCAAACCTGTCTGGCGTGGCGAGCGCGGATGCAGCGCGTATCGAACATCTTTGCGATCTGGCGCTGGAGTTCTCGCAGAACCATCTGAAACCGGATGGTGCGTTGCTGGTCAAATGTTTTCACGGCAGCGGTTACAGCCAAATCGTCGAGAAGTTCAAGCACCAGTTCAAAGTGGTGGCGCCGCGCAAGCCCAAGGCGTCTCGCGACAAATCGTCGGAGACTTTTGTACTCGGGCGGCGGCTCAAACATCCGACTGGGGAACACGAGTAAATCATTTCGGCGAAAAATAGCGATTTTTTCGCCGAATATGTCGAAAAACCCCTGTCTTCCGCTATTTGCGCGGTAGATAAACCTTATGGCAGGGGTTTGCGGTCTGGATTAGAATGCTTTGGTGGCGCCGCAAGGTTTATGTAGGCGCCCGTCTATGAGTGAGGAGTGGTGCTTTGAACAACAATATGTTCTCTAAAGCGGCAGTGTGGCTCGTGATCGCACTGGTGCTGTTTACGGTGTTCAAGCAGTTCGATAAGCCCCGCGTCCAGGAAGGTGTGTCCTATTCGCAGTTCATGGACGACGCGAAGAACGGCAAGGTGAAGAATGTCACCGTTCAAGGGCGGAATCTGACGGTCACTCCGGCAGACGGCCAGAAATACCAAATCGTGTCGCCTGGCGACATCTGGATGGTCGGCGATCTGATGAAATACGGCGTTCAGGTTAGCGGCAAGGCTGACGATGAACCCAACGCGCTGGTTTCCGCGCTGTACTACCTTGGACCGACCATTCTCATCATCGGTTTCTGGTTCTACATGATGCGGCAGATGCAGGGGGGCGGCAAAGGCGGGGCCTTCTCGTTCGGTAAGTCGCGAGCGCGGCTGATCGACGAAAACAATAACGCTATCAATTTCACCGATGTCGCGGGTTGCGACGAAGCGAAAGAAGAAGTGTCCGAGCTCGTCGACTTCCTGCGCGACCCGCAGAAATTCCAGAAGCTGGGCGGCCGCATTCCACGAGGAGTGTTGCTAGTCGGGCCTCCTGGCACGGGTAAGACGCTGCTGGCTCGCGCTATCGCGGGTGAAGCGAAGGTGCCGTTCTTCAGCATCTCGGGTTCCGACTTCGTGGAAATGTTCGTCGGCGTGGGCGCGGCTCGCGTTCGCGACATGTTCGAGCAAGCAAAGAAGCACGCGCCTTGCATTGTGTTCATCGACGAAATCGACGCGGTCGGTCGTCATCGCGGCGCCGGCATGGGCGGCGGTAACGACGAACGCGAGCAGACGCTCAATCAGATGCTCGTGGAAATGGATGGCTTCGAAGCGAATTCCGGCGTTATCGTGATCGCTGCGACGAACCGTTCCGACGTGCTCGACAAGGCGCTCCTGCGTCCGGGTCGTTTCGACCGACAGGTGTATGTCGGTCTGCCGGACATTCGCGGTCGCGAACACATCATGAAGGTGCATCTGCGCAAGGTGCCGATTGCGAACGACGTCGACGCTTCGGTCATCGCGCGGGGTACGCCGGGCTTCTCGGGTGCCGATCTTGCAAACCTCGTCAATGAAGCTGCGCTTTTTGCGGCGCGTCGCGGCAAGCGGATCGTCGAGATGCAGGACTTCGAAGACGCGAAGGACAAGATTTTCATGGGTCCGGAGCGCAAGTCGGCTGTCATGCGCGAGGAAGAACGTCGCAACACGGCTTTCCACGAGTCGGGCCACGCCGTGGTGGCGAAGCTGTTGCCGCATGCCGATCCGGTGCACAAGGTTACGATCATGCCGCGCGGATGGGCATTGGGTGTCACCTGGCAATTGCCTGAACACGACCGCGTGAATTTGTATCGCGACAAGATGCTGGAAGAAATCGCGATTCTGTTTGGCGGCCGTGCAGCGGAAGAAGTGTTCCTGAATTCCATGTCCACCGGCGCGTCCAACGACTTCGAGCGCGCGACCAAGATGGCCCGCGACATGGTGACGCGTTATGGTATGTCGGACACGCTTGGCACGATGGTCTACGTCGACACCGAACCCGAAGGCATGTTCGGCAAGCTGGGCGCGAAGACGGTTTCGGAAGCCACGCTGCAAAAGGTCGATTCGGAAATCCGCCGCATCCTGGACGAGCAGTATCAGCTTGCCCGCAAGCTGCTGGAAGACAACCGCGCGCGCGTGGAAGCCATGACGAAGGCGCTGCTCGAATGGGAAACCATAGACGCAGACCAGATCACGGACATCATGGAGGATCGTCCGCCGCGTCCGCCGAAGAACCTGCCGCCGCCTTCGGGTGATACGCCTCCGGGCGGCAACAGCGGTACGGAAGTCAAGCCGGGCAGCGCAACCGCGCCGGCCTAAGCTCTTCTAGTCCGATCATGGGCCGGTGTGCATCGCACTCCGGCCCATTTTTGCTTTATGGCTCACGACGGCGCACACATCGGATCACACTTCGCGCGTGCGTTACGCCCCTTGCAGCAATCCAGCTTTTTTCCAACACGCTTGATCACTCCATCTCTCTCCCAGCTTTCAGCGCAGCCGCTGCAATGCGGTCGGTTCACGCTGACATTCGAACGTCCGCTCGTGATGGGCATTCTCAACGTCACGCCTGACTCGTTCTCCGATGGCGGCCGCTTCCTTCCGCGCGATGCCGCTCTGGCGCGCGCCGAGCGCATGCTTGCCGACGGCGCGGACATCATCGATATTGGCGGCGAATCGACTCGTCCGGGCGCGCCGCCGGTTCCCCTGGCCGAGGAACTCGAACGCGTGGTGCCGATCGTCGAAGCGTTGCGGGACATGAACGTCCCGCTTTCGGTCGATACCTACAAGCCCGCCGTGATGCGCGCCGCGCTCGATGCAGGCGCGGACATGATCAACGACATTTGGGGTTTACGTCAGGAAAGCGCGCTCGATGCCGTTAAAGACAGTAACTGCGGCTTGTGCGTGATGCATATGCTCGGCGAACCGCGCACGATGCAACTTCGCGAGCCGGTGTACGCCGACGTCATCGCGGACGTCCGTGCGTTTTTCGCCGAACGAATCGCAGCGCTGGCGCAGGCGGGGATCGCGCTGGAGCGCGTAAGTCTCGATCCGGGCTTCGGGTTCGGCAAGACCGTCGAGCATAATTACGCGCTGCTGGCGAACCTCGCCGCGACGCTGCCGGCAGGCAAGCGGTATCCGCTGCTCGCGGGAATGTCGCGCAAGTCGATGCTCGGCGCAGTCACCGGGCGCGCGGCGAACGAACGGCTTGCGGCGAGCGTGAGCGGGGCGGTTTGCGCGGCGGAGCGCGGTGCGGCGATCATCCGCGTGCACGACGTCGCGGAAACCGTGGATGCGCTGAAAGTCTGGCGAGCCACGAGAGACGCCACGCATCACGAGAAGCATTGAAAGAACTTCGGCGAAGGCGCACGCGCCGAATCGATCAACACATGTCGCGGGCCAAGAACAGGCGCCATATGTCCGCGAGGAGGGTCAGTAACAATGGCACGTCGATATTTTGGAACTGATGGAATTCGCGGGCGCGTCGGCGAGGCGCCGATCACACCGGATTTTGTTCTCAGGCTGGGGTATGCGGCCGGCAAGGTGCTCGCGGGAGCGGACCGTTCGCCGCAAAAGGGCAACCGTCCGACGGTGCTCATCGGCAAGGACACGCGGGTTTCCGGCTACATGCTCGAAGCCGCGCTGGAGTCGGGCTTTTCCGCCGCGGGCGTCGACGTGATGCTCGCCGGCCCGATGCCCACGCCCGGCGTCGCGTATCTCACGCGCGCGCTGCGGCTTTCGGCGGGCGTGGTGATCAGCGCATCGCACAATCCGTACGACGACAACGGCATCAAATTCTTCTCCGCCGACGGCAACAAGCTGCCGGACGAAGTCGAACTGCAAATCGAAGCGCAGCTCGACCAGCCGATGGCCTGCGCGCCCTCCGAGCGTCTCGGCAAGGCGAAGCGTCTGGACGACGCGGGCGGGCGCTATATCGAGTTCTGCAAGAGCACTTTTCCGGCGAGCTTCGATCTGCGCGGCCTCAAGATCGTGCTCGATTGCGCGCACGGCGCCGCCTATGACGTCGCGCCGCACGTGTTCCACGAACTGGGCGCGGAAGTCGTGCCTATTGGCGTGTCGCCGAACGGCTTCAATATCAACGATAAAGTCGGCGCCACCGCGCCCGATGCGCTCGTGCGCACGGTGCTCGAACACAAGGCGGATATCGGCATCGCGCTCGATGGCGACGCTGACCGCCTGCAAGTCGTCGATTCCACCGGCCGGCTTTTCAACGGCGACGAACTGCTCTACGTGCTGGTCAAGGACCGCATTGCAACGGACGGCAAGGTGGATGGCGCGGTCGGCACGCTGATGACCAACATGGCCGTGGAAGTGGCGTTGAAAGAGGCGGGCGTGAAGTTCGTGCGCGCGGCCGTCGGCGACCGTTACGTGCTCGAAAAGCTGCGCGAAAACGGCTGGCAACTCGGTGCGGAAGGCTCGGGCCACATTCTTTCGCTCGACCGGCATTCCACGGGCGACGGCATCGTGTCCGCGCTGCTTGTGCTCGCCGCCATCAAGCGTGGTGGCAAATCCCTCGCTGACATGCTCGACGGCGTCAGCCTGTTTCCGCAGAAACTGATCAACGTGCGCATGAGTCCGAACGCGGACTGGAAAAATAATGCGGCCATTCGCCGCGCGATCGAAGATGCCGAGCGGGCCCTCGAATCGCACGGGCGGGTACTGATTCGCGCCTCGGGAACCGAACCGGTACTGCGCGTCATGGTGGAAGCGGCGGCGCATCAGGATGCGGTTAGACACGCGGAAACGATTGCTCAGGTCGTGAAGGACGCGACTTCCTAGACGATCCCTAAAGCGCGTCACGTCTCACCAAAAGCGGACTACGGTCCGCTTTTTCTTTGGTTACAAGCCAACGCACGTTCGACTTTCAGTGCGTAAGCGCAATGACACGCGGCGTTCATCAAACGTCACGGTACTGTCACGAAGAGTGCCTATATTTCGCCGTGTCGGTTCTCTCGCTACACGCTCACACACTCTGGAGGTCTCATGAAATTGATGCAATCCGCGCTGGCCGGCGTCATCGGCGCAATGTTCGCCGTCTCCGCATTCGCCACGGATATTACCGGCGCGGGCAGCACCTTCGCAGCTCCCATCTACACCAAGTGGGCTGACGCCTACCAAAAAACGGGCGGCGGCAAGGTGAACTATCAAGGCATCGGCTCGTCGGGCGGCGTCAAACAGATCATCGCGAAGACGGTGGATTTCGCAGGCTCGGACGCACCGCTGAAAGATGAAGAACTCACGAAGGAAGGCCTGTTCCAGTTCCCGACGGTCGTCGGCGGCGTGGTGCCGGTCATCAACGTGCCGGGCGTGAAGGCCGGTGAAGTGACGCTGTCGGGCGAAGTGCTCGGCGACATCTACCTGGGCAAGATCAAGAAGTGGAACGACCCGGCTATCGCCGCGCTGAACCCGAAGGTCAAGCTGCCGGATACCGACATCGCCGTGGTGCGCCGCGCCGACGGATCGGGCACGAGCTTCATCTGGACGAACTATCTGTCGAAAGTGAATCCCGAGTGGAAGTCGAAGGTCGGCGAAGGTTCGACGGTCAACTGGCCGACGGGCACGGGCGGCAAGGGCAACGACGGCGTCGCGGCGTTCGTGCAGCGTCTGCCGGGCGCGATCGGCTACGTGGAGTGGGCGTATGCCAAGCAGAACAAGATGACCTACGTGGGTCTCAAGAACGCGGCTGGCACGGTCGTCGAGCCGAAGACGGAGACCTTCAAGGCGGCGGCTGCCGGTGCGGACTGGTCGAAGTCGTTCTACCAGATCCTCACGAACGAGTCGGGCCAGAACGCATGGCCGATCGTCGGTGCAACGTTCGTTCTGCTGCACGCCACGCAGGACAAGGCGCCGCAAGGCACGGAAACGCTGAAGTTCTTCGACTGGGCGTTCAAGAACGGCAACCAAGCCGCGAACGATCTCGACTACATCTCGCTGCCGGATTCGGTCGTCGCCGAAATCCGCACGCAATGGAAGGCGAAGGTCAAGGACGCGTCGGGCAAGGCGGTTGCGCAGTAAGCGGTACCATGGTCTGAAACTGTCCTAAGCTCTTGAAGTCAGGACGGAAATGCAGTGCAGGCAATGCCGCGCGGCACGTCGAATGACGTGCCGCGCGCTCTGACAAGCAGCACAACCAAGGCTCCCATGTCGGAAATCAACTTAGCGTCGGCGCCGCCGGCCGCGCATACGCAGCGCGCGCCGAGCCGTTTCGGCGACATCATATTCGGCGGCATCACGCGGCTCGCGGCCGTGGTGACGTTGCTTCTGCTTGGCGGCATCATCGTTTCGCTCGTCATTGCGTCGATGCCGACCATCGAAAAGTTCGGACTCAGCTTTCTCTGGCGCGCGGAGTGGGACCCACAGACCGATAGCTTCGGCGCGCTCGTGCCGATCTACGGCACCATTGCCACGTCGATCATCGCGCTCATCATCGCCGTGCCGGTGAGCTTCGGCATCGCGCTCTTCCTCACGGAACTCTCGCCCGCGTGGCTGCGCCGGCCGCTCGGTGTCGCCATCGAATTGCTTGCGGCGATTCCCTCGATCGTCTACGGCATGTGGGGTCTGCTCGTGTTCGCGCCGATCTTCGCGGAATACTTCGAAAAGCCGCTCGGCCATCTGCTCGGCGACGTGCCCGTCATCGGCATGTTCTTCAAGGGCGCGCCTATCGGTATCGGCATTCTGTGCGCGGGCGTGATCCTCGCCATCATGATCATTCCGTACATTGCCTCGGTGATGCGCGACGTCTTCGAAGTCACGCCCGTGCTTCTCAAGGAATCGGCATACGGCATCGGCTGCACGACCTGGGAAGTGATGTGGAAGATCGTGTTGCCGTACACGCGCGCCGGTGTGATCGGCGGCGTGATGCTCGGCCTCGGCCGCGCGCTCGGCGAGACCATGGCGGTGACGTTCGTTATCGGCAACACCAATCTGCTCGACAACGTGTCGCTGTTCTCGCCAGGCAACAGCATCACCTCGGCGCTCGCCAACGAATTCGCCGAAGCAAGCCCCGGCCTGCATACGTCGGCGCTGATGGAACTCGGGCTCATCCTGTTCGTGATCACGTTCGTCGTGCTCGCGTTGTCCAAGCTGATGCTTTTGCGCATGGAACGCGGGGAGGGAGTCAAGTGAGCCGTCCCGCCACCTTCAATCAGGACCCCGACCGCGTGGACGCCACGCGCAAGAAGCTGCAGAGCCGTCGACGCGGCACCAATGCGATCGCGCTGACGCTCTCGCTGGCCGCGATGGCTTTCGGCCTTCTGTGGCTCGTGTGGATTCTCTTCACGACGCTTAAGCTCGGCGTCGCTGGCCTGTCGCTCGAACTCTTCACGCAGTCGACGCCGCCGCCGAACACCGATGGCGGCGGTCTTGCCAACGCTATCGTCGGCAGTCTGATGCTCGTCATCATCGCCACGTTCATCGGCACGCCGCTCGGCATTCTGGCGGGCGTCTATCTCGCGGAATATGGCCAGAAGCGTTGGCTTGCGAGCGTCACGCGCTTCATCAACGACATTCTGTTGTCGGCGCCTTCCATCGTCGTGGGCTTGTTCGTGTATGCGCTCGTCGTCGCGAAGATGGGTCGCTTCTCGGGATGGGCCGGCGTGATCGCGCTCGCCTTGCTGCAGATTCCGATCGTCATCCGCACCACTGAAAACATGCTGAAGCTCGTGCCGAACGCGCTGCGCGAAGCGGCTTTCGCGCTCGGCACGCCCAAGTGGAAGATGGTGATGTCGATCACGCTGAAGGCGTCGATTGGCGGCATCGTCACGGGCGTGTTGCTGGCGGTCGCGCGGATTGCCGGCGAAACCGCGCCGCTGCTCTTCACGTCGCTGTCGAATCAGTTTTTCTCGTGGGACATGAATCAGCCGGTGGCGAACCTTCCGGTCACGATCTACAAGTTCGCGATGAGCCCGTTCCCGCAATGGCAGACGCTCGCGTGGGCCGGTGTGTTCCTTATTACGCTCGGCGTGCTGGGTTTGAATATCCTCGCGCGCACGATTATCTCGAAGAAATAAAGGCGGAGTGATTCCATGAACATGGTCGAAAGTGGTGTCAACCACCTTGATTCGAAAGCGGATGCGGCGCCCGTCGAGCGTGGTCCCGTTCCTGGCAGCGTGCGTCCGAAGCACGGCTCGCAAGCCGCCGATTCGATCAAGCCGAAGATCGAAGTGAAGAACCTCAACTTCTTCTACAACAAGTATCACGCGCTGAAGAACATCAACCTGCGCATTCCCGAGAAGAAGGTGACGGCGTTCATCGGACCTTCGGGCTGCGGCAAGTCCACGCTCCTGCGCACCTTCAACAAGATGTACGCCCTTTATCCCGAGCAGCGCGGCGAAGGCGAGATTCTGATGGACGGCGTCAACCTGCTCGACACGACGCGCGACATCTCGCTTTTACGCGCGCGCGTGGGCATGGTGTTCCAGAAGCCTACGCCGTTTCCCATGTCGATCTACGACAACATCGCGTTCGGCGTGAAGATGTTCGAACAACTGTCGCGCTCGGAGATGGACGACCGCGTCGAATGGGCGCTGACCAAGGCCGCGCTCTGGAACGAAGTGAAGGACAAGCTGCAGCAAAGCGGCTACGGATTGTCGGGCGGCCAGCAGCAGCGCCTTTGCATTGCGCGCGGCATCGCCATTCGTCCGGAAGTGCTGTTGCTCGACGAGCCCTGCTCGGCGCTCGACCCGATTTCCACGGGCCGTATCGAGGAACTGATCGCGGAACTGAAAAGTGACTATACGGTTGTGATCGTCACGCACAACATGCAGCAGGCAGCCCGTTGCTCGGACTACACTGCATACATGTACCTTGGCGAGCTGATCGAATTCGGCGATACGGAGAAGATCTTCATCAAGCCCACGCGCAAGGAAACGGAAGACTACATCACGGGCCGTTTCGGCTGATCCGGCCAGATCAGGCGAACTGAAACATAAAAGGACTTAAGGAGCACATATGTCCGATAAACATCTGTCGAGCCAGTTCGACGCCGATCTCAACGCGGTGTCGTCGAAAGTGCTGCAAATGGGCGGTCTCGTGGAGTCGCAGATCATCGCGGCCATGCAGGCACTCAACGAATTCGACATGGCGATCGCCGATCAGGTGATTGCCGCCGAAGTGCGTCTGAACACGATGGAAGTCGAGATCGACGAAGAGTGCAGCAACATCATCGCGCGCCGCCAGCCGGCCGCGCGCGACCTGCGTCTGCTCATGGCGATCTCGAAGACCATCACGAACCTCGAACGCGCCGGCGACGAAGCTGAAAAGATCGCGAAGCGCGTGAAACGCATCAACGAAGACGGCGCGGGCCGCGCGGTGAATATCGCGGAGATCAAGCTCTCGGGCGAGATGGCCGTGTCCATTCTGCGCCGCGCGCTCGACGCGTTCGCGCGTCTGGACACCGTGGCCGCCGCGCAGATCGTGCGCGACGACAAAGCCATCGACGACGAATTCCGCGCCTTCGTGCGCAAGCTCGTCACCTACATGATGGAAGACCCGCGCACCATTTCCGCCGGCCTCGACTATCTGTTCATTGCGAAGGCGGTGGAGCGTATCGGCGATCACGCTAAGAACATCGCCGAGTTCATCATCTACATCGTGAAGGGTACGGACGTGCGGCATATCTCGCGCGACCAGCTCGAACGCGAAGCGCTCAGTTAATCTTCTCTCAAAGCAAAAGGTCAAGAGGTGCCGATGCCCAGCAGTATCCTCGTCATCGAAGACGAACCCGCGATCTCCGAACTGATCTCGGTGAATCTGCAACACGCGGGACATTGCCCGATTCGCGCGTATAACGCTGAGCAGGCGCAAAACCTGATCAGCGACGTGCTGCCCGATCTCGTGCTGCTCGACTGGATGCTGCCCGGCAAGTCCGGCATTGCGTTCGCGCGCGACTTGCGCAACAACGAGCGCACGAAGCATATTCCGATCATCATGCTGACCGCGCGCGGCGACGAGCAGGACAAGGTGCTCGGGCTCGAGATCGGCGCGGACGACTACGTCACCAAGCCGTTTTCGCCGAAAGAACTGATGGCGCGCATCAAGGCGGTGTTGCGCCGGCGTGCCCCGCAGCTGACGGAAGATGTGGTTGCCATCAATGGTTTGCGGCTCGATCCGGCGACGCATCGCGTGGCGGCGAGCCATTCCGGCAACGACATCAAGCTCGATCTCGGCCCGACCGAATTCCGCTTGCTGCATTTTTTCATGACGCATCCGGAGCGCGTGCATAGCCGCACGCAGTTGCTGGATCAGGTGTGGGGCGATCACGTATTCGTCGAAGAGCGCACGGTCGATGTTCACATCAAGCGCCTGCGCGCCGCGCTCAAGCCCGCGGGCTGCGATGCTATGATCGAAACGGTGCGCGGCAGCGGATATCGGCTCGCGAAGAGCGCCTGATAAGCGTGCTCTAGTCTCTGCCGCATGTTTATGACGAACCGCGCGTTCGTCGCTTGGACTCGCCGACAACATGAATATCATCTGGACGCGGTCAGTCGTGTCCCTCGTACTGCTCGCCGCGCTCTGTGCGGCGATCGGCGCGTTTGCCGGCGTGCGCGTGGCGCTGGCTGTCGCCGTCGTCATGCTGGTCCTGCAGGGCTTTTTCGCCACCTATCACACACAGCGTCTCTGGCGTCTGCTCGAAGCGCCGGTGTATGGCGAAGTGCCTAGCGCGCTCGGCATTTGGGGCGAAATCTATTACCGCTTGCACAAGCTGGCGAAGCGCTGGCATGCGCAAGTGCGGCAGGTCGAGCAACAGCATTCGCGCTTCATTCAGGCGATCCAGGCTTCGCCCAATGGCGTGGCGATGCTCGACGATCACGATCAGATCGAGTGGTGCAACGCTATCGCCGAGAAGCATTTCGGGCTCGATGCCAAACGCGATTTGCGCCAGCACATCACGCATCTCGTGCGGCACCCGGACTTCATTCGCTATCTGAACTCGCATCATTACGAGGAAATGCTCGTGATGCGCGGCATGGGCGTGAACCGGCAGCACACGGTATCGGTGCAGGTATTTCCTTATGGCGATCATCGCAAGCTGATACTCACGCAGGACATTACCGAACTCGAGCGTACCGATTCGATGCGACGCGATTTCGTCGCCAATGTCTCGCATGAATTGAAGACGCCGCTGACGGTGTTATCGGGCTTTCTTGAGACCATGCGTGAGTTGCCGCTCAGCGAGGCGGACCGCATGCGTTATCTGGACATGATGGAACAGCAGGCTTCGCGCATGCAGAACATCGTGCGTGATCTTTTGGTGCTTGCGAATCTGGAAGGCGATGTGCGTCCGCCTGGCGACGAGTTGCTGGATATGCGCGCGGTGATGCGGCATCTCGAAGACGACGCGGTGAATCTTTCTGGCGGGCGTCACCGGATTGCCTTTCATATCGATGATTCGTTGACTATCGCAGGCGCGGAGACCGAGGTCGTCAGTGCGCTGGGGAATCTCGTTACCAATGCGGTGCGTTATACGCCGGATGGCGGGGCGATTGAAGTCTCTTGGCAACGTGTGGCGGATCGGGCGGTTTTCACGGTGCGTGATAGCGGGTATGGGATTCCCGCAGAGCATATTCCGCGGCTTACCGAGCGGTTTTATCGCGTGGATCGGAGTCGGTCGCGGGATACGGGTGGCACCGGGCTCGGGCTTGCTATCGTCAAGCATGTGCTGCAGCGGCATCATGCGGAGCTCGATGTCAAAAGTGAAGTCGGGAAGGGAAGTACGTTTGTTGTTCGGTTTCCTTCTTCAAGGACTGCTTTGAGGAAGTCTTTGGCGGCTTAGGGGTTTTTGTTTAGCTTCCTGGGAAGTTGAGCCGTTGTCTCGCGGTTTGTTTCAGTAGCCGCCTTCCCGGCGGAGGGGTAATTTTCTTTCCTGCTGCAAAGAAAGTCACCAAAGAAAGCAGCTTAGGAACCGGCTTCTGGAGCACAACTGGTTCCTCGCTATTTACCACAAACCCTTTGTGGCACTTCCCATTGCTAACGTTCGTCGTAGGTCAATTTCCAGGCGCACGCTTCTCTTTTAGGCTGCTTCGAGGAAGCCTTTGGCCGCTTAGAGATCTTTGTTTAGCGCTTGCTAGGAAGTTGAGCCGTTGTCTCGCGGTTTGTTGCAGTAGCCGCCTCCCCGGCGGAGGGGTAACTTTCTTTGCTGCTGCAAAGAAAGTCACCAAAGAAAGCAGCTTAGGGACCGGCTTCTGAAGCACAACTGGTTCCTCGCTATTTACCACAAGCCCTTTGGGCACTCCCCGTCGGACCTATCCGTAATTCTGTGGGCGAGGCATATTATGAGAGGTAAAAGTCATAGATATGCCGATGAAGAAGAAACGCACCGTCGCTTCTCAGGCAGCGGCCCGAGGGCCGCTGCCTGCCCTTCCGGAAGGTCTGCTGGATGACCTGGTCAAAGGCCCGATGACGCCCACCGAGGTCCAGGACCTGATGCTGGCGTTCAACAAGGCACTCATCGAGCGCGCGATGGGCGCCGAGATGAAGATGCATCTGGGCTACCTGGCGGGGCAGCCGAAACCCGACGGCCAGGACAACGAACGTAACGGCGCCAGCGGCAAGACGCTCATCACCGATTATGGCCCGCTCAGGGTCGATCTGCCGCGTGATCGTGACGGCAGTTTTGAACCCATCCTGATTCCGAAACACGAGCGCCGTTTTACCGGTTTCGACGAGCGCATCATCGCCATGTACGCGCGCGGCATGAGTGTGCGCGAGATCCAGGCGTTTCTGGCCGAAGCCTATGGCACCGAGGTTTCGCCCGATTTCATCAGCTCGGTCACCGACGAAGTCATGGCTGAAGCGCTCGCCTGGCAAAGCCGTCCGCTTGAGCCGATGTACCCGGTGGTGTTCTTCGACGCGCTGCGTGTGAAGATCCGTGGCGACGGCGTGGTGAGCAACAAGGCGGTGTATCTGGCGCTGGGCATTCAGGCCGACGGCCAGCGCGATGTGCTCGGCCTGTGGATCGAACAGACCGAAGGGGCGAAGTTCTGGCTGAAAGTGTTCAACGAACTGAAGACCCGGGGCTGCCAGGACATCCTGATCGCGGTGGTCGACGGCCTGAAGGGTCTGGCTGAGGCAATTGGCACGGCGTACCCGCGTACGGCCGTGCAGACCTGCATCGTGCATCTGATCCGCAACAGTCTGGAGTACGCCAGCTACAAGGACCGCAAGAGCGTGGCCGCAGCGCTGCGGCCGGTCTATGCCGCCGCGAGTGAACAGGCCGCTCAGCAGGCCCTGGAGGCCTTTGCCGAAGGCCCGTGGGGTGCGAAGTATCCGACTATCGTGCAGTCGTGGCGACGGGCGTGGGAGAACGTCACACCGTTTTTCGTGTTTCCGCCGGACATACGCCGTGTCGTCTACACCACCAACGCCATTGAGAGTCTGAACATGCAACTACGCAAGATCATCAAGACACGCGGCCACTTCCCCAATGACGAGGCCGCCATCAAGCTGCTGTGGCTGGCATTGCGCAACGTGCTGGCAAAGTCAGTACGCGCGGCGTTCGACTGGTCGTCCGCGATGAACCAGTTTGCCATCCTGTTTGGAGAGCGTTTTACCAACGCACGCGGGTGACTCCGCTAACCGCCTCGCACACAAAAATGCGGACAGGTTCTCCCCGTCGCTCACGCTCGTGGTAAATCGTTAGCACGCACAAGCGAGTAGAGCCTTCGCGCCGCCTAACGAAAATGCGCATGCGTGTTTTACATGTGCCAGGAGTAGAACACACATACGGTGGCCGACCAAAACGCAAAAAAATTACGACGTCCTATTGGTTAACTTTTCACCTGCACCCCAAGCAAAGAACAACGAGACAATAGTCTTCCTTAACGCTGTCTACTGACAAGTCTGTGCTTAACGTAGATTTACCGCCAGCATCAGCAAGGGGGTGTGGTCAAGGGGTTTGTGGTAAATAGCGGGGAACCAGTTGTGCTTCAGAAGGCGGTTCTAAAGCTGCTTTCTTTGGTGACTTTCTTTGCAGCCGCAAAGAAAGTTACCCCTCCGCCGGGGAGGCGGCTACTGAAACAAACCGCGAGACAACGGCTCAAGTTCCCAGAAGGCGCCGGTGCTAGATAAGGTATTCACCACGAGCATGAGCAATGAGAAGTGCTCAAAGGGCTTGTGGTAAATAGCGAGGAACCAGTTGTGCTTCAGAAGCCGGTTCCAAAGCTGCTTTCTTTGGTGACTTTCTTTGCAGCCGCAAAGAAAGTTACCCCTCCGCCGGGGAGGCGGCTACTGAAACAAACCGCGAGACAACGGCCCAAGTTCCCAGAAGGCGCCGGTGCTAGATAAAGCATTCACCACGAGCATGAGCAATGAGAAGTGCCCAAAGGGCTCGTGGTAAATAGCGAGGAACCAGTTGTGCTCCAGAAGCCGGTTCTAAAGCTGCTTTCTTTGGTGACTTTCTTTGCAGCCGCAAAGAAAGTTACCCCTCCGCCGGGGAGGCGGCTACTGAAACAAACCGCGCGACAACGGCTCAATCTCCCAGGAAAAAACCCACCACAAAACCAACACCCTAAGAACAAAACTTAGCCAACAACCCCAACTGCGCATTGCGAATAGACTTCCCCGACCGCCGCTTACGATAATGCCCATCGCTCTGCATGACCCAGGCAGACTGATTATCGCCAAGACAGACGGATAACCCTTCAGCAATCACCCGACGCTTAAGCCGCCGATCGCGAATCGGAAACGCCACCTCGACGCGTCGAAAGAAGTTCCGATCCATCCAGTCCGCCGACGACAGATACACATCCTCTTGCCCGTTCGCATAAAAATAGAAGATGCGATGATGTTCGAGGAAGCGCCCGACAATAGACCGAACGGTAATATTCTCCGAAAGGTCCTCCACACCAGGCTTGAGCGAACAAACCCCACGCACGATCAAATCGATCTTCACGCCCGCATGCGATGCCTCGTACAAGGCAGCAATCACGGTAGGCTCGAGCAACGCATTCATCTTCGCGACGATCCGCGCCCGCCGGCCCGCACGCGCATGCTCCGCCTCGGCGCGAATCGCATCGATCAATTTCGCGTGCAAGGTAAAAGGCGATTGCCACAAAAGATGCAGCGGAATCTCTCCGCCAATTCCAGTCAGCTGCTGAAAGACATGATGCACGTCCTCGCACATCTGCTGATCGGCGGTCATGAGACCGAAGTCGGTATATAGACGCGCCGTGCGCGGATGATAATTTCCCGTGCCCAAGTGCGCATAACGCTTGAGCACCATCTTGCCGCCCTGCGACACGCGCCGCACGATCAACATCATCTTCGCGTGACACTTGTGGCCAACCACGCCATACACCACATGCGCGCCCACCGCTTCGAGTTGCGACGCCCAGTTGATGTTCGTCTCTTCATCGAAACGCGCCAGCAACTCGACCACTACCGTCACTTCCTTGCCATTGCGCGCGGCCTGCATGAGCGCATCCATCAAGGGCGAATCGGTGCCGGTCCGGTAGATGGTCTGCTTGATCGCCATCACTTGCGGATCTTTCGCCGCCTGCAACAGCAGTTCGAGCACCGGCTGAAAACTCTCGTAAGGATGATGCAGCAGGATATCGCCCTGATCGATCGCATCGAAAAGATTGGTCGTGTTGGCGATCGACTTCGGCACCGAAGGAATGTGCGGCACGAACTTGAGGTCCGGCCTGTCCACCATTTCAGGCAGTTGCATGAGCCGCACGAGATTCACCGGCCCGTTCACGCGATAACAATCGCGCTCGCTCAACTGGCTTTCGTCGAGCAGACGCCGCACGAGATGCGGTGGCGTCTCCGCCGATACTTCGAGCCGCACCGCATTGCCCAGATGCCGCGCGGGCAACTCACCCTGCAAGGCGACGCGCAGATTCGTGATCTCGTCTTCATCGACGAAAAGTTCGCTATTGCGCGTGATGCGAAACTGGTTGCAATTGCGCACGATGAGATGCGGAAACAGCTCGCTCACGAAGTGCTGCATGAACGTGCTCAGCAGCACGAAGCCATGCGGATAACCCGACAGCGCCTCGGGCATGCGCACGAGCCGCGGCAGCGCGCGCGGCGCCTGCACGATGCCCATCATGGCCTGACGGCCGAAAGCATCCGTGCCTTCCAGTTCGACGACGAAGTTCAGGCTCTTGTTCAGCACGCGTGGAAACGGATGCGCCGGGTCGAGGCCGATCGGCGTCAGCACCGGCAGCAGTTCGTTCAGGAAATATTCGCGCGCCCAGGCGTTTTGCTGCTCGCTCCAGCTTTCCGCGCCATGAAAATAGATGCCTTCCATCTCGAGCGCGGGCAAGACGATTTCATGCAGCATCACGTATTGCTGATGCACGAGGCGCTGCGCGCGTTCGGAGACGAGATCGTAGACATGCTGCAGCGACATGCCGTCCGGCGAGAGCGAGCCGGGGTTGTCGCGCATCTGCTCCTGAAGCCCGGCCATGCGGACTTCGAAGAATTCGTCGAGATTGCTGCTCGTGATGCAGATGAAGCGCAGGCGTTCCAACAAGGGAACCGAGATATCGGCGGCCTGCGCCAGAACTCGCTCGTTGAAACCTAGAATGCCCAGTTCGCGGTTGAAGAGCGGATAGCGTATGGACATCGGCTGGGAGAATGGTGTCTCGATCGGAAGGGCAAGGGAACGTTCGGATAGTCTCACAGTAAGATGGCTTTATTGTGACAGAACGATTGTCACAAATTCTACTCACATTGTGGTTAGCGTCGCTAGCGCAGGGCGCGTGATACCGCGGTCGAGCGTGATTCACCAATTGACGTCGGCGCATAAGTAGTCGACGTAGAATAGAATCCTGCGCTGCAGCAAAGCGCGCCTCCTCCCACGATCCCTGGACATCCGATGGTCACTCATCCTCATCTTCTTGCCGCGGTCGACCTCGGATCGAACAGTTTCCGGCTGATCGTGGGGCGGGTGGAAGAAACGCCCGCAGGCAGCCAGATTTACCAGGTCGATGCCTTGCGCGAAGCCGTGCGCCTTGGCGCGGGTCTGTCGAAGGACAAAATGCTCGACCGTGCATCGCAGTTGCGCGGGCTCGAAGCGTTGAAGCGCTTCGGCGAACGCTTGCGCGACTTTCATCCGGATCAGGTGCGCGCGGTGGCCACCAACACGCTCAGGGTGGCGAAGAACGCGCACGAATTCATCGGCGAGGCGGAAAGCGCGCTGGGTTTTCCGATCGAAGTGATCGCCGGTAGGGAAGAAGCACGGCTCATCTACGCGGGCGCCGCGCATTCGGTGCCGGCGAGCGCGGGCAAGCGCCTCGTGGTGGATATCGGCGGCGGCTCGACGGAGTTCATCATCGGCTCGCATTACACGCCGATTCATATGGAGAGTCTGTATATCGGCTGCGTGAGCCACAGCCGCACGTTCTTTCCGGCCGGCAACGTCGACGAATACACCATGCGCCAGGCCGAACTCGCGGCCAAGCGCGAAATCCAGATCATCTCGCGCGAATACAAGCAGACCGGCTGGGATCAGGCCATTGGTTCTTCAGGCACGGCGCGCGCGCTCGCGGAACTCGTCGAAGCGAACGAATTCAACGACCCTGGCATCACGCACGGCATTTCGCGCGGCGGGCTGGAGCGTCTGAAGCGCGCGGTCATCAAGGCGGAGAACGTCAATCGGCTGAAGCTCGTCGCGCTCAAGCCGGACCGCATTCCAGTGCTCGCGGGCGGCCTTTCGATCATGCTCGGCGTGTTCGAGGAACTGGGTATCGATTATGTGGATACCACCGACGGCGCCTTGCGTCTCGGCGTGCTCTACGACCTGCTCGGGCGTTCGCAGCATCAGGACATGCGCACCGTCACCGTGGAAGGCTTCAAGCGCCGTTATGGCGTCGATGCCGCGCAGGCCGAACGCATCGGCTCGCTCGCGATCAGCTTCTACGATCAGCTCGGCGAACCCGATGCGGAACGTCGCGAGGAAGAACGCATGTTCCTCGCGTGGGCTTCGTCGCTTCACGAGATCGGCTTGTCGATTGCGCATAGCGCGTATCACAAGCATTCGGCGTATATCGCGAGCAACGCGGACATGCCGGGCTTTTCGCGCACGGACCAGGCGCGGCTCGCGACGCTCGTGCTGGGTCACGCGGGCAAGCTCGGCAAGCTCGCGCAAGCGCGCGATGTCGACTGGACATTGCTGTTTTGCCTGCGTCTTGCCGTGTTGCTGTCGCGCCGGCGCGCGGATGTCGGGCTGCCCGGCATCGAGGTGAAGAGCGCGGCGGGAGGCTTCGAAGTGCGGCTGTCCAACGAGTGGGTCGCGAGCAATCCGCTCACGGACTACAGCCTCGTTCAGGAAGCCATGGAGTGGGAAAAGATCGGGCGCCCGTATCGCGTGGTCTATACCGGCGATTGACGAACGCCGCGCCTTGAATCAACCGATGAAGTGTCGCGCATAGCGCGCGTTGATATCCGACAGGCGGAAGAGGGTAAGAAAGTCCGCCGTGTTGAAATCCGGGTCCCACGCAGGCGCGCCGCATATCTTCGCGCCTAGACGCAGATAACCCTTCACGAGCGGCGGCGGGCTCACTTCCACGCCCGTGCGCAATTCCTCCACCGGCAGCGGCGTATGCGGGAACGCGTGATATTCAGGGGCGGCGAGGGCATCGGCGGCGAGCGACGTGTAAAGGTTCGCCGCGTAGTGCCCGCCGTCGACCATGCCGACGCTCGCGCAGCCAAGCATCGTTTCGTAGCCGTTGTGCTTCATGTAGGCCGCGAGCCCGCCCCATAGCGACATGATCACCGCGCCGTTGCGGTAGTCGGGATGCACGCACGAGCGGCCCACCTCGACGAGCTTCGGCCGCAGATGCGCAAGCCGCGACACATCGAACTCGCCTTCCGCATACAGCCGCCCAATCCGCGCGGCCTCATGCGGCGGCAGCACGCGATACGTGCCGACCACTTTCAACGTATCGAGATCGCGCACGAGCAGATGATCGCAGTAGGCGTCGAAGACATCGACGTCAAGGCCCGCAGGCCCCGAGAGGTGCGCGCCCATCTCCTCGGAGAACACGCGGTAACGCAGCCGCTGGGCTTCACGCACGGCGTCGCCGGAACGCGCCCACGACACTTGCAGCCGATGCTGCCCGGTGATGGTTTCCGCGGTACGCGGAAGCTGGCGGCGCGAATCGAGCGAGAGCGACGATGACGCTCCGGTTGGCAGGAAGGGCGTCGGCATATCGAGCATTGGCGTTCCTCGGCAGGACGAAAGCTTGAGGGTTTCGGTCCTCGCCAATGTAGTAACGCGCAATGACGCTCGCATGGCATCGCAGTGACGTTTCGATGAAACGACATTCTGTTGAACCTGCGATTACACGGCCTTTCGGCTAGAGCAGATCGGGGTTCGTCACCGCGCGCAGAACGACCTGGCCGTCGCCGTGACGCGAGCGCGACTGGAACCACCAGACGCCTGATTTCTTGATCGACCAGTCCGCTTCGTCGCCGGTCATGAGCCACGCGGCAACGTGTCCGAGCGTAGGCTGATGGCCCACGACGACCACCGTTTCCGCGATGCCATCGGGCCAGCCGGCGGCATCGAGCACGTCCTGTGCATGTCGGCCGGGCGCAAGTTGATCGATCACGCGATACTGATCGCCGAAGGCTTCGACGGTCTGAATGGTGCGCGTGGCCGGGCTTGCGATGAAGACCGCATCGTCGTCGATACGCGCCTTCAGCCACTTTGCGGTGCCTTGCGCCTGCTTGCGTCCGCGCGAGGTGAGTTGACGCGCGAGATCGCTTGCGGCCTGATCTTCGGCTTCGGCGTGACGCCAGAGAATGAGGTTCATCGTTGTCTCCGCGAATTCGAAATGGCAATAACTTGCATGACCGGGCGGCGGCCGTCACTCGCTAAAGTGGCAACATTCGTTCCCTCTGCCGGAAGTGTTTGCGGCGTCGCGGCAAGCAAGCTATAATCTGCGGCTTGTCGGAGCGTAGCGCAGCCTGGTAGCGCATCTGATTTGGGATCAGAGGGTCGAAGGTTCGAATCCTTTCGCTCCGACCACCATACACGAAGGGGTTACAAGTCACGGCTTGTAACCCCTTTGTCTTTATGACGTCGGGTTTGACGTCTTCTTGGGGACTTCATGCTGCGTAACTTCGTGTCCGTTCTAGGTGCCGCCACGCTTGCACTCATGCTGGCTGCATGCACCGAACCCGCCAATCAAAAGCATCCGCCGCAAGACCCGCCCGACTATAAGGGCGTACCGACCGACGACACCCCGCCGTCGATGCTCATCGCGCCGACGTCGGCCGATCCAAAGTGAAAGAAGGCGAAGCGCCGACGCATGAGCGCCGGCGCTTCTAACCCGCGCGGACTGTTCGCGCAGAGAGAAGCGCGGGCTGCAGACATTTTATGGAGGCTTGGCCTCGGCAACTGTGTGCGCTTGTTTCCGAGCGTAACGGCGTGCAAGTTTCAATACGCCGGCGCCACACGTTTGCGCGGTAGTAACGACGCGTCGGTCATCCATACTGACCTTAATTTCTAACTGACATTTAAGCGAAACATTTGCCGCAAGGTTAATATCCGACGACTTAGTGCATTCTGGTTTCGCCATGAATCTGCTGTCGGTTTTCGCTATCGTTGCTCCGCTCGCGCTTGCATTCCTCTTTGCGTTTGCCGCGCGTATCGATCCATTGTCCGGCCGCTGGCGCAGGAAAACGCCAAAGCGCGGTCGGACCAAGCCCGCGAGCGCGTGATGTTCCCTTGAGCGCTCATGCAGGCACGCATGCAAGCGTCACTGCTTGCAGCGGATAACCATCGAACGATTCTTGATGTTCGCGCCGAAGATACCCGCGACCGTGCCGCCGGAAGTCGCGCCGTTGTCATTGTCCTTCGACACCACGTCGTATCCATATGCACCGCACACTTCGCCCGCTTGCTTGTAGCAGGCCGCCCAGCTCGTGCTCGCATCGCCGCCGCTGCAGTTGATGGCGAAGCCCGTGTCGCCGGATGGCAAGTAGGTCATGGTCGGGCCGTGGGCGCATCCGCCGAGCGCGCCGGTAAGCGCGAGAGCGGCAACGACTGCGCCCGGGTGGATTCTCTTCATCGAAATCATCGATCTTCCTCTTATGGTCCGCCTGCGTTCAACGCGACGGCAAGTAACGCGCCGGGTCCGTCGAGCGGCCCATATAACGCACCTCGAAATGCAGCATGGTGCGGTCGCTGTCGGTATCGCCCATCTCGGCGATTTTCTGGCCCTGCTGCACGGTCTGGCCTTCCTTCACGAAGAGCGTCCTGTTGTGCGCGTAGGCGGTGAGGTAGTCCTCGTTATGCTTGACGATCAACATGTTGCCGTAGCCGCGCAAGCCGTTGCCCGCATAGACGACGCTGCCCGTCGCCGCGGCCACGATCGGCGTTCCCGCTGAATTGGCAATGTCGATGCCCTTCGAGTTGCTGCCGTTGAAGTTGCGGATGACGTCGCCTTGTGCGGGCCAGACGAGCGTGATGCCCGGTCCCGGCTTCGTCGCCAGTGCGGTGTCCGCGCTCTTCGGTGTGCTCGTGCTCGCCACGTTCGATGAAGCCGTCGCCGAGCCTTCCGGCGGCACCACGCGCAGCACTTGTCCGACTTCGATTGCATCGGGATTCGACAAGCTGTTCCAGCGCTTGAGATTGGCGACGGTGGTGCGATTGGCGCGCGCGATCTTCGTGACCGTATCGCCGCGCTCGACGCGATAGTAACCGGGCGCAACCGGACCGGAGCCGCAAGCGGAAAGCGTCACGACCGCCGCGACGAGCGATGTAAAAACGAACTGGCGGATTCTTTTATGCAAACCTGACCTCGTAAGGCGCCGCCGCGCGACGGGCGTTTGAAATTTTGCGCGGCGGATCGAAGGCAGGATTTTACCGTTTCGGGTTTCCCCTGACAGAAAGCCGTTTGCAACGTTTAGTCGGCGCGCGTGACGACGAGCCTGAGCAGCGCGGTCTCCGTTTTGCCCGGCGCGAGCCAGCGCAGGCCAAGACCGTTATGGATGGCATCGGGCAAGCCGATCCACGGCTCGACGCAATAGAAGTCCGATGTATCCGCCTCGGTCCAGGTCGTGACGGCAAACCACGGCACCGAATCGGGCTGATGCAGCTCGAAACTCACGGTGCGCTTCAGGCCCGGCATGTTCAGGCGCACAGGCTGATCGGAAGGACCCGTGAAGCAATGAAAGTTGTCGATGATGCTCGCGTCGCCCAACGAGTAGCGCGGCGAGCCAGGCGTCGCCTCGCTGATCGCGCCGCCGGCCAACTGATGCCGGCGCTCGGTGCGCGGCAGCTCCACGCTGCTTTGTGCCCGTTGATCGTGCGGCAGATGGAAATAGAAGTGATGTCCGGCGTAATAGGGCAGCGCCACTTCGCCGGGATTCGATGTCGTGAGTTCGACTTCGAGAGTCGTGGCATCGACGAGCCGGTACGCTGCCTCAAAGCGGAATGCGAACGGATAGCCTGCGCGCGTGTCGTCGCTGTCGACGAGCGTCATGCGCAGGCCGTGACCGTCGGCATCGCGCGTACAGGAGAACGGCAGGTCGCGCGCGAAGCCGTGTGTCGAGAGCGTGTGGACGACGCCGTCCTGATCGCGCCACTTGTTGATCTCGCCGTCGACGAAATGCCGGCCGAGAAACGGAAACAGCAGCGGATTGCCGCCGCGAATCTTGGGCGGATTGCTCCAGTCGGGCGCATCGGGCCAGTGGATGACGGGCTCGCCGTTCACTCGCCACGTCATGAGGCGGCCGCCGGCGCTCGGCGCGAGCAGGATTTCGGCGCCATCGCGCTCGATATGAATCACGTCTGGTTGAGATGACATGGTGCGAAGACGCTCCGGTGAAATGATGATCGCGCTGAAAACGGGCCTTGAAACCCCGACGATTCTGCCTTGCTTTGTCCTACGGAGAAACCCTTTGCGGGAAATTGCGACTGCCGTCTCATCTGACGATGTGTTGTTATAGCAACCGAATGTTGGAAATCAGACGGACAGGGAGTCACCATGGATCTGGCGATGGCAATGGGCGTCGCGATGTTCGGCCTCTTCGGCGCGAGCACGGCAATCTTTCTTTATAAGCTGAAGGGCTGAGCAGCGCGCCGCCTGCTCGCCGAGGTTCTTTCGGCTTGACTCGATATCGCTTTCTTATAAATTACTGATTGATTCGGTTTCGCTGACGTTTATAGATCGGTGACGCCTGTCGCACGCGTTTGTACGTTTTCCGCTTGGCGGTCCAACTACGGCTGTGCATAATCGGTCCCGACTTGCGCGCCGCACCATTTCCTCATCCCCTTCGATCTTCGTCTCGCCGCCTTCGGCCTTGCGCTTTGGAGCGAGGAAAGCACTCCGCGGCGCGTCTTCCTTCCTCTTTCATGAAAAGGACCGACGCGTGACTCTCTGGTTTCTTATTTTTCTGAGCGTGCTGCAGGGCGTGACCGAACTCTTTCCGGTCAGTAGCCTTGGACATACGCTGCTCGTTCCCGGCTTGATCGGCATGCATATCGACAAGCACGCGCCGCAACTGCTGCCGTTTCTCGTCGCCTTGCATCTCGGCACCGCGCTCGCGCTGCTGTGGTACTTCCGCAAGCGCTGGGTCGCGCTGATCGGCGGCTGGTTCGCTTCGCTCGGCGGTCGCCGCAACGACGACGGTCACATGATGTGGGCGCTCATCATCGGCACCATTCCGACGGGCATCGTCGGGCTGTTGCTCGAAAAGCGGCTCGAAGCGCTGTTTCACGATCTGCGTATCGTGGCGGCGGCGTTGATCGTCAATGGCGTGTTGCTGTGGTTCGGCGACAAGCTGCAACGCGCCCGTGCAGCACGCGCGCCCGAAAAGCTCACGTTCAAGCAGGCGTTTCTGGTGGGTCTTGCGCAGATCGGCGCGCTGATTCCCGGCTTCTCGCGCAGCGGTCTCACGATCATCGCGGGTGTCGGCGCGGGCCTGACGGCTGAAGCGGCGGCGGAGTTTTCGTTTCTGCTTGGCACGCCGATCATCTTCGCGGCCGGCGTGCTCGAATTGCCGAAGCTCTTTCACGCGCCCGGTCAGCTTTTCGATGCGTTGCTCGGCGGCGTGCTGACGGGTATCGCGGCTTATCTGAGCGTGCGTTTCCTGATGCGTTATTTCGAAGGTCACGGCAAGCTGGCATCGTTCGGCGTGTATTGCGTGATCGCCGGCATCTTCTTCTTCGGATGGTTCATGATGCATCCGCAGCCGTTGTAATCAAGTCTGGCCGCGCCGCTTGCGGATTGAGGTAAAATCCTCGCTCTCTTGGGTGCGGCCGGTCTCACTTGGCCTGCCACGCGCCCATGTCTCAAGTGGTTCCTCGTAACCGCCCTTAGCTCAGCTGGATAGAGCAACGGCCTTCTAAGCCGTAGGTCACACGTTCGAGTCGTGTAGGGCGGGCCAGAATCAGCGGTTGTTCCGAAGCGCGTTCAGGCGCATCTTTTTGCAAATCGTCCCGCCGTATTTTCGACGACCATTCGCTGTGTTCGTCGCACTCGCCAAGCGTGAATTTCGTCATCCGCTGCGAGCGGAATGATTACTTGGCGATCCGAATCGAATCATGTCTTTTCGGCTGGTTCCTTCGTTACGCGCGGATGATCGCTCGTCAGTGTCATCAGAATGTCCGAGTACCACGCGCTGTTGAGACCGAGGCTTTCATCGGCGTGGACATCTCTTGTTCCCATGTCGATGGTCGATGAATGAATGCCGAGCAACACCCACGGCAAGCTCGCGCCCGTGCTCGTGTTCGCCATCGACGGATTGCTCATGACCACAGGCGCGCCGCTCGTTCCGCGATGCGTGCGTGCATCCGTGATGAAGCATCCCTTGCCCTGAAAGCGCAGGCCGAATGCCGACGCGATAATGCCTTGCCGCACCACCGGCAAATGATGCAGCGAGTCGTGAAAACCAAGCGGGAAGCCGACGATCAGCACGGACGCGCCCGTTGGCATGACATCTTCGGGCGAGGGAAGATGCTCCGGCCCGAACGCCTCGAACACCGCCGTTACGGGCAACCGGTCGCGACGAATCTCCAGCACGGCGACGTCGATCGCGCCGCCGTCGTCCGACCCATCGCGCCAGAGACTCACGCTCTGTGCATACAACGGCAGGTTGAACCACGTCGATGCACCGAGGTTGTCGCGGTCTGTGTGCAATTCGATCTCGATACGATCGGGAAAATGCTGGCTCGGTTTATCGGTGACGACGTGACGGCTTGTGACGAGAAACAGGCGCTGATCGCGAGCAAAGAAAAAGCCACTCGCATTCGTTAGATGACGCTCTTGCACGAACGTGCGGACCCGGGCCGCAGTAAGGAGCAGCGCTTCGGCCGCGGGCTTGAACGTGGCGGCCGTATCGGGTTGCTCGCGCGGAATCATTCTCCCGACGAGTTCAAGCAAAGCGTCACGCTGCGGCGCGGCTTCACCCGAAGACAAAAACGCATCCAGCGATAACTCGGATACGCGTCCTCCCGATGCGGCATTCGGCACATGTCGAACCACGGGCATTTTGTCCGCGCCGGTATGCAACAGCCATTTATCGCCGTTCGGGCTTACATAGAGTTCGATGGAGTCGGTATTCATCAGAGTCGGGACGGCGTGATGTGATCGAATGGCGCTTTGCGTTTCTTGCCGCGCGTTCGCAAGCAAGCGTGAAGAAAACATCGGCGCCACGTATCAGCGATGTGAACTCGGGACAAGTCGAAATACCGCGTCGATATCATCAGTACTCCCCGATTATCGTGTCGACCGTTCAAGCCGAGAAAGAGAAGCGCATTCAAGGGGAGGGCAGAAAGCTGCAAAGGCGCGCGGGCAAAAGATAACTTCGAAGCGTGTCCAGCCGACGATACGCAGTCAATTCGGCAGGGTCAAGACATTTCGGGCGGCTGCTTCGCGGCTATTGGCCGGGGCAAAAAGTCGATAGCGGCTTGTCCCGCGCTTTCGGCGATGAGACAAGACGAGCCGCGCGTGATCGCTGCCGCACTGCCCGGGCATACTCGAGTTGCCGCTGTGCTTGATCCGCAAACTCACGTCATACAAGTCTTTCGCAAACGACGTCAGCGCCATATGTATATCGAAGCCGCGACACCGGAAGATGCGGAACATGACGCGCTTTCGGTCGGGTGAGTTCGCGCGCTTTTTGGCGGGGTGCGCGATGCAGGTCGCGCGATGATAGACAGATAAGATCATTGAGGCCGGTACTGAAACTTTCGCTGTACAAAATCACTAAAGCGCGTAGGATGGGCTTGGCCGATTGAGTCGCGACTTTGTGTGAAAACCGCATACGTTGCTCTCACGGTGGGCCCTGACGGGATCGGCCTATTATCGGAGACCGTGCAATGCGGTCAGTCGTTGCGGTCAGTTGCATAGACGTCGCCGACATCGCGAACAGCGCCGATATTGCTCCACGCTCCATCATTGATATGCCGCCCACGGCGGCGCGAGGTCATCCCATGACAGTTGAATTCCGCCTATATCGCGGCCTTGAAATTTATCCGCTCGTTTTCTCGCATAGGCCCGCAGATTCCGGTCATGGTCATAACTACGACGAGGGATTCGACGCCGCCGTGCGCATCCAGGAACCGCAAGTCGAGACTGGCGTGGCGCGCAGTCGTGTTTTTAGGCTTAGCATGGACGAGCCTTTTCAAAGCGCGGGTGACGCACGCCGCGCATCGACTGCTTATGCGGAACAGATGATCGATCAATGTCCGCAAGACAGAACGTTCTTCGACTGAATGATCGATCGAGCAGATCGGGAGACGTCGCGCCTGCATGATTTTTCCGCAAGCCTGAATTTGCTTTAGCTAAGAGCTGTGATGCCAGGGCGCCTCACGGCAATCAACCAGGAGACGCCATGGAGATTACGCGAGCCCGCTTTCGCATCGACCCGACACCGCGCAGGGCCGACGGAGAATATATGGCGCATGCGCGAATCATCACCACCAACGCGGACGGCAGCGAATCCGATGTCCTGTCGAGCGGCGATCTCGCTGGCTTCGACTCGCGTGACGATGCAGTCGCCTTCGCTAAAAAGTGGGCGCAAGACTGGCTCGACGCTCGCTTCGGCTAGTGTCCGCATCGGGTCTATCGAAACCCCGTGATTCCGTCTGCGCAGGCCTTCGTGCCTCTGGCTAACGTCTCACATCGCCAAGCATGCTTGCAGCGGAGAAAGAATGGCCAGTTTCAATCAGGAAGACGCGACGAAAGACCTGCCTGAAAATCCCATCAGGACGATGCGGAAAGCGCGCGCCTCACGCGTGCGCAAGGGCAAGCCGGCGCTTGCCGTCGTTTCGGCGGATGCCTACGCCGAAGCCGCACAAGACGACACGCGGCAGCGTGAAATACGCGCGCTCATCCAGATGGGCAAGGACCAGGGCTTCGTCACGCATGCGCAGATCAACGACCATCTTCCCGGCGACTTCGCGCAGAAAGCCGCGCGCGAAGCCATTGCTCGAACCTTCAACGACATGGGCGTCGCGGTCTTTGAACAGGCACCCGACACCGAAACCCTGCTTCTGAACGACGCGACCGCCGTCGCCATGCTCGAGGACCACTCCGACGAGGATGTCGAAGTCGCCTTGTCGACGGTGGATTCCGAGTTCGGCCGCACGACCGATCCCGTGCGCATGTATATGCGCGAGATGGGCGCGAAGCAATTGCTGACGCGCGCGGCGGAGATCGAGATTGCGCGGCGTATCGAAGACAGTCTTCACGAGATGATCCAGGCAATTGCAGCGTGCCCCGCGACCATCTCGCTGATTCTTGCCAGCGCGGCGCAGGTCGAGGCGGGCACGCTGTCTATCGATGATTTCGTCGATGGCATCGACGACAAGGACGATGTGGACGCAATGCCGTTCGCGCAGGCGCCCAATGCGCCCAATGCGCCCAATGAGTCCAGTGAGTCCAACGCACCGAGCGATGCCGACGAAGAAACCAGTCTCGAAGATTCCGACCGCGCCGAGCAGGAAAGGCTGAGTCGGCTCACGAGCGACAGCCTGGCCATCTTTGCACGTGTCGAAGAATCCTTCGACCGCATGACTGTCGATGCAATCCAAAGCCCGCTTGCAGATACGAGCATCCGCACCGAACTCGCGCGCATTCGTTTTACCAATCGGACCGTGGATCGTCTTTGTGCCGACATGCAGCAGCGAGTCGCGCAAGTTCGCATGGTCGAGCGGCGCATTTCGTCCATTGCGATCGATTATTGCGGCATGCCGCGCGAGCAATTCGTGGCGTCGTTTCCCGGTCATGAAACCGATCTCGAGTGGACCGCCAATACGGCTGCGGCAGCGAACTCGCATGAGTACGGCGCGTCGCTCTACCGCAGTCTTCCGGCCATCCAAACCGAGCAGCACAAGCTGATCGAGCTTGAATCGAGCGCCGCGATGCCGTTGCAAAGGCTCAAGCAAACCAGCCGTCAGATGCTCGCGGCCGAGTCGCGCATGAGACGCGCGAAGGCCGAGATGATCGAGGCCAATCTGCGCCTCGTCATTTCGATTGCCAAGAAATACGTGAACCGGGGCGTGCACTTTCTGGACTTGATTCAGGAAGGCAATATCGGTCTGATGAAAGCCGTCGACAAGTTCGAATATCGGCGTGGCTGGAAGTTTTCGACTTATGCGACGTGGTGGGTTCGGCAGTCGGTCACGCGCGCGCTCGCGGATCAGGCGCGCACCATTCGCGTTCCGGTGCACATGGTCGAAACCATCAACAGGCTCAATCGCATTTCACGCGAGATCATGCAGCAGACCGGACGGCCCGCGCAGCCTGCGGTGCTCGCCGAACGCATGGAGTTGCCGAAGGAGAGAATCAGCGGTATTCAGAAGATCGCGCTGCATCTCATCTCGCTGGAAACGCCTGCAAGCGATGACGCCGACGCCACGCTCGGCGACATGATCGAGGACACGAACGCGCAATCGCCGCTCGATGCCGCCGTGCACGCGGACATGCGCGCCGCCATCGACGACGCGCTCAACGCGCTTTCGCCACGCGAGGCGCGCGTGCTGCGCATGCGCTTTGGAATAGACACGGTATCCGAGTTCACGCTGGGCGAACTGGGCTCGCATCTGGGCGTATCGCGCGAGCGCGTTCGCCAGATAGAAAGCCAGGCCATACGTAAGCTGATGCATCCCCGCCGCGCCGACAAGCTGCGCTCGTTTCTCGACCTCTGAAACGTCAGGGACATGTGTCGAGGCAAAGCGATTGGTTCAAGCCCCGCCAGCGACGTCGTGACTCTCGTCGCGGCAAAGACCCGAATCCGAACCGCGCGGACTGCGCCGCCCGAACCGTTGCGCGGCGATCAACTCCTCGGATGCGCGAGGAAGAAACGCAGCATCTCGGCGCTAGCGTCAGGTCCGGCCGGATCGGTGTAGGTTCCGCGCGTGCTGCCGCCTGACCATGCGTGCGGCG
Source organism: Caballeronia sp. LP006 (assembly GCF_031450995.1). NCBI lineage: Bacteria > Pseudomonadati > Pseudomonadota > Betaproteobacteria > Burkholderiales > Burkholderiaceae > Caballeronia > Caballeronia sp. LP006. The sequence goes on along the minus strand of NZ_JARTVW010000005.1, from coordinate 2,432,746 downwards.
CGCCGTGAATGGTCCATAACTCCGCGATTTTCCCGTTGGCCGACTTCAAGCGCTGGACCGTGTATTTGCGTGCGCCGGCCATGCCGTCGTGCAGCTCGCGGTCGGAACCGCTTGCGGTGAAGTCGTCGACGAGCTTGCGGGCGTTGGCGTAATTCACCGTGGCGTCGGCATCGCCGTGAAAGACGATCAACGAGCACTGCGCTCCGCCTCCCGCGCGCTGGTTCGCGGCGTTGCCCTGACCGCCGCGCATTGCTGCGAGCGCGGACGGCAGATCGTGCGCGGCACCCACGGGAAGGCCGGAGTGCACGCCCGCCGCTGCATAGAGATCCGGATAGCGCTGCGCCATGATCGCCGCCATTGCGCCGCCGGCGGACAAGCCCGCGACGTAGACGCGTTTCGGGTCCACGCGATGACTCGCCATGACTTCACGCGTGATTCCCGCGATGATCGACGGTTCGCCGCCGTCGCGTTGCTGATCCGACGACTTGAACCAGTTCCAGCACTTCGACGGATTCGCGCTTTGCGGCTGAACTGGATAGACGACGATGCAGTCGTGCGCGTCGGCAAGCGCGTTCATTTGCGTGCCGGCCGCGAAGTCGTCGGCGTTTTGCGTACAGCCGTGCAGCATGACGATGAGCGGCAACGGCTCATCGCGATAACCGGCCGGCACATAGAGTTTGTAGTCGCGCTGACCGGCCGCGCCCGTGAAGCGCCGCGTGCTGAAGTGTCCGCGATCTTCGGCGTCCGGTGCAGAGGCGGGCGCTGGTTGCGGCGGTGCCTTGACGAAAGCATCCGATGCGTCAGACGCGTGCGTTGCGTGCGTGGCGCCGCGCATCGCGCGCTTGACGACTTCGACGGCGCCGCTGCTGTCGCTATTGCGAAAGCGTTCGAACGCCTCTTTCATGGAGTCGAGAAATCCTTCGTTCAGTTTCATCATGGTTTCCGTAGTCGTTTCCGGCCTGCATCGGCAGGTCAGCGGATTCGATCTGCAAGCGCCGCTTTCACAGCCGGCGATGCGTGCAGCGCACCGCGAACCAGTATCGATTCGATGGTGGCAAGGGCAAGTTCCGGGGAGACGTCGGCGGCAATGCTGGCAAGACCCAGTACCTGAATCTTGAGCCTTTCATTGGCCGCGCGCACCGCTTCCAGATCCTGCTTCGAGAAGTATTGAAGTCCCAGCACGAGGGCGCGCCGCGTCGCCGTTTCCTTGACGACCACGGAATGCACCGAGAGCTGATTGCGGATAGCCGTACGGATCAGATCCGTGCGGTTCGAATAGAAACCTTCTTCCACGAGCAGATCGATTTGGCCGAGATCCACCGGGCCAAGATTGATCGTGATTTTTTCCGTTTCGCCGCCTTTGGAACGTGCGGCATCCAAGATTTGCCTCGCCATGAGTTCGTTTCTTCCATCCTTTGACCATCCATATGGATGGTTATAGGCTGGTTTAGAGAGCACGTCAAGAAAAAACGATATGTGCTTTTTCGCCCGATTAGCGCGAATTAGTCAGACATTTCAGCGGTTTTGCGCGCGGGGTCGGCATTCGTTCTGGCCCGCTTCCTGCCCTATGTTTTCTCACGTTGCTTCACCGCGCCGACGAACGCCCCACGGGCCAAGGCTCCGGCTGAAATTGGCTGGCTTTGGCTGGATTAACCGGTTCGTACAACACTTGCGCTGCACACCCAGGATGCATTTGCGCCCCAACATGGCGCATTGGATGCACCGCGTGTGCGGCTGGCAAACCTGTGTCGCCAGAGGATGACGTGAATAATCGAGCATACGAAACCAGTCCAGCTCAGTGCTCGCTTTGGAATCGCAAGAAGCTGCGGGTGCGGCCGGATGCGCGGCGCGTGCTCGTCGCGTACGCGGAGCGGGCGCTCGGCATATCGCTCGTGTCGTTGTTCGAGCTGAAGGGATTTCCGACGCAGCTTGCCATCGATGCGACGTCGCTCAAGGGCATCGTCGAGGAGTGGCGGCCGCATTTGGTCTTCTTGGATACGCGCATCGGCGGCTGCGCCAACTATGCACTCGTGCGCGAAGTGCGCCGTCAGGACGACGACGCGGGCCGCCTGATCATCGCGATGAGCAGCTTTCTTCCCGAAGAGCCGCTCGGGCGTCTCAAGGAAGCGGGCTACGACGGGCATTGCCGCCGCCCGTGCCCCGTGTGGCAGATGACGGATCTGCTCGACGAATACTTCGCGTGCCACGCGGTGCGTTGAAGTCCGCACGCTGACGCTGCATCGCGCGCGCATAGCTCCGCGGGCCGAACACGGCATTGAGCGCGATCATCGCGATGAGGCTCGCCGCGAGCATGGCCCACGACATCGCGAAGCCGCCGCTTGCGTCGCGCACGATGCCGGCAATCACCGGCGCTGCCGCCGCGATCACGAAACCCACGCCCTGCACGAACGCGACGAGACGCGCGGCGAGTTCGGGGTCGTCGGCGTGATCGAGCGTCAATACGAGCGTGAGCGAAAACACGCCGCCGAGTCCCGCGCCGAGCAACGCCACGACCATAACGGGCAACGCGAGCGGCGCGTACAGCAGCAAGCCGAATCCCGCGAGTTGAGCGGCAAGGCCGGCTGCGATCCACGCGCGCCGGTCGCGAGCGCGTCCGAAGCGAGCGGCCGCCATCGGCAAGAGCAGCGCGGACGACGCCTGAAACACCGTGAGCAACGCGAGCAGCGTGCCGCTTTCGCGGACGCCCTGACCGAGCTGTTGATAGTACGCGGGCAACCACGCGACAAGACTCGTATAGCCGCCGTTGACGAGCCCGAAAAACACGCCGAGCGCCCACGCGCGACGATTCGAAAAGAGCGAAGGCTTAGAAGTCGTATCGCGTGTGACGGCGGGACAAGGCAAGACATCCGCGCGCATCAGAAGCAGCCACAACGCGAGCGCGATGAGCGCGGGTATCGCCCAGACAGCGAGACCTGTTTGCCAGCTTGCGAGCGCGGCCACGTTGGGCGTGATGCTCGCGCCCAGTCCGCCGCCCGCCATGATCGATGCGGAGTAGAGGCCCATCGCAAAGGGCAGGCGCGCGGCGAAGCGCGTTTTCATGACACCGGGCAGAAGCGCCTGAATGACCGCGACGCCCGTGCCCGCGACCGCCGCGCTTGCGATCAACGCCGCCGCTTCGCCCGCGAAAACACGCGCCGCGCACGCCGCGACGATCGCCACGAGCCCGATAGCCACGCCACGCGCATTGCCGATAGCCCGGGTCAGCGCGCTCGCCCCGAATGCGCAGACGCCCATGGCGACCACGGGCAGGCCGGTGAGCAGTGAAGCGCCACGAAACGACAAGCCGGTGGCGGGCAGGATCACGTTCATCAGCGGACTGATCGACGTGAGCAGCGGCCGCAGATTCAAACCGATTGCGACAATCACCGCCAGCCATACAAGGTTCGATGCGCGTGCTTTCATCGCGTGAAGTCCGCGGGAATGATCGTGCCGTTCGACATCACGAAGCGGCGAGCGGGGCGCATGGCGACGGCCTGCGCGACCGTTTCGGCATCGACGAGCACGAGGTCCGCGCGCATGCCCGCGGCAAGGCCATAATCCGCGAAGCCGCAACCGCGTGCCGCTTCGCTCGATACGCATGCGAAGGCCGCGGCGAGATCGTCGTCGCGGCGCAGGTCGAAACGCATCGCGATGAGCATCGCGCGTTCGAGCATGTCGGGCGAGCCGAAGGGCGTCCATGTATCGCGGATGCCGTCGTTGCCGCCGAAGAGCGTCACGCCCGCCGCGCGCGCCTCGCGAAACGGCGGAACGGCCACGGAGGCGGGCGCCGTGGTGAGCAGCGCCACATTCAGGCGCGCGATGCGTTCGAGCAACGCGTGGCGCCGCGCATCGGGCAACTGGCCCAGACAAAACGCGTGACTCACCACGACGCGCCCCTCGAAGCCAAGCGCCTTTACGCGATCGAGCAGCAGATCGAAGGTGAAGGCGCCGAGATCGCCGGGTTCGTGCAGGTGAATGTCGATCGGCTTGTCGTGCTTCGTGGCGAGCGCGAAGGTGATGTCGAGCGAGAGAGCGGGATCGCCGTCGATGGCTGCTGGGTCGAGCGCGCCGAGCACGTCCGCGCCGCTTCGCAATGCGGTATCGAGCAGCTCGCGCGTGCCCGCGCGCGTCGTCACACCGGATTGCGGGAACGCGACGATCTGCATGTCGAGCACATCGGCGAGCGCGGCGCGCGTGGCGGCGACCCCTTCCAGATGACGCAGGCCGGCGTCGGTATCGATATCGACGTGGGTGCGAATGCGCGTCGTGCCCTGACGCAGAAATGCCAGCGCGAGCGCGCGCGACGCTTCGGCCGCATCGTGACCGCTCTCGGCGCGCCAGCGCCGCTCGTTCTCGATGCGATCGACAAGAAGCGGCCCCACCGCATTGCGATACCACGGCATGCCCCACGTGGTCTTGTCGAGATGCGTGTGGCCTTCGACGAAGCCAGGCAGCAGCAACATGCCCGCGCCGTCGACGACCGTATCCCGCGCGGCAGGCGTCTTTTCGCCATGCGGCGCGATGGAGTCGATGGTGCGCGCGCGCACGCAGACGTCCACGGAATCGCCGCCGAACGCCCGTGCGCCGATAATCCAGATTGCCGGTTCCATACCCGATAGCCTCCTGTTTGGTTGACCATATTAGCAAATATTGGTCAACCAAAATCGCGGCATCGCTGATAACCCGTATTTGCCGGGCACTCGCTACAATGCGGATCAACAACAAGCACCGCACGCATTCATGGCATCGCAAAAGGACATTTCACCGGAAGAGCGCGTCTACGGCGCGGTCGCTTCCGCGCTCTTGCAGGGCAAGCTCGCGCCGGGCGCGCAACTCGTCGAGCGCGAACTCGCGGCGGCGTTCGACTGCACGCGCGGCGCCGTTCGCAAGGCGCTCGCGCGGCTTGGCGCGGAAGGCAAGCTTACGCTCGAAGTCAATCGCGGCGCGTTCGTGCCGTCGCCTTCCGTCGATGATATTCGCGAGGTCTATCGCGCGCGGCAAGTGGTGGAGGCGGGCATCGTGGCGAGCCTGTGCGGCGCGCTCAAGACGCCGCAAAAGCGTGCGTTGCGCGCGCATGTGAAGAGCGAGCAGCGTGCGCTCAAAACCGGCGTCGTGGAAGAATGCGTGCGGCTCGCGGGACAGTTCCATCTGCTGCTTGCGCAGCTTGCGGGCACGCCGGAAGTCGAGGCGTTTCTCGCGCGGCTCGTCGCCAGGACGGAGCTGTATAAAGCGTTGTTCGATCCGTCGAAGGTGTCGAATTGCGCATCCGACGAACACGGGCGTCTCGTCGATGCGCTCGAAGCCGGCGATCTGCACACCGCGCTTGCCGTCATGCGCGAGCATATCGATGAACTCGAGGCGCGCGTGCTGACCGAGGCGGGCGGCCAGCGTAGCAGCGATCTGGCGTCGCTTTTCGCGGGCGCATGAAAAAACGGGCCGCAAGAGGCGGCCCGTCGGTCAAGCTCGGAGACTTATCACTGCGAGAAGTTCATCGCGTTCGTCAGGTCGCCCATTGCGGGCGCGCCGTTCGCCTTCAACGCGGCATCGCGCGAAGCCAGACCCGGCAACGTCGGCAGCGAGAAACGCTTCGTGATGAAGCGCAGGATCGACGTCGTGTCGTACTGCGTGTGATCGACGAAACCCTTCTTCGCATACGGCGAGACGATGAGCGCCGGAATGCGCGTGCCCGGACCCCAGCGGTCACCCTTCGGCGGCGCGACGTGATCCCAGAAGCCGCCGTTTTCGTCGTACGTCACGACCACGACCATGTTCTTCCACTGCGGACTGTTCTGCAGATGCGTGATCAAGTCGGCAATGTGTTGATCGCCCGAGGCCACGTCCGTATAACCCGCGTGCTCGTTCAGGTTGCCCTGCGGCTTGTAGAACGAGACTTGCGGCAAGGTGCCCGCGTCGATCGCCTTGATGAACTCCGTTCCGTTCGTGCCGCCGTCGAGCAAATGCTGCGCGCGGTTGGTCGAACCCGGCGCGAGATCGGCGAAGTAGTTGAACGGCTGATGGTGCGTCTGGAAGTTCGGCACCGAATTCACCGAGCCGCCGATCACCGAACGGCTCGCCAGCGCCGCGCCCCACGAACCGCCATACCATGCCCAGCTGATGCCCGCGTTGTTCAGCAGGTCGCCGATATGCTGCTGCGTCTGCGGCGGCAGCGTCGTCGCGGCGTTCGGGTCGGCAAGCGTCGGATCGCCACCCGTCGGCGGCGTGTTGCCGCTCGGCTGATACGGCGGCTGCATCGTGTTGATCGCGTAGAAGTCGGGCGTCAGGTTGCCCGAGTTGACGAACTTCGGAATGCCCGTGAGCGCCGAAGCCGGCGAGTTCGACGCCAGCGTGAGCGACACGCCATCCGCGTTCACCGCCGAGATCGACGCCTTCGCCACGCTCTTGTCGGCGTTCGGATAAACCGGCGTACACGCGCAAACCAGCCACTGGTGATTCAGGAACGAACCGCCGAACGCGCCCATGAAGAAGTTGTCGGCGAGCGTGTATTGCTGCGCGACTTTCCACAGCGGCAGCTTTTGCGGCGGCGTGCTGTAGTGACCCATCACCATGCCGCCCGAATCCGCCCATGCGGCGAACTTGTCGTTCTTGCCGCCGTCGATCTGCATCTGGTTTTCATAGAAGCGGTGATACAGGTCGCGCGTCGTGAGCGAGAGCGGCGTGTTGAAGCCCGCCGGATCGTCGATGGCGAAAGGCGCGTTCGGCAGATTCGCCGTCATCGCCTCGGTGACGGCAGGCGTCACGCCCGTTGCCGTCAGACCCGTCCAGATCTTCGGCAGGGTCGGCAGCACGCTGCCGTCGCGGTCGAGCTGCTGCGCGCTTGCCGCCGTCATGCTCTGCAAGCCGTTCGCGCCGGGGAAGCTGCCGTAGAGGTTATCGAAGCTGCGGTTTTCCGCGTAGATGACCACGACGTTTTTCACCGACGAGATGTCGTTGTCGTGGTGGTCGTCGCCGCCGCATGCGTATAAGCCGATTGCCAGCGCCGATGCGAGCGGCACTGCGCAAACGAGTTTCTTGTTCATCGAGGTCTCTCTTGTGTTGGGGAGCCGGCGCCGAATGCAGGCGACTTTGGCAAACGCCTTCAAGTGCCTTTTAGTGCCGGCGTGCGAAGTGTGACCACGATCAATTACGCGAACATGTAATAACGCTTTCGAATGCGTAAGGTTGGTGAAATAACCATCATGCGGTGCCCTCCGTATGACGGCGTCGGCGCTTGTCACATGAGAGACACATGAGCGTCATACCCTGCGGCATCTTTCAATTTCATGCGTCCGCAATCCATGCCTTCGATGCGTCTGCCGTTCGTTTTATGTTCCCTGTTGCTGGTCGCCTCATCCGTCGCGTTGAGCGGATGCGATTCCCACGCAGCCGATCTGGCAACGGCTCCGGCACAAGCCGCGCCATCGAAAGGGCAGTCGCGCGCGGAGGTTTTCGCGCAAGTGAAGGCAATGCAGACGGTCGGCGAGAAGCTCTTCATGGACCCGTCGCTGTCAGGCTCCGGCAAGCTCGCGTGTGCGTCCTGTCATAGTCCGAGTCATGCTTTCGGTCCGCCTAACGCGTTCTCCGTGCAGCTGGGCGGCAGCGATATGCATCGGCCTGGCTTTCGGGCGGTGCCGTCGCTCAAGTACTTGCAGTCCGTGCCGCAATTCGCCGAGCACTTCCACGATTCCGACGACGAAGGCGACGAAAGTGTCGATGCCGGCCCGACCGGCGGGCTGACGTGGGACGGCCGCGTGGACCATGGCGCGGACCAGGCGCGCATTCCGCTGCTGTCGTCGTTCGAGATGGGCAGCACGCCCGCGAAGGTCGCGGCGGCGGTCCGGGCGGCGCCTTATGCGGACGATGTCCGCCACGCGTTCGGTGCGAGCGTATTCGATAGCGACGACCGTCTGTTCGCCTCCGTGCTGAGTTCGCTGGAAGCGTTCGAGCAGACGCCGCAGAAGTTCTTCCCCTATACGAGCAAGTTCGACGCGTTCCTTGCCGGCCGCGCAAAGCTCAACGACGCCGAGATGCACGGCCTGCAGCTCTTCAACGACGAGAGCAAGGGCAATTGCGCGGCGTGTCATATCAGCCAGCGCGCGAAGGACGGCACACCGCCGCAGTTCAGCGACTTCGGCCTGATCGCCATCGGCGTGCCGCGCAATCGCGCATTGCCGATCAACAAGAATCCGAACTTTCACGATCTGGGCGCATGCGGACCCGAGCGCACCGATCTGAAGGGCCGCGACGAGTTCTGCGGACTCTTTCGCACGCCGTCGCTGCGCAACGTGGCGACGCGCAAGACCTTCTTCCACAACGGCATCTATCATTCGCTCGATGAAGTCGTGCGCTTCTATGTCGAGCGCGATACGAACCCGGAGAAGTTCTATCCGGTCTCGAAGAAGGGCGCGGTGCAAAAGTTCGACGATCTGCCGCGCAAGTACTGGGAGAACGTGAATACCGAGGCGCCGTTCGACCGCAAGCGCGGCGACAAGCCCGCACTCGACGAAGCCGAGATCAAGGACGTGGTCGCCTTCCTCGGCACGCTCACCGACGGCTACGATCCCGCCACCGACAAGAATTCGCAAAAGGGCACGGCGATCCAGGACATGAAGGCGGCATTGGACTAAAGCCCGCGATATAGCCCGCAAGGCGGCCGATCGCCTTGTGTCATGCTATCCTCGTTGCGGCCCTCAAAGGCCCGAGCGCGCGGTTTCGCCGCCGCTCGTCATACGCGCCTCGTCTACGGCGCCGTATCGAACGCATTGCAACGAGGAGAATCTATGCCGATCGAATATCGACCGCTGGCGCGCGCCTGCATCCGGACATTGACGGCCACCGTGCTCGTCGCCGCGAGCGCTTCGGCGTTTGCGGCCAATCTCGGTTTTCTGAACAACACGCCCATCACCTACATGAAGCAGCGCGACTTGCAGGCGCTCAACCGCGCCGCGCAGACCGCGCTCGAAACCAAGAAAGACGGCGAATCGCTAGACTGGGACAACAAGGATGCGGGCAATACCGTGCCGGTCCACGGCACCATCACGCCGCGCGAGACCTTCGAAGACGCGGGTCTCAAGTGCCGCAAGGTCGAGATCGTGGCCATTGCGAAGGGGCAGACGCAGACCTGGACGCCGTCTGCCTGCAAGCAGGCGAGCGGCAAGTGGCAACTCAAGAAGCAATGACGTGCGGGTTTGCATGTTGAACGGGGCCGTCGCGCGATGACCGCCCGTACCGTATCGTGCGGCGTGGTGATCCTCAACCCGCGGGGCGACGTGCTCCTGTGCCACGCGACCGAAACCACGCATTGGGACGTGCCGAAAGGACAGGGCGATCCCGGCGAGGCGCCTATCGACGCGGCCTTGCGCGAGTTGCGCGAGGAAACGGGCATCGTGCTGCCGGCCGCGCGTCTCAAAGACCTCGGACGCTTTGTGTATCGTCGCGACAAGGACTTGCATCTCTTCGCCGTGCGCGTGAGCAACGACGAAGTGAAGCTCGAAGACTGCGTGTGCGAGTCGTATTTTCCGCGCTACAGCGACGGCACCATGATTCCCGAGATGGACGGCTATCGCTGGGTCAGTCCCGCCGACGTGGACAGCTTCGCGAGCCGCAGCCTCGCGAAGCTCTTTCAAACCACGCTGTCATTGGCCGAACTGCACGACACACTCTGAATTCATTCGGCGAGATGGTCGGTCGGATTGGCGAACAGCGCTTTCATGTCCGTCGATAACGGAAACTGCAGATTGATGCCGTCCGGCGGTATGGGCTGCATGAACCAGGTGTCGTAGAGCTTCTTCGCTTCGCCCGAGCGCTGCATGCCGGCGATCACATCGTCGACGATGCGTTTGAACTCGGGATCGCCCTTGCGCATCATGCAGCCGTACGATTCATTGGAAAGCGATTCGCCCGTCACCATGTAGTCGCGGCGCGCCGCGCCTTCCTGCGCGATCTTGCCGTAGAGCAGCGGGTCGTCCATCACGAAGGCGACTGCGCGGTCGCTCTTGAGCGCCTGAAATGCCTCGGCATGATCGCGCGCACTGATGATACGCAGATTCAGCTTGCGCTCGATGCTCATCTCCCGCAGCAGCCGTTCGTCCGACGTGCCTGCCGTGGTGGAGACGGTCTTGCCCGCGAGATCGTCGTAATCGCGAATGCCCGATTTGCGCTTCACGACCATGCGAATGCCGTACAAAAAGAAACTGTTGGAAAACGCGACCAGCGGATCGCGCTCGGCCAGATGCGCGGTGCTGCCGCATTCCAGATCGACCTGATTGTTCACCACGTAGGAGATGCGGTTCGACGAGGTCACGACCACGTTCTTCACCGTGAGATTCGGCATGTTGAGCCGGCGCTTCACTTCATCGACGACTTTGAGCGCGATGTCGTAGGAGTAGCCGACCGGCTGCTGCTTGTTCAGATAAGAGAACGGCACCGACGATTCACGCGCGCCCAGGACGATCGCGCCGTTCTCGGCGATCTTGCGCAGCGTGGCCGAAGGCGGAAGCTGATCGACGGCGGCCTGCGCGGAAGCAAGCTCTTTCGCCGTGGCGGCCCATGCCGGAGAGCAGAAAGACAGCGCGGCGGACGTCGCGATGCAAACGTTTCCGACAATGACCCGGAACACGCCCGCTCGCGGCGCGCTTGAGTACTGCTTCATGGATGTCCTCGCTGGAAGCGCGTGTTGCTGGCCCTCTGTTTGTCTTGTTCGCACCGCGGATGCGGGACCGGACGCCGCCTCTTGCGTGCGGCGCCCGTTACTCTGCAACTAAAATTGCGACGCTCAGGCAGGCTTGCCCCAGCTATCGCGCAAGCTGACGATACGGTTGAACACCGGCTTGCCCGGTTGCGAATCCAGACGGTCCGCGACGAAATAGCCGTGGCGCTCGAACTGGAAGCGGTCTTCGGCGCTGGCTTCGCGCGCGCTGGGTTCCAGGAACGCATTGACGATGCGCTTCGAATCCGGATTCAACGCATCCAGAAATTCCGCGCCACCCGCACCCGGTTGCGGCTCCTTGAACAGGCGGTCGTAGATCCGCACTTCGGCCGCGTAGGCCGTCGCGGCGCTAACCCAGTGGATCGTGCCCTTGACCTTGTACGCGTTCGCGCCGTCCGTACCCGACTTGCTGTCCGGGAAGTAGTTGCAATGCACGGCGATCACCTTGCCGTTCTCGTCCTTGTCCGCGCCCGTGCACTCCACCACGAAGCCGTACTTGAGCCGCACCTTGTTGCCGGGGAAAAGGCGGAAGTAGCCCTTCTGCGGCGATTCCTGAAAGTCTTCGCGTTCTATCCACAATTCGCGCGAGAACGGAAATTTGCGCGTGCCGCGGTCAGCATGATGCGGATGCACGGGCGCGCTGCATTCCTCGCTTTGTCCTTCCGGATAATTGTCGATGATGAGCTTGAGCGGATCGAGCACCGCGATTGCGCGCGGGGCTTTCTCGTCGAGATCGTCGCGCAGCGCGCCTTCGAGCACGCTCATGTCGATCCACGAATCGACCTTGGTCACGCCCACGCGCTCCACCATCAAGCGGATGCTTTCCGGCGTGAAGCCACGGCGGCGCACGCCCACGATGGTCGGCATGCGCGGGTCGTCCCAGCCGTCCACGTGATTCTCCTGCACGAGTTGCAGGAGCTTGCGCTTGCTCGTGATGGCGTACGTGAGATTCAGGCGCGAGAATTCGATCTGCTGCGGCAGCGGACGCGCGAACACGCCGTCGTCGGCGAGTTGCGCCAGGAACCAGTCGTAGAGTGGCCGGTGATCCTCGAACTCCAGCGTGCACAGCGAGTGCGTGATGTTTTCAAGCGCGTCCGACACGCAATGCGCGTAGTCGTACATCGGATAGATGCACCACTTGTCGCCCGTGCGGTAGTGGTGCGCGAAGCGGATGCGGTAGATGACCGGATCGCGCATGTTGAAGTTCGGCGCCGCCATGTCGATCTTCGCGCGCAGCACGTGCTCGCCTTCCTTGAACTCGCCCGCCTTCATGCGGCGGAAGAGGTCGAGGTTTTCATCGGGCGTGCGGTCGCGATACGGCGAGTTGATGCCCGCTTCGGTTGCCGAGCCGCGCGTGGCGCGCATTTCCTCGGCGGTCTGGCTATCGACGTAGGCCTGGCCTTTCTTGATGAGCAGCTCGGCGCATTCGTACAGCTTGTCGTAGTAGTCGCTCGCGAAATACTTGTGTTCGCGGCCGTCCTTGTTCCACTCGAAGCCGAGCCACTCGACCGCGTCGATGATCGAATCCACGTACTCGACGCTTTCCTTCTCGGGGTTCGTGTCGTCGAAACGCAGATGGCAGACACCGCCGTAATCCGCGGCCAGCCCGAAGTTCACGCAGATGCTTTTCGCGTGACCGATATGCAGATAACCGTTCGGCTCGGGTGGGAAGCGGGTCTCGACACGCTGCGACCACTTACCTGAACGGTTGTCGTCTTCGATGATGTTGCGAATGAAATTGGATGGCGCCGGGGCGTCGTTGCGATCGGTGTTCATGCGAAAAGAAGTGCCAACGGATGCGCTCGCGTGTGATCGGTTCGGGAAACGTTCCTCGCGGCTCGGAACGCGTTCGAATGCTAGGTATATCGGGATGATTCTACCTTACGCAACCCGCGCGGGCAGGCGCTCGCGGGTTTCGCCGATGCCGCCTTTCCATGCGCTGCGGATCGGCCTGCATATTCCGGCTCCCGCGTTACACCTTTGAAGCACTTATTCGGTCACCGTAACGAGGGTAACGGAAGGTAAATCGCGTTGTGGGCGGGGCGCGCGGGCTTTTATGATCGGCTCGCCGGTCGGGTTGCAAGCCGGCAAGCGGTGCGACTACAAGACATCACAACGACAACACAACGAGAACACAGGGAATTCGACCATGAACAAGATCATCAAGCTCGCGGCGGTGGCCGCGCTCGTGACGAGCCTCACAGCCTGCGCGGGCGTGTCGCGTCAGCAGGCTCACGCGGCCATCGGCGCGGGCGCGGGTGGGGCGCTCGGCTACGTGCTCACGGGCGGGCCGCTCGGGACCATCGCCGGGGCGGCGGCGGGCGGGCTGATCGGCGCGGGAACGCGTTGATACCGGCGTATCGCGCTCAGATCACCTTGCCCTCCCGCAACTGCGTAATGCGCGCATCGTCGTAACCGAGCACGTCCTTGAGCACGCTCGTGGTGTGTTCACCGAGCATCGGCGGATGCGTGCGTGCTCCGGGCGGCGTCGCGCTCATCTTGATGGGGCTTGCCACGAGCTTCACGTCGCCGCCTTCCGGATGCGGCAGATCGATACGCATCCCGCGCGCCAGCACTTGCGGGTCGTCGAACACTTCGCCGAGATCGTTGATCGGGCCGCACGGCACGCCCGCCGCTTCCAGCGCGGCGAGCCATTCGTGCTTGCCGCGCGTGGCGACCATGTCGGCGAGAAGCGGCACGAGCACGTCGCGATTGCGCACGCGTGACGGGTTCTTTGCGAAGCGCGGATCGTCGGCGAGATGCGCGCATGCGCCTGCCTCGACGAACTTGCGAAACTGCCCGTCGTTGCCGACCGCGACGATGATCCAGCCATCGCTCGTCTGAAACGTCTGGTACGGCACGATGTTCGGATGCGCGTTGCCCCAGCGCACCGGCGGCTTGCCGCTCGCGAGATAGTTGGTGTTCATGTTGGCGAGCATGGCGACCTGCACGTCGAGCAGCGCCATGTCGATATATTGCCCTTCGCCCGTGCGATCCCGGTGCGAGAGCGCCGCCAGCACGCCGACTGTCGCGTACATGCCGGTCATGAGGTCGGCGATGGCGACGCCTGCCTTTTGCGGACCGCCGCCGGGTTGTCCGTCGCGCTCGCCGGTGATGCTCATGAAGCCGCCAATGCCCTGAATGATGAAATCGTAGCCCGCGCGCTCCGCATATGGCCCGGTCTGCCCGAAGCCTGTTACCGAGCAATAGACGATATCCGGCTTCACTTCTTTCAGCGATTCATAGTCGAGCCCGTACTTCTTCAACTGACCGACCTTGTAGTTCTCCAGCACGACATCGCTTCGAGCGGCCAGCGCGCGCACGATCCGCTGACCTTCGTCGCTCGCGATATCGACCGTTACCGAGCGCTTGTTGCGATTCGCCGCGAGATAGTAGGCGGCCTCGCGCGTGTCTTCGCCATCGGGCTTCTTGAGATAGGGCGGGCCCCAGTGACGGGTGTCGTCGCCGGTTTCGGGCCGCTCGATCTTGATGACCTCCGCGCCCAGGTCGGCGAGCGTCTGCGCGCACCACGGTCCCGCGAGCACGCGGGTCAGGTCGAGTACGCGGATATGGCTGAGTGCTCCCATGCGTCGTGTCTCTCGTCTCGGGTTTGGTTTCTGACCACGCGACTGTCGCATAGAACGGACGGGCGCGCGAGGGCGCTTTATCCGTTGCAGACGCCTGCCGCGCCCCGGTTCGGCACCGCGAATCCCGTATAATCAAAAATTACTCGGAATAGCCTTAAGTCTTGCCGAAACCCGCATCAGAAGGGCTTCAAACGGGCTTTACCAAGGCTTCGTCAGAAAACCAGCAGAACACGCAAAACGCCCCGTACGCCATGAAAGCCGCCGAAATACGCGAGAAATTCCTGAAGTTTTTCGAATCGAAGGGACATACGATCGTCCGTTCGTCGAGCCTCGTGCCGGGCAACGACCCGACGCTGCTCTTCACCAACTCGGGCATGGTCCAGTTCAAGGACGTGTTCCTCGGCGCCGAAGCGCGGCCGTACTCGCGCGCAACCACAGCGCAGCGCAGCGTGCGCGCGGGCGGCAAGCATAACGATCTGGAGAACGTCGGCTATACGGCGCGGCATCACACGTTCTTCGAGATGCTCGGCAACTTCTCGTTCGGCGACTACTTCAAGCGCGACGCCATTCACTACTGCTGGGAGCTGTTGACGAAGGTCTACATGCTGCCGCCGGAAAAGCTCACCGTCACGGTCTATCAGGAAGACGACGAAGCGTACGCCATCTGGGAAAAGGAAATCGGCGTGCCGGCGGAACGCATCATCCGCATCGGCGACAACAAGGGCGCGCGCTACGCATCCGACAACTTCTGGCAAATGGCCGACACCGGACCGTGCGGTCCGTGCTCCGAAGTGTTCTACGACCACGGTCCGGAAATCTGGGGCGGCCCGCCGGGATCGCCGGAGGAAGACGGCGACCGCTTCATCGAGATCTGGAATCTCGTGTTCATGCAGTTCAACCGCGACGCGCAAGGCAACATGACGCCGCTGCCCAAGCAGTGCGTCGATACCGGCATGGGCCTCGAACGTCTCGCCGCCGTGCTGCAGCACGTGCACAGCAACTACGAGATCGACCTCTTCCAGACGCTCATCAAGGCCGCGGGCCGCGAGACCCATACGGCCGATCTGGAAAACAACTCGCTGAAGGTCATTGCCGACCATATCCGCGCGTGCTCGTTCCTGATCGTCGATGGCGTGATTCCCGGCAACGAAGGCCGCGGTTACGTGCTGCGCCGTATCGTGCGCCGCGCCATTCGTCATGGCTACAAACTCGGCCGGCGCGGCTCGTTCTTCCACAAGCTCGTGCCGGACCTCGTCGCGGAAATGGGCGCGGCTTACCCCGAACTTGTCGATGCTCAACAGCGCGTCACCGATGTGCTGCGCCAGGAAGAAGAGCGCTTCTTCGAGACCATCGAGCACGGCATGTCCATTCTCGAAGGCGAACTGGCCGAACTCGACAAGAAGGGCGTGAAGCAACTGGACGGCGAACTCGCGTTCAAGCTGCACGATACCTACGGCTTCCCGCTCGATCTCACGGCCGACGTATGCCGCGAACGCGGCGTGACGGTGGACGAACCCGCCTTCGACGACGCCATGGCGCGTCAGCGCGATCAGGCGCGCGCGGCGGGCAAGTTCAAGCTCGCGGCCGGCCTCGAATACTCGGGCGCCAAGACCACGTTCCACGGCTACGAGAAGGAAATCTTCGACGACGCGAAAATCATCGCGCTGTATGTCGAGGGCGCGTCGGTGAGCGAGGCGCAAGCGGGCCAGCAAGCGGTCGTCGTGCTCGATCACACGCCGTTCTATGCGGAATCCGGCGGTCAGGTGGGCGATCAGGGCGTGCTCGCGAATGCCTCCGCGCGCTTCGCGGTGGCAGACACGCTCAAGGTTCAGGCCGATGTTGTCGGCCACCACGGCACGGTGGAGCAGGGCACGCTCAAGGTCGGCGACGTGGTGAAGGCGCAGATCGACGCCATCCGCCGCGCGCGCACCGCACGCAATCACTCGTCCACGCACTTGATGCACAAGGCGTTGCGCGAAGTGCTCGGCGGTCATGTGCAGCAGAAAGGCTCGCTCGTCGACGCCGACAAGACGCGCTTCGACTTCGCACACAACGCGCCGATGACGGACGACGAGATCCGCCGCGTCGAGCAGATCGTCAATCAGGAAGTGCTTGCGAACGCGCCGGGCGTCGTGCGCGTCATGTCTTACGACGAAGCGGTGAAGGGCGGCGCCATGGCGCTCTTCGGCGAGAAGTACGGCGACACGGTGCGCGTGCTGGACCTGGGCTTTTCGCGCGAACTCTGCGGCGGCACACACGTGCAGCGCACGGGCGACATCGGCCTCTTCAAAATCGTGATGGAAGGCGGCGTGGCGGCGGGCATTCGCCGTGTCGAAGCCATCACGGGCGACAATGCCGTGCGCTATGTGCAGGAGCTGGATCAGCGTATCAACGCGGCGGCGGGCGCCCTCAAGGCACAACCGTCCGAACTCACGCAGCGTATCGCGCAGGTTCAGGAGCACGTGAAGTCGCTGGAGAGGGAACTGGGCGCGCTCAAGTCGAAGCTCGCATCGAGCCAGGGCGATGAACTCGTTTCGCAAGCCGTCGATGTCGCGGGCGTTCAAGTGCTCGCCGCGCAACTCGAAGGCGCGGACGTGAAGACGCTGCGCGAAACCGTCGACAAGCTGAAGGACAAGCTCAAGAGCGCGGCTATCGTGCTGGCTTCCGTCGAAGGCGGCAAGGTCAGTCTCATCGCGGGCGTGACGGCGGATGCATCGAAGAAGGTCAAGGCGGGCGAGCTCGTCAACTTCGTCGCGCAGCAAGTGGGCGGCAAGGGTGGCGGCCGTCCCGACATGGCGCAGGCGGGCGGCACGGAACCGGCCAAGCTGCCGGCCGCACTCGCAGGCGTGACAGGCTGGGTGCAGCAGCAGCTTTAAAGCGCGGTGGAAGTGCTTAAAACGGTCCGGTCGGCGAAAGTCACCGGGCCGTTTTTCATTACAGCCTGTCAGGCACATCTCGTGCATCTTCTCCGGTACTTTCAACCAAAAGGGGAGAACAAACATGAACCACAAGATTGCATCGATCGTACTGGCTGGCGCAATGATCGCCGCCACGGGCGCAGCACAGGCCAAGGGATGTCTCGAAGGCGCGGCAGTCGGCGGCGTGGCGGGACACGTCGCGGGCAAGCACGGCGTGGTGGGCGCGGCGGGTGGCTGCGCGATCGGCCATCACGAAGCGAACAAGAAGGACAAGGCCGCGCAGCAAGCCAACGCCGCCAGCGGCACGACAGCGAAGTAAGCGCAGCCTCGACCCAAGTTATTGTTTACGCCATAAAGCGCGCCGCCGGCTTCGGTGGCGCGCTTTTTCGTCAGATGACATGTTGAATTGGAGCGGCGCGCTGACGGCACCACGTCGTCGATAGACGAGTCGGCAAAGCGCAATTCAACACCGATAGCGCAATCGTTCGACGCTGCCCGTCGGTATCCTAAGTGTCGCGAGGTTAGAACGGGCGCGGCACACGATCTATCGCTCAATCGCATTCGAATCTTGCACGGCGCGATGCGGATAAAATGAGCGGACTGCTTGCACGGCACGCAACGATGGCGACCACGCGATCTTCACTCGTCCCGGGTCACGAAGCTCGTGCAGCGCCTTCTACCAGTCTTCCAGCGAATTCCATGACCGCGCCGAACGAATCCATCCAGCACTTCGCCTCCGACAATTACGCGGGTATCTGCCCCGAAGCGCTCGATGCGCTCGTCAAGGCCAACACTAGCGGCCACGAACCGGCTTACGGCGACGATTCCTGGACCGCGCGCGTGTGCGACCGCATCCGCGATCTGTTCCAGACCGACTGCGAAGTCTTCTTCGTCTTCAATGGCACGGCGGCCAATTCGCTTGCGCTGGCGTCGCTGTGCCAGTCGTATCACTCGGTCATTTGCCACGAGCTCGCGCATATCGAAACCGACGAGTGCGGCGGCCCCGAATTCTTCTCCGGCGGCTCCAAGCTTCTGACCGCCAAGGGCGAGAACGGCAAGCTCACGCCCGATGCGATCGAGGAACTCGTCACCCGACGCGCCGATATCCATTATCCGAAGCCGAAAGTCGTCTCGCTCACGCAATCGACGGAAGTGGGCACGGTCTATACCGTCGAGGAAGTGCGCGCGATTGCGGCCATCGCCAAGCGGCGGCATCTGACCGTGCATATGGATGGCGCGCGTTTCGCCAACGCGGTCGCCACGCTCGGCGTGCATCCGTCGGAGATTACGTGGCGCGCGGGCGTCGACGTGCTGTGCTTCGGCGGCACCAAGAACGGCTTGCCGGTCGGCGAAGCGGTCGTGTTTTTCGACAAGGCGCTTGCCGTGGATTTTGCTTATCGGCTGAAACAGGCGGGGCAGCTTGCATCGAAAATGCGCTTCATCTCCGCGCCGTGGCTCGGCTTGCTCGATAACGATGTCTGGCTGCGCAACGCGCGTCACGCCAACTCAATGGCGCAATTGATGGCCGAGCGTCTCGCGAATATTCCCGGCGTGCAGGTGCTCTTCAAGCCGGAATCGAACGCGGTGTTCGCGGAATTGCCGCCGCACGTCGCCACCGCCTTGCGCGCGAAAGGCTGGAAGTTCTATCAGTTCATCGGGTCGGGCGGCTGCCGCCTGATGTGCGCATGGGACACGCGCGAGGACACCGTCGAGCGCTTCGCCGACGAAGTCCGCGCACTCGCAGCGATCAACCGCTGATGCAGCCGCCGCCGACGATGAGCAAACCGCAACCCACGCGCCGCGCGGACTATCCGCACTTCCTTACCATCAGCACGCGCTGGTCCGACAACGATGTCTATGGTCATATCAACAACGTCGTCTACTACAGCTACTTCGATACCGTCGTGAACGAGTATCTGCTGCGCTCGGGCGTGCTCGACTTCGCGGGCGGCGAGACGATCGGGCTCGTCGTGGAAACGCGCTGCAATTTCTTCGAGTCGGTTTCGTTTCCCGATCTGATCGATGCGGGCTTGCGCGTGGAAAAGCTCGGCACGACGAGCGTGCGCTACGAGGTCGGCATCTTCACGCAAGGCGCAAAGAGCGCGGCGGCGCAGGGCCATTTCGTGCATGTCTATGTGAACCGCATGACGCGCCGGCCGGTGCCTTTGCCCGAGCGTCTCGTCGATGCCTTGAAGCCGCTCGTCAACGCTTGAGGATTGTTCCGTGCTTCAGTGGTTCAGCGTGAGCCTGCTCAACGGCGTGAGCGTCGGGCTGCTGCTCTTCATGCTCTGTGCGGGCCTCACGCTCATCTTCTCGATGCTCGGCGTGCTCAACTTCGCGCACGCGAGCTTCTATATGCTCGGCGCGTATGTCGGTCAGGCGCTGGCTGCGTATGGCGGATTCTGGCTGGCACTCGTCGTGGCGCCTTTGATCGTCGGCTGCGCGGGGGCGTTGTTCGAGCGCTTTCTGCTCAAGCGCGTGCATGCGCGCGGCGCACTCGCCGAGTTGCTCCTCACGTTCGGCGCGGCCATCGTGATAGGCGAGGGCGTGAAGCTCGTATGGGGGCTCGGACCGTTGCCCGCGACGATTCCCTCCGTGCTCGAAGGGCCGCTCTTCACCTGGTACGGCGCCGCGTTTCCACGCTATCGCGTGTTCATGATGCTGCTTGCCATCCTCATGCTCGGCGCGTTGCATGTCGTGCTGCGCGTATCGAAGACGGGGCTCGTGGTGCGCGCGGCGCTCACGCATTCCGCGACCGTCGAAACGCTCGGCCACGATGTCCCGCGCGTCTTCACGACGGTGTTCGCCGCCGGCACGGCGCTGGCGGCGCTCGCGGGCGTGATCGGCGCGCCGCTTGCCGTGCTCGAACCGTCGATGGCCGACGCCGTCGGTCCCATCGTGTTCGTCGTCGTGGTCATCGGCGGGCTGGGCTCGCTTGCGGGGGCGCTCGTCGCGTCGCTCTTGATCGGCTGCGTGCAGACATTCGCCGTGGGCACGACGGCATCGGCGGGGAGCATTGCTGCCTGGTTCGGCGTGCGTTTGCCGGACGCTTGGGCCGCGCTCAGCGTCGCGCAACTCGCGCCCGTGCTGCCGTACCTGTTGCTCGTCGCGATGCTGGCGGCGCGTCCACGCGGACTTTTCGGTGAAGAGACGGGCGATGCTTAAGTCCCTCGCGCCGTGGCTCGCACTCGTCGCGGCGCTTGCGCTACCGCCGCTTTGCTTCGATCGATCCTGGCTGCTTGCGTATCTCGCGCAGACGGCGACGCTCATCGTCTTCGCGCTCTCGTACAACTTGCTGCTCGGGCAGACGGGCTTGCTTTCCTTCGGTCACGCGGTTTATGCGGGGTTCGGCGCTTTCGCCGCCGCGCATGTGTTCAATCGCTTTGGCGTGCCGTTGCCATTGCTGCCATTGATCGGCGGATGCTTTGCGGTGCTCGCGGCCATCGTCTTCGGCGCGATCTCGACGCAACGCGGCGGCACGGCTTTCGCGATGATCACGCTAGGCATCGGCGAATTGGTTGCGGCAAGCGTCTGGCTCGTGCCGGGCTGGTTCGGCGGCGAGGGTGGCGTGGCGATCGATCGCGCGAGCGGCGCTGCGCTCTTCGGATGGACATTCGGCCCGTTGCGGCAGGCGTATGCGTTGATCGCGTGCTGGTGTGTCGTGTCGGCTTGCGCGATGTTCGCGTTCTCGCGCACGCCGCTTTGTCGCCTCGCGAACGCCGTGCGCGACAATCCCGTGCGTGCGGCGGCGATAGGCGCGTCGCCACGGCGCGTGCGCTTCACGATGCTCGTCGTATCCGCGTTCTTCGCGGGCATTGCAGGCGTGTTGTCGCTCGTGAATGTCGAACTGGCATCGGCGGAAAGCGTCGGGCTTGCGAGATCGACGAGCGTGCTGGTGGCGACGGTCATCGGCGGGACCGGAAGCTTCTTTGGGCCGATTGCCGGGGCGGTGCTGCTCACGTTTTTCAGCGTGGCGGTGGCGAGCGTGTCCGCTGCCTGGCCGATGTATCTCGGACTGTGCTTCGCGTGGGTGATCGTCGCGGCGCCCGATGGCGTCGCTGGCTTCTTCACGCGCATGCGCACGCGCCCGCTTCGTTCGACCATGTATGCCATGTCGAGCACGCTGGCGTTCGGTGCGGCCGTGGTCGTCGCGGTGGAGACGCTCTATGCGCGACAAGCGGATGCAAGCGCGTTGCCGCACGGCGTTTGGTGGATCGCGTTGCCTTGCTTGGCGCTCGGCGTTGGGCTCGCGTGGATCGATCGACGGGCGCGGGGCGTGCGATGAACATGGGTCTTGAACCGCGTAAGTTCGGCGAGCGCTTCAGGGCGATGTTTGCCGCCGGTCGCAAAGGGTACACGCCATGACCATCGCCCTCGAATTGCACGGCATCGCGAAACGGTTCGGTCCGACGCGCGTTCTGCGCGGTATCGATCTGCAAGTGCAAAGCGGCGAACGTCATGCGCTCATCGGCCCGAACGGCGCAGGCAAGTCCACGCTCTTCGACACCATTTCCGGGCGCACCAAACCCGACGAAGGGCGCATCGTGGCGATCGGTATCGACATCACCGGTCGCGCGCCGCAACGCATTAGCCGGGTGCTTGCGCGCAGCTTCCAGACGACGAGCGTCTTCACCGGCTTGAGCGTGCTCGACAATTTGCGTTGTGCGGCGTTGGGCTCGGCTTCCTCGCGCATGATCGATCGCTGGCTGCCGTCGCGCGCGCTCGAAGACCGCGCCCGCGCCATGCTCGATGCCATCGGCCTGGCCGCTCACGCCGACGTACCCGCCGCACGGCTCACGTATGCCGAACAGCGCGCGCTCGATCTAGGCATCGCGCTTGCCACCGATGCGCCGCTCATCCTCCTCGACGAACCCACGGCGGGGATGAACCGCGCGGAGGCATCGCGCGCGCTGGCGCTGATTCGGGCGACGACGCAAGGGCGCACGCTCGTCGTCATCGAGCACGACATGGACGCGGTGTTCGGCCTCGCGGATCGCATCTCCGTGCTGGTTCAAGGGCGCGTGATCGCCACC
Organism: Caballeronia sp. LP006; assembly: GCF_031450995.1. NCBI lineage: Bacteria > Pseudomonadati > Pseudomonadota > Betaproteobacteria > Burkholderiales > Burkholderiaceae > Caballeronia > Caballeronia sp. LP006. The sequence continues at coordinate 2,410,503 of NZ_JARTVW010000005.1, read as the reverse complement.
GGCACGCCTGCGGCGATTCGCGACGATCGCGCGGTGCGCGAGGCGTATCTGGGGGAATCGCGATGAGCGCCGGGTTGCGTATCCACGATCTGCGCGCGTGGCATGGCGCGGCACAGGTGCTGCACGGCGTGAACCTGTCGATAGCCGAAGGCGAGATCGTCGCGCTCGTGGGCCGCAATGGTTCGGGGCGCTCGACGCTCGCGAAGTCCATCATGGGCCTTGTGCGCTGCGAGGGCGAGATGCGGTTTCGCGATGCATCGCTCGTCGGGCTGCGGCCGTTTCGCATCGCGCGCATGGGAATTGGCTACGTGCCTGAAACGCGCGATGTGTTTCCGGGCTTGAGCGTGCGCGAGAATCTCGTGCTCGGCGAGCGCCCGGGCACGCGCTTCAGTGTGAACGATGCTTATCGCCTCTTCCCCGTGTTGCGGGAGCGCGCGCGAGTGAAGGCCAGCGCGTTGTCGGGCGGCGAACAGCAAATGCTGGCGCTGGCAAGAACGCTGGCGGGCGATCCGTCGTTGGTGGTCATCGACGAACCCGGCGAAGGGCTCGCGCCGCAAGTGCTGATGCAAGTGGCGGCGTGCCTCGCGGGTCTGCGCGAACGCGGCGTGGCCATACTGCTGATCGAAGAGCGCCTGACGATCGCGCGCATGCTCGATGCGCGCGTCGCGGTGATGGGGCACGGCGCGGTTCAGTTCGATGGGGCGTTGGGGGAGCTGGAAACACGCGCCGATGTGCAGCGAGAATGGCTGTCGGTGGGTTAACTCACTCCTTGCTATCCCGCTCCACGATCCACTCATGCTTCGGATCGTTTTTAAAGTGCCACGTGCGCTTATCGCCCGCCATCACGTTGAGATAATAATTATCGTAGCCATAAGGCACGACGACCGGATGATACCCACGCGGCACCATCACCACGTCGCGGTTCTCCACCGCCAGGGTTTCGTCGAGATCGCGCTCGTCGGTATAAACACGCTGAAACGCAAAGCCCTGCGGCGGATTCAGCCGATGGTAATAAGTCTCCTCCAGCGAACTTTCGACAGGCACGTTGTCCTGATCGTGCTTGTGCGGCGGATAGCTCGACGCATGGCCGCTCGGCGTACGCACTTCGACCACGAGTAACGACTCGGCGGCCTCGGTCTGCGGAAGAATATCGCATACGTGTCGCGTATTCGCGTTCTTGCCGCGCGTCGAACGCTTCATTTGCGAGGGCTCGATGAGTCGCGGCGGATACACGCCCGTCGCCGGCGCGCTCGCCACACCGAGTTCCGTTTCGCGCTCCGCCCGCACGATTGCCGCGAGCTTCGGCGGTACGTAGACGGCATAGGGCGCGGCGTCTTCGAACACACTGTCGCGCGAGCCGATGGACTGCCAGTGCTCGTCGCCCGCCTCGACGCTCACCGTGCCCGTCAGCACGACGATGCAGCTTTCGCGCCCGGCGTCGTAGACATGCAGCACTTCACCTTCTTCCAGCCGGTACGCCGCGAAGCCGACATGCTTCCAGCCAGCGGATTCCGGTGTCACACGCGCGATCGTCTGGCCTTCGCGCGATGCCTTCACTAACAGGCTCATGCCGTCTCCTTGAATGTGGCATCGACAAGTGTGCGCAACGTGCGATAACCCTTGTCGGCATACTCGTAACTCCGCGCGATCACCGGGTCCTGCTCCGCTTCCACGACGAGCCAGCCGTCGTAATCATGCTCGGCCAGACACGCGACGATGCCGGGATAATCCACCGCGCCATCGCCCGGCACGGTGAAGGCGCCGTTGATGACCGCATCGAGAAAACTCCAGTTGCGATTGCGCGCCAGCTTCACGATCTCCGGGCGCACGTCCTTGCAATGCACATGGCACACGCGCGCAATATGCTTGCGCAGCGTGGTCAATGCGTCGCCGCCCGCGAAAGTGATGTGACCCGCATCGAAGAGAAGGCCCACCGCGTCGTTGGTCTCCGCCATCAGACGGTCGACGTCCGCGGGCGTCTCCACATACGCGCCCATGTGATGATGATAGGCGACGCGAACGCCTCGTGACAGCGTGTATTCCGCGAAACGATTCAGCCGCTCGGCATACTGTTGCCACTGCGCATCCGCAAGAAAACGCGGGCGCTGATAGAGCGGGCGCGGCGCGCCTTGAATGGAATTCGCCACTTCGCCGTAGACCATCACCTTCGCGCCGTTTTGCGCGAGCAAGTCGAGATGGGCACCCACGGCTTCGATCTCTTCTTCCGCGCTGCGCTCGGCGAGTCTGCCCGAGTACCAGCCCGACACCAGCGCGAGGTCGTATTGCGCCAGCAGCGTCTTGAGCGCCTGCGGCTCGCGCGGAAACTTGTTGCCGAGTTCGAAGCCTTCGTAACCGATCCGCCGGCCTTCGGTCAGCGCGACGGACAAGGGCGTCTCGCCGCCGAGCGATGGCAAATCGTCGTTCATCCACGACAAGGGATTGATTCCGATCCGTACGTGCAAAGACATGTGCGCGGTCCTAGATAGAGTTGCCTTCGCTGCGTGCTTTCAACGCGCGCTCGTAACGCTCGCGCGCCGACAAGACCGCATCGCGATCCGATACCTCGGGCACCGCGACTTCCCACCACCATCCGCCTTCGTCGGTCGTGCGCGCGGGGTCGGTGTCGATGGAGATGAGGTAGCTGCGCTCGGCGGCGCGCGCGCGTTGCATCGCGGCCTGCAAGTCGTCGATGCTCGCCACATGCTCCGACAACGCGCCGAGCGCACGCGCGTGCATCGCGAAATCGATGGTCGGTGCGCCGAGCGAGCCTTGCTTGCAGTCGTCGATCAGGTTGTTGAAGGGCGCGCCGCCGCATGCCTGTTGCAAACGGTTGATGCAGCCATAGCCGCGATTGTCGAGCAACACGACGATCAGCTTCGCGCCGAGCATGACGGAGCTCGCCAACTCGCTGTTCATCATGAGATAGCTGCCGTCGCCGACGATCACGATCACCTCGCGCTCCGGCCGCGCGAGCTTCGCGCCCAGACCGCCCGCGATCTCGTAGCCCATGCACGAATAACCGTATTCGACGTGATAGCCGCCCGGCGCGCTCGTGCGCCACAGCTTCTGCAGGTCGGCCGGCAAGGTGCCCGCCGCGCACACGACGATATCGTCAGCCGGCGAATCGGCTTTCGAGCGCTGCACCGCGCCGATGACATCCGCTTCGCGCGGCAAGGCGTTGTCGGCGACGGGCGTGTTCGTCACGTGTGCGACAGTCTCGCGCCAGTCGTCGGCGAGACGTTTGGCGCGCGTGGTCCATTGCGACGACGCGCGCCAGTCGCCGAGCGCTTCGGAAAGCGCATCGAGTGCGAGGCGTGCATCGGCTTCGACGCTCAGCGCGTCTTGCTTCAGGGCATCGAAAGAATTGGCGTTGATCGAAACGAGTTGCGCATGCGCAAAGAGCGTGTTCGATCCCGTGGTGAAGTCCTGCAAGCGCGTGCCGACCGCGAGCACGCAATCGCTCGATTGCGCGAGTTCATTCGCCGATGCCGCGCCCGTCACGCCGATTCCGCCCGCGTTCAGGGCGTCGTCCCAAGCGAGCGCGCCTTTGCCTGCCTGCGTTTCCGCGACGGGCACGCCATGCTTGTGCGCGAAGGCGCGCAACGCGTCGGTGGCGAGGCCGTACAGCACGCCGCCGCCCGAGACGATCAGCGGTTCGCGCGACTCGCGCAAGGCCGCTGCGGCGCGCGCGATTTCATGCGGTGAAGGCGCGCTCGCATGGAACTCGACCACACGCGGCTCGAAGAACGAAGCGGGATAGTCGTAGGCCATCGCCTGCACGTCCTGCGGCAGCGCGAGCGTGACGGGACCGCAGAGCGCGGCATCGGTAAGCACGCGGATCGCGCGCGGCAACGCGCTCAACAACTGCGCCGGATGCACGATGCGATCGAAATAGCGCGATACGGCCTTCAAGGCATCGTTCGCGGAAACGCCGCCGTCGTGTGCGTCCTCGACTTGTTGCAGAACCGGATCGGGCGCGCGCGACACGAAGATGTCGCCCGGCAGAAGCAGCACCGGCAGCCGGTTCACATGCGCGAGCGCGGCCGCCGTCACGAGATTGGTGGCGCCCGGCCCGATGGACGTCGTGACAGCCATCATGCGGCGCCGCATACGCGCCTTCGCAAACGCGATCGCGCTATGCGCCATGGCTTGCTCGTTGTGCGCGCGATACGTCGGCAATTCCTCGCGATGCCGATACAACGCCTCGCCGATGCCCGCGACATTGCCGTGCCCGAAAATTGCGAAGACGCCGCCGAAGAGCGCCTCGCCGCTTTCCGTGCGCAGCGCGGCGAGATAGCGCACGAGCGCCTGCGCGGTGGTCAGCCGGATGGTAGCGTGTTGATTCATGCTGCTTGCTCCTGTCTTGGCTGCACGGCATTCAGCGACGCGCGCGCCTCGCGCCATGCGGAAATCAGCGTTTCGAACGTGTGGCGAACGCGCGCGATCAACTCGTCGTCGCCGATTTCGCCCGCGAGCCATGCGCGGCTCGGCTCGTGAAAGATGGTGCGTCCGACCGTGAAGCCCTTGCACGTTTTGGACGATGCCGCCGCCTTGAAGCCATCGCGCAACTGATCGACCGCCGCCGAGAGCCCGAGCAGCACGACGCCGCGGCAATACGGATCGCGCTCGGCAATCAGCGCATCGACGGCCTGCCATTGCTGTGCGCTCATCGGTTCGAGCTTCCACCATTCGGGATAGATGCCGAGGTTGTAGAGGCGCTTCAATGCGCGATACGCCGTGTCGTCCTCCACGGGCGGTCCGTTCTTCGGCACGATCACTTCGAGCAGCAGTTCATTGCCGCTCGCCTGTGTCGCATCGTAGAGCGTGCGCAGTTGCGCTTCCTGTTCGAGGCGCACGTCATGCGGATGATCGGGGTGATAGTGCACGAGACACTTCGCGATATGCTCGCGCGGCCATTCGACGAGCGTCGTGCCGACGTCGCGGCCGTGATCGAACACGAGCGGCATCGAGCCCGGCAACTCGACCGGACGGCCGATCCACCAGCCGCGGCCAGTCGCGGCATTGAGCGCATCCTGTCCGTAGCGGTCGTCGATCAATACGCCGATACGGCCGGCCAGTCCGCGTTCTTCTTCCGTCTTCGCGACGGCATCGACGAAAAGACCCTTCAGCTTCGCAATGCGCGTTTCGTTTGCGCCGGTCTGCTGCGCAAGCTCGAAAAACTGGTTGCGATGATCGAACGCGAAGCCGAGCACTTCGTCCCATTGCTTGCGCTTGGGGCTCACGCGATGCAGACGCGCGAGGCCCGCATCGCGATCCGGACGGCGCATGCGTGCCGGGTCTTCTTTTGCGGCCGCGAGGAAGTACACGAGTTCCTCGGGCGTGGGCATGGCGGGCGCGCAGCCGTGACGCGAAACGACGAGCGCGCCGCACGCATTTGCCGCGCGCGCGCACGCTTCGAGCGATTCGTCGCGCAGCCAGCCCGAGAGGAAGCCGGACGCGAACGCATCGCCCGCGCCGAGCACGTTGAGCACTTCGACTTCGACGCCGCCATGAATGGGCGCATCGTCGATGGAAGCGGGCACCGCGCCTTCGATGATCGAGCAGCCGAGCGGCCCGCGCTTCACGACGAGCGTGGCATGAGTAACGGTACGAACCGTGGCGAGCGCATCGATCAGATCGTCCTTGCCGCCCGCAATCCGGAACTCTTCTTCCGTGCCGATCGCGAGATCGATCAGCGGCAGGATATGCAGCAAATGCGCGGTGACGCTTTCATCGGCGACGAAGCGCGTTTCGCCGTCGGCTTTGCCTGTCAGACCCCACAGCACCGGCCGATAATCGATGTCGAGAATCGTGCGCACGTTGTTTCGGCGCGCGTATTCGAGCGCGCGGCGGCTCGTGCGATTCACCTGTTCCGTGGAGAAGTGCGTGCCCGTGATGAGCAATGCCTTCGACGAGGCGATATACGCTTCGTCGAAATCGTTTTCGTCCACGGCCATGTCGGCGCAATTCTCGCGATAGAACACGAGCGGAAAGGTATCGCGATCTTTTATGCCGAGCAGCACGAGCGCGGTGAGACGCTCGAAGTCCGTGCGCACGTGGCTCACGTCGCAGCCTTCGCCCGCGAGTGTTTCGACGAGAAAGCGTCCCATGTGATCGTTGCCGACGCGCGCGAGCATCGACGACTTGAGCCCCAACCGCGCGCAACCGAACGCGATATTCGCCGACGACCCGCCGAGATACTTCGCAAACGTCGCGACATCTTCGAGCCGCGCGCCGACCTGTTGCGCGTAGAGATCGACCGCGAGGCGGCCGAGGCACACGATATCGTGCGCGCGGTCCGCTGCAAAACGTGAGGTGTGTTGTTCTGGCATGGCTTGTTGTCCTCGATCCTCAGATCGTCGCGCCTTCGAGTTCGTTGATCATCGTCTGCATCTCGGCGCCGCCCGCCATCATGTCGAGCACTTCGTTCTTCGAGATGGTGTCCTTGGTGTAGGTGCCCATCGAGCGGCCGCGATTGAGCAGCGTGAAGGAGTCGCCGATCGGATAAGCGTGGTGCACGTTGTGCGTGATGAAGATCACGGAAATGCCTTTTTCGCGCGCCTTGTGAATCAGCTTCAGCACGTTGAAGCTCTGCTTCACGCCAAGCGCGGCGGTCGGTTCGTCGAGAATCAGCACGCGTGCGCCGAAGTGAATGGCGCGCGCAATCGCGAGACATTGCTTCTCGCCACCGGACATGGTGCCGATAGGCTGATGCGGATCGCGCACGTTGATGCCCATTTCCGCGAGCTTCGCCTGCGAAGTCTCCGCGGCAAGATCGAGATCCATCACGCTGAAGAGACCGAAGCGTTTCTTCTGCGGCTCACGGCCCATGAAGAAATTGCGCGCAACGGACAAGAGCGGCACGAGCGCGAGATCCTGATAAACCGTGGCGATGCCCAAATCCAGCGCTTCCTTCGGCGACTCGAAGCGCACTGGCTTGCCATCGACGAGATAGTCGCCGGCGGACGGCGTATGCACGCCCGCCAGCGTCTTGATGAGCGTGGACTTGCCCGCGCCGTTATCGCCCAGCAGGCAATGCACTTCGCCGCGTCGCAGGCGCAAGGTCACGCCGTTCAATGCGATGACCTTGCCGAAAAACTTGCTGACGTTTTCCAGCGCGAGAATGTTGTCGTCGTTCATGGCGTTGGCCTCACTGAGCTTGCGATACGCGACGGCGCACGTAGTGATTGAACAGCACGGCGAGCAGCAGCATCACGCCGAGAAACACGCGGAACCAGTCGGAACTCACGTTCGTATAAGTGATGCCGATCTGCACGACGCCGAAGATGAGCGCGCCGAAGCACGCGCCGACGACCGAGCCATAACCGCCCGTCAAAAGCGTCCCGCCGATGACCGCCGCGATGATCGCCTCGAATTCCTTCTGCAAGCCGCGATCGGCCGCTGCCGAGCCGATATCGCACACCTGCAGCACGGCGAAGAGACACGAGCAGAAGGCGGTGAGCACGAACAGCGAAATCTTCACGCGCCGTACCGGCACGCCGACGTTCTTGGCCGCGTTGGCGTCGCCGCCGACCGCGAGAATCCAGTTGCCGTAGCGCGTCTTGGCGAGCACGAAGGCGCAGACGGCGGCGAGCGCGAGCCACCAGATGATGACCTTCGGAATGCCCGGCACGAGCGGCTGGCCGTTATCGAGCAACTGACCGATCCCCATGTGCGCGAGCCACGCGAAGAGGCCGTGCAGCGCGACGCCGCGAAAGAGCGTGTCGGCGAGCCAGTCTTGTTGAGCGAGATCGCCGACGCCGGAAATGATGGTGCGATCCGCGAACATGATCGAGAGCGCGAGCGTGAGGCCGCGCAGGATGAACAGAAATGCGAGCGTGACGATGAACGAAGGCAGCCGCGTCTTCATCACGAGGTAGCCGTTCAACGCGCCGAGCAGCATGGAAGCGACGAACGCGAAGAGAATCGACAGCGAGAACGGCCAGTGCAGATAAACCGAGGGCAGCGCGACCATCATGCCCGCGAAGCCGATCATCGAGCCGATGGACAGATCGAACTCGCCCGCGATCATGAGAAGACACGCGCCGACCGCGAGCAAGCCGAGGTAGGCCGCGACCTGCGACCAGTTCATCACGCCGTCGAGGTTGAACATGCCCGACGAACCCGCCGCGAAGCCGAACACGATGAACACGAGCACGGTGCCCGAGATCGCGGCGAACTCCGGCCGGTTCAGCAGATGGCCGAACCACGATTGCCGGCGCACGCGTTCGTCCGAGGGCTTTGCTGCCTCCTGCGTCTCGGCCGACTCTGGCTGTGGATTCGCATGTGGAGGGTAATGCTTGCCGGCTACGCCCATGATGGCTCCTTGACTGATACCGATGCGCGCGCTCCTGCCGCGTCGGGAATAGACGCAGCAGACGCACGACGTTCCGCGCAAATGCAGTGATAGCGGGCGGCGCTGAAAAGACGGCCGCCCTGAACGATCAACGATATTGACCGGCGTATTTCACGACCTTGTCGAGATTCTCTTTGGTGATGAAACCCGGACCCGAACGAATGTTCTTCGGTCCATACGACGGCGCGAGGCCATACGTTTCGAGACGCGCCTTGAACTTCGGATTCGCTTCGAGAATCTGGCGAATCTTCACCGGGTCCGTGGTGTGATCCTTCTTGACGATAGCGAGCACGGCCACAGGGATATAGCCCTGCAAGTACGGTTGCTGATCGATTGCGAACTTGATCGTGCCGTCCTTGATGCCCTTCGCGATGTCATCGGAAAAGTCGAAGGTCACGAAATAGAGCTTGTTTTGCAGGCCCATTTGCGTGACGGCCTTGAGCGTCGCCGAGGCGGGCGTGGGTCCGAGCGTGAGTACAGCCTGCGTATCGGGATGATTGCGCAGGTAAGCCGACACCTTCGACTGAATCTCCGTCGGGTCCTGACCGGAGTCGATGGTGGACGCCTTGTAGTCGACGCCGATGGCTTCCGCGAAGCCACGGCAGCGGTCGAATGACACCGTGTTGGTCGCGATATGGTTCACGCACAGGAACGACTTGACGCCCGCGGCCTTCGCCTTTTCGCCTGCGGCCTTGCCCGCGACGTATTCCGGCTGGCCGATATGCATGATCGCCTTGAGTTGCTCGCTTTGCTCTTCGGTGCCCGAGTTGATCGTGACGAGCGGAATCTTCTTCGCCGTCACCTTGTTGAGCGCGCTCTTCAATACATCGAAGTCCGCGATGGTGGTGATCACGCCGTCGTAATTACGCGCGGCGGCCTGTTCGATGAGACGCGACATATCGGCAATGTCGCCGTTTGGCGGATTGCGATAGTCGGTCTGGACGTTGAAGTCCTCGTCGGCCTGCTTGATCGAATTCTTGATGACGTTCCACCACGAGTCCGAGTCGGGCGCGTGGCTGATGAGGACGAACTTGGCGTCGGGCGCCGCGTGAGCGGGGGACGCCGTCAACAAGGCTGTGCTGCTCAGGATTGCGGCTGCCGCGAGCGCGCGCAACGCGGCTCGGCCATTGCGAATGGTCATTGTCTCCACCTATCTCGGTTTGTTGTTTGATCTGACTTTTCCGCGAGCCGATGCGGCCGTTGCTTGGGGCCGCTTCGAACTCAGCACCAAGAGTAGGCCAAGTTTTCCCGGTCTGCAATAGGAATTGCACCGATGCCATAAATGGAAAATACGTTCCATTTTCCTTGCGGCCTTCCTATAATCGCTGCCACGGCGTCTGCCTTCGCGGCGCCATCGACATGAGCTATCCATGCAGGATGAGACCAGCACCGACGTGCAGAGCGTCGACGATCTGATGCAGCGCATCACCGACGCTTACGACACGTTGCCGCGTCAGTTGAAGAACGTCGCGACGTATATCGAGCAGCATCGGTCGAGCGTGATGATGGATCGTACGAGCGATATCGCCACCGCGTGCGGCGTGCATCCGTCGGCCGTGGTGCGCTTTGCGCAGCGCTTCGGTTTTTCGGGCTTCTCGGACTTGCAGGCCGTGTTCAAGCAGGCGTTCGCGGGCGGCAATGGCTCGCAGCAGAGTTATCAGCAGCGCATTCGCAAACTCATCGACGAAAAGGCGGGCGATGCCTCCGGTGTGTCCGTGGCGCGCGAATTCATCGCGGCGAGCCGCACGGGACTCGACGAACTCGAAGCCGGTCTCGACGACGAACAGTTCGACGCCGCCGTGGAAATGCTCGAACACGCGGAAAACATCTATGTGATCGGCGTGCGGCGCTCGTTCGCGGTGGCGAGCTATATCGTCTACGCGCTGCAGCACACGAGGAAGCGCGTGCATCTGATCTCCGGCATCGGCGGCATGTTCCGCGAACAGGTCAAGAGCGTGAGAAAGGGCGACGTGGTCGTGGCCATCAGCTTCGCGCCTTATGGCAAGGAAACGCAGTATTGCGTGCGCGCCGCGCAGCATCACGGCGCGAAGACGCTCGTGATCACCGACAGCCAGCTTTCGCCGCTCGCGCGTCACGCGAGCGCGAGTCTGCTCGTGAAGGAGGGCAGCGCGTTCGCGTTCCGCTCGCTCACGAGCACCATTTGCTTGTGCCAGGCGCTGTTCATCGCGCTCGCGTACCGGCTCGAACTCAACGTAGAAGAATCCAAGGAGACAGGCGGCTATGACGATTGACGTGGCGGTATTCGGAGCAGGGCGCATTGGCAAGATTCACGCGGCCAATCTCGCGCGGCAGCCTGGCGTGCGCCTCAAGTATGTCGTCGATGTGAACCGCGAGGCCGCGTCGGCGCTCGCTGCGCAATACGGCGCGCAAGTCGCCGATGTCGATGCCGCCATGGGCGACGCCTCGGTCGGCGCGACGGTCGTCTGTTCGAGCACGGACACGCATGCGGACCTGATCCTCGCATCGGCGGCGCAAAAGAAGCACGTGTTCTGCGAGAAGCCCGTGGACCTCACGCTCGAACGCGCGCGCGCCTGCGCCGATGCCGTGCAGAAAGCGGGCGTGGTCTGCATGATCGGCTTTCAGCGGCGCTTCGACCCAACTTTCTCGGCATTGAGGGCGCGCGTGGAAGCGGGCGAGATCGGCGAACCGGAAATGCTGATCGTGACGAGCCGCGATCCGGGCGCGCCGCCCGTGGAATACATCAAGCATTCGGGCGGCATCTTCAAGGACATGCTGATCCACGACTTCGACATCTTCCGCTGGATGCTCGACGACGAAGCCGACACGCTGCATGCCACGGGCAGTTGTTTGTCCGATCCAGCCATCGCGGATGCCGGCGATATCGATTCGACAGCCGTCACCATCCGCACGAAACGCGGACGCCTCTGCCAGATCAACACGGCGCGGCGCTCGGGCTACAGCTACGATCAGCGCTTCGAGGTGCTCGGCAGTCTCGGCATGCTGCAAGCGGGCAACGTGCGTCCGACCGAAGTGACGGCATATTCGACCAAGGGCGTGTCGAGCGACGTGCCCGAGGCGTTCTTTCTCGAACGGTATCGCGCGGCGTATGCCGCGGAAATCGCGCATTTCTTCGATGCCGTGACCCATGGCAAGCCCGTGCGCACCACTGTTGCCGACGGCCTCAAGGCGCTCGAACTCGCCGAGGCCGCGACGCTTTCGTGGCGCGAAAAGCGCATCGTGAAGCTCGGGGAGAACGAGGCATGAGCGCGGTGCGGGTGGGCATTGTCGGGCTGGGGCGGCTCGGCCGCAGACACGCGGAAAACCTCGCGTGGCATGTGCCGGGCGCGCGGCTCGTCGCGGCGTGCAGCCCGGTTGAGCAAGAGCGCGAATGGGCTCGCGACAACCTGCCGGAAATCGCGCTCCATGCCGATTACGCCGACTTGCTGACCGATCCGTCCATCGACGCCGTGTGGCTCGTCACGCCGACTTCGCTGCACGCGCGGCAGATCATCGCCGCGTTGCGCGCGGGCAAACATGTGTTCTGCGAGAAGCCGCTGTCGCTCGATCTCGCCGAATGCGACAGCGTGATCGAGGAACACGCGCGGCATGCGCATCTGCATGTAATGATCGGCTTCGTGCGCCGTTTCGATGCGAGTTATCGAGATGCCTTCGAGCGCATTGGCGAAGGCTCGATCGGCCGGCCGTTCATGGTGCGCTCGCAGACCTGCGACAAGAATGATCCGGATGGTTTTTTCGTGCGTTTCGCGCCGACATCGGGCGGACTCTTTCTCGATTGCAGCGTGCACGACATCGACCTCGCGCGCTGGATGCTCGGTAATCCGAAGCCCAAGCGCGTGTTCGCGAGCGGCACGATAGCAATCCACGAAGGCTTGCGCGAATGTGGCGATATCGACAATGGCGTGGGCACGATCGAATTCGACGATGGCCGGCTTGCCGTGCTATACGCTTCCCGCACGATGGCTCATGGGCACGACACGCAGACAGAAGTCATCGGCACGGCGGGCGCGCTTGCCATTGGGCGCAATCCGCGTGCGAACCGCGTCGAGATCGCCGATGCACACGGCATGCGAAACGTTTGCACGCCGACTTTCTTCGAGCGCTTCGAAGATGCGTTTTTACGCGAAGCGCAAGCCTTCGTCGCGCTCGTGCGAGATGGCACGCCGACCGGCCTCACGCTCGACGATGCGCGCGAGGCGACGAGGATCGGCATCGCCATGCGGCAGGCATATGAGACCGGGCGCCCGGTGGACTTGTGAACGCTGCGTTAGAATCGGGCCTTCGATGTTTCGCAACACGCAAGGCTTAACGGAATTCAAATCGCGATGGAAGTTCACAAGGAAGTCGACGCGCGCGGGCTCAACTGCCCGTTGCCGATCCTGCGGGCAAAGAAAGCACTCGCCGACATGACGAGCGGCCAGATTCTGAAGGTGCTCGCCACCGACCCCGGATCGCAGCGCGATTTCGCGGCGTTTGCAAGGCAGACCGGCAACGAGATCGTCGAAGTAACCACGCAGGACAAAGTGTTCACCTTTCTAATGCGACGCCGCTGAAAAGGAAAAAGCCCATCACATGACGCGATGGGCTTTTTTTTTTCGCCTGCCGACGCGGGCGAATTCGACTTACTTCGACTCAGCTGGCCAGGTTCGGCGAGCGCGTGCGCAAATACTCGTCGAAGTCTTTCGACACTTCCGGGTGGCGCAGCGCGAATTCCACCGTCGCCTTCAGATAGCCGAGCTTGCTGCCGCAGTCGAAGCGCGTGCCGTGGTACTTGTACGCGAGCACTTGTTCGTCCGACAGGAGCGACATGATGGCGTCCGTCAGTTGCAGTTCGCCGCCCGCGCCGGGCTTGATCGAGCGGATGTGATCGAAAATGCGGGGCTTCAGCACATAGCGGCCGACCACGCCGAGGTTCGACGGCGCAACGGCCGGTTCCGGCTTTTCGACGATACCCGAGAGCTTGAAGATGTTGTCTTCCCACTCCTTGCCGTCGATGATGCCGTAGGACTTCGAATCTTCCGCCGGGATCTCCTCGACGCCGATCACCGAGCTGTGATAGTGGTCGAAGACTTCGATCATCTGCGACATCACGGGCGGCTTGCCGTACAGCAAGTCGTCCGCGAGGATCACGGCGAACGGGTTGTCGCCGACGAGCTTTTCGGCACACAACACCGCGTGGCCGAGACCGAGCGCTTCGGCCTGACGCACGTAGAAGCAATCGACATGGCTCGGCTTGATGCTGCGCACGAGTTCGAGCAGCTTGTCCTTGCCGCGCGCTTCCAGTTCGGCTTCGATCTCATAAGACTTGTCGAAGTGGTCTTCGATCGCGCGCTTGCTGCGCCCGGTCACGAAGATCATTTCGGTGATACCGGCGGCCATTGCCTCTTCCACCGCATATTGAATCAGCGGCTTGTCGACGACGGGCAGCATTTCTTTCGGGCTCGCCTTGGTCGCGGGGAGGAACCGAGTGCCGAGACCCGCGACGGGGAAAACCGCTTTGGTAACTTTTAGCATGTGATAACCCTGATCCTCTTAATCATTTGGAACGTCGAGCAGTTGGGCGAACGGACGAACATCCCCGATCACGCGGCGATGCTACTTCACGACAGCCCAATCAGACAGGCAGCCGCAAAATTTGCGCCCGAAGCTTCTCGATAGTGGTTTCGTATTCTGCCAGCCTTTTTCGCTCCTGTTCAACGACGGCGGGCGGCGCTTTTGAAACAAAGCTTTCATTTCCGAGCTTCGCGTTACATTTGCCTGCTTCGACAGTCAGGCGGTCTACTTCCTTCGTGAGACGCTCGCGTTCGGCGGCGACATCGATCTCCACCTTCAGCACGAGTTTGTTCGCGCCGACGATCGCCACCGGCGCACCTTCCGCTTCGGCGTCGAGCGCGGCTTCGTCGTCGATGATCTTCACTTCGGCAAGACGCGACAGTGCGGCGACGTACGGCGCAAACGTATGGAGACGCGCGGCGTCGCCATGTGCGAGCAGCGGCACCTTCACCGCGGGCGACAGGTTCATTTCGCCGCGCAGATTACGGCATGCGTCGATGACAGCCTTGAGTTCGGACGCCCACTGTTCCGCCGTTTCGTCGATCTTCTTCGTCTCGGCGCGCGGATAGGCCTGCGTCATGATCGACAACTCGCCTTCCTTCGTGCCTTCGGGCAAAACGTCGGTCAGCGGCGCCACCTTCTGCCACAGCGCTTCCGTGATGAACGGGATGATCGGATGCGCGAGCCGCAGCACCGTCTCCAGCACGCGCAACAGCGTGCGGCGCGTGGCGCGCTGCTGCTCGGGCGTACCGGTCTGGATCTGCACCTTCGCGAGTTCGAGATACCAGTCGCAGTATTCGTCCCAGACGAACTTGTAAATTGCGCTCGCAACGTTGTCGAAGCGATAGTCCGCGAAACCCTTTTCGACTTCCGCTTCGACGCGCTGCAGGAGCGACACGATCCAGCGGTCCGCCTGCGAATAATCGGTGTAGCCGCCGGGGCCGCAATCGCCCGGCTTGCAGTCGCCGGGGTTCGCAAAGCCGCAGTCGTGGCCTTCGCAATTCATCAACACGAAACGCGTGGCGTTCCAGAGCTTGTTGCAGAAATTGCGATAACCCTCACAGCGTGCCAGATCAAAATTCACATTGCGACCCAGCGTGGCCATGGAAGCCATCGTGAAGCGCAGCGCGTCGGTGCCGAAGGCCGGAATGCCTTCCGGAAATTCCTTGCGCGTTTTCTTTTCGATCTGCGCGGCGGCCTTCGGATTCATGAGGCCGGCGGTGCGCTTGGCGACGAGCGGTTCGAGCTCGATGCCATCCACGATATCGATGGGATCGAGCGTATTGCCCTTGCTCTTCGACATCTTCTGGCCTTCCGCGTCGCGCACGAGGCCGTGCACGTAGACCGTGTGGAACGGCACCTTGCCGGTGAAGTGCGTGGTCATCATCACCATCCGGGCAACCCAGAAGAAAATGATGTCGAAGCCCGTCACGAGCACGGTGGAGGGCAGGAACGCGTTCAGTTCCCTGGTTTCGTCCGGCCAGCCGAGCGACGAGAAGGGCACGAGCGCGGACGAGAACCACGTATCGAGCACGTCTTCGTCGCGGCGCAGCGCACCTTTGTAGCCCTTGGCGTCGGCTTCGGCGCGCGCTTCGTCTTCCGTCTTCGCGACGAAGATCTCGCCGTTTTCGCCATACCACGCGGGAATCTGATGGCCCCACCACAACTGGCGCGAGATGCACCAGTCCTGGATGTTTTCGAGCCATTGGTAATAAGTCGTGGTCCAGTTCTCGGGCACGAACTTGATCTGCCCGCCGCGAACCACGTCCAGCGACGTTTCCGTGATCGACTTGCCCGGATTGAACGTGCCTTCCGGCGCGGCCTTGGTCATTGCGACGAACCACTGGTCGGTCAGCATTGGCTCGATGACCACGTTGGTGCGGTCGCCGCGCGGCACCATGAGCTTGTGCGGCTTCACGGACTCGATCAGGCCGAGCGATTCGAGATCCTTCACCACTTCCTTGCGCGCGTCGAAGCGATCCATGCCGCGATATTTCGCGGGCGCGTTGTCGTTGATCTTCGCGTCGAGCGTGAGGATTTCGATCTGCGGCAGCTTGTGGCGCTGGCCGACCGCGTAGTCGTTGAAGTCGTGCGCGGGCGTGACCTTCACGACGCCCGTGCCGAACTCGCGGTCCACGTAGTCGTCCGCGATAACCGGAATCTCGCGGTCGCCAAGCGGCAGCACGACCGTCTTGCCGATCAGATGCCGATACCGCTCGTCTTCCGGATGCACCATCACCGCAACGTCGCCGAGCATGGTTTCGGGCCGCGTGGTCGCGACCGTCAGATGGCCCGAGCCGTCGGGCAGCGGGTACTTGATATGCCAAAGGCTGCCGTTTTCTTCCTCGCTGATGACTTCGAGGTCGGACACGGCCGTGCCCAGCACCGGGTCCCAGTTCACGAGCCGCTTGCCGCGATAGATGAGCCCTTGCTTGTACAAGGTCACGAAGACGTCGCGCACGGCGGCGGACATCTTGTCGTCCATCGTGAAGTATTCGCGCGACCAGTCGATGGAAGCGCCCAGACGCCGTACCTGATTCGTGATGGTCGAGCCGGATTCCTGCTTCCACGCCCAGACGCGCTTCAGGAATTCCTCGCGGCCGAGGTCATGGCGGGAGATTTTTTTGGCGTCGAGCTGGCGTTCGACGACGATCTGCGTGGCAATGCCCGCGTGGTCCGTGCCCGGCACCCACAGCGTGTTTTCGCCGAGCATGCGGTGATAGCGCGTCAGGCCGTCCATGATGGTCTGGTTGAACGCGTGGCCCATGTGCAGCGTGCCGGTGACATTCGGCGGCGGCAGTTGAATGGAGAAATTCTTCGCGCCTTCCTGGAAGGTCGGGGCGGAGTAGCCGCGTTTTTCCCATTCCGGGCCCCATTGGGACTCGATGTTCTGAGGCTCGAAGCTCTTCGCAAGCGTGTTGTCGCTCATCGTGAAATCTGCCGAAAAATGCGTGAAAAGTGCGGGGTAATCCCTGATTATAAGGTTCGAGCGAGTCAATCGGACGAATTCGGGGTGGCCTGCGGCCAAGCGCGGATGCCAGGCGCCGGCGACGCCATCGGCGCGGTCTTATAATGGTCGGCCCGCCGCCAGAGACTTTGGCCCGCTTTTCGCCGTCCACCTGCTCCCATGCCCGACCTGCTCGCGAACCTCAACCCCGAACAACTCGCCGCCGTGACGCTGCCCAACGAGCCCGCGCTGATTCTCGCCGGCGCGGGCAGCGGCAAGACGCGCGTGCTCATCACGCGAATTGCGTGGCTGATCCAGCAGGGCTACGCGTCGCCGCCGACCATTCTCGCCGTGACCTTCACGAACAAGGCCGCGCGCGAAATGATGTCGCGGCTCTCGGCGCTCTTGCCCATCGACACGCGCGGCATGTGGATCGGCACCTTCCACGGCCTGTGCAACCGCATGCTGCGCGCGCATTATCGCGACGCGGGGCTGCCGCAGACTTTCCAGATTCTCGACACCGCCGATCAGCTCTCCGCCATCAAGCGGCTGATGAAAGGGCTCAATGTCGACGACGAAAAATATCCGGCGAAGAACCTTCAGTACTTCATCAACAACGCGAAAGAGCAGGGCTTGCGTCCGAAGGACGTGGACGCCACGGACGCCTTCAACCGCAAGTTCGTCGAACTGTACGAAGCCTACGATCAGCAATGCCAGCGCGAAGGCGTCGTGGATTTCCCCGAACTGCTGTTGCGCTGCCACGAACTGCTCGCGTTCAATGCGCCGCTGCGCGCGCATTATCAGGCGCGCTTTCGCAATATCCTCGTCGACGAATTTCAGGACACCAACAAGCTGCAGTACGCGTGGCTCAAGCAGCTCGCGGGCGAGAGCAACGCCATCTTCGCGGTCGGTGACGACGACCAGTCCATCTACGCGTTTCGCGGCGCGAACGTCGGCAACATGCACGACTTCGAGCGCGAGTTCCGCGTGCGCAATCTCATCAAGCTGGAGCAGAACTATCGCTCGCACGGCCATATTCTCGATACCGCGAACTTCCTGATCGCCAACAACTCGCGGCGGCTCGGCAAGAACCTGCGCACGGATGCGGGGCACGGCGAACCGGTGCGCGTCTACGAAGCCGCGACGGATTCGCAGGAAGCGGGCTGGATCGTCGAGGAGATCAAGGCGCTCATCAATACGGGACTCGCGCGCGGGGAGATTGCGGTGCTGTACCGGAGCAATGCGCAGTCGCGGACCATCGAGCACACGCTCGTGAACGCGGGCATTGCGTATCGCGTGTATGGCGGCTTGCGCTTCTTCGAGCGTCAGGAAGTGAAGCATGCGCTCGCGTATCTGCGTCTGATCGACAACCCGAACGACGACACGGCGTTTGCGCGCGTGGTCAATTTCCCGACGCGCGGCATCGGTGCGCGCTCCATCGAGCAACTCGCCGATGCCGCGCGTCTCTACAACTGTTCGATGGCCGCCGCCGTGCCCTACGTCACGGGAAAGGCAGGTTCGAGCCTCGGCGCATTCGCCACGCTCGTCGCGAAGATGCGCGCCGAAACGCAGCAGATGAGTCTGCCGGAAACGGTCGAATACGTCGTGCGCGCGAGCGGTCTCGCCGCGTTCTACGAGACCGAGCGCGAAGGCCAGGACCGTCTGGAGAACTTGCAGGAAGTGGTCAACGCGGCGGCGGCGTTCGTGAGCGAGGAAGGCTACGGGCTCGATACCCCCGCGCGGTCCGTGCCGCTGCGCCCCGGCGCGACGGCGGCGCCGGAAATCGTGAGCGAGGACGGCGAGATCGAAGTGCTGGACGCGCCCGGCATTGCCGATCCCGCGCAGAACCCCGACACCATGACGCCGCTTGCGGGGTTTCTCTCGCATGCATCGCTCGAAGCGGGCGACAACCAGGCGCAGGCCGGCCAGGATGCCGTGCAACTCATGACCGTGCACGCGGCGAAAGGGCTGGAATTCACGGCGGTGTTCATCACCGGACTGGAAGAAGGGCTCTTTCCGCACGAGAACAGCGCGCAGGAAACCGACGGCCTCGAAGAAGAGCGGCGGCTCGCTTACGTGGCGATCACGCGGGCGAAAGAGCGGCTTTATTTGTCGTTCGCGCAGAGCCGGATGCTGCATGGACAGACGCGCTACAACATTCGCTCGCGCTTTTTCGACGAATTGCCCGAAGGCTCGCTCAAGTGGCTCACGCCGAAGATCGAGCCGGGCGCGCGTTGGGGCGGGCGCGCGGATAACGCCGGCTGGGGCCGCGACTGGTTCGCGCGCCCAGGCCAGGAGCGCGGCGGTTCGGCTTACGGCGGTTCCGCCGCGTCCGCACCGGCGTTGCCGTCGTTCGCCAACGAGCAGCGCGCGGCGGAAAGCGGCTTCAAGGTCGGACAAGCGGTGTTCCACACGAAGTTCGGCGAGGGCACGGTGATCGGGCTCGAAGGTTCCGGCGGCGATGCGCGCGCGCAGGTTCGCTTCAAGCGGCACGGCGAGAAATGGCTCGCGCTCGCGGTGGCGAAACTGCAAGCGGTCGAATGACGATGCTCGGCATCATGGCGGCGCTGCCGCAGGAACTGGGCGATCTCGTCGCGCAGATGCATGCGGCGGGCGCAGTCGAGACGGTGACGCTCGGTCAGCGCGAGTATCACGTCGGCCACGCGCATGGCGTGCGCGTGGTGGCGACGCTCGCGCGCATCGGCAAGGTCGCGGCGGCGGCGACGGCGAGCGCGCTCATTCACGTGTTCAAGGTCGATGCGATCGTCTTCACGGGTGTCGCGGGCGGCGTGCATGCAAATGTCCGGGTGGGCGACATCGTCATCGGCGACACGCTCCTGCAGCACGATCTCGATGCCTCGCCGCTTTTTCCGCGCTATGAAGTGCCGCTTCTGGCCCGCTCTCATTTCGCCGCCGATCCCAGCTTTTCCGATGCGCTCGCGCTGGCCGCCGCGAGTTTCATCGTCGATGAGGGCCGCGCGCTTGCCGAGCGCTTCGCGGTGCATGCGCCGCGTGTGCATCGCGGGTTGATCGTAAGTGGCGATCGCTTCGTCGCGAGCAACGAAGGCGTGCTGGCGCTGCGCGACGCTTTGCCCGATGCGCTCGCGGTCGAAATGGAAGGCGCGGCGCTCGCGCAGGTTTGTTTCGAACACGCAGTGCCGTGCGCCGTCGTGCGCACCATCTCGGATAGCGCCGATGCCGCCGCGCCTGAATCGTTCGCGGAGATTCTCGTGGCGATCGCGGGTGCGTATTCGTCGGGGATTCTGGTGCGGTTTCTTCGGTCTGTGCATTAGCTCCGACTCTCGGGGTTTCCCCTTCTGCCACCAGACAATTTGCCGCTTGTAATTGAGAATGATTCTCAATACAATGCATCGCAAGCGCGGATATCGGCATGCCGCAAAGAAGCGCGAACCGCTGCTTCGACGACCGCCATCCCGGCCTGATCCGAGACACAGCGCTGCCGTCAGCGCTTATCCGTAGCTTTGCATCGGAGCCGAAGCCGGCGTGAAAACGCCGGCGTCGTCCGACCAACGAGGCCCGAACATACATGACCAACGATTCCATTCCCACTGCCATCGGCTTGACGCGCGAGCGGGGCGGCGTATCCGAGGCAGGCGAAATTCACGAGGCGCGCAACGAATGCGCGGTCGCGGCCAACGCCGCAAAAGTGCTCGAAACCACGCGTCACGCGTGGAGCCAGGCATCGGAAGCACCGAAAGAAGCCGCGCGCCGGTTGCCGCGCGCCA
Source organism: Caballeronia sp. LP006 (assembly GCF_031450995.1). Lineage (NCBI taxonomy): Bacteria > Pseudomonadati > Pseudomonadota > Betaproteobacteria > Burkholderiales > Burkholderiaceae > Caballeronia > Caballeronia sp. LP006. The sequence goes on along the minus strand of NZ_JARTVW010000005.1, from coordinate 2,389,901 downwards.
CGAAACCGAAAAAGCGGGTCGTGCCGCGACAGTCGCGCTGGCCGAGCCTGGTTGCCGCGCTGAATTACTGGAGTCCAAAACCTCTGTGAATGCCGCCAATCTCCATTCAAAGCGCGAGTCGCTTTCATCGTCCGTCCCGCTTCCCGATCTCGGTCTCGATGTCCGCATGTTCGACGCCAGCCGCTTTCCGCTCGTGCGCCTGCGCCGACGCGCCGTCAAGCCGGGCTACGCGTTTGCATGGTGCGCGCAGATGCGCCGCCTGCTTGCGCTCAACACGCCCTTCGTGATCGTCGCCGAGCACGACGCCGATGAAACCGCCGACGACATTCGCCTGCGCACCGCGTGGCTGCGCAATCAGCGCGTGCAACTCGCGGCGTATTGCCGGGGCATCGTCGTGATCGAGCCGCGTATCGAGGCGCGCGCGACCACGCGTGAAGCGCTGCGTCATTCGACCGAGGGCAGCGGCGTGCGCACGGTCGTGGTATCGAGCATGCGCGTGGCCGGCGAACTCGCGCCCGTGTTGCTCAAGCATTCGGGCGAAGCGGCAGCGCCGGTGTCGAAGAGCCGCGCGGTCTGAAACGTCCGAAGCGTTCGGAGAGGCGAAGCGCGCCTGAATCGATGACACCGATCAGGGCGCGCCCTGTCTAGCAAGGGTTTGCGGGCTGCTCTATGCTCTGTCTTCGTGATGAAGAGATGTCAACGCGGCCGCCCGACGTGGGCGCATGCGGCGTTGGCGGACGCACAGAGACAAGCACAGCCACGCACTTCGCTCAAAGAGGACGCGCATGCCGACTTACCGAGAAGCGTATCGCCGGTCGATCGAGGAACCCGAGGCGTTCTGGGCCGATGAGGCGCGCCGCATCCATTGGCATACGCCTTTCACGCAGGTGCTCGATGCGAGCAACCCGCCGTTCGCGCGCTGGTTCGTCGGCGGCAAGACAAATCTCTGTCATAACGCGGTCGATCGCCATCTCGCCTCGCGCGCGCAGCAAAACGCGCTCGTGTATGTATCGACGGAAACGGGCATCGAGCGCCGTTATACCTACGCCGAACTGCACGCGGAAGTGAACCGCATGGCCGCCGTCATGCGCTCGCTGCACGTGAAGAAGGGCGACCGCGTGCTCATCTATATGCCGATGATCCCCGAAGCGCTCTTCGCGATGCTCGCGTGCGCGCGTCTCGGCGCGGTGCATTCGGTGGTGTTCGGCGGCTTCGCGGCGCCTAATCTGGCGGCGCGCATCGACGATGCGGAGCCCGCGCTCATCGTCACCGCCGATGCCGGCGCGCGCGCGGGCAAGGTGATCGACTACACGCCGCTCGTCGACGAGGCGCTTTCGCGCGCTGAATTCAAGGTGCCGCAAGTGCTTTTGATCGACCGGCAACTGGCGCCCGAGCGGCTGCAGGCGAGCTATCTCGTCTCCTACGAACCCTTGCGCGAAAAATTTTTCGATGCTCACGTGCCGTGCGAATGGCTCGAATCGAACGAGCCTTCGTACGTGCTGTACACGTCCGGCACGACCGGCAGGCCGAAGGGCGTGCAGCGCGATGTCGGCGGTTATGCGGTCGCGCTCGCGGCATCGATGGAGCATATCTTTCAGGGCGCGCCGGGCGACACCATGTTCACCGCGTCCGACATCGGCTGGGTCGTGGGGCACAGCTACATCATCTATGCGCCGCTGATCGCGGGCCTGACCACGGTCATGTACGAAGGCACCCCGGTTCGTCCGGACGGCGGCATCTGGTGGCGGCTCGTGGAGCAGCATCGCATCAACCTGATGTTCACCGCGCCCACCGCGATCCGCGTACTTAAGAAGCAGGACCCGGCGCTGATGCAAGACGCCGATCTGTCCAGCCTGCGCACGCTGTTTCTGGCGGGCGAGCCGCTCGACGAACCGACCGCGCAATGGATTCAGAGCGCGCTGAGAAAGCCCGTCATCGACAATTACTGGCAGACGGAAACCGGCTGGCCGATGATCGCGATTCCACGCGGCATCGAGGCGTTGCCCTCGAAGCTCGGCTCGCCGGGCGTGCCGTCGATGGGCTTCAACCTCACCTTGCGCAACGAGGCGACCGGCGAGATTTGCGCGCCGGGCGAGAAGGGCGTGGTCGCGTTGGGTTATCCGTTGCCGCCGGGCTGCATGCAGACCGTGTGGGGCGACGATCAGCGGTTCATCGACACCTATTGGACTAGCGTGCCGAACCAGTTGGTTTATTCGACTTTCGACTGGGGCGTGCAGGACGAGGACGGCTACGTGTCGATTCTCGGCCGCACCGATGACGTGATCAACGTGGCGGGGCATCGGCTGGGCACGCGCGAGATCGAGGAGGCGTTGTCCGCGCATCCGGCGGTGGCGGAAGTCGCGGTCGTCGGCGTGACGGATGCCGTGAAGGGCCAGGCCGCCGCTGCGTTCGTCGTGCTGCGCGATGCAAGCCGTCTCGATGCGCCCGGTGCGCGCGCCGGGCTGGAGGCGGAGCTGTGTCACGCGGTGGATGCGCAACTGGGCGCGATTGCGCGTCCGGCGCGCGTGCTTTTCGTGTCGATGCTGCCGAAGACGCGTTCGGGCAAGCTCTTGCGCCGAGCGATCGCGGCGCTGGCCGAGGGGCGCGATCCGGGGGAATTGCCGACTATCGAGGACCCGAGTGCGTTGGGGTTGGTGAAGGCGGCGTTGGAATCGTGAGCGCGAGCAGCGGGCTTTGAATACGCAAGGGCGCTTGCACCTTCACCGGAACGAACTAAGCTGCATCGCCACTTAAAGCACACCGGGCGCGTGATCTCTCGAAGCATCGACGCGCCCGTTAAAGGGATTTATGGCCTGTTGAACCTCAAGCCTTCACCCGCTCCTCGCTCATCTTAGGCAACATCACCGTCAGCACGCCGATCAACGGCAAGAACGCGCAGAGCTTATAAACGAAGTCGATGCTCGTCACATCCGCGAGATGGCCGAGCACTGCCGCGCCTACGCCGCCCATGCCGAACGCAAAGCCGAAGAAGAGGCCCGCCACCATCCCGACCTTGCCGGGAATCAACTCTTGTGCATAGACCAGGATGGCCGAAAACGCGGATGCAAGCACGAGCCCGATGATCACCGACAACACGCCCGTCCAGAACAGATTCACGTAAGGCATGAGCAGCGTGAACGGCGCGACACCGAGAATCGATACCCAGATCACCGCCTTGCGTCCGACCTTGTCGCCAACCGGCCCGCCGATGATCGTCCCCGCCGCCACCGCCGCCAGAAACACGAACAGGTGAATCTGCGCGCTCTGCACCGACACGCCGAACTTGCTGATCAGATAAAACGTGAAGTAACTCGTGATGCTCGCCAGGTAAAAGTACTTCGAGAACACGAGCAGGACGAGCACACTCATCGCCATCATGACTTTTTGACGCGGCAAGGAATGATGCGCAGCCTGTCCGCGACCCTTCTTCGTCGCGGGATGACGCTTGTACCAGCGGCCGATATTCGCCAGCACGAACATGGCAACGAGCGCCGCGACCGAAAACCACGCAATGCTGCGTTGTCCGTGCGGAATCACGATCAGCGCCGCAAGCAACGGCCCGAGCGACGAACCCGCATTGCCGCCCACCTGAAAGAGCGATTGCGCAAGGCCGTGCCTGCCGCCCGACGCCATGCGCGCAACGCGTGACGATTCCGGATGAAACACCGACGATCCGCAGCCAACCAGCGCCGCCGCGATCAGCAAAGTGCCGAAGTTGCCCGCCACCGACATCAGCAAGAGACCAGACAGCGTGAAACCCATGCCGACCGGCAACGACCACGGCTTCGGATGCTTGTCGGTGTAGAGCCCGACGAGCGGCTGCAGAAGCGATGCGGTGATCTGATAAGTCAGCGTAATCAGGCCGATCTGCCCGAACGAGAGCGAAAACTCGCTCTTGAACATGGGATAGATCGCCAGGATCAGCGACTGGATCATGTCGTTCAGCAGATGCGCGAAGCTGACCGCGCCCAGCACCGAATACACGGTGCGCTGAACGGCAGGCGTGGTGGCCGGTAACGCGCCCGCAGTCGCGGTACTGGCGACCGACGCGCTGCCCGAAGGCGGAAACGCGCCTTTATCGATACTTGTTTGCATGGTGGATGGCGTAAAACGCGTGGAAAAAACGGTTGTCCCAATTCTTGTATTCGCCTGCGACATTTATGCGCAAGCTGAATTTCTGACAAGTGTAGGCTGTCCGCGAGTCGTTGTCCTGCCAAGGTTCGTCGCGAATCGGACATCGTCGGCGTGATCTCGTCGGCCACGCGAGAGACGAACGTCCGTACACAAACGGATTAAAGAAAGCCAAATGTTTGCCGTAGACCAGCGATACAGACGTGCCGCGCGATAGACGCGGCCGTCCAGCAAACACTTCGGGGATCCACCATGAAACTGTTCTCGCTACGCGGCGTACGCGCAACGAGCGACGCGGCCTTCCTGCCGGACGTCGCCAGCAACCATCCACGCGCGGCCGATTCCGCCAGGCGAGGGTTGAGCGTCAAGGCGACGCTGCGTCTTGCCTTCGGACTCGTGCTTGCAGGAACGCTTGCCATCGGCGCGATATCGCTGATGCAGATCAGCCGTCTGAACGGCGCGACCGAATCCATTTACACGCAGGGCGTCGTCGCGAGCCGCGCGGCGGAAGAAACGCGTGGCTATCTGCTGCGCGCGAGCCGCTCCCAAAAGATGCTGCTCACCGCGACGACCGCCAAAGAGCGCGACGATCTCGGCGCGCAGATCGAGGAGGCGCTCGCGGCCATCGGCAAGGAACAGGGACAACTCGCGCAATACGTCGATCACGCGGACCAGGACGCACTCGCGCAGCAAAAGCGTTTCGACACGGCGCTCGCCGCGTGGAGTGGCAACGTGCGCGGCTTCGTGAAACTCGTGAAGGAGCAGCCGCTCGATCTTTCGCAGATGAACTGGCAAGTCGGCACGCAGGACATTTCGCTGCTGGTCGAGACCGGCAAGCTCGAAAAGATGGTCGATGAACTCGTCGCGCGGCGCGGCGCGGCCGCAAAGGCGACCATCGATGCCGCCGCGTTCATCTTTCATTCTTCGTTCGTGATGGTTTCCGTGCTGACGCTCGCGCTGCTCGGGCTGGCTATTGCCGTGAGCGAATGGGTCGTGCGGCGGCTCGCGAAACAACTCGGCGGCGAGCCGGCTTACGCGATGGATATCGCGCGGCGCATCGCCTCGGGCGATCTGGCCAATCGCATCGCGCTTGCGCGTCGCGATGACGCGAGCATGCTGGCGGCTTTGTCGGAGATGCAGGCGGGCCTGTCGTCGACGGTCGGCGAGATCGCGGTGAGCGCGCAGGCTATCGCGTCGGCATCGAGCGAGATTTCGACGGGCAATGTCGACTTGTCGCGCCGCACCGAGGAACAGGCGGTGGCGCTCGAGAAGACCGCTTCGAGCATGGAGCAACTCACGTCGACCGTGCGCCAGAACGCCGATAACGCGATGCAGGCGAGCACGCTTGCCAACAACGCGTCGGCGATTGCGGAGAAGGGCGGCGCGGTAGTGAGCCGCGTGGTCGAAACCATGCAGCGGATCGATGCGAGCGCGAAAAGTATTGGCGACATCATCGGCGTGATCGAGGGCATCGCGTTTCAGACCAACATTCTGGCGTTGAACGCAGCGGTCGAAGCGGCGCGCGCGGGCGAGGAAGGGCGCGGTTTCGCGGTCGTGGCGGGCGAGGTGCGCAGTCTTGCACAGCGTTCGTCGGCGGCGGCGAAGGAGATCAAGAGCCTGATCGATACATCGGTGGCGCGCGTGTCGGACGGCTCGTCGTTCGCGCAGGAAGCGGGCGCGACGATGGAAGAAGTCGTGCGCGCGGTGCGGCGCGTGACCGACATCATGGGCGAGATTTCGGCGGCATCGGCGGAACAAAAGACGGGCATCGAACTGATCAGCCACGCCGTCGCGCAGATGGATGCGGGCACGCAGCAGAACGCGGCGCTGGTGGAAGAGGCGGCCGCGGCGGCGCAATCGCTCGACGATCAGGCGAAGGGGTTGAATGCGCTGGTCGGGAAGTTCCAACTTGCCTGATTCGCGTGGCGTCGGGTGACGGTGAAGAAGCCCCTCGACCCGATTTGCACGGCAAGCGCAATCGTTGAGTACGCGTACTCTTCGCGCTTGCTCAAAGCCGCAACCTCAAGCTAAAATCCGCGAACTCGGGCGCCGGCAGGGCGCCCATTCTCGCGAAAGTCATCCACACCTGCCACGTCTTGCAGTCCAAAGCGCAGTCAACGCGCCCAAGTCACGAACCGCAACGTCGAACCTTTTCAGCCGCACGCGAGAACGGCGCAAACAAAGGAACAACGTCATGTGGTCCACATCCTGTCCAATTTCCCCTCCCGCTTCGAATAGCGACTATCTGCGCGAACACGCGCGGCGGCTCTTGCGTCAGGCGAGGGATGGCGATTCGAGCGCCGCGCTGCCCGTGTTGCGACGGCTGCAATCCGCCGACATCACGCGCGCCTCGCGCCTCACCGATCTCCACGCGAAGCGCGACGCGCTGCAACTCAAGCACGTGCTCGCCATGCTCGCCAAAGAACTCGGTTATTCAAGCTGGGACGCCTGCAAGAACGATATCGACACAGAACCCGCCGCGCGCATCGACCGATACCGGCTCGATGCCGGCGCGTTCAACGACTTCGAGCGCAACTGGTTCGCCAACGAAGCCGACGCGCTCGCCTGGCAGCGCGCCAACGGCGGCTATCTCGTCCCATATGGCGAGCAGGTCGTGGCTATTCTGAAGCGCGAATAGGAAGGAGGAATCAGATCAGCTCGACTTCTTTCCAGTTCGCGCTGGAAAAGAAGCGGCTGAGTTCGCGCGTGAGTTCGTTCAGCGCGCTCATTTCCGATGGCGCGATCTTGCGCACGTGTTGCGGATGCGTCCAGTCGCCGTAGACGAGCGCGACCGTCGATGCATCCGACTTCACCGGCAGCAGCACGAACGCCTGCGCCTCGCCGAGCGTCTCCTTGTACCAGCGCGGCAAGCGTGCGTCGATACGCGGATCGTGCGCGTTCTCGATAAAGATGCCCACCGGATTCGTGATCGCCAGATGGAACACGTCGGGCTTGAAGTCGGCGGAAAAGTGCAGCTCGGGCAGGATCGCTTCGACGCCGGCGCCAAGTCCCAGCCGCGCTTGGAACTCGTTGTCGGCCTGGCGCACGAATACCACCGCGCGCGACAAGCCGAGCCCCGCGAGCACGGCTTCGGAGGCAAGCGCAAGCACGGGCGCGAGCGCATTCTTCGATGGCAACGAGCGCAAGTCTTCGAGGCTCGCGCCAATGCGCGCTTCCGCCGATATTCCCGCCCGCGCGATGGCATCCGCATTGGCCTGCAGTTCGCTGATCTCGCGCATCACCGAGTCGCTGCCTTCTTCGCTGGCAAGCGCGAGGCTCATCGAGGCGAGCGTCGCGGCGTCGGTGCTGAGCGCGTCGCTATAGCGATTGGCGATATCGACGAGCAAGGACTCGCGGCCGCTCGCTTCGACATGCTGCGCGGTGAGCGCGTCGGCGACTTCGGTCGAATAGTTGGTGACGGCCTGCAGCCAGCGCACGTGCTTCGGCACGTTTTCGTCGGGCGGCGCTTCAGGGTCGCTCGCCTGCATGCCGGCGCGGATCGTCTCGGGCAGGCGCCAGCGGTCGGCCGCTTCCATGCCGATTTCGTCGAAGGTCACGCCGAGCAGCGCGGCGCACGCGTGACTGTCGCTGATGTTGTCCGCCGCCGCCTTGCGCCGCAACTGATCCCACTCGTGTTCGAGATAGAACGCGACGAGCAGCTTGCCGATCTGCCGCATCAGCGTGCAGACCACGGCTTCTTCCGCCGAACGCAGATCAGTGCGCTCGGTGATCTGCCGCGCGACCGCGCCGGAGAGCAAGCTGCGGTTGAGTTCCAGCTTGGCGTCGATACGGCGTGGCGCGCTGTGATGAAAGTGATCGACGAGTTTGAGCCCGACCACGAGATGCCCGACGGCGTCCATGCCGAGCACCATCAGCGCGCGCGTGACGGTGGTGATGTTGCCGCCGAAGGCCACGTACATCGCGGAATTGGCGAGACGCAGCACCTTCTGCGTGAGGCCGAAGTCCGACAGCACCACTTGCACGAGGGACGTGAAGTCGAGGTCGTTATCGCTCATCGCGGACACGGTCGTGCGCAGCGCCTGAGACAGCATGGGGAAATCCCCGCGCTCGCTCATGCGCGCCCACAGCTTGTCCATAATTTCGGCCTTGACTGCCATCCGTGATAAGAACCCTTCGTTGCGCGAGGATCGATTCCAATCGGCCCTCGCAGCCTTCTTTCTCATGACGTGTCGTTCGATTAGAACACGAACACGCCTTCTCTCATAATGTCTCGTGCAGCACCAGCGAATGCGACTGGAACGACGACGCCAGCTCGTCGGACGGCAGCGCGCGGCTGATCAGCCAGCCTTGAATATGGTCGCAGCCCATCTCGGCGAGCAGGTCGCGCTGCTCCTCGGTTTCGACGCCCTCGGCGACGAGTTCCAGCCCGAGCGATTGCGCGAGCCCGACCACGGCGCTCACGATCGCACGATTGTTGCGCGACGTAATCAGGTTCTCGACAAAGCTCCGGTCGATCTTGAGCTTCGACAAGGGAAACCGCTGCAGATAGGCGAGGCTCGAATAGCCGGTGCCGAAGTCGTCGACGGCGAAGCGAATGCCCACCGAAGTCAGCGCTTCGAGCAGGCAAGTCGCTTCCTCGGGATCGCGCATCAGCACGCTCTCGGTGATTTCGAGCACGATGCGGCGCGCGCCGATGCCCGTCAGCGCCAGCGCTTCCTTGACCGCCGAGGCAAAACGCTTGTCCCGGAACTGCTGCGGCGACACGTTGATCGCCACGTAATCCAGCCGGATGCCGATGGCGTCCCACTGCGCGAGCTGCATGCACGCCGCCTTCAACACCCAGTTGCCCAGATAGTTGATGAGACCGATGGACTCCGCGAGCGGAATGAACACCGTCGGCGGCACGAGCCCGTGCAGCGGATGATTCCAGCGCATCAGCGCTTCCACGCCGACCACCGCGCCCGTGCGGATCTTCGTGATCGGCTGGAAGTACAGCGAGAATTCGCCGTTGCGCACCGCTTCGTATAGCTCGGCTTCCAGCTTGAGGCGTTCGGCGTCGGCGGGGTCGTCGTCGGGTGCGTGGAACACGAGCGTATTGCCGCCCGCAGCCTTCGCCTGCGCGAGCGCGTGATCGGCCATGCGCAACAGGCTCGCCTGAACGCCGTGCTTGCCGTTGCGCTCGACGGGCTTGTCCGCGAGCGCGGCGTGATCCGGGTACATCGCAATGCCCACGCTCGCCGACAAATGCGTATGCTGCCCGCGATGCCGATACGGCTGCGCAATCGCGTTGAGCAGACGCTTGCCGTGGCTTTCGGCGGCTTCGAGCGTGGTGCCGGCGGGCAGCAGCACGGCGAACTCGTCGCTCGCAATGCGCGCCACGCGCTCGCCCGGCGCGACGGTGTGCTGAATGCGCCGCGCCGTCTCGCGCAGCATGTCGTCGCCGGTGTCGTAACCGAGCGCGCGGTTGATCCGCTGATAATCGTCGATATCGAGCACGAGCAGCGCCGCCTGCGTGCGCGTGAGTTCGGCTTCGGCTTGCGCTGCGCTCATGGCGGTATCGAGCGCGGCGGCATTGTCGAGTCCGGTGAGCGCATCGTGATGCAGCGCGTGTTGCAGCGAATCCTCACGCTCGCGCCAGTGCGATACATCGAACGCGGCGAGCGCGAAGCCCGGCGTGCCGAGCGCGGCGGTGGACATGAGCCGCAACTCGACGCAGATCGGAATGGTCAACGACTTCACCACGTTGAGCGTCGCCGATTCGAGCTTGCCGCTCGCTCGCGCGCGAGCAATGAGCGCGTGCAGTTCGTCGGCTTCCTCGGACGGCACGAGATCGTGCAGCGTCAGCATGCTCAGATAGTCGCGGTGATACCCGATGAACTCGATGCTCGCGTCCGACACCTGCCGGAAGCGCAGGGCATCGTCGAGTTGCGCGAGGAAATCGACCGCGCCGAGCGCCAGCATGAGCACCGACTGATCCTTGTCGAAGCCGTGCGCCGCGACTGCGCTCGAAGAAGCGGGCGCGCGTGCTTGCGCTTGTGCTTCCGGCTGTACCGGCTCTTGTGCCTGCGCTTGCACGGCGGCGACGCCGGGCGCGGCGCTCACGGCTTCGCGGCGGCTCGCCACGGCGCTTCGCCATGCGCGGCCGAGCGCATCGCGAACGATGCGCCACGGTGCGCGGCGGGAGGCGGTGATCCGATTCGCTTGCATGTTGTGGTCGAGTGGTGCGTGGCGCCGGTGTTCCGCGGCCGAATAAGCAACGGCGAGGGGACACTGCGGCGCTCGAAAAACGTCTTGCGGACGCTTTCGTCGGGTACGTGCCGGCACACGCGCGACACGTTCTATCAGGCGAGTTATCGGCCCATGGGACGGTTTCTTTAGCTGGAGCGACGGTGCCGCGCTATATGGCCTAACGCGTCGAGGTTATTTGTCGTACAAAACTTGCGTATCATGCCACCTGCGATGGCACCTGCAATTGCACCTGCAGTGCCGGCTGCGATGTCCGCTTGCATGACCGTTGACCGTCGACCGGAAAATTCGCTTGAGTTGTTCAATCCCATGACCCACCATAGATTGCCGGCCTGCCTCGTTTGCGAGGCAGCGTGCTGGGCACTTCCGAGCTTCCCGTCATGGCCGATTCCCCGCTAAAGCCCGCGCCCTCCCGGCGCGAACACAGTGTCTATGTCGGCCGTCAACCCATTCTCGACGGCGACGGCGCGCTGGCTGCCTACGAATTGCTGTTTCGCGACAGCCCCGACAATCGCGCCCGCATAGCGGACGACGTGCAGGCCACCGCGCACGTGGTGGCGCGCACGGTCGGCGAGATCGGCGTGTCGGCCGTGCTGGGCGACCATCCCGGCTACGTCAACATGAGCCGCGAATTGCTCTTCGACGACATCGTCCACATCATGCAGCCCGAGCGCTTCGTGCTCGAATTGCTGGAGAGCATCGAGTTCGACGAGTCCATCTTCCGGCGCTGCGGCCAGTTGCGTAACGCAGGCTTTCGCCTGGCTCTCGACGATGTCATCCGTCTGGACGACGCGCTCCTTGCCGCGCTGCCATCCGTGGATATCGTCAAGATCGATCTTCTGTCCACCGACCGCGCGCACTTGCCGAAGCTCGCCACGACGCTCAAGACGCGCGGCAAGTTGCTGGTCGCCGAGAAGGTCGAGACGCTCGACGACTTCAAGGAAGCCAAGCGCCTGGGCTTCGACTTCTTTCAGGGCTATTTCTTCGCGCGGCCGCAAGTGCTCTCGGCAAGGCGCGCGAGTCCGGCGCGCGGTGCGCTGCTGCGGTTGCTCGCCGTGCTCGGCGGCGACCCGGCCTTGCGCGAGCTCGAGACCGAACTCAAGCGCAATCCGGACATCGTCGTGCAACTGCTGCGTCTGGCCAATTCCAGCGCGCATGCGCGCGGACGGCGCGTGTCGTCGTTGCGCGAGGCCATCGCGTCGACAGGCACACGTCAGTTGATGCGCTGGACCCAACTGCTGCTCTATGCGGACGGCAGCGGTCTGCCGTGGCGCTCGGACCCGCTCCTCCAACTCGTCGGCACGCGCGCGCGCTTCATGGAACTCGCGGCCGGCGTGCTGCGCCCGGATGACGAGCCTTTTGCCGATGCCGCCTTCATGACGGGCATCTTTTCGCTCGTGCATGTCGTGCTCGGCATGCAGCCGGAAGAAATTGTCGATAAGCTTCACCTCACGGCGGAGATCCGCTCGGCGATCCTCGAAGGCGAGGGCGCGCTCGGTGCGCTGCTGGCCATCGCGAAAGCGGCCGAACAAGGCGATGCCGCCGCGATCGATGCAAGCCGGCTGGCCGATCCCGCGCTCGCGGAACTCACGCCCGCCACGCTCTCGCAAATGCAGGTCGAAGCGGCGGCGTGGTTCACCGAGAGCCGGCTGGATCAGGACGAGGCGCAAGGCTGAGGCGCTTGCCGCTCGTCTCGCGACATTTTTGCTGCCCTCAAGCGGAGTGCATATGAAGAAAAAGATTCTGGCGACCGTCGCCGGCCTGGCCGCCGCAACCGCGGCTTGCGTGGCCGTGGTGTATTCGACTGCCGCGAGCGCCACGCTCAAACCGGGCGACGCCGCGCCGTCGTTCGTCGCCCAGGCATCGCTTGGCGGCGATGTGTATCAGTACTCGCTCGCCGACGCGCTCAAGAAAGGCCCCGTCGTCCTGTACTTCTATCCGGCGGCGTTCACCAAGGGCTGCACGATCGAAGCGCACGAATTCGCCGAGGCGGTCGATCAATACAAGGCGCAGGGCGCCACCGTGATCGGCGTGTCGCACGACAACATCGACACGCTCAAGAAGTTTTCCGTGAGCGAGTGCCGCAGCAAGTTCCCGGTTGCGGCGGATGAAGATTCGAAGATCATCCGCTCCTACGACGCTTCGCTGCCCATGAAGAGTTCGATGGCCAATCGCGTGTCCTACGTGATCGCGCCGGACGGCAAGGTGATCTACGAATACACGAGCCTTTCGCCGGATCAGCATGTCGCGAACACCTTGCAGGCCTTGCGTGACTGGAACGCAAAACACAAGGCGCAATGAGCTTGTCGTTCCGTATTCGTCGTTCAAAGAACAAGGTGTGAAGTCAGATGCCGATCGTTGTCGCCCTCGCGGTTCTCGTCGCGCTCATTTATGGCGCCGTCTGGTCGTTCAACGCGCTGCACGCGCACTTCGGGCTTGGTGTCGCAGTCGGCGTGGCGGTGGTGGCGGCTGCGGCAATCGCGGCGGGCGTCGCTTACTGGCTCGCGCGGCGCCGTGAAGTCGCGGCGAACATTCCGCGCTCGGCTGGCGGCGACTGGACTCACGAACTCAAACGCGACTGGGGCGGCTTGCGGCTCGCCGCGGGCAAGCGGCTCCTGGAAGTGCGCGTGGGCGAAGCGACGGGCAGCTATATCTTTGCCGATCTGCGCGGCGCGCGCGAGGAGCAGGGCAACGCGGTCGTCCTCACCGTCGCGGATTCGAAACATCCCGAATGGCGTCTGCCCATCAGCGATCCGGCCGATGCTCGCAAGTGGACGCGCATCCTCACGCTCGCCACGCGCCAGAAGCTTTAGTCATGACCAAGCGGCTATTGCGTGTGATAGCCGAGATCGCCGCGCACCTTGCCGCGAAACACCCAGTAAGACCAGATCACGTAGATGATGATGACCGGCAGCAGGAACATCGTGCCGATCAGCAGAAACTGATGCGATAACGGTGCGGCCGATGCGTCCCACAGCGTCACCGAAGGCGGCGCAATGAACGGCCACAGGCTGATCACGAGCCCGGTGAACGCGAGGAAGAAGAGGCCCACGGAGCACAGAAAGGGCAGCACTTCGCGGCCTTTTTGCAAGCTCGACCACAACGTCCACGCAAGGAGCGCGGTCAACACCGGCACGGGCGTGAACGCGAAGCTCTGCGGAAAGCCGAACCAGCGCGCCGCAATGCGCGCATCTTTCAGCGGTGTCCACAGGCTGATCAGCAAGATGAACGCGATCACGCCGAGCAGCGCATGACGCGCCATCTTGCGACCCCACGCCTGCAACTCGCCTTCGGTCTTGAGCACGAGCCAGGTCGAGCCCTGCAACGCATAGCCGAAGATCAGCCCGACGCCGACGAGTAGCGGAAACGGCGCCACCCAGTTCCAGCTCGTGCCGGCGTACTGCCGGCCGTGGATCGGAAAGCCCTGGATGAACATGCCGAGCACCGTGCCTTGCGCGAAGGTCGCGACGAGCGAGCCGTAGCCGAACGCGCCATCCCACAGCCATCGGCGCGCGCCCTCGACCTCGCGGAATTCGAACGCGACGCCGCGAAAGATCAGCCCGAGCAGCATGAAGAGAATCGGAAAGTAGACCGCCGGCACGATGATCGCGAAGGCCAGCGGGAACACCGCGAACAAGCCGCCGCCGCCGAGGATCAGCCAGGTTTCGTTGAAGTCCCACACCGGCGCGACGGAGTGGATCATCAAGTTGCGTTCGTCGGGATCGCGGCGCAGCAGGAACAGCATGCCGACGCCCAGATCGAAGCCGTCGAGCAGCACGTACATGAACACGGCCAGCGCGAGGATGGCGGCCCACAAAGGCACGAGATCGAGCATCGCGGTCTCCGGTTGACTTGTTATGGGCGATGCGGCGGGACGACGTCGTCGCGATTCGCCGTGCGCGCGCCGCCGTCGCCGCCTGCCGTGACCGCCGATACCGCCGACAGCGGCCGCGCCGCGCGCGTCTTCGTATCGAGCGATTCGTTCTCATGGTCACGCGACGCGTCGGTCGGCCCGATGCGCACGAGCCGCCGCAACAGCACGAAGCCCGCGCCGAAGATCACGAGATAAGCCAGCATGTAGAGCGCCCAGGACAGGCCGACGTCGGCGGTGGTGAGCGAGGGCGTGACGGAATCGCGCGTGCGCAGGATGCCATACACCGTCCACGGCTGACGGCCCGCTTCGGTGGTGGTCCAGCCCGCGATCACCGCGATGAAGCCGAGCGGCATGGCGAACGTCGCGCAACGCAGCCAGCGCGTGCTTTGTTCCAGCTTGCCGCGCGCGAACAGCACGATGCCCGACAGCACGAGCGCGAACATCAGAAGCGCGATCCCGACCATGATGTGAAAGGCGAAAAACACCACGGCGACAGGCGGGCGGTCTTCGCGCGGAAAGTCCTTCAGCCCGCGCACGACTCCGTTCGGATCGTGCGTGAGGTAAAGGCTGCCGAGCACGGGAATCGAAATCTCGAAGCGGTTGCGCTCTTCCTTTTCGTCGGGAATGGAGAAGAGATTCGCGGGCACGCGCGAGCCGGTTTCCCACAGACCTTCCATCGCCGCGAGCTTGGCGGGCTGATATTTGAGCGTGTTCAGACCGTGCGAATCGCCGATCACCATCTGGATCGGCACCATGATGATAAGAAAGATCAGCGACATCTTGAGCATCACGCGACTTTCCTCGACAGCGCGTTTTTGCCGCAGATACATGGCGCCGACGCCGAGAATGACGAAGCCCGTCGTGACGAGGAACGCGCTCACCGTATGCCCAAGCCGGTACGGAAACGACGGCGTGAAGATCACGTCGAAGAAGCTCACCACTTCGAAGCGGCCGTCCGGCAACATGCGATGCCCTTGCGGCGTCTGCATCCAGCTATTGACGGCGAGAATCCAGAACGACGAGATGACCGTGCCCGCCGCGACGAAAATCGCGGACATGACGTGCGCCCATTGCGGCACGAGCTTGCGTCCGAACAGGAGCACGCCGAGAAACGCCGATTCGAGGAAGAACGCCGTCAGCACTTCGTAGCCCATCAGCGGGCCGACGACATTGGCGGTGGCATCGGAGAAACGGCTCCAGTTGGTGCCGAACTGAAACGGCATGACGATGCCCGACACCACGCCCATGCCGAACGACACCGCGAAGATTTTCAGCCAGAACGCGGACAGGCGCCGGTAGACATCGCGCTTGGTGATCCACCAGTTGAATTCGAGCGTCGCGATGAAGCACGACAGGCCGACCGTGAACGCGGGCAGCAGTATGTGGAACGCGACGACCCAGGCGAACTGGAAACGTGAAAGCAGGACCGAATCGACATCCATGAGCGCTCCTTTTGTGTTTCTGTAAAGGGCGGGGCGAAGGGTGCACGGTCGCACACTGGTGGCGCGCGCTCCATTAATACACGGTTTTACATCGCTCGGCACGAGGAGCGAAAAGCCTTGCTGCACCAAATCGGTATAATTACGGTCTGCTTTCGCCGCGTGGACGACCGCGCGCGCTTCTTGTTACCGGGGACGGCCCCGTTCCTTCGAGGAAGTCACCTCATGTCCTGGATTCTTCTTTTTATCGCCGGTTTGCTCGAAGTGGCATGGGCCGCCGGGCTCAAGTCATCGGAAGGCTTTACGCGGCTTTGGCCGTCGGTGTTCACGCTGGTGACGGCCATCGGCAGCTTCGTCTTGCTTGCCATGGCCATGCGCCAGTTGCCGCTCGGCACCGCTTACGCTGTTTGGACGGGAATCGGCGCGGTCGGCGCGTTTATTTTCGGCATCGTGTTTCTGGGCGAGGCGTTGACGGCGGCGCGTATCGGCAGCGCGGCGCTGATCGTCGCGGGGCTCATCGGACTCAAGCTTTCGTCCGGACATTGACGCGCTGTTGCACCGGCGCCACCGCAATGGTCGCGGTGCGAGCGGCAGCGCACTTCGGGCGGCATTCGCCGGATGCCTTGCTGCACCGCTTCCTTTTGCATGGATATAATGGTCTGAAGGCATTTCCGATTTTCAGCAATCTCCGATTGCAGATAACATCACTCGGCGAGCCGCACCGTTTTATCTTTCCGCCTGCGTCACGAGGCTTTTTTCGATATCCTCGTTGATATGGGCGGCTTCTTCCGGCATCCGGGCCGGAAAGAAGCGACGTTCAGACCGGCGCACACGGTTGGCCGGGTTGCTGGCGCACCAAGGAGGCGGCAATGCTTGAGTCACTTTCGCTCGCTGCGGGCCTGTCATGGGCGAGCGGGTTGCGCCTGTATCTCACGGTCTTCATCGCGGGTCTGTTTGAACGCATCGGTTTCATCCATCTCCCTGATTCGCTCGCGGTGCTCGGTTCGCCGTGGGTGATCGGCGTGGCGGCGGTGCTCGCCGTCGTCGAATTTCTCGCCGACAAGATTCCCGCGCTCGATTCGCTGTGGGACGCCATTCACACGTTCATCCGCATTCCGGCGGGCGCCGTGCTTGCCGCCGGCACGCTCGGTCATGCCGATCCGGCCATGCTCACCATCGCGGCGCTGGCGGGCGGAACGCTTGCCGGCGCCTCGCATTTCGCCAAGGCGGGCACGCGCGCGCTGATCAATCTCTCGCCCGAACCGGTGTCGAACTGGGCGGCATCCGCGACGGAAGACATCGGCGTGCTGCTCGGCATCACGCTCGCGCTCTTCGTGCCGGTGCTGTTCCTCGTCATGCTGATTGCGTTCCTGGTCATCGCCGGTTGGGCGCTGCCGCGCCTCGTGCGCGGCGTGCACGGCGGCATATCGCGCATGGCCAAGCACATGCTGCCCGGCAGCGGCGCGCCGCAAACGTCGATCACGAGCCTGCGGAGCAAGCACGATTGAGCACCGCGGCGCGCAACGACTCCACTCCCTCCAAGGCCGCGCTCAAAGCCGACCGCACGCATCCTCCTGTCCGGCTCGATTTTCTGCAGACCGCGCGTCAGGCGTGGCGCATGACCGCGCGTGACTGGCGCGCGGGCGAACTCACCATGCTGCTGCTCGCGCTGGTGCTGGCGGTGGCGGCGCTGTCGAGCGTCGGTTTTCTCTCCGACCGCATGCGTCAAGGGCTCGTGCGCGACGGCCGTCAGATGATCGCGGCGGACTTCGTCGTGCGCTCGGATCATCCCGTCGATGCAATGTTCACCGACCAAGCCAGGTCGCTCGGCCTCGAAACCGCTGGGACCACGATCTTCCCGAGCATGATCAGCTCGACCGCGGCGCAGCCCGCCTCGCGGCTCGCGGCGATCAAGGGCGTGACGCAAGGTTATCCGCTGCGTGGCGCGCTGCGTATCGCGTCGGCGCCCGGCAAGCCCGACGCGCCCGTCAACGGCATTCCCGCGCCCGGCACCGTCTGGGTCGATGCGTCCCTGCTCGATGCGCTGAAAACGCAGCCCGGCGGCACGGTGAAGGTCGGCACGCGCACGTTCAAGGTGGCGGGCATCATCACGCGCGAGATGGATCGCGGCTTTTCCTTCGTCAACTTCTCGCCGCGCCTCATGATGCGCGCCGATGAAATCGCCGCCACGGGATTGCTCGGCTACGGCAGCCGCGTGACTTACCGCTTGCTGGTCGCGGGACCGGATGCGCAGATCGAGCGCTTCGCGCAATTCGCCCGCGATAAGACCGACGGCGGCAAATTGCGCGGCGTCGGACTCGAATCGCTGTCGGACGGGCAGCCGCAAGTGCGGCAGACCATCGATCGCGCGAGCCACTTTCTCACGCTCGTTTCGCTGCTGACGGCGATGCTCGCGGCGGTAGCCATCGCCATGGCCGCGCATCGTTTTGCGCGGCGGCATCTCGACGGCTGCGCCACCATGCGTTGCTTGGGCGTCAGTCAGCGCACGCTGCGCGCGTTGTTTCTGAACGAATTCCTGGCGATCGGCGTGATCGGCAGCGCGCTTGGCGTCGTGCTCGGTTTCGGCGGCCATCTCGTGCTGCTGAACTGGCTGGGCTCGCTCGTCGATGTCGATTTGCCGCAGCCCTCCGTCTGGCCCGCGCTGCAAGGCATCGCGATGGGCCTCGTGCTGCTGCTCGGCTTCGCCCTGCCGCCGCTTTTGCCGCTCACGCGCGTGCCGCCTGTGCATGTGATCCGCCGTGAACTCGGCGATGCAAACCGCGTCGCTTATGCGGCCTACGGCGTCGGCGTCGTGCTGTTCGCGGCGTTGCTCATCGTCGCGGCGGGCGAGTTGAAGCTCGGCGGCATCGTCGCGGGCGGATTCGCGGCCGGCCTCCTGATCTTCGGCGTGATCGCGCGCGCGGCGTTGTGGGCGGCGGCGCGCTTCGTGCGGCGGGAAAAGAGCCGCGCGGGCGTGGGCTGGCGTTATGCGCTGGCGTCGCTCGAACGGCGCAGCGGCGCCAGCGCGTTGCAGATCACGGCGCTCGGCATCGGCCTCATGTGTTTGTTGCTGATAGCGATGACGCGCGACGACCTCATCAAGGGCTGGCGCGCCGCCACGCCGCCGGATGCGCCCAACGAGTTTCTCATCGACATCCAGCCGGATCAGCGCGAAGGCGTGCTTGCGTATCTGCATGGGCATGGCCAACCCGATGCCGCGCTCTCGCCGATGGTGCGCGCGCGTCTCGTCGCCATCAATGGCAAGGCGGTGAATCCGGACAGCTACGACAAGCCGGATGCAAAACGGCTCGTCGATCGCGAATTCAATCTTTCTTACACCACCGAATTGCCGGGCGATAACCGCGTGACGCAGGGCACGTGGTTCGGCAAGAACGCGCAGCCGGCGGTGTCGATAGAAGAGGGCATCGCGAAGACCATTCGCGTGAAGATGGGCGACACGCTGCGTTTCGATGTCGCCGGCATGCCGGTCGAGGCACCGGTGACGAGCGTGCGCAAGGTCGACTGGAATTCGTTCAAGGTCAACTTTTTCGTGCTGATGCCGCCCGAGACGCTGGCCGACCTTCCCGCGACGTTCATCACGAGTTTTCATCTGCCGCCGGAACAGGCGCGCACCATCGACGGCCTCGTCGCCGCCTATCCGAACGTGACCGCCATCGATACCGCGCCGATCCTCGCGCAGATTCAGCGCACGCTCGACCAGGTGATCGGCGCGGTGCAGTTCCTGTTCATCTTCACGCTCGCGGCCGGCGTGCTGGTGCTCTACGCGGCGCTTGCCGGCACGCGCGACGAACGCATGCGCGAGTCGGCACTGTTGCGGGCTTTGGGCGCATCGCATCGGCAGATTCGTTCGGTGCAGGTCGCCGAGTTCGTCGTGGTCGGCGCGTTGTCCGGCCTGATGGCGGCGCTCGGTGCGCAGGGCATCGGTTACGTGCTTGCATCGCGCGTGTTCGAGTTTCATATCGAGTTCAACCCGTGGCTCGTGCCGGTTGGCATCGTCGCGGGCGTTGCTTGCGCGGCGCTCGGCGGCTGGATGAGCCTGCGGCGCGTGCTGGCGCGTCCGGCCTTGCAATCGCTGCGCGACGCCTGAGTTTTCTGTTGTCCAAAAGCAATGAGCGAAGTCAATTCCCAACCTTCCGACGATGAAGTCCAAAAGCCCACGCCGTTCGAACTGATCGGCGGCGAGGAACGTCTGCGCGCGATGGTCGATCGCTTTTACGATCTGATGGACCTCGAACCTGAATTCGCGGGCTTGCGCGCGCTGCATCCGCCGACACTCGACAACTCCCGCGACAAGACCTTCTGGTTCCTGTGCGGCTGGATGGGCGGACCGGATCACTACATCAGCCGCTTCGGCCATCCGCGTTTGCGGGCGCGGCATATGCCGTTCGCCATTGCAACGGCCGAGCGCGATCAATGGTTGCGCTGCATGGCGTGGGCGATGCAGGACATCGGCCTCGACGAGCCTTTGCGCGAGCGCCTTCTCACCTCTTTCTTCGATACCGCCGACTGGATGCGCAACCGGCCCGGCTGATTCGCGCGCTTTTGTATCGGTCCAAGGCAGCGGCGCGTGCGGCATGATCTGCGGAACGGCTTTTTGCCGCCCCACGAAACATTGCAAGGACAAGACATGAGCACACGCGCACTCTTTCGCGAGGACGCTTATCGCACACAGTGCGAGGCGAGCGTCACGGCTATCGACGAAATGGGCATCCACCTCGATCAAACCGTGTTTTATCCGCTCGGCGGCGGCCAGGCCGGCGATGCGGGCACGCTGACGCTTGCCGACGGCACGAAGATCGTCATTGCCGACACGCGCAAGGCGAAGTTCGAAGGCGCCACGCCCGACGACGCCGTGCATGTGCCCGCGCCCGGCCAAGAAGAAGCGCTTTCGCTTTTGAAGGTTGGCGACAAAGTGAGCGCGGAGATCGACTGGGAGCGGCGGTATCGGCATATGCGGCTGCATACGGCGAGTCATTTGATGTGCGCGGTACTGCCGTATCCGGTGGATGGATGCAGCATCACGAGAGACTATGCGCGCCTCGACTTCGCGACGGTCGAGCCTATCGAACGTGAGCGCGTGGAAGCGCGTCTGGCGGAACTGATCGGCGGCGCGCACGACGTGAATACCGAATGGATCACCGACGACGAGATGACCGCGCGCCCTGAACTCGTCCGCACGATGAGCGTAAAGCCACCGATGGGCCTTGGCCGCGTGCGCCTTTTGCGCATCGAGAACGTGGATTTGCAGCCATGCGGCGGCACGCATGTGCGTAATACCGGCGAGATCGGCGGCTTGCGGATTGCAAAGCTGGAGAAGAAGAGCGCGCGCACGCGGCGACTGGTGCTGGAGCTGGTTTGAACGCGCGAGCGGAAGCACTCGATCCGCGCGCGAGCGCGATACTCGAATTCTGGTTCGGCGCGGTCGGCTCGCCTGAGGCCGGGACGGAACGCAAGCTGTGGTGGAAAAAGAAGCCTGCCTTCGATGCGCAGATCAGCGAGCGCTTCGGCGCGGTGCTCGAAGAAGCGCTGTCGGGCGGTTTGCGTGAATGGGAGCGCACGCCTTCGGGTGCGCTTGCGCTGATCGTGCTGCTCGACCAGTTCTCGCGCAACTGTTATCGGCATACGCCGCGCGCGTTTGCGGGCGACGAGCGTGCGTTGGCGTTGGCGAAAGCGCTGGTCGATTCCGGCGATGATTTGCGCTTGGCCGATGCATACCATCGTGCGTTTGCGTATATGCCATTCGAGCATGACGAGACGATGGAGAGCCAGCTTCTCGCGGTTGAATTGTTTGGGAAATTAGAGCAAGAAGAGGGCGTGACGAGCTTCCATGAATCGGCGATGAAGCATGCGGAAGTCATCGAACGATTCGGGCGCTTTCCGCATCGCAACCGAATTTTGGGCAGGCCGACGACGAAGGAAGAAGAAACGTGGCTGATGACACGCGGCGGCTTTTAGAGGGAGGCGAACCCGATGATTGCGCGCAGCGAGTCAGAAAGGCGTGGCTAGGAGGTCCGAAGAGCATTAAGACCGGTAGTCAATGTGAGTGCTCGAGTAGAACTGCGCAAAGACAAGGCTTCGATCAGCGGGCCGCAAAGAAGGTCATCAACTGCGGAGAGGTGACAAAAAAATTCGCAGACAACGGCCCATTGCAGGGCAAGCGCTCGAAGAGAATCATCAGCTGCGAACGACTACGAGCGTGAGAAAGGGGAAGTGCTCAAAGGGTTTGTGGTAAATAGCGGGGAACCAGTTGTGCTTCAGAAGCCGGTTCCTAAGCTGCTTTCTTTGGTGACTTTCTTTGCAGCAGCAAAGAAAGTTACCCCTCCGCCGGGGAGGCGGCTACTGAACAAAACGCAGCAAAAGAAAAAAAAGAAAGCACTCACCGCCCACCGGCGACATCGATCAAAGCCCCGGTGACATAAGAAGCGGCATCGGAGAGCAGCCAGACGATAGCCTCGCCGACTTCATCGGCGGACCCGGCGCGCCCGATAGGCGTCTGCCCACCCAGCACCTGAGCCCGATCGGGCTTACCACCACTAGCGTGAATCTCGGTCTCGATGAGACCTGGCCGAATGGCATTGACTCTTACCCCTTCGCGCCCGAGCTCTTTGGAAAGCCCGATGGTGAGTGTATCGATAGCCCCTTTGGAAGCCGCATAATCGACATACTCCCCCGGGCCGCCTAATCTGGCGGCCGCCGAAGAAACATTCACGAGCGACCCGCCCTTGCCACCACGCGAAGTGGAAAGCCGCCGCGCCGCTTCACGAGCGCAAAGAAACGCGCCGAGCACATTGGTATCGAAAATACGTTTCATGCGCTCGATATCCATGTCCGCGAGCATGGAGCCGGGCGCGACGATGCCCGCGTTATTCACCACGCCATCGAGCTTGCCGAACGCCTTCTCGGTGGCATCGAACATCGCGATGATCGCCGCCTCGTCGCACACGTCGCCCTGAATGGCGATCGCCTTGCCGCCAGCGGCTTGCACCGCGGCGACGGTTTCATGGGCGGCACTGGCGTTATTCGCATAGTTCACGCCGACCGACCAGCCGCGCGCGCCCGCGAGCAGCGCTGCCGAGCGGCCGATGCCGCGGCTCGCGCCCGTAATCAGGATGACTTTGGACATCGTGTCGACCGTTAGGAATGGATCAAACCGCGTCGCGCTTTTCGTTCCACTTGTCGAGCGTGCGGGGCGTGTAGTGCTGCAGCTTCGTGATCATCTCGCCGGGCTCGCGCGCAATCTGTATGAGCTCTAGATACTGCTCGCGCATGAAGCCTTCGTCGACGGTATGGCGCAACATGGCCATGAGCGGGTCGTAATAGCCGTTCACGTCCAGCAGGCCAACAGGCTTCTGATGATAACCAAGCTGCGCCCACGTGAACACTTCGAAAAATTCCTCGAAAGTGCCGACACCACCGGGCATCGCGACGAACGCGTCCGCGAGATCGGCCATGCGCTTCTTGCGCTCGTGCATGTCGGGCACGACGATCAGTTCCGTGAGGTCCGTATGGCCCACTTCCTTCGCAAGCAGCAACTCTGGAATGACGCCGATTGCGCGTCCGCCGGCGGCGAGCACTTCATCGGCGATCAGGCCCATCAAACCGACGCGGCCACCGCCATACACGAGCGAGAGGTCGGCCTCGACGAGCGCGCGGCCGAACGCCTTGGCCGCTTCGGCATACACAGGGCGGGCTCCGCTCGCGGAGCCGCAATAGACACAAACAGCCTTCATTATCGGGAATCCTTCGGTGTTACGTTCTTCGGCGCGCCCGACGGCGCTTCCTCGCGCGGCGGCAGGAAGTCGGCGTACTGGCGCTTCGGCAGTTTACCGGACACGAGGTCGTCGAAGAGCTGGCGCGATCGTCCGCGAAGATACGGCGCCATGATCGAAATGATATGCAGACTCGCCTGATGCAACTCCGTGCGGATCGCTTCCTGATCGTTGTACTTGCGCGGGTTCATCACGTACTGGTACGAAAGCCAGTAGGTCGAGATCACGCCCATGTTGGTCGCGATGACTTCGATCTCCGCAGGCGTCGCGACCATTTCTTGATCGGCGACGAGCGCTTCGCATAGCTGGCTGGCGAAGCGCACCTTGTGCGTGATGATCTGCTTGAAGTGCGTTTCGAGCGTGCGATTGCGCGCGAGCAGATCGTTCAGATCGCGATAGAGAAAGCGATACGCCCACAGGAAATCGGCCATGTACTGTAAGTACGACCACATTTCATCTATGGTCGGACGATGATCGTCCGGGAACTTCAGGCGCTTCTGAATCTGCTGCTCGAACTGCGCGAAGATGCTGTTGATGATGTCGTCTTTGTTCCGGAAATGGTAGTACAGATTACCTGGACTAATTTCCATTTCCTCGGCGATCGTCGTGGTGGTGACGTTCGGCTCGCCGATATCGTTGAACAACTTCAGCGACAGCTCGAGAATCCGTTCGCGGGTACGGCGGGGAGGTTTGGCTTCCATGTCGTCCGACCTTGGCTTCCGGTGGCGGCGCTCGAAACTCCAAAACGTTCGCGCGACCGGTTTCCGTTGCTATTTTTGAGAATGTCGGACGATTATAAACCGGTCGTTCGGCGCGACAGTGCTGCGTTTCAGGTGACATTCATCTTTTATGGGATACGAGCGAGCCAATTCGACACGACCGGCCAGAGAATCAACGCCCACGTAATGAGGCAAACGCCGAGCGCGACCATCACGGCCGCGCTGCCGAAATCCTTCGCGCGCTTCGAAAGTTCGTGACGTTCGAGCGAGATGCGGTCGATAGCCGCTTCCACGCTCGAGTTGAGCAATTCGACGATCAGCACGAGCAGCACGGATGCGATCAGCGCCGCGCGCTCGACGGGCGCCACCGGCACGAAAAGACTGCATGGCAGAAGAATCGCGGCGAGCGTGAGTTCCTGACGAAACGCGCTTTCCTCGCGAATGGCGACGCGAAAACCGTTGAGCGAGTTCTTCATCGCGTGCCAGGCGCGCGTGAAGCCGCGATTGCCTTTATACGGGTTGAAGGGCAGCGGCGCGAGCGGATCGTCGGGACCTAGCGGTTCGTTTTCCTCATTGGCTTCGACATCGCCATCGCGCTTGGACTCGAGCGGACGAGGCGCCGCACGGGCGTGAGCTTCGGCGCGTTGCTCGGCGAGCCTCTTTCGCGTCATGCGGCGGCCCGGTCGGTGCTCGGCGCGCGTGGTTCGACCTGGCGCAAATGCGAGGCGAACTGCTCGGAGGCCGCGCGCCACGAGAAGCGCTCGGCCCACGCGCGGGCATCGGCGCGTTCGATCTTGAGCGCTTGCAGACAGGCTTCGTGCAGATCTTCATGGAGCGCGCCGGGACCGTGTTCACCTAGCACGTCGATGGGACCCGTGACCGGATACGCGGCGACCGGCGTGCCGCAGGCCATCGCTTCGAGCAGCACGAGGCCGAAGGTATCGGTGCGGCTCGGGAACACGAAGACATCGGCGGCGGCGTAGACCTTCGCCAGTTCCGTCTGCGAGAGCACGCCGAGATAGTTGACGTTCGTATAGCGCGACTTCAGTTCCGCGAGCGCCGGTCCTTCGCCCGCGACCCACTTCGAGCCGGGCAGATCGAGCTTCAGAAACGCTTCCACGTTCTTTTCCACGGCCACGCGCCCGACATACAGAAAGATGGGCCGCGCGGTGTTGAGCACCTTAGAGTCCATCGGATGAAAGATGTCCAGATCGACGCCACGCGTCCACAGCACGACGTTGGTGAAGCCGTACTGTTCCAGGTCATGCTTGACGACCGGAGTAGGCGCCATCACCGCCTGCGAATGCCGATGAAACCAGTGCAGAAACCGATAAGTCATGGCGAGCGGAATACCGAAGCGCGCTTTCACGTACTCGGGAAAACGCGTGTGATAAGCGGTCGTGAACGGCAGTTTGTGACGCAGCGCATAGGCACGCGCCGACATGCCGAGCGGGCCTTCGGTCGCGATATGCAGCGCGTCCGGCGCGAATTCGTCGATACGCTTCGCCACGTGCCGGCCCGGCATTAATGATAGGCGAATCTCGGGATAAGTCGGACACGGAATGGTTTTGAACTCGAGCGGCGTGAGCAATTCCACGCGATGCCCGAGGCCCGTGAGTTCGCGGCTCGTCTGCGTAAGCGTGCGCACGACGCCATTGACCTGCGGCTCCCATGCATCGGTGACGATCATGATTTTCATCGGATTTCGGCTCGGGTGAGGATGCGGTTCAGACGGTGGCGCGCACGCGGTTCGGTTGCGCTTCCGGGGAGTGCATGACGGTCCAGTAGACGATCTTCAGTTCGCCGTCTTGGGTCTCGACGAGCGCGGAGAGGCTCTCCACCCAGTCGCCGTCGTTGCAATAGAGAATGCCGTCGATATCGCGTATCTCGGCCTTGTGGATATGCCCGCACACCACGCCATCGCAGCCGCGGCGGCGGGCTTCGTCGGTCATGACCCGTTCGAACTGCGAAATGAAGTTGACCGCGTTTTTGACCTGATGCTTGAGATACTGCGAGAGCGACCAGTAGTCGAAGCCGAGCTTCGTGCGCACGCGATTGAACCAGCGGTTGAGCAGCAGGATCATCGTGTAGGCGGTGTCGCCGAGATAGGCGAGCCATTTCGCATGCTGGATCACGCCGTCGAAGAGATCGCCGTGCACGATCCAAAGACGCTTGCCCGCGAACGTCGTATGGAAGGCTTCGCCGCGCACGTGGATGTCGCCGAACGCGAGATCGCAGTACTGGCGCGCGGCTTCGTCGTGATTGCCGGGGATATAGACGACTTGCGTGCCCTTGCGCGCCTTGCGCAGTATTTTCTGAATGACGTCGTTGTGCGCCTGCGGCCAGAACCAGCCTTTCTTCAGTTGCCAGCCATCGATGATGTCGCCGACGAGATACAGATACTCCGACTCGTTGTGGCGCAGAAAATCGAGCAGATAGAGCGCCTGGCAGCCGCCAGAGCCCAAATGGATGTCCGACAGCCAGATCGCGCGATAGCGTTGAGGCGCGCTGGAGGATTCGCTGTCGTCGTCGACGCCCGGGTTCGCCGGCAGCGGCAGGGCGGCTTCATGCGTCGCGCCGCGCAGATCGGCGCTCCGAAAACGATAAGCGGAAGACGCTTCGATTGCCTGCGTGACGGTCGAGTGGAAGGTCATGGGCTCGCGTATCGGGTTTCGATATGCGCATTGCGCCATGCGGCCGTGACCGAGCCGTGACAGTCACGAGAAGTTCTTATTACTTGTAGGGAGTCGGCGCCGTGATGATGCGCGTGCCAGCCAGGCGATCGTGCAGAAACTGCCGCGCCGGATCGAGCCGGACGGCGGCCGCCCACAGCGCGATCCAGGCCGCGAACACGGCGAGCGTCTGCGGCACGGCGAGCCCGAGCAGCGGATGCAGCGCGAGCGGCGGCAGGAACCACAGCCACGCGAGCGCGTAGCGCGCGAGCGCCCGGCCAGGCGTGACGGGCTCACCGTGGGCATCGACCAATTTGAGGCGCCAGGTTTTCATTGGCAGCGTCTGGCCGCCGTGGGTCCAGAACCACACGAAATACGCGGCGAGCACGAGACCGATCCACGTCATCAGCCAGTTGTGATGCGTAAGGCCGTTTTTCTGCTGAGTGAGCGTGCTGAACAAATATCCGGAGATGAACACCACGCCGAACAGAATGACGCCTTCGTAGACCATCGTCGCGAGCCGGCGGCGCAGCGTGGGCGCGTAAAGCGGCGAGAGAGGCGTGGTGGTGGAAGCGGACGCGCTCATGAGCCGTTGTACATGGAAGGCGCTTGCTGCGGGGAGACGGGAATCGGCGTTGCCGGCACGACGCTCGCGGCGTTGGGAATCGCGGGCGTGGCGGGCGAGGCGGTTGAGGTGGACGAGGGCGATGCAGCCGGCGCACCGGAGCCGCCTTCGGCATGTCCCGCGCCGTGGCCTTGCTCGCGCGCGGCCACGAGCCGGTTGATGTCCTTCACTTCGCTCTTGCCGGTCGGCGGCGCGCTGACGACCGTGGGACGGCGCGTGCGCTCGGTGGCGGCGAGCTTTTTCTTCTGCTCTTCGGAAAGCTTCTGGTAAGCATCCCACGCCTTTTCGCGATTCTCCGGCGCGACGGACTTCGAAACCTGATAGTTCTCGCGCGCGACTTTGCGCTGGTCCGGCGTCATGCGCGTCCATTCCTCCATGCGCTGATGCAGACGCTTTTGCGCCTCGGGCGACATGCGGTGATAGCGCGATGCGATCTTCAGCCACTTTTGCTTGCGCTCTTCGCTGAAGGAATCCCATTGCGTGGAGAACGGCGCGAGCGCGACGTGCTGCGCTTCGGTGAGACGATTCCACGAGAGCGGACTGCCGGAAGAGAGCGCCGAAAGCGAAAGGCCGGAATCGGCGCCCGAACTTGCGCCGTTGGGCGCGGCGGCGGTCGAGAGCAAGGCGGCGGTGGCCGGGTAAAAGCGCGGATAAGTCGCGGCGAATGCGACCAGACTCGCAATCGCGCAACTAAAGACAATCGCGAGACCGCGCTTGTAACTCACCCGAAAACTCCCCGCCAGGTTTGATGTCAGTTGAAAGATTCGACAATACGCGTTAGTGATTACGCGTCAAATATGCGTTGAAGCCGTGGTCGAGATAGGCGTCGAGCGGCAAGCTGTCGGAGAGCATGGCCGCGTCGATGTCGGCGAGTTCGGCACGGCGCTCCTGATCTTCCCAGTAAGCGATGCCAGCCAGACCGATAGCCAGCGCGCACACCGGCCACACGAGGCCGAAGCCGCCGAGCCGCGCGAACAGGCCCTTCGGCCCTCGCGTCTCGGAGCCGTCGTGACCCGCGCCGCCCGCCGAGAGGCTCGCGCCTGCTCCGGCCAAAGCCGGCGTGAACGCGGGCGCGGTCATGGCGACCTTCTCCGGCTTCTTGCGCGCGATAGCAGCCCGGCGCGCCTCGGCGAGCCGGTCGACCGCGGCGGCCGGAATAGTCGATGTACTTTCGTCCAGCGCGCGAACTACCTTCAGCGCGAACTCGTTTTCCTTTGAATCAAGAACGGAACTCATAGCGTGATCCCTTTGGCTTTCAGGGCGTGCGCGAGGGCGTGCGTGGCGCGTGAACAATGCGTTTTGACGCTGCCCTCGGAGCAGCCCATGGCGGCGGCCGTCTCTGCGACATCCATATCTTCCCAGTAACGCATGAGAAAGGCTTCTCGTTGACGTGCCGGCAATTTCTGGATTTCCGCGTCGATCAGGTTGAGTACCTGTTCGCGTTCCAGTTTGTTCTCGCTGCTCTCGCTGCCGAGTGCGCCGTCTTGCGATTCGAAGGATTCGAGCGGGTCGAACTCGTCGTCGTCCGCGTTTCCGAAGGACGAAAAGAGGCTGACCCACGTGTTCCGCACCTTCTGGCGACGGAAATAGTCGTGCGTCGCATTCTGGAGGATACGCTGGAAAAGCAGCGGAAGCTCGGAAGGCGGCTTGTCACCGTATTTTTCCGCCAGTTTGATCATGGCGTCCTGCACGATGTCCAGCGCCGCGTCGTCGTCGCGGACGGTGTACACGGTCTGTTTGAACGCGCGTCGTTCGACGCCCGCCAGGAAATCGGCAAGTTCCTTGTCTGATGCCATCCGTTGGGAGCCCGGCGCAACGAATTTGCGTCGAAAGGGATCGTGGGTTCTAGGAAGACCTGCGGATGCTAGCAAATTTTCGCCACGCCGGGAGGATTTGGGACGATTTGTTGCCCGATTTACGTACTCGCTGCTCCAAGCGTCAAACGTTGTGCTAAATCTGAGCTTTTTCCGAAAAGCGTCGGATCGGAGATTTCCGAAACTTTTTTCTTGACCCGTTGCGCGCGCCGGGCTACATTTTCCGACTCGCATCATAAAGTGAAATGTCTGCTTTGAGGCGAGCCCAAGAAGCACGCCAGTCAATTCAAGACGCGCCGCTTGAACCCGAGCCACAAGCCCGGCAGAGAGCACCCGATCAATTTTTTGCCGAAAATTCGAAAGGTGATGAATGAACATGCCCAGCGCGGAATTCTCCACGTCGGATACGACTCCCCCTCACGAAGCTGACTCCATCGGCGGCACCGTGCTCATGCGCGCGCTCGCTGACGAGAAGGTCGAGTTCATTTGGGGCTATCCCGGCGGCTCGGTACTCTACATCTACGACGAGCTGTACAAGCAGGACCAGATCCAGCACATTCTCGTGCGCCACGAACAGGCCGCCGTACACGCCGCCGACGCCTATGCGCGCTCGACCGGCAACGTGGGCGTGTGCCTCGTGACTTCCGGCCCCGGCGTCACCAATGCGGTGACGGGTATTGCCACGGCCTATATGGATTCCATTCCGCTCGTCATCATCAGCGGGCAGGTTCCGACCGCGGCCATCGGCCTCGACGCGTTCCAGGAGTGCGACACCGTCGGCATCACGCGGCCCTGCGTCAAGCACAACTTCCTCGTGAAGGACGTGCGCGATCTCGCCGCCACCGTCAAGAAAGCGTTCTACATTGCTCGCACGGGTCGCCCCGGTCCGGTGCTGATCGACATTCCGAAGGACGTGTCGAAGGCGCCGTGCAAGTACGAACCGCTGAAGAGCGTGTCGCTGCGTTCGTATAACCCGGTGACGAAGGGCCACTCCGGCCAGATCCGCAAGGCGGTGCAACTGCTGCTTTCGGCCAAGCGCCCGTATATCTATACCGGCGGCGGCATCATTCTCGCGGATGCATCGCGCGAGCTGAACCAATTCGCCGATTTGCTGGGCTATCCGGTCACCAACACGCTGATGGGTCTGGGCGGTTACCGCGCGAGCGACAAGAAATTCCTCGGCATGCTCGGCATGCATGGCACGTACGAAGCCAACATGGCCATGCAGAACTGCGACGTGCTGATCGCCATTGGCGCGCGCTTCGACGACCGCGTGATCGGCGACCCGGCGCACTTCGCATCGTCGCCGCGCAAGATCATCCACATCGACATCGATCCTTCGTCCATTTCCAAGCGCGTGAAGGTGGACATTCCCATCGTCGGCGACGTGAAGGAAGTGCTGAAGGAGTTGATCGAGCAGTTACAGACGGCGGAACACGGCCCGGACACGCAGGCGCTCAAGTCGTGGTGGGACCAGATCGAAGCCTGGCGCTCGAAAGACTGCCTCGCTTACGACCGCAAAAGCGAGATCATCAAGCCGCAATATGTCGTCCAGAAGCTGCATGAACTGACCGACGGCAACGCCTTCGTCTGTTCGGATGTCGGCCAGCATCAGATGTGGGCCGCGCAGTTCTATCCGTTCAACAAGCCGCGCCGCTGGATCAACTCGGGCGGTCTCGGCACCATGGGTTTCGGCTTGCCGGCAGCCATGGGCGTGAAGATGGCTTTTCCCGACGAGGAAGTGGTCTGCATCACGGGCGAAGGCTCCATCCAGATGTGCATTCAGGAGCTCTCGACGTGCAAGCAGTACAACACGCCCGTCAAGATCATCTCGCTCAACAACCGCTATCTCGGCATGGTGCGCCAGTGGCAGCAGATCGAATACAAGAAGCGCTATTCCAGTTCCTACATGGACGCGCTGCCTGACTTCGTGAAGCTCGCCGAAGCGTATGGGCATGTCGGCATTCGCGTCGAAAAGACCGCGGACGTCGAGCCGGCGCTGAAGGAAGCGCTGCGCCTGAAAGATCGCACCGTATTTCTCGACTTCCAGACCGATCCCACCGAAAACGTATTTCCCATGGTGCAAGCAGGCAAGGGCATCACGGAAATGCTGCTCGGCTCGGAAGATCTATAACGCGGCTTTGACTCGCGAGGCCCGGGCGCACCCGTCTTCACAAAGGACGAGCGCCGCGCACGGGTTTTTCGAAGCAGACGCCAACTGGATAAACCTCGGGAAAAGACATGAAACACATCATCTCCGTACTGCTGGAAAACGAACCGGGCGCGTTATCGCGTGTCGTCGGGCTCTTTTCCGCGCGCGGCTACAACATTGAAACGCTGACGGTGGCGCCGACCGAAGACAGTTCGCTGTCGCGGCTGACCATCGTCTCGATTGGCTCGGACGACGTGATCGAACAGATCACGAAGCACCTGAACCGCCTGATCGAGGTGGTGAAAGTGGTCGACCTGACAGAGGGCGCCCACATCGAGCGCGAGCTGATGCTCATCAAGGTAAGAGCT
Source organism: Caballeronia sp. LP006 (assembly GCF_031450995.1). Lineage (NCBI taxonomy): Bacteria > Pseudomonadati > Pseudomonadota > Betaproteobacteria > Burkholderiales > Burkholderiaceae > Caballeronia > Caballeronia sp. LP006. The sequence goes on along the minus strand of NZ_JARTVW010000005.1, from coordinate 2,358,110 downwards.
GTCGGCAAGGAACGCGAAGAGATGAAGCGCATGGCGGATATCTTCCGCGGCCGCATCATCGACGTGACCGAAAAGACCTACACGATGGAACTGACAGGCGCATCCGACAAACTCGACGCGTTCATTCAGGGGCTCGACGCCACGGCCATTCTGGAAACGGTTCGCACGGGCAGTTCCGGCATCGGCCGGGGCGAGCGCATTCTGAAGGTTTAAACCTACACTCATTTCGACTAGTTTTCTCTGCCTGCGCGGAGACAGACCTCAAGGAACCACCATGAAAGTTTTCTACGACAAAGACGCCGACCTCTCCCTCATCAAGGGCAAGCAAGTCACCATCATCGGTTATGGCTCGCAAGGCCATGCGCACGCGCTGAACCTGAAGGAAAGCGGCGTGAACGTGACGGTCGGCCTGCGTAAAGGCGGTGCTTCGTGGAGCAAGGCCGAGAACGCGGGCCTGAAGGTCAAGGAAGTGGCCGAAGCCGTGAAGGGCGCGGATGTCGTCATGATGCTGCTGCCCGACGAGCAAATCGCCGAAGTCTACAAGAACGAAGTCCACGCCAATGCCAAGGAAGGCGCGGCGCTGGCGTTCGCGCACGGCTTCAACGTGCATTACGGCCAGGTGATCCCGCGCGCGGATCTGGACGTCATCATGATCGCGCCGAAGGCGCCGGGCCACACCGTGCGCAATACGTATCAGCAAGGCGGCGGTGTGCCGCACCTGATCGCGGTGGCACAAGACAAGTCGGGTTCGGCCCGCGACGTGGCGCTGTCGTATGCGGCGGCCAACGGCGGCGGACGTGCCGGCATCATCGAAACGAACTTCCGCGAAGAAACCGAAACCGACCTGTTCGGCGAGCAGGCCGTGCTGTGCGGCGGCACGGTGGACCTGATCAAGGCTGGCTTCGAAACGCTGGTGGAAGCGGGCTACGCGCCGGAAATGGCGTACTTCGAGTGCCTGCACGAGCTGAAGCTGATCGTCGACCTGATCTATGAAGGCGGTATCGCCAACATGAACTACTCGATCTCGAACAACGCCGAGTATGGCGAGTACGTAACGGGTCCGCGCATCGTCACGGAAGAGACGAAGAAGGCGATGAAGGCCGTGCTGAAAGACATCCAGACCGGCGAATACGCGAAGAGCTTCATCATCGAAAACCGCGCTGGCGCGCCGACGCTGCAATCGCGTCGCCGTCTGACGGCCGAGCATCAGATCGAGCAGGTCGGCGAGAAGCTGCGCGCCATGATGCCGTGGATCGCGAAGAACAAGCTGGTCGATCAGTCGAAGAACTAAGTCTTGCTTCGAGGGGTTCGTAACTTGCCCCTTCTCCGTTTGCGCGGAGATAGACCGCGTTTCCGAGGGGCCTGCTGCTTGCGCCATTTTCTCCGCATGCGTGGAGATCGATGTTTGCAGCACGTTTCTTGCTGAAACTAAAGCCGTCCGGATGCCCTGTGCTCCGGGCGGCTTTTGCTATCCTACGGTTTTAATAAAACATCGAACTCGTTCATGAACTATCCTCATCCGATCATTGCCCGCGAAGGCTGGCCGTTCATCGCCATCGCGGCCGTCGTTGCGATTCTCGTGCAGGCGCTCGGCGGCTTCGGCTTCGCCTGGATTTTCTGGCTGATCGTGATCTTCGTCGTCCAGTTTTTTCGCGACCCGCCGCGTCCCATTCCCGCGCAGGCCAACGCCGTGCTGTGTCCGGCCGACGGGCGCATTGTCGCGGTCGAAACTGCGCATGATCCGTATGCGGGCCGTGAGGCGCTCAAGATCAGCGTGTTCATGAACGTTTTCAACGTGCATTCGCAGCGTTCGCCGGTCGATGGCGCCATCAGCAAGGTTCAGTACTTCCCGGGCGCGTATCTGAATGCGGCGGTCGAGAAGGCATCGACGGAGAACGAGCGCAATGCCATCGTCCTGCAGACGGCGAGCGGTCATACCGTGACGTCGGTGCAGATCGCGGGCCTCATCGCGCGACGTATTCTCTGTTATGTGCATGTGGGCGAGCCGCTCACGCGCGGTCAGCGCTATGGCTTCATTCGTTTCGGTTCGCGCGTCGACGTGTATCTGCCGATTGGTAGCCGTCCGCGTGTCTCGATTGGCGAGAAAGTGTCCGCATCGTCGACGATCCTCGCCGAGTTCGCGGAATAACGCCGGGGGTTTCGATGGCGGCATTCAAACCGCGCCGTAACCGTATGAACGGCGCGACTCCGCGTGCCTTCCGGCGCAACAAGGCCGCGCAGGACGTCGGCGCCTTGGAAACGCGGCGCGCCAAGCGGCAGCAGTTCCTGCGCAAACGCGGCATTTATCTCCTGCCTAACGCGTTCACCACGGCGGCGCTCTTTTGCGGCTTCTTCGCTGTCGTCCAGGCGATGAACGTTCGCTTCGAGATCGCGGCCATCGCCATTTTCGTCGCGATGGTGCTCGATGGCATGGACGGACGCGTCGCGCGCATGACGCACACGCAGAGCGCGTTCGGCGAGCAATTCGACAGTCTTTCGGACATGGTGTCGTTCGGGGTCGCGCCGGCGCTCGTCATGTATGAATGGGTTTTGAAGGATCTCGGCCGTTGGGGCTGGCTCGCGGCCTTCGTGTATTGCTCCGGCGCGGCGTTGCGGCTTGCGCGCTTCAATACGAACGTGGGCGTGGTCGACAAGCGCTATTTCCAGGGCTTGCCGAGTCCGGCCGCGGCTGCGTTGATCGCGGGCTTCGTGTGGCTCGCGACCGATAACCGCGTGCCGCTCAAGCTCGTGTGGCTGCCGTGGGTGGCCTTTGCACTTACTGTCTATGCGGGCGTGACGATGGTATCGAACGCGCCGTTCTACAGCGGCAAGGCGCTGGATGTGCGGTATCGCGTGCCATTCGCGGGCGTGTTGCTCGTCGTGGTGGCGTTCGTGCTGGTGTCGTCAGATCCGCCGGTCATGCTGTTTTGCCTCTTCGTCCTGTACGGCTTTTCGGGCTACTTCTGGTGGGGATATATGGCGATACGCGGGCGGCCGAACCCGGCGCGTAGCTCGCAGCGGGATGGTTGAGGGGCATCACTGTCATCGTGAGAAAAAGAAAAGGCGGCGATTTGAAAGATCGCCGCCTTTTTGCTTGCCGACAGTGTCCAAGGACAAACAGCGCGCGCGGATATTGTCGCGAGTCGACGCGACTAGTGCAGGTGTTCGCGGACGGCTCAACCCGCCACTAACGTGCCGTTCTGCACCCGTACGCGTTGACCTTCGCCGAACGGCGGTTGCTGCTTATACGTGAAGTAGCGCGTCTTGCCGTTTTCCATCCGCACGCGCACCGAATAGTCCGTCTCGCTGCGAACGTGTTTCTCGACCGAATTTCCTGCCAGACCGCCGCCAAGCGCGCCCAGGAGCGTCATTGCGGTACGTCCGCCACCACGGCCGAACTGGTTGCCGACGACGCCACCCGCCACCGCGCCGCCCACCGCACCGATGCCGGTACCGTGTCCTTCCTGACGAACGGCGGAGATCGCTTCAACCGTCCCGCAGGTCGAGCAATAAGCCGGATGCGCGGGAGGCTGTTGTGCATACGACGGTTGCTGAACAGGCGGCTGTTGCTGAGCTTGCTGCTGGGCCGCCCGTTGCTGCGCGGCTTGTTCCGCGGCTTGCTGTTGAGCGGCTTGTTGCTGCGCTGCCTGCTGTTGTGCTTGTTGCGCCGCTTGCTGCTGTGCGGCTTGTTGCGCAGCGCTGGGTTGCTGCTGCGCGACGGCTGCCGCCTGTGTCTGCGCTGTATCCGCCGAATTGCTCGATGCGCGCGGGAAGATTCCCGTCATCGCAGCCGTGGCCACGAGACTCGCGACGATCACCGCGCCCGCCGCCGTGGCGATGAGCGGATGCAGACGCCGTTGTGGCGGTTGACCATTGCCTGTCGAGGGCGAAGTGGCCGGCGTAAATTTACTGTTCCCGTTATCCATTTTTGGACCTCCGTACCGAGGCTTTGGAAGCGCAGATGCGCTGACTATAAGCGGCATACTGCCGATGCCGTCTGTGCAATACGATTCTCGGGGAAACCCGGATTTCGTGCTTAAGCGGTTGTAACAAATGCTCGGCCGCTAGGCACAAAGTGTTAAGCACAAATAATGCCAAACGTGATCCGCCCTGTCCGAAGGCGATTTGACGCTATGAACACCCGCTCAACCTTTACCAGTAGTTACAAAAAGATGATGCCTCGGGCAAAAACGGCTGGAAATTAGCTGATCGTCAGCGGGGCGCTCCTCGCGCGTAGGCGCCGCCACTTCTTGAACGGTCTCTTGTTCCCGCGTTGCGCCTCACACAAAGAGAAAGTCTTCGCGTAACGCGTGGAATGCCATTGCCGTAACCGCCCGGCAAAACGCTAAATCGCTTGCAACACAACGACGCAAGAAGCCCCATCGACATAACCAATCGTCGATGCCGTTTCGCGTTTATTCGCCATGCTGATCGTTTCAGAGATGCGCGTCGGCCGTTCTCTAACCGAGTGTGTTCCGGCGAATTCGCGCAGCGTATGCTGACCCAGCCGCGCGAAGGCAGACGCGAGGATCGATGCCTCCCGTTGATTACGAGACCCGCACAGAGAGACGCTCCGTGGCCACGATCCGGCACGGCGAGAAGCGGCAGCGCGATCGAACGTGGCAGCGGCGCGAAGCAGTCACACGACGCGCATCGATGCCGGTGCTCGACTCATCGTGCATCGCCAAGCGCCAGCAGTTCACGCCAATCGAGGGCATGAAATGGAATTCAAACGCGAAAAATACGAGCGGCTGCTCGCTTTCGCCAGCACTTTGCCGCCGCTGCCGACCGCGGTCGCTCACCCATGCGACCACGACTCTCTGTCTTCCATCATCGAAGCGGCGCGGCTCGGGCTCGTCGCGCCGATTCTCGTGGCCTCGCGCAGCAAACTCGAAGCGGTCGCCAGCGAGTGCAATCTCGATCTCGGCGATCTACCCATCATCGACGTTCCGCACAGCCACGCGGCGGCGGAAGTCGCGGTGCAACTCGTGCATGAAGGGCGCGCGGAAGCGCTGATGAAAGGCTCGCTGCACACCGACGAACTGATGGGCGCGGTGGTCACGCGTAACGGCTTGCGCACCGGGCGGCGCGTGAGCCACTGTTTCGTGATGGATGTTCCCGGCCGCGAAAACGCCCTGATCATCACCGACGCCGCCGTCAACATCTCACCGACGCTCGACCAGAAGCGCGACATCGTGCAGAACGCCATCGATCTCGCTCACGCATTGCGCATTGCCGAGACGCGGGTAGCGATTCTTTCCGCGATGGAAACCGTCAATTCGAAGGTGCCCTCGACGCTAGATGCCGCCGCGCTCTGCAAGATGGCCGATCGCCAGCAGATCACGGGCGGCATTCTCGACGGCCCGCTCGCGCTCGACAACGCAATCAGCGAGGAAGCCGCAAGGATCAAGGGGATCGAATCACCGGTGGCGGGGCGCGCGAACGTGCTCGTCGTGCCGGACCTCGAATCCGGAAACCTGCTGGCAAAAAGCCTGTCGTTTCTCGCTGGCGCGGATGCAGCGGGCATCGTGCTGGGCGCGAAGGTGCCGATCATCCTGACGAGCCGTGCGGATTCGATCATGACGCGGCTCGCATCATGCGCGGTGGCCTCGCTCGTGGCGCTCGCGCGGCGCGAGAATCCTTCGGCCGCGATCGTCTAGAGGGATGTATGGACGTCGTTCTGGTCATCAACGCGGGGTCGTCCAGCATCAAGTTTCATGCATACGTCGAGACGGAAGGCAGCCTCGATCCTGTCGCCGGCGGCAAGCTCGAAGAGATCTACGGCAAGCCGTACTTCGAGGCCAGGCGGCCGAACGGCGAACTCATCGACGAAAAGCATTGGCCCGAAGGCGAACAACTCGGGCACGACAATGCGATCACGTTCTTGCTGAACTGGCTGCGTGAACGCTCTTCCGGCGCGAAACTGCTTGCCGTGGGTCATCGTGTGGTGCATGGCGGTGAACGATTTGCAGCGCCGGTGCGCGTCGATACGGACGTGCTCGCGCAACTGGAAGCGCTCGTTCCGCTCGCACCGCTCCATCAGCCGCATAACCTCGCAGCGATCCGCGCGATACGAGCGCGCAATCCGCAGGTGCCACAAATCGCATGTTTCGATACGGCCTTCCACCATACGCAGCCCGCAGCGGCGACGCGCTTCGCGCTGCCGCCCGAGATCACGCAACGCGGCGTGCGGCGCTACGGGTTTCACGGGCTGTCGTACGAGTACATCGCGAGCGTTCTGCCGCAATACAGCGCGAAGGCCGCCAATGGCAAGAGCGTGGTGCTTCATCTTGGCAACGGCGCGAGCATGACGGCGCTCGATCGAGGCAAGAGCATCGCCAATACGATGGGCTTCACGGCCGTCGAAGGGCTCGTCATGGGCACGCGCTGCGGGAGCATCGATCCCGGCGTGCTGCTATGGATGATGCAGGAAGCGCGCATGGACGCCCATGCCATCGAGACGCTGCTCTACAAGCGCTCCGGTCTGCTCGGCGTGTCGGGTATTTCCAGCGATATGCGCACGCTGCTCGCGAGCGATGCACCCGCTGCCGCCGAAGCGGTCGATCTGTTTTGCTATCGAATCTCGCGCGAACTCGGCTCGCTTGCGGCCGCGCTCGGCGGGCTCGATGCGCTCGTGTTTACCGGCGGCATCGGCGAACGTGCGGCGCCCGTGCGCGAGCGCGTGGGGCGCGCGGCGGCATGGCTCGGCGTGTCGCTCGACGACGCGGCCAATGCACGCCACGAACGGCGCATCGACGATTCGACGAGCGCAGTCGATGTCTGTGTCATCCCGACGAACGAAGAATTGATGATTGCCCGTCACGCGTTAAGGCTGCTGGGAAGCTGAACGTCGGCGGGCGCATTGCCAGCGGAAAGACGATGCGTGGCGCGGCGGACATCGACAAGAGGACGTTATGAACGCAATCAGGACGCTGCTCGAAGCTCAGCCGCTCTTCACGTTGTTCCTCACGATCGCGCTCGGCTATGTGATTGGCGAGATTAGCCTCAAAGGCGTCTCGCTCGGATCGGGGGCCGTGCTTTTCGTCGGCTTGGCAATCGGCGGATTCGCGCCGAAAGCCTTGCCGCCCGCGCTGCTCGGCACGCTCGGCTTGTTGCTGTTTCTGTACGGCATCGGCATTCAATACGGCGCGCAATTCTTCAAGGGACTGACGAGCGCGGAAGGATTGCGGGCCAACGCGGCAGCGGCGCTTGGCGTCGTCGCGGCGGGTTTCGTGTCGCTTTCGCTGGTGCCGGCGTTCGGTCTCAGGCTCGACGAAACGCTCGGCTTGTTCGCGGGCTCGGGAACCAGTACGGCGACGTTGCAAGCCGTGATCTCAACCTTGCATAGCGATGGCGCCGCCGTGGGCTACAGCGTGACTTATCCATTCGGCGTCGCCGGTCCGATACTGATGATCTACGCCCTCGGCGCGTTGCTCAAAGTGAAGATCGAGGCGCCGCCCGAAAGCAACATCGAGACGGCGGAGATCGCCCTGCAAAATCCCGCGCTCGTCGGTCTCAGCGCAGTCGAACTTCATGCGGAGTTGCCGGATGGCGTGACCATTGCCGCCGTTCGCCGCGCGCATCGCAACCGGCTGCCGACCGCGGATTTCGTTCTGCAAACCGGCGATGTCCTGCTGGCAACGGCATTGGAGCCGGCCGCGCTGGAGGACGCGGCCACACTCATCGGCGAGGTTCAGCCGGGCAGAATCACGCGGCATCGGGAAGATCTGGATTACCTGCGCGTGTTCGTATCGAGCCGGGTCATGACCGGGCAGCGCATTGGGGACATTCGATTTCCCGATGGCGTCGTCTGCTCGATTGCTCATGTGCGCAGAGGCGACGCCGATATGTTGCCTCACGTCGATCTGATTTTGGAATCCGGAGACAGGGTCGGGTTGCTGGTGAATCGGACGCATGCCAAAGCGGTTCGCAAACTGTTCGGCGACTCGATCAAAGGGACGGCCGAACTCAGCTTCATCTCGATTGGCGTTGGCGCCGCGATTGGCTTGCTCATTGGCATGATTCCGATTCCCGTGCCCGGCGTGGGAAAACTGACGCTCGGGCTTGCGGCGCTGCTTTTGACCGCGCTTTATCTCGGGAAGATTCGTCGCTCGGGGCCATTTATCTGGAGCGTGCCATTGTCGGCGAATCTGGTTCTGCGGAACTTCGGGTTGACCATTTTTCTGGCGCAGGTCGGGATTGCTTCCGGACCGAAATTCTTTGCGGAAGTAGGAGCGACGGGTGTTTCGCTCCTGCTTTACGGCGCGGCGATTCTGATTGCGTTAGTGCTCGTGACGGCGTTTTTCTGCATGGTGATTTTCAAGCTGCCGTTCGATACCACCATTGGCGTTCTCAGCGGCGCTACGGGAAATCCCGCCATTCTCGCGTTTGCCAATCGCGTGACGCCAACGGATAAACCGGATATCGGCTATGCCATGATTTTCCCGTCGATGACCATTCTGAAAATTCTGTTCGCGCAGATTGCCGCCGTGTTGATGGGGCATTGATCAGAAGCGATGCTGCAAGACAGCGCTGACATCACTGTCAGCGCCACTCAGCTCAGTCCTCGCGACGCAGATGCGGGAACAAAATTACGTCGCGGATGCTCGGGCTGTCGGTCAGCAACATCACCAGCCGGTCAATGCCGATTCCGCAGCCGCCTGTCGGCGGCATGCCGTATTCGAGCGCGCGAATATAGTCGGCATCGAAAAACATGGCTTCTTCGTCGCCAGCGTCTTTCTGATCGACTTGCTTCTGAAAGCGCGCGGCCTGATCTTCCGGATCGTTCAATTCGGAAAAGCCGTTGGCGATCTCGCGGCCGGTGATGAACAACTCGAAGCGCTCCGTGATGCCCGCCACGCTGTCCGACTCACGCGCGAGCGGCGACACTTCGATTGGATAATCGACGATATATGTCGGCTCCCACAGTTGCGATTCGGCCGTCTCTTCGAAAAGCGCCAATTGCAATGCGCCAATGCCCGCATTCAAAAACGCCGGTTGCGTCGTATCAACGCCGAACTTTTTCAATTCCGTGCGCAGGAACGCGGCGTCGCCGAGTTGCGCGTCGGTGTATTGCGGCGCGTATTTTTGAATAGCCTGATTGATCGTCAGCCGATGAAACGGCTTCGAAAAATCGAGTTCGCGGCCCTGATACGTGATGCTCGCGGTGCCGAGCGAATCGATTGCCGCCTGGCGGATCAGTTGCTCGACGAAGTCCATGAGCCAGTGATAATCCGTGTATGCGGCGTAGAACTCCATCATCGTGAATTCCGGGTTGTGTCGCGGCGACACGCCTTCGTTCCGGAAATTACGATTGATCTCGAACACACGCTCGAAGCCGCCGACGATCAGCCGCTTCAGATACAGCTCCGGCGCGATGCGCAGGAACATCTGCATGTCGAGCGCGTTGTGGTGCGTAACGAAAGGCTTGGCCGCCGCGCCGCCCGGAATGGGGTGCAGCATTGGCGTTTCGACTTCCATGAAGCTCGCCTGCGCCATGAAATTGCGAATGGAAGTGACCGCCTTGGTCCGCGCCATGAAGGTCTTGCGCGACTCCGGCGTGACGATCAGATCGACATAACGCTGGCGATAGCGCATTTCCTGATCGGCAAGGCCGTGAAACTTGTCGGGCAGCGGACGCAGCGCCTTCGAAAGCAGGCGCAGTTCCGTGCAGCGCACCGACAGTTCGCCCTTGTTCGTGCGAAACAGGACGCCGCGCGCGGCGACGATATCGCCCAGGTCCCACTTCTTGAAGGCGTCGTAAGTCTCGGCGCCGACGTCCGCGGGCGTGATGAAGAACTGGATCTGGCCGCTGCCGTCCTGGACCGTCGCGAAGCTGGCCTTGCCCATCACGCGCTTGAGCATCATGCGGCCGGCAAGCGCCACGGGCAGGGGATTGGCTTCGAGTGCTTCCTTGTCGGTATTGGCGAATTCGCCTTGCAGCGCGGCGGCCTGATGCGTCGGACGAAAGTCGTTCGGATAAGCGACGCCTTGCTCGCGCAGCGCGCGCAATTTGTCGCGACGCTCGCCGATGATCTGGTTTTCTTCCAGTTCGGGCGCGGCGCCCGCTTGAGTCGGTTCGGTCATGATGTGTAGCTTTCGATACGGTGGGATGCGGCGCGGCGAGGGCCAGACGAAAGCGCGGATACCGAAAGCCGGGATCCGCGCCGCGAAACTCAAACGCCCTGTTTCAGGCTCGCGCTGATGAAGTCGTCGAGGTCGCCGTCGAGCACGGCGCGCGTGTTGCTCATTTCCACGCTGGTGCGCAGGTCCTTCACGCGGCTCTGGTCGAGCACGTAGGAGCGGATCTGATGGCCCCAGCCCACATCGGTCTTGCTCGATTCGAGCTTGTCCTGTTCGGCCTGGCGCTTGCGCATCTCGAATTCGTAGAGACGCGCCTTCAGCATCTGCATGGCTTCCGCGCGGTTGCGGTGCTGCGAGCGGTCGTTCTGGCACTGCACGACGATGCCAGTCGGCGCGTGCGTGAGACGCACCGCGGAGTCGGTCTTGTTGATGTGCTGGCCACCCGCGCCCGAAGCGCGATACGTGTCCGTGCGGATATCGGCGGGATTGATTTCGATCTCGATCGAATCGTCGATTTCCGGATACACGAACACCGACGAGAACGACGTATGCCGCCCGCCCGACGAGTCGAACGGCGATTTGCGCACGAGGCGGTGAATGCCCGTCTCGGTACGCAGATAGCCGTAGGCGTATTCGCCTTCCACCTTGATGGTCGCGCTCTTGATGCCGGCGACGTCGCCTTCGGATTCCTCGAGCACTTCGGTCTTGAAGCCCTTGCGTTCGCAATAGCGAAGATACTGGCGCAGCAGCATGGACGCCCAGTCGCACGCCTCGGTGCCGCCCGCGCCCGCTTGGATGTCGATGAAGCAATTGTTCGGGTCGGCCGGGTTCGAGAACATCCGGCGAAATTCCGTGTCTTCGACGCGCACTCGCAGTGCTTCCGCGTCGGTTTCGCAGGCGACGAGCGTTTCTTCGTCGCCTTCCTCGTGCGCCATCTCGAAGAGATCGCTGGCGTCGCGCAGGTCGTTGTCGAGCGCGGTGAGTTTCGACACCACGCCGTCCAGCAGCTTCTTCTCACGACCGAGCGCTTGCGCGTTCTTCGAGTCGTTCCAGACGTTCGGGTCTTCGAGTTCTTTGTTGACTTCGGCTAGACGCGCTGACTTGGCGTCGTAGTCAAAGATACCCCCGTAGCTCGCCCGCGCGACGGCGCAGGTCGGCCAGAAGGCTTTCGATCGCGTTGAGACGTTCCGCTTCCATTGTCGATCTTCGGCTTCGTAAAAAGGTGCAATTATAGCCGATCGACCGGGTTTTCCCGCTTCGAGCGGGCCGTTCCGGCGGGTTTTCAGCCCGCGTGTTCGACGATCAGCTGCACGCGCGCCACGCCGTTCCATGAATCGCTGACGAGCCGGTAAGCGACCGTCGCGCGCGCCGGGAGCGGGTCGACATGGTTGAACCAGATCGCGTTGAAGCGCTGGCGCCCGCGCAGAAGTTGCAGCTTCAGATGCTTGTCCTTGACGAGCGCCTGCGACGCGACCTCGAACTCGCCGGAGAACGTGGGCGCCGGAAAGCCTTGTCCCCACACGGCTGCATCGATCAATTCGACGAATTGCGGCGTGAAATACGCGTCCTCCAGTTCGCCATCGGTTTCGATGGTGCGTGAAAGCGCGTCGGCCGTCAGCCATTCGCGTCCGATGGCCTCGAACGCGGCCGTGAAGCGCGGAATGTCTGCGGTGGCGAGCGTGAGGCCCGCCGCCATCGCGTGACCGCCAAATTTGTGGATGAGACCGGGTTCGCGCTTCGAAATGAGATCGACGGCGTCGCGCAGATGAAAGCCCGGAATCGAGCGGCCGGAGCCTTTGCAGAGCACGCCGCTGTCGTCGGCGTGCGCGAAGGTGAACGACGGCCGATGAAACCGCTCCTTCAGCCGCCCCGCGACGATGCCGATCACGCCCTGATGCCAGCTCGCGTCGTAGAGCGTGAGCGTGGCGCGCTCGCCGGCGTCGAGCGTCTGCAACTCGGCGAGCGCCTGCTGCTGCATGCCCGCTTCGATCTCGCGGCGCTCGCGGTTCATGCCGTCGAGTTGTTGCGCGAGTTCCCACGCGCGGCCGATATCGTCGGTCGTCAGGCATTCGATGCCGAGCGACATGTCCGACAGCCGTCCCGCCGCGTTCAGACGCGGTCCGAGCGCGAAGCCCAGATCGAAGCCGGAAGCGGTGCGCGCATCGCGGCTCGCGGCCCGGAAAAGCGCGGCGATGCCCGGCTGCATGCGGCCCGAGCGAATCCGCTTCAAACCCTGCGCGACGAGAATGCGATTGTTGGCGTCGAGCTTCACGACATCCGCGACGGTGCCGAGCGCGACCAGATCGAGCAGGCCGTCGAGACGCGGTTCGGGGCGGCCATCGCCATAGGTGTCGCGACGCCGCAGTTCGGCACGCAGCGCGAGCAGCACGTAGAACATCACGCCCACGCCCGCGATGCATTTGCTCGGAAACGCGCAGCCCGGCTGATTCGGATTGACGATCGCGCGCGCGGCGGGCAACTCGTCGCCGGGCAAGTGATGGTCGGTGACGACGACTTCCATGCCGAGCGCATTGGCGGCCGCGACGCCATCCACGCTGGCAATGCCGTTATCGACCGTGATCAGAAGATCGGGTACGCCGCGTGGCGAACGCGCCGCCAGTTCGACGATCTCCGGCGTGAGCCCGTAGCCATATTCGAAGCGGTTCGGAACCAGATAGTCGATGTCCGCGCCGAACATGCGCAGCCCGCGCACGGCGACGGCGCAGGCGGTCGCGCCGTCGCAGTCGTAATCGGCGACGACGAGCATGCGCTTGTTCGCTGCGAGCGCATCGGCGAGAACGACGGCGGCGGCATCGCAACCCTTCAGGCCGACGGGCGCGTGCAGGCGCTTGAACTCGGTTTCGATTTCGTCGGGCGACGTGACGCCGCGCGACGCATACAGCCTCGCGATGACGGGATGCAGGCCGTGGCGCGCGAGGGCTTCGGCATCGGCGGGGGAGGCGGCGCGGGTAACGATACGCGTCATGCTGTCAGTGACCTATTCGATGAAAAGCGCCGCGATCGGCCGGCGTCGCCAGAACTTGCGCAAGTCCGAGCGCGTGACGCCGAGCGTCACCGAGCCTGTATCGCCGCAGAGCGTGATACCGAGTTTCTTGAGCGTGCCGTTCGCGAGCGCGTCGAGCGCGGGCGCGAACCACGCGGTTTCGAGCGCCTGCAACGAGTCGTTCCAGCGCGCCCAGTCCTGTTCGATGAACGGCGCCGAGAACGGATCGAGTTCGACGAGCGTCGTGCCTTCTTGCGCTTCTCGCCCGTTGGCGAGCGCGGCGAAAGAGTCGGCTGGCGCTTCGGGCGCGATGTTCGAGGCGAGCGCGAGACCGCGCGTGGCGGCGGCGTCGGACATGATGCGGGCGAACGGGCTCTTGACCGGACGCAGCGTGCCTTGTCCGTGCAGCCAGATGGAGTTGATCGCAGGCAGGCCGCGCGACTCGCGTTCTTCGTTGACCGGATGTTCGAACCACGCCATCTGGATTTCGTTCTGCAACTTCATCCACGCGCGCGAACGTTCGCCCGTGCGGGCTTCGTGCGGCAGCCAGATTTCGATGTTGCGTCCCGTCGCGCGCAACGGCGACGCGCCCGCGAGCGCGCCCAGCGCGCCGCCAGACACATACCAGCGCAACGGTGTGGGCGCTTGCAGCGTGATGCCGAGGTCTTCGATCACGGGCCGCGCCGTATCGAAGAGCGTGCGGGCTTCTTCCGTGCGCACGCCGAGCGTGGCCGGATCGATGAGCACGAGATGGTCGTGCGCGATGCGCACGTGAACCGGCTCGATACAGGCCCAGAGCGCATCGCCGGGCGTGCCGCCATCGGCGAGCAGCATGTAGGGTGCGAGCGGCGCTTCGTCGGAGTTTGGCGCGGCGGCATCGAAACGTTGCGCGATCCAGCGCTCGTGCGGCAGCGTGCGCTGAAAGTCTTCGCCGATCACCCGTTCTTCCAGCGTCGCGCGCGCAAGGAGTTTGTCGAGCGCCGCGCTTTGCAGCCCGTGTAGCGCGGTGGCGGCGTCTGCTGCGGCAGGCAGCGCGAAGGGGAGCAGAAGATGGAGGTCGGAAACGGGCATGATGGTCGGCATTGTAGGGCAAAGGCGCACGCGGCATCGGTGCTCGCCATCGCCCTGGAAGAAGCGATTTCTTCGTCGCCGGACATCGATCGGACCTGCGCCGCGCCTTTGAATTGTCCTAATATGGCAAACTTTCGCCAATTTCGCGCTCGCGTCGCGCTGCATCCGCTAGTCGCGCATGTGCGTAATCAAGAGAGAAGCGCAAAACCGAAGCCGCAAGCAACGACGGCAACGCAGCAACCGTAGAAGAAAGGATTCGCTTGAAACTCCCGTATGAATGGCAGATAGGCTGGCGCTACACGCGCGCCAGCAAACGCACCACAGGCAACGGCTTCATCTCCTTCATCGCGCTCGTGTCGATGGCGGGCATCGCGCTCGGTGTCGCCGCGCTGATCGTCGTGCTCTCGGTCATGAACGGCTTCCAGAAAGAGGTGCGCGACCGCATGCTCTCCGTGCTCGCGCACGTGGAGATCTTCTCGCCGACCGGTTCCATGCCCAACTGGCAAGTGACCGCGCAGGAAGCGCGCCGCAATCCGGAAGTGCTCGGCGCGGCGCCCTATGTCGAAGCCCAGGCGCTGCTCACGCGTCAAGGCGCGGTGAGCGGCGTGGCGTTGCGTGGCGTGGAGCCGTCGCTGGAACCGGAAGTGTCGGACATCGGCAAGGAAATGCGCTCGGGCGCGCTCGCGGACTTGAGGCCGGGCGAATTCGGCATCGTGCTCGGGCGCGATCTCGCGACCAATCTCGGCGTGATGACCGGCGACAAGATCACGCTCGTCGCGCCCGAAGGCACGATCACGCCGGCCGGCATGATGCCTCGACTCAAGCAATTCACAGTGGTCGGCATCTTCGAGTCGGGCCACTACGAATACGATTCGACGCTCGCGCTCATCTCCATTCGCGATGCCGAGGCGCTATTCCGCCTGCCTGCGCCAACCGGCGTGCGGCTGCGGCTGAAGGACATGCAGCGCGCGCCCGAAGTCGCGCGGCAACTCGCGCACACGCTCTCGGGCGACTTGTATATTCGCGACTGGACGCAGCAGAACAAGACGTGGTTCTCCGCCGTGCAGATCGAAAAGCGGATGATGTTCATCATCCTCACGCTGATCATCGCGGTGGCGGCGTTCAATCTGGTCTCGTCGCTCGTGATGACCGTCACCGACAAGCAAGCCGATATCGCCATCCTGCGCACGCTCGGCGCGCAGCCAGGATCGATCATGAAGATCTTCGTGGTGCAGGGCGTGACGATCGGCTTCATCGGTACGGCGCTCGGCGTGACGTTCGGCTGTCTCGTCGCATGGAGCATTCCGTGGCTCGTGCCGATGATCGAGCATCTCTTCAACGTGCAGTTTCTGCCGCCTTCGGTTTATTTCATCAGCGAACTGCCGTCCGAACTCGTCCCGGGCGATGTCATGAAGATCGGCGTCATCGCGTTCCTGTTGTCGTCGCTGGCTACGCTGTATCCGAGTTGGCGCGGTTCCAAGGTTCGTCCGGCGGAGGCGCTGCGCTATGAGTGACTTGAACCAGAACGAGATCGTGTTGCACGCGTCTTCCATCTCGAAGACTTTCGTGCAGGGCGGCTTCAACGTGCAGGTGCTCGACAACGCGCAACTGGAAGTGCGGCGCGGCGAGAAGCTCGCCATCGTGGGCGCGTCGGGATCGGGCAAGAGCACCTTGCTGCATGTGCTCGGCGGCCTCGACGAACCTAGCGCGGGCAAAGTCTCGCTGCTCGGCAAGCCGTTCACGCAGTTGAAGGAAAAGGAGCGCAATGAGTTGCGCAATCGCGCGCTTGGCTTCGTGTATCAGTTCCATCATCTGCTGCCGGAATTCACCGCGCTCGATAACGTGGCGATGCCGCTGCGCATTCGCCGCATGCCGGAAGACGAGGCGCGCCGCGAAGCGATGGTCATGCTGGAGCGCGTGGGCATCGGGCATCGCGCGAAGCATCGGCCGGGCGAACTGTCGGGCGGCGAGCGCCAGCGCGTGGCCATTGCGCGGGCGCTCGTCACGCATCCGGCGTGCGTGCTCGCCGATGAACCGACCGGCAATCTCGACGGCGGCACCGCCGACACGGTCTTCAATCTGATGCTGGAACTGTCGCAGACGCTTTCGACGAGCTTCGTGATCGTCACGCACGACCCCGATCTGGCCGCGCGATGCGACCGCATCATGCGCCTGCGCGACGGCGTGCTGCACGAAGAGCCGTCCGTGCCGGTGTAATCACGCGCGCCGCGGAGGACGCCATGTGGATCGATACGCACTGCCATCTCGATGCCTCGGAGTTCGACGCGGACCGCGCCGCCGTCGCGGATGCCGCGCTCGGCGCGGGCGTGTCGCGCATCGTGATTCCGGGTGTGGATCGCGGGAACTTCGACACCGTGCGCGATCTGGCGCATGGCATCGCGGGCGGGGCGTACGCGCTCGGCATCCATCCGCTTTTCACGCCGGGCGCGCGGGAGGACGATCTGCGCGTTCTGCGCGAGAAGATCGAGGCGAGTCTCGACGATCCGTTGTTCGTCGGCATCGGCGAAATCGGGCTGGATTACTTCGTGCCCACGCTCGACGACGCGCGCCAGCAGTTTTTCTACAACGAGCAACTCAAGCTCGCGCGCGAGTTCGATCTCGCGGTGATCTGCCATGTACGCAAGTCGCAGGACAAGGTGCTGAAGGGCTTGCGCGTGCATGCCATCCGATGCGGAATCGCGCATGCGTTCAACGGCAGTTTTCAGCAAGCCGAGGCGTTCATCGCGCAAGGCATGCATCTCGGTTTCGGCGGCAATCTGACGTTCGAGCGCGCGCGACAGATCCGCCGTCTGGCCAGCGACTTGCCGCTCGAAGCCATCGTTCTCGAAACCGATTCGCCCGATATCGCGCCTTCCTGGCGCTACAAGGGGCGCAATTCGCCGGACCAGGTTCCGGGTATCGCGAAGGTGCTGGCCGAGTTGCGCGGCATCGATGAAAACGCACTTGCCATCGGCACAACGGCTAACGCGCATCGCGCATTGCCCCGGCTCGCGCTTGCCTCTGCATAATCGTTCGCAGGTTTCGCATTGCTTCGGATGACTCGGTTTTCCGATGCGGATGCGTTCGCTTCGATCGAACGTGTGGGTGAGGATAGGTGCGCGCGATATTGCTCGGTTTCGCGGCGGGCGTCTGGTGGTTACAACAGCAGGCGCAATTGCCGTCGTGGTTGGCGTGGTTCTGCGCTTCGCTGTGCCTTTGCGGCATCGGCGCGCGTGGGCCCCGGCGGCGTTTGGCATTCGTCCTGGCCGCGTTCGCATTCGGTTTCGCCTATGCCGCGTTGCGTGCCGACGTGCGACTACGGGCGCATCTGCCGGTTGCTTACGAACAACGCGATATCGCGTTGACCGGCTTCGTGCGCGGTCTGCCCGAGGCTCAGACGGACGGCGTGCGGTTCCTGTTCGAAGTCGAATCGAATGGCGCGGGGTTGCGAGACTTTCCGCGCATCGTCAGATTGCTGTGGATGCCCGCCGAGCGAGGCCACGCCAACGCGCCGCCGACGCTCGTGCCGGGTCAGCGCTGGACGCTTTACGCGCGTTTGAAGCGTGCGCACGGCAACGCGAACTTCGGGCTGCGCGACAGCGAAGTCGCTTTGCTCGAACGCAATATTCGCGCAACGGGCGCGATGTCGAACGTGCGGGCGCCACGGCGTTTGCGTGTCGATGCGCGCGGGCCGCTGCTCGCGATAGAGCGCATGCGTGCACGTTTGCGCGGACGCATCGAGACCGTGCTCGCCGATGCGCCACATCGGGGGATCGTCGTGGCGTTGGCGGTGGGCGCGCAGTCATCGGTAAGCGATAGCGACTGGGCCATCATGCGCGCGACCGGCACGAGCCATCTCGTTGCGATTTCGGGGCTGCATATCGGCTTCGTGGCGGGGCTCGCGGCGTGGTTGTGCGGCTTCGCATGGAAGCGCATGCGGCTGCGTGGCATGGCGGCGCCGCTGTGGGTATCCGCGCCGAAAATCGCGGCCTTGGGCGCGGCAATCTTCGCTTCCTGCTATGCGGCGCTCGCCGGTTTCAACGTGCCCGCGCAACGCGTGCTGTGGATGCTGGTCGTGTTCGGCATCGGATTTATCGGCGGGCGAAGGCCGGCTTCTTCGCTGGTGTTCTGCTGGGCGCTCGCGTTCGTGCTGCTTGCCGATCCGTGGGCCGTGACGTCACCCGGATTTTGGCTTTCGTTCGGCGCGGTCGCGGCGATTCTGCATGGCATCGCGTCGGTGGGGCGGCAAGCGGTGAGGGTGGTGGAAGATGCAGAGACGATCGCGCGGGAGATGGAGGCGCGGGAGCCGCCGGATCCCGACGCTGGCCGGCAGCAAGCGAATTTAAGGACGAGCTCGAAAGCGGCGCGCGGCCAGCCCGCCGCGCTCGTGCGTGACGAGAGTAACGACAGCGCTCGCGTGCCGATCGCGTCCCCGGCACATATTACGCCGCTCGAAGAGGCGCGGCGCGTGATCAACCCAAGCCCCGGTGCTTTCCAAAAGCTCACCGGAACTTGCCGCCGTGCCGCATCGAATGGACGTCGTCACGCCTTGTCGAGCCTGCGCGTGCAATACGCCGTGACACTCGCGCTCGCGCCTCTGACCATCTACTGGTTCTCGCAGATACCGCTCATCGGCCCGTTGGCCAACTTGTTCGCGATTCCCTGGGTCAGCGTGCTCGTGACGCCCGCGACGCTCGCGGGACTGATCCTTCCCGCGCCGTTGGACGCCCCCGCGCTCCATTTCGCGCATGCATCGTTGAGCATCATGATCGATGGGCTCGCCCGCCTCGCGGCCACGACGAATTCACCGCTCTGGCACTTGCCGCAACCCGGCGCGTTTGCGCTCGTCGCCGCATGCGTGGGCGTCGCGTGGGCGCTCGCGCCGCGCGGCTGGCCGTTGCGCTTTGCCGCGCCGCTCACGTGGCTGCCGCTTCTCGCATCCGCGAATCACGTGACGCCGCATGGCGAGTTTCGCGTGACCGCGCTCGACATCGGGCAAGGCTCGTCGCTCGTCGTCGAAACCCGTCGTCATACGCTCGTTTTCGATGCCGGTCCCGGCCCCGAATCGACGCACGCTGGCGAACGTATCGTCGCGCCGTATCTGCTCGCGGCGGGCATCCGCTCGCTCGATACGCTCGTCATCAGTCACTCCGATTCGGACCACGCAGGCGGCGCGCCCGCGGTGCTGCAAGGCATCGCGGTCGAGCAACTGCTCGCGTCGCTGCCCGCAAGCGACCTGCTCTGGTCGCTTGCACGCGCGCGCGGCGCCGAGAGGCTGCGCTGCGCGGCAGGTCAGCACTGGACGTGGGACGGCGTGGACTTCAGCATGCTCTGGCCGGATGCCGGGCCGCTTACCGGCAAGCCGAATCATCAAGTTTGCGTGATGAAGGTGACGAACGCGGAAGGCCGCAGCGCGCTTTTCACCGCCGATATCGAGGCAGGCGACGAACGCACGCTCATCGCGCGAGATCGCGCGGCGTTGCACGCGGACGTGCTGATCGCGCCGCATCACGGCAGCCGCACGTCATCGACCGAACCGTTTCTCGACTCCGTGAAGCCGCTCGCCGCGATATTTCAGATGGGCTATCTCAACCGTTTTCATCATCCGAACCCGACCGTTTATGCGCGCTATCAGTTGCGCGAGATCGCGCTGTCGCGAAGCGATGAAGACGGCGCGGCGCGGATCGACTTCGGGCAAGAGATCGTGCTCGAACGCTTCCGGCACACTCACTTGCGCTACTGGATGAATCGCTGAACGAGGCGCCGTTCTCAGAACATCGTCCGCGCGCATGCACGTATCGCGCGGTGCGGCGCATGTCGTATGTTTGTCTTGAAACGGGCGTTCGCACCGCCCGCGACAGACATCGCGAGCATCGCCGAGGCGCGCACCGATGCAGGGCATTTGCACCGCCGATCCTCTGGGTGGGTGCGTGCCTTTACGGTATAATCCGTTTTTCCCGCGAGCATCTAGCGATGACCAAATATGTATTCGTCACCGGCGGCGTAGTTTCTTCCCTTGGCAAGGGTATTGCCGCCGCCTCCCTCGCCGCGATCCTCGAATCGCGCGGTCTGAAAGTCACCCTCCTCAAGCTCGATCCCTACATCAACGTCGACCCCGGCACGATGAGCCCGTTCCAGCACGGGGAAGTGTTCGTGACCGAAGACGGCGCCGAGACCGATCTCGACCTCGGCCATTACGAGCGCTTCATCAGCACGAAGATGCGCAAGGCCAACAACTTCACCACGGGCCAGATCTACGAATCGGTGATCCGCAAGGAACGTCGCGGCGAGTATCTCGGCAAGACGGTGCAGGTCATTCCGCACATCACCAACGAGATTCAGGCTTTCGTCGAACGCGGCGCCGCCGCGGCGACGTGCGGGCAGCCTGACGTGGCAATCGTCGAAGTGGGCGGCACGGTGGGCGACATCGAATCGCTGCCGTTCCTCGAAGCCGCGCGTCAGATGAGCCTGCGCATGGGCCGCAACAGCGCGTGCTTCATCCACCTCACGCTGGTTCCGTTCATCGCCACCGCGGGCGAGCTGAAGACCAAGCCCACGCAGCACAGCGTGCAGAAGCTGCGTGAAATCGGTATCTATCCGAACGTGCTTCTTTGCCGCGCCGACCGCCCGATCCCCGACGACGAGCGCCAGAAGATCTCGCTCTTCTCGAACGTGCATGAGGAAGCGGTCATCTCGGTGTGGGACGTCGACAGCATCTACAAGATTCCGCAGATGCTGAACGATCAGGGCCTCGACGAAATCGTCTGCAACGAGTTGAAGCTCTCGCCGCCGCCGGCCAACCTGAAAATGTGGTCGGATCTCGTCGAAAAACTCGAGCATCCGAAGAACGAAGTGACCATCGGCATGGTGGGCAAGTACGTCGAACTGACGGAGTCGTACAAGTCGCTGATCGAAGCGCTGCGTCACGCCGCCATTCATACGTCGACCAAGGTCAACATCGAATATATCGACTCCGAGCAGATCGAAGCCGAAGGCGCGGAAGGTCTCAAGCATCTCGACGCCGTGCTGGTGCCGGGCGGTTTCGGGCGTCGCGGCACGGAAGGCAAGATCAAGGCAATCCGCTATGCGCGCGAGTCGAAGACGCCGTATCTCGGCATCTGTCTCGGCATGCAGCTCGCAGTCATCGAGTTCGCGCGCGACGTCGCCGGTCTCGCCGACGCCAACAGCACCGAGTTCAATGCCGACACGACCAATCCTGTCGTCGCGCTCATCACCGAGTGGTACGACCGTGCGGGCCGCGTCGAAAAGCGCAGCGAGGAATCGGATCTCGGCGGCACCATGCGTCTTGGTTCACAAAAGTGCCCGATCAAGCCCGGTACGATGGCCGAGCGTATTTACGGCACGGATGTGAACGAGCGTCATCGTCACCGTTATGAGGTCAATAACCGTTTCGTGCCCCAGCTCGAAGCCGGCGGGCTTATCATCAGCGCCCGTACGCCGAGCGAGGATCTGCCCGAAATGATGGAGTTGCCGCAAGCACAGCATCCGTGGTTCGTCGGCGTCCAGTTCCACCCGGAATTCACGTCCACGCCGCGCGACGGGCATCCGCTCTTCAAGGCATTCGTCGAAGCGGCGCGCGCGCATAGTCTCACGGCTGGCGGCGCGAGCACCACGCAGGCCGCGGCCACGGCAGGAGCGCAAGCATGAAGCTGTGTCACTTCGAAGCGGGACTCGACAAGCCGTTCTTCCTGATCGCGGGAACCTGCGTGGTGGAGTCGGAGCAGATGACTATCGACGTCGCCGGGCGTCTCAAGGAAATCACCGACAAGCTTGGCGTGCCGTTCATCTACAAGTCGTCCTACGACAAGGCGAACCGCAGCTCGGGCAAGTCGTTTCGCGGCCTCGGCATGGACGAAGGCTTGCGTATTCTCGGCGAAGTGAAGAAGCAACTCGGCTTGCCGGTCCTGACGGACGTGCACGCCGAGCACGAGATCGAAGCGGTGGCATCAGTCGTGGACGTGCTGCAGACGCCTGCGTTCCTGTGCCGTCAGACCGACTTCATTCATGCGTGCGCGCGTTCGGGCAAACCGGTCAACATCAAGAAAGGCCAGTTCCTCGCGCCGCACGACATGAAGAACGTGATCGACAAGGCGCGCGACGCGGCGCGTGAAGCCGGTCTTTCCGAAGACCGCTTCATGGCGTGCGAGCGCGGCGTGTCGTTCGGCTATAACAACCTCGTGTCCGATATGCGCTCGCTCGCCATCATGCGCGAGACCAACGCGCCTATCGTGTTCGACGCAACTCATTCGGTGCAGTTGCCGGGCGGGCAAGGCACGAGTTCGGGCGGCCAGCGTGAGTTCGTGCCGGTGTTGGCGCGCGCGGCGGTGGCCGTGGGCGTGTCCGGGCTTTTCATGGAGACGCATCCCGATCCCGCGTGCGCAAAGTCGGACGGCCCGAACGCGGTGCCGCTGCATCGCATGGAAGCGTTGCTCGAAACGCTCGTCGCGCTGGATCGCGCGGTCAAGAGCGGTCCTTTTCTCGAAAACGACTTCAGCTGATCGTCAAATCGCTTCAGGCAGGAAAGCGGGCGTCGCCTTCACGGCGTCCGTGTCTTAAAAATAGTCACGCGGAGTGACAACATAAGAGGAGATGGGCGTGCAAGGCCTGGCGGCACGAGGGCTTGTCAAACGCGCCGCGGCCGCAGCAAAACGCATGCAGCCGGTTTCATGTGCGGACCATCGATTTCGACAGTGCCAGACGGTTCGATCGTCGCTGGCGCCAGGCTCGCGCGGCAACACGCGGGCAAGCGCCACGGAATGAACCTGATGGCCGTGGAAGGTGTCTCAAGCGAAGCCGTCGCGCGCGAACCTGGACGCGCGAAGCATCGCTGTGACTGACAGAATTCATCGTCAATTTGAGGAAACCATGAGTGCTATCGTAGATATCATCGGCCGCGAGATTCTCGATTCGCGAGGCAATCCGACCGTCGAATGCGACGTATTGCTCGAGTCGGGCACGATGGGCCGCGCAGCGGTGCCGTCGGGTGCATCGACGGGCTCGCGCGAAGCCATCGAACTACGCGACGGCGAAGCCGGCCGCTATGGCGGCAAGGGCGTCCTGAAGGCAGTCGAACACATCAACACCGAGATCTCCGAAGCCATCATGGGTCTCGACGCCTCGGAGCAGGCATTCCTCGACAAGACGCTGCTCGAACTCGACGGCACCGAAAACAAGTCGCGACTCGGCGCGAACGCAATGCTCGCCGTTTCCATGGCGGTTGCGAAGGCCGCAGCCGAGGAAGCGGGACTGCCGCTGTATCGCTACTTCGGCGGCTCGGGCGCCATGCAACTGCCGGTGCCGATGATGAACATCGTCAACGGCGGCGCGCACGCGAACAACAGCCTGGACATCCAGGAATTCATGATCGTGCCGGTAAGCCAGCCGACCTTTCGCGAAGCCCTGCGTTGCGGCGCCGAAGTGTTCCACGCGTTGAAGAAGATTCTGGCCGATCGCGGCATGAGCACGGCAGTGGGCGACGAAGGCGGCTTTGCGCCGAACTTCGGCAGCAACGACGAGTGTCTCTCGACCGTCCTGCAGGCTATCGAAAAAGCGGGGTATCGCGCCGGTGAAGACGTGCTGCTTGCGCTCGACTGCGCGGCAAGTGAGTTCTACCACGACGGCAAATACCAGTTGGCCGGCGAAGGTCTGCAACTGTCGTCCGGCGAATTTTCGGACTATCTGGCAACGCTCGCCGACAAGTTCCCGATCGTCTCCATTGAAGACGGCATGCACGAAAGCGACTGGGACGGCTGGAAGACGCTGACCGATCGCCTCGGCAAGAAGATTCAGCTCGTCGGCGACGACCTCTTCGTCACCAACACGCGCATCCTGAAGGAAGGCATCGACAAGGGTATCGCCAACTCGATCCTCATCAAGATCAACCAGATCGGCACGCTCACCGAAACCTTCGCGGCGATCGAAATGGCGAAGCGCGCGTCGTACACGGCGGTCATCTCGCACCGTTCGGGCGAGACGGAAGATTCGACCATCGCGGATATCGCCGTCGGTCTGAACGCCGGCCAGATCAAGACCGGCTCGCTGTCGCGCAGCGATCGCATCTCGAAGTACAACCAGTTGCTGCGTATCGAGGAAGACCTCGGCGATATCGCAAGCTACCCCGGCAAGTCGGCGTTCTATAACCTCCGCTAAAGCTTTTGCCGCTTTAGTCGATAAGAACGTTAGTCTTATTTTCAGCCCGCCGCCCACGGCCTCGACGTCAATAGAGGTTGCCGGGCGGCGCTTATTTCGGCTACTCGAATGCGGCTCGTAACTGTCGTTCTGGTCTTGTTACTGGCGCTGATCCAATACCCGTTGTGGTGGGGACACGGCGGCTGGCTTCGCGTGCATGAATTGCAGCAGCAGCTCGCGCAGCAAAGCGACAAGAACACGAATCTGAAGCTGCGCAACGAGCGCGTTCAGGGTGAAGTGCAGGATCTGCAAAGCGGCACCGCGGCTGTCGAAGAGCGCGCGCGCTATGAGATGGGCATGGTGAAGGACAGCGAGGTGTTCGTGCAATTCGTGGCGCCGAACTCCAACGCGCCTGTCAACTCGGCGAACGTGCCCGGCATGAACGGTTCGACGCGCGGGCAAGTTTCGGCGGCGCCGTTGCGTGTGGTGCCGAATCCGGTTTCGCGCTCGAAGCAGGAAATGCGCGACGCGGACAAGAAAATGCAGAAGGAAAAGGCCGCCGAAGCGAAGAAGAAGCAGGGCGCGGCTAACTGAGCGGCTTTTCGTTTTTCCCGGCAGGACAAAAAAATGGCGCAGTCGATATTTCGACCGCGCCATTTTTCATGTGCGCCTGGTTTGCGCGGGATTCGCCGTTACCAGGAATAGCCGGTGCCGATGCCTATTCCCGAGCCCCAGTAAGGACCGCCACCCCAGCCGCCGCTGGAATAGCCGCCGTAGACCGTGACGGGGGGCGTGTAGTAATTGGACATCATCTTGGCGTCGTTGCCTATGCTCGCAGCCTTCTGCGATTCGTTCAGCGCCTGTTTGTCGATGGCGTTATAGCGCGCCATCTGCTGCTCGGGCGTGAGCGTCTCTTGCGGGGGCAGCGGCGTGTTGGGCAAGCGGCTGTAGATTGGCGAAGGGCCGGGCGGGTCCATCGTGCAGCCAGCGACGAGCGCCAAGCCCAAGAGGCACGACGAAAGTTTCCAGTTGAGCGTTGCGGTTTTCATTTGCGACCTCCAGCGGGCCGGTACTGAGTTCTGCGGGGTGAAAATCATACCGTGCGGCAAGCTTGATGCATCAACCGATGCAAAAGCCGCGCCGGATCGGCAGATGCCCTCGCCAATCCCGCGCAAACCCAGGCGCCGCAAGGCTCAGTGCCGCTGACCGGGCGCCGGGCTCACCCCTTGTGAGAGCTCTTTTGCGACAAAAAGTTGCGCAACGTCCACCGGGTCGAACTCGTAGCGTTGATTGCAGAACTCGCAGTGAACCTCGACGCTGCCGCGCTCCTTAATAACGCTGTCCACCTCTTCGCGGCCGAGCATCTTCAGCATGCCGCCGACCTTTTCGCGCGAGCAGCTGCACTGGAAGCGCGCGGGCGCAGGCTCGAAGTGCTGCACGTTCTCTTGCCAGAAAAGTCGCCGGAACACCGTCTCGGGCTCTTCCTTCAGCAATTCCTCGGCGGAAAGCGTGCTGCCGAGATGACACACGCGCTGCCAAGTATCGGCGTCGTGTTCGCCCGGATGCGGCACGATTCCGCCATCGCCCGGCAGCTTCTGCAGCAGCACGCCGACGGCGCGGTCGGTGTTGGCCGCGAGCCAGATACGCGTGTCCAGCTGCTCGGAGTGATGCATGTAGTGTTCGAGCACTTCCGACATCGACGTGAGCGGCCCGTGCTCGCCCGACAACGGCACGATGCCCTGATACGGCTGCTGTCCCGGCCTCTTGTCGTTCGGGTCGAGCGTGATGACGCAGCGCCCCTGGCCATTGCGGTTGAGCAAATCGGCAAGCGACATGTCGCCGTCGAGCTGCTGTTCGTTCGCGTCATCGGAAAGCTTGGCCGTGGCGCGCAGCGACAGATTCGAATTGCACTGCACGACCAGCATTTTCACGGGGCCGTCGCCATATATCTGCATGATGAGCGTGCCGTCAAACTTGAGGTTCGCCGACAGAAGCGCGCACGCGGCCATCATCTCGCCGAGCACATTGCGCACCGCTTGCGGATACGAACGGCGCGCGAGCACTTCTTGCCACGTATTGCGCAGCGAGACGATCTCGCCGCGCACGGGCGCCGCATTGAACATGAATTTTTGCAACTGGTCGTTCACAACTCTTCCTTGGGTGATGAGGCGAGACGCGCCGTCTTCGATAAGCGGATGAGCCGCTCAACCGATGCGCACGAGCTGCGCCTTGTAGAATTCGCGCCGGTCCGCGTAGCTCGCCGTGGCTCCGCGCATGCGGGCGATATCCGCTTCGCCGATTTCCCGCACCGCTTTGGCGGGTGCGCCGAGAATCAGCGTGTTATCCGGAAAAACCTTGCCTTCGGTGACGATGGCGCCCGCGCCAACCAGACAGTTGCGGCCGATTACCGCACCATTCAAGACCACCGCCTGAATTCCGATCAGCGAGCCTTCCTTTACGGTGCAGCCGTGCAGCATGGCCTGATGTCCGACGGTCACGTCGTTTTCGATCGTCAGAGGAAAGCCCGGGTCCGCGTGCAGCACCGCGCCTTCCTGCACGTTGCTGCCGTGACCGACGACGATCGGTTCGTTGTCGCCGCGCAGCGTCGCGCCGAACCACACGCTGGCATTTTCCTCGAGCGTCACCTGACCGATGATCGTCGCGGTATCCGCGAGAAAGACGCTTTCGTGGATGGTGGGGGCGTCGTCGCCGAGTTTGTAGATGGCCACTGTGTCTCCTGGGCGTTGTCTTCGAAGGGTGGGATGCGCTCGTTGCCGCGTCGGGTTGCGCGAGGGCTACAATGCGCGCCTTTGTCGTATGTCGTTTCGCGCCTTGTCCAATTGGTTGACCGCGCGGATTATTGCTTTCGGCGTGTCGTGCGTGCGCCGGGATTACCATTTTAGCCGGTTGCGCTGAAACGTCCTTCGCGCCGGCCGCATTCGCTTCCTGGCGTCTTTCGCTTAACCGAGCATCATGCAAAACGTTCCGACTTCCTTCACCGACGATGCCTGCATGCGCCGCGCGGCGCTCGCCATTCTCCGCGAGCGCGATCCGGTGACGAAAGCGCGCGACGCCCGCACGCTGTACGAGCGCTTGCTGAGCGGTGCGGCGCGCATTGACCCGGAGGTCGCGCTCGACGAACCGGACGACTTGCCCGGCCGTCCCGAGGCGCCGGAACTCGTCGAGCCGTCATCGCTCAAGCGCCGCAGCATGCAATCCGACGCGGGGCGCGCGGTGCTGCTGCACGCGCTTGCGCACATCGAATTCAACGCGATCAATCTGGCGCTCGATGCCGTGTGGCGCTTTCCTTCGATGCCCACGGCGTTCTACATCGACTGGCTGAAGGTCGCGGCGGACGAGGCGCTTCACTTCTCGCTGCTAACCGCGCGTCTGGCGCAATTCGGCCACGTCTACGGCGATTTTCCCGCTCACGACGGCTTGTGGGAAATGGCCGAGCGCACCCGCGGCGACGTGCTGGCGCGCATGGCGCTCGTGCCGCGCACGCTCGAAGCGCGCGGTCTCGATGCCTCGCCGCCCATTCGCAAGCGTCTCGCGCAGGCGGGCGACGAAGCGTCGGCAGCGATTCTCGATGTAATCCTGCGCGATGAAATCGGTCATGTGCTGATTGGCAACCACTGGTTCCGTTTTCTCTGCGACGCGGCGAGTCTCGATCCGCATCCTACTTACGAGCGTCTTGCGAAGCAGTATCACGCGCCGAAATTGCGTGGCCCGTTCAACTTCGAGGCGCGTCGCGACGCGGGCTTCGACGAGGCCGAGCTGCGCGCGCTCGCCGGGCTAGACGAGAACCCGTCGCTATAATCGAACGATCATCTTTTTCGAATGCGACACCGACCATGAAAGAATCGCGCTCCGAATTCGTCGATGCGCGCGGCGTGCGTCTGCACGTGCGCCGCTGGGGCTCGCCCGACGCGCCCATGCTTTTCATGCTGCACGGCTGGATGGACGTCGCGGCATCGTTCCAGTTCGTCGTCGATGCGCTCAAGGACGACTGGCAAGTGCTCGCGCCCGACGCACGCGGCTTCGGGCTGTCGGATTGGCCGGTGGCCGAGAAGGGCGGCGGCCATTACTATTTTCCGGACTATCTCGCGGACCTCGAAGCGCTCATCGACCATTTCGATCCCGTCGGCAAAGTGAACCTGATCGGCCACAGCATGGGCGCGAACTTCGCGCTGCTCTATGCGGGCGTGCGGCCGGCGCGGGTACGCCGCGTCGTCGATCTCGAAGGCTTTGGGCTGCCCGCGGCGCATCCGGCGCAGGCGCCCGGACGTATCGCTACATGGCTCGACGACCTGCGCGCGCCGCCACAACTGCGCAGCTATGCGACGCTCGATGAAGTCGCCGATCGGCTGATCCGCACCAATCCGCGCTTGGCGCCTGCTCGCGCGCGTTTTCTTGCGCAGCACTGGTCACGGCAGGAAGCCGACGGGCAATTTCATTTGCTCGCCGACCCGGCACACAAGCTGCGTGGTCCTACGTTGTATCGGCTCGATGAGGTGTCGGCGGTCTGGAAGCGGGTCCAGGCGCCCGTGCTGCATGTCGAGGCGAAGGATTCGCCCACACTTGCGGGTTTTGCCGGAAAAATGCCGATTGCCGAGTTCAAGACGCGCTTCGAGGCGTTTGCCGACTGGCGCGAGGAAATCATCGATGAAGCGGGGCATATGGTTCATCACGATCAACCCGAGCGAGTCGCCGCGCTCATCGAAGCGTTCTGCGCGTGAATGTGCACGCTAACGCGCGGCCAGGCGCAACGGCATCACCAGCACGTCATGCCGTTACAGTAAAATGTTAAAAATCATGAAGCCGACGATCAACGCCGATTTGCACTGCCATTCCACCGTCTCCGACGGCCAGTACGCGCCTGCGCAGGTCGCGGCGCGCGCGCACGCCGGCGGCGTCGGATTATGGTCGCTCACCGATCACGATCA
Organism: Caballeronia sp. LP006; assembly: GCF_031450995.1. NCBI lineage: Bacteria > Pseudomonadati > Pseudomonadota > Betaproteobacteria > Burkholderiales > Burkholderiaceae > Caballeronia > Caballeronia sp. LP006. The sequence goes on along the minus strand of NZ_JARTVW010000005.1, from coordinate 2,328,857 downwards.
GCTCGGCGGCCAGCGCGAAGCGCGCGAGACGGCCGAGGCGCTCGGCATGGGCTATTTGCCGGGCGTCGAGATTTCGGTGACGTGGGCCGGGCGCACGGTTCACATCGTCGGCATGAATGTCGATCCGGAAAACGCGGAACTGCAGCGCGGGCTCGAAGCCACGCGTAACGGCCGCGCGGCGCGCGGCGTGGCGATCGGCGAAGCGTTGGCGGCAGTCGGTATTCCGAACGCGCACGAAGGCGCGCTGCGCCATGCCGAGGACCCCGACATGATTTCGCGCGTACATTTCGCGCGCTTCCTGGTGGAAGAAGGCTACGCCAAGACCACGTCCGACGTGTTCGCGCGCTATCTCGGCGAGGGCAAGCCGGGTTACGTCGGCCACTGCTGGGCGAAACTCGCCGACACGGTGAAATGGATTCGCAACGCGGGCGGCGAGCCGATCATCGCGCATCCGGGGCGTTACGATTACAGCCCGCTCGAATTCGCCGCGCTCTTCGACGAATTCATCCAGCTCGGCGGCCGCGCCATCGAGGTCGTCACCGGCAGCCACACGCCGGATCAGTATCGCGAATATGCGGATGTCGCGCGTCGTTACGGCTTCGAAGCCTCGCGCGGTTCCGACTTCCACGGCGCGGGGGAAGGGCGCGTCGATCTCGGTCAGTTGCCGCCGTTGCCGGACGATCTCACGCCGGTTTGGGAGCGTTGGCTGTAAGGCGTCCGCACGGCTCGTGCTCCCTGCGTCATCCGAATTTCCGTACGCGCGGCACGCCTGGGCGCTCGCGTGGCGTTGCGGGCACGAGCGAACAAGAAGGCATCGTCATGTCTCAATTCTTTCGGATTCACCCCGACAATCCGCAGCCGCGGCTCATCAATCAGGCTGTGCAGATCATTCGCGATGGCGGGATCGTCGCGTCGCCGACCGATTCGAGCTACGCGCTTGCCTGCCATCTCGACGACAAGACGGCGGTCGAGCGTCTGCGCCGGATTCGTGGGATAGACGACAAGCAGTTGCTGTCGCTGCTCGTGCGCGACCTCTCGGAGCTGTCGAATTTCGCGATGGTCGACAACACGCAGTACCGGCTCATCAAGTCCGTGACGCCGGGCCCTTATGTGTTCGTGCTGCAGGCGACCAAGGAAGTGCCGCGCAGGCTGTCGCATCCGTCGCGCAAGACAATCGGGCTGCGCGTGCCGGATCACGCCATCACGCTGGCGCTGCTCGAAGCGTTGGGGCAGCCGCTGCTTGGCTCCACGCTGATCCTGCCGCCCGACACGGAACCGCTCAACGACGCGGAGGAGATCCGCGAACGGCTCGAAAAGCAGATCGAACTCGTGATCGATGCGGGCGCTTGCCCGGCCGAACCCTCGACGGTCATCGATCTTTCCGGCGGCGAACCCGTGCTCGTGCGCGCGGGACGCGGTAGTCTGGAACCGTTCGGTCTCGCCGCGTAAGTTTTTCGTCCACGCGCTTAAATCCTGCACAAACCGCCGGCGCGGCGCTTGGCATCGCGCCGCCTTCGTCTGCTCTCGCCTGCCTGCTTGATACAATACCGCCCTATGGATGCTTCCCTGATACAAACCATCGCGGTCTACGCGCTCCCGGTGATCTTCGCGATCACCCTGCACGAGGCCGCGCATGGCTACGCCGCGCGTCTGCTCGGCGACAACACGGCCTACGTGCTCGGCCGTGTCTCGATGAACCCGATGCGGCATATCGATCCCATCGGCACTATCGTGATTCCCATCGTGCTTTATTTCGTGACGAGCGGCGCGTTCATGTTCGGCTACGCGAAACCGGTGCCGGTGGCCTTCGGCAATCTGCGCAATCCGCGCTGGGGCAGCCTCTGGGTCGCAGCGGCGGGTCCCGGTAGCAACTTCGTGCAGGCGCTCCTGTGGGGCGTGATCGCGGTGCTGCTCGCGGCTTTCAATGTCGACGAACCGTTCTTCACGCGCATGGCGGCCGCTGGCGTCGGCGTGAATCTCGTGCTCGGCGTGCTCAATCTCTTTCCGCTGCCGCCGCTCGATGGCGGCCGCGTGCTCATGGCGCTATTGCCGGTACGCGCGTCGATCGCGTTTTCGAAGCTCGAACCTTACGGTTTCTTCATCGTGATGGCGCTGGTCGTGACGGGCGTGCTCACACGCTACTGGCTGAGTCCGCTCGTCGGCGTCGGTTACGCGGCGGTATCGGCCATACTGAATCCCTTCGCTTCACTATTCCCATAAAACCATGTTCCCTGACCGTATCTTCTCCGGCATGCGGCCGACCGGCTCGCTGCATCTCGGCCACTATCACGGCGTGCTGAAAAACTGGGTGCGGCTGCAGTCCGAATACCCGTGCTTCTTCGCCGTGGTCGACTGGCACGCGCTCACGACGCACTACGAGACGCCCGAGGTCATCGAGAAAAACGTCTGGGAAGTGCTGATCGACTGGCTCGCGTCGGGTATCGACCCGGCGCAGGCCACGCTCTTCATTCAGAGCCGCGTGCCGGAGCATGCGGAACTGTCGCTCCTGCTCGGCATGGGCACGCCGCTCGGCTGGCTGGAACGCGTGCCGACCTACAAGGAACAGATCGAAAAGCTGCGCGAGAAAGATCTCTCCACTTACGGCTTTCTCGGCTATCCGGTGCTGATGGCGGCGGACATTCTGCTGTATCGCGCCTCGCTCGTGCCGGTCGGCGAAGATCAGGTGCCGCACGTGGAGATGACGCGCGAGATCGCGCGCCGCTTCAACTACCTGTACGGCAAGGAACCGGATTTCGAGGAGAAGGCGCTCGAAGCCGCGAAGAAGTTGGGCGGCAAGCGCGCGAAGCTGTATCACGAATTGCGCGTGGCGTATCAACAGGAAGGCGATGACGAAGCGCTCGAACAAGCCCGCGCGATGCTGCAGGAATCGCAGAGCCTGTCGATGAGCGATCGCGAGCGCCTGTTCGGCTATCTGGAAGGCGCGCGCAAGCTGATTCTCGTCGAGCCGCAAGTGATGTTGACGGAAGCGTCGCGCATGCCGGGTCTCGACGGCCAGAAGATGTCGAAGTCATATGGCAACACCATCGGCTTGCGGGAGGACGCAGAGACCATCGCGAAGAAAGTGCGCACCATGCCGACCGATCCGGCTCGCGTGCGCCGCACCGATCCGGGCGATCCGGACAAGTGCCCGGTCTGGCAACTGCATCAGGTCTATACCGACGAAGCCACGCACGAGTGGGTGCAAAAGGGCTGCCGCAGCGCGGGAATCGGTTGCCTCGACTGCAAGCAACCGGTGATCGAAGGCATCTTGCGCGAGCAGCAGCCCATGCTCGAACGCGCGCAGAAGTACATGGACGATCCTTCGCTGTTGCGCGCCATCGTCGCGGACGGTTGCGACAAGGCACGCAAGTTCGCCGTCGAAACCATGCGCGACGTACGCGAGGCAATGGGCCTGTCCTACAACTGATGGACGCTGGCACGCCGAGCGGTTGGGTCACGCGCTGGGCGCATCTCATTGCGCCCGGCGCTTCGGTGCTCGATGTCGCATCCGGAAGCGGCCGCCACGCGCGCTGGCTCGCGGCGCGCGGGCACGCGGTACTGGCCGTCGACCGTGACGCCGATGCACTCGCCTCCATGTCCGCGCTTCCCGACATCGCGACGTTGTGCGCCGATCTCGAAGGCGCGCCGTGGCCGCTGGCTGGCGGCCGGACGTTCGGGGCGGTCGTCGTTACGCGCTACCTGCATCGTCCGCTTTTCACGCGTCTGATTCACGCGCTCGCGCCGGGCGGCGCGCTTATCTACGAAACCTTCGCGGCCGGCAACCAAACCGTCGGTAAACCGTCCAATCCTGCGTTTCTGCTCGAACCTGGCGAGTTGCTCGAAGCCGTGCGCGGCCGTCTGCGCGTGATCGCGTATGAAGACGGTTTCGTCGATGCTCCGCATCCTGCCTTCGTGCAACGAATCTGCGCTGTACTCGTTCCAGAGCCCGCAAAAGCCGGCGCGATTCAAGACACAACCGGTAACACACCCTCGGGTTGGCCACGTTACGAATTGACCGGCTAATCCGCTACAATCGCGGTATCGCGCTTTTTGCGACTAAATTTTCGATTAAATTCATAGAGTTTCATGACAAACGGAACACTTGGCGGCATCCAGATCCGCGGCAGCATTCCTGCCATCGTCACACCGATGCACGAGGACGGTAGTCTCGATTTGCCGGCGTTTCGAAAGCTGATCGACTGGCACGTCGCGGAAGGCTCGAATGGACTGGTCGTAGTCGGAACGAGCGGCGAGTCCGCCACCTTGTCGGTGGAAGAACACGTGCTGATGGTGCAGACGGCCGTCGAGCATACGGCCAAGCGCTTCCCGATCATCGCGGGCGCGGGGGGCAATTCGACGGCAGAGGCCATCGAGCTGTCGAAGCAGGCCAGAAAGGTCGGCGCCGATGCCACGCTACAAGTCGTTCCGTATTACAACAAGCCGACGCAAGAGGGCATGTACCGCCACTTCCGCGCGATTGCGGAAGCGGTCGACCTGCCGGTGATTCTCTACAACGTGCCGGGCCGCACCGTGGCCGACATGAGCAACGAGACCATCCTGCGTCTTGCCGAAGTGCCGGGCATCATCGGCGTGAAGGAAGCCACCGGCAATATCGATCGTGCGGCGCATCTCATCAAGCACGCGCCGGCGCATTTCTCGATCTATAGCGGCGACGATCCCACCGCCATCGCGCTGATGCTGCTCGGCGGCCACGGCAACATCTCGGTGACGGCCAACGTCGCGCCGAAGGCCATGAGCCAGTTGTGCCGCGCCGCGCTCGAAGGCGACGCCATCACCGCACGCCGTATCCATCTCGGCTTGCTGTCGCTGCACAAGCAACTCTTCTGCGAAGCGAATCCGATTCCGGCCAAGTGGGCGCTGCAAGCGCTCGGCCGCATGGAAGGCGGCATTCGTCTGCCGCTCACGCCGCTCGACGAGCGCTACCACGACGTGGTGCGCGACGCGTTGCGCGAAACCGGGCTGCTCGCCTGATCGGGCGCGGCGGGCGACCTTATCGAAATCATCGAGACGCCAGCACCGCCACAAGTGATCGAAATGAGCCACTTCATCAGTCATCAACCGCCGTTCATTGGCCCCGTCGGCCCGCACGAATAACGCGGGAACGACGCGAGGCAATGCGTCATCAGCAGCAAAGAAGGACCTCATGAACCGTTCCGCTCTTCTTACTCAAGCCAAACGCCTGAGCGTGTTGTCACTCGGCGTCAGCGCCGTCTTCGCGCTTGCCGGCTGCGATACGCTCAACGACTGGCTCGCGCCGGACCGCGTCAACTACAAGGCTGCTGAGACCGCGCCCGCGTTGGCCGTGCCGTCCGATCTTTCCACCGCCGACATCAGCCAGCGTTACGCCGCGCCGCCGAAGGAAAACACGCTCGGCGGCACCGCCGCGCGTTCGGTCACACCGGCCGGCAACACCACGCTCGGCGTGCCGACAGCGCAAGATCCGTACGGCATGCACGTGGAAAGCGATGGCGACCGTCGCTGGCTCGTCGTCGACGGCCGTGTGCCCGACCAAGTCTGGCCGCAACTGCAGGAGTTCTGGACGGAGAACGGCTTTACGCTCAAGACCGACTCGCCGCAGACCGGCATCATGGCGACCGACTGGGCCGAGAATCGCGCGAACATTCCGGACGACTGGTTCAGAAAGAGCGTCGGCAAGCTGATCGACTTCGCGTATTCGTCGGGTACGCGCGACATGTTCCGCACGCAAGTGGATCGCGCGGCGGACGGCTCGACCGACATCAACGTCACGCATAGCGCGATGGAAGAAGTGCTGACGGGTCAGGACAAGACTTCGTCGCGCTGGGAAACGCGTCCGCGCAATCCGGCGCTCGAAGCCGCGATTCTCGTGAAGATCATGCAGAAGTTCGGCCTGACCGAAGACCAGGGCAAGAAGCTCGTGACGCAGGCGCGTCCGGCGGGCGCGAAAGTCGCGGTCGATTCAGCCGCGGGCGGCTCGACACTCGATCTGGCGGAACCGTTCGATCGCGCGTGGCTGCGCGTGGGCCTCGCGCTCGATCGCACCAACTTCACGGTGGACAATCGCGACCGCGCGAAGGGTCTCTACTACGTGCATTATTCGGACTCCATGGCGGAGCTGAAGAAGGAAGGTTTCTTCGGCAAGCTGTTTTCGAGCAACACGCCCATGCCTACACGCCAGTTCTTCGTCAACGTGAAGCCGAAGGCGGATGCGCTTACGCAGATCGCCGTGGTCGACGCCAACGGCCAGCCGGACAATTCGTCGGATGCGCAGCGTATCGTGTCCTTGCTGCACGCGCAGTTGAACTGAATATTCGCGCATCGACATGGACACATTGTGAGATTTGCGAGCCTCGGCAGCGGTAGCGAAGGCAATGCATTGCTCGTCGAGGCGACGAGCGGCACGACCACCACGCGCGTGCTGCTCGACTGCGGGTTCTCCGCGAAGGAAGCCGAGCGCCGGCTCGCGCGGCTCGGCTGCCGCGCGGACGAGCTCGATGCCATCGTCATCACGCATGAACACACGGATCATATCGGCAGCGCGCTGACGCTTGCGCGCAAGTGGTCCATTCCATTGCATATGAGTTGGGGCACGGCTCGCGCATGCGGCGCCGACGAAGCGAACGTTCAGCTCAACGTGTTGTGGGGCGATGAGAGCGTCGCCATCGGCGATATCAGCCTCTTGCCTTACACGGTGCCGCACGACGCACGAGAGCCCTTGCAGTACGTGTTTTCGGACGGCGCAAGCCGTCTCGGCGTGCTAACCGACGTGGGTGTGTCGACGCCGCACATTCTGAACGTGTTGAGCGGGTGCGATGCGCTTGTGCTCGAGTCCAATCACGATATCGAAATGCTCGCGGGAAGCCGCTATCCGGCTTCGTTGAAGGCGCGCATCGGCGGAACGCACGGACACCTGAATAATGACGCCGCTGCTGCGATTCTCGCGGCGCTCGACCGTTCGAAGTTGCGTCATCTGGTTGCCGCGCATCTCAGTCAGCAAAACAATCTGCCGCATCTGGCGCAGGCTGCGCTCGCTGGCGTAGTGGGTGCGTCGGCGGTGGATGTCGTCGTTGCAACGCAGACCGAAGGGTTCGATTGGCTCGCGCTTTGATTATCTAAGCAACTCGCACAGAAAACGCAGACACAAAAAAACCGGCCCAAAAGCCGGTTTTTTTGCATGCAAGCTGCGATGAAGCAGCCCGCACTAAGTAAGGACTCAACCTTACTGGCTTGCGCCCGAAGCCGGGGCAGCCGACGAAGCGGCAGCGTCCGATGCTGCGCCAGCAGCCGAAGCTGCGTCGCTTGCAGCGGCCGAAGCGCTCGATGCTGCAGCGTTTGCGTCCGAAGCAGCAGCCGCCGGTGCCGAAGCAGCCGACGTATCGCTTGCAGCGCTCGGAGCAGCCGAATCGCTAGACTTGTTGCATGCAGCAAGAGCAACAGCAGCCAACAGGGATGCTACGAGGAGGGATTTCTTCATGATCACGTCCTTTTATGGTTAAAGGTAAGCAACAGCGCAAAGTACCGGTAATGTGTGCTCCAACACCGACCTGGGCCGCTGTGGAGCCCCACAATATTTTTTTGTTGTGAGACATCCTACGGCTTGGCCGGAAATTATAGGCACTTTCGACGCGACCGTCGATAAATCGGGGGCCGATACGTTGTCTTTCTCATACAAATTTTCATATTGCGGGACAGCAAAACAATTAGTTCCGCAAATACTTGGCGGCGCATTGGCTGTCAAGCAATTCAGATCAAAGAGTCCAGCTTAATCCAGCCCGCACAATACCATTCGTGCAGCAGCGATGTCATTGAAGAATCATCTGTAAGTGTTACAAAGCGTTTCCCTTCAAGGCAACGTGCATCGGCCAGTTCGGGAAGCCACTTTTTAGCCCTTGCAGTTAACGCTTCAGCCTCGCCATTAACAAAATAAGACGTCTTGTCATAGAGCAGAATAGTCTTACGGTCGAGCGTTAAACCTGCCTTCTTCGCGCGCTCTACAAACTTTTGCTGATTAAGCGCACGCTCCGGCGGATCAAAAACGACATTCGCTTTCGGCTCACTCAAATAACTGCCTAAAAACGCCGCGATATCCTTTTCGGTCCATTTGATATCCGCAAGGATCGAGCCAACCCGGTCGAGCAGAAGCTGCGGCAAAAGCGCGGGTTTCGTAACCGGCTCCTGTTGCGGATCGCGATAGCGCGCCTGCGCTTTTGCGTTCGCCGGTGTATCGCCCATGCGTTCGGCTAGGTGATAGAGGAACTGCGCCGTGAGTTCTCGCGTGGAAGGCGCGCGAAAGCCGATAGAGCAAGTCATGCACTCGCCTTCGGCGATGCCGTCATGCGCGATATGAGGTGGCAGATACAGCATATCTCCCGGCTCCAGCACCCATTCTTCCTCGGGCTCGAAGTGCTGTAAAACTTTCAACGGCATGTCGGGTTTTAGCGAGAGATCGCGCTGTGCGCCGAAGCGCCAGCGGCGCTTGCCATGCACTTGAAGCAGGAACACATCGTAAGAGTCGAAGTGCGGGCCGACGCCGCCGCCATCCGTCGCATAGGAGATCATGAGATCGTCCAGACGCGCATCGGGGATGAAGCGAAAGCAGTTCATCAACGCGGCGGCGCGATCGTCATGCAGGTTCACGCCTTGCACGAGCAGCGTCCATTCGCGCTTCTTGATGGCCGGCAGTTCGTCGGATGCGAACGGTCCGTGCTCCATGTTCCACGTATTGCGAAAATGCGTGATGAGGCGCGATTCGACGTCGTCGAGATCGGCGAGTTCGAAGAGTTCGTCGCGCGACAGCGGCGCCTTCATGCCGGGGAACGCCTGGCGAATCAGGAGCGGCTTCTTCTGCCAGTAACGCCGCATGAACTGTCGCGGCGTGCGGTTGCCCAACAGAGGCGTAGGCTCGTCGGGTAACGGTGCGCCAGGCTTGTGCATGTTGGGACGCAGGCTGGAATCGGGGATGGGTGTTGCTTCAGGTGGCCGCTTGGGCATCGTATAATCGAGGCTTGTATCTTGGAGGATCCAATGAAAATTGCGAAAGACACTGTCGTTCTGGTCGCTTACAAGCTATCGGATGCACAAGGCAATCTGATCGAGGAAAGCGACGAGCCGATGGTCTATCTGCACGGCGGCTATGATGGCACGTTCCCCAAGATCGAGGAAGCGCTCGATGGTCGCGAACCCGGCTATGAAACGTCCATTCAACTGGAGCCGCAAGATGCATTCGGCGAGTACGACCCTGAACTCGTGAAGATCGAGGAACGCAGCCGTTTCCCCGAACCGCTCGAAGTGGGCATGCAGTTCGAAGGCACGCCCGAAGACGCCGACGACGAACTCGACTCGCTCATTTATACGGTGACCGACGTTGCCGAAGACAAGGTCGTGCTCGACGGCAATCATCCGCTCGCAGGCATGGCGCTGCGCTTCGCATTGTCGGTGCAGGAAGTGCGCACGGCCACGGAAGACGAAATCGTGCATCAGCACGCGCATGGCGCGGACGGCCTTCAAGTGGCCGACGACGAAGACGATGACGAAGAGCCGCCGAAAGACGCGGGCCCCACGCTGCACTGATCATCTTGTTTGATGCAGTCCGAAAAGCGCAGCGCTTGCTGCGCTTTTTTTTTAATATCGATTGCTTTCGTTCGAGCCTTGAGGCGCTGCACCGTTCTGTACGCCCGATGCCGGCAATGGAAACAATGGCGGCATGGATTGCGGCGTAAAGACCGGTGGCAGGTCCGATGCAGGCGGCTGCGGTAAGGAAGGTGGCGCGGGCAACGGAGCGGGGAGGTCATCGCGCGGCAAGGCGGGCGGCGTGGTTGGCGGCACGATGGGCGCCGCATAAGAAGACGCACCCAGTGGTGCAGACGAACCGCTCGATTGCGCAGGTGCTTCGTTTTGCTGATCGCTGCTGTCGCGCTTACGGACATCGCTCACGTTGCGCACGCGCAGCCGGAATGGCGGATGCCAAGAAGCATCGCTCTGAACTTCGAGCCACTGCGTCTGCGGTTTCTTCAACGCGATCGCAACCCGCGTGAGATTCGTCACCACCAATCCCTTGTCGTTGTGCAAGGGCTGATCGATATGAAAGCCGCTCGGCTCGCTGGCGTCGCCGCCATGAATGACGATCACCGGTCCGCGAAACGTCTCCGCCGCTTTCACGAGGCTGCGCTTCAGTTCGAGAAAGCCGTCGCGTACCGGGTTCGTGCGCGAAAAGCGCAGCCATGCAAAACGATCGCGCTTTTCATAGCGCGCGAAATCCGGATCGCCCTGCATAAGCACGACGAGCGCGCGCATGCCCGAACGTCGCGCCGATTCCGCCGCATGTTCGAGCCAGAACGTGGTCGCCACCGCGCGATCCTCGAACTCTCCGTTGCGCCCGCCGGCCGTCAGGTAGTGATTGTTCGGGCTCGGCGCATTGAGTCCGATGAACGCGACGCCGTTCGCTTGCCAACGCACGATCTCGCGGAATGAGCGAAAGCGCGCGACATCGCTTTCGCGTGCGAGCGTGAGCGGGTTCTGTCCAAGTGAGCCTGCATCGCCGAAAAATTGCTGACGCACGAAATCGAGCCGTTCGACCGGATCATATGCGCCTGAGCGCGCCGAGCCGCAATCGGCCCAGTCGTGTTCGCCGAGCAGCATGATGAGCGGCGTGCGCGATGCATCGAGAAGATCGTGACGCGACTGATACACGCTGTCGCGGCATGCTTCGGCCGGTCCCTTCAGATTTCCGTCATAGACGATGAACGCCAGATTCCGATCGCGGCCGATGGCATCGAGCATTTGCCGCACGGGCGCTTCGTCGGCGGGACGCGAAAGAGAATCGGCAATGACGGCGAAGGTCAGCGGCCCGTTGTCTTCGCCTTGAGCGTGGGCGTGCGTGAGCGCGGCACCAAGCAGTGCCGCCGCGCAGAACGCGCGCATCAGACCGCCCGCCGAGAGGCGCTCAACGCGCGTCATCCGCCGCGGACTTCGCCATGTCGTGCAATTCGAACAGCAGTTCGAGCGCATCGCGCGGACGCAACTCGTTCGGATCGAGTGAACGCAGCTTGTCGAGTGCGGGATGCTCGGGCGGCGCGTGAACCGGCGATGCTTCCGGCTCGTCTTCATAATGGTAAGCCGGGCTCGCGAAGAGATCGTATTGCGGCGTCGGCTGGCCGATGGACTGCTGCTCCAGATGCGCGAGATGCTTGCGCGCCGCGCGGATCACCGCGGACGGCACGCCAGCCAGTTGCGCGACTTGCAGACCATAACTCTGATTGGCCGGACCTTCATTGACCGAATGCAGGAACACGATGCCATGATCGTGCTCGACGGCCGAAAGATGCACGTTGGCCGCCTGCGTGAACTCCGTGGGCAGTTGCGTGAGCTCGAAGTAGTGCGTGGCGAAGAGCGTGTAGCAGCCGTTATGCGTGAGCAGATGGCGCGCGATGGCCCATGCCAGCGCGAGGCCATCGAACGTGGACGTGCCGCGCCCGATTTCATCCATCAGCACGAGGCTGGATGCGCTCGCGTCGTTGAGAATGGCGGCCGCTTCGGTCATCTCCACCATGAACGTCGAGCGCCCGCCCGCGAGATCGTCCGCCGCACCGATTCGCGTGAAGATGCGGTCCAGCGCGCCGAAGCGTGCTCGCTTCGCCGGCACGTAGCTGCCGACGTGAGCCATGAGCGCGATCAACGCCGTTTGCCGCATGAAGGTGGACTTGCCGCCCATGTTCGGACCGGTGATGAGCAAGAGCTTGCGCTCTTGCGACAGGCAACAGTCGTTGGCGATGAATTGCTCGACCTGCGCCTCGACCACGGGATGCCGCCCTTGTTCGATATCGATGCCCGCACGCGCGGCGAACTCGGGCGCGACCCAGTCGAGCGCATGCGCGCGTTCGGCGAAAGCGCCGAGCAGATCCAGTTCGGCGAGCGCTGCCGCGACGCGCTGACAATCTGCAATGAATGGCAGCAGATTTTGCAAGAGCGCGTCGTAAAGCAAGCGTTCACGCGCGAGCGCCCGCTCTTGCGCCGAAAGCGCTTTGTCCTCGAAAGTCTTGAGTTCGGGCGTGATGTAGCGCTCGGCGTTCTTGAGCGTCTGCCGGCGCCGGTAGTCGTCGGGCACTTTGTCAGTCTGTCCGCGCGTGACTTCAATATAGAAGCCATGCACCTTGTTGAACTCGACGCGCAAATTGGTGATGCCCGTACGCGCGCGTTCGCGGGTTTCGAGATCGATCAGGAATTGATCGCAGTTCTCCGAAATGTCGCGCAACTCGTCGAGGTCCGTGTCGTAGCCGCGCGCGATTACGCCGCCGTCCCGGATCAGCGCGGCAGGCTCGGGCGCGATGGCGGCCGTGAGCAAATCGAGACACTCGCGCGGCGGTTCGAGCGCTTCGCCAATGCGCACGAGCGCCGCCGTCTGCGCGGGCACGGCTGCCACCAAGGCGCGCAGATCGGGCAGGGCGGCGAAGGTATCGCGCAGGCTCGACAGATCGCGCGGACGCGCCGACAACAGCGCAAGACGCCCCGTGATGCGTTCGATGTCCGAGATCTTGCGCAACGCGCTTCGCAACGCGTCGAGACCGCTCGCGGCGGGCGCATCGAGCAATGCGCCGATGGCATGCTGACGCGCCTGCGCAATCGACGTATCGCGCGGCGGATGATGCAGCCAATGACGCAACAGACGGCTGCCCATGGTCGTGCAGCAGGTATCGAGAAGCGAGAACAGTGTGGGCGATTCCGTGCCGCGCAACGTCTCGGTGAGTTCGAGATTGCGGCGCGTGGAAGGATCGAGCCCGATGTACTCCGACTCGTATTCCACCTTCAGGCTGCGCACGTGGCGCAACTGCTGGCCTTGCGTGGCGGCCGCGTAGATGAGCAGCGCACCCGCCGCGCCGCACGCGCAGGTAAGGGTCTGCGCGCCGAAGCCGTCGAGGCTCGCTACATCCAGTTGTTCGCCGAGACGCTTGGTGCCGGAGCTAACGTCGAAATGCCATGCGGGCACGCGCGTGGTCGCCGTGAGATTCGTCACGCCGAAGGAAGCGCGCGTGTCGGTGACGGTATCCGCGATAAGCGTTTCCGCCGGACGGATGCGTTCGAGCGCCGTGCTCACTTGCTCGGGCGCGACTTCCGCGAGCCGCAGCGCGCCGCTCGCGAGATTGAGCCACGCGAGGCCGACGCTCGTCACCACGCCGCGCCGATTATGCATGGGGCAGAGCGCAAGCAGATAGACGTCGCTTTTATCGGCGAGGAGCGCCGCGTCGGTCAGCGTGCCGGGCGTGACCACGCGCATGACCTTGCGTTCGACCGGACCTTTCGATGTCGCCGGGTCGCCAATTTGCTCGCAGATCGCCACCGATTCGCCGAGCTTCACCAGCTTGGCGAGATATTGCTCGCATGCGTGATGCGGCACGCCCGCCATGCGGATTGGATTGCCGTTCGACGTGCCGCGTTGCGTGAGCGTGAGGTCGAGCAGGCGCGCGGCTTTCTCGGCATCGTCGAAAAAGAGCTCGTAGAAGTCGCCCATACGATAAAAGACGAGCGTGCCGGGGTGCTCCGACTTGATGCGCAAGTACTGCTGCATCATGGGAGTGTGCTGCGCGATATCCGCCGGAAGCGCGGCCGCTGCATTGGAGAAAGGTTCGGGAGTTGCCGTTTGATTGCCCATCTTGCGTGCGGTAAGTGCAAAGACGCCGGGCGCAGCGTGCGTTCAGCCGCGCGCCAACTGATAGGGCATGAGTTTAACCTGTCGGGCACGTGCGAGAGGAGTCGGCCGAACGGGCTAGGGTCGAGTACGTGCTCCAGTAGCCGATGAAAGAACGAAGGCGCCGGACTCGCCGGCGCCTTCGTCAGAACCACGCAACGCTAAAAGCGCTGATCCTTATGCGCGTCCGGCCAGAAATCCGACCAGCAGCGCGAGACCTGCCACCGCGCCCAGCGTATGCCACGGCTTGTCGTGCACGAATTCGTCGGCGTAGCCTGCGGCATCGCCGAGCTTGCCTGTCAGTGCCGTACTCGCGCCGTCGATTTGCGAACGAGCGGTCTTGAGCTTCGATTGCAAGTCACGGCGCAACTTGTCGCCGTCGATATCCTTGCCGCTCTGGATCGAGCTTTCGAGGTCATCGAGCAAACTGCGCAACTGGCTGCTGGCCGAATCGACCGCATCGCTCGCACCGCGCACGGCGCGCTGGCCCACGTTGGCTGCGCCATTGATTTTGCTGTCGAGCGTCGAACGTGTGAACAATCCCATTTCCTTGCTCCTTATTGACGTGCCGAAAAGAGTCGCACGACGCGAACCCGCATGTATTGCAGCGTGCCGCGTCTGATGCTCTGTCTACCAGGTTTTTCGCGGTTGCCCGCGACCGATTGCACAGGCCACTGGGCTTTGCGGCCTGGTACGAACCCAGGATACACTCGGTAGCAAGCTTCATTCCTCGACGAGCGCGCCGAGATCCACATCGCGTTCGTTTTGCGAATGGCGGCGCATGGCGAGCGCCATCATCACGCCGACGAACACGCCGAATATCACGATGATCCATTGCACCGGAACCTTGATCGTGAGGAGCAGCGCGTAGGAGCCGAGCATGGCCAGCACGGCGATGTTCTGATTGAAGTTCTGCACGGCGATCGACGCGCCCGCGGACAAAAGCGTGGCGCCCCGGTGCTGAAGAATCGCGTTCATCGGCACGATGAAAAAGCCCGCGAGGCCGCCGAGCGCGATCATCAGCGGATACGCCATCAGAATATAAGCGGGCGCGAAGAGCGGCCCGATATGCACGCCTGCATTGGCAGGGAAGATGTCCTTGTTGTAGAAGGCCATGGCCACCGATACCGCGCCGATCAGCACGCCCACCGGCAGAACCTTGAGCGACTGCCGCAAGACGATCCATGCCGATGCCGCCGCCGCGCCCAGCGCAATGCCCACGCCCGTCACGCCCTGCAACACGGCCGCTTTCGAGAGCGAAAGGCCGAGATTGGCGTCGGCCCACTTGAGCACGAGCAGTTGCAGCGTAACGGCCGCGCCCCACAGGAGCGTCGTGACCCAGAGCGCGATCTGCGCGAGCTTGTCGGTCCAGAGCACCTTGAAACTGTGCGAGAAGTCGCCGACGAGGCGCGTCGGCTGGTTCAGCAAATTCGGGTAGCGCGCGCCGGTATCGGGAATGAACGCGTTGATCGCAGCCGCCGACGCGTAGATCAGCATGACCGTGAACATCGCGGCGTGCGCGGCGGTGTGCATCAACGGCACGTGCGCGTTCTCGACCCAGCGCGCCACGACTTGGCTCACGAGCGCGCCGCCGATCACCGTGCCGAGGATGGTCGATCCGACCGTCGCCGATTCGAGCCACGCGTTCGCCGCGATGAGCTTTTGCGGCGGCAGCAGTTCGGTCAGGATGCCGTACTTCGCGGGCGAATACGCGGCCGCGCCGAGGCCGACCACGCCGTATGCAATCATCGGATGCACGCCCGCGATCATCAGCGCGCAGCCCGCGGCTTTGAGCGCATTGGAGATGAACATCACGTGGCGCTTTTGCAGGGCATCGGCGAATGCACCGACGAAAGGCGCGAGCACCACGTACGACACCGTGAAGAAGATCTGAAGCAGCGGCGTGACCCACGGCGCCGATTGCACGACGGCAAGCATGGCGATCGCGGCGATCAAAAGCGCGTTGTCCGCAAGCGACGAGACGAACTGCGCGGCAATGATCGTGTAGAAGCCTTTTTTCATGGCAAAACGAGAGTTGGCGCGCGTCGTGCGGCGCGCGCCGGGGTGTGTTCGGGGGAAACGGACAGCCAAGGAGCGTGCTGTGGCGCTTGAACCTTGCCGCGTGCGCGAAAGATTGCACTGTATCGGAGCGGCGGATTCGATGCAGGAAGTGATGCAGCGTGGCGATCGAAGAACGAGGAAAACGCTCGGCGGGCCGCTCGCGCGTGCCCGCCAACCCAGCCGCCCCTTACTCTCCCGTCAACCGCGTGCGCGAATGCGGATCGAGCACCTTGATCATCTGCGCGTACACCTTCGGATTGGCCGCGACGATCTCGTTCTGGAACAGGAAATCCGATTCGCCCGTGTAGTTGCCGACGAGACCGCCCGCCTCCGTGACGAGCAGACTGCCCGCAGCCACGTCCCACGGATGAATGCCTTGCTCGAAGAAGCCGTCGAGACGGCCCGCCGCGACATTGGCGAGATCGAGCGCCGCCGCGCCCGGACGACGCAGGCCCGCGCACGACAAGGTCATTTCGCTGAAAAGGCGCATATAGCCGTTCAGGCCCTGGCCGTCACGGAACGGAAAGCCCGTGCCGATGAGCGCATCCGAAAGACGATCCAGCTTGCCCACGCGAATGCGACGCTCGTTCAGATACGCGCCACGGCCGCGCGATGCCGTGAAGAGGTCGTTACGCGTCGGGTCGTAGATTACGGACTGCGTCACGATGCCCTTGTGCACGAGCGCGATCGACACGCAGTAATACTGGAAACCGTGGATAAAGTTCGTGGTGCCGTCGAGCGGGTCGATGATCCACTGGAACTCGGAGTCGCGATCGTCCTTGCCGGATTCTTCGGCAAGAATGGAGTGATCGGGATAAGCGGTGTGCAGCGTCTCGATGATGGCGGCTTCGGACGCCTTGTCGACTTCCGTCACGAAGTCGTTGTGCTGCTTCTTGCTGATCTGGATACGGTCCAGGTCCAGCGATGCGCGGTTTATGATCTGTCCGGCGCGGCGCGCGGCCTTGACAGCGATATTGAGCATCGGATGCATGAGCGAAATCCTTTGACCGCCGTGCACGGGCAAGAACCGCGAGCAGGCGAATTAAATGAGCGACAACGACTTTGTCGACGAAAGACGAATTGGATAAGAGCGGGGCGGGGCGCGGCGCCAGGCAAAGTTGAAGAGGCGAAACGCAAGCGCGCTATTTTACCCGAAACGCGCCTTTTGGCCGCGCGCGCGAACCAAAAAGCCGCCAACATCGCCGACAATCGCTAACATAGCGGACTGTGTGTACCCGTACGCCATTGATGCGCGACGAGACGCAATACCGACGCGCACGAACCATTCAGCAACACGCAAAGCACCATTCATCCTTGGACACCAACCAATTCATCGCGCCCGCGGGCGGCTTCACGTCGACCCGTTTCATCCTCGTCGAGCCGAGTCATCCTGGCAATGTCGGCGCGGCGGCGCGCGCGCTCAAGACCATGGGCTTCGCGCGCCTCGTGCTGGTCGCGCCGCGAGTGGCCGACGTCAAGAACGAACCCGAAGCCATCGCGATGGCAAGCGGCGCCGACGACGTGCTCGCGAGCGCCCATGTCGTCGATACGCTCGCCGATGCGCTCGTCGGCGTGCGCTGGTCCGTCGCGCTCACGGCGCGCATGCGCGAGTACGGTCCGCCGCAGATGCCGCCACGCGCACTCGCCGAACGCGCGCACGAACTCGTGCGGCATGGCGACATCGCGCTCGTGTTTGGCAACGAGCGCACGGGCTTGTCCAACGCGGATGTCGAGCGTTGCAGCGCGCTTGCCCATATCCCGGCGAATCCGGCGTATAGCTCGCTCAATCTGGCGCAGGCGGTGCAGGTCCTCGCCTACGAATTGCGCGTCGCGTTTCAGGAGCCCGCGTCCGAACTCACGCTCGTCGAGCCGGCCGCGCACGTCGCGGGTGCATCGAGCGATGAGATCGAAGGCATGTACGCGCATTTCGAAGAAGCGCTCGTCGCGCTCGACTTTCTGGATCCCGCCAATCCGAAGAAGCTGATGTCGCGGGTGCGGCGGCTCTTCGCGCGCTCGGGACTCGAACACGAGGAAGTGAATATCCTGCGCGGCATCGCCAAACATATTCTCGCGCGCGTCAAAAAACCCTGAACGCGATGTGGCTGCAAGCAACCGTGCTTGCAGCGGGGACAATCGTGCAGAGTTCGTCCGAGTGACTCTACAATCGCCAAAAATATAAGCTTTGCGCGCGCGGTCATTTGGGCTTCGCGCCTGACCCCATCGAGATCACGACATGTTCCAACGACTTCGCGAAGATATCGCCGCCATCCGTGAGCGCGATCCCGCCGCTCGCAGCGCCGTTGAAGTCGTGACGTGCTATCCCGGCCTGCATGCCATCGTGCTGCATCGTTTCGCGCATGCTTGCTGGCGCGCGCAGTGGCGCTGGCTCGCGCGTTTCGTCTCGCAGATGGCGCGCTTTCTCACCGGCATCGAGATTCATCCGGGCGCGACGCTCGGCAGGCGCGTGTTCATCGATCACGGCATGGGCGTGGTGATCGGCGAGACGGCCGAGATTGGCGACGACTGCACGATCTATCAGGGCGTGACGCTTGGCGGCACGTCGCTCACGCGCGGCGCGAAACGGCATCCCACGCTGGGGCGCGGCGTGATCGTCGGCGCGGGCGCAAAGGTGCTCGGCGGCTTTACGGTCGGCGCGGAGGCGAAGATCGGTTCGAACGCGGTCGTCGTGAAGCCGGTTCCGGCGGGCGGCACGGCGGTGGGCAATCCGGCGCGCATCGTGATGCCGGCGGTGCAGCGGCCAAAGGAAACCGCGCGTGGAGGCTTTTGCGCGTACGGCATCACGCCGAACGCGGACGATCCGGTGTCGCTGGCCATTCACGGTTTGATCGATCACGCATCGACGCAAACGCAGCGTGTCGATGAAATCGTCGCCGCGCTCGAACGTCTGGGCGCGCGCGTGGAAGCGCTCAATGGTGCCGGCGGAGCGGGGCTCGTGGACTTGAAGCGCTTGTGCGCGTCGATGGAAGGGAAGGTGGAAAGCGAACTCGCGCAGCGGTAATTTTTTGTGCCGTTGCGGCGCGTGAAAGCGTGAGTGCAGTTCGAATTTCGCGCTCGCACGGCAACGGCTGCGTGGCGAACCCAAGAGTCATGCACCAGAACTACAACGGCAGCGCGCGAATCCCTTCCTCGTCGATCCGCAGATACCCGCCGCGCGGTTCATCCATATCCAGTTCCCAATCCGGCAACACCCAGCGCGCGCCTTCCACTTCCCAATGCATCGCCGGACGATGCGTATGTCCGTGGATCATCGTATGCGTGCGGCTGCGGATGAAAAGCTCCGACACCGCCTTGCGCGTCACGTCGTATTTCGGCGATTCGCCCTGCATGCGCGCGCCCTCGCTGTTCGTGCGCATGCGCTGCCCGATGCCGAGCCGCGTCTTCAGCGGCAACGCGAGAAACGCGCGCTGTGCGAACGGATTGCGCGCAAAGCGCCGAAAGCGCTGATAACCGGGATCGGCGGTGCAGAGCGCGTCGCCATGCGCGAGGACGATACGCGTGCCGAACGCGGTCATGGTGAACGGATCGGGCAACGGAAGTGCGCCGGCTTCCTTCATGAAGCGCTTGCCGAGCAGAAAATCGCGATTGCCATGCATGACATATAACGCGATGCCGCGCTCGGTGAGCGTATGCAAAAGCTTCGTCATGCGGCGCGCGAAGCGGGCGCGCTCGTCGGCGACGGCGTCATCCAGGATATCGTCGCCGACCCAAAATTCGAACAAGTCGCCGAGGATGAAAACCGAGTCCGCGCCGCTCGCCGTGACTTCGATGAAATGCTCGAACGCGGCGACCGTCTTTGGAATCGCCTCGCTCAAGTGCAGGTCGGAAATGAAAAACAGCGGGCGCGCGTTGTGCGCTGCGCCCGCTGCTTTTTGCGCGACCTCTTGCCTGAAAGACTTCGTGTCGATCATGCGTGCCGTGTTCAGACCACCACGGCCTTTTCGATCACGACGTCGTCCACCGGCACGTCCTGATGAAAGCCCTTCGAGCCGGTCTTGACCTTCTTGATCTTCTCCACCACGTCGAGACCTTCGACCACGCGGCCGAACACGGTGTAGCCCCAGCCCTGCGGCGTCGGCGACGAATGGTTCAGGAAGTCGTTGTCCTTCACGTTGATGAAGAACTGCGCGGTTGCCGAATGCGGGTCGTTCGTGCGCGCCATGGCAACCGTGCCGTTGTCGTTCGTGAGGCCGTTGTTGGCTTCGTTGTCGATGGGGGCATCGGTCGGCTTTTGCTTCATGCCCGGCTCGAAGCCGCCGCCCTGAATCATGAAGCCGTCGATTACACGGTGGAACACGGTGTTGTCGTAATGACCCTTCTTCACGTAGTTGAGGAAGTTCTCAACCGACTTCGGCGCCTTTTCAGCGTCCAGTTCGATCTTGATGACGCCGTGGTTCGTATGCAGTTCGACCATGATGATTTCTCCGGTATGTTGATGATTGACGATGAGCGGCGTTCACCGAACGAACGCTGCCGGGTTGTGCGTTTATTGCGAGACCACGGTAGCCGACTCGATCACGGTCGGCTTTTGCGGCACGTCCTGCATTGGGCCGCGCGTGGTGGTCGGGCTCGCTTCGATCTTCTTCACGACATCCATGCCCGAGACGATCTTGCCGAAGACGGCATAACCGTTGCCGTCGGGATTCGGGAAGTCGAGTCCTGCATTATCGACCGTATTGATGAAGAACTGCGCCGTGGCGGAATTCGGGTCGCTGGTGCGCGCCATGGCGAGCGTGCCCGTCGTGTTCTTCAGGCCGTTCTTGCTTTCGAGCGCGATGGGCGCGCGCGTGGGCTTCTCGGCGAAACTCGTGCTATAGCCGCCGCCCTGGATCATGAAACCCGGAATCACGCGATGAAAGATCGTGCCCGAGTATTGACCGGACTTCACATAGTCCAGGAAGTTCGCGACCGTCTTCGGCGCCTTCTCCGGATACAGCTCGACCTTGAAGTCACCTTGCGAGGTATGGAACAGCACGGTCGGATGCGCGCCCGTTGCGGATTGCGCCGCCTGTGCGTAGGCGGGCGCGGTAGCGATCAGGGCAGCGCTGGTAAGCCCCAGCATCAGCAATTTCATGAAGGATCGGTCCTCGGGTGATGAATGCAAACGAATGCAGATAAGCAGCCGCAATCGCGGCCGACCGACAGCTTACCGCCTGCACGCGCGAGTGCGCCAATTGGCATTGTCCGACGCCGCGCCGTGGTCGCGTGTCTCAAGGCTGCGTCTGCGGCGCGACGTAAGGCGCGGTCGGGAACGGCCCGGTTGCGCCGCCGTACGGCGAGTACGAATCGGGTGAGGGCATGGTCGACAGGCCGGTGCCGCTGTCGGTGCTGCCCGAGCCTTGCGCGGGCGCCCATTCACCCGATGGCGATTGCGGCGCCGTCGTGGCGCGCGTGCCCGAGGCGCCATTCGCCGCAACGCCGCGACGAACCGGTGGCGGCGTGATGATGTTCTGAATGGCCGTCACGCGCTGACGCGTGAGCGGACTCGTCGAGCCGAGCGATTGCGCGCGTTTGTACGCTTCGCTCGCGAGCCGCAGATAAAGATCGCCGAGATTGTCGTATGCGAGCGCGTAGCCCGGGTTCGCCTTGACCGCCGTTTCGAGCGCGGCGCGCGCTTCTTCGTAGCGGCCTTTCTTGGCGTAGAGCGCGGCGAGGTTGTTATACGGCTCGGGCAGTTCGGGATACGCCTGCGTGAGTTCGGTGAAGGCCACGATGGCGTCGTCGTCGCGGTTCAGGCGCGCAAGCACGGTGCCGCGCTTGAACTTCGCCTGCACGTCGGTCGGATTGGTGGCGATGCGCGCATCGAGTTGCTTGAGCGCGGCGTTCCAGTCTTGTCCGGCGATGGTCGAGTCGATTTGCGGCGTGCCGTCGGTGGTGGATTTCGCGAGCTGCGCGAACGCCGTGGTCGAGATGCCGACCGAAGCCGCCATGCCGATGACCGCGATCGCGCCGGCACGCATGAGCGTGTTCCTCGCGATGTTGCGGGAAAGAGAGAAAAGGTGCGAAGGCATGCGCGCGCGAGCGTGAGTCACTTGGAATCGATTCAAGGAATGAGGCAGCGAAGGGATCATAACCGGGCTTGATGGATGAGCGGCCGGCAAGCGGCCGGCAAGCGGACAACCAGGTGTCGAAGCAAGTCAGCGAAGCATGCGGCAACTTGGCCGACAAGCCCGCCGCAAAAGGCCTCGGGCATGGCTCGAGCGTCACGCGCGAAGTCCGTCGCGCGGCACGCCGGGCACTTCATGGGCACAGGCCCCGGTGTTATACTCCGACCCATTCTAACAAAAGGTCCGTACGTTTCGCGCACGCGCCGGCTGCTTGCAGCTATCCTTTGCAAGTGCATGTGTTGCCCGGTGTATCGAAGCAGCGTTGCGAGGCATCGGACTCGTTGGACTTTCTTGTTGGACTTTCCTTTTCAGCCACTCGTGGCCGTCTTCGTTCTGGTCGCATGACCGTCGTGTCGCTTTCGCGAGTGCGCCTTGGCCGTAAAGCCCGCATCGACACGCCGCATGCAATGCCATGCACGAATGTTCCGGGTTCACGCACTGTCTCTCTATGAATTCGCTGCGCATCTACAACACGCTCGCGCGTGACAAGCAATCCTTCACGCCGCTTCGCGCTGGCGAGGTACGCATGTACGTCTGCGGAATGACGGTGTATGACTATTGTCACATCGGCCATGCGCGCGTGATGGTGGTGTTCGACATCGTGCAGCGCTGGCTGCGCACGCTCGGCTATAAAGTCACGTACGTGCGCAACATCACGGACATCGACGACAAGATCATTCGTCGCGCGGTGGACAACGGCGAGCCCATCAAGGCGCTCACCACGCGCTTCATCGCGGCCATGCACGAAGATGCCGATGCGCTCGGCGTCGCGCGTCCGGACCTCGAGCCGCGCGCAACCGACTTCATTGCGCAGATGCTCGGCATGATCGATGCATTGCAGGCGAACGGCTATGCCTATCACGCGAAAGACGGCGACGTGAACTACGCCGTGCGCAAGTTCGCTGACTACGGCAAGCTGTCGGGCAAGTCCATCGAAGACTTGCGCGCGGGCGAGCGCGTCGCCACCAACGACGCGAAGGAAGATCCGCTCGACTTCGTGTTGTGGAAGCAGGCAAAGGCCGGCGAGCCACAGGACTCGGGCTGGGACTCGAAGTGGGGACGCGGGCGTCCAGGCTGGCACATCGAGTGTTCGGCCATGGGCTGCAGCTTGCTTGGCGACCGGTTCGACATTCATGGCGGCGGCCAGGACTTGCAGTTCCCGCACCACGAGAACGAGATCGCGCAGAGCGAAGGCGCGACCGGGCAGACGTTCGTGAACTACTGGATGCACAACGGCTATGTGCAGATCGACAACGAGAAGATGTCGAAGTCGCTTGGCAACTTCTTCACCATTCGCGAAGTCCTTGAAAAATTTGATGCCGAAGTGGTGCGTTTCTTTATTGCACGGGCACACTATCGGTCGCCGCTGAACTACAGCGACGTGCATATCGACGATGCCAAGAACGCATTGACTCGCCTCTATACGGCGTTGAAAGATGTCGAGCCGGACAATCGGCAACTTGACTGGAACGAGGCGAACGCGCAGCGTTTCCAGTCTGCGATGAACGACGACTTCAACACGCCCGTGGCGGTCTCGGTGCTGTTCGATCTCGCGAGCGAAGTGAACCGCACACGCGACACTTCTCTCGCGCGCCAGCTCAAGGGTCTCGCCGGCGTGCTGGGTCTGCTCGGCCGTGAGCCGCGCGCTTTCCTGCAGCAAGCAGGCGGCGCGGCTTCGACCGAAGGCCTCGCGCCGCAAGAGATCGAAGCGAAGATCGCCGAACGCGTTGCCGCGAAGCAGGCAAGGAACTATGCCGAAGCAGACCGTATTCGGGCCGAATTGCTCGAAGCCGGTATTGCGCTTGAAGACAAACCGGGTGGGTCGACCGAATGGCGCCGCGTGTGAACGCAGCCCTTCAAACCCTCTGATCGACTCATCAGGCAGGAGGCACGATGGCAACGGCCAGGAAGACGCCGGTCAAGCGACCCGCGTCTGTCAGGAATGCATCGCCCGCGACGAAGCGAACGCGCGCCGAGCAAGCGACGACAAGCACGCTCAAGAGTGATGGTGCAAGAGCTTCGGCTCAGAAGGCAGTCAAGCGCGCGGCACTCAAACGTAGCGACGGCACGCGTCTGAACGGCGTAAGCCGTGAGGACGTAAAAGCGGATGCAAAAACGGACA
This sequence comes from Caballeronia sp. LP006, assembly GCF_031450995.1. NCBI lineage: Bacteria > Pseudomonadati > Pseudomonadota > Betaproteobacteria > Burkholderiales > Burkholderiaceae > Caballeronia > Caballeronia sp. LP006. The sequence goes on along the minus strand of NZ_JARTVW010000005.1, from coordinate 2,304,868 downwards.
CGAAAGCGATCCGCGCATCCGCGCGCGTGACAAAAACGCGCAGCGAGGAAGCGGAAGCGTCGCCCGTCAAGGCGAACGGACGCGCGCATGCCGGCGATGCCACGAACGCGCAAGCGCTCGTCGCCGACAAGGAGCGCGGTGAAGTCGTGCGCAAGTCGCGCGTCGTCACGGCGGATGCCGAGGTGCCCGTGCAGATCGGCGGACTCACGCGCGAAGTCGTGCGTCCCGATTACTGGGACAAAGCGTGCGCCGACCTGATGAAGCGCGACCGCATCCTCAAGAAACTCATTCCGAAGTTCGGCCAGATGCATCTCGTGAATCTGGGCGATCCCTTCTCGACGCTCGCGCGTTCGGTTGCTGGCCAGCAGATCTCGGTGAAGGCCGCGCAAGCCATTTGGGAGCGCGTGAAGGGCGCTTGTCCGGATGTCGTGCCGGCGCGTTTCATCAAGCTCGGCCCGGAGAAGCTTCAGGCGTGCGGCTTGTCCAAACGCAAGACGGAGTACATTCTCGATCTCGCGCAGCACTTCGTATCGGGCGCGTTGCACGTGGATACCTGGGCGTCGATGGACGACGAAGCCGTGATCGCCGAACTGACGCAGATTCGCGGTATCGGGCGGTGGACGGCGGAGATGTTCCTCATCTTCAACCTGGCGCGCCCGGACGTTTTGCCGCTCGACGACCTCGGTCTTATTCAGGCGATCAGCGTCAACTACTTCAGCGGCGAACCTGTCACGCGCAGTGAAGCGCGCGAAGTGGCTGCTAACTGGGAGCCGTGGCGCACGGTTGCAACGTGGTACATGTGGCGCAGTCTCAATCCGATTCCCGCGGACCATTAAGAACCGACTAAAAGATTGGCGAACTATCGTTGATTTATAATCGATAGTTCCCGCGCGCATTTATCAGGGACGGACGCGGTTAAAATACGCCCTGCCCGATGTTCTAGGACTCGAACACATGAAGACCACGTTTCTGGATTTCGAGCAGCCGATCGCTGAACTCGAAGCGAAGATCGAAGAACTCCGCTTCGTTCAGGACGATTCCGCTGTCGATATTTCGGAAGAAATCGAGCGGCTGTCGAAAAAGAGCCAGCAGCTCACCAAAGATCTGTACGCGAATCTGTCGCCGTGGCAGGTATCGCAAATCGCGCGGCATCCGCAGCGTCCGTACACGCTCGACTACGTGAACGAGCTGTTCACGGACTTCCATGAACTGCATGGCGATCGTTCCTATGCGGACGATCTCGCCATCGTCGGCGGTTTTGCGCGTTTCAATGGTCAGCCGTGCATGGTGATCGGCCATCAGAAGGGTCGCGACACCAAGGAGCGCGCGTTGCGCAACTTCGGCATGCCGCGCCCGGAAGGGTATCGCAAGGCCGAGCGCCTCATGCGTCTCGCCGAGAAGTTCAATCTGCCCATCTTCACTTTCGTCGATACACCCGGCGCGTATCCCGGCATCGGCGCGGAGGAACGCGGGCAGTCGGAAGCCATCGGGCGCAATCTCTACGTCATGGCGGAGTTAAAGACGCCGATCATCACGACGATCATCGGCGAGGGCGGTTCGGGCGGCGCGCTTGCCATCGCCGTGGCCGACACCGTCATGATGCTGCAATTCTCCACGTACTCGGTCATCTCGCCGGAAGGCTGCGCGTCGATCTTGTGGAAGAGCGCGGCCAAGGCGCCGGAAGCCGCGGAAGCGCTCGGGCTCACGGCGCATCGGTTGAAGGCGCTGGGTCTCATCGACAAGATCGTGAACGAACCGCTCGGCGGCGCGCATCGCGACCCCAAGGGCATGGCGGCGCTTTTGCGTCGCGCACTTGCCGATTCCCTGCGCCAGTTCCAGGGCATGAGCGTGCAGGATCTGCGCGAGCGCCGCTTCGACAAGCTGATGGCGTACGGCAAGTTCAAGGAAACGCTGCCGGGCGCGTGATCCGCGTTCCTCATGGCGAACTTCGACACTGAAACCCCGGCCGGCCGCCTCGTTATCGAGGCGTTGCGCGGCGCTTTGTCGGAGGCGGCGCTGCCCGCCGACTCGCTACTGGCCGTCGCGCTCAGCGGCGGTCTCGACTCCACGGTTCTTCTCGATGCCGCCGTGCGCTGCTTCGGCGCATCGCGCGTGATCGCGCTGCATATCCATCACGGCCTGAGCCCTAACGCGGATGCGTGGGTATCGCATTGCGAGGCGCTGGCGGCCTCGCTCGATGTGCGATATGCGTCGCGTCATGTCGATGTCGTTCGCATGGGCGGCGAGAGTCTCGAAGCCGCCGCGCGCGATGCGCGGTATCGCGCGCTCGACGATCTCTGCGACGAGCAAGGCGCGGCGGCGCTTCTGATCGCGCATCACGCCGACGATCAGGCCGAAACCGTGCTGCTGCAATTGCTGCGCGGCGCGGGCGTCGCGGGCCTCGCGGCGATGGCGCCGCAGCGTCTTCACGCAAGCGAGGTGATGCGTCTGCGTCCGTTGTTGCGGCTGCTGCGCGCGCAACTCGAGCAATACGCGCATGAGCGCGACCTGAGCTGGATCGAGGACGAATCCAACGCCGACACGCGTTATGCGCGCAACGCGCTGCGGCATGACGTGCTGCCGGTGCTCGCCGTGCATTTCCCCGGCTTTCGCGATGCGCTCGCGCGCACGGCGTCGCATGCCGCTTCGGCGCAACGCTTGCTCGACGAGCTGGCGGGCATCGACATGGAAAAGGCGCGGCACGCGGAAGAAGGCGCGCTCGCGCTCAATGCGCTGCTCGCACTCGACGACGAGCGCGCGACCAATCTGCTGCGTTATTGGATGCGAGATCGCGGCTTGCAGGCGGCATCCACCGCGCGTGTCGCGGACATTTTGCGTCAACTGCACGCAGCCGCCGACGCGCGCGACGGGCACGCGCTTCGTATCGATCATGTGGGACACGCGCTGCGGGTTTATCGCAATGCGTTGTTCTGGGAGAAGGCCGACAGCGCCGATGCACCCGATCTCGACGACGGTCCGAGTCAAGCGAGAGCGTTGGTCGAACTGCGCTGGCAGGGCGAGGAAGTCTGGCGCTTGCCGCAGTGGCGCGGGTCGCTGGTGTTCGAGCCTGCCGCCGAACCGGGCGATGACGTCATCGCCGAAAGCGTGTTGCGCGCCGCGCCGTTGAGCGCGCGTTCACGCGCGGGCGGCGAGCGTTTGCGCGTTGCATCCGATGCACCTAGCCGCACGCTCAAGAATCTCTTTCAGGAGCGCGGCGTGCCAGCGTGGAAGCGCGATGTGCCGCTCATCTTCATCGGCGCGTTGCTGATGTTCGTGCCGCTCGTCGGCGTGAATCGCGAAGTCGAAAACGCGAAGGGGCCGTGGCGGCGGTTGATCTGGCGGCCGGATTTGTTGATCGCCTGAGGGCTGCGGTGTCCGGCTGGCAACGAGTTTCCAGTACAGGAGGGCAGCAACTTGCGCATGCCTCTTTTCGGGATGGTCCGCCGCAAACCCGTTAAAATAGACGCCCAGCCGCTTCATCTTGTAATTTCGGCTTCGATCCGGTACCGTAGCTCGTTTGTCCGCTTGGCGTTTTGCTCGTCATCTCCGTCCAAAAGACGTGATATTCAACGTTAAATCGCCAGCCATCGCGCGAATTCGCTGCGTACCAACCGCGCGACTTTCATGCGCGATTGGCTAACGCAACTGCTGCCTGGTATTGCAATCCGGTACCCCAAGCACGCGGCGGCATATGCGCCAACGCGTCGCGTCGCCAGCTTCAAATCATCCCCGAAGTGATCGGCCACAACGCTTAAAGCGCATTGCAACGAGCGCATGAAGCGCGGTTTTCCTTCCAGTTCAAAACGACAATGGCACTCATCGTACACAAATACGGCGGCACTTCGATGGGCTCGGTCGAGCGCATCAAGAACGTCGCCAAGCGCGTCGCCAAATGGCACAAGGCAGGCCACAAGCTGGTCGTCGTGCCCTCGGCGATGTCCGGCGAAACCAACCGCCTGCTCGGCCTCGCGAAAGACATCACGCCCAATCCGGACCCGCGCGAACTCGACATGATCGCCTCCACCGGCGAACAGGTCAGCGTGGGCTTGCTCGCCATCGCGCTGCACGCCGAAGGCCTCGAAGCCGTGAGCTACGCCGGCTGGCAAGTGCCGATCAAGACGGACAGCGCGTTCACCAAGGCGCGCATCAGCGAAATCGACGGCGAGCGCGTGCTCAAGGATCTCGATGCGGGCAAGGTCGTGGTCATCACGGGCTTTCAGGGCGTCGATCCGGAAGGTCACATTGCCACGCTCGGGCGCGGCGGCTCGGACACCTCGGCGGTCGCGATCGCCGCGGCGCTCAAGGCCGACGAGTGCCTGATCTATACCGATGTCGACGGCGTCTATACGACCGATCCACGCGTCGTCGAAGAAGCGCGCCGGCTCGACCGCGTGACTTTCGAAGAGATGCTGGAGATGGCGAGCCTGGGCTCGAAGGTGCTGCAGATCCGTTCGGTGGAATTTGCCGGCAAGTATCAGGTGAAGACGCGTGTGCTCTCGAGCCTGACCGACCCGCTTATGCCGCTCGAAAAGGAAATGCACTCGGGCACCCTGATTACTTTTGAAGAAGACGAGAACATGGAAAAAGCAGTGATTTCTGGCATCGCGTTTCAGCGCGACGAAGCGCGCATCGCCGTGATGGGCGTGCCGGACAAGCCGGGCGTCGCGTATCAGATTCTCGGACCTGTCGCCGATGCGAACATCGACATCGACATGATCATTCAGAACCAGAGCGTGAACGGCAAGACCGACTTCACGTTCACGGTGGGCCGCGGCGACTATCAGCGCGCGCTCGAGATCCTTAATGGCCAAGTGAAGGGCCACGTGCAGGCCGAGACCGTGCTGGGCGACCCGAAGGTGTCGAAAGTGTCGGTGGTGGGTGTCGGCATGCGTTCGCACGTGGGTATCGCGAGCACCATGTTCCGCACGTTGTCGGAAGAGGGCATCAACATCCAGATGATCTCGACTTCCGAAATCAAGATCTCCGTGCTGATCGACGAGAAGTACACCGAACTCGCGGTGCGCGCGCTGCATAAGGCGTTCGAGCTCGATCGCGCTTGAGTGTTGCTTGAGTCTTGTTTGAGTGTGGCGTTGAGCGTTGCGACGGGTTCGAGGGCTCATGCACTGTTGCGGTTCGCGTAAGCCATGAGCCGATGCGTAATCGATTGGAAAAAATCGTTATGCGAATTTGACCGGCGCGAGCGAACACGCTATTATCTCGATCTCGTTGCACTGCACTCCCGGTGCGACGAACAGTTTGGGAGACGTGGCCGAGTGGTCGAAGGCACTCCCCTGCTAAGGGAGCATCTGGCTAAAAACTGGATCGAGGGTTCGAATCCCTCCGTCTCCGCCAGTAGTAGTAGAAAAGCCCCGCAAGGTTAAAAACTTGCGGGGCTTTTTGTTTTTGGGCGGTGATCGGGCCCGGTCGCGTGAGATTCAATCTTGGCTTGCGTTGACAACTTCTAGCAGCCATGCATGGCGATTCGCTATGTCGCTTGCCAGAGCAGTGCTCGCGCGGAACTGTCTCCCTCTTTTTCAAGCGCGGGGTTGTTCGCGTCTTGAATTCGAGCAATCGCGCGTCTGGCATGATGAGATCGCGTAGTCAAACATCGAAAACGCGCACACGCACACGCTCCATTCGATCCACACGTTGATCGCAGTATGCTCCGGCGGCGCTGTCGGAACCCTTAGCCGCCGCGCACGAACAGTAAGCGCGCGAAACGTCCGCCGCGCAGAAATCTAACCTCTAAAACGCGTGAAGCCGGACCTCTCATCCGGATCGCGCCATCTCGCTTTCTTTCGCACGTCTCTCCGAAACTCGATGTTTATCCCTCGATACAAACGGAATTATCCTAACGGTTTGCACATTTTGTCTCGGAATTTCTTGGAAGACTAAGACATGTCTGTAAAAGAGCTTACGCGTACGTCGATTAAGCCTAAGAATGCGATGAAATTGCACAGTTTATGTCCTGATCGCTGCCAGACTTTTTACAACTGCTAGTACACTTGCTCGTTGTTAGCATTTACATCAAAGCCCGTGAATTTTAGTAACGGCGATTGGGCAGCCGCCACCCTATGGTTCATCCTCTTAAGACATTTCCCAATAACGCTTGCGGCTCGTCCGTTGATATAGATTCAAAGGCCGTTACTGGAAATGGCGGAGCGCCTTGAAAGGTCAGCGTGAAACAAAGTGCTTTAGAAGTTGATAGGTCATTAGGGCCTGAAAGCGGTGATAATGAAAAGCATAAACAAGCGGACTATCTCGCATGTTTGGCAGGAAAGAAGAAGCCAATATTCACGCTTATTTTGATCTTGCGCAGAAAGGCTTTCGATTTTTAGGTTGAGGACTTGGTGGTGATTTCGATGTTGGTTGTGTTGATCGCGCTTCTGGTTTCCTTTGTTTCGGTACTGTTCATTGTTCGCTTCGAGCGCTGGCATGGTTCCTTCTCAATGGACCGCGATCTGGATGGGATTCAAAAAGTCCATGCGGTTGCGGTGCCACGAATCGGTGGCGCGGGGGTCATCGTCGCAGTCGCTGCTTCGTTACTCTTGAATGCCTTTCTGAATCCTTCGCATAACAGTAGCGAAGCTCTGATTTTGCTTGGCTGTTCCTTGCCCGCGTTCCTGTCAGGTTTCGCGGAGGATCTGACCAAGAAAATCAGCCCGAGAACGCGTTTGATCGCATCGATGATTGCGGCACTGCTTGCTTGCTTCGCACTCCGGGCGGTGGTTACACGAGTGAACCTTTCTTACGTCGATGCAGTGCTTGTTTTCTCGCCCATCGCGATTGCTCTGACAGTATTTTCAGTATCTGGCGTGGTGCATGCGATTAACATCATCGACGGTTTGAATGGGCTTGCATCGGTTGTTGCGATCATCATTTTAGCGTCGATCGGCCTGGTGGCGTTTCATGTGGGCGACTCGACAATTGTTATTGTCTCGTTGACGCTGATTGGTGCGATTACCGGTTTTCTTGCCTGGAATTTTCCGATCTCCCGAGTCTTTCTCGGAGACGGCGGCGCGTATTTCATCGGTTTTCTAATCGCCGAGTTGCTGATCTTGCTCACCATGCGCAATCCCAGCATTTCGCCGCTTTACGCAATTCTGGTTACGATCTACCCAGTCTTCGAAACCGTCTTCTCGATCTACCGGAGAAAACTCGTGCGTGGTTTGCCTGCCGGTGCGCCTGATGCGGTTCATTTGCATACACTGGTTTATCGTCGCGTGCTTGGCGGAGAATTGAATCGATGCGATTCACGCGCCTTAAGTCTCAGAAATTCCCGGGCATCTCCTTATTTGTGGACACTGACGCTTTGCGCGGTCGTTCCGGCAACCTTGTTTTCAGAATCTCCAGTTCTTCTCGGCGCGTCGGCACTCCTCTTTATTGCCACCTATGTCTGGTTGTATGCCGCAATCGTGAGATTTCACGTGCCGGCTTGGCTTCGGCCAGCGCCTGTCAAGGAGCAACCTATTGTCGTGCACGCTGAACAATAAAAAGGTCTCTGTTTTTAACCCTGAAATTTTGATTGAGAACACGGACTAAGGCCGACGCCGATTCAGCGTCAAGCCAGTGTTTGAACCGAATTGAATTGAACACCCGCAAGCAATGGTTGATTTGAAATTTTCCGGCCGTCTCAAGTTGGCTCTCGCTATCGCAATGCTGCCCGCCCTGCTTGGCGCATGCGCGCTTGCCCCCGGCATGCGACTCGATCCCAAAGCACCAGTCGACTCTTCCGACCCAGCCTCAACACCCGACATCGCGACCATCACGCCGCAACTGGTCAGGCAGCAAAAGGCTGAGCGCGATGCCACGTCCCAAGGCGATTATCGCCAGCTCATCGGCTATCCCAATCATTACGTCATCGGGCCGGCCGATGTGCTTTCCATCATCGTTTGGGATCACCCCGAACTGGTCGTTCCAAATCTGACCTACAGCATCGGCGATACAGCCGGCACGCTGCCCAATGGGCCGGGTCTCAGCACACAGACGGTCCCCGGCTTCGTCGTCGGGGATAACGGCGACATTCAGTTTCCATATGTTGGAAAAGTGAAGGCTTCTGGCGGAACCGTCGCTCAATTACAAGCGACGTTGAAGCGCCTTCTCACGCCTTATCTGAGAAATCCGCAACTGACGGTAAGCGTAGTCGCCTATCGCAGTCAGCGCGTGTTCGTGGAGGGCCAAGTCAATCAGCCTGGCATCAAGCCGATCACGAATGTCCCGATGTCCCTGTCGGAAGCGCTCAGCGAGGCCAATGGCGTCACCGCCGGCGTGGGCGACACGAGCCGGATTCAGATCTTGCGTAACGGCCGGACCTTCCAGATTAGCTTGCCGCAACTCGCGGAACAGAAACTCGATGCATCGATGATCTTCCTGAAAGACCGCGATGTCGTCCGTGTCTTGCCGCAGACCTATAACCAGGTGTTCGTCACCGGCGAAGTAATGCGCCCGATGACGCTGTCGATGCACGACGGTCGGCTTACCTTGAATGACGCACTGGCCTCGGCTGCCGGCGTGAATCCTTCGACGGCCGAAGCGGCAGGAGTTTACGTCGTACGTCCGACCGAAGACCCGGCCGCGCCGCAGGTCTTTCATCTCGACAGCACATCGCCGGTGGCACTGGCGCTCGCGGAGCACTTCGAGCTGCAGCCAAAGGATGTCGTCTATGTGGACGCCACTGGTCTTGCTCGCTGGAACCGCATTGTCAATCTGCTCTTGCCGAGCGCGCAAGGCGCGAACATCGGGCGCCAGGTCGCGGGCTATTGATCATGTCCTCACGCACGACTCGCATGAACGATCGCACAGGAGTCTCGGGATGATCGACTCCGTTCTCCTCGTGTGCGAGGGAAATATCTGCCGCAGTCCGATGGCAGCGGGTTGGTTGCAGTCGAAAGTGCCGTCGCTGGAAGTCTGGTCCGCCGGAATCAGCGCGCTTGCCGGACAGCCGGCCGATCCATACGCACAAGGCGTGATGATGGATCACGGCATCGACATCTCGTCTCATCGTGGCGCGCAGTTGAGCGGCTTCGACTGCAAGCGCGCCGAGTTGATCCTCGTAATGCAGGAACAGCAAAAGCGCTATCTGGAGAAGCGATATCCGTTTGTAAAAGGTCGCGTCTTCAGGCTAGGTCAATTCAGTAACTTTGAAGTACCGGACCCGTACCGAAAAGAACGGAATGTTTTCGAAGACTGTTTTGACTTGATCGAAAGAGGACTTTCGGACTGGGTCGGGCGAATTGAATCAACGCGTTGGAAGTTATGAAACAAGAGAATCTACCGGTTATGTCGCATGGCGAGAGCAGCGATCAACTAAGTATCGTCGAGTTGCTGGACGCCCTGTTGGATCACAGAAAGCTGATTGCCATCGTCGCTGCGCTGTTCGTGATCGTCGGCGCAATGTATGCGTTTCTCGCGACGCCGGTTTATAGCTCGCGCATTCTGGTAGCCGTCGAAGATTCTTCCGATGCGGCCAGCGCTAAGAACTTACTTAGCGATGTTTCCGCCATGTTCGATGTCAAATCGTCAGCGGATGGCGAAATCCAGATTCTTGGTTCGCGGCTCGTCGCGTCCGGAACGGTCGACGCGCTGAAACTCAATGTCGAAGCGAAGCCACGCTATTTTCCCGTGTTCGGTAAATGGATGGCATCTCACAACGACGGACTGTCGAATCCTGGGGTATTCGGTTGGGGCGGTTTCGATTGGGGCAGCGAATCGATCGAGCTTGCCGCCTTCGAGGTTCCCCGCAAGCTTCAGGGACGCAGCTACGACCTGACAGTGCTGAAGGACAACCGGTACAGCCTGAGCGGTTACGGACTGGAATCTCCAGTGACGGGTTCTATCGGCACCGAAGAGAAGTTCAACTCGAGCTTCGGCGCGCTCACCCTGAAGGTCACCAAGCTGTCCGGAAGACCGGGCGCCAGCTTCGTCCTGAAATCTCGTTCGAGCCAACTCACGACCGATGACCTCATCAAGTCGTTGCAGATCATCGAGCAGGGCAAGCACTCGGGCGTGATTTCCGCGACGCTCGAAAGCACGGACCCCGTGCTTTTGAGCGACACGCTGAATGAACTCGGCCGCCAATACGTCAAGCAAAATGCCGACCGCAAAGCGGCTCAGGCGGAACATTCCATCTCGTTCCTCGACGCTCAGCTTCCCGTCATGAAGCAGCAACTCGAAGACGCTGAAGCGAAGTTGAGCGAATATCAAAACAGTCACACGATCGTGGACTTGTCCGAGGCCGGCAAGGTCAGCTTGCAGCAATCGGCCGACGCGGAGACACGCCTCATCGCGATGAAGCAAAAGCGCCAGGACTTGGCGACGCGTTTCGGTCCGATGCATCCGTCGTTGCTCGCTATCGACGAACAAATTGCGACGAACCAGAAGCAGATCGATAGCATCGCCGCGCAGATTCGCCAGATGCCGCTGACCGAGCAGGACATGCTCAAGCTTCAGCGGGATGTGCGTGTTTCGACGGACCTGTATGTCGCCATGCGCAGCAACGTCGAGCAGTTGCGTCTGGTGAAGGCGGGCAAGATCGGCAATGTGCGGATCGTCGATACCGCCGATATTCCCGAGCGCCCGGTCAAGCCGCGCAAGCTGATCGTCATGGCCGCTGCGGCGATCGTCGGTCTGTTCCTCGGAACTTTGCTCGCACTCGTGAAGGACCGCTTGTTCACGGGCGTCACCGATCCGATTTCGCTGGAAGAGCACACCGGTCTCAGCGTCTACGCCACGATTCCCGTTAGCGACAAGCAGGCCGAACTCATCCGTAACCTGCGAAGCGACGGTTCGCGCCCGCTGGTGCTCGCGAATCTGTATCCGAACGATCCAGCCGTGGAGAGCCTGCGCAGTCTTCGGACCGCGTTCAAGTTCGTCGCATCGGGTGGAAAAAATAACGTCGTGTTGATCGCGGGTCCGACACCGGGAATCGGCAAGTCGTTCGTGTCCGTCAACTTCGCGACGGTGCTGGCGTCGAGCGGCGCCCGCGTGTTGCTCATCGATGCGGACATGCGCAAGGGTTATCTCAACCGGTACTTCGGTCTGGGGCGCGATGCCGGGCTGTCCGACGCGATATCCGAAGCCAGGTCGGTCGATTCTGTCGTGCATCGGGACGTTCTTCCCAATCTCGATTTCGTCTCGTCGGGCAATTATCCGCAGAACCCTGCGGAAGTGCTCTCGCATAAAAACTGGGGCGATTTCATCTCGGCGGCATCCCGTGCCTATGACGTCGTCATCGTCGACGCGCCGCCAGTACTCGTCGTTTCCGACGCGGAAACCATCGTTGGCTCGGCGGGCAGCGTCTTCCTCGTCACGCGCTCTGGCGTGACCCGCGGCGGAGAGGTCAGCGAATCCATCAAGCGTCTGACGCAGACCGGCACGCAAGTCACCGGCTTGCTGTTCAACGCAATCAAGCCGCGCGGAAGAATCTATGGCTACGGCGGCCGATACCAAAGCTATCGCTATACCGGAGACGGTTACTACCAGGACCGCTCCTGATCGCAGCACTCGCTAAAAGCACGCCGTGACGAATTCGGCGTCGATGTTTCAAGCAAAGCATCGAGAAACACTGAAGGTTGGTTAAACGAAATGTTAGAAAATCTCCGTATTGCAATCATCGGTCTGGGCTATGTAGGTTTGCCTCTTGCCGTCGAGTTTGGTCGCGGGCGTCCCGTAGTCGGCTTCGATATCAACACGACGCGTATCGATGCGCTGAAGCAGGGTATCGATTCGACGCTCGAAGTAAGTACCGAGGAACTCGCCCGCGCAAGTCAGCTAAGTTTCAGCGCCGATGCGGCGGATCTTGCCAAGTGCAACTTCTTCATCGTCACGGTGCCGACGCCAATCGACGCGTACAACCGGCCCGACCTCGGCGCGCTCATTTCGGCAAGCCAGACCGTCGGCAAGGTGCTGAAGAAAAACGACATCGTCGTGTTCGAATCGACGGTCTATCCGGGCGCCACCGAAGAAGTCTGCGTGCCCGTGCTCGAGCGCGTCTCTGGTCTCAAGATGAACGTCGACTTCTTCGTCGGCTACAGTCCCGAGCGCATCAATCCCGGCGACAAAACGCATCGCGTAGTGGACATTCGCAAGGTGACGTCCGGTTCGACGCCGCAAACCGCGCGCAAGGTCGATGCCGTTTATCGCGAGATCATCACGGCGGGAACGCACATGGCGGAGAGCATCCGCGTGGCCGAAGCCGCGAAGGTCATCGAGAACACGCAGCGTGACGTGAATATCGCGTTGATCAACGAACTCGCGATCATCTTCAATCGCATGAATATCGATACCGAGTCCGTGCTGCGCGCGGCGGGTACAAAGTGGAACTTCCTGCCGTTCAAGCCGGGTCTGGTTGGTGGTCACTGCATCGGCGTCGATCCTTACTATCTGACGCATAAGGCCGAAGAGATCGGATATCACCCGGAGATCATTCTCGCGGGTCGTCGCCTCAACGACAACATGGGGCAGTATGTCGTCGCGCAACTCGTCAAGGCGCTGGCGCAGAAGCGCATTGCTATCGCCGATGCGCGCGTGCTCATTCTCGGTCTCACGTTCAAGGAAAACTGCCCGGATATTCGCAACACGCGTGTCATCGACATCGTCAGCGAGCTTGCAGAGTATCAGGCGCATGTCGATGTCTGCGATCCGTGGGCGCTTGTGCACGAGGTCAAGGACGAATACGGCATCGATCTCGTCGAGTCGCCTGAGGCGGGTGCTTATGACGCGATCGTTATCGCGGTCGCTCACGAGCAGTTCGTCACGCTCGGAAAGGGCATGCGCGATTTCGGCAAGAAGGAGCACCTTCTCTACGACCTCAAATATGTCTTGCCGGCCGATGGTTCGGATCTGCGCCTGTAAGGATACTCACGATGAATCGCTATCAGGTTATCTGCGAAGCGTTGCGAGCGAATCCAGTGCGATGGCTGGTCACGGGCGCGGCGGGATTCATCGGTTCGAATCTCGTCGAGACGCTGCTCAGGCTGAATCAGGAAGTCGTCGGGCTCGATAACTTCGCGACCGGTCATCGGCGCAATCTCGACGAAGTGGCGACCTCGGTGTTGCCGGAGCAATGGTCACGCTTCACGCTGATAAAAGGCGATATCCGCAATGCGCGAGATTGCGAGACCGCTGTCGCTGGCGTGAAGCATGTGCTGCATCAGGCCGCCTTGGGATCGGTGCCGCGTTCGCTGAACGATCCGGTCGCGACCGATCAGGTGAACATCGGTGGCTTCCTCAACATGCTGGTCGCCGCGCGCGATGCAGGCGTATCCAGCTTCACCTACGCGGCGTCCAGTTCGACATACGGCGATCATCCGGTGCTTCCCAAAGAGGAAGCGAATATCGGACGTCCGCTTTCGCCTTACGCCGTCACGAAGTATGTGAATGAGCTCTATGCAGAAGTCTTCGCGCGCTGCTACGGCTTCAAGGCGACGGGCTTGCGCTACTTCAACGTCTTTGGCAAACGCCAGGACCCGAACGGCGCGTATGCGGCGGTCATTCCGCGCTGGATCGCCACGATGATGAGCGGCGAAGACGTGCAGATCAATGGCGACGGCGAGACGAGCCGCGACTTCTGCTTCGTCGATAACGCGGTACAGGTCAATCTGCTCGCAGCAACGGCGAGCGATGATGTGCGCGGACAGGTCTTCAACGTCGCACTCGGAGATCGCACGACGTTGAACGAGTTGTTCGGCTTGCTGCGTGACACGCTTGGAGAATACGGCATTCGATACGATCGGCCGCCGACATACCGCGCGTTTCGCGCAGGGGACGTACGTAATTCGCAGGCCAGTATAGAGAAGGCGAAGTCGATGCTTGGATATGCCGACGGCGTGCGGCTCGACGAAGGCATTCGGACCGCCGTGCCGTGGTATATCGCGTCGACGAAGACGCAGCGAAACCACGTCCAATCTTCCGATGCGAGCAACGGTAATACATCACGATGAAGGTTCTGCATGTCATCAGCAGCCTCGATCGCGGTGGCGCAGAGGCGGTGTTGTTCCAGGTTGTGTCGCACGGGCGCACGAGCGGCATCGAGCATCGCGTGGTCTGTATGCGCGGAGAAGGGTACTACACGGCGAAGTTGCTCGAACAAGGCATCGAAGTCGAAGCGCTGAATTGTTCGAAAGGCCGAATCACGCCGCGCGCGTTGCTTCGTCTCTGGTCGGTCATGCGCGCATTCGGCCCGGACGTCGTGCAGACCTGGATGTATCACGCTGATCTCATCGGCGGCGTGCTTGCCTATCTGACGCGCTTCAAGCCGATTTGCTGGGCGGTTCACCACGCGAATCTCGATTCCGACAAGAACACACGCATGACGGTCCGGATTGCGAAGATGTGCGGATTGCTCTCGCGCTTCGTGCCGGACCGCATCGTGTGCTGCTCGAAACGAGGCCAGGCCGCGCATCAACAGATCGGCTATGACGGCAGCAAGTTCTCGTGGATCCCGAACGGCTACGACATCGAACGCTTCTCGCCGGATCCTCATGCAAGGGCCGCGCAACGACAGCTCTGGCAAGTCTCGGACGATATGCCGCTTATCGGATGCGTGGCGCGTTGGAATCCTCAGAAAGACCATCCGAACCTGTTTCGCGCCGCGGCGATGCTCGCCGATGATGGCGTCGCTTTCAAGCTGGTGCTCGTCGGCGCCGACATGACATGCGCGAACGCCGATCTTCTCGCATCGCTCGATGCTGTCGGTTTGCGCGAACGCGTGCTTCTGGCGGGACCGTCGGACGATATCTCAGGCGTCATGAACGCGCTCGATATCCACGTGCTGCCGAGCGCTGGCGAAGCGTTCCCGAACGTGGTCGCCGAGGCGATGGCTTGCGGCACGTTGAGCGTGAATACCGATGTAGGCGACGTTGCCACGATAGTCGGTAGCGAAGGATGGGTCGTCCCGCCTGGTCATTCAGTCGCGCTTTCAAAGGCGCTTGGTGCAGCAATTGCAATGAACCGCACGACTGAAGGTAAAGCGCGCAGGGAACGCGCGCGCACTCGCATTGTGCGTAACTTCGGTCTCGAGCGGATGCAGAAAGCGTATGAGTCGACCTGGCGCGAAGTCGCCGCGCGCGCGGGCAAGGTCGTTCCGCGGCGTCGCAGAGAGAAGCGGACATGAGCTTCGGACTGGCCTCCAAGCTTCGGGCCAAGCTTGCGAACGCGCATCCGGATCATCGCAGGATAGCGAAGGGCGCCGCATGGGTGTCACTCTTCGTGCTGATGGGCAAGAGTGCCGGCGCCTTCAAGGAAATGGCGATCGCGTATCGCTATGGCGTGAGCGGTATCGTCGATGCCTACCAGTTGTCCTTCACGCTCGCCACATGGATACCTTCCATGCTCGTCACGGTGCTCAGTACCGTGCTGATTCCCGTGCTCGTGCGCATGCGCAACGACGACACGGACACGCTCGCCAACTTCATCGGCGAATTGCGTGGCTTGGCGTGGCTCGTCGGTCTTGCCATCGCCAACGTGCTCGTTTTCGCATCGCCCGTGGTGATCGCCTATGTGGGTGGACCGCTGCCGGAGCATACGAGATCGCTTGCGATGCAATTTATCGTCGGCATGTCGCCGCTCGTGCCGCTCACCTTGCTCATGTGTATCGATGCCGCGCGCTTGCAGGCACGCGAGCGGCATATCAACACGTTGCTCGAAGCCGTGCCGGCTGCAGTGCTCTTTTTCGTGGTGATCGTCAGTACCGGTTCGTCGATCAAGCCGCTTTACATGGCCGTTACGCTCGGACTCGCGCTGCAAGTTTATTTGTTGTCGATGTTCGCAAGGCGTGCGGATAAGGTCCGCGCTCCCATTCGCTTCGGATTCAGTTCGCCGCAGTGGCGGGCCATGGCGCATTCGATCGGCGTCATGCTCATCAGTCAGGCCATCCTTGCTTGTATCGTGCCTATCGATCAATACATGGCGACCCGTGAAGGTGCTGGAGCGGTCGCCACGCTTGGTTATGCCAATCGGCTGATTGCGTTGCTGATGGGTCTCGGTGCATCGGCAATCGGAAGGGCGACGTTGCCCGTGTTGACGCAGACCATCCGCAATGGCGAACGCGAGCGCGCTCGATCCATGGCGATCAAATGGGCCTACGTCATGTTCGGAATCGGCGCCGTGGCGGCATGTGTCGCTTCGTTCGCCGCGCCTTTGATCGTGCGTGTGCTGTTTCAACGAGGCGCTTTCACGGCAGTCGATACTGAACATGTCGCGGTCTTGCTTCGCTGGTTCACGCTGCAATTAGCGCCAGCATTTGCCACATTAGTGTTGATGCAGATGGCTGCCAGCGAAGGGCGCTATCGGTCGATCGCGTTCATCACATGCGCAGGCTTCGTCGCCAAGGTCGCGGCCAACTTCGCCTTCACACCAATGCTCGGTTTGGCCGCGCTTCCTGTAGGCACTGCTGTCATGGCCGGCGTCGTGTTCGTTCTCTATCTTTTCTCCATCCACGAGAACGAGGAAGAGGACATGGAGCAAGAGCATGGAGCCTGATTTCTCGCCGATGCCTTGTCTGACGCGATCGCCGACTTGGAATCGCCTCACCCGCATGCCACGCATTGTCAAGTTTTCTCGATGACGTTCATCTCTGTTATTACCGCCAGCTATAACCGTGCGGCTCAGTTGCCAAGCTTGTTCGCCAGCCTCGAAAAACAAAGCGACAGAGATTTCGAATGGATAGTCGTCGATGATGGCAGCGTCGACAACACGCGCGCGCTTTGCGAGCGCTGGGCTGACCAGGTCGATTGGCCGCTGCGCTACATTCAGAAACCGAACGGCGGGAAGCATACCGCGCTGAATCGGGGCTTCGCACTTGCGAAGGGCGAATTGATCATCACGGTCGATAGCGATGACACGCTCACGCTCGATGCCATCGCGACGATTCGCGAAAACTGGTCGTCGTGTCGAACCATTCCCGACGTATGCGGCATGAGCTTTCTCAGACTGCGCGCGGATGGACGCGTGATCGGTGACCGTTTCGAGCCGGACCGCGAGTGGGCGACATACATCGATATGCGCATCAATCGCGGGGTGCGTGGCGACAAGGCCGAAGTCTGGCGCGCAGACATCTTGAAGCAGTTTCCTTTTCCGGAAGTCGAAGGCGAGCGCTTCATGATGGAGTCCGCCGTATGGGGAATGATCGGGCGGCGGTATCGGATGCTGCACGTGAACATCGGCTTCTATGTTTGCGAGTATCTGTCCGATGGTCTGACGCGAGGCGGCGCGGCGCTGACGGTCCTGTGCCCGGTCGGGTCCGCACACGGCATTCGCTGGGCAATCGCGCCGCCGGTCAACATGCGCACGCGGATCGTGATGACGTGGCGGCTCATTGCTTACGAGTTTTTGGCGCGACGTTCTGTGTACCAGATCGCGATGGCGTCCGGGCATCGCTTGCAGGTGCTGTTGAATCTGCCATTCGGATCAGCGCTTTATTTGTACTGGCGGTTCAAGTTTCGACGTGAGTTAGGTCGGTAGGTCATGAAAAAAGTCGTTCTCTTTGCCAATACGGATTGGTACCTTTTCAATTTTCGTTTGTCGCTCGCGAAGAATCTTCGGGACAATGGCTGGTCGGTGTTGCTCATGTCGCCGCCGGGGCCTTATGTCGCGGGGTTAGAGGACGCCGGATTCCGCTGGCTTCCCGTGCCGATGCAACGACGCAGTCTGAACCCCTTGCGGGAACTCTTGCTGGTCTTGCACCTATGCCGCCTGTTTCGCAAAGAGCGGCCAGATGTCGTGCATGGCTTCACCATTAAATGCGCGGTGTACGGTTCGCTTGCGGCGCGTCTCGCGCGCGTCAGGCAGCGCGTCAACGCTGTGGCAGGTCTCGGCTTCGTGTTTACGAACGATTCGTTGAAGGCGCGCGTCTTACGACCGCTGGTCAAAATATTGATGCGCGCGACGTTGAATGGCCGCGGCGCATCGCTGATTCTCCAGAATCCCGACGATGTCGCGATGTTCATCAACGCCGGTATCGTCGACAAGTCTTGCATCCACCTCATTCCCGGATCGGGCGTGAACGTACAGAAGTTCGCCCAACGCGCGAAGGACACGAGCGGCACGCCACGACCGATTCGCGTTTTGCTGGCTGCGCGCCTGCTTTGGGACAAGGGAATCGCGGAATACGTGGAAGCAGCTCGCGCGCTGCGAAACAGCCAGCGCTCGTTCGAATTCCTGCTCGCCGGCGATCCCGACGAGGGCAATCCTGCTTCGGTCCCGACAAAAACGGTTGAGGCCTGGGTCGAGGAGGGCACGCTGACTTGGCTCGGTCATGTCGGTGACATGCCGGCGTTGCTACGCGACATCGACATCATGGTGTTGCCCAGTTATAGAGAAGGATTGCCAAAGGCGATGATCGAAGCCGCAGCATGCGGCATCGCGCTGGTGACGACGGACGCGCCGGGTTGTCGCGAGGTCGTGAGTCAAGATGGCGTCGATGGCTTGCGCGTTTCGGTGAAGGACGGCGTCGCGCTGACAGATGCAATCGCGCGTCTTCATGACGACCCGGTGTTGCGCGAAACGATCGGTGCCAATGCGCGCGTTCGCGCGCTCGCAGAGTTCGACGAAAGGATCGTGATCGAGCGGACCGTTGCGGTGTATGGAACAACGCAGAACGCTTGAGAACGATCATGATAAGCAGAAGAGTTGCGCTCAAAGTCATAGCGTCGATGCCTCTGGCGCATGGGCTTGCGTGTCGGTCGGCGGCGGCTAAGATATTGAATGAAGACGACGTCGTGCATGCGAGTGTCTTCGGCGTCGTGAGCGATGGCGTGAGCAATGACACGTCGCGTCTTCAGGATGCGATCGATCGCTCAGTTGGCAAGACGTTACTCATTGGCGGACAATGCCGCATCGACACGCAAGGACTGAGTCTGCGAAGCGGCTCGCGCGTTCGCTTCGAACCGGGCGCCTCGATCAAGTTGCTTGCGCATGACACGCCTTCGTATCAAATGTTGCGCATGTGGGACGTGAGCGACGTTGTGCTGGAGAACGCGACGCTAGACGGCAGTCGTGAGTTGAACTCGGCGCAGCCCAAAACGCATTCGGAAGGCTACGGCATGGGCATTTCGATAGCAGGTAGTTCAAAAATCACGATCAAATCGGCAACCACGGTGGGTTGCTGGGGCGACGGTATCTACCTGGCGAACAGTTATCAGCCGACCAGCATGCCGCCTCAGTATATTCACGTGATTGACCATCACGCGAACAACTGTCGTCGACAGGGAATCTCCATCATTAGCGGAAGGAACGTTTTCATTGAAGGCGGTCTGTGGGAGAACATCGGTGGAACGGCGCCGTCGGCGGGTCTGGATATCGAGCCCAATTCGAATCGGGACGTGCTGGAAAACATCAGGATCGTCAACCCTGTCACGCGAAACTGCAAGATCGGCATCCTCGTCTATCTCTTGAAGATTGCCGGTGTCGAGTCCAAGGACGTGCAGATCGATATCAGCGGTCAGCGCGATGAATCCGCGAAGATCGCCGCCTTTAGCGTTTCAGGTCTCGATACCAAAGGTTCAATTGTGAAAGGACGAATCGTCAATCGATCGGCGACCTGGATCAAGCCAAAGCTTCTTTCCGTCGAAAGCCACGATTACGACAAGCGCGGACCGCAGATCGTAGTAACGGACTTGAAGACTATTCGATAATCGGCGCACTTCGCCGACGACAACCTCGCAAGGCAGCAAGCCGGCGCCGAGCGCATTATCCGACCTAAAAAAATTTCGATGAAAGCCAGAATGACTCAAGCGCCGAGTCCACCAGTTCCCCGTCGCACAACTCAGGCGCGAGCCTACCTGACTACTCCTGGCGGCTGCCTATTCATCCTGATAGCGATTCTGTTGCTGGTGGTGGTTGCGGTAGGCGATCGTACGATGCTGCTAGATCAGGACAATTACCTGGAGTACTTCAGCCAGACAACGTGGGACTGGTTCGTCAATCTTTATCAGACACGCACTTCAACGCTCAGTTTTGTCATCAGCACGGTGACGGAGGAATTCGGCTGGCGTACCTGGTTGATCGTATTGAATGCGTTCGGCGTAACACCCGATATTGGTGTAAGAGTGACCGTCGTATTGGCGAACGCACTTATCATTGCGGCGCTTTTAGAAGTCCGGCGACCGCTACTAGGGCTGCTTCTTTGGGCGGTCGTTCCGGTAGCCTTGGCTACGGTCGGACTGTTTCAAATCCGTCAAGGTTTGGCATTCGGCATAGCGATGCTTATCACGCTGCGCTATCAGCGGCCCGTCCTCGGATGGGTGCTCGCGAGCTTCGTTCATACGACCTTCGCGATACCCGCGTTGCTATTGCTCTCCATTCGAGCGTGCGGAGATCGAAAATGGCGAGCGTTGATTGTTTCGAGTTTGACGGCGTTCGTACTCGCCGCCGCGGCGGGCTATCTTTTCAATAATTTCGGCGGCAGGCGAGTCGAGGAATATGCGGACTACCAGGACGATTTCACTATCCGGCTGCTCATCCTGTTGATCGTCTATGCAACGGCTTCTGTCATTGTGCTTTATACGCAATGGAAAGAGAAGGGCACAGCGAAGGACAAGGTATGGACGGAGCTATGCACGATGCACGTTGCGCTCATGGCTTATTTGGTCTTTGCGTATGTGCTGTTTCCGTTCGGGAAGGGACGCGTGTGGTATTGCATAGCGTTACTGCTGCCGTACGTGATTTCGCAAATTCGATTCAGGAACGCGTTCGTGATATGGTGGACTGCGCTGATTCTTCTAGCCCTGTCGGCAGATGCCCTCAAGAATTATCAGGCTGATGTCTACAGCTATTTTCTTCATTAGGCGATATCAACGGCGCGTCGAGTCGTAGGCGCCTTGCGATTCGTGTGAGTCGTAATCTGTCATGTCGTTTTCATGGATGGGTCGGCGCGCCGCGGCATCGTCGGTGTCCACGCCAACGCGCGTGAACAACTCGTCCCACACGCGAAGAATCGTATTCGTTGAATATCGCTCGCGAACGGACTTTGCGCCTTTGCGACTCAGTTCGGCACGCAGCGTGTCATCGGTGAGCATCCTTTGAATTGCAGCGGCTAACGCTTGCGGATTGGCGACTGGCACAAGCAGCGCGTCCTGCCCGTCGCGCGTGATGTAGCGCGGACCACTGAGACAATCGACAGCTATGGCGGGAACGCCTAAAGCCATACTCTCGGCGAGCGCGAGGCCGAATCCTTCGAAGCGGGATGACATGACGAATGCCTGCGAGCGCAGAATCTCCGTCCATGGATTTTCGGTGACACCCGGAAGAAAGATGCGCTGGGTCACACCTCGCCTTTCGATCTCCGCTTCGAGCGATGCGCGTTCGGCACCTTCACCCCATATCCACAGATCCCATTTCGGGCATGCATTCGCAATGGACGAGAATGCGTCGATCAAAAGGCGATAGTTCTTTTGCGGATGCAATCGTCCGAGCGAAACGAGGCGCATGCGCGCGCCGGTTTCGATAGACGGCGCCGACTGCTGGAATAATTCGTCAGGCAGCGGATTTGGGACGACAGCAATATGTCGCATGCCGGGCACCATTGTCTTGAACGGTGCGACGACATTTTCGGTGAGCACCGTTATCGCGCTGGCATGTGGGTAAGTCAGACGAGTAAGCAGTTTCCATAACGCGGATCGTCCGTCGCGAGATGGATCGTTATGTTCGCAAGCGATAACCGGAATGCCCAAGCCTAATGTTGCAAGAATTGCGGCTACGTTGACATTGGTTAAAAAGGAAATCACAACGTCGGGCCGGTTCTCCCGGATGAGCGAGCGCAAAGCCCGCTGCCGCTGAACGAAGCTTGATAACTTGCCGCCTTGACTCCCTGCACGGTCAGTCAGATAGATGAAGCGAACGTTCTCGGAAATCTTGTAAAAGCAATCACCCTTACCGCTATATGTAGCGACTAGCGTGACATCGTCACCGCGCTCACTCCAGGCATTCACGAGCGTAGCCGCGACCCGTTCCGCGCCGCCGCTTCCCATGGAACTCACCAATAGCGTGATTTTCATTTAAGTGATGCTCCAATTGGATGAGCTAACGAGGGGATGTCGCACTGTTGATGATCAGAGAAGTTACGAGTCTTTAAGGACGCTGCGAGTTTGACCACGGGACATCAAGACGATCGCATAGGTATGCAGTCTGAAGTCACGCTTGTGGGCTATGTAATCGCGTTCGCGTAATGGCGGATGGTTTCGCACGATGAACGACACGAGCGAGCCAAGTTGAAGAAAATCGGCTCTGACGAAAACGACGCGTTCGAAAGCTAAAGAAGACTAACGATCTTATCATCGGAGCGAGTCTATCGATGTCTTTTGGAATGCAACTTTGTGGAGATGGCGTGCTCAGGGTCCGAGCTTAGAAACTTTGCGGAGCACGCCAGCCATGTCTCGGACGTGCCACGCGTCACACACCGACCGAATGGCAGATTGCAATATCAGGATGGTTCAGGAGAAAACCTCTGCCCGGTCGAGGTCTTCCACACGCAATAAAGAACGAGCGACGCACGATCATGTACGAGAGTCAGTTCCCATCTTCGATCGTTCAAACGGCTGGCGTGCAAAAATAGCGAATACTTACTCGAACCATTCAAAAAAACAGGCAGTGTCTGGAGGCGACGAAGTTGATCGTGAATGTGATTTTTAACGTGCTTGGAACGGCGGCGCTGATCGTCGTTTTGCTTTTGGGAAGTATCGCAATTTGGGACATTTTGCGCGGGAAGTAGGCGGCAAGTTCACTCATCCGCCGGTACTACCATCAATCGCCGCCACTTTCCCATGAGGCGTGCCGGTCTCAACGGCGTCATCGGCCAGGCAACACGTGACGCATGTCACGCCCTACGCCGCCGAGCCCAACCTTTAAGACAAGTCCGCTATCCGAGTTAACAATCGGAAACTAATCTTGCGCGTTGATTGTTTGGAAGCAGTCAATTGCAAGACAGCCTGCGCTGTCTCGATTATTTTCTTGCCTGAATTCGATTTGCGTGTTCTGGCGACGCCTTTCTCACGGTTGGCTCACTCATGGTAAGTATCAAAAAGGTAGCGGCGCCGCTTTTCGTCTCGCTGCTCGGTATCGCTAGCGCGCACGCTAGCGAATTCTCCGGCCCCTTCGTCGGCGCGAAGCTCGGCTTGAATTTCTCCGATGCAACCGGACACGATTTCGAGGAATCGACGCACACGACGTTCTTTCCGGGCCTGACGGCAGGTTATAACGTCGATGTCAACCAGTTCGTAGTCGGCGTCGAAGGATTCGCTGATCTTCACGCCGGTTCGACGACCAAGAAGGACGGCGGCATCGACGTAAAAGTCGGCATGCCTATCGACGGCAACATCATGCCCTACGCGCGCGTGGGCTTCACTGGCACCTGGCCGGACACGCGCTTGCACTATGGCGCGGGCGTCGAGTATAAGTTCGCGAAGCAATGGAGTGTCGCTGGCGAATACACGGCCGACACGGCGCACTTCGACGGCGGCCATCGTCGTAACGACAGCCTGACCGTCGGCGTGCATTACTACTTCTGATCGTCACGAATTGGAGTCGAAAGCGCGAGCAACCGCTGCTCGCGCTTTTTTTTTGCCCCGTCCTTACTTGCCCGACGCAATCCGATCCTGAATGTGCTTCGCGCGCGAAGGCGACGACGGGTGCGAATCCATCATGCTCGACTTGCCGCCGTCGATCGTCGCGAGCTTCTGAAACGCCGTCACGAGGCCAGCCGGGCTGTATCCCTTCTTTTTCTGCATGTCGAACGAGTAATCGTCGGCGGCGCTTTCTTGCGATTGCGAGAATTGCGCCTGGACGAACTTCTCGGACAAGTCGCCCAGTTGCGATGCCGACAGATTCGCCACCGCGCCGCCCGTCGATGCCGCCGCCGAGCGCACGGCAGAGGTCGCATAGGCGAGCTGCATCGCCTTCTTGGTGTGGCCGAGCGCCACGTGACCCATTTCGTGGCCCACCACGCCGCGCACTTCGTCGTCGTTCATTGCGTCCATGAGGCCGCTGTACACGCGCACGCAACCGTTGGCCATCGCCCAGGCGTTGACATCCTTCGTGACGTAGACCTTGTAGTTGACCGGCACGCCATTGATGTTGTCGCCCAGTTGCTTCGAGATGCGGTTCAGACGCTGCGTGTATTGACTCGACGCCGGCGCAATCTTGTTTTCCTTGTCCAGGTCCGCGCACGATTTGTCGGAGAGCGTGCGCACATCGGCGTCACTCAGCGTGAAGGCTTGCGATGCGAGTTGGCCAGACTGCAACAACGTGTCGGGATTAAGTGCATTCATGCTGCTGCAGGAGATGAGCGCGCACAGAGCGGGCGCCGCGAGCGCCAAGCGGATGAATTTCATGTTTCGGTCTTCCTAGAATTGTTTTTGGGGCGTCCGTGACGCGATGCTTCGCGCACGGAGCGGCATCGTCGATGTCCGTCGAACAAAAAGCTAGCGGAACATTCTGATTTTGCTTACGGTCGTTGACAATTCGCTGTCGGAAAAGTGCGGAAAAAGCGGATTAATCTGCGGCGCGCTGGTTTGCCGCGCGTACGCGAGCGGCGGTCGGATGAGTGGACGCGGCGTCCATGGATAGCGCCTGCGCATCGGGCAGGGCGTCGCTTGCGAGTTGCGTCAGCGTGTGGCCGGGCGGCATTTCGACGAAGACATTTGCGCCGAGTTCGAACAGCGCGATGGTCGATTCGTGCCAGCGCACCGGATAGCGCAAGTTGGTCGCGAGGTCGTCGCGCACGGCATCGGCGCGACGCAGCACGCGTGCGCCGCGATTGCCGACATATGGAACGCGTGGTGCATCGAAGCGGACTTTCGCGGCAGCTTCGATCAATTGCGTGGCCGCGTCTTCGAGCAGCACGCAATGCGAAGGCACGCTCACCGCTAACCGTTCGGCCTTGCGCGCGCCGCGTTCGAGCGCGAGGCGGCTCACGGCTTCGAGCGCATCATCGCTGCCGGATACGACGATTTGACGCGGCGCGTTCAGATTGCCGACATAGGCATCGGCGTGACCGTCGGCGATCACGCGTGCAATCTCTCGTTCGTTCAGGCCGAGCACCGCCAGCATGCCGTAGCCGTGCGGATACGCGTTCTGCATGAGCGTCGCGCGCAGGCGAACGAGGCGCAGGGCATCGTCGAACGCAACGGCGCCGCTCGTCACCGCCGCGCCATACGCGCCGACCGACAAACCCGCGACGGCTTCCGGCTCGATACCTTCGGCCGCGAGCGCGCGCGCCGCCGCCACGCCTGCCGCCAGTAACGTGACTTGCACCGCGACGGTCGACTCAAGCGCGGTGGCGTCATCGAGTTGCAGGATGTTTTCGCCGAGGATGTCGGATGCTTCGGCGAGCGTCTGCCCGATGACCGGATGCGGTTGCTCGCCGCCCAGCCGATGCAAAAAGCCCGGCGTCTGCGCACCCTGTCCCGGAAAGAGATACGCGATCATGCGGCTGCCCACGGATCGGCGACGAGTCGCGGCCCGTCGGCGTGACGCAGCATCACGCGTAGATTCGCGCGCGCGAATTCCGCGAGCGAGAAGGCGGCTTCCGGCGTTTCGATCTGCACGTCGATGCGCGTGCCGATCTCCCGCGCGGTTCGCGACAGTGTGTCGAGAAGCGCGGCGGCTGCATCGCGCGAAAGCGGCGAGGGCGCGCGAATCACGATGTCGAGATCGCTTTCGGGTGTGACCGTGGGTGTACCGCTCGCGAGTTCGAAGCCTGTGCTGCCGGCGGGGCCCCAGGCGAGTCCCGTTGCCTGGATCGAAGACGAGATTGCCCGCAGAAGCGCGAACGCGGGCAAGTGTGCGCGGTCCGAATCGGGCGTGCGTTCGAGCAAGGCTTCGGGAGACAACGCAGACGCGATCGACCGTTGATCGATCCACGCGCCGAAGCGCTCGCCGCGCGTCGAACCGCGTACGCCGATGGGAATTGCGTCGCCCAGGCGCGGCGCACGGCGGACGACGACGAAAGGTGAGCGCGCGAGCGAGGTGGCGACCCAGGACGGCACGTTGGGCGCGAAGAGAAGCGAGGCCGCGACATCCGCGCCGCCTCCGGCCGATGACGACAGCGTGTCGATCTTCAGCAGGTCATGTGGCCGCATCTCATACTGCCTTGCGTTCATCATTGTTCTCGTCGGTGACGCTCGCTGGGCACGCGCAGTCACGAATCGCGCGACCGTATTGAACGATGCGCGGCAAACGGGCCGCACAAAGGCCTCCTGCATGTTGCGTCGAAGCGGAGCTTATCGTCGGTGACAGCTGCTTCATTGGTGCGTGACAAGCCATTCTCGATGCGCCAAGCCGCATGGAGCACCGCCCCGACTCAAGCTTCATCCCATTGCTCACGCATCCGCTTGCGCACCTCCACCGACGCAGCCCGCGTGCGCTTCGCATCGGCAGAACCAAGCCGGCTCGACAGATCACGCAAAGCACCGCGCGCATCGTTCACGGCCGCCGCAAGCGAAGCCTTCACGCGCTCGATCTCGGCCGCCGAGGGCGCATCCGCATCGACGCCTTCGATCAGTTCATGCAGCAACCCGAGCTTTGCATAAGCGCTCATCTTGTACGACATCGGCAAGACGGTGTCGCCGAGCGCATCCAGACTTTCCACGCTGCGCCGCGTGACGCGCGCGGCTGCTTCGCGACCCATTGCGTGCACGGCGGTGCCGGGTGAATCGAGCGCGACGATCCGGTTCGCCTGATAACCGTGCGCCAGATATGCGCCCGACATGGCCGGCCCGACGATCAACGCAATCACCGGATGACCCGCAAGACGCGCGCTCGCATAAACATCGACGGCAGCGGCGCAGGCAAGATGCACGCCGAGCAGTTCCTCGCGCCGGCCGTAAGCCTGACTTTTGACATCGACGACGGCGACGATCGGACGCTTCACGTCACGCTCGCGATCCGCGTCGATGACCTCGCGCACCGCGCGCGCCAGCAGCCATCCCTGTTCGAGGCCGACGACGTTGTCGCGAGCGCGTGGAAAGCGGTTGTCCGGATCGGGCACGACGGCGAGAAAATGCGCGTGCTCGCCGTTCAAAAGCCCGCCACGCGCGCGAATCGGACCGGCTTGCGCGCCGGACGCAGGCGAAGTCAGCGCGTCGATCCAGCGTTCGCCGCGCGAGAGAGTTGTCGTGTTCATCGTGATGCACTCCAGAGCGTGCGCAGCGTTTCGGGATCGATGGCGTCCGGGTTCACGCGCGCCAGACGCTCGATGAAACCGTCCACGTCCTCGGTGCGATGACGCGTCGGCACGCCGCGCGCGAACGCCGCCAGCACCGCGTCGCGTACTTGCGCGGTATCGTCTTCGACGAGCGCATCGACGAGGCCGACCGCCGCGCGTTCTTCTCCGCCAATCATCGACCAGATGAGGCGCCGGTCGCTCGAATCGAGCTCCTCGATGCCCGCTTCCTGTTCGATCACTTCCGGCCCGTTCATGCCAAGGCGCGCCTGCCGCGTCATCACGAGTTCGGTGCAGAGCGCCGCCGCGAGCGACATGCCGCCGAAGCAGCCGACCATGCCGCCGATCACGCCGACGACCGGCACGTGCCGCCGCAATGCGACGATCGCCGCCTGAATCTCGGCGATGGCCGCAAGCCCGAGGTTCGCCTCCTGCAGACGCACGCCGCCCGTTTCGAACAGCACGACGGGACGGATCGCGCGGCCCGCTTCGAATTCGCCGAGCGCCATTTCGAGCGCGGCCGCGATCTTCGCGCCCGAGACTTCGCCGATGCTGCCGCCCTGAAACGCGGGTTCGATCGCCGCGATCACGGCGGGTTCGCCATCGAGCATGCCGCGCGCGATCACCGCGCCGTCGTCGGACTGGCAGACGACGTTCTGCATGGCAAGCCACGGCGATTCGAGCCGGTCGAAGGGGCCGAGCAGTTCGCGAAAGGTGCCGGCATCGAGCAGGGCGCGGGCGCGTTCGCGCGCGGTCATCTCGATGAAGCTGTGACGCGCGAGAAAGGTGTCGTGAGCGTTCATGGCGTGCCCTCGCTGGCTTCGACGGCTTCATTCAGGC
Source organism: Caballeronia sp. LP006 (assembly GCF_031450995.1). Classification (NCBI taxonomy): domain Bacteria; kingdom Pseudomonadati; phylum Pseudomonadota; class Betaproteobacteria; order Burkholderiales; family Burkholderiaceae; genus Caballeronia; species Caballeronia sp. LP006. The sequence goes on along the minus strand of NZ_JARTVW010000005.1, from coordinate 2,276,874 downwards.
GCAGCATGACCACGCCGGGCGTCGCGCCGAAGTCGTTGAGCTCCAGTTTCGCGGCGCCGTCGTATCGCTGAAAAAAACGGTCGAGCACACTCTTCCAGACATGCTCGTAGCCGTCGACGCTCGTGCGGATCACCACTTCCGCATTCGCTGTCGCCGATGGCGAGAGCAGCACTTCGAGATCGCCCGAGCCGACCACGCCGACGTGCGCGCGACGCGGCACGGGGCGGGTGGCGGGGTATTCGTATCGGATGTTTTCCATCATCGTTCCTCTTCGATGCGCGCGTTGCGAATCAATGCAAGCGCCTGAGACTGTCGAGAAAGAGCGTCGCCGCAAGCAAGTCGGCGGCGCCGCCAGGCGATGCATCGAGCGCGAGCAGTTCGCGGTCGAGTTCGTGAAGCGCTGTCTTGCCGCTCGCCGATGCAACGCCGCCTGCGTCGAGCACACGACGCGCGCCGTGTTGCGCGACCCGCAGCGCCGTCATGCCGCCGCGATGCAGGAGACAGGTATCGTCGAGCGACGCCATGATCGCGACGAGCGCTTCGAGGCGCGCGTCGTTTTCATCGAGATTGCGGCGACGGGCTGCATCGAGCGCGGGCAGCCCAATTTCGAGCGCATGCGGAAAGCCATCGCACGCTTCGCCGCGCGCGCCCGCCACACGGTATCGCGCCGACACGCGCGCGCCGTGACTCGTTTGTGCCGACGCGGGCGCGTAACGATCCTCGAAGCGCGCGATGCGTGCCGCGCTTGCGCAGATCGCCGCGCTGTCGTCGGGCGCATGCATCGCCGCGCCGGCGCACAGCAAGCCGACGATCCAGATCGCACCGCGATGCGCGTTGCTGCCGGCGGTCGCGCGCATCATCGCAATCTCGCCTTCGCGGCCAATGCGTGCAAGCTGTTCGCGTAACGTCTGCGACGGTTCGAGATCGGCCGACGCGCGAGCGATGGCGACAAACGTGGGGTGCAACGCTTTTGCCGAGCGCAACATGATGTCGAGCGACAAATCGCGATGCGCGCCGCTGCCGCGCCGGTCTACCAATGCGGGTTTCGGTGTGAGACACGCTTCGTCGATGAGCGCGGCCACGGCGCGGGTCGCGATGGCATCGGGCGCGATCGGCTGCAAGTGGGCGAACCGAGTGGCTTCGCGCGACGCTAGCGCCGTTTGCATCGCATGGCCCATGCTCGGGCGGGCAGCGGCTCCGGTATTGGCGTGCGTTGCGACGGCACGCGAATTCGACGGGTTCGCATGCGTGGCGTCATCGAGCCGCGCCTCTGCGTTCCACGAACACACGCCAGCGGGAATGTCGGCAACCACGCAAAGGCTCGACGCTTTGTCTTCACGGTCAGACATACACGAACCCATCGCGCTCACCAGCTTCTGAAGCGCGCAGGCGGCGCATACAGACCGCCCGACCACGCCACCAGGTCGTCGATACTGCGTGCCGCGAGCAGCGAACGCTTTGCTTCGCCGCGCCGCACGCCGAGGTCTTCCGGCAACGCGACGATGCCGCGCCTTCTCAACTCCGCCGTCTTCTTCGCATCCGCGCGCATGCCGATGGGCGTGACGCCCGCCACGGCGGCAAGCGCGGCGCGGCGCTCATCGACACCTTCGGCCGCATGCAGATACGCGATGCCTTCTTCCGTCACGACATGCGTGACATCGTCGCCGTAGATCATGACGGGTGCGATCGGCATGTTGCTTTTTTCACCGACGGCGATGGCATCCAATGCATCGACGATGGTCGGCTCGCCGCCTTTCTTGTACGTCTCGGCGGTCTGCACGACGAGCTTGTGACCACGCGCGATGGCCGGGTTCGGGCCGTCGTTTTTCAGCAGCTTGAGCCACGCCTCGCTCGAATGACGGCGCCCGCGTGGATCGTGGCCCATGTTGGGCGCGCCGCCGAAGCCCGCCAGCCGCCCGAGCGTGACGGTGGACGAGTTGGCGTCGGCGTCCATCTGCAGGGTCGAACCGATGAAGAGATCGACGCCGTATTGCCCTGCCAACTGGCAGAACACGCGGTTAGAACGCAGGCTGCCATCGCGGCCGGTGAAGAACACGTCCGGCCGCGCCGTGATGTAGTCCTCCATGCCGACCTCGCTGCCGAAGCAGTGCACGCTCTGCACCCAGCCGCTTTCGATCGCGGGGATCAAGGTCGGATGCGGATTGAGCGCCCAGTGCGTGCAGATCTTTCCCTTCAGCCCGAGCGATTCGCCATATGTCGGCAGCAGAAGTTCGATGGCCGCCGTATCGAAACCGATGCCGTGATTCAGCGACGTCACGCCGTAGCGGTCGTAGATGCCGCGGATGGTCATCATCGCCATGAGAATCTGCAACTCGCCGATATGCCGCGGATCGCGCGTGAAGAGCGGCTCGACGGCGAACGGGCGGTCTGCCTTCACGACGACATCGATCCACGAACCGGGGATATCGACGCGCGGCAGTTCATCGACGATCTCGTTGACCTGCGCGATCACGATGCCATGTCTGAACGCGGTGGCCTCGACGATGGTAGGCGTGTCTTCGGTGTTCGCGCCCGTGTAGAGATTGCCGTGCCGGTCTGCCTGCACCGCGCACACGAGCGCCACCTGCGGCGTGAGGTCGATGAACATGCGCGCATACAGTTCGATATACGTATAGATCGCGCCGATCTCGAGTTGTCCGTCTTCGAGCAGTTGCGCGACGCGCAGACTTTGCGGACCGGCGAACGCGAAATCGACCTTGCGCGCGATGCCCTGTTCGAACAGCGCGAGATGGTCCGGGCGGCTGATGCTCGAAATCAGCAGATGAACGTCGTGCACGCGTTCGGGATCGAGTCTGGCGAAGGCGCGCGAGAGGAAGTCGGCCTGTTTCTGGTTGTTGCCTTCGAGCGCCACGCGGTCGCCCGTGACGATCAGCGCGTGCAAGGCATCGACGATACGGTCGGTCGCGAGCACCGAGCCGTCGAGCCACGGTTCGATCAGCTTGAGGCGGCGCGCTTTTTCCTGCGCGCGCGTGTTCCACTGCCGGGTTTGCGGGCTCGTGTCGCGCGCGGGCGACGTGGCAGGCGTCGGGGACGAGTTCATCGATCCTCCTTCAAAGAGGTTGCAGAAGCCGTTGCGGGCGCGGCGCGCGGGCGGCGCTTCTTCTTGACATGGCTCGCCGCGGCAAGCGCTTGCGCATCGGCGAGAAAGCGGTGGATCAAATCGCCTGTCGCAAGCAGATGACGCGCGACGAGCGTTTGCGCCTGTTCGATATCGCGGGCGACGAGCGCGGCAAGAATCGCGCGATGCTCCGCATCCGACGAATCCTTGTGAATCGGCAAGCCGAGCTTCAGCCGCAAATAACGTTCGCCGCGCCGATGCATCTGGCCGATCAGCTCCATCAGACGCGGCCGGTCCGCGGGCGCGTAAAGGCTCATATGGAACTGCTCGTTGCGCACGACGTAGAGCGCCGGGTCCGGCTCGCTTTCCGCCGCTTCGAGCAGACGTTGCGATTCGGCGAGCGTTTGCGCCGTGTGATGTTCGAGCGCGATGCCGATCGCCAAGCTTTCGAGCGACGCGCGTATCTCGTAGATCTCGCGCGCCTCGTCGGCCGATTGCAGGCTGACGGCCGCGCCACGATTCGGCTCGATGGTCACCCAGCCTTCGCTTTCGAGCTGCCGGAACGCTTCGCGCACCGGAATCGCGCTCACCGAAAACTGCCGTGCGATGGCGTCCTGGCGCAGCGGTTCGCCCGGCAACAACGCACCTTCGACGATAGCCGTGCGCAACGCATCCGCGATGAAGCGCGACGTGCTCTGGCGCGGTTCGAACTGTGCGTGACGAAACGATGCAAGTGGCTGCGCTGCATCGGAAGTGGAGAGATCTGTCGGCATGGCTAGGTGTAAGTGCGGACTTGCCGCGTGTCAATGTTCAAATATTATATATAAAACGATGCGCGACTTCACAGAAGGTGCTTTCCCTAAGCTGGGAGCGGCTGACAAGAATCGAGAGCGCGCGTGTATCGATCATTCTTTTCCGGAGACATGGCCATGCCAACCACGGTGGACCGAGAGTTACGCGCCTCGCGCCCGATCAAAACCCCGCTCAACCGCTCGCAGATCACCGGCTTCTGGGGTGCGTGGGCCGGCTGGACGCTCGACGGAATGGATTCTTTCATCTACGCGCTCGTGCTTGCGCCCGCGCTCACCGAACTGCTGCCGCGTTCGGGCTACGCGGCCACGCCCGCGAACGTCGGTCTTGCAGGCTCCATACTCTTCGCGCTCTTTCTAGTCGGATGGGGACTGTCGTTCATCTGGGGACCGCTCGCCGATCGCTTCGGGCGCACCAAGGTGCTCGCCGCGACCATCTTCACGTTCGCGATTTTCACGGGGCTGGCCGCGACATCGCATTCGGTTTGGGAGTTGGGCATTTATCGCTTCTTTGCGGGCGTCGGCATAGGCGGGGAGTGGGCGCTTGCCGGAACCTACGTCGCCGAGGCATGGCCGGAAGATCGTCGCAAGATGGGCGCGGGTTATCTGCAAACCGGCTATTACGCGGGCTTCTTTCTGGCGGCCGCGCTCAACTACACGATCGGCGCGGCATTCGGCTGGCGCGCGATGTTTCTAGTTGGACTGTTCCCGGTCGTCGTATCGATTCTTGTGCTCTTGCGCGTGAAGGAAACCGACAAGTGGCAGCGTGCCGAAGCGACGAGCGCGCCTGCCGTCAAGCAGCACGGTTCGTTGCGCACGATCTTCTCGCCGCAGTATCGCAAGCGCACGATCGTCGCGGCGGTGCTGCTGACCGTGGCGATCATCGGTCTGTGGGCCGGCGCGGTGTATGAACCGTCGGCAGTCATTCAGCTTGCAACGAAGGCCGGCATGAGCAAGCCCGAAGCCGCGCGCATGGCGTCGATCGCGACGGGCTTGCTGTCCATCGGCACGATCATCGGCTGTCTCGCCTTGCCGCCGATGGCAGAGCGCATCGGCCGGCGCAAGACGCTCGCGGTATATTTCGTCGGCATGGCGGCTTCCATTGCGCTGTCGTTCGGCTGGGCGTTCTATCTACCGAACGGGCTCGTGCCGTTCATTGCGCTGCTCGTCGTGCTCGGCTTCTTCGGCGGCAACTTCGCGCTCTTCAGCCTGTGGCTGCCGGAACAGTTCGAAACGCGCGTCCGGGCGACGGCGTTCGCATTCTGCACGTCGGTGGGACGCTTCTTCGGCGCGATCGTGAACTTCGGCATCGGCGCGATGGTGCTGCATATGAAGACGCTCGGCGTGCCGATCGCGCTCACGGGTATCGCGTTTCTCATCGGCCTCGCGGTGATTCCGCTCGCGCCTGAAACGCGCGGACAGGAACTGCCCAATTAGTGCCCGTTGCACGGTCCCTGACGGCGGCTTTCACGAGCCGCCGTTTCTCATTGGCGCGCGGCGTGCATGATCCTTACTCTCCGTAATCATTTGCCTGGTAGGCATTGGTAATGGGACGTTACCAAGTGGCACACAAGCAAAGGCGTTCGTTCGATATAGTCCACTCAACACAACAAACATCCCATCGAGGTGGGCTTCACATGAACAAGGTATTGAGGACATCCGCGCTCGCAGGAGCGTTCGTCATCGGTGGTATGACGCTGTCCGGCGCGGCCATGGCGGGCGTTTCCGTCGGCATCAATCTCGGCGTGCCCGCGCCCGTGTACGTTGCGCCGGCGCCGGTCTATGCGCCTCCGCCTCCGCCCGTGGTCTATGCGCCGCCGCCTCCGCCGGTTTATGCGCAACCGGCTATCGTGATCGGATGGCATGGCGACCAGTACTGGGATGGCCATCGCTACTGGAACCGCGACGAGTGGAACCACGGTCACGGCGGTCACGGATACGGCGGCCGCGACTACGATCATCACGATCACGGTCATCACGACCATTGAGTGAACGTCGCGCTAAGAGAAAGCCACCCGGTCGAAGGGTGGCTTTTTATTTGTCGCCGCGCGGCAGCGTGTAACAAAAGGTAAGGTTTCTCCTGACGAGAGCCACGTCATGGGAAGAACTTACAAAGCTGAAATATTGCGCTGAAAGGCGTCCGTTATATTTTGTCGCAAGCCAATCAAAACAAAACGAGGACCACGCGATGAAAGTGAATGTCATGGGGCGAGTGCTGGGCGGCATGTTGATCGTGACCGCGTCAGCGATAAGTGGCACCGCGCACGCCGATGTACACGTAGGCGTGAACGTCGGCATCCCCGCGCCGGTGTACGTTGCGCCCGCGCCTGTGTACGCGCCGCCTCCGCCGCCTGTGATTTACCAGCCGGCTCCGGTTTATGCGCGTCCGCCCGTGGTCATCGGCTGGTACGGAAACCGGTATTGGGATGGGCGCCGTTACTGGAACCGGAACGACTGGAACCGTTATCACGGCCACGGTTACGGGCATGGCTACAATCGCGGGCCGCAACACGGACACGGTAACGGGTACGGACACGGCAATGGTCATGGCAACGGACATGGTGGCAGGCATTGAACGCGCTGGTCCAGTGTGGCTGCCGAGTCGGCAGATATAGCGGGCCTTTAGACGACGCTACCAAAGGCGTTCTTCACAAAGCCAACGTTCCCGAAGGCGAGGTTCACGAAGATCACGCCCGCATGCATGGCGCTGTGTAAGCGGCTGTCACGACGCCAGCACTTGCAAAAACCCGAACACAAAAGCAAAAGGGCCGCTCTCGCAAGAGAGCAGCCCTCTGCACATGATCGAGCGCCGCAGGCGTTATTCGGTCACGCCCGCCATGCCGCCGACCACCGCATTGAATCCCGCATCGACGTGCACGATTTCCGCGCTCACGCCGGCCGCGAGATCCGACAGCAAGAACGCCGCCACGTTACCCACCTGTTCGATCGTCACGTTGCGCTTGAGCGGCGCGTTGTTTTCGACGAAATCGAGAATCTTGCCGAAGCCCTTGATGCCGCTGGCCGCGAGCGTCTTGATGGGACCGGCCGAGATGCCGTTCACGCGCACGCCGTTGTTGCCCATCGAAGCCGCGAGATAGCGCACGCTTGCTTCGAGCGATGCCTTGGCAAGACCCATTGTGTTGTAGTTGGGAATCGCGCGCTCGGCGCCGAGGTAGCTCAACGTGAGCAGCGACGAACTGTCCGACAGCATCGACTTGGCGGCCTTGGCGAGCGCCGGAAAGCTGTACGCCGAAATGTCGTGCGCGATACGGAAGTTTTCGCGCGTCATGCCGTCGAGGAAGTCGCCCGCGATCGCTTCACGCGGCGCGAAGCCGATGGAATGCACGAGACCGTCGAGCGAATCCCAGCGTTCCTTGAGCGACGCGAAGAGTGCGTCGATGTCGGCGTCGTTCGCGACATCGCACGGAAAGATCAGATCGCTTTCGAATTCGGTTGCGAATTCGGTGATGCGATCCTTGAAACGCTCGCCGACATAGGTGAACGCCAGCTCCGCGCCTTCGCGCTTGCAGGCCTGTGCGATGCCGTAGGCAATCGAACGGTTCGACAGCAAGCCCGTCAGCAGAATTCGTTTTCCAGCGAGAAAGCCCATGAATGCTCCTTTGAAGTCAATGTCGCGCACGGTGGCGAACGAGCCGCATCTGCCCGCGCCGCGTGAGCCTCAAGCGCGTGCGGCGCAATTGACCCACGGTCGCACGGCTTTTGATTTGGGTAGAATTCTCTCACATCGCAATGGCCTGCCCGACCCGAACGTCGATTGCGCGATACCCGGCGCCCAAGGAGCTTATGACGACTCGCACGACGATCCGCCCAACCCGCGCATGGCGCATGGCCATTGCGCTCGCGCTGGCCGGATCGATCGTCTCGGGCGCGAACCAGGCCGAGGCGGCGCACGCCTACGCACAGTACGGCGAGCCGAAATATCCGGCCGGCTTCAGTCACTTCGATTACGTCAATCCCGACGCGCCGCGCGACGGCACGCTCGTACTCGCCAATCCGAACCGCCTGACGAGCTTCGACAAATTCAATCCGTTCACCTTGCGCGGTAATCCCGCGCCGGGGCTCTCGCTGATGTTCGAAAGCCTGACCACCGGCAGTCTCGATGAAGTATCGACCGGTTATGGCTTGCTTGCCGACGACATCGCCGTCGCGCCCGATGGCCTGTCCACCACGTTCCACATCAACCCGAAAGCGCATTTCTCGAATGGCGATCCCGTTACCGCCGAGGACGTCAAGTTCTCGTTCGAGACGCTGAAAAGCCCGCTCGCCGCGCCGCAGTTCTCCGTGTACTTCGGGCAGATCGCGCGCGCGGTCGTGGTGGATGCATCGACCATTCGCTTCGAATTCAAGACCGCGACGCGCGAGATGCCGTTGCTCGCGGGCGGCATCCCCGTGTTTTCGCGCAAATGGGGAGTGAAGCCCGACGGCACGCGTATTCCGTTCGATCAACTCGCGTTTCAGAAGCCGATCGGCAGCGGCGCGTATTTGATCGACCAATACGACAACGGCCGCACCATCTCGTACAAGCGCAACCCGAACTACTGGGGCGCGGCGTTGCCGGTGCGCGTGGGCTTGTTCAATTTCGCGCAGATTCACTACAAGCTGTATTCGGACCCGGTCGCGCGGCTCGAAGCCTTCAAGGCGGGCGAGTACGACGTGCTCGTCGAATACGTTGCGCGAAGCTGGGTGCGGCGCGATATCGGCAAGCGCTTCGACAGCGGCGAACTCATCAAGCGCGAATTCCCGCAGCATAACGGCACCGGCATGCAGGGCTTTTTCATGAACACGCGCCGGCCGCTCTTCAAGGACGTGCGCGTGCGTCAGGCGCTCGATCTCGCGCTCGACTTCGAGTGGCTCAACCGGCAACTGTTCTTCAATCAGTACAGGCGCATCGACAGCTTCTTCGTCAATACGGACTTGCAGGCGAAGGGCAAGCCGAGCGACGGCGAACTCGCCATTCTCGATCCGCTCAAAAAGGACCTCGATGCGTCCGTGTTCGGCGAGATGCCGCGTCAGCCCGACACCGATCCGCCCGGATCGCTGCGCGCCAACCTCATCAAGGCGCGCGGATTGCTCGCCGAGGCGGGCTGGACGTATCGCGATGGCGCGCTGCGCAATGCGAAGGGCGAGCCCTTCGTGTTCGAGATTCTCGACGATACGGGCGGCGGCGCCTCCATGGAACCGGTCGCCGCCGCGTTCGGCCGCAATCTGCAAAAGCTCGGCATCACGATGAACTTTCGCACCGTCGACTACGCGCTGATCCAAAAACGGCTCGACGCGTTCGATTTCGACGTCACGAGCGTGCGCATGCCCGACGTGCAGATTCCCGGCACGGAGCAAGTCTCGCGCTTCGGCAGCAGGTCCGCCGACGAGCAAGGCTCCGACAATCTCGCCGGCGTGAAGTCGAAGGCGGTCGACGCGATTCTGCAGAAAGTGGTGGGCGCACAGACGCGCGAACAGCTCGTCGATGCCACTCACGCGCTCGATCGCGTGCTGATGAATGGCTATTACGTGGTGCCGCATTGGTATTCGGCGACGCATCGGGTGGCGTATCGCAATACGCTTCAGTACCCCGCGACCTTGCCGCTCTACTACACGGCGGAAGAGTGGGTAGTGTCGGCGTGGTGGGCGAAAGCCGCCGCGTCGAAATAACAGGACCGCGCGCCATGTGGAGCTACATACTCAAACGCATTCTGTTGATGATCCCGACGCTCATCGGCGTGCTCACGCTGACCTTCGTCGTGATTCAGTTCGTGCCGGGCGGGCCTGTCGAGCAGGCGGTGCACGATCTGCGGCGCGGCAACGCGGAAGGCGGCGGCTTCGGGCTGCGCACGCATACTGGCGTGGATGCCCAGCAGGTCGCGCAACTCAAGGCGCTCTACGGCTTCGACAAGCCGCCTTTGCAGCGTTACTGGCTGATGCTCGGCAAGTTCGCGCGCTTCGATCTCGGCGACAGTTACTTCCGGCATCAGAGCGTCTGGTCGCTGATCGTGTCGAAACTGCCGGTGTCGATCAGCATCGGCGTATGGACGTTTTTCATCACTTATCTGATATCGGTGCCGCTCGGGATAGCGAAGGCGGTGAGAAACGGCTCGCGCTTCGACGTGGCGACGAGTCTCATCGTGCTGATCGGTTTCGCGATTCCCGGCTTCGTGCTCGGCGTGCTGCTGCTCGTGCTGTTCGGCGGCGGCTCGTTCTGGCAGCTTTTCCCGTTGCGCAATCTCACTTCGGATAACTGGGCCACGCTCTCGCTCGGCGGCAAGATCGTCGATTATCTTTGGCACATCACCTTGCCGGTGGTGGCGTCGGTGGTCGGCAGCTTCGCCATCGTCACCATGCTGACCAAGAACGCGTTTCTCGACGAAATCCGCAAGCAATACGTGCTCACCGCGCGCGCGAAGGGCCTTTCCGAAAGACGCGTGCTTTGGAAGCACGTGTTCCGCAATGCGCTCTTGCCGCTGATCGTCGGCTTTCCCGCAGCGTTTATCGGCGCATTCTTCACGGGCAGTCTGCTGATCGAAACGCTGTTCTCGCTCGACGGACTCGGGCTGCTCTCGTACGAATCCGTGGTGCGGCGCGACTATCCCGTCGTGCTAGGCACGCTCTATCTCTTCACGCTGATCGGGCTTGCGACCAAGCTCATTTCCGACCTCTGCTACGTCTGGGTCGATCCGCGCATTCAATTCGAGCAACTGGAGCGCTGATGAACCGAGCCGCTTCTTCACGATCCTCACGCGGCGCCGCCGATGCGCAGCCCTTGCGCGAGCCGGTTTCGCCATCGCCTCTGCGGCGGGTGTGGATGCGTTTCAGGCAGCACAAGCTCGGCTACTGGAGTCTGATCGTGTTCGTCGTGGCGTTCGCGATCAGCCTAGCCGGCCCGCTTTGGTCGAACGACAAGCCGCTCGTCGTGCGCTACCAGGGACACTTGTATTTTCCGATCGTGCAGACCTACGCGGAAACGACGTTCGGCGGCGACTATCCGACGCCCGCCGATTATCTCGACCCGTTCGTGCGCGACCGCTTCAGCGCGCCGGGCAATTTCGCGGTTTATCCGCCGAATCACTATTACTACGACACGCTCAATTACTTCTCGAAGGGCTCGAATCCCGCGCCGCCGTCGCGCGAGAACTGGCTCGGCACCGACGACCGCGGGCGCGATGTGTTCGCACGGCTCGTCTACGGCTTTCGCGTATCGGTGCTGTTCGCGCTCGTGCTGACGGCCATCGGCACGGTGCTCGGCGTGGTGGCGGGCGCGGTGCAGGGCTACTTCGGCGGCCGGACCGACATCGCCGGGCAGCGGCTGATCGAAATCTGGAGCGCGTTGCCGGAGCTTTATCTGCTGATCATCTTCGCGTCGATCTTCGAGCCGAGCCTCGTTTTGCTGGTCATCCTGCTGTCGCTGTTCGGCTGGATCGGGCTGTCGGACTACGTGCGCGCGGAGTTTCTGCGCAACCGCACGCAAGACTACGTACGCGCCGCGCGCGCGATGGGTTTGTCCAACTGGCAGATCATCTGGCGGCACGTGCTGCCCAATAGCCTGACGCCCGTCATCACATTCCTGCCATTTCGCATGAGCGGAGCGATTCTCGCGCTCACGAGTCTCGATTTTCTCGGGCTGGGCGTGCCGTCGCCGACGCCGTCGCTTGGTGAATTGCTCGCGCAAGGCAAGGCCAATCTCGATGCGTGGTGGATTTCGCTGTCCACCTTCGGCGTGCTGGTGGCGACCCTGTTGCTTCTGACTTTCATGGGCGACGCCTTGCGCAACGCGCTCGACACGCGGATTGCGGATGCGGTGAAGGCCGGAGGCGCGAAGTGAGCGCGAGCATGAGCGAACCGTTATTGGCGATCGACGACCTGCGCGTGCGTTTCGGCGATACCGTCGCGGTCGACGGCGTGAGTCTCGACATTCGCGCGGGCGAACGCGTGGCGCTCGTCGGCGAATCGGGATCGGGCAAGAGCGTGACGGCACTGTCAATCCTGCGCCTCGTGCGCGATGCCGAACTCAGCGGCTCCATTCGCTTCAACGGCGAGGAGTTGCTGTCGAAGAGCGAGCACGCGATGCGCGGCCTGCGCGGCTCCGACATCGCGATGATCTTCCAGGAGCCGATGACCGCGCTCAATCCGCTCTACACGGTCGGCGACCAGATCGGCGAGACCATTCAGTTGCACGACGGCGCGCCGCCGCGCGAGGCGCGTCAGCGTGCCATCGCGTTGCTGGCGCGTACCGGCATCACCGAGCCCGAGCGGCGTGTGGACAGCTACCCGCATCAGTTGTCGGGCGGGCAGCGTCAGCGCGTGATGATCGCGATGGCGCTCGCGTGCCGGCCGCGCCTTCTGCTCGCGGATGAGCCGACCACCGCGCTCGACGTGACCATCCGCGCGCAGATCGTCGATCTCCTGCTGGAACTGCAGCGTGACGAAGCCGAGAAGCGCGGCATGGCCGTGCTGCTGATCACCCACGATCTGAATCTCGTGCGGCGCTTCGCGGAGCGCGTCGCGGTGATGGAGAAGGGTCTTCTGGTGGAAAGCGGGCCGGTGGAGCAGATTTTCACCTCGCCGCAGCACTCGTACACGCAGCGATTGCTCGAAAGCAAACCGAAGCGCCACGTCCTGCCCGTGCTGCCCATCGCGCCGGTCTTGCTCGACGCGAAAAACCTCTCGGTCGACTATGCGACGAAACTGCCAGGCATCAACGGCTGGTTCAGGCGTGGCCGCTTCAAAGCCGTCGACGACGTGAGCGTTTCCGTGCGGCAAGGCGAGACGCTTGGCATCGTCGGGGAATCGGGATCGGGCAAATCCACGCTGGCCATGGCGTTGCTCGGCTTGCAGCGCGTATCGAACGGCGCGGTGCAGTTCCAGGGGCGCGCGCTCGGCGATTTTCGCGGACGCGAAAAAACCGTGCTGCGGTCGAATCTGCAAGTGGTGTTTCAGGACCCGTTCAGCTCGCTTTCGCCTCGTCAGACGGTGGAACGAATCGTCGGGGAGGGGCTTGCGTTGCATCGGCCGGAACTGAAGGCGCCGGCGCGGCGCGACAAGGTCATTGCCGTGCTGCGTGAGGTGGGGATGGATCGGACGGCGCTTACGCGTTATCCGCACGAGTTTTCCGGCGGACAACGGCAACGCATCGCAATTGCGCGGGCATTGGTGCTCGAACCCAGCATTCTGATTCTCGACGAACCGACGAGTGCACTAGACGTTTCGATTCAGCAGCAAGTTCTGACGCTGCTCGCCGATATTCAGAAGAAGCACAATCTCGGTTATGTTTTCATTAGCCACGACCTCGAAGTGATCGGCGCAATGGCGCATCGCGTGGCCGTGATGAGAAACGGAATTGTCGTGGAAGCGGGAGAAGTAGAGAAGATTTTTTCGAACCCTTCAGAGGAATACACACGAAAGCTACTGAGGGCAGCGCTGGAATCCTAAAAATCTTTCTTTTTCATCAATTGGGTGCTCGTCTCAATTGTATTTTCCTATTTCTTTTGACAGTTAAATAATTTGTGGCTAGTATCCTTCCAAACTTTCTCGTATCTCCCTGATTTTTCAGTCTTTAATTGTAAAACCTACCGACCGATGCAGCCATTGACATTGACTCAGACATGCGCGCGGGCAGCCGCAGGCATGTTGATCGGCCTTCTGATGACAACAACTTCCGGCGCGTTCGCCGACGAAGTCAGCAGTAATAGCCAAAGTAGCCAAGTTGCCAACAACGGCAACGCTTCAAACTCCTCCCAGATCAGTCCAGTCGCCGCCACGGCAGACACCGCCAGCGCTCCTGGCGGCGCACGCTCGTTTCTTTCTGGCGTTGCCAGCAAGGCGGGCGATGTGGTCGTCGGCGCACTCAATATGATTGGCGTGCGTTATCGCTGGGGTGGCAATACACCGGATTCCGGCCTCGATTGCAGCGGCTTCGTGCGATACGTCTTTCAGGACACGCTCGGCATGACCTTGCCGCGCCGCGCCGAGGAAATGAGCCGTGTCGGCGAGAAGGTCCGCGTGTCGGATCTCAAGCCAGGCGATCTCGTGTTCTTTAACACCATGCGCCGTTCGTTTTCGCATGTCGGCATCTATATTGGCGACAACAAGTTCGTGCATTCGCCGTCCACCGGCAGCACGATCCGCGTTGACGACATGGAAAGCGGTTACTGGGAGCAGCGCTTCCAGGGCGCGCGCCGCATCGACAACGTGCAGTTGACCGACGGTAGCGAATTGCGTCAGCGCGTGAGCGCGAGTATCGGCGGTTACTAAGCCGTAAGTTGTAAGCCGTCTGAATCTACGAAAGCCTGCTTCCCAACGGAATGCAGGCTTTTTGTTTTCCTACGCGCTGTTTTGCATGACAAGCGGCAGGTAAAAGTCAATCGGTTCGATCGGAAAGCCCGATTGCACGCGTTCCTAAAAGCCGTTATAGTTTTCGAATGAACTTTTTCTCGTTCTCCCCCTCGCTTTATTCGGCTGGTGCGTCGCTACGCGCACTATCGCTACTAGCGCGCCTACCGCGCTGATTCTTCTCGCCTCCCGTCTGCTCGTTCAAGGTTTTCGACGCCAGCGGTGGCGCGAACACCCGAATTCCCTTTTGTCTTTCACTTCAACGCGATAATTCCAACAGTCGATAATTCTCCCCACTGGAGTCCAATATGGCAGCAGACAAGTTGATCATCTTCGATACGACCTTGCGCGATGGCGAGCAGTCCCCCGGCGCGTCCATGACGAAGGAAGAAAAAATCCGTATCGCGCGGCAACTGGAGCGCATGAAGGTCGATGTGATCGAAGCGGGCTTCGCGGCCAGCTCGAACGGAGACTTCGACGCCATCCACACAATCGCCTCGATGATCAAGGACAGCACGGTCTGCTCCCTCGCCCGCGCGAACGACAAGGACATCCAGCGCGCCGCCGACGCCTTGAAACCCGCGAGCCAGTTTCGCATCCATACGTTCATCGCAACGTCCGCGCTGCATATGGAAAAGAAGCTGCGCATGACGCCGGAACAGGTGTACGAGCAGTCGCGTCTTGCGGTGCGTTTTGCGCGCAAGTTCACGGACGACGTCGAGTTCTCGCCGGAAGACGGCAGCCGTTCTGACATCGACTTTCTTTGCCGCGTGCTCGAAGCGGTGATCGACGAAGGCGCGCGCACCATCAATATCGCGGATACGGTCGGTTACGGCGTGCCCGAGTTGTACGGCAATCTCGTGAAGACGCTGCGCGAGCGCATCCCGAATTCGGACAAGGCGGTCTTCTCCGTGCATTGTCACGATGACCTCGGCATGGCCGTCGCCAATTCGCTGGCGGGCGTGCAGATCGGCGGCGCGCGTCAGGTCGAGTGCACGATGAACGGACTCGGCGAACGCGCGGGCAATACGTCGCTCGAAGAAATCGTGATGGCGATCAAGACGCGCAAGGACTACTTCGGGCTCGACGTCGGCATCGATACGACGCAGATCGTGCCCACGTCGAAGCTCGTTTCGCAGATCACCGGCTTCGTCGTGCAGCCGAACAAGGCAGTGGTCGGCGCAAACGCGTTTGCACACGCGTCGGGCATCCACCAGGACGGCGTCCTGAAGGCGCGCGACACGTACGAAATCATGCGCGCGGAAGACGTGGGCTGGGCGGCGAACAAGATCGTGCTCGGCAAGTTGTCAGGCCGTAACGCGTTCAAGCAGCGTCTGGAAGAACTCGGCGTGCAACTCGAATCCGAGGCCGACGTGAACGCCGCGTTCGCGCGCTTCAAGGAACTCGCCGACCGCAAGGCCGAAATTTTCGACGAAGACATCATGCAGATCGTTTCGGAGGAATCGGCGGAAGCGCAGGCGAAGGAACACTTCCGCTTCGTGTCGATGAAGCAGCATTCGGAGACCGGCGAGCAACCGCAAGCACAAGTGGTGTTCGCGGTCGAAGGCGCGGAAGTGACGGGCGAAGCGCGCGGCAACGGTCCGGTCGATGCGACGTTGCACGCGATCGAATCGAAGGTGGATAGCGGCGCGGAACTAGTGCTGTATTCGGTCAACGCAATCACGACCGGCACGCAGGCACAGGGCGAAGTCACGGTGCGTCTTTCGAAGAGCGGGCGGATCGTGAATGGCGTGGGCACGGACCCGGACATCATCGCGGCGTCGGCGAAGGCTTATATCGCCGCGTTGAACAAGCTGCATTCGAAGGTCGAAAAGCTCAACCCGCAGCTTTGATCGCGGCTTGATGTAGCTCGAAACGAAAGGCCTCGCGATTAGCGAGGCCTTCGTCATTTTGAATACTTCAAAAGGCGTTGCGGCGGTCGGGATCGTGCAGCGGATCTGGCGTTTTTTGCGTGAGACGCACGATGCCCTGTTCATCGAAATAGAAGTTGTACATCATGTACCAGACGTTCGCCTCCATGTAGCGATACGTCCAGACTTCGCGCTTCATCAGCGGGAAGTACGACGTCTCCACCGGACGGCCGAAATTCACGAGCACGTCCGTCTTGGTCCATGTGCCGATCTGCGCCTTGTAGAACTCGTTCTCATCGAGCACTTGCCGCACGCTGACGATCTTGCCGGAAGCATCGACATCGGCGGCGGTCGTGACTTCACCGAGCGGTTGAGTCGGCCACATCAGGCGCTTGCCGCCGTTGGGCAAATCGTAGACTTCGCGTGGCGGGCCCAAGCGCGCGGTGAGGGTGGATGAATCCGCGCCCGTCTGAAAGTTTTGCCAGGGCTGCGCGCAAGCCGTGAGCATGAGCGCGGCACCCACGCAAGCGAGCGTGCCGCGCAGCCGGTTGAAAGAGTTCAGCATGAAGGCCTCCACACATTCTTGTGTCGCGACAGTGTTAACGTTCTTGGCGCCTCGATGATTCCAGCGCGCCGCGCGTTGTCGCATTCATCGTTTCGACGATCGTCGCCAAAGCCTGGATCGTTCGCGTTCGATTTTGACACGCCATCGGGACAAAAGCGCGATGCCTCTCATCGGCGCGAAGAGGGCGCTCGCGGAATCGCCGCACTTGCACCGCGAGCCATAGCCGTCCTATGATCCGCCCTTTCTTCGACTGGAAGGGCTGACGGTGAGCGAATCCGCAAGCAAACGAGCCGCGCGATGGCTGCAACGGGCCGCGCTGGCCTGCGCGATGTCGTCTTTCATGGCGCACGTAAGCGCCACTGACTTGCCGCCCATCGAGCTCGCGATGATCGAGGGCATGTCCGGACCTTTCGCCAACGCAGGCGCGGCGGTCGAGCGCAACTTGCGCTTCGGCGTGGAGCGCGTGAATGCGAAGGGCGGCGTGAAGCTCGCCGACGGCATGCACCCGCTGCGACTCGTCGTGCTCGATGGTAAAGGCAGCAGCGAGGCGAGCCTCGTACAGTTGCGCGCGGCGATCGACGACAGGATAGGCTTCGTCATGCAGGGCAACAGTTCGGCGGTGGCGGCCGCGCTGGTGACGGCCATCGACAAGCAGAACCGGCGCGAGCCCGAGCATCGCGTGGTGTTCCTCAACTACTCCGCCGACGATCCCGCCCTGACCAACGCCGCGTGTAGTTTCTGGCATTTTCGCTTCGATGCCCACGCCGGCATGCGCATGGACGCGCTCGCGGACGCGCTGAAGAACGATCGCGCGGTCAAAAAGGTCTATCTGCTGAATCAGGATTACAGCTTCGGCCACGACGTCAGCCGCGAAGCGCAGCGTGCGCTAAAGGAACGCAGGCCGGATATCGCGATTGCGGGCGACGAGTTTCATCCGATCGGCCGCGTGAAGGATTTCGCGCCGTATATCGCGAAGATTCGCGCGAGCGGGGCCGACGCGGTCATCACCGGAAATTGGGGCAACGATCTCACGTTGCTCGTCAAGGCGGCGCGCGAGCAGGGGCTCGACACGAAGTTCTACACGTTCTACGGCAACAGTCTCGGCGCACCGGCCGCGCTGGGTGACGCCGGCGTAAAGCGCGTGATCGCGGTCGCCGACTGGCATCCGAATGCGGGCGGCGCGTTATCGGACGCGTATTACCGCGATTTCCGCGCGCGCTATCCGGCGGCATCGGACGATTACCTCGTGCTGCGCATGCCGCTGATGATCGAGATGCTCGCCGCCGCGATGACGCGCGCCGGCAGCGCGGATCCTTACGCCGTGGCCCGCGCGCTCGAAGGCATGAAGTTCGATGGCGAAGGATTCCACGCATCGACCATGCGCGCGGAAGATCATCAATTGATCCAGCCCCTGTATGTCATGGAGATGGACAAGGCGGGCACGGCAGGCATCTGGTTCGATAACGAAGGCTTGGACTATGGCTTTCGGACGCTGCTCGCGGTGCCGGCGGAAAAGACCGTCCAGCCGTCGACATGCCAGATGGCGCGTCCGGCGCGCTAGTCGCCCGTCTTTCGGACTTCGCCCTATGCTATACTCTGCGCTTCGCTTTTTTGACTCGATCCGGCTGTCGAAAACAGTCTGAAACCAAGAGTCTGGAAGAAGCGAAACCATCGTGAACAAACCACGGCACGGCCTTTCTTCCGTGACCGCTTGTCTGTTTTAAAGGAAAAGCAAATGTCCGCAGCAGAAATCAAGAAGTCCGACGTCGTCGCCGAATACGCGCGCGGCGCCAACGACACTGGCTCCCCCGAAGTGCAAGTCGCACTGCTCACGAGCCGCATCAACGAACTGACCGTCCACTTCAAGGCCCACACGAAGGACCACCACAGCCGCCGCGGTCTGCTGCGCATGGTGAGCCGTCGCCGCAAGTTGCTCGACTACCTGAAGGGCAAGGACGCGGACCGTTACCGCTCGCTGATCGAAAAACTGGGTCTGCGTAAGTAATTGCGCCCAAACGTGGCTTTGCGGCCAGCGTTCTAACGAAGTGCCTGTGTCAGTTCGCTGATACAGGCATTTTGTTTTTGCGCGATCCGCTCGCCTGATCATTTGCCCGGTCAGCGCTCGGTCGATCTCTCATCATTGGGTTCGTCGAATGCTGATAATTGGCAAGTAGTTCACATGCTTTACCCCGGATGCTTCATCCGGACAGACACTCGGTGCAGCCTCGCGGCGGAGCTTTGTGTCATTCCAGCGCGGTACGAACACTCAATGCGCGCGTCGCGCTGGAATGGCATAACACACCTCTCAAGCGCGGCTCGGTACCGCCTAGCCAGCGCCGTCCGGTGGGCAAACGTCCACCGATCCGGCGTGGCGCAACGTAGAAGGAGTCGCAATGTTCAATAAGATCGTCAAGGAATTCAAGTGGGGACAGCATAACGTCCGCTTGGAAACGGGTGAAATCGCTCGTCAGGCAAGCGGCGCGGTGATCGTCGATGTCGAAGATACCGTCGTGCTCGCCACTGTCGTCGGCGCAAAGACCGCCAAGCCGGGTCAGGATTTCTTCCCGCTGACCGTCGATTACCTCGAAAAGACCTACGCCGCCGGCAAGATCCCGGGTGGCTTCTTCCGCCGCGAAGGCCGTCCGTCCGAAGGCGAAACGCTCATCTCGCGCCTGATCGACCGTCCGCTGCGCCCGCTCTTCCCGGAAGGCTTCTATAACGAAGTGCAGGTCGTGATCCACGTCCTGTCGCTGAACCCGGACGTTCCCGCCGACATTCCCGCGCTGATCGGCGCGTCGGCAGCGCTCGCCGTGTCCGGTCTGCCGTTCAACGGCCCGGTCGGCGCCGCGCGCGTCGCCTACATCAACAACGAATACGTGCTGAACCCGACGCGTCCGCAAATGAAGGAATCGGCGCTCGACCTCGTGGTCGCCGGTACGGAACGCGCGGTGCTGATGGTGGAATCGGAAGCGCAGCAGTTGTCCGAGGAAGTCATGCTCGGCGCGGTCGTGTTCGGCCACGAGCAGATGCAAATCGCCATCGACGCAATCCATGAACTGGTGCGCGACGGCGGCAAGCCGGAATGGGACTGGCAGCCGGCCCCGAAGAACGAAGCGCTCATCTCGCGCGTCACGGAAATCGCGAAGCCGGAACTGGAAGCGGCTTATCAACTGCGCAACAAGCAAGCGCGTTCGGCCAAGCTGAAGGAAGTTTTCGCGGCGACCTCGGCGAAGCTCGCAGCGGACGCGGCTGCTTCGGGCACGGCAGCGGCCGATGCGGCGACCATCGGCAACGTGTTGTTCGACATCGAAGCGAAGATCGTCCGTTCGCAGATTTTGAACGGCGAACCGCGTATCGACGGTCGCGACACGCGCACCGTGCGTCCGATCGAAATCCGCACCGGCGTTCTGCCGCGCACCCACGGCTCGGCGCTCTTCACGCGCGGCGAGACGCAGGCGCTGGTCGTCGCCACGCTCGGCACGAAGGGCGACGAGCAGAACATCGACGCGCTCGAAGGCGAATACCGCGAGCGCTTCATGCTTCACTACAACATGCCGCCGTTCGCGACGGGCGAAACGGGCCGCGTCGGTTCGCCGAAACGCCGTGAAATCGGTCACGGCCGTCTCGCCAAGCGCGCGCTGGTCGCGTGCCTGCCGAACGCCGACGAATTCGGCTATTCCATCCGCGTCGTGTCGGAAATCACGGAATCGAACGGCTCTTCGTCGATGGCTTCGGTCTGCGGCGGTTGCCTCGCGCTGATGGACGCCGGCGTGCCGATGAAGGCGCACGTGGCCGGCATTGCCATGGGCCTGATCCTCGAAGACAACAAGTTCGCGGTTCTGACCGACATCCTCGGCGACGAAGATCACCTCGGCGACATGGACTTCAAGGTGGCCGGCACCGCGCAAGGCGTGACGGCGCTGCAAATGGACATCAAGATTCAGGGCATCACCAAGGAAATCATGCAGGTCGCGCTCGCGCAGGCGAAGGAAGGCCGCATGCATATCCTCGGCAAGATGACCGCCGCGGTGCCGACCACGAACACGGAGCTGTCGGACTACGCGCCGCGCATGATCACCATCAAGATCAATCCGGAGAAGATTCGCGACGTGATCGGCAAGGGCGGTTCGGTGATCCGCGCGCTGACGGAAGAGACCGGCACGACCATCGACATTTCCGACGACGGCGTCGTGACGATTGCGAGCACGAGCTCGGAAGGCATGGCCGAGGCGAAGAAGCGTATCGAGAACATCACGGCCGAAGTGGAAGTGGGCCAAGTGTACGAAGGTCCGGTGCTCAAGCTGCTGGACTTCGGCGCGATCGTGAATATCCTGCCGGGCAAGGATGGTCTCCTGCACATCTCGGAAATCGTCAACGAGCGTGTGAAGGACATCAACGACTACCTGAAGGAAGGCCAGATCGTGAAGGTCAAGGTCATCCAGACGGACGAGAAGGGTCGCGTGCGTCTGTCGGCCAAGGCGCTTCTGAACGAAGCCGCGCAACAAGCCGAACCGACGCAGCCGCAGCAGTAATGCGGTAATGTGTCGACGGCCGGCCGCTTCTGCGAGCCGGCCGTTTTCTTGTATGAGGTGCAGCGGGCGACGCTTTGTCCGATGCATCGCCGGACCCGATGGCACTGTGGAGCGCGTGTTGCCCGCGCGACACAGTGCCATCGGGTTCGCCAAGTCAACGCGCTTGCCACACGACTGACTGTCTGGGAGAAGCAATGAAGGCCATCGAAATCACTGAGTTTGGTGCACCCGAAGTGCTGAAGCTGGGCGAGCGCCCGAAGCCCGAGCCGGGCAAGTGCGAAGTGCTCATCAAGGTGAGCGCTTCCGGCGTCAACCGGCCCGATGTTTTTCAGCGCAAGGGCGCGTATGCGCCGCCGCCGGGCGCGTCGGATTTGCCGGGGCTCGAAGTGGCGGGCGAGATCGTCGATGGCGACTTCGATCCTAAACATAATCCGTTTGGCCTCAAGAAGGGCGATCGCGTCTGCGCGCTGCTCGCGGGCGGCGGTTACGCGGAATACGCGGTTGCGCCGCTCGAACAATGTTTGCCGGTTCCGGCTGGATTGACGGACATCGAAGCGGCTTCGCTGCCGGAAACGTTCTTCACCGTGTGGAGCAATGTCTTCGAGCGCGCGCATCTCGGTTCGGGCGAAAACGGCGACGAGGAGACGCTGCTCGTGCAGGGCGGATCGAGCGGTATCGGCGTGACGGCCATACAGATTGCTAAGGCGCTCGGCTTTCGCGTGTTCGCCACGGCCGGCAGCGACGAAAAGTGCCGCGCCTGCGAAGCACTCGGCGCGGAGCGCGCGATCAACTACAAGACGGAAGATTTCGTCGAAGTGGTGCGTTCGCTCACGAACGATCGTGGAGTCGACGTCATTCTCGACATGGTCGCGGGCGATTACCTGCCGCGCGAACTGAAGTCGCTTGCGGATGGCGGGCGTATCTGCGTGATCGCGCTGCTTGGCGGCGCAAAAGCGGAGATCAATCTCAATGACGTGCTGCGGCGTCGGCTGGTCATCACCGGATCGACCCTGCGGCCGCGTCCGGTGGCGTTCAAGGCGAAGATTGCCGCTAAGCTGAAAGAGCAAGTCTGGCCGGAGATCGAGGCGGGGCGTATCAAGCCGGTGATTCATCAGGTGTTCCCGGCAAGCGAAGCCGCAGCCGCACACACGTTGATGGAAAGCAGCACGCACGTCGGCAAAATCATGCTCGACTGGCGCGAGGACGCCTGATTGCCCTTGATTGTTGCGCGTTGCGGTTCTGGCGGTTTGACCGGTTTCGCCGTATCACAGTAAAATCGCCTGTTTTGCAAGCAGTTGGCAGTTCGCTTTTTCGAAATACGCGCAGAGGGTTCAAACATTCCTATAACAGAGTGGTCTTTGAACCTCCGGGTGAACGATTGATGAACGATCGGGTTCGCCCCGGTGATCTTCAAAGGCCGCCACGCATGGCGGTGTCATTCCACCGCCGTCGAGTGACGAGACAATGTCCAGACAACGAGCGAAACTGGTGGTGGGCAACTGGAAGATGCATGGCCGCATCAAAGAGAACGCGGCTTTGCTGAGCGAGGTCGCCGTTGGGGCGTCGGCCTTGCAGAAGAGCGTGGGTGTGGGCGTATGCGTTCCATGTCCGTACCTCGCGCAATCGCAGGCGCTTTTGAGCGGCTCGGTCGTGCGCTGGGGCGTTCAGGATGTGTCCGCGCATGAGAAGGGCGCGTTCACCGGAGAAGTCGCGGCGGAAATGGCCGCCGATTTCGGTGTGACATATGCGATCGTCGGACATTCCGAGCGGCGCGCGTATCATCGCGAAAGTCCGGAACTCGTGGCCGCCAAGGCGCTGCGTGCAATCGACGCAGGCCTGACGCCCATTGTGTGCGTCGGCGAGACGCTCGAACAGCGCGAAGCAGGCTCGACTGAAGAAGTCGTCGGCACGCAGCTCGAAGCCGTGTTGCTCGCGTTGACCGAGGAACAGGCAGCGAGCATCGTGGTGGCGTACGAGCCGGTGTGGGCCATCGGCACGGGCAAGAGCGCCACGGCGCAGCAAGCGCAGGATGTTCACGCGTTCGTGCGTGCGAAGCTGGCGGAGAAGGGTGCGTCGGTGGCGAACGTGCCGCTGTTGTATGGCGGCAGCGTGAAGCCCGAGAACGCGCATGAATTGTTCGGGCAACAGGACATCGACGGCGGGCTGATTGGCGGCGCGTCCTTGAAGTCGGAAGATTTTCTTGCGATTTGCCAGGCGGCGTTGGCCGAGGTTCAGTAAACGGCCGAAGCGTCAGGCAGACGAAGAAGCAATCGCGGCACATGAGTGTCACGGAAACATCAAGATCCAGGTGAGTTGAAATGCTGTATTTGAAGACTTTGATTATCGTCGTCCAGTTGTTGTCGGCGCTTGGCGTGATCGGGCTTGTGCTGTTGCAGCATGGCAAGGGTGCGGACATGGGTGCGGCGTTTGGAAGTGGGGCATCGGGCAGTCTGTTTGGCGCGACCGGTTCCGCTAACTTCCTATCACGCACGACCGCCGTGCTTGCCGCAGTCTTCTTCGTGACGACGCTGGCGCTGACCTACATCGGCAGCTACAAGCCGCAGGTTTCCGCGGGCGTTCTAGGCGGTGCAATGCCTGCGCCCACGGCTTCCGCGCCCGCTGCGGCAAAGTCGGGTTCGGCGCCTGCCGCTGCGACTGCGCCAGCATCCGCCGCGCCTGCGTCGAGCGCGCCGGGTTCCGACGTGCCGAAGTAAATTGCCGAATCCTCGGCCGGGTTGTCTAAGAAACGCCCAGAACAAATTTTCGCGTTATTCGTGTTTTGTGCGTTGAACAATTCGTGAGACCTAGTTATAATTCAAGTCTTGTAGCGATTCGCGGCAATTAAGAAGTTGTTTTCCCGGATTGCAGTACAGTGCCGACGTGGTGAAATTGGTAGACACGCTATCTTGAGGGGGTAGTGGCGAAAGCTGTGCGAGTTCGAGTCTCGCCGTCGGCACCAAAAAGTTATCCAAATGCCAGCCGCATGCATCGCTTCGGCTGGCATTGTCACTTCTGGAGTACCCTTACGGTTTCACATTGACTTATCGTTGTGATAAGCGTGGTGCCGAAGAGTTACCAAGCGGTCCGAAGTGAATTCTCCGCCGTGCATTTGCGCCGGCAGCAGCACCCAGACAGTCACAGACCACATCTACCGATCTGAGGATAGCCTTGAACCTCGCACCCTATTACCCCGTCTTCTTGTTTATCGTAGTCGGCCTCGGTCTGGGTATAGCGTTGGTCAGCATCGGCAAAGTTCTCGGTCCCAACAGACCCGACACCGAAAAGAACGCACCGTACGAATGCGGCTTCGAAGCCTTCGAAGACGCGCGTATGAAGTTCGATGTGCGTTACTATCTCGTCGCGATTCTTTTCATCATCTTCGACCTTGAGACGGCGTTCCTGTTTCCGTGGGGTGTTGCCCTGCGCGATATCGGGTGGCCGGGCTTCATGGCCATGATGATTTTTCTGCTCGAATTTTTGCTCGGCTTCGCCTACATCTGGAGAAAGGGCGGACTCGACTGGGAATGAAAGTTAGATCACCGGATTCATGGGCGGCTATGGCTGGCAGCTCATCTGGAGTGGAAAACAAATGAGTATCGAAGGGGTCTTGAAGGAAGGCTTTGTCACCACCACGGCTGACAAGCTGATCAATTGGACGCGCACCGGCTCTCTTTGGCCGATGACGTTCGGTCTCGCCTGCTGTGCGGTCGAGATGATGCATGCGGGCGCGGCACGCTACGACCTGGATCGCTTCGGCGTGGTGTTTCGCCCGAGCCCGCGTCAGTCCGACGTCATGATCGTGGCAGGCACGCTGTGCAACAAGATGGCGCCCGCGCTTCGTAAGGTGTACGACCAGATGGCCGAGCCGCGCTGGGTCATCTCCATGGGTTCGTGCGCGAACGGCGGCGGGTACTATCACTATTCGTATTCCGTCGTGCGCGGCTGCGACCGTATCGTTCCGGTCGACGTCTACGTGCCCGGCTGTCCTCCGACCGCCGAAGCGCTGGTCTACGGCGTGATCCAGTTGCAGGCGAAGATTCGCCGGACCAACACCATCGCGCGTCAATAAAGGCCTGAGCCTCCCCAATTATGGCAAGCAAACTCGAGACCCTCAAAGCGAACCTCGAGGCGGCGTTTGGCGACCGTCTCCAAGTCACCGAGTCGCTGGGTCAGGTAACGGTGGTCGTGAAAGCGGCCGACTACATCGAAGTCGCGACCCGGCTGCGTGACGATCGCTCGCTCGGCTTCGAGCAGTGCATGGACCTGTGCGGCGTCGACTATTCGACCTTCGGCGACGGCGTCTACGACGGCCCGCGTTTTGCCGCGGTGCTGCATCTTCTGTCCATCGCGAACAACTGGCGCGTGCGCGTGCGCGTGTTCGCACCGGACGACGAAGTGCCCATCGTGCCGTCGGTGGTCGACATCTGGTCGTCGACAAATTGGTACGAGCGCGAAGCGTTCGACCTGTACGGCATCGTGTTCGAAGGCCATCCCGACCTGCGCCGCATTCTCACGGACTATGGCTTCATCGGCCATCCGTTCCGCAAGGACTTCCCGATCTCCGGCTACGTGGAAATGCGCTACGACCCGGAAGAGAAGCGCGTCGTGTATCAGCCAGTGACGATCGAACCGCGCGAGATCACGCCGCGCGTGATTCGCGAAGATCGCTACGGCGGTCTGAAACATTAAGAGAACGCCATGGCAGAGATCAAGAACTACACGCTGAACTTCGGCCCGCAACACCCTGCAGCGCACGGTGTGCTGCGTCTCGTGCTGGAACTCGACGGCGAAGTCATCCAGCGCGCCGATCCACACATCGGCCTCTTGCATCGCGCGACCGAAAAGTTGGCGGAAACCAAGACCTTCATTCAGTCGGTTCCGTACATGGACCGCCTGGACTACGTGTCGATGATGGTCAACGAGCACGGCTATGTGCTCGCCATCGAAAAGCTGCTCGGTATCGACGTGCCGATCCGCGCGAAGTACATCCGCGTGCTGTTCGACGAAATCACGCGCGTGCTGAACCACCTGATGTGGATCGGATCGCACGCGCTCGACGTCGGCGCCATGGCGGTGTTCCTCTATGCGTTTCGCGAGCGCGAAGATCTGATGGACGTCTACGAGGCGGTGTCGGGCGCGCGCATGCACGCGGCTTACTATCGTCCGGGCGGCGTTTATCGCGATCTGCCTGACGCAATGCCGCAATACAAGGCGTCCAAAATTCGCAATGCGAAGGCGCTCGACCGGATGAACGAGAACCGTCAAGGCTCGCTGCTCGACTTCATCGAAGACTTCTTCAATCGCTTCCCGTACTGTGTCGACGAGTACGAAACGCTGCTCACCGACAATCGTATCTGGAAGCAGCGGCTTGTCGGCATCGGCGTGGTAAGTCCTGAGCGCGCGTTGCAGATGGGTCTTTCCGGAGCAATGCTGCGTGGCTCGGGCATCGAATGGGATCTGCGCAAGAAGCAGCCGTACGAAGTCTATGACCAACTCGACTTCGACATTCCGGTTGGCGTGAACGGCGACTGCTACGACCGCTATCTGGTGCGCGTCGAGGAAATGCGTCAGTCCGTGCGTATCGCCAAACAGTGCATTGCCTGGCTGCGCAAGAATCCGGGCCCGGTGATGGTCGATAATCACAAGGTTGCGCCGCCTTCGCGCGTCGGCATGAAGAGCAACATGGAAGAGCTGATTCACCACTTCAAGCTCTTCACCGAAGGCTTCCACGTGCCCGAAGGCGAGACGTATGCCGCCGTCGAGCATCCGAAGGGCGAGTTCGGCATCTATCTGATTTCGGACGGCGCGAACAAGCCTTATCGCCTCAAGATTCGCGCTCCGGGCTACGCGCATCTCGCGTCGCTCGACGAAATGGCACGCGGCCACATGATCGCGGATGCCGTGACGATCATCGGCACGCAAGACATCGTGTTC
This sequence comes from Caballeronia sp. LP006, assembly GCF_031450995.1. Classification (NCBI taxonomy): domain Bacteria; kingdom Pseudomonadati; phylum Pseudomonadota; class Betaproteobacteria; order Burkholderiales; family Burkholderiaceae; genus Caballeronia; species Caballeronia sp. LP006. Next base: position 2,249,743 of record NZ_JARTVW010000005.1, on the reverse strand, counting down.
GGCGAAATCGATCGCTGATAGCCGTTCGTATTGGTTCTCGCTCGACGCCCAAGCGAACAGCGCAGCAGCAATAACAGCAAACCGCAGGACGCCAGGTCTGCCGCAACAAGAAGGGCGCGGCAGGTTTTCGTTCGGTAGGAATTGAAAGAGTCGTGTCTGAAAATGATCTCAGCTGAAGGCCTGAAAGAAATCGATCGCGCGGTCGCGAAATATCCCGCGGAGCAAAAGCAATCCGCGGTGATGGCAGCGCTGGCTGTCGCTCAGGAAGAGCACGGGTGGCTCTCGCCGGAACTCATGCAGTTCGTGGCGAGCTATCTCAGCATGCCGCCGGTCGCCGTGCAGGAAGTCGCGACGTTCTACACCATGTATAACCTCGCGCCGGTCGGCAAGCACAAGATCACGCTTTGCACGAACCTGCCTTGCCAGCTTGGCCCGGACGGTGGCTCGGATAGTGCTGCTCAGTACCTCAAGCAGAAGCTTGGCATCGACTTCGGCGAAACCACGCCGGACGGCAAGTTCACGCTGAAAGAAGGCGAATGCTTCGGCGCGTGCGGCGACGCACCCGTCGTGCTGGTGAACAATCACCGCATGTGCAGCTTCCTGAGCCACGAGAAGATCGACCAGTTGATCGAGGAACTTTCGAAATGACGTCACTCCACGATCGTCACATCAAGCCGCTGATCCTCGCTGGCCTCAACGGCGAGAACTGGCATCTGAAAGATTACGTTGCGCGCGGCGGCTACAAGCAGTTGCGGCGTATTCTCGAAGAGAAGATTCCGCCCGAGCAAGTGATCGCCGACGTCAAGGCGTCGGGTCTGCGCGGCCGCGGCGGCGCGGGTTTTCCGACCGGCCTCAAGTGGAGCTTCATGCCGCGTCAGTTCCCGGGGCAAAAGTATCTCGTCTGCAATTCGGACGAAGGCGAACCGGGCACGTTCAAGGATCGCGACATCCTGCGCTGGAACCCGCATTCGCTGATCGAAGGCATGGCCATCGGCGCGTACGCAATGGGCATCACCGTGGGCTACAACTACATTCACGGCGAGATCTTCGAGGTCTATCGCGTGTTCGAAGCGGCGCTCGAAGAGGCGCGCGCGGCCGGTTATCTCGGCGCGAACATCCTGGGCACGGGCTTTTCGTTCGAGTTGTACGCGCATCATGGCTATGGCGCGTATATCTGCGGTGAGGAAACCGCGCTGCTGGAATCGCTGGAAGGCAAGAAAGGCCAGCCGCGCTTCAAGCCGCCGTTCCCGGCAAGCTTCGGCGTGTACGGCAAGCCGACCACCATCAACAACACCGAGACGTTCGCGGCCGTGCCGTTCCTGCTGGAAATCGGCCCGCAGAATTACCTCGAGATCGGCAAGCCGAATAACGGCGGCACGAAGATCTTCTCGGTGTCGGGTGACGTGAATCGTCCTGGCAACTATGAAGTTCCGCTCGGCACGCCGTTCGCCACGCTGATGGAACTGGCCGGCGGTGTACGCGGCGAGTCGATCAAGGCGGTCATTCCAGGCGGTTCGTCGGCGCCGGTCGTGCCGGGCGAGATGATGCTCGCAACGGACATGGACTACGATTCCATCGCCAAGGCGGGCTCCATGCTCGGCTCGGGCGCGGTCATCGTCATGAACGAAACGCGTTGCATGGTGCGTTCGCTGCTGCGTCTGTCGTACTTCTATTACGAAGAGTCGTGCGGTCAGTGCACGCCTTGCCGCGAAGGCACGGGCTGGCTGTATCGCGTGGTGCATCGTATCGAGCACGGACTTGGCCGCAAGGAAGATCTGGATCTCTTGAACTCGGTTGCCGAAAACATCATGGGCCGCACGATTTGCGCGCTCGGCGATGCGGCGGCCATGCCCGTGCGCGGCATGCTCAAGCACTTCTGGAACGAATTCGAATATCACGTCGAGCACAAGCATTGTCTCGTCGGCGGGCACGCGCATCATGCGGCGTCCGAAGCGCTTACCGCGTAATCAGACGCGCAATCAGATGCGCGACAGAGGTTGAGGATCTTTATCCATCATGGTTGAACTAGAAATTGACGGCAAGACGGTCGAGGTTCCTGAAGGCAGCATGGTGATCCAGGCTGCGCATAAGGTCGATACGTACATTCCTCACTTCTGCTATCACAAGAAGCTGTCGATCGCGGCGAACTGCCGGATGTGCCTCGTCGAAGTCGAAAAGATGCCGAAGGCCGTTCCCGCGTGCGCCACGCCCGTATCCAACGGCATGATCGTGCGTACCACCTCCGACAAGGCCGTGAAGGCGCAGCAGTCGGTGATGGAGTTCCTGCTGATCAACCACCCGCTGGATTGCCCTATTTGCGATCAGGGCGGCGAGTGCCAGTTGCAGGATCTGGCCGTCGGTTACGGCAAGTCGCAATCGCGCTATAGCGAAGAAAAGCGCGTGGTGTTCCACAAGAACGTCGGCCCGCTCATCTCCATGGAAGAGATGACGCGCTGCATCCACTGCACACGCTGCGTGCGCTTTGGCCAGGAAGTGGCCGGTGTGATGGAGCTCGGCATGCTGGGCCGCGGCGAGCATTCGGAAATCACCTCGTTCGTCGGCAAGACGGTCGACTCCGAACTGTCCGGCAACATGATCGATCTGTGCCCGGTCGGCGCGCTCACGAGCAAGCCGTTCCGCTATAGCGCGCGTACGTGGGAACTGTCGCGCCGCAAGTCGGTGAGCCCGCACGATTCCGTTGGCGCGAACCTCGTCGTCCAGGTGAAGAACAATCGCGTCATGCGCGTTCTGCCGATGGAAAACGAAGCCATCAACGAATGCTGGATTTCAGACAAGGATCGCTTCTCCTACGAAGGCCTGAACGGCGACGAGCGCCTGAGCACGCCCATGCTCAAGCAAGGCGGCAACTGGATCGAGACCGACTGGCAGACCGCGCTCGAATACGTGGCGAAGGGCATCAAGGGTATCAAGGCGGACCACGGCGCGAACGCCATCGCTGCGCTGGCCACGCCGCATGCAACGGTCGAAGAACTTTTCCTGCTGAAGCAATTCGCGGAAGGCGTGGGTACGCCCAACGTCGATTTCCGTCTGCGTCAGAACGACTTCTCGGCGCCCGTGGGCGTCGGCGCACCCTGGCTCGGCGTGCCTATCGCGGATCTGTCGAATGTCGATACCGCGTTCGTCATCGGTTCGTTCTTGCGTCGCGATCATCCGTTGCTGGCCGCGCGTCTGCGTCAGGCGGCGAAGAATGGCGCCATGCTCACGCTTCTCAACGCAAGCAACGACGACTCGCTGATCCCGACCGCGCATCGCCTGGTGGCGGCGCCGTCGGCTTGGCTCGACCAGCTCGCGGGCATCGCAGCCGCGGTGGCCGAAGCGCGTGGCTCGGAACTGCCTGAAGCGTTTGCCGGACGCGAAGTATCGGCGGCGGCGAAAGATGTCGCGGCATCGCTCTCGGCGGGCGACAAGCGCGTCGTGCTGCTCGGCAACCTCGCGGTTCAGCATCCCGATTTCGCGCAGATTCACGCGGCGGCGCAATGGATCGCGAACAGCACGGGCGCCACGCTTGGCTTCCTGACCGAAGGCGCAAATTCAGTGGGCGCGCATCTGGTCGACGTCCTGCCGGGCGAAGGCGGTCTCAACGCGCGCGAAGTGTTCGAACAGCCGCGCAAGGGCTACGTGCTGCTCAATGCAGAACCGGAATTCGATACGGCCAACCCCGCACAAGCCATCGCCGCATTGAAGCAGGCGGAAATGGTCGTGGTGATGTCGTCGTTCAAGCACGGCCTCGACTACGCGGACGTGTTGCTGCCCATCGCGCCGTTCACGGAAACGTCGGGCACCTTCGTCAACGCGGAAGGCACGGCTCAGTCGTTCAACGGCGTCGTGCGCGCGCTGGGCGACACGCGTCCGGGCTGGAAGGTTCTGCGGGTGCTCGGCACGTTGCTCGGTCTGTCGGGCTTCGATTACGACACGGCCGAAGAAGTGCGTATCGCCGCACTCGGCACGGGTCAGTTGAGCGCGCGTTTGTCGAACGAGACGACGGTCGCGGCCAAGCGCGCGGCGTCGAATGTCACGGCGAACGGCGGCTTCCAGCGTCTTGCCGACGTGCCGATCTATCACGCCGACGCACTGGTGCGCCGCGCCCCGTCGCTGCATCTGACGGCCGCGGCCCGCGACGCGAACATGGCGGGTCTGCCGACCGCGCTTTTCGACCAGCTCGGCCTGAAAGACGGCGAAGCAGTGCGCGTCAAGCAAGGCAATCTGTCGGTGGTGCTGCCCGCGGTTCGCGATGCGAATCTGGCGGAATCGGTGGTCCGCGTATCGGCGGGCACGTCAGCCGGCGCCGCGCTTGGCGGCCTGTTCGGCGAACTGGTAGTGGAGAAGGCGTAAATGGGCTTGTTCGATACGATCAACGCGGGCGGCACGCAGATTCTGGGCGTCGCATGGCCAACGGTGTGGGCGCTGGTGCGCATTGTCGTGGTCGCGGTAGTGATCCTGCTGTGCGTCGCGTACCTGATTCTCTGGGAACGCAAGCTCATCGGCTGGATGCACGTGCGTCTCGGCCCGAACCGCGTCGGCCCGGCAGGTCTCTTGCAGCCAATTGCGGACGTGCTGAAGCTGTTGCTCAAGGAAGTCATTCAGCCGACGCAAGCAAGCAAGTGGATCTACGTGATCGCGCCGATCATGACGGTGGTCCCGGCGTTCGCCGTGTGGGCGGTCATTCCGTTCCAGGCCAAGGCTGTGCTCGGCGACATCAACGCCGGTCTGCTGTATGTCATGGCGATCTCGTCCATCGGCGTGTACGGCGTGATTCTCGCGGGCTGGGCGTCGAACTCGAAGTACGCGTTCCTCGGCGCCATGCGCGCGGCGGCGCAGATGGTGTCCTACGAAATCTCGATGGGCTTCGCGTTGGTCGTCGTGCTGATGGTCGCGGGCACGTTGAACATGTCGGATATCGTCACGTCGCAGCAACGCGGCATTTTCGCGGGCTTCGGCGTCAACTTCCTGTCGTGGAACTGGCTGCCGCTTCTGCCAATGTTCGTCGTGTACTTCATCTCGGGCATCGCCGAAACGAACCGCCATCCGTTCGACGTGGTGGAAGGCGAATCGGAAATCGTCGCCGGTCACATGATCGATTACTCCGGCATGGCGTTCGCGCTGTTCTTCCTCGCCGAGTACATCAACATGATCGTGATCTCGGCGATCGCCACGACGTTGTTCCTCGGCGGCTGGGACGCACCGTTCGGCTTCCTGTCGTTCATCCCGGGCGTGTTCTGGTTCGTTTTCAAGGTTTTCCTCCTGCTGTCGGTCTTCATCTGGGCGCGCGCGACTTTCCCGCGTTACCGCTACGACCAGATCATGCGTCTTGGCTGGAAAGTGTTCCTGCCGGTGTCGGTGGTGTGGGTCGTCGTGGTCGGCTTCTGGATCATGTCGCCGCTCAACATCTGGAAGTAACGGCGCGCAAAGAGACAAGAGCGGACAAATATCATGAACGCAATACAGAGCTTTTTTAAGACCTTCTTCCTGACCGAGCTGCTCAAGGGTCTGGCGCTGACGGGACGCTACACGTTCCAGCGCAAGATCACGGTGCAGTTCCCGGAAGAGAAGACGCCTATTTCTCCGCGTTTTCGTGGCCTGCATGCACTGCGCCGCTATGAAAACGGTGAAGAGCGCTGCATTGCCTGCAAGCTGTGCGAGGCAGTATGCCCGGCGCTCGCCATTACGATCGAATCGGAAACGCGTGCTGACAATACCCGCCGCACGACGCGTTATGACATCGACCTGACCAAGTGCATCTTCTGCGGCTTCTGCGAAGAAAGCTGCCCGGTCGACTCGATCGTCGAGACGCACATCCTCGAATATCACGGCGAGAAGCGCGGCGACCTGTACTTCACGAAGGACATGCTGCTTGCGGTGGGCGATCGTTACGAGACGGAAATCGCCGCATCGAAGGCGGCAGACGCGCCTTATCGTTGATGCGAAGCCGAGCCTGGAGCGCCGCGCGAGAGAAACAGAAACCACGTTCGCGCGCTCCGGTCCTCGACATGTCGTTGCGTTTTTGTTGTTGCTGTCTGGCACAATGCGGCGCGCTTAGTGACCGTGCTTCGTGGCTGATCTTCCCCGGCCGCGCTTTGTCCGTCGCACGGAGAGAGCGAGCCGAAGCGCCGATACACCATGCCTCTTGATGGCCTAACGATGAACCGGTAATCATGGAATTCACAACCGTACTGTTCTATATCTTCGCGCTGCTCCTGACCGTGTCGGCGCTGAAGGTGATCACTTCGCGCAACCCGGTGTCATCCGCGCTCTTTCTCGTGCTCGCGTTCTTCAACGCGGCCGCGATCTGGATGCTGCTGCAGGCCGAATTCCTCGCGATCCTGCTGGTTCTCGTCTACGTGGGCGCCGTGATGGTGCTGTTCCTCTTCGTCGTGATGATGCTCGACATCAACATCGACGTACTGCGACGCGACTTCAGACGCTTCGTGCCGCTCGCGAGCATCGTGGGCGCGATCATCGTGGTGGAAACGGCGCTGATCCTGTGGCACGGTTTCGGCGCGACGACCACGCCGGTCGTCGGCGCGGCTGTCAGCGGCGCGGCGATGATGCCGAACACGCAGCTCATCGGCAAGATCATCTACACGGACTACATCTTCGCGTTCGAAATCGCCGGTCTCGTGCTGCTGGTCGCCATCATCGCGGCGATCTCGCTCACCATTCGCGACAAGAAGGACAAGAAGACGCAGACCGTCAGCCAGCAGGTCAAGGTGCGCGCCCAGGACCGCGTGCGTATCGTCAAGATGAAGTCCGAGACAGAGGCGCCCGACGCCGCGACGGAACCGCCCGTGACTGGCAACATCGGTGCGGGAACGGTCGACAACAAGGGCTGAGCGCGAAGGAGAATATCGAAATGTTGAGTCTTGCCCATTACCTCGTGCTCGGTGCGATCCTCTTTGCGATCAGCATCGTCGGCATCTTCCTGAACCGCCGCAACGTCATCATCATTTTGATGGCCATCGAGCTGATGCTGCTCGCGGTGAACACCAATTTCGTCGCGTTCTCGCATTATCTGGGCGACATACACGGCCAGATCTTCGTGTTCTTCGTGCTGACCGTGGCTGCTGCTGAAGCGGCAATCGGTCTCGCGATTCTCGTGACCCTGTTCCGCAGCCTCGACACGATCAACGTCGAGGACCTCGATCAGCTCAAAGGTTAATTTCAGGCTAGGCTGTTATGTCCATGACACTCAATGAAAACGTCCTGCTTGCGGTTCCGCTGGCGCCGCTTGCCGGTTCGCTGATCGCGGGGCTGCTGGGAAAGACGATAGGGCGCAAGGGCGCGCACAGCGTGACGATTCTCGGCGTCGCGATCTCCTTCGTGCTGTCCGCGATGGTCTTCTTCGACGTGCTGAACGGCGCGAGCTACAACGCCACCGTCTACGAATGGATGACGGTCGGTTCGCTTAAGATGGAAGTCGGCTTCCTGGTCGACTCGCTCACCGCGATGATGATGGTCATCGTGACCTTCGTCTCGCTGATGGTGCACATCTACACCATCGGCTACATGGCGGATGAAGAAGTCGGTTACGAGCGGTTCTTCTCATACATCTCGCTCTTCACGTTTTCCATGCTGATGCTCGTCATGGCGAACAACTTCCTGCAGCTGTTCTTCGGCTGGGAAGCCGTGGGTCTCGTGTCGTACTTGCTGATCGGCTTCTACTTCACGCGTGAAACCGCGATCTACGCCAACATGAAGGCGTTTATCGTGAACCGCGTGGGCGACTTCGGTTTTCTGCTGGGCATCGGCCTGTTGCTGGCGTTCGGCGGCTCGCTGAACTACGGCGACGTTTTCGCGCAAAGCGACAAGCTCGCGACCATGACCTTCCCCGGCACGCAATGGGGCTTGCTGACGGTATCGTGCATTTGCCTCTTCATCGGCGCGATGGGTAAGTCCGCGCAGTTTCCGCTGCATGTGTGGCTGCCCGACTCGATGGAAGGCCCGACGCCGATCTCCGCGCTGATCCACGCGGCAACCATGGTAACGGCCGGTATCTTCATGGTGACGCGCATGTCGCCGCTCTTCGAGCATTCGGATGCGGCGCTGTCGTTCGTTACGGTCATCGGTGCGATCACCGCGTTGTTCATGGGCTTTCTCGGCGTCGTGCAGAACGACATCAAGCGCGTGGTGGCTTACTCCACGCTATCGCAGCTCGGTTACATGACGGTCGCGCTCGGCGTGTCGGCTTATCCGGTCGCCGTGTTCCACCTTGCCACGCACGCGTTCTTCAAGGCGTTGCTGTTCCTCGGCGCGGGTTCGGTAATCATCGGCATGCACCACGACCAGGACATGCGCAACATGGGCGGTCTGCGCAAGTACATGCCGATCACCTGGATCACGTCGCTGATCGGTTCGCTCGCGCTGATCGGCACGCCGTTCTTCTCCGGCTTCTACTCGAAAGATTCGATCATCGAAGCGGCCAAGGCCTCGCACCTGGCGGGCTCCGGCTTTGCGTACTTCGCGGTGGTCGCAAGCGTGTTCGTCACGTCGCTTTACTCGTTCCGCATGTACTTCATGGTGTTCCACGGTCCGGAGCGTTTCCGCGGTCCGAAGCATCCCGATTCGCCGATGGGTCAAGCTGAAGCACATGGCCACGGTCACGATTCGCACGGCCATGGTCACGACGACCACGGGCACGGCCATGATGACCACGGCCACGCGCACGTGCCGCACGAAACCCCGTGGGTGGTGTGGCTGCCGCTCGTGCTGCTGGCTATTCCGTCGATCATCATCGGCGCGATCGGTATCGGTCCGATGGTCTACGGCGACTTCTTCTCGCACGGCGTGATCTTCGACAAGGTGATCTACATCGCCGAAAACCACGAAGGCCTGAAGGAAATGGCCACGGAATTCCACGGCTGGATGGCCATGGCGCTGCACGGCATCATCACGCCGGGACCGGTGTGGATCGCGGCTTTCGGCGTGATCGTCGCGTGGTTCCTGTATATCAAGCGTCCGGATCTGCCCGCTGTCATCAAGAAGGCGTCCGGCCCGATCTATACGCTCCTCGACAACAAGTACTACTTCGACAAGATCAACGAAGTGGTCTTCGCCAAGGGCGCGGTCGCCATTGGCCGGGGGCTGTGGAAAGAGGGCGATGTGGTCGTCATCGACGGCATCGTCAACGGCAGTGCGCGGTTCGTCGGCTGGTTCGCCGGTGTGATCCGCTTCCTTCAATCCGGTTACATCTATCACTACGCGTTCGCCATGATTATCGGCATGTTGGGGCTCTTGACCCTGTTTGTAACGCTCGGCGGCAAATAAGGCGAGGGACCCTATGCACTCTTTTCCGATTCTCAGTGTCGCGATCTGGCTGCCGATCGTATTCGGCGTCCTGGTCCTGGCTATAGGTAACGACCACAACCCGGCGCCCGCGCGCTGGGTCGCATTGATCGGCTCGGTGCTCGGGCTGATCGTGACGATCCCCCTCATCACCGGCTTCGATACGTCGACGGCCGCGTTGCAGTTCGTCGAGCAGGCGAGCTGGATCGAACGCTTCAACATCACGTATCACCTGGGCGTGGACGGCATCTCGATGTGGTTTGTCGTGCTGACAGCGCTCATCACGGTGATCGTGGTGATCGCCGCATGGGAAGTGATCACCGAGCGCGTCTCGCAGTACCTGGCCGCGTTCCTGATTCTCTCGGGCATCATGATCGGCGTGTTCTCGACCGCCGACGGCCTGTTGTTCTACGTGTTCTTCGAGGCCACGCTCATCCCGATGTACATCATCATCGGCGTGTGGGGCGGTCCGAACCGTGTGTATGCGGCGTTCAAGTTCTTCCTGTACACGCTGGCCGGCTCGCTTCTGATGCTGATCGCGCTGCTGTACCTGTACACGCAGACGCATACGTTCGACCTCGCCACGTGGCAAGCCGCGAAGATCGGCATGACGCCGCAGGTGCTGCTGTTCATAGCGTTCTTCCTCGCGTTCGCCGTCAAGGTGCCGATGTGGCCCGTCCACACCTGGCTGCCGGACGCTCACGTGGAAGCACCGACGGGCGGCTCGGTCGTGCTTGCCGCGATCATGCTGAAGCTCGGCGCGTACGGTTTCCTGCGCTTTTCGCTGCCCATCGCGCCGGACGCAAGCCACTTTCTCGCGCCCGTGGTCATCACGCTGTCGCTGATCGCGGTGATCTACATCGGTCTCGTCGCGCTCGTTCAGGCGGACATGAAGAAGCTGGTGGCGTATTCGTCGATTGCGCACATGGGCTTCGTCACGCTTGGCTTCTTCATCTTCAGCCAGCTTGGCGTGGAAGGCGCGATCATTCAGATGATCTCGCACGGCTTCGTCTCGGGCGCGATGTTCCTTTCCATCGGCGTGCTGTACGACCGCGTCCACTCGCGCCAGATCGCGGATTACGGCGGTGTCGTCAATACCATGCCGAAGTTCGCGGCGTTCTCCATGTTGTTCGCCATGGCCAACTGCGGCCTGCCGGGCACCTCGGGTTTCGTCGGCGAGTTCATGGTGATTCTGGCCGCCGTAAAGTTCAACTTCTGGATCGGTTTCCTGGCCACGTTCACGCTGATTCTCGGCGCGGCCTATACGCTGTGGATGTACAAGCGCGTGTACTTCGGCGCCGTGGCGAACGACCATGTCGCGAAGCTGAAGGACATCAACAAGCGCGAAATGTTCATGCTGGTGGTGCTCGCAGCGTTCACGCTGTACATGGGCCTGCATCCGAAGCCCTTCACCGACGTCATGCACGAATCGGTGGCAAACCTGCTCTCCCACGTCGCGCAGTCCAAGCTGCCGCTGGATCAGTAACGCCGTGCGGAGGAATTAAAAGATCATGCAAAACGCCCCTATGAGTGTGCTGTTGCCCGACGCGGTCCTGATGGCCGCAGTCGTCATCGCCTGGTTGAACGACACGATCTTCGGCGTGCCAAGCCGTCGTGTCACGTATCTGATCGCGCTCGTGTCGACCCTCGTGGTCGGCGTGTGGTTTGCGTTCACGGCACTCGACCCGACGCCGCATTACTTCTTCACGCGCATGTATGTCGTCGATCCGTTCGCGAGCGCCATGAAAGCGGTGGTGTGTCTGGGCTACGCGGTGTCGGTCATCTATTCGCGGCGCTATCTGGAAGACCGCGGTCTGTTTCGCGGCGACTTCTTCCTGCTTGGCCTCTTTTCGCTGCTCGGCCAGTGCGTGATGATTTCGGGCAACAACTTCCTCACGCTGTACCTCGGCCTCGAACTGATGTCGCTGTCGCTGTATGCGGTCATCGCGCTGCGCAAGGATTCGCCGCAGGCGAACGAATCGGCGATGAAGTATTACGTCCTCGGCGCGCTCGCTTCCGGCTTCCTGCTCTACGGCATATCTATGCTTTATGGCGCGACCGGCTCGCTGGAACTGGGTGAAGTCTTCAAGGCGGTGGCTTCGGGCCGCATCAACGACGCGGTGCTGTTGTTCGGCATCATCTTCGTCGTGGCGGGCGTGGCGTTCAAGATGGGCGCGGTGCCGTTCCATATGTGGGTGCCGGACGTCTATCAAGGCGCACCGACCGCAATGACCTTGCTCACCGGCGGCGGCCCGAAGGTCGCGGCCTTCGCGTGGGGCTTGCGCTTCTTGGTGATGGGTCTGCTGCCTTTCGCGGTCGACTGGCAAGAAATGCTCGTGATTCTCGCCGCGCTGTCGCTGATCGTCGGCAATGTCACCGGTATCGTGCAGAAGAACATCAAGCGGATGCTCGCGTACTCGGCCATCTCCAACATGGGCTTCGTGCTTCTCGGCCTGCTGGCTGGCGTGGTGGACGGCAAGGTAACGGGCGCGGCGGGCGCCTACAGCTCGGCAATGTTCTACAGCATCATCTACCTCGTCACGACGCTTGGCACCTTCGGCGTGGTCATGCTGCTTGCGCGCCGCGACTTCGAAGCCGAGATGATCGACGACTTCAAGGGTTTGAATCAGCGCAGCCCGGTGTTCGCGTTCGTCATGATGATCATGATGTTCTCGCTTGCGGGCATTCCGCCGACGGTCGGTTTCTATGCGAAGCTCGCCGTGCTCGAAGCGACGATGAACGCCGGTCTGACGTGGCTCGCCGTGCTGGCCGTCCTGACATCGCTGGTCGGTGCGTTCTACTACCTGCGTATCGTGAAGCTGATGTATTTCGACGCGCCGCAAGATGCGTCGCCGATCGTTGCCGGCAGCCTCAATCGCTCCTTACTGGCGTTCAACGGTCTGGCCGTGCTCGTGCTCGGTCTCGTGCCCGGCCCGCTGATGACGGCTTGCCTGCAAGCGATCACGCATACGCTGCCGCTGTAATGTCGGCAGCGGGATGGTTTATCGTGCTGTTGGCGCTCGTCGGCGCCAACTTGCCGTTCCTGAATCAGCGCCTTTTTGCCGTCATGCCGCTCAAGCTTCATGCGGATGGGAGCAAGACGGCGAAGAAGGGCGTTTGGATTCGAATCGGCGAGTTGCTCGTTCTTTACTTCGCGGTTGGCGCTCTCGGCTTCATGCTCGAAGCGCGCGCCGGCAACCGCTTCGATCAGGAATGGCAGTTTTATGCCATTACCTTCAGTCTCTTCGTGGTGTTCGCGTTTCCGGGCTTCACGTATCAGTATCTTGTCAAACGCCGCTGACGGCTGGTTGCTGTCGGCGGCTTTTGGCCATTTGGCATAGGGCTCAAGATGGCAGATCACAACGCTTCTTCCACCGCGAACTTCGGTAACGACGACGGCCTAATCGAGAAGAAGGTCGAAAGCGTCACGCTTCACGAAGGCAAATTTCTGACGCTCAAGCGCGATACCGTGGAATTGCCCGACGGCAAGCACGCCACGCGCGAATTCGTCGAGCATCCGGGCGCGGTGATGATCCTGCCGGAATTCGACGATGGTCGGGTCTTGCTGGAACGGCAGTATCGGTATCCGGTGGGAAAGGTGCTGCTCGAATTCCCGGCCGGCAAGCTCGATCCCAACGAAGACGAGCTGACATGCGCGAAGCGTGAACTGCTGGAAGAGACGGGCTATACCGCGAGCGAGTGGATTTTTCTGACGCGTATCCACCCGGTGATCTCCTATTCGACCGAATTCATCGATCTCTATCTCGCGCGCGGTCTCACTGCTGGCGATGCCCGGCTCGATGAAGGCGAATTTCTCGAGACGTTTATCGCGGAGCCGGCGCAACTCATGCAGTGGGTGAAGGACGGCACGATCAGCGATGTTAAGACGATCATCGGCGCGTTCTGGCTGGAAAAGGTGCGCTCGGGAGAGTGGGCGTTGGGAGAATCGAAGGCGTAGTCGTCATCCGTCGAACCGCTGAAGATGTATCGCTTGCCCCAAGATCATTCGATCTTGGGGCTTGTTCGTTTTCGGCGCAGTGCCAGACTGCCACATTTCGCGTTATGGGTGAGCCAAGCGCCCGTACCCTCGAACCGCTAGAATCGATCACCGGTCGAGCAATCAAAAGATCAGTCTTTACGAACGACCGTTCACAATCGATAGTTTTGAGATAAACTTCCCGGAAGTCCCCATCAGCATGAAGGTCCTCGATTTAAAGTGCTCGCATGAACATCGGTTTGAAGGCTGGTTCGCTTCTACCGAAGAGTTCGAATCGCAACTGTTGCGCAAGCTGGTTGCGTGTCCGGTCTGTTCGGAGACGGATGTGAGCCGCATGCCATCGGCGCCGCGTCTGAATCTTTCGACGGCGCGCAACGACCGCGCGGTACCGGCGGAAGCATCGCCGGATGCGGCGGGCGTTCAGGCGCGCGCGCTTCAGTTCATGCGCGAGTTGATCGAGAAGACCGAGAACGTGGGCGATCGTTTTGCCGAGGAAGCACGGCGCATTCATTACGATGAAGCGCCCGCGCGCAATATCCGCGGCGTGACGACGCCCGAAGAAACGCATGCCTTGCTGGAAGAAGGGATCGACGTATTGCCGTTGCCCGTTCCGGCCGCACTGAAAGAGCCGCTGCAGTAAATCAGCGGTGTCTCGTGTGGTCGGCTACACAGGAGACACAGCGTATGAATCTCGATCATTCCCCTGCGGACGAAGCCTTTCGCGCCGACATCCGTAACTGGCTAGAAGCCAGCCTGCCGCGCGCATTGCGCGACAAGGTTCTCAATCACAAGCGTCTGACTCGCGAAGACTTCGTGAACTGGCACAAGCTGCTCGGCGAGCGCGGCTGGTCGGCGGTCGCGTGGCCGAAGCAGTATGGCGGTCCCGGCTGGAACGCCACGCAGCGTCATATCTGGGACGAAGAATCCGCGCGCGCGGGCGCACCGATGGTCCTGCCATTCGGCGTATCGATGGTCGCTCCCGTACTCATGAAATATGGCAGCGACGCGCAAAAGGCTCGCTATCTGCCGCGCATTCTCGATGGCTCCGACTGGTGGTGTCAGGGCTATTCCGAGCCCGGCTCCGGTTCCGATCTCGCTTCGTTGCGCACGCGCGCCGAGCGACAGGGCGATCACTACATCGTCAATGGTCAGAAAACGTGGACCACGCTCGCGCAACATGCCGACATGATGTTCTGCCTCGTGCGTACCGATCCCGAGGCCAAGAAACAGGAGGGCATTTCGTTCCTTCTGATAGATATGAAAACGCCGGGCATCACCGTGCGGCCGATCATCACGCTCGACGAAGATCACGAAGTCAACGAAGTCTTTTTCGACGACGTGAAGGTGCCGGCCGCCAATCTCGTCGGCGAGGAAAATCGCGGCTGGACGTATGCGAAGTATTTGCTGGGGCACGAGCGAACGGGCATTGCGCGCGTGGGGCAATCGAAGCGTGAACTGCGCTTTCTCAAGCGGCTTGCACTCGAACGCACGAGCCGCGGCCAGCCGCTTTTGCACGATCCCTTGTTCGCCGCGAAAGTCGCCGCGCTCGAGATAGAACTGATGGCCCTCGAAGCGACGGTGCAGCGCGTGATCGCAAGCGAGTCGGATGCAAAAGGTCCGGGGCCCGAAGCATCGATGCTGAAGATCAAAGGCACGGAAGTGCAGCAGGCGCTGACCGAACTCATGTTCGAAGCGGCCGGACCGCAAGCGGCCGGCTTCGATTCCGCGTACCTCGAAGGCGAGCGCGACGCGAGCCAGACCGGCGACGACGATGCCGCGCCGCTTGCCGCGTACTACTTCAACTTTCGCAAGACGTCGATCTATGGCGGCTCGAACGAGATTCAAAAGAACATCATCGCGCAGATGATTCTGGGCCTTTGAGGAGCGCGCATGGACTTCGATTTCACCGATGAACAGCAGCAGTTTCGCGATGCACTGCGCCGCTATCTCGACCGCGAATATTCGTTCGACGCGCGGCAGAAGATCGTCATGTCGCAAGCGGGCGTCGATGCACGGCACTGGAACGCGTTCGCCGAACTCGGCTTGCTGGCGCTGCCCGTTCCCGAAGCGCAAGGCGGTTTCGATGGTGGGCCCGTCGATATGCTCGTCGTGATGCAAGAGCTCGGGCGCGCGCTCGTCGTCGAGCCTTATTGGGCGACGGCGGTCGGCATCGAAGCGTTGCGGCTCGCGGCATCGGCGGAACAGGGCGAATTGCTCGAGCGCGCCGGACGTGGCGAACTCAGGATGGCGGTGGCGTTCAACGAGCCGCACGCGCGCTACGATCTCTTCGATCTTCGCACTACGGCGAGCGTGCAAGGCGAACGCCATACGCTCGACGGCAGGAAGTCGGTCGTGCAGCACGGCGCGCAGGCCGATTACTGGATCGTGCCCGCGCGTCTCGCCGATGAAGTCGCGCTCTTTCTGGTGCCGCGCGATGCCGCCAACGTCGATGTCACCGACTACCGCACGATCGACGGTCAGCGCGCCGCGACGCTCGTCTTCAGGAACACGCAAGCCACGCGTTTGAACGGCGGTGCGGCCACGTTCGCGAAGATCGCCGATTACGCCACGCTTTTGCTTTGCGCCGAAGCCCTCGGCGCGCTCGATGCGCTCGATCGCGCGACCGTCGACTACACGAAGGAGCGCAAGCAGTTCGGCGCGCCCATCGCGCGGTTTCAAGTGCTGCAGCATCGCATGGTGGACATGCTGATCCACACCGAGCAGGCACGCTCCATCACGTATCTTGCCGCTGCGCGTTACGCCAGCGGCGACGCGGCCACGCGCACGCAGGCCATTTCCGCTGCGAAGGCGCGTGTCGGTCAGGCGGCGCGCTTCGTCGGGCAACAGGCGGTGCAGTTGCACGGCGGCATGGGCGTGACCAACGAGATGCCCGCCGCGCACTGGTTCAAACGGCTGTCGATCATCGAGACGACGCTCGGCGACGTGGACTACCACCTCGCGCGTTTTGCGTCGCAGCCCGCGTTTCATGACCTGGAAGGAGCTTGAATGACCTACGCCTATGAAGATTTCGAAGTCGGTGATGCGGTGACGCTCTCCGCCCACACGTTCACGCGCGATGAGATCATCGAGTTCGCGAAGCGTTACGATCCGCAGCCGTTCCATCTGTCGGAGGAAGCGGGCAAGGCGTCGCATTTCGGCGGTCTCGTTGCGAGCGGCTGGAACACCTGTTCCGCGATGATGGGCATTCTCGTGCGCGACATGCTCGCCGATTCGACCTCGATGGGTTCGCCCGGTCTCGACAATATCCGCTGGATCAAGCCGGTGCGCGTCGACGATTCGGTGCGGCTTACGGTGCGCGTGCTGGACAAGCGCGTGTCGAAGAGCAAGCCGGATCGCGGTATCGTCGCCACGCGCTGGGAAGCGCATAACCAGGATGGCGAACTGGTGCTGACGGTGGATTCGGCGGCGCTGTTCGGGTTGCGCGACGCGGGTTCGCAAGCGAGCTAAGGCGCGCGGCGAGGCCGTCTTCCTCGCTCAGTCGCGCGCTTCCGAATACCGCCCGAATTCGAGCTTCGCGATGGCATTGCGATGCACTTCGTCCGGCCCATCCGCGAGCCGCAGCGTGCGCGCCGAAGCATACGCATAAGCGAGCGGAAAGTCGTCGCAGATGCCGGCCGCGCCGTGCGCCTGTATCGCCCAGTCGATGACCTGACACGCGATGTTCGGCGCCACGACCTTGATCATCGCGATCTCGCCGCGCGCGCCCTTGTTGCCGACGGTGTCCATCATGTAGGCAGCTTTGAGCGTGAGCAGACGCGCCTGTTCGATCATGATGCGCGCCTCGGCGATGCGCTCCCGCGTCACGCCTTGTCGCGCAATCGGCTTGCCGAACGCCACGCGCGACAGCGTGCGCTTCGTCATCAGTTCGAGCGCGCGTTCGGCGAGACCGATGAGCCGCATGCAATGATGAATGCGCCCCGGCCCGAGCCGCCCTTGCGCAATCTCGAAGCCGCGTCCGGCGCCGAGCAATAGGTTGGCGGCCGGCACGCGCACTTGCTCGAGCGTAATCTCCATGTGGCCGTGCGGCGCGTCGTCGTAGCCGAAAACATTGAGCGGCCGATGCACCGTGATGCCCGCTGCATCGGCAGGCACGAGGATCATCGATTGTTGCGCGTGGCGTGGCGCATCGGGATCGGTCTTGCCCATCACGATATACACCTTGCAGCGCGGATCGCCCGCACCGGATGACCACCACTTGTGGCCATCGACGACGTAATCGTCGCCATTGCGCATGATGCTGCAACGGATGTTGGTCGCATCCGACGACGCCACTTCCGGCTCGGTCATCAGAAACGCCGAACGAATCTCGCCGCGCAGAAGCGGTTCGAGCCACTGCGCCTTTTGCGCGTCGGTGCCATAGCGTTCGATGGTCTCCATGTTGCCGGTATCGGGCGCATTGCAGTTGAAGACTTCGGGCGCCCACGGTACGCGGCCCATGATTTCGCAGAGCGGCGCGTATTCGAGATTCGTGAGACCCGCGCCACGCGCCGATGCCGGCAGAAACAGATTCCACAGTCCTTCGCGACGTGCGTGGTCCTTGAGGTTTTCGATCAGCCGCGTCGGCACCCATGCGTTGCCCGCCGCGCGATTGGCTGCGATCTCCTCGGCGAAGGCGTGTTCGTTCGGATAGATATGCGCGTCGAAGAAGGCAAGCAACTTCTCGCGCAGCGCGTGCACCTTCTCCGTGTAGTCGAAATTCATCGCTCGTCTCCTCTTTTCTGTCTTCAGTGGCCGACTTTCTGGGCGTAGTGCAAGGCAAGTTCGGCCATCGGCCGCGCGCGCCGGCCCGCATCGGCGGCTTGCGCGCTCGCGGCGGTGCCATCGACCACACGCTTCATGATGCCTTGCAGAATCGCGGCGATGCGGAACATGTTGTAGGCAAGGTAAAAGTTCCAGTCGCCTTCGATCGCAAAGCCCGTGCGTTCGCAATAGCGTGCGACGTAGGCGGCTTCGTCGGGAATGCCGAGCGCGGTCCAGTCGAGTCCCGCGATACCGCGAAACTGCGATGGATCGACATGCCAAGCCATGCAGTGATACGCGAAGTCGGCGAGCGGATCGCCGAGCGTGGAGAGTTCCCAGTCGAGCACGGCAAGCACGCGCGGCTCGTTCGGATGAAAGATCAGGTTGTCGAGCCGGAAGTCGCCATGCACGATGCTCACGCGTGCCTCGACTTGCGGGATATGCCGCGGCAACCATTCGATCAGGCGGTCCATTGCGTCGATGGATTCGGTTTGCGACGCGACGTACTGCTTGCTCCAGCGTCCGATTTGCCGCTCGAAGTAGTTGCCAGGCTTGCCGTAGGTGGCGAGTCCGACCGCTGCTACATCGACGGTATGAAGCGCGGCGATCACGCGATTGGTTTCGCCATAAATCGCGGCGCGTTCGTCGGCCGACATGCCGGGCAGCGACGGGTCCCACAAGACGCGGCCTTCCACAAAATCCATGACATAGAACGCGCGGCCGATCACGCTCTCGTCCTCGCACAGCGCGAGCATGCGCGCAACGGGGACATCCGTGGCGGCGAGTGCATGCATCACGCGATATTCACGCTCGATTGCATGCGCCGATGGCAAGAGCTTCGCGGCCGGCCCGGGCTTCGAGCGCATGACATAAGCGCGCGTGGGCGTGACGAGTTTGAAGGTCGGGTTCGACTGGCCGCCCGCGAACTGCTCCAGCTTGAGCGGGCCGCTGAATCCTTCGACGTGCGCGGCAAGCCACGCGGCGAGCGCGTCGCTATCGAAGCGCTGGCTCTCGTGCACCGGACGCGTTCCTTCGAACGCTGCGAAATCGGTTTCGTTGTCTGGCATCGTCTCCTCCCATATTTTTGTGGTGCGCCAGGACGTCGCGCTTCAGTCCATCTCGTCGGCCTTGAAGCGCAGAAACTGCGCGTACAGCAGTTCCATCGTCGTGTGACGCACGTCGGCATGAAGCGGCGAGGGCGGCGAATGATTGATTGCATGCACGACCCAGTCGCCGGGTTTGTCGCCGACATCGAGCGCGTTGATGCAGCCCGTCGCCTGCGACAGATGTCCGAAGAACGCGCGCCCGCCGGCCGTGATCGCATGCGACAGCAACGCGCGATTCACGCCGCCGTGCAGCACGAGCAGCACCGTGTCCCATGAGGCATCGCCGCGCAGCTTCGTCATGGCGGGCAGCGCGCGATCGAGCAGCTCGCCAATGCTTTCGCCGCCCAGAAAGCGCGTCTCTTCGGGCACCACGCCATCGAACACGGAAAGAAAAGCGCGCTCGATATCCTGCGTCGTGAGACTCGCGAGCCGCCCGCCGCGTATCTCCTGCCACTCCGGCCAAACTTCCGGCTCGATTGGCTGATGCGTTTCGGCGAGCACGCGCTGCGCCGTTTCGCGCGTGCGCGGCAAGCCGCTCACGATCACGCGGTCGAAGCGAATGTTCTGCGCGGCAAACACGCGTCCAGCCGCGCTTGCTTCCTCGCGGCCGCGTTCGTTGAGCGGCACGCTTTCCGGGTCGATTGCGCGGCCGCTGTCGTCGAAATACGTGACGTCGCCATGGCGCATCAGATAGATGCGGCGGCGTTTGGGCAACTTGTATTGAGCCATCTCAGCGGTAAGTCGGCTGACGCTTTTCGAGGAACGCGGTAATGCCTTCGAGCGCGTCACCGTGATGCAGGGCGTCGACGAAACTGTCGCGTTCCATGTCGAGATGCGCGGCGAGCGGCTGCACGTCCGCCGCGTTGATGAGCGACTTGATGCGTGCGAGCGCTTTCGGCGACACGCTGCCGAGATCGTCGGCCCAGGCGATGGCGGCATCGAGCGCAATGCCTTTCTTCGTCAGCCGGTTGACCACGCCCACTTCATACAGACGCGCCGCGCCGATCGGCTTCGCTTCGAGCAGGACTTCGCTGGCGAGCGTGCGCGGCAAGGCGCGCGCGAGGAACCACGAAGCGCCGCCATCGGGCGTGAGGCCGACGCGCGCATACGACATGACGAAGCGCGCGTCGTCGGCGGAGACGATCAGATCGCACGCGAGCGCAAGCGAAAATCCCGCGCCGGCCGCGGCACCCTCCACGGCCGCGATGATCGGCTTGGTCGATGCCCGCAACGCGCTGATCCATTCGCCCAGCAAGTCGATGCTCTCGGCCTGCACCGATTCATCCTTCGCGCGATTTTCGAGCAGCCTGTTCAGGTTGCCGCCCGAGCAGAAGAAGTTGTCCGCGCCCGTCAGCACGATGGTGCGCACCGACGTGTCGCGCTCGGCCGTGCTGAGCGCCTCGATGCCGGCCGCATACATATCCGGATGCAGGGCGTTGCGCGCGCCCGGATTCGACAGCTTGAGCACGAGCGTGGTGTCGCTCCCGGCAGGGCGGTAGGTCAGCAGTTCGGCGCTCATCTGAGCTCCTCGATATGGGTAAGAGAAAGTCCGAGCCTCGCGCGGCGTGCGAGCCAGGGCGAAGGCCGGTAGCGTGGGTCGCCGAGCACGCCGTGGATGTTCTGCAAGATCGTGAGGATGGTCGCGGCGCCGAGCGCGTCGCCGAGTGCGAGCGGTCCGCGCGGATAGCCGAGGCCGAGCATGACGGCGAGATCGATGTCGGACGGCGTCGCAATGCCTTGCTGCGCGATATCGCAGCCAATGTTCACGATGGTTGCCACCACGCGTTGCGCGACGAAGCCGGTCGAGTCGCGGATGACGCTGACGGGCACGCCATCGGCGGCGAAGAGCGCGTGCGCCGCGTCGCGCATGGCGGGCGTGGTCGCGGGCGTCGTCATGATGGTGCGGCGCGCGGCGGTATCGAAGGGAAAGAGTGTGTCGATGGCGACGACGCGCGTGGCGTCGAGCTTTTCGGCGACGGCGGCGGTGGTCGCATCGAAGCCGAGCGGCGTGACCACGATCAAGGAATCCGAAGCGGGCGTTGCGTCGGTATCGAGTTCGACCGATGCGGGAAGCAACGCGCGCACCGCTTCATAAGCGCTTTGCGACGCCCGACTCACCCACACGCGCTTGGGCAAGCGGGTAGGCGCTTCGGCTTCGAGCGGCGCGATGTGTTTGCCATCGGCATATCGATAGAAACCTTCGCCCGTCTTGCGCCCGATCAGCCCGCCCGCGAGCCGCGTGCCCGTGATCGGCGAAGGCCTGAAGCGCGGCTCTTCATAGAACTGGTGATAGATCGACTCCATCACCGGATGCGAGACATCCAGCGCGGTGAGATCGAGCAATTCGAATGGCCCGAGGCGAAAGCCCGCCTGCTCGCGCATGATGCGGTCGATGTCCGCGAAACTCGCCACGCCTTCGCTCGCCACGCGCAGGCCTTCGGTGTTCATGCCGCGTCCCGCGTGATTCACGATGAAGCCCGGCATGTCCTTCGCGCGCACCGGCGTGTGACCCATGCGGCGCGCGAGTTCCATGAGTGAATCGCCCGCGCGCGGATCGCCACGCAGTCCGTCGATGACTTCGACCACGCGCATCAACGGCACGGGATTGAAAAAGTGGAAGCCCGCGACGCGTTCCGGTTTCGAGCAGCCCGCCGCGATTGCGGTGATCGACAGTGACGAAGTGTTCGACGCGAGAATGCAGCGCTCGCTCACCACGGCTTCGAGTTCACGGAACAGTTCGCGCTTGATGTCGAGATTTTCGACGATCGCTTCCACGATGACGTCGCAATCCGCGAGTTCGCTCGCGTCCTGTGCGTCGTGCACGTTGGCGAGCGCGGCGTGCGCATCGGCTTCTCTGATCTTGCCCTTGGCGGCGAGCTTCGATAGCGTTTCGGACAGATACTCGCGCGCGGCGGCAAGCGCGACGGGATTGGCATCGAAGAGACGCACGGTGAGTCCGGCGAGCGCCGCGATCTGCGCGATACCGCGACCCATCGCGCCGCTGCCGACGATTCCAAGCGTTCCGATTGCGTATTCCTGCGAACTCATGATGCGGATGTCTCCTCTACGTGATTGAATTCGCCGCGCCCCGCTCAGAGTTTCGAGAGCCTTTGCAAGGCGAGCGCCAGCGTTTCTTCCTTCTTGGCGAAGCAGAACCGCACGACGCCGGATTCGTGACTCTCGTGATAAAACGCCGACACCGGAATGGCCGCGACGCCGATCTCGCTCGTGAGCCATTGCGAGAAGTCGGCTTCGGGCATGTCGCTGATCGCCGAATAATCGACGCACTGAAAATAGGTGCCGTCGCAAGGCAGGAGCTTGAAGCGGGTATCGGCGAGACCCGCGCGGAAAAAGTCGCGCTTCTTCTGATAGAACGCGGGCAGTTCGAGATACGGCTTCGGGTCTTCGAGATAATGCGCGAGGCCGACCTGCATGGGTGTGTTCACCGTGAACACGTTGAACTGGTGCACCTTGCGGAATTCGGCGGTCAACGCGGCGGGCGCGGCGACGTAGCCCACTTTCCAGCCTGTCACATGGAAGGTCTTGCCGAAGCTCGACACGACGAAGCTGCGCTTGGCCAGTTCCGGGTAGCGCGAGACGCTTTCGTGCGGCGCGCCGTCGTAGACCATGTGTTCGTAGACTTCGTCGGAGAGGATCAGCACGTTGGTATCGCGCACGATCTCTTCGAGCTTTTTCATGTCCGCCGCGCGCCAGACGCGCCCGGTCGGATTGTGCGGCGTGTTGATCATCAGAAGGCGCGTCTTCGGCGTGATCGCGGCGGCGATCTTGTCGAAGGGCAGCGCGTAGTCGGGCGCTTCGAGCGCGACGAACACGGGCTTGCCGCCCGCGAGCTCGATGGACGGCACGTAGCTGTCGTACGTCGGCTCGATGACGATGACTTCATCGCCCGGATGCACGCAGCACAGCACCGCCGTGAGCAGGGCCTGCGTCGCGCCGGCGGTCACGGTGATCTCGCGGTCGGCGTCGTAGGCGCGGCCGTAGAGCGCGTCGATCTTGCGCGCGATGGCCTGACGCAAGGGCGCGGCGCCCGCCATCGGCGGATATTGGTTGTGGCCGTCGCGCATGGCGTTGGCGACGGCATCCACGACGCGCGGGTCGCAGTTGAAATCGGGGAAACCCTGACCGAGATTCACCGCGCCCTTCTGTGCGGCGAGCGCGCTCATCACGGTGAAGATGGTCGTGCCGACATTGGGCAGACGCGACGGAAAGGACAGCTCGGGCGGGGTCTGTGGCAGTTCGTGCGTGGCGTTCATGGCGTGGACGTGTGCTGACGGGTAGGGTTGCTATTCTAAACAGCGCTTGCAATGTGCGCGGACGTGGCCTGCGGTGCCTCGGATCGTGCCTCGAATGCGGTGACGAAAGGTTTGGGTTCGCCGATACGAAACGCAAAATCCCGCGCGATGCGCTTCGCGAGCTTCAGCACCGCGCGATCCTTCGAGACGAGCCAGTCCGCGCGAGAAGCCTGCGCGAGTTCGAGGAACTTCTGGTCGTCGCGGTCGCGGCACTTGGGCAGCGGCCGTTCGGCCTCCTGCGTGCGCGGCGCGATCAAGGTCGAAAGCCGCGCGACGATGGCAAGCGCCGCTTCCTTGTCGACGTTCAAGCGCACGAACTGCGGATAGTCGAGCACGCGCGTGAGTTCGGTGAGACACCGCGGATCGATCAGCGCTTCGAGCGTGCCTGCTTCGAGCGCGGCGCGAATCGGGCGCGTGGCGGGATCGTCGAATACGAGGATGTCGATCCACACGTTGGAATCGAGCACCACGCGTAAGGCGGAGGCGGGCGTGGGCGCTTGCACGGGCAGCGCGGCGGAATTTTCCATTCGATACAATTGGGGGTTTATGCCTATGATCGCCGCTCGTTTGACGGCGAGCCTCCATGATAATCGTTCTATCGCCTGCCAAATCGCTCGACTACGAGACGCCGCCGCATATCCGCAAGCACACGCTGCCCGAGTTCGTCGATGACGCCGCCGAGCTCATCAAGGGTCTGCGTCATCTTTCGCCGCAACAGATCGGCGGAATGATGGGCATCTCGGACCAGCTCGCGACGCTCAACTTCCAGCGTTATGCCGAATGGTCGAAGCGTTTCGACGAGACCAATTCGAAGCAGGCCGTGCTCGCCTTCAATGGCGATGTCTACGAAGGCTTCGCCGCGAAGACGCTGTCTTCGGCCGATCTCGACTACGCGCAGAATCATGTGCGTGTTTTGTCCGGGCTTTATGGGCTCTTGCGACCACTCGACCTATTGCAGCCGTATCGCCTTGAGATGGGCACCAAGTTTCCGAACGCACGCGGCAAGGATCTTTACGCGTTCTGGGGCGAGCGCATCACGGCCGCGCTCAACGAGCAATTCCGGAAACAGCGCGGCGCGCGCGTGCTCGTGAATTGTGCGTCGGGGGAATACTTCAAGTCGGTGAAGCCGCGGCTTCTCGACGTGCCGGTGGTCGCGCCCGTGTTCGAGGACTGGAAGGGCGGACGCTACAAGATCATCAGTTTTCATGCGAAACGCGCGCGCGGTTTGATGGCGCGCTATGCGGTGAAGAACCGCATCGACGAGCCGGAAGGGCTCAAGGACTTCGACAGTGACGGGTATGCGTTCGACGCGAAGGCATCGAACGATACGACTTATGTTTTTCGCCGCCGCGTCGCGGATTAAAGTGTCTGCATCAAGGAATTCATCATGAGCATTTCAATTTCAAGTCATTTCGATGCGGGCGCAATCGAAGTCGTCGACGCCACCAACCCGTCCGATATTCGTTTGCGCGTGCGTCCGGATTCTCACGCCGATTTCGCGCAGTGGTTCTATTTCCGCGTCTCGGGCGCGCGCGGCGAGCGTCTCGTGATGAGCTTCGAGAATGCGGCGCAATGCGCGTTTCCGGAAGGCTGGCGCGACTATCAGGCGGTGGCGAGCTACGATCGCGTGAACTGGTTTCGCGTGGCGACGGAGTACGTGGGCGGCGTGTTGAAGATCGACCATACGCCCGATTTCGATCGCATCCATTACGCGTATTTCGAGCCGTATAGCGACGAGCGTCACGCGGAATTCCTCGGCGCCGTGCAGCAGATGCCGCACGCCACGTTGACCGAACTTGGCAGCACGGTGCAAGGCCGACCAATGTCCTTGCTTTCGCTCGGTCTCGCCGATGGCATGAGTGCCAAGCCCAAGAAGAACGTGTGGGTCATCGCGCGCCAGCATCCGGGCGAAACGATGGCGGAATGGTTCGTCGAGGGCCTCGTCAAGCGGCTCGCGGGCTGGGGCGACTGGGCGGGTGACCCTACCGCGCGCGCGGTACTGGATCGCGCGGTGTTTCATATCGTCCCGAACATGAATCCGGATGGCAGCGTGCTCGGCAATCTGCGCACCAACGCAGCCGGCGCGAACCTGAACCGCGAATGGATGGAGCCGGATGCCGCGCGCAGTCCCGAGGTGCTCGTGGTGCGTGATGCCATCCGCGATATCGGCTGCGACATGTTCTTCGACATCCATGGCGACGAAGCCATTCCTTACGTGTTCGTCGCGGGCTCGGAGATGCTGCCGGGCTTCACCGGCAAGCAGGCCAAAGAGCAGAAGGCGTTCATCGAATTCTTCAAGCAGGCAAGCCCGGACTTTCAGGACGTGCACGGCTACGAGTCGAGCAAGTATCAGACGGATGCGCTCAAGCTCGCGTCGAAGTACATCGGCAACGAGTACAAGTGTCTCTCGCTGACGCTGGAGATGCCGTTCAAGGACAACGCGAATTTGCCGGATGAGCGTGTGGGCTGGAGTGGCGAGCGGAGTTCGGCGCTTGGTGCGGCGATGTTGCAGGCGATTCTTTGGCAGTTGCAGACGTATCCGGCCTGATCTATCCCAGAGCGTTTCCGATGACGCAAAAAGGCGCGACACCTTCAGGTGCCGCGCCTTTTTTGTTTGCCGTGCTTCCTGGCTGGCTAGCTAGTGCTTCTTGGCCGACTTCTTCGTCGACTTGCCCGAGCTCTTGCTTTTGCCCGCAGACGCACCTTTTGTTTTCGCGCCATGCTTGCCCTTCGTGCCGCGTGCGGACGACGGTTCGGCGCGGGGGCGTAGTGGCGGAACCGGATCGTTCCAGCCGAAGGCGAGCATTTGACTGCCTACGTAGCCACAACGAAACTTGAGCGGCGTGACATCGCTCTCACCGCTCTTCGAGACGCCTTCGCCCTCGACTGTCACGACGTTGTCCACCTTGATACGCTGCTTCTTCTCGTCGAACGAATCGTTCCACGGTTCGATGGTCGAGCGCGATGGGTCGAAGACAGCAGGCGGAAACTCTACGTGATCGAACGCCGCCGAAGTGCTGGCGATGAAGTTGCCGTGTGCCGCGCAATCCGCGACGAGCGGATTGGCGTGGAAGTCGGTGACGAAGTGGTGAATCAATTCGTTGCGCTCGTCGAGCGAGTCGGCTAAGGCGGATACTGCCGCGCATGCAATCGATGCGCATACCGCCAACCGGCCGACGAGCCGCAAAAGCCGGCGCGGTGCGTGGTTACTTTCCATCAAGTCTGGTGCTAAGAAGACACGGGCAAGTAAGATGCCGCGTGCGGGGAAGGAGTTCCATCTTATCGCACTTTGATTGCGTTTTTGCTCGCGTGCAATTCGGCTTGCGGAATGCCTCAGACGCGAGGTCCGCGATCAAGGCGATAGCGGCGCACGTCGTAAGTGGTGATCCAGGCTGGCTTATACACCGAGATTAAAATGGTGAGCAGGCCGGTAAAGAGCGCTTCGCCGACAACCAGTAATAGCGAGCCGCGCATGAATGCAGCGGGCACGGTGACCGGTCCGCCGGTGAGCGCCATCTCGAAGAGCACCGTCGCGCCGCATGCCGCGGCAACCGCTGCCGCGGAACTCACGAAGCCGTGCCCGATGATGAACGTAAACAGATTGCGCGGCAGCCACGCATTGGATAGCCGTTGCAGGAACGTTGATACTGCAACAGGCAGCGCGCCGAACAACATATAGGTGACCGCGACCGAGAGCCAGGATGCGTCGAGCACGACGGCCGCGAGCCCGGTGGTGGCAGCCGTGCCGATGAGCGCCAGCCGCCAGTCGAACAAGGTGACCATCAAGGTCGCGCCCAGCAAGTGGATGACGGGTCCGTCGTCGAACCATGCATTGCACGCCCACAACACCGTCACCGCGACGATGATGCCAAGCCACACGTGCTGTAGCGTGGCGTCCTGCAATCTGCTGAAAGGACGCTGCAACAGTACGAGCGCGAGCAATCCCGCGGCGACTATCCAGCCGCCGACGGTAAGCCAAAGCGGGAGCGGTGTGTAAAAGAACCCCATGCCTTGCATATTACTCGTTGCGCGTGATTCGTGCGTGCAAACGACGAACCCAAACGCGTCCTTTGTTGCTAGAACGTCGCCTCGGGCTGGGCGGCCATTGGCAGCGACGACGCGTCGCTTTCCGTGAGTGACGGATACAGCGCGCGTCTTCGGCGCAATGGCACCACGTTCGCTTGTCCCGGCACTGCGCGCTCCGGCGCTTCGCATTCGCTGCTGCGAAGAATCTCGAGATGCGCGGTTTGCACGCCGTTATAGATGGCAACGGCAGCGGCACGGTTCGTGGCGCCTAGCTGCTGAAAGATGCTCGCAAGGTGGATCTTGACAGTGCCTTCGCTGATACCCAGCGTCTTCGCGATCATCTTGTTGGTGCTGCCCATGTGCACGCAACGCATGATCTGCTGCTGCCGCGGCGACAGGGCAGGCAGATGACGCAGCCGCCGCCGAATGGCCGCGCTGAGCGGCGTACGAATGATGAGCGACTCCTGACTCAGCGCCGGATCGATCACATCGGGCGGCACGTAATGACCGCCGATGAGCACCATGTCGAGCGCCCTGACGATGAGAACGGGATCGAGCGTGCGTGGAATGACGCCCATCGCGCCGATGCCCATCAGCATATAAACCTGAGCGACCGTGGGTCGGTCGACTACTACGGCGGTGGGAATGCCTCGTGCCTCTTCGAGCAGCGTCTGCAGATCGCCCGCTCGCAGATGAGGCTCCCAGTCGACGACAATCAGGCTGGATCTGGCTTGTCTCAAGGCCACCCCGGCCTGTCGCCAGTCGATTACTTCGTTGAACTGCGCGTGACGCGCGATACGGCGCAGCAATGTTTTAAGGCCTGCACGACGTTCGCCGTCAGCACCCATGATCGTAATTTTCATGCTTATACCTCGAATCAATACGCCGACGCCTGCGCGTCGGGACTTGCTGCCGACAAGCGCGTCGGCACGGGTCCATATTGACAAACTTCGGCCGATTTTTCCCCCTAGCCAAACGGCATAGGCAGAATTGCACAAAAAACCCCGCAAAAGCGGGGTTTTTTAATTGCCTTAGGCACTTAGTCTTATGACGCCAGTCAATGAAAGTGAGGTTGCGCAGGCTCGGCGTCTTCAGGCATCTCGGCATGTACGATTTCACCGAGCGGATCTGCGTAAAGCGGCACGCCGCAGTCGTCGCAAAATTCGGGTTCGAAGCGGCCTGCGTGGCGGCGCACATCGGACACTCCAGCTTTCTTCAATAGCTCGACGATTTCTTCAACCGGACCGTTTGCGCCTTCCAGTTCGACGATGTCCTCTTCCATGTCCAGCTCGCCGTTCTCGCGGCCGTATAACGGCCATACGACACCGTAGATCACATCGTTACTGCCGCGACGCGTGAAGCCGACTCGATACTCGTCGATTCGGCGCTCGCCAAAGCCCGCGATGACTGCGCGCAATTCCTGCGGCGCGGTGCCGAGCGTATCGAACAGATAACGCACCGCCGTGCGCACCGTGTGAGGGCGGACTTGCTCGTCTGCATCGCGGCAGGCTGAGTAATAGGCGTCTGGAAGCAGGCATTCGATCTCACAACCCGGCAGGATGGCAGCGAAGTTTGGCCCACCTTGCGCCATCCATTGCTCCAGGCACTGACCGCGTTCGGTACGACCGCCCGTTTCGTCTTCTTGCCAGCGGAAGAAAGCCGCGCCTGCAGGAACGATCGCGATGGCCAACAGGAAGCGCGGGTCGGCGAGAATTGGCGAGGTCTCCGGCAGATCAGCTAGATTCAGCCGGACTGCCGCCGCGCCCAAGGCGGTCTGCGTCAATTGCTGGGCTAGCCGAGCCGTATCCACGTGATGACGCGGCAATTGATCGATGCTGTACAGATACGGCGCGAATGCAACCCGCGCACCCGCCGCGAGCACGTGCGCCTGCAGCTGCGTACGCATGGCGTCGATCGTCTCGGACTTGAGCGCACCCGACGGGATGGAATAGCGCGTCCAGGCGAGCACCGGCGCGGCAATCAGGAGCGCTTCGTGCGCGACGCCGTCGATGTCGATGGCAAAAGACTCGCTATGCGTCTCGGCCATATCGGCAAGCGCACCGTAGGCATCGGGATGATTCTGCTGGAGATGATCTAAGGCAGCGTCGAGCGTTGTTTGATTGCCGTTGCGCACGAGTTTGGCGATAAGGGCATCGAGACGCGCTTCCCAGAAGCGGTCTTCGACGCGGCTGCCCGACGCGAATAGCGCGAGCGAGAGACTGACGAGCTTGTCAGCGTCCGGAGGAATACGTTTTGCAATTCGCGAGCGCATAGGGATACGAGTTAGTTGGGGCAGAAAACCTTTAATTGTAGTCGCTTAGGTGGCGCCGTTACTGCTCATCTGAATGGTAGCTAGAGTGACGTTCGAAACGTTGAACACGGGCTTTGAAGTGGATCGTTTGGGCGGTGGATCTTCGCCCGTCAATTTTTTCGTTTCGGCTACTTGCGGATTGCACGCCGCGCAACTAAAATTCCGTTCCTTCGCGATTCGATGAACGCGAAGGAAGCGGGAGGTGGTTTCAGTAGGCGAGGCGGACAAAGGTGGTATTCGCTCCGAAGCGCGGTGGGCAAGAAAAGAAAGCTTCAAATTCTTGTTGACAGTAACTGAAACGACGTACATAATCTCGTTTCTCTGCTGCAGATGCAGCGACGCAAGACGAAGCGGTGCTGAGCAAAAATGCTTGGTGCACTTGGCAGGAAGTCTTGGCGAATGTGCTCTTTAAAAACTAACAGCCGATAAGTGTGGGCACTTGATGGCGCGAGCGGTTCTGACCTTTCGGGGTTGGGACGTTTAGCGAAAGTTATCAAGTCTCACACAGTATTAGAGGAAGGTTTATCTGTCGAGAGACGGATTGATCATCGTCAGTACGTTGAGTGAGCGACCGGTTGGTAAAACAACCGAAAACAGTAACAGGCATTGAACTGAAGAGTTTGATCCTGGCTCAGATTGAACGCTGGCGGCATGCCTTACACATGCAAGTCGAACGGCAGCACGGGGGCAACCCTGGTGGCGAGTGGCGAACGGGTGAGTAATACATCGGAACGTGTCCTGTAGTGGGGGATAGCCCGGCGAAAGCCGGATTAATACCGCATACGATCTACGGAAGAAAGCGGGGGATCCTTCGGGACCTCGCGCTATAGGGGCGGCCGATGGCAGATTAGCTAGTTGGTGGGGTAAAGGCCTACCAAGGCGACGATCTGTAGCTGGTCTGAGAGGACGACCAGCCACACTGGGACTGAGACACGGCCCAGACTCCTACGGGAGGCAGCAGTGGGGAATTTTGGACAATGGGGGCAACCCTGATCCAGCAATGCCGCGTGTGTGAAGAAGGCCTTCGGGTTGTAAAGCACTTTTGTCCGGAAAGAAAACCTACCTGTTAATACCGGGTGGGGATGACGGTACCGGAAGAATAAGCACCGGCTAACTACGTGCCAGCAGCCGCGGTAATACGTAGGGTGCGAGCGTTAATCGGAATTACTGGGCGTAAAGCGTGCGCAGGCGGTCTGTTAAGACCGATGTGAAATCCCCGGGCTTAACCTGGGAACTGCATTGGTGACTGGCAGGCTAGAGTATGGCAGAGGGGGGTAGAATTCCACGTGTAGCAGTGAAATGCGTAGAGATGTGGAGGAATACCGATGGCGAAGGCAGCCCCCTGGGCCAATACTGACGCTCATGCACGAAAGCGTGGGGAGCAAACAGGATTAGATACCCTGGTAGTCCACGCCCTAAACGATGTCAACTAGTTGTTGGGGATTCATTTCCTTAGTAACGTAGCTAACGCGTGAAGTTGACCGCCTGGGGAGTACGGTCGCAAGATTAAAACTCAAAGGAATTGACGGGGACCCGCACAAGCGGTGGATGATGTGGATTAATTCGATGCAACGCGAAAAACCTTACCTACCCTTGACATGGACGAAACCCGGGTGAGAGCTTGGGGTGCTCGAAAGAGAATCGTCGCACAGGTGCTGCATGGCTGTCGTCAGCTCGTGTCGTGAGATGTTGGGTTAAGTCCCGCAACGAGCGCAACCCTTGTCCTTAGTTGCTACGCAAGAGCACTCTAGGGAGACTGCCGGTGACAAACCGGAGGAAGGTGGGGATGACGTCAAGTCCTCATGGCCCTTATGGGTAGGGCTTCACACGTCATACAATGGTCGGAACAGAGGGTTGCCAAGCCGCGAGGTGGAGCCAATCCCAGAAAACCGATCGTAGTCCGGATCGCAGTCTGCAACTCGACTGCGTGAAGCTGGAATCGCTAGTAATCGCGGATCAGCATGCCGCGGTGAATACGTTCCCGGGTCTTGTACACACCGCCCGTCACACCATGGGAGTGGGTTTTACCAGAAGTGGCTAGTCTAACCGCAAGGAGGACGGTCACCACGGTAGGATTCATGACTGGGGTGAAGTCGTAACAAGGTAGCCGTATCGGAAGGTGCGGCTGGATCACCTCCTTTCTCGAGCTTAAACGCTCGCCCACTCAAGTGTTCACGCTTATCGGCTGTCAGAAAGACAGGCTAAGGGTCTGTAGCTCAGTCGGTTAGAGCACCGTCTTGATAAGGCGGGGGTCGTTGGTTCGAATCCAACCAGACCCACCACCCGGGCAAGCGGTGCTTAAAACGACCAAGCGAGCAGACTGAGTCAGGCACACACGGGGGGATTAGCTCAGCTGGGAGAGCACCTGCTTTGCAAGCAGGGGGTCGTCGGTTCGATCCCGTCATCCTCCACCAATCCTCAATGCACAGCGCTGAACGCGGGGTTCAACGTTGCGCATTGGCGATTGAGCCAGTCAGCGCGGGTAGGTGATCGAATTTGATCATGCTATCGGCTGTCGTTCTTTAACAATCTGGAAGAAGTAGTAAAGAGATTATTCGAAAGCACTTAGAGATGGGTGTGAGTAGGGTAATCAGGGTTGTGATTGTATCAAGTATGAAAAGGTGATCGAAAGATTGCTTTGGAATACGGCACAACGCGAATACTCAACCTATGACGGTGGGCTTAAAGGCAGCAATGCTGGCAGACACACTCGTTATAGGGTCAAGCGAACAAGTGCATGTGGTGGATGCCTTGGCGATCACAGGCGATGAAGGACGCGGTAGCCTGCGAAAAGCGGTGGGGAGCTGGCAAACGAGCTTTGATCCACCGATATCCGAATGGGGAAACCCGGCCCGAATGGGTCATCCTAAGCTGAATCCATAGGCTTAGTGAAGCGAACGCGGTGAACTGAAACATCTAAGTAACCGCAGGAAAAGAAATCAACCGAGATTCCCAGAGTAGTGGCGAGCGAAATGGGATCAGCCTGTACTCTTTATCTGTGTTGTTAGCTGAACGCTCTGGAAAGTGCGGCCATAGCAGGTGATAGCCCTGTAAGCGAAAACAGCGTGGAAGAACTAGGGGTACGACAAGTAGGGCGGGACACGTGAAATCCTGTCTGAAGATGGGGGGACCATCCTCCAAGGCTAAATACTCGTGATCGACCGATAGTGAACCAGTACCGTGAGGGAAAGGCGAAAAGAACCCCGGGAGGGGAGTGAAATAGATCCTGAAACCGCATGCATACAAACAGTCGGAGCCTCGCAAGGGGTGACGGCGTACCTTTTGTATAATGGGTCAGCGACTTACGTTCAGTAGCGAGCTTAACTGATTAAGGCAGGCGTAGCGAAAGCGAGTCCGAATAGGGCGATCAGTTGCTGGGCGTAGACCCGAAACCAAGTGATCTATCCATGGCCAGGTTGAAGGTGCGGTAACACGTACTGGAGGACCGAACCCACTAACGTTGAAAAGTTAGGGGATGAGCTGTGGATAGGGGTGAAAGGCTAAACAAACTTGGAAATAGCTGGTTCTCTCCGAAAACTATTTAGGTAGTGCCTCGTGTATCACCTTCGGGGGTAGAGCACTGTCATGGTTGTGGGGTCCATTGCGGATTACTACGCCATAGCAAACTCCGAATACCGAAGAGTGCAATCACGGGAGACAGACATCGGGTGCTAACGTCCGGTGTCAAGAGGGAAACAACCCAGACCGCCAGCTAAGGTCCCAAAGATTGGCTAAGTGGGAAACGAAGTGGGAAGGCAAAAACAGTCAGGAGGTTGGCTTAGAAGCAGCCACCCTTTAAAGAAAGCGTAATAGCTCACTGATCGAGTCGTCCTGCGCGGAAGATGTAACGGGGCTCAAGCCAGTCACCGAAGCTGCGGATGCATATTTATATGCATGGTAGGAGAGCGTTCCGTAAGCCTGCGAAGGTGCGTTGAAAAGCGTGCTGGAGGTATCGGAAGTGCGAATGCTGACATGAGTAGCGATAAAGGGGGTGAAAAGCCCCCTCGCCGTAAGCCCAAGGTTTCCTACGCAACGTTCATCGGCGTAGGGTGAGTCGGCCCCTAAGGCGAGGCAGAAATGCGTAGCTGATGGGAAGCAGGTCAATATTCCTGCACCATTGTTAGATGCGATGGGGGGACGGATCGCGGAAGGTTGTCCGGGTGTTGGACGTCCCGGTCGCTGCATTGGAGAAGGTGCTCAGGCAAATCCGGGCACATAATTCAAGGGTGTGGCGCGAGCTTCCTCGGAAGCGAAGCAATTGGAAGTGGTTCCAAGAAAAGCCTCTAAGCTTCAGTCTAATAGTGACCGTACCGCAAACCGACACAGGTGGGCGAGATGAGTATTCTAAGGCGCTTGAGAGAACTCGGGAGAAGGAACTCGGCAAATTGGTACCGTAACTTCGGGATAAGGTACGCCTCTGTAGCTTAACCAGCCTGCGCTGGAAGGGTGAAGAGGTTGCAATAAACTGGTGGCTGCGACTGTTTAATAAAAACACAGCACTCTGCAAACACGAAAGTGGACGTATAGGGTGTGACGCCTGCCCGGTGCCGGAAGATTAAATGATGGGGTGCAAGCTCTTGATTGAAGTCCCGGTAAACGGCGGCCGTAACTATAACGGTCCTAAGGTAGCGAAATTCCTTGTCGGGTAAGTTCCGACCTGCACGAATGGCGTAACGATGGCCACACTGTCTCCTCCCGAGACTCAGCGAAGTTGAAGTGTTTGTGATGATGCAATCTCCCCGCGGCTAGACGGAAAGACCCCATGAACCTTTACTGTAGCTTTGCATTGGACTTTGAACCGATCTGTGTAGGATAGGTGGGAGGCTATGAAACCGGAACGCTAGTTTCGGTGGAGCCGTCCTTGAAATACCACCCTGGTTTGTTTGAGGTTCTAACCTTGGTCCATGATCTGGATCGGGGACAGTGCATGGTAGGCAGTTTGACTGGGGCGGTCTCCTCCCAAAGTGTAACGGAGGAGTACGAAGGTACGCTAGGTACGGTCGGAAATCGTGCTGATAGTGCAATGGCATAAGCGTGCTTAACTGCGAGACCGACAAGTCGAGCAGGTGCGAAAGCAGGTCATAGTGATCCGGTGGTTCTGTATGGAAGGGCCATCGCTCAACGGATAAAAGGTACTCTGGGGATAACAGGCTGATACCGCCCAAGAGTTCATATCGACGGCGGTGTTTGGCACCTCGATGTCGGCTCATCTCATCCTGGGGCTGTAGCCGGTCCCAAGGGTATGGCTGTTCGCCATTTAAAGAGGTACGTGAGCTGGGTTTAAAACGTCGTGAGACAGTTTGGTCCCTATCTGCCGTGGGCGTTGGATATTTGAAGGGGGCTGCTCCTAGTACGAGAGGACCGGAGTGGACGAACCTCTGGTGTACCGGTTGTCACGCCAGTGGCATCGCCGGGTAGCTATGTTCGGAAGAGATAACCGCTGAAAGCATCTAAGCGGGAAACTCGCCTTAAGATGAGATATCCCCGGGGCTTCGAGCCCCTTGAAGGGTCGTTCCAGACCAGGACGTTGATAGGTCAGGTGTGTAAGTGCAGTAATGCATTGAGCTAACTGATACTAATTGCCCGTAAGGCTTGATCCTATAACCAGTGTGTTTGAACCACTGGCGAGTTATGCGTGTGCGACAATCGCCACCCAACATTTACTGCTTCTTCCCGGATTGGTTGTGTGCCCACCCGGCGCACGACAACAAGTCATGCCTGATGACCACAGCGAGTTGGTACCACCCCTTCCCATCCCGAACAGGACCGTGAAACGACTCCACGCCGATGATAGTGCGGATCTCCCGTGTGAAAGTAGGTAATCGTCAGGCTCCTCATGCAGCAACAAAAACCCCACCCCCAAACAGGTGGGGTTTTTGCGTTTCTGCGGCATTTGGCGCGAGAAAGAGTCTTGCTTACATCACGGACGCAAGGTAAGCGCGTCCTCAATACCGTCTAGATTTCGTCGTTGAGTTTGGCTACTTTGGTGCCCACCAAATGAATGGTGGACGCAACAGTGGACAGCTCTCCTCAATCCAAACGGTCCAAGCGACCCAATTTTTTTCTGTCGAGTTCAAGCGGCAGATCGTCGAGGCGACGCTCAAACCGGGCGCGTCGGCTGCGCTCATCGCTCGCGAGCACGACATCAACGCCAACCTGCTGTTCAAATGGCGTCGTCATTATCTGTCCGGCGATTTCGGTATACCCGATGTCGCGCTGCCGGAGGCGACTGCACTCAACTGGCTACCAGTGGCCGTGGCTGAGCCTTCACCGGAAGTACCGACGTGCCCATCATCGGGCAGCGCCAGCATGTACGAGGTTGGATTTGCCCCCGTAGTTCCGGACACCATCTCACACCAAGGTTGATGAATCGGCTTTACGTCGGAACTCGCGCGGCGAGCGGTATTTCAGCGCGCTATGCGGGTGTTTGTCGTTGTAGTGTTCGAATGCGACGGCCAGATTGCGCACGGCGGTCGCCGCGTCCGGCTTCGGCATGAACGCAACGTAATCGCGCTTCATCGTCTTGACGAAGCTTTCTGCCATGCCATTGCTCTGCGGGCTGCATACGGGCGTGGTCAACGGCTTGAGACCAATATCTGAAGCGAACGCGCGGGTCTTTTCGGCAATGTAACCCGAACCGTTGTCGCTGAGCCATTCGATTTGCTCGGGCGTTTTGCGAACGTTCCCGAAACGATGTTCGACAGCCGCCAGCATGACATCGCGCACAACGTCGCCGCTATGACCGCCTGTCGTCGCTGCCCAGCTGATCGCTTCGCGGTCACAGCAATCGAGTGCGAACGTCACGCGCAGCGGCGCGCCGTTGTCGCAACGAAACTCGAAGCCGTCAGAGCACCATCGCTGATTGCTTCTGGGCACCGCCACCGTACCTTCATGCCGACGCTCGATGCTCGGCCTCGCAGGCCTCCTGTGAAGCAACAAATCGTGCTGGCGCATCACGCGATAAACACGTTTCGCATTCACTGGAACCTCACACCGCAATTCCCGCTCGCTTCGCAGCAGGCCCCAGACGCGTCGATAGCCGTAGCTGGGCAAGTCAGCAACGAGCAAACGGATTTCGTCGACAATGCCAGCATCATCCGTTTTGCGTGCGCGCCGGCTATCCTGCCAGTCAGCAGTCCGGGCGAGCTTTACCGACACATTTGAGCGCGCTACACCGAGAACGTCACAGACCTGCTTCACTGGCCGTCCCCCGGTAATGAGGGTGAGCGCGCAATCCATTTTCGCGACTTCATCACCTCCACGGCTTCCCGGAAAATCTCGTTCTCCATGGTCTTCTTGCCCAGCAGGCGCTGGAGCTCCTTGATCTGCTTCAGCGCGTCGCTCAACTCGGACGCCGGCACAACTTCTTCTCCAGCGCTCACTGCCGACAGGCTGCCGTCCTGATGCAGCTTGCGCCACTGAAACAGCTGATTCGGATTGATGCCGTGCAGCCGAGCCACCATCGAAACTGTCTTGCCGGGCTCGAACGTCTCCCGAACCATCGCCAGCTTCTCATCAGCCGACCAGCGCCGTCGGCGCTCAGGTCCCGTCAACACTTCCATTACTTCGTTCTTGTTGTTAGTCATATACACAGTCTTATGCCTACCCGCTATTGTAAGTGGGAGACTGTGTCCGGTCTTTCACGGGGCTGTTCCAGAGGTCGAATGTGGCGAGGTCCGGCTACGCCTGAGCGCCGACACGCCTGTCGCAACTCTGATCAAGATCGTGCGGGGCCTTGCTCGATGAGCCTGCTGATGCTGCCGTCTGCCGTTGGCCTGCCGTCCGGATCACGGGTGTGGCTGGCCGCAGGAGTCACCGACATGCGGGCCGGATTTAACAGTCTCGCTGCCAAGGTGCAGACCGTGCTCGAACAGGACCCGTTCTGCGGGCACGTCTTCGTGTTTCGCGGCAAACGCGGCGACCTGCTCAAAGTGCTGTGGTGGAGCGGCGATGGCATGTGCCTGCTGATGAAGCGACTCGAGAAAGGGCGCTTCGTATGGCCTCAGGCC
Source organism: Caballeronia sp. LP006 (assembly GCF_031450995.1). Taxonomy (NCBI): domain Bacteria; kingdom Pseudomonadati; phylum Pseudomonadota; class Betaproteobacteria; order Burkholderiales; family Burkholderiaceae; genus Caballeronia; species Caballeronia sp. LP006. The sequence goes on along the minus strand of NZ_JARTVW010000005.1, from coordinate 2,211,920 downwards.
GACGGCGGCGTTATTTGTCTGAGCCCGGCGCAACTATCGATGCTGCTGGAAGGCATCGACTGGCGGCAGCCGACGAGAACGGCACGACCGACCTCAGCGTTGTAAACGTCGTTGCCCACGCGTAAACTGGCGGCATGACGCGCGTGAGCCCACTTCCCGACGATGTCCAAACGCTGAAGGCGATGCTGCTCAGCCAGGAGGCGGCGCTGCGTGAGCGCGACGCGCAGATGCTCAAACTGCAGGAAACGGTTAAGTCGCAACAAGTCGTGTTGGCATCGCGCGCAGCCGAAGTCGAACACCTGAAGCTGCTCATTGCCAAGCTGCGCCGTATGCAGTTCGGTCGCAAGTCGGAGAAGCTGGACCATCAGATCGAGCAACTCGAGTTGCGCCTCGAGGAGCTTGAGGCCGACGAAGGCGCGGCGCCGGTCGAAATCCCAAAGACGCCGCGCGCGGTTGTGGAACAGGCACCGCGCAAGCCACTGCCTGAGCATCTGCCGCGCGAGATCCGGACGCACTTGCCCGAATCTGCCGGGAAGTGTTCGGAATGCGGTGGCGAGATGAAGTCGCTGGGCGAAGACGTCGCCGAGCAACTTGAGTACGTACCGGCAAGCTTCAGGGTCATTCGTCATGTGCGCCCGAAGTTTGCGTGCGTGTGTTGCGATCACATCGCTCAGGCGCCTGCACCGAGTCGTCCCATCGAACGCGGTCTCGCCGGCGCAGGGCTGCTGGCACACGTGCTGGTCTCGAAGTTCGCAGACCACGTGCCGCTTTATCGGCAGTCGGTCATCTACGCCCGGGAAGGCGTCGCGCTGGATCGCTCGCTGCTTGCGAAGTGGGTCGGTCACGCGGCAACATTGCTGCAGCCGCTTGTAGAAACACTGCGTGCTCACGTGATGTCGGCGACGAAACTGCACGCGGACGACACGCCAGTTCCAGTGCTGGCACCGGGCAACGGCAGGACGAAGACCGGTCGCTTGTGGGTTTACGTTCGCGATGATCGTGCGTCAGCTGACATGACGCCACCGGCGGTGTGGTTCGCCTACACGCCGGATCGCAAGGGCATCCATCCGCAACAGCATCTCGAGTCATTCAGCGGTACGCTGCAAGCCGACGCATACGGGGGCTACCAGGCCATCTACGAAAGCGGGCGCGTCACCGAGGCGGCTTGCTGGGCGCACGCGCGACGTCAGTTCTATGAATTACACGCAGCGCGTCCCAATGCGTTAAACACTGAAGCGCTTGAGCGCATCGGCGCGCTATACAGGATTGAGGAGACAATCAGGGGCAAACCGCCCGACGAACGCCGTGTGTATCGTCAGGCGCATGCGCGGCCACTACTCGATGAGTTCCATGCGTGGCTCAGAACGATGCTGGCAACGCTCTCGCGCAAGTCGGACACGAGTCGGGCGATCCTTTATGCGCTGAACCGGTGGGAAGCGTTCACACGCTATTGCGATGATCGACAACCTTCCAGTCGAGCGCGCGCTACGCGGGGTGGCCATAGGGCGACGTAACTACCTGTTCGCAGGCGCAGATTCTGGCGGTGAACGTGCCGCCGCAATCTATAGCCTCATTGGCACCGCAAAACTGAACAGCCTCGATCCTGAGGCATATCTACGCTTCGTGCTCGCACGCATCGCCGACCATGCGATTAACCGCATCAACGAACTCACACCGTGGGTCGTTGCCAATCAGCTCCGCACCGCAGTCTGAGAATCACAATCGCCAGTCAAGACGTTGCTGGTGCCGCGCTTACGACGCAAGCACCAAATCTCCATCCAGAAACATTCAAATCCCCTCCAGTCGTCCGTCTCAAGCCCGTCTAAACTTACATCGACCGTTTACCTCGTCGCCTCGAAATACTGTATAAATATACAGTACAAAAGGGTTGCCGAATGCTCTGGGCATGAGCAGGCTCTTGCATTCGGGTGGACAGGGAAGACTCATGGGTGCAGCACTTTCACTGCTCGATATCGGGCTGACATCGCGCCTGCAGCAGCAGCTTTGGCAAGGCGAGCAGGTCGGCGTGTCGGACGCGGGTGTCGTTTCGAGTGGCTATCGGGCGCTCGATCTGGTCTTGCCAAATACCGGCTGGATGGCCGGCGCCGTCACTGAATTGCTTATCGAAGAATGCGGGGTTGGCGAGGTCAGGCTGCTCGCGCGTTCGCTTCGTGAGTTGGTGACGAAAAGAGGCCGCACCGTCATCTTCGTAGCGCCTCCCTGGATGCCCAATCCAGCAGCGTTCCGGTCGATGAACATCGCGCCGGGCAAGCTGGTCTGGGTCAAAGCGCCCGAGGATCAGGTGCTATGGGCGGCCGAGCAATCGCTCAAACAGGATGGCAGCGGCGCGGTCTTGATCTGGCTGCCCAAGGCGCGGCCCGATGCGCTGCGTCGTTTGCAAGTGGCCGCTCAGGAATCGCAGTCGCTGGTGTTTCTGTTCCGCCCGCTCGATGCCGCGAAGCAATCCTCCGCGGCACCATTGCGCATCGTCTGCAAACCGGTGCTGCCTGCGCACGCGCAGACAATGAATCGTCGCGAATGGATGCAGGTGGTCATGCTCGAAATCGACATCATCAAGCGGCGTGGTCCGTTGCTGGAAAAACCGCTGCAGTTGCGTTTGCCGCTGCAAATGCCGGCATTGCCTGAGCACATTCGTCGCGCGGATCAAGCCAGGAGAGCACGAGAGGTCAATCATGTTGTGGATAGCGGTGACATTGCCGCTTTTATCGCTCGAAGCAGTCAGGCCGCCATCGATGCCGTCGATCTCGACGAATTCGACCTCGCCTGGAATGGACTCGACGCCCGGTAAAGCGCCCGTCGGCAATTCGGTTGCGAACGCGGACGATTCCGGTCAGCCATGTTTTGCGCTCGCGGATCACGCGCGCATTCTGCTGCCCGATCTCGTCGCGTTCCGCCTCGGCGTGCGCCCGGGCAGCACGCGCTCGCATGCGTTCGCGCTCGCGCCGCGGCTCACTTTGCTTGCCGTCGATATCAGCGAAGAGCAGCGCGCGCTCGAAGCAGTGGCGTTGTCCTTGCTCGCGTTCACGCCGAAGGTCGTGCTTGCACATGCGAATACTGTGTTGCTGGAAGTCGGCGCGAGCATGCGGCTTTTCGGCGGCTTGCGCAGCCTCTTTGCAAAGGTGCGCTCCACGGTGAAAGATTGTGGCTTCACGTCCCGGATGGGCTGTGCGCCGACCGCGTGGGGCGCGTGGCTCCTTGCGCACGCGCGCACGCGACGAGTGGCGAAACGCGTTCGTATTGTGAAAGAGGCAACACTCGTGCGCGCGCTCGATGCCTTGCCGGTGTCTCTCGTGCCGTCGGCGGCATCGCATGGCAATGCGTTCGAGCAGATTGGTTGCGTGACGCTCGCCGACTTGCGTCGCTTGCCGCGCAAAGGCGTGGCGCGGCGTTTCGGGCAGGGCATTCTGCAATGGCTCGCGCAAGCTTACGGGCAGGCGCCCGATCCACGCGAAGCGTTTTGCGCGCCGGCATCGTTCGAGGCGAAACTCGAGTTGCAGGCGCGCGTCGAAAACGCCGATGCGCTGTTGTTTGCGGCACGCCGGCTCGTGTTGCAACTCGCCGGTTGGCTGAACGCGCATCACTCGGCTGTCAGCGAGTTTTCGCTTTTGCTCGAACATGAATTGGCGGCGCGCAACGCACCCAAGACATCGACGCTCAAGATTGCATGGGCTGTGCCGACGCGCGATGCCGAGCACATTCTCTGGCTGCTGCGCGAAAAGCTGAATCAGGCAACCTTGATCGCGCCGGTGATCGAGATGAAGCTTTTGGCCGACAAGGTCAGCGAGCACGAGCCGCCCGCCGATACGCTTTTCCCCATGCCGGGTTCCGATGCCGACTCGATGGCGCAGTTGCTGGAGCGTCTGAGCGCGCGACTCGGCGCGGAAAATGTCGTGCAATTGAGCGAGCGGGAGGATCATCGGCCGGAAGCGGCGGTGACGGTCGAAACGTATCAGCCTGAACGTAAGGCCAAGCCCAAGCGCGGAAAAAAGTCGCGCGCGAAAGAGGGCGTCGAAGCGCCGACGCCAGACGACACGGAAGAAGAAAGCGCGGAATCGTTCGAGCTTCCCGACCAAGCCGTGCCTTCGCAGCCGCGGCCATCGTGGATTCTCGAAACGCCGCAAAAGCTGATGTTGCGCAACGAGCGGCCGTTCTATCGTCGCGCGTTGAAGCTCATCAGCCGGACCGAGCGTATCGAAGCGGGCTGGTGGGACGGCAACGGCGTTCAACGCGATTACTACGTCGCCTCCGACGATCGCGGCCGCATGTTCTGGGTGTATCGCGAGCGTCTGACGGGCGACTGGTTTCTCCACGGTTTTTTCGGATGACGCCGCCATGGAAGATTTGAGCGACCTCATCGGCCTGGGCGGTGGCGACGGCAAAGGCAAGTTCTCCGGCGCGATGTCCGCGTCGGCGTTCTTGCCCGGCTACGCGGAACTGCATTGCCTGAGCAACTTCTCGTTCCTGCGCGGCGCTTCGCATCCGCAGGAACTGGCGGCCGCCGCGCTCGAACACGGCTATACCGCGCTAGCAATCACGGACGAATGTTCGCTTGCGGGCGTCGTGCGCGCGTACGGCGCGATCAAGGAAATCGAGACGCGGGCGCAAGCCGCAGCCGACGCGGCGCGAAACGCCGGCGAGCCGTCGCCCAAGCAGGCAACGTTGAAGCTGATAATCGGCAGTGAATTGCATCTCACCGATGCCAACGGCGAGCCGTTTTGCACGCTCATTGCGCTGGCGACCAATCGCGAGGGATACGGCAATTTGTCGGAGCTGATTTCGCTTGCGCGCTCGCGTTCGCCGAAGGGAACGTATCGGATCGGTCCGGAAGATTTCACGAATCCCGCCGCCACTTCGTCCGACTCGTTCGATGCCACCGATTTACGCGGCGATATCGCGCATCTGAAGCATCTGCCGCACTGTCTCTTGATTCTGGTTCCGCAACGCTCGGCCACGCTTGCCGATACGCTCGATCGCGCTCATTGGCTCGGAAGTTTCGCCGCTGGCCGCGCGTGGCTTGCGCTGGAGTTGTGGCAGGACGGCAGCGACGATGAACGTCTCGCTTCGTGCCGCGTGATTTCGAAGGCGAGCGGTTTGCCTCTCGTTGCGGCAAGCGGCGCGCTGATGCACGCGCGTTCGCGCAAGCCCTTGCAGGACACGTTGACGGCAATCCGCCTCAATCGTCCGCTGGCCGAATGCGGTTACGCGCTCGAAGCGAACGCGGAGCGGCATCTGCGTACACGCTTGCGCATCGGCGCGTTGTATCCGAAAGAAGCGATTGCCGAGACCTTGAAGGTCGCGAAGCGCTGCACCTTCGAGCTCGATGAATTGCGCTACGAATATCCCGAGGAACTCGTGCCGCCCGGCGAAACGCCAGGCAGTTATCTGCGCAAAAACGTGATCGCGGGCGCGCTCAAACGCTGGCCGAACGGATTGAGCGTGGAAACCATCGGGCAGATCGAAAAGGAGCTGGAACTCGTCGCGGACCTGAAGTACGAGAAGTATTTTCTGACGGTCTACGACATCGTCGCGTTCGCGCGCAGCCGGAAAATCTTGTGTCAGGGGCGCGGCTCGGCGGCCAATTCGATCATCTGTTATTGCCTCTACATCACGGAGATCAATCCGGTCGAGATGAGCATGCTGGTCGAGCGCTTCATTTCGCGCGCGCGTAACGAACCGCCGGATATCGATGTCGATTTCGAACATCAGCGGCGCGAGGAAGTCATCCAGTACATCTATCAGAAGTACGGGCGGCATCGCGCGTCGCTCGCGGCGTCGCTCACCACGTATCACACGAGGAGTGCGCTCAAGGATGTCGGCAAGGCGCTGGGACTGGATGCGTCGCTCATCGAACGGATCGGCAAGTCGCAGCAGTGGTGGGATGGTCCGTCCGCGGTGGCCGGTTATCTGAAAGAAGCGGGTTTCAACGAAGACTCGCACGTGACGAAGCATCTGATCCGGCTTACGCGCGAGTTGCGCGGCTTTCCGCGTCACTTGTCCCAGCACGTCGGCGGTTTCGTGATCGCGCGCGAACGCTTGTCGCGCCTCGTGCCGATTGAAAACGCCGCAATGAAGGATCGCTGCGTGATTCAGTGGGACAAGGACGACATCGATCAGCTCAAGCTGCTGAAGGTCGATGTGCTCGCGCTCGGCATGCTCTCCGCGATCCGGCGCGCGCTCGAATTCATCGCGCTGCGGCGTGGCGTGCCGGATTTCGGCATGACGCATGTGCGTCGCGAGGACAAGGCCGTCTACGAGATGTGCTGCCGCGCGGACACGGTCGGCGTGTTCCAGATCGAATCGCGCGCGCAGCAGAGCATGCTGCCGCGTCTTCGGCCCAACAAGTACTACGACCTCGTGATCGAAGTGGCGATCGTGCGGCCCGGTCCAATTCAGGGCGGCATGGTGCATCCATATCTGCGCCGCAAGCAAGGGCTCGAGGAAGCGGAGTATCCGAAGGAAGAACTGCGGCCGGTGCTCGAACGTACACTCGGCGTGCCGATTTTCCAGGAACAGGTGATGAAGCTCGCGATGGTCGCCGCAGGCTATAGCGCGGAACAGGCCGATCAGCTACGCCGCGCAATGGCCGCATGGCGACGCGGCGGTCATCTGGAAAAGTATCAGGCCGATCTGATGACGAAGATGCTCGCGCGCGGCTACGAGGAAGAGTTCGCGGCGCGCGTGTGCAAGCAGATCGAGGGTTTCGGCGAATACGGTTTTCCCGAGAGTCATTCGGCGAGTTTCGCGCTGCTCGTCTATGTCAGCGCGTGGATCAAGCGCTACGAACCGGCGGCGTTTCTGGCCGGCTTGCTGAATAGCCAGCCGCTCGGCTTTTATTCGCCATCGCAGCTCGTGCAGGACGCGCGGCGTCATGGCGTGCAGGTGTTCGCGCCGGATGTGTCGCTGAGCGACTGGGAATCGGTGCTGGAAATGCCGCCTGGCGATGGCGTGCGCGTCTTGCAGGATGCCGAAAAGCAGCGGCGGCGTCAGCAGTTCTACGGCACACCTTGCCCGGATCAGGTTTTTCGCAAGACCATGCGACGCGGCGCGCGCAAGCTCAAAAAGCGCGTCAGGCTCGGTGCCCAGGCGTACGGCGCGGGCGGTCCGGGCGTGCGCATCGGGCTGCAACTGATCAAGGGTTTTTCACAAGCGGCGGCCGAGCGGATCATGGCGGCGCGCGCTCAAGCACCATTCGTCGATGTCGACGATCTCACGCGTCGCGCGGCCCTGTCGCGTCGCGAACTCGAAGCGCTCGCGGCGGGCAATGCGCTGCAAAGCATCGCGGGGCATCGGCGTCAGGCTTGGTGGGCGGTGACCGCGCAGCAGCGCGCGCCGGAATTGCTGCGCGATGCGCCGATGACCGAAGCGCCGCTCGCGTTGCCGGAAGCATCGGAAGGCCGCGAGATCGTCGACGACTACGCGAGTCTCGGGCTCACGCTCAATCGTCATCCGCTCGCCTTGCTGCGCGAGCGGCTCGCGCGCCAGCGTTTCAAAAGCGCCGCTGAACTCGGCGAGACTCGCAACGGCCGCTTCGTGCGGGCGTGCGGCATCGTCACGGTGCGGCAGCGGCCGGGCACGGCGAACGGCACGATCTTCCTGTCGCTCGAAGACGAAACCGGCTCGATCAACGTGATCGTCTGGCCGGGGCTCGTCGAGAAACAGCGCAAGGTGTTGCTGGGCGCGTCGCTGCTCGGCGTGCAAGGCGTCTGGCAAAAAGAAGGCGATGTGCGGCATCTGGTGGCGCAGCGGCTCGAAGACCATAGCGCGCTGCTTGGCCGGCTCGCCGCGCCGAGCCGCGACTTTCACTGAGCTTGCTCGGGATATCGAGCGAGCAGATGCGCGATCGCGGTATCGAAAGGCGTGCGCCGTCCAATGCCGAGCGCTTCGAGCCGCCCCGAATCGAGATGACAGTCGCGCGGGCGCGGTGTCGCGTCCATGGGCGTGGTTTGCGCGACGAGCTTCGCGTCGAGTTGCAGTACTCCCGCGATGCGCTCGGCGATATCGAACTTGGTCATCGGCTCGTCGCCGGACCATTGCGCGATGCCCGAGATCGTCTCGCCTTGCGCGTGCTGTTCGAGCATGCCGCGGATTACCACGGCGACATCGGGCGTGTAGGTCGGATAGCGGGTCGCCCAGGCGTCCATTGGTGCGGGCGCGTTCGCGGCATCGGCCGATCGGACGATGGCGGGCGTGAGGCTCGTCACCGCCGATTCACTCCAGTCGACAACCGGACCGTAGAGCAACGGCAGCCGCAGCACGCATGAAGCCGGATCGCACGCGAGTAGCGCGCGCTCGCCATCCAGCTTGCTATGGCCGTAGGCGTTGAGCGGCGCGGGCGCGTCGTCGGGAAAGTAGGGCGGCGAGGTGCCGTCGAACACGTAGTCGGTCGAGATCGACAATACCCAGGCGCCGAGCGCGCGGGCTTCGGTCGCGATTGTCTGCAAGGCATCGACGTTGAGCGCGCGGGCGAGAGCGGGATCGTTCTCGCACACATCCGGACGGCGCTCGGCCGCGGCGACCACGACGGCATTCGGCTTCTCGCTCCGCAGAAAGGCGCGCACGGCGTCGTGATCGCGAATATCGAGCGACACGCTGCCCGCATCGCCATGCCGATGCGTCGTGCGCACGACGCGCCAGTCATGCGCCTCGACCGCGTTTTTCAGCTCGGCGCCGACCGCCCGCCCCAGCAAACCCGACGCGCCGATGAGCGCAACGGTAAAGCGTTCGCTGGCGCTCATGCGGACGCGGCGCCTTTGACGGTGTAGCCGGCGTCGTCGATTGCGTCGATCAACGCCTCATTCGTCTGCGATGACTCGACTGTCACGCGGCCATGTTCGAGATCGACGCGCACTTGCGCTTGCGGATCGATTTCATGAATCGAGCGCGTCACGGCGGCGACGCAATGCTGGCAACTCATGCCCTGAACTTCGAACTCGGTCATTCCGGTTTCCTCGCTTGAAAATTGGATCGATGACAACATCGTATACCTTGCCATGATGGGAAGGTGTAGAGTCGATTTCAAGATTTTATGCGGAGCGAGAAATGAACATAGGTGAAGCGGCTAAGGCCTCGGGCGTGACGGCGAAGATGATCCGCTACTACGAGAGCGTCGGCTTGCTCAATCCGGTGGGACGAACGTCGTCGGGTTATCGCGTGTATGGAGCGCAGGAGGTTCATGCATTGCGGTTCGTCCGGCAGGCGCGCCGGCTTGGTTTCCTGGTGGAAGACATACGCAAATTACTGGCGCTATGGCAAGACCGCTCGCGTGCAAGCGCCGAAGTGAAGGCGATTGCAACGGAGCACGTCGCCGAACTGGACCGTCGGATCGATGAACTGACGAGCATGCGCGATACGCTCGTTCATCTTGCGAACCACTGTCATGGCGACGAGCGTCCTGATTGCCCCATTCTGGATCAGCTGGCGGAGTCATGCACCAACAATGTGCTTTCGCTCACGGCCGCTGTAGAAAAAGCTGCTTTAAATCAGTCGGTTGAGTAAGACAAAAAAGACGCACCACTGCGTGACGAAATGCACAGTGTTCATGCATATAGCTACACTTTTTGAGATTCAAGCGCTATAATCCGGGTTATCCCTTATACGGGTAATCCCTGACCCGAAATGCTAGGGATCGTTGAAATCCTTGGAGAAAGATCATGTTTGCAGTCCTGCTCGAAAAACTCAGCATCTGGTTTGAAACCGCCGAACAACGTCGCCGTGAAGAGTATCTGGCGCAATCCGCGGATATCGTTCAGCTCGAAATGCGCATCCGCTCGCTCGAATCGAACGGCTACAACGCTTAAGGCGCAGTAGCGCCGCACAGGGCGCCACGGCCATGCAAAAAGCCCCGCAACGCGGGGCTTTGTCGTTTTTGGCGCGATGCTCGTTCTGCTTACTTCGTTTGCGGATGCGCCGCGAGCCACTGCTTCATGAAGCGGATTTCCTTTTCCTGCGCCGCAACGATGTCCTTCGCCAGCTTGCGCAGCTTCGCGTCCTTGCCGTACTTCAGCTCGACTTTCGCCATTTCCACCGCGCCTTCGTGATGCGGGATCATGTGCGCGACGAAATCGCGGTCGGCGTCGCCGCTGTACTGTATGTCGGACATGCCCGACATCATCGACTTGTCGGCGGCCTGAAAGTCCGCTGTCGATGACGATCCCGCCGCGTTCGGCGTGGCTTCGGACATATGCATGCCGTGCATGGAGTCGTGAGCGGGCGCGGCCGTCTGCGCCATGGCGGAGGCGCTGCAAAGCGAGATGAGAAGGGCAAGCAGCGTTCTGGTCGATTGCATCGTATCTCCTGAGAAGGGCCGGTTGTGAGGCAAAACACCTAGCCTAAAGCTTGCCACCGGGGTAAGGTAAAGCGGTTTCGTCTACATAAAAGAGCGAGCGATGCGCAGCCATATCCACGACGCGACGAAGGCTTTCCGAAGCACGCGAAGCAATACGGCACGACGCGCTCGCGCGGCACTCGGCGCATGCCTCTGCGTCATTGCGCCACTGGCGTTCGGCACGCCGGGCGGCGAGCCGCTGGTGCTGGACACGCAAACGGGCATCCACAGCGGCGTGCCGGGGACCGTGCTTCAGACGGGGCCGCTCGGCGGGCCCGGCATGGTGCCCATGGCCACGCTGCCCGGACCGCCGCAGCAGGAACAGCCGCCTATCGTCGTTTCTCCGTACATCGACTATTCGTCGGGGCAAGCGACTGCGCCTGCGCAATCCAACGGCAGGCGGCACGGCAATTCCCGCACGCCTTATCCCTGAGTCGAGCAGGTTCAGGCCGCGCGGTGCTCCAGCTTGAACGATGCGTTCTTGTCTTCGCCGAGCGTATCGACGAGATATGGCAGCACTTGCTTGAGTTCGGCGGCGAGCGTATAGGGCGGATTCAAAATAAACATGCCGCTGCCGTAGAGCCCGAAGCCGTCTTCGGGCGGCTGCCTCACGGTCAATGCCGCATGCAGCCAGGCATTGGGTTGAATGGCCTTCAATTGCTCCGCGAAGCGTTGCGACTCCGGTCGCGCGACGATCGGATACCACACCGCGTAAGTGCCCGTCGCGAACCGCTTGAGCGATTCCTCAAGACAAGCAAGCGTGCGCGCATAGTCGCGCTTGTCTTCGTATGACGGGTCGATCAGCACGAGCGCGCGGCGCGGCGGCGGCGGCAGAATGGCCTTGATGCCGTCGAAGCCATCGCCTTCGTAGATCATCGCGCGGCGGCCTGCATCGCGGAAGTTATGACGCAGCACGTCGATTTCCGTGCTGTGCAACTCGTACAAACGCATGCGGTCCTGTTCGCGCATGAGCCGCCACGCGAGATACGGCGAGCCAGGATAGAAGCGCAATTCACCATCGGCGTTCAGGGCCGTGACTTCATCGACATAATCGGCGATGAGCGGCGGCAAATCCGTGCGCTCCCACAGCCGCGCGATGCCGTTTTCATACTCGGCATTCTTCGCGGCGAAGCCCTCCGTCAGCGAGTAGACGCCGGCGCCCGCATGCGTGTCGATATACCAATACGATTTGTCTTTCTGGGCGAGATGGCGAAGCATCCGGACGACGAGTGCGTGCTTCAGCACGTCGGCGTGATTTCCCGCATGGAAGGCGTGGCGGTAACTGAGCATGGCGAAAGGCCCGCGGAGGGCAACAGAAAACGAGTTCAGGGCAAACGGCGCAGCACGTCCGGCATGCGCGAAGGGCACTCATTGTAGCCGAGCGTCGCTTCGTGTTCGCTGCAGTGCGACACGCCGTTCATGCACAATAGCCGCTTCCGGTCGTCCATGACTAGTCGGCCGAACGGTCTAGGTGTTCTCATGCGCGGCGTGACTCGTCCTATGCCGAACGGCCATATTGCGGCCAATGGCGTCGCATGTTGTCATTCAACTGTCAGAGAGGAGGTTCGCATGTCACAGAACGGCAAGCTCGATGGTAAAACCGCGGTCGTCACGGGCGCGGCGAGCGGCATTGGCCGCGCAATCGCAATCACGCTTGCACAGGCGGGCGCGGCAGTCGCTATCGCGGACCTAAATCAGTCAGGCGCGGATACCGTCGCCGCCGAGATTCGCGAAAAGGGTGGCAAGGCTATCGGCATCGCGATGGACGTGACGGACGAGAACGCGGTCAATCAGGGTATCGACCGGGTCGCGGCGGAATTGGGATCGGTGGATATCCTCGTGTCGAACGCGGGCATTCAGATCGTCAATCCCATCGAAAACTACGCCTACTCGGACTGGAAGAAGATGATGGCCATTCACGTCGATGGCGCCTTCCTCACGACCAAAGCCGCGTTGAAGCACATGTACAAGGACGATCGCGGCGGCGTCGTCATCTACATGGGCTCGGTGCATTCGCATGAAGCGTCGCCGCTCAAGTCCGCTTATGTGACCGCCAAGCACGGTTTGCTCGGGCTTGCGCGCGTCCTGGCAAAGGAAGGCGCAAAACATAACGTGCGCTCGCACGTGGTGTGTCCGGGCTTCGTGCGCACGCCGCTCGTCGACAAGCAGATTCCCGAACAAGCGAAGGAACTCGGCATCGGCGAGGAAGAAGTCGTGAAACGCGTGATGCTGGGCGGCACGGTCGACGGCGTGTTCACCACGGTGGAAGACGTCGCGCAGATGGTGCGGTTCCTGTCCGAGTTCGAGACAGCGGCGCTCACGGGGCAATCGTTCGTGGTGAGCCACGGCTGGTTCATGCAATAAGCGAAAGACACGCACGCGAGAAAGCGGAGGCATCGGCATGGCGGAAATCGACGACAGCGAAGCGCTGCAACCGGAGACTCAGAACGAAGGCGACAAGCGCATTGACTTGCCGCCTTACGAGACCATCGCGCTCATGCTGCAGGGCGGCGGTGCGCTCGGCGCGTATCAGGCGGGCGTCTATCAGGGGCTCTACGAAGCGGGCATCGAGCCGAACTGGATCGCCGGCATCTCCATCGGCGCGCTGAATACGGCGATCATCGCGGGCAATGCGCCTAAGGATCGCGTGCCGCGTCTGCTCCAGTTCTGGGAAACCATTTGTCAGCCGGCATTTGGGTTTCCATTGCCGGCGTTCATTGAGCATGCGCTGTTCGAATCGCCCGACGAGATTCGCAAGGCGTTCACCGCGTGGCAGGCGTTCGGCGCGATCGTGGAAGGGCAAAAGGGCTTTTTCGTGCCGCGCTTTCCGCCCCCTTCGCCGCTCGCGGCCGGCTCGCCGCAGACCGCAAGTTATTACGACACGACGCCGCTTCGGGCCACGCTGGAAGGCCTGTGCGACTTCGATCGCATTAACTCGGGCGAAAAGCGCGTGTCGGTCGGTGCGGTCAACGTGGCAACCGGTAACTTCGCTTACTTCGACAATACGAAGATCAAGCTGCGCGCCGAGCATTTCATTGCGTCGGGCGCGCTGCCGCCGGGCTTTGCGGCAGTCGAGGTCGACGGCCAGTTCTACTGGGACGGCGGCCTCATGTCCAACACGCCGCTCTACGAGATTGCGCAGGCCACGCCGCGTCGCGACACACTCGCATTTCAGGTCGATCTCTGGAGCGCGCGCGGGCCGGTGCCGGACAGCATCGTCGACGTCATGGGTCGCGTGAAGGACGTTCAATATTCCAGCCGCACGCGTCTCGTGACGGATCAAATGCAGCGCTCACAGCGGTATCGCAACGTATTGCAGCATGTGCTGGATCTCGTGCCCGAGGAACTGCGCAACAACGACGAATGGTGCCGGCGCGCGGCCGAACTCGCGTGCTCGAAGCGCTACAACGTGATCCACCTGATTTACCGCCACAAGGAATACGAAGGGCATTACAAAGACTATCAATTCGGCCTTTCGACCATGCGCGAGCATTGGAGTAGCGGGCTCGACGACATTCGCCGCACGCTCGCGCATCGCGACTGGCTGAAGATGCCGAACGGCGACTCCGGCTTCATCACGCATGACATTCATCGCGACGGGAGCTGATCGTGCTCGGCGGATTTGCTTGAGTGACTCGTGCGCGCGCGTTTTTGTGACCCTTTGTATAATTCGGGCCTATCGAACACGCGTTGCCGATGGTGGCAGCCGATAACCGTCCCTCCAAGCTTGAGATGAATTCCATCGCCGTCTGCTTCGTCTGTCTCGGCAACATCTGCCGGTCGCCTAGCGCCGAAGCGGTGATGCGCGATCTCGTCGAGGAGGCGAAGCTTTCGGAACGGATCATTATCGACTCGGCGGGAACGGGCGACTGGCATATCGGACATCCGCCCGACGAGCGCGCTCAACGTGCCGCAAAGAAGCGCGGCTACGACCTCTCACCGTTGCGCGGGAGGCAGATCACGGCCGAAGACTTCGCTCGCTTCGACCTGTTGATCGTGATGGACGACAAGAACGTCGCGGCGCTTACGGCGGTCTGTCCGCCGGAGCATCGCGACAAGATTCGCCTGTTGATGGAGTTCGCGACGCGTGACGACAGCCGCGTGGTCATCGACCCCTATTTCGGCGGTGACGACGGTTTCGAGCGCGTGCTCGATCAATGCGAAGACGCCTGTGAGGGGCTATTGGCGGCCTTGCGGACACAACTCGTCAGTTGAATTGGGCACGACGCGGCGGCCTTGCGCGCGGCAAGAAATAGAATTAAACAGCTACTTATCTGGTCCCGGATACTTGACTAAAACTGTGGGATATTTATACTTGACAGAAATCATCGAGTATTAGCGGTAGCCCCCAATTATGAGACTCACCACGAAAGGCCGTTTCGCCGTCACGGCGATGATCGACCTGGCATTGCGCCAGGAGCAGGGCCCGGTGACGTTGGCAGGCATCAGCCAGCGCCAGCGCATCTCGCTTTCCTATCTCGAACAGTTGTTCGGCAAGCTGCGTCGCCACGAGATCGTCGAGTCCGTACGCGGGCCGGGCGGCGGGTACAACCTCGCGCGCCGCGCCGAGAACGTCACGGTGGCCGACATCATCATCGCGGTCGATGAACCGATCGACGCCACGCAATGCGGCGGCAAGGGCACGTGCGAAGGCACCAAGCAGCACGACGGCCACTGCATGACGCACGAACTGTGGGCGACGCTCAATCAGAAGATGGTCGAGTATCTCGATTCCGTCTCGTTGAAAGATCTGGTCGATCAGCAGCGCGCTCGCGAAGGTTCGTCGTCGGTGTTGCGCGACCGCCGCGCCGAACCGGCGGGCGTCGAAGCCGCGCGTGTGGTGCCCAAGGGGCCGAATTCCATTTTCAACCTGGCTGGTTGAAGCCGCGCGGCGCGTCTCATGAAGCGCGAGTGCGAGCATCCCGGCCACGTGTACTGAACGATTTTCCCGGAGCGACAGATGAATAACGACATTCCCCACCTGCCCATTTATATGGATTACAGCGCGACGACCCCCGTCGATCCGCGCGTGGTGGACAAGATGATTCCGTATCTTCGCGAGCAGTTCGGCAATCCGGCTTCGCGCAGCCATCAGTACGGCTGGGACGCGGAGCGGGCGGTCGAGGAAGCGCGCGAAAACGTCGCGGCGCTCGTCAATGCCGATCCGCGCGAAATCATCTGGACGTCGGGCGCGACGGAGTCGGACAACCTCGCGATCAAGGGCGCCGCGCACTTCTACAAGAGCAAGGGCAAGCACATCATCACGGTGAAAACCGAGCACAAGGCCGTGCTCGACACCACGCGCGATCTCGAGCGCGAAGGCTTCGAAGTCACGTATCTGGATGTCAAGGACGACGGTCTCATCGACCTGGACAAGTTCAAGGCCGCCATTCGTCCCGACACGATCCTCGTATCGGTGATGAGCGTGAACAACGAGATCGGCGTGATTCAGGACATCGAGGCGATCGGCGAGATCACGCGTGAAAAGGGCATCATTTTTCACGTCGATGCAGCGCAAGCCACCGGCAAGATCGCGATCGATCTGCAGAAGCTGAAGGTCGATCTGATGTCGTTCTCGGCGCACAAGACGTATGGGCCGAAGGGCATCGGCGCGCTGTACGTGCGTCGCAAGCCGCGCGTGCGTATCGAGGCGCAGATGCACGGCGGCGGTCACGAGCGCGGCATGCGTTCGGGCACGCTCGCAACGCATCAGATCGTCGGCATGGGCGAGGCTTTCCGTATCGCGCGTGAGGAAATGGCCACCGAGAACGAGCGTATCCGCATGCTGCGCGACCGTCTGCTCAAGGGCCTGCAAGACATGGAAGAGGTGTACGTGAACGGCGACATGGAACGCCGCGTGCCGCACAACCTCAACATCAGCTTCAATTTCGTCGAAGGCGAATCGCTCATCATGGCGGTCAAGGATGTCGCGGTGTCGTCGGGTTCGGCGTGCACGTCGGCGTCGCTGGAACCGTCGTATGTGCTGCGTGCGCTCGGCCGCAACGACGAGCTGGCGCATAGCTCGATCCGCTTCACGGTCGGCCGCTTTACGACCGAGCAGGATGTCGATTACGTCATCAACCTGCTGAAGAACAAGATTGCAAAGCTGCGCGATCTGTCGCCGCTGTGGGAAATGCACAAGGATGGCATCGATATCTCGAGCATCCAGTGGGCGGCGCACTGAGCGCATCACGAATGGTTTGGCGACTGGCCGCGTGTCGGTCGAGAGAATGTTGCTCCGCCTCTCGCGGAGATAGATCACCGGAGAATTCGAATCATGGCTTATAGCGACAAGGTTCTGGACCACTACGAAAACCCGCGCAACGTCGGCTCCTTCTCGAAGGACGACGACACGGTCGGCACCGGCATGGTCGGCGCACCGGCTTGCGGCGACGTGATGAAACTGCAGATCCGCGTGGGCGCGGACGGCGTGATCGAAGACGCGAAGTTCAAGACGTACGGCTGCGGCTCGGCCATCGCGTCGAGCTCGCTCGTGACCGAATGGGTGAAGGGCAAGACGCTGGATCAGGCGCTGACGATCAAGAACACGCAGATCGCCGAGGAACTCGCACTGCCGCCCGTGAAGATTCACTGCTCGATTCTCGCCGAAGACGCAATCAAGGCAGCGGTCGCCGACTACAAGGAACGTCACGGCGTGGCGGCTCCTCAGGCCGAGCAGACGGAAGCCAAGCAACACGCGGCCTGAATGCGGCATGAAGGTGGCGTAGGCAACGACCCTGGAATGGCGCCGGCAAGATCGGCGCCTCGGATTTCGAAGTAACGCAGCAAGTAAAGAGCGCGACGCAAAGACTATGGCAATCACGTTGACGGAGAAGGCAGCACAGCACGTGCATAAGTATCTGGCGCGACGCGGCAAGGGCGTCGGCCTGCGCCTGGGCGTGCGTACGACGGGCTGTTCGGGTCTCGCGTACAAGCTCGAATATGTCGATGAACTCGCACCGGAAGACATGGTGTTCGAGTCGGCGGGCGTGAAGGTCGTGATCGATCCGAAAAGCCTCGCTTATCTCGACGGCACCGAACTGGATTTCGCGCGTGAAGGGCTGAACGAAGGCTTTCGCTTCAACAACCCGAACGCGAAGGACGAGTGCGGCTGCGGCGAGTCGTTCCGCGTATAACCGGGCATGACGCCGGCGGTATCGGCAAAAGAGGCGGCGCGTGCCGCCTTTTTCATTCGCGCTTCGACTTTGCTGCATCCTTCGAGATATCTTCCGAGTAACCGGTAATCCTCAATGGCATCGCTCAACGACAGTCACTTCGATCTCTTCGACTTGCCGCCGGTCTTCGCGGTCGATCAGCAAGCGCTCGACGACGCATATCGCACCGTGCAGGCGCAAGTGCATCCGGACCGCTTCGCCTCGGCGGGCGACGCGCAACGCCGTATCGCGATGCAATGGGCGACGCGCGCCAACGAGGCTTACCAAACGCTGCGCGATCCGTTGAAGCGCGCGCGCTACATGCTGTCGCTGCGCGGTATCGACGTCGGCGCGGAAAACAATACGGCGATGGAACCCGCGTTCCTCATGCAGCAAATGGAATGGCGCGAGAATATCGAGGATGCGGCCGGCGCGAAGAATATCGGCGCGCTCGAATACTTGCTCGACGAATTGCGCGATGAAGAACGCGTGCGCTTCACCAAGCTCGAAGCGCTGATCGACAGCAAGTCGGATCAGGCGGCAAGCGAGGCGGTGCGGCAACTGATGTTCATCGAACGCGTGGCGCATGAAATCGGCACGCAGATCGAGCGGCTCGAAACCGCCTGACGTACAAGAGCCTCAGGCGCCGCACACAACCCCATAAGATCAACGATGGCTTTACTGCAAATCTCAGAACCCGGCATGGCGCCCGCACCGCATCAGCGGCGCGTGGCGGTCGGTATCGATCTCGGCACGACGAACTCGCTCGTGGCGGCCGTGCGCAACAGCGTGCCCGAAGCGCTTCCCGACGAGGACGGCCATGTGCTGCTGCCTTCGGTGGTGCGCTATCTGGAGAAGGGCGGACGGCGCATCGGCCGCGTCGCGAAGGAAGAAGCGGCCATCGATCCGCGCAATACGATCGTGTCCGTCAAGCGCTTCATGGGCCGAGGCAAGAGTGAGGTGGAGGGCGCGGAGAACGCGCCGTACGATTTCATCGACGCGCCCGGCATGGTGCAGATTCGTACGATCGACGGCGTGAAGAGCCCGGTCGAGGTGTCGGCCGAGATTCTCGCCACGCTGCGTTATCGCGCGGAAGATTCGCTCGGCGAAGATCTGGTCGGCGCGGTCATCACCGTGCCCGCTTATTTCGATGAAGCCCAGCGCCAGGCCACCAAGGACGCCGCGAAGCTCGCCGGACTCAACGTGCTTCGACTGCTGAACGAACCGACCGCGGCGGCCATCGCTTACGGTCTCGACAACGCATCGGAAGGTCTGTACGCGGTCTACGATCTCGGCGGCGGTACCTTCGATCTGTCCATTCTCAAGCTCACCAAGGGTGTCTTCGAAGTACTCGCGGCCGGCGGCGATTCCGCGCTCGGCGGCGACGATTTCGACCACGTGCTGTATCGGCATGTGATTGCGCAGGCGGGCGTCGAAGTCACTTCGCCCGAAGACGTGCGGCTCTTGCTGGACCATGTGCGAGTCGCGAAGGAAGCGCTTTCGTCGGCCGATGAAACGCGCGTCCAGGCGACGCTTTCGGACGGCCGCGTGATCGATGTCGCCGTGACCGAAGCGCAGTTCGACACGCTCACCGAAGCGCTCGTCGCGCGCACGCTCGGACCCACGAGAAAGGCGCTGCGCGACGCCAAGGTCGCGCCCGCCGAGATCAAGGGCGTGGTGCTGGTCGGCGGCGCGACGCGCATGCCGGTGATCCGCCGCGCGGTGCAGACGTATTTCGGCCAGCCGCCGCTCGTCAATCTCGACCCGGATCAGGTCGTGGCGCTCGGCGCCGCGATTCAGGCCGATCTGCTCGCCGGCAACCGTCGCGACGAAGGAGACGACTGGCTCTTGCTCGACGTGATTCCGCTGTCGCTCGGCGTCGAAACCATGGGCGGTCTCACCGAAAAAATCATTCCGCGCAACTCGACGATCCCGACCGCGCGCGCGCAAGACTTCACCACGTTCAAGGACGGCCAGACGGCAATGGCGATCCACGTGGTCCAGGGCGAACGCGAACTCGTGTCCGACTGCCGCTCGCTCGCGCGTTTCGAATTGCGTGGCATTCCGCCGATGGCGGCGGGCGCCGCGCGCATTCGCGTGACGTATCAGGTCGATGCCGACGGCTTGCTGTCCGTTTTCGCGCGCGAGCAGATTTCGGGCGTGGAAGCGTCGGTGGTGGTGAAGCCGTCCTACGGTCTCGCCGATGACGACGTCGCGCGCATGCTCGAGGAAAGTTTCAAGACCGCCGAGACCGACATGCAGGCCCGCGCGCTGCGCGAGGCGCAGGTCGATGCAGAACGGCTGGTCGAAGCCACGCACGCGGCGCTCGCGGCAGACGCCGAGTTGCTCGACGAGAGCGAACGCGCGCAGATCGAAACGCTGGCGGAAGAACTCGCGACCATCGCGAAGGGCGATTCGGCGCAACGTATCGAAGACGCGACCAAGGCGCTTTCCGTTGCAACCGACGAATTCGCCGCGCGCCGCATGAACAAGAGCATTCGCCGCGCACTCGCCGGCCGCAAGCTCGACGATGTCTGATCCATTCGGAAATTCACGGAAAACTTAAGTCCATGCCTCAAATCGTTGTGCTTCCTCACGTGGAGCTTTGCCCGGACGGCGCGGTCATCGACGCCGATATCGGCAAGAGCATCTGCGACAATCTGCTGGAACACGGTATCGAGATCGAGCACGCCTGCGAGAAGTCGTGCGCGTGCACGACCTGCCACGTCATAATCCGCGAGGGCTTCAACGCGCTCGAACCGTCGGAGGAAGACGAGGACGATCTCCTCGACAAGGCGTGGGGCCTCGAACCGACATCGCGGTTATCATGTCAGGCAATGGTGCCGGCCGACGAGGATCTGGTGGTCGAGATCCCGCGCTACACCATTAACCACGCCAAAGAAAATCACTGACGGAGGCTCGCTCATGAAGTGGACAGATACTCAAGAGATCGCAATGGCCTTGACCGATGCGCATCAAGATATCGATCCCCAGTATGTGCGTTTCACGGACTTGCATCGCTGGGTGACGGAGCTGGTTGGTTTCGACGACGATCCGCAGAGCTCCAATGAAAAGATTCTCGAAGCCATTCAGGCTGCGTGGATCGAAGACGCGGATTATTGATCGCGTTGGTATCGTCTAAAAGACGGCGACTCTCGAAAGAGGTCGCCGTTTTATTTTGAGCGCGCGGCATTTCACCATATTGATTTTCCTCATTCCCTTGCCGCTTTAATCTTGACAGAACTTGACGTTGTGCGCGTTGTTGACGGTCTTTCCCGCACTTAAAATCGCGCCCACTGCCTTCTGTTAGTCAATGCCGGATTCGATTCATCGCCCAGCGACGTTTCGTATTGCAAACAAATTTTACATGCCCGCGTGAAGGCGGCGTGTGGCCGTCCCCATGCTGGACGGCCTGTGGCGATCACTTGAGGAGAAGTACATGGGGAAACTCGACCTGTCGCGTCGTGGTTTTCTGAAGGCGGCTGCGCTCGCGGGCGTTTCGGTATTCGTCGCGCCCTTAGGCAGCCGTGCGTTCGCCGCGTTGTTCGAAGAGAAGATACTCACGCCCGTTCAATGGGATGCCACGAACGGAAGCGCAAAGTTTCGTATCGACGGCATGGCCAAGGTAACGGGCGCGAAGGTCTTCGCGCGCGACATCCGCGCGGCCGACATGCCGCATTGGCCGCAGCAACAATCGCACGCGCTGATCCTGCGCGTGACGCGGGCCGACTGTCTGTACGAAGGCTTCGATCTGTCGGTGCTCGGCGATGCGCTGAAGCCCGATCGCGTCGTCACCGCGGAAGATCTCGCGCGCGACAAGCTCGCCTTCCCCGCGTTCTATGGCGACGACATGTTCCTGCCCGCCGGGAAGACGCCCGCGTATCTCGGCCAGGCCGTCGCGATGCTGATCTATCACGACTTCGCGCGCTTCCGTTTCGCGAAGGAAAAGCTCCAGTTCCGCGATGGCGTGATCCGTTACGGCGCAACGACGGGGCCGCTCGAACGCGATCCGTGGGCGTCGTTTCGCTTCGTGCGCGTCGGCGGCAAGACGCCTTTCGACGAAGACACGTTTTCGAGCCTGAAGAACACGCCGCTCTTTCCGCACATGATGAAGAAGCGCGCGCCCGTCTGGGCCGACGCTCATGAACACGGCAAGCTCGACGAGCAGGGCATGTTCCACGCGCAAAGTATTGCCGACCAGCTCGATCATCCGCCGGCGGACTGGCTCGTCGTGGATCGCGAATACAAGACGCAATCGGTCGATACGGCCGCGCTCGAGCCCGACAACGCGAATTGCTGGTACGACGCGGCGACTCAGTCGCTGCACATGGTCGTCCCGACGCAAGGTCCGCACGAAGTCGCGGAAAGTGCCGTGGAGATGGCGGCCAAGTCGCATTTTCCGGTGAAGAACCTGTTCTTGCATCCGTGCTACACGGTGGGCTACGGTTCGAAGGATCACTTCAACGTGCCGTTCTACGGTCTCGTCGCGGCCATGTATGGCGAGGGCCGTCCCGTGCGCCTGGCTTTCGACCGCTTCGAACAGTTCCAGAGCTCGCTCAAGCGTCACGCGTTCGACATGCGCTATCGCATGGCGATCGACAAGAACACCGGCCTCATTCAAGCCTTCAAGGGCGACTTCGAAGCGAACGGCGGCGGACGCTGCAACTTCTCGCCATCGGTCGCGATGGTCGGCGCCACCGCGGCGCAGTCGATCTACTACATTCCGCAGAGCGATCTGACCGCGATCGCGATTGCCTCGCGCGCGGTCGATGCCGGTTCGGCGCGCGGTTACGGCACGCTGCAAAGCATGGCCGCGACCGAGATGATGATCGACGAGATCGCGCAGAAGCTCGATATCGACCCGATCGATTTTCGCCTGAAGAACGTGTTCCGCACCGGCATGAAGAACACGCAAGGCGCCATTCCCGCCGGCGCGTTGCGCGCCGAGGAAGTGCTGCGTCGCGCGAAGGAACTGCCGCTGTGGACCGAACGCATGCGGCGCAAGAGCGATTTCGAGGCGGCGCATCCGGGAATGCGCTATGGCATCGGGTTCGCGTGTACGCAGAAGGACTTCGGTACGGGCGCGGAAAGCGCCTTCGCGAAGGTGGAGTTCACGGCCGACGGGCGCATCGCGTTGAGTCACTCGGGCGCGGAGATCGGCACCGGCACGTCGACCTCGCAGGCCCTCGCGGTCGCGAAGTGGCTCGGCAAGCCCGCCGTCGATGTGCATATGGCGATCATCGACTGGACGGATTTGCCAGTCGTGACGAGCGGCGATCCGTACATCATGTCGCAAGCCGAGCAGGATCGCTTGAGCGCGAATCCGCGCTGGTCGCCCGCGTACATGTCGCCGGCCAGCGCGACGAATTCCGCCTTCTACTTCACGCACGCCACGCATGAAGCGGCGCGCGTCGTGTTCCGTCACGGCATCTGGCCCGCCGCGCTCGCGCTCTGGGGGCAGGGTATCGGCGGCGGTCAGGCGACCTCGTACGTCGTGCGTGTGGAAGATGCGCGCTGGGTCGACGGCAAGCTGGCGGCCGACGGCATGGAGCCGCTTGCCTTCGACGTGCTCGCGAAGAAGGCGCATGAACTCGGGCTCGTCACGGGCGCTGCGGTGCATACCTTCAATCGCTGGCAGTGGAGCGAGGCGCAGTTCGATATCGCGGGCACCGTCGATCAAGTACCGCTCGACGGACTCTCGGTGCGCTTCGGCAGCGCCGATGCCGCCAACGGCAAGCAACGCGGCAAGGCCACGGCCAACGGCTATACCGTGCTCGATCGCAAACGCGTGTTCATCCCGCCCGTGCAGCGCAACAACGCCGCGGTCACGTATTACAGCGCGGTCGGCACGCTCGTCGAACTTGCTATCGACTCGGCCAGCGGCAAGGTCGATCTGCTCTCGCATCATTCGATCATGGAATGCGGCAATCAGATCGCGCCGCAACTCGTCTCCGGGCAGTTGCAAGGCGGCCTCGCGATGGGCATCGGTCACGCGCTGCACGAGTATCTGCCGCTTTACGAAGACGGTCCCGGCAACGGCACGTGGAACTTCAACCGCTATCACTTGCCGCTCGCAAGCGATGTCGCAGTGTGGAAGCAAACCAGCGAAGTGTTGCCGCCGCTTTCCGAAACCGATCCGCCTAAAGGCATCGCCGAAGTGGTGATGATTCCGGTGGTCGGAGCCATCGTCAACGCGATCGCGCATGCGATCGGACATCGATTCACCGATCTGCCGGTGAGCCCGCAAAACATTCAGGAGGTGCTCGCATGACGGCCATCCCATCCGCCGCGGGCGTCGAATCGCGCTCGCTCTCCATGACGATCAACGGCAATAGGGTCGGCCCGATGCAGGTGCCATCCGGCTTGCCGATGATCGATTTCCTGCACGAGTATCTCGGCCTGACCGGCTCGCGTCTCGGCTGCGGGCAGGGCATCTGCCACGCGTGCGTCGTGATCGTCGACCGGGCCGATGGCACGAGCGAGGAAGTGCGTTCGTGCATCAACGGCGCGCATTTCTTCGACGGCAAGAACGTGCGGACCGTCGAGGGACACGCGAAGCGCAACGAGCAGGGCGAAGTCGTCGAACTGGCGCCCGTGCAGCAGAAGTTCCTGGAACATTTCAGCTTCCAGTGCGGCTATTGCACGCCGGGTTTCGTCAACGCGACGATGGTCCTGCTCGACAACCTGAAGCGCAATCCCATCGCGAAGGATCAGATCGAAGCGACCATCATGTCGGCGCTCGACAGCCACATCTGCCGTTGCACAGGTTACGTGCGCTACTACGAAGCCGTGAAGGAACTGGTGCTCACGACGCCCGGCCTGGTGAAGGACGCAGCATGACGAGACTGAATGTGACTCGCTTCGTGTCGCGCTGCGTCGTGCGGCTGATTCCACTCGCGCTTGCCGCGTTCGCGTTGAGCGCGTGCGGCGACCGTCGGGACGCGCCCGTTCACAACACGAGCTCGCCCGAGCAGATCGCGCGTGGACGCTATCTCGCGCATGCGGCGGATTGCGCCGCATGCCACACGGCGAACGGCGGCGCGCCGTTCGCGGGCGGCGTGGAGCTGCAATCGCAGTTCGGCACGTTCTACGGTACCAACATCACGCCCGATACGAAGTACGGCATCGGCTCTTATAGCGCCGACGACTTCTACGCCGTGCTGCATGAAGGCAAGTCGCCGAATGGCAAGCTGTATCCGGCGATGCCTTATACGTCGTATCGACAGATCACGCGCGAGGACAGTGACGCCCTTTACGCGTATCTGATGGCGCAAAAGCCGGCAGCCGTGCCGAGTGTCAAGCCGGTCCTCTCGTTTCCCTACAACGTGCGCTTCGCCGTGCGTTTCTGGGACATGCTGTTCTTGAACGACACCTTGCCGGATGCGTCGCAGGGACAATCGGCGGACTGGACGCGCGGGCGCTATCTAGCCAACGCGCTCGGCCATTGCGCCGAGTGCCACACGCCGCGTGGTGCCTTCGGCCAGTTGCAGGATGCGAAGACGCTGCAGGGCGAAGCCCTCGGCCGTGTCGGCGCGCCCGACATCACGCCGCAAGCGCTTGCCGCGCGTGGCTGGAAGGCCGCCGATCTGCAGACTTTCTTCGCGACGGGCGTCGCGCGGCAAGGCTCGGCGTATGGCGAGATGCATCCGGTGATCTATCTGAGCACGCAGCATCTGGATTCCAACGATCTGCGCGCGCTCGCCACGTATCTGCTCGGCGACAAGCCGCAGGCAGCCGCGCCGCTCGCCGCCATTCAGTCGGGCGACGCCACGCGGCTCGCTGCGGGACGCTCGCTCTATCTGGATTCTTGCGCGGGTTGTCACGGGCACGAGGGCGAGGGCAAGCCGCACGTCACGGTAGCGATGAACGGCAACTCGACCTTGCGTCTGGCCGATCCGCGCAACCTGATCGTGTCGATGCTCGATGGCATAAAGGCGCAGCCGTTCCCGCACGGCGAGGCCATGCAGGACATGCCTGGATTCGCGGGCACGTATAGCGACGAGCAGATCGCCGAACTGGCGAATTATCTTCGCGCAACGTGGGGCGGACAGCCTGCCGAGATCACGGCAGACAAGGTGAAGTCGCTGAGGTAGTCGCGGTTTTCCGCAGCGCGAACGAAAGAGGCCGCGGCTCGGCGAGCGTGGCCTCTTTTGCTTGGGGTTTGCCGCGCATTCGAGCACCCAAGTCGTCGTGACGTCGTTGGGCGACAGTGCGTCGCTCGATCGATTCTTCACGTTGGGTTTCAAACGCTCGCCGCGCACCCGAGCACAGGAGCCGCCGTGGTATTCCGAGCGCCGGCGCGCTCATGCTCCGCGCTGCATTACGCAGGCAGAAGACTTCTCAAACGCGCACGCCGCGTTCGACGAGCTGCCGCTGCAACGCTGGCCACATCTTCGCGACCGCTTCCTCGCCCGCCAAAATCGATGCGTTGCGCTGGCTGAAGTCGCTGCTGCTCATGGCATTGAGATTCGGCCGGATGACCGCGTCCGCGTACTTGTCGAGTTCATAAGCCTTGATGGTCTGGCCCATGATCGTGAAGGTCTGCATGAGCACGTCGAACGAGCTTTGCGTGAGGCCGCTTTCGGGACGCGCCGAAATATCCACGGCGATCACGAAGTCCGCGCCCATCTTGTGCGCGAATGCGGCGGGGACGGGACTCACCAGCCCGCCATCGACATATTCGTGGTCGCCGATCTTCACCGGCTCGAAGATCGACGGCACGCTGCACGACGCGCGCACCGCGATGCCCGTGTTGCCGCGCTGAAAGAGGATCGGCTGGCCATTCCGAAGGTCGGTCGCGACGATGCCAAGCGGCTTCGCCATCTTCTCGATCGGACGATTGTCGAGCGTCTTGTTGAGGTAGTTCTGCAGCGCCACGCCTTGCAAGATGCCGCGCGTGCGAAAGGGCATGGCCCAGTCGCTGATCGAGGCTTCGTCCATGGTGAGCGCGAGCTTGTTGATGGCGATGCCGTTCATGCCCGACGCATACAGTGCCGCGATGACCGAGCCCGCGCTCGTGCCCGCCACGAGATCGACCGGCACGTTGCGCGCTTCGAGCGCCTTGATCACGCCGATATGCGCGAAGCCGCGCGCCGCGCCGCCACCGAGCGCAAGCCCGATGCGAACGGGCGCTTGCCGCTGGATATCCGTTTTGGGCGGCGGCGTGCTCGTGGTCGTGGTCGACGTGGCGTTGCCGCCCGTGGCGGTCGTGCACGCGGTCACGACGGATGACAGCGCCGCGAGCGAAAACGCGCGACGCGAAAGCGAAAGACGGGATGACGATGGCTTCAAGTTGAACTCCGGGCGCGCCTTGCTGCTTTGAACGTGCCTTGGCCGGTATCGGCAAAAAGGCGCGGACATCATAAAACAAAGGCGCACGGACCGGCACAAAGCAGGCCGCGAGTATAATTCCGGTTCACTTTGACGAAGCGCCGGCCGCGTGATCCAGCCGCACGAACGCTTCCGAATCAGCCGTCATTGGACACTTCTCGTCTGCTTTGAGGCGCGTAGAGCGCGCATCGGCTTCGAGCGAGACAGACGCCATCCATCGAGTAAAACCGCAATGACCACCCAAGTCCGTACCCGCTTCGCACCGAGCCCGACCGGTTTCATCCATCTCGGCAACATCCGCTCCGCGCTCTATCCCTGGGCGTTCGCGCGCAAGATGAAGGGCACCTTCGTGCTGCGCATCGAGGACACCGATGTCGAGCGCTCCACCGAAGCCTCGGTCGATGCGATTCTCGAAGGCATGGCCTGGCTCGGCCTCGATTTCGACGAAGGTCCGTTTTATCAGATGCAGCGCATGGAGCGTTATCGCGAAGTGGTCGCGCAGATGCTGGAGAAGGGGCTCGCGTACCACTGCTATATGTCGACCGAGGAGCTCGATGCCCTGCGCGAGCGTCAGCGCGCTGCGGGCGAAAAGCCGCGTTACGACGGCACGTGGCGTCCCGAGCCGGGCAAGGAGTTGCCGCCGGTTCCCGAAGGCGTGGAACCGGTGGTGCGCTTTCGCAATCCGCTGACGGGCGTGGTCGCGTGGGACGACGCCGTGAAGGGCACGGTCGAGATCTCGAACGAAGAACTCGACGATCTCGTCATCGCGCGTCCCGACGGTACGCCGACCTACAACTTCTGCGTGGTCGTCGACGACCTCGACATGCAGATCACGCACGTCATTCGCGGCGACGATCACGTGAACAACACGCCGCGTCAGATCAACATCCTGCGCGCGCTCGGCGGTGAAGTGCCGGTTTACGCGCATTTGCCGACGGTGCTGAACGAGCAGGGCGAGAAGATGAGCAAGCGTCATGGCGCCATGGCCGTGACCGGTTATCGCGACAACGGGTATCTGCCCGAGGCGGTCGTGAACTATCTCGCACGCCTCGGCTGGTCGCATGGCGATGCAGAAATCTTCTCGCGCGAACAGTTCGTCGAATGGTTCGACCTAGAGCATCTGGGCAAGTCGCCGGCGCAATACGACCACGACAAGCTCAACTGGCTCAATGCGCATTACATCAAGGAAGCGGACAACGGTCGCCTCGCGGAACTCACGCGGCCGTTCTTGCGCGAGGCGGGTATCGAAGCGAGCGCGATCGAGAACGGCGCGCCGCTGGAGCTGGCGATCGGGCTTTTGAAGGACCGCGCATCGACGGTGAAGGAAATCGCCGATAACGCCGTGATGTTCTATCGCGAGCCCACGATCGATCCCGAAGCGCGCAAGCAGCACGTCACCGATGCAGTGCGGCCGGCCATCGCCGATTTGCGCGCGGCGCTCGCCGAAGCGGAGTGGAGCAAGGAAGCGATCGCCGCGGCCGTGAAGGCTACGCTTGCCGCGCACAAGCTCAAGATGCCGCAACTCGCGATGCCGGTTCGCTTGCTGGTTGCAGGCACGACGCACACGCCGTCCCTCGACGCCGTGCTTGCTCTCTTCGGCCGCGAAGCCGTTTTGCGTCGGCTGGAACTGGCCGCAAGCTGACTGAAGACGCAAAGCCGCGCGCGATGAATGCCAGCGATGCATGCATTGCGCGCAAATGCATGAAGAGAGGTAAAAAATTTCGCTACGAGCGTCAAAGGGTATTTACAACTTCAAAAATGGCCTATAGAATCTCGTTTCTGTTCTGCAAGGGGGTATAGCTCAGCTGGGAGAGCGCTTGCATGGCATGCAAGAGGTCAGCGGTTCGATCCCGCTTACCTCCACCAAGAATGGTTTTGCAGGGCAGGTGGTATTGTTTGTATGGGTTCCAGCGTTTCGGAAAGTCGCAAAAAATACTTCACAAGTAACATCAGGTTGTATAGAATTTCGGTCTTCGCTGCTTGCGGCAAGTTGTTAAGCCCAGAGCGAATGATCGAGTAGCAAAGACAGATACACAAGTTTCTGTCCCCTTCGTCTAGAGGCCTAGGACATCACCCTTTCACGGTGAGTACAGGGGTTCGAATCCCCTAGGGGACGCCAGCACATCGGCGGCTGCTAGTAAGGAGCGCTGCCTGGAAGTAAGCGCTGGAGCGGTAGTTCAGTTGGTTAGAATACCGGCCTGTCACGCCGGGGGTCGCGGGTTCGAGTCCCGTCCGCTCCGCCAACGCATTGCAAGCAGGAAGACTCCGGCTGATAAGCCGGATTTTTTTTCGCTACGCTGTGTCGATAGTTTAGTTTTAGTAGGTTGAAGTCCCCTTCGTCTAGAGGCCTAGGACATCACCCTTTCACGGTGAGTACAGGGGTTCGAATCCCCTAGGGGACGCCAGAACATCGGCGGCTGCTGTAAAAGCGCTGCAATCGGTGAACGAGTTGGAGCGGTAGTTCAGTTGGTTAGAATACCGGCCTGTCACGCCGGGGGTCGCGGGTTCGAGTCCCGTCCGCTCCGCCAGCTAGTTGAGAAAATCCAGCCTTCGGGCTGGATTTTTTTTGGCTCGTTTTTTCGCTTGCGTCAGGTCCCGCGCATCGAATCCTGCGCAAACATCGATTTGTCGATTGCCAGCAGGCGCGCACTGTCATAGTGTTTAGGGCACCTCCTCGTGCCCGTCCCGCGTGCGATGCTCGACCCGACCGAAGACCTCTCTCTGTTCCAGTTGCGCCAGGCGTCGATGGCGGATTTCGCTTTCGCCGAAGCGCTCACGCACGACAACATGGTCGGCTACTATCGTCGTCACAATCTCGTGTGGCGGGGCGACCTGTTTCTGTCGAGCTGGCGCGAGTCGGAGAACTTCATCCTGCAGGCGGACGGCGTGCCTATTGGCGTCATGCGCGTGACCGAGGAAGACGACTCGCTGCATATTCGTGACGTGCAGATCGCGCAGGGCTTTCGCGGACGCGGCGCAGGCACCTTCCTGCTGAACACGGCGCATCGCTGGGCGCGTGCGCGAGGGCTCGCCGAGTGCCAGTTGCGCGTATTCGTCGACAACCCTGCCGCGCGCCTGTACGTGCGTCTGGGCTATCGTCCGGCGGGACCGCGACTCGCCTTGCTCGGTTCGATCCGGCACATGGTGCGCCGCGTTTAGGCGTCGTCCATCGGGCGTTCGTCGTGGCCCGTTCCCGCATCACGCGAAAAAAACGCGCGAGGACTTTGCCCGAAAGCGCGGCGAAACATCGCCGAAAACGCGCTCTGACTTTGATAACCCAATTCCCGTGCGACTTGCGCTAGCGGTCGTCCCTGGCTCAGAAGCGGAATGGCGCGTGCGAGCACGGCCTGCTGGCGCCATTGCGAAAAGCTCACGCCGAGCTCGCGCCTGAAGAGCCGCGCGATGGTGCGCGTGCTCGCCCCGGCTTCCGACGACCATCGTTCGAGATCCGAATGCGACGGGTCGCTCAGCACGGCGTCGCAGAGCGCGCGCAGGCGCTTGTCATTGGGCATCGGCACGGAAAGCGGAAGTGGCTGCGAGCGGATGATTTCATCGAGCGCGAGCGTGCCGAGCAGCCGCTCACGCTGACGGGAAATCGCGTCTTCGTCGAGTGCGGCGATCACCTCGCGCAGCAGGGGCGACACTTCCACCACGCGGCACGCGCCGAGGCCGGGCGGCACGACGCTGGCGTCGACGTAAAGGGTGCGTAGATACGCGTCCTCGACGATCACGACTTCATGCGTCACGTTCGGCGGCACCCAGATCGCACGGGAAGGCGGCACCATCCACGTCGAATCGGCGGTTGCCACGCGCAGCACGCCGCGTGACGTGTACGCAACCTGCGCCCACGGATGTGTATGCAGCGCGATTCGCACGCCATACGGCACGGGCCGCGAGCGCACGCGGATCGGATGATCGCGGGTCGGCGAATGTTCGACTGGAATGTCGAGGTGCTCGACATTCTCGCTGGATGGATTCGTGTCGACGAACGTAGTCATGGATCGCCTTTCGGGCGGAAGCTTGGACGGCCCGCCGGCAGCGTATTTTCGCGGGGCATAATGCGCGGATCGTTCAACGCCACGAATGGAGCGGCATTCTCCGATGCAATACGTCTTTGTGTACGGCACCCTGCGCGCGGGCGAAGCCAATGATATCAATCGCGCGGCAGAGCGCCATGATCTGGCGACACCGGAGTATCTGGGCGCGGCGCACGTGCGCGGTCATCTTTTCGATTTCGGCGCTTACCCCGGACTAGTGCTCGATGGCGATACCGGTGCGCCGATTCGTGGCGATATCTATCGAATCGAAGAATCGCTTGTGCCTGTGCTCGATGAAATCGAAGAGGTGTATCCCGGTGTGGAAGGACTGTTTCGCTCGCACCGGATGCATGTCGAAGTGGAACTGGATGGCACGAGAACGCGCATCGATTGCCTGATGTACCCCGTCTCGGCGCAATCTGTTGCAGGACTACCGAAGATATCAAGCGGCGATTGGCTCGTTCGCTGATTACGCTGCGCCCGAAGTGCTCACGCACCAGAGCGCAGCGCGGCAGAACTAGCCGTGCGGCTGGAAGCGAACTTACTGGCTCGAACCGGTCGTCGACTTGCCGTGCGACTTCTTGTGATGACTACCCGACTTATGCATAGGCTGCGAATGCATGCCTTGCATACTGTCTTGCTGCGACGATTGCAGAGCTTGTGCGCGCGATTCGACGTCCGCGATCTTCGCGGGATCGGTGCTCATCGTCACGCCTTGCTCGCTTTGAGCATAGGCCACCGATGCAAGCGCGCTCAACGACAACAGAACAGCCACGGACACTTTCTTCATTTTAACCTCCTGGTGACAGTTGAATCCGGGAATCGCCTGTCCGATCCGGGTATTGCCGCATAGTTCAGAGCAAAATCCAGTCCCGCATCGCACGGAGGTGCTTCGCTACCCGAACGTCTTCGTCAATGCGCTTCGGACCGTACTTATCGTAGACCCCGATTCGGGCAACGACGTGTCGAACCACGATTCCTGGCCGGCCCTCGAAAAGCCGGTGCGCGATCTTACAGGCGCGGCTCGTTGCTAGCTAGTCCTGACTAAACCTCGCGCAATCGATTCACGCATGCGGCCCAGCGCCTTCAATAAAGACGCAGCCAGCGATACACCTCGAAGCGCGCCATGCCCACGAGTTCGTGCGCCGCAAGCTCGCTGTTCTCGAAGCTGCGGAAGCGGGGCAGAAGTGTGACGGAGTTGTGTCGCACATCTGAAACGTAGGCCTGCGGACGATAACCGAATGCGTCGAACGCGGCCAGCGAGCGTCGCATGTGATACGCCGACGTAATGACGATCAATTCGCTGTCATGTGCATCACCCAGAATGGCGGCGACATTACGCGCGTTCTGATAAGTGTTGAGGCTTTGATTTTCGCGGATGAGATCGCCCGGCGCGACGCCCTGCGCAAGCACGTAAGGCGCGTAGTTGTCCGCTTCGGCCTGACCGTGGTTTTGCGGGTCGCCGCCGCTCAGGATCAATCGACACGACGCACCGGACGCACGGCACTCCCGGTACAACTTCGCCGCCGCCGCAATGCGCGGGATCGAATCCGCTTTCGGGATGAGCCCCGTGCCTTCCCTGTCCGTTCCGCCGCCCATCAGAACGATGTCGGTCTTGGGTGCGAAGTCCGGCGTGATCGTCTGATCAAAGCCCTGTTGCGCGAGATTGAGCAAAGGCCCGGCGAACCATCCGCTACCGCACGCCCACGCCAAAATGACGGTGAGAACGGCAATCTGGACGCGGCGGCGTCGCCAAAGCGCAAATAATGCAAAAAAAAGCAGCAATAAAGTAAATAGAACCAATTTGATTGGGGTAACGTATTGGTTTGAGGGCAATTCGTTCCGTCATCGCGGACTTCGGGAACGCATCGGCGGGTGTCGCAGTAAAGCGCGTGATTAGCGCGCTCTCAACGGGGGCTTGTAATAGAAAGCAGCACCTAACGCAAGCGGCGGCCAAACATTCGCCAGCAAGCTGATCATGCTT
Organism: Caballeronia sp. LP006; assembly: GCF_031450995.1. Lineage (NCBI taxonomy): Bacteria > Pseudomonadati > Pseudomonadota > Betaproteobacteria > Burkholderiales > Burkholderiaceae > Caballeronia > Caballeronia sp. LP006. The sequence continues at coordinate 2,179,070 of NZ_JARTVW010000005.1, read as the reverse complement.
GGCAACGCGAAATTCGGCGCGCCGCGTTTAGTCGACGTCGCGGACCGTCTTGCGACCGTCACGAGCGTCGTCATGGCTGCACAGGAAGACAGAACGAGATGACCACGTATTCTAACGAAGCCGTACTCGAAGCACTTCGCCGAGCGCAGTATCGTCAGGTTCCCTGGGCAAAACGTCCCAAAGGTTTCGACCTTCTGCGCGCCCTCGGGCTGCTCGAACTCACGAGACAGCGCACCGTTGCGCCAGCGCCGGGTTTTCATGCACCCGTGGATATCGCTGTTGTGACCGAGCGCGGGAAAAACGAATTCAACCGGCTTTGCCGCGACGAACGTTCGATCGACTGGGACTTGAGACGCAGCGAACCTTATTCGTTCGGCGGCCAGGAAGTCGTAGTCGAGGCGAGAGCCTGAACGGCGAGTGCTTGGAGCTGAGACTGATCGGCTGACGAGCCGAGGGATCGTCGTCGTCAGTCTTGTCCGCCGGGCATCTTTCCGGGCATCTGGTCTTTTCCGTGGCTTCACACCGGCGCGGACGAAAAAAATCCCGTTTCGCACGGGAATGGTCCAGCACTTTGTTACGCAAACGCGCGTCCGTCAATGATGCCGTCCCTGGCTCTCCCTTTCGGAATCGGGACGCGCGCGCACATTGCTCGCGATATCGCCGCGCAGATCGCCACGCGGAGCGGGCGGCGTCACATCGCGCGTCCGGGCGATATCCTGCGGCGCGCTCATGGCCGCTCTCGTATTCAGATGCAAATCCGACCCCGGCGGCGGCCGGGCTTGCCCAGATGCCGCCGCGCTCGTCAGCGCGCCGAGCGCACCGCAAGCGAGCAGTATCGATACCTTCATGGCGAGTCCCCTCAAACCCGAACAGGGCCTGTTAGTCCACTCACCAAACTATGCTTTGCGCAGCCAACACGCTGTAAGCAATGGTAAAGAGTTGTTTCTCCGCCGTTTGAGCTGAGCCTCGCCAGTTTTTTTGGCGAGCCATACTATGACCGGCGAGAAAGGCCGGCACGCAAAGAAGGGCGTGCGCGGCGAATATCGGCGGAAGGTGATGCCTCGCGGGCCGAACGCCCGCGTGCAGGGAATGAAGCGAAACTGAGCCGAAACAGGGAATGTATGGAAATCAGCCTGCTTCGAGCGGAGCAGATAGATCAGGCCATCTTGGCCGGGGCGCGCCACGATTCCGGGTTGGTCCAGAATGCACCGCGCAGACGATCGCGGCTCGGCGGCGCGGGCGGCTTGGCTGCGCTCGAACCAATGCGTCCGCGCAGCGAGACTTCGCGGCCATTGCTCGACAAACGCTTCACGATTTCGGCAAGCGTGCCGTCCGCCTGCCATTCGTCGAAACGGCGGCGGCAAGTAGGGGGCGAAGGATAACGCCCGGGCAGCTTCGACCAGCCTTCACCCGTCGAGAGCACCCACAGCACGGCGTTGACCACCGAACGCGCTTCGACGCGCGGACGGCCGCGCCGCTCACTGCGCGCTGGCTCGGAACAGAACAAAGCCTCAACCAGCGCCCACTCGTTATCTCTCAAATCGTCGAACAGCACCATATCTCACCTCAGCGAAGCTAACCCCGGTGCGCTGCCCCGCGCCGCGCACTCTGGTCGGAATCCGATGAACGAATTACCAGGAGAGAGTCGGAACGGTGCGGCAGACGATTGTTTCTGAATGCCTCGTCGCCCGACCTCTGTGCGCAATGAAATGCGAGAACCGTGCCATGCGCGTCGCAAAATCCGGGAAACCCGCATGGCAGTAGGCTGACGCAACGCCAGCATGGCCCGTATCAGACCCGAAACGAGCCGGATAAGAAATCGGGACAATCACCAATCCTGTGCAGAGAGCCCATCCAGCGTGCGTTTTCGCAATTATGCTGCACCGCAGCGAAACGTACGTTCGGAGGATTCGGCGTGATTGCCGCCGCTATAATCCGTATGAAACGGGCTTATTGATGAACGTCGGGAATGAACGGATCGCTGAACGTGACGCTGCGCCAGTTGCGCGTCTTTATCGAGGTGTCGCGGTTGCGTAGCTTCAGCCGCGCAGGCGATGAAGTCGGCCTGACGCAGTCGGCGGTCAGCCGATGCGTGCGCGAGCTGGAAGGGGAAATCGGGCTGAAGCTCATCGACCGGACGACGCGCGAAGTGCAGTTGACGGATGTCGGCGTCAATCTCGTCGGCACGGTGTCCCGCCTGATTGCCGACCTCGACTCCGCGCTCCACGAAGTGCGCGAATTGGGGCAACAAAAGCGCGGCCGGGTGATCGTCGCGGCGAGCCCGACAGTCGCGTGCCGGCTGATGCCGCGCGTGATTGCGTCGTGTCTGCGAGAATTTCCGCTCGTCACATTGATTCTGCGAGACGATGTCCAATCCGACGTGCTCCGCCAGGTCAAGTCGGGCGAAGCGGATTTCGGCGTCGTGATCGGACCTTTGGCCGACGACGCCCTTCACGGCCAGCCCGTGATGACCGATTCGTTTTGTCTCGTCGCACGCCGCGATCACCCGCTCGCGCACGAGTCTGCGGCGCCATGGGAAGCGCTCGCGGGAGAGCGGCTCGTGATGCTCGATCAGGCTTCGGGAAGCCGGCCAATCATCGATGCCGTCATGCAGCGGCACGGCGTTCAGGCGCAGGTGGTGCAAGAGCTCGGCCATCCGGCGACGGTGTTCGGACTGGTCGAGGCGGGTGTCGGCGTGAGCGTGTTGCCCTGGCTCGCGCTGCCTTTGCCCGCGAATTCCTTGCTGATCGCGCTGCCGCTGGAACCGCGCGCCGAGCGCACCGTGGAACTCGTACGACGGCGCGACCGCTCGCTGTCTCCGGCGGCGGAGTCGGTCTGGTCGCTGATCGCCGCGCTGCCTCCGCGCGCCGAGCAACTGACCTGACGGCCCGTTTGTCTCGAAAATGTGCCCGGAGCGTTAGACTGCGTTCTTTATTCGACGAGGCGTGCAATGAGTGAATCGGAAGGCGCGGTGAGCGCAGAACTGAGCGAATTGACGGGCGCGCGCGAAAGCGGTGCGCCTCATGCGCCCAACGCACGCGATGCCGTGCGGGCGTTGCGTCCGTCGCAAATTCGCGAAGTGGCGAATGCCGGTTTCGGCGTGCCGGACGTGCTGCCGTTCTGGTTCGGCGAATCGGATCGCGTGACGCCGCCGTTCATTCGCGATGCCGCGAGTCGCGCACTCGCCGATGGCGCAACGTTCTACACCCATAACCTCGGCGTCGCGTCTTTGCGCGAGGCGCTTGCGCGCTACGTCACGGCCTTGCATGGCGATACGTCGGCCGCGCACGTCGCGGTGACGAGCGCTGGCGTGAACGCGCTGATGCTGGCGGCGCAACTCGTCGTCGGCGCGGGCGATCGCGTGGTCGCGGTGACGCCGTTGTGGCCGAATCTCGTCGAGATTCCGAAGATTCTCGGCGCGAGCGTCGAAACGGTTTCGCTCGGTTACGGCGAAAACGGCTGGACGCTCGATCTCGACCGGCTGCTCGCCGCGCTCACGCCGTCGACGCGCATGCTGATGATCAACTCGCCGAACAACCCCACCGGCTGGACGATGACGCGCGATCAGCAGCGCACCGTTCTCGAGCATTGCCGCCGCCACGGCATCTGGATCGTCGCGGATGAAGTCTACGAGCGCCTGTATTACCGCGGGAACGGCAAGGTTGCGCCGTCGTTCCTCGACCTCGCATCGCGCGATGAACGCGTGATCGCCGTGAATTCGTTTTCGAAGGCCTGGCTCATGACGGGCTGGCGGCTCGGCTGGATCGTCGCGCCCGAGCGTCTCATGGACGACCTCGGCAAGCTCGTGGAATACAACACGTCGTGTGCGCCGTCGTTCGTGCAGCAGGCGGGCATCGTCGCAGTCGAGGAGGGCGAGCGTTTCACGCAATCGCTCGTCGCGGACCTGCACGCGAGCCGCGATCATCTGGTCAAGGCGCTGCAGACCATCGACGGCGTCGACGTGCGCGCGCCGGACGGTGCGATGTACCTGTTTTTCTCGCTGCCCGGCGCGTCGCGCAGTCTCGAGCTTTGCAAGTCGCTGGTGCGCGACGCCGGTCTCGGGCTTGCGCCCGGCAGCGCGTTTGGTGAAGAGGGCGAAGGCTTCGTGCGCTGGTGCTACGCGTGCGATCCCGCGCGGCTCGACAAGGGCGTCGAGCGTTTGCGCACCTTTCTTTCGACGCGCGTCTGAGGTCGAGGATCTCGGCGGCGCGCGAAGTAAGGAGCGCGCCGATTGCGTGTTCGCCCGTATTCATCTTTACGCACCGGTTCTTTTTGCGTAATATGGCGCTCAGTCACGCGCTTTCATCCAGGAAAGCGCCACCTCGTCCGGCTGGATGGCCCGGCGCTTCGCTCGATCGAACGCCCGATATCGCCTCTCCCCGGTGCGTGCTCCCAGTCAATATGACCGACCAAAATCGGGCGAGCGCGTCTTGAAACTCAGCGACCAGCTTTATCGTCCGCACCGTTTCGGTGGCGTTCGAACCTGCGCAAGTCCGGTTTGAATCGAATCATTGGCCGTTCATTGACCACTCATTGACCATTTAGGGTTGACCCAAGCTGCATGAATACTCAAGAGGCGAAGATCGTCCTCGAGACTGCATTGATTTGCGCGCAGGAACCGCTGCGACTGAGTGAATTGCGCAAGCTGTTCGCCGACGACGTATCGGCGGACACCCTTCGCACGCTGCTCGAAGGCCTTCAGGCCGACTGGTCGGGCCGCGGCGTCGAATTGGTCGCGCTCGCAACGGGCTGGCGCTTTCAGAGCAAGCCGGCGATGCGGACTTATCTCGACCGCTTGCATCCGGAAAAGCCGCCGAAGTATTCGCGCGCCGTGCTTGAAACGCTTGCGATCATTGCTTACCGGCAGCCAGTAACGCGTGGCGATATCGAAGAGATTCGCGGCGTGACCGTCAACACGCAAGTGGTAAAGCAGCTTGAGGATCGGAGCTGGATCGAAGTGATCGGCCATCGCGACGTGCCCGGACGTCCGGCGCTCTACGCCACGACGAAGCAGTTTCTGGATGACCTCGGGCTGACCGCGCTCGATGAATTGCCCGCGCTGGATAATCCGTCGGCGCAACTGGAAGCGTCGTTGTTGTCGCAGCATTCGATCGAGTTTCCGGATCGCGTTGCCGGCGATACACCGCCCACAGCCAGCATTGCGGATGAATCGACTGCCGCCGGGGAACATCCCGCAAGTGCGCCAGTCAACCCGAATGAAGTGTCCGAGTCCGTCATCGCGCTCACCGAGCCGGTGCAGCCCGCGGACGTAACCGCGGCACAGCCTGAAGCAACACCCGAAAGCGCCGACGCGAGTGACTCCCGCGATGCCGGTCCGGACGCCGCAATTCACGCGCAGCCACTGAGAGCCGCGCCTGAACTGCACGCGCATCCCGACGGCACGCAAGCGCACGAAGTCGACGATTCAGCCGTTCCCGCTCCGCCCGATGGCGCGCAAGACGGCCATGAACGGGACACGCGTGCATTGAACGACTTCGCTTCGGATGACGACGACTCCGAAGAACCTACGGCGCGCCGCGCCTGACGCAATTTTGCATGGCCCCTGATCCGCTTCGGCTCGCCAAAATGATCATTTCGAGACGACCGGCCGAACCGATCAGCGGAAATTTTTGACGCGCCTCACGAGACGCGCGATTCGACATTTGAGGTTGTTTTGACACATTCCCACGACAGCGATTCGCCTGATTCCGCGCGCCCCGTGCACGCCGCGGACGCCCATGAACCGGCCGACGCCGGCGAACGCACGCGCAGCGACGAGAATGGCGAAGGCGACGATCGTCCGCGCCGCGGCCTGCGCCGCGGGCCACGCAGTCTGATCGCGCGGCGCCGCGCTGTCGCCAAGACCAAGGGCGCCGAAGGCGCGCCGGGTTCACCCGACACCGCGACCGAGGCAACGGCGGATGGCGTCGTCGCGGAACCGGTCGCAAAGCCGCGCAAGGAAGCGGGCAACCGCGCGCCGCGCGCCAACGCGGCAAAGGGCGGCCGCAGGAATCCGCGCCGTGAATCGGCGGAAGCCGGCGCAAGCGAACCGGTCGATGCAACCGAGGCGCCCGTCGCCGCCGATGCCGCGCCTCAAGCCGCGCCGCGCGAAGGCGGCCGGCGCAAGAATCCGCAGCAAGCGCGCGGCAAGCGTGCCGAAGCCGCACCGGCAACGGGCGAGCGCGCCGCAGCCGCCAATGTCGACGACGTTTTCGCCTACGTCACGTCCCCCGCCTTCGACGCCGACAACGGCGTGAGCGGCGTGCGCGCGCCGATGCTCCGCCGTGGCCGCAACGCGCCCCAGCAAAAGCGCGTGCTCGAACCGGACGACGACGCGCCCAAGCTGCACAAGGTTCTTGCAGATGCCGGCATGGGTTCGCGGCGCGACATGGAAGAATTGATCATCGCGGGCCGTGTATCGGTGAACGGCGAGCCGGCGCATATCGGCCAGCGCATCATGCCGACCGATCAGGTGCGTATCAACGGCAAGCCGCTCAAGCGCAAGCTGGCGAGCAAACCGCCGCGCGTCTTGCTCTATCACAAGCCGACAGGCGAAATCGTCAGTCACGCCGACCCGGAAGGCCGCGCGTCCGTGTTCGACAAGCTGCCGTCGATGAAAACCGCCAAGTGGCTCGCAGTCGGCCGCCTCGACTTCAATACCGAAGGCTTGCTGCTGCTTACCACCTCGGGCGATCTGGCGAACCGCTTCATGCATCCGCGCTATAGCGTTGAGCGAGAGTACGCGGTGCGCGTGGTCGGCCAGTTGTCGGAAGGGATGAAGCAGAAGCTTTTGAAGGGCGTCGAACTCGACGACGGTCCCGCGAACTTCCTGCGCATTCAAGATGGTGGCGGCGAAGGCACGAATCACTGGTATCACGTCGCGCTGGCCGAAGGCCGCAATCGCGAAGTGCGCCGCATGTTCGAAGCCGCGGGCTTGATGGTCAGCCGCCTGATCCGCACGCGTCACGGTCCGATCGCGTTGCCGCGCGGTCTCAAGCGTGGCCGCTGGGAAGAGCTCGAAGATAACCAGGTGCGCAGCCTGCTCGCGGCGGTGGGTCTCAAGCTGCCGACCGAAGAGAAGGGTGGCCGTAGTTCCGCACCGCGCGTGCAGCCCGATCCGATGCAGACGTCGATGGGCATCATCACGCGTGAGCCGGTGCTGATGTCGCATGCGCGCATCGCGCAGTCGCAAACACCGGGACGCAACGGCGGCGGTCGGCGCGGCGCGGCGGGCGGCATGTCGGGCGGCTTCGGCATGGGCGGCGCGGGTGCTGGTTTTGGCGGCGGCCCGGGCAACCGGAGCGGCAATGGCACAGGCCGACGCAACAGCGCCGAGGCTAACGGCAACCGCGCGGGCGGCGGCGAGGCTAACGGCAATCGCGCACCGGGCGGCCGTGGCGGTCCCCGCAGCGCGCGTCCTCAAAGTGGTGCGCCGGGCGCGGCGGGTCCGGCCAAGCGAGCCGCGAATGGCAACGGTCCGCGCGGCAATCGTCCGGGCGGCCAGCAAAACGCGGGACAAGGCAAGCCGGGCGGTCCGGCGCGCGGCGGTCCGCGAAATCGGACGCGCGGGCGCTAGCCGTCGTCGAATCCGCGTCATTGCGGGATTCGCAAGTAACGGTCGACAGGCTTCTTCATGGCGTCGACCGTTTTTTGCAAATGCAAGACAAAAAGTCTGTCTTCCGGCACGAAACGAGCCTGAACGGGCCGTCTACGTTTGCGTTTATCCCGAAAAATGGCTAAAATCATGAAGTCGCTGGGCACGTAGTTTTTCTCTCTGCCCTGAGTGCGATCTCGGTTGAAGAAGATGGGCGTTGCGCCCATTTTTTTTTGGCTTTTCGGTTCGGCATCTCGGGGAAGAAGGGTGCGCGCCCGCTTATGGCGCATGCCCGCAGGTGTTGTCGGCGTGGAGCGCGCGAACACCTTGGAGTGACTGTGCAACTGACGGAACTGATTGAAACCACGGTCTCGGGCTTAGGCTACGAGCTTGTCGATCTCGAGCGTTCGGGAGGCGGCATGCTGCGTATATATATCGACCATCCGGGCGGTATCGCCATCGAGGACTGCGAGAAAGTCACACGCCAGCTCCAGTATGTGCTCGAAGTCGAGAATATCGATTACGACCGGCTCGAAGTCTCGTCGCCGGGTCTCGACCGTCCGCTCAAGAAGCTGGCGGATTTCGAACGCTTCGCGGGGAGCGAAGTCGTCATCACATTGAAAAAGCCGTTGGACGGGCGCAAGTCGTACCGTGGCATTTTGCATGCCCCCGACGGCGACACGATCGGTTTGGAATTTGAAGGGAAGGACGGCGCCGCGATGCTCGATTTCACGCTCGCGGACCTCGACAAAGCACGTCTCGTCCCCAAAGTTGACTTTAGGAGCCGCAAACAATGAGTCGCGAAGTTTTGATGCTGGCGGATGCGCTGGCGCGCGAAAAGAACGTCAACAAGGACGTGGTGTATGCAGCCCTGGAGGCTGCGCTTGCATCGGCAACGAAAAAGCTGTTCGAGGAAGACGTCGACATTCGCGTGGCGATCGACCGTGAAAGCGGCGAGCACGAAACCTTCCGCCGCTGGCGCGTGGTGCCGGACGAGGCCGGCCTGCAAGAGCCGGATCAGGAAATCCTGCTGTTCGAAGCGAAGGAGCAACAGCCCGACGCGCAGGTGGACGACTTCATCGAAGAACCGATTCCGTCCATCGAATTCGGCCGTATCGGCGCGCAGGCAGCGAAGCAGGTCATCCTGCAGAAAGTGCGCGATGCCGAGCGCGAGCAAATCTTAAACGACTTCCTCGAGCGCGGCGAAAAGATCATGACCGGCTCGGTCAAGCGTTTGGACAAGGGTAATTTCATCGTCGAATCCGGTCGCGTGGAAGCGCTGCTGCGCCGTGACCAGTTGATTCCGAAGGAAAACCTGCGGGTGGGCGACCGTGTGCGCGCGTACATCGCCAAGGTCGACCGCACGGCGCGCGGCCCGCAAATCGAGCTTTCGCGCACCGCGCCCGAGTTTCTGATGAAACTGTTCGAGCTGGAAGTGCCGGAAATCGAGCAAGGCCTGCTGGAGATCAAGGCGGCCGCGCGCGATCCTGGCGTGCGTGCGAAAATCGGGGTGATCGCCTATGACAAGCGTATCGACCCGATCGGCACTTGCGTCGGCATCCGCGGTTCGCGCGTGCAGGCCGTACGCAACGAGCTTGGTGGCGAGAACGTGGACATCGTGCTATGGTCGGAAGACCCCGCCCAGTTCGTGATCGGCGCTCTCGCGCCGGCAGCCGTCCAGTCGATTGTCGTGGATGAAGAAAAGCATTCGATGGACGTCGTCGTAGACGAAAACGAACTCGCGGTTGCCATCGGCCGAAGCGGCCAGAACGTTCGACTCGCCAGCGAGCTCACCGGCTGGCAGATCAACATCATGACGCCGGACGAATCGGCGCTGAAGCAGAACGAAGAACGTGGCAAGTTGCGCGATCTGTTCATGGCGCGTCTGGATGTGGACGAGGAAGTCGCCGACATCCTGATCGACGAAGGCTTTACGAGCCTCGAAGAAATCGCGTACGTGCCGCTCAACGAAATGCTCGAGATCGAAGCCTTCGACGAAGACACGGTGCACGAACTGCGTAACCGTTCGCGCGACGCGTTGCTGACCATGGCGATCGCCAATGAAGAGAAGGTCGAAGGCGTCGCGCTCGATCTGAAGAGTCTCGAAGGAATGGACAACGAGCTTCTCGCGAAGCTCGCTGAACACCAGATCCAGACCCGCGACGAACTCGCGGAGCTGGCTGTGGATGAACTGGTCGAAATGACCGGTGTGGAAGAGGATGCCGCTAAGGCGTTGATCATGAAAGCACGTGAACACTGGTTCCAGTGAGAAATGACCATGGCGCACTGATATTTGGCGGCCGGTTTGGCCGCGTGACCCCGATCTAACCGCAAGGATATGTCCTTGCATCAAGAGGAATGAATGGCGAGTAACAACGTAGCCCAATTTGCCGCGGAACTCAAAATGCCTGCGGGCGTCCTGCTCGAGCAGTTGCAGGCGGCTGGCGTCCAGAAAGCAAGCGCGAACGACGACCTGTCCGAGACGGACAAGGCGCGTCTGCTCGATCATTTGCGCAAGTCGCACGGTTCCGCCGACGCCGACAAGCGCAAGATCACTTTGACCCGCCGGCATACGTCGGAGATCAAGCAATCTGACGCAACGGGTAAAGCTCGCACCATTCAGGTCGAGGTGCGCAAGAAGCGTGTATTCATGAAGCGCGACGAGGCCGGCGTGGAACAAGCCGCCGAGGCGCCCGCTCCGGTCGAGGAAGAAGTCGACGAAGCCGAATTGCAGCGCCGCGAGGAAGAAGCGCGTCGCGCCGCCGAGCAGCTCGAGCGCGAAGAGCGCGAGCTGAAGGAGCGTCAGGCTCAGCTCGAACGCGAGGAAAGCGAGCGTCGTCAGCGTGAGGAAGCGGCTGAAGCCGAGCGTCGTCGTCAGGAAGACGAAGCGGCGCGCCGTGCGGCTGCTGCCGCGCAGGCAGCGGAAATCTCGCGCGCGGCATCGGCTGCGCGTCAGGAAGCGCGCACGCCGCCGACGGTCGATGCAAAGGCTGAAGTGAAGCCCGAGCCGAAGGTCGACGACACCGCGCAACGCGAAGCCGCCGAAAAGGCTGCGGAAGAGAAGGCTGCCAGCGAGCGCGCCGCGCAACGCGAAGCCGCCAAGAAGGCGGAGGACGCCGCGCGCGCCGCTGCTGATAAAACGCGTGTCGAACAGGAACAGATCGCGAAGCGTCGCGCGGCAGCGGAAGCCGAAGCACGTGCCATCCGCGAGATGATGAACACGCCGCGCAAGGCGCAGGTAAAGGCGCCGGAGCCGGCGCCCGTGGTCGCCAAGCCGGCTGAAGCAGCCAAGGCTGCGGAAGCGAAGGGCACGCTGCACAAGCCGGCGCGTCCGGAAGGCGCGACGGCGGCCCGGCCTGCCGTGGCGAAGAAGCCGGCAGCGGGCGGCACGGCGGCACCCGCCACGACCGCACCCGCGGGCGACAAGAAGAAGGCCGGCGGCAAGGGCGGCTGGCAGGACGACGCGTCCAAGCGCCGTGGCATCAAGACGCGCGGTGACACGAGCGGCGGCGTAGATCGCGGCTGGCGCGGTGGCCCGAAAGGTCGCGGCAAGCATCAGGAACAGACCACGTTTCAGGCGCCGACCGAGCCGATCATCCGTGAAGTGCACGTGCCGGAAACCATCTCGGTGGCCGATCTCGCGCACAAGATGGCGGTGAAGGCGTCCGAAGTCATCAAGATCATGATGAAGCTCGGCCAGATGGTCACGATCAACCAAGTGCTGGATCAGGAAACGGCGATGATCATCGTCGAGGAACTGGGCCATCGCGCGGTCGCGGCGAAGCTGGACGATCCGGAAGCGCTTCTGGTCGAAGGCGAAACCACGGAAGAAACGGCAGAGCGTCTGCCGCGTCCGCCGGTCGTCACCGTCATGGGTCACGTCGACCACGGCAAGACCTCGCTCCTGGACTACATCCGTCGCGCCAAGGTGGCGGCGGGCGAAGCGGGCGGCATCACGCAGCATATCGGCGCTTATCACGTCGAAACGCCGCGTGGCGTCATCACCTTCCTCGACACGCCGGGTCACGAGGCCTTCACGGCCATGCGTGCGCGCGGTGCGAAGGCAACCGACATCGTCATTCTGGTGGTCGCGGCCGACGACGGCGTCATGCCGCAAACGAAGGAAGCCATCGCCCACGCGAAGGCGGGTGGCGTGCCTATCGTCGTGGCGATCAACAAGATCGACAAGCCGGAAGCCAATTCCGACCGCGTGAAGCAGGAACTCGTCGCGGAAGGCGTGGTGCCGGAAGAGTACGGCGGCGATTCCCCGTTCATCGAAGTGTCGGCGAAAACCGGCAAGGGTATCGACGACCTTCTGGAAAACGTGTCGCTGCAGGCCGAAGTGCTGGAACTGAAGGCACCGATCGACGCACCGGCCAAGGGTCTAGTGATCGAAGCCAAGCTCGACAAGGGCAAGGGTCCGGTCGCAACCATCCTGGTGCAGTCGGGCACGCTGAATCGCGGCGACGTGGTTCTGGCGGGCAGCGCGTACGGTCGCGTTCGCGCCATGCTGGACGAAACCGGCAAGCCGACCAAGACGGCGGGTCCGTCGATCCCGGTGGAAATCCAGGGTCTGTCGGAAGTGCCGGCTGCGGGCGAAGAAGTCATCGTGCTGCCGGACGAGCGCAAGGCGCGCGAAATCGCGCTGTTCCGTCAAGGCAAGTTCCGCGACGTCAAGCTCGCCAAGCAACAGGCCGCGAAGCTCGAGAACATGCTGGAGCAAATGGGCGAAGGCGAAGTGCAGAATCTGCCGCTCATCGTCAAGGCCGACGTGCAGGGTTCGCAGGAAGCGCTGGTGCAATCGCTGCAAAAGCTTTCGACCAACGAAGTGCGCGTGCAGATCGTGCACAGCGCGGTCGGCGCGATCAGCGAGTCGGACGTCAATCTGGCGACGGCTTCGAAGGCGGTCATCATCGGCTTCAACACGCGTGCGGATGCGCAAGCCCGCAAGCTGGCGGAATCCAACGGCATCGATATTCGCTACTACAACATCATCTATGACGCTGTGGATGAAGTGAAGGCGGCAATGTCCGGCATGCTCTCGCCGGAGAAGCGCGAAACGGTTACGGGTATGGTCGAGGTGCGCCAGGTCATCCGCGTGCCGAAGATCGGCCTTATCGCAGGTTGTATGGTCACGGACGGCGTGGTCAAGCGTTCCTCTTCGGTGCGCGTGATTCGCAACAACGTCGTGATCCACACCGGCGAACTCGACTCGCTCAAGCGTTTCAAGGACGACGTCAAGGAAGTGCGTCAGGGCTTCGAGTGCGGTATCTCGATGAAGAACTTCAACGACATCGTCGAAGGCGACCAGCTGGAAGTCTTCGAAGTGACCGAAGTGGCTCGTACGCTGTAAAGCGGTAACTTGCAGCGAGCCGCCAAGGCGAGAGGGCGGAGCGGGCCGCGCGGCTCGCTCCGCCCTTTTTCTTTTGTGCGGCGCGCGACGAATATACGGAAAACATCATGGCTAAAAAACGTACTTCCCCGAATCGCAACGTGCAGATCGCCGATCAGATTCAGCGCGATCTCTCCGAGCTGATGCGCGAGGTGAAAGATCCGCGCATCGGCATGGTGACGATGCAGAGCGTCGAACTCACGCCCGATTACGCGCATGCGAAGGTCTATTTCACGACGCTCACCGGCGACCCGAAGGAAACCGAGGAAGCGTTGAACCACGCGGCCGGGCATCTGCATAACCAATTGTTCAAGCGCCTGCACATTCATACGGTGCCGACGCTGCACTTTCACTACGACCAGACGATCGAGAAGGCCGTGGAGATGTCGCGTCTGATCGACGAAGCGAACGCCTCGCGCGCCAAAGACGACGAAGAAGGCGCCTGAGCGATGAGCGGTGCAACGAAGGACTCGCCGCGCCCGAAGATTGCGCGGCGCGCGCTAGATGGCGTGTTGCTGCTGGACAAGCCGCTCGGTTTGTCCAGCAACGACGCGCTCATCAAGGCGAAGCGGCTTTTTCTCGCGAAGAAGGCGGGACACACGGGTACGCTCGATCCCCTCGCGACAGGCTTGCTGCCGCTTTGTTTCGGCGAAGCAACCAAGTTTTCGCAGGATTTGCTCGAAGCCGACAAGACCTACGAAGCGACGATGCGCCTCGGTATGCGCACGACGACGGGCGACGCGGAAGGCGAAGCCATCGACGAGCGCGCGGTGACGTGCGACGAAGCTTCTGTGCGAGATGCCATGACGCGCTTTCTCGGCGAGATCGTGCAAATTCCACCGATGTATTCCGCGCTCAAGCGTGACGGCAAGCCGCTCTACGAATACGCGCGCGCGGGACAGACCGTGGAGCGCGAAGGGCGCAACGTCACCATCCACGCGTTGGAGATGATCGCGTGTGCGTTGCCGCTCGTCACGTTTCGCGTGACCTGCAGCAAGGGCACGTATGTACGCACCCTGGCTGAGGATATCGGCGAGACATTGGGATGCGGCGCGCATCTGACGGCGTTGCGGCGGACGGGCGTGGGCGCGTTGACGCTCGACCATGCGGTGACGCTCGATGCATTGGCGAACATCGATGAAACCGCGCGCGATGCGTGGCTTCAGCCGGTGGATGCGCTGCTATCGACGTTCCCGGAAGTGCGTCTGGACGACGATGCCACCCGGCGTTTTTTGCATGGCCAGCGCCTCAAGCTGTCGGATGTATCGACGGACATGCTCGAAGCGGGCCGCGTGCGCGTGTACACGCAAGAAGGCGGACGGCTGCTTGGCGTGGCGAAAGCGGGCGAGGGCGTGCTTGCGCCGGAACGGTTGATCGTCACGGCGGGCTGAGCGAGTCAGCGACGCCAGACTTGCAACCTGCGCAACGAAAAAAAGCCCAGACGAGAAGTCTGGGCTTTTTTACGTCCGTGCCAAACGAACCGCAACGATCAATGCGCCGCCGATGCCGCCGCCGCTGAATCTCCGCCGCCGGAGCGTTCGGGCTTCGTGATCCAGATCAATGCGATCAGCGCGACGAAAATCCCCGCCGAGATATAGAACATGTCGTTCACGCCGAGCTGCGCGGCCTGCTGCGTCGCCATGCTGTTGAATAGACCGTAAGTCTGATCGTGCGAATAGCCGATTGCGCCCATCTGCTGCATCGAATTGGTGAAGTTCGGATTGAACGAATTCGCCTGCTCCACCAGTTGCACGTGATGAACGATCGACCGATGCTCCCAGGCCGTCGAAAAAATCGACGTGCCGATACCGCCGCACATGATCCGCACGAAGTTCGACAAGCCCGACGCCGCCGGAATGCGATGCCCCGGCAAACCCGACAGCGTGATCGACACCAGCGGAATGAAGAAGCCCGCCATCGCGATACCCTGAATCAGCGTGGGCAGCGTGAGCGACCAGGTATCGACGCCCGTGGTGTAGCGCGAACGCATCCAGAAGCACAGCGCGAACACGAGAAACGCGGCGGTTGCAATCCGGCGCGGGTCTGTGCGCGGCAGGAATTTGCCCGTGATCGGCGAGAGCAGCACCGCGAACAATCCGACGGGCGCCATCACGAGCCCGGCGTCGGTGGCCGTGTAGCCGATCACCGTTTGCAGCCACAGCGGCAACAACACGAGATTGCCGAAGTAGAGCCCATAGCCGACCGAGAGCGCAATGGTCCCGCCCGAGAAGTTGCGCAGCGCGAACAACGACAGATCGACGACCGGATGCTCCGCCGTCAGCTCCCAAACGATGAAGAACGCGAACGCGATCACCGCGACCAGCGCGAGCACGACGATGGTCGTCGAATTGAACCAGTCGAGATCCTTGCCCTTGTCGAGCATGATCTGCAGCGAGCCGACCCAGACTACGAGCAAGCCGAGCCCGACCGAATCGATGGGCGCTTTACGGATGGCGGAATCGCGGTCGCGGAAAATCATGAACGTCGCGATGGCCGCAATGAAGCCGACCGGAATGTTCACGTAGAAGATCCACGGCCATGAGATGTTGTCCGAGATCCAGCCGCCGAGAATCGGCCCGGCGACAGGCGCAATGAGCGTGGTCATCGACCACATGGATAACGCGATGGGCGCTTTCTCGCGCGGGTAGCTCGCGAGCAGGAGCGTTTGCGACAGCGGGATCATCGGGCCGGCGACCGCGCCTTGCAGCACGCGCGCGGCGAGCAGGAAGGGCAGCGTCGGCGCGAGTCCGCACAGCCATGAAGCGATCACGAAGAGAATGATCGAGCCGAGAAACAGCTTCACTTGCCCGATGCGCTGCGTAAGCCAGCCGGTGAGCGGCACCGAGATGGCGTTGGCGACCGCGAACGACGTGATGACCCACGTGCCCTGATCGGACGAGACGCCGAGATCGCCCGAGATCGACGGAATCGAGACGTTCGCGATCGACGTGTCGAGCACGTTCATGAACACGGCGAGCGACACGGCGATCGTCCCGATGACGAGCTTCCCGCCCGTCAGCGGCGGATGAACGACGTTGGCTTGAGACATCGATGAGGTCCGTGTCCGCTTACATCAGCTTGGCGGCCGAGGCGGACTTCGCCGCCGCGCCGTTGCCGCGCGAGGACGAAGCGCCCGACGAAGCCTGCGGACCATTGCCCGCGTTCTGCTGGATGATGCGCGCGATTTCCTGATCGGCTTGATCGCCGTACTTGTCGAACACGTTGGTCTGATAAACCGTGTTCGGCGCCTGGCCGAGCTGGCCGCCTTGTTCATCCTTGATGGTCACGTCGACATCCATCGACAGGCCGATACGCAACGGATGCTGCTCCAGTTCCTTCGGATCGAGCGCGATACGCACCGGCAGCCGTTGCACCACCTTGATCCAGTTACCGGTCGCGTTCTGGGCGGGCAAAAGCGAGAAGGCCGAACCCGTGCCGGCCGAGAAGCCGACGACCTTGCCGTGATAGACCACGCTCGAACCGTACAGGTCGGCCGTCAGATCGACCGGCTGGCCAATGCGCATGTGCTTGAGCTGCACTTCCTTGAAGTTGGCATCGACCCACACGCCGTTGAGCGGCACGATGGCCATCAGCGGATTGCCCGGCGCCACGCGCTGGCCGACCTGCACCGAACGCTTCGCGACATAACCCGTCACCGGCGCGGGCAGCGTGTTGCGCGCGTAGTTGATGTACGCGTCGCGCACCTTGGCGGCGGCGGCGAGCACGTTCGGGTGATCCGCGATCGTCGTGTTCGAGGTCAGCGAACGGTTCGACGCGAGTTCCTGCTGTGCCGAGTCGAGCGCCGCCTGCGCGCCGCGCACGGCGTCGCGAGCGTGCGAGATTTCTTCCAGCGATACCGCGCCCGTTTGCGCGACCGTCATGCGGCGGCGCAAATCGTCCTGGGCACGCGAGAGGTCGGAGCGACGCAGCGCGATCTGCGCTTCGTACTGGTTGTTGTTGACGAAGAAGGTGCGTACCTGACGCACGGTCTGCGCGAGATTCGCTTCCGCCTGATCGAGCGCGACCTTCGAGTCGGCGGGATCGAGCGCGACGAGCGGGTCGCCGACCTTCACCGTCTGGGTATCGTCCGCGTTCACCGAAATGACCGTGCCAACCACTTGCGGCGTGATTTGCACGACGTTGCCGTTCACGTAGGCGTCGTCGGTGGACTCGTGAAAGCGCGCGACGAGGAAGTAGTAAAGGCCGTACGCCACGGCGGCGATGATGACGACGAGCACGATCAGCGTCATGAGCACGCGGCGTTTGCCGTTGCGCTGCTTGGGCGCGGGAGCGGCGGCGGCTGCGGCTGCGTTTTGTTGAGGGTCGCTCATTGAAGGCTCCGAATGTTTCGTATTTATCTTGATGCGTGTTCTTGTACTTGGGCGCGGCTCAGTTCGACTGCGCCGGTTGGCTTGCCGTCTGTTGCGTGCCCTTGGGCTGTCCGCTGCCGTCGATCGCGAGATTCGAATCGGTCGCGTCGAATCCGCCGCCGAGCGATTTGATCAGCGCGATCTGCAGGTCGCTGCGCCTCAAGCGCAGATTGGTCACGGTCTGCTCGTTGGCGAGGCGGTTCTGGTCGGCCGTCAGCACTTGCAGTTGCGGCGACAGCCCGGCCTTGTAGCGGATCACCGCGAGCTCGTAGGCGTTCGACGCCGCCGCGAGCGCGCGTTGGGCGTCGCCCATCTGACGGTCGAGCGAGCGGATGGCCGAGATATTGGTCGCCACGTCGTTCATCGCGTTGATGAGCGTCTGATTGTAGTTGGCGACGTCGCCTTCGAAGTCGGCGTAACGGCCCTTCAACTGGGCGCGCAGTGCGCCGGCATCGAAGATGGGCAGATGGATGGCCGGACCGGCCTGGACCTGACGGCTGCTCGAAGTGAGGAAGCGGCCCCAGCCGAACGCGTCGAAACCGAAGCCCGCGGCGAGGTTGATGTCCGGGAAGAACTCGGCCTTCGCTTCCTTGATGTTGTGCGTTGCCGACTCGACCTGCCAGCGTGCCGCGACGATGTCCGGACGGCGCGCGACGAGGTCGGCGGGCACGTTGTCGGGCAGCGCGACGGTGACGTTCGAATTGATCACCGGATTGGCGATCTGCAGGCCGCGATCCGGACCCTTGCCCAGCAGCGCCGCGAGCTGATAGCGCACCGACTCGATTTGGCCGTCGAGTTCGCTGAGGTTAGTCTGGCTCGTCGCGGTGTTGCCTTCGGCGGTGCGGCGTTCCACGTTGGTATCGAGACCGGCGGTTACGCGTCCGTTCGTGATGCGGCCGACGTTCTCGCGATTCGAAATCTCGCGCTGGGTGACATCGCGCAGTGCGTAAAGCAACGCAAGCTGGTTATATGTGCGCGCCACCGACGCCGCGAGCGTCACGCGCGCCTGCTGCATGTCGGCCTCGGCCGCCTTTTCCAGCGAGACCGCTTGATTCAGACGCGCGCGATTCTTGCCCCAGAGGTCGAGATCCCACGACGCGCTGGCAAGCACGTTGTTCTCGCTGAACCACGTTCCACCGTAGGGCGGCGGGAACAGCGCGTTGGCGGAGTAGAGCTCGCGAGTCCACGAATACGAACCGTTGACCTTAGGCGACAGCGCCGAACGCGAGGTTTCGATATACGACGATGCCTTTGCAATTCGCGATTGGGCCTGCGCAATGCTCGGATTGTCCGCAAGCGCTTCGTCGATGAGTTGCGGCAATTGCGGGTCGCCGAACTGCTTAGCCCAGTCGAGCGACGGCCACTGGCCGCCTTGTCCCGGCACGCTTTGCGTGGCGCTGTAGTCGTCGGGCGTGGCGATTGTCTTGTCGCTCGAAATGCCCGAATAGTTCGCGCATCCGGCGATGGTCAGCGCGGCAGCGGCGGCCGCCAACGCGGTCTTCGCGCTTCCCGGCAGCCCGATGCCTCGGAGCGCTGGCAAGGATAGGTGTTTCATCGCTCGTCTCTTGAGATGAGAATTAAAGATGGACGTTGCAATCATTTTTTTGCGCCGCAGCGGCGGATTTGCTTGTCATCGCAATGACGTCGCAGGCTTGTCGTTCGCGTTCAACGCGTGGGCCGCAGCGGAGTCGCACGAGTTTGCCAGTACGCGTCGCAGCATGCTCTTGAGAAACCCGACTTCCTCGGGCGTGAAGCCTGCAAGAAGATTGTCCAGGACGCTCGTGAAGATGGCGGGCACTTGTTCGGCCATCACGCGGCCGTCTTCGGTGAGCGCGAGTCGAACCACGCGCCGGTCCGCCTCGCTGCGCACGCGTGACAGCAGGCCGCGCTTCTCCAGCCGGTCGATCAGACGCGTGACCGCGCTTGCGTCTATACCGTACTCACGTGCAATATCCGCCGCCGTCGCGCATTTGCCCACCGCCAGCATGAACATAATGCTCGCCTGCGTTCCGGTAATGCCGAGCTCGGAGGAGGTGTGCTGCGTCACCATGTTCCACATGGTCGAGCGCACCCGGCTGATGAGGTAGCCCACGCTTTCGCTCAGGACGTAATCGCCGATGCCAGCGGGTTTTGGAGCCTCACTCATTGTAAATTCTTGTGCGGTCGCAATAATTGACTAGGCAGTATTATAGGTAGGGCAACATGTCGCTGCAAGAATCTTTTCCAAGAACGCTTAATAATCGGCCTGGGCGGCCCGTCGCACTAAGCCAAGCGCGTTTTTCACATAGATGACGCGGCAGCGGCGCAACATTGCAATTACGGGTCGCGGCCTATTGTCAGAAAGTGACTTCCGTGCGTGCTATAATTTACGGTTCTCACCGCGCCGGGACCGTGATTCACATGCAACTGCGCCGACTGACGAGCCGTCCGAGGTAACGAGTCAAGTACCCGCGAAGTACAAGACGAAGTACCCGCGAAGTACAAGAACTACGTCCGAAAGACATAAGCCGGACGGAATGCAGCGCACAAGCAAATCACGCGCTGCCGGACAAGCTCAGTCGGAACAGCATTGCGTCAAAGACGGCCTGCCGAGCCACGACGCCTCCTTATCCAGAATGTTCTGGATGGACTCAGGCCTGCTTCGACGGCGCATAACCAAGATACCTCTATGACTCGCGCCCTACGCAATATCGCAATCATCGCCCACGTCGACCACGGCAAGACCACGCTCGTCGACCAGTTGCTCCGTCAATCGGGCACGTTCCGGGAAAACCAACAGGTCGCCGAACGGGTCATGGACTCGAACGACATCGAAAAAGAACGCGGCATCACGATCCTGGCGAAGAATTGCGCGGTCGAATACGAAGGCACGCACATCAATATCGTCGACACGCCGGGACACGCCGACTTCGGCGGTGAAGTGGAGCGTGTGCTCTCCATGGTCGATTCCGTGCTGTTGCTCGTCGACGCCGTCGAAGGCCCGATGCCGCAAACGCGCTTCGTGACCAAGAAGGCGCTCGCGCTCGGGCTCAAGCCCATCGTTGTCATCAACAAGGTGGACCGTCCGGGCGCGCGTATCGACTGGGTGATCAACCAGACGTTCGATCTGTTCGACAAGCTGGGCGCGACCGAAGAGCAGCTCGACTTCCCGATCGTCTACGCGTCGGGCCTGAACGGCTATGCCGGTCTCGACCCCGAAGTGCGCGAAGGCACCATGCGTCCGCTCTTCGAAGCCATTCTGGAACACGTGCCGGTGCGCCCGTCGGACCCAGATGGTCCCCTGCAACTGCAGATCACTTCGCTCGACTACAACTCGTATGTCGGCCGTATCGGCGTGGGTCGCGTGGCGCGCGGCCGTATTCGCCCGGGCATGCAAGTGGCCGTGCGTTCGGGTCCGGACGGCGCGATCATCAATCGCAAGATCAATCAGGTGCTGTCGTTCCACGGCCTCGAGCGCGTGCAGGTCGAGGAAGCGCAAGCAGGCGACATCGTGCTGATCAACGGTATCGAGGAAATCGGTATTGGCGTGACCATCTGCGCGCCGGAAAATCCCGAAGCGCTGCCCATGATCACCGTCGACGAACCCACGCTCACGATGAACTTTCTCGTGAACTCGTCGCCGCTCGCGGGCAAGGAAGGCAAGTTCGTGACGAGCCGCCAGATTCGCGACCGTCTCACGAAGGAACTGAACCACAACGTGGCGCTGCGCGTGAAAGACACGGGCGACGAAACCACGTTCGAAGTGTCGGGTCGCGGCGAACTGCATCTGACCATTCTGGTCGAGAACATGCGCCGTGAAGGTTATGAGCTCGCCGTCTCGCGCCCGCGCGTGGTGCTGCAAGAAATCGACGGCGTGAAGCACGAGCCGTATGAAAACCTGACGGTCGATATCGAAGACCAGCATCAGGGCGGCGTGATGGAAGAACTCGGCCGTCGCAAGGGCGAAATGCTCGACATGACGTCCGACGGCCGTGGCCGTACGCGTCTCGAATACAAGATTTCGGCGCGCGGTCTGATCGGTTTCCAGAGCGAATTCCTGACGCTTACGCGCGGCACGGGTCTGATGAGCCATACGTTCGACTCGTACTCGCCGGTGAAGGAAGGTTCGGTCGGCGAACGTCGCAACGGCGTGCTGATCTCGCAAGACGATGGCGCCGCTGTCGCCTATGCACTGTGGAAGCTGCAAGATCGCGGCCGCATGTTCGTGACGCCGGGCGACGCGCTGTACGAAGGCATGATCATCGGTATCCATAGCCGCGACAACGACCTGGTCGTGAACCCGATCAAGGGTAAGCAGCTAACCAACGTGCGCGCATCGGGTACGGACGAAGCCGTGCGTCTCGTGCCGCCGGTTCAGCTGTCGCTGGAATACGCGGTCGAGTTCATCGACGACGACGAACTCGTCGAGGTGACGCCGCAGTCCATCCGCCTGCGCAAGCGTCATCTGAAGGAACACGAGCGTCGTCGCGCGAGCCGTGAAGGCGCAACCGACTAATGCGTTCGTTCGCATGCAAGTGACAAAGCCGCCTTCGGGCGGCTTTTTTTATCTCATCGCTAAAGCTTCCGAAAGTGCTGCCGACGCGCGCGCAATAACATCGCTTGCTTATCGCGCGAATGCCCGCACATCTGCGTTGCAGAAGGGCGAAGCCGAGGCTCCAAGGTGCGACCACCTGTCATATGACGATTGGTTCTGTGCTATGCTAATCGGATTAGCTGTCGCTTTTTAGGTCCTTCCAAGCAGACTTGATTCGCGCAATCCGCTAAACGGTCAGGCCGTGGCGCGGAAGGTTTCTTAACCCGCACTTCCTCGAGAAACTCGAAGAAAGGTGAGCGTAAAATGATGAAGCAATTCCAGTCGAACTCCTATTTGTTCGGCGGTAACGCTCCGTACGTTGAAGAACTGTACGAGCAATATCTAGACAATCCGGCGTCGGTCCCCGAGACCTGGCGCACCTATTTCGACGCGCTTCAGAACGTGCCAGCATCCGACGGCACGGCTCAGAGCGACGTGGCTCACGGCCCTATCGTCGAATCCTTTGCGCAGCGCGCGAAGTCCAACGCCTTCGTTCCTCGTGAAGGCGGCGGCGAAGATCTCGCCACCGCGCGCAAGCAGGTCTACGTCCAGTCACTGATCGGCGCATATCGCTTCCTCGGCTCGCAACTGGCCGACCTCGATCCGCTCAAGCGCCGCGAGCGTCCGCATATTCCTGAACTCGAACCTGCGTTCTACGACTTCACCGAAGCCGACATGGACCAGACGTTCAGCGCCACGAACCTGTATTTCGGTTTCGAGCGCGCGAGCCTGCGCGAGATCGTCAAGGCATTGCGTGACACGTATTGCGGCAAGATCGGCGCCGAATACATGTACATCAGCGACCCCGAACAAAAGCGCTGGTGGAAAGAGAAGCTCGAGTCGACGCGCTCGACGCCCAACTTCTCGAACGACAAGAAGAAGCACATCCTGAATCGCCTGACGGCCGCCGAAGGCCTCGAGCGTTTCCTGCACACCAAGTACGTCGGTCAGAAGCGCTTCTCGCTGGAAGGCGGCGAGAGCTTCATCGCGTCGATGGACGAAGTCGTCCGTCACGCAGGCGCGAACGGCGTGCAGGAAATCGTCATCGGCATGGCGCACCGCGGGCGTCTGAACGTGCTGGTCAATACGCTCGGCAAGATGCCCGCCGACCTCTTCGCCGAATTCGAAGGCAAGCACGTCGATGACCTGCCGGCTGGCGACGTCAAGTATCACAAGGGTTTCTCGTCGGACGTCTCGACCGATGGCGGCCCGGTTCACCTGTCGCTCGCGTTCAACCCGTCGCATCTGGAAATCGTGAACCCGGTGGTCGAAGGGTCGGCCAAGGCGCGGATGGATCGCCGTGGCGACGAAGAAGGCCTGCAAGTGCTGCCGGTGCAGATTCACGGCGACGCCGCTTTCGCGGGCCAGGGCGTCGTGATGGAAACGCTGAACCTCGCGCAGACGCGCGGCTACGGCACGCACGGCACGCTGCATATCGTCATCAACAATCAGATCGGCTTCACGACCTCGGACCCGCGCGACTCTCGCTCGACGCTGTACTGCTCGGACGTCGTCAAGATGATCGAAGCGCCGGTGCTGCACGTGAACGGCGACGATCCCGAAGCCGTGGTGCTCGCCACGCAGCTCGCGATCGACTTCCGCACGAAGTTCCATAAGGACGTGGTCGTCGATATCGTCTGCTTCCGCAAGCTCGGTCACAACGAGCAGGACACGCCGGCGGTCACGCAGCCGCTGATGTACAAGACCATTGCCAAGCATCCGGGCACGCGCGCGCTGTATGCCGAAAAGCTCGTGCAGCAAGGCGTCATCACGCCCGAAGTCGCGGACGAATACGTCAAGGCGTACCGCACGGCAATGGACGAAGGTCACCACACCATCGACCCGGTGCTCTCGAACTATAAGAGCAAGTACGCGGTGGACTGGGTGCCGTTCCTGAATCGCAAGTGGACCGACGCGGCCGACACCGCCGTGCCGCTCGCCGAACTCAAGCGGCTGGCCGAGCGCATCACGACGATCCCGGAAAACTTCAAGGTGCATCCGCTCGTCGAGCGCGTGATCAACGATCGCCGCGCCATGGGCCGTGGCGAAGCCAAGCTCGACTGGGGCATGGGCGAGCATCTCGCGTTCGCGTCGCTGGTCGCTTCGGGTTATGCGGTGCGTCTGACGGGTCAGGACTCGGGCCGCGGCACGTTCACGCACCGTCACGCGGTGCTGCACGATCAGAACCGCGAGCGCTGGAACGACGGCACGTACATTCCGCTGCAGAACATTGCCGAAGGTCAGGCCAAGTTCTCGGTGATCGACTCCGTGTTGTCCGAAGAAGCCGTGCTCGGTTTCGAATACGGTTATTCGACCGCCGAGCCGAACACGTTCGTCGCGTGGGAAGCGCAGTTCGGCGACTTCGTGAACGGCGCGCAAGTCGTGATCGACCAGTTCATCTCGTCGGGCGAAGTGAAATGGGGCCGCGTCTCGGGTCTCACCATGCTGCTGCCGCACGGCTACGAAGGCCAAGGTCCGGAGCACTCGTCGGCGCGTATCGAACGTTTCCTGCAGTTGTGCGCGGATCACAACATGCAAGTGGTGCAGCCCACCACGCCGGCTCAAAT
Source organism: Caballeronia sp. LP006 (assembly GCF_031450995.1). NCBI lineage: Bacteria > Pseudomonadati > Pseudomonadota > Betaproteobacteria > Burkholderiales > Burkholderiaceae > Caballeronia > Caballeronia sp. LP006. The sequence goes on along the minus strand of NZ_JARTVW010000005.1, from coordinate 2,154,574 downwards.
CTTCCATCTGTTGCGCCGCCAGATGATCCGCTTGTTCAGAAAGCCGCTGATCATCGCCACGCCGAAGTCGCTTCTGCGTCACAAGGAAGCCGTGTCGGACTTGTCGGAACTGGCGAAGGGTTCGTTCCAGCCGGTCATCGGCGAAGTGGACGAGGCCATCGACGCGAAGAAGGTCAAGCGCGTGGTCGTCTGCTCGGGCCGCGTGTATTACGACATCGTCGCGCATCGCCGCGAAGCGAAGAGCAACGACGTCGCCATCGTGCGTATCGAGCAGCTCTATCCGTTCGCGCACAAGCAGTTCGACGCGGAACTCAAGAAATACGAGAACGCGACCGAAGTGGTCTGGGTGCAGGACGAGCCGCAGAACCAGGGCGCCTGGTTCTACATCGAGCACCATCTGCGTGAAGGCATGAAGGACGGCATGAAGCTCGCATATAGCGGCCGTCCGGCTTCGGCTTCGCCCGCGGTCGGTTACTACGCGAAGCACTACGAGCAACAAAAGGCGCTCGTGGAAGGCGCGTTCGGCCGCCTCAAGGGCGCGCAGGTGATCGCGAAGTAACACGGCTTGACGGGACCGCGCGGGCGAGGCTCGCCGGTCCCGTACGCGAAACGCGCATCGAATGCGGCGTCAGGTCGCCGTGCATCGCGTCGCTCGCATTCATACAGACACGTATCAGGACAAAACAGAAATGGCTATCGTAGAAGTCAAGGTTCCCCAGCTTTCGGAGTCGGTTTCAGAAGCGACCATGCTGCAGTGGAAGAAGAAGCCGGGCGAGGCTGTCGCCCAGGACGAAATCCTCATCGAAATCGAGACCGACAAGGTCGTGCTCGAAGTGCCTGCACCGTCCGCCGGCGTGCTGGCGCAAGTCATCAAGCATGACGGCGATATCGTCGCCGCCGATGAAATCATCGCGAAGATCGACACCGAAGCCAAGGCCGGTGAAGCACCGGCCGCCGCCGCCGCTGGCGACGCGGAAGTGAAACCGGCGCCCGAAGCCGAGCCTGCCGCCGCATCGGCTGCTGCTCCGGCGGCCGCGCAAGGTTCGGCGCAAGCCACGGGCGGTGCAGCATCGCCTTCGGCCACGAAGATTCTGGCCGAGAAGGGCGTTTCCGCGGACCAGGTTGCAGGCTCTGGCCGCGACGGCCGCATCACGAAGGGCGATGCACTCAGCGCTTCGGCATCCTCCGCTGGCGCGCCCGCCAAGGCTGCTGCTCCGGCGCCCGCCGCCGCACCGGCTCCGGCTGCCGCACGCGCCGCGAAGCCGTCGCTGCCGGACGTGAAGGCGCCCGCATCGGCGGATCAGTGGCTCAAGGATCGCCCGGAACAACGCGTGCCGATGTCGCGTCTGCGTGCGCGTATCGCCGAGCGTCTGCTCGAATCGCAGCAGACCAACGCCATCCTGACGACGTTCAACGAAGTCAACATGGCGCCGGTCATGGATCTGCGCAACAAGTACAAGGACCGCTTCGAAAAGGAACATGGCGTGAAGCTCGGCTTCATGTCGTTCTTCGTGAAGGCCGCCGTGCACGCGCTGAAGAAGTTCCCGCTCGTGAACGCGTCGATCGACGGTAACGATATCGTCTATCACGGTTACTTCGACATCGGTATCGCGGTCGGTTCGCCGCGTGGTCTCGTCGTGCCCATTCTGCGTAATGCAGATCAGATGAGCCTTGCCGACATCGAAAAGAAGATCGCCGAATTCGGTCAGAAGGCGAAGGACGGCAAGCTGTCCATCGACGAAATGACGGGCGGCACGTTCTCCATCTCGAATGGCGGCGTGTTCGGCTCCATGCTGTCGACGCCTATCATCAATCCGCCGCAGTCCGCGATTCTCGGCGTGCACGCCACGAAGGAACGCGCCGTGGTGGAAAACGGCCAGATCGTGATCCGCCCGATGAACTATCTGGCGCTGTCTTACGATCACCGCATCATCGACGGCCGCGAGGCCGTGCTGTCGCTCGTCGCCATGAAGGACGCGCTGGAAGATCCGGCTCGTCTGCTGCTCGACCTGTAAGCGTAGAACGCATGTTGCCCTGGTGCGCGCGATAGGCTCGCGCGCACCGTGAAGGGCGTCTCCGCATGAGCGGAGTCATATCAAGGGAAAGTCATGTCCAAGGAATTTGATGTCGTCGTGATCGGCGCGGGCCCCGGTGGCTATATCGCGGCCATTCGCGCAGCGCAGCTCGGCAAGTCGGTTGCGTGTATCGAGAAGTGGAAAAATCCGGCGGGCACGCTCAAGCTCGGCGGTACGTGCCTGAACGTGGGCTGCATTCCGTCGAAGGCGCTGCTCGCGTCGTCGGAAGAGTTCGAGAACACGGCGAAGCATCTGGGCGATCACGGCATCAGCGTGTCGGACGTGAAGCTCGATGTCTCGAAGATGCTCGCGCGCAAGGACGGCATCGTCGAGAAGATGACGAAGGGCATCGAGTTCCTGTTCCGCAAGAACAAGATCACGTGGCTCAAGGGTCACGGCAAGTTCGCCGGCAAGACCGACGCCGGCGTGCAGATCGAAGTGTCGGGCGAAGGCGAAACGGAAACGGTCACGGCGAAGAACGTGATCATCGCCACGGGTTCGAAGGCGCGTCATCTGCCGAATATCCCGGTCGACAACAAGATCGTCGCCGACAACGAAGGCGCGTTGTCCTTCGACGCCGTGCCGAAGAAGCTCGCCGTGATCGGCGCGGGCGTGATCGGTCTGGAACTGGGTTCGGTGTGGCGCCGTCTCGGCGCGGACGTGACCGTGCTCGAAGCGCTGCCGCAGTTCCTCGGCGCAGCGGACGAAGCGCTCGCGCGTGAAGCCGCGAAGCAATTCAAGAAGCAGGGCCTCGACATTCACCTCGGTGTGAAGATCGGCGAAGTGAAGACCACGGAGAGCGGCGTTTCCATCGCGTACACGGACAGCACGGGTAATGCAAAGACGCTGGAAGCGGACCGCCTGATCGTGTCCATTGGCCGCGTGCCGAACACGGACAATCTCGGTCTGGAAGCAATCGGCCTGAAGGCCAACGAGCGCGGTTTCATCGACGTGGACGAACACTGCGCGACCGCCGTGCCGAACGTGTACGCAATCGGCGACGTGGTGCGCGGCCCGATGCTCGCGCACAAGGCGGAAGACGAAGGCGTGGCGGTGGCCGAGATCATCGACGGTCAGAAGCCGCATATCGACTACAACTGCATTCCGTGGGTCATCTATACGGAACCGGAAATCGCGTGGGTCGGCAAGACCGAGCAGCAGCTCAAGGCGGAAGGGCGCGAGTTCAAGTCCGGCCAGTTCCCGATGATGGCCAATGGCCGCGCATTGGGTATCGGCCGTGCGGATGGCTTCGTCAAGATGATCGCGGACGCGAAGACCGACGAGATTCTCGGCGTGCATATCATCGCGGCCGACGCGTCGGACCTGATCGCGGAAGCCGTGGTGGCGATGGAGTTCAAGGCGGCCGCCGAAGACATCGGCCGCATTTGCCATCCGCATCCGTCGCTTTCCGAAGTCATGCGCGAAGCGGCGCTCGCAGTCGATAAACGCGCGCTGAACATGTAAGTTCGCCGGGTCTGGAAGGACCCGGTCGGACCCGGCCGGACTCGGCCCGGCTCGGCCGGCATCGCAACGAAGGCGAGCGGATCAAACCGTTCGCCTTCGTCACATTCAACGGCATCAGCGCTACAAGCCGCATCATGAACGTCACCGAATACTACGAAAACGAGCTGCGCACGCGGGGCTATCGATCGGACGAGGCGCAGCTCGCGGCGGTCGCGCGGCTGCAGCGCTGTTACGACGAATGGATCTCTTATAAGTCGCGCCGCTCGAACGCGATCATGAAGTTTCTCGTGCATCCGGAGCTGCCGCGCGGCGTGTATCTGTGGGGCGGCGTCGGGCGCGGCAAGAGCTTTCTGATGGACAGCTTCTATGCGGTCGTGCCGGTGCAGCGCAAGACGCGTTTGCATTTTCACGAGTTCATGCGCGAGGTGCATCGCGAACTGGAAGACCTCAAGGGCCAGGCCGATCCGCTCGACGAACTCGCGCGGCGCATCGCGAAGCGTTACCGGCTGATCTGCTTCGACGAATTCCACGTCTCCGATATCGCCGACGCGATGATTCTTTATCGCCTGCTCGATCGCCTCTTCACCAACGGCGTGCAGTTCGTGATGACGTCCAATTACGAGCCGGACACGTTGTACCCGGAAGGCCTGCATCGCGACAGGCTGCTGCCGGCTATCGAGCTCATCAAGAAACATCTCGACGTCCTGAATGTCGATGCCGGCACCGACTATCGCAGACTGACGCTTTCGACCGTGCAGGCCTATCACGCGCCGCTCGGCGCGGCCGCGGATAAAGCCTTGCGCGACGACTTCGCGAAGCTCGCCGCCGTGCCGGACGAAAGCCCGCTGCTGCATATCGAGAAGCGCGAGCTCAAGGCACTGCGTCGCGCGGACGGCGTCGTCTGGTTCGATTTCGCGACCTTGTGCGGCGGACCGCGTTCGCAAAACGATTACCTCGAACTCGCGAGCCGCTTTCACGCCGTGATTCTGTCGGACGTGCCGCAGATGTCGCCGCGCATGGCATCGGAAGCGCGTCGCTTCACGTGGCTCATCGACGTGTTCTACGACCACAAGGTCAAGCTGCTGATGTCGGCGGCGGTGCCCGCCGAAGACCTGTACGTGGAAGGACCGATGGCCAATGAATTCGCGCGCACGGTATCGCGCATCGTGGAAATGCAGTCGAAGGAATATCTGGAGTCGCCGCGCCGTCTATCGGATATCTCACTGACCTAATACCGAGAAACCAAAAATAGCCGTTCAGCCAATTGGCGTAAGGCTTGTCGGGCTTTTTCAAGATTAGGAGGACTCTTATTTCCCCGCTTTGGTGCGCTCGGTATCGTTGCCGGGTACAGTAAATTGGAGAAATTAACGTGAAGCCCTACCGCGACATGTCCGACGAAGAATGGCAAATGGTGGCGCCATTGCTCCCCGAGCTGAGGCCGCGTTCCGAACTGCGCGGTCGGCCGCTCGCCAACACTCGCGCCGTGCTAAATGGCGTGCTCTGGGTCATGTATAGCGGCGCGTCGTGGTCCACCATGCCGCGCAAATACCCGTCGTATCAGACGTGTCACCGGCGCTTCAAGGCGTGGCACGAATCGGGCGTGCTGCTGCGCGTGATGACGCAGTTGTTCGGCCCGGCAGGCGAGTCCCTTTACGCGTTGATGACTTCTCGCATGCGCGTTCCGGCGGAGCTTCCATCGCTCATGGAAGAAAGCGTCGAAGCGGAACGCCGCGCTGCGTGACATCGGCCACGTGCGAAGCGTCTGCAAAGCGTCTGCAAAGAGGATGCAAAACGAAAACCGGCCTTGGCCGGTTTTTTCATTTGAGCGAGATCACTGACGCAACCATGTCTGCGAGCGCCCCAGGAGCGACACGCCGATATACCCGCGCACCACGAGTTTCTGTCCGCCGTCCTCGAGCTTCATCTTGCACTTGTAGAGCTTGCCGTTTTCAGGGTCGAGAATCTGCCCGTCTTCCCAGGTGTCGCCGTTCTGCCTGAGACCGGTGATGATGGTCATGCCTTTCACCAGTTGATCGCGCCGCTCGTCGGTGCAGGCCGTGCAGCGCCGCTCCGGATGATCGAATTCGCCGATGCCGCGCACCACGCGGCCCGACAACTGGCCGCTGCCGTCGTCGACGATCTGAATGATCGCCTTCGGCTTGCCCGTGGCATCGTCGATAGTCTGCCATGTGCCAACGGGCGTAGGCGCTTGCGCAAACGCGCTTGCCGCCGACAACGCGAAGAGCGCAGCGGCGCATGCGCGGCTGATCGCACGCTTCATAGGGTGTCTCCTTTCTTAATCGTCATCCCGCGCGCTGGTACGGCGGGTCGCGTCAGCATACGAGAAAGCCGTATCTGCGTCTGAGAGGAAACGTTCTAGCCAACAACGCGCTACCGTGCGCCGCGCAAGCCGGCTTCGAGCGTGGCGAAGGTGCGGGCGTCGGTGCGATCGAAATTGAGCGGCGTCACCGCAATGCGTCGGGCCGCCACGTTCGCCGTCTCGCTGTCGGGCGCATTCTCACGTGCGCCGCGTTGAAAGCGTAGCCAGTAGTAATCGAGACCGCGCGGGTCGACTTCCGCGATGACGTCGATACCTTCCACGAGCCCGACGCCTTGCCGCGTCACGGTAAGCGGACCGGCGGCTTCTGCATCGCAATCGGGGAAATTGACGTTGAGACACGTCGGCGCGTCGTGCGAGATGGCGAGCAACTGACGGATCACGCCGGGCGCGAGCGCGCTCGCCGTGTCCCAGCGCACGTTGTCGCGATCTGAAAATGTCTGGCTCAACGCGATGGACGGCAAGCCGAGCAGCAAGCCTGTCATGGCTGCGCCGACCGTGCCGGAGAACATGGTCTCGACACCAAGATTCGCACCGCGATTGATGCCGGAAAGCACGAGATCGGGCGGCGCGTCTTTCATGAGATGGCGCGCGGCCATCACGACGCAGTCGCCGGGTGTGCCTTGCACGCCGAAGCGCCGTTCGCCCTGACGCGACACGCGCAACGGCGAATGAAGACTGATGGAGTGCGACGTGCCGCTCTGATCGTGCTCGGGTGCGATCACCCAGACTTCGTGCGCGATTTCGCGGGCGACGGCTTCGAGCACGGCAAGGCCGGGGGCGTCGATGCCGTCGTCGTTGGTGAGCAGCACACGTTGAACGATGGGTTCAGTAGCGGACATCGCGAATCACTCCTTGGTCGGTTGTGAATGGGATCAACCGATTATTACAGAGATCGCGACGCCGAATGAGTGTCGAGCGCGTGCCAAGCGCGTGCCAAGCGCGCGTCTTTAGCGAACGCCCAACCCGCGCAATACGGCATTGCCGTCTTCGGTCAGCCGGACTTTCGGTGCGCCCGCTTCGGGAGACACGATTTCGACGTAGCCATATTCCTGCAACGAAGCGACATCCGGCGTCGCGGCCATGGCGTCGATCGGCGCGTGCAAAAGCAAAAGCAGCGTGGCGATTTCGTGATGGCTGAGCAGCCGTTTGATGGCCCGCACGGGCGCCGAAGCGGAAGCTAAACGGAGGTTCATGGACCGAACTCCTTGGTTGTTACATGACGATTCTGGGCGCCGGTGACATCCGGCAGCCGACGTTGATGTCGATGAAGTCCGGCAAGGTTAGAAGCCGATTCTTAGGCGAAACTTAAAATTAACCGATGCCGGGAAATCGCGCTTGTTACAGCGTGTGTCGTCAAGTCAGCGAGCACTTCAGAGCGCCGCCATCAGAAGCGATAGTCGGGATTTTTCGGGTCGAACGTCAGGTCGTCGAAGGGCTTGGGATCGATGCGTTCGAGCACGATGCTTTCGAACTGCTCGCCGTCGTTATCGAACGATTCGATGCTGCGCAAAAGCGGACGCGTCAGATCGAGACCGAGCACTTCGCGCTTGGCGTAGAAGTCGGGCTGGCCGCTCGGCGTATCGTAGGTGAGGGCGACGACGCGCACACCGTCGATAGTCCGCACATCGACGCTGGCCGGCCGCGTGATGCCCGCTTCGATGAAGCGGCGGCCTTCGTCGATGAAACGCTGCGTAATGGCGTCGATGCTGAGTTCGCGGATCGAATGATTCGACTGCGCGCGCGCAAAGGCGCCGTCGATCTTCGTCCACATGGGCACCACGCCGAACAGCCCGCCCAGATGCCCGTATAGCTCACGGGGACGCGTCGAATCGTCGTAGATGATCTCCTGGCCCGCATGCGCGCCGTCGGGCAACCATTTGGCGTAGATGCGCAGCGGTTCGCGCGTCACGCGCACGAGCATGTGGTCGGCGCGCTTCGGCCATTTTCCCTTCACGCGTTCGCGCCGCCACATGGTGAATTCGCACGATGCAAAGCGGTGCGTGCCCGCGCTCAAGTAACGCGGCAGCGTGTGAGGATCGAGCGACTGGAAGAGGGTGACGAGTTGCTCGGTGTCGAGCGCCGCAAGCTCGCCGCTCGCCGCTGCGCCGGTCAGCCACGCAACCTGCTGATCGGCATCGAGCGTGGCGACGCGGTCCGCGCCAACCTGTGCGTACGCGTGCGATTCGAACAGCGCGAACATCGCGAGCAGCAGAAAACACAGGCTCGCACAGGCGAGCCGCCAGTTCGTGATGCGGCGCAATTGCACTGACGGCACTGGCGGCACTGGCGGCATGAGTTCTCCGATTGGACCAGTGATGCTACTCCTTAAGCTTCGCGCGTTCAGCATCGCGTAATTCGCGTCGCAAAACCTTGCCGATGGTCGAAAGCGGCAGCGAATCCCGAAACTCCACGAACGCCGGCATCTTGTAGCCCGTCAGATGTAAACGGGCGAAGGCGAGGACTTCTTCCACGGTGAGCGTGGCGTCGCGCCGCACGACGAACACCTTCACGCGTTCGCCCGTCACCGCATCGGGCACGCCGATAGCCGCTGCCGAATGCACTTTCGGATGCGCCGCGAGCACGTCCTCGATCTCGTTCGGATACACGTTGAACCCGGACACGATCATCATGTCCTTCTTGCGATCGACGATACGAACGAACCCGCGCGCGTCCATCACGCCGATGTCGCCGGTGGCGAGCCAGCCGTCCGCGCCGATGATCCGCGCGGTCTCGAGAGGCCGATTCCAGTAGCCTTTCATCACTTGCGGGCCCCACACGCAAAGCTCGCCGCGTTCGCCGATGTCGGCCCATACGCCGTCTTCGCGGCGCATGCGCACGAGCGTGGAAGGCACGGGCAGACCGATGCTGCCATCGAAAGCCATGTTGTCTTCGACACCGATGGGACTCGCGCATACGAGCGGCGAGCATTCGGTGAGCCCGTAACCCTCGGTGATCGACAGGCCCGTGAGCTTCGCGAAGCGTTCGGCGACGCCGCGTTGCGTGGCCATGCCGCCCGACATCGCAAGCTTGAGCGCGGAGAAGTCGCGCGCGCGGAATTCGTCGTTGTCGAGCAGCGCGTTGTAGAGCGTGTTGAGCGCGCTGATCGCGGTGAAGTTCTCACGGCGCAGCGCGCGCAATGTGCTGAGATCGCGTGGATTGGCGATCAGCACATTGCGCGCGCCGATGCCGAGGAACACGAGCGCATTCATCGTCAGCGAATAGATGTGATAGAGCGGCAGCGGCGTGACCACCGTTTCGGCGCCATCGACGAGCCTCGCGCGCGCCCACGCAAGCGCCTGCATCACGTTGGCGATGACATTGCGGTGCGTGAGCATCGCGCCCTTCGCCACGCCCGTGGTCCCGCCGGTATATTGGATGAAGGCGATATCGCCGTGCCCGATGCGCACCGGTTCGAACTTGCGCCTGGCGCCGCGCGCAAGTGCCTGCCGCAAGCCGACCGCCTCGGGCAGCGAGTACGCGGGCACGCTCTTCTTGACGTGACGCAGAAAGAAATCGATTGCCTGACCCTTGAGGTTGAGGCCGTCGCCGAGCAAGTCGCCGAGCGTGCTCACGATCACATGGCGGATGCGCGTGCCGCGCTGCGCGTCCTGCAATGTTTTCGCGAAAGGCTCCGCGACGACGATGGTCTGCGCGCCGCAATCCTTCAACTGATACGCGAGTTCGCGCGCCGTATAGAGCGGATTCACGTTGACGACGATCGCGCCCGCCGCAAGCGCGCCGAAGAGCGTCACGGGATAGGGCAGCGAGTTGGGCATCATGAGCGCGACGCGATCGCCGGGTTTGACGCCGAGCTCTTGCAAATACGAAGCGAACGCCAGCGCCTTATCGCGCAGCGCGCCGAACGTGAGTTCGGAGCCGAGGCTCACATAAGCGACGCGATCGCGAAAGCGCTCGACCGCTTGATCGAAGAAATGCGTGAGCGAACGGTAACGCGACGGATCGATATCGCGCGGCACGCCCGCCGGATACGAGGCATGCCAGATGCCATCCGTGCAATGCGGCTCGACAGCCCCGCGCGGCGATGCCGGTGCCGGACTCATGGTTTGTCTCCGTTGGCGCGGGTTGTATGCGCCTTATGTTTGTCATGCTGCTTTGTGTTTTGCTGTGCTTCGTGCTTCGTGCTCGCGTTGCGTCGGCTACGTGCGTTGAGGGCCGCGAGCGTCTCGCGGCTTCAGCGTTCCAGTATCGCGACGATGCCTTGTCCGCCCGCCGCGCAAATCGAGATCAGCCCGCGCGTGGGACGGCCATCGCCGCGAGCGGGCGCATGGCTCAACATCTTCGCGAGCGTGCCGACGATGCGCCCGCCCGTCGCCGCGAACGGATGCCCGGTCGCGAGCGAACTGCCGTTCACGTTCAGACGCGCGCGGTCGATGCCGCCTGGCGCCTGCCCGAGTCCGAGCACGGTTTCGCAATACTCTTGGTCTTCCCATGCGGCGAGCGTGCATAGCACCTGTGCGGCGAAGGCTTCGTGAATCTCGTAAAAGTCGAAGTCCTGCAAGGCGAGGCCGGCGCGCGAAAGCAGCGGCGGGACGGCGTGGACGGGCGCCATCAAGAGACCTTCGCGCTTGTCGAAGAAATCGACTGCCGCCGATGCCGACAAACTCAAGTACGCCTGCACCGGCAAGCCGCGTTCGGCGGCCCATTGTTCCGATGCGAGCAGCACGGCCGACGCGCCATCGGTGAGCGGCGTCGAGTTGCCGGCGGTGAGCGTGCCCGCATCGCGATCGAAGACAGGCTTCAGTTGCGCGAGCTGATCGAGCGAAACCTCGGGCCGCAGCGTGTTGTCGCGCGTCTGGCCTTTGTACGGCGTCATCAGGTCGTTGAAGAAGCCGCGTTCATACGCCGCCGCGAGCTTGAGATGACTTTCCCGCGCGAGCGCATCCTGCGCTTCGCGCGAAATCTTCCAGCGCTTGGCCATCAGTTCGCAATGCTCGCCCATCGAAAGACCGGTGCGCGGCTCGGCGTTACGCGGCAGCGTCGGCCTGAAGAACATGCCGGGCCGCAGTTTCGCGAGCGCGCCCACGCGCTGGCCCGCCGTCCGGCTGCGATTGGCTTCGAGCAGAATCTTGCGCATGCGCTCGTTCACGCCGATGGGCGCGTCCGACGCCGTATCCACGCCCCCTGCGATACCCACGTCAATCTGTCCGAGCGCAATCTTGTTGGCGACCAGAATCACCGTTTCGAGGCCGGTGGCGCAGGCCTGCTGAACATCGTAGGCGGGCGTTTCCTTCGCCAGCGTGGTCGAGAGCGCGGCTTCGCGCGTGAGATTGAAATCGCGCGAATGCTTGACGACCGCGCCCGCCGCGATCTCGCCGAGACGCAGGCCGTGCAGATTGTAGCGATCGACGAGACCTTGCAGCGCGAAGGCCAGCATGTCCTGATTCGATGCCGTCGCGTAAGCCGTATTCGAACGCGCGAACGGAATCCGGTTGCTGCCGATGATCGCGACTCTGCGCCCGAGGTTCGAAGACGTGCTCATGGCAGCTCCCATTCGAACTCGCCGCGCAAATGCGGCCGGTCGCCGGCGAGATCGCGCACTTCGAAGGCGCGCGCGGTGGACGAGGGCACCGCGCTCCACAGCGTCGCGTCGCCCGGAAGAAAGAGCGGCAGCTTGAAGTCGCCGTGCGCGTGACCGGATGCGAGCGTCTTCACCGGATGCAGCGCCGCGAGCGTGCGCGCAAGCGTCCACATGCCGTGCGCGATGGCGCGCTGGAAGCCGAACGCCTTCGCGCTCAACGCATGCAGGTGAATGGGATTGAAGTCGCCGGAAGCCTTCGCGTAGTCGCGGCCCAGTTGCGCGGGAAGCTGCCAGCGCGCTTCGCGTACGAGGAGCGGCGTACTGGTCTCGATGGCATTGGCGACGGGCGCGGTGGCTTCGGCCTTCACGCCGCGTTTCAGATAGACGCTGTCGCCATCCCACACGGCCTCGCCGCGCCGGTAGATGCGCGTATGCAGCGTGAACGCCTGGCCTTTCGGATGCGGCACGAGCGGTCCGCATTCCACTTCGATCCGCAAGCCCTGACCCGCGAGCAGCGGCCGGCGCAGATGCACGCTGTTCGACAGATGCACGACGCCGAGCGCCGACCAGGGAAACGACGGATCGGTAAGCATCATCAAATGCAGCGGAAACGCGAGCACATGCGGGAACGTGAGCGGCACGCCGTGCTCAGGGATGAAGCCGCACACGCGCGCATACCGGCCGATATGTTCGGGGTCGAGCCGCACGTCGGGGCGAATCAGGCGCAGCGCGGGCAGATCGGTTGCGTGGCCGCGCCGGAATAGGCCCGGCAGCAAGCGGCCATAGAGCTTTGCAGGCGACGGCAGCGTATCGACGACGACGGTGCGCGGGCGGGGCATCGTGGAGACGTGCATCCGTCAGGCTCCGACGAGGCTCTGGCCGCAGACGCGCACCACCTGGCCGGTCACGCCCGCGCTGCCGGGACTCGCGAGCCATGCCACGGTTTCGGCGACATCGACCGGCAAGCCGCCCTGGCCCATCGAGTTGAGCCTTCGTCCGGCCTCGCGCACGCCGAATGGCATGCGCGCGGTCATCTGCGTTTCGATGAAGCCCGGCGCCACCGCGTTGATGGTAATGCCGCGTGCATGCAGTATCGGCGCCATGCTCTGCACGCGCCCGATCACGCCGGCTTTCGAGGTGGCGTAATTGGTCTGGCCGCGATTGCCCGCAATGCCGCTGATCGACGACACCGCGACGATGCGCCCGCCCGCGCCGATCACGTTCTGCGCGAGCAGGGCTTCGTCCATGCGTTCCTGCGCGAGCAGATTGATGTCGATCACGCTGTCCCACATCTCTGCGCTCATGCGCGCGATGGTCTTGTCGCGCGTGATGCCCGCGTTATGCACGACGATATCGATGCCGCCCGACGCCGCAAGCGCGGCCGCGAGTTCGGCGGGCGCCTCGGGCGATGCGATATCGGCATAGAGCGCGGTATGCGCGCCGTTAGAAGGCGACGCGTCTTCTATGCCGAGCATGGTCTGATCGAGCGCGTCGCGCGCGGCGGCCACGTCGAGCCCGGTGACGATGGCGCCGTGCGCCGCGAGCACCGCCGCAATCGATGCGCCGATGCCGCGCGCCGCGCCCGTCACGAGCGCGCGCTTTCCGGCGAGCGGCGCGGCCCAGTTCGCGGGCGAGGGCGCCGCGCCTTCGAGATGCACGGCTTGCCCCGACACATACGCCGAACGCGGCGACAAAAAGAAGCGCAGCGTGCCTTCGATGGAAGCCTGCGGACTCACGCGCAATAGATTCGCCGTGCTGCCGTTGCGCGCTTCCTTGCCGAGCGAGCGCGTGAGACCTTCGAGCGCGCGCTGCGCGGTCGCCGCACGCGGATCGCTCAAAGCGCCGGGCGGGCGGCCGAGCACGACGATTCGGCCGCTTCTGGCAAGCGAGCGCAGCGCGTCGTGGAAGAAGGCGTAGAGCGCATGCAGCTCGCTGCTTTCGACAATGCCGGTGGCATCGAAGATCAGCGCCTGAACGCGGTTGGCGGGGCTGGAATCGGTGGCGCGCGCCTCGAAACGACCGCTCATCGCGCCATGACGGCTTGCCACGGCGAGCCATCCGGACGCGCTGTCATGCGCGATGCCCGTCATGCCGATGCCGGACAACACCGCGAGGAGGTCGTCGAACAGTGCCGGGGACGGTCCCGCGCCGATGGCCGCCATACCGCCGAACTCGGTTTCGCCTGCGCGCAGGCGGCGCAACGCTTCGGGGCGCGGCAGCCCGAGCGAGCGGGCGATGCTCGTGCCGAAGGGCGAATTGACGAAGTCGAGGTAGCGGTCTTTCATCGATTGGCGAGCGGTCGTCGGCAGCGTGGTGTGCTTCGAGATCAAGCGACCGTTTCGGGCATTTGTTGCTCGATCTCGGCGCTGCGCTTTTGCAATGCTTCGAGGATACCGAAGTCTGCGGAAAAATCATCGACTTTCACGGCTTCGCGCGCGAGCGATGCCCATTCTTCGAGCAGAGCCGCCTCGCTCGTATCGATCAATCCGAGCGCGGTCGCCTGCCGCGCCCACGCTTCGATCTCGTCCGGGCTTTGCGGCAGAGGAGCGGTCTTGCCGGATTTCACGGCGTCGCGCAGGCGCGCTTCGAGTGCGACGACGGCGGGCGTGAGCGCGAGCAATTTCTCGCCGACCGCGATCGGATCGTCCTCGAGCGCGGACACGTGCGAGCCTTCGACAAGGCGGCTGCGCGCATCGCCGGGCGTCTGCATCAGGAGCGCGACGTCGTTGCCGAGAGAGTCCGTGCTGGGTGTGTGCGGCAGGCCGAACGGGAACGCGAAGACGCGCAAGAAGGCCGCGGCGGCACGGTTCGGATAGTTGGCGAGCAAGCCGTCGAAGGCGAGCCGCGCCTGATACAGCGCGTCCTCCACGCCCCAGCGCACGAGCGGCAGGTCGCTTTCCGGGCGGCCGTCGTCCTCGAAGCGCTTGAGCGTCGCGGAGATCAGATACAGCTGCGCGAGGATGTCGCCCAGGCGCGCGGACAGGCGCTCGCGACGCTTGAGCTCGCCGCCGAGCGCGAGCATCGAGATATCGGCGAAGAGGGCGAACGCGCTCGACAGTCGTGTCGCGGCGCGATAGTACGGGACGAGGCGCGCGTCGGCCTGTGCGGGTTTGCGGATCGACACGCCGCCGCCGAGCGCGTAGACGAGACTGCGAATCGCGTTGGACGCGAGAAAGCTCGCATGACCGAAGAAGGCCGCGTCGAAGTCGGTGAGTGCGCGTTTTGCGTCGGGCTCGCGCGTGGCCGCCATCTCCTTGAGCACATACGGATGACAGCGAATCGCGCCCTGTCCGAAGATGATCAGGCAGCGCGTCAAAATGTTCGCGCCTTCGACGGTGATCGAGATCGGCATCTGCTGATACGCGCGCGCGAGAAAATTCGACGGCCCCATGCAGATGCCCTTGCCCGCGACCACGTCCATGCCGTCGTTGATCACTTTGCGCGCGCGCTCGGTGATGTGATATTTCGCGATCGCCGAAATCACCGAGGGCTTTTCGCCGAGATCGACGGCCTGTGCCGACAGGCGGCGCGCCGCATCCATCACGTACAGATTGCCGCCCATGCGGCCGAGCGCTTCCTGAATGCCCTCGAAGCGTCCGATCGACGTCCGGAACTGGCGGCGCGCGGCGGCATAGGCGCCGGTGCCGCGCACGGCGAGTTTGGCCATGCCGACATTCGACGACGGCAGCGAGATCGCGCGGCCCGCCGCGAGACATTCCATCAGCATGCGCCAGCCGCGTCCGACCTGTTCGCGTCCGCCGATAACCCATTCCATCGGGATGAAAACGTCTGTTCCCCAGTTCGGGCCGTTCTGGAACACGGCGTTGAGCGGCCAGTGACGTCTGCCGATATGCACGCCGGGATGCGTCGTCGGAATGAGCGCGCAGGTGATGCCGGGCGCTTCGTTGCCGCCGAGCAGACGTTCAGGATCGAGCGCGCGAAAGGCAAGTCCGAGCACGGTGGCGATCGGTCCGAGCGTGATGTAGCGCTTGTTCCAGGTGACGCGAAAGCCGAGCGTCTCGCGGCCTTCGTGCATCGCGCGGCAGACGACGCCGACATCGGGAATCGCAGCGGCGTCGGAGCCGGCATACGGACTCGTCAGCGCGAAGCAGGGGATTTCATCGCCGCGCGCGAGGCGTGGCAAGTAGTAGTTCTTCTGTTCTTCGGTGCCGTAATGCAGCAGCAATTCGGCGGGTCCGAGCGAGTTGGGCACCATCACCGAGACCGCCGCCGCCGACGAATGCGTCGACAGCTTCATGATGACTTGCGAGTGCGCGTAAGCGGAGAACGCCTTTCCGCCGTACTGCTTCGGAATGATCATGCCGAGAAAGCCCTTCTCCTTGATAAAGGCCCAGGCTTGCGGCGACAGATCCTGCCAGATCGTCGTGGTGTCCCAGTCGTTGGCGATGTCACAGAGATGGGCGCATTCGTTGTCGATGAAGCTTTGTTCTTCCGGCGTGAGTCTTGGCGCGCCGTGAGCGAGGAGCGAGTCCCAGTGCGGGCGGCCGGAAAAGAGTTCGGCGTCCCACCAGACCGTGCCCGCTTCGATGGCGTCGCGTTCGGTGGCCGACATCTGCGGCAGGATCTTTTGAAATACGCCCAGCACCCGCCGGCTGATGAGCACGCGGCGCAACGGCTTGATGGAGAGGAGAAGCGCCGGAAGCGCGAAGACGATGGCCAGCAGCGCGGTGACTATCGGCCCGACGATGCCGGTGAATGCGCCCGCCGCGACCCAGATCGTGAGCGCCGCGAGCCAGGCGACGGCGGGCGCTTGCACGAAGGTCAACGCGCCAGCGACAAGGAGGAAAGCGATGACGAAGAGGGCGAGCATCACGGGTCTCCGAAGCGGCGGTGGTTCGGAGGAGCAGCACGGGGCGTGCCGAATGCGTCGGCATCGCCCTCTAAAATAGCTTGTGGCGCCCGATGGCTCGCTTACGTCTGCGCCGCCACTTCCTCCGCCGAGCGCGTCATATCGATACCCCTACGCTCGCGGCTGAAGAAGATCAACGCGGCGATCACGACAGCGACGGTTCCCGCAACGATCGCCATTGCCGTGCCGTAGTCCTTGCCGTGTGCCTCGGCGATCGATGCCTGCATCGTCGCATTGACGGCCGCCAGCAGGTTGCCGAGCTGATAAACGAGCCCCGGAAACGTCGCGCGAATCTCATCCGGCGAAATCTCGTTCAGATGCACTGGAATCACGCCCCACGCGCCCTGCACGGAAATCTGCATGAGGAACGCGCCGATGGCGAGCATCACCGGGCCTGTCGAGAACGCCCATAGATACAGAACCGGCAACGCGATCAGCGCGGCGATGAAAATCGCCACGCGCCGTCCTATCTTCTCGGAAAGCGACCCGAAAAAGAGTCCGCCGACAATCGCGCCGATATTGAGCACGATGGTAATCAGCGAAACCGTGTGCGGGTCGAAATGATGCTGTTCGCGCAGGAAGGTCGGATACAGATCCTGCGTGCCATGCGAGAAAAAGTTGAACGCGGTCATCAGGATGATCGCGTAAAGCGAGAGCTTCCAGTTCTGCTTGAGCGTGGCGAGCAGACCCGGCCGCTTGCGCTTTTCGAGCGCGCGCCACGCGGGCGATTCCGGCACGTGCGCGCGCACATAAAGCACGAGCAGCGCGGGCGCGACGCCGACAAAGAACATCCCGCGCCAGCCGACGAACTGATAAAGCACGCCGAATACGATCGACGCGAGCAAGTAGCCGCTCGGATATCCCGCCTGCAGCAAGCCCGAGACGAAGCCGCGCGAGGAAGGCGGCACGGTTTCCATCGTCAGCGCGGAGCCGACGCCCCATTCGCCACCCATCGCGACGCCGAAGAGAAAGCGCAAGATCAGCAAAGTCGTGAGATTCGGCGATAAACCCGAGAGCAATTCGAGCAGCGAATAAATTGCGATGTTGATCATCAATGTCGGACGGCGGCCGAATTTATCCGCGAGCCGCCCGAAGATCAACGCGCCAAGCGGACGCGCCGCCAGCGTAAGCGTAATGGCAAAGGCCACCTTGGGAATGCCGGTATTAAATTCGGCGGCGATGTCCTTCAATATGAAGACCATCAGAAAGAAGTCGAATGCGTCGAGTGTCCAGCCCAGGTAAGCCGCAATCGTTACGTTTCGTTGTTCGCGCGTCCAACTCATTGCCGTGGTCTCCGTTCGATTAATTGATTGGCTTGCCTGGCGAGCGGCGAGGCCGGACAGGCAGGGCCGCAGGCACGCTGAGTGTACGCCCGTGTTTAATTAGCTGCAGGAGGTCAAGAAAGCGCGTGGCACGAATAAGCGCGATTAAATCGTGATCGTAAGCGCGAATGATTCGAATCGATTCGATTCAACAGAATATCGAATAGAAGACGTAAGAAAATTGAATAGGATTTGAAAAGAAAAGGCGCGGAAACAAAAAACCCCACGCGTTGATTCGTGGGGTTGTTTGCAAAACGCTGAAAGAGACCTTGGTGCCCAGGAGAGGACTCGAACCTCCACGGTGTTGCCACCGCTAGGACCTGAACCTAGTGCGTCTACCAATTCCGCCACCTGGGCCAAGGGGTACAGCGAGCCCGCTATTCTAGCGGTAACGGTCGCCGTGTCAACCAACTGCGCTTTTATGGAGCGCCGCCGGAAGCAGGACTTCCGCATAAAAAGAAAAAGCCACCCGAAGGTGGCTTTTTCAAACATCTTGGTGCCCAAGAGAGGACTCGAACCTCCACGGTGTTGCCACCGCTAGGACCTGAACCTAGTGCGTCTACCAATTCCGCCACCTGGGCAAGGGTGCGTGTACTGCGTTTGTGCTTCGTCAGCAGCAAAGAACGCCATTATATCGACCGGATTGCGTCTGTCAAGCATTTCCATTCGACCATTCGCAGCGCGAGCGTGATCCTCGCCGCGGCACGCTCAAGCGCCTGCGCGCCTCATGAGGGCCCGAATACGGGTGTTAGAATGACTTGCAACGATGCCCGCCATTGAAGGCTGCAAAGTTCCGCGAAAGTCCATCTAAACGAGAAGAAAGACGATCAAGCCCTTGAGCAAATATCCGTATCCGATTCCCAGCCGCGAAGAGATTCTCGGCGTGCTGCGCACGAGCGAGACTCCGCATGCCGCGAACGACATCGCCGAGGCATTGTCGATCAAGCGCCAGGAGCGCGAAGGATTTTTCAAGCGACTGGCGGCCATGGAACGCGACGGGCAAATCCGCCTCGACAAGCGCGGTCACTACCAGCTCACGCATCCTTCGAACTTCGTTGCAGGCCGCGTGCAAGGTCATCGCGATGGCTTCGGCTTCCTGATCCGCGACGACGGCCAGGACGATCTCTTCCTTCCCAATGGCGAAATGCAGAAGGTCATGCACAACGACCGCGTGCTTGCGCGCATCGTCGGCTTCGACCGGCGCGGCCGGCCGGAAGGGCATATCGTCGAGGTCACGGACCGCGCGAACAAGCGCATCATCGGTAGGCTCATCAACGAGAATGGCGCGTTGATTCTCGTGCCGGAAGACAAGCGCATCGGTCACGACATTCTCATCACGCAGAACCCGAAGAAGGCGAAGGTCGGGCAAGTGGTGTCCGTCGATCTCACCGATTTCCCGAGCCGTCATTCGCAGCCGCTCGGCCGCGTGGCCGAAGTGATCGGCGATATCGACGATCCCGGCATGGAGATCGAGATCGCCGTGCGCAAGTACGGTGTGCCGCACGAATTCAGCGACGCCGCGCTTGCCGCCGCCGCGAAGCTGCCCGACGAAGTGCGTCCGGTGGACATACGCCATCGCGTGGACTTGCGCGATGTGCCGCTCGTCACGATCGACGGCGAAGACGCCCGCGACTTCGACGATGCCGTGTATTGCGAGCCCATCTCCGTGGGCCGCGGTTCGGGCTTCCGGCTGCTCGTGGCGATTGCGGACGTGTCGCATTACGTGCGCCCGAACGAAGCACTCGATGGCGACGCGCTCGACCGCAGCACGTCGGTGTACTTTCCGCGTCGCGTGATCCCGATGCTGCCGGAAAAGCTCTCGAACGGCTTGTGTTCGCTGAACCCGGACGTCGACCGTTGCGTGCTCGTGTGCGACATGGTCATCACCGCGCGCGGCGAAATCAAGGCATATCAGTTTTATCCTGGCGTGATGCATTCGGCCGCGCGTCTTACCTACACCGAAGTCGCCGCGGTGCTCACGAACACCAAGGGACCGGAAGCCGCGCGCCGCGCCGAGATCCTGCCGCAATTGCAGGATCTCTACGGCGTCTACAAGGCGCTGCACGCCGCGCGTCAGAAGCGCGGCGCAATCGATTTCGACACCACCGAGACGTATATCGTCGTCAACTCGCAGGGCAAGATCGAGCAGATCGTGCCGCGTCATCGTAACGACGCGCATCGGCTGATCGAGGAATGCATGCTGGCGGCCAACGTCTGCGCGGCGGACTTTTTGAAGCGCAACAAGCATCCGGGCCTCTACCGCGTGCATGCGGGACCGACCGAGGAGAAGCTCGAAAACCTGCGCACGTTCCTGCGTGGCGTCGGTCTCACGCTGACGGGCGGCGCGAAGCCTCACGCGAGCGATTACGCCGCGCTGATCGCGCAGATCCGCGACCGGCCCGACGCGCAGATGCTCCAGTCGATGGTGCTGCGCTCCATGCAGCAAGCGGTGTATAGCCCGGACAACATCGGTCACTTCGGGTTGGCTTACGAGGCGTACGCGCACTTCACGAGCCCGATTCGCCGCTATCCCGACTTGCTCACGCATCGCGCCATTTACGCCATTTTGCAGGGCAAGAAGTATCTGCCCGAAGTGGGTCACGACACATCGCTCAGCACCGGCCTCACGAAAGCCGCGCGCGAGATGCAGAAGAACGACGATCAGTCCCGCGGCCGTTCGCGCAACAACGTCGCGATTTGGGAAGAACTCGGGCTGCATTGTTCGTCGAACGAACGTCGCGCCGATGAAGCCTCTCGCGATGTCGAAGCCTGGCTCAAGTGCTATTTCATGCGCGACAAGCTCGGCGAGGAATACGGCGGCATGGTGAACGGCGTGACGTCGTTCGGCATCTTCGTGCAACTCGATTCGCTGTTTATCGAAGGGCTCGTGCATATCACCGAACTGGGCTCGGATTACTTCCAGTACGACGAGATCAAGAACGAACTGCGCGGCGAACGCACGGGTATCCGGTATCGCATGTCGGATCGTGTGCGCGTGCAGGTGGGCCGCGTCGATCTCGATGCGCGCAAGATCGACTTCCGTCTCGTGCGCGACACGCCGGTGAAACCGCCGGCGCCGCGTCCGTCCGCGAATGCGGGCGCCGAGCATGCATCGGGCGGCGATGCGGGCGGTCCGCGCATCCGCGCTTTCGACGACGACGTCACCGGCACGCGTGCGCGTGGCGGCACGAAGAAGGGCGCGGCGGTGGCGTCGGCCACGCGTGGTGGCGCGGCCAGAAAGCGTGGCGTGGCGTCGAAGTCATCCGCGCAGGGCAGGCCGGCGCGCAAGAAACGATAAGACGCGCTTCAGGGCGCTAGCTGGCAATCGCGCGGTCCGACGCCACGAGCTTCGGACCGCGTCATGCTTTTATGGATTTCACGAAGGTTTGGATCAGTCATGTCACGTCTCAAGGTTCTATACGGTTTTCACGCAGTGACCGCGCGTTTGCGTGCGGATGCATCGTCGATCGAAGAGGTCTTGTACGACCCTTCGCGCAAGGACCGGCGCATGCAGGATTTTCTGCGGACCGCGAAGGAAGCGGGCGTTCGCCTGATCGCAGCCGAGGAATCGCGCTTGTTCGGGCTCGCGGGCACCATTCAGCATCAGGGCGTGGTGGCGCGCGGGCAAGACTTGCCGCTCGCGCAGAATCTGGCCGAATTGCTCGATGGCGTGACCGGCACGCCGCTTCTGCTGGTGCTCGATGGCGTCACCGATCCGCATAATCTCGGCGCGTGTCTGCGTGTCGCCGATGCGGCGGGCGCGCATGCCGTGATCGCGCCGCGCGACCGTTCCGCCGGGCTGAACGCAACGGCGGCGAAGGTGGCGAGCGGCGCGGCGGACAGCGTGCCGTACATCACCGTGACGAATCTGGCGCGCGCGCTGCGCGAATTGAAGGATGCGGGCGTGTGGGTGATCGGCACGGCGGGCGAAGCGTCAGCGAGTCTCTTTGAAACGAAGCTGGACGGCCCGGTGGCTATCGTGGTGGGCGCGGAAGGCGAAGGCATGCGCCGTCTCACGCGCGAGACGTGCGACGAGATCATGAATATCCCGATGGCCGGCGCGGTGGAAAGTCTCAATGTGTCCGTGGCGAGCGGGGTTTGTTTATTCGAGGCCGTGCGGCAGAGAAGTGTGAAGAAGTAGCGTGCCAATGTTGTCCCGCCTGACCGCCCTCATCTGCGCCTGTGCGCTCACCGCCTGCACCACCACCATGATCGACCGCGGCACCTACCTCGCCGACACTCAGTACCACGCAAAAGGCGCCGACTCCCGCGTGCGCTTTCTCGTCATGCACTACACCGAGATCGACGAAGCGAAGTCTCTCTCGGTCCTGACCGGCGATCAGGTGAGCGTGCACTACGTCGTCCCCGATGCCCCGCGTATCGAACGAGGCGAGCCGGTCGTCTATCAACTCGTGCCGGAAGACCAGCGCGCGTGGCACGCCGGGCTGAGTTACTGGCAAGGCGCGACGGAACTCAACGCTTCGTCCATCGGGATCGAGAACGTGAATCTCGGGCCCATTGACACGCCGTCCGGCCGCGGGTGGCAACCTTATCCGCCCGCGCAGATCGACGCGCTCATCGAACTGTCGCGCGATATCGTCACGCGCTATCGCATTCCGCCGACGCGCGTCGTCGGCCATAGCGATATCGCACCGCAACGCAAGATCGATCCCGGTCCGCTTTTTCCGTGGCACACGCTTTACCAGGCGGGCATCGGCGCATGGCCCGACGATGCCACGGTCGCCGCGCATCTCGCCGGCCGTGCGCCGAAGGCGCCCACGGATGTCCGCGCGCTTCAGGAAAAGCTCAAACGTTACGGCTACGATGTCGCCACCGACGGTGTCCTCGACGAAAAAACGCGCCGCGTCTTCGGCGCGTTCCAGATGCACTTCCGCCCGTCGGACTACGCGGGCGACGCGGATGCCGAAAGCGACGCCATCGCGTCCGCGCTCATCGACAAATATCTGCCCTGACATGAGCGACTACTTTCTGCCGCTTCGCGCGCTCCATATGACCTGCGCGGGACTGAGCATCGCCGGTTTCTTACTTCGCTGGATCTGGATGCTCGCGGATTCGCGTCTCTTGCAAAAGCGCGCGGTAAAAATCGTCCCGCATATCGTCGATACCGTGCTGCTCGTCTCGGCCATCGCGCTCGTCGTCATCATCGGCTTCGACGCGAATGCCGCGTGGCTCGCAGCGAAGATCGCGGGCCTCGTCGTCTATATCGTGCTCGGGACGTTCGCGCTCAAACGCGGCCGCACCAAAACCTCGCGGGCAATCTTCGGCGTGCTCGCCATCGTCGTCTTCGCGTTCATCGCTTCGGTGGCGCGCACGCACGATCCGCTCGGTTTCCTGCACGCGTTCGCTTAGCGGAGCAAGATGCTCCCTTGGACTCGAATTCTCACCTCGAAAGCAGCAACACCATCATGACTCAGGACGAACTCAAGCAACTGGTCGGCCAGGCCGCCGCCGATTATGTCGACGCGCAGGCGCCCGAAGGCTGCATCATCGGCGTTGGCACGGGGTCGACCGCCAATTGCTTCATCGATGCGCTCGCAAAGTCGAAAGCGCGTTATCGCGGCGCGGTATCGAGTTCGCTCGCGACCACGGCGCGCCTCGAAGCGCATGGCTTCAAGGTGTTCGATCTCAACGAAATCGAAAACTTGCCCGTGTACGTGGACGGCGCCGATGAAATCGACGGCAGCGGCGCGATGATCAAGGGCGGCGGCGGCGCGCTCACGCGCGAGAAAATCGTCGCGTCGGTGTCGGACGTGTTCGTGTGCATCGCCGATGCAAGCAAGCGCGTCGACGTAATGGGCAAGTTCGCGCTGCCCGTCGAAGTCGTGCCGATGGCGCGCACGGCTATCGGCCGCAAGCTCGTGACGCTCGGGGGCGTGCCGATCGTGCGCGTGACGCTGGACGGTTCACCCTTCATCACGGACAACGGCAACGAGATCATCGACGTGAAAGGGCTTTCCATCACCGACCCGCGCGCGCTCGAAGCGCAGATCAACGCGTGGCCGGGCGTCGTGACCGTCGGACTGTTCGCGGCGCGCGGCGCGAATGTGTGTTTGCTGGGCACGGAGAAGGGCGTCGAACGTATCGACTACGCGGCATAAAAAACCGCTCGAAGGCAGCACGCTCAAACTAAAAATGGCCCGGAATGTCCGGGCCATTTTTTATCCAAAGGCAAAATCAGAACGCGTTACGTCCGATAAAGCCCTTGAACATGGTCATCGCGACAATCTTGATGTCGAACCAGAACGACCAGTTGTGGATATAGAACAGGTCGAACTTCACGCGGCTCTGCATCTTCTCGACTTTTTCGGTCGCGCCACGATAGCCGTTCACCTGCGCCCAACCCGTAATGCCCGGTTTGATGCGGTAACGGAACATATAACCGTAGACGAGATCCTTGTACAAGTCGTCGTGTTCGAGCGCGTGCGGGCGCGGGCCCACCACCGACATATGTCCGAACAGTACGTTCAGGAACTGCGGCAGCTCGTCCAGACTCGTGCGGCGCAGGAATGCACCGATCTTCGTCACACGCGGGTCGTTGCGCGTTGCCTGGGTCACGTGGCCGCTCGTTTCCTTGTGCACGGCCATCGAACGGAACTTGTAGATGCGGAACGGCCGTCCGTCAGCGCCCTTGCGGTTCTGCGTGAAGAAAACCGGTCCCTTCGAGGTAGCCTTCACCGCGATCGATATGCCGATCATGAGCGGCGACAGCGCCAAGAGTGCGGCGGCCGCGAACAGGCGGTCGAACAGCATCTTCGGCCACATTTGCAGCGTGCTGACCGGCGAGGTCGTCAGGTTGATGGTGGCGAGCCCGGCGACATCCGTCATCGAATGATTGAAGAGCGAGATGCTGCGGGTGTCTGGAATCAAACGCAGATTCACGAAGTCATGGCGCAGCGCGTGCACGAAGCGGTAGATGGTGTGCTCTTGCGAAAGCGGCAGCGCGAGCCACACTTCGTTGATCTCTTCGCGGCGCACTTTCTCGACGAGTTCGTCGAAGTCGTTGAGCACCGGCATGCGCATGGAAGCGCCCAGCGTGCTGCCTACGCCGCTCGCGTGCAATTCCTCGTCGCCGGTCGTATCGAGCAGGCAAACCGGCGTAAAACCCTGTTCGGGCGTGCTGCTGAGGTGCGCGAGCAAGGTGCGCGCGAAACCCTGCGCGCCGACGATCGCCACCGTGCGCTGGTTGAAGCCGCGGCCACGCATGGCTCTAAGGCTCAGATAGACCGCGCACTTCGCGACGACGATCAACGCGCCGGAAATCAGCGTGGAATAAGCGAACCACAGACGCGAGACCAGATCCATCCGATGCAGCGTGAACGCCAGCAAAAGCGCCGCCGCCGCCACCGCGACCCAGGCGAGCGTCACGCGTGCGAGCATCACCGGCAACGGCTTGCCGCGCCAAGCTTCGTAGACGCCGAACGCCGGAAACAGCAAGAGGGCGAGCACGCAATTAAACGCGATCAGCAACTTTTCGACATCGCTGAAATCGAGCGAGGAGAAGCGCATGAAGTGCGCAATCACCCCGCCTGCGATGATCAGGAACACGTCGAGACAACGTGCCGAGCGGGCGAACATATCGCGATTTTTAGTTTGCATCTGCATTATCAGGCGCTGGGAACGGAGACGTTTTCCTGCACGCGCATGCGCGGCAGCAGGCGGTCGAATTCACGCTTCACGAGGCCGTAGCACTCGCAGGCGCGGGCTTCGAGCCCTTCGCGGTCCACCACCTTGATACAGCCGCGGCTGTGATGGATGAGGCCCGCATCGTGCAGCTTGCCGGCTGCTTCGGTCACGCCTTCACGGCGTACGCCCAGCATATCGGCAATTAATTGTTGCGTCACTTGTAGTTCGTTGGACGCCGTACGATCGATTTCGATTAGAAGCCAGCGGCAAAGTTGCTTATTGAGCGAATGATGGCGGTTGCATGCGGCCGTCTGCGCGACTTGCGTGAGCAGCGCTTGCATATACAGGAGCATCAGGCGGCGCAGGAAGTCGGAACGCGCGAATTGGTCGCGCAGGGCTTGTGCGCTCATGCGATACGCGAAGCCGGGGCACTGCACTTGCACGCGCGTCGGCATGGTTTCGCCGCCCGTGAGCACCGGCACGCCCGTCATGCCTTCGCGGCCGACCGCCGCGATTTCGACGGAACCGCCATCTTCCATGGTATGCAGCAACGAGATGATGGCCGTCGTCGGGAAATAGACGTGATGAATGCGCTGGCCGGAATCGCACAGCAGTTGTTCGGTGCGCAGTTGAACGAGCTCGAGATGCGGAGTCAGTGCTTGCCATTCGTGCGCCGGAAGCGCGCCAAGCAAATGGTTGCCGTGCAGGTCGGACTGGAGGGTCAGCATGGTTGTTCTCTCGTAGCTCGCGCAGTGCGCTTCACTCTTTTATTTACTGATGTGAACGTTATCCAACACATTCCGTCATTCACATCAGCCCCGTAGCTCCTGTGTCGCGCATGAGTTGATTTGGTTGATTGCGTCGATCGGGTGGCGACACTCTTTTAGCGAGGACTGTGCCAATGCGGCGAGCGTCAATGTGGGCGGGGCCTCAGTGCAAATCCGCCGTTTGTGATGCAGTGCAGCGAAGCATTTTTGTTTCAGTTTTGAACATTGCTGGTCTTAGGAATACGTATGCGACCCAATACGTAGCATTGTTGCGATCCCCACGAATGAAGGATTGGTCATATCGCATTACCGCGCGACAGGGCTCTTGGGGAGACATCAGGCTGCAAACCTTCCTTCTTTCGTAGGGAGTTTGAAAATTGATTCATCCGTGTTCCATCGGCTTCGTGGGCAAGCGAACGTGCATTCGTGAATGATTCGCTTGCGTATCCGCAAAGCCTTGCTGCGTATGTCTTTGCGCCATGCAAGCCGTGCATGGTCGTGATTCGCGTTCAAGGGCAAAACGTTGCGGCTCTTGCGCGATATGGAAACCTCACGCGATAAGCATCACGGTGAACGATCTTCATGTCGGCCGTGATGGCTTACATCGGCCCATACGAGGCTTGCACAGCATGCTTCAACGAACATCATCACGATGATTCAGCGTAAAACGTTTGCGTGACAATTGATGGTTTGGTGCTTTGCGACAACGCCGAATTACACGGAGGGAAGAATTCAGAAATGTTTCATCGAGGACAACTTCGAGCGCTTGTGTGTCGCGTGAAGCGTTGAACACAGCGCAAAGCAGCGTGAGATTTGACTAACACACTTGGCGTGCCATGTCGCCGAGAGATTGGAGCAAGCAGAAAACCCCTTGAAATAAGACTCAAAATGAGGGCGCCGCAAAGGGCGCATCTCATGAATCATGCTATGAAATGTTCAACAGACTATAGCGGCGAGAGGCGGCACTACACGCGAATATGCATCTTCGAGAACATCGAAAGAGGCTTCGCAAAGCTCGCGATGTTGTCGTGAAAGCGAGCGAGCGAGACGGCATTGCATGACCATGGTCTCGCTTGCGATCTTGCGGGCGCTGGTATGTGTTTGCACGGGTATGTCGAAGCCTTGCTCGCGCATCCATTGCAGGTAGTGCGCAAGCAGTTCGAAGTTCGCGCCGAGCTGTCGCATTACGTTTGCGAAGTAGAGCTGCGTGTAAGCGTCACCGCGCGCGAGCATGGCATCGACATGTTCGGGAAAGGCAGCACGCCAGCGCGTGATCGGATTGTGCAAAGGACGTCGCAGCAAATGCGCGCACAACAGATCGGCCGATGCTTCCGCCAAGGCCGTTCCGGTAAGCGGTTCACGTACACGCTTGACGAACTCGACATGCGGGAAAAGTGTCGCGGCCAAGGTGCTTGCGTCGCTGGCGGGCAAGCCCAGCACGCCGTTGTAGTCATCGCCATCGAGCAGATGGTAGCCCGTGTGATGAAAGTAGCCGAGACGCCGCGCATTGGGATCGATCACATCGATGCCGATAGTCGTCTTCGCATGCTCGCGATGGTAGGAAGCCGACCGCGTGTCGGGCAAGAAGAACGCATCCGTTTCGATCAGCACGGTGTTTGCGCGGCGCGTCTGCACGAGCGCGCGTTCTTCGAGCGAATGGAAGATTGAAAGCTCCTGTACTTGCAGGCCGTAAAGCTTTTCGATGTCTTCCGGTGTAATGCGGCCGAGCGTGAACTGGTCGTCCTCGAAGTCTTGCGCGACGCTATACGCAAGTGCCGCGCGCGGTTCGAGACCATTGCCATGCAGAAGCTCGATCCAGAGATCGACGGGTCCCGCGCCGTCGCGCCAGATGCGCTCGCCACGATGCAACGCATGCGCGTGATGCCGCCGCGCGCGCAGGCGCAAGGGGTCGAGTTGCACGACGCGCGAACGGCCTGCGTCGGAACCCGTCACACCGCCGGTGTGGAACGCGCTCATGCGTTGACCTCTGAGCAGTAAGGACGGCGTCCGATACCGCCCGTGCGGTCGGGCATGCAGTCATTTTTGCTTTCGTTTTTTTGCGCGCCCGAGTCGCGGTCGACGGCGGTAAGCATCTCGATTTTCCCATGAAGGTGCCGCATGAAGCGAGCGCTATCGGTGCATGCGAATGCACGAAATCGCGCCGGGTGCACGGTTGCATGCACTTATGGGCGGCGAACGGTGCATCGCGGCCCGTGTATGCGGTTTTAGGTTCGAAGGCGTCTTTTTCCCCGAGACGCCTTGCGTGCGGTTGGCCTTATTTGACGGGGCTGCAAGGGCTATCGTCGGTGCGCCGCCGCACGGAATGTTGGCTCACCGGGACGTAACGTGTGATGGTCGCCACGCCGGTTTTATCCGGCCCGAGCATGGAGAATAAAACGATGAACTGGAAAGCCCTTGATTTCGAACAGCTCACTGCGCGAGAGCTTTATCTGATTCTGCGCGCACGCAGTGCGGTGTTCGTCGTCGAACAGTCGCATGTGCACCTCGATCCCGATGGCCGCGATGAAAGCGGCGTGCATGTCTTCGCAGCCGAAGACATGACTCGTTCGATGCCCGTGCTCGCCTATGCGCGCATTCACGAAGGCGACGCCGAAGACCCGGAAGTCGTCGTCGACAAGATCTTGACGAGCCCGCTGCGTCGCGGCGATGGCACCGCGCATGCGCTCATCGAACGCGTGCTCGAAGTGACCGCGGAACGTTGGCCCGGACGCGGCGTGCGTCTCACGGCGCCTGTGAGTCTGCGCGGCTTTTACGAAGCGTTCGGCTTTCGCAAGACCGAAGGTCCGTTCCTCGAACACGGCATGCCGTACATCGGCCTGACGCGAAAGAGCCGTCAGACGGCGCGCGAAACGGCGAGCGCCAGCAAGGCGCAACTGCACGCCAACACCTACGAGTTGCTGTAAGCAGCTTTGCGCGCGCTGCTTGGCCCTTAAGGCGGCGCGCGCGATCCAACGAATTCCACGCTGTAAAAACGAAAGGCAATCCAGGACACGCGGACCGACCAAGGTCGCGCGTGCCGAACCCACATGCGAATAGTCCATCTAGCCAACCACGCACAGACGATTGGCAACGGCACCGTCAACATGATGGTGGATCTCGCCTGCATGCAGGCGCGCATGGGGCAGGAGGTAATCGTGGCGTCATCCGGCGGCGGATTCGAGCCGCTCTTGCGACGTCACGGCATCACGCATATTCCGTTGCAACAGTCGCGCCAGCCTTGGCGCGTCCCTTCGATGATCGCGGGCTTCAATCGCCTTATCGACCGATTCGATCCCGATATCGTGCACGCGCACATGATGACGGGCGCATTGATCTCGCGCTTTGGCAGCATGCGCCGCCGCTTCGCGCTCGTCACGACCGTGCACCATGAATTGCAGAAGAGCGCGTCGCTGGTGCGCTCGGGCGATCGCATGGTCGCCGTGAGCGATGCGGTCGCGAAGGATCTCGTCGCGCGCGGTATCGGGGCCGAGCGGCTTTCGGTCGTGCGCAATGGTGCGATAGGCGCGCCGCGGCTCGTGTGCCGTCCCGCGCCGAAACCCCTGCGTTTGAAGCATCCGAACGTGGTTTGCGTGGCGGGGATGTATCGAAGAAAGGGTATTACCGATTTGCTGCATGCATTCGCGCTGTTGCGCGAGCAATCGATGCACGACCGGGAATTCATACCGGAGCCGCATCTGTACCTGGTAGGCGACGGGCCCGATCGCAGCGCGATGGAAACGCTCGCCGCCGAGCTAGATCTGGGCGCGACGGTGCATTTCACCGGCTTCGTCGCGGACCCGCGTCCGTATCTCGCCGAAGCCGATGTCTTCGCGTTGCTGTCGCTTCAGGACCCGAGTCCGCTCGTGATCGCCGAGGCGCGCGAGGCAGGATGCGCAATCGTTGCCACGCGTATCGGCGGTATCCCCGAATTACTCGATGGCGGCGCGGCGGGCGTGCTCGTGCCCGATGGCAATCCGGCCGAGGCGGCGGCGAAACTGCGCTGGCTGCTGCTCGACTCGCAGGCGCGCGGCCAACTGTCGGCGCGCGCGCGACAGAATCTGCATCAGCTTTCAGTCGAGCGCGTAAGCAACGAATACCTGACGATCTATCAGGAAACGCTCGCGGAACGCGCTTCGCAACGGCCGCGCGCGATGCCGGTCGGCCCGCGTCGCACGCGCGCGCCCGATGGCGCCGTATGAGCGAATAGACCGACGAATGAACTAAGTGGTGCACGACGAAAACGCGCATACGTACCGCATAAAGCGCGCGAGTGTCATACAAAAGGGGTATCGAATCGGGCGAGCGTTCGCGGTCGCACAGAACGCATACGAGATGCTTGCTCAAATGCTTGCATGACCGGTTCGCATTTCGGACGGACCGCAAAAAAACGCTCGCGCCGCGCTGCGACGTCGCCATTCTTCAGTTTCCCTGACGAATGCCGGCGCGCGCGCGGCGCGAGTGCAGCACTCAGGGCATGCAGCAAGAAGGGCGGCGACGTGGCGATTGCACCCCGTCAGAGGGAATACCCTGTCAGGAAATTCCCAACTGGTTTTCGGTGCAACGAAGACGCAACGTATCAGGCACGACGACCGGACCAGTCGGTTGTCGCCGTGCCTCGGCGCCTCTGAGCAAACAGCGTGTTCACGACGAACACACATGGCTACGGACAGGCGACAAAGGGGAGAAGCGAGATGGATGAAAACAAAGAGCGATCGCTGGTGGCGAAGGTCATGGACGGACTCGTCTCAGGGATCGTCGAGCAGAAATATGGGGCGATATTGCCGCCGCAGGACATCCTCTCGAAGGAGTTCGACGTAAGTCGGACCGTCATGCGTGAAGCGCTCTCCATGCTGCTCGCGCGGCATATGCTGGACGTGCGGCCGAAAACCGGCACGCGCATCCGGCCGATGAGCGACTGGCGCCTGATCGACGAAGATGTCGTGAGCTGGCGTTTTCGCGCGAAGCCCGATCAGACGTTTCTGCGCGATGTAATCGAATTCCGCATGCTGATCGAGCCCCGTGCCGCCGCGCTGGCAGCAGCCCGCGCGACGCCCGATGAGATCGCCGGCATTCGCGATGCCTTCGACGCGCTTTCGCAATTGCAGGTTGGCGAGCCGGAATATCAGGCCGCCGACGAAGTGCTGCATACGCGTATCGTGGCGGCGAGCGGCAATCAGTTCTTTCGCCAGATGACGGCGATCGTGCGCGGTGCGCTCGTCACGGTGAATCCGATCGTCGACGGCATCGAGTCGGTGCGTGAAGCGACGCTTGCGGCGCAGCGGCTCGTGGTCGAAGCCATCGAATCGAAAGATACCGATGCAGCCGAACGCGCGACGCGCGCACTCGTCGATCTCGCGGCGGAAGAAGTGGGCCGCGCGTTCTCGCTCGAGCGCTCGAGCCCGCAGTATCCGGCGCAGCCGCCGAGCGTGAATGCTCCGGCAGGCGCGTAACGGCGTCCGTATCGCGTGAAAAGCCGGGACCTGTCCCGGCTTTTTGCA
This sequence comes from Caballeronia sp. LP006, assembly GCF_031450995.1. Taxonomy (NCBI): domain Bacteria; kingdom Pseudomonadati; phylum Pseudomonadota; class Betaproteobacteria; order Burkholderiales; family Burkholderiaceae; genus Caballeronia; species Caballeronia sp. LP006. The sequence goes on along the minus strand of NZ_JARTVW010000005.1, from coordinate 2,123,054 downwards.
TTTGGCCGCGCGGTTCCTTGAGGCACAATGCCTCCCACGATGAACATCTCGCGGGAGACCGGCTTTGAGCAATACCGAAACGAACACGACGACGAACACGGGAAAGACGAACGCGATCCGCTGGGGCATCGTGGGTGCGGGACGCATTGCACGGCGCTTTGCCGAAAGCCTGGGGCAGGTCGATGGCGCGGCACTCGCGGGCGTCTGGTCACGACGCGCCGAACCCGCTCGCGCGCTGGCGGCACCGCATGGCGCGCGCGCCTTCGACGACCTCGACGCCATGTTCGGCGAGATCGACGCGGTCTATGTCGCAACCATGCAGGACAGTCATCCCGAATACGCGCTGCGTGCCTTGGCGGCGGGCAAGCCCGTGCTCTGCGAGAAACCGGCCGCCGTGAACGCGCGCACCTTGCAGACCATGATCGACGCCGCGCGCGCGTCCAAGCTGCTTTTCATGGAAGCGATGAAGCCGCCGTTCTATCCGCTTTATCGCCGTTTGCGCGAGCATCTTGCGCGCGATCCCATCGGCGAGATCGGACTCGTGCGCGCGGGCTGTTCGATAGCCGGCGTGCCGCTCGATCATCCGTCGTTCTCAGTCGAAGCGGGCGGCGGCGCGCTGCTCGATATCGGCGTCTACGAAGCGTTTCTGGCGGTCGACTGGCTCGGCGAGGCGCTCGACGTGCAGACGATCGGCCGCGTGGGCGAAACGGGCGTGGATGTCTTCGCGAGCCTCAACGTGCGCCACGAGCGCGGCATCGCGCAGATATTCTGCGGGCTCGATCTGCAAGGTCGTGGCGATGCGCTCATCGGCGGCACTCAAGGCACGGTGACGATCCACGAGAACTGGTGGAACCCGGTGCGCGCGAGCATCGCTTATACGGACGGACGCCGCGTCGAACTCGACGAGCCTTTCAGCGGCGGCGGCCTGAACTACGAGACCGCGCACTTCTGCGAGCTGCTGCGCGCGGGCGCCACCGAAAGCCCGATCATGCCGCACGCCATGTCGATGCGCATGATCGCCATCATCGATGCCGCGCGGCGCGATCTGAACGTGCGCTTCCCGTTCGAGGCAGATTAGCGTTCGCCGCCCATGCAGCTCAATGCCGGCCCGGCAGCGCGAGGCGTCTTTCGAACCTGCGCTGCACGAATTCCAGCACGCTGCAGAGCACCCAATAGACGAACGCCGCCGCGAGATAAAGCGGCAACGGCTGATACGTCGCCGCGATCACTTCCTGTGCGCTGCGCAGCAACTCCGTCACGGTGATGACCGAGACGAGCGACGTATCCTTGATCAGGCTGATGAGACTGTTCGACAAACTCGGCACCGCAATGCGCAAGGCTTGCGGCCCGACCACGTAACGCAGCGTCTGGGCGCGCGACAAACCGAGACTGTAGGCGGCGAGCCATTGCCCGTTGGGGATGCCGAGAATCGCGCCGCGCATGCTTTCCGAAAGATACGCCGCCACGTTCGCCGACAGCGCGATCACGCCCGCGGGCGTCGGGTCGAGCGAGATGCCGAGGCTCGGCAGGCCGTAGTAGATCACGAAGATCTGCACGAGCAGCGGCGTGCCGCGCATCACGCTCACATAGCAGCGGCCGATGGCGACGAGCGCGCGGCTGCGGCTGATGCCCATCAACGCCAGGACGACGCCCGCGATGAGTCCGAACAACATCGAATAGAGCGCGAACTTGATCGTCAGTAGCGCGCCTTGCGCCAGCACCGGGGCCGATTGAACGAGCAGGGAGGTCGTGGACATGAACGGGGAAGCAGGAAGGAGAGCGGGCACGTTGCCGCGCAAAGCGCACATCATAAACCGCGCGCGAAAAAGACAAGGGCGACACCGTCAGACGATGCCGCCCTCGAGCCGCGCGTTACGCTCTAAACGTCCGCAACGCCTTTCGGCGCGCGGGAACGAGGCTTACTTCGCGGGCTTGGTCACGTCGATACCGAACCACTTCTGCGAGATCTTCGTGAACGTGCCGTCCTGTTCGAGCTGGGTCATGGCGTCGTCGATCGCCTTGGCGAACTTCGGGTTGCCCTTCTTGAACGGGATGCCGGACGGGCTGCCCTTGTCGAGATTCGCGCCCGTGCGCAGCGGCAGTTGCGAGTTCTTCAGCAGATAGGCGAGCATCAGACGGTCGTTGAGCGCGGCGTCCAGACGGCCGGCTGCCAGATCGCGCAGATATTCGGGCGCGCCTGGATACGTCTTCACATCGATACCCGGCACCGACTTCGCCATGTCCATGTAGTTCGTGCCGAGACCGACGCCGAGCTTCTGGCCCTTCAGTTCGTCGAGCGACTTGAATTCGCGCTTGTCATCCGCGCGCTGGATCAGCTGCGCGTTCGAGTACGTGTAGGCGGGCGAGAAGTCGAGCGTGGCCTTGCGCGCATCGGTGATACCGACTTGATTCACGATCACGTCGAACTTGCCAGCCTGCAGACCCGCGATGATGCCGCTCCACTCCGTCGTCACGAACTCGGGCTTCACGCCGAGCTTGGCGGCAACCGCCTTGGCGATATCCACGTCGTAACCGACCAGCTCGCCTTGCGGCGACTTCGAGTTGAACGGGGGGAAGGTGCCTTCCAGACCGACGCGCAGCGTGCCGCGTTGCTTGACGGAATCGAGCAGGTCTTCGGCATGCGCCGCAGCCGACAGGGACGCGCCGATCAGACCGGCGACGAGCACTTTCTTGAGCGTGGACAGTTTCATCGTGTTTTATTCCTCTTGAATGGCATCGCGACGGCGAGCCGTGCTTTGCAGGTGCGGCATCATAGATAAAAGGCAAGCGATGCGTAAGATCGTTTGCTTATTTCCATATTCCTACGCGAGGGCTTCGACGCACTCGCGCACGAGCGCCGGTCCCTTGTAGATCAGCCCCGTATAAATCTGCACGAGCGATGCTCCCGCCGCGAGCTTCGCGCGCGCGTCCTCGCCCGAGAAAATCCCGCCCACGCCGATGATCGGCACATCCGCGCCCAGTTCGGCGCGCAGCTTGCGGATCACCTCGTTGGACGCATCGAAGACGGGGCGGCCCGACAGGCCTCCGGTTTCCTCGCCGTGCCGCATGCCGCTGACGGCGGTGCGCGAGAGCGTGGTGTTGGTGGCGATCACGCCGTCGATACCGTGCGTGAGGACGGTTCCGGCGATCGACTTGATCTGCTCGTCGTCGAGATCGGGCGCGATCTTGAGCGCGAGCGGCACGAGCTTGCCGTGAAGATCGGACAGACGCTGCTGCTTGTCCTTGAGCGCGCCGAGCAGCGAATCCAGTTCGCCCGCGCCCTGTAGCTGCCGCAGATTCTTCGTGTTCGGCGACGAGATATTGATCGTCACGTAGCTCGCGAACGGATAGACGCGTTCGAGGCAGTACAGATAGTCATCGGCGGCGCGTTCGATCGGGGTATCGGCGTTCTTGCCGATATTGAGCCCCAGGATGCCGCGATAGCGCGCCGCCTGCACGTTGGCGACGAACTGTTCGACGCCGCCGTTGTTGAAGCCCATGCGGTTGATCAGCGCGCCCGCTTCCGGCAGCCGGAAAATGCGCGGCCGCGGGTTGCCCGGCTGCGCGCGCGGCGTGACCGTGCCCACCTCGATGAAGCCGAAGCCGAGCGCTGCCAGTCCGTCGATGCACGCGCCGTCCTTGTCCAGTCCCGCCGCGAGACCGACGGGATTGCGGAACGCGAGGCCCATCACGTTGCGCGGCGAGTCGGGGCCGCGTTTGGCAAGCATGCCGGCGAGTCCGGTGCGGCCGGCCGCGCCCAGCATGCGCAGGGTGAGGTGATGAGCGTCTTCCGCGTCCATCTTGAACAGATGCGAGCGCGCGAGCGGGTAAAGGGAGCTGAACACGAAGTGAACGCCTGCGACGGCGAGTTTTTTGAGACCCGCTATTTTAGCGGCTTTGCAGAGGGCGCCGGAGTGGATGGTTGCGGCGCGAGTTTTTGTCGGCGAGGTGCGGCGATCCGGGGAAGCGGTTGTTTCCTGCCGATGGGGCTTTCCGAACGTCAAGCGCAAGGTTGCCGCGCGCGAGGCGCTTGCTACTTCGGCTGACTCACGTTGTGGATGCGGCCCGGCATCGGCAGGGTTCCGGCGGAAAGCGTCGTTGCGGGATCGAGCGGTGACCAGCGGCCATCGATCAGCCCTTCCAGCGGCCGGAAGTTGGCCTTGTACGCCATCTTTTCGCTTTCGCGAATCCAGTAGCCGAGATACACGTGCGGCAAGTCGAGGCTTTTCGCCTGCTCGATCTGCCAGAGGATGTTGAACGTGCCGAAGCTCGTGTGCGGCAGGCCCGGCTCGAAGAACGTGTACACGGACGAAAGCCCGTCGCCGAGAATGTCGATCATGCTGATCATGCGCAATGCGCCGGGCGTGTCCGCGTGGCCCGGCTCGCGGAATTCGACGAGCCTCGAGTTGATCCTGCTTTGCAGCAAAAACTGTTCGTACTGGTCGCGGCTGTCGCGATCCATGCCGCCACCCGCGTGCCGTGCCGATTGATAGCGCATATAAAGCGCGTAGTGCTTTTCGTCGTAATGCAGCGGCGCGACGCTCGCGACGAGATTGCCGTGCTGCTTCCAGACGCGCCGTTGCGTGCGGTTCGGGGCGAAGCGCGCCACCGGCACGCGCACCGGCACGCAGGCACGGCAACCGTCGCAATACGGGCGATACGTGAACACGCCGGAACGCCGGAAGCCGGCTTTGACGAGTTCGGTGTAGACGTCGGAATTGATGAGATGGCTGGGCGTCGCGACTTGCGAGCGTGCCACGCGTCCTTCCAGATAACTGCAAGGATAGGGCGCTGTTGCATAGAATTGCAGCGCGGAAAGCGGTGACAGCGGCAGCTCGTTCGGATGTGTCACGTTGGCGGCTCTCGTCTCGCGGGCGTCTCGTCGTTGCTGGTTTCTGGTTGCCTGGTTGATGCCTGTCCGGTGCCTGGTTCCGTTCCGGTGTCCTTGCGTCGTCGTCTAGCGCTCGATCAGTTCCGCGAGAACCGATTTATCGAAACGCCAGGGAATCGGCGCATCTTCGACCGCGTGACGCAGATGCGTGACGAACGCGGGGCGGCCGATCTCGCGGCCGCCCAGCGACGCCAGATGCGCCGTATTCTGCTGACAGTCTATCATCCCAATTTTATGGCGGCGCAAGTGCGCGACGAGCGCGGCGAGGGCGATTTTCGAGGCATCGGTCTTGTGCGCGAACATCGATTCGCCGAAGAACATCTTGCCGAACGACACGCCATAAAGCCCGCCGACGCGCCGCCCGTCGAACCACGTTTCGACGCTGTGCGCCTTGCCCGCGCGATGCAGCGTCGAGTACGCCTCAACGATTTCGGAAGTGATCCACGTGCCGCGCTGACCGTCGCGCGGCGTGTCGGCGCACGCGTGCATCACGGCGGCGAAGTCGTCGTCCACGCGCACTTCCCAGAGCGGCTCGCGCGACACGCGTTTGAGCGTCTTGCGCAGCGAATCGGAGACTTTGAACTCGTCCGGAATCAGCACCATGCGCGGATCGGGACTCCACCACAGCACGGGCTGACCGTCCGAATACCACGGAAAGATGCCACGCCGGTAGGCATCGACGAGACGCGCGGGCAAAAGCTCCGCGCTCGCGGCGAGCAAACCCGGCGCGCCGCTAGATGCGCCGAGCGCGCGCTCGACGGGCGGGAACGGATCGTCGTCGGCGAGCCAGGGAACCATGGTCGAAGCAGTCGATGCGCGAGGCGCTCAGCCTTCGCGCAGCGTGCGGAAGATGTCGCCCGTGTGCAGCGTGAAGTTGCCCGCGGCGCGGTCGGCGAAGAAGAAACGCAGCGTCTGGCCGACGGTCGGAAAGGCGATCTCGTCCCACGGAATCTCGCTTTCCTCGAAGAGACGCACTTCGAGACTTTCCTCGCCGGCGTCGATTTCGATATCGAGCAGACGCGCGAGATAGAACAGATGCACCTGATGCACGTGCGGCACGTTGAGCAGCGTGAAAAGACTTTGAATCTCGACGCGCGCGCCTGCTTCCTCGAGCGTTTCGCGCGATGCGCCTTCGCTCGTGGTCTCGTCCATTTCCATGAAACCTGCCGGCAAGGTCCAGTAGCCGTAGCGCGGCTCGATTGCCCGGCGGCACAAGAGCACCTTGTCGTCCCACACCGGCACCGTGCCGACGACGTTGCGCGGATTCTGGTAGTGAACGGTGCCGCAACTGCCGCAGACGAAGCGCTCGCGGTTGTCGCCAGGCGGGACCGAAAGGGCGACCTCGTGGCCGCAGACGGAACAGAATTTCATGGAAATGGACGTGGGAAGTGTGGTGCGAGTGTATCACCGGCTTGGGGGTCGTCATGAAGGGCGGGTGAGGCGGAAAGCGGGGGCGTGATCGGTTGGTCGGGCGGAACTCGCGCAGGCGACGCGAACGAAGTGAACGAAGCGAACGAAGCGAACGAAGCGAACGACGCGAACGAAGCGAACGACCGCAAACGAAGCGAACGAAGCGAACGACGCGAACGAAGCGAACGACCGCAAACGAAGCGAACGACACGAACGCCGCAAACCACACGAACGACCGCGAACGCCAGAGCGCTTCGCCTCACCGCCCATCTCGCTACAATGGTTGACTGACGTTGCCAGCTACTCCCCATTCACGATTGACGGGCGCATCGCTCCGTACGAACTCCATGTCCACTTCTCCTCGTCCCCCGATGCTCGCGACCGCGCAAGCGCTCGGCCTTCTCCTCGACGCCGCGCATCGGGTCGATGGCACCGAGCGCATCGATACGCTCGATGCCGCGGCGTCGCTCGGCCGCGTCCTTGCCGCCGATGTCACGTCGCCGCTAGACGTTCCGCCAATGCACACCAGCTCGATGGACGGTTACGCCGTCCGCGCCGCCGATCTCGCCGGCGCGAGCGAGGCCGCGCCGCGCGCGCTGCCGGTGTCGCAACGCATTCCGGCTGGCCACGCCGCCACGCCGCTCACGGCAGGCACGGCCGCGCGCATCTTCACCGGCGCGACGGTGCCTCCGGGCGCCGATACCGTCGTCATGCAGGAAATGGCGCGTGCGGCGGACGACGGCAGCGTCGCGTTCGCGCACGCGCCCGCAGCTGGCGAATGGATCACGCAACAAGGCGCGGACATCCGCGGCGGTTCGGTGATCCTGCCTGCGGGCACGCGCCTCACGCCGCAAGCGTTGGGTCTCGCGGCATCGGTCGGTTGCGGCGCGCTCGATGTCGTGCGGCGCGTGCGCGTCGCCATCTTCTTTACCGGCGACGAACTGCGCATGCCCGGCGAGCCGCTCGCGCCCGGCGCCATCTACAACTCGAATCGCTTCGTGCTGCGCTCGCTGCTTGCGAAACTCGGTTGCGACGTGACCGACCTCGGGATCGTGCCGGATCGTCTCGACGCAACGCGCGAAACCCTGCGCCGCGCGGCCGGGGAACACGATCTGATTCTGACGTGCGGCGGGGTATCGGTCGGCGAGGAAGATCACGTGAAACCGGCGGTGGAAGCCGAAGGACGCATCGCCATGTGGCAGATCGCGATGAAGCCCGGCAAGCCGCTCGCGTTCGGCAACGTGCGACGTTCGGATGCCGCACTCGGCGAAGCATATTTCATCGGCCTGCCGGGAAATCCGGTGTCGAGCTTTTGCACCTTCTTGCTGTTCGTGCGGCCGTTCCTGCTGCGGCTGGCAGGCGCGAGCGACGTCGCGCCGCGCGTCTACTCGATGCGTGCCGACTTCAGCCAAAAGAAGGGCGACCGCCGCAACGAGTTCCTGCGCGCGCGCGTGAACGACGCGGGCGGCCTCGATCTCTTTCCCAATCAAAGCAGCGCCGTGCTGACTTCGACCGTGTGGGGCGACGGCCTCATCGACAATCCGCCGGATCACGCCATCCGCGCGGGCGAGACGGTGCGCTTCATTCCCTTTTCAGAGTTGATGCGGTAGAAGGCCATCAAATGCATATCGAACTGAGATTTTTTGCCAGCGTGCGCGAAGCGCTGGGTGTCGCGAACGAGACGGTCAGCGTGCCGGACACCGTCGTGAATGTCGGCGATGTACGCGCCTGGCTGCGCATGCGCGGCGGCGCGTGGGCCGAAACGCTCGCCGAAGGCCGTGCGTTGCGCATGGCCTGCAATCACGTCATGACGGACCCGTCGCAGCGCATCACGGATGGCTGCGAAGTGGCGTTTTTCCCGCCGGTCACGGGCGGTTGACATGACGATCGTGCGCGTACAGGAGGCGGATTTCGATCTCGGAGCGGAAGTCGCCGCGCTGCGAGCGGGCAATCCGAAAGTGGGCGCGGTGGCGTGCTTCGTCGGCACGGTGCGCGACTTGAACGAAGGCAGCGCGGTCGAGACGATGGAGCTCGAGCACTATCCCGGCATGACGGAGAAATCGCTGCACGAGATTGCCGAGTCGGCGCGCGCGCGCTGGCCTGGGTCGGACGTGCTGATCGTACATCGCGTGGGAAAACTGAAGCCGCTCGATCAGATCGTGCTGGTCGCAACCACGGCGATGCATCGCGGCGAGGCGTTCGAATCGTGCGCCTTCGTCATGGACTACTTGAAAACGCAGGCGCCGTTCTGGAAGAAGGAAAAAACCGACGCGGGCGAGCGCTGGGTCGATGCGCGTGAATCGGATGATACGGCGCTGGCTCGCTGGCAAAAGCCGAAAAGCTAAAGCGCGGCGATGGTCATAGGAAAGGCGACGATCCGCGGATGAGTCCACCGCTTACCGCGTGATTGGCGAGACAAAAGCGGCACGCGAAATCGCGCTAAGAGCGCTCGCAAACGGGTAAAAGCCAAAAACCTTGGGCGGCAAGACAAGCGTGATCGGCGAGGAAGAACGCCGCGAGCGTCACTTCGTATCCGCCGAACGTCCCACGAACCTCGCTGGAAACGCTTCCCCCGAAGGCCGCTTTGCGAAACGCGGCTCTTCCCGGCCGCCGGTGCGCTGCCGTTTGAGCGCCGCGAGAAGTTCCTGCTGCGCGTCGGGAATCTTGTAATCCCAGCCGAACTTGCTCAATTGCAAACTGTGCGCGATCCGCAGTGCCGGTTCCATGAACTGCACGGCGGCGGCCGGCTCGTAACGCGCGTCCACGGTGTCGAGAAAGAGCGTAAGCCAGCGTGCGAAATGCTCGGGCGCGATACCTTCGAGCGGCCGATGCGCCTCTTGCACATTCCCGCGATACTGCTTCGTTCCCAACACGAGGCTCGACCAGAAGGTCGTCATTTTGGTGAGATGCTCGTCCCAGCGGCCCGTCAGTTCGCGCGAAAAGATCGGGCCGAGCAGGGAATCGTCATCGACACGGCGATAAAACGTCTCCACGAGCGTGCGGATGTTGGCTTCGTCCGGTTCCGCAAAGCGAGCCGGGCGGGCAGATGATTCGTGAAGGGTCATGGCAAATAAATGTTATGCGGATGCTTACACGCAAGCGTCAGCACATTATGCTGACGATAGGCGCTGTTTTGTCGCAAAATGTCGCGTCTTGAACAGCGATAATCCGACCGGTCGTTCAATTTTTCGTGGCAGGCCGCGTCAGGATGTTAGACCTTATGTGTGCGTTGAGGTCATTGTCGCTGGCGCACGCGCGGTGTTTTTCCGCGCATCCCGCGTCGCGCCGCTTTCGCCGTCTGCTCTTCGTTTGCCCGCGTGCCTCTGGCTCCGTTGTTCTCGATGCGCGTGTTCCGCGCACAAAATCATCGTGACATCATGCGACTGACCGACTACACCGACTACACCCTGCGCGTCCTGCTTTACCTTGCCGTGCGCCCGTCCCGCCTTTCGACCATCGGCGAGATATCCGAGGCGTATGGCATCTCAAGAAATCATCTGATGAAAATAGTCCAGCAATTGGGCGAACTCGGCTGGGTGGAAACGGTGCGAGGGCGTCATGGCGGACTGCGGCTTGGCGAGCGCACGCCTTATCTGACGATCGGCGAGATCGTGCGCACAATGGAAAGCGACTTCGACATCGTCGGTTGTTTTTCGCGCGACAAGGCACACCGGCAATGCGTGATTCAGTCGGCCTGCTTGTTGCGCGGCGTCTTCGCGACGGCACGCGATGCCTTCCTTGCGGAACTCGACAAGCATACGGTCGGCGAACTCGCGCGTCCGGCGGATGAGCTCTCGCAGTTGCTTGGCATAGTGAGCGTGATTCCGGTATCGGTCGAGCGCATGCAAAGCTCGTCTGCCTGACGCGCGGTTAAGTCTTGCACGCGGCCGGACGGTGAACGAAAACCGGACGGACAGGTCATTCTCATGCGCCGACGCTCGCGCGGGCTCTCTCGAAATCAAGCGAAAAAGTGCGCGCAAACGGCTAAACAAGGCTTGAAACCGACCAAACGCGCCTCATTTTGGTCGTATTCGAATTGGAGCTTTCAATAATGAGAATCGACAAACTCACCACCAAATTTCAAGAAGCGCTGTCAGACGCGCAAAGTCTGGCGGTCGGTCACGACAACCAGTATATCGAGCCGGTTCACTTGCTTGCCGCGCTGATCGCGCAGCAGGACGGTTCCGCGCGCTCGCTCATGTCGCACGCGGGCGTGCAGGTTCAGGCACTGCAAAGCGCGCTCAACGACGCGATGAATCGTTTGCCGCAAGTGCAGGGCACGGACGGCAACGTGCAGGTCAGCCGCGATCTCGCGGGCCTGCTCAACAACGCCGATAAAGAAGCACAGAAACTCAACGACACCTACATCGCGAGCGAAATGTATCTGCTCGCGGTTGCGGACGACAAAGGCGAAGTGGGCCGCGTAGCCCGCCAGCATGGTCTTACGCGCAAGGCGCTCGAAGCCGCGATCAACGCGGTTCGCGGCGGCGCGCAGGTCGATAGCCAGGACGCCGAAAGTCAGCGCGAGGCGCTCAAGAAGTACACCGTCGACCTGACCGAGCGCGCCCGCGCAGGCAAGCTCGATCCGGTGATCGGCCGCGATGACGAAATCCGCCGCTCGATCCAGATTCTGCAACGCCGCACCAAGAATAATCCGGTGCTGATCGGCGAACCGGGCGTCGGCAAGACGGCTATCGTCGAAGGACTGGCGCAGCGTATCGTCAACGGCGAAGTGCCCGAAACGCTCAAGGGCAAGCGCGTGCTGTCGCTCGACATGGCGGCGCTGCTCGCGGGCGCGAAGTACCGCGGCGAGTTCGAGGAGCGCCTGAAGGCCGTGCTGAGCGATATCGCCAAGGACGAAGGCATGACCATCGTCTTCATCGACGAAATTCATACGATGGTCGGCGCGGGCAAGGCCGAAGGCGCAATGGACGCGGGCAACATGCTCAAGCCGGCGCTTTCGCGCGGCGAATTGCATTGCATCGGCGCGACCACGCTCGACGAATATCGCAAATACATCGAGAAGGACGCGGCGCTCGAGCGGCGTTTCCAGAAAGTGCTGGTCGACGAACCTTCGGTGGAAGCGACCATCGCGATCCTGCGCGGCTTGCAGGAAAAGTACGAGTTGCATCACGGCGTGGAGATCACGGACCCGGCTATCGTCGCGGCGGCGGAGTTGTCGCATCGCTATATCACGGACCGTTTTCTGCCGGACAAGGCGATCGATCTGATCGACGAAGCGGCGTCGCGCATCAAGATGGAAATCGATTCGAAGCCCGAAGAGATGGACAAGCTCGACCGCCGTCTCATCCAGTTGAAGATCGAACGCGAGGCCGTGAAGAAGGAGAAGGACGAGGCATCGCAAAAGCGTCTGCAACTCATCGAGGAAGAAATCGACCGGCTCAATCGTGAATATTCGGATCTCGAAGAAATCTGGACCGCCGAAAAGGCCGCCGTGCAGGGCAGCGCGCAGCTCAAGGAAGAGATCGAAAAGGCGCGTGCGGACATCGCGCGTTTGCAGCGCGAAGGCAAGCTCGAGAAAGTGGCCGAACTGCAATACGGCAAGCTGCCCGAACTCGAAGCGCGTCTCAAGCAAGTGACGCAGGCCGAGTCGCAGGAGCAGAACAACCCGACGCGTCCGCGTCTTTTGCGCACGCAAGTGGGCGCCGAGGAAATCGCGGAAGTGGTGTCGCGTTCCACGGGCATTCCGGTCTCGCGCATGATGCAGGGCGAGCGCGAGAAGTTGTTGCAGATCGAGGGCAAGCTGCACGAGCGTGTGGTCGGTCAGGACGAAGCCATCGGCGCGGTGGCCGACGCGATTCGCCGTTCGCGCGCGGGTCTGTCCGATCCGAACCGTCCGTATGGCTCGTTCCTGTTCCTGGGGCCGACGGGCGTCGGCAAGACGGAACTGTGCAAGGCGCTGGCCGCGTTCCTGTTCGATTCGGAAGATCATCTCATTCGTATCGACATGAGCGAGTTCATGGAGAAACACAGCGTCGCGCGTCTGATCGGTGCGCCGCCGGGATACGTCGGCTATGAAGAAGGCGGTTATCTCACCGAAGCCGTGCGTAGAAAGCCGTACAGCGTGATCCTGCTCGATGAAATCGAGAAGGCGCATCCGGACGTCTTCAACGTGCTCCTGCAAGTGCTCGACGATGGCCGAATGACCGATGGACAAGGCCGCACCGTCGACTTCAAGAACACGGTGATCGTGATGACGTCGAACCTCGGTTCGCATGTCATCCAGAGCATGGTCGGCGAACCGCACGAAGCGGTGAAGGACGCCGTCTGGGAAGAGGTGAAGCTGCATTTCCGGCCGGAATTCCTGAACCGGATCGACGACGTGGTGGTGTTCCACTCGCTGGATCGCGCGAATATCGAATCGATCGCGAAGATTCAGTTGCAGCGTCTGCACGACCGCCTGGCCAAGCTCGACATGCAGTTCGACGTGTCGGATGCGGCGCTCGAACAGATCGGCAAGGTCGGCTATGACCCAGTGTTCGGCGCGCGGCCGTTGAAGCGCGCGATTCAGCAGGAGATCGAGAATCCGGTCGCCAAGCTGATTCTGGCTGGCAGGTTCGGACCGAAGGACGTCATTCCGGTCGATATCAAGGACGGGAAGTTCGTGTTCGACCGCGTAGTGCACTAAAGGCGGTTGATCGCTGCTTGCTTTTCGGCGGCGATTTCTAAAGGGCGATGGGTGATCCATCGCCCTTTTTGTTTGGCGGCAGCGGGAACGATCGATGACGCCAACGCCGCGGCCCGCAAAACAAAAAACCCCGCAGGGCGAACCGCCCGCAGGGTCCAAAACAAACGCGATGAATCAGACTCAGCCTTGTTTCGGCGCTTCGTTCTTGCCGAAGAGACCCGCCAGGCCGCCTAGCGATCCGAGCACACTCGACAGATCCATCTGGCCATTGGCGGGCACTTCGCCGTTCGGCGTCGCGCGGTCGACGATATGCGGAAGCACCGCCGCGAGCATGCCCGACAACTGATCGCTCGACACGCCGGCTTTCTGCGCGAGCGCACCGACGTTGTCCGAGCCGAGCGCGTTGTTCAGCGTGTCCGGGCTGATGGGCTTGTTTTCGCCCGTGCCGATCCATGACGACACGATGTCGCCCGCGCCCGCCTGATGAAAGCGCTGGATCAGCCCCGCGATACCGCCCGGCTGGTTGTTGACGAATTCGAGCGCCGCCGTGATCAGCGCAGCCTGGCCGGATTGACCGGGTTGGCCGCCTTGTTGCGACGAGTTGCCGAGGGTGGAGGCGAGGATATCGATTAGGCTCATGGCAGTCTCACTACGAGAAGTTGCGGGGTGGGGTGGCTCGCGTGACGCGCTTGCATCGTGCGAAGAGAGCGAAACGCGAGCTTTGAGACGAAGTACTTGAGGTTGAAGGGCGATGGCATGATGCGGTTGGCCGTCGCCTGCTCGCCTCGATCTTTTCTAACTTTTATTGACTGGCAGCCGCGGCGCTCGCGGCCTTGTCTTTCTTGCTCTTGCGCTTCGAAGGCTTCGCATCGCTTGCCGCGGCGGGTGCCGTCGTCGCTGCCGGCGCCGCGCTTGCAGCCGCCGCCGCGCTTGCGGCCTTGGACTTGCGCGAACTCTTTTTCGTAGCCGAAGCAGGTGTGGCGGTAGCCGGCGCTTGCGGCGTGGCGGCTGGCGTTTGCGCGGTGGTGGCCGCGGGCGAGGTTGCCGCCGTGGCGGCTGTCGACGATTTGACCGTCGAGTTGGACGGCGCGGCGCCTTGCGTGCTGCTCACGGCGGGCTTCGTGGTCTTGCCCGTGGGCGGCTGCGACGATCCGCCGATGGTCAGACCGTTCTCCTCGAGCTTGGCCACGGACTTCGTTCCAAGACCCTTCACGCGCGTCGCGAGATCGTCGGCGTCCTTGAACGGGCCGTTCTTCGCGCGCTCGTCGACGATCGCTTTCGACTTCACCGGACCCAAGCCCTTCACGGAATCGAGCGCGGCTTGATCGGCCGTATTGACATCGACCGCGGCAAACGCGGTTCCGACGGACAGCATCAACGCAAAGCACAGCATCAGCAGCTTTTTCAGCATGACGGCACTCCAGGCAATGGAAAAGAATGATGAATCGATGCGTCCGGGCTTACGACAGAATAACGACTTTGCCGTTAAGCATAGGGCAAAAACAAGTCCCGAACGATGACGGCTCGCATTGTGCACGACCCCGCCGCGCGCACCACACGAGCGCACAATCTTTAACGTCGCGCAATGCAGATTGGATGACGCATCAATATTTTGCATGCTGCAAGGCATGCTTCGGCCTCACCGCGACGGCCTTTGAGCAGTCTTGAGAAACGCGCCGCGCACTTCGAAGGCGATTGAATCGACCGCGTTGCCGCGCGCATCGACGAGTTCGAGGATGTGATGTCCCGGCCATGGCAGCCAGGCGACGCGCGCATCGCGGCCGAACGGCTTGCCGTCGAGGCGCCAGGCGAGCGCGCTATTGCCCGAGCGTTCGAACCACACGCGCTGGCGCGCGGGCGGAATGTCGGGATCGAGCGCGAAGATGGTGCCATTGGTCGGCGCTCCGATGCGCGCCGCCTGGCTGTCCCCTTTGCCGCTCGCTCCGCTTGAGCCCGCCGCGTTCGCCGTGATGCCGATAGCGCTCATCTGCGTGCCGCGCACGAACCATTCCCCGCGCTTCGGTTCGATATCGTGCTGATACGCGACCTGCGTTTCGATCACGCCCGACGGCGCAGTCGGCGCGTGGCTGGCGGCTCGCCGATGCAAATAGCCGACGAGCGCATTCCACGCGGGCGCCGCGCCGGTGACGCCGGAGACGTCCCACATAGGCGCGCCATCGGCATTGCCGACCCACACGCCGACGGTGTATCGCGAAGTGAAACCGACGGCCCAGTTATCGCGCATGTCCTTGCTGGTGCCGGTCTTGACCGCGCTGAAAGTGCGCGTGGCGAGCACGCTGTCGAAACCGAAGGTGCGCGTGCGCGCGTTGTTGTCGGCGAGCATGTCCGTGACGATGAAACTCGCCTCCGGGCTGAACACGCGCTTTCCCGCAGGCGCGGCAGCGTGGCTCGCAAGATCGAACGACGGCCGTGCGACGCCGCCGTTGGCCAGCGCGCGATACGCATTGGTAAGCGTGGCCAGCGTGACATCCGCGCTGCCGAGCGCGAGGCTGAAGCCGTAATAATCGCCCGCTTGCGTAAGCGGCAGACCGAGCGCGACCAGCGTCTTTGCAAAGCGATGCGGCGTGACGAGCACGAGCGCGCGCACTGCCGGTACGTTGAGCGACGACCCGAGCGCCGTACGCACGCTCACCCAGCCCTTGAAGTCGTGATCGTAGTTCTGTGGAATATAGAGGCCGCCGCCGGTGGCGAGATCGAGCGGCGCGTCGTCGAGCAGCGTGGCCGCGGTCAGGCGTTTTTCGTCGATGGCCTGCGCATACAAAAACGGCTTGAGCGTCGAGCCGGCCTGCCGCGCGGCGAGCACCGCATCGACTTCGGGCGCGTTCGACAAGCCGCCCGCCGAACCGACCCAAGCGAGCACATCGCCGGATGCGTTGTCGATCACCACCGCCGCCGCGTCGTGCACATTGCGCGGATGAGCCCGCGCGTTGAGTTCGGCAAGCGTGCGCGCGAGCGTGTCGCGCGCGAAGCGCTGCACATGCGCATCGAGCGTCGAGCGCACGCGATCGCCCGCCTTGGGATGCGTTTCGCTTGCAACGCGCCGCGCGAAATGCGGCGCGAGCGCGTCGTCGCCTTGTGCGAAGCCCGGCGCCGACGCGGTGCGTGTGAGCGTCAGTTGCACATAGCTGTCCAGGTTGACGCACGGGTCGTTCGCGTGCGTCTTGTCGCTCGTATGCAAAGCCTGCATGTCGCGCAAGATGACGCAGGCGCGCGACGCGACCTTGTCATAACGCGCATTCGGCGCGCGCACGAGCGCGGCGGCGAGCGCGGCCTCGCGTTCATCGAGCCCGGACGGCGCCTTGTTGAAAAGCGTCTGCGACAACGCCGATAAACCCACGATCTCACCGCGAAACGGCACGAGATTCAGATACGCCTCGAGAATCTGGTCCTTGCGCCAGCTCCGTTCGAGCCATAGCGCGCCTACTGTCTGCTGCGCCTTTTCGCCGATATTGCGGCGGCCGTTCGGCTTGCCGTTATCGTCGTCGATGAGTCCGGTGAGCTGCATCGTCACCGTCGATGCGCCACGCGTGCGCGTGTTCCAAAGATTCGCCCATGCCGCCGCCGCCGCGCCGCGCCAGTCGACGCCCGCGTGGTCGTAGAAGCGCTTGTCTTCCGAAACCACGATGGCCTCACGCAACGCGGGCGAGACATCCGCAAGCGCAACCCAGTCGCCGCGCCGCGCGTGCGTATCGACACGCGTGCGTTGCAGCGGTTCGCCATCGCGCGACAACAGCACCCAGTCGGAACTGCGCCAGTTCGCGCGCACCTCGTCGAAGCTCGGCGACGCGCACGCCGCCGTTGCCACGACGCAGCCGATCAGAAAGCACAGGGCGCGCTTCACGGCGTCACTTCGCGCTGGCGGCAAGCGGCTTCACGACGACCGTCGCGTTTGGCAATGCGCCGAACGATGACGGTGCGTAGAGCGCTTCCACACGCGTCGGCGGCAGGCCGAACGAACCGGCGTTATTCAGCCGCATCGTGTATTCGACTTGCAGCTTGCCCTTCGGCAGATAGTCGTAATACGCGCGATACCCTTCGAAACCGCGTTCCACGAAGGCAGGCCACGAACCGCGATCCGGCTTCTCGCCGGAAGTCGCCGCTTCCGAGTCGCGTCCGAGACCGGAGCCGAGAATGGTCGCGCCAGCGGGAATCGGATCGTTGACGACGACCCAGGTCATGTCGCTTTGCGCGTCGATGTCGAGATGCACGCGCACGATGTCGCCACGCGAGAGCACGCCCTTCACGGCGGGATCGACCGGCGTCACCGTCTTCACGATGCGATAGCCCGCCGCGAACGGCGCCTTCAACGCGACGGCCGCAAGGCTTTCGATGGTCGCCCAAGGTTTGCCCGTGCCGTCTTGCGTCAACGTGAGCGAGCCGGTTGACCACGGCAGCAAGCTGCTGCGCGTGTTGACACTCTTAGTGATCGGGGTCGCCGACGACGACGCCGATGCAGGCGCGGCAGCGCTCCAGTCCACGCTCTGCGTCGCCGCGCCCAGCGCAATGTTCGTGCGTCCCGTGACCGGCGTGCTTTCGAAAATTTGCGAGAAGCGTCCCACCGCGAGCGAGCCCCACAGATTGGCGGTCGTGGTCTGCCATGCGCCGTTTTTCTGCAGCGCGAGGAGGCCGGCCACGAGGCGCGGCATCTCGTCCTTCCACGCGGGCGCGTTTGCGAAGATGAGTGCGGTGCGCGCGGCGTTGGTCTCATTGCCAGTCATGAGCCACCAGAGATCGTCGTCGCGTTCGGTCGAGAACGTGAGACGCGTGCCCTGATACGTGAGCCGCGCACGGATGATCTGCTCGGCCTGCGCGCGCTTCGCTTCGCGATCGGCTATACCGTCCACGCGCGAAAGTATCGCGTAGTAGTCGAGCACGGCCGAGGTCGGCCATTGATCCGGCGCGACGGTGATCGAACCGAGCATGCGCGGCTGCGCGAGACCGTAGCGCGAAAGCGCTTCGATGGCGGCGAGCTTTTCGAAGTCGAGGTCGTTGCGCGGCGCCCAGAACTTGCGTTCGAGCTTGCCGTCGACGAAATTCGCGAGACCGGCGGCGAGCTGATCGCGCAATTCCGCGGGCATCGCAAAACGGCGGTCGAGCTTCGACGCTTCGTCCGATACCGCGAGCAAGTACGCGCTGAGCGTCGGGCTGCCGGTCGGACGTTCGTCGTCGTAGGGCGGGAAGTAGTTCGCGAGACCGTCGCGATCCAGATACGACGGCATGCGCGTGAGCACGGCTTGCCATTGCGCTGCGTCCATGAGGCCGAGCGCGCGCGAAGTCTGCTGTTCGAGGCAGTTATACGGATAGCGTTCGAACCAGCGTCGCACGCCGGGCAAGCCGTCCGCGAGCTTCGGCTGCAAGGACACCGCGATACCGCCGCGCACGGCGCCGTTGCTCGACGTGCTGGCATCGGCGGGCGGCGCGACGGGCACGCTGAACGTGCCGTCCACCTGCGCGATGGTCGCTTGCTGCGTCGTGACCGGAATGGCCGCGACGACGCGCTGCTGCAGCTTGACGGCATCGCTCGCGGGCTTCGTGGCCGAAGCGCTGCCTTGCTCCACCGCGCTCACGTCCCAGGCGAGACTCGCCGATGCGTTCATGCCTAGCACGTCGGGCGTGGTCACGTCCCAAGCAACTTCCCGCGACGATTCCGGCGCGAGTTCCACCGTGCGTGCATCGAGCGCGAGCGAACCGGCGTGCGGCGTGACGACGACGCGCATGGTGCGCTGCGTCGTGTTGCGCAGCGTGAACTGCGCATGGAATGCGTCGCCCACACGAACGAGCGGCGGCAACCCGGAGATGAGTTGCAAGTCCTGCGTGCTTTGAATTGATGCGCTGCCCGTGCCGAAGCGTCCCGCGCCCACCGCCGCGATGGCGACGATGCGAAAGCGCGTGAGCGCGTCGTTCAAGGGCACATCGACGGATGCTTCTCCGTTCGCATCGAGCGCAACGCGCGGATTCCACAGCAGGAGCGTATCGAAGAGTTCGCGCGTGGCGCTATGTCCGCCGCCGCCGCCCGCTGGCACCGCCTTGCGCCCGAAGTGCCGCCGCCCGATGATCTCCATCTGCGCGGTCGATGTTTCCACGCCGTAGGCGCGCTGCTGCAACATCGCGTCGAGCACGTTCCAGCTTTGGTTGGGCATGAGTTCGAGCAGGGCTTCATCGACGGCCGCGACCGCGATCTGCGTGCCTGCGGGCGCGGGCTTGCCGTCAGGCAGCGCGACCTTGACCTTTACATGCGCCTTGGCGCGCACCGTGTACGACTTCGCGTCCGGCGTGACGCTCACCGCCAGTTTGTGCGATGCCGTGCCCACCTTGATCGATGCCAGCCCGTAACGAAACGCGGGCTTCGAGAGATCGACGAGCGGCGTCGGCGCCTGATACTGACGGCCTTCATACCAGAACGCGTGCGCCCATTCGACCGGCGCTTTCCAGCCCCACGTGAAGAACGAATACCACGGCACTTCATGGATACGTCCGCGCAACGCGAGCACCGACGCATAGACGTTCGGCCCCCACGCTTGCTCGACCTTCAGTTCGATGGTCGGGTCCTTGCCGTTCAGTTCGACCACATGGGTTTCGATGATGCCTTCACGCTCCACCGCGACGAGCGCAGTGGCCGAGCGGAAGGGCATGCGCACCTGGAAGCGCGCGGTCTCGCCGGGCTCGTAGCTGTTCTTTTCCGGAAGCACGTCGATACGGTCCGTGTTCTCGCCGCCGAACCAGAGTTCGTCTTCGCGCGTGACCCAGACCGACGTGCTCGCGTTGGCCGTGCGGCCATCGCCGTCTTTCGCGACGGCGATCAGATCGATATTGCCGGCGGTCTTGAGCTTGGCATCGCACGAGACGATGCCGTGATCGTCGCTCTTGCCGCTGCAAAGCGTGCCCAGGTCGTTCGTTTCGGAATGGTTGTCGTAGGCGTAGAAGCCGCCGACCATGCGCTTGCGCGAACTCGACATCACGCGCGCCATGCCCTTGATTTCGACCGATACGCCCGCGCGGGGCTTGCCCTGCAGATCGAGCGCAAGCGCTTGCACCGGCACCGAACCGCCGACCGACGCCCAATGCGCGGCCTTCACGCCCACGGCGACCGCGGCGGGCCAGAGCGTGGCGCTGCCGCTGATGGTCTGGATCTCGCCGTTCGGGTCGGCGAAGCTCGCTTCGAGCGCGAGACGCTTGGGTGAATCGACGGCGGGCAACGGCTTCACGATCAGCTTGCCGTCGCCATTGCGATCGAGCGTGACGCGCAGCTTGTCGGCGACGAGTTTCGTCGTGGTCTCCGTCTGCTGCTCGCTGTCCTCGTCCTCGGCGGGCGCGCTCGCGCCATCGTCCACGGGTTTGCGATACGGCGAGAAGCTGAATGCATCGTAGTCTGAAGCGAAGGGCGGCGACGTGTCGCGCACGAGCGCCGACACTTGCACCCGCTGGTTCGATGCCGGGCCGCCTTGCACATATTCGAGGTGGACATCGACCGGCGCTTCTTGCGCGGCGATCAGACCGGCCGATTTGCTGTCGCCCGCCGAGACCGTGCCCTTGAACACCGGCAGACGGAATTCCTCGACACGGAAGCTGCCTGTCTCGTACGACTGCGTGACATTGCTGCCTTCGCCGTCGTCGTCGCTCGCGTCGTTGGTGTCGCTGGCCGCGCCGTTATCGAGCGTCACGCTGTATTCGCCGAGTTTGGCCGCGGCGGGAATGGCAAAGCTCGAGTCGGCGCTGTGATCGGCGCTCCACGCGAGCGGCATGTGCCACGTCTGTCCGCTGCCGATATGACGAATCGTCACGCGCGTCGGATACTTCGGCGGGAAGCCGAAACCCTTGAGCGTTTCGACGCGCATCAGGTGCTTCATCGACACCGTTTCGCCCGCGCGCAGCAAGGTGCGATCGAAAATGGTGTGCGCGCGTACCGTGCGGCTCGTGCTCATGTCGGTCGGCACGTTGAAGCGCCACGATTCGATGCCGCGATTCCAGTCCGAGGTCACGAAGGCCATGTCGGGTCCGGTGACCGGATCGGTAACGCGCGCCGAGACGAAGAAGCCGCCGTACGACAAGCTGTTCTCGTTGCATTCGCGGATGGCCGCGAGCGGTTTGCCGATGGTCGCGAGCCCTTGCGCATCGGTCTTGCCGGTGGCCACTTGATCGCCGTTGCAGTCGGTCACGCGTACATCCGCATTGGCGACGGGCTTGCCCTTGTCGAGCGTCGTCACCCAGACGAGACTGTTCTCGCGCCCTTGCTTGAAGTGCACGCCGAGGTTCGTGACGAGCACCGACGTGCGCACGAACATCGACTTGTTCCGACCCATCAACGACGCGCCGAGCGCCGGCGACGCCAGTTCGACGACATAGAAGCCCGGCTTCGCGAGCGGAATGCCGACGACTTCGAAGGGACGCAGCGCCTTGGGATCGGCGGCGGGCAGCGTGAGCGTTTCGACGCCCGCGCGCTTTCTCAAGAGCGAAAGCGAGCGAATGTCGATGGTCGGATTGCGGCTCACGGTGCCGTCCGATTCCGGCACGATGACGGGCGCGATACCGTTCTTCAAAAGCGAGGGCATGCGCGCTTCGATCGACGAGCGCGACATGCCGATGCCGTCGAACAAATCGACGTTGCGCATCCATTGGCGGATGTCGGTATCGGCGTCGAGTCTGAGCTTGGTGATCTGCGAGGTGCCCGAGTCGAGCCCTTGCACGTGCAGGTCGGCTTCCACATGGCGCAGCGTGACCGGCAACATGGCGGGCATGTCCGGCTCTGCAAAGCGCTCGATGATGCCGAACGTGCCCGACGAGAACTTCGCGAGCGGCGGCATGGGCGCGGTCGCGGTCTTGAGCGGGAAGAAGTCGGCGTTGGCGAGCGTGCGGCCGCTCACGTCCTTGAGATTGGCGGGCGCCTCGATGGTGAGATCGGTGCGCTCCGGCAGCGGCGCGGCGAATTCTACTGCTTCGACTTCCGCGTCCTTGCTGTCTTCATCGAAGTGCGGCGCGACCGTGCCTTTGGGACCACGCAACGCGAACTTCTGGGCGTCGGCGCGGCTGATCGGCGCGGTGAACATGAGCCTGAGCGGGCGCAGCGGCGTGCAGGGCGCGTTCGCGTTCTCCCGTTCGCACGTGAAGCTCGCGGAAAACGGATCGCGCACCTTGTAGTCGAAGCGCTTCTCGACATCGTTGGGCATGCCGCTCGGCCCGGTGACGCCCGCGCCGTAGACGAGCTGCATTTTCGAGCCGGACGGCAACGTTTGCCCGCATGCGAGCGTGAGCACGCGGTCGCTTTCCTTAGCGAGTCCGAAGTGTTTGAGAAGCGCGCCGCGCGTGGCGTCGTCGGCCGTCCTTACGGGAATGCGGTTGCCGAGTGCGCTCGATTCGCACCAGACGTGATCGAGCACCGACGCTTGCGTGGCCGGGCCGTTCAACCGCAGCACGAAGGTCTGGTCTTCCTCGATATCGCCGTAACTCGGCTCGACGCGTGTAACGAATGGCCCGCCCGTCTGAAACGCGAAGTGGCTGGGACCGGACAGCGCGTTGCCCGCGCTGGATTTCAGGCCGCTGTTGAGGTCGATGCCGCAGCGCACTCCTGGCGGCAAGTCCGCGTTGAAATCGTAGGCCCAGGTTTTTTCGTCGATCCAGCGCGCGCCGCCGGCGGTGGCCGCGGCGGGCGCGCCGCTACAGGCGAGCTTGCCGGGCGCGGCGGGGCTCGGACTGCCGAACGCGATCATGGCTTCGTCGAACTTCACGACGACCTGACGCACTTGCGCGACCTTGCCTTGTGGCGACACGGTCACGACGCGCGCGGCATCGGCCCGATACATCGCGACGCTCATGCCGAAAGCGGCGATGAGGGTGGTTGCGGCCAGAATCCATTTTTGTTTTTTCATGACGCGGCTCATCCACTCGTTCCGAGTAATTCTTGTCCGCGCGATTTTACTGGAGCCCTACGCCATTCTTGAGACGAATCGGTTGCGTTGACGCATTTCGACGATTCTCAGCGCGTCGCCACGTTGCGATGCCGCGTACTCACGCGCCGCCAGTACAGAAAGAGGCCGATTCCCGCCACGCCGAGACTCACCGTATTGGCTATCCAGAAGCCGCGCGCGCCTTGCAGCCACTCGGGCACCATGCCGCCGACATCGAAGCCGAGCAGATAGCCGCCGCCGAGGCCGATGCCCCACAGCGCGATTGCGTAGATGACGGTCGGCACGAGCGTGACCTTGTAGGCCCGCAGGATGAACGCCGTGGTGATCTGCAGCGCGTCGCAGAGGTGATAGAAGAAGATGATGAAGACGAGCGGCATCGCGGCGGCGATCACGTGGGCGTCAGGCGTGTAGGCGGCGATGATCTGCGGCCGCGCGGCAAGCAGGATCACGCCGTACACCAGCGCCAGCACGCACGCCATGCCGATGCCGTGCCGCGAGATCGAGGCCGCGTCGTCCAGACGCTTTGCGCCGAGTGCCTGCGACACCAGCGTCGACGACGCGATCCCGATGGCAAGCGGCGTCATGTAGAGCACCGCGCCGAGGTTGCCCGCGATCTGATGTCCCGCGAGCGTGGTCGTGCCGAAGCGCGAGATGAAGAGCGCCATGAACGTGTACGACGTCACTTCGATGAGATACGAAAGCCCCATCGGAATGCCGAGACGCAGCAGCGCCATCTGCCGCTTCCACACGGGCCAGCAAAAGCGCGCGAAGATGCCGAACGGCCGGAAGAATTCCACGCGCAGCAGCACCGTGATTCCGACGATGGCGAGCGCCCAGTTGATGAGCGTGCTCGCAAGCGCGCAGCCGGGACCGCCGAGCGCGGGCACGCCGAAACCGCCGAAGATGAACCAGGTATTGAGCGGAAACTTGAGCACGAGCCCGCCGACTTGCAGAAACATCACGAGCCGCGGTTTGCCGACCGCGTTCGCCAGCGAGCTATACACGCGAAACACGAGACTCGCGGGCAGCCCGAACGAGAGAATGCGCAAGTAGTCCACCGTGCGGTCATGCAGCGCGGGCGGCGCTTTCGCGAGACTCAGCAGCGGTTCGGGAAAATAGAGCAGTACGAAGCCGATCACCATGAGTACCGAAGCGAGCCACAGCGCCTGCCGCGTTTCCTCGCCGATTTCCGCCTCGCGGCCCGCGCCGAAGAGTTGCCCGGCAATCGGCTGGAGCGCGACGAGAATGCCCGTCAAGCCGATATACACCGAGATATAGACGGACGAACCGAGCCCGAGCGCCGCGAGATCGGTGGCGGAGAAGCGGCCGACCATCGCGGTATCGATCACGCCGAACGCGATCACCGCAAGCTGGCCGATCAGCACGGGCCAGGCAAGCGCGCCGATCTTGCGGACATCGCTCAGCATGCCCGTGGCGGCTTTGGAAGACACGGCGGCGCCCATGCGTTATTGCACCCGGCGCAGGCTTTTCGGACGCAGCGGCTTCTTGACCGGCGGCGTGGGGCGCGCAATGCGCACGTAGAGGCGGAAGCGCTCGTCGCGGTCGGCCACGCGCCGGCCTTCCCAGACGAGCTTCCATTCGAACGCCGAGATGGACGGCGGATCGCCGTAATCCGCGCGATCCTGACGCAGCACCACGTCGCAATCTTCGTCGAACGCGAAGTGCATGCCGCCGAAGTACGCGAAGGTGGCGATCTGCGCGTCGCCGAGACGTGCGGGCGAGATGCAGTTGTAGTCGGGCGGAAGATGATCGGCGATCTGCTCCGCGACATCGCGATACGTCCGGCTGTAGTTGACGACCGGCAGCCATAAAGTCATGAGCAAGACCCACATCAGCGTGGTGCCCGCGCTCGATAGCACGACACTGCGCCACAGCACCTTCGGATGGCGTGCAAGCCGCCAGCGCGCGAGCAGGAACCAGCACGCCGTCACCGCGACCGCGCAGACGAACGAAATGAGTTTGAATTCAGGATGAAAACCGGGCGCGAGGCGCGCGAGATTGCGGGCCATGGGCGCGGGAAAGCCGAACATGCCGGCCGTCCACACGAGCCAGACGAGCGTGCCGATGATCGTGAAACTGAGCATGGCGAACCAGTCGATCGCGTTGATCGCGCCGCGTTTCAAGGTCGGCAGCGCGAAAGTCGCGAGCACGGACAGCGGCGGCAGCAGCAGCAAGAAGAGGCGATTGGTTTCGCGCGCCTGCAGCACGACGAGCACGAGCAGCGGTCCGATCACGGACAAGGGCACGGCGACGTGCGGCGAGCGGCGCATGCCGCCCCAGCTCACGAAGGCCCAGATTGCAAGCGGCCAGGCGGGCCAGGTGAAGAGCGGCAGGTTCTTCATCGCGTAGCCGAACACGAGCGACGGCGGCCCGGAGAAAGTATCGAAGCTGTTGCGCCACCATTGACGCAGCCACCATTCGCCGTCGTCGGGGAAGAAATGCAGCGTCGGCAGCACCCACGCGGCGATCAGCACGACGGCGACGGGCAGGCCGTAGATCAGCAGCGGCGCGGCGCGCACCTGACGCACGATGATGGTCATTGCAAGCGTGCATAGCAAAAGCGCGAACACCAGCACGGGCGAGCTCGACAAGCCGACCACGCCGATTGCCGCGCCCCACACGAGCGCACCGTGAATCGGCTTGTCGATGCTGCGAACGAGGCCGTAGATGAGCATCGCGGTGCCGGCGAACTGCGCGAGCTGCGGCGTGGTTTCGTGACCGCGCTCGGCGAGCCCGAAGCAGGCAAGGAGAATCAGCAAGGCGCCGTCGGCGAGCGTGCGGCCGTAGTCGCGCGGCTCGGGTTCGCCGCCGAACGCGTATTTGAATGGCTGGGCTTCGTCGCGCCGGCCAAGCAGATAGGCCGTGTACCAGACGAACGCGCACGCGATGGTGAAGAGCAGGCCCGTGACCACGCGCGAGGCGTTGCTGGCATCGACCCACGGACTCAGGATCCGGATCGACGATGCCCCGAGCCAGTACATCAGCGGGCCGTCGCCCGTGAGCGCCTTGCCGACGAGATTGGGCAGCAGCCAGTCGCGCGCGTCGCCGTTGGCCATCGTCCACATCACGCCGAAGCCCGCCGCGTCCTCGTTCTTCCACGGGTCGCGGCCGAACAGCCCGAACGACGCGTAGACGATACAGATGGCGAGCAGTAGCCAGCGCGGCAGGGCGCTGGTGGCGGAGGCGGTCAGACGAACGACAGATCGCATGCGTGAGGGCTTATCGAGAGAAACGGGCAGTGCGCCGTGCGTTGGTGCGTGCGGGTAGGTTGCCAGGTGCGTGCAAGCGCGGCGGGGGCCAGAGCATCCGGCATTGTAGACGCGCGCCTCGGAATGCGTCAGTGTCGACGGGCTCGCGGTAACGCCGTGCAACAACCCTTACCGTTTTGCCGTGCAGCATCATGGAAACGGCAGAGACAAAAAAGGGCAGCCAGAGCTGCCCTTTTTGCTGAAGCGGTGGTCCGTCTTACTTCTTGGTGGAGAAGCGAGCGAACTTGTTGTTGAACTTCTCGACGCGGCCTGCCGTGTCCATGATCTTTTGCTGACCGGTGTAGAACGGATGCGATTCCGACGACACTTCGATCTTCGCGAGCGGGTACGACTTGCCGTTGAATTCGGCGGTTTCGCGCGTCTGGATGGTCGAGCGGGTCACGAAACGGAAGTCGTTCGACATGTCGACGAACAGAACTTCGCGATAATTCGGGTGAATGCCTTCTTTCATGGTCTTTCCTGGTATCTGGCGGTAGCCAACCCGTTGCGTCTTGAGTTCAAGGCGCTCGTGCGAGTCACTTGCCTAGGGTCGAAAAACGGCGATTATGCCAGAAAATCAGACCCTTGACATCTTTTTGGGAAGCTTTAGAAGAGGGCGCCGACGCCCGCCGGGTCCTGCCGGTAATAGCGCGCAAGCAGGCGATACAACTCGGGATACTCCGCTTCGAAGGGTTTCGGCGTAACGAACAGCGCCTCGCTGCAGACCGCGAAAAACTCGGATGGATGATCCGTCGCGTAGGGATCGATCAGCGATTCGCGCTCGAAGCGGCCGAAACGGCGCTGCGGCACCGCGTCGACGCGGGCGCAGAATTGGTCATAGGCGTTATCGAAGACATCGGCCCACGCGGTCGAGTCGAGCGGCGCGTGCCAGCGTCGATAGAGCGGCGGATGACCATCGGCCTCGCCGTTCACCATGTCGATCTTGTGGGCGAATTCGTGGATCACCACGTTGTAGGCGTCGGCGCCATCGGCCATCTGGGCATCTTCCCACGAGAGCACGACCGGGCCGCCTTCCCATGCTTCGCCGCTGGCATCGTGTTCCACTTCGTGCACGACGCCGTCCTGATCTTCCACCGTCTTTTTGATGACGAACTCGCCCGGATAGACAATCACGCCGACCCAGCCGCGATAAAGGTCGAGACTGAGGTTGAGGACGGGCAGACAGGCTTGCGCGGCGATGGAGACGATCATGGCGTCGGTCAGTTCGAGATCGTGCGCGGTCGAGAATTCCTTTTGCGCGATGAAGAGACTCGCGGTCTCGCGCAGACGTTCGAGGTCGGCAGGATTCAGGTGGCCGAAGCACGGATAGGCATCGAGGGTGCGCCGCCACAGGCTTTCGTCGATCGCGTATTTGCGCAGCGTGCGCTCGCGGCGTTGCGCGCCGAACCAGCGGGTGAAGGGATTGGTCATCGATTGAGGCGGTGGAAGCGCGATAGACCGGATTGTACGGATGGGGGACGATCGTGGGCAGAATGCGATGCTTGCGGGATCGGCTGGAGCTGTCGCCACGCGGATAGAGTGGCCGGCAAACGCGAATCGATATCAGCCGACAGCGACGACATAAAAAAACCGCCTGACCAAAGGCAGGCGGTTTTTTCTCGACGCATAAGCGAATGGCAAATCAGCTGCCACCACGCCGCATCAAGTCGAAGAACTCGGAATTGCTCTTCGTCTGACGGATCTTGTCGAGCAGGAATTCCATGGCTTCGACTTCGTCCATGTCGTGAATGAACTTGCGCAGCACCCAAACCTTTTGCAGCAGATCCGGCTTGATCAGCAGTTCCTCGCGGCGCGTGCCCGACTTGTTCAGATTGATCGACGGATACACGCGCTTTTCCGCGAGACGCCGTTCCAGGTGCACTTCCATGTTGCCGGTGCCCTTGAACTCTTCGTAGATCACGTCGTCCATGCGGCTGCCGGTTTCGATCAGCGCGGTGCCGATGATCGTGAGCGACCCGCCTTCCTCGATATTGCGCGCGGCGCCGAAGAAGCGCTTCGGACGCTGCAGCGCGTTGGCGTCGACACCGCCCGTCAGCACCTTGCCCGAGGCCGGCACGACCGTGTTGTAGGCGCGTGCGAGACGCGTGATGGAGTCGAGCAGAATCACGACATCGTGCTTCATTTCGACCAGGCGCTTGGCCTTTTCGATCACCATTTCCGCGACTTGGACGTGGCGCGCGGCAGGTTCGTCGAAGGTGGAAGCGATCACTTCGCCCTTGACCGAACGCTGCATTTCCGTGACTTCTTCCGGACGCTCGTCGATGAGCAGCACGAACAGCACGATATCCGGGTGGTTCGACTTGATGGCATGCGCGATGTGCTGAAGCATCACCGTCTTGCCCGACTTCGGCGACGCCACGAGCAGACCGCGTTGGCCCTTGCCGATAGGCGAGATCATGTCGATGATCCGGCCAGTGACGTTTTCCTCGCCGCGCATTTCGCGCTCGAGCGGCAACGGCTTATTCGGATGCAGCGGCGTGAGGTTCTCGAACATGATCTTATGTTTCGAGGCCTCGGGCGGCTGCCCGTTGACTTTGTCGACCTTCACCAGCGCGAAATAGCGCTCGCCGTCTTTCGGCGTGCGCACTTCGCCTTCGATGGTGTCGCCGGTGTGCAGATTGAAGCGGCGAATCTGCGACGGGCTGATATAGATGTCGTCCGTACTCGCGAGATACGAAGTCTCGGGTGAACGCAAGAAGCCAAAGCCGTCGGGCAGCACTTCGAGCGTGCCGTCGCCGAAAATCGTGTCGCCACCCTTGGCGCGCTTTTTAAGTATGGCGAACATGAGTTCCTGCTTGCGCAGGCGGTTCGCATTTTCGATCTCGAGGCCATTGGCCATCTCGATCAGTGCAGACACGTGCTGAGACTTGAGCTCGGATAAATGCATACGGATTTCCCGCCAGGGAGAAGAGGTACGACAGAAAGATTTGGGAGAAGAGGTGAGCGGAACCGCTCTAGGACTTAGTACTTCTTGAACTCTTGTAATTCTAGCATAGCACACGCGACGCGGGCCTTAGGTTGGCCGGGGGCGGGGCTTTGGCGCCGATGTTGTCGGTGGACAACATCGGCGCCGTGGTTCAAGCGCGGTTCAAAGGCCGACGATGCTGGCTCCGAACCGGTCGAGCTATTACAGGTTGCTGTCCAGGAACGCGGTCAACTGCGACTTCGACAGCGCGCCGACCTTCTGCGCGGCCACTGCGCCGTTCTTGAACAGGATCAGCGTGGGGATACCGCGCACGCCGAACTTTACCGGCGTCGATTGATGCTCGTCGACGTTGATCTTCGCGATTTGCAGGCGATCGCCGTAATCCTTTGCGACTTCATCGAGGATCGGGGCAATCATCTTGCACGGACCGCACCACTCGGCCCAGAAATCGAGCAGAACAGGTTTGTCCGACTTGACGACGTCTTGTTCGAAAGATGCGTCGCTGATGTGCTTGATTGATTCGCTCATTGTCTGAATACCTCTATTGATTCGAGGCCCGCGTTTGAATGCTCGCCACGATACACCAAAACAGTAAAAGATTTTCGTCGCCGCTTGGGCGAGACGAAGCCGGCTTACCACGTCTGACGAGCCTTGCGGACTAGCCGCATGGACGATGAAGCATGCGCCGCACGTGATTCAACGCTCATCTTAGCTTAATTTGCTATCTGTCGCCGATGCCGATAGGCGCCGTCGCGCAGCCCTTCATTGCTCAGCTGGAGGCGCATTCGGGCAATGCAAGAGCGGAGCTGCATGGCGTCGGCGGCGTGCTCGCGAGGTCTATCGGGCGCGGCTATCGGCGTGATATGATTCGACGTGACGGGCCTCCTCGCATGGTGGCGCGGTCAACCTGGTCAGGTCGGGAACGAAGCAGCCACAGCCGCTTTCCACCAGTGCCGAGGGTCGGGCTCGTCACCTTCCGCTTTATTTGCGTTTTTCCGGCTTCAGTCTCCGCGGTTTCCTGCTTCACTCTCCTCTGGTTTTTAGTCGATTCGCTCGCATCTACGCGACTTGAATCCGCTTCTTCACGCGTGTTCCGGATGCGCCGGACAGCCGCTTTCGGCGGCGTTTGCCGCTAGTCGTTGCTGATACAATTTCGCGCATGACCTATCAAGTTCTCGCACGCAAATGGCGGCCGAAATCGTTCGAGTCGCTCGTCGGCCAGGAGCACGTCGTTCGTGCGCTCACGCACGCGCTCGACGGTGGACGCCTGCATCACGCGTATCTTTTCACGGGTACGCGCGGCGTCGGCAAGACCACGCTTTCGCGCATCTTTGCAAAAGCGCTCAACTGTGAAACCGGCGTGACCTCGAAGCCGTGCGGCGTGTGCCGCGCTTGCCGGGAAATCGACGAAGGCCGTTTCGTCGATTACGTCGAAATGGATGCGGCGAGCAATCGCGGTGTCGACGAAATGGCGGCGCTGCTCGAGCGCGCGGTTTATGCACCGGTCGACGCGCGCTTCAAGGTCTACATGATCGACGAAGTGCACATGCTCACGAACCACGCGTTCAACGCCATGTTGAAGACGTTGGAAGAGCCGCCTCCCCATGTGAAGTTCATTCTCGCCACGACCGATCCGCAGAAGATTCCGGTCACCGTGCTGTCGCGCTGCCTCCAGTTCAATCTGAAGCAGATGCCTGCGGGGCATATCGTGTCGCATCTGGAGAACATCCTCCAGCAAGAGAGCATTGCTTTCGAAGTGCAGGCGCTGCGGTTGTTGTCGCGCGCGGCGGACGGCAGCATGCGCGACGCGCTTTCGCTGACCGATCAGGCTATCGCCTATTCGGCCAATCAGGTGACCGAGGAAGCCGTGCGCGGCATGCTCGGCGCGCTGGATCAAAGCTATCTGATCCGCCTGCTCGATGCCCTCGCCGCAAGCGATGGCGCGGGCGTGCTCGCCATCGCCGATGAAATGGCTTTGCGCAGTCTATCGTTCTCGACCGCGTTGCAGGATCTGGCGAGCTTGCTGCATCGAATTGCGTGGGCGCAGTTCGCGCCGGCATCGGTGCTGGACGAGTGGCCGGAGGCGGGAGATATTCGTCGATTCGCCGAGGGCTTGTCGGCCGAACAGGTTCAGTTGTTCTACCAGATCGCGACCGTCGGACGCAGCGAACTGGGGCTCGCGCCTGATGAATACGCGGGCTTCACGATGACGCTTCTGCGCATGCTCGCGTTCGAACCCGCTGGCGGTCCTGGCGGAGGTGGCGGTGGCGGGCTCGCGGTGAGTGCGCCGCAAAGCGTGAAGGGCGCGCGCAATGCGGCGCTCGCGGGAGCTATGGCGGAGCGGGCCGTGGCGCCGGCACCGGTGGCTCGCGATGGCGTTCTGGCGGATCGAGCGGGCGCGCGGCACCAGATTAGCGACCGTTCTTTTGAGAAGTTGGCTGAGTCAGGTGAAGCGGCTGCTTCCGATTTGGACATGCATGGCGCACGGTCTGCGACCTCGGCGA
This sequence comes from Caballeronia sp. LP006, assembly GCF_031450995.1. Classification (NCBI taxonomy): domain Bacteria; kingdom Pseudomonadati; phylum Pseudomonadota; class Betaproteobacteria; order Burkholderiales; family Burkholderiaceae; genus Caballeronia; species Caballeronia sp. LP006. The sequence goes on along the minus strand of NZ_JARTVW010000005.1, from coordinate 2,091,461 downwards.
AAGTCGGGCCACGTGACGCATCCGACGAGCTTGCGGGCGCTGAAGCGAAGCGCAGTGTCGAATCGGCTGAATCAGTCGCGAAGCCAGTCGGCGCGTCCGATGCACGAGGATCGGCGATGGCGGATGGGGCATCGCGTGCGGCTTACGCCGGTTCCGCGGACTTGCCGGACGCTGGAGGAAGTGCCGCTCCTTCGGGCGCGAAGAACGCGACCTCTGGCGATTCGACTGCGCTTGCAAACACGGCTGGCTTGTCAAGCGCATCGAGAGCGGACGTCGGTCATTCAGCTTTAGTGTCGGACAGCGCCGCATCTTCAGGCGCGCAGACGGCCACTGCCAATCCCGCTCCTGTTGCAGATAGCGCCACGCCTCCAGGCGCACGGGATATTGCCGCGGCCGCTGCCGATTCGGCCGCGCCTCTGAACACCATCGCATCTTCAAGCGATGCACCAGTGGCGCGGAAAGACTTCGATTCGGCCACGCCGAGCGCCGCATCTTCAGATGTGCGGAAGGCCGACTCTGCCGAGTCGCCTTCTGTAGCCGAGGCCGCCGAATCGCCGCTCGCGCAAGGCACAGGAGAGATCGTTCAGGCCAATACGCCGTCTGCTGTCGGGAATGCACGAGACGTTGTGTTTGACGAAGTGCCAGTCGCATCGGCGCCGCTTTCTGCCGCGGCTCGGCAAGCTGTAGACGAGGCTTCTAATAATGGCGCGTCCGAAACCGTGTCGCCGTCTGCCGGATCTGTCGCGCCGCGCAGCGCCGCAGGTGGCGCGAGGGACGCGCTCGAAGTATTGCGTAGTGCGGGAATGCGACTTTCATCGGATCGTGGTGGAAGAGGCGCGGCGGCAGCGCCAGCGGGCGCTCCTGCTGCAACGAAACCTGCCGTGCCGAAGCCCTCGGTTCCCGTGCCGACGCCGCGCCGCGTCGCGCCGCGCGCCAGCGCGGGCTCTGACGTACAGGCGACGCCTGCGGCAGACAACGCGGGTGCTGATGCCATTGGCGGGAGCAACGTCGGCCTCGACAATGGCGTTCGCGGGCGCAGCACCGGCGTGGGCGTCGACAGCAAAGGCAACGGTAGCGCCCACATCAACACCAACACGAACGCCAGCGTCGACAATGCCGCTCGCGCCGGCAATGACGCCAACGCGAAAGCAAGCCCCAAGGTCATCCCTCCTTGGGAAGACATGCCGCCCGACGACTACCCGCCGCCCGGATCGGAGGATGAATACTTCTCCGCCGCTCCCGACGACGGCTACATGCCCGCGTTCGATAACGCACCGGACGACATGCGCTTCGGCAACGAACCCGCGCCCGCAGCGAAGCCCGCGCCGAAGATCGACGCCACGCCGCTGCCGCCCGCCGTGCCGCTCGACGCTATAGGCATCGCGGGAGAATGGGCGACGCTCGCGGTCGATCTGCCGCTCAAGGGCATCGCATACCAGCTCGCGTTCAACAGCGAACTGACCGCCTGCGACGCCAGTTCGCTCACACTCGTCGTTCCCGTGCCGCAATACGCGGACGCCGCGCAAGTCGCCAAGCTCAAGACCGCGCTCACGGAGAAACTCGGCCGCGCGCTCGAGGTCAATGTGTCGGTTGCGCCCGCACGCCGCACCGCCGCCGCGCTCGACGCCGCCGAACGCGCGAAACGCCAGCAGCAAGCCGAGCAGGAAATCAGGCAAGACCCGTTCGTGCAATCGCTCATTCGCGATTTCGGCGCGAGCATCGTGCAGGGATCGATCAAGCCGGTTGCCGCAACGGGCGCGAATCCTTCGGGCGCGTCTTCTGTAAGATAAGCCATCCCGCGAGGCGCGCCGTCAGAAGCCGCGCCGCGAACGAATCAACCGGGCGCACGGGCATTTTCGCCTGAGCGTCTGCCCGTCATACGCACTATCCGTTTCAAGGAGCCGAATCATGATGAAGAACCAACTCGCCGGGCTGATGAAGCAAGCTCAGCAAATGCAGGAAAACATGAAGAAGATGCAGGATCAGCTCGCGCTGATCGAGGTCGAAGGCCAGTCCGGCGCCGGTCTCGTCAAGGTGACGATGACCTGCAAGAACGACGTGCGCCGCGTGCAGATCGATTCGAGCCTGCTCGCCGACGACAAGGACATGCTCGAAGACCTGGTCGCCGCCGCGTTCAACGACGCCGTGCGCAAGGCCGAAGCCACCACGCAGGAAAAGATGGGCGGCATGACGGCCGGCATGCCCATGCCGCCCGGCTTCAAGCTGCCGTTTTAAGCGCGTGGCCGAAGGCGCACGCGGCGTTTGCCGCGCTTTCGGCCCGCCCATGAGGACACATGAAACAACCATCCGCCTTGTCGGCGCTCGTCGAAGCGCTGCGTGCGCTGCCCGGCGTCGGCCCGAAGTCGGCGCAGCGCATGGCGTATCACCTGATGCAGCACGACCGCGCGGGCGCCGACAAACTCGGCAACGCGCTGCTGTTCGCGACCGGGCATCTGAAGCACTGCGAGAAGTGCAATACCTTCACCGAAGCCGACATCTGCGAAGTATGCAGCGACGAAGAACGCGATTCCGCGCTTCTATGCGTCGTCGAGACGCCGGCCGATCAGATCATGCTGGAGCAGACGCTCACGTATCGCGGGCTCTACTTCGTGTTGATGGGCCGGCTGAGTCCGCTCGACGGCATCGGGCCGAAGGAAATTCACTTCGAGCGGCTCATCAACCGCGCGCTCGACGGCACCGTGAATGAAGTGGTGCTTGCCACCAACTTCACCAACGAAGGCGAGGCGACCGCGCACTATCTGGCACAGACGCTCAAGTCGAAAGGGCTGAAGGTCACGCGGCTCGCGCGCGGCGTACCGGTGGGCGGCGAACTCGAATACGTCGATGCCGGCACCATCGCCCGCGCGATGCTCGACCGCCGCTCGGTGTGAGAAAAGATCAAGGACTGCATCGATGACAGAAACCGAAGCACTCGCGCTCGCGACGCATCGACATTACAAGGGCGGGCTGTATCGCGTGATCGGCGTCGCGCGGCACTCGGAAACCGAGGAAGCCATGATCGTCTACGAGCATCTCTGGCCGCATGATCGCGGTTTATGGGTCCGGCCCGCCGCGATGTTCAACGAGACGCTCGCCGACGGCGCGCCGCGCTTCAAGCCACTCGACATCCCACTTTAAAAATTGGCGGAGACGAACGACATGACCGCATCGACGGGCCCGCTTGCCGGCGTCAAGGTGCTGGAACTCGGCACGCTCATCGCGGGACCGTTCGCGGCGCGCTTCATGGGCGAATTCGGCGCGGATGTCATCAAGATCGAAGATCCGAAGGGCGGCGATCCGCTGCGCAAGTGGCGCAAGCTTTACCCTGAAGTGGGCGGAACGTCCCTCTGGTGGGCGGTACAGGCGCGCAACAAGAAGTCCGTGACGATCAATCTGAAGGCCGAAGAGGGCAAGGAGATCGTGCGGCGGCTGGCGAAAGAAGCGGATATCGTCGTCGAAAATTTTCGGCCGGGCTTGCTCGAAAAACTTGGGCTCGGCTATGAGGTGCTTTCTGCCGAAAACCCCGGTCTCGTGATGGTGCGGCTCTCGGGATACGGCCAGACCGGGCCGTATCGCGACAGACCGGGCTTTGGCGCGATCGCCGAATCGATGGGCGGCTTGCGTCATATCACGGGCTATCCCGAGTTACCGCCGCCGCGCATCGGCATTTCCATTGGCGACTCCATTGCCGCGCTGCACGGCGTGATCGGCGCGTTGATGGCGCTGCATCATCGGCAGGTGAATGGCGGCAAAGGGCAGGTGGTCGATGTCGCGCTCTACGAAGCCGTCTTCAACATGATGGAAAGCGTGGTGCCCGAGTACGGCGTCTATGGCATGGTGCGCGAGCGCACCGGCGCGTCGCTGCCGGGCATCGTGCCGTCGAATACCTATCCGTGCCGCGACGGCAGCATCGTCATTGGCGGCAATAGCGATCCCATTTTCAAGCGGTTGATGACGGCAATCGACCGTGCCGATCTCGCCGACGATCCCGCGCTCGCTTCGAACGATGGCCGCGTGCCGCGCACGCAGGAAATCGACGATGCCATCGCCGCGTGGTTGTCGACGCGCAGTATCGACGAGGCACTCGCCGTCCTCAACGCCGCCGATGTGCCCGCCGGCCGTATCTACAGCGTGGCCGACATGTTCACCGATCCGCAGTACATCGCGCGTCAAATGCTGCAGCGTTTTCCGTGGCAGGACGGCCGTGAGATCACGCTGCCGAACGTGACGCCGAAGCTGTCCGAGACGCCTGGCGAGACGCGCTGGCTCGGGCCGCAACTCGGCGAACATACGGATGAAGTGCTTCGGTCGCTTGGGTATGCCGAGGACGACATCGCGCGGTTGCGTGCGGCGAACGTGATCTGAGGAAGTCGTTACGCGTAAAAAACGCGAACTCTCGCGGCGGCCCGAAGATGGCCGCGACACCGGCGCCGGCTTGCGCATGGGGCAGGGCGTCGCGCATGCACCGTGGCCCACGACCAACCTTCGAAGCGCCTCAAGGCTCGATCACGATCTTCCCCGTCACGCGCCGGTTCATCATGTCGTCGAGGGCTTGCGCGGTTGCATCGAGCGGATAGCGTTTGGTCACCACCGGCAGCAACTTGCCGTCCTTGATCCAGTCCACCATGGTGGCAAATTCGGAATCGGCGATCGCGTGCTCGCGGCGCATGTGATCGCCCCAGAACACGCCGACGATGCTCGCGCCCTTCAACAACGCGAGGTTGAGAGGCAGCTTCGGGATCTCGCCGTTGGCGAAGCCGACCACGAGATAACGCCCGCGCCAGCCGATGCTGCGAAACGCCGGTTCGGCATAGGCGCCGCCCACCGGATCGAATATGACATCGGGACCTTGGCCATGGGTGAGCGCCTTGACGCGCTCGCGCAAGTCTTCGTTTCGATAGTCGATGATTTCATCCGCGCCTTGCTCGCGACAGAACGCGAGCTTTTCCGCGCTCGATGCCGCCGCGATCACGCGCGCGCCGAGAATCTTGCCGATCTGAATGGCCGCGACGCCCACGCCGCCCGCCGCGCCGAGCACGAGGAGCGTCTCGCCCGACTTGAGCGCGCCGCGATCCACGAGCGCGTGATAGGACGTGCCGTAGGCAAGCGTGAAGGCCGCGGCGAGCGCGAGGTCGACGTCGTCGGGCAGCACGACGCAATCCGTTTCCCGAGCACGCGCCTGTTGCGCGAATGCCCCTTGCGCGGTGTAAGCCGCGACGCGCATGCCAGGTTTCACGCGCGTGACGCCCGCACCCACCTCACGCACGATTCCCGCGAGTTCCGCACCCGGCGTAAATGGCAGCGGCGGTTTGAACTGGTACTTGTTCTGGATGATCAGTACATCGGGAAAATTCACGCTCGCGGCCTTCACATCGATGACGATTTCCCCGGCTTCGGGGTGCAAATCCGGCAGCGTTTCGACGGTGAGCGTATCGGGTAATCCGTGTTGGTTGCATCGAACGGCGCGCATGTGTCCTCCTTGATGGCCTGGCGCCAAGTGTAGGGCAGACGGCTGTCTGTGCGCGACCCCGCAAAGCGTGGGCGCGTCATGTTTCCTCGGTTACAATCGCCGGATGCGAATCCTACTCAGCAACGACGACGGCTACCTGGCGCGCGGCATCAACGCGCTGCACGACGCCTTGCAGCCGCTCGGCGAAGTAACGGTGATGGCGCCGGAGCAGAACTGCAGCGGCTCGTCCAACTCGCTCACGTTGTCGCGGCCATTGAGCGTGCATCAGTCGGCTAACGGTTTCAACTTCGTGAACGGCACGCCAACCGACTCGGTGCATATCGCGCTCACCGGCATGCTCGAAGCGCGGCCCGATCTCGTCGTGTCAGGGATCAACAACGGCCAGAATGTCGGCGAGGACACGCTCTATTCCGGCACGGTCGCGGCCGCCACCGAAGGCTTCATGTTCGGCATTCCGGCGATCGCGTTTTCGCTCGTCGGGCGTGACTGGCTGCATCTCGAAGATGCGGCGCGCGTGGCCGCCGAAATCGTCGCGCATTTTCTGGATCACCCCATGCCGGGTCATCCGCTTCTGAACGTCAATATTCCGAGCCTGCCGTACGACCAACTGCGCGAGTGGAAGGTCACGCGTCTGGGCAAGCGGCACCCGTCGCAGCCGGTAGTTCGCCAGACCGACCCGCGCGGCAACCCGATCTACTGGATCGGCCCGTCGGGCGACGCGCTCGACGCCAGCGAAGGCACCGACTTTCACGCAGTCGCGAACGGCTTCGTTTCGATCACGCCGCTGCAGCTCGACCTGACTCACACGAAACTCATGGCCGAGACCCGCGAATGGGCGCAAGCCGGGAGCCGTCGCTCATGAGCGATGAGCGCGCCAAGCGCTTCCCGCTGGCGCTCGCGGACCTCGTGCGCGAGCCGCGCAAGCCGGCCGGCCGCACGCAGGACGCGCGCGCCAAGTCAGTGGCGGTATCGACCACGAAAGCCGCTGCCGCGAAGCCGGGCAGTGTGCGCGGCGCGGCTTCGGCGCTCAAGAATCCGGCGAGCGCGGCGGCATCCGCCAAGTCCGCGACCACGGTTTTTCCGGTGCGCTCGGTGGCTCAGCCTGTCGTCAATTCCGTCGCCAAGGCCGCTACCAAACCGGCAAGTGGAACTGCGAAACCGGTTCCGGGCGCGAATCGCAGTCCGGCCCAGGCGCCGCATCCCCGAACGAGTGCATTGCGCACCGCGCAGCGTCCCGCCGGACGCGATCTGAACGCGGCATCGACGGCCACGAAAAAGGGCGCGCCCAACGTGGCATTCGCCAGCACGCAGACGCTCACCTCGGAACGGGTGCGCGAGCGCATGGTCGAACGCCTGCGCGCGAACGGCGTGACCGACCCGCGCGTGTTGAACGCCATGTCGGTCGTGCCGCGCCATATGTTCGTCGACCCCGGCCTCGCCGCGCAGGCTTACGAAGATGCCGCGCTGCCGATCGGTCACCATCAGACCATCTCGAAGCCGTCGGTCGTCGCGCGCATGATCGAACTGGTCGCGGCAGGGCGCACGTTGGACAAGGTGCTGGAAATCGGCACCGGTTGCGGCTATCAGGCAGCGGTGCTGTCGCAGGTCGCGACCGAGGTTTATTCGATCGAGCGCGTGCGGCCGTTGTCCGAACGCGCCAAGCTCAATCTTCGGCCGCTGCGTGTGCCGAATATCCGGCTGCATTACGGCGACGGGCGGCTCGGACTGGCTGCCGCGGCGCCGTTCGATGCCATCGTGATCGCGTGCGCGGGACTCGACGTGCCGCAGGCCTTGCTCGAACAACTGGCGATAGGCGGCAGGCTCGTCGCGCCGGTGGGCTCGCAGGCCGCGCAGTCGCAGGTGCTCACGCTCGTCACGCGCGTGTCGGCCACGCAATGGCGGGAGTCGCAGCTCGATCGCGTTTTTTTTGTACCTTTAAAATCCGGAGTGATTTGAAACCGATGAGTATCTTGCGTGCTTTGCGAGAAACGCGTGCGGACGTTCGCCTAACGGCGGCGCAGCGCGGTGCGTGCGTCCTTGCGCTGTCCATGCTGGCGGCCTGTGCGTCGCGGATGGATTCAGCGCCGGTGGTCGACAGAACGGGCGCGCCTATCGCCACGGATGCCGCCGCGCTTGCCAACCAGCCGCCGCCGCCTGGCTATATTCGCGTGAAACCGGGCGACACCCTATATCGGATCGCATTGGAAAACGGTCAGAATTATCACGACATCGCAACGTGGAATAACCTGACGAACCCGAACCAGATCGAAGTCGGTCAACTGGTGCGTGTGGCGCCTCCGGGTGCGAATCTGGCAGCGGCGACGCCGGGCGTGTCGACCGCACCGATCGCGGGTGGCGCGGTGGCTACGCAACCGCTTAACGGCGGCGCGGGGGTCTATGGCACGCCGCAGTCGGGTGCAACGACGCAGCCGCCGTACTACGGTCCGTCGTCGGGCATGGGCGCGGCGCCGGGCGCTGCATTGGGTGCGCTCGCGGGCACCACGCCGGCGCCGGGCGTGGACAGCGCGGCAACGGCTCAACCGGCTTTCATCTGGCCGGCGCGTGGTCCGATTCTCGGCACATTCGACGACGCGAAGAACAAAGGTTTGAACATTGGCGGTGCACCGGGAGATGCAGTCAATGCATCGGCGGATGGCAGGGTCGTCTACTCCGGAAATGGCTTGCGCGGCTACGGGAATCTCATCATCATCAAGCACGACGCGACTTTTCTCACTGCGTACGCACACAACCGCGCTTTGATGGTAAAAGAAGGAGACGCGGTGACCAAAGGTCAAAAAATCGCCGAAATGGGCAACAGCGATTCAGACCGTGTGATGTTGCATTTCGAAGTTCGCCGGCAGGGAAAACCTGTTGACCCACTGAAGTATTTGCCGCCGCAATAAAGCGAGCCATCATGCAAAAAACGAAGCGCCGCCAGCCGCAAGCCGAGACTGAGACCATCAGCCGACCGTTGCAAGTGTCGGTGGAAGACGGTGCTTCGACCCGAGACGACGATGCCGAAAACATCGACGTCGATATCGATTCCGACGAAGAAGGCGAAAACCGTAAAAAGGGTGGCGACGAGTCGGGAGAAGGCGCAAACGATTCCGCGCCCGAACCCGACGACTTTCGCTCTCTTTTGCAGGCCGAACTGACGGCCGACACCATTCAGCATTACCTCAATCGCATCAGCGTGAAACCGCTGCTCACCGTCGAGGAAGAGCAGCGTTATTCGCGTCTTGCCAAGGCGGGCGAGTTCGAGGCGCGCCAGGTCATGATCGAGCGCAATTTGCGGCTGGTGGTGAGTATCGCTAAGGGTTATCTCAATCGCGGCGTGCCTTTGCTCGATCTGATCGAGGAAGGCAACCTCGGTCTCATGCACGCAATCGAGAAATTCGATCCCACGCGCGGTTTTCGTTTTTCGACTTACGCCACGTGGTGGATTCGCCAGAGCATCGAGCGCGCAATCATGAATCAGGCGCGCACGGTGCGCCTTCCGGTGCATGTGATTCGCGAACTGAATCAAGTGTTGCGCGCGAAGCGTCATCTGGAAAAGAACTCGGCGAATTCCACCGATCCCGTCGCGCCCGAGCGCCGCGACGCGAGCATCGAGGATATTGCGTATCTCACCGGCAAGACGCCGGAGGAAGTCACCGATATCCTCGCGCTCAACGAACACACGGCTTCGCTCGATGCCCCGCTCGACCTCGACCCCGGCAGCAGCCTGCTCGATCTCCTTTCGGACGATCAAAGCCAGTCGCCGGATGCCGAAGTTCAGCACCGCGAACTGGAAACGCTCACGCGGCTCTGGCTTTCGCGTCTGTCGGACAAACATCGGCATGTGATCGAACGGCGTTTCGGGCTGAACCATATCGAACCCGCCACGCTCGAAGAACTGGCCGATGAAATGGGCCTCACGCGCGAACGCGTACGGCAAATCCAGCAAGAGGCGCTCGTGCGGCTCAAACGCTTCTTCGCCTCGAACGGCGTGCGCAAGGACGCCGTGCTTTAACGCTCCAAAGCGGCGTTCGAAAGAGTGCCGCGTTTCCAGAATTCAATGACACCGATTCTCGTATTCGACATCGAGACCATTCCCGATGTCGACGGCATTCGCCGTCTCGAAGACTTACCCGACGATCTGTCCGCGCGCGAAGTCGCCGAACACGCGTTCGCCGCGCGCCGCGAGCGCGTAGGCAACGACTTCTTGCCGCATCATCTGCAACGCATTGCCGCCATCTCCTGCGTCTTTCGCGACGACAGCGGTTTTCGCGTGCGCTCGCTCGGCACGAAGACGGATGGCGAGGCATCGCTGATCCAGTCGTTTTATCGCGTGATCGAGAAATACACGCCGCAACTCGTTTCGTGGAACGGCGGCGGTTTCGATCTGCCCGTGCTCCATTACCGTGCGCTCGTGCATGGCATCGCGGCGCCGCGTTACTGGGACTTGGGCCAGGACGATCGCGAGTTCAGGTTCAACAACTACATCAGCCGCTATCACATGCGGCATCTCGACCTGATGGACGTGCTCGCGATGTATCAGGCGCGCGCCAACGCGCCGCTCGATGCACTCGCCAAACTATGTGGCTTTCCCGGCAAGCTGGGCATGGACGGCGGCAAGGTGTGGGACGCCTATTGCGATGGTCAGATCGACGAAATCCGCAACTATTGCGAAACGGATGTCGTCAACACTTACCTCATGTATTGCCGCTTTCAGATGATGCGTGGCGGACTCACGCCGGACGAGTACGCGGACGAGATCAACTTCGTGAAGAACGCGCTCGCGCTGGAAGCGTCGCCGCATTGGGCCGAATATCTCACCGCATTCGGCCGGTGAGTGCGAGGCCGTGACGTTCGTCTACAATCTCGCCTTTGCCAACACGTCAGTCAGGAAGTACGCAGGTGTCTGAAGCCGCTCGAAAAAATTCGCATCGCCGCCGCGCCGCGCCGGCCAAAACCGTTATGCCCGATCCGTCATTCGTCGCGCCCGAAATCGAAATCGAGTCACTCGACATGGACGCGCGCGGCGTCGGCCGCACGGTCAACGAGAACGGTGAGCCGGGCAAGGTGATCTTCGTCGAAGGCGCGCTGCCCGGCGAACGAGTGAGCTATTCGAGCTATCGCAAGAAGCCGAGTTTCGAGCAGGCGCAAGTGGTGAACGTGTTGCGCGAGGCGGTCATCCGCACGAAGCCGAAGTGTCAGTTCTTCGGCACGTGCGGCGGTTGTTCCATGCAGCATCTCGACGTGCGCGCGCAGATTGCCGTGAAGCAGCGGGTGCTCGAGGACAATCTCCAGCATTTGTCGAAACTGCGCGCGGAAACCATGTTCCGGCCGATTCACGGGCCGTCGTGGGGTTATCGCTATCGCGCGCGCCTGACGGTGCGGCACGTCGAGAAAAAGGGCGGCGTGCTCGTCGGCTTTCATGAACGCAAGAGCAGCTATGTCGCCGACATGACGAGTTGCGAGGTGCTGCCGCCGCACGTTTCCGCCATGCTCGTGCCACTGCGGCATCTGGTAGCCGGTTTGTCGATTCGTGACCGCATGCCGCAGATCGAGCTTGCGGTTGGCGCGGACGTGACGGCGCTGGTGTTGCGCATTCTCGAACCGCTCAACGACGCCGACGAAGCGCTTTTGCGCGCCTTTGCCGACGAACACGCCGGCGTGCAATTCTGGCTGCAGCCGAAAGGTCCCGACACGGTTTATCCGTTTTATCCGCTCGAGAGCGAACTGGCTTATACGCTGCCGGAGTTTCACATCCGCATGCCATTTAAGCCGACTGATTTCACGCAGGTGAACCATCAGATCAACCGCGTGCTCGTGGCGCGCGCGTTGAGCCTGCTCGCGCCGGAACAGAACGATCGCGTGCTCGATTTGTTTTGCGGCATCGGCAACTTCACGCTGCCGCTTGCGCGCGTGTCGCGCGAAGTGGTGGGTATCGAAGGAAGCGAAGCGCTGACCGCGCGCGCACTGGAAAACGCGCAGGCCAATGGCGTGGACGGCCATACGTCGTTTGCCTGCCGCAATTTGTTCGAAGTGACTGCCGACGATCTGCGCGCGCTCGGGCACTTCGACAAATATCTGATCGATCCGCCGCGCGAGGGCGCGCTCGCAGTGGCGAAGGCGCTTGCGGACATCGCTCAAAGCGGCGAGGGTTCGCTGCCGAAGCGCATCGTTTATGTGTCGTGCAACCCGGCGACGCTCGCGCGCGACGCCGGCCTGCTCGTCCACGAGGCGGGGTATCGGATGAAGGGCGCGGGCGTCGTCAACATGTTCCCGCATACGTCGCACGTCGAATCCATTGCATTGTTCGAACGCGACTGAAGCGCTTTTATTTAAGAAGGCAAAAAAAACCGGCCCGAAGGCCGGTTTTTCGTTTGAAGCACCGGTTCGATCAGTTCCGGTTGCCGCCGAAGATGCCGAGCAGTGCCAGCAAATTCGTGAAGACGTTGTACAGATCGAGGTAGATGGCGAGCGTCGCGCTGATGTAGTTCGTCTCGCCGCCATTCACAACGCGCTGCACGTCGAACAGCATGTAAGCCGAGAAGATGACGATGGCGAGCACGGAGATCGTCAGCATGAGCGCCGGCAGTTGCAGGAAAATGTTCGCGACTGCAGCCAGCAGAATGACCATCACGCCCATGAACAGCCACTTGCCGAGGCCCGAAAAGTCACGCTTGCTGACCGTGGCGATGGTCGCCATGGCCGCGAAAATCACGCCCGTGCCGCCAAAGGCCATCATGATGAGCTGCGGCCCATTCGAGAAACCGAGGATGAAGCTCAAAAGACGCGAGAGCATCAGGCCCATGAAGAACGTGAAGCCGAGCAGGACGACCACGCCCATGCTGCTGTTCTTCGTTTTCTCGATGGCGAACATGAAGCCGAACGCAATCGCCATGAACGCGATGAAGCTCATTGCCGGGCTGGTGGCCGCGAAGAGGGAAAAGCCCGTCGCGACGCCGACCCACGCGCCGAGCACCGTCGGCACCATGGAAAGCGCGAGCAGCCAGTAAGTGTTGCGTAGCACGCGGTTGCGCACCTCGACCGAAGTGACGCTGCCGTTGCGTCCAAAACTGTAGGGTGATTCGTTCATGGTTTCTCCTTGCTTCAAATTGTCTGTCGTCGACCCGCGCTACATCCGTCATACACGAATGATACGGTAGGAATACTTAAGCGATTATGAGGCCGTTGCCCGCGCCATTCCGGTTTCGTGCAGTGCCTGATGTCGCGAGGCGGTTGCAAAGCGCGGCTCGACTCCAATATGACTGCCGCACGGTCCGAAATCAATGGCGCCGACATTTCTCGGCGCGAACACGCTTAAGGCACGCTGGCGTATGACGGTTCGACCCTTACGGCGCCGTAAGGTTTCAATCGCAATCATACCCTGCTTCATGCTACAATTGTCGATTCCTTTTAATCCGTAAACCGTTAATTTTTTGGAGTTTTTCATGGCAATCGAGCGCACCCTGTCGATTATCAAGCCGGACGCAGTGGCAAAGAATGTTATCGGCCAAATCTACAGCCGTTTCGAGAGTGCTGGACTCAAGATCATTGCTTCGCGCATGGTGCATCTGTCGCGCGCGGACGCGGAAAAGTTCTACGCAGTGCACGCTGCACGCCCGTTTTTCAAGGACCTCGTGGAATTCATGATCTCCGGTCCGGTGCAGATTCAAGTGCTGGAAGGCGAAGGCGCAATCATCAAGAACCGCGACCTGATGGGCGCGACCGATCCGAAGAAGGCAGACAAGGGCACGATCCGCGCTGATTTCGCGGACAGCATCGATGCAAATGCAGTGCATGGTTCCGACGCTCCGGAAACGGCAGCGCAGGAAATCGCGTTCTTCTTCCCGCAAGTGAACGTCTACTCGCGTTAAGTCGCGCGTTGGTTGCCGCATCGGTCCGCGCCTCGAGGCAGTGCGCCGGATCATGCGGCTGTCGCGCCGGCATCGCTTGAAAAGCTGGACATGCAGGAATTGGCGCGAACGGTCTCGGGCAAAAGCTCCCGAGCTTCGCAAACTGAAATGGCAGGACTCGACATGACGAACAGCAGCACCGTCAATCTTCTCGATCTCGACGCCGCCGGGCTCGTCGCTTATTGCGGCAGCCTGGGCGAAAAGCCGTTTCGCGCCAAGCAATTGCAGCGCTGGATCCACCAATATGGCGTCGACGACTTCGACGGCATGACGGACCTCGCGAAATCGCTGCGCGAAAAACTCAAGGGTCGCGCCAGTTTGGCGATGCCCGACATCTCTCGCGATCACGTTTCCACCGACGGCACGCGCAAGTGGCTGATCGACGTAGGCAACGGCAACGCGGTCGAAACCGTGTTCATTCCCGAGGAAACGCGCGGCACGTTGTGCGTGTCCTCGCAGGCAGGCTGCGCGGTGAACTGCCGGTTCTGTTCCACAGGCAAGCAGGGATTCTCCCGCAATCTGACCACTGGCGAGATCATCGGCCAGTTGCGCATGGCCGAATTCGCGCTGCGCAAGTCGCTCGGGCGCGAAGTCGGCGGCCCGGGAAAGGGCGAGCGCGTCATCACCAATGTCGTGATGATGGGCATGGGCGAGCCCATGCTGAATTACGACGCCGTCGTGCCCGCCATGCGTCTGATGCTCGACGACAACGCCTATGGCCTGTCGCGCCGTCGCGTGACGCTATCCACTTCCGGCGTCGTGCCCATGATGGACCGCCTCGCCGCGGATCTGCCAGTGGCGCTCGCCGTGTCGCTACACGCGCCGAACGATCCGCTGCGCGACATGCTGGTGCCGCTCAACAAGAAGTATCCGCTGCGTGAATTGATGGCTGCGTGCCAGCGCTATCTGAAGGTTGCGCCGCGCGATTTCATCACGTTCGAATACTGCATGCTCGACGGCGTCAACGACACCGAAGCCCATGCGCGCGAACTGCTGGCCGTCACGCGCGACGTGCCGTGCAAATTCAACCTCATTCCGTTCAATCCGTTCCCGGAATCAGGTCTGACTCGTTCGAAGAACGAGCAGATCAAGCGCTTCGCGCAGGTTCTGATGGACGCGGGCATCGTCACCACCGTGCGCAAGACGCGCGGCGACGACATCGACGCAGCTTGCGGGCAGCTTGCGGGCGAAGTGAAGGATCGCACGCGCCTCGTGGAACGCATGGGTCGCGCGCCAGGCAAGGTGATCGAGGTGCGCGCGGTCTGACGCATTGCCGCCGTACAGCGAAGAAAAACAAGTCCGAAAAGACGGAAGTCGCGCCAGGCCGGCGCGCAAAGCCGAACATTTTGTTATAAAGCGGTCTGCAACATTGCCGGGGCTGTATCGTTCACGTTTTGATGCAATCCGCCGGCTTAGCCGCGCTATATAAAAGAATCGATGCGAGGAAATTGGGATGAGTGAGCCGCAGCACCCGACGCCTTTTGGCAGTCATACCGGGGGTCTTCCTGTCAATGAGCATGACGGTCAGGCGGGCACTGGCGGGGCGGCATCGAACGCGAGCCAGACGGGGCCTCTGGATTCGATTGCCGCTGTCGGCGCGCGGCTCGCGCAGCTTCGTCACGCGAAGTCATGGTCGATCGACGACATTTCAGCGCGTCTCAAGGTCTCGCCGAACAAGCTGCTCGCGCTGGAAGCGGGCGACATCAGTCAATTGCCCGATCGCACGTTCGCAGTGGGTATCGTGCGTAGCTACGCCAAGGTTCTCGGTACCGATCCCGCGCCTTTCACGCAGGCGTTTCGTCGCGAGGGCGCGGCGGTCGGGCAAAATCTGAAGGTGCCGGCTTCGGCGGGTGCGGGTCTGCCGCGACAGCGCGTGTCGGTGCCACTCGGTGGCTCGTCGGGCAAGAAACGCTCGTGGCTCTGGGGCATCGCGGCGGTCGTCGTGGTGCTGGCCGCGCTCGTGATGTGGCATACCGGCGGCGATTCGTCGGCGTGGCTCGCGCGCCTCAAGTCGAGCACGGGCGCTGGCACGGCCGCGCCGGGCGACACGGTGTCCGCTTCCGTCGTCTCCACGCCTGATGAAGCCGCCGCGGCGAACACCGGCGAAGCCGCCTCGCTGCCCGAAGTGGCCGCCGCGCCCGGCGAACAGCCAATGCCACGTCCGCTCGGCACGAACGCGTTGCCGGCCTCGTCGTCGACCATTGCGGCGTTGCAGGGCGCAAGCGCGTCGGCCGCAGCCAAGCAGGCGCCGGCCGCTGGCGCCGCCGCATCCGCGCCGGTCGTCGCCGGCACGGGCGCGAGCGCAGTCGAATTGAAAGTGAAGGAAGATAGCTGGTTCAGCGTGCGCGGCAAGGACGGCAAGGAGGTTTTCTCCGGTCTCGTCCACGCGGGAAGCACGCAACGCGTGCAGGGCGAAGCGCCGTTCAAGGTGACCGTCGGCAACGCGAAGAGCGTCGATTCCATCTCGTTTGACGATCAGCCGGTCGACGCCAAGAAATACGTTTCCGCACGCGGCAACGTCGCGCGCTTCACGCTGCCCTGAACGGGCGGCGCGTAGCGGTGTCGGAGTCGGAGGTTCAGCGCGCGTGCAAGTCATGGGCATTCCGGCTTTTTCCGTGATGCCCGTTCAAGGTTCCATATTCGCACCGTCGCGCCGCTTGCACGCGGCGCCTGGTGGCCAAAGGGTTTTTCGATGCAATCCGAAGCTCAATCCCTGATTAGCAGCAAGATCTGTTCGACCGAACCGGTGTTCGGCGGCTCGTCGAAGCGTCGTGCATCGCATGCGGTGGACGTGCGCTGGGGCGGTCAGCTCGTCACCATCGGCGGCGACTCACCGGTGCGCGTGCAGTCGATGACCAACACTGACACCGCCGACGCCATCGGAACCGCCATCCAGATCAAGGAACTGGCGCAGGCGGGTTCCGAACTCGTGCGCATCACGGTGAATACGCCGGAAGCGGCGGCGGAAGTGCCGCACATCCGCGATCAGCTCGACCGCATGGGCGTGTCCGTGCCGCTCGTCGGCGACTTCCATTACAACGGGCATCTGCTGCTGCGCGATCATCCGGCGTGCGCCGAAGCGCTGTCGAAGTACCGCATCAATCCCGGCAACGTCGGACAGGGCGCAAAGCGCGACACGCAATTCGCGCAGATGATCGAAGCCGCGATCAAGTACGACAAACCGGTGCGCATCGGCGTGAACTGGGGCAGCCTCGACCAGGACCTGCTCGCGCGCATGATGGACGAAAACGCCGCGCGCTCGGCGCCGTGGGAACTGCAAAGCGTGATGTATGAAGCGCTGATCCAGTCGGCGGTCGGCTCGGCGGAACGCGCGGTCGAACTCGGCCTCGGTCGCGACAAGATCATCCTGTCGTGCAAGGTGAGCGGCGTGCAGGATCTGGTCGCCGTTTATCGCGAACTCGCTAAACGTTGCAGCTTCGCGCTGCATCTCGGCCTGACCGAGGCGGGCATGGGCTCGAAGGGTATCGTCGCTTCGACGGCGGCGCTGTCGTTGCTGCTGCAGGAAGGCATCGGCGACACCATCCGTATTTCGCTGACGCCCGAGCCAGGCGGCGCGCGCACGGGCGAAGTGGTCGTCGGCCAGGAAATCCTCCAGACCATGGGCCTGCGTTCCTTTACGCCCATGGTCATTGCATGTCCCGGCTGCGGGCGCACGACCAGCACGCTGTTCCAGGAACTCGCGTCGCAGATCCAAAGCTATTTGCGCAACTCCATGCCCGTATGGCGCGACCAGTTTCCCGGCGTCGAGAAGATGCACGTCGCGGTGATGGGCTGCATCGTCAACGGGCCTGGCGAATCGAAACACGCGAACATCGGCATTAGTTTGCCGGGTTCGGGCGAAAATCCCGCCGCGCCCGTGTTTATCGACGGCGTGAAGGTGAAGACCTTGCGTGGCGAGCGTATCGCCGAGGAATTCCAGCAAATCGTCAGCGACTACGTCGAGCGCACCTACGGGCAAGAAACCGGCAAGCGCGAAGAAACGTCCGCGGCAACACTTTAAAGACAGATGACTGAACAGAAGAAACGGCTCGGCAAGCTGACCGGCGTCAAGGGCATGAACGACATCCTCCCGCAGGATGCCGCGTTGTGGGACTTTTTCGAATCCACGGTGAAGTCGATGCTGCGCGCATACGGTTATCAGAACATCCGCACGCCGATCATCGAGCATACGCAGTTGTTCACGCGCGGGATCGGCGAAGTGACGGATATTGTCGAAAAAGAGATGTACAGCTTCACCGATTCGCTCAACGGCGAACATCTCACCATGCGGCCCGAAAACACGGCGGCGGTGGTGCGCGCGAGCATCGAACACAACCTGCTGTACGACGGTCCGAAGCGCCTGTGGTACATCGGCCCGATGTTCCGTCACGAGCGTCCGCAGCGCGGGCGGTATCGCCAGTTCCATCAGGTCGGCGTGGAAGCACTCGGTTTCGCGGGACCGGACACGGACGCCGAAATCATCATGATGTGTCAGCGTCTGTGGGACGACCTTGGGTTGACCGGCATTCGCCTGGAACTGAATTCGCTCGGCCAGCCTGACGAGCGCGCGGCGCACCGCAAGGAACTGATCGCGTATCTGGAGCAGCACGTCGACGCGCTCGACGAAGAAGCCAAACGCCGTCTCTACACCAACCCGCTGCGCGTGCTCGACACGAAGAATCCCGCGCTGCAGGAAATCGCGCAGAACGCGCCGAAGCTCACCGACTTCCTGGGCGAAGAATCGCGCAAGCATTTCGAGGGCGTGCAAAGGCTGCTGAAGGCCAACAACATTCCGTTCAAGATCAATCCGCGTCTCGTGCGCGGTCTCGACTATTACAACCTCACCGTATTCGAGTGGGTGACCGACAAGCTCGGCGCGCAAGGCACGGTGGCGGGCGGCGGCCGGTACGACCCGCTCATCGAGCAACTTGGCGGCAAGCCCACGGCCGCGTGTGGCTGGGCGATGGGCGTCGAGCGTATCCTCGAGTTGCTGAAGGAAGAGAATCTCGTGCCGGAAGCGGAAGGTACGGACGTCTACGTAGTGCATCAGGGAGAAGCTGCCGCCGAGCAGGCGTTCATCGTGGCGGAGCGTCTGCGCGACACGGGCCTCGACGTGATCCTGCATTGCAGCCCGGACGGCGCGCCTGCCAGCTTCAAGTCACAGATGAAGAAAGCCGATGCGAGCGGCGCGGCTTTTGCCGTCGTGCTGGGCGAAGACGAACTCGCGCAGGGCACGATCGGCGTAAAGCCGCTGCGCCGCGCGGGCGCCGAAACGTCGGACGCGCAAAAGAACGAGCAGGTCAACGTTCCGGCGGAAGACTTGACCGAATACCTAATCAATGCGATGGTGGCATCCGCCGAAGACTAGGCGGCCCGACACGCGGGCAATGGCCGTGGGCATCGCGCTGGATGAGTGAACTGTCCGGCATCGCGCACGGCACTCGAAGTGCAATGAAACGCAGGAAGGAATAGCTGGACGATGAGCTATCACGACGAAGAAGAATCACTGGAAAGTTTGAAAGCCTGGTGGGCCAAGTGGGGTAATTCCACGACGTGGATCATCCTCGTGGCGCTTTTAATCGCAGCCGGATACAACGGCTGGAATTACTGGCAGCGTCATCAGGCGGCCGAGGCTTCCGTGCTGTACGACCAGCTTCAGCAGGCCGTCACCGGCAATGATCAGAAAATGGTGAGCCGTATTGCGACGGACATGGAAGACAAGTTCGGCAGCACGGCCTACGCTCAGATGAGCGCGCTCACCGCGGCCAAGTCGCTATACACGGCGGGCGATACCGCCGGCACGAAAGCGCAACTGCAATGGGCCATCGATCACGCGAAGGACGACGAGTACAAGCAAGTCGCGAAGCTGCGTCTCGCGCTGGTGCTGCTCGACGAGAAAAATTACGACGCGGGTCTGAAGCTGCTCGCGGATGCGCCGCTCGACGCCTACAAGGGTGTGATCGCGGACCGTCGCGGCGATCTGCTTGCGGCGCAAGGCAAGCGCGACGACGCCCGCGCATCCTACAAGCTGGCGCTCGGTGCGCTGCCCGCGAACGATACCTCCGCGCGGCAACTGGTCCAGTTCAAGCTCGACGCGCTCGGCGGCTGATCAGCGCGCGCCGCCGCAATCGACCGAGCCATATAACAATCAGGCCGCCCGGCCGCGCAACGCCTTGAAGGCGAAGGCGCGGCCGGGCGCCGATCAACCGAATCCGATAATTCATGTTGCGTCCACCGATGACTTTTTTGAAACGCTACGCCGTGCCGTTTGCCTGCGCGATGACCGCCTTGCTCGCGGCTTGCTCATCCACCAAGGATGAACGCCGCGTGCCGACACCGCTCGTCGAGTTCAAGCCGGTGCTCAACGTCTCCCAGGCGTGGAAGGCGAGCGTCGGCAAGGCAGGCCGCTATCTGTTCGCGCCGGTTGCCGTGGGCGACGCAATTTTTGCCGCAGGCGAGAACGGCTCGGTCGTGAAGATCGACGCGAAAACGGGTCAGGATGTCTGGCGCATCAAGCTCAAGGACGATCTGTCGGCGGGCGTCGGCAGCGACGGCAATCTGACTGCGGTCGGCGGTCTGAAGGGTTCGGTCTACGTGCTCGGACCGGACGGCAAGCAGTTGTGGACGGCAGTCGCGCCGGGCGAACTGATCTCGCCGCCGCTCGTCGGCAACGACCTCGTGATCGTGCGTACCATCGACGGCAAGGTCGTTGCCTTCAGCGCGCAGACCGGCGAACAAAAGTGGGTCTTCCAATTGCGCGCGGTGCCGCTGAATCTGCGCGTCGCGGCGGGCATGACCTTCGCCGGCAATCAGGCCGTGCTTGCTGGATTCCCGGGCGGCACGTTCGCTGCAATCAACCTGCAAACGGGCGATGCCTTCTGGCAAACGCCGGTTTCGTATCCGAAGGGCGTGACCGAAGTCGAGCGCATCAACGACGTGACCGGCGCGCCGGGACTCGTCGGCGCGCAGAGCTGCGCGGTGACGTTCCAGGGCCGCATCGGCTGCTTCAATGCAAATTCCGGCCGTCCGGACTGGGAAAAGAGCTTCTCGTCCGACAGCGGTCTTGCGCAGGATTCGGACTTGGTCGCAGCAGGCGACGACTGGTCGGTCGTAAATGCATTCCGCACCTCGGACGGCTCGCAGCTCTGGAAGACGGACAAGCTGAAGAACCGCCAGGTCAGCGTGCCGTATATTCTCGGTCGCGCGGTCGTTGTTGGCGACTTCGAAGGTTACGTCCACTTCCTGAGCGCGGATAACGGCGAACTCGTCGGCCGCGCCAAGACCGACGGCAGCGCGATCACCGCGCCGCCCGTGCTCGCCGGCAACACGCTCGTGGTCCTGACGCACGACGGCGGCATCTACGGCTTTCGTCCCAGCAACTAACACGCGCGTGATCGTCTGATCGAGCGGTATTGCGCGCTCGAAGCCGATCGCGCGGCAGGTCCGGCCAGAACCGGGCCGCAAGAGAAAGCAGGAGGCGCGGCAATCGCGCGCACTCCCGAGAGCCTGCCAGCGGAGCGCAAAACGCGCGGTGGGCTGCAAGAATCAAAGCGCGTCGCGCGAAGGCGGCGCGCCAAAACTGCCTCTGACGAGGCGCAGCGGCGTCCCAGCGCCGCAGGCTTGACACACTGACGCCGTGACGCGTCGCGCGTGCCGCAAGCCGAATCCATGCTAATTTTCGACAAGCGCAGCCGTGGCGCGGCATGAGCGGAACGAGAGGTCTCGTTCGCACGCCTCGTGTGCCGTCTTGCGTTCAACCTTGAACAACATCTGATGAAACCCGTGATTGCCCTCGTCGGGCGCCCCAATGTGGGGAAATCCACCTTATTCAACCGGCTGACGCGTTCGCGCGATGCACTCGTCGCCGATCTGCCCGGCCTCACCCGCGACCGCCATTACGGCGAAGGCCGCGTGGGCGGCGAGCGGCCGTATCTCGTCGTGGATACCGGCGGCTTCGAGCCGGTCGCGAAAGACGGCATCCTGCACGCAATGGCGCGGCAGACGCGTCAGGCGGTGGAAGAGGCAGACATTGTCGTGTTCATCGTCGATGGACGCAACGGGCTCGCGCCGCAAGACAAGGCGATTGCCGACTATCTGCGCAAGACCGGCCGGCCGCTTTTTCTCGTCGTGAATAAGGCCGAGGGCATGAAGTATTCGGCCGTCGCGTCCGACTTCTACGAACTCGGTCTCGGCGATCCGCGCGCGATCTCGGCTGCGCACGGCGACGGCGTTACCGAGATGATCAACGACGCGCTCGACATCGCTTATGCCGGTCAACCCGAGGAGAGCGAAGAAGAGAAGGCGCAGCACGGCGTGAAGATTGCCATCGTCGGACGTCCGAACGTTGGCAAGTCGACGCTCGTGAACGCATTGCTCGGCGAGGAGCGCGTGATCGCGTTCGACATGCCCGGCACCACGCGCGATTCGATTTATATTGATTTCGAGCGACAAGGCCGCAAATACACGCTTATCGACACGGCGGGCTTGCGTCGTCGCGGCAAGGTGTTCGAGGCCATCGAGAAGTTTTCGGTGGTGAAGACCTTGCAGTCCATTTCCGATGCCAACGTCGTGATCCTTTTGCTCGACGCCCAGCAGGACATCTCGGATCAGGACGCGCACATCGCGGGCTTCGTGGTCGAACAGGGCCGCGCGCTCGTGGTCGGCGTGAACAAGTGGGACGGTCTGGATTCGCATGTGCGCGAGCGCACGAAGGCGGATCTCACCCGCAAGCTCAAGTTTTTGGACTTTGCTAAATTTCACTACGTCTCGGCGCTGGAGAAGAGCGGCATCAGCCCATTGATGAAGTCTGTCGATGAAGCCTACGCCGCCGCCATGGCCAAGTTGCCGACACCGAAGCTCACGCGCGCGCTAATCGACGCGGTGGAGTTTCAGCAGCCGCGCCGTCGCGGTCCAGTTCGTCCGAAGCTGCGTTATGCCCACCAGGGTGGACAAAATCCGCCGATCATCGTGGTGCACGGCAATGCGCTCGACGCCATTACCGAGACTTATAAACGCTATCTGGAAGGGCGCTTCCGAGAAACTTTTGGATTGGTCGGGACGCCACTGCGCATAGAGTTCCGGTCAAGCCATAACCCATACGCGGACAAAGGCTGAAAGCCGCGTGAGTCAAGCGTTTCAGGCCGGTCGGCCATTTGGCCAGGCTGGTGCGGAAACGAAAATCAGCTATAGTGTAGCGATTGTCGGCGGATCTCTTTTTCTTCGCCGACAATAAATCCAACCTGCAAAAAAACACGGAGTTTGCTATGAGCAACAAAGGGCAATTGTTACAAGACCCGTTTTTGAACGCGCTGCGTAAAGAGCACGTGCCGGTGTCGATCTATTTGGTCAACGGCATCAAGCTTCAAGGAAACATCGAATCGTTCGACCAGTATGTCGTGTTGCTCCGAAATACGGTCACACAGATGGTCTACAAGCACGCCATTTCCACCGTCGTGCCGGCCCGTCCGGTGAATTTCCACCCGGACGCTGAATCGTCCTAAACCTCGTCGCGACCGGCGCTGTTTTCACAAAAAGCGAACATCAAACAATTCGCCGGTCGCTTCAAAAACCGAAAAATATCAATTTGATCAATGCAGCGCTCGTCGGCATCGACTTCGGCAAGATCGATTTCGAAGCCAGTCTGGAAGAACTCAGCCTGCTCGCACAAAGTGCAGGCGCCCATCCCGCCGTCACGCTAACCGGCCGCCGTTCGGCTCCGGACGCCAAGATGTTCATTGGCAGCGGCAAGGTTGAAGAACTGCGCCTTTCTTGCGAAGCGAACGACGTCGAACTCGTCATCTTCAATCACGCACTCGCGCCCGCGCAGCAGCGCAATCTCGAACTCGCGCTCGACCGCCGCGTGGTGGACCGCACGAGCCTCATCCTCGACATCTTTGCGCAGCGCGCCCGCAGCCACGAAGGCAAATTGCAGGTCGAACTCGCACAGCTGCAGTATCTGTCAACACGGCTCATTCGCGCGTGGACTCACCTGGAACGGCAAAAGGGCGGTATTGGCCTGCGCGGTCCGGGCGAAACGCAGCTCGAAACGGACCGCCGGCTGATCGGCGAGCGTATCAAGGCGCTCAAGACCCGGCTCGAGAAGTTGCGCCGTCAGCATGGTACGCAGCGTCGTCAGCGCACGCGTAATCGCACGATGTCGGTCTCCCTCGTCGGCTATACCAACGCCGGCAAGTCCACGCTGTTCAATGCGCTCACGAAGGCGCAGGCGTACGCCGCCGACCAGCTTTTCGCCACGCTCGACACAACCTCGCGTCGCGTCTATCTCGGCGAGGAAGCGGGGCACGTGGTGGTATCGGACACGGTCGGGTTCATCCGCGAATTGCCTCACCAGCTCGTCGCGGCGTTTCGCGCCACGCTCGAGGAAACCATCCACGCAGACTTGCTGCTGCATGTGGTTGATGCATCGAGCGCCGTGCGCCTCGATCAGATCGATCAGGTGAACGAGGTATTGCGCGGCATCGGCGCGGATTCCATCCGGCAGGTTCTCGTCTTCAACAAGATCGACGCGGTGCCTGAGCTGGCGGCCCGTGGCGAAGCGGTTGAAAGGGACGAGTATGGTAATATTTCGCGCGTCTTTTTGAGTGCACGCTCGGGCCAGGGGCTCGATGCGCTGCGCGCTGCCATCGCCGAAATCGCTGCTGCGGAAACGGACGAAAGCGAAGAGGCCTTACCAAGCGTGCTCGCTGAAATCGAAGCGCCGCAACTCGAGCCCGATGCAACGCAATCCCCGCTGTCCGGGTCAAACGAAACACACGACACGAACGCGCAGCCGGAAGACCACCGGCTGACCGAACAACGTGACCACAAGGTTTCCGAGCACGGTCACTGATCGGCTCGCGGAACTCCGGATTGCATCGCCCGGGCTTATCTGTCTGGATGTCTACCCCCGGCTGTCTAATGGTGAATCACCGAGTGAACGACTACAACGAGCGGACTAACAGGCAGCGCATGCATGCCGCCTTTTCGATCAACGATCCGCGCTGGGGGCGGGGCGAAGGCAACGGCGTGAAGAACGACTCGAAGCGTCCGCAAGACGGCAAGCGCCCGAACGGCAAGGACGAAGGCCCGCCCGATCTCGACGAGATGTGGCGCGACTTCAACCGTCGCATCGCCGGTCTGTTCGGGCGCAAGCCCAACGGCGGCGCGCCGCGCGAGAACGGCCGCGGCACGCGCATCGGGCTTGGCATCGTCATTGGCGTGCTGATCGCCATCTATCTCGGCAGCGGCGTGTTCGTCGTACAGGACGGTCACGTCGGCGTGGTATCGCAGTTCGGCAAATATCGGCAAACGGTGGCGCAAGGCATTCACTGGCGCCTGCCGTATCCGTTTCAGTCGCACGATATCGTCGACATCTCTCAGGTCCGCTCGGTCGAAGTGGGTCGCGGCACCGCGCTCGCGCAAGGCAACGTGCGCGATGCCTCGGTTCTGACGAACGACGCCGATATCGTCGACGTGCGCTTCGCCGTGCAATATCAGATCAAGTCGCCGACCGACTTCCTGTTCCGCAATCTCGATCCCGACCAGAGCGTCACGCAGGCGTCGCAGGCGGCAGTCCGCGAGATCGCCGGGTCTATCAGCACGGACGACATGCTCTACAAGGATCGTGAGGCGTTGCGCGCGCGTCTGACCGAATCCATCCAGCGCTCGCTCGATCTCTACCGCACCGGTTTGCAGGTGACGGGCGTGACCGTGCAAAGCGTGCAGGTGCCGACGCAAGTGCAGGCGGCATTCGAGGAAGCTTCGCGCGTGCGTCAGGACAACGAGCGCGCTCGCGACACCGCGCAAGCCTATGCCGATCAGCTGCTGCCGCGTGCGAAAGCCGACGCGGCGCGTCTCGTCGACGAAGCCACGGCCTACGGCAATCGCCAGGTCACCGAAGCACAGGGCGACGCCGAGCGCTTCAAGCAGGTCTACGAGCAATACTCGAAAGCGCCCGCAGTCATTCGTCAACGCATGTACCTGGACACGATGCAGCAAATCTATTCGCGTACCACGAAGGTCTTCGTTGACAGCAAGGCAGGCAATAACGTGGTGTACCTGCCGCTGGACAAGCTCGTCGAGGCGAATCGTCAGCAGGTGAAAGAAGCCGATGCCGCCAGTGCCGCCGCAGCCGCAAGCGCGCCCGCTGGCGATGGCGCACAGGCGCGTGCGCCGGGCGTGGCGTCGTCGCCGGCCGTGTTGAGCGCGCCGGCCAACGGAGCGATCAACGGCGCGGCCAGCGCGACGACTGCAGCCAGTGCGGCCAGCGCGGCCAGTGCCGCAAGCAGTGCAAGCGACCCGCTGCGCTCCCGCGATGCTTTCCGCTCGCGCAATCGTCAAGACGACCTGCAATAAGGAGCGCGAGAACATGAATCGAATCATTGCGCTTGTGGTCGCTGTCGTGATCGTGCTGTTCATCGGTTCATCGATGATCTTCACGGTCGACGAACGGCATGCTGCCGTCGTGGCTTCCCACGGTGACGGCGAACCGAAGCTCGACGGCCCGGGCCTGCATTTCAAGCTGCCCGCGCCGTTCCAGACGCTCACGCTCGTCGATACCCGCACGCTCACCATCGACGAAGCGGGCGCGGACCGCTTCGCCACGTCGGACAAGAACGACGTGCTGGTGAATACCGTCATCAAGTATCGCGTGGCCGATCCGCTCAAACTGTTCGAGAGCAACGAGAAGAACACGCAGACCGCGCAGGAGCGCATCGTCGGGCTCGCGCGCACGTCGCTCGCCAGTGCGTTCGCGAAGCGTTCGCTCACGGACGCGCTCGGCAGCCAGCAAACGCTCGCAAGCGAAGCGCAGAAGTCGGTGGAAGACGCGGCGGCGGCCTTCGGCGTGCAGCTCGTGGATTTACAGATGACGCGTATCGACTTTCCGTCCGTGGTAGCCGACTCCGTCTACAAACGCATGATCGCGGCGCGTCAGCAGGCCGCCGCCATCGAGCGCGCGAAGGGCACGGCGGATGCCGACAAGATCAAGGCGGACGCTCAGCGCGAACAACAGGCGATTCTCGCCGATGCATACAGTCAGGCACAGTCCATCAAGGGCGAAGGAGACAGCAAGGCGGCAGCCATAGCGGCGGACGCCTACGGACGCGATCCGCAGTTCTACCAGTTCTATCAGAGCCTCGAAGCGTATAAGAAGACCTTCAAACCGGGCGACGTGATGGTGGTCGACCCGAGCAGCGATTTCTTCCGCTTCATGCGCGGCCCGAACGGCGGCAGCGCGGATGTTTCGTCCGCGGCTGCCACGGCCGAGCGCTGATCGTGCCCCGCGAAAGCGCGATCCGTTCGCGCTCTCGCCTTTCTCCCTTGGAACATGGCCGAGACGTTACTGCTCGCACTTGCGTTGATGCTGATCATCGAAGGAATGTTTCCCTTCGTTTTTCCGACCGCGTGGCGCGATACCTTTCGCCGCATCGCGGAGCGCCCGACGCATCACATCCGCATCGGCGGACTGATCGCGATGGTGCTCGGGCTCATCCTGCTGCTCATCGCAACGTGAGCGCACCGTGATGCGCCAATTGGCCTATCTTGTTTAAATCCGTTCGTCAAAGCGCGCCGCGTCACGCCGCGCCGCGCGCCCCGTAGGAAACGTATCGATGTCCACCTGGTTACTTCCCGAGAATATCGCCGACGTCTTGCCGTCGGAAGCCCGCAAGATCGAAGAGTTGCGACGCCGTCTGCTCGATCGTTTCCGTTCGTACGGTTACGAGCTCGTGATGCCGCCGATGCTCGAATATCTCGAATCGCTTCTGACGAGCGGCGGCAGCGATCTGAACCTGCGCACCTTCAAACTCGTCGATCAGATGTCCGGGCGCACGCTCGGCTTGCGCGCGGACATCACGCCGCAGGTCTCGCGCATCGACGCGCATCTCCTGAACCGGCATGGCGTGACGCGTCTGTGCTATGCGGGCAACGTGCTGCACACGCGTCCGCGCGGCCTGCACGCGACGCGCGAGCAGATTCAGATCGGCGCGGAAATCTACGGTCACGCGGGGCTCGAAGCGGACCTCGAAATCCAGCAACTGATGCTCGATTCGCTGCATCTCGCGGGTCTCACGAAAGTGCGTCTTGATCTGTGCCACGCGGGCGTGCTCGCCGCGTTGCTGGAACTGGAACCGGCGGCTGCATCGCTTGGCGAAGCGCTCTATGAGGCGCTCGCGAGCAAGGACGTGCCGCGTATCAACGAACTCACGGCGCATCTCGGCCAGGTGCCGCGCGAAGCGTTGCGCGCGCTGCCTACGCTCTACGGCGACGCCTCGGTGCTCGAAACCGCGCGCGGCCGTCTGCCGAATCTGCCGGTCATCGCGCGTGCGCTCGACGATCTCGCGTTTCTCGCAAGCCAGGTCGACGGGGCCGAACTCATGATCGATCTCGCCGATTTGCGCGGCTACGCGTATCACAGCGGCGTGATGTTCTCCGCCTATGTCGACGGCGTGCCCAACGCGGTTGCGCATGGCGGCCGCTACGACGATGTCGGGCTCGCCTACGGACGTGCGCGCCCGGCAACGGGCTTTTCGCTGGACCTGCGTGAAGTCGCGCGTATTTCTCCCGTCGATGCCCGCGGCAGCGCGATCCTTGCACCGTGGAAGCACGAAGACACGCTACGCGCCGCCGTCGCCGCATTGCGCGATGCCGGCGAAGTGGTCATTCAGGCGCTGCCGGGCCACGAGCACGATCTCGACGAATTCGCCTTCGACCGCGTACTCATCGAGCGCGACGGCCAATGGATCGTCGAAGCGCGCGCCTGAACGCGGCGCCTAAGCGCGGCGCATGAAGTGAGCCGCGCGTCATACGAATGGATGCCGATTTCCTAACCCCGACGTATCCCGAAAAATTCGGAACCTGTGGCGAACATAGGTAAAATACGTTTTTAACCAGCTAACGAATCAACATGTCTGCCAGTGCAGTGAATGTGAACCCGGGGCGCAACGTCGTCGTGGTGGGCACCCAGTGGGGTGATGAGGGCAAGGGCAAGATCGTCGACTGGCTGACGGACCACGCCCAGGGCGTCGTGCGCTTCCAGGGCGGTCATAACGCCGGCCACACGCTCATCATCGGCGGCAAGAAAACCATTCTGCGCCTCATCCCTTCGGGCATCATGCGCGCGGGCACGGCCTGCTATATCGGCAATGGCGTCGTGTTGTCTCCGGAAGCTTTGTTCAAGGAAATCGACGAGCTCGAAGCCGCGGGCATCGACGTTCAGAAACGCCTGTTCATTTCCGAAGCCGCCACGCTCATTCTTCCATATCACGTCGCGATCGATCAGGCGCGCGAAGCGCGTCGCGGCGCGGGCAAGATCGGCACCACGGGGCGCGGTATCGGTCCGGCATACGAAGACAAGGTCGGCCGTCGCGGGCTGCGCGTGCAGGACCTCTTCGACGTGCCGGTGTTTTCCGAACGTCTGCGCGAAGTGCTGGACTTCCACAATTTCGTGCTGAGCAAGTATCTGGGCGCGGCCGAAGTGGACTACCAGCAAACGCTCGACACCATGCTCGGTTACGCGCCGCGTCTCGAACCCATGGTTACGGACGTCTCGCGCCGTCTGTACGACGAAAACCACGCTGGCCGCAATCTGTTGTTCGAAGGTGCGCAAGGCACGCTGCTCGATGTCGATCACGGCACTTACCCGTTCGTCACGTCGAGCAACTGCGTCGCGGGTGCGGCGACTTCGGGCGCGGGTATCGGTCCGCAACGGCTCAACTACATTCTCGGCATCACCAAGGCGTATTGCACGCGCGTCGGTTCGGGCCCGTTTCCGAGCGAACTGTACGATGCCGACAACGCGCAACGTCAGGACCAAGTGGGCTTGAACTTGGCGACCGTCGGCAAGGAATTCGGTTCGGTCACGGGTCGTCCGCGCCGCACGGGATGGCTCGACGCCGCCGCGCTGCGCCGCTCCATTCAGATCAACGGTATTTCGGGGCTGTGCATCACCAAGCTCGACGTGCTCGACGGTCTCGAGGAAGTGAAGCTGTGCGTAGGCTATAAACTCGACGGCAAAGAGGTCGATATCCTGCCGCGCGGCGCCTCGGAAGTGGCGCGTTGCGAACCGGTCTACGAGACCTTCGGCGGCTGGAAGGAAAGCACCATCGGCATCACGCAATGGGACAGTCTGCCCGAGAACGCGCGTGCTTATCTCGTGCGCGTGCAGGAAGTTGCCGGCGTGCCCATCGACATGGTGTCGACCGGACCGGACCGCGATGAAACCATCCTGTTGCGTCATCCGTTCAAGGTCTGAACGCGAGCGTTTCAACCTGAGCCGGACGCTGTAAAGAATGTGGCCGCTACCTTGCGGCCACATTTCATATATAACCCGTAGTACATATTTGAAAGAGTCTTACCATGATCGCGATGACGGACCCGCGCAACGACGACAAAAATCTTTGGGTCAACTGGGATGAATATCACCGGTTGATCGAAGTCCTCGCGCTCAAAGTACACGACTCAGGCTGGAAGTTCGACAAGATCCTGTGTCTGGCGCGCGGCGGGCTGCGCGTCGGCGACCAACTTTCGCGCATTTACGACTTGCCGCTCGCCATTCTCGCAACGAGTTCGTATCGCGAAGCCGCGGGCACGGAGCAGGGCGATCTCGACATCGCGCAGTACATCACCATGACGCGCGGCGAGTTGTCCGGCAACGTCTTGCTGGTGGACGATCTGGTCGACTCAGGCGTTACGCTCGCGCGCGTGCAGGAGCATCTGAAGGAGCGCTATCCGGCCATTACGGCGGTGCGCTCGGCCGTGCTCTGGTACAAGGCGTGCTCGAAGGTTACGCCCGACTATCACGTGCAGTTTCTCGAAACCAATCCGTGGATTCATCAACCGTTCGAGGAGTGGGACACGGTACGGCCGCACAATCTCGGCGCCTGGATCAAGCGGGGCCTGCAGAACAGCCGCGAGTGAGCGCCACTCGTCGCCTCGTTCTTGCTGCCCGATAACGGGCAAGACGCCGTTCGTCCCGCTTCATCCCGGGCGCAACGGCGTTTTTGCTTTGGGTCACCTAATTTCACAGATGCAGCCAAGCGCCCTGAATCGTTCAGCCGACGCGCACGAAACGCGATGCTAAACTCACACACGCGTGTTGCCGGGCAATCGGGCAATACGAGAGGCAGCGTTTTTGCACGCGACGTTAGATAGAATGGCGTTCGTTTCTTTCCGCCCTGGACGGACATCTCGCTTTTATGACTAACATGACTCACGCGCAAGAGCATAAACAGCCTTTGCCATCTCTTGCGCTCGCCGCCATTGGCGTCGTCTTTGGCGACATCGGTACGAGTCCGCTCTATTCCCTGAAGGAAGCCTTCAGCCCGTCGCACGGCATCGCGCTTTCCGAGGCGTCCATTCTCGGCGTCATCTCCTTGCTCTTCTGGGCCATCGTCATGGTGGTCGCGGTCAAGTACGTGCTCTTCGTCATGCGCGCCGACAACAATGGCGAAGGCGGCGTGTTCGCCATGATGACGCTCGCGCTGCGCAGCGTGAAGGAGCCGGGCCGCATGTCGGGCGTGCTGCTGATGCTAGGCATCTTCGGCGCCTGCATGTTCTATGGCGATGCGGTCATCACGCCCGCCATGTCGGTCATCTCGGCGGTGGAAGGGCTGGAACTCGCCGCACCGAAGCTGTCGCCTTACGTGCTGCCGATCACCATGGTCATCCTGGTCCTGCTGTTCTGGATTCAGCGCCATGGCACGGCAGTGGTCGGCAAGCTGTTCGGCCCGATCATGCTGGTGTGGTTCATCACGCTCGCCGTGCTGGGCGCTTATCACATCGTGCTCGCACCGGGCGTGCTGGTCGCACTCAACCCGTACTATGCAATCTCCTTCATGGCCTCGCACGTGTTGCAGGCTTATATCGTGCTCGGCTCCGTCGTGCTGGTGCTGACCGGCGCGGAAGCGCTCTATGCCGATATGGGCCACTTCGGGGCGAAGCCCATTCGCTGCGGCTGGTACGCGCTCGTCATGCCGTCGCTTCTGCTGAATTACTTCGGGCAGGGCGCGTTGCTCATGCACACGCCGTCGGCCATCGAAAGTCCGTTCTTCTTGCTGGCGCCAGACTGGGCCTTGCTCCCGCTCGTGATCCTTTCCACCGTCGCCACGGTAATTGCATCGCAGGCAGTGATTTCGGGCGCGTATTCGCTGACGAGTCAGGCTATTCAGCTCGGTTACGTGCCGCGCATGAAGATCCTGCATACGTCGGAACTGGCGATCGGGCAGATCTATATTCCGCTCGTCAACTGGATGCTGCTCTTCATCATTCTGTGCATCGTGGTGGGCTTCAAGAGTTCGGAGAATCTGGCGGCGGCTTATGGACTGGCCGTGACCGCGACCATGCTCGTCACGACCATCCTGCTCTCGGTGGTGATGGTCAATCTCTGGGGCTGGAACCGCTGGCTCGTCGGCGCGTTGATCGCGGTGCTGCTCACGATCGACATCGGCTTCTTCGGCGCGAGTCTGTTGAAGATCGGGCAGGGCGGCTGGCTGCCGCTGTGCATCGGCGGAATACTCTTCTTCCTGCTGATGACCTGGTACAAAGGCCGCATGATCGTGAAGGATCGCACGGCCGCCGACGGTATTCCGCTCATGCCGTTCCTGCAAGGGCTGCTCGCGCATCCGCCGCATCGCGTGTCGGGTACGGCGATCTACCTGACAGGCAGCGATTCGCTCGTGCCCGTGAGTCTTCTGCACAACCTGAAGCACAACAAGGTGCTGCACGAGCGCACCATTTTCCTGAACTTCATCACGCGCGATATCCCGTATGTGGACGGCGCGCATCGCATGGAAGTGAAGGACGTTGGCGGCGGGCTCTTTCTCGTGAAGGCCGCGTATGGCTTCAATGAAACGCCGGACGTGAAAGCCGTGCTCGAACAGATCACGCGCACGCACGCAATGACGTTCGAACTCATGGACACGTCGTTCTTCATGGCGCGTGAAACGGTGGTGCCGACCGAGTTGCCGGGCATGTCGGTGTGGCGCGAGCGCGTGTTCGCGTGGATGCATCAGAACGCCGCGAAGCCGACGGACTTCTTCAGCATTCCGGCCAATCGCGTCGTGGAGTTGGGCACGAAGATCGAAATCTGACGAGCGCTTGCTCCCGGAAACAAAAAACCCACGCCGCAAAGCGTGGGTTTTTTGTTTGAAGCGTGCCGGCTGTCAGCGTTTGAGCTTGGCGAAAGCAGCAGCCATCGCGCCACCCGGTTCCGGCTCGCGGCGCTGATTATTCGAACGCGCATCGCGCCCGCCGCCCGCGCGCCGGTCCTGCTGGCCTGCACGCGGTTGCGAAGGCGCGCCGCTGCCTGCCGCTGCCGGCGCGAAGTCATCGTCGAGACGCATGGTCAGCGAGATGCGCTGCCGCTTCACATCCGTTTCGAGCACCTTCACCTTGACGACCTGGCCTGCCTTCACGACTTCATGCGGGTCCTTGATGAACTTCGTCGACAGCGCGGAAACGTGCACGAGTCCGTCCTGATGCACGCCGATATCGACAAACGCGCCGAACGCCGCGACGTTCGTCACCACGCCTTCGAGCACCATGCCGGGTTCGAGATCGGCGATCTTCTCGATGCCTTCGCGGAACGTCGCAGTCTTGAACTCCGGACGCGGATCGCGGCCGGGCTTTTCCAATTCGGCGAGGATGTCGCGCACGGTCGGCAGACCGAAGCGGTCGTCGACGAATTCGGTGGGCGAGAGGCCCGTGAGCGCTTCACGCTTGCCGAGCACATCGCCGACATGCTTCTTGATTTTCGCGAGAATGCGCTCGACGACCGGATACGCTTCCGGGTGCACCGACGAGCGATCCAGCGGATTCTCACCGTTGTTGATACGCAGAAAACCCGCGGCCTGCTCGAACGTCTTGTCGCCGAGACGTGGCACCTTCTTCAAATTCTCGCGCGACGCAAACGGCCCGTTGGCATCGCGATAATCGACGATATTGCGTGCAAGCGTCGCGTTCAAACCGGATACGCGCGCAAGCAGCGCGACCGAAGCCGTGTTGGCATCGACGCCGACGGCGTTCACGCAATCTTCGACGACCGCATCGAGCGAGCGTGCGAGTTCGCGCTGATTCACGTCATGCTGGTACTGGCCGACGCCGATCGCTTTCGGGTCGATCTTGACGAGTTCCGCGAGCGGGTCCTGCAGACGGCGCGCAATGGAAACCGCGCCGCGCAGTGAAACATCGAGGTCCGGAAATTCCTTCGCCGCGAGTTCGGAAGCCGAATATACCGACGCGCCCGCTTCGGACACGACGATCTTCTGCAGCTTGAGTTCGGGATGCTTCGCGATGAGCTCGCTCGCGAGCTTGTCGGTTTCGCGCGATGCCGTGCCATTGCCGATGGAAATGAGCTCTGCCTGCGTCGCCTTGGCAATGCGCGCGAGCTTCGCGAGCGAGCCGTCCCAATCGCGGCGCGGCTCGTGCGGATAGATGGTGTCGGTGGCCAGAACCTTGCCCGTGCGATCGACGACGGCGACTTTCACGCCGGTGCGCAGACCCGGATCGAGGCCAATCACGGCTTTCGGGCCGGCGGGCGCGGCGAGCAGCAAGTCCTTCAGATTGCGCGCGAACACGCGAATGGCTTCGTGCTCGGCTTCCTCGCGCAACTTGGTGAGCAGTTCGTTTTCGATATGCGGCTGCACCTTGACGCGCCAGCACCAGCGGCACACGTCGGCGAGCCATTTGTCGCCCGCGCGGCCGCGATTGGCGATGCCCACGTGCTGCGCGATCATCACTTCGCCCGGATGCGGCGTTTGTGCGTCGAGTTCCTCGCCGAGCCCGAGTTTCACGCTCAGGACGCCCGCGTTACGGCCACGGAACAGCGCGAGCGCGCGATGCGACGGCACCGTGCGGATGGTTTCGCTGTAGTCGTAGTAGTCGCGGAATTTTTCGCCTTCCTCGCCTTGCTTGCCCTCGACCACGGTCGACATGACAAGCCCCTGGTTGAACAGGTGCTCGCGCAGCTTGCCGAGAATCTCGGCTGTTTCGCCGAACTGCTCGGACAGGATATCGCGTGCGCCGTCGAGCGCGGCCTTGGTATCGGCGACGCCTTTTTCCGTATCGACGAACTTCGCGGCTTCGCTCTGCGGATCGAGCGTCGGGTCGGCGAGGAGCGCCTGTGCAAGCGGTTCCAGACCGGCTTCGCGAGCAATCTGCGCGCGCGTGCGGCGCTTCGGCTTATACGGCAGATACAGGTCTTCCAGCACCTGCTTGCTGTCCGCGCTTTCGATCGATGTACGCAGTTCGTCGGTGAGCTTGCCTTGCTCGTCGATGCTCGAAAGAATCGTGGCGCGCCGGTCTTCGAGTTCGCGCAAATACAGGAGGCGTTCTTCGAGCGTGCGCAGTTGCGTGTCGTCGAGATTGCCGGTCACTTCCTTGCGATACCGGGCGATGAACGGGACAGTCGAGCCTTCATCGAGAAGCTGCACGGCGGCGGCCACCTGGCGCGGCTGCACGGTAAGCTCGGTGGCAATGCGCTGTACGATCTTGAGTGCTACGGTTTGCGTCATGGTCTGCGCTGTCTGCTCTCTGCTGGCCTTGTGCAACGGCAAGACGCAGGGCGCGCATCTCGTGCGACGCGTTGCACGCTTTACGCCCTGTGTCCCGCTTGGTGCGCGCTGACTACTTCTTGCGCCTCGCAAAGCGGGCGTGCTGCCGGTTGCGGCCGGGTTGCTTGAGCGGGGGATTTTGCCATAAATGGAGAAGGGCTCCGGTTCACGGTGATAGAATTTCGGCATCGCGCAGGCTGCATTGCGTCTGTCGTTGCATCGCTTAATGCATCGGGTCTTTATCACGTTGCCGTCCATTCATTTGCCCAAACTTCGCCTTTCCCCGCTTGCGTCCATCTGCGCCGCGTGCGCGTTTCTGTGCACGCTCGTTCTCGCGCCGAATGCCATCGCGCAGACGCCCAAGGGCATCGACCCCACCACGTCGGTGCGCGCCACGCCGCTCGGCGATGCCTCATCCGCCATGGTCAGTGCCGAGCCGAGCGCCGAAGACGCGCTCAAGGCCGACAACGCGCGCCGGCAAAAGGCGCTCGACAAACGCACCGCGCAGAACGACTACGCATACGGCGTCAAGGAACACGACTGCTACGGCAAATTCTTCGTGAACCACTGTCTCGACAACGCGCGCACGGCCATGCGTGAAGAGCGCAAGCAGATTCGCCAGCAGCAGCTCGCTCTCGACGACGAACAACGCGCCGAGCGCACGAAGCAGCGCGACGAACAGACCGCGCTCAAGCAGGCACAATACGATGCGGAAGCGCCGCAACGCGCCGCCAGCGAAAAGTCGAGCCAGCAGTCCTACGAGGAAAAGCAGCGTCAGAACGCGCTGTCCGCCGCGCAACGTCAGGCCGAGGCGCCGCAGCGCGCGGCCAATCAGGCCGCGTACGACCGCAAGCAGGCGGACTATCAGCGACAACTCGAGGAAGCGCGCGCACGCGGCGTGCAGGACGCGCAGGACCGCGAGCAGAAGGCGGACCGTTACGAACAGAAACAACGCGATGCCGCGCAGCATCGCGCGGAAGTCGAGGCGCGTCAGAAAGAAGCCGCGCGCAAGCAGCAGGAAAAGGCACAGCAAGCCCAGCAGGCGCAACAGCAGCAACAGCAGCAACAGCAGCAACCAGGTAAGTGACGCCCAAGGCACCGCCCGGGCGATGAGGATGAAAGGAGGCGAGCATGCAGCAGCGCTTGAACGCACCCCGACAACCCGCCGTGGATGCCACCGTGCTCCGCGATCGCATCACGCAATTGCAGGAAGAGCATCACGGCTTGTCCACGCTCATCGACAAGATGGGCGGTATCGACGACCTCGAGCTCAGGCGCTTGAAAAAGCGCAAGCTCAAGGTGAAAGACACCATACTTCTGCTGCAACTGCAGCTCGACGGCGACGCGCATTGAAGCGCATCGACGCGGGTCGAGGCGCTTGAGGCAGCAAAGCGCCGCCATGCGCCGTGACCGCAACCGCAGGATCTAGCCCCGCCTTGAACTTACCCGCACAACCCCGCGACAGCGCAAGCGCTGCGCTCGAACTCACGGACAAGCGCCGCACGGAACTCGACGCCATCTTCTCCGCCGAAGGCCTTCTCGCGCGCGCGATCGACGGCTATCGGCCGCGCGCGTCGCAGATCGACATGGCGCGCTCCGTCGCCGCCGCGATGGAAGCGTCCGGCCGCGCCATGCCAGAACCCGCGATGTTCGAATTGCAGCGCCGCCCGGCGCGCAAGCTCGGGCCATCGGACAAGCCGCATGCGGTAGACGAGGCATCCGCCGACGACGTGGGTATCGCCACCGCGACGAGCGCCGTCGATGGCGGCGAGAACACGCTGATCGTCGAGGCGGGAACGGGCACGGGCAAGACCTACGCTTATCTCGTTCCGGCCATGTTGTGGGGCGGCAAGGTCATCGTTTCGACCGGGACCAAACACTTGCAGGATCAGCTCTTTCAGCGCGATATCCCGACCGTGCGCGACGCGCTCGCCGTGCCGGTCACCGTCGCGATGCTGAAGGGCCGCGCCAACTATCTTTGCCACTACTATCTCGAACGCACCGCCGACAACGGGCGGCTGCCGACGCGTCAGGACACGTCGCATCTGCAGGAGATCGTGCGCTTCGCCAAGATCACGCGCACGGGCGACAAGGCCGAACTTGCGAGTGTCCCCGAGAACTCGCCCGTCTGGCCGATGGTCACGTCCACGCGCGACAATTGCCTTGGACAAGATTGCCCGCATTACAAGGATTGCTTCGTGATGCAGGCGCGCCGCGAAGCGCAACAGGCGGACATCGTGGTGGTGAACCATCACCTGTTCTTCGCCGATGTAATGCTGCGCGACACCGGCATGGCCGAACTCTTGCCGATGGCGAACACCATCATCTTCGACGAGGCGCATCAGTTGCCCGAGACAGCGACGCTCTTTTTCGGCGAGACGCTTTCGACCACGCAACTGCTCGAACTCGCCCGCGATGCGGTGGCCGAAGGTTTGTCCCACGCTCGCGACGCCGCCGACTGGACCAAGCTCGGCGCGGCGCTCGAACGCGCGGCGCGCGACCTGCGGCTCGCATTCCGGGAAGATTCGATTCGCCTCTCGCTCGGCCAGCTCGCCGATGGCCATCCGCTTTTCGAGGCGCTCGACACGCTACAAACCCATCTCGATGCACTCACGGCCGCGCTCGGCGCACACGGCGAGCGCGCGGAGTCGCTGCAGGCGCTGGTGCGGCGCGCGCGCGAATTGCAAGGGCTTTTGTCGGGCTGGACCAAGCCGCCGACCGCGCTCGAACGTGCAGTGGTCGAAGACGCGGATACCGCCGCGGAAGCCGCGCGCGACGAGCCCAACGAGATGGTGCGCTGGATCGAAGTGTTCTCGCACACGGTGCAACTGCACGAGACGCCGCTGTCGGTCGCGCCGATCTTCGCGAAGCAGCGCGCGGGCGTGCCGCGTGCCTGGATCTTCACCTCCGCGACGCTTTCGGTGCGTGGCGATTTCACGCATTACGCGGCGCAAATGGGTTTGAACGCGCGCCGCTCGATGACCTTGCCGAGTCCCTTCGATTACCCGTCGCAGGGCCTTTTGTACGTGCCGCGCAATCTACCGCAGCCGTCCTCGCCGCAGTTCACCGACGCCGTCTTCGACGCCGCGTTGCCGGTGATCGAGGCATCGGGTGGCGGCGTGTTCATGCTGTGCACGACGCTGCGCGCGGTCGATCGCATCTCCCAGCGTCTGCGCGACGTGATCGAGCGGCGCGGTTGGGACAATCCGCTGCTCGTGCAGGGCGACGCGAGCCGTACCGAGTTGCTCGACCGCTTCCGCGCGTATGGCAATGCGATTCTCGTCGGCAGCCAGAGCTTCTGGGAAGGTGTCGACGTGCGTGGCGATGCGCTTTCGCTCGTGGTCATCGACAAACTACCGTTCGCGCCGCCCGACGATCCCGTGCTTGCCGCGCGCCTCGACGCGCTCACGAAGAAAGGCTTGAGCCCGTTCGCCGTGCATCAGTTGCCGCAGGCCGTCATCACGCTCAAGCAGGGCGCGGGGCGGTTGATTCGCGCGGAGACGGATCGCGGCGTGCTCATGATCTGTGACACGCGGCTTGTCGATAAACCATACGGCCGACGCATCTGGCAAAGCCTGCCGCCGTTCAAGCGCACGCGTGAACTTGAAGTCGCGCGGGCGTTTTTCAGCGAAGCGGCGGACGCGTCGGCGGAGCTTGCCGAGTAGGGCTTGCAGCAGGGCGCGAGAGCGGTTGATCGACAAACAAAATGGGCGCCGAAGCGCCCATTTTTGCCTGACCAGTGGAACGATCTCGCGTTCTGCTTACCAGATCTGATACCACGCCTTTTCCGCGCTCGCGCGACGCTTGCCCGTGACATACGGGCTGTCGGGGAAGGTGGCGGCAAGCACGCGCTTGGTGTCGTCGGCGAGTTGCGGCTGATCGAGCTTCTCGTATGAGAGCATCATGAGATGCAGCGCTTCTTCGGTGGCCGGCGCGTTCTTGTATTCGCGAATGGCGAGTTGCGCCCGGTTGATGGACGCGACATACGCGCCGCGACGATAGTAGTAATCCGCCGCGTGGACTTCGTGCGAAGCGAGCGCGTTCACGATATAGCGCATGCGTTGCGCGGCGTCGGGCGCATACTTGCTTTGCGGATATTTATCGACCACGACCTTGAACGCGTCATACGACTCGCGCAGCGACTTCGGGTCGCGCTCGCTCATATCCTGGCCGGAGAAGCGGCCGAAGAGTCCGAGGTCGTCGTTGAAGTGAATCATGCCTTTCAGGTAGTAGGCATAAGAGATGTCCGGATGATCCGGGTGCAGCTTGATGAACCGGTCGATCGCCTGATCCGCCGATGCGGTCTCGCCGTCTTTCCAGTTGCAGTAAGCCACGTTGATCTGCGCCTGCTGCGCGAAGTGACCGAACGGATCGCGGCCTTCGAGCGCTTCGAAATACTTGGAGCACTTGCCCCAGTCGCGGCCTGAAAGCGCGTCCTGGGCCTCCGTATATAATTTGTTGTTGTTCCACGTAGCCGTTTCGTCGGTCTTCTCCGGCAAGCCGTGGCAGGCCGTGACAATGGCGACGCTCGCGCCCAGCGCCAGATACTTGATCGATTGCTGCATCGATTGATGAATGGTGTTGAAGGCTCGCATTAGTGCTTGCTGTTCCTGGCTGAATCTCGCTATGTCTAGCTGTGTGTCCGGTGCGGTTTTCGCTCGGGATTTTCCGTTTGGATATCCCTCGAATTCCGCCCGGTTTCCCGGTCCGCAACGGTCTGGCGCGGCTTCCTTGCATTGCCTGCATTGAAGTTTGCCCGGCAGTGTCGCGCGCTGTAAAGAACGTCTTGCGCAATGTCCCGAACTGCAGCCCGAGATGAAGACTGACTCACCGGGTACAACCCGATATCCCGTTCAAATGACCCGCTCAAGTACACGCCGTACCAAAGACCAACCCAAAGATTATAGCCGAAGCGCCAAGCCCGACGACGCAGCTTCTACCGATTCGGACGCGCATGCGCCCGATGCCGGCACGCCGCATCGCGGCAAGGAAGCGCGGCATCGCAACGAGGAAGCGCCGCGCGAGGCGCGCGTGCCGGACGAACTCGCAGGCGAGCGGCTCGACAAGGTGCTGGCCAAGATCTTCCCCGAGTTTTCGCGCAGCCGTCTGCAAGGCTGGATCGAGGAAGGGCGCGTGCTCGTCGATGGCGCCAGCGCCAAGGTGCGCCAGCCCGTGCCGCTTGGCGCGACCATCGCGCTCGTGCCCGACCTGTTGCCCGAGCAACTCGCGTTCACGCCCGAGCCAGTGCCGCTTCACATCGTGTACGAAGACGAAACGCTCGTCGTCATCAACAAGCCCGCCGGCATGGTCGTGCATCCCGCCGCGGGGAACTGGAGCGGCACCTTGCTCAACGGTCTCCTACATCGTTATGGCGATGCGGCGGCGGGGCTGCCGCGCGCGGGCATCGTACATCGGCTGGACAAGGAGACCTCGGGGCTGATGGTCGTCGCGCGCACGCTCGAAGCCCAGACCGACCTCGTGCGGCAGTTGCAGGCGCGCACGGTGAAGCGCCGCTATGTCGCGTTCGTGTGGGGCAGGATGCCGGACGACGGTACCATCGACGCGCCCATCGGCCGCGATTCGCGCGACAGGACGCGCATGGCCGTGGTTCAAGGCGCATCGGGGAAACCGGCGCGCACGCACTTTCGCACCATCGACCGGACGCAGTGGAACGGGCAGCCCGTGAGCGCGATCCATTGCGATCTCGAAACCGGCCGCACGCACCAGATTCGCGTGCACTGCGCGGCGAGCGGCCATCCGCTTCTGGGCGATCCGGTCTACGGTCACATACGCGGCCGGCGTTCGGTGACGCCGCTGCCCGACGGCTTTGCGCGTCAGGCGCTGCACGCGTGGCGGCTCGGTCTGGTTCATCCGGCAACGGGCAAGCAGGTGCACTGGCGCGCGGACGTGCCCGAGGATCTCGCCAAGCTCGCCACGGAACTCGGCTTCGGGCGCGACGACGAAGTCGAACTAGACGAAGACGACGACTTCCCGCAAGTCTATGAAATGGGCGACGGCGAAGACTGGGACGACGAATACGACGACGAAGAAGGCGAACACGATGCCGATGCCGAGGACGACGAAGCATGACCCATCGCACTGACGTCACATTGAGCGCGGATGATTGCGTGTGGCCGCAATGGCGCGTCTCGCCGCGCGTGCATGCGTTCGTGACGACTCGCGCGGGCGGCGTGAGCGCGGCGCCTTTCGATGGCGGCACGCCGGGCGCGGGCGGTCTCAATCTTGGTTTGTCGAGCGGCGATGCGCCGGATGCCGTCGCTGAAAATCGCCGTCGCGCGCTGGCGTTGACGGGCATCGGACAAGCCGCGTGGCTCGAACAGATTCACGGCACGACGGTTGAAGATGCGCACGCGGTCATCGAGCGCCGCGCAGCCGGTCCAACGCGCGCCGATGCGAGCGTGACCGACCGGCCGGGCGTCGTCTGCGTGGTGATGACGGCGGACTGTTTGCCGGTCCTCTTCTGCGACGGCGAAGGCCGCGCGGTCGGCGCCGCGCATGCGGGCTGGCGAGGTCTTGCGGGCGGTATCGTCGAGAAGACGGGCGCGCGGGTGGCGCAACTCGCGGGCGTGCCGACATCGCGCCTCAATGCTTACCTCGGTCCGGCCATTGGTCCCGCTGCATTCGAAGTGGGCGAGGACGTGCTCGATGCCTTCGTGTCGATCGCGAATGCGAATCAACGCGACCTCACCGCGGCAGCGTTCAAGCCGACCGGCGCACAAGGCAAATACTTCGCCGATATCTATACGCTTGCGCGCTTGCGTTTAGCCGATATCGGCGTGGAAGCGAAGCGCGTTCATGGCGGTACGCACTGCACGGTGAGCGAGCGAGAGCGCTTCTATTCGTATCGTCGCGATCGCGTGACAGGGCGCATGGCCGCCATGATCTGGCTTGGCGATTAACTGCTCGTCATCTGCATTCAGCGACAACTGCCAGCTTTAAGTCGCAGGAACTTGCGTAAGCCCATGCGAATGCAATATCTCGCATGGGGAAAACGATAATTAAAAAAATATCGCACTGCGGCAAAATCAGGTGAAGCATTGACATGCCTGAGTCCTAAGAGCAAGAATGTTCCCGGAATTCATTCAATCGGGCACGGCGTAGCTAGGTGACTCTTGTGGCGCGCAGAGTGCGCATCGACACTTGCGCGCTGGTTGAGACAAGCCCGGCGATGCCTGCATCAGCAATCAGTCTTGCGAGACTTACAGGTCAAAAGCGGGTATGGCTTCCAAATCTAGTTCCTCCTCTGCGTCCTCCGCCCGCTCCCGTACTGCCAGCAGTTCGACGGCTGAAGTTCCCGCTGATCCGACAGGCGTACAGCAAGCGTTCGATCAATGGCTCAACGCGTGGCGCTCGGTCGCCGATCCCGCGCAATGGGCGAAATTCAATCCCCAGACCAACGCGCAAACCAACGCGCAGACGAATGACGGAGCCGCTGTGAATAGCGCGAGCGCGCCGCCGTTCGGAGCGTTCGGTTCGTTTCCCGGCTTGGGCGCGTTTCCGGGTTTGTCCGGTGCGGGTTTGCCCGGTGCATTTCCGAATGCATTCGGCGCGGTTCCAACCGTCATGCCGCAAATGCCCGACTTCGCGAAGATGAACGGCCTGGCCGAATTCGCCAAGCTCGCGAGCAGCATGCCGGGCTTCGGCGCGTCGATGCAGGGCTTGCCTACGTTGCCGAAGATTCCGACGGCAGCCATCGCGCCCGAGCGTCTGCAACAACTGCAAAGCAATTATTCGCGCGATGCCGCCGCTTTGCTCAAGCAGGCGGGCGAGCAGAGCATCGACCCTGCATCGCTCAAGGACCGCCGCTTCACCGACACCACGTGGCAGAACACGCCGGCATATGCCTTCACGGCCGCGTGGTATTTGCTGAACGCGCGTTATCTGCAAGAACTCGCGGACGCCGTGCAGAGCGATCCCAAGACGCGCGAACGCATCCGCTTCACGGTGCAGCAATGGGCGGCTGCGGCTTCGCCGAGCAACTATCTCGCGCTCAATCCCGAAGCGCAGAAGACGCTCATCGAAAGCAAGGGCGAGAGCTTGCGCCAGGGCATGCTCAATCTACTCAACGACTTGCAGCGCGGCAAGATCTCGCAGTCGGACGAGTCGCGCTTCGCGGTTGGCAAGAACATCGGTTCGACGGAAGGCTCGGTCGTGTACGAGAACGAACTCGTGCAACTGATCCAATACAAGCCGCTCACGCCGAAGGTTTATGCGCGGCCTTTGCTGATCGTGCCGCCTTGCATCAACAAGTTTTATATCCTCGATCTTCAGCCTGAAAGCTCGCTCGTGCGTTATGCGCTCGAACAAGGGCAGCAAGTCTTTATCCTGTCGTGGCGCAATGCGGATCAATCGCTCGCCGCGAAGGAATGGGACGATTACGTCGAACAGGGCGTGCTCGAAACCATCGGCGTCATCAAGGACATCACGGGCGAGGAGCAGATCAACACACTCGGCTTTTGCATCGGCGGAACCATTCTGGCGACGGCGCTCGCGGTAGCGAAGGCGCGCGGCGAAGAGCCGGCCGCGTCGATGACCCTGCTCACCTCGATGCTCGATTTTTCCGACACCGGCGTGCTCGACGTCTTCGTCGACGAAGCACACGTGCAGATGCGCGAGCAGTCGATCGGCGGCAAGAACGGCGCGCCCGCCGGGCTCATGCGCGGGATCGAATTCGCCAATACGTTCTCGTATCTGCGGCCGAACGATCTCGTGTGGAATTACGTCGTCGACAACTATCTCAAGGGACGCACGCCGCAAGCCTTCGACCTGCTGTTCTGGAATAGCGACTCGACCAACTTGCCCGGTCCGATGTGCGTTTGGTATTTGCGCAACACGTATCTGGAGAACAAGCTGCGCGAGCCGGGCGCGCTGACCGTGTGCGGCGAGGCGATCGATCTGTCGACGCTCTCGTTGCCCACTTTCATCTACGGTTCGCGCGAAGACCATATCGTGCCGTGGAAGTCCGCGTATGCATCCGCGCCCATTCTCACGGGCCCGCAAAAGTTCGTGCTCGGCGCGTCGGGGCACATCGCGGGCGTGATCAATCCGCCGTCGAAGAACAAGCGCAGTTTCTGGATGCTCGACAGCCATGAGGAGCGCCTGCCCGAAACCGCCGACGCGTGGTTCGAGGCAGCCACGGAACATCCGGGAAGCTGGTGGCCGACGTGGTCCGCATGGCTCGCGCAAAACGCGGGCGAGGAAGTGAAGGCGGGCACGTCGCAAGGCTCGAAGACT
The DNA here is from genome assembly GCF_031450995.1 of Caballeronia sp. LP006. Lineage (NCBI taxonomy): Bacteria > Pseudomonadati > Pseudomonadota > Betaproteobacteria > Burkholderiales > Burkholderiaceae > Caballeronia > Caballeronia sp. LP006. The sequence continues at coordinate 2,047,281 of NZ_JARTVW010000005.1, read as the reverse complement.
TATCCGGTGATCGAGCCCGCGCCCGGACGCTACGTGCTGGAGCGCGACTTCTGACACGGCGCGAAGTCGCACGCATAACCGAATTCATTTGATGCCAAAGGAAACTGAAATGACTGACGTAGTGATCGTATCGGCCGCGCGTACAGGGGTCGGCAAGTTCGGTGGTTCGCTCGCGAAGATCGCGGCGCCGGAACTGGGGGCAACGGTGATTCGCGCGGTGCTGGAGCGTGCGGGACTGAAGCCGGATCAGGTGAGCGAAGTCATTCTGGGTCAGGTGCTGACCGCGGGTTCGGGACAGAATCCGGCGCGCCAGTCGCTCATCAAGGCAGGGTTGCCCGACATGGTTCCGGGCATGACGATCAACAAGGTCTGCGGCTCGGGTTTGAAGGCCGTGATGCTCGCGGCCAACGCGATCATCGCGGGCGATGCGGATATCGTCATCGCCGGCGGTCAGGAAAACATGAGCGCGGCGCCGCACGTGCTGCCGGGCTCGCGCGACGGCTTTCGCATGGGCGACGCCAAGCTGATCGACTCCATGATCGTCGATGGCCTGTGGGACGTCTATAACAACTACCACATGGGTACGACCGCCGAGAACGTCGCGAAGGAATACGGCATCTCGCGCGAAGACCAGGACAAGTTCGCGGCGCTGTCGCAGAACAAGGCCGAGAAGGCACAGAAGGAAGGGCGCTTCGACGACGAGATCGTGCCGGTGTCCATTCCGCAGCGCAAGGGCGAGCCGCTGCGGTTTGCCACCGACGAATTCGTGCGCCACGGCGTGACGGCCGAAGCGCTTTCCACGCTCAAGCCCGCGTTTTCGAAGGAAGGCACGGTGACGGCGGCGAACGCATCGGGCATCAACGACGGCGCGGCCGCGGTCGTCGTGATGTCGGCGAAGAAGGCCGAGGCGCTCGGTCTCACGCCGCTTGCGCGCATCAAGGCTTATGCGAATGCGGGCGTCGATCCCAAGGTCATGGGCATGGGTCCCGTGCCTGCATCGAAGCGTTGTCTCGAGCGCGCGGGCTGGTCGGTGAACGACCTCGACCTGATGGAGATCAACGAAGCCTTCGCCGCGCAGGCGCTTGCCGTGCATAAGCAAATGGGCTGGGATCAGTCGAAGATCAACGTGAACGGCGGCGCAATTGCCATTGGCCATCCGATCGGTGCATCGGGCTGCCGCATTCTCGTGACGCTCTTGCACGAAATGCAGAAGCGCGACGCGAAGAAGGGTCTGGCGTCGCTGTGTATCGGCGGCGGCATGGGCGTGGCGCTTGCGCTCGAGCGTGACTGAGCGCAACACCCGAAGGCATGGGAAGGCCAAGCGGAAGGCGTCGTTCGAACGCCGTTCCGCATAACGAAAATGGAGTGAGGAATGACAAAGCGCGTAGCGTATGTAACCGGCGGGATGGGCGGAATTGGCACGAGCATTTGCCAGCGGCTCCATAAAGATGGCTTCACGGTCGTCGCGGGCTGCGGCCCGAACTCGCCGCGCCGGGTGAAATGGCTGGAAGACCAGAAGACGCTCGGCTTCGATTTCATCGCGTCGGAAGGCAATGTGGGCGACTGGGAGTCTTCCAAGAACGCGTTCGACAAGGTCAAGGCGGAAGTCGGCGAAGTCGACGTGCTGGTGAACAACGCGGGCATCACGCGCGATGTCGTGTTCCGGAAGATGACGCATGAAGACTGGACCGCGGTCATCGACACCAACCTGACGAGTCTTTTCAACGTGACGAAGCAGGTGATCGACGGCATGGTCGAGCGCGGCTTCGGGCGCATCATCAATATTTCGTCGGTGAACGGTCAAAAAGGGCAGTTCGGCCAGACGAACTACTCCACCGCGAAGGCCGGTATTCATGGCTTCACGATGGCGCTGGCGCAAGAAGTGGCGACCAAGGGCGTGACGGTCAACACGGTGTCGCCGGGTTATATCGGCACGGAGATGGTGAAGTCCATTCGCCCCGAAGTGCTGGAGAAGATCGTGGCGACCATTCCCGTGCGCCGGCTCGGCACGCCGGATGAAATCGGCTCCATCGTCGCGTGGCTCGCTTCCGATGAATCGGGATTCTCCACCGGCGCGGATTTCTCGCTGAACGGCGGCTTGCACATGGGCTGACGGGTGGCGGCGTCCCTCACGGAAGGCGCGAAGGCGTGAAGGCGTGAAGAGGGACGCTGCTGCTTGCCGGATAGATCAACGACGCGGCGAACTGGCGGCAACGCTTTATTGCGACAATGCAAGCCGTGGCGGCTGGCACCGCAGTAAAGTCCTGCGTTTAAAGGCGTTAAATGACCACCACTACTACAAAGAAATCCGCCGAACGACTCATCAAAAAATATCCTAACCGGCGGCTCTACGACACGGAAACGAGCACCTACATCACGTTGTCGGATGTGAAGCAGCTCGTGCTCGATCAGGAAGAATTCAAAGTGCTGGACGCGAAGTCGAGCGACGACCTCACGCGCAGCATTCTCCTGCAGATCATTCTCGAGGAAGAGAGCGGCGGCTTGCCGATGTTTTCATCGGTGATGCTCTCGCAGATCATCCGCTTCTACGGCCATGCCATGCAGGGCATGATGGGCACGTATCTGGAGAAGAATATCCAGGCGTTCATCGACATCCAGCAGAAGCTGTCCGAACAGAGCAAGGGCATCTACGACGGCAACGCGCTCAATCCGGAAGTCTGGTCGCAATTCATGAACATGCAGGCGCCGATGATGCAGGGCATGATGACGAGCTACATCGAGCAGTCGAAGAACATGTTCGTGCAGATGCAGGAGCAGATGCAGACCCAGGCGAAAACGATGTTTAACACGTTTCCGTTTCCGACGCCTGTCGTGCCGCCGACGACCGAGAAGAAATAGGCGCTCATGGCCCGAGCGCACGGGCCGACTCAGCCACCGCCGCGCCGAGCGGCGGATGCGCTTGAAAATCCGTCGAGACGTCGCTGAATGCCATGAAGCCGCCGCGGTTGACTGCGTGCTGGCGCCATCGTGCGTCATTGACCGGACAGCGCAACGCGCGCTTGAGGAAATCGCCCTTCTCGACGCAGGCAGGAATCTCGCCCGTCCAGTTAATACGCGAGTGGGAGAAATCGTCTGTGAAGATGTATGCGGCCGGCAGTCAGTGATTCTCCACGCCACAACCGGTTAAAATACGAGATTCGCCTCGACCGAGGCACGCGCTGTCGCACGCGCGCGTCTTTCTCCGGATGTCCCCGTGAATACTTCTTTGAAATCAAGCACTAGCACACCCGCGCCGCGCATCGGCATGGTCAGTCTCGGCTGCCCGAAAGCCCTTGTCGATTCCGAGCAGATCATGACCCAGCTGCGCGCCGAAGGTTACGAAATCTCCGGCACCTATGACGGCGCCGACCTCGTCGTGGTCAACACCTGCGGCTTCATCGACGAAGCCGTGCAGGAAAGCCTCGACGCCATCGGCGAAGCGCTTGCCGAGAACGGCAAGGTCATCGTGACGGGCTGCCTGGGCGCGAAAAAGAGCGCGAGCGGCACGGGGCTCATCGAGGAAGTGCATCCGAAAGTGCTCGCCGTCACCGGTCCGCACGCGACCAACGAAGTGATGAACGCCGTGCACTCGTATCTGCCCAAGCCGCACGATCCGTTCACCGATCTCGTGCCGCCCGCGGGCATCAAGCTCACGCCGCGTCATTACGCGTATCTCAAGATTTCCGAAGGCTGCAATCATCGCTGCACGTTCTGCATCATTCCTTCGATGCGCGGCGATCTCGTTTCGCGCCCCATCGCCGAAGTCATGCTCGAAGCCGAAAATCTGTTCAAGTCCGGCGTGAAGGAACTGCTCGTCATCTCGCAGGACACGAGCGCGTACGGTGTCGATGTCAAATACCGCACTGGCTTCTGGGACGGCAAGCCTATCAAGACGCGCATGACCGAACTCGTCGGCGCGCTCGGCGAGCTCGCGTCGCAATACGGCGCGTGGGTGCGTCTGCACTATGTGTATCCGTATCCGAGCGTCGACGAAGTCATCCCGATGATGGCCGAAGGCCCGCTGCGCGGCCACGTTCTGCCGTATCTCGATGTGCCGTTTCAGCATGCGCATCCCGAAGTCCTGAAGCGCATGAAGCGCCCGGCCAATGCCGAGAAAGTGCTCGAACGCGTGAAGACGTGGCGCGAGATTTGTCCCGATCTGACCATCCGCAGCACCTTTATCGCGGGCTTTCCGGGCGAAACCGAGGAGCAGTTTCAAACGCTGCTCGACTTTATCCGCGAGGCGGATCTCGACCGCGTCGGCTGCTTCGCGTATTCGCCGGTCGAAGGCGCAACGGCCAACGAACTCGATGGCGCGCTGCCCGACGAAGTCCGCGAGGAACGCCGCGCGCGCTTCATGGAACTGGCCGAGGAACTGTCGGCCGCGCGCATGAAAAGGAAAGTCGGCAAGACGCTGCGCGTGCTCGTCGATGAAGTGAGCATGGACGGCGGCGTTGGCCGCACGGCGGCGGATGCGCCGGAAATCGACGGCGTGGTGTATATCGCGCCCGCGACGAAGGCGTCGAAGCGCTACAAGGCCGGCGACTTCGTCTCCGTCAGGATCACCGGCGCGGACGGCCACGATCTCTGGGGCGAGGTATAAGTCATGGCGCATTCCATGCCTTCGGTGCTCGCGCTCGGCGAGGCGATGATCGAGTTCAACCAGTCGACGCGAAATCAGCCGAACTATCTGCAAGGCTTCGGCGGCGATGTCTCGAACTTTCTGATCGCGGCGTCGCGGCAAGGCGCGTCGACGGGCTTCGTGTCCGCCGTCGGCAACGACCAGTTCGGGCAACTGCTGCTCGATCTCTGGCGCACGGAGAATGTCGATACATCGACGGTGCGTATCGACGATACGGCGCCCACGGGCGTTTATTTCGTGTCGCACGGCGAGAGCGGGCATCGCTTCGATTACTTGCGCGCGGGTTCGGCGGCGAGCCGTTATGCGAGCGCGCATCTGCCGCTCGACGCGATCGCGGCGGCGAAGGTCGTGCATCTGTCGGGAATCAGTCTCGCAATCGGCGTATCCGCGTGCGATGCCGCTTTCGCCGCCATGGATCACGCGCGCTCGCACGGCGCAAAGGTGAGTTTCGACACGAACCTGCGCCTGAAGCTGTGGCCGCTTGCGCGCGCCCGCGCGGTGATGCTCGAAGCGCTGCGCATGACGGACATCTGCCTGCCGAGCTGGGACGACGTGACCGTCATCACGGGCCATGAAGACAAGGACGCCATCGTCGACTTCCTGCTCGCGCTCGGCTCGAAAGTCGTCGCGCTCAAGCTCGGCCGGGAAGGCGCGTATATCGCGACACCCAATGAGCGGCGCGTGGTGCCGGGCCGCGTCGTGAACGCGGTCGATGCCACCGGCGCCGGAGATTGCTTCGGCGGCGCGTTCATCGCGCGTATCGTCGCGGGTGACGATCCTTTTATGGCGGCGCGTTATGCCAACGTGGCGGCGGCGTTATCGACGCAAGGCTTCGGCGCGGTAGCCCCGATTCCAACCAGAAAGACAGTGGAGTCCGCGCTCGCGGAGTAAAAGACCCACGCAAACTCAGGAGACAAGAACATGACGCGAGAAGTAGTGGTGGTAAGCGGTGTACGCACGGCAATCGGCGACTTCGGCGGCGCGCTCAAGGATTTCACGCCGACCGATCTCGGCGCGCGCGTGGTGCGCGAAGTGTTGTCGCGTGCAAACGTGCAGGGCGACGAGGTCGGCCATGTCGTGTTCGGCAACGTGATCCAGACCGAGCCGCGTGACATGTATCTCGCGCGCGTGGCCGCGCTCGACGGCGGCGTGACGCAACACGCGCCCGCGCTCACGGTAAACCGTCTGTGCGGCTCGGGCTTGCAGGCCATCGTGTCCGCGTCGCAATCCATCTTGCTGGGCGACGCCGAGATCGCCATCGGCGGTGGCGCGGAAAGCATGAGCCGCGCGCCTTACGTCATGCCCGCCGCGCGCTTCGGCCAGCGCATGGGCGATGCACGCGTCGTCGACATGATGCTCGGCGCGTTGAACGACCCGTTCGACAAGATCCACATGGGCGTGACGGCCGAGAACGTCGCGAACAAGTACGGCATCACGCGCGAGGCGCAGGACGCGCTCGCGCTCGAATCGCACCGGCGCGCGGCGCGGGCTATCGAAGCCGGTTACTTCAAGGAACAGATTCTGCCGATCACGCTGGCATCGAAGAAGGGCGACACCGTTTTCGATCGCGACGAGCACGTGCGCATGAACGCGACGGCCGAAGATTTTTCGAAGCTGCGTCCTGTGTTCGCGAAGGAAAACGGCACGGTCACGGCGGGCAATGCATCGGGTATCAACGACGCGGCCGCGGCCGTCGTGCTGATGGAGCGCGGCGTCGCCGAGAAGCGCAGCGTGAAGCCGCTCGCGCGCCTCGTCGCTTACGCGCATGCGGGCGTCGATCCGAAAATCATGGGCATTGGCCCCGTCCCCGCCACGCAAAAGGCGCTGGAGCGCGCGGGACTGAGCGTCGCCGATCTCGACGTGATCGAAGCGAACGAAGCCTTCGCCGCGCAAGCCTGCGCGGTCACGCAGGAACTGAAGCTCGATCCGGCGAAGGTCAATCCGAACGGTTCGGGCATTTCGCTTGGGCATCCGATCGGCGCGACGGGCGCGCTCATCACCGTGAAGGCGCTGTACGAGTTGCAGCGCATTGGCGGGCGGTATGCGCTCGTGACGATGTGCATCGGCGGCGGTCAGGGTATCGCGGCGATTTTCGAGCGCATCTGACGCTCGGAGCTTGGGTCAAGGAACGAAGGATGATCGAAACAATGAAGCGCTTGCACTGGGCGACGATCGCAGGCGCCGCATTCGCGTTTGCCGGCTGTAATTCTCCAATGCCGCCGGATGCGTCGACGGCCGCGGCGAATGCGCCTGTCAGCGCGAAGGGCGAGTCGCATGGCGCGCAGCAGGCTATCGAAACGCTTGCCTTGCCACCGCAAAAGCCGCTCACGCCGAATCCGGAATACGCGCGCTTTCCGCGTTATGTCGGCACGCTCGGCGACCGGCAAATCGAAATGAGGCTCGGCGCGAAGACCGACGATCCCTCGGGCGTGCATGGCGAGTATCGGTTCGCGGACAGCCCGTCGGTGATCCTCGTTGCTGGCGATCGCGATGGCGATACGCTGGAGATCGAGGAATCGAACGACGGCACGCATATCACTGGCAACTGGGTGGGAAAGTTCGCGGCGGATGGCAGCGTGTCGGGCGAGCGCATGGACCCGGACGATTCCAATTCCAGGCCATTCGATCTTCGTCCAGCGGTGGCGGGAGCGACGCTGCCCGCTGTGCAGGGTGCGCCTCTCACGCGCAGTGCGCCGCCCGCGCCTTCGCTCGAACCTGCGCCGCCGCGTAATGCGGTGGGCGGGACGAGTAACGTGATCATCGGTGAGTGATGGTCGTTTCGAAGCGGGCGTCAGTGCTCGACACGACGCCCATCGCGAACCTTCCCACTTCTATTCCTCGGCCGAGCGTTAGCGGCACTCCCGCGCATCAACCACTCAACTCTGCTTCGACATGACCGATTCAAGCAACTCCGAACGCGACCTGCAAACCCGTATCGTCCAGCCAGATGACCGCATCACGCCGGGCTTCGAGTCCTTTTCAGTGCCGGTTACGCGCGCCTCGACCGTGGTGTTTCCGGACCTCGCCACCATGCGCGAACTCGTCTGGAGCGACGATTCGAAATGGCGCTACGGGCTGCACGGCACGCCTACGACGGTCGCGCTTGCGCAGCGGCTTGCGACGATCGAAGGCGGCGAACACGCACTGTTGCAACCGTCCGGGCTCGCGGCCATTTCGAACGTGTACTTCGCGTTGGTCAAGTCGGGCGATCACGTGCTCGTGCCGGACAACGTGTATGGACCGAATCGCGATCACGCAGACTGGCTCGCGAGCGACTTCGGCGTGGAGGTGACCTACTACGATCCGATGAAGGGCGCGGGCATTGCCGATGACATCCGTGACAACACGAAGCTCATCTGGCTCGAAGCGCCCGGCTCGGTGACGATGGAAGTTCAGGACGTGCCGGCCATGGTTGCCGCGGCGCGCGCGCGCGGCATCGTGACGGCGATCGACAACACGTATTCGGCGGGGCTCGCGTTCAAGCCGTTCGAACATGGCGTCGATATCTCGGTGCAGGCGCTGACGAAGTATCAGTCGGGCGGCAGCGACATTCTGATGGGCGCGACCATCGTTCGCGATTTCGAGCTGCATAAGAAGCTCAAGCGCGCGCGCATGCGGGTGGGCGTGGGTGTGTCGTCCGACGACGCATCGCTCGTGTTGCGCAGCTTGCCGACGATGCAACTGCGCTACGAGGCCCATGACCGTTCCGCGCTTGCTTTGGCAAAATGGCTGAAGACGCGCCCGGAAGTCGCGGCGGTGCTGCATCCGGCGCTGGACGATTGTCCTGGCCACGAGTTCTTTAAGCGGGACTTTTCGGGCGGCGCGGGCGGCTTGTTTTCGTTCGTGTTCGACGCGCGCCATGGCGCGGCGCAAGTCGATGCGTTCGTCGAGGCGCTCGAGCTGTTTTCCATCGGCTGGAGCTGGGGCGGGGCGCACAGCCTCGCGATGCCCTACGACATCCGGTCGATGCGCACGGCGTCGAAGTGGCCGCATGAGGGCGTGCTGGTGCGGCTTTATATCGGGCTGGAGAGCGAGAGCGATTTGAGGGCGGACGTGGAAAGGGCGTTGGAGAAGGCGTTGGGGTGAGATGCTCGCCCGGTGGCGCTTGCTCGCCTGACCCAACCCGTCGGCCGAAACAAAACCACCCAAACAAACAGTTTCGCGGATTTTTCTATCGGGTTAAGGTTCGTCTATCGGAATGAAACGAACCGCAGCTCCCGCATCCAGAAACATGACTCGATTCTCCTTGCTGCACATCACGCCACGGACGCATCAGGTGGAGATCGATCTCGTCTACGCGACCGATCGCAATCTCACCGGCAAACCCATCTACAAGGCGCAGCATTGTCTGCTGCTCGAACCCGCCGAGGCGGCCTTGCGCCGCGCGGTCGCCATCGCGCAAAGCTTCGGCATGACGCTCAAGATTTTCGACGCCTATCGGCCGCCGCAAGCGCAGCAGGTGCTCTGGGACTTTCTTCCCGACCCGACCTTCATCGCCGATCTCAAGCGCGGCTCGAATCACAGCCGCGGCACGGCAGTAGACCTCACGCTCGTCGATGAAAACGGCGGCGAGCTCGACATGGGCACGGGCTTCGACGCAATGGTCCCCGAGTCCGCGCACTTTCACGCGGGTTTGCCGAGGCACGTACAGCACAACCGCACGCTGCTGCTCGGCGTGATGCACGGCGCGGGCTTCGCGCATATTCCCAGCGAGTGGTGGCATTACGAATTGCCGGGCTCGCGCGAACTTGCTCTCATCGACAACGAAGAAAGCGGCCTGTTGCGGCTGATGTGAACCCAACCTCACTTCGAACGGAAAAGCACATGGTCTTGCGCAAGGCAGTCGCGGCGGCACTGGCAACGGCTCTGGTTTTGGCGGGCGCGGGAACACTGACACTCGCGCAGGCCGCCACGCCGAAGGACATGTTCGTCATGGCAACGCTGCTCGACGAGTTCACCTCGCTCGATCCCGGCGAAATCTACGAACTCGTGCCCGAGGAATACGTCGCGAACACGTACGACCGGCTGGTGCGCGTCGATCTGAAAGACCCGTCGAAGTTCAACGGCGACGTCGCGCAGTCGTGGTCGGTCAGTCAGGACGGTCTGACGTTCACGTTCAAGATTCGCCCCGGCCTCAAGTTCCATTCGGGAAATCCGCTTTCCGCCGACGACGTCGCCTGGTCCATCCAGCGCACCGCGTTGCTGGACAAGGGCGCGGCCGCCGTGCTTGCGGGCATCGGGCTCACGAAGGCCAACGCGCTGCAGAACGTGAAGAAGATCGACGATACGACCGTCGCCATAACCACCGATCAACGCTACGCGCCGACTTTCGTGTTGAACGTGCTCGGCTCGTGGCCGGCGTCGGTGGTGGATCGCAAGCTGCTCGAATCGCATCAGAAGGGCAGCGACTACGGCAACGAATGGCTCAAGACGAACGAGGCCGGTTCGGGCGCGTACAAGCTCGTGAAGTGGACGGCCAACGACAGCATCGTATTGCAACGTTTCGACGGGTATCGCGCGCCGCTTGCCATGAAGCGCATCGTGCTGCGCCATGTGACCGAAGCGGCGAGCCAGCGTCTGATGATCGAGAACGGCGACATCGACGTGGCACGCGATCTGAGCCCCGACGACCTCGACACGCTTGCCAAGGCCGGCAAGATCAAGGTGAACGCCGTGCCGCAGGCAACGCTCATGTATCTCGGCCTCAACAACAAGAATCCGAATCTGGCGAAGCCCGAAGTCTGGGAGGCGATGAAGTGGCTGATCGACTATCAGGGCATTCAGAAGAACGTCATCCGCACGACGTACAAGGTGCACGAAACCTTCCTGCCCGAGGGATTCCTGGGCGCGCTCAATGACAATCCGTATCACCAGGATGTCGCGAAGGCCAAGGCGTTGCTGGCCAAGGCCGGTCTTGCGAATGGCTTCACCGTGAAGATGGACGTGCGCAACGACTATCCATACAGCGAGATTGCGCAGGCGGTGCAGGCGAACCTCGCGCTTGCCAACATCAAGGTTCAACTCATGCCGAGCGACAACAAGCAGACGCTCGGGCGCTACCGGGCGCGTGCGCATGACATCTATATCGGCGAATGGTCGGCGGACTATATCGATCCGCATAGCAACGCGCAGGGCTTCGTGTGGAATCCGGACAACTCGGATGCGTCGAGCTACAAAATGCTTGCGTGGCGCAACGCCTGGGACATTGCGGAACTGACGAAGGAAACGAACGCCGCGCTCGCCGAAAGCGATACGAAAAAGCGCGCGCAGAGCTACGAGACCATGCAGCGCGAAGTGCTCGCGAAGTCGCCCTTCGTCATCATGTTCCAGAAGGTGTCGCAGGTGGCGGCGCGGCCAGGCGTGAGCGGGCTGGAAGTCGGGCCGATCAACGATCTCGTCTCTTACAAAGACATCAAAAAGCAATAACCAGCGAAGCAGCCTGCGAATGTCCGTCACGCCCACGTTTTTCGACCGAATGCGCGCCGCGAGCGGCCGGCGAAGGGGCGTGCGCTTCGTGCTTGCACTCGTGCGCTGGATCATCATGCTCGCGGTGACGTTCACCGGGCTGCTTGCGATCACGTTCTTCATCGGCCGCAAGATTCCCATCGATCCCGTGCTTGCCATTCTCGGCGACCGCGCATCGGCGGCGGCGTATGCGGCGGCGCGTTTGCAGCTCGGGCTCGACAAGCCGCTCATCGAGCAGTTCATGATCTACGCGCGCGATGTCCTGCACGGCAATCTGGGCGTGTCGCTCTTGACGGCGAATCCCGTCATCGACGACATCAAACGCGTGTTTCCCGCGACGCTCGAACTGGCGACGCTCTCGACTTTCATCGGCGTTTGCATCGGCGTTCCGCTCGGCGTGATTGCGGCCGTGAAGCACAACCGCATGGTCGATCACATCGCGCGCTTCATCGGGCTGGCGGGCAGTTCGGTGCCCGTATTCTGGCTCGCGCTGATGGGTCTGTTGCTGTTCTATGCGCGCCTTCATTGGGTTTCGGGTCCGGGCCGTATCGACCCGATGTACGACGGCATGGTCGATACGCGCACCGGCAGTCTACTAATCGATTCGCTCCTCGCGGGCGAGTGGGACGTCTTTAGAAACGCGTTCTCGCATATCGCGTTGCCGGCGGGCGTGCTGGCGTTCTATTCCATCGCTTATCTGAGCCGCATGACGCGCTCGTTCATGCTCGAACAACTGAGCCAGGAATACGTGACCACCGCGCGCGCGAAGGGCTTGTCCGAGCGGCGCGTGATCTGGCGGCACGCGTTTGGCAATATCGCGGTGCCGTTGCTGACGGTGATCGCGTTGGCGTACAGCTATCTGCTCGAAGGCTCGGTGCTGACAGAAATCGTGTTCGCGTGGCCGGGCATCGGCTCGTATCTGACGGGCGCGCTTTTGAACGCGGACATGAACGCGGTGCTCGGCAGCACGCTCGTGATCGGCGCGACGTTCATTGCGCTCAATTTGCTGACCGACGCGCTTTACCGCGTGTTCGATCCGCGCGCACGCTGACATGGAGGACGCTTGTCGATGCATTCGCCCGTCGAGCGCACGCCGATGAAACCCGCGCGGGCGCACTGGCGCGCGTGGTTGCTCACCGACACGCCCGCGTCGCCGCGTCAGGCGGCGCTCGGGCGCGCATACCGGCGCTGGCGCGCGTTCTCGGCGAATCCGCTCAGCATGTTCGGTCTCGCGATACTCGTGCTGCTCGTCGTGGTGGCGATCTTCGGGCCGCTCGTCGTCACGCGCGACCCGTTGCAGCAAGTGCTCGCCGAACGCCTTACGCCGCCCAACGCCGCGCACTGGTTCGGCACCGATCAGCTCGGCCGCGACATCCTGTCGAGGCTCGTGCACGGCTCGCGGCTCACGTTGAGTATCGCCATGCTGGTCGTGGTGCTCGTCGTACCCGTGGGTTTGCTCATGGGCACGGTGGCGGGTTATTGCGGCGGTTTCGTCGATACCGTGCTCATGCGCATTACCGATGTCGCGCTTGCGTTTCCAAAGATCGTGCTCGCGGTCGCGTTTGCGGCGGCGCTCGGGCCGGGCGTGCTCAACGCGGTCATCGCCATTTCGATCACGGCGTGGCCGCCGTATGCGCGGCTCGCGCGTGCCGAATCGCTGCGGCTCGCGCAGGCCGACTTCATCCACGCGGCGCGTCTGCAGGGCGCGTCGCCCGCGCGCATTCTGTTGCGCTATATCGTGCCGCTGTGTTCGTCGTCGGTGATCGTGCGCGCGACGCTCGACATGGCGGGCATCATCCTCGCGGTCGCGGGGCTCGGATTTCTGGGGCTGGGCGCGCAGCCGCCGAGTCCCGAATGGGGTTACATGGTTGCCTCTGGCCGCAATGTGCTGCTCGATGCATGGTGGGTCGCAACTATTCCCGGCCTCGCCATTCTCGCCGTGAGCCTGGCGTTCAATCTGCTCGGCGACGGTTTGCGCGATGTCTTCGATCCGCGTCACGGAGGCTGACATGTCCTTGTGCGAGATCGATGGACTCGATATTTCTTTCGCCAGCCACGACGGCGTGCCAATGCCCGCCGTGCGCGGCGTCTCGTTGTCGGTCGAGCGCGGCGAACGGTTGGGTATCGTCGGGGAATCCGGTTCGGGCAAGTCGCTTACCGGCCGCGCGCTGCTCGGTCTCTTGCCGCAAGGGGCGAACTGGTCCGCGAAAGCCCTGCGTTTCGACGGCCAGGACTTGCTCGCGATGAAGCCGAACGAGCGCCGGCGTTTATGCGGCACGCAGATGAGCATGATTCTGCAAGACCCGAAATTCTCGTTGAACCCGGTCATGACCGTCGCGCAGCAAATGCGCGAAACCTTCGCGCGGCAAGGCGAACGCCTCGGCCGCAAGGCCATGCGCGCGCGTATCGTCGAGGCGTTGTCGGCGGTGCATATCCGCGATCCGGAGCGCGTGGCGGATGCGTATCCGCAAGAGCTGTCGGGCGGCATGGGCCAGCGCGTGATGATCGCGATGATGGTCTTCGCCGGCCCGCGCCTCTTGATCGCCGACGAACCCACCAGCGCGCTCGACGTGCTCGTCTCCATGCAAGTGCTTGCCGTGCTCGACGAGATGATCGAGCGTCACGACACAGGACTCGTCTTTATCAGCCACGACCTGCCGCTCGTGATGTCGTTTTGCGACCGCGTGGCAGTGATGTACGGCGGGCGGATCGTCGAGACATGCGCGGCGGCGGATCTCGCGCACGCAAAGCATCCGTACACGCGCGGGTTGCTGGCCGCCAATCCGCCGCTCGTCGATCCACCCGCCGAGTTGCCGACCTTGCGGCGCGATCCGGCGTGGCTCACGGAATCGTTCGAAGGAGACAGCGCACGATGATCGATATCGACCGCGCGAGCATTCGTTTCCGCACGAAGACCGGTCACGTCGATGCCGTGCGCGACGTGACTTTTCGCGTGGAGGAGGGCGAGGTGTTCGGGCTCGTCGGCGAATCGGGCAGCGGAAAGTCGACCTTGCTGCGCGCACTCGCCGGCCTCGTGCCACTGTCGAGCGGAAGCCTGCGAGTCAGCGATAGCCGTCCGCAGATGGTGTTTCAGGACCCGTACGCGGCGCTGCATCCGCGCTTCACGGTCGACAAGACCTTGCGCGAGCCGCTCGCGATCAACGGTATCGGCGATGAAGACGCGCGCATTTTGGCCGCGCTTGCCGAGGTCGGGCTCGGACCGGCGTTCAGATTTCGGTATCCGCATCAATTGTCGGGCGGGCAGCGGCAGCGCGTGTCGATTGCGCGCGCGTTGATCGTGGGTCCGCGCGTGCTCTTGCTCGATGAACCGACGTCCGCGCTGGACGTCTCCGTGCAAGCCGAAATCCTCAACCTGCTGCGCCGCTTGCACACGGAGCGCAAGCTCACGATGATGCTCGTGAGTCACAACCTCGCCGTGGTCGGTTTTCTGTGTCAGCGCGTCGCGGTGATGAAAAATGGCGAGATCGTCGAGCAACTCGATGTGGAAGCCGTCCGCGCGCGCGACGTGAAGCACGAATACACGCGCAGCCTCATGCGGGCGACCGAAGGCTATACGCGCAAGCACATTCGTCGAAACGACGCCATCGAATGTGGCGAAAATCACGCATAAAGCCGGTATACAATGCAGCCCGATCGCGCTCTGGCCGCGCGATGAAAACAGCGTGCCAGCCGCTGTTAGAATAGGAATTGGATTGTCGGGATCTGCCGAACAGCGCTTCAAGCGTGGTATTTCCGGCTGCCATCCGACTTCAGGCTAACCCACGGAAATCGCGACAGACCGCGCCCGCCAACCAGTGAGAGCCGGTCGAATCCCCCGATGAAATTGCTAGATGCTTTGGTCGAACAGCGGATCAACGAAGCCGCCTCGCGCGGCGAATTCAACGATCTTCCCGGCGCAGGCGCGCCCCTCGCCTTGGACGACGATCTCCTCGTGCCGGAGGAAGTGCGCGTCGCCAATCGTATTCTCAAAAACGCGGGTTTTGTCCCGCCAGCCGTCGAACAGCTGCGCGCATTGCGCGGGCTTCAGGACGAGCTGGACCGCGTGACCGACCCGGCCGCGCGCTGCCGTATTCAGGTGAAGATGCTCGCGCTCGACATGGCGCTCGAATCCTTGCGCGGCGGCGGTTGCGTGCCGCATGAATACAGGCGGCGCATTGCCGAGCGGCTGTCCGAGCGCGCTCAGGGCCGCAGCGAGATGGGCTGATCTTGTCGCCCGACCTCCCCAACCTTTCCGACGCTTCCTTTTCCACCGCATCCGTCGATTCCTCCGACGAACGCGATCGCCGCTTCATGGCGCTCGCGCAACAAGCCGCCGACGAAGCGCGCCGCGCGGGCGAAGTGCCCGTGGGCGCGGTCATCGTTCGTGGCGATCAAGTCATCGCGACGGGCTTCAATCATCCCATTGGCGGACATGACCCGTCCGCGCACGCCGAAATGGCCGCTTTGCGGGCGGCGGCGCAATCGCTCGAAAACTACCGGCTGCCGGGCTGCGAGCTTTATGTCACGCTCGAACCGTGCCTCATGTGCGCGGGCGCTATCATGCATGCTCGGATCGCGCGCGTGGTGTTCGGTGCGGCCGATCCGAAAACGGGCGCATGCGGCAGCGTGGTCGACGTGTTCGCCAACGAGCGGCTCAATCATCACACCAGCGTGACAGGCGGCGTGCTTGCGGACGAATGCGGCCGGTCGCTCAAGAACTTCTTTGCGGAACGAAGGCGTCTGGCGCGCGAAGAACGCGATTTGCGGCGCGCGCGCGAAGCCGGGCAGGGCGGCGAGTTCGCCGTTTCCTTCAACAAAACGAACTGATAAACGTGAAATCACGCACCATCGATCTGATCGCGCCTTCGGGCTATCCGAACGATCCGGCGGCTGTCGAGCGCGGCATCGGCAGGTTGAAAGCTCAAGGGCACAAGCTTGAAAACGTCGATGCCACGCGGCGCCGTTTCCAGCGTTTTGGCGGCACCGACAGCGAGCGCGCGGCCGATTTGAACCGGCTCGCCAATCCGTCGCGTCGTTTGCCGGACGTGGTGCTCGCCGTGCGCGGCGGCTATGGCGCGTCGCGCATTCTTCATGGTCTCGATTACGACGGCTTGCGCGACAGGCTGCGCGATCAACCTGTCGCGCTCGTCGGCCATAGCGATTTCACCGCCATCCAATGCGCGCTTTTTGCGCAAGCGGGCGTCAAGACCTTCGGCGGTCCCATGTTCGCGGGCGACTTCGGCGCGGAGCATCTGAGCATTTTCACGATGACGCATTTCTGGCAGGCGATCTCGCATCCCACGCTGACTGTGACGAGTCATGAGCCGCAGCATCAATCCGTCGATGTGAGCGGCATGTTGTGGGGCGGCAATCTGGCCATACTTGCGTCGCTGGTCGGTACGCCGTATTTGCCGCCGGTCGAGGGCGGCATTCTGTTCATCGAGGATGTGAACGAGCATCCGTTTCGCATTGAACGGATGATTTATCAGTTGCATCAGTCGGGCGTGCTTGGGCGGCAGCAGGCTATCGTGATGGGCGAGTTCTCGGGCGGACGCTTGTCCGAATACGACAACGGCTATTCACTCGACGCGATGATCGATCAGGTGAGGGCAGTAACGGGAATTCCCGTCGTCACCGGCTTGCAGTTCGGACACGTCGATAACCTGCTTACGTTGCCGTTCGGCGCGTCGGCGCATCTCGTATCGAACGAGCGCGGGTTCAAGTTGACGATGTCCGATTATCCGCATCTGGTTTGATCGGGGAACGAGGGCGCTTGTCATAGCGCCTTTCTTTTCTTCGCGCATCGCAACTAACTGTCTTTCTTCTATTTCCACGCGAGTTGATATCGGCTCACTTCCCGTGCTCAATTGTCGACAAAAAAGTGCGAACAATGCTGACAAAACGTCGATGAATCCTCGCTCATGCCCGTGGCAAAAGGCTGTACGAACAATGGGCCGTCCCTGTACGCCTGATTCATTGCGGCTTTTTACAACAAATTGTTGACAATCTTTATGTCGATTCTAAGATGGTCAACATGCAAGCGAGCACATCATGTCCGAACCCAAACCGAGTGCAGCATCGATCGCTTCGAATTTGAATGGCGGAGCGAATGCCGAGTCGATCGCCGAGAACATTCGCGCCGCGATCCTCGAGCATCGGCTTGCGCCTGGGGCCAAGCTGACCGAAGCGCAGTTATGCGAAGTGTTCGATGTGAAACGCGGCACGGTACGTCAGGCGCTCGCGCAACTGGCGAACGAGCGACTGGTCGATCTGGAGCCGAACCGCGGCGCCTTCGTCGCGAGTCCGTCGCTGCAGGAAGTGCATGAGGTGTTCGAGATGCGACGCATCATCGAACTGGCGGTGGTGGAGCGCATCGGCAAGGGGCACGGCATGCGTCGGCTCAAGTCGATCAGCATGAATATCGGGCGGGAGCGGCGTGCGTTCGAGAGCCGGGACTTTTCGCAATGGATTCGCCTTTCCGGCGAGTTTCACACGGAGCTCGCCGCACTCACCGGCAACACCGTGCTGTGCGAATGTCTATCCGGACTCGTTGCACGCTCGACGCTGATCTCGGCGCTGTATGAATCGCTCGGCAGAAGTTCTTGCTCGTTCGAAGATCACGAAGCGATTCTCGCTGCGCTCGACGCCGGCGATGCCGCGAAAGCCGCGAATCTGATGGCGCAGCATCTGCGCGATGTCGAATTGAAAATGTTGGAGCGGCCAGCGCGCGGCGCGGTCGATCTGAAAGAAGTCTTTGCGCGGCCGGCCGAAAGCGCGCCGATTCTCGACGCTGTCGACCCTGTCGACCGGTAGCAAGCAACGCCTTAAATCTGCAATGCACGCGCCATCCAACGCGCGTCATGCTGCACTGAATGACCGCTCGGGAAATAGAAGAGCGCGCAATGAAAATCGCCGTGGCGGCAGGCGCGAAGGCAAGTGCCCGCGCGTTTTTGTCATCACGCTCCCGGCGAACCAGCAAATCCCAAGAGTACCGCGTCAGAGCCCGAGTGAAATCCGAAGGCCGGCGAAGGTATCCGACTGATCTCAGTCACGCACGAGCATTTGCCTTTTTTCATCACGCAAGCAGCCTATCGAAGGAGACGTCATGGGCCAGTTCAGTGCATCCGGCAGCTCAGCTCTGCCGCCGTACGAAAGCGAGTTTCAAGGAGACGGCGACCATTCTGGTATGCCTGCCGGTTATAGCGACCGGCTCTATAACGAAGACCTCGCTCCGCTAAAAAATCAGACCTGGGGCGCGTACAACATCTTCGCTTTCTGGATGTCGGACGTGCATAGCGTCGGCGGTTATGTTTTCGCGGGCAGTCTGTTCGCGCTCGGCCTCACGAGCTGGCAAGTGCTCGTGTCGTTGTTGATCGGCATCGGGCTCGTCAACGTGTTGTGCAATCTCATCGCGAAGCCAAGTCAGGTCGCGGGCGTGCCGTATCCGGTTGCGTGCCGCGCGACCTTCGGCGTGCTCGGCGCGAATATTCCGGCGGTCATTCGCGGGCTGATCGCGGTGGCGTGGTACGGCATCCAAACTTATCTGGCATCGAGCGCGCTGGTTATCGTCGTGCTGAAATTCGTGCCCTCGCTCATGCCTTACGCGGATGTGCATCGGTATGGCTTCGTCGGGCTGTCCGCGCTCGGCTGGGCGGGCTTCATGTTGCTGTGGGTGCTGCAGGCTATCGTGTTTTGGCGCGGCATGGAGATGATCAAGAAGTTCATCGACTTCGCCGGCCCGGCTGTGTATGTCGTGATGTTCATTCTTGCGGGCTACATGGTGTGGCGTGCGGGCATTCAGAACATCGGGCTGAATCTGGGCGGCGTGAAGTATCACGGCATGGAAGTGGTGCCGGTGATGGTCACCGCGATCTCACTGGTGGTCTCCTACTTCTCCGGTCCGATGCTGAACTTCGGCGACTTCTCGCGCTATTGCAAGAGCTTTCGCAGCGTGAAGCGCGGCAATTTCTGGGGCTTGCCGGTCAACTTCCTGGCGTTCTCGCTCGTGACCGTCGTCACGACTGCCGCGACGCTGCCGGTGTTCGGACAATTGATCACCGATCCGGTGGAAACGGTCGGCCGTATCGATCATCCGACGGCTGTGATTCTCGGCGCGCTGACGTTCACGATTGCGACCATCGGCATCAATATCGTGGCGAACTTCGTGTCGCCGGCGTTCGACTTTTCGAACGTGGCGCCGCGTCTGATCAGCTGGCGCGCAGGCGGGATGATGGCCGCGACGGCATCGATTTTCATTACGCCCTGGAACCTGTTCAACAATCCGGCCGTGATTCATTACACGCTGGATATTCTCGGCAGCTTCATCGGGCCGCTATATGGCGTCCTGATCGTGGATTTCTATTTGATGAAGCGCGGCAAACTCGTGGTCGATGACCTCTACACGACTTCAGAGAGCGGTCGATACTGGTACACGAAGGGCGTGAATCGCCGCGCGGTGATGGCGTTGTTGCCCGCTGCGGTGATCGCGATTCTTTGTGTGATGCTGCCGTCGCTGGAAAGCTCCGCGAACTTTTCGTGGTTCATCGGCGCGGGATTGGCGGCGGTGTTTTATTACGTGTTGGCAGATCGGAAACGGGTTTGACGCGTATTGCGATGTCGGGCGGCTGGCATGCAAATGCTCTATGTCGGCCGGCTGCATGCAAAAGACAAGATGCCAGCAGGTGGCATGCAAAAGACCGTATGCCATCCGAAGGCCTGCAGGACGCAAAACGCAGAGCCTCAGAACCGCGAGCGCAGCAAGCGAAGCGTGCAAAGGACTGTACGCCGGCCGACTGCGTCTAAAGGACCAATGCCGGATGCCAGCGGGCGACATGCAAATACCGCACCCTAACGGAAGGCATGCAAAACGCGAGATGCAAAGCGTCGAAACCGCGAGCGAAGCAATCGAAGCAATCGAAGCATGCAAAAGACCATACGCCTTCGGATGGTATGCAAAAGACCGCATCCCATCCGAAGGCATGCAAGATGCAAAAGCCTTAGAACCGCAGCAAGCCAGAAGCAGCAAGGAGAACCGCAATGCGCATCAAACTGATCAACCCCAACACCACCCAGCGCATGACCGACGCCATGGGCCGCTGCGCCCGCGAAGTCGCCGCGCCCGGCACGGAGATCATCGCGGTCAGTCCGACGATGGGCCCGCCTTCCATCGAAGGCTATTACGACGAAGCCGTCGCCTCGCTCGGACTTCTCGCCGAAGTGGAAGCGGGTGAGCGGCAGGGTATCGACGGCTACGTGATCGCCTGCTTCGGCGACCCCGCGCTGTATGCAGCACGCGAACTTGCGCGCGGCCCGGTGATCGGTATCGCGGAAGCCGCCATGCATGCCGCGAGCGTGATCGCACCGGGCTTCTCGGTCGTGACGACGTTGCAGCGCACCTGCGGCATGGCCTGGCATCTCGCGGAGCGATACGGCATGACACGCTTCTGCAAGAACGTGCGCGCCACCGATGTCGCCGTGCTCGAACTCGACGAGCCCGGTTCGGCCGCGCGCCAGACGATCATCGAAGAATGCCGGCGCGCACTCGACGAAGACGGCGCGGACGCCATCGTTCTCGGCTGCGCGGGCATGGCCGAGTTCTGCCGCGAAGTCGAGGATGCGATCGGCGCACCGGTCGTCGAAGGCGTGACGGCGGCCGTGAAATGGGCGGAAGCGCTCGTCGCGCTCAAGCTCCATACGGCCAAACGCGGCGACTTCGCCCGCCCGCTCACCAAGCGCTACGACGGCGTGTTGTCGGATTTCAGCCCGCGCTGATGGCAAAAACGCCGATCTACATACACCTGCCGTGACCCGGATTATCTGCGCCGCTGTATGGGCGCGTCCGGGGCTTTTCGTTACACTGAAACACCGCAGAATCGTTGATTCGACGCATTTTTTGCCCATCGACACTATCCCTCGCCATGTCACACGATCCGAACTACCCCCGCGACCTGATCGGCTACGGCCGCCATCCCGTGCAGGCGAACTGGCCGGGGCGCGCGCGCGTCGCCGTGCAGTTCGTGCTCAATTACGAGGAAGGCGGCGAAAACTGCGTGTTGCATGGCGATCCGGGCTCGGAGCAGTTTCTGTCGGAAATCGTGGGCGCGGCAGCGTATCCGTCGCGTCACATGAGCATGGAGTCAATCTACGAATACGGCTCGCGCGCAGGCGTGTGGCGCATTCTGCGCGAATTCGAAAAGCGCGGGTTGCCGCTCACCATCTTCGGCGTCGGCATGGCCATGGAGCGGCATCCGGAGCTTTCCAGGGCTTTCGTCGAGTTGGGGCATGAGATTGCCTGCCACGGCTATCGCTGGATTCACTATCAGGACATGTCGCCCGAGCGCGAAGCCGAGCACATGCGCCTCGGCATGGAAGCCATCGAGCGTGTCACCGGCGTGCGTCCGCTCGGCTGGTACACGGGCCGCGATAGCCCGAACACGCGTCGGCTGGTGGCGGAATACGGCGGCTTTCTCTACGACTCGGACTATTACGGCGACGACCTCCCGTTCTGGACCGAAGTCGAAGTCACGGGCGGCGAGAAGAAGCCGCATCTGATCGTGCCGTACACGCTCGACACCAACGACATGCGCTTCGCCACGCCGCAAGGCTTCAATACGGGCGAACACTTTTTCACGTATCTGCGCGATGCCTTCGACGTTCTGTACGAAGAGGGCGACGAAGCGCCGAAGATGCTTTCCATCGGCATGCACTGCAGGCTGCTCGGACGCCCGGGGCGCTTCCGCGGCCTGCAGAAGTTTCTCGATCACATCGAGAAACACGACCGCGTGTGGGTCTCGCGGCGCGTCGATATCGCGAAGCACTGGCGCGAGCATCATCCTCATCAACAAGCAAACGGGACGGCGGCATGAAGGCGATGCAATACACACTCGACCAACTCAACTCCATGCCCGCCGACACTTTCGTGACGGTGCTCGCAGGCATCTTCGAACATTCGCCGTGGGTCGCGGAAATCGCGGCGGCAAAGCGCCCGTTCGCGGACATCGACAGCCTGCACGCGACCATGTCGCAAGCCGTCGAAACGGCGGGTGAGGAGAAGCAGCTCGCGCTCATCAACGCTCACCCGGAACTCGCGGGCAAGGCGGCGGTGCGCGGCGAACTGACGGCAGAATCCACGCGCGAGCAAAGCGGCGCGGGCCTCGATCTCTGCACGCAGGACGAGTTCGACCGCCTGCAGTCGCTGAACCAGCAGTACGGTCAGAAGTTCGGCTTTCCGTTCATTCTCGCCGTGAGGGGTTACGACCGCCACGGCATCATCGCGAACTTCGAAAAGCGTGTGCAGCATGAGCGCGCCGAGGAGCTTCGCGCGAGTCTCGATCAGATTTACCGGATCGCGCGTTTCAGGCTCGACGACCTGATCCAGCACTGATCCGCATTTCACCGTAAAGACAAGGACGAAGACAATGGCAATTCCGACACTCGATCCCAACGCGCCCGAATTCACGCGCCGTTATGTGAATCTCGCGGACCCGCGTCTGGGCGCGCAGGCACTGGAGGCGAGCGACGATTTCTTCGCGCCGAAAGAACGCATGCTGAACCCCGAGCCCGCCGTGTTCATCCCCGGCAAGTTCGACGATCACGGCAAGTGGATGGACGGCTGGGAAACGCGCCGCAAGCGCACGACCGGCTACGACTGGTGCGTGGTCAAGCTCGCGCGTCCGGGCGTGATCAAGGGCATCGATCTGGATACGAGCCACTTTACGGGCAACTTCCCGCCGGCGGCATCGATTGAAGGCGCGCATGTCACGGACGGTGCCCCGAATCAGTCGACCCAATGGACGGAAATCGTGCCGTCGACGACCTTGCAGGGCAATAGCCATCACTATCTGGATGTGGCCGTCGAGCAGCCGTTCACGCATTTGCGCGTGAATGTCTACCCGGATGGCGGCATCGCGCGATTGCGTGTTTATGGTCAGCCGCAACTCGACTGGCGCAACGCGGATCGCAATCAGTTGTTCGATCTGGCCGCGATGGAAAACGGCGCGTATCTCGTCGGCACGAACAACCAGCATTTCGGGCTCGCTTCCACGCTGCTGATGCCAGGCCGCGGCGTCAACATGG
Organism: Caballeronia sp. LP006; assembly: GCF_031450995.1. Classification (NCBI taxonomy): domain Bacteria; kingdom Pseudomonadati; phylum Pseudomonadota; class Betaproteobacteria; order Burkholderiales; family Burkholderiaceae; genus Caballeronia; species Caballeronia sp. LP006. The sequence continues at coordinate 2,024,099 of NZ_JARTVW010000005.1, read as the reverse complement.
GCGACGGCTGGGAAACGCGCCGCCGCCGCGAACCTGGCAACGACTGGTGTATCGTCGCGCTGGCGCAGCCTGGCATCATCAAGAAAGTCGAAGTGGATACCGCGCACTTCAAGGGCAATTTTCCGGATCGCTGCTCGCTGCAGGCAGCCAACGTGAAGGGCGGCACGGACAGCTCGCTCGTCACGCAAGCGATGTTCTGGCCGGTCCTTCTCGGCGAGCAAAAGCTTGCGATGGACAAGCAGCATTTCTTCGAATCGGAACTCGCGGCGCTCGGCCCCGTGACGCACGTGCGCTTCAATATTTTCCCGGACGGCGGCGTATCGCGTCTGCGTCTTTTCGGAACGCTTGCATGATGAAGAAGCTCGCTATCGAACCGTTGACGCGCGCTGCGTTCGAGCCTTTCGGCGATGTCATCGAACTCGATGGCGCGAAAGAGATTCCGATCAACCTCGGCACGACGATCCGGTTTCACGATCTGTGCCGCGTCGATGTGACGGATGAAGGCGGCCATACGCTCGTCAATCTGTTTCGCGGGCAGCCGCGCACGCTGCCTTTCGAAGTGAAGATGATGGAACGGCATCCGCTGGGCAGCCAGGCATTCCTGCCGCTCGACGACCGCACGTATCTCGTCGTCGTCGCGCCGGCGGGCGAGCTGGACGAATCGAAGATTCGCGCGTTCGTCACGAAGGGCTGGCAAGGCGTGAACTATGCGAAGGGCGTCTGGCATCATCCGCTGCTCGCGCTCGACAAGGTCAGCGATTTCATCGTCGTCGATCGCGGCGGGGAAGGGCGCAATCTCAACGAGCAGGACCTGAAGGAATCGCTCTGGCTGACCGCTGAGGCCATGCGGTAACGCATTCGTGCGTTCAGTCGGAGCAAGAAGACCGGTGCCCTTGACCGGTCTTTTTTTCGCGCGGCGCCCGGCGGGACTAAGATATACGCCCCGACACCGACACGCACGAAAAGCGAGAACCACGCATGATCGATCTACGTAGCGACACCGTCACCCGTCCGAGCCTGCCGATGCTCGCCGCCATGGCCGCCGCCGAAACCGGCGACGACGTCTGGGGCGACGATCCCACCGTGCTCAAGCTTCAGGCCACGCTCGCCGAGCGCACCGGCAAGGAAGCGGGCCTGTTCTTTCCCAGCGGCACGCAAAGCAACCTCGCCGCGCTGATGGCGCATTGCGCGCGCGGCGACGAATACATCGTCGGCCAGATGGCGCACACGTACAAGTACGAAGGCGGTGGCGCGGCCGTGCTCGGCAGCATTCAGCCGCAGCCTATCGAGAACGCGCCCGATGGTTCGTTGCCGCTCGAAAAGATCATCGCCGCGATCAAACCCATCGACGATCACTTTGCTCGCTCGCGTCTCTTTGCGCTCGAAAACACCATCGGCGGAAAAGTGCTGCCGGCGGAATATGTCCTGGCCGCGACCCGGCTCGTGCGTGAACGCGGACTCGCCACGCATCTCGATGGCGCGCGCGTCTTCAATGCAGCGGTCGCATCGGGCAAGCCGGTGGGCGAACTTGCGGCACCGTTCGATTCCGTGTCCATCTGCTGCTCGAAGGGACTCGGCGCGCCGGTCGGCTCCGTGCTGGTGGGAAGCCGTGCGTTGATCGAAGTGGCGCATCGCTGGCGCAAGGTGCTGGGCGGCGGCATGCGGCAGGCGGGCGTGATCGCGGCGGCATGTCTTTATGCGCTCGATCATCATGTCGAAGCGCTCGCCGAAGATCACGACAACGCCGCGCGTCTCGCTGAAGGGTTGAAGCAGATCGATGGCATCGGCATTCAGTCGCATGCCACGAACATGGTGTTCGCACGCATCCCGGAGGCGCATTGCGCGCCGCTGGAGGCGTATCTGAAGGAACGCGGCATCCTTACGCAGATGCTCTATGCGTCGCGCTTCGTGACGCATCGGGATGTGTCGCGCGAGGACATCGACACGTTCATCGGCGCGGTGAAGGATTACTTCGCTGCGCATTGAGCGTGAGATCGCGCGGCGGGGCAAGTGGGTCAGGCGCCGGCCGCGCGGTGCGCGCGAGACTAGCGACACGCATGCGACGAAGAGCATCGCTCACTTGCCACCGGTGACATCGAGAAACGTGCCGGTGATGAATGAAGCCTCGGCGCTTGCCAGCCATAGAATCGCCCGCGCGACCTCATCGGGCTGACCGCCGCGTCCCATCGGAATCGAGTCTTTCACGCGGTCCACTCGTCCTGGTTCGCCACCGCTGGCATGCATGTCCGTGTAAATGTGCCCAGGGCGAATGCAGTTGACGCGTATGCCATCGCGCGCGACTTCCTTGGCAAAACCGGTCGTGAAGGTTTCGATGGCGCCCTTCGACGCCGCATAGTCGACGTACTCATTCGGGCTGCCGAGCCGGGCCGAAGCCGACGAGATGTTGATCACCACGCCGCCGCGTCCATTGTGCCGGTAGGACATGCGCTTCACCGCCTGCTGCGCGCAGAGAATAGGGCCGATGGAGTTGACCGCGAAGATGCGCTGCATCCGCTCGAAGTCCAGATCTTCCAGGCGCGACTGGCGCGCGAGCATTGCGGCGTTGTTGACCAGCACATCGATGCGGCCGAACTCGCGGTCGATCGCCGCAAAGAGCCGAGCGACCTGCTCGGGGTCTGCGCTATCGGCGCGCACGGCCAACGCTCCGCGGCCGAGCGCTTCGACATCGGCTGCGACCGCGAGTGCGGCGGATTCGTTCGACACGAAGCTGATCGCCACGTCGTAGCCTTGCGCGGCAGCGAGACGCGCAGTCGCCGCGCCTACGCCACGGCTTCCACCCGTAATCAAAATCACAGGCGCCTGGGTGATGTCAGCCATTTAGCGAACCTTCAAAGTGGTGGTGGACTCGGACCAAAGACGATTGCGGCACGATCGCGACCGCGAAAACAGACGCAAGATTAACCACGCGCCGAAGCTATGGCAAAGCAGATTAAATGCCGGTCCGAGTTAGAAAAACTCTTTCGACGAAAGGCATCTCTTGGGTCGCGCGAGGGGAGTGGATATGTTCAAGCGCCCGCGGCAAGTCGTCACCAAAACAAATAGCCCAATCGAAGCGAATCGATCGGGCTATTTCTCGACAACGAAGAGCGGGGCGATAGCGTTACTGCACCGCGCCTCCGTCGAACCACGCAGCGATCTTCTGCCGTTCCGCGTCCGTCATCTGCGTGACGTTGCCAAGCGGCATCGCCTTTAGCGTCACCGCCTGCTGATGCACGCGCTGCGCGTTCTGCTTGATCTCCGCCGATGTATCGAGCAGGACGCCGGCGGGCGCGCTGCCCATCATGGTTGGATGCGCGGAGTGGCACGTCGCGCAACGCTGCTGGATGATCGGCTGGATATCGGCGACCTTGAGCGTCGGTGCGCCTGCGGCTTGCGCCACGGGAATCGTCGGCGAAGGCATGGTCCACGCAAACGCGCCGAGCACCAGCACGAGACCCGCGACCGGCATGTACCAGAGCACCTGACCACGGTGACGCATCACGAAGAACTGACGGATCAACGCGCCCGCCAGCATGATGAGCACGAGCAGAACCCAGTTGAACTTGTGCGTGTAGGTCATCGCGTAGTGATTCGATAGCATCGCGAACACCACGGGCAACGTGAAATACGTGTTGTGCACCGAGCGCTGCTTGCCGCGCTTGCCGTAAATGGCGTTGGGCGTTTCGCCCTTGAGCATCGCGGCGACCATCTTGCGCTGGCCCGGAATGATGACGAAGAACACGTTCGCCGACATGATCGTCGCGAGCATCGCACCCGTGATCAGATACGCGGCGCGCCCAGCGAACACGTGACACGCGACGAACGCGGCAACCAGCACATAGATGCCGACGCAGATACCGAGCAGCCGATCGTTGTTGCCGAAGACGCGGCACAGCGTGTCATAGACGATCCAACCGGCCATCAGGAAACCGAGCGCGGCCGAGACTGCCACGACCGGTCCCATGTCGAGCACGTTCTTGTCGATGAGATACGTGCTCGGCGAAAGCAGATACAAGACGAAGAACAAGCCGAAGCCGGACATCCACGTGGTGTAGGACGGCCAGAACGACCAATGCAGATTCTCCGGCATGTCTTGCGGCGCGACCGAGTACTTCTGCATGTGGTAGAAACCGCCGCCGTGCACGTGCCAGAAGTCGCCGAACACGCCGCGTCGGCGGGCGTTGGGGTCTTGCGGCGGTTTGAGACTGTTGTCGAGCGCCACGAAGTAAAACGACTCGCCGATCCACGCGATCGCGACGATGACGTGCAGACAACGCAACGCCAGATTGAGCCAGTCGGTGACAAAGCCTTCCATTTACTCCTCCACTACCGAATCGTTATGCGCACATCGTCAGCGTGTCTGGGGACGAACGCGATGTGCTGGTGTGTTCCGTTGTGTTCTGTTCAACGCTCGCTTGGGGCTCGGCTTCGCGCTCAGCTGCCGCGATACGTGCTGTAGGCCCAGGGCGAGACGAGCAGCGGCACGTGATAGTGCGAGTCTGCGTCCGCGATACCGAAGCGCAGCACCACGCGATCGACGAAGCGCGGTTCGGGCACCGTGACGCCGAACGCGGCGAAGTAATCGCCTGCGTGAAAGACGAGTTCGTATTGGCCCGTGACGAGTTCGGCGCCTTCGAGCAGCGGGGCGTCGCAGCGGCCGTCGTCGTTGGTGAGGGTGGTTTTGATGGCGCGCCGCGTGTCGTTCGTGAGCGCGAAGAGCTCGACTTTGATGTTCGCGCCGGGACGTCCGTGCGCGGTGTCGAGGACGTGGGTAGTGAGCTTGCCCATTCGCATGTTCCTTGAGTTGTGCGATGACCGGCTCGCGCATCGATCCGAAAAACCCGCACCGTGGACTCAGTCCGAGGTGCGGCGGCGGCGGATCGAGGCTCCACGTCAGTGGCTACATACCCGTCGGCGTTTCAGATGCGCGCCGTGATTAGCATTGTAGAAATTCGAGACGCGCTGTGCGGCCCCGATAGGAAAGATAATGCCCGGCGCATGACAGCGGCGCGTAAGCTTGGTTCTTCTTCACGAGACGCCCGCGCCGCGCTTCCACACGGCTATCGAGCGATGCTAACCGCGCCAAAATTCGCGAATATATTGCGGGCCTGAAGACGACTATGCCGGCTGTGCCATTGCCGCGATATTTTTGGCTGCGGAAAGTGGCGATGCGCGCTTATCATGCCGCGTCCCGAAGACGGCGTCGAAGCTGGGTAACCGGGGCTTTACACACGGTCCAGTTACTTTTTCGATTCCAACTTCGGAGGCAAACAGATGCAAGCGAAAACCCGCAGTCTGCTGGTGAAGAACGCGCGAATGCTCGTCACGATGGACGAGACGCGCCGCGAGATCGCCGATGGCGGTTTGTATATCGAAGGCAATCGCATCGTCGCGGTTGGCCCGACGAGCGAATTGCCGCAAACCGCCGACGACGTGCTCGACATGCGCGGTCATCTCGTGATTCCCGGCCTCGTCAATACGCATCACCACATGTATCAGAGCCTGACGCGCGCCATTCCCGCCGCGCAGAACGCCGAGCTGTTCGGCTGGCTCACGAATCTGTACAAGATCTGGGCGCATCTCACGCCCGAGATGATCGGCGTGTCGACGCAGACGGCGATGGCCGAACTCATGCTCTCGGGTTGCACCACATCGAGCGATCATCTGTATATCTATCCGAATGGCAGCCGGCTCGACGACAGCATCGAGGCGGCGCGCGAAATCGGCATGCGTTTTCATGCGGCGCGCGGCAGCATGAGCGTCGGTCAGAAAGACGGCGGTTTGCCGCCGGATTCGGTCGTCGAAAAGGAAGATGCCATTCTGAAGGACTCGCAGCGCCTGATCGAAACGTATCACGATGAAGGCCGCTACGCGATGCTGCGGGTGGTCGTCGCGCCTTGCTCGCCGTTTTCGGTGAGCCGCGAGTTGATGCGCGATTCGGCGCTGCTCGCGCGCGAATACGGCGTGTCGTTGCACACGCATCTCGCGGAGAACGTGAACGACGTGGCGTACAGCCGCGAGAAGTTCGGCATGACGCCCGCCGAATACGCGGAAGACCTGGGCTGGGTCGGTCACGACGTATGGCATGCGCACTGCGTTCAGCTCGACAAGCCGGGCATCGAGCTCTTTGCGCGCACGGGAACGGGCGTCGCGCACTGTCCGTGCTCGAACATGCGTCTCGCGTCGGGCATTGCGCCGATTCGCGCGATGCGTGACGCGGGCGTGCCCGTGGGTTTGGGCGTGGATGGCTCGGCATCGAACGATGGCGCGCAGATGGTCGGCGAAGTGCGGCAGGCGTTGCTGCTGCAACGCGTCGGCTTCGGCCCTGACGCGATGACCGCGCGCGAAGCGCTGGAAATCGCCACGCTCGGCGGCGCGAAGGTGCTCAATCGCGACGACATCGGCGCGCTGGCGCCGGGCATGGCGGCCGATTTCGTATCGTTCGACCTGTCGCAGCCGGCGTTCGCGGGCGCGCTGCACGATCCGGTGGCGGCGCTCGTGTTCTGCGCGCCGTCGCAGGTATCGACGAGCGTGATCGACGGGAAAATCGTAGTGAAGGAAGGGCGCCTGACGACGCTGGATCTGGGCGCCGTGGTAGAGCGGCATAACCGGCTCGCGGGTGAACTGGCGAGCCACGGATAGGCGTTAGAGACGCGGGAAGGCGGTTCGGAACGCGCCGGGATGGCGCCTTCCGAGCCGCAAGAACGCCGCAAGAACCGTTTTCAAGGCTGATCGATAAGCGAGCGCGTTGCTTCCGCGACGAGACCGCGTAGCCACCGAACCTCATCGGAGTAATGACAGCGCTCGTGCCACAACTGGTAGTACTGCATGGGCGGAAAGTCGAGCGGCGCCGGCACGACGGCAAGCGGCAGGAACCTCGCGTAATGATCGGCGAAGAGGCGGGTAGTCGTGAAGACGAGATCCGACTTGATCAGCACGTAAGGCGCGAGATTGAAGTAAGGCAGCGTGACCACGACATGACGCTTGAGCCGCTCGCGCGCCAGATGCACGTCGATCGCCCCGCGCTGTCCGACCGAATAAGGCGTGGGCGCAAGATGCGGCGCGTTGAGATATTGATCGAGCGTGAGACCGCCGCGCTTGGCGAACGGATGTTGATTGCTGACGAGACACACGATCTTGTCGACGAACAGATTCGACAGATGCAGTTGCTCCGGCGGTTCGGGCCAGTTGCCGACGACGATATCGAGCTTGCCGTCTTCCAGCGCGAGTTCGTAATCGAACGCGGGTCCGAGCGAATGGAATTCGAGCGTTGCATTGGGCGCGGCCTGCCGGAAGCGCTCGACAACTGTCGGCACGAACAGAACGTTCAGATAGTCGGGACAGCCGATGCGATAACACCGCACCGACGTGGAAGGGTCGAAATTATGCTGCTGCACCTTGATTCGCTCGATCTCGCGCAAGGCATTCTGCGTGGGTTCGAGCAAGCGTAGACCGTATTCGGTGGGCACCATCCCGGACTTGCCGCGCACGAGCAGCGGATCTCCGGTGATGTCGCGCAGACGCCTGAGCGCTGCGCTGATGGCAGGTTGCGACTGATTAAGCTTGACGGCCGCACGGGTGACGCTGCGTTCCATCAGCAAAGTGTGCAAGACGCGCAATAAGTATGTATCGATCGCCTCGCGCTGCTGACTCATGTTATCTCCGCTATAGCCAGTATATGTTCTGGCTGATCGTTCGTAGGGTGTCGCATATCATTTTTAATATGACGGAGAGATTACGTCAAGGTGTGGCTTACCCGCAAAGACTGGGAGAGCGGCGCATTGCATCGAATTTTGAGAGATCGACTTCGTGTCGCGAATTCTGTAAATTCTGCCCGCGGTATGGTTTGATGCGACACCTTTGTGTCACAAGACCCGTCTGCGGTCCTTTTCTTCCAGCTCGGCCTGCCGGTGGCCGGGCGCACTCCGTGAACTCATGGGCAACGCCATCACCCCTACGGATACGCCACCGCGCCTGGCGCTGTCCGGCATCAGCAAGCAGTACCCGTCCGTCAAGGCCAACGACGGCGTGAACCTCATCGTGAAGCCAGGCGAGATTCACGCGGTGCTCGGCGAGAACGGCGCGGGCAAGTCCACGCTGATGAAAATCATCTATGGCGCGGTGCGTCCGGATGAAGGCGAGATTCGCTGGCAGGGCGAAGTCGTCGAAATCGGCAGTCCGGCGGCGGCGCGCAAGCTCGGCATCGGCATGGTGTTCCAGCACTTCTCGCTGTTCGAGACGCTGACCGTTGGCGAGAACATCGCGCTCGCGCTCGACGACAAGTTCGACATGAAAGCGCTGTCCAAGCGTATTCGCGATGTGTCGGCGGACTACGGGCTCGATGTCGATCCGCAACGTCACGTTCACAGTCTCACCGTCGGCGAACGTCAGCGCGTGGAGATCGTGCGCTGTCTTCTGCAGAACCCGCGCTTGCTCATCATGGACGAGCCGACTTCGGTGCTGACGCCGCAAGCGGTCAAGAAGCTCTTCACCGTGTTGCGACGGCTCGCGGCGGAAGGGTGCAGCATTCTCTACATCAGTCACAAGCTCGACGAAATTCGCGCGCTCTGCGAGAACGCCACCGTGATGCGCGGCGGCCGCGTGACCGGCAATGTCGATCCGCGCAACGAAACGGATGCCTCGCTCGCGCAATTGATGGTCGGCCATTCGCTGCCGGATTATCAGCGTCGCCAACACACGCCGGGCGATGTCCGGCTCGCGGTGAAGAACCTTTCGGTGGCGAGTCCCGATCCGTTCGGCACGTCGCTCGAAAACGTCTCCTTTGCCGTGCAGGCGGGCGAGATTTTCGGGATCGCGGGCGTGTCGGGGAACGGTCAGGCGGAATTGCTCGCGTCGCTCTCGGGCGAGATTCGCGATTCCCATGTCGCAACGGACGCCGTGTCGATCTGCGGCACGCCAGCCGCGCGGCTGTCCGCGGGCGCGCGGCGGCGTCTGGGCTTTGCGTTCGTGCCGGAAGAGCGGCTCGGGCGCGGCGCGGTTCCGGCCATGTCGCTTGCCGAGAATGGCTTGCTCACCGCGCATCGGCAGAGCATGGTGCGCGGCGGCTGGGTCAACTCGCGCGCGGTCAAGAGCTTTGCCGATCGCTGCATCAAGGCCTTCGACGTGCGTTGCGGCGGCAGCGGCGCGTTCGCGCAAAGTCTGTCGGGCGGCAATTTACAGAAGTTCATCGTCGGCCGCGAGATTCTTCAGGAGCCGAAGGTGCTCGTCGTCGCCCAGCCGACCTGGGGCGTCGATGTCGGCGCGGCGGGCTTCATCCGCCAGCAGTTGCTCGATCTCGCGGCGCGCGGCGTCGCCATTCTGGTGATCTCCGAGGAACTGGAAGAACTGTTCGACATCTGCGACCGGCTCGCCGTGATCGCGCGCGGCAAGCTGTCGCCGGTGCGCAAGACGCGCGAAACCAACGCGGAGGAAGTCGGCCTGTTCATGGCCGGACTCTTCGACGGAAAGCGCGCGCCCGCAGCCGAACTCGACTCATTGAGCAAGTAAAGATGATCTTCCCTTATCGACTCGAAGCGCGCCCGACACCGTCGCGCGCCATGCAGCTCGCCGTGCCCGTGGTCGCCGCGGTGGCGACGCTCGTCATCGGCTTCCTGATCTTCAGTCTCGTCGGGCAGGACCCGCTGCGCGCGATGCACGCGTTCTTCGTCGAACCGCTCTCGAACGTGAACGGCTGGTCGGAGCTCGTGCTGAAGGCGTCGCCCTTGTGCCTGATCGGGCTCGGGCTTGCGGTCGGTTATCGCGCGAACGTGTGGAATATCGGCGCGGAAGGGCAGATGCTTCTCGGCGGCATCGTCGCGGGCGGCATCGCCATCCATGTCGGCGATACCTCCGGCTGGTGGACGCTGCCCTTGATGATGCTCGGCGGCGTCGTGGGCGGCATGCTCTGGGCGGCGATTCCCGCGCTGCTCAAGAGCCGCTTCAACACCAACGAGATTCTGACGAGCCTCATGCTCACCTACGTCGCCACGCAGTTGCTGATCTATCTCGTGAGCGGCCCGTGGCGCGACCCCGAAGGCATGAACTTCCCCATCTCGGCGATGTTCGGCGACGACGCGCTCTTCCCGCGTCTCTACGGCGACTGGCACTGGACGCGGCTCAAGGGCACGCGTATCAACGCGTCGGTGTTTCTCACGGCCATCGCGGTGCCGCTCGTGTGGGTTTTCATGCGCAAGAGTTTCGCGGGCTTTCGCATGAACGTGGGCGGTCTTGCGCCGCTCGCCGCGCGCTACGCCGGTTTCTCGGACAAGAAGACCATCTGGACCTCGCTCCTGCTCTCGGGCGGCCTCGCCGGGCTCGCGGGCATGGGCGAAGTGGCCGGGCCTATCGGGCAATTGCAGGCGGGCTGGTCGCCGGGATACGGCTTCACGGCGATCATCGTCGTGTTCGTGGGACGGCTGCATCCGGTGGGCATCGTGCTCGCAAGTCTCCTGATGGCGCTGCTCTACCTCGGCGGCGAGGCGGTGCAGACCTCGCTGCAACTGCCGCAGGCGCTTGCGGGCGTCTTCCAGGGCTTGCTGCTCTTTTGCCTCCTCGGTTGCGACCTGTTCGTCAATTACCGCATCCGGCGCCGCGCGATCGCGCATCACGCTTCCTGACGAGACCTACGACATGGATATCAATCAAGCCAGCAATCTCGCCTCGAGCGCGGTCGTCGCGGCCATTCCGCTGATGTTCGCGGGCGCGGGCGAACTCGTCGCGGAAAAGTCCGGCGTGCTCAATCTGGGCGTCGAGGGAATGATGCTGATGGGCGCCGTCACCGGCTACGCGGTGACATCGATCACGGGTAATCCGTGGCTCGGCATCGTCGCGTCGATTTTCGCGGGCATCGCGATGGCGCTGCTGTTCGGCTTTCTCACCATCACCATGCTTGCGAATCAAGTCGCCACCGGCCTTTCGCTGACGATCTTCGGCATCGGCTTTTCGGCCTACGTGGGCAAGCCGTACACGTCGGCGGCAGTGCGCGCGAGCATCGACGTGATGCCGATTCCGGGTCTTGCCAGCATTCCCGTGCTCGGCCCGGCTATCTTCTCGCTTACGCCGCTCGGCTATCTTGCGTTCATCATGTTTGGCGTGATCGGCTGGTTTCTTTACAAGACGCGTGCGGGGCTCGTGCTGCGCTCGGTCGGCGAATCGCCTTCGGTCGCGCACTCGGTGGGCTTTCCCGTGGTCGGCGTGCGCTACGGCGCAACGCTCTTCGGCGGCGCGATGGCCGGTATCGCGGGCGGCTATTACTCCATCGTCTATTTGCACGTCTGGCAGGAGCAGCTCACGTCCGGACGCGGCTGGATTGCACTCGCGCTCGTCGTGTTCGCCACGTGGCGGCCAGGGCGTCTTTTGATCGGCGCGCTCTTGTTCGGCGCCGTGATGGCGCTGCAGTTCTACGCGCAGGCCATCGGCGTGCCGGTGCCGACACAGTTTCTCGCGATGCTGCCGTATATCGCGACCATCGTCGTGCTGGTGCTGATCTCGCGCAATCCGAACACCATCAAGCTGAACGCGCCCGCATCGCTTGGCAAGCCGTTCTTCGCGGCAAGCTGAACGTGGATTTGGCAACGCGCGCGCGGTTCTCCGCTGTTGCAGGGAGGCAGCACGCGCGCCGTCAGACGGTTCCGTTGCGATTTTTTTCCGACGAAACTGGCGCACGTCGTTTTCCATTTCGTGGCTCATCAAACAACATCGACCAGGAGAAACACAATGAATAAACCATGGCTGAAGGCAATCGCGGCAACCGTCGCTTTGTCCGCCACGCTCGCGACGGCGAGCGCGCAAGCGGCGGATGCACCGGGCGTCGCGTTCGTCTATCTCGGCAATCCGGGCGATGCAGGCTGGACCTTCGCGCACGACGCGGGCAGCAAGGAAGCCGAAGCGAAGTTCGGCGACAAGATCAAGATCACGCGCGTGGAAAACGTGCCGGAATCCGCCGACTCGGAGCGCGTGTTCCGCGATCTGGCGAACAAGGGCAACAAGGTCATCTTCGGCACGAGCTTCGGCTATCAGGACTTCCAGTTGAAGGTGGCGAAGGATTTCCCGGACACGATTTTCCTCACGGCCACGGGCTTCAAGAAGGCCAAAAACTTCGGCACATATGACGTGCGGATGTATCAAGGCGCGTACTTGGCAGGCGTCGCCGCCGGTTATGTGACGAAGAGCAATACGTTGGGCTTCGTGGCATCGGTGCCGATTCCCGAAGTGGTCCGCAACATCAACGCGTTCACGATGGGCGCGCGTTCGGTGAATCCGAAGGTCCACACGAAGGTCATCTGGATCAACAGCTGGTTCGATCCGGGCAAGGAAAAGCAGGCTGCCGAAACGCTGATCGGTCAGGGCGCGGACGTGCTCTTGCAGAACACCGACTCGAACGCCACGCTCAACACCGCGAACGAGAAGCACGTGTTCGCCTTCGGCTGGGATTCGAACATGAAGAAGTTCGGCCCGAACGCGCATTTGGGTTCGGTGGTCGCGCACTGGGGCGTGTACTACAACGCGGTCATTCAGCAAGTGCTCGATGGCAAGTGGAAGAACGACCCGGTGTGGCTCGGTATGCCGCAGAAGGCCGTGGACCTCGAAGACCTGAACAGCAGCGCGATTCCGCCGAAGGCCATGCAAGCCGTATCGGCGAAGCGTGACGATCTGCACTCGGGCAAGTGGGATGTGTTCACGGGTCCGATCAAGGATCAGTCGGGCGCGGAAAAGGTGCCGGCCGGCAAGACGCTGACCGACCCGGAAATGCAGCGTATCAACTGGTACGTGGAAGGTGTCGACGGCTCGCTGCCGAAGTAAGCCTCGCGAGCAGGCTGCGAAACGAAAAACCGCGCGTCGTGCTGCCACGACGCGCGGTTTTTAATTGAAGCAATCAGTCTTCGATACGCAAGCCGACCTTGATCGTCACCTGCCAGTGCTGGATCTTGCCGTCTTCGACATGTCCGCGCGTTTCCGTCACTTCGAACCAGTGAATGTTGCGCAGCGTCTTCGATGCCTTCGACAGTGCGACGCGCACGGCGTCATCGCTCGATTCCTGCGACGAGCCGGTGAGTTCGATCTGCTTGTAGACGTGTTCCGTCATGATGTTCTCCTTGTGAAAAGCATGGCGATCGCTCGGGGCGAACGGGTGCAATGCGAAATACTCGCGGTGTCGATGCAGCAAGGCGTGCGCCAACACGCAGCCGACGCATGAAAGACGCGCGCCTCGCGAAAGAGCGAGGCGCAGGGGAAAACATCGAAGGAATTCAGCCGGGAATCAGCGCAGCGGACGCGATGCGGCGTCGCCCGCATCCTGACGACGCGCGCCGCGCCGCCTGCGCGCCGAAACGGTCGCGCCGAATTCGCTCAAGATCTGCGTGCGAGCGCGGCTCGCAAACACGAGGAAGCCGAAGCCGTTCGCTTCGTACCAGTAGCCGCCGTTCTCCAGACCGTCGAGCGGCTGTTCGAGCGCGTTTGTGATCGACTCCACGCAGCGCCTGTGCAGTTCGTCGATGGCGGGATAGGGCGGTTGAGCGCCGCGCACGCTGCATAGCAGGACATCGAGCCCTGGCAGCACATGCGCGTAGAGCACAGGCTCGTCCTGCGCGCGAGCGCGTGCAATTTTCGTATCGAGCTGACCGAACGGCTTGAAATGCCGCACCACGGCGAGGAAAGACTCGTCGCCATCAGCTTTCACACGTTTACGCTTTTTCGGGAAGGACATAAAAACTCGCCTGAAAAAGATTTGCAAGAAACGCAGCGTCCTCATGCGGCCACTCCCGTCTTGCGTGCCGCACGTCGATCTTTTATAGCGCATCGATGTGATCCGGTCACGGTGATTCGCAAACTTGAATGCACGCCGGGTTCTGCTACCGGTGCACACCCGTGGCGCACGAATCATGCCGATGACCGTTTGGCGGCCCGCTGGCATCCCTCTGAGCATCTATCTCAATAATAGTCCCGCTGCTGCCCTGTCGAACAGCCTAAAGAAAGAAAAAAGCGGGGGGGCGCACCAATTGACGGGTGGGTGCGCCCGGATGCAATGCGCTCACGCGCTCGACGAACCGGGCTTGCGGCCGTGATCGAATCAGACGCGCGGCCGTTTCAGCTCGTCGCGGATCTCGCGCAGCAGCAACACGTCTTCCGGCGTAGCGGCGGGCGGCGGCGGCGCTTCGGTGGGCTTGCGCAAATTGTTGATGAACTTGACCATCAGAAAGATGATGAACGCAAGGATGATGAAGTTGATCAGCACGGTAATGAACGAACCGTAGCCGAACACCGCGACACCCGCGGTCTGCAAGTCTTTATACGAATCGGGATTGCCTTTATAGCTGGGCGGTATCTGCCCCAGACGTATGAAAAGGTTCGAGAAGTCGAGCCCGCCCGTGGCCAGACCGACCACCGGCATGATCAGATCCTTCACGACGGAGTTGACTATCGTCGAGAAAGCGCCGCCGATGATCACACCAACGGCGAGGTCCATCACGTTGCCTTTGAGGGCGAAGTTCTTGAATTCGTCGATCATGCTCATGCGCGGCTTCCTCCGGTTGGTGTGAGACGTTTTTTGCGAGTTAAAAGCGGCAGCAAGGGCTATGCCATTGATCCACAGACGAAACGCCATAAGGCGCGCGCTTTGTCCGGAGACACGAGCATGATAGTCAATTCGCTCGATGAACGTGCGCGCGGCGCGCGGGACATGCCTTTCAGGTCGTGCTCACGTGACCCACGCTGATAGCCGCGCAGAATGCCGCGTGATCCGCGACAGTCTGTGCGCCGTAGCGTTCGGCCCAGCTTGCATAGGCGGCGTCGAACTTGTCGGAGGTGCCGCAATAGCCCGTGATCAGCGCGGCGTCGCCCGTGCGGGCGTGCGCGCGAGCGAGCAGAAGGCCGAGACACCACGCGTAGAAATCGAAGGTCGCGCCATGCAGCCAATCGACGGGAATGGAGCCGCGAATCTGCTTCATCTGGCGTACGTAGAAATCGCGCCCGGCGATGGTGGTCCAGCCAAGCAGCGCATCCGACGAACTCTGCATGAGCCTTTGCCCTTGCACGACGCGACGCCCCTGATGCTGCTGCGTCTCGTCAAGCGGCGCGACGAAGGGCGCGGCGGCCGGCACGATGCCTTCCTTCACCTGGATGAACAGCGGGTCGCCGAGCGCCCGGCCGAGCATGAGCACGAGATAGGCGCGCGTGCCGACACTGCCGACGCCCACCACGCGATGCGCCACATCGGCGACTTCGTAGCGTTCCAGCATGATGCGCCATTCGCCCGCGATGGTTTGCAGATACGGCTTCAGGCCATCGACCACATGATTCTTCTCGGCGGCGTCGAGGCGCGTGAGAATCGGCGGATCGACCTTGAAGCGCCAGCTTTTGCCAGCGGGTTCGGCGACCTTGGCGAGCATGGTCGCGTGCGACCGCTTCATTGCGCGCTCGACCGTTTTCGTGATGGTTTCCTTCTCGTTGGCATCGAGCCTGGTCGGCGCGTCGATGTGGAGGGCGCTCGCGTATGAACGCATCTGCCAGAGATCGTAGGGGCTCACCTGCCAGAGCGAAGCCATGGACGTGCGATACGCCGCGCATGCCGAACGCACCGCGCGCTCGCGACCGCTCGCATCGACGCCATTTTCGCGCGCCGCCACGTTGATGCTCGCGGTGAGGCGCTTCAGGTCCCACTCCCACGGACCGACGAGCGTTTCGTCGAAATCGTTGAGGTCGAACACCACGTCCTGACGCGGCGTGCGAAAGAGTCCGAAGTTATTGATGTGCGCGTCGCCGTCGATGATCACGTTGTGCCCGATCGAGGGCGACTTCGCCAGATCCCAGGCCATGACCGTGGCCGACCCGCGCAGGAACGCGAACGGCGACTCGGCCATGCGCGCCATGCGCAGCGGGATGAGCCGCTCTTGACGGCCGGCGTTGACGGCGAGCACGCGCTCGACAGGGTTCGGCCGGTTGGCTTCGGGCTGCCAGCCCGCGTGGGCTTCGAAGGGCACGGCGTCGCGCAGCGCGCGGCCCTTGGCGCGGCTTTCCTCGGCCGTGCCAAGCGTATCGGATGATGTCGATGCCAAGGAGTTCGGGCGCGTGGGCAAGCGAATTCTCCTTCAGACGCTTGCGCGCCGATAGTTTTTACAAGGCACGCCCACTCACTCGGTCGGCGTGTCGATCTAATCTTGCGCCGAAGCAAGCATCACGCCGGAGGGGCCTGCGTGCGCGTGGGCACGCGATGTGCTCACTCATGTCCGCTGGAATCGCCCAACGCGACACATCATCCCGACGCTTTACGCGTCACTCTATTCGAACTCATCATCTCATGCCGAACGAACTCCGCATTGCCGAGGGCTCTCCCTTTCCGCTCGGCGCGACCTGGGACGGAAAAGGCGTCAACTTCGCGCTGTTTTCCGCCCACGCCACCAAAGTCGAGCTGTGCCTCTTCGACGAAAAGGGCGAGCAGGAGACGCATCGCATCGAATTGCCCGAATATACCGACGAAGTCTGGCACGTCTACATCAACGACTTGGCGCCTGGCGCGGTCTATGGTTATCGCGTGCACGGACCGTACGAGCCCGAAGCGGGACATCGCTTCAATCCGAACAAGTTGCTGCTCGACCCGTATGCCAAGGCGCACGTTGGCGAACTAAAGTGGGACCCCGCCGTGTTCGGCTACACGCTCAACGCGGAAGGCGACGATCTCACCTTCGACGAACGCGACAGCGCGCCCTTCATGCAGAAGTGCCAGGTCGTCGATCAGACGTTCTCGTGGACGCACCCGACACGTGGCCGCGTGCCTTGGGAACACACGATCTTCTACGAGACCCACGTGCGCGGCTTCACGAAGCGCCATCCGGCGATTCCCGAGCATATGCGCGGCACGTTCGAAGGGCTCGGCCAGAAGGAAATCGTCGATTACATCAAGAGTCTGGGCGTAACGTCCGTCGAACTGATGCCGATCCAGGCGTTCGTCAACGACAGCTACCTGCTCGACAAGGGACTCACGAACTACTGGGGCTACAACACCATCGGCTTTTTCGCTGCCGATCCGCGCTTCTTTGCGCGCGGTTCGGGTGCGATCGCGGAGTTCAAGGAGATGGTCGACCGCCTGCACGAAGCCGGCCTCGAAGTGATCCTCGACGTGGTCTACAACCACACCGCCGAAGGCAACGAACGCGGGCCGACGCTGTCGTTCCGGGGTATCGACAACGCGTCGTACTATCGGCTGATGCCGGACGAGCCGCGTTACTACATCAACGATACGGGCACGGGCAACACGCTCAATCTTTCGCATCCGCGTGTCTTGCAGATGGTCACCGACAGCCTGCGTTACTGGGTGACGGAAATGAACGTCGATGGCTTCCGCTTCGATCTCGCCACCATTCTCGGACGCGAGACCTATGGATTCGACGAAGGCGGCGGGTTCCTCGACAGCTGCCGTCAGGACCCTATCCTCGCGACCGTGAAGCTGATCGCGGAGCCGTGGGATTGCGGTCCGGGCGGCTATCAGGTCGGCGGTTTCCCGCCGGGCTGGGCGGAATGGAACGACCGTTATCGCGATACCGTGCGCGGTTTCTGGAAGGGCGACGAAGGCGAAGCGCCAGAACTCGCCACGCGCATGACCGCGTCGGGCGACAAGTTCAACAAGCGCGGACGCCGTCCGTGGGCGAGCGTGAACTTCATCACGGCGCACGACGGCTTTACGCTCAACGATCTCGTCTCCTACAACGACAAGCATAACGACGCGAACGGCGAAGACAACAAGGACGGCCATTCGGACAACAAGTCGTGGAACTGCGGCGTGGAAGGTCCGACCGACGATCCCGAGATTCGCGCGCTGCGCGAGCGCCAGAAGCGCAATCTGCTCGCGACGCTCCTGTTCTCGCAGGGCACGCCGATGATCCTGGCCGGCGACGAATTCGGCCGCACGCAAGAGGGTAACAACAACGCGTATTGTCAGGACGACGATATCAGCTGGGTGAACTGGGATATCGACGACGAAGGTCGCGCGCTTACCGAGTTCGTCCGCAAATTGACGACCTTGCGCCATACGCTGCCCGTGCTGCGGCGTCAGCGCTTCCTGACTGGCGAGTATCGCCAGGATCTCGAAGTCGCGGACGTTAAGTGGCTCAGTCCGGACGGCCAGGAACTGTCGGACGAGCAATGGGGCGACCCGAACATGCGCTGCTTCGGCATGGTGCTCGACGGTCGCGCGCAGGCGACGGGCATTCGCAAGCCGGCATCCGATGCGACGTTGCTGCTGATCGTCAATTCATATCACGATGTCGTGGATTTCAAGCTGCCTGATATCCCGGGCTCGGATCAGTGGAGTTGCCTCATCGATACGAACGCGCCGATTCGCGAGGAACTGGAAGATTTCGACTCGGGCAACGTGTATCAGGTGACGGGGCGTTCGCTGCTGCTGTTGGCCTTGCATGCGCGCGGTGCGACGCGGCGAATCTTCAAGCGACTGGAAGAAGCGCTGACGGATGACGTGCCGCCCGATGCGCCGGAAGACAAACCGGCCGCGTGAGGAATGAGATGACCCTTGCGTAGTGACCGGACGCAAGCGGTTATCATGCAGTTCCCTCGATGACGACGAGGCGGCGGAGAGCCGCCTCTTTTTTTAACCATGCCATTTCGCTTCTTTTTCCCTGTGCGGTTGCATGAAAGACTTCGCGCGACGCCTGGCGCATGATGCTGCAAGCGTTGATGCGCGTTGCAACCTGGGATCAGCTCGAACGCATTTGGGAATTCGTGGTTGGGTTCTTCAAGTTCTTGTGGGCGTTGTTGCGGTTTTTGGGTGGCGGGGGGTGAGCCTTTCGCGTCCCTGAGGTATTGAGCTTTTGCGCGGGTTTATGGCAGCAACACTCGTCGACGTGCCGGACTGGGTCGGTCTCCAAAGCTGCTAATGCTCGAAATCTCGAGCTTTAGCGCACGTTCCACATGCTGAACGTTCCGGCCGAAAAGCCAAGCGAGCGCCCCCAAAAAAAACCCCGCACGAAGCGGGGCTCATAACGCCAGTTTCAAACCGCGCGAATCACGTATCGCGCCAGCTATCATCTGTGCTGCCGAGGTCTACGCCGCCACCGCCATCGCTCCAATCGTTCGAGCCGTTGCCGAAGTCGAGACCGCCACCGCCGCCGCCACCATTGCCGAAGTCCAGGCCGCCGCCGTTGTCGTTGCGACGTTCCACCGGCACGTCACGCTCGATTACGCGTTCTCGTCCGTTCGACAGCGCTTCGCCAAGCAGCACGCCAGTCAACAAACCGCCCATGCCGCCGCCAAATCCACCGCCGCCTTGCTGAATGACGACCGGTGGCTGTTGCCCTTGCTGCGGATACGGACCCTGTTGAGGATAAGGCCCCTGCGGCCCGTAAGGCTGCTGCTGCCCGCGCCCGAAGCGCTCCGCTTCTTGCGCATACGCCGACTGTCCCTGCGCCGCGGCCTGGGCAGCGTTCGGGTCGGGACGGCCTTCGGCGCGCGCCTTCAAACTCGCCACCTGATTTTCCAAATCCTGAATCGCATACGGCGGCACGGGGTTTTTGGCATCCGACAACGCCTCGACCATCTCACGCAATTGCGTCTCGGCGCCTTCCACTTCCTTTAGCAATGCCTCATGCCCAGGCGTCGTGGAAAGCCGGACGTCGAGCTTGAGCGAACGCACTTCGTTCAGCAGTTCGGTCGCGCGTTTGAGTTGCGTGCGACGATCGTCGTCGGCGCGGCCATCGTCACGGACGCGGGCGCGCTTCATTCCCCAGCGCAGCACGAGCGCAATCGCACCGATCAGCACGATCAAGCCGATCCACATGCCGATCGACGGTCCATGTTTCTGCGGCGCGACCTGTGCGCCCTGATTGAACGGATTGGTCGCGACCGCGCCGGTCGAACTGCGCGTCTCGTTACCGGCGTTTGGGCTGATGCTGGCGCGATTCGCATCGGCCTGAATGCGCGCCTGCGTTTCGTTGAAGCGCGCGAGCGTCGTGAAGCCAAGCGCGGGATCGATGGACTGCGCCTGTTGAAGATGCGAAAGCGCGTCGCTATAGCGGCCTTCGCGATCGAGCACCTGCGCATAGAGATAATGCGCATGAGCATTCTTCGGATGCGCGTCGAGCACTTCGCTCAACTGCGAATCGGCCTTTTGCCAGTTGCCTTGCGTCATCGACTGCTCGACTTGCTGCGCGGTTGGCACGGCGAAGGCGAGCGGAGACGCAACCGACAGGCAAAAGGCCAGGGACAGCGAGAGCGCAAGAGCCGACAGAGTCTTTTTCATGTTGCAGGCCGGGCGCGATAAGCACCCGTCTCCTTTCTGAGCTGCAATCGGGGAAAGCGAATGCTTGCATGCAAGCGCGATTCCCGCTGATTCGTCCGACGCGCGCGCGAGCCGCCAGGGCCGCGCCGCGCACTGACGAACATATTACTGCGCCGGCGTATTCAACTGCTTCTTCAGCGCTTCGAGACGGTCTTCCACGGACGGACCGCGATTGAGCGCCGCGAGTTTGTCATCGAGCGCCTTGCCCGACTTCTGATCCGCCGAATTCAGACGCGCGTCCGAGCGCGCGTTGGCCAACTGCACCTTGTCTTCGAGCTTCTGGAAGTCTTCGGACAGATTCTTTCCGCCGATGCCGCCCAGCGCGGTCGCCGCCGTGTCTTTCGCGGTGGCGATCTGCTGCTTGGCCTGCAGAATGTTCGAGCGCGCGTTCAAGTCGTTGCGACGTTGACGCATGTCGTTGATCTGCTGCTTCAAATGCTCCACCGAAGGCACGAGTGTCTGCAATTCGCCGGCGAGGGCATCGCGTTCCGTCTCGGCGTTGGCTTGCGCGGCGAGAGCTTCGCGCGCGAGGCTTTCATCGCCGGTTTGCAGCGCGCGCTTCGCGCCGTCTTCGTACTTCTTCGCTTTCTCGGCCGCGACGTCGCGCTTGCTCTGCTGCGTGGCGACCTGCGCCTCGATTTCGATCAACGAGTTCTCAGCCTTGGCGATGCTGTCGTCGAGCTCGCGCACGATCTGCCGCGCATCGCGCGATGGGTCCTGCATAGTGTCGGCTGCGTCGTTGAGCAGACCTTTGACCGTGCGCGTGATGGAATCCAGAAGCGACATGTATTTCTCCTTGATGAAGACCGCGGCATGCAAGCCCGCGCGGCTCGAATGTGAGGCGCATGGCGCAGGATTGCAAGCGTCGTTGACCAGCCGATGACGACCGGGTTTACCCCGCTTATTAGAGCATGCCGCGCCTTAATCGGGGCTTAAGCAAGGTGAAGGAGTGTAACGTCGTGCAAACGAACGAAGCGGAATACAGCGCGTGCTTCAGTTGTCCGCGCGGCCGTCGTCGGTTAGAGAGGCATCGTCGTCCAGAGGTTCGTCGGGACTTGCGGATTCGTCGGGCACAGGAAGGTGCGCAGGCTTCGCGGCCGCGCGCTTGGTGGCGCTTGCCGCTGCTTCCCGCGCCTCGCGGGCCGCGGCCTTGGCGGCGACGCTGCGCAAGGCCACGGTCAGTGGATCGGGTGCCTTGGGCGCGCGCAGGCGATCTACGATACCCGCTGCCTTGATCTGCTCGCTCGTTGCGTTGAAGTTGAGCACTGCACGCCGCATCAGCTCGCTCACGCTGATGCCGAGCTGATCCGCCGTGTTGCTGATGGCGAGTTTCTGCGCCGGGGTCACGAAAACAACGATGCGTTCGGTAGGCTTGGTCGTCATGAGCAGCTCGCAAATAGTAGGGCGGTTGTAAGCGCGTAAGCGCGTACGCACGAGTGGGCGCTTGAACCGCGTTCCCTATCATCAAACGGCACGACTTCTTTACCGCAACTTCTGGCGCCACTCTTAAAACCTGAGCGGCTTAAAACCAATCATATCGGTTTCGCGGGCTCGCGCGTGCGGCCGCGACCGCATGGCGACGATCCTCGGGCATTTCGAAAAACTGCTCTTCGATCAACCACTTGGCTATTTTCTCATACGGTTGTCCACAAGGCTCTCAACACTTTCGGTGGATAACCCTGGTGCAACCCCGACCCTTTCCGCCGAAGACCGGGTTTCGGGCGCCACATCGGCAATTACTTACAAAAAATCGCGACGGGTTTTGTAGCGTCGCCTGCGAATTCTTTAAAATGCGCTGTTATTCACGGTTACCGTCCCATACGGTCGAAGCCGGCCTGCCCATTCGCTTGGTCCCGTCTTTCTGAAAGTGCTCAGGCGCTGACATACCCAAGGCGCCACAGAGCGCGCGCTTCGAGGCGCGCGGAACGATCCCAGTCATGCCTATCATCAAACGACCCGACTCTACGAATTCATCGCGACTGAATTGCGAACCTCGCTGGAACGACTCATCCAACGACGCCGGCGGCGGCAATGGACGCAACGGCGGCAACGGACGCGATGGCGGCAATGGCGGCAATGGCGGCCGCAATGGAAAGAATGGCCGCGACGGGCGCGATTCCCGACGCTCGCCGCTCGCGCGCGTCGCGCTGTGGTTGGCAGGGCTCGCGGCTATCGGCGTGGTGGTGGGCGGGCTGATCGTCGGCTATGCGCTCGTCGTGATGGAGCCGAACCTGCCTTCGCTCGATGCGCTGATCGACTATCGTCCGAAAGTGCCGCTTAGGGTCTACACGTCGGATCACGTGCTGATCGGCGAATTCGGCGAAGAGCGCCGCAGCCTCGTGCGTTTTCAGGACATTCCCGACCAGATGAAGAAGGCGGTGCTCGCCATCGAGGATTACCGCTTTTACGATCACGGTGGCGTCGATTTTATCGGCATTCTGCGTGCTGGCGTGAGCGACATCACGCACGGCGGCGCGTCGCAAGGCGCAAGTACGATCACCATGCAGGTCGCGCGCAACTTCTTTCTGTCGAGCGAAAAGACTTATACGCGCAAAATCTACGAGATGCTGCTCGCCTACAAAATCGAGCGCGCGTTGACGAAAGACCAGATTCTCGAGTTGTATATGAATCAGATCTATCTCGGCGAACGCGCCTATGGTTTTTCCGCCGCGGCGCGCGTGTATTTCGGCAAGGACCTGAAGGACATCACGCTTGCCGAAGCCGCCATGCTCGCCGGTTTGCCGAAGGCGCCGTCGGCATATAACCCGGTGGTCAATCCGAAGCGCGCGAAGGTGCGTCAGCAGTACATTCTGAAGCGCATGTTCGATCTGCACTTCATCTCGCGCGAGCAATACGATCAGGCGGTCGCCGAAGAACTTCGCACGAAGTCGGGTGGCACCGAATACGGCGTGCATGCGGAGTACGTCGCGGAAATGGTGCGGCAGATGATGTACGCGCAGTACAAGGAAGAAGCGTACACGCGCGGCCTGACGGTCACGACGACCATCGATTCCGCCGATCAGGACGCGGCCTATCGCGCCGTGCGCAAGGGCATCATGGATTACGAGCGGCGTCACGGTTATCGCGGGCCGGAAGGCAGCATCGCTCTGCCGGGCAACGCGGACGATCGCGCCGAAGCCATCGAGGATGCGCTCGTCGATCATCCGGACAACGGCGAACTCGTCGCTGCCGTGGTGACCGTGGCGAACGCGAAGCAAGTGGTCGCGCAATTCGTCGGCGGCGATACGGCCACCATTTCCGGCGAGGGCCTGCGTTTCGTCGCGGCCGCGCTGCGCAACAATGCATCGAAGGCGCTTGCCATCAAGCCAGGGTCGATCATCCGGCTGGCGAAGGACGCGAAGGACACGTGGCAGATCACGCAATTGCCGCAAGTGGAAGGCGCGCTCGTTTCGATGGTGCCGCAAGACGGCGCGATCCGCGCGCTCGTCGGCGGCTTCGACTTCAACAAGAACAAGTTCAACCACGTGACGCAAGCTTGGCGTCAGCCGGGTTCGAGCTTCAAGCCGTTCATCTATTCGGCCGCGCTCGACAAGGGCTTGGGACCGGCGACCATCATCAACGACGCGCCGCTGTACTTTCCGCCCGCATCGCCCGGTGGCGACGCCTGGGAACCGAAGGACGACGATCAACCCGACGGCCCGATGTCCATGCGCACCGGCTTGCAGAAGTCGAAGAACCTGGTGTCGATTCGTATCCTGTCGTATATCGGCACGAGCTACGCGCAGGACTTCGTCACGCAGAAGTTCGGCTTCGACAAGGACAAGACGCCGCCGTATCTGCCGCTCGCGCTGGGCGCGGGACTCGTCACGCCGTTGCAGTTGAGCGGCGCGTACTCGGTGTTCGCGAATGGCGGCTATCGCATCAACCCGTATCTGATCGGCGAAGTCGCCGATGCGCGCGGCAGCGTCATTTCGCGCGCCGATCCGCTCACGGCCAGCAAGAACGCGCCGCAGACGCTCGAACCGCGCAACGCTTACGTCATGAATAGCCTGTTGCATACGGTGGCGACGGCGGGCACGGGTTCGGGCACCAACGTGCTCAAGCGCAGCGACCTGCAAGGCAAGACGGGTACGACCAACGACGCCAAGGACGGCTGGTTCGCGGGCTATCAGCATCAGCTCGTCGCGGTGGCGTGGATGGGCTACGACCAGCCGAAGACGCTGGGCAGCCGCGAGTTCGGCGCGCAGCTTGCGTTGCCGATCTGGGTCGACTTCATGGGACGCGCGTTGCGCGGCATCCCGCAGGAACAGATGCAGCGGCCCGACGGCGTGACCACCGTGGACGGCGAACTGTTCTATGCGGATCGAACGCCGGGTGCGGGCTTCGTTGCGAGCATCGGCATGGACAACGTCAATCCGACAGCGGGCGATACCAACACTACCGGCGGCGTCGGCCCGGCGGGCATGCAGGCGCCGCCCGCGCCGCAAGTCACCACCGATGAGCGCAAGCAGATCATGGATATGTTCAATAAGCCGTGATGGGTAAGGCAGGATAAAAAAACGCGCCGTGGTTCTAAACGAACCCGGCGCGTTTTCTTTTGGTGACGGTGCTTCAGTTACCGACCGTCGCCGCGGACTTCACCGCGCAACTCACATCGAGCGTGCTCTTGTCCGCGAAGCTGAACGTGAGCGGAATCGTCGAGCCGATCTTGAGTGGCTTGCCCGGCTGTTCGAGCATCACGTGATAACCCTTCGGTGCGAACTGTAGCGTGCCATGCGCGGGGACATCGACGGAATCGACGGGGGCCATCGTCGCGGTGCCGCTTTTGGTATCCGACTTGTGCATCATCGCCATGCCGAACGCGGGGGTATCGACGCCCGTGAGTGTGACGGCTTTGTCGCCATTGTTGGCCAGCGTGAAGTAGCCCGACGAAGGCAGGTTCGGCGGCATTGCGCGAACCCAGCAATCGCGCGCTTCGAGCGGCGCGGCATGAGACAGCGTCGCGAAAGATGCGCACGTCAGCGCGCCGAACAATACAGCGATTTTCTTCATTGCTTTCTCACTTGACCGTGAAGTTATAGTTGCCCTGCGTGCGATGACCATCGGCGGCGACAGCTGTCCATTGCACTTTGTAGACGCCCGGCTGCAAGTCGTGAAGTGCGACGCTCATGTGCTTTTTGTCTTTCGTATCGACGACGGACTTTTCGGTGTTGACCTGCTTGCCCTGACCATTGGTCACGGTCAGTTTGCTGAAGGTCGGTTCGAGCGCTTCGCCGAAGTCGATCGATACTTCGTGCGGCGCGTTGACGGTCGCGCCGGGCCCAGGCTGTTGCAGCTTCGGCAGCGCGTGCGCGAACGCAAACGACGCCGATGCGAAGAATGCGCAAGCCAGCGCGCCGCGCAAGGCGGATAGGGTACTCATGATGCATCCTTGTGATTTTCACGCTTGCCGCGCGAAGCGTGCAAACGCGAGGTATGGCATGTCGGAAGAGGGGAACGCGTATCAGGCGAGAGCAGGCGGCGCGCGAGGCAGCGCCACGCCTGGCGGCATGCGATGCGGCGCGGTGCTGTTTTGCTTGGCGACGAAAGTGTCGTCGGCCAAAGTCGATGCCGTGAAGCCATGCGGCATCGATGGCGGCGTAGGCGCATGCGCAAGCAGGTCGCAATATCCGCACGCTTGCAGATGCGAAAAAGCGTCATGGTTCGCGTGCGATGCGGTATCGACCGTATGCGCGATGCCATTCGAGCTCGACGCGCATATGGACGAGAAGAGCGCTTCGACGCGCTTGCCATCCAGCGTTTGCGATACGAGCGGCGCGAACGAAAGCAGCAGGATCGCGCATAGCGCAGCGAACCCGCTTAGCTTTCTGATCATGCCGCGACGCAAGTAATGCATGCCGTGCCCGAATCTTTTTTCAATGCTCGATGACCGATCGATTATGCCATGCGTCCCGCGATGGCCTTTCGACTAAACCAATGAAGCTTTGCTGCCCGCGTGGAAGATGAGCTTACGAAGAAGAACGCATGAAGACCATTGCGCTTGAGTAAGTGATGACTTATAATCTTTTCTTCGACGGACGCGGGGTGGAGCAGTCTGGCAGCTCGTCGGGCTCATAACCCGAAGGTCGTAGGTTCAAATCCTACCCCCGCAACCAAGCATTCAAGCAAAAGCCCGGTTAAAACCGGGCTTTTGCTTTTCCAGCACGCAGTTGCATACATGTATGGGCGCAGTACTGGAAGTAAGGCAAGTCGCAATACCTCCACTTCATGACCAGACGCGGCGCAACGCCTGCGTATCCCTCGTGTCAAAATCCCCTAAAGCTCGTCAGCGCTAACGCACATCGAACCTTTTCAAAGGACGCACGCCATCATGGATATTCCTCACGATCTGCAGATCATCGCGCATCAGGAACGCACGCTTGTGTTTCCGCAGTTTCATGCCGATGAAGCCTGGCAAACCGGCACGCAACTGCGCGAGATGGCGATGGCGCGCGGCGCGGTCGTGGTCATCGATGTGCGTACGTTCGGTCAGCGCATGTTCTTCGCTTCGCTCGATGGCGCCACGCCCGACAACGCGCGCTGGGCAAAACGCAAGGCGAGGACTGTCGAACACTTTCGCCGCAGTTCGTACGGGCTCGGTCTCTCGCTGCAACAGGCGGGCACCACGCTCGCCGACAAGTACGGCCTCAATGCCGCCGATTACTCAACGCACGGCGGCGGCTTTCCGCTGCGCGTCGCGAATGTCGGCGTGATCGGCTCCGTGACGGTGTCGGGGCTGCCGCAGCGCGAAGATCATCAGATGGTGGTCGAAGCGCTATGCGCGGTGCTCGGCCATGACTTCGCCGCATTGTCGCTCGGCCGCGTCTGAGCGTCGTCACGCATTCCAAAGACTCAACGGAGACCGAACCAGCCGATGCGTTCCACCGCTTATGTGTTGCTTGCGATTGCGATCGTCGCGGAAGTCGTCGCGACCT
The DNA here is from genome assembly GCF_031450995.1 of Caballeronia sp. LP006. Classification (NCBI taxonomy): domain Bacteria; kingdom Pseudomonadati; phylum Pseudomonadota; class Betaproteobacteria; order Burkholderiales; family Burkholderiaceae; genus Caballeronia; species Caballeronia sp. LP006. Next base: position 1,996,880 of record NZ_JARTVW010000005.1, on the reverse strand, counting down.
CCGCGCTACGCGCCTCCGATGGCTTCACGCGCGCGTTACCCGCGACCATCGTCGTGATCGGCTATGGGTTGTCGTTTTATCTGCTGTCGCTGACCTTGCGGACCTTGCCGGTCGGCCTCGTCTATGCCGTGTGGTCGGGCGCGGGCATCGTGTTGATTACGCTCGTCGCCACGTTCTTCTTCAAGCAGACGCCCGATATTCCCGCCATGTTGGGCATGGGGCTGATCGTCGCGGGCGTCATCGTGCTGAACGTGTTTTCGAAGATGAGCGCGCATTGACGCGGCGGGGCACCGCTACTTGCAGCGTACGATCATCGAGCGATTCTTGACGTTTGCCGTCACGACGTTGTTCAAGCCGCCGCCGCTCGGACCGCCTTCCTCGTTGTCCTTCGACACGATGTCGTAACCCGTCGCGCCGCATGCCTTGCCCGCGAGCACGTAGCAGCTCGCCCAGCTCGATCCGGCATCGGCGCCGCTGCAGTTCACTGCGTAGCCCGTCTGGCCATCGGGAAGATTGATGAGCGATGCATCGTTGGACGAAGCACATCCGCTCGTTCCGGCGATGGCAAAAACCGCGATCAGGGCGATGCCAGGCGCCGCCGCGCGCGCGATGAGCCGGCGTGAGCGCCGATCGAATTCCTTCATCTTTTCCTCGTGATTGCAATGACTTCGCCGCAGGACGTTTTTTCGGCGGCTTTTTGGGATACGCATTGTCCCATACGCTACGCGCGCCGTGAAAAAGCACGGTGGCTCGAACCGGGCGCGAGGCTTGCGAATCATCGAACGAACGGCGTTAAGCGGTAAAGACAGTTTCGCGTGAACTATTTTCCGGATCGCGCGCCTGATAGATAGCAAACGCCGGTTGTAATTGCCGCATGACGTGTGATTCGTCGCCAACATAAAAAGGAGGTCAACACGATGGCCGAAAGAGTGACCGGTCCTTACCGAGGGTATTACATCAGCGCGTCCGCCCGGCTCGTGCAGGCGCACGATGGCGATCGCAACGAAGACAACGCCGGACAGGCGCTCAAGCCGATCTATGTCGGCTCGGTGAGCCTGGCGCGTGGTGGTCCGGACGATGTGCATCGCTTCGAGGCGCTCGTCGATCTCGGCCCGGAACGGCGTTTCGCCACCGAGGATGCCGCGCTTGCGCACGTCGAACAGGCGGGGCGCGAGTATATCGACCGCTTGTTGCAACCGATGACGTGATGCGCCCCGTTCATCTCCGGCACGCGGTGCTTTATGACATCGCCAACTGCCTGATCGACCTCTTTCCGAGCGGCGCGGACATCGCGGAGATCGGCCTCGAAGCCACGCCCGCGTTGTTCGTGAGCTGGCGCACGAGCGGGGTGGCGAATCATCCGGGCAACATTGCCTGGGGTGTGCATTATCGGTTCGAGCCGCAGGTACTGCGCGACTATCCGCATCTGTCGGAGGAGGCGCGTGAGCGCGTATGCGAGCGGGTGCGCGACATGAGCCGCCTGCTCGATTTCAATTACGCCGATCCGCTGGCGAGCTCGCTGCTCGTCGTCGATGTGAACGAGGACGTGCTCGCAGCCTGACGCTTTACACTGCGCGCCGCTGGACCGCGCCGCATCGACGCAGTTACCATAAGCGCCTCGGTCCTTTGCTCGAAACCAATCCTGCAGAGAATGCCTGAACGACTTTGCGTCGGTGCTGTAACACTCCGGGGCCGGTTTCTTCGGACAGCAACCGCGCCTGAGCCACGAGAACATCATGGACATCCGTTTCCTTCCGGACGCGCCCGGTTATTGCGACTCCAACCTCACCATCGAATTCGCCGCGCTCGTCGACGGACGACGCGTACCGTGCGCCATATCGGTGGAAGCGCTGGAGGATCATTTCGGCGCCGAGACTTACGACAGCCGCGGCTGGATCAGCGCTTTCGATGCAGGCCGTGCGCGCATCGAAGCCGTGGCGCGCGAGCATCTGGAACTCACGAATGGCATGCCCGTGCTTCTCAAGAGCGGTCATTTTCCGCCGGGACGCGTGCTCGCCTGAAAGCGGCGCACGCTAGCGTTCCGTTAATTCGACTGCGTATCTCCGCTTTGCGGGTACTATCTCGCTACAGGCCGCACGCATGGCGATTCGTGCGGCACGACATTTGCTCGGGCATCTGCGCTTTATTATGCAAGCCACAACGAGCAACCATTATAAAAAGTCGCGCGGGGTCGTCATGTTTCTCTCCTTTTTCCACTCGCTTATCGAGTCGAACGCACTATGGCTCATCTGGGCAGCCGTCGGTGTCGTTTTCCTGGGTCTATGCATCGTCTTCGCCTCCGTGCTGCTGGGCGAATCCGACGAGCCGCTTTATCGAGCCGCGCCTCGCGATAGCGACAGCGGCAAGATGATCGTCTGATCGTTTTGCTGGCTAGCCGCGCCGCTTGCGCGGTGACCATTCGCGTCATGCAAATTCGGGTTTGACTAGCCGACAGGCGATGTCGACAATATCCCGCATGGATCTGCCGCGACACATATCGACACCACCGGGCAAGGCGCGTGAGCTGCGGCAAGAGCAGCGGGATGCCTTGCGCGGGCGCATACTCGACGTATCGCGAGCTATCGTGAAGCGTGAAGGCTTCGCAGCACTTTCGATGCGCCGGCTCGCGCAGGCAATCGACTATTCGCCTGCCGCTTTGTACTTGCATTTTCGGAGCCGCGCGGACATCGCGCACGCTTTGTGCGTGGAAGGACATGCGACATTGCGCGCGGCATTTGCGCCGCAAGCGAGCATTGCCGATCCCGCCGCGCGTCTTAGAGCAATGGCGCGCGTCTATGTCGAATTTGGCCTGGCCGAGCCCGAGACGTATCGGCTGATGTTCATGGACGCGGACCGCCGCGGCGATGGAACCCATGGCACCGATGACGGCATGGCTGCGCTTTCGTCGATGACCGATGCCTTCGTCGAACTACGCGCCGCGGGGCGGCTCAAGCGCCTGCCGCTGGAGACACTGCCGGCCGATTGCGCTCAGGCGTTGTGGGCGACTTTGCATGGCATCGTCGCGCTGGCGCTGTGCGGCGTATCGCGGGCAATGCCTGCGGCCGAGATACTCGAGTTATCGCTCGACGCGTGGCTCGCGTAGTGAACAACAGGTTGACCGCAGGTTGAGTACTGGCTGGCATCTGGCCTGCCAAACTGACTGACAGAACGAACCGACCCGACACTCCAACACGATGACCACCGAAGATATCCGTATCGACTCCGCCAACGGCATCGGCTTCATTGCACTCGATCGCCCGAAGGCTCTGAATGCGCTGTCCGCGCCCATGTTGCGCGCGATCAGCGAGGCCTTGCGCGCCTGGCGTCACGACCAGGCAATCCGCACCGTCGTGGTGTATAGCCCGCACGTGCGGGCGTTTTGCGCGGGCGGCGATATCCGCTTTCTCTACGAGTCGGCGCAGGCGGGCGACCGCGATTCGATCGACGCGTTTTTCACCGACGAGTACAAGCTCAACCACGCGATCTTCACCTTCCCGAAGCCGTATATCGCGGTGATGAACGGTGTCGTGATGGGCGGCGGCATGGGTATCTCGCAAGGCGCGCATCATACGGGCGGGCTGCGAATCGTCACGCAGTCGACCAAGATGGCGATGCCCGAGACGCGTATTGGACTCTTTCCCGATGTCGGCGTGAGCTGGTTTCTCGCGCGCGCGCCTGGCGCGATCGGGCGTTATCTGGCCGCGACGGGCGCGAGCATGGGCGCGGCAGACGCGCTCTATGCGCGCATGGCCGACGCTTATCTCGACGATGGCGCGTTGCCGGGCTTGATCGAATCGCTACGGCATCAGCGCTTTCTCGATGGCGTGGCGATCGTTCGCTTCGTCGAAAACGAGACGACCAAATACAAGGTGAGCCCGACGCTCGACCGCAGCGCGCTTGCCGAGGGACGCACGCTCATCGACAAGCATTTCGCCACGGGCTATGGCGCGGCGATTCTCGCATCGCTCGCGCGTGAGACGGATGGCGCCGCGCGCGAGTGGGCCGAGCGCGTGGCGGCGGAACTGCGCGAACGTTCGCCTTTGTCGGTGGATGTCTCACTGCAGCAGGTGGATCGCGCGCGGTATTCGTCGATGGCGGAGACCTTGCGCCGCGACCTCGATCTCACGCGCACGACGTTCGAACGCGGCGATGTGATCGAAGGCATTCGGGCGCGTATCGTCGACAAGGACAATCAGCCGAGCTGGAAGATCGCGCGGGCGGAGGAGGTGGGCGTCAAGGATGTCGAACGTATGTTCGAGAGTGCCTGGACGCCGGCGACGCATCCGCTGCGTTTGCTCAAGGACTGAGCGTTCTTAGCGAGAACGCGCGATCAACGCGACTCGTTGCCGGCCGAGAAAGCGCGCATGAAGACGAGCGCGCCCCAGCCCCAGATTGCGTTGGCGATGAAGTTGGGCGCGAGTCGCGGCAGCATATTGCCGCTTGGCCAGATGCCGCGCGCGGGATCGATCACGAATGCGCCGACCGCGGTCAGCACGATGCCGCCGAATACGAGCGAGCCAATCCACGGCGCGCGGTTCTCCGGCGCGACGCGCAAGAGCCACGAGAGCAGCACGCCGAACACCGCGCTCCATAACGCATTCGCGATGAAAGTTGGAATGCCGAGCGGCAGAAAAGGGGTGATGGAAAAGCCGGCTTGATCGATGAGACCTGCTGCATGCAGCAGCGCGAGCGTCGATTCCCGAAAGAAGAGTGCGGCAAGAAAACCAGAAACGAACGGCAGAATGACTTTATGCATTGGCAGGACCGCTTGCGGCGAACCGCGGCTCTCGTTGGTTGTCGTGACGCGCCATTATAGGGGCGCGCGAGCCGGTGTCGAAGCGATGCCTAAGCAGATATGACGCGGACGCGCTTACTTTGCAATGGCGTCGCTCGCCGGACTGTGATGCAGCATGCGGTCGCTGTTGGGCGGCGGGTTGGGGCGCTTCACCGGCATGTTGTCGGGATTGTTCGGGCGCGTGGTCTCGGCGGAAGGCGAGCCGGGTGCGCTCGGCGGCTTGACCATCGAGGCGTTATCGTCGGGGCGCGCGGTTTGGGCTTGCGCCACTACGGCCGAGCAGATGAGGAGCAGCGCGAGGGTCGTTTTTTTCATGTCGAGTCTCCACGAGCGAAGCCGCGGCTGGAGCGCCGCGGTCTTTGATGAGACAGGCGCGTCGGCTGAAAATTCGCGCGGATCGCATATTCGGTTTTTTTGGAGGAATGCGGAAGCTGCGACGTGCGCCGCTTGATCGCACGCGGAAGGTCTCACGGCCAATCTGCGGGATGGAGGCGAAGGAGGTCCAACGGCATTCGGATCACGCCTGACGGGGCCGGTGACCGGTCCCAACCACCGGGTGTCGCCGCCGGGAATGACACTGATCTCAGGGCCACGTATCGATAGCTCAACCGACTACAACAATGGACTGAGTGGATCTGAAGTTATCCGCCCGCAGACAAAGCGCTTCGCCGCACTGCGGTAAAATCACACCTTCGCCTTAAACCGATGCAGACCGCGCCACGGTCAGTCGCTCCACATGTCCGCCGTTCAAAAAATCAGCCCCCGCCGCGTGTCCGTCGCTCCGATGATGGACTGGACCGACAGGCATTGCCGCTCGTTGCATCGGCTCGTGTCGCGGCACGCTTACCTCTACACAGAGATGGTGACCACGGGCGCCCTGCTTTACGGCGATGTCGCGCGTCACCTTGCGTTCACGCCCGCGGAAGCGCCGGTTGCGTTGCAACTCGGAGGCAGCGAGCCGGCCGATCTGGCAAAGAGCGCGAAGCTCGGCGAGCAGTGGGGCTATGACGAAATCAATCTGAATTGCGGCTGCCCGTCCGAGCGCGTGCAGCGCGGCGCGTTCGGTGCATGTCTGATGAAAGAGCCGCAACTAGTAGCAGACGGTGTGAAAGCCATGCGCGATGCCGTATCGATTCCCGTGACGGTCAAGCACCGCATCGGCGTCGATTCCGTCGAGGACTACGCGTTCGTGCGCGATTTTGTCGGCACCGTCGCCGATGCGGGTTGCGAAGTGTTCATCGTCCATGCTCGCAACGCGATCCTGAAAGGCCTGAGCCCGAAGGAGAACCGCGAGATTCCGCCGCTCAAATACGAATATGCGTATCAACTGAAGCGGGATTTTCCGCATCTGGAGATTTCGATCAACGGCGGCATCAAGACGCTCGACGAGGTCGAGGAACATCTGAAACACGTCGATGGCGTCATGTTGGGCCGTGAGGCTTATCACAACCCGTATGTGCTCGCGGGCGTCGATACACGCTTTTATGGCGCGACGACGGCGATTCCTTCACGCGAGGAAATCGAAGCCGGACTCATTGGCTATGCACGCAACGAACATGCGCGCGGCACGTATCTCGGCGCGGTGACACGTCACGCGCTTGGGCTGTATCGCGGCACTGCCGGTGCGCGTGGATGGCGGCGCGTGCTTTCCGATAGCCGGCGGCTGGCAACCGGCGATCTCGCGATTTTCGACGAAGCGCGTGCTCATTTGCGCGAAGGTGCGGAAGCTATCGAATCTTGAAGCCGTCTAGCGAACGAAGATGCGTGAAAGGGCTAGGCAAGCGCAATTTTAGTTCGTATAATCTCGCTTCTTGATTGCTGAGCAACTTTCGGCAAGATGGAATCAGGTAGTTCAGTGGTGGCTGTAGCTCAGTTGGTAGAGTCCAGGATTGTGATTCCTGTCGTCGTGGGTTCGAGTCCCATCAGCCACCCCACAAAGAATTCTGAAGATTAAAGTATTACGGAACGGCGCTCTGCGAATGCAGAGCGCCGTTTTTGCTTTCAAATGATCCAAACTTGTGAGACAGATTTTGCCGAATTGGGCGATGCAGCAGCTGAGCTGCCAGCCTACTGAGTCGGTTCAGAATTGTCGTATGGACGGTAGGTCGAATCCGCTTCAGGGTTGCTCCTTTTTCACGGAGGGGTAATGAGGCGCTCGCTAATAACATTTTTTTCAATTGCTGCCGCATCATCAACGGCATGGGCTGCTTCGGCTGATCTGGTCCGAACTGGGCCGATCCGAACGCCTTATGGGATGGCCACTGGATGCATGTACTTGACGGACGCAGGACAAACAGTGGTGCTGTCTGTCCCTGCGGGTTCTGGGTGCAGTCCGAGAATCTATTCGAGAGCGCCATCCATGGCTGAAAGCGCAAACGACTTCAACCGCGCTAGAGACGCTTCGTTGTCGAGCGGAACGACGGCACAAGGGATGATGATGGACAACTATCAGCGAAGCATGCACATTCAACAGTGCATGCAAGCCGGTAACTGCTAACAAAGGCTACGCAACACCGACCCCGCCAAAGCGGGGTTTACTCTTTGGTGTAGGCGCATCAACTGCATTACATGCCTCCACTGACGGCATTGGTTTCCGCTAACCCCCACACCTCCCCCGTGCTAGCATCATCAAACCACCATTCCGAACACGGCAACGGAGGCAGCCATGACTACCTTGGCGATAGACGGCGTGCGCTGGGTCAACGATCGCGTGACCAACGTGCGCTGGGGCAGCTTCGATTCCGCGACCAACGACTGGGCCGCGCCCACCACCATCGTGGAAGTGCAGGAGGTCGTGGACGCCATCAAGAGCGGCAAGGAAGTCCGCACGCTCTTTACCCTCGGCGGTCGCACTTTTCTCGGTCCGAAAGTCAGCTCGCTGCCCTACGCGAACGGCCATATCGGCATCGAAGCGCGCGTGCAAGACGGGCAGATCGAAAAATCGCTCGAGGATTTGCCGCCAGTCTGACGGCGCGCCGCACGCATTGAAAGCACACGGAGAAGGGCGTTGAACCGGGAGCAGGCGCTTCGCTTCGAAAGCGAATTCATGCCGCGTATCGCCGAGCGAGTGGCGGCGCTGCTTCACGGCGTGCGCGTCGATATCGTTCCCGGCGAATATCCGCACCAGCCTGCCAAATTGCACCTCAGCGCTCAAACCCCACCGCATGCGAACGACGAGCGCGCGCGTGGTTATCCGTTGCCGCTCAACATCTTTCTCACGTGGGACGACGAGGAGATCGAGCGTCTCATGCATCCGCACGGGGAGGCGCGCTTTATGCGCTATCTGGACGCACTCGACATCAAGTTCGCGGCCTGGCAAGGCGCACGCGATGTCGATATGGTCACGCGCTCGCAGGCCGAGACTTCCGTGCTGCTTGGCGGTCTGGATTTCGAAGCCTGAGCGACGTTCGTCGTCACCGCGCGTGTCGTGGTTCCACCAAGGAGGAGGTCAGGATGACATCGTCAAAAGAAGGCAACGTCCGCGCGTTCGTGCAGACGGCCGAGCAAGCGGGCGGATTCGTCTGGGTACTCGTGCTAGTCGATTTCGAAGCGCGCGAAGTGAGACGCGCGCTCGTATCGGAAGAAAATTTCGCTACCGCAGATGCCGCGCGCGACGCCGGCAACGATCAGCTAAAAGGCATGAGCAACGATCGCTGAGGCTAGGATTGGCAATACGCACGGTTCGCAGCCGTGCGCCGCTAAACTCGTTCGACAATTCCGCACATTTTCCTCGATTTACCCGTACGGCATTGCTCGCAAAGCCCGCCATACTGCCTTCACACTGATCAACGTTCAAAGGAGAACGTCATGAATCGCTTCGAAGGCAAGACAGTTTTGGTTACGGGCGGCAACAGCGGCATTGGTCTGGCGGCGGCGCAGGCATTCGCCGCGGAAGGCGCGCGCGTCGTCATCACGGGTCGCGATGAAGTCTCTCTCGGCAAGGCGCGCGAGACGCTCGGCGCTAACGCCGTCGCCATACGCAATGTCACGGGCACCATCGCCGCCGCGCAGGAACTCGCGCGGCATCTCGGCGACGCGCACATCCGGCTCGACGCCGTGTTCGTCAATGCAGGCGTCGCCACGTTCGCTCCGTTCGTCGACATCGACGAGAAAGCGTGGGACGAAACCTTCGCGATCAACGTGAAGGGTCCGTATTTTCAGATTCAGGCGCTCGTGCCGCTACTGAACGAAGGCGCATCCATCGTGCTGAACGGTTCGATCAACGCGCATATCGGCATGCCCGCTTCGTCGATCTATGCCGCGAGCAAGGCAGCGCTCATCTCGCTTGCGAAGACGCTCTCGGCGGAATTGCTGCCGCGCGGCGTGCGTGTGAACGTGGTGAGCCCCGGTCCCATCGCGACGCCTTTGCACGACAAGCTCGGCCTCGCCGATGAAGCCGCCGCGCAACTGCAAAGCCAGATTCCGCTCGGGCGCTTCGGCAAGTCGAGCGAAGTGGCGGCGACGGTGCTGCTGCTGGCGTCGGCGGAGGCGGGGTTCATCGTGGGCTCTGAACTAGTGATCGATGGCGGGATGAGTCAGCTTTGAAGCCGGTGCGGTGATCGACATGGCCGCGCGTGGTTGCGCGGTCATGTCGTGCTGCCTGCGAACCGGGACACGACGCGCCTCGGACTGCTGGCAGAATCGACTGTTCTCGAAGCCACGATCAAAATCAGCGTCACATGAGCCATCCACCCGAAGAAGACCACGGCAGCACCCGCGAAGCACGCTTTCGCCGCTACGACGCCGCGGGCGAAGCGTCCGTCCGCGCCGATCTCGACGAAGCCGCCACGAGCGACCCCGAAGCCGCATCCAAACGCGCGTGGTTGCACGGCAAGGAGGTCGCGCATCAGGACGAGCAGTTTCGCGCGATGTTCGCATCCGTCAATTCGGCCAACGACGCCGCGCAACTCGCCCGCGAATCCGCGCAGGCATCGCGCCGTTCGGCCTTTTGGACGATGATCGCGGCAATCGCGGCCACGGCCGGTGTGATCGTCAACGCGGCGATCGCGCTTGGCTGGCTCGACTGGCTCAAACGCTAAGGCGCTAAGGCGCTAAGGCGCTAAGGCGCTAAGGCGCTAAGGCGCTAAGGCGCGAAGGCGCGAAGGCGCTAAGGCGCTAAGGCGCGAAGGCGCGAAGGCGCGAAGGCGCTGAATCGTCGATGCCGAAGCCTCAGGGCATCGCCGGCTGCAATTCGCCCCAGCTCACGAGAATGCTCTGGATGCTTCGTGCATAGGCATCGCGATGTTTCGGCGATTCCGAGTGATAAGCGCCAATCGCGCGCCACGTGTTGCCGTACTTGACCATCTTTTGCTTGAGCAGCCACGCCGCGACGAACACGTTCACGCACGGATCGGCGAGCGCGCGGTGCGGAATGCCCTGGCGCGCCAGGTCGAGAAAATGAATCGAATTGATCTGCAACTGGCCGACATCGATGGAACCGTTGGCGTTGCGGTTGATCGCGCTGGCGTCGCCTTTCGACTCGCGCCAGGCAACCGCGCGCAGCACGAGCGGATTGACGCCCTGATACGCGCCCGCCAGTTCGAAACAGTCATCGGCGTGCACAGCGCCGGATGCAAGCGACAATCCGAGCGCCGCGCAGGCGGCGAGGGCAAGCCGCGTGGCGGCTATCGCTGGTGGAAACATGAATCGTGGCTCCCGTGTTGGTCTTATACGAAGCGGTCGATAGGCGTTTGTTGTCCGCCCATCTGGCGTTCAGCGGATCAACGCGGCGTCCAGCCGCTGTTCGATGTCTTTCATATAACTGCGCGATTCGCCTGATACCACGAGACGCGGTTCGGGACCGTCGCATCGGCAATCCGCGACCGGGCGCGCCTTTCTGCTTTTTTTCGCAGATGGCTTGGCGGGAAGTTCGTCGTCGCCGGTCGAAGGCGGCAGCATGGCGAGCGTCGGCAGCGGCGGATACACACGCGGCGAGCCGGGCATGAGCGCGGCCAAGGTTTGTACGCCGGGCGCGCTGACATCGAGCGGACCGGCGGATGCGGTCGCAAAAACCAGCAAGCCGCCGATGACCAAGAGAGTGCGTCGCATGATGTCAGCCTCCTTGCGTTGGTTTGATCGACACGCTGTACGGCTCGCGCGCGCCGGCGGTGCGGTTCTCGAGGCTCAGCCGGACGGTGCGTTTCGCCGGCACGCCTTTCCAGATTGCCTGATTGATATAGGGCAAATCCTGCGCGAGCGCGGTGACGAGAATGGTGGTCGGCTGCTTCTGCGCGGCTGCAAGCGAGCCGGCTTTGGTGAGGATTGCGCTGAGCTGCGCATCGCGGGCGCCGAGGGCATCGGCGGGAATCTCGAAACTGATGATGCCCGTGGCGACCGGCGGCTTATCGGTCTGCGCGACCGGATTGGCGGCCGGCAGCGGTGCGCAGCCGGTCAAGGAACTGACAACGACGATAGATAGAAAAGAAACGGCCCACTTCACAGGCGGCTCCCGAAAGGATCATGGTGATATGCAAGTTTTCGGCGTGGGGGCCGGTGGTCTTGATAGCCAGGCGCAAACGTTGAGCGATTTAGGAAGACTTGACTCGGGAAACCGGAATTTCGGAAAAGAGGCTCGTAGGAATTGCCGGATTCGCGCGGGAAACAGCGTCCAACGCGCCGGCTTGCATCGACGATCGGAAGATCAGAAACACCACCAGGCGCGCACGCTCGGTTCGCCGTCGAGCGCGCGAACGAAGTCGTCGGCGAAGGCATCGCTCGCGGCTTTCCATTCAGGCGTGCCGGTGGGCAGGTCGTTCGGATTCTTCAGCCCGCGCGCGTGACGGATGACGGCTACGGCTTCGCTGAGAGCGGCGATGGAGTCGAGACTGTGCGTGTTCATAACGCGGATTACGGCGCGTCGGAGCGAAACTTGAGGCTAGGCAAAGGTCGCTCAGGAGATCACCGCAAAAAACGCGGCCTTGATCTCGACGGCGTCGCTCCGAAACCCAACACAGGACGAATCCGTCAAACCTTCCCCTTATGCCCCGACACGAGCGCTCCCGCATCGCGCTTGAGGCTGAACAGATCCACCACGCCGATCAATCCCACCAGCCCGACGATCAGAAATGCCACGCTGAAATCTTCCGTCGCGATGGACTGCGCGTCGTGTCCATGCAGCCATTCGGCAAAGCGCAGGGCAATGGCGCCGACCGCGACGCCCACGCCCATCGTCATCTGAAAGAGCGTGCTCGATAACGCCGATGCCGCGCTCATCTGCGATTTCGGCACATCCGCGAAACTCAGCGTATTGAGCGCCGTGAACTGCAAGGAGCGCGACAAGCCGCTCGCGAACAGCACGGCGACGATCACGAACGTCGGCGTCGATGCCGTGAGCAAGCTCATCACGGCAAGCGAAAGCGCGGCGATCACGCCGTTGACGATCAGCACCGGCCGGAAGCCGAAGCGCCGCATTACGGGCGTGGTGATGAGCTTCATCGAAAGATTGCCCGCGAACACCGCGAGCGTGAGCAGGCCGGATTCGAAGGCGTTCAGCCCGAAGCCGACCTGAAACATCAGCGGTAGTAAAAACGGCGCCGCGCTGATGGCGATCCGAAACAGCGACCCGCCGCCCATCGCCACGGCAAAGGTCCTTACCTTGAGCGCCGACAGATCGACGACCGGATGCGCCGCGCGCCGCAAATGCCACCACGACGCGACGCTCGCCACCACGCCGACGATCACAAGCACGCCGGCGTAGCGCCACGACGTCTCGTTGCGGCCGATCAACTCCATCGCATAGAGCAGCGTCGTGCAGGCGATTCCGCACAGCGCGAAGCCGACGAGGTCGAAGCGGCGCTTCGCATCCGCGCGCACGTTGTCGATGAAGCGCAACGTGAGCAAGAAACCGATGATGCCGAGCGGCACATTGAGATAGAAGATCCAGCGCCACGACGAATACGTGGTGATGAAGCCGCCGAGCGGCGGTCCGATCACCGGCGCGACGAGCCCCGGCCAGGTGATGATGGCGATGGCGCGCATGAGGTCGTTCTTCGGCGTGGCGCGCAGCACGGCCAGGCGCCCGACCGGCACCATCATCGCGCCGCCGATGCCCTGCAAGACGCGCGCCGCTGCGAACGCGGGCAGGGTCGAAGTCGTCGCGCACAGCACGGAAGCGGCCGTGAAAACGGCGATCGCGCTGCCGAACACCGTGCGCAAACCGAAGCGGTCGGCGGCCCAGCCGGAAATCGGGATGAACACCGCGAGCGTCAGCAGATACGCGGTGATGCCGAGACTCATCTCGGCCGGATGCACGTTGAACGAATGCGCCATCTGCGGCAGCGCGGTCGCGATGATCGTGCCGTCGAGGTTCTCCATGAAAAACGTGGCCGCGACCAGCGTAATGATGAGCGATGAGCCTCGCTGCGCGCGTTCGTTGTCAGTTGGAGCAGCGGGAGAGGGCATCGGCTGAGACTTCCTTGTGCAAATGGGTAGGTTCGGATGCGCTGCAAAGCCGTGACGCGGCCCGCTATTTTAGCCACGACAGCAGATCTCGCACGGCTATGGTAATTTTTGCGGTTGCGGCCCGCCGTTCGACTGCATCGCCGACGAAAGGCCGACAGGACGCCAACGCAACGCCAACACAATGGCAACAAGAGGGAACGCAATGAAGTATCGGAAGCTGGGAGATTCGGGTGTCGACGTGAGTCTGATCGGGCTTGGCACCATGACCTGGGGCGAGCAGAACACCGAGAGCGAGGCGCATGAACAGATCGACTACGCGCTCGCTCAAGGCGTGAATCTGATCGATGCCGCCGAAATGTATCCGGTCCCGCCGCGCCCTGAAACGCAAGGCCGCACCGAGGAGTACATCGGTACGTGGCTCGCGAGGAACGGCGGCAAGCGCGCCGATATCGTGCTTGCCACCAAGATCGCCGGGCCCGCGCGCCAGCCGCACAATCCGCGGCACATCCGCGGCGCGGGCAACCAGTTCGACCGCAAGAATATCGTCGAAGCCGTCGACAGCAGCCTCGCGCGCCTGCAAACGGATTACATCGATTTGTATCAGCTGCATTGGCCCGACCGCAGCACGATGACCTTCGGCCGCCCGAACTATCCGTATATCGACGATGAATACACGGTGCCGATCGAGGAAACGCTCGCCGCGCTCGGCGAACTCGTCAAGGCCGGCAAGATTCGTCATATCGGGCTGTCCAACGAAACGCCGTGGGGCGTCGCGCAATTCCTGCGCGCGTCGGAAAAGGCGGGCTTGCCGCGCGTCGTCAGCATTCAGAATCCGTACAGTCTCGTGAACCGCGTGTACGAACTCGGGCTCTCCGAATTCACGCACAAGGAAGGCGTGGGCCTGCTTGCTTATTCGCCGATGGCCTTCGGCTGGCTCTCGGGCAAATACGAAGGCGGTGCGCGCCCGGCCGGCGCGCGCATCACGCTATTCGAGCGCTTTCAGCGTTACAGCAAGCCGCAGGCAATCGCTGCCGTCACTTCCTATGTCGAACTGGCGAAGCGCCACGGTTTGACGCCCGCGCAGTTGTCGCTGGCGTTCGTCAACAGCCGTCCGTTCACGACGAGCACGCTGATCGGTGCAACGTCGATGGCACAGCTGAAGGAAAACATCGACAGCGTGAACGTCGAACTTTCCGACGAAGTCATCGCCGAGATCGAAGCGCTTCATGAACGTCAGCCGAACCCGGCGCCTTGAATCGTCCTTCCGGTCACGCCTTTGCCGCGCCTTAAACCGTTTGCGAACAAGGCCTTGGCGCGAAACCTGATGGCCTGCGCGCGGATGTGTCACGATTGACCGTTCGCGCGCACGCAATATCGGCGATGCGCGCTTCGCTTACTTAGCCCTTGCCTTACTTTTGCAAAGCTTCAAGGATGCATTGCGTCCGTATCCTGCCGTAAAGCCGCCGCTTGTCCGCGCCCCGGAATCACCGCCAGATAAGGGCGACGGCGCGTCCCACGTGTCACTTGCGATGCAGTGCCGGCTGTAAGGCACTACACTTGCTCGATGGTCCTGGTTGCCCGCTGCGGCGCCCTCAGCCACAGCGCGCCCTTAGCAAAGGAGTCGTCGCTCATGTCTCAAGCAACGCCGAAGTCTTCCGCCGATCTTGACACGCTCACGATCAATACCATCCGCACGCTGTCGATGGACGCCGTGCAAAAAGCCAATTCGGGTCACCCCGGCACGCCGATGGCGCTCGCGCCAGTCGCGTTTCATCTGTGGCAGAACCATCTTCGCTATGATCCCGACGCGCCGCTCTGGCCGAATCGCGACCGCTTCGTGCTGTCGGTCGGGCACGCGTCGATGCTGCTCTATTCGCTGCTGCATCTGTCCGGCGTGAAGGAAGTCGATGAGTTCGGCAAGCCAACCGGCAAGCCGGCCATCTCGATCGACGATATCAAGAATTTTCGTCAGCTCGACAGCAAGACGCCGGGCCACCCGGAATACCGCATGACGACCGGTGTCGAAACCACGACAGGTCCGCTCGGTCAGGGTCTCGGCAACAGCGTCGGCATGGCGATGGCCGCGCGCTGGAAAGAAGCGCACTTCAACAAAAGCGATTCGCCGCTATTCGATTACCGTGTCTACGCGCTTTGCGGCGACGGCGACATGATGGAAGGAATCTCGCACGAAGCGGCATCGATCGCGGGGCACCTGAAGCTGTCGAACCTCATCTGGATCTACGACAGCAACCGCATCACGATCGAAGGACACACCGACCTCGCGTATAGCGACGACGTCGAAGCGCGCTTTCACGGCTACAACTGGAACACGCTGCACGTCGACGACGCCAACGACGCCGCCGCGCTCGAAGCGGCCATCAACAAGGCGAAGGCGACCACCGACAAGCCGACCCTGATCGTGGTGAAGAGCATCATCGGCTGGGGCGCGCCGAACAAGCAGGACACGGCGGCCGCGCACGGCGAACCGCTCGGCGCCGATGAGATCAAGGCTGCGAAGCGCGCGTACGGCTGGCCGGAAGACGCGCAGTTCCTCGTGCCCGACGGCGTGGTGCAACATTTCGCCGACGGCATGGGCGCGCGCGGCAAGGCGGCGCACGAAGCCTGGAAGAAGCAGTTCGATTCCTACGGCAAGGACTATCCGGATCTCGCGAAGCAACTCACGCTGATGCTCGAAGCGAAGCTGCCGGAAGGCTGGGAAAAGAGCATTCCGACCTTCGAGCCGGACGAAAAGGGAATCGCCACGCGCGAGTCGTCGGGCAAGGTGCTGAACGCCATCGCGCAGTCCATTCCCTGGCTGATCGGCGGCGCGGCGGACTTGTCGCCATCGACGAAAACCAATCTGAAGTTCGACGGCGCGGGCAGTTTCGAGGCAACGAGCTACGACGGCCGCAATCTGCACTTCGGCATTCGCGAGCACGGCATGGGCTCGGTTGCCAATGGACTCGCGCTGTCCAACATGCGGCCGTATGCGTCGACGTTCCTGATTTTCAGCGACTACATGAAGCCGCCGATCCGCCTCTCCGCGATCATGGAACTGCCGGTGGTCTACGTGTTCACGCACGATTCCATCGGCGTGGGCGAGGACGGACCGACGCACCAGCCGATCGAACAACTCGCTTCGTTGCGCGGCGTGCCGGGCCTCACCACGCTGCGTCCCGCCGATGCCAACGAAGTCGGCGAAGCATGGCGCGTCGCGCTGTCGTATCACAAGGAGCCGTCGTGCATCGTGCTGACGCGTCAGCCGCTGCCGACCTTCGATCGCAAGAAATACGCGTCGGCTGAAGGCGTGCGGCGCGGCGCTTACGTGCTTGCCGACACCGAAGGCGGCAAGACGCCCGAAGTGCTGTTGCTTGCCACCGGCAGCGAAGTCGCGCTGTGCGTGGGCGTCTACGAGAAGCTGAAGGCCGAAGGCATCGCGGCGCGCGTCGTATCGATGCCTTCGTGGGACCTCTTCGAGAAACAGGACGAAGCCTACAAGGAATCGGTGTTGCCGAATGCGGTGAATGCTCGCGTTGCGGTCGAACAGGCCGGCACGCTCGGCTGGGACCGCTACGTCGGCCGGCTCGGCACCGTGCTCGCCATGCACACGTTCGGTGCGTCCGCACCGTTGAAGGCGCTTCAGGCCAAATTCGGCTTCACGCCGGAACGCGTCTACGAAGAAGCGAAAAAGCAGATCGAACGCGTCAAACACAACGGCAAGGAGTAACGGACATGCAGATTGGCATCGTGGGACTGGGGCGCATGGGCGGCAACATCGGACGCCGCCTGATGCGCGACGGGCATCAATGCGTCGTCTACGATCACAGTCCGCAAGCAACCGACGCACTCGCGAGCGAAGGCGCGACCGGCGCGAAGGATCTCGGCGATCTGGTCGCAAAACTTGCCACGCCGCGCGTCGTCTGGCTCATGCTGCCCGCCGGCAAGATCACGGAGGACACGCTCAAAGATCTCCGGCAGATTCTGAGCCCGGACGACGTGATCATCGACGGCGGCAACAGCTTCTACAAGGACGATATCCGCCGCGCCGCCGAGCTGAAATCGCAGGGCCTGCATTACGTCGATGTCGGCACGTCAGGCGGCATCTGGGGCTTGGAGCGCGGTTACTGCATGATGATCGGCGGCGATGACGCAGTGGTGAACCGTATCGATCCGATTCTCGCGACCCTTGCGCCGGGACGCGGCGACATTCCCTTGACGCCCGGCCGCGACGGACGCGATGCGCGTGTCGAGAACGGCTACATGCATTGCGGACCGGTCGGTTCGGGACATTTCGTGAAGATGGTGCACAACGGCATCGAGTACGGATTGATGCAGGCGTATGCCGAGGGCTTCCATATTTTGAAGCACAAGGAATCGACCGAATTGCCGGAAAACGAGCGCTACACGCTCGATCTGGCCGACGTCGCGGAAGTCTGGCGGCGTGGCAGCGTGGTGTCGTCGTGGCTGCTCGACCTGACGGCGGGCGCGCTTGCGGGCGATGGTTCGCTCGAACGCTACTCGACCGAAGTGGCCGATAGCGGCGAAGGGCGCTGGACGATCGAAGCGGCCATCGAGGAAGCGGTGCCGGCGCAAGTGTTGTCAGCGGCGCTTTATACGCGCTTCCGGTCGCGCGATGCCGAAGCCTTCCCCGAGCGCATGCTTTCGGCAATGCGCTTCGGCTTCGGCGGCCACAAAGAGTTCGGCGTGAAGTAAATCCGTGGTTGTCTGTCGGGATAAAGGGCGATGATTCATCGCCCTTTATTTCATCATGCGGTGGCGAAACAGCCACGCGCACAGGAAGAACGGCACGACCGAATACGCCGCGAGTACCGCGAGATGCAACGCGAGTCCGTGCACGGGCCGGCCGAGCATGGCGGCGCGGATCAACTCGACCGCGTGATAAAGCGGCAGCGCCTGCGTCACATGCTGCGCAAAAGCAGGCAATTGCGCGACCGGAAAGAACACGCCGGAGAGCAAGAGCATGGGCGTGAGCGCGAGCGTCTGATAGAACATGAAGAAGTCGTAGCTCGGCGCGATGGCTGTGACGATCATCGCCGTGCTCGCGAATGCGAGTCCCGTAAGCACGATGATGGGCAGCGCGAGCAGCATCGACGGAAAACTCGCATAGCCGAGCGCGCCCGCCACCAGCATGATCGCCACGCCCGACAAGACCGATTTGCTCGCGGACCAGATCACTTCGCCGAGAACGATATCGCCGAGCGTGAGCGGCGTATGCATGATCGCTTCCCACGTACGCTGCACGTGCATGCGCGAGAAACCGGAATACATGGCCTCGAAACTCGCGGACATCATCACGCTCGACGCCACCGTGCCCGCCGCCAGAAACGCGATGTACGACACGCCGTCGACATGGCCGACCATCAAGCCGAGACCGAGGCCTAGCCCGAAGAGATAGATCATCGGATCGGCGAGATTGCCGATCATCGATGCAATGGCGAGCTTCTTCCACACCAGATAATTGCGCCGCCATACCGACATCCAGTTGCTCGCGTTGGCGGGAAGCGCGTTGCTCATGGGCGAGAGCGTATCGGCGTGTTTGGCTCGCACGCGTGTTTTCTCGATGCTTGCGCCTGATCGATCGAAAGTGTCCATCGCTTGATTAGTCCACCATCTCGCGCCCGGTCAGGCGCAGAAAAACATCTTCGAGATTCGCCGGACGATGCAGATAGCGCACGTCCGTCCGGCCCTTCACGCGCGCATGCACGGGCTGCGGGTCGTCGACATAGCAGAAAAGCGTTTCCCCGCTGATCTCCGTGCGCGCGACGAACGGTTCCAGTTCGGCGGCCAGCGCCTGCGGATCGGGTCCGTAGATTTCGATGACGTCCGAACCGATCACCGATTCGATCAACTCGCGCGGCCTTCCTTCCGCGAGCTTGCGGCCTTCCTCGATCACGCAAAGCCGGTCGCACAGGCGTTCGGCCTCTTCCATGAAGTGCGTCGTGAGCAGAATGGTTTTACCGCGCGAAAGCAACGAGCGCAGGCGTTCCCAGATCAGATGGCGCGCTTGCGGATCGAGACCGGTGGTGGGTTCGTCCATCACGAGCACGTCGGGATCGTTGACGAGGGCACGCGCGAGCGTCAACCGCCGCCGCATGCCGCCCGACAGTTCGCCGACGCGCGCTTGGGCCTTGCTTTCGAGGCGCGCGAATTCGAGCAACGAAGGCACGATGGCTTCCATGCGCGCGCCTGCCAAGCCGAAATAGCGGCCGAAGACGAGCAGGTTTTCGCGCACGGTGAAGTCGGGATCGAGGTTGTCGAATTGCGGCACGACGCCCACGCGTTGCCGCGCGAAGCGTGCGCGCGCTGGCACGGGTTCGCCGACGAGACGGATCGTGCCGCTGTCGGGCGATGTAATGCCGAGCAGCATCTTGAGCGTCGTCGTCTTGCCCGCGCCGTTCGGGCCGAGCAGGCCGAAGCACTCGCCAGGCTGAACGTCGAACGACAAGCCATCGACGACACTTCGCTTGCCGTAATGTTTTCTGACTTCGCTGAATTCGATCGCTGGCGCCGCGTTCGAGTTCGCGCCAGCTCGGTGATTTATGTCGGTCATGCGGCGGTCCTGCGAGGAGAAAACTCAGCCGGTTAGTGTAATCCAATGCACCAGCGCGGCGCTTTGCATGCAAGCGCATGCATCGTTCCTGTGATCGAAGCGTGCATCGCTTCTTCCTGTTGTTTTGGCAAATGGCGCCGCAAGCCTGTCCGGCAAGGCTCGCACGCCTCTGGCACGGTGTGCGCTAGCGCTTGTTGCCGTGTAAGCGTTTTCCATCGTTGCCACGCATGAGGCGACCTACCATGATGAAGATGCGCCGCACTCGATTTGCCGACACCATCGGCTACGCGGCAGGGAGATCATGATGTCAGGCTATCGAAAAATCCTGTTGTGCTACGACGGCTCCAGAGAGGGCCGCAAGGCGTTGCGTCAGGGCGCGAATCTCGCGCTTGCCTTGAACGCGGAGACGCACGTGCTGGCGGTGGTGGATATGCGTTCGAGCATTGCGCAAAGCGCCGGTCTTCTGACCGACATGGCATGCGGACGGTTCGAGGATGCCGCACGCGATATCCTGCAAGAAGGCGTGGAGTGGCTGCGCGAACGCGGCTTGCAGGCGCAGGGGCATTTCGCATTCGGGCATCCGATCGATGAAATCGCCACGCTGGCGGAAAGTCTCAAGGTCGATCTGGTCGTGGTCGGCCATCGATGCCGCAGCGGTCTCGCGCGCTGGTGGATGGGCGCGGGCAACACACCGCTGCTCGATCGCGTGTCATGCAGCATATTGGTTGCGGTTTGTCAGGCAGGTGAGTCGGCCGAAGCGGAAGATGAGGCGGCTTATGCGGCGAAGCCGGACCGGGCCGAAGTAAGTGTTTGAGGATAGCTTTGCGCGATGAGGCTGGCCTGCGTCGGCCAGTGCTCTTTTGCGCTATCAGCGCCAGCTGCCGTCTCCTTGCGTGACGGCCGCGCACGCTTAACGCCGCAAAAAATGCCATGAAGCGCTTACCGGCACTTTAATGGTTGTCCAACAACGAACTCACCCGTTCAAATCAACCGCAACCAGCTTCCACGTTATCAACCCGTACCGATGAAAGATCGCGGAGTACCGCGCATCGCCGGCACCGTGCTGGTAGGTCACCACGAACGTATCGAAGCTGCGATATCCGGCCGTGGTCTGCGGTGGTTGTCGCGGCGGTTCTTGAGTCGCAACCATGCTCGATGCCGCTTCCGACGGCGGTGAACTCGCCGCCGCCTGACCGTCTCGAACCGGTGGCACGACATCGGGTGGATGCTCGCCTGGATCTCCCCGCGGCGGAATGCCATTCAAAATCGCGGCGACGCCTTCGGGCGTAGCGTAGGAATCCACCAGCGGCCCTACGAGCGCCGCGCCGATCATTGCACCGATGATCGCGAGCGGATTGCCGCTCTTCTGGATATCGACGCGCCGCGTCAGCAGTGCGCCGACTTGCTCTTTGAGACTTTCACGCAGTGCAGGGAAGTCGACGTATTCGTTGACGGTCTGTGCATCGCGCGCATCGGCCGCGTGCTTGACGCGGTTCAGCGCGATATAGGGCGACGCATAGACAAGGCTTAACCCTGCAACGATGAAGAGAATGACGAGCGCGGCGACGAAACAACGCGTAGTGCGGGACATGCGAAGGAACGACCCCTGGCGTGACATGGGTGACATGAAAGAACGATTGACCATGTTCACGCCGGATATATCCCGAGCTTCATTCCTTGCAGCCGATAGATTGCGGACTGCCTGCATTGCACATAACTCAAATTCACTCGGCAAACGCTCGACCGCGCTCAGGCCAGAATGCCGCTGCTAACGCCGGCGCGTTCCTCGTCGATACACCGGTCGATCATGCGCGACACCTCGCCGATATTGCCGACCATGATTACCCGCGACTCACTGCGATACACCCGCACCGGCGCGCGCTGTTCCGATTCCGCATGCACCGCGCTATTGAGCGACACACGGGCGAAGGCGGGTTGACGCGACGGCAACGCGGGCATCTCGTCGAAGAGATCGGGCGCCGCTTCAGGTCGCGCCACGGCGCATGAGATCAGCGAGCGCAAATGACGCAGACGGCCAAACTGACGAAAGGGCAGCAAACGGGCGAAACGTTCCATGATGACTCTCCAGACGGCGGACGACAGACGACAGACGATAGGACGCACCGCGGCACGCCGCGAGCGGTGGCCGTCATGCTTGTAATTTTTGAAACGTGCCGCGTCGCGCGAGGGCGAGGAGGCGAAGCGGGCGGCGATGTTGACGCGCCGCGCGCTCGAGTCGTGCGTTAGAACTCGCCGGAGCGGATGAGCCCGACC
Organism: Caballeronia sp. LP006; assembly: GCF_031450995.1. Classification (NCBI taxonomy): domain Bacteria; kingdom Pseudomonadati; phylum Pseudomonadota; class Betaproteobacteria; order Burkholderiales; family Burkholderiaceae; genus Caballeronia; species Caballeronia sp. LP006. The sequence goes on along the minus strand of NZ_JARTVW010000005.1, from coordinate 1,974,840 downwards.
GCGATTCCTTCCAGCGCGAAGTCACCGCTGCCGGAGCGCACGAAGATGTTTTCGTAGTCGGGATTCTCCGCGACCAATTCCACGCCATCTGGCCGGCGCTTCCAGCGTTTCACCGTGACATCGTCGCCAATACGCGCGACCACGATCTGCCCGTCTTTCGCTTCATTGCGCTTCTGTACGGCAAGCAGGTCGCCGTCGAGAATGCCCGCGTCGCGCATGGACAAGCCGCGCACCTTCAGCAAATAGTCGGGCTTGCCCGAAAAGAACGCAGGGTCGCACGCATAGTGTTGCGAGATATGCTCCTGCGCAAGGATGGGGCTGCCCGCCGCAACGCGCCCGACCAGCGGAAGCGACAACTGCATGATGCTCTGATGCGGCAAGGTGAACTGATGCGGAAGATCGTCCGAACGGTCGATGCGCGCGGAGCCTCCCAACAGGCGGATGCCACGCGACGAACCCGCCGCGAGTTCGATCACGCCCTTGCGCGCCAGTGCCCGCAGATGTTCCTCGGCGGAGTTCGCGGAGCTGAAGCCAAGCTCGGCAGCGATCTCGGCACGCGTGGGCGGAAAGCCCGTGCGGTCGATGGCTCGCTGGATGAGCTCGAACACTTGCTGCTGTCGCGCGGTAAGTTTTGAGGGTTTGGTCACTTGCTGGAGCCTCGGCGCACTGTATGGATGGACAGATGACTGTATTTTTATACAGTATTTCGCGCTTTTCAAGCTTTACTTGAAGTTCGTCGCCAGATCCTTTACTGACAAGGCTGCAGCGCGCTCGAACCGTCTCTACTTGCCTCTCAAACCGCGAAATAACCCGCTTTAGCACTTTTGTATCTAAAAAAGTGAGAAACAATTATTTCTAATCATATAAGCTCGCCTTTAGACTGATTCCGTCAATTCGATAAGACGGAGAACGGGGAATGTATAGCATCAGGGCTGGATTGAAGGGCGGCGCGAAACAACTCTTTGCCGCGCTGGCGATCACGGCGGCGAGTTTCGGAATCTCGGCCACCGCGCACGCGGACACGTCGTTTCTGAACGTCTCGTACGATCCGACGCGCGAGTTGTATCAGGACTTCAACCAGGCCTTTGCGAAGAAGTGGAAGGCGGACACCGGCGAAACGGTCACCTTCAAGCAATCTCATGGCGGTTCCGGCGGCCAGGCGCGCGCGGTTCTAGACGGGCTTCAGGCAGACGTCGTGACGCTTGCGCTTGCTTACGACATCGACGCGCTCGCCTCCAAGGGCATCGTCGGGACGGACTGGCAGAAGCGTCTGCCGGACAATGCATCGCCGTACACGTCGACCATTGTGTTTCTGGTGCGCAAGGGCAACCCGAAGGGCATCAAGGACTGGGACGATCTCACCAAGCCGGGCGTGTCGATCGTCACGCCGAACCCGAAGACCTCGGGCGGCGCGCGCTGGAACTATCTGGCGGCGTGGGCGTATGCGCAACACAAGCCCGGCGGCAACGAAGAGACCGCGAAGGAGTTCGTGACCAAGCTCTACAAGAACGCAGGCGTTCTCGATTCCGGCGCACGCGGCGCGACCACCAGCTTCGTGCAGCGCGGTCAGGGCGACGTGCTGATCGCATGGGAAAACGAGGCGTTCCTGTCACTCAAGGAATTCGGTCCGGAGAAGTTTCAGATCGTGGTTCCTTCGGTGAGCATTCTGGCCGAGCCGCCGGTGGCGGTGGTGGACAAGGTCGTCGACAAGCACGGCACGCGCAAGCTGGCCGAAGCGTATCTGAAGTATCTGTATAGCGACGAAGGCCAGCAGATCGCGGCGCGCAATTTCTATCGTCCGCGTTCGGACAAGGTGCCCGCAGAGCTGACCAAGCAGTTCCCCAAGCTCAAGCTCTACACCATCGACGACACCTTCGGTGGCTGGACCAAAGCGCAGAAGACGCACTTCGCGGACGGCGGCGTGTTCGATTCGATTTATCAGCCGCAGTAAGCAGGCAAGAGACCGGGCGCCGCGAGGCGCTCGAGTCGCAATGAAAGCGGCCGCAAAGACGGCCGCGCATGACGAGACAAAAAAACAGTGCGCTTATCCCCCGGCGCCGAAGGCAGGACGATCAAGGATGAAGCAAAGATGACAACGTTCACTTTCCGAAAGCCGAGTGCGTTACCCGGCTTCGGGCTGACGATTGGCATCACGGTGGCTTACCTGAGCCTCGTGGTGCTGATTCCGCTTGCGGCGACCTTCGCCAAGACCGCGACGCTCGACTGGGCGCAGTTCGTTCGCGCCGTCACCGGGCCGCGTGTGCTGGCGTCGTATCGACTCACGTTCACGGCGGCGCTCGGCGGGGCGGTCATCAACGCGATCTTCGGCTTCCTGGTCGCATGGGTGCTCGTGCGTTACACGTTCCCGTTCAAGCGTGTCGTCGATGCCATCGTCGATCTGCCGTTTGCGCTGCCGACCTCCGTTGCCGGCATTTCGCTTGCCGCCGTGTACGCGAGCAACGGCTGGATCGGGCAGTATCTCGCGCCGCTCGGCATCAAGGTGGCGTTCACGCCGCTCGGCGTGCTCGTGGCGCTGACGTTCATCGGCTTGCCGTTCGTCGTGCGCACGGTGCAGCCGGTGCTCGAAGACTTCGAGCGCGAACAGGAAGAAGCCGCCGCATGTCTCGGCGCCACGCGCTGGCTGACGTTTCGCCGCGTCGTGTTGCCGGCGCTCTTTCCCGCGCTTCTGACCGGTTTCGCGCTTGCGTTCGCGCGCGCGCTCGGCGAATACGGTTCGGTCATCTTCATCGCGGGCAATGTACCGATGAAATCGGAGATCACGTCGCTGCTCATCATCACCAAGCTCGAACAGTACGACTATGCCGGCGCGACGGCCATCGCCGTCGTGATGCTGTGCGTGTCCTTTCTCATGCTGCTCCTCATCAACACGCTGCAATGGTTCCTGCAACGCCGCACGAGCAAGACGGGCGCGGCGCCCGCGGTGGCCGCGGGGCCCTCGCTGCATGCCGGAACTCCGGGCAGAGGTCACGCATGAGCACGCCAAACAGCAAGGCGCTTCCCGTGAACACCGCCGCGCGCGGCGAGACCAACCGGCTCAATCCCGTCACCGAACCGCGCGCCGTGCGCTGGATACTCACGGGTATCGCGCTCGTGTTTCTCGCGCTGTTTCTGGTCGTGCCACTCGTCGCCGTGTTCGTGCAGGCCTTCGCGAAAGGCATCGACTATTACTTCGATTCGCTCAAGGACCCGGACGCGTGGTCGGCCATCAAGCTCACGCTCTTGACCGCCGCGATTGCCGTGCCGCTCAACGTGGTGTTCGGGCTCGCGGCATCGTGGGCCATCGCCAAGTTCGAGTTTCGCGGCAAGGCGCTTCTGACGACGCTCATCGACTTGCCGTTCTCGGTGTCGCCCGTGATCTCCGGCCTCATCTACGTGCTCATGTTCGGCGCGCAGGGCTGGTTCGGACCGTGGCTGATTTCGCACGATGTGCAGATCATCTTCGCGGTGCCGGGAATCGTGCTCGCGACCATCTTCGTGACTTTCCCGTTCGTCGCGCGCGAACTGATTCCGTTGATGCAGGCGCAAGGCAACGACGAGGAAGAGGCCGCGCACGTGCTCGGCGCGTCGGGCTGGCAGATCTTCCGGCGCGTGACCTTGCCCAACGTGAAGTGGGGCCTGCTCTACGGCGTGATTCTCTGTAACGCGCGCGCGATGGGCGAGTTCGGCGCGGTCTCGGTGGTCTCGGGCCACATTCGCGGCCAGACCGACACCATGCCGCTGCACGTCGAGATTCTCTACAACGAATACAACTTCTCGGCCGCCTTCGCGGTGGCGTCGCTGCTTGCATTGCTCGCGCTCGTCACGCTCGGGCTGAAGCTGCTCGCGGAGCGCCGCATGACGGCCACGCTGAGCGACGCGAAGGCAACCGTATAAATGGAAGGCGTGGATCAATCATGAGCATCATCGTTCGCAATCTGCAGAAGCGCTTCGGCACCTTCACCGCGCTCGACAACGTCACGCTGGATTTTCCGTCGGGCGAACTCGTCGCGCTGCTCGGACCTTCCGGCTGCGGCAAGACCACGCTCTTGCGCGTGATCGCCGGCCTCGAATATGCCGATGCCGGTCAGGTCGTGCTCAACGGCGAGGACGTTGCCGAAGTGGGCGCGCGTGAGCGGCAAGTCGGCTTCGTGTTCCAGCATTACGCGCTGTTCCGCCACATGACCGTGTTCGAGAACGTCGCCTTCGGCTTGCGCGTGAAGCCGCGTCGCGAGCGGCCAACGGAGGCCGTCATCCGCGAGAAGGTGCATGAATTGTTGAAGCTCGTGCAACTCGACTGGCTCGCGGAGCGCTTTCCGTCCGAACTGTCGGGCGGTCAGCGTCAACGTATCGCGTTGGCGCGAGCGCTTGCCGTCGAACCTAAAGTGCTGCTGCTCGACGAACCTTTCGGCGCGCTCGACGCCAAGGTGCGCAAGGAATTACGTAGCTGGCTGCGCCGTCTGCACGACGATCTGCATATCTCGACGCTCTTCGTCACGCACGACCAGGAAGAGGCGCTCGAAGTGGCGGACCGCATCGTCGTGATGAATCACGGGCGCGTGGAGCAGGTGGGCAGCCCGCAAGACGTGTATGACCATCCGCAGACCTCGTTCGTCTACGAGTTCCTCGGTGCGGCCAATCGCCTGCAAGGTCATGTCGATGCCAACGGCTTCGTCGCCGATGGCGCCACGCAGGCCATTGCCGTGCCCGCGCATTTCAGCGGCCGCGCGCTGGCCTATGTGCGGCCGCACGATCTGGCGATCTATCCCGTCGATGGCACGCATCGCGACGGCATCGTGGTCGGCGTGCGGCGCGTGGTGACGCTCGGCGGCTCCGTGCGCGTGGAACTCGAAGGCAACTCGGGGCGCATTCTCGAAGCGGAACTCGACCGCGAGTCGTGGCGCACGCTGCGACTCGACGTAGGCGACGGCGCGACCGCCGTGCCGCGCGCGTTGCGCGTCTTCCCGGCAGGCGATGCGAGCGGGGCACAACAAACAAAAGCAACGGCATAAAGAGAGGCTGAAATGAACTTCCAGCAATTGCGCTTCGTGCGCGAAGCAGTGCGTCAGAACATGAATCTGACCGAGGTCGCGAACGTGCTCTATACGTCGCAGTCTGGCGTGTCGAAGCAGATCAAGGACCTCGAGGACGAACTCGGCGTCGATATCTTCATCCGACGCGGCAAGCGTCTGACCGGTCTTACCGAGCCTGGCAAACAGGTGCATCAGTTGATTGAGCGCATGTTGCTCGACGCTGAAAACCTGCGCCGCGTCGCGCGCCAGTTCGCGGATCAGGACAACGGCCATCTCGTCGTGGCGACGACGCACACGCAAGCGCGTTACGCGCTGCCGAAGGTGATCCGCCAGTTCACGGAAGTGTTCCCGAAGGTGCATCTCGCGCTGCGTCAGGGCAGTCCGCAGCAAATCGCGCAGATGATCATCAACGGCGAAGCGGATATCGGCATCTCGACGGAAGCGCTCGACCGCTATCCCGACATCGTCACGTTCCCGTGCTACTCGTGGCATCACACGGTCGTCGTGCCGAAGGGCCATCCGCTCGTCGGACTCGAGAACATCACGCTGGAACAGATCGCCGAGTATCCCGTCGTCACTTACGATCAGGATTTCACGGGACGCTCGCATATCGACCAGGCCTTCGCGAGCGCGGGTGCCATTCCCGATATCGTCCTCACCGCCATCGATGCCGACGTGATCAAGACGTATGTCGAGCTTGGCATGGGTATCGGCATCGTCGCGGCGATGGCGTATGACCCGAAGCGCGACAGCGAACTCGTCGCGCTCGATACACAGCATCTGTTCGAGGCGAGCACGACGCGCGTCGGCTTGCGCAAGGGCGCGTTCTTGCGGGCTTACGCTTACCGGCTGATCGAGATGTTCGCGCCGCAACTCGACGAAGCGCAGATCGCGGCGCAACTGCGCGAAGCGGCTTGAGCGAGTTCAGGTTCATCTCGGCTGATTTACAATCGCCGGCATGAACACTTCTCTCGATACCTTGCCGCGCCTCGCCGTTCTCGCGACGGGCGGCACCATCGCCGGACAAGCTGGCGATGCATCCAGGACAGCGGGTTACAAGGCAGGCGTGGTCGGCGTCGACAAGCTGCTCGAAGCCGTGCCCGCGCTCGGCTCGGTCGCGCGCATTCACGCGGAACAGATTGCGAGCATCGACAGCAAGGACATGACGCCCGCGCTGTGGACGACGCTTTCGCGGCGGATCGATGCACTGCTCGCGCAAGACGATATCGATGGCGTGGTCGTCACGCACGGCACGGACACGCTCGAAGAGACCGCTTACTTGCTGCATTTGACGGTGAAGAGCGCGAAGCCGGTCGTCCTGACCGCGGCGATGCGGCCCTCCAGTGCGCTGTCCGCCGATGGTCCGTTGAATCTGCTCAACGCGCTGACGGTCGCCGCTTCGAGGCAGGCGGCGGGGCAGGGCGTGCTGATCGCGTTCAACAATTTGATCCACAGCGCACGCGAAGTCACGAAGACGAGCACCTATGCCGTCGATGCCTTTCGTTCGCCCGAAGCGGGCGCGCTCGGTTTCGTGCAGGACGGACGCGTCGACTTCCAACGCACGGTCGTGCGGCCGCACACGCTCGCGAGCGAATTCACCGTTCCGCAAGACTGGCCGATGGTCGAAATCGTCGCGAGTTATGCGGGCGTATCGCGCGTTCCGGTCGATGCGCTCGTCGGCGCTGGCGTGAAGGGCATCGTGCTTGCGGGTACCGGCAACGGCTCCATGAGTTCGACGCTCGCGCAAGCCTTCGCCGATGCCATTGGGCGAGGCGTGGCGGTGGTGCGTTCATCGCGCGTCGGCTCGGGCCATGTGATGCGCAACGGCGCCGCACCCGACGATGCGCTCGGCACCGTCAGCGCGGGCACGCTCAATCCGTACAAGGCGCGCGTGCTGTTGCAACTGGCGCTCGCGAGAGGCGTGAGCGATGCGCCCGGCCTGCAGCGCATCTTCGAGACATACTGAAACCGAAACGAAAAACGCGAACCGGAGTTCGCGTTTTTCGTTGCTTCAGCTTGCAGCCGGAATGCGTAGCACCTGTCCCGGATAGATCTTGTCCGGGCTCTTGAGCATGGGTTTGTTGGCTTCGAAGATGACATCGTTCTTCGCGCCGCTGCCGTAATACTTCTCCGCGATTTTCCAGAGATTGTCGCCGGCCACGACCGTATGAAATTGCGACTCCGGAGCGGGCGATGGCACGGTCAGTTGGTCATCCACCTTGTCCACGTGCTGCACGTTGCCCGCCGCGACGAGGATCTTCTCCTTCGTGGCCTGATCCGCCGCTTCGCCCGATACGGTGACCGTATGCGACGCGCCGTCGTACTTCACTTGCAGATCCTGCGCTTCGAGCCCTTGCGAACGAATGTACGTCGCGATGGCTTCGCCGGCCTTGAGATTGAGCTCCGCGACATCCACGGCCGCGGGCGCGGCCTGCGCGGTTTGCCAGGTTGCACCAAAGAGCTTCTCGCCTGCTTCCTTGATAAAGCTGAGGATTCCCATTGCTGAACTCCTTAAGTGTCGATGGTGAGCGCTTGCGCCAGGGCAAGGCTTCGTTAGTCGCATCACTTCAAGGATAGTTCGGAGATTGTGACAATGGCTGGTTCATGCGCGATCCAACAATCCGACGCGGACACCCGACGGAAAACCGTCTGACCGACCAAGGCTTACCCGGCTCGACCGACGGGTGCCGCTCTCGGACCCCACTTGCCGCCCTCAGCCCAGAGCGGCATTTGTCCCGCGTGCCCATACGCGGGACGCCCCACGGTACCGGTCGTTCAAGCCGCGGCTTTCGCCTTCTGCGGTTCTTGAGCAACCTGGAAGTTCGACATGATTTCAAGCGCCCGCACGAGTCCCGAGTGATCCCAGGCTTTGCCGCCATTGGCCGCGCACACGCTGAACAACTGCTGCGCGCTCGCGGTGTGGGGCAGGGCGAGACCCATCTTGCGCGCGCCTTCGAGCGCAAGATTCAAGTCCTTCTGATGCAGTTCGATACGGAAGCCCGGGTCGAACGTGCGCTTCGTCATGCGCTCGCCGTGCACTTCGAGAATGCGTGACGCGGCGAACCCGCCCATTAACGCCCGGCGCACGCGTTCCGGATCGGCGCCCGAACGCGAGGCAAACAACAAGGCCTCGGCGACGGCTTCGATGTTGAGCGCGACGATGATCTGATTCGCCACCTTGCAGGTCTGACCCGCGCCGTTGTCGCCGATGAGCGAGATGTTCTTGCCCATGAGATCGAACAGAGGCTTCGCGATATCGAACGATTTCTGCGGGCCACCCACCATGATCGTGAGCGATGCCTCGCGCGCGCCGACTTCGCCGCCGGACACGGGCGCATCGAGATAGTCGCAGCCGAGCGCGTTGATCTTCTTCGCGAAGTCCTGCGTATCGAGCGGGTTGATCGAGCTCATGTCGATCACGAGCTTGCCCTTCGTGAGGCCGTTGGCCACGCCGTCATCGGCGAAGAGGACGTTGGCGACATCGGGCGTGTCGGGCACCATCGTGATGACGATCTCGCTCGCTTGCGCCACGCCGGTGGAATCGGCCGCGACTTGCGTCTGTGCGCGGATGTCGTCGGGCACCGGAAACTTGCCGTTCACGACGAGCTTGTGACCGCCCTTCAAGAGGTTGCGCGCCATGTGCGCGCCCATGATGCCAAGGCCGATGAATCCAATGGTTGCCATACTCTCTTGCTCTCCTTGTGTCTCGGGTTTTAAGCGGCGGCGCGCGGCTTTGCGGCGGCGATCGTGCGAAGCCAGCCAAGGCCCGCTTCGGTGCTTGCAAGCGGCTTGTATTCGCAGCCGATCCATCCTTCGTAGCCGATCGAATCGAGCAGATCGAACAGGAACGCGTAGTTGATCTCGCCCGTGCCCGGTTCGTTGCGCCCCGGATTGTCGGCGAGCTGGATATGCGCGATCGACGCCAGGTTCTTCTTGATCGTCGCGGCCAGTTCGCCTTCCATGCGCTGCATGTGATAGATGTCGTATTGCAGGAACAGATTGTCCGAGCCGACCGCACGGATCACGTCGAGCCCTTCGGACGAACGGTTCAGCGCGAAGCCCGGAATATCGTAGGCATTGCACGGCTCGACGAGCAGGCGGATGCCTTCCTTCTTCAATGCATCGGCGGCGAAGCGCAGGTTTTCGATGATCATCGTGCGCGCCTGTTCCTTCGATACCCCCGCCGTCGGAATGCCAACGAGGCAGTTCACTTGCGGCACCTTCAGCGCCTTCGCGTATTCGATTGCGCGGGGCACGCCTTCACGGAACTCGCTCACGCGATCCGGCAGGCAGGCGATGCCGCGTTCGCCCGCTTCCCAGTTGCCCGCGGGCAGGTTGTGCAGCACGATCCGCAGGTCGTGTTCCTCGATGCGTGCTTGCAAATCGCCGGTCGAGTACGCATACGGAAACAGGAACTCGACCGCCTTGAAGCCCGCCTTCGACGCCGCCGCGAAGCGGTCGAGGAAAGGGACTTCGTTGAACAGCATGGTCAGGTTCGCGGCAAATTTCGGCATGTCTTTATTCCTGATGGTCGGTCAGTTCTAGGACGCTCAGTCGAGCGGCGTCACGGTCACGGCGGTCGGCGCATCGGCGCGCGTTTCGGCGAGCTCTTCGAACTCGTTGATCGCGTCGATCTCGGTGCCCATCGCGATGTTGGTCACGCGTTCGAGAATCATCTCGACCACGACCGGCACCTGATGTTGCGCCGCGAGCGCCTGCGCCTGTTTCAACGCCGGCGCGATGTCTTCGGGCTTGTGCACGCGCAGCGCCTTGCAGCCAAGACCCTCGGCGACCGCGACGTGATCCACGCCGTATCCTTCGAGCTCCGGCGCGTTGATGTTGTCGAACGCGAGCTGCACGCAGTAGTCCATGTCGAAGCCGCGCTGCGCCTGACGAATCAGACCGAGATACGAGTTGTTCACGACCACGTGCACGTAAGGCAGCTTGAACTGCGCGCCGACAGCGAGTTCCTCGATCATGAACTGGAAGTCGTAGTCGCCCGAGAGCGCGACGATCTTGCGTTGCGGGTCCGCGGCGCGCACGCCGAGCGCGGCGGGAATGGTCCAGCCGAGCGGGCCGGCCTGGCCGCAGTTGATCCAGTTACGCGCCTTGAACACGTGCAGGAACTGCGCGCCCGCGATCTGCGAAAGACCGATCGTCGAGACGAAGCAGGTGTCGCGATCGAACGCGAGATTCATCTCTTCGTAGACGCGCTGCGGCTTCATCGGCACGTTGTCGAAGTGGGTCTTGCGCAGCATCGTGCTCTTGCGTTGCTGGCAGTCCTTGACCCATTGCGAACGGTCCGCAAGCTTGCCCGCGGCTTTCCATTCCTTCGCCACTTCGACGAAGAGTTCGAGCGCGAACTTCGCATCCGACACGATGCCGAGGTCCGGTCCGAACACGCGGCCGATCTGCGTCGGCTCGATATCCACGTGCACGAACTTACGGCCCTTGGTGTAGACCTCGACGCTGCCCGTATGGCGATTCGCCCAGCGATTGCCGATGCCAAGCACGAAGTCCGACGCGAGCATGGTCGCGTTGCCGTAGCGGTGCGACGTCTGCAGACCGCACATGCCTGCCATCAGCGGATGATCGTCGGGAATCGCGCCCCACGACATCAAAGTCGGGATCACTGGCACGCCGAGCGTTTCGGCGAACTCGACGAGCAGATCTTCCGCCGCTGCGTTCAGCACGCCGCCGCCGGAAACGATCAAGGGCTTCTCGGCGTCGTTGAGCATCGAGAGCGCTTTTTCGACCTGAGCGCGCGTGGCTTTCGGCTTGTAGATCGGCAGCGGCTCGTAGGTGTCGATATCGAATTCGATCTCGGCGAGCTGCACGTCGATCGGCAAGTCGACCAGCACCGGACCCGGACGGCCCGAGCGCATCAGATGGAACGCCTGCTGAAACACGCGCGGCACGAGCGCCGGTTCGCGCACGGTGACGGCCCACTTGGTGACGGGCTTGGCGATCGATTCGATATCGACGGCCTGGAAGTCTTCCTTGTACAGACGCGCACGCGGCGCCTGGCCCGTGATCGCGAGAATGGGGATCGAATCCGCCTGAGCCGAGTAGAGGCCCGTGATCATGTCCGTGCCCGCCGGCCCCGACGTACCGATACAAACGCCGATATTGCCGGGAGCCGCGCGCGTATAACCTTCGGCCATGTGCGAGGCGCCCTCGACGTGGCGCGCCAACACATGGCTGATGCTGCCGGCTTTTCTGAGCGCCGAGTAAAACGGGTTGATGGCGGCGCCGGGCACACCGAACGCGGTGTCGATGCCTTCCTTCTCCAGCACGAGGACGGCTGCGTCGACGGCTCTCATCTTGGGCATGGTTGTCTCCTTCCAGGGGTCTCTATTCGGGGTTGCTGTCTTGGTCGTGCGCATGGCAGCAGGCTTCCGATGCACTTTAGGCGCGTGCAAAAGGTTTGATAAGATCAACCGGAGTCGTTTTTTACCAAACAAAAAGTATCGAATGAGGCCGGAGACAAAGAGATGGACCGCTTCAAGCAGATCGAAACCTTCGTGCGCGTGGCCGAAGCCGGCAGTCTCGCGGCGGCGGCACTGGAAGAGGGCGTGTCGCCGGTGATCCTGGGCCGGCGCATCGACGCGCTCGAAAAGCGCCTAGGCGTCAAACTGATGTATCGCTCGACGCGCAGGCTCGTCGTGAGCGAAGAGGGCGCAGCGTTTCTCGACCGCTGCAAGAATCTGCTCGCGGAGTGGGATCAGGCCGAGAACGAACTCGCGGCCGGCCGGCGCGCGGTGGGCGGGCATCTGATCGTGTCGGCGCCGGCGGCGTTTGGGCGCATGCATGTCGCGCCGCACGCGCCGCTTTTCCTCGTCGACAAACCGGAATTGCAGATGTCGTTCAATCTGACCGACCGCGTCGTCGATTTGGTGCGCGAAGGTTATGACTTGTCGATCCGCATCGGCGGGGCGGTGGACCCGAACTTCGTCGCCGTGAAGCTCGCGAGCAACCGCCGCGTGGTTTGCGGCACGCCCGCGTATTTCAGGAAGCACGGCCGGCCGAAGACGCTCGAAGACTTGCCGAATCACAACTGTCTTGCGTTCAATCTGCAAGGCGGACAGAACCGCGGCTGGTACTTTCGCCGTAACGGCAAGCTCGTGACGGTGCGCGTGACCGGCAATCTCGACTGCAACGACGGCGAGTTGCTGCATCGCTGGGCGTCGGAGGGGCTCGGGCTCGGCTGGCGTTCGACCTGGGAGATTCAGCGTCAGTTGGCGTCGGGCGAACTCGAAACCGTGCTGGACGACTTCGAGCTGCCCGACTACGACATCCTCGCGGTTTATCCGCAGCAGCGCTACGTTCCGGCGCGCGTGCGCTACTTTATTGATTATTTGAAGGAAATTTACGCGCAGGACGGTTATTGGAGCTGTCCGCTCGCGCTTCCCGGCGAACCATTGCCCGCCGGAACGCACGCAGCTTGAGCGTCGCTCGCGCGGCTTTGTGCGGCTCGTGCGGCTCTGTGCTGCTCTGTTCGGCTTTGTGCGACTCGTGCGGCTTTGTGCGGCCACGTTGTAACTGCTTGAAATCATGGCCAAAGTCTTTCGGAAACCGCCGATTTGGCTTGCCTTGGGGAAGGCATCGCGTTATAGTCTTGGGCTTCTCACTTGCCGCACCGGTCCGACGCCCGGGTGGCTTTAATCCAAAAGTTCAGTACAAGGAGTGAATATGCGTCATTACGAAATCGTATTTATCGTGCATCCCGATCAGAGCGAGCAAGTGCCCGCCATGATCGAGCGCTACAAGAGCACGATCACCTCGCACGGTGGCCAGATCCACCGTATCGAAGACTGGGGCCGTCGCCAACTGGCCTACATGATCGAGAAACTCGCGAAGGCTCACTACGTCTGCATGAACATCGAATGCGATCAAGCTACGCTCGAAGAACTCGAGCACGCATTCAAGTTCAACGACGCCGTTTTGCGTCACCTCATCGTCAAGATGAAGAAGGCCGAAACCGGCCCGTCGCCGATGATGAAGGAAGTGCAGCGCGAAGAAGCCAAGAAGGCGGCCTCGCAGCCGTCCGAAGCGCAGGCTTAAGGCGAAGATTTTCGTCAGCCACCAGGAATTAAGTGAACAGGCTGCAACTGACAGCGAGCGTCGTGGAACGCGAACCGGTGCGATACACGCCCGCCGGCGTACCAATCGCAAGCTGCACGTTGCATCACCGAACGGAAGTCGTCGAAGCGGGCATTGCCCGTCAAGTCGAACTGACAATGCCGGCCGTAGCCGCCGGCGAGGTGAGCGGCAGACTGGAAAGCTGTCAGATGGGCGTGGAAACACGCTTCACCGGCTTTCTGGCTAAAAAAAGCCGCAACGCACGAACCCTGGTGTTTCACATCACAGAATTGCAGGACATTGGAAAGGACTGAACATGCCCCGCCCGACTGGTAAGAAATTCGACAAGCGTCGTCAGCAACAAAACCCGCTCTTCAAGCGCAAGAAGTTCTGCCGTTTCACGGCAGCCGGTGTCGAGTACATCGACTACAAAGACACGGAAACGCTGAAGGACTTCGTCGGCGAAAACGGCAAGATCACGCCGGCTCGTCTGACTGGCACGAAGGCGCACTATCAGCGCCAGCTCGACACGGCAATCAAGCGCGCGCGTTTCCTCGCGCTCCTGCCGTACACCGACCTGCACAAGGCCTAATCAGACGACGCATAAGGAACAAGCCAAAATGCAAATTATTCTTTTGGAAAAAGTCGTCAACCTGGGCAACCTGGGCGACATCGTCAAGGTCAAGGACGGCTACGCACGTAACTTCCTGATCCCCGGCAAGAAGGCTCGCCGCGCAACGAAAGACGCAATCGCCGAATTCGAAGTGCGCCGCGCCGATCTCGAAAAGGTTGCTGCTGAAAAGCTGGCTTCCGCGCAAAAGCAAGGCGAAAAGCTGAACGGCTTCACGGTTCAGATCTCGCAGAAGGCAGGTGTGGACGGCCGTCTGTTCGGCTCGGTCACGAACGCCGACATCGCCGAAGCGCTCAAGGCTCAAGGCTTCGCAGAAGTGGAAAAGGCGCAAGTGCGTCTGCCGCAAGGCCCGCTGAAGCTGGTGGGCGACCACGCTGTTCAAGTGGCGCTGCATACGGACGTGCTGGTCGACGTCACGGTGTCGGTGCTGGGCGAGCACGGCTAAGGTCGCTGCGGACCGCTGGTAAGGCTTCACGCCCAGCCAGCCGAGTCCGGCAGAAAAGAAGGGCAGGAACCGTTTCAGGTTCCTGCCTTTTTTATTGTCCGCTTGCGTCTATTTCATCGATAATTCCACCCCATGAACGCTCCGTCCAAAGACCCGCAACTCGACGCGCTGAAGGTTCCGCCGCACTCGATCGAAGCCGAGCAATCGGTGATCGGCGGTTTGCTGCTGGACAACGCGGCGTGGGACCGAATCGCCGACGTGATGTCGCAAGGCGATTTTTATCGCTATGACCATCGGATCATCTACGAGCACATTGGCAAGCTGATCTCGACCACGCGGCCCGCCGACGTCATTACCGTCTACGAAGCGCTCAACATGGCCGGCAAGGCCGAGGAAGTGGGCGGGCTCGCGTATCTGAATGCGCTTGCCCAGAACACGCCGAGCGCAGCGAACATTCGCCGTTACGCGGAAATCGTGCGCGATCGCGCGGTGCTGCGCCGCCTGGTTTCCGTCGCCGATGAAATCTCCGCCGATGCCTTTAATCCGCAAGGCAAGGAAGTGCGCCAGATTCTGGACGAGGCGGAATCGCGTGTGTTTTCCATCGCCGAGGACGGGGCGCGCGGCACGCAGGGCTTTCTGGAAATCGGACCGCTGCTTACGCAAGTTGTCGAGCGCATCGACACGCTTTACCACACGGCCAATCCAAGCGATGTCACGGGCACGCCAACCGGTTTCGTCGACCTCGACCGCATGACGTCGGGCATGCACGGCGGCGAATTGATCATCGTGGCCGGACGTCCGTCGATGGGTAAGACGGCGTTCTCGATGAACATCGGCGAATACGTGGCGGTGGAGTATGGTCTGCCCGTCGCCGTTTTCTCGATGGAAATGCCTGGCACGCAACTGACCATGCGTATGCTCGGCTCGGTCGGCCGGCTGGATCAACACAGAATGCGTACCGGCCGCCTCACCGACGAAGACTGGCCGAAGCTCACGCACGCGGTTCAAAAAATGAGCGAGGCGCAGCTTTTCATCGATGAAACGGGCGGCCTGAACCCCATGGAACTGCGCTCGCGCGCGCGGCGTTTGTCGCGGCAGTGCGGCAAGCTCGGGCTCATCATCGTCGATTATTTGCAGTTGATGTCCGGCTCCGGCGGCGGCGAAAACCGCGCGACCGAAATCTCGGAAATCTCGCGCTCGCTCAAGGGGCTCGCGAAAGAACTCGACGTGCCGGTGATCGCGCTTTCGCAGTTGAATCGCGGTCTGGAACAGCGCCCCAACAAGCGTCCGATCATGTCGGATTTGCGGGAATCCGGCGCTATCGAGCAGGACGCGGACGTGATTCTCTTCATCTACCGCGACGAAGTTTATAACCCCGACAGCCCGGACAAGGGCACGGCGGAAATCATCATCGGCAAGCAGCGTAATGGTCCGATCGGGCCCGTGCGGCTGACTTTCCACGGCCAATACACGAAGTTCGACAACTTTGCCGGCGCGCAGAGTTTTTACGGCGAATAACGCCCGAAGCCGCGCGCATCCCTTCTGCTCGATGTCAAGACTTCGTGTCGACACGCGCCGCGCGGCGCTTCGCGCGCGGTGCGTGGGCTGCCGGGCGAAGGTACAATATGTCGGTTTGATGTCTGTCTCATTGACCCATTTTTCGGGATTTTCATGTTCGGTCGTTTCATGCCCACCGAGGGCAAATTCTTCGAGATTTTCAACGCGCACGCGAAATGCATCATCGATGCAAGCCGCGAGCTCGAATTGCTGATCGATAACCTCGACGAAGCCGAGGTCCACAAGCAGAACGTCCAGACGGCCGAAAAGCGCGCCGACAAGCTCACGCACGAAACCATCGATCTGCTGCACAAGACTTTCATCACGCCGCTCGATCGCGACGAAATCCACAAGCTCATCACGACGATGGACGACATCCTCGACTTGATGGAGGACGTCGCCACGGCCATTTCGCTCTACGACGTACGCGCGGTGACTTCCGAGGCGAGCCAGCTCGCGCACATCTGCACGGCGACGTGCCTGCGTGTGCAGAAGGCGGTGGAATTGCTCGCGGACATGAAGCGCGCGAGCGAAATCCTGAAGATCTGCGAAGAAATCGACCGCCTGGAATCCGACGCCGACCGCGTCTTGCGCTCCGCCATGTCGAAACTTTTCCGCGAGGAAGACGACGTCAAGACGCTGATCAAGCTGAAGGCCATCTACGAGTTGCTGGAGACGATCACCGACAAGTGCGAAGACGTCGCGAACATCATCGAAGGCATCGTTCTGGAAAACGCCTGACCACGCCGGCCATGCCCGCCAGCGCGTGATCAAAGCTCCGTGCGGCGGGTCAAGAGGACAAAACCGGCGCTTTTCACAGCTGGTCAAAACAAAAGCAACCGATGCATTCGATTCAACTCGCCATCTGGGCAGTCGCCTTGCTCGTCATAGTCGCGCTCGCGTTCGACTTCATGAACGGCTTTCACGACGCGGCCAACTCCATCGCCACGGTGGTCTCCACCGGCGTGCTCAAGCCGCAACAAGCGGTCGCTTTCGCGGCGGCGTTCAACGTCATCGCGTATTTCATCTTCCACCTGAAGGTCGCGGCGACCGTCGGCAAGGGAACGATCGATCCCGATATCGTCGACCACTACGTGATCTTCGGCGCGCTCGTCGGCGCGATCGGCTGGAATATCGTCACATGGCACTACGGCATTCCGTCTAGCTCGTCGCACGCGCTGATCGGCGGACTCGTCGGTGCCGCCCTCGCCAAGTCGGGCTGGGGATCGCTCAACATGGACGGTCTCCTGAAGACTGTCGCGTTCATTTTCATTTCGCCGCTGCTCGGCTTCGTGCTCGGCTCGTTTTTCATGCTGCTCGTGTCGTGGCTGTATTTCCGCACGCCGCCATCGAAGGTAGATAGGCGCTTCCGGCGCTTGCAGCTCATTTCCGCCGGGCTCTATTCGCTCGGCCACGGTGGGAATGACGCGCAGAAGACCATCGGCATCATCTGGATGCTGCTGATCGCGACTGGCTACGCTTCTTCCACGGCAGATGCGCCGCCTATCTGGGTTATCGGTTTGTGTTACCTGTCGATGGGTCTTGGCACTTTGTTCGGCGGCTGGCGCATCGTGCGCACCATGGGTCAGAAGATTACCAAGCTCAAGCCCGTCGGTGGTTTTTGCGCGGAAACGGGCGGGGCGATCACGCTCTTCGTCGCATCGTTCCTCGGCATTCCAGTGTCCACCACGCATACGATCACGGGCGCCATCGTCGGTGTGGGCGCGACGCAGAAATTCAGCGCGGTGCGCTGGGGCGTCGCGGGAAATATCGTGTGGGCGTGGATCTTGACTATTCCGGCATCCGCGGTGCTCGCGGCGGTCGGTTGGTGGATCGGCCACCGTATCTTGTAGTCGGTTTCTTCAGCGGCCCCGTTCACGACGGGGCCGTTTTGCATCTGTTGCAAATCGATTGCCGCGCTCGGCGGCGTCGCTCTCAGATGATCGGCGACGACACTCCGTCCATCGGAATGATTGCGCCCGATACATAACTCGCGCGACGGCTCGCCAGGAACAGCGCGACGTCGGCGATTTCCTCGGGTTTCGCGTAGCGGCCTAGCGGCACCTTCGACTGGCTCTCGGCGAGCACGGCGTCGCGTGTCGTGCCTTGCCGTTCGGCTTCGAGCGCGAGGGCTTCCTCGACGCGTTCGGTGAGCGTCGATCCCGGATTGATCGCGTTGATGCGAATGCCGAGCTTGGCATAGTGATGCGCAAGGCCGACGGTATTGAGCATGAGCGCCGCATTGGCCGCGCCGCCCGCGATATGAATGTCCGATGCGATTTTCCCGCCCATGCCGACGATATTCACGATCGCGCCCGGCTCGATGTTCGGATCGCCGCGCAAGCGTTCGGCCATGCGCTTTAGCACCACTTGCTGCGGATAGACGTAGGAGAAGTACTTCGCGTCCATCGCGGCTTTATACGCGGCAGCGTCGAGCGTGTCGGGATCGTACCGGCGCGCGGCGCCGGCGCTGTTGATCAGGATGTCGATGGGGCCGAGCGCGGCGCTCGCTTCCTCGACGACATCTTCGGCGCTGTGCGCTTCGTGCAGATCGGCGCGGGCGAGATGCACGTGATGACCTTCTTTCGCGAGTTGTTCGCGGGCGCGCGCGAGGTTGGCGGCATCGCGCGAGACGATCGCGACTTTTGCGCCTTCGCTTGCAAAGGCTTTTGCGCATGCAAAACCGATTCCCTTGCTGCCGCCCGTGATCAGGACGACTTTCCCGGCAAGACCCAAGTCCATGGTGATTGGCTCCTTCTGATTGCGCCGCCTGTCGCGGCGGGATCTAGTCACGATAGCAGAGGGGGGCGACGACTGTGGATGGCGATGGGGTTGCGTTTCGCTCGGTTCGATATGTATTGGATGCGCTTGAGCCGCGCGCGGCGGTGCCGAAACCGAAGGGCTATTTCTATCCATGAAGCCTAAATCCGGCGATATAGGGCAACGCGGACAGAACAAAACGGCAGACGCGAACAGCGCGACGAAGAGATTCCGGCCTCAAAGTCGGTGTTTCGGGACGCGGCCGCGCGCCTTGAATCTCGTGTGAGTCTCAGTTGCTGCCGGTGGCGAAGCGCGCGATGGGATCGTCAGCTTGGTTCGGACGCGGCGCGGTAAGCGAGCCGGTCGATGCGCGGATGACGTGCGCGGGCGGATCGGCGGGATCGCTCGTTGCCTGCGCCGCGCGCGCTTGCTTGCGTGCGGCGTTCGATGTCGGCGGCGGCGGTTCGAAGGCGTCAGCGGCGGCTTGGATAGGATCGGGGGAAGCGTTTGCCGAGCCTGCCACTGCGGATGGCGCAATTGCACCGGCAAGTCGGGCTTGGCGTTGTGCGGCGCTCAAGGCGGGCGGCGGAGGTTCGAAGGCGTCGGCGCTGGATCGTGCGGTATTGGTGGTTGCACCTGCCGCAAGCGCTTGACCCTGCGCTGCGCTCAAAGAAGGTGGCGGCGGCTCGAAGGCATCGGTACTGGGTTGTGCAGTACCGGTTGCCGCGAGTGCCTGCCGCTGCGCCGCTGTCAAGGTCGATGGGAGCGGCTCGGAAACATCGGCATTCGATCGCGCGGAACTGGCCGTCGCGCCGGCCGCAAGCGCCTGCCGCTGCGCTGCACTTAAACTGGATGGCGGCGGCTCGAACGCATCGGCGTTGGATCGTGCGGCATTGGTCACCGTGCTTCGCCGTTCCCCCGCATTCAATGCCGATACAGGCGGTTGATATGCCTCGTTACTCGTCCCCGCCGCGCTTTCCCGAGCATATGAATCGGCAGGCGTCGAAAATAACCGTCCATTAGCCGAAGCCTGAGCGCTCGCACCCGCCGCCGTCGGCACGTCAGATCCAGCAGGCGACGCCAAGTACGTCGGCGCATCGAAAGGCGCGGGCCCGCTCTTCGGCGGCGCAACGCGCCGGATTCCGTCGAAACGCTTTGCCCAATAAGGATTGGTCAAATAATCGAGCCGGACCGTCCCGCCCGTCGACGGCGCATTCACGAACCGCAACTTGCCGACATAAATCCCGACATGCGAATGCGCCCGCCCCGTCGTGTTGAAGAAAATCAGATCGCCGGGCGCAACGCCGTCCGGCTCGATCGATTCCCCGCGCCCGCTCATCTCGGCGGTCGTTCGCGGCAGATTCACCGACGCCGCGCGATCCACCACGTAGCGTACGAGTCCGCTGCAGTCGAAGCCCGCTTCCGGCGTATTCCCACCCCATCGATACGGCACACCAACGAGCGCCATCGCCTGAATCGAGATTTCCTCGCGCCCGACGCTATGGTCGACGAAAGTGGGGAAACCAGGAGGCGGCTTGTACGTGCGATTCGCGGCTGTCGACGATGCCGCCGGCTTGCGCGCGCTCTCCTGCGGCACGCTTCCACACGCGGCGAGCAGAACGGAGACAAGAAACGGCAGCCAGATTCGACGCATTGCAGACGGCGAGCAGCATCTCGCCAAAAGAGGGCAGTCTGTCGATACTAGACCGTCGAACGGACGTGCGGCAAGTTTTCCTGAGACATCACATGAAGTTTGCGTCGTAAGTGTTGCAGTGGCGAAACGATCGGACGAATAGAAACGGCCCGGCGAATCGCTTCACCGGGCCGTTTCGTCAAGTCAAAAGCGCTTACAAAATATCCGACGCGTAATCCGCCAGACGCGAGCGCTCGCCGCGCGCAAGCGTCACATGGCCGCTATGCGTCCATCCCTTGAAGCGATCCACCACGTACGTCAGGCCGGAACTGCCTTCAGTCAGATAAGGCGTGTCGATCTGCGCGATATTGCCCAGGCAAATGATCTTCGTGCCCGGACCCGCGCGCGTGACGAGCGTCTTCATCTGCTTGGGCGTGAGATTCTGCGCCTCGTCGATGATCACGTACTTATCCACGAACGTCCGGCCGCGCATGAAGTTCATGCTCTTCACCTTGAGACGCGAGCGAATCAGTTCTTGCGTCGCCGCGCGGCCCCATTCGCCGGCGGCATCGTCGGTTTTCTGCAGGACTTCGAGGTTGTCGTCGAATGCGCCCATCCACGGCTGCATCTTCTCTTCCTCGGTGCCCGGCAAAAAGCCGATGTCCTCGCCCACCGGCACGGTCGCGCGCGTCACGATGATCTCGTTGTAGCGCTTGTCGTCGAGCACTTGCGCCAAGCCGGCGGCAAGCGCCATGAGCGTCTTGCCGGTGCCGGCCTGACCGAGCAGGGTGACGAAATCGACCTCCGGGTTCATCAGCAAGTTGAGCGCGAAGTTCTGCTCGCGATTGCGCGCCGTGATGCCCCACACGTTGTTCTTGTGATGGCCGTAGTCGCGCAGCGTCTGCAAGAGCGCCGTCTTGCCGTTCAACTCGCGCACCACCGCATGGAACGACGGCTCGCCGTTCTGCGGCTCCAGATAGACGAACTCGTTGACGAGCATCGACGAACACAGCGGACCGGTCACGCGGTAATACGTGGTGCCGGTTTTCGTGTCCTGCCAGCTCTCCATGCCCTTGGCGTGCTTGGTCCAGAAGTCCTGCGGCAGCGCGCGTACGCCCGAATAGAGCAGGTCCTTGTCTTCGAGAACCTGATCGTTGAAGTAGTCTTCGGCGGGCAAGCCGAGCGCATGCGCCTTGATACGCATGTTGATGTCTTTCGACACCAGCACGACCTGCCGGTCCGGGCGCTCTTTCTGCAACGCGCGCACGACGCCGAGAATCTGGTTGTCCGCCTTGCCGACAGGCAAGCCTTCGACCGGTTCGATATCGGTGAGCGTCGTCTGGAAGTAGAGCCGTCCGAGCGCGTCGCGATTACCCTGCGCGGCGAGCGGCAGCCCCGCCGACATCTCGCCCGCGTGCGCAACGAGCGCGTCGAGCGTGCGACTCACCTGACGCGCATTGCGCGCGACTTCCGACATGCCCTTCTTGTGATTGTCGAGTTCTTCGAGCGTCATCATCGGCAGATAGACGTCGTGCTCCTCGAAGCGGAAGAGCGAGCTCGGATCGTGCATCAGCACGTTGGTATCGAGCACGAAAAGCTTGTGCAATTCGGCTTCCTGCACGCCGCGCTGACGGCGTTTGTTCTGCGCGGCCGGCTCTTTCGCGGCGCGCGCGGCGGTCGTGGCTGCGGGCGCGACGGGTGCATCCGCGCGGCCGGTACGGGCTTCGCGCGCGGCGGGTTCGACAGGCGTTGCGGGCGCGGCTTCATCGGCTGCCTGACGCGCGTTCGGCGCCGGCTGCAGGAGCGCGGCGGTCTGTTTGGTGCGGCGTGCGCGCGTGGCGGGTGCGGGCGCGGCGGGCATGACGGCTTCGCTCGGCGCTTCGAGCGGAATCTGGGTCAGCACCTCGCTCGCGATGGAACGCAGCGTATGCGCGGCATTCGCCGCGGGACGCTCGGCGGCGACGGTCTGGACCGCGCCGTTTTCCTCGTCGCCGGATGACGACGTCTGTTTCTTCTGCTTCGACGGCCGGGCTTTGGCTTTGTATTCCTCAGCCGGGAGGAGATGGCCGAGCTTGGCCGGGGCGGTAGGCAAAGGCATGGTGTTCCCTCGAAAGGAATCGGGTCGTATATTGCGCGCCGCCTGTCGCATTCTGCTCGTTCGCCCTCGCAGCGAATCGTGGTTCGCAGTCTGCGTCCGGCGGCGCGCTTCGTTTGTCGAAAACGCCGGTTCGCCTAAGTTTCGATCTGCTCCTTGAGTGTGCGTCCACTGGTGTCGTGCGAAGGTCCCGAAAACTTCGTGGCCGACTGTGGCATTCGCGCGACGCCAATAAAAAAGCCGCCGTCCCGACTACCGGAACCAGCGGCTGACTTCGAGTCTGGTGCGCTGTACCGCCGTAGATGCCTCGCATAGCCCGGGCTCCTGCCGATTGCGCCTAAAGGCGTACGGCAGCTTTCGCTCGGTAGAAGGTCATGGGTTGGACAGGCGCTCATTGCGGACCAATATAGCGCGCCTCAAATTGCTTGTACAGCCTCGACGATGGCCTCGACGTGCCCCGGCACCTTGATGCCTCGAAACTCGCGGCGCAGCACGCCTTTTGCATCCAGCAGAAACGTGGAACGCTCGACGCCGCGCACTTCCTTGCCATACATCTTCTTCATTTTGATGACATCGAAAAGCGAGCAGATGGCTTCGTCGGCGTCCGATACCAGCGTGTACGGCAGCTCCAGTTTGGCCTTGAAGTTGTCGTGCGATCTCACGCTGTCGCGCGAGATGCCGACCACTTCCGCGCCAGCGGCCTGGAATTGATCGTAGTGGTCGCGAAATTGCAGGCTTTCCGTCGTGCAGCCGGGCGTGTTGTCCTTGGGATAAAAGAACAGCACGACTTTCTTGCCGCGCAGGTTCGAGAGCGTGAACTCGCCGCCGGTGGCGGGTGCGGTGAAGTCGGGGACGGGCTGATCGACTGCGACTGACACGAAGTTTCTCCTTTGTCGGCCAGGGTCGGGCGCGTAGCCCTACCTTGGTCAGATGTTGTTTATTTGAAGCAGAGGGACTAGCAAGCAGAAGCGGATCAGCCCGGCTGAACGATCAACTCGCCGGCGCGGCCAGGGATCTCGCCCCACGTGACAGGGTACGTGGGCAGGGAAGCGCGGTCCAGCGTCGCATGATAGTCGCCCATCGTGGCGAAGCTGTGTCCCTGCGCGCGCCAGCCCGCCAGCAGTTGCTCGAACACCGGCGCGAGCTTCTGGCCTTCGAGTTCGGCGTGCAGCGTGAAAACCTGGTCGCGCGGATTGTTCTGCGTGTGGCGCAAGAGATGCGCGGCCACGTTGGTCGTGTCGACACCATCGACGCCGAGGATCTCATCGAGGGTCGGCAGGGTGGTCGGCATCTGAATGTGATCGAGCGTGCGGCCATTGAGCACTGGAATATACGGCGTATGGCCGCGCCCGTCGGATGCGTAGCGCATGCCCCAGGCGTCGATCTGTTCGAACGCGTAGCCGTTCATCTGCCAGCCCGCCGCGCCATGCGTGACGGGCGGCGCGCCGAAAATCTCGATGAAGCGCGCATGGCTTTGCTGCATCTGCGACACGGTCCACGCCTGATCGCGCGCGCGCACGTTGTCCTGCCAGTAGACGTGATCCCACGTATGGATGCCGCATTCGAACCCGGCTTCGTGGATGGCGCGCATTTCGGCCTTCGCCTCGCGGCCGATATCCGGCCCTGGCAGCAGTACGCCGTACATCAGCGTCTTCACACCGTAATGCTCGACGACAGACGTGCGCGACACCTTCTTGAGAAAGCCCGGCCGGAACACGCGGCGCAGCGCCCAGCCGGTGTGATCCGGCCCGAGGCTGAACAGAAACGTCGCGCGGGCGCTGTATTTGTCGAGCAATCTGCCGAGATTGGGCACGCCTTCGCGCGTGCCGCGCAGGGTGTCGACGTCGATCTTGAGAACGATACGGGCCACGCGCCGTTCCTTAAGACTGCTCGACGAGCGCGCGAGCTTCGCCGACGAGCGTGCGATACGCTTCGAAAATCTTGCGCAGCGCGTCGTCCATGCTCGCTTCCGGCTTCCAGTCCAGTTCCTGCATGGTGTTGTCGATCTTCGGCACGCGGTTCTGCACGTCCTGATAGCCCGCGCCGTAGTACGCGCCCGACGAAGTCTCGACGAGTTGCACCTTCTTCGCGGTCTCCGCGTACTCGGGATACTCGGCGGCGAGCGCGAGCATCTTGTGCGCGAGTTCGCGCACCGAGAAGTTGTTGACCGGATTGCCGATGTTGTAGATCTTGCCCGACGCCATGCCGTCCTTGTTTTCGATGATCTTCATCAGCGCGCCGATGCCGTCGTCGATATCCGTGAACGCACGCTTTTGCGCGCCGCCATCGACGAGGCTGATGTTCTCGCCGCGCACGATGTGTCCCAGGAACTGCGTGACCACGCGCGACGAACCTTCCTTCGCGGTGTAGATGGAGTCGAGGCCCGGGCCGATCCAGTTGAACGGGCGGAACAGCGTGAAGTTGAGGCCTTCCATGCCGTAACCCCAGATCACGCGGTCCATCAACTGCTTCGAGCAGGCGTAGATCCAGCGCGGCTTGTTGATGGGGCCGTAGGAGAGCGTGGAGTTCTCCGGATCGAACTGCTCGTCCGCGCACATGCCGTACACCTCGGAGGTCGACGGAAACACGAGGTGCTTGCCGTACTTGACCGCCGACCGCACGATCGGCAGGTTGGCCTCGAAGTCCAGTTCGAACACGCGCAGCGGCTGCTTCACGTAGGTCGCGGGCGTGGCAATGGCGACGAGCGGCAGAATCACGTCGCACTTCTTGACGTGATACTCGACCCACTCCTTGTTGATGGTGATGTCGCCTTCGAAGAAATGCATCCGCTCGTGATTCGCGAGGTCGCCCAGGCGATCGGTTTGCATGTCCATCCCGAAGACTTCCCAGTCGGTCGTTTCGAGGATGCGCTTGGAAAGGTGATGGCCGATGAAGCCATTGACACCCAGGATGAGAACTTTTTTCATGAATGACGAGAGGATTGAATGATTCGGCCGAATTCGGCGGGTTCGACGGTGCGCTCCTCGCCCACGGGCTGCGCTTCGGCATTCAATGGCCGATGACGCAACTCGTGCACGGCGACGACGCGGCCATCGCCGCAGACGCCAAACAGCGCATTATCCGCCAGCGTCAGGCCGCAGGGCAAATCCCTGAGCGCGGCGAGCCGCTCGCGCGTAACGCCGGGCGCACCGGTTTCAGGAACGAGCCGCGCCCGCGCGACGATGAAGCGCTCGCCGCCCATGTCCGTGAACGCGCCGGGATAGGGCGGCGCCACCGCGCGAATCAGGTTGTAGACGCGTTGTGCGTTCGCCGTCCAGTCGATGCGGCCATCTTCCGGTTTGCGCCCGCCGTAGTAGCTGCCGGCGGCGAGATCGTTCGGCAGACGCGGCGCTTCGCCGGCAAGCAGGGCGGGCAGTACGCGCCAGAGCGTTTGCTCGGCGGCGACCACGGTTTTGTCGAAGACCTGAGCGGCGGTGTCATCCGGCAGGATAGGCACGGACGTCTGCGCGAGGATCGCGCCGGCGTCGGGCTTTTCGGCCATTTCGTGCAGCGTCGCGCCACTTTCGGTTTCGCCGTTGAGCACCGCCCAGTTGGTCGGCACGCGGCCGCGATATTTCGGCAACAGCGAGCCATGCATGTTGTACGCGCCGCGCCTGGCCAACGCGAGCAGCGTCACGGGCAGCATGTGCCGGTAGTAGAACGAGAAGATGAATTCCGGCGCGGCGAGGGCGACTGCGTCGTGCACGTCGGGCGCTTTGGGATCGGCGGGCGTGATCACGTCGATGCCATGTTCCGCCGCGACCTGCGCCACGCTGCCGAACCAGATGTTCTCGTTTGCGCTGTCCTCGTGCGTCACGACGAGCCGCACGTCGACGCCGCGCGCGAGCAGCACCTGCAGGCAGCGCACGCCGACATTGTGATAAGCGAATACGACGGCGCGCGGCTTCATCGGCCTTCGTCCTCGCGATCGGCGACCGCCAGATGGATCACTTGCTGGCGCGGCTGGCTGGCCGTGGGCAGGCCGTCGCGCTGCTCGAGGATGGTCTGCACGAGATAGCGCGGACGCGCGCGCACTTGCTGATAGATCCGGCCGATATATTCGCCGAGCAGGCCGAGCGCGAAGATGATCACGCCGAGCATGAAGAACGTGATGGCGAAGAGCGTGAACACGCCCTGAACTTCCGCGCCGAACATGAAGCGGCGAATCAACAGCAGCAGGAACAGGCCCGCCGATCCGACCGAAAGAATCACGCCGATGAACGACAGCCATTGCAACGGCACGACCGAAAAGCCCGTCACGAGGTCGAAGTTCAGCCGGATGAGGCTATAAAGCGAGTACTTGGATTCGCCCGCGAAGCGCTCTTCGTGCGCCACGCCCACTTCGATCGGGTTCTGCGCGAAGGTGTAGGCAAGCGCCGGAATGAACGTGTTGATTTCGCCGCAGCGGTTGATCGTGTCGATGATATGCCGGCTGTACGCGCGCAACATGCAGCCTTGATCCGTCATGCGAATCTTGGTGATGCGCTCGCGCAGACGGTTCATGGCAAGCGATGCCTTCTTGCGCCACAGGCTGTCCTGCCGTTGTTCGCGAATGGTGCCGACGTAATCGTAGCCTTCACGCATCTTTTCGACGAGCTTGGCGATTTCCTCGGGCGGATTCTGCAAGTCGGCGTCGAGCGTGACAACGATCTCGCCGCGCGATTGCTCGAAGCCCGCGAGAATCGCCATGTGCTGACCATAGTTGCCGTTGAGCAGGATCACGCGCGTGGTGTCCGGACGCACGTGGAACTGCTGCGCGAGCAGCGCGGCCGACTTGTCGCGGCTGCCGTCGTTGATGAAGATCACCTCGTACGATGCGTCGAGCGCATCGAGCGCCGGATAAAGGCGCTCAAAGAGGGCGGCGAGGCCGGCTTCCTCGTTGTAGACCGGAATGACGACCGTTACCTCGGGTGCCGTCGCCGCGAAATCCGTATGACTCATGTTGCGCTGGGTGTCCTTGTTAGGCATGCAGTCTGGCGTGCTGCGCACAGATCTCGTCGATGGAAGTGACCACGTGCGCGATGTCCTCCGCGCTCATTTGCGGGAAAAGCGGCAACGTCACGTTGGATGCGCCGAAGTGCTCCGCGTGCGGGAACATGCCTTCCTTGAAGCCGCGCTCGCGATACAGCGTGAACAAATGCAGGGCCGGATAGTGCACGCCGGTGCCGATGCCGCGCTCCTTCAGCTCGCCCATGAACTGCGCGCGCGTGAGATTCAGTTGATCGAGCGGCAGCGTGACCTGAAACATGTGCCAGTTACTGTCCTTAAAGTTGCGCGGCGGCAAGCCTAGACCGAGTTTCACGGCCGCGCCGCCGTCGAAGGCATCGAAGTAAAGCTGCGCCAGTTCGCGCCGCCGTTGCGTGATGCTTTCCACCTTGCGCAGCGACCCGAGACCCACGCGCGCCGCCACATCCGTCAGGTTGTACTTGCCGCCGAGCACGTCGCAGTCCATGCCGTCGAAACCCGTGCGCGTGATGCCCTGCAGGCGATACTTCCGCGCGAGTTCGGCTTCGTCCTCGTCGTTCAAGACGAGCGCGCCGCCTTCGATCGACGTCACGTTCTTGTTCGCGTGAAAGCTGAACGAAACGAGATCGCCGAACGCGCCGATGCGCTTGCCGTTCCAGCTCGAACCGAACGCCTGCGCCGCGTCTTCGATCACGCGCAGCTTGTGGGCGCGCGCGATGGCGTAAAGCCGGTCCATATCCACCGGCAGGCCGCCCAGAAACACCGGCATGATCGCTTTCGTGCGCGGCGTGATGGCGCGTTCCAGCAAGTTCAGGTCCATGTTGCGCGTGGCCGGGTCGATATCGACCAAAACCGGCGTCGCGCCGACTTCGATGATCACGTTCGCCGTCGATACCCAAGTCATCGCCGTCGTGATGACTTCGTCGCCCGCGCCGACGCCTGCAATTCGCAGGCCGATTTCCATCGTGCAGGTGCCTGAGTTGAACGCGCGCACCGGCCTGCCGCCGACGAACGCCGACAATTCCGCCTCGAACTGCTGGTTCTGCGGGCCCGTCGTGATCCAGCCGGAACGCAGCACGTCGGCGACGCCCTGAATGGTTTCTTCATCGATGTCGGGCTTGACGAAGGGCAGGAACGGCCGCGATGTCTGAGTCATGGACTATTTGCTTAAGAAAATGGAGTTGATCTGATGTATTGGCGGCACGAGTGAATTCAACGCCGGTCGCGGCGCCTAACCGCGCGCCAGCACGACCACGCCGAGCAGAATGATGCCGATGCCGATCAGCCGCTGCAGCGACAGCACCTCGCCGAACAAATACCACGCCGCGAAGGCGTTGACGACATAGCCGAGCGAGAGCATCGGATAGGCGATCGACACATCCACGCGCGACAGGCCGACGATCCACACGCCCACGCTCAGCACATAGCAGGCAAGGCCGCCGATGATCGGCCATTGCGTCGCGATCCTGAAACCGACCGGCAGAATGTTGCTCGCCGTGAGTTCGAAGTGCCCGACGGCGTTGACGCCCGCCTTCAGCAGCAACTGCGCGCACGCGTTCAACAATACGCCGATGAGGATACAAGCGAAGGAAATCGGATTCATTGCGGATTAGTCGCGGGTTGGCGCCTGGTTGATCGTGCCGACGGTCTTGCTGGTCTCACACGATAAGGAAAAAGCCGGGCCGCCACAACGGGGTTGGCCGAACGGTCGTGCAATCCGTTTGCGCGCGTGGCACGCACTGTGTCAGACGTGGTGCCGCGCGAGGTGGCAGAGTGCGCCATCACGGTTGCGGTTTCTCGACGATCACACGGCGCGCGTCGCGGGCGATGACCTGCATCGGCACATGGCGGGCGGCGAGGTCGTCGTAGCGGCCAGGCGGCATCAGCGCGAGCGCATACGGTTGCGAGTCCCAAAGCTTGACCCATTGGTCGATGCTCGGCACCCACTTCCGCGGCTCCGTCTGCACGCCGAAGGTGAGTTCGTCGGCTTCCTGCACCATGATCATCGGCTGATCGAGATAGAACGGCATGGTGTGATCGAGCTTGGCGATCGAGTAGAAGGGCGTGCCGGGCGGGAGTTTCGCCATCGCGGCTTTCACGGCCGGCACGAGCTTGACGCCCGAGCTGTCGGTGCCGAAAACGTCGTGACCCGTTCCCGCGATGGTGCCGAGCAGCAGCCACGCCGCGCCCAGCCCTGCCGCGCCCGCAAGCACGTTCCGGCGATTGAGCCAGAGCGCCGTGAGCGTCACGACGAACGCCACCGCCAGTCCCGCATAAACCCATATCTGGAACGCGCGATACAGCGCATTGGGCGTATTCGCGCTGCCCGCCCGGCCGATGAAGATCGCGCCGAACGCCGCGGCGATCAGGAACACCGCATAGCCGATCAGATGCATGCGATAACGCGGCTTCGTCAGCGACGGCAGATAAAGCCCGAAGACGAGCGCGAGCGCCGGTGCAATCGGCAAGACATAGGACAGCAGCTTCGAATGCGAGGCGCTGAAAAACAGAAAAATGAACGCGGACCAGACGAGCAGCATGGTCACGGGCGCGAAGCCGTTGGGCTGGCGCGGCGTCTTGAGACCGTGGCGCACGCTCTGGAACGCGATCGACAGCCACGGCAGAAAGCCGACGATGAGCACCGGCACGAAGTAATAGAACGGTCCGGGACGGTTCTGCTCGGGCGTCAGATAGCGCTTGAACTGCTGCACGATGAAGAAGAAATTGAAGAACTCGGGGTTCTTCATCTGCACGAGCACGAACCACGGCGCGACGACGATCAGGAACACGATCAGCCCGCTGCCGATATAAAGCCGCT
This sequence comes from Caballeronia sp. LP006, assembly GCF_031450995.1. Taxonomy (NCBI): domain Bacteria; kingdom Pseudomonadati; phylum Pseudomonadota; class Betaproteobacteria; order Burkholderiales; family Burkholderiaceae; genus Caballeronia; species Caballeronia sp. LP006. The sequence continues at coordinate 1,944,824 of NZ_JARTVW010000005.1, read as the reverse complement.
TCCAGAGCGCCCAGTCGCGCGCCACGAGCGAGTAGATGATCAGCACCGCACCCGGCAGGATCACGCCGACGAGCCCCTTGGAGAGCATGGCCGCGCCCATCGCCGCCCAGCAAAGCCACATCCAGAGCCGCACTTCGCGCACGGCGAGCCCTGGGCGTTGCGCGAGCAAAAGCGCGCAGAGCGTGAGCCCCATCCAGAACGACAGGCCCATGTCGAGCGTGTTGAAGTGGCCCATCAGGTTCCAGTACGGGCAGGTCGCGAGAATCACGGCGGCCGCGAAGCCCGTCATTGCGTTGAAGACCCGCGCGCCCGTGTAGCCGACCATAAGCACGCCCGCGAAGCCGCAAAGCGCCGTATAGAACCGCGCCTGCCATTCGCCGACGCCGAACCACGCAAAGGTCAGCGCGTTCGCCCAGGTCTGCAGCGGCGGTTTCTCGAAGTATTTGTAGCCGTTGTAGCGCGGCGTGATCCAGTCGCCGGTGACGAACATCTCGCGCGCCATTTCGGCGTAGCGGCCCTCGTCGCTCGGCACGAGATGCCTGAGCCCGAGCGGCCCGAACCAGATGACGGCCAGCGCGACGACGAGAAGAATGAGTGAGAGACGCGTGAGCGGTAGCCGCGAAGGCGTATCGTTCATGAAGTCGACCTGTTCGATGCCGCCATGCGCGGCGCTTGTGAATGAGTGGCGCAACCGGCCGCGCGGGGCGCGAAGCCGTCGCTTGCGTGCAGGCTCGCATGAGCGCCGGACTGGCCGTGGCGCACGCCGTGTTACCGCCTTTCAGGCTCGGCGCAACGTTCGCCGGGCGGGAGTGTATCGCACTGCCAGGCCGGATTCGTCAAATTGGCGCACGCCGGGCGTCGCGACGCCAGCGCGTGCGCCAAAGAGGCGCCTGTCGCCGAAGTATTGCGGCGCATCCTTAGCCGAGCCTTAGTTTCCGCTCATTCCTCGATCAGCAGTGCGGCGGCCACGCGCCGGCCTTCGGACATCAATATGTTGTAGGTGCGGCAGGCAGCGCCGATATCCATCGTTTCCACGCCAATACGATGCTTGGTCAACGCCGCCGTGAGTCGCGGATGCGGAAAGCGCAATCTGGAACCGCTGCCGAAGATGACCACTTCGGGCGCGGCTTTCACGAGTTCCTCGAAATGCTCGGGCGCGAGCGCGTCGAATGATGCCACCGGCCATTTGACGACGGGCGCCTCGGGCATGACGATCACGCTGCCCTCATGGCGTTCGAGATTGATTGCGACGAAGTCGTCTCCGTAGCTCGTGATGGTGTTGAGCGCGCCGCTGGAGTCTTGATGAAGTTTCAAAACGATGGTCCGGCAAGGAAAGGAGTGAAACCCGACATCCGCCGAACGCGGCTGAAAAAAGCGCGAGAAGGCGGCGGAAAACGCACCAAAAGGCGCTTCGCGCCAGTGTTTGGTGCATTGCGGAACCGGGCCATAATCAGTAAATTATAACTTTCCAGCCGCGCGGACCGCTCGTGCGGCCCCCGTTGCGCTCGCGTGCCGCCAAAAGCCGCCTTCGACACGCAATCCGTACCGTTACGCCTGCGCCCCTATCCGGCGCGGTGTTCCTCGCCCAGGGTTCAAAATCCCGAGAAGCGGCGGCAGTCCAGTAACATGCCGTAGTCTGCCGCAGCTCGTCGCCATCCCGCGTCACTTCGTGTCATCTCGCTTCGCGTGCGCGTTCCAGAAGCGGACACGAACCGCCGGAGCATCGACCGAAGCACCTGCTGCATCGAAACGCCGAAACGACAGAACGCCAGAACGCCAGAACGAATCCTTAAAAACGAATCCACCAGACAGCCCAAACACAAGAGCCGCGCCCGTGAAACCGATTCTCAAATCCAACAAGCTGCAAAACGTCTGCTACGACATTCGCGGGCCCGTGCTCGAACACGCGAAGCGTCTCGAAGAAGAAGGGCATCGCATCATCAAGCTCAATATCGGCAATCTGGCGCCGTTCGGTTTCGAAGCGCCGGACGAGATCATTCAGGACATGATCCGCAATCTGCCGGGTTCGTCGGGCTATTCGGATTCGAAGGGCGTATTCGCCGCGCGCAAGGCGATCATGCATTACACGCAGCAAAAGGGCGTGACGGGCGTGACGCTCGACGACATTTTCATCGGCAACGGCGCGTCGGAACTCATCGTCATGGCCATGCAGGCGCTTCTGAACGATGGCGACGAGGTGTTGCTGCCCGCGCCCGACTATCCGCTCTGGACGGCCGCGGTAAGTCTTTCGGCCGGCACGCCGCGTCACTACATGTGCGACGAAGGCAATGGCTGGATGCCCGATCTCGACGACATCCGCTCGAAGATCACCGCCAACACCAAGGCGCTCGTCGTCATCAACCCAAACAATCCGACGGGCGCGCTGTATTCGGACGAACTGCTGCTCGAACTGATCGACATTGCGCGCGAACACGGCCTGATCATTTTCGCGGACGAGGTCTACGACAAGATCGTCTACGACGGCATGACGCACACGTCCATGGCCGCGCTCTCCGAGGACGTGCTCACCGTCACGTTCAACAGTCTCTCGAAGAGCTACCGTTCGTGCGGTTATCGCGCGGGCTGGATGGCCGTGTCGGGCCTCATCGAGGAAAATCGCCGTCGCGCGAAAGACTATCTCGAAGGCCTGGGCATTCTCGCGTCCATGCGCTTGTGCCCGAACGTGCCCGGCCAATACGCCATCCAGACGGCGCTCGGCGGTTATCAGAGCATCAACGACCTGATCGTGCCGGGCGGGCGGCTGTTCAAACAGCGCGAGCTCGCCTATGACATGCTCACGGCCATTCCGGGCGTCACGTGCGTGAAACCGCAGGCCGCGCTGTATATGTTCCCGAAGCTCGATCCCAAGATGTACCCGATCGAAAACGATCAGCAATTCATCACCGACCTGCTGCTCGAAGAACGCGTGCTGCTCGTGCAAGGGACGGGCTTCAACTGGCCGACGCCGGATCACTTCCGCGTGGTCTTCCTGCCGAACCTCGACGATCTGGCCGACTCGATCAACCGCATCGCGCGCTTTCTCGACGGCTATCGCAAACGTCACTCCGCTTAACTTTTCTTAGAAGACTCACGCTGTATGGAACCGATCAAAGTAGGACTGTTGGGCTTCGGCACGGTTGGCAGCGGCACCTTCACGGTGCTGCGCCGCAATCAGGAAGAAATCAGGCGCCGCGCGGGACGAGGTATCGAGATCACGCGCATTGCCGTGCGTACACCGTCGAAGGTGCAAGCGGCAGCCGACGTGGCGGTCACCGACGACTTCCTCGCCGTCGTCGACGACCCGGCGATATCCATCATTTGCGAAATGATCGGCGGCACGGGCTTCGCGCGCGAATTGGTGCTGCGCGCCATCGCCAACGGCAAGCACGTGGTCACGGCGAACAAGGCACTGCTCGCGGTGCACGGCACGGAGATTTTCGAAGCCGCGCACGCGAAGGGCGTGATGGTTGCGTTCGAAGCAGCGGTGGCGGGCGGCATTCCAATCATCAAGGCGCTTCGCGAGGGCCTGAGCGCGAACCGTATCGAATACATCGCGGGCATCATCAACGGCACGACGAACTACATTCTTTCGGAGATGCGTGACCGCGGGCTGGACTTCGCGACCGCGTTGAAGGGCGCGCAAGATCTGGGTTACGCGGAGGCCGATCCCACTTTCGACATCGAAGGCGTCGACGCCGCGCACAAGGTCACGATCATGAGCGCGATCGCGTTCGGCGTGCCGGTGCAGTTCGACCGCGCGTACGTGGAAGGCATCAGCAAGCTCGCGGCCATCGATATTCGTTACGCGGAGGATCTCGGCTATCGCATCAAGCTGCTCGGCATCGCGCGGCGCACGGAGAAGGGCATCGAGTTGCGCACGCACCCCACGCTGGTGCCGGCCAAGCGTCTGCTCGCCAACGTCGAAGGCGCGATGAACGCGGTCGTCGTGCATGGCGATGCGGTCGGCACCACGCTCTACTACGGCAAGGGCGCGGGCGCGGAGCCGACGGCGTCGGCCGTGGTCGCCGATCTCGTGGATGTCACGCGTCTGCATACGGCCGACCCGGAGCATCGCGTGCCGCATCTGGCCTTCCAGCCGGGCAGTCTGGCGAACACGCCCATCTTGCCAATCGACGAAGTGACGAGCGGCTATTACTTGCGTTTGCGTGTCGCCGACGTGACGGGCGTGCTTGCCAACATCACGCGCATTCTCGCGGACAAGGGCATCTCCATCGACGCGTTGCTGCAGAAGGAATCGGAAGACGTCGGCGGCGAGCACAAGGGCGAGACGGACATCATCCTCATCACGCACGAGACGGTGGAAAAGAACGCGAACGCGGCGATCGCCCAGATCGAAGCGCTTTCCACGGTCGTCTCCAAGGTGACGAAACTGCGCATGGCAACGCTGAATTAAGCACAGGAACGCGACATGAACTACATCTCGACGCGCGGCGCCGGCTCGAACGAGCGCCACACGTTCTCGGACATCTTGCTCGGCGGTCTCGCAAAGGACGGCGGTCTGTATCTGCCGGCGGAATATCCGCGCGTATCGGCCGATGAACTCGCGCGCTGGCGCACGCTGTCGTATGCGGATCTCGCCTTCGAAGTGCTGTCGAAATTCAGCGATGACATTCCCGCCGACGACCTGCGTTCGCTTACGCGCAAGACTTACGTCGCGCAGGTCTACAGCAACGTGCGCCACGAAGAAAGCGCCGCGCAGATCACGCCGCTGAAGACGCTCGGCGTGGAGGACGGCACGCCGCTGTCGTTGCTCGAACTGTCGAATGGTCCGACGCTCGCCTTCAAAGACATGGCAATGCAACTACTCGGCAATCTCTTCGAGTACGCATTGGAAAAGCACGGCGAAACGCTCAACATTCTCGGTGCAACGTCGGGCGATACCGGCAGCGCCGCCGAATATGCCATGCGCGGCAAGACCGGCGTGCGTGTGTTCATGCTCTCGCCGCATAAAAAGATGAGTGCGTTTCAGACGGCGCAGATGTTCTCGCTGCAAGACCCGAACATCTTCAACCTCGCGGTCGAAGGCAATTTCGACCATTGCCAGGACATCGTGAAGGCCGTATCGAACGATCACGCCTACAAGGCGAAGCACAAGATCGGCACGGTCAATTCGATCAACTGGGCGCGCGTGGTCGCGCAAGTCGTGTACTACTTCAAGGGCTATTTTGCCGCGACGAAGAGCAACGACGAGCGCGTGTCGTTCACGGTGCCGTCGGGCAACTTCGGCAACGTCTGCGCGGGGCATATCGCGCGCATGATGGGTCTGCCGATCGATCAGCTCGTGGTCGCCACCAACGAAAACGACGTGCTCGACGAGTTCTTCCGCACGGGCATCTATCGCGTGCGCGGCGCGGACGAGACGTATCACACGACCAGCCCGAGCATGGATATTTCGAAGGCGTCGAACTTCGAGCGTTTTGTGTACGACCTGCTGGGCCGCGACCCGGCGCGCGTGCTGCAACTGTTCCGCGACGTCGACGAGAAGGGCGGCTTCGATCTCGCGGCGAGCGGCGACTTTGCGCGGGTGAAGCAATTCGGCTTCGTGTCGGGCAAGAGCGATCACGACGACCGCGTGAACACCATTCGCGATGTGTTCGAGCGTTACGGCACGATGATCGACACGCACACCGCCGACGGCGTGAAGGTTGCGCGCGAGAACCTCAAACCCGGCGTGCCGATGATCGTGCTCGAGACCGCGCAGCCGATCAAATTCGGCGAGACCATCCGCGAGGCGTTGAACCGCGAGCCCGAGCGTCCTATCGCGTTCGTGGGACTTGAAAAACTGCCACAAAGGTTCGATATCGTTCCTGCGGATGCAGCCGTGGTGAAGGCGTTTATCGCTGAACGGACTTGAAGCGCATCCGCCGCGCGCGGATCGAGAGCGGTTGAGCGCGGGGCGCGGCCGGTTCGGCCGGCGCCCCGATGTTTTTTGATCCGCGTAATCTGCCGGAATGCCAAGCCTCATGCCGCTCCCGGCCAGAATCGCCACCAAAATCTGCTAAAATCATAGGTTTTTCGCCGTACATCATTCAAAGGACGCGCCGTGCTGTCTACCGCCAATATCACCATGCAATTCGGGCCCAAGCCCCTCTTCGAGAACATCTCGGTCAAGTTCGGCGAGGGAAACCGCTATGGCTTGATCGGCGCGAACGGCTGCGGCAAGTCGACCTTCATGAAGATCCTGGGTGGCGATCTGGAGCCGAGTTCGGGCAACGTCATGCTCGAGCCGAACGTGCGTTTGGGCAAGCTGCGTCAGGACCAGTTCGCGTATGAAGACATGCGCGTGCTCGATGTGGTCATGATGGGTCACACCGAAATGTGGGCCGCGATGACCGAGCGCGACGCGATCTACGCGAACCCCGACGCCACCGACGACGACTACATGCGCGCCGCCGACCTCGAAGCGAAGTTCGCCGAATACGACGGCTATACGGCCGAAGCGCGCGCGGGCGAATTGTTGCTTGGCATCGGCATCGATATCGCCGATCACAATGGCCCGATGAGCAACGTTGCGCCAGGCTGGAAACTGCGCGTGCTGCTGGCGCAGGCGCTGTTCTCGAAACCGGACGTGCTGTTGCTGGACGAGCCGACCAACAACCTGGACATCAACTCGATCCGTTGGCTGGAAGACGTGCTCAACCAGTACAACTCGACGATGATCATCATCTCGCACGATCGACACTTCCTGAACCAGGTCTGCACGCACATGGCGGACATGGATTACGGCACGCTCAAGCTCTGGCCGGGCAACTACGACGACTACATGCTGGCGAGCACGCAGGCGCGCGAGCGTCAGCAGAACGCGAACGCGAAGGCGAAGGAACGCGTGGCCGACCTGCAGGACTTCGTGCGCCGCTTCTCGGCGAACAAGTCGAAGGCGCGTCAGGCGACCAGCCGTCTCAAGATGATCGACAAGATCAAGATCGAGGAATTCAAGCCGTCGTCGCGGCAGAATCCGTTTATCCGCTTCGAGTTCGAGAAGAAGCTGCACAACATCGCGGTGGTGGCCGAGGGCATCACGAAGAAGTACGACCGCCCGATCTTTCAGAACTTCAGCCTGAGCGTGCAGCCGGGCGAGCGGATCGCCATCATCGGCGAAAACGGTGCGGGCAAGACCACGCTTCTGAAGTCGCTCAGGGGCGCGCTCGACCTGGACGGCGGCCGCGTGAAGTGGGCGGAGAACGCGAACGTCGGCTACATGCCGCAGGACACTTACGAAGAGTTTCCGAAGGACGAGACGCTGACCGACTGGGTCGACCAGTATCGTCAGGAAGGCGATGACGACCAGATGGTGCGCGGCACGCTCGGGCGCCTGCTCTTCAACGCGGACGACATCAAGAAGAACGTCAAGGTGCTGTCGGGCGGCGAGAAGGGCCGCATGATCTGGGGCAAGCTCATGCTCGGCCGCCATAACGTGCTGCTCATGGACGAGCCGACCAACCACATGGACATGGAGTCCATCGAATCGCTGCAGATTGCACTCGACAAGTTCGAAGGCACGCTGATCTTCGTGTCGCATGACCGCGAGTTCGTGAGCGGGCTGGCGAACCGCATCATCGAAGTGAAGACGGATGGCACATTGCGCGACTTCGGTGGGAATTACGAGGACTTCTTGTCGAGTCAGGGCATTCAGTAAAGCCGCAGTCGGCATTGCAAACAAAAGCCGCGCATACAGACGTATGCGCGGCTTTTTCATTGGTTATGGCGCTGGTTTTGTTGTGTCGGGAAACCAGCAACCCCGCATCGGCAGCCCATCCCGGGTTTCGCCATGACTGAGGCGGATGCTGCTCGTCCGGGTCCGCCAAAATCATTTTAGCCGAGCCGGTTCACGTTGGCTTCCTGAACCGCATCGCCGTCCCTTCACGCCTGATCCGCTCCCACACGGCCTGCTTCTCGGCATCGGAAAGAAACACCCAGTTCGACACTTCACCCGCCGTGCGGCCGCAGCCTTTGCAGACGTCGTCGAAAAGCGTGGAGCACACGCCGATGCAGGGACTATCAGGAAGACCGTGGAGATTCGAAGACATGGATTCGTTGATTGCCGCGCGCCATGACGAAAGCCATGACGCGCGCATTGAAAGACATTAGCGGGCAATACTGTAGCCTATTCGCGCGATCCAGTGACGCCGCTGGTTGTAATCGAGGATATCTTCGCCGTAACCGTTGAAGTAGCTGGCAAACACATAACCGCCCCATGCGCTGCCGATCAGCTTAGCCAGCGGGTAGGTGAGCTGCGAATCCACGCTGCCATACCAGTGCTTCGTGCCCTTGCGCAAGGTCGTCGCGAGCTGCCAGCCATCCGGGCTGCCGTATTTGACCAGGAAGTCGGTGTAGCCGCGATAATCCGCGATGTCGTGATTCCCGCTTCTCGACAAGTAGTAATAGATCTTTGGCGAGATGGTCAGATGCTCGCCGTTCAGGTCGCCAAAATCCCACGTCGGCCGCACGAACATGATGTTGATCGCGCGCGATTCATCGCCGCTCTTGCCGTTCGATTCATGCCCGATACCCGCCGCCACGCCCATGCGCGTGAACAACGGACTCTTCACGCCCGTGTCTTCCACGTAGTAGAAAAGCTGCGGCTGATAGCTCGTATCGCGAAACGGGACGGACGGCGCGGAGAGGTTCCAGATGGTCGTCTGCGTGTACGCAAAGTAGAGATTGTCGAGGAAGCCGCGCGAGCGCGGGTCGTCCGGCAGATGCAGCCGGTATTTGAAGCTGAACTGGAACTTGGCGAGATTGTCGCCGTTTTCGCCATCGGCGAAGTACATCGGCTCGAAGGTCGAAAGGCGGCCGGACAGCATGGTGTCGATGGTCGTCGTCGGCACGGCCGTCGTGTTCGCGGCGGCGGTGGCGGTGGCCATTTGCGCGGGCGTCGTCGCCTGCGCTTCGCGTTTCTCGGCGGCGACCACCTGCGTCTGCGTATTGCCGCGGTTGAGCGTGACGAGCATGGGTGAAGCATCGAAGCCGACCGGATCGATCTTCATCGTGCCGCGCGCGCTTTCGGGCCACGCAGCCGTAAAGCGCACCCGGCGATACTGCCCAGGCGCGAGGCGCACATGGTCCGGCACCTTCGGATCGCGGGCGAGCGTGAGCGGCGCAGGCGGCAGATCGCCATTGGTGAGATTCACCGTCAGTTGCTTCGGCACATCGATGGAAAGCGGTTTGCTACCGTCATCGGTATAAAGCAGCGTGATTTCGAGCGGCTGCGACGCCGCCGCTTCGCGTGCCGGTTGCAGCACGGAGACAGTGGCATGCGCCGTGCTCGCTGCACTCAGCGTGGCAAGGGCGAACATCGCGGCGCGAAGACGGCGCCGAGCGCCGGTTTGGGCATGAGCCGCACGAAGGAGTGTCGGCAAAACAAACGAATTTGGACGATGCATCGGGTAGTTTGGCGTTTTGTTGTCGGGGTGTGCGGCAGGGCTGCTGACGCGGCGCGCTGTGCCGAGTCATTGGTTGGGCACTCGCACTACCGCGCTTGCAGGCATTTCTTGCTCGAGCCCGCGGGAGGATTGCCCAGGCGCCGACGCCGATACCAACGCCTTTCGCTCAGACCGAACCCACCATCTGCCACAACAGCCCGCCATTCAGTGCAAGAATCAGTCCTGCACAAGCCCAGGCAAGTGCAAGCGGCACGCGGGCGACGCGCCAGCGTCCCATGAGACCGGCATCGGAAGCGAAGCGCACGAGCGGAATCACTGCCAGCGGTAATTGCAGACTCAGCACGACCTGAGTCGCGACGAGCAGTGTATTCGAACCGTGCTGCCCGAAGCTCGCGACGGCGAAAAGCGCTGGGCCGATGGCAAGCGAACGCGTCAAGAGCGCCCGCGCCCAGCGCGCCATCTTCAGCTGCAGGAAGCCCTCCATCACTGCCTGACCGGCGAGCGTGCCCGTGACCGTCGCGTTCAAGCCGCACGCGAGCAGGGCGGCGGCGAACGCAATGCCCGCCCAGTGGCTTCCCACGAGCGGTGCGATGAGCCGATGCGCGTCCGCGAGATCATCGACATCGAAGTGGCCGCTTGCATGAAACACCGACGCGGCCACCACCAGTAACGACGCATTGACGATAAACGCCAGCCCGAGCGATGCGAACGTATCGATATTCACGCCCTTGAGCGCGCGGCCGATGGTTGCGTCGTCGTGGTGAGGGGCGTGTTCCTTCACCAGCGCCGAGTGCAGATAAAGGTTGTGCGGCATGACGGTCGCGCCCAGCACGCCGGCGGCGAGCCAGAGCATGCCGGCATCGCGCAGAAGCTCGCGCGGGGGCGCGAAGCCACGCAAGGCATCGCTCCAGACGGGATGCGCCAGCGCCAGTTCGACGACGAAACAGAAGCCGACGAACAGGATCATCGCCGTGATGGCACGCTGGAGCGGCCGCTGTCCACGGCTTTGCAACGCGAGCATGATGAAAGTGCCGACCGCCGAGAACAACACGCCCGCCGTCAGCGAGACGCCGAAGAGCATCTGCAAGGCGACCGCGCTGCCGACGACTTCGGCCACGTCGCACGCGATGATGGCGATTTCGCACGCGAGCCACAGCACGAGCGTCGTGCGGCGGCTATAGCGCTCGCGGCACAACTGCGCGAGATCGCGGCCGGTGACGACGCCCACGCGCGACGCCACCCATTGCAGCAGCATGCCCATGAGACTCGCGAGCAGCACGACGAAGAGCAACTGATAGCCGTAACGCGCGCCACCCGCCAGCGCCGTCGCCCAGTTGCCCGGGTCCATGTAGCCGACCGCGACGAGCGAACCCGCGCCGACGAACGTGTACCAGCGGCCGCGTGGCGCGCGGGGCCGGTCTTGACGATTGCCGGATTGAGGCGGTACGTCGGGCTCGGTAGCCGAAAGCTGCGCAAGCGCGGACGGATTGGTGTTCATGCGGTCGGTTGCCTTGAATAGCGTTGCAACAGCGCTGTCGTGTCACGGCTTCTGAAGCCGCGGCACGAGCGCACGCGTTGCCGGTTGAGAATGCGTGGGGAAAATCAACGCACATCCGAATTGGCTAGCAACGAGTGTTCCGCTGGCTATTCGTCAGGCAAGGAATTGGGCTCAACCCGTGCCGTCGCGCCGCTCTTCTGTCTTTACGAGCGACGGTCGCACCTGGATGCCTCAAGTCCCTTCCATCGATAATGACATTTCGCGATGCTTTCGCGGCGTGGTTCCCTTTGACGAGTGTGGTTTTATCAGGTGTCGCACGGCGTCATTAGACGCTAAAATGCGCGCACTTTCGGTACAGCAGATCGATGAACCGTGGCACGGGCAGGCCTTATGACCAGGCGGCTGCCCTCGACGCACGTGAGATTCGCGCGACAAGCCGGACATTATTTTTGTCGTGCTTCGGTTTAATGGTAGTTTTCGGGTTTTTATGGGGTTCGCGGGCCGTTCCTTGAGAGCTGGGCCCGACACGACGCCGTCGACAGTCGGAACAAGGGAGAAACGAGATGAACGAGAAACTGGCGGCCCCCGTGGCCAAGCTGGCCAAATTCGCGGGCGCGCTGGCGTGCGCGGCGACGCTGTTGCCGCTGATGTCCCTCACGGCATCGGCCAAAGACACGCAGCTCAACGTGTACAACTGGTCGGATTACATCGCCAAGGACACGATCCCCAACTTCACCAAGCAAACCGGCGTCAAGGTGAAGTACGACAACTACGACAGCGACGACACGCTGCAGGCCAAATTGCTGACGGGCAATTCGGGCTATGACATCGTCGTGCCGACGAGCAACTACGCGGGCAAGCAGATCGCGGCAAACATCTTCGCGCCGCTCGACAAGTCCAAGCTGCCGAACCTCAAGTATCTCGATCCCGAACTGATGAAGCTCGTGGAAGGCGCGGACCCCGGCAACAAGTACACGGTGCCCTGGGCGTACGGCACGACCGGCCTCGGCTATAACGTCGACAAGGTAAAGAAAATACTCGGCGCGAACGTCGAACTCAATAACTGGGACATTCTCTTCAAGCCCGAGAACATTTCGAAGCTGAAGGCGTGCGGCGTGTCCGTGCTGGATGCGCCCGACCAGATGTTCGCCGCCGCGCTGCATTACATCGGAAAGGACCCGATGAGCACGAATCCCGCCGATTATCGCGAGGCGCTCGCGATGCTCAAGAAGATTCGCCCGTACATCACGCAATTCAACTCGTCGGGCTATATCAACGACCTGGTGGGCGGCGACGTGTGCTTCACCTACGGCTGGTCGGGCGATGTCGTCATTGCCAAGCATCGCGCCGTGGACGCGAAGAAGGCTTACAAGATCGAGTACTACATTCCGAAGGGCGGCGCGCCGGTGTGGTTCGACGTGATGGCCATTCCGAAGGACGCGAAGAACAAGGACGCCGCGCACGAGTGGATCAACTACATCGAGACGCCGCAGGTGCACGCCGCGATCACGAATGCGGTGTATTACCCTAGCGCGAACCTCGAAGCGCGCAAGTACGTCGACAAGGACGTGGCGAACGATCCGGCTGTCTATCCGCCGCAGGATGTCATCAAGACGCTGTTCCTGCTCAAGCCGTTGCCGCCCGAAATCCAGCGTCTGCAGACGCGCTTGTGGACCGAACTCAAATCCGGCCGCTAGTTTGCAAAAGCGGGTTATGCTTTGAACCGACGAAGCCCCTGGACCTCCGGGGGCTTTGTTCGTGATCGTCGCGTAGCCGGGCAGACGAAGTCATCGATGAAGGACAAGTTGCAGGAGTCGAACAGGCAATCATGAGTGAGCAGTCGAGCGCGTTGAAGGCAGCGCCTAATTCCGGCAGACAAGCGCCGGACAATTTTCCGTCCACCGGACTCGTGTCGGACGACAACTTCGTGCAGGTCGTCGGCGTCGTGAAGAAGTTCGGCGAGACGGTGGCCGTGAGGGGCGTCGACCTGTCGGTTGCGAAGGGCGAACTGTTTGCGCTGCTCGGTAGTTCCGGCTGCGGCAAGTCCACGCTGTTGCGCATGCTCGCCGGGCTCGAGACCGTCACCGAAGGGCAGATTCTGATCGAAGGCGAAGACCTCGCGCAGATGCCGCCGTATCGCCGGCCGGTGAACATGATGTTTCAGTCCTACGCGCTCTTTCCGCACATGAGCGTGGAATCGAACGTGGCATTCGGCTTGAAGCAGGAAGGCGTGCGCGGTGGCGAACTCAAGGAGCGCGTGCAAGCCGCGCTCGAACTCGTGCAGATGGGCCAGTACGCGAAGCGCAAACCGCATCAGTTGTCGGGCGGCCAGCAGCAGCGCGTGGCGCTCGCGCGCAGCCTCGTCAAGCGTCCCAAGCTGCTCTTGCTCGACGAACCCATGTCCGCGCTCGACAAGCAGATTCGCCAGCGCACGCAGATGGAACTCGTCAACATCCTCGATCAGGTGGGCGTCACCTGCATCATGGTCACGCACGATCAGGAAGAGGCGATGACCATGGCCGGGCGCCTCGCCGTGATGAGCGAAGGGCGTATCGTGCAGATCGGCACGCCGCACGAGGTCTACGAGTATCCGAACAGCCGCTTCTCGGCGCAGTTCATCGGTTCGACCAATCTCTTCGACGGCAACGTGGTCGAGGACGAGCCAGACCATATCTTCGTGGAGTCGCCGGAACTGCCGGTCAGGCTCTATGTGAACCACGGCATTACCGGGCCGCTCGGCATGCCGGTGACCATCTCGGTGCGCCCGGAACGTATCGCGCTCATGAGAAAGCCGCCCGAGGGCGCGTTCAACTGGGGCCGCGGACGTGTGACGAATATCGCTTACATGGGCGGCTACACGCTCTATCACGTGACGCTCGAAAGCGGCAAGACGGTGGTCGCGAACGTATCGAGCCTCGCGCTCGGCGAAATCGATTCCCCCACTTTCGACGATGAAGTCTACGTGCGCTGGAGCGCGTCGGCGGGCGTGGTGCTGACGGCATGATGATGAAACTGCTCGACCGGATGGGCGTGAGCGGCCGCACCGCGGTCATCGCCGGGCCGTTCCTGTGGCTGTTGCTGCTATTTTTCGTGCCGTTCCTGCTCGTCGTGAAGATCAGCTTCGCGGACAGCCAGCTCGGCATTCCCCCGTACACGGATATCGTGGCGTTGAAAGAGGGTGTGCTGAATATCGCGCTCGATTTCTCGCACTACGCGTTTCTCGTCACCGACAGCCTGTACTTCGCGACCTACATGAATTCGCTGCTGGTCGCGGCGGTTTCGACCTTGCTGTGCCTCGTGATCGGCTATCCGATGGCGTATTACATCGCGCGGGCGAATCCGGCCTCGCGCAATCTGCTGATGATGGCCGTCATGCTGCCGTTCTGGACGTCGTTCCTGATACGCGTCTACGCGTGGATCGGCATTCTCAAGAACAACGGCTTGCTCAACAACTTCCTGATGTCGATCGGCCTCATCCATTCGCCAATCGAGCTTTATCACACGAATGTCGCGGTTTATATCGGCATGGTGTATTCGTACTTGCCGTTTCTCGTCATGCCGCTTTACGCGCATCTCGTGAAGATGGATCTCACCTTGCTCGAAGCCGCTTACGATCTCGGCGCCAAGCCCTGGAAGGCGTTCCTGCAGATTACCTTGCCGTTGTCGAAGAACGGGATTATTGCCGGATGTCTGCTCGTGTTCATTCCGGCGGTGGGCGAATACGTCATTCCCGAGTTGCTCGGCGGCGCGGATACCTTGATGATCGGCCGCGTCATGTGGAACGAGTTCTTCGATAACGCCGACTGGCCGATGGCATCCTCCGTCACCTGCGCGATGGTGCTCCTCCTGCTCGTGCCGATGGCGCTTTTCCAGCACTTCCAGGCGAAGCAACTGGAGGAGAAACGATGATCAAGCCGAGCCGTCCGCTGCAGATCACCGCGCTCGGAATCGGGTTCGCGTTCCTGTATATCCCCATCCTCAGCCTGATCGTCTATTCGTTCAACGAGTCGCAGCTGGTCACCGTGTGGACGGAGTTTTCGCTGCGCTGGTACAAGGCGCTCTGGTACGACGACGAGCTTATCGCGGCGGCATGGCTGTCGTTGCGCATCGCGTTTCTGACGGCGTGCGCGTCGGTCGTGATCGGCACGTGGGCGGGGTTCGTGCTCGCGCGCATGGGACGCTTTCGCGGCTTCACGCTCTACACGGGCATGATCAACGCGCCGCTCGTGATTCCCGAGGTCATTCAGGGCATCTCGTTGCTGCTGCTTTTCGTGGAGATGGCCAAGCTGATCGGCTGGCCGGCGGGGCGCGGGCTCTTCACCATCTGGATCGGCCACGTGATGCTGTGCATCTCGTATGTGGCGATCATCGTGGAGTCACGCGTGCGGGAGCTGAATCCGTCGCTGGAAGAGGCCGCGCTCGATCTCGGCGCGACACCGCTGCGCGTGTTCTTCGCGATCACGCTGCCGCTGATATCGCAGGCGCTCGTGGCGGGTTGGCTGCTGTCGTTCACCTTGTCGATTGACGATCTCGTGCTTTCCGCGTTTCTGTCGGGACCGGGATCGACCACGCTGCCACTCGTCGTGTTTTCGCGCGTGCGGCTTGGGCTGAATCCGGAGATGAATGCGCTCGCGACGTTGTTCATCGCGCTGGTGACGGTCGGGGTGATCGCCGCGAATTACTTCATGCAGCGCAATGAGCGCAGAAGGCTGGCCGAGGTGCTGTGAACGCAGGCGCGTTAGTTTGCGCTCGTTGACGAGGAACCGCGAGAGCCGCGCTTTTCCGCGTGTTCGCCTGAACACCGCAAGCGCCGCTTCAAGCCGCTTTTACCTACGATGTCACTGTGAGCATCGAGCAATTGCCAGATGCTTGAGTTCCACTCAGCGCCTGCAATGGCACTTCACGTATTCGCCAAATGCGTCGCGAACGTCGCCGGGTCCGTGTTGGTTCCGCACAGCAACACGCCCACGCGCTTGCCTTGCAGACGCTCGCGCAACGGTCCGAGCAGCGCAGCGGTCGCCGCCGCGCACGCCGGTTCCACAGCCAGCTTCAGTTCGTTGAACAACTGCCGCATGCCGTGCCGCAACGCGTCGTCCGATACGGTGACGATCTCGTCGATATGTCGCCTGCACAGTTCATAGCTGTATTGCTCGGTATGCGGCGCCATCAATGAATCGGCGATGCTGTGCAGGGAACTCAGCTTGATCGTGTGATTGGCGGCGAAGCTGCGGCTCATCGCATCCGCGCCTTCCGGTTCCACGCCATAGACATGCAGCGAAGGGTTGGCGAGACGCATGGCGGTCGAAACGCCGGCGGACAGCCCGCCACCGCCGATTGGCAGGATGACCGCATCGAGATCCGGCGCCTGCGACGTCCACTCGTAACCGAGCGTCGCCGTGCCCAGCACCGTTCGATAACCATTGAACGGATGCACGAAGAAGCGTCCTTCCTCGGCCTCGATGCGCCGCACGATCTCGAAGGCCTCGATCACATTTTCCGCCAGCACGACTTCCGCGCCGAAGCGCCGGCAAAGCGCGATGCGCGTCGGACTGGCGTTCTTCGTGATGACCACCTTCGCGCCCACTTCCATGCGCTGCGCCGCGTAAGCCACCGCGACCGCATGATTGCCCGCCGACACGCACGTCACGCCTGCCGCGCGTTCGCTGTCGGTGAGCGCGAGGATGTTCGAGAACGCGCCACGCGCCTTGAACGTGCCGCTTGCCTGCAGCAGCTCGAACTTGAACGTGACGGGTGTGCCTTCGAGCGTCGGAAAATCGTGCCGCTCGAAGATCGGCGTGCGCGCTACCCAGGGCGTGAGCGCCATATGCTGCTCGGCGATCTCGTCGAGGGTCGGAATGGGCGTGCCGTCGATCGTATGGTCGGAATGCGTTGCTGTGGACATGGCTCGATGGATCGTGCGACGGTCGATGATTAGCGCGCCTGGGCTTCGACCGACATGCTATGGATGAACTTGCCGAGAAACGCTTCGCAAGCGACGAGTTGGTCGAGCGACACGTATTCGTTCGCCTTGTGCGCCTGTTCGATGTTGCCCGGTCCGCACACGATGCTCGGCACGCCCGCAATCGCGAAAAGTCCCGCTTCGGTGCCGTAAGCGACCTTGCGCTTCTCCTGATTCTCGGTGAGCGCGCGCACGAGTTGCGTGATGGCGGCCTGCTCGGTGGCGTCGAGTCCGGGCGCGGCGGCGATCTTCGAAAATTCGATGGCCGCGTTCTCGTGCTCCTTCTGCATTTTCGGCAAGAGCGTGTCGCGCGCGAACGCTTCGATGCGCTTGAAGATAGGGTCCGGGTCGATGGTCGGCAAGTTGCGGAATTCGAAGTCGAAAGTGCATTCCGCGGGCACGGTGTTGAGCGCGTTGCCGCCCTTGATCGTGCTCGTCTGCGCGGTGGTGAAGGGCACGTCGTAGAACTCGTCGAACGGGCCCTTGGCGCGGAATTCATCGGCGACGTCGCGAATGAAGCAGATGAGGCGCGCGGCGTACTCGATCGAATTCAGCCCCTTCGGCGTAAGCGACGAATGCGCCGCAAAGCCACGCACGCAGCAGCGGAACGCGTTGATGCCCTTGTGTGCGATGACCGGGCGCATGGAAGTCGGTTCGCCGACGATACAGCCATCCGGATTGACGCCGCGCTTTTGCAAGTCGGCGATCATGAGCGGCGCGCCCGCGCAGCCTACTTCTTCATCGAACGAAAGCGCGAAGTGGATCGGCTTGGCGAGCTTTGTCGCCTGCATCTTCGGCAGCATTGTGAGCGCCGCGCCGATGAACCCCTTCATGTCGCAGGTGCCGCGACCGTAGAGCAGACCATCGCGGATTTCGGGCTTGAAAGGATCGCTTTTCCAGTTTTGACCGTCGACCGGCACTACGTCGGTGTGTCCCGACAGCACGATGCCGCCGTTCGTCTGACCGTCGTGCGCGGGCACCGTGGCGAAGAGATTGGCCCACTGGCCGCGTGAATCGGTCGTGATGCTGGCTTCGACACCCGCTTTGCGCAGTTCGTCGCGCACGGTTTCGATGAGGCCGAGGTTGGGATTGCGGCTGACTGTATCGAAGGAAACGAGACGTTCGATCCAGGGTAAGGATTGAGGCGTGGCGGAGGTCGTGGCTTGTTGCGCCTCAGCGGCGATTTGGGACATTTTTCGCTCCTGCGGGGTAGAAGCCGATCATAGCCGAAACCACGCTTGCTGACCTTCTGGTCAATATATGCGCTGCGGCATGGCTCCCGTCGCTGCCTTTCAAAGAGCGGCAATGACGGGGTGCGTCGGGCGGGGCGCTTGACCCTTCTTCCGGTCGATGCGCGCGCCGTGTCTCCCGTCGATACCAACGCGCCGGATGAACCTAACGCGCCACGGCCGCCGACTGCCGCACCGGCGCGCCGAGCGCGCGCAACGTTTCCTTCACCGTGGCAATGCGCACCGCGAGATCGGGGCTGCGCGTTTCGATGCGCAACTTGTCCTGTCCCGCGAGCTTGATGTGCTTGTTCTTCTGCACCATCTCGATGATCTTCATGGCATCGACAGGCGGATTCGGCACGAACTGCAAGCCGATGGAACTCTCGTTGGCGTCGATCTTCGAGATACCGAGCGGCTTCGCGGCAAGCCGCAACCGATGCGTCTCCACGAGCGCATGCGCTTGCGGCGGCAACTTGCCGAAGCGGTCGACGAGCTCTTCGAGAATGCCGTCGATGGCATCGCTCGATTCGCAGTTCGCAAGCCGCTTGTAGAGCGAAAGACGCTCTTGTACGTCCGCGCAATAATCGGCGGGCAAGATGGCCGGTGCGTGCAGATTGATCTCGGTCGTGGCGGCGAGGGGCGCGTTGAGATCCGGCTCGCGGCCTTCCTTCAGTGCGCGCACGGCGTCGTTGAGCATGTCGGTGTAAAGCTGAAAACCGATCTCGTGAATCTCGCCCGATTGCTTGTCGCCGAGCACTTCGCCCGTGCCGCGAATCTCGAGGTCGTGCATGGCCAGATAGAAGCCCGAGCCGAGTTCCTCCATCTGCTGAATGGCTTCGAGCCGGCGCTGCGCCTGCTTGGTCAGCGACTGCGGGTCGTGCACGAGCAGATACGCATAAGCCTGATGGTGCGAACGCCCGACACGCCCGCGCAATTGGTGCAGCTGCGCGAGACCGAACTTGTCCGAGCGATGCATGATGATGGTGTTCGCGCTCGGCACGTCGATACCCGTTTCGATGATGGTCGTGCACAGCAGCACGTTCGCGCGCTGGCCGACGAAATCGCGCATCACGCGTTCGAGTTCGCGCTCGTGCATCTGGCCGTGCGCCACGGCAATGCGCGCTTCGGGCACTAGTGCTTCGAGCATGGAACGGCGATTCTCGATGGTTTCCACTTCGTTATGCAGGAAGTAGACTTGCCCGCCGCGTTTCAGCTCGCGCAGCATGGCTTCGCGAATGACGCCGTCTTCCTCGCGCCGCACGAAGGTCTTGATGGCAAGGCGCTTCTGCGGCGCGGTCGCGATCACGGAGAAGTCGCGCAGGCCTTCGAGCGCCATGCCGAGCGTGCGTGGAATGGGCGTCGCGGTGAGCGTGAGTACATCCACTTCCGCACGCAACGCCTTGAGCGCTTCCTTCTGCCGCACACCGAAGCGATGTTCCTCGTCGATGATCACGAGCCCGAGCCGCTTGAACTTCACATCCGACGACAACAGCTTGTGCGTGCCGATGACGATGTCCACACTGCCTTCGTTGATCTGCGCGATCGACTGCGTGACTTCCTTCGAACTCTTGAAGCGCGACAGTTCGGCAATCCGCACGGGCCAGTCGGAAAAGCGGTCGGTGAAAGTCTGCGTATGCTGTTCGGCGAGCAGCGTGGTGGGGGAAAGTATCGCCACTTGCTTGCCCGCCATCACCGCGATGAACGCCGCGCGCAAGGCCACTTCCGTCTTGCCGAAGCCGACATCGCCGCACACGAGCCGATCCATCGGCTTGCCGCTCGTCATGTCGCCGATGACCGCGGCAATCGCGGCGCCCTGGTCGGGCGTTTCCTCGAAGCCGAAGCTCTCGGCGAACTTCACGTAGTCGCGTGGATCGAGCTTGAACGCGTAGCCTTCGCGCGCGGCGCGGCGGGCGTAGAGGTTGAGCAGTTCGGCTGCGGTATCGCGAATCTGCTGCGCGGCCTTGCGTTTGGCTTTTTCCCATTGGCCCGAACCGAGCGTGTGGAGCGGGGCGCTTTCGGGATCGGCGCCGCTATAGCGCGAGATCACATGCAACAACGCGACGGGCACGTAGAGCTTGGCGTCGTTCTGGTATTCGAGGTGCAGAAACTCGGTTTCGCCTTCGCCGAGGTCCATGGACACGAGACCCATGTATCGGCCGATGCCATGCTGCGCGTGCACCACCGGATCGCCGATTTTCAATTCGGCGAGATCGCGCACCATCGAATCGACATTGCTCGCCTGTTCCTGGCGGCGGCGTCCTGCGCGGCGCGCGAGCGGCCCGTAGAGCTCGGTCTCGGTGACGATAGACAGCTTCGCTTCCGGCAACGAAAAACCGTTCGCGAGCGGCGCTATGCCGAGCGTGAATTTGGCATCCGCGCCGAGCCATTCCTGGAACGTGTCGCGCAGTTCGCCGCGCAAGCCGTTATCGACGAGCAATTGCTGGATGGCTTCGCGCCGTCCCGCCGATTCCGCGACCAGCATCACGCGGTTTTCGGTCTGCTCCAGATAATGGCGCAGCGCGAGCAACGGTTCGTCCGCGTGGCGGTCGATAGCAAGCCCTGGCAGCGGCACGGCCCAGCCGCCTTCGGGCGACGCCGGGAACTTCAGTTGCGCGAATGGCTTGGCGAACGTGAAAAAGTCGTCGTCGCTGAGAAAGAGGCGGCGCGGTTCGAGCAAAGGCCGCTCGCGATCATGCGAAAGAAAGTTGTAGCGCTGCTTCGTGTCGGCCGTGAAGCGTTTGATCGCGGCGTCCATGTCGCCGACAAACGCGAGTTGCGAGTTCTCCGGCAGATAGTGAAAGAGGGTTGCGGTGTCGTCGAAGAAGAGCGGCAAGTAATATTCGATGCCCGCCGACGGCACGCCGCTGCCGATGTCCTTGTAAATCTGCGAGCGGCTCGGATCGCCCTCGAACACTTCGCGCCAGCGGCTGCGAAACGCGGTGCGCGCGGCTTCGTCGAACGGAAATTCGCGGCCCGGCAAGAGGCGCACGTCGCGCACGGGATACAGGCTGCGTTGCGTGTCGGGATCGAAGGCGCGGATGGAATCGACCTGATCGTCGAACAAGTCGAGGCGATACGGCAGCGGCGAGCCCATTGGATAAAGGTCGATCAGCGAGCCGCGCACGCAATATTCGCCGGGACGCACGACCTGACTCACGTGCTCGTAACCCGCGAGCGTCAACTGCGCCTTGAGCTTGCTTTCGTCGAGGCGCTCGCCCTGCGTAAACGAAAACGTGTAAGCCGCGAGAAACGACGCGGGCGGCATGCGATAAAGCGCCGTGGTCGCCGGCACGAGCAGGATGTCGCAACGTCCTTCGCCGAGATCGTGCAGCGTCGCGAGACGCTCGGACACGAGGTCTTGATGCGGCGAGAACGTGTCGTACGGCAGCGTTTCCCAGTCCGGCAAGAGACGCACGCGGGCATCCGGCGCGAAATAGGGGATTTCGGTTGCGAGGCGTTGCGCATCGACCGCGCTTGCGCAGAGCACCGTCAAGAGCCGCACGGACTCGCGATTTGCCGTGTAATAACGCGCGATGGCGAGGGCATCGGATGAACCGGGCGCGCCGTCGAAGACAAAGCGCTGACCCGCCTTCACAAGCGGGATGGGAGAACTGGACTGCGCGTTGACGGCTTTCGAGGACATATATATGCAATTAACCGTCGGCTCTTTCGCCCTCTTCGAGGACGCGCCGGACGTGGTCGCTAAAGACCTATTATAAAATCCGGGCTCCACTTTGACCTGGCTCAGTGATCTGCCCGTGACTACGACTGCAAATTCGTCAAATGCGCCGTCTACTGCGCCAACGATTTCACCCGCCACTACCTCGCGCCTGTTCGCGCTGATTCCGTGCGCCGGCAACGGCAGCCGCTCCGGCGCACCCATGCCGAAGCAATATCAGACCGTCGCGGGCCGCCCGATGCTTGGTTACACGTTATCCGCCTTCGACGCGTGTTCCGAATTCTCGCAGACCCTCGTCGTACTCGCTCCCGACGATCATCACTTCGATGCGCGCCGCTTTGCCGGCCTGCGCTTCGCGGTGCAGCGCTGTGGCGGGGCTACACGACAGGCATCGGTGTATAACGGTCTCGTCGCGCTGGCCGATTTCGGCGCACGCGACGACGACTGGGTGCTCGTCCACGACGCCGCGCGTCCCGGCATCACGCCGGAACTGATTCGCAAGCTCGTCGGCGCCCTGCGTCACGACGCCGTGGGCGGCATTCTCGCATTGCCGGTCGCGGATACGCTGAAACGGGTCGCACCGAGCATGCCCGATGCAGCGGATGACCACCCGCGCGTCGCCCGCACGGAATCGCGCGACGGGCTCTGGCAGGCGCAAACGCCGCAGATGTTCCGCCTCGGCATGTTGCGCGAAGCGATCGAACGTGCGCGTCACGACGGTCACGATCTCACGGACGAAGCGAGCGCAATCGAATGGCTCGGCCATTCGCCGCGATTAGTTCAGGGCAGCCTGCGCAACTTCAAGGTGACCTATCCGGAAGACTTCGCGCTCGCGGGCGCGATGCTCGCCACGAAGGCCTGACGGCTCCGACACACACTTTCTACAGCAAGGTTGCATCGATGGATTTCAGAATCGGACAGGGATACGACGTACATCAACTCGTCGAGGGCCGCCCGCTCATCATTGGCGGCGTGACGATTCCCTACGAACGCGGCCTGCTCGGCCATTCGGACGCGGACGTGCTGCTGCACGCCATCACCGACGCGCTCTTCGGCGCGGCATCGCTCGGCGATATCGGCCGGCACTTTCCGGATACCGCGACGGAATTCGCCGGCGCCGACAGCCGCGTGCTGCTGCGCGAAGCGTTCAAGCGCGTGTCGGAAGCGGGTTTCGCCATCGCCAATATCGACAGCACGATCATCGCGCAGGCGCCGAAGCTCGCGCCGCACATCGAGGCGATGCGCGCGAATATCGCGGAAGACTTGGACTTGGCCGTCGATCGCGTCAACGTGAAAGCGAAGACCAACGAAAAGCTCGGCTATCTCGGCCGCAAGGAAGGTATCGAGGCGCAGGCCGCGGTGCTGTTGCGGCGCACGTCGATCGATAGTTGAAGTCGAACGCCACGCGCGCGTGGCGTCAAGGGCTTACTTCGCCTCGGCCTCGATGGCGAGCGCCACCGCGTTGATCACGGCCGCGATGCGCCCGACATCGCGCAACTGGGTCGTCGACATGCCTTCGGTGACGAGATTCTGGTAGTGCGACTTCACGCAGAAGTGACACTTGCCGATGATCGACGCCGCGAGCGCGTACATCTCGAAGCGCCGCTTGTCGACGCCGCCGTGCGATGCATACGCGTTCATGCGCAGTCCAGCCGGCTGCGTCTTGAGATCGGCGTTGTCGGCCATCTCCAGGTACGGATACCAGACGTTGTTCATGCCCATCAGCGCGGACGCCGTGAGCGCGGCATTGACTTCTTCCGGCGCCATGACACCCGACTCGCGGATGATATTCACGATCTTCGTCGCCTTCGCGGCATACGCGGCGGCGAGCGCGACACCGACTGCGTCGTTGCCTTCCAGCGACGAACGGGCGATCGTCCCGTCGACATTCAGGCGAATGTCTTTCGCGTAGTCCGGCACCAGCTCCTTGATCGATGACAGGAATTCCATGCGTTCTCCTTATTCGATGGCGTCAATAAAGCCCGCCGGCTTCCAAGCGGGCGCTCGAAAGAGGGCGGGCTACGGGCGTTGCCTCAGGCGCTTAAAGGCTCGTGCGATCAGAGCGTCGAGCCGCCGACCGCGCGATTGCACGGGCAGAGTTCGTCCGTTTGCAGGCCGTCGAGAATACGCAGCACTTCTTCCGGATTGCGGCCGACGTTCAGGTTATTGACCGAGACGTGCTGAATGACGTTGTCGGGATCGACGATGAACGTTGCGCGCAGCGCCACGCCGGCTTCCTTGTCGCGCACGCCGAGCTGGTCGATGAGTTCGCCCTTCACGTCGCCAAACGAGTAGTGGTTCAGCTTGTTCAGGTCCTTGTGTTCACGACGCCATGCGAGTTTGACGAACTCGTTGTCGACGCTGCCGCCGAGCAAAATGGCGTCGCGGTCTTCAAAGTCCTTTGCCAGCTTGCCGAACTCGACGATTTCAGTCGGGCAGACGAACGTGAAGTCCTTCGGGTAGAAGTAGATGATTTTCCACTTGCCCGGAAACGACTGCTCGGTGATTTCTTCGAATGCCGACTGGCCGTTTTCTTCGTGGTGATTGAAACCCGGCTTGGCAGCGGTGACGGTGAATGCTTCGACTTTATCGCCAACGGTCTTCATGCAGTGACTCCTGTGTTCGTTGAAAGGACAAACGCAAAATGAGGCTACTGAATCTTCGTAACGCGGAGATGGAAACAATCGTCATGCCATCGCGCTGCACAAATCCATATTAAGCGTATCACTAAATCGAAGCAATAGTATTTGACTATAACTTCAAATAGTTTTTGACGAATTTCCAGGAAACGCGGGAGGTGTCAGACGCCGTCGAAACGTGCGCCTTTCATCACCGGGAAATCGATGGTGACTTCGAAGCCCGCAAGCGGCGTGCGATTGCGCAGGCGCAACGTGCCGCGCTGACGCGAGACGAGCCGCTGCACGATCGCCATGCCGAGACCCGTGCCGTTCGCTTGCGTGCGCGCGGCATCGACACGATAGAAGGGCCGTGTGATGAGCGCGACCTGGTCGTCGGGGATGCCGCGGCCTTCGTCCATCACCGAGAGTTCGACCTTGCCGTGCGTGACGCGCGTAAGCACGGTGATCCGCGCGATGTCGTCCTGCTCGCTGCGCCCGTACTTGCGCGCGTTTTCGAGCAGATTGCCGACCACGCGGCGCGCATCCGTCGGGTCGCCTTCGATCACCGCGCCGGGCGCTAGGTCGGTGCGCATCACGACGCCTTCGTCGGCCTGGAAGCGCGCGACGAGTTCGCTCGCGATCATCGAGAGATCGACGGCCTCGGGCATGCGCTGCATCGGCCGCGCGTAGTCGAGGAAGCGCCCGATGATCATGTCCATCTGTTCAATGTCGTCGATCATCGCGAGCTTGGTGGCTTCGTCCGACGGGCTCATTTCGGTTTCGAGCCGCAAACGCGCGAGCGGCGTGCGCAGGTCGTGCGAAATGCCCGCGAGCATCAACGCGCGGTCCGCTTCGAGCTGTTCGAGGTCTTGCACCATCTGGTTGAAGCTTCGATTGGTTTCCGCGGCGACGCCCATGCCGCGCTCCGGCAAGGGCTCGGGCGATTGTCCCGAACCGACCTTGCGCGCGGCGAGCGCCAGTCGCGCGAACGGCCGGTTCACGAGACTCGTGATAAACGCCGCGCCGAAGAGCGACAGCGCGAGCGCGAAGACGCCCCAGCCGGCCCATTGCAGACCGGTGACGGTATCCAGTTGATCGCGGTCGAGCGCAACCCAATAGTCGTCGTCGTCGATCTTGAAGCTGATCCACACGCCGGGAATCTCGTTCACGGATTGCGCGATGATCGTGTCGTTGCCAAGGCGTCCGCGCACGTCGCGCTCGATCAGACGGTTGAGCGATTCATCCGGCTGCAGGCGGTATTTGTCGGTGGTCTCGCGCGGATACACGCGCACGCCTTCGTTGCTCTCCAGATCCTGCAGGAGCGCGCGACGAAGATCGGGATCGGAATAGAGCAGGGCCGTGCGCGTGAGCTTGACCACGGCGACGAGCTGAAGCGCCACGCGCTGCGCGCGCGGCTCCCGCTCGATCACTCGAAAGCTCTGGAACCATGCCGTGAGACTGACCGCGATGAGCAGCGCGATCAGCGCGAAGGTTCGCCAGAACAGGCCGCCGAACGCAAGCGCCAGTAGCCGCCTGTCGATGCGCATGGGTCTATCGGGTTCGGCTCGATGGAGGAAAAAAAGCGTGGCGGACTCGCGTCAAAGCATGAGGCATCAGGCCGCGCCGTCGGGAATGAACACGTAGCCCAGGCCCCACACCGTTTGGATGAAACGCGGGCTGCTCGGGTCCGGCTCGATCAGCTTGCGCAGGCGGGAAATCTGTACGTCGAGACTGCGGTCGAACACTTCGTATTCACGGCCGCGCGCGAGTTCCATCAGCTTTTCGCGCGAGAGCGGCTGACGCGGATGCCGTGCAAACACCTTCAGCACCGAGAATTCGCCCGTGGTCAGCGGAATTTCCTGGCCGTTCTTGGTAAGCGTGCGCGTGGCGAGATTCAGCGCGAATTCACCGAACTCGAATACCTCGGTGGTTTCGGACGGCGCGCCCGGCAACTCCGACGGCGTCTGGCGGCGCAGCACCGCGTGAATGCGCGCGACGAGTTCGCGCGGGTTGAACGGCTTCGGCAAGTAGTCGTCCGCGCCCATTTCCAGACCGACGATGCGGTCCACGTCCTCGCCCTTGGCCGTCAACATGATGATCGGCGTGCGGTCGTTGCTGCCGCGCAGGCGGCGGCAGATGGAAAGACCGTCTTCGCCGGGCAGCATGAGGTCGAGCACGAGCAGATCGAAGCGCTCGCGCACCCAGAGTTTGTTCATCGACGGCGCGTTTTCCGCGACATACACGTTGAAGCCTTGCTCGCCCAGATAACGGCGCAGCAAATCGCGCAGGCGCGGGTCGTCGTCGACGACGAGAATTTTGGATGGGTTCTTGGTTTCCATGGCGGCATCTTAGCGCGTTTGTTCAATCGTCGAGTTTGTAACAAAAGCGAGTGTAACAGTCCGTTACAAAATTTACGGCGACTGTGGCACGCCCAAAAGGTTCTATGCGTACACTCCCTTACCTAAGCCCGCCATTCGGTAGATACTCCATTAGACCAGCGCGTCATTTGGCCGGACCAAGCCTTTTGAGACGTGCGCTAAAAGAATGAGGCTGTCCGGTTGTCGAGCAACGAAGGGAAAAACATGTTGGGAGCGCGGCAACGCGGACCCGTGCGCGTCGAGCGCATCTTCAAGCTAACGCTTCTCGCCAGCGCGCTCTCCGCCATCCTGAGCACGCACCATGTTTTCGCCCAGACGCCGGGCTTCGCGCGTCCCTCAACCGCTTTCGACACCACGTCCGACACCCGGCCGAATCGCTTCGACGGCCGTATGATTCGCGCGCAGCAGCGCTCGTCCAAGAACGGCAATTTTCCCGACCGCGACACCAAAGCCGCCACGATGCAGCCTGTTCAGCAGGTCGATCAGGCACCGCCCGCGCGTCCTCCGCGCCATACCGTCATGACCGCCGATGAGCGGCGCCTCTTGCGTCAACATATCGAAGAGGCCGTGCGCGATCTCTACAAGCGTTGAGCGCGAGCCGCGATGAACCGACGCCGCTTCATGCAGATCGCCGGCGCGCTTGCAGGTGGCGCGAGCGCGGACGGATTCGCCACGGCGCGTGCGCGACGTTCGATCAAGACGTTGGTGCTCGTCGAACTCAGCGGCGGCAATGACGGCCTCAACACGGTCATCCCGCTCAACGATGATCGCTATCGCGCGCTCAGGCCGACGCTTGCGATCCCGCGCGAGCATGTCTTGCATCTTGATGAGCAAACCGGACTGCATCCTTCCTTGCTCGCGTTGATGCCAGCTTGGGAAGCGCGCGAATTCGCCATCGTTCAGGGCGTGGGGTATGCGAGCTCCAGCCGCTCGCATTTTCGCTCCCGCGAAATCTGGGATACGGCTTCGAGCGCCGCCGAATATCGCCGTGATGGCTGGCTTGCGCGTTCGGACGCAACGCGTGCGAGCGTCGTTGGCACGGCGGAGGCGGGGCCTTTCGCAAATGCCGGCCGCGCGGTCGAATGGATCGGGCAGGCACGCGCTTCGTTTGCCGCTTCATGCGATGCGGCGTCGTGTTTCATCGTCGGGCGCGCTGAACGTGACAAGGTCGCGCTCGTGCGTCTTACGCTGCCGGGGTTCGATACGCATGAGCATCAGGCGGCCAAGCACGCGCGTGTGCTGGCGCAGCTTGCGGACGGGCTCGCTTCGTTGCGACGCGCGTTGATCGCGTCGGGCGACTGGCGCGGCACGCTCGTGATGAGTCATTCGGAGTTCGGGCGCTCCGCTCGTGAAAACGATGCGCGAGGCACCGATCACGGCGCGGCCGCACCGCAATTTGTGTTGGGTGGAAGCGTGAGCGGCGGGCTGTATGGGGCAGCGCCGCGTTTGGATGACTTGGACGTCGATGGCGGCGTGAGCGTCGGCATCGACTTCAGGCGGGTTTATGCGACGGTTCTGAGCGCGTGCGCGGAGCTCGAATCGGTGGCGAGCCTGGGGCCGTCTTCGGACGCGCTGCCATTGATTCGTGCGTAGACGTTATTGCTTCGTTCTAGCGGTCTTCCGTTTCCGGCTCGCGCCATTGAAGAGCCGCCGCTCACGCGTTCGACCCGATCGATAGCCGCATTGGGCCTGCTGCGCAAGCGCTGCGGTTTATTCGCGTGCATTGGCCGTTTGCAGACACGAATGGCGGAAGCGGTATTCACGAGCGCCTTCGAATCGCGGTGACGACGTCAGCCCGTTGCGCCCCGCGTCCAATCGACGCGCCGAAGAATCAACAGCATTGAAAAGCGCTGTCCACGCGCCTATCGCGTCCGCCAGGTGATCCAGAGCTTCCGAATTGGCGTTAGCGCTATCCGCTGATGCAGCACCTGAAAACCCTCGCGCTCGATCTCGTCGAGCAGCGCAAGCGACAGCGCCGCCTGCGAGCGCAAAACACGTTGCGATGAACGCTCGGCCGGCGGTATTGCGGCAAGCGCATCTTCGAGCGCACGTCGGGCGCGTTCGGTCTGGAAGCGCATTAGTTCCGTGAAGCTATCGCTGTATTTGCGATTGATGATGTCCGCTGCCGTCACGCCGAAGCGCTGCAGTTCGTCGATAGGAACGTAGATGCGTCCATGTCGCGCGTCGTCGCCGATTTCCTGCACGCGCTCGGCCAGCAACAGCGCCGAACCGAGCGGCGCCGCCCACGACGCGGCTTGCGCCGGATCGCGCGCGGTCGCACGCGCGACCGCCGTTCCGAACGCGCCGCCAGTCTGCTCCAGATAGCGACGCAGTCCTGGCCAGTCCAGATAGCGCGCCTGATCGAGATCCATGCCGAAGCCATCGATCAGCGCGCGGCCCGCATCTTCGAGCACGGGTTGCGCCGCGGACGGTGCGTGCGCCAGCAAGGCTTTTGTCACGGGATGCGTGGGTTCACCGGCATCGAGCTTGCCTAGTTCGTTTTGCCACCACGCGTGCTTGGTCCGCCCGATGGTCGGGTCGCTCGTTTCCTTCACGGTCTCTTCGAGTTCGCGCCGCAACGCATAGAGCGCGCTCAAAAGCGGCTGACGCGCCGTGGGCGCGCGACGGAGCGCGTAGTAAGTGCCCGAGCCTTCGGGCGCGGCTTTTTGCTGGCAATAATCGTCGAAATTCACGAACTGAGCTTGTGGGGTAGGCCAAGTGGGGCGGGGCGTCCGGCTTTGATTGTTCTGACGCATGAACGTGACGCGACGCCTATTTTATCCGCCCGCGAAAGGCTCCGCTGCCAGGCGCGGCGAACGTCTTCCCGATGCACGGTGATCGACGCGGATGTGCGCCGACCCACCGACGCCGTTTTCGCGCCGCGCAACACTGGGCGCTCGTGAACGAACCGTGCGCGCACCGGAGGCTGCCATGGCCCTCAGCAAGACCGAGAACAAGCAGTTTGGAGACAGATGCCTGCCGTTTCTCCTGAGAAGCGTGGCAAGCGATTTCGGCTTCGATTTTCGAGTGTGTCCGCGTCAGATGCACGTCTCGCCGACCATGGGACTGCACATCACGGCCAACCGAGCCAGCGATGCAAAGCTGTCTTATCCGCTGAACGTTTTCGTGTTCCTGCCGCCATCTAGCGTGCGGCAGTTTCTGTCGCATATCGACAGGCCGATTGCGGCAGCGCAAGCAAGCGAAAGGATGCCTGACGAGATCAGGAAGCTGATGGGGCAATCGGGTATCGATTTCGCCGGACGCTCGCAGGCCAAAGGCGAAGTGGTCATGGTGGAGTTGGGCGGCGTGTCTGTCTGACGATGCGCGCTGCGGCTTCTTGCACTCGATCGCGCGTCGCAATTTGACGAGCCGCGCCGGAGGAGACGCTTTGAACCGTGAACGGATGCGTGAGCCCTGAATCGTTCGCTGTCGGGTGGCTCACAACAGACGCGACTATCCTCGAACCTGGCAACGATCGACGTCGAGGATTCCTGAAGATTCAATGCTTCCCTGAGCCAAAATCACGCCCCTAGAAAGCTGTCACGGATTTTCCCAGACATCACCAGACGAATGCGTTAGAATCTCGGGCTCGACACACTGGACCGGTGTCGAACACGGCGAAACAGCGCCGGGCGCTTTGCGGCGCCACGCAACCAAGGTTGTGCGGCAAAACGAAACCCCGCTCGAAGTCGTGCTGCGAGGATGGCGAAATTGGTAGACGCACCAGGTTTAGGTCCTGACGCCAGCAATGGTGTGCGGGTTCGAGTCCCGCTCCTCGCACCAAACAAACCCCTTTGTTTCTTAAAGGGGTTTTTTGTTGGCGCTTGCCATTTCGCAAGCACCGACCCTTCACTTCGCTCCAAACCTCAACCGCGTCAACTGCTCCGCTTCGTTCGCCAGCAAGCGCGCGGCGTCGCGAATCGCGACATCGAGCGTGATCGGGCCGGGCGCGGGCGAAAAGCATCCGCTGAAAAACTCCGACAGACGCGGCAGCGCCGCCGAATCCACCGCGCCCGACAAAAGCGTCGCCGGCACGCCTGCGTCCCGCGCGTGCTTGCAGGCGATGAACGGCGCCTTGCCGTGCAGCGTCTGCACGTCCGACCGGCCTTCGCCGGTGATGAGCCAGTCAGCGCCCTCGAGTGCCGCATCCAGTCTGATCTCTCGCGCAACCACTTCGGCGCCGGTTTCGAAGCGCGCGCCCAGCATATGCAGCGCGAAACCCAGGCCACCCGCCGCGCCCGCGCCCGGCTCGTCGCGCTTGACGATTCCCATCGCCGGTTCGAGTCGATCCGCGAAATGCGCGAGGGCGGCATCGATGGTCGCCACTTGCTCCGGCGTCACCCCCTTCTGCGGACCGAAGATCGCGGTCGCGCCGTGCTCGCCGGTGAGCGGATTATCGACGTCCGACATGCCGATGAACTCCGCTTCCTTCACGCGCGGATCGAGCCCCGACGCATCGATACGCGCGATCTTCGCCAACGCCGACGGCACCGGCTCGAGTTCGCGCCCGTTCGCATCGAAAAGCTTCAAGCCGAGCCCGACGAGCAGACCCGCGCCGCCGTCGTTCGTGCTGCTGCCACCCAGCGCAACGTAGAACGTGCGCGCGCCCGAATCGAGCAGGGCGCGAATCGCCTCGCCCATGCCAAGCGTGCTGCGCTCCGTGACGGGCGTCGCCATGCCGTCCGGGTCCGTGATGCCGACTACTTCGGCCGTCTCGATGATCGCGCCGCCATCCGCCAGCAATCCGGTCGCCGCGTCGCGCCGGGCCGAAGCCGCGCCGCGCACGTTGAGCAGACGTCGTTCGCCGCCTGCGGAGAGCATGGCGTCGAGCGTGCCTTCGCCGCCATCGGCCATTGGATGAATGCGTATTTCGGCATCCGGACGCGCGCGCAAAATGCCCTCTGCAATGGCGTTGGCAACGCCCTCGGCGGAAAGCGAACCCTTGAACGAATCGGGCGCGATGACGACGACAGGGGCAGACGTGGCAGACGTGACGTTAGGCATGGTGTCTCGAATATTTTCTGTGTGAGTGGACGTTGAAAAGCCGAAGCGAAGCCCGATGTATGCGCATTGCATCGCGCGTCGCCATGCGTATGGCGCATGCGCTTCATGCGTTGAGGTAATCGAGCGTGCAACGCAACGCGCGCTCCTTTCGCTTCTCGTGATCACGCGCCGGCAAGCTTATCAGCGCTCCGCCCGCAGCAAAATAGCGAAGGTGCGATAACCGCCATCGGAGTGTCGTGCCGATGGACTCAAATTGTGTATTTCGAGCGGAAATGTGCGGAAAAACCGTGCAAATCGCTCGAAACGGGCCAAGCGGGTTTCGTGGCCAGAGGCCGCGCGATTTGTTTGCTAGAATACTTGGCTCTGCCGGCTGACTCGGCGTTGGCGAACATCTGGCGGTCGCGAGATGCGCTCCCTTGTCTCGACATGGCGGCGCGTTTTCGAAGCCCGACATCGCACCCGGCGCGGCTCATGCAGAACTCATCCGGACCCGCGCAACCAGAACCGCGGAAGAACCGAACACCGAACACCCGAATACTCTAGGACGATTGAAGCCATGGCTAACGTAGTTGAAAACCTCGGCAAGCTCGAACGCCGCGTCACCATCTCGCTGCCGAAAGACACCGTGCAGAAGGAAGTGGACTCGCGCATCCGCCAGTTGGCCAAGACCGTGCGCATGCCGGGCTTCCGCCCGGGCAAGGTGCCGCTCAAGATGGTCACGCAGCAATACGGCGGTCAGGTCGAAGCCGAAGTGTTGAGCGACAAGGTCGGCAAGGAATTCTTCGACGTCACGCGCACCGAAAACCTGCGCGTCGCGGGCCAGCCGAGCTTTGCGCCGAAGGTCGAAGCCGCTGCGGAAGACTACGCATTCGACGCCACTTTCGAGGTGTATCCCGAAGTGAAGCTCGGCGACGTCGCCACCGCTGAAATCGAACGCACCGTCACGACCATTTCCGAAGCCGAAGTCGACCGTACGCTCGACATCCTTCGCAAGCAGCGCGTGCACTTCCACGCGCGCGGCGAAGGCGGCGAGCATGGCGACGGCGGCGCGGACACGGCGGCCAAGGAAGGCGACCGCGTCACGCTGGACTTCATCGGCAAGCTCGACGGCGTGCCGTTCGAAGGTGGCAGCGCGGAAGACTTCGCGTTCGTCTTGGGCGAAGGCCGCATGTTGCCGGAATTCGAACAAGCAGCGACCGGCCTGAAGGTCGGCGAAACGCGCGAGTTCGACCTTACGTTCCCCGAGGACTATCACGGCAAGGACGTCGCCGGCAAGACCGCGCAGTTCGCCGTCACCGTGAAAAAGATCGAGTGGCCGCATCTGCCGGAAATCGACGCGGAATTCGCGAAGTCGCTCGGTATCGAAGACGGCGATCTCACGAAAATGCGCGGCGAGATCAAGGACAACCTCGAGCGCGAAGCAAAGCGCCGCACGCAGCAGATCGTGAAGAATCAGGTCATGGACGCGTTGCTCAAGATTTCCGAACTCGACGTGCCGAAGGCGCTGATCGAACAGGACCAGGAACGTCTCGTCGAAATGGCGCGCCAGGATCTGCAACAACGTGGCGTGCCGAACGCTGCCGACGCACCGATCCCCGCCGAAATGTTCGCTGAACAAGCCGAGCGTCGCGTGAAGCTGGGCCTCGTGCTGGCAGAACTGGTGAAGGCCAACGAACTGCAGGCCAAGCCCGAGCAGATCCGCGCGGAAGTGGACGAATTCGCCAAGAGCTACGAAGACCCGAAGGAAGTCGTCCGCTGGTATTATTCGAATCAGCAGCGCCTCTCCGAAATGGAAGCGTACGTCGTTGAAAGCAACGTCGTCGATTTCGTTCTCGGCAAGGCCAAGGTGACCGACAAGGAAGTCAGCTTCGAGGAACTGGCCAGCGCAACGGCGCAAGCCTGACGCGTAGAGCCCGGGGGCGTGCGGGTCGTCGGACTGACGGCCCTCACGCCTTTTTTGCATTAAAGTTTGTGCGTACGCATGCCGTTCTACCGGATGCTCCTTCGTCGATCAGTATCCCTATTCCGAACAAGGAAATTGCATGACCTTTCGCGCTGAATTGCTCGACACACTGGCGTCCCACGCATCGCGGGACTTCGAAGCCCAGGCGCTCGGCCTCGTTCCGATGGTCGTGGAAACCAGCGGCCGCGGCGAGCGTGCCTATGACATCTATTCGCGCCTCCTGAAAGAGCGCGTGGTGTTTCTCGTCGGCGAAGTCAATGATCAGTCGGCGAATCTTGTCGTCGCGCAGTTGCTGTTTCTCGAGAGCGAAAATCCGGACAAGGACATCAGCCTCTACATCAATAGCCCGGGCGGTTCGGTTTCGGCCGGCATGGCAATCTACGATACGATGCAATTCGTCAAACCCGACGTCACCACGCTTTGCATGGGGCTCGCCGCAAGCATGGGCGCGTTCCTGCTGGCGTCGGGCGCAAAGGGCAAACGCGTCGCGTTGCCGAATGCGCGCGTGATGATTCACCAGCCGCTGGGTGGCGCGCGTGGTCAGGCGTCGGACATCGAAATTCAAGCGCGGGAAATCCTGTACTTGAAGGAGCGTCTGAACCAATTGCTGTCGCATCACACGGGTCAGCCGGTCGAGCGCATTGCACGCGACACCGACCGCGACAACTTCATGTCGGGCGATGACGCGCAAGCGTACGGCATCGTTGACCAGGTTTTGCATAAGCGTCCTTAAGGCGTCCGGAACGACGCCGCGCCGGCTTCCACGAAACACGAAGCCGGCTGTTGCGAGTGGCGCATGCGGCGTCACGCGAAACGCGCCAAAACGCG
The DNA here is from genome assembly GCF_031450995.1 of Caballeronia sp. LP006. Lineage (NCBI taxonomy): Bacteria > Pseudomonadati > Pseudomonadota > Betaproteobacteria > Burkholderiales > Burkholderiaceae > Caballeronia > Caballeronia sp. LP006. The sequence goes on along the minus strand of NZ_JARTVW010000005.1, from coordinate 1,910,264 downwards.
CTTCGGACGGGCCACACAGGCGAAACTGCGTGGCCGGATCGAAGGGCGTATCATGTAACAAGAGTGTCCGGAGGCTCACACATTTATGGCGGACAAAAAAGGTTCCAGCAGCGAAAAGCTGCTGTATTGCTCGTTTTGCGGCAAGAGCCAGCATGAGGTGAAGAAGCTCATCGCTGGGCCGTCCGTGTTCATCTGCGATGAATGCATCGACTTGTGCAACGAGATCATTCGCGACGAAGCGGCCGGCGCGGCAGAAGAGGCCGGGCTGACCAAGTCCGACCTGCCGAGCCCGCAGGAAATCAGCGACATCCTCAATCAGTACGTCATCGGCCAGGAACGCGCGAAGAAAATTCTCGCCGTGGCCGTGTATAACCACTACAAGCGTCTCAAGCACCTCGACAAGAAAGACGAGATCGAGCTGTCGAAGAGCAACATCTTGCTGATCGGGCCGACCGGCTCCGGCAAGACGCTGCTCGCGCAGACGCTTGCACGCATGCTGAACGTGCCGTTCGTCATTGCCGACGCTACCACGCTGACCGAAGCCGGTTATGTCGGTGAAGACGTCGAAAACATCATCCAGAAGCTGCTGCAGAACTGCAATTACGAAGTCGACAAGGCGCAGCGCGGAATTGTTTATATCGACGAAATCGACAAGATCAGCCGCAAGTCGGATAACCCGTCCATCACGCGCGACGTGTCGGGCGAGGGCGTCCAGCAGGCGCTGCTGAAACTTGTCGAAGGCACGATGGCTTCGGTGCCGCCGCAAGGCGGGCGCAAGCATCCGAACCAGGACTTTATTCAGGTCGACACGACCAACATCCTGTTCGTTTGCGGCGGCGCGTTCGACGGGCTCGAGAAAGTCATTACCGATCGTACGGAAAAAACCGGCATTGGCTTTGGCGCGAGCGTGAAAAGCAAGCAGGATCGCGATGCCGGCGAAGTACTGCGGGATGTGGAACCGGAAGATCTGATCAAGTTCGGTCTTATTCCCGAACTGATCGGCCGTCTGCCGGTTGTGGCCACGCTCGGCAAGCTCGACGAAGCCGCGCTCGTGAAGATTCTGATCGAGCCGAAAAATGCGCTGGTAAAGCAATATCACAAGCTCTTTGCCATGGAACGTGTGGAACTGGAGATTCGTCCGGCGGCACTGCAGGCCATCGCGCAAAAAGCCATTCGTCGCAAGACGGGTGCGCGCGGGTTGCGTTCGATCTTGGAACAAGCGTTGCTCGATGTCATGTACGAGCTGCCGACCATGAAGGGCGTTTCGAAGGTGATCGTCGACGACAACACGATCGACGGCGACGGCAAGCCGTTGCTCATCTACGAAGACGCACCGAAAGTAGCAGGGTCGAACTGAAGCAGGCTGTGTCCCGGCGAAAGGCCGTTCATGGCAACGTGAACGGCCTTTGTTTATTTTTCGGTTTATTGTGGACGTTACTGACCAGGTCGTCGACTAACGACTTTTCCCTTCCGATAAAGGCTTGCAATAGCTCTTAACGGCCTTACTTACGAACGAACCGATTCCATTAATGGGGAAATGAAATGTCAGGAACCCAACTCCTCCCGCAGGAACGCATCACGTTGCCGCTGCTCCCGCTGCGCGACGTAGTCGTTTTCCCGCATATGGTGATTCCGCTCTTCGTCGGGCGGCCCAAGTCGATCAAGGCGCTCGAAGCCGCGATGGAAGGTGGCAAGCACATCATGCTCGTCGCCCAGAAAACGGCGGCGAAGGACGAGCCGACCGAAAAGGACATGTACGAAGTAGGGTGTGTCGCCAACATCCTGCAAATGCTCAAGCTGCCGGACGGTACCGTGAAGGTGCTCGTCGAAGGCTTGCAGCGCGCAAAGACGCTGTCCATCGAAGAACAGGAAACGCAGTTTTCCTGCGACGTGATGCCGCTCGAACCCGACCACGCCGACAGCGCCGAGACTGAAGCGCTGCGTCGCGCGATCGTGTCGCAGTTCGATCAGTACGTGAAGCTCAACAAGAAGATTCCGCCCGAGATCCTGACGTCGCTGTCGGGCATCGACGAAGCGGGTCGTCTCGCGGACACCATCGCCGCGCATTTGCCGCTCAAGCTCGATCAAAAGCAGCACATCCTCGAGATGTTCCCTGTGATCGAACGCCTCGAGCATTTGCTCGCGCAACTCGAAGCTGAAATCGACATCCTTCAGGTCGAGAAGCGTATCCGTGGCCGCGTGAAGCGCCAGATGGAGAAGAGCCAGCGCGAGTATTACCTGAACGAACAGGTCAAGGCCATCCAGAAGGAATTGGGCGAAGGCGAGGAGGGTGCGGATCTCGAAGAACTCGAGAAGCGCATCACGGCCGCGCGCATGCCGAAGGAAGCCAAGAAGAAGGCGGACGCCGAGCTCAAGAAGCTCAAGCTCATGTCGCCGATGTCGGCTGAAGCCACTGTCGTGCGCAATTACATCGACACGCTTATTGGTCTTCCGTGGCGCAAGAAGAGCAAGGTCAACAACGACCTGACCAATGCCGAGCGCGTGCTCGACGAAGACCACTTCGGTCTGGAAAAGGTCAAGGAACGCATTCTCGAATATCTCGCGGTTCAACAGCGCGTGGAGAAAGTGAAGGCGCCGATTCTGTGCCTCGTCGGGCCTCCGGGCGTCGGCAAGACGTCGCTTGGGCAGTCCATCGCTCGCGCGACCAATCGCAAATTCGTGCGCATGGCGCTTGGCGGCGTGCATGACGAGTCCGAGATTCGCGGGCACCGTCGCACGTATATCGGTTCCATGCCCGGCAAGATTCTGCAAAGCCTGACCAAGGTCGGCGTGCGCAATCCGCTCTTCCTGCTCGACGAAGTCGACAAGATGGGGATGGATTTCCGCGGCGATCCTGCATCGGCGTTGCTCGAAGTGCTGGACCCGGAACAGAACCATACGTTCGCGGACCATTACATCGAAGTGGACTTCGACCTGTCGGACGTGATGTTCGTCGCGACGTCGAACTCGCTCAATATCCCGCCGCCGCTGCTCGACCGGATGGAAGTCATCCGCCTTTCGGGTTACACGGAAGACGAGAAGGTCAGCATTGCGCAGCGTTATCTGTTGCCGAAGCAAAAGCGCAACAACGGTCTGAAGGACGGCGAGATCGAAGTGGCGGAACAAGCCATCCGCGACATCATTCGCTACTACACGCGTGAAGCGGGCGTGCGTTCGCTCGAACGTGAAGTGTCGAAGATCTGCCGCAAGGTCGTGAAGATGCTGTTGCTGAAGAAGGCCGAAGGCGCGGTGAAGGTCGATGGCACGAACATCGACACCTTCCTCGGCGTGCGCAAGTACGACTTCGGTCTGGCCGCGAAGGAAAACCAGATCGGTCAGGTGACGGGTCTTGCGTGGACGGAAGTCGGCGGCGATTTGCTGACGATCGAAGCGGCGGTCATGCCCGGCAAGGGTGGCGTGATCCGCACGGGTTCGCTCGGCGACGTGATGAAGGAATCCGTCGAAGCGGCGCGCTCGGTGGTGCGTTCGCGTTCGCGTCGTCTCGGTGTGTCGGACGAGGCCTTCGAGAAGAAGGACATCCACATTCACGTGCCCGAAGGTGCGACGCCGAAGGACGGTCCGTCCGCCGGTATCGCCATGACGACGGCGCTGGTTTCTGTGCTGACCGGTATTCCGGTTCGCGCGGATGTCGCGATGACGGGCGAAATCACGCTGCGCGGCGAAGTGCTGCCTATCGGCGGGTTGAAGGAGAAGCTGCTGGCGGCGCATCGCGGCGGCATCAAGCTCGTGCTGATCCCTGAAGAAAACACCAAGGATCTGGCCGACATTCCGGACAACGTGAAGAACGCCATCGAGATCATTCCGGTTCGCTGGATCGATCGCGTATTGGAACTGGCGCTCGAACGCGCGCCGGCACCGTTGCCGGAAGAAGAAGCCAAGCCGCCAGTGGCCGCTGAAGCGAAGAAAGATGGTCCGGCTGTCGGCGAGTTCGTGAAGCACTGAGCACGCTTCATTGACGCTGTCGCACTTACGGCCCAAGTCGTAAAAAAAGACCCCGCAGGTTCACGCTTGCGGGGTCTTTTTGTTTGCGTCGACCAATTCGAGCAGTGCTTCCAAAGCAGATGAAATCAGGCGCAACCCTCGTTGACACTCCCGTTTCGGCTGCGTTTAATGGCCGCGCATCGAATCGAAAAATCGATGCTGCTCGTTTCGATACGAAACGACATCGCCTACATCGTGCCATTACAGATTCGGGGATCACAATGAACAAGACTGACCTGATCGACCATATCGCGGAGCAAGCCGATCTTTCAAAGGCGGCAGCGGGGCGTGCACTCGAAGCCGTGATCGGCGGCGTGAGCGCGACCTTGAAGAAGGGCGGAACGGTGACGCTCGTGGGGTTCGGAACCTTTGCCGTGGGCAAGCGCGTGGCGCGTACGGGACGCAATCCGCGCACGGGCGCGGCCATCAAGATCAAGGCGGCCAAGGTGCCGAAATTTCGGCCTGGCAAAGCGCTGAAGGATGCGCTAAACTAGCGGACTCGCTGGATACGGCAACTCTTACATGAGCTGCTGGTCAGCGCGGAGTAGCAAATAGCAGCAACGCTTGAATCGCGGAACGGGTGCTTAGCTCAGTTGGTAGAGCGGCGCCCTTACAAGGCGTAGGTCGGGAGTTCGAGCCTCTCAGCACCCACCAGTTTCCGGTTCACAGCAGTCTGCGTTGAGCATCAAGCAAGGAGCGGTAGTTCAGTTGGTTAGAATACCGGCCTGTCACGCCGGGGGTCGCGGGTTCGAGTCCCGTCCGCTCCGCCAGGATCGACTGAAAGAGTCCCGCAAGTCACAAGCTTGCGGGACTTTCTCTTTTCCGCTTCTTAATTAAGATTCCGAAGCAATTTCCAGCGTCCACGCGTCTCGTGCATCGCCAAATTTGCAGGCATTGCGATAATGCCGCCGAATCTTCCGCATGAACGGTTAAGCCTTTGAGTACGAAGGATTTTCCGCTTCCTGGAACATAGATGGACCATCAAACGCGGCTCCCACCGGAAGCCTTACACCCCGACTTGTCGCCTTTTCCCCTCGCGCTGTTGTAATATCGAGCGTTTTGTTCTAACCACGCAGCGCTACGCATGCTCGACTTCTTCCGTAATCACCAGCGCCTGATGATGGCCCTGCTGATCCTGATCATCGTGCCGGGTCTCGGCATTGTCGGGATTCAGGGTTTCAGCAACTTTTTCGACGAAAGCGCTTACGTCGCCAGCGTGAACGGTCACAAGATCACGCGCCCCGAATTCGATAACGCCTTCCGCCAGCAGGTGGATCGCGCGCGCTCCATGCTGGGCGCTCAGTTCGACGCCCGCATGTTCGACACGCCCGAAGCGCGCGCCGCCATGGTCGACAGTCTCGTGCAACAGCGCGCGCTGTCGGACGAGACGCAACGCCTGCATCTGACCGCATCCGACGACGCCGTGCGTCGCGCGCTGCTGTCCGATCCGATCGTCGCGTCGCTGCGCAAGCCCGATGGCTCCGTCGACATCGAGCGTTACAAGGAAATGCTCGCCATGCAGGGCATGACGCCCGCGCAGTACGACGAGCGCATGCGCTACACAATCGCAAATCAGCAGATCCCGGCAAGCATTCAGGAGTCTTCGTTCACCTCGAAGTCGCTCGCGCAGAGCTTGACCGAATTGTCCGAGCAGCGTCGCGCGGTGCAGGGCATGTCGCTGCGCGCGGCGGATTACGCCGCGAAAGTTCAACCCACCGACGCGCAACTGCATTCGTACTACGACGCGCATCGCAATGACTTTGCCACGCCCGAGACCGCGACCATTCAGTACCTCGTGCTGTCGCCGTCCACGCTCGCGGCGGCATCGAAGCCGAGCGACGCCGATCTCAAGAAGTTCTACGACGACAACATCCAGCGCTACCGCACGGAAGGTCAGGTGCGCGCGAGTCACATCCTCGTGAACGCGCCGAAAGACGCCAGCGCGGCCGACAAGGCGAAGGCGAAGCAGAAGGCCGAACAACTGCTCGCGCAAGTAAAGGCGCATCCCGATCAGTTCGCGCAAGTAGCGGAGAAGAATTCGGAAGATCCGGGCTCGGCGTCGAAGGGCGGTGACCTCGGTTACTTCGCGCGCGGTCAGATCGCGGGCGGCAAGGCTTTCGACGACGCCGCGTTCAACCTGAAAAAGGGCGAAGTGAGCGATATCGTCGAGTCGGACTTCGGGTACCACATCATTCAGGCAACGGACGTCAAGCCGTCGGTTACGCAGTCGTTCGACGAAGTGAAGGAAGCGCTCGCCAAGGACTACGCCGCGCAACAGGGCAGCAAGGGCTTTGCAGAAGCAGCGCAAGGCTTCACTGACACCGTCTACGAACAGGCGAAGTCGCTGCAGCCCGCGGCCGACAAATACAAGCTCACGGTTCAGACCGCTACGGTCGGTCCGAAGCTCAACACGCAATTGCCGCAGGACAATCCGCTCAACAATGCGAAGTTTCTGGCGGCCGTGTTCTCACCGGACTCGGTGAAAGATCACAACAACACCCAAGCCGTCGATGCAGGCAACAACACGCTGATCGCCGCGCGCGTGACCGACTACAAGGCTTCGACCGTTCCCGCGTTCGACGCCGTGAAGGACGCGGTACGCACGAAGGTCGTCGCGCAAGACGCAGCTGCGATGGCGCTCAAGGAAGGCCAGACGAAGCTTGCCGATCTGCAGAAATCGAAGTCGACCGATGGCTTCACGTCACCGATCATCGTCTCGCGCAACGACGCGCAGGGCTTGCCGCCTGCCGCGTTGAGCGCGATCTTCAAGGCGGATGCCTCGAAGTTGCCCGCGTACGTCGGCGTCGATCTCGGCACGGACGGCTATGCGATCTATCGCGTCAACGGTATCGAGAAAGCCAACGCGGTGGCCGCGGATCGTCTCGCCGGCGCGCAGCAGCAGATCGCGCAGGTCTATGCTCAAGCCGAGATGGAAGCGTATATCGACTCGTTGAAGGCGCGCTCGAAGGTCAAGCTAAGTCAGGCGCCGGTGCCTGCGGCCAATCAATAAGAAGCAGTAAAACGTCAGTCGCACAAAAAAGCCCCGCGTCCGAAAGGACGCGGGGCTTTTTCAATGCTGCCCGATGTAACCAGCAACAGTGTCCTTACAGGCAAGCCTGAATGTCGCCCGTCGCCTGGCTGCCAGCGGCATCCGATGCGCGGAAACCCACCCACGAGCCCGGACCGGACCACTTCGGACGCACCACGGCGGCCGCGCCATTCGGCGGCTGCTGACCCGGCACATAGACATCGACGGCCTGATCGTTGGCCAGCGTATCTTGCGACACGACTTGCTGTTGCGTCTTGTCAGCCCATGCATGCGAGACGCATTCGGCGACCGCCTTGACCGGCTTGTCGCTCATGCCGACTTGCTGCACGCCTGCGGGCGGTTGAGCGGCACATGCCGAAATCGCGATGGTCAATGCAACCAGAGGGAAGTATTTCACGTGACCTCCTTGTAGAGCGCTCTCTTGCGAGCGGGGTTATAAGAGTTACGCGAAAGTCTCAGATAACTGAATCTTGGCCGTGTTCCGCGTTTGTTGGAAAAGCTGTCGCGGCTGGCGTCTTCGTTGTTACGACGCACTTGCGCCCAGCAAGGGTTTCAAGCTTGGCCAGACGTTTTCTAATAGCAATGGCTGGGCCTGCACCGTCGGATGAATCTGGTCCGACTGGAACATCGTCGGCTTGTTTTCGATCCCGGCAAGCAGGAAAGGGACGAGCGCCACATTCTTGTCCTTGGCGATGCGTTCATAGATGGCGTGGAACTTTTGCGAATAGTCGGGGCCGTAATTGGGCGGAACGTACATGCCGATGAGTAAAACCTTCGCATGCGCCGCCTGCGATGCCTCGACTATTCCACGCAGATTCGTTTCGGTGGTGGCAAGCGGCACGCCGCGCAAGGCATCGTTCGCGCCGAGTTCCACGACTACCACCGCCGGCTTGATACGCATGAGCACGGCGGTCAATCGCGCGCGTCCGCCGCTCGTGGTGTCGCCGCTGATGCTCGAATTGGCGACGCTATAATCGAGACGCTCTTTCGCAAGCCTTTGGCGCAGCAGATTGACCCAGCCGGTATCGCGAGGCAAACCGTATTCGGCAGAAAGGCTGTCGCCAAGCACGACGATTGCAGGCTTGTTCGTCGCTGCGTCTTGTGCATGCAGCGCGGAACTTGTCGCAAGCATTGTCAAGGCGACGCAAGCACGCGCGCTCCAGTTCTTTTTCAGGGTGTCCATGCAAAACAATATCGAGCCGGTCATCGAAGTTCGGGGTTTAAGCAAGCGGGTGAAGGACGCAACGGGCGAGCTCACGATACTCGATCAGATCGATCTGTCCATCGCGAAGGGCAGCAGCGTGGCGATCGTCGGGGCATCGGGCTCGGGCAAGTCGACACTGCTCGGCCTGCTCGCGGGTTTGGACAGCGCGAGTGCGGGCTCGGTTCGTTTATTGGGCAAGGAGCTTTCCACGCTCGATGAAGACCAGCGCGCCGCGCTCAGAAGCGGCGCGGTCGGTTTCGTGTTCCAGTCGTTCCAGTTGATGCCGCATCTCACCGCGCTCGAGAACGTCATGCTGCCGCTCGAACTGCGCGCGGAGTTGCCGCACGATCAGATTGCCGCGCGCGCGCGCTCGCTGCTCGATCAGGTCGGTCTCGCGCAACGCACGGCGCATTATCCCAAGCTGCTGTCTGGTGGCGAACAGCAACGCGTGGCGTTGGCGCGCGCCTTCGTCACGCATCCGGCGGTGCTGTTCGCCGATGAACCCACCGGCAGCCTCGACGCCGCCACGGGCTATGCCATCATCGATCTCATGTTCGCGATGAACGAACGCAACGGCGCGACGCTCGTGCTCGTCACGCACGACGTCGAACTCGCCGAACGTTGCGATGCCACCGTGACGATCGAAGCAGGGCGGCTCGTCAATGGCCTGAGCGTATAAAAAAGCCCGCATCGACCGATGCGGGCCGATGCGGGCTTTAACGACGCAACCAGCCGTCAATACTTCAGAGCCTTGCGCGCGCGCTCGATCAACGCGGAGGTCGAGGCATCGTGCTTCTTCGGATCGGCGCTCGCGGCGGTGATATCCGCCTCGACCACCTTGCCGAGAATCTTGCCGAGTTCCACGCCCCACTGATCGAACGAGTTCACGTCCCACACCGCGCCCTGCACGAGCACCTTGTGTTCGTACAGCGCGATAAGCGCGCCGAGCGCCTCGGGCGTGAGCGCATCGAGAATGATGGTCGTGGTCGGCCGATTCCCCGGAAAGCTCAAATGCGTGGCAAGTTCTTCCTTGCCCGGGCCCGCGACCTTCTTCGCCTCTTCGAGCGTGCGGCCGAGCATCAGCGCTTCGCTTTGCGCGAAGCAGTTGGCGAGCAGCTTCGCATGGTGATCGACGAGCGGATGCTCAGGCGTGAGCACGGCGATGAAATCGATCGGGATGATGGTCGGCCCTTGATGCAGCATCTGGAAAAACGCGTGCTGGCCGTTCGTGCCGGGCTCGCCCCAGATCACGGCAGCGGTCGGGTAATCGACCATGCCGCCTGCCAGCGTCGCCGACTTGCCGTTGCTTTCCATCTCCAGTTGCTGAAGATACGAAGGCAGATAGTGCAGCGCCTGCGAATAAGGCGCGATCAGATCGCTCTGCGAGCCGAAAAAGTTGCGATACCAAATGCCGATCATGCCCATCAGCACGGGCAGATTCTTGTCGAGCGGCGCTTCGCGGAAGTGTTGATCCATCGCGTACGCGCCTTCCAGCAGCGCGTCGAAATTCTTCGGTCCGACCGAGATCACGATGGACAGGCCCACCGCCGACCACAGCGAATAGCGCCCGCCGACCCAGTCCCACATCTCGAAGACGTTTTCTTTCGCGATGCCGAACTTGACCACTTCCGCCGGGTTCGCCGAGACGCCGACGAAGTGCTTCGAAAGCTCGCTTTCCGGGCAGCCCTGCTTCAAGAACCAATCGCGCATGGAGTGCGCGTTGGTCATGGTTTCGAGCGTCGTGAAGGTCTTGGAGACGATGATCGCGAGCGTCTCTTCGGCATCGACTTGCTGGAGCACGTTCCAGAGATCGGCGCCATCGACATTGGAGACGAAATGCGTGTCGAGTTCTTTCGATGCCAGATGATGCAGCGCGTGCACGACCATCTTCGGCCCGAGGTCCGAGCCGCCGATGCCGATGTTCACCACATGGCGGATACGCTTGCCGGTATAGCCGGTCCACGAGCCGTCGCGGACCTTGTCGGCGAACGCGGCCATTTTCGCGCGCTCGGCGCGGACCTGTTCGGCGAAGGGCGCGTCGTCGGTTTGCGCGCGCAGCGCCGTATGCAGCACCGCGCGATGTTCCGTGATATTGACGATATCGCCCGCGAACATGGCGTCGCGGCGCTCGGTCACCTTCGCCTCTTCGGCGAGCTGGATGAGCAGCTTGAGCGTGGCGTCGGTGATGCGGTTCTTGGAGAAGTCGATGCTGATACCGCCGCCGTCGAACGTGAAGCGCTCGGCGCGCGTGGGCGCGGTGTCGTTTTGCGGCGCGAACCAGTCGCGCAGGCGCTCGCCGGAGATGGCATCGTAGTGCGATTGGAGCGCCGACCAGGCGGGTAGCGATTTGAGCGTCATAACGGTTCGATAGTCCTGAGTGACAAAGGAAACGTTCGTGCAAAGGCGGCTTAGCGGGTGGCGTCAGTCAGTTCGTGAACGCGACCAGCGGTGCCGCGGATGCTCGAATGTAAGAAGCAAGAGGCAGTATAGCGACGATGCATGAACGAATGCTTGCAAGGCGTCATCGCGGCGCCGTGCAAGCCTCGGACAAATCAGGCGCGCTGCTGCCGTTGATAGAAGCGCCGATTGATGAGACTGCGCACGGCAGGCGCAAGTTCGCCCGCCGTCAGTCCCGCAGGCCCGGTGCCTTCGCTCGCCAGATGCTCGGCAGCCTGGCCGTGGAAGTACACGCCTGCCAGCGCCGCCTCATACGCAGGCAACTTTTGGGCGAGCAATGCTCCGATCAATCCGCCGAGCACGTCGCCGGTGCCGCCGGTGGCGAGTCCTGCGTTTCCGGTCGGATTGATGGCGACGCGGCCATCCGGCGACGCGATGACCGTGCCCGAGCCTTTCAGCACGATGACCGCCGAGTAACGCGCTGCCAACCGACGCGCGGCCGCGATGCGGTCCGCCTGAACCGCCTTTGCATCGGTTTGCAAGAGCCGCGCGGCTTCTAGCGGATGCGGCGTGAGCACGCACGGATTGCCCTTGGCGCCGCGTCCCGCGACTTCTGCGGCGAGGGCGTCGTCCTTCGAGACGAGATTGAGCGCATCGGCGTCGAGCAGCTTGGCGGCGTCGAGCTTCAGGACATCGGCGAGCACTTTTCTCGCGCGGTCGCTCTTGCCCATGCCGCAGCCGATCGAAATTGCGTCCATCTTTTCGAGCGCGAAGTCGTCGACGTGATGCAGCATCAGTTCGGGATGCGGCGGATCGTAGGACGGCGCACCTTCGCCTAGAAACGCCACGTTGACCTTGCCCGCGCCGCCGTAGAGCGCCATGCGCGCGGCGAGGATGGGCGCGCCGCACATGCCGGTATCGCCGCCGATCACGGCAAGCGTGCCGAACGTGCCTTTGTTGGTCGCGTTGTCGCGCGGCGGCATGTGGGCCGCGAAAAGGGCCGGCACGTTGAGCACGATGGAAGGCGCGGCGGGCGGCTCGATGTCGAGCGTGGCGACGTGCAGCGTGCCGCACAGATCGCGGCCTTCCGCCGTGAAATGGCCCGGCTTCGCGCCGATGAACGTGATCGTCTCGTTCGCGCGCACACTTGCGCCACCCGCGACGGGTGCGCCGGTGTCGCTGTCGAGACCGCTCGGGACATCGAGCGCGAGCACTCGGCCATGGTCGCGGCTGTCGGCATCGCGCGCGCTTTGCGACAGACGTGTCGCGATGCCGGCGAACACGCCGTCCAGCACCCGTGTCAGGCCGATGCCGAACATGCCGTCGACCAGCCAGCCGAATTCATCGAACGATGCGGGGACTGCGGTGTCGATCGTCACGCCTGCGGCACGCGCCGCTTCGAGCGCCCAGCGGGCGTCGTCGGGCTTGACCTCGACCGGCATGCAAACGCGCACCGTCACGCCCGCGCGGTGAAGCCGCTCGGCCATTACGAGCGCATCGCCGCCGTTGTTGCCGGGGCCGGCGACGATCCAGACGGGCTTCTTCGTATGAAAGTCGCGCGTATGGAGCAGAAGCTGTGCGGCGGCGGCGCCTGCGCGGGCCATCAGCGTGTGAGGCGGCAGCGCGGCAGCGGCGCGCGCTTCGAGCGAACGCAGCTCCGTGAGCGTCAGGAGCGCGAGGGCATCGTCGCGGGGCGTGAAGTAGGGCGGTCGGGGATCGGTCATGTCGACGATGATAGGCGTGCAGCGAACATTGCGCCGATTCGCACCGTTCGTGCCTGAAGCATGTGGCGATTCGGCTCGACCAGGATCGCAAGTTTCGTGAGTCGCTCAAAGACGCGCGCGGCTCGCACAAACCGAATGCCAAGCCGACGCAGCCACTAGCACCGCAGCACGCGAGAGCACGGACGCGCGCTCTTCAAAACCGCTCGATACTCAATGCCGCAAGTGTCTGTTCCGGAACCTCGGGCGTCACATCGGACAGGAGGTCCGCCACCACCTTCGCCGACCCGCACGCGAGCCCCCAGCCCGCCGGACCATGCGCCGCGTTGACGAACACACGCGGATGCCGTGTCGCGCCGACTGCCGGCAGGCCATCGGCGGAAAAGAGGCGCAGGCCTTCCCACGGACGCGCGGCCGAGACGCGTCCCGCGCCCGGAATCCAGTCGTGCGTGCCCTGACCGAGCACGTCGAGCGCACGTCGCGCGAGGCTCGCATCGAGCGGCTTGTCGGCCTTGGACGCGCTCTGGAACACGCCCGCGCCCGCCACGCGCAGACGCTGGTTCACACGTGTCATCGTGATGCGCTTCATCGAATCGACGACCGTCAGATGCGGCGCGCGCTCTTCGTACGCAATCGGCGCGGTGAGCGTATGCATGCGCAGCGGATAGAGCCACGGCGTGGACTTCCTGACGAGCGCGGGCGTCTCGGCTCCCGCCGCGACCACGACGGCGTCCGCCGTGATCAACTCGACATTTTCGTTGCGCTTGTTGCGGCTTGCGTCCGGATCGGCGAGTTCGACGGCCGCGCGCTTATCGTCCAGACGCAGCGCCGTCACCGTGCGATTCATGCGAAACTGCACGCCGCCGTCTTCGAGCAGCTGCTTCAGTTGCTTGGTGAAGAGCGGGCAATTGGCCGTGCGCTCCTCGGGCAGCAAAACGCCGCCTGCGAATTCGGGATATTCGGGCACCGAATGCTCCGCCGCGACGCATTCCTCAGGCGTCAGCACGCAATGCGGCACCTTGAACTGCCGCAACAGATCGATGGCCGGTTGCGCTTCCTCCAGCTCGCGCGCGTGACGAAACACGTGCAACATGCCGCGCCGCTGTTCGAATTCGAGTTGCAGTGCGCTCTCGATTTCCGCGACGGTACGGCGCGACAACGCGACGAGCGGTTCCAGCAACGCATATTGCGCCGCGAACGCGTCCGGCTCGCGCAGCATGGCGAGTTGTTTCAAAAAATCGCGCACGGCGCTATGAAAGCCGGTCTTCACGACCATGCCGTTTTGCTTCGCGCGGTTCGACGACATGAAGGTCGGTCCGAACCAGACGTCGAGCGGAGAGGGCAGAAGCGCGCCGCCCTGGCCATATGTGGCGCCTTGGGCGACGGTCGCGTAGCGCTCGACCACGCAGACGCGATGCCCGGCCGCATGCAACTGGTAAGCGGTGGCGATGCCGGCGATTCCTCCGCCGATAACGATGACATCCATGACTTTTTTGCCCGAAGGCGCGAACTTGCGCCGCATACCGCGCCGCAAGCTCGGGCGCGCCGCGCATGTCGACGATGAGACGGCGGGCGCGGCAGACTCGCCACACCCGAAGAAAGCGCGCCATGATAGCGCCAAATGAGCCGCGCCGGGACCATAGGTGCCAGATCGCAGCATGTCCGTCGCGAACGTTTCTGCACTGCGTACACTGCAGGATCGATTTCAGGATAAGCCATGCGTCACGTTTGCGGCGGGATGCGCACGCGCGACGGGCAATGGCGCCGGTCGGGCCGGCCGAATTTGAGACGCATCCGGGGTATAATCGCGGTCTTCCTTTCGCCTCACGTCGCTCATCCACGCTCGTGGCCGTTTCCGGCGTTTCGAGCGCGGCACCTAGCGGCACACAGACGTCATCGACGCACCGTCACAATGGCCCACTTCTCGTGTTTCCCCGGCGCTTCGGCTCTCTCCGATTTCCGTCAGACCCGCCTCCTCGAGACGCTCGCGCGCATCGACGCGAACATCGTCGGCGTGCGCGGCCAGTTTCTGCACTTCGTGAATTCGGCCGAACCGCTTTCCGATGAGGACAGCAACCGCATCCACGCGCTGATGCACTACGGTGCGCCGCTCGAAGAAGGCAAGGAACGCGGACACGCCGAAACGTTTCTGGTCGTGCCGCGTTTCGGCACGGTGTCGCCTTGGGCGAGCAAGGCAACCGACATCGCACATCATTGCGGCCTCACGCAAGTGCGGCGTATCGAGCGCGGCGTCGAATACACGGTCGTCCTGAAGAGCGGTCTGCTCGGCGGCAAGAAAACCCTGTCGGACGAAGCGCGCGCCGCCGTTGCCCACGCGTTGCACGACCGCATGACCGAAAGCGTCGCGGCCTCGCGCGATCAGGCGCTGCATCTCTTCGACGAACTGCCCGCCAAGCCCTTGCAGACGGTCGATATCATCGGCGCCGGGCGTTCGGCGCTCGAAGCGGCCAACGCGGAACTGGGCCTCGCGCTCGCGGAAGACGAGATCGTTTATCTCGTCGATGCCTTCAAAAGCCTCAACCGCAATCCGACCGACGTCGAACTGATGATGTTCGCGCAGGCCAACAGCGAACATTGCCGCCACAAGATTTTCAACGGCGAATGGACCATCGACGGCGAGAAGCAGGATCTGTCGCTCTTCGCCATGATCCGCAACACCGAGAAGCTGAATCACGAAGGCACGATCGTCGCGTACTCGGACAACTCGGCGATCATGGCGGGCGGCGTCGCGGAGCGCTGGTTTCCGCGCGGCGAGAGCGAGCAGTATCAGCGCAAGGTCGAGTTGACGCACACGCTGATGAAGGTCGAAACGCATAATCACCCGACCGCGATCTCGCCGTTCGCGGGCGCGGCAACGGGCTCGGGCGGCGAAATCCGCGACGAAGGCGCGACCGGTCGCGGCGCGCGTCCGAAAGCCGGTCTCGCGGGCTTCACGGTATCGAACCTCGATTTGCCCGATGCGCGTCAAAAGTGGGAAAACGCCCGCGATGCCGCCACGCCGCTCGTCTCGCGCAATCCGTCGGAAACGCATGAGGCGTATGGCCGGCCGGATCGCATTGCGTCGCCGTTGCAGATCATGATTGACGGCCCCATCGGCGCGGCGGCATTCAACAACGAATTCGGCCGTCCGAACCTGGGCGGCTATTTCCGCACCTTCGAGCAGAACGTCGCGGGCCGCGTGCGCGGCTATCACAAGCCGATCATGATCGCGGGCGGCATCGGCAATATCTCGGACCAGCACACGCACAAGAACGATCTGCCGGCGGGCACGCTGCTGATCCAGATCGGCGGACCGGGCATGCGCATCGGCATGGGCGGCGGCGCGGCGAGTTCGATGGCCACGGGCGCGAACACCGCCGAGCTGGACTTCGATTCCGTGCAGCGCGGCAATCCTGAAATTCAACGCCGCGCGCAGGAAGTCATCAACTCGTGCTGGCAACTGGGCGAGCACAACCCCATTCTGTCGATTCACGACGTCGGCGCGGGCGGCATTTCGAATGCGTTCCCCGAACTCGTCGATGGCGCGGGCAAGGGTGCGCGCTTCGAACTGCGCAAGGTACAACTCGAGGAAAGCGGACTGTCGCCGCGCGAAATTTGGTCGAACGAAGCGCAAGAGCGCTATGTGCTGGCCATCGCGCCCGCCGATCTGCCGGCCTTCGAGGCAATCTGCGAGCGTGAACGCTGCCCGGTGGCAGTGGTTGGCGTGGCGACGGACGAGCGCGACCTCGAACTCATCGACGATGAAAACGAAGGTCAGGAACCCGTCGACATGCCGATGGATGTGCTGCTCGGCAAGCCGCCGAAAATGCATCGCGACGTTGCGCGCGAACATCCGAGCTTCACGCCGGTCGATGTCACCGGCCTGCAGCTTTCGGAAGTCGCCGTCGATGTGCTCAAGCACCCGACCGTCGCGAGCAAGTCGTTTCTCATCACCATCGGCGACCGTTCGGTGGGCGGCACGACGGCGCGCGACCAGTTCGTGGGCCCGTGGCAAGTGCCGGTGGCCGATTGCGCCATCACGACCATGGACTACGCGGGCTATCGCGGCGAAGCCATGACGATGGCCGAGCGCACGCCGCTCGCCGTCATCGACGCACCCGCATCCGGCCGCATGGCAGTGGGCGAAGCAGTGACGAATATCGCTGCCGCGCCGATCGAATCGTTGAGCAAGCTCAAGCTCTCCGCCAACTGGATGGCCGCGTGCGGCAGCGCGGGCGAAGACGCGGCGCTCTACGACACGGTGAAGGCCATCGGCATGGAACTGTGCCCGGCGCTCGGCATCAGCATTCCGGTCGGCAAGGATTCGCTGTCGATGCGCACCAAGTGGCAGGACGCACGCGGCGGCTCACGGGAAGTGGTGTCGCCGGTGTCGCTCATCATCTCGGCGTTCGCGCCGGTCGAGGACGTGCGCCGTCAACTCACGCCGCAACTCGTCGCGGAGTCCGATACGGTGCTGATCGCCATCGATCTGGGGCGCGGGCGCAATCGCATGGGCGGCAGCATCCTCGCGCAAGTGACGCAGCAAGTGGGCGATGCCGTGCCCGACGTCGACGATCCCGAAGACCTCAAGCGCTTCTTCGCGTCCATTCAGGCGCTCAACGCCGACGGCAAGCTGCTTGCCTATCACGACCGCTCGGACGGCGGCCTGTGGGCGACGGTCTGCGAGATGGCGTTCGCGGGGCACGTGGGCGTGTCGCTCAACGTCGACATGCTGACACTCGATGCCGACCACGAATCCGATTACGGCGACGCGAAAGACTGGACCAAGCAGACGAGCGGCCGGCGCGACGACCGCACGATCCGCGCGCTGTTCACGGAAGAACTCGGCGCGGTGGTGCAAGTGCGCGCGGCGGATCGCGATGCCGTGCTCGGCGCGTTGCGCGGGCATGGTTTGTCGGCGTGCGCGCATGTCATCGGCAAGCCGAACGAGCGCGACACGGTCGAGATCTATCGCGACGCGAAGAAGATTTTCGATGCGCCGCGTACCGAGTTGCAGCGCGCATGGAGCGAGGTGAGCTGGCGCATCGCGCGTCTGCGCGACAACCCCGCTTGTGCCGACGCCGAATACGACGCATTGCTCGATGCCGGCGATCCCGGCTTGTCGCCCGTGTTGACCTTCGATCCGGCGGAAGACGTCGCCGCGCCGTTCATCGCGACGAACACGCGTCCGCGCGTGGCGATCCTGCGCGAGCAGGGCGTGAACTCGCATCTCGAAACCGCGTATGCATTCGACCGCGCGGGCTTCGATGCGCATGACGTACATATGAGCGATCTGCTCGAAGGCCGCGCGACACTCGCCGACTTCGCGGGCGCGGTGGCGTGCGGCGGCTTCTCGTATGGCGACGTGCTGGGTGCGGGCGAAGGCTGGGCCAAGACCATTCGCTTCAACCCGCGTCTTTCCGATATGTTCGCCGCCTTCTTTAGCCGCGCCGATACCTTCGCGCTCGGCATCTGCAACGGCTGCCAGATGATGTCGAACCTGGCGTCCATCATCCCCGGCGCCGAGGCGTGGCCCAAGTTCACGCGCAACAAGTCCGAGCAGTTCGAAGCGCGCTTCTCGCTCGTGGAAGTGGAGAGTTCGCCGTCGATCTTCTTTAGCGGCATGGAAGGCTCGCGCATTCCGGTTGCGGTCGCGCACGGTGAAGGTTTCGCCGATTTCTCGCAACAGGGCGATGCCGCGAAGGCACTCGTCGCCATGCGTTTCGTCGATCATCACGGCCGCGCGACGGAGCAGTATCCGTTCAACCCGAACGGCTCGCCGCAAGGCATCACGTCGGTCACGACGCCCGACGGCCGCTTCACCGTTCTGATGCCGCATATGGAGCGCGTGCATCGCAATGTGCAGATGAGCTGGACACCGGATGACTGGACCACTGACGGCAGTCCGTGGCTGCGCGTGTTTCAGAACGCGCGGCGGTTCATGGGGTGAGGATGGATCGTATTGGTGGGATGAGAGCACCCCGAAGTGGTTTTTCGGGGTGTTTTTTTGCCGATTGCAGACACGCACCGAAAACGACAAAGCCGCCCGAAGGCGGCTTTGTCCGACAGCGACGAAGGGCGATCAGCGTGCTTATTTCACCACTGCCTTCTTCCGCAACCCTTCCTCGAACGCCTGCAGCTTCTCCTGCTGAATCTGCTGCGCGATCTGCGCCTTCACTTGTTCCAGCGGCGGCGGGGCGACGTCGCGGGTATCGTCCAGACGGATGATGTGCCAGCCGAATTGCGTCTTCACCGGCTGCGGCGTTACTTCACCCTTCTTGAGCTTCTCGGCGGCGGCGCCGAATTCCGGCACGTAGGCTTGCGGCGCGGACCAGTCCAGATCGCCGCCGTTCTTGCCCGATCCCGGGTCCTTCGAGTATTGCTTCGCCAAATCCTCGAAGCTCGCGCCGCCCTTGATCTTCGCGATCAAGTCCTTCGCCTGCGCTTCGCTTTCTACCAGGATGTGATGCAGATGCAGTTCCTTGCCGCCGCCCGTCTGCTTCACGAGTTGCTCGTAGCGCGCCTGGATCTCGGCGTCGGTCGGCGTGTTCTTCTTGACGAAGTCTTCGATCATCGCGCGCAGCACGACCGTCTGTTGCGCGACCGCGATCTGCGCCTTCACGTCGGGACGCATTGGCAGGCCTTCGCGCGATGCTTCCTGCATCAGGATTTCGCGGTTGATGAGTTCCTCGCGCACCGCCTGTTGCAATTGCGGCGAATCCTGCTGACCCTGCTGGACGAGTTGCTTCACGAGCGCATCGGCGCGCGACGTGGGAATCGGCGTGCCATTGACGACGGCGATGTTCTGCGCAAACGCGGGAGCCGCGGCGAACGCAGCCAGCAAGACCCAGACGCGGGTTTTTTTCAAAGTCATCGGAGGTTCCTAACTGAGCAACGAGCGATCTCGAAAGGCGCTTGATTGAGAGGTTGATCTGGAAGAAGCTGAGTGATTCGACACGCGGGAGAGGCGAGGCAAAAGCGCGGCAATCAGGCGCCAAAGCCCGCGCGGAGTCTATTCGAATTGTTCTGCGAACTCTTGCGGCGTATAAGCCCGGATGGCCAGTGCATGCACGCCATGCTGCATTTCCGCGGCCAGCGCATCATACACCAGTCGATGCCGCGCCACTCGCGCGCGGCCCGCGAAGCATTCGGCGATGACCGTGACCGTGTAATGACTGCCCGAAGCCGCGCCGGCATGCCCGGCATGCGCCGCGCTGTCGTCTTCGATATGCACGGTTTGCGGTTCGAGCGCCGCTTCGAGGCGCGCTTCGAGATGCGCGATCTTCTCGGCCGCGCTCGCGTTCGGAAAATCGAAGGAAGCGTTCATTGACCATCCTCCTTCATGTATTTGGCGAGCCAGAAACTTTGCGCGACGATAAACGCCACGAGACACCCCGTCGCGCCGAAGAGCTTGAAGTTGACCCATTGGTCCGTGGTGAAGTGAAACGCCACCACGAGATTGACGATACCGAGCAGCGCGAAAAACACCGCCCACGCCACGTTCAATTGTCCCCACACGCGATGCGGCAGGACGATCTGCTTGCCCATCATCGCTTCGATGAGGTTCTTTTTGAAGCCGAGTTGCGCGACGATCAGCGCCACGGCGAAGAGCCAGTAAAGCGCGGTGGGCTTCCATTTGATGAAGGTATCGTTGTGCAGCACGAGCGTCGCGCCGCCGAACACCACGACCACGCCGAGACTCACCCACAGCATTGGATCGACCTTGCGATGGCGGAACGCCACCCACGCAATCTGCACGAGCGTCGCCGCGATGGCCACGGCAGTTGCCGTATAGATGCCCCAGATCTTGAATGCGACGAAAAACAGGATGATCGGAAACAGATCGAACAGAAATTTCATTGGCGTGGCGATGAGGTGGGCAGCGAGCAGGCTGCGGCGCGCGAAACGAACGCCCGCTCTCGAGAAGCGGGCGTTCCATGCGGCAGAAAATTATGCACGGGCTTATTGATTAGCCCGCCACAACCCGCCCGCGCTTACTTGGATTCGAATTGTAGCGCAGCCGAGTTGATGCAATACCGCAAACCGGTGGGCGCCGGGCCGTCTTCGAAGACGTGGCCGAGATGCGCGCCGCAGTTCTTGCACTGCACTTCGATGCGCAGCATGCCGTGCGAGCGGTCGGTCTTCTCTTCGATCACTTCGCCGTTGATCGGCTTGAAGTAGCTGGGCCAGCCGCAGCCCGCGTCGAACTTGGTCGCGGATTCGAAAAGCGGCGTGCCGCAACACACGCAGTCATACACGCCGCGCTCGAAGTGGTCCCAGTATTCGCCGGAGAACGGGCGCTCGGTCGCCGCGTGGCGCGTGACCTGATACTGCATGTCGTTGAGTTCGCTGCGATACGCCGCATCGTCCTTTTGCAGCGGATACGCCGTGGCGCCAGTGTTGTCGGTGGTGTCGTCTCTGCTCATATCATTCCTTTTATCGGCCGAAAGTCGGAAAAACGGATCAGGCCAGCTATTTTGGGGCGATCCTAAGAAGAACAACTCACTTCCAGATCGCTCGCCCAGTCGGGCGGCAGGCCGGCGTAGGCTTCGTATTCGGGTTGTTCGTCGTAGGGACGGCGCAGCACGTCGAGAAGCCGCGCCACTTCGGTGTAATCCTTTTCGCTCGCCTGGCGAATCGCCTGTTCGGCCAGGTGATTACGCAGCACGTACTTCGGATTCACACGATTCATCGCGGCCGCGCGATCCGTATCGTCGCGCGTTTCGTGCGCGAGACGTTCGCGATACTGCACCGCCCACGCGTCGAAAGCGGCGCGGTCGAGAAAGAGGTCGCGCACGGGCGAATCGTTCGAGGTATCGGATTTCGCGAGCTTCGACAAGTTCCGGAACGTGAGCGTGAAGTCCGCGCGGTTCGCGTGCATGATTTCGAGGAGACCGTTGGCGAGTTTGTCATCGCCTTCGCGCGCGATTTCGAGGCCGAGCTTGGCGCGCATCTTCGCTTCGAACACAGGGCCGAAGCGCGCCTTGTAGCGTTCGAGAACCTTCTGCGCTTCCTCGACCACGCGTTGCGCACGGCCTTCTTCCGGCAGGTTCGCGCCGACGAGCGGAACCAGCGCCTGCGCCAGACAAAACAGGTTCCAATAGCCGACCTGCGGCTGACGGCTGTACGAATAGCGCCCTTGCGTGTCCGTGTGGTTGCAAATGTGATGCGCGTTGAAGCCATCCATGAAACCGAACGGGCCGTAGTCGATCGTGAGACCGAGAATGGACATGTTGTCGGTGTTCATCACGCCGTGACAGAAGCCGACGGCTTGCCACTCCGCCATCAGATCGGCGGTACTGCGCACGGCTTCGTCTAGGAGCGCAAGGTAGGGATCGTCGGCATCGCGGCAATGCGGATAGAAGCGCTCGATCACGTGATCGGCAAGCGCTTTGAGATCGTCGACGCGGTCGTTCGAATAGAAGTGTTCGAAATGCCCGAAGCGCACGAAGCTCGGCGCGACGCGCGTGACGATCGCCGCTGTTTCCATGCTCTCGCGCCGCACCGGCATATCGGAGCCGACGATGGCGAGCGCGCGCGTCGTGGGAATGCCCAGATGGTGCATGGCTTCGGAGCACAGGAATTCGCGGATCGACGAACGCAACACGGCGCGGCCATCGCCCATGCGGGAATACGGTGTGCGGCCCGCGCCCTTCAGCTGAAGTTCGAAGCGTGTGCCGTCATGGTCCCGATCGGCGTCTGGCTCGATCTCGCCGAGTGTAAGTGCGCGGCCATCGCCCAATTGACCTGCCCACACGCCGAACTGATGCCCCGAATAGACCGCTGCGTAAGGCAGTTCGCCGGCGGGCCATTCGCGCGTGGGATTGCCGGCGAAGTATTCGGCAAAGCGCTTTTGCTCGCTGCCTTCCGCGACATCCGGATCGATGCCGAGCATGTCCGCCGTTTCGCGCGAGATCGCGACGAGATAAGGATCGGGCACCGGCGTGGCGGGAAGGCGCGTCAGAAACGCGGCCCCGAGCGCCGCGAACGAGCCGGGCTGGCCAACCTTGATCGCGGCGGCGATGGCGTCCATGGAATCAGCGCCGGAAGCCTTCTCGCCGGACGCTGCACGCACGGCATTGCTTGGGGAAAACGACATATTGAGCGCCTTTTGGTTAAACGATATTGTAAATCCGCGCCCGCGGGCCTGCAGGGCCGCGCCCGGCCGGGCATCGGGCGGCGCAAAGCCAATGACCGATCCAATGACTCGAGCCCAGACTCGCCAACCGACTCACCGAGGAAATCACCCATGACGTCGCCGCTTTACGGCCAGATGATGGAAATACCGTTGCTCGCGTCGTCCCTGTTGTCCCATGCCTCGCGCCACTTCGGCGATACGGAAATCGTGTCGCGGCGTATCGAAGGCGATATCCATCGCTACACCTACCGCGATTGCGAGAAGCGCGCGAAGCAACTCGCGCAGGCCTTGATCGCGCTCGGCGTGGAGCAGGGCGAGCGCATCGGCACGCTGGCCTGGAACGGCTACCGGCATCTGGAGTGCTATTACGGCGTGGCGGGCATGGGCGCCGTGTGCCACACCATCAATCCGCGTCTCTTTCCGGATCAGGTCGCGTTCATCATCGATCATGCCGACGATTCGTACGTCTTGTTCGACATGACCTTCGCGCCGCTCGTCGAGATGATCGCGCCGCAGTGTCCGAACGTGAAAGGCTGGATCGCACTCGGCGATGCCGCTTGCATCGAGCAGCATCTTTCGAACCTGAGCGTGCCGGTGATGAGCTACGAAAGTCTCGTCGGCGAACAGGATGGCGTCTACGAATGGCCGATGCTCGATGAACGTCAGGCATCGTTTCTTTGCTACACGTCGGGAACGACGGGCAATCCGAAGGGCGCGCTGTACTCGCATCGCTCGACGGTGCTGCATGCTTATGGCGCGGCCTTGCCCGATGCGATGGGCGCTTCATCGAGCGATTCCATCCTGCCCGTCGTGCCGATGTTCCACGTCAACGCGTGGGGCATTCCGCATGCGGGGCCGCTCGTCGGCGCGAAGCTGGTGTTTCCCGGCAAGGACCTCGACGGCAAGTCGCTCTATGAGTTGATGGAAGCGGAAGGCGTCACCTATTCGGCGGGCGTGCCGACCGTATGGCTGGCGCTCCTCGCCTACATGAAGCAGAACGATTTGCGCTTTTCGACCTTGAAGCGCACGGTGATCGGCGGCTCGGCGTGTCCGCCCGCCATGCTGAAGACCTTCGAGGAAGACTACGGCGTGCAGGTGATTCATGCGTGGGGCATGACGGAGATGTCGCCGCTCGGCACGCTCGCGCGGCTGAGTTTCCGGCAGAAGCAG
Organism: Caballeronia sp. LP006; assembly: GCF_031450995.1. Taxonomy (NCBI): domain Bacteria; kingdom Pseudomonadati; phylum Pseudomonadota; class Betaproteobacteria; order Burkholderiales; family Burkholderiaceae; genus Caballeronia; species Caballeronia sp. LP006. The sequence continues at coordinate 1,886,583 of NZ_JARTVW010000005.1, read as the reverse complement.
CGTTCAGCCGAGGAACAGCGCATCTCGCTCGAAAAGCAGGGGCGCGCGCTCTTTGGCGTCGATATGAAAGTGGTCGGCGACGACGGCCACGAACTGCCGTGGGACGGCCAGTCGTTCGGCGATCTGCACGTGCGCGGACCGTGGGTCATCGACCGCTATTTCCGGCGCGACGAGTCGCCGCTCATCGACGGCTGGTTTCCAACGGGCGATGTCGCGACCATCGACGCCGATGGCTTCATGAACATCACCGATCGCAGCAAGGACGTGATCAAGTCGGGCGGCGAGTGGATCAGTTCGATCGATCTGGAGAACATAGCGGTGTCGCATCCGCAGGTGGCGGAGGCGGCGTGCATTGCGTGCTCGCATCCGAAGTGGACGGAGCGGCCGATGATCGTCGCCGTGCTGCGTCCGGGCGCGACCATCACGCGTGAGGATTTGCTCGCGCATTTCGAGGGCAAGGTCGCGAAGTGGTGGATTCCGGACGATGTCGTGTTCGCCGACGAGTTGCCGCATACGGCGACGGGCAAGCTGCAGAAGGTGCGGCTGCGCGCGTTGTATCGGGAGCATGTGCTGCCGGAGAAGGGTGAGAAGACATCTTGATACCAGCGCTTCCGGCTGACCTCGCGCCCCGGTCGATCCGGGGCGTTTTCATTCGCCGGACGACGCGCATTTGAACGATCGTTCTCCTTTGTGTATTCTGCGTCGATCACTCACAATAACCTCGCCAAAGACGCGCGTACGGGAGACATCTTCATGGCTGTGCACTTCACGATCCACAACGGCGTCGCCGTCATCACACTCGACAATCCGCCGGTGAACGGCCTCGGGCACGCGACACGGCTTGGCATCGTGGAAGGCATCGAGCGCGCGCGTGACGAAGACAACGTGCGCGCCATCGTCGTGATCGGCGCCGGCAAGGCGTTTTCGGGCGGCGCGGACATCACCGAATTTAATACGCCGAAGGCGACGCAAGAACCGACGCTCAAGACGGTCATCGAAGCAATCGAGGGCAGCGCGAAGCCGGTGATCGCGGCGATTCACGCCGTGGCGATGGGCGGCGGCCTCGAACTCGCTCTCGGCGCGCATTTCCGCGTGGCGTCGCCCGGCGCGCAGATCGCGCTGCCCGAAGTGAAACTCGGCCTCCTGCCCGGCGCGGGCGGCACGCAACGGCTGCCGCGCGTGGTTGGCCTCGAAAGGGCACTCGGCATGATCGTGTCGGGGACGCCGGTATTAGCCGAACGACTCGCGAATACCGCGCTCTTCGACCAAATGATCGAAGGCGACTTGCTCGATGGCGCCGTGCGTTTCGCTCAGCACGTCGCCAAGCGTGACAGCAAGCACCCGCAAGTGCGCGAACGCCCCATCGAACACACGGATGCCGATCGAATCGTCCAGGCCGCGCGCGCGAACGCCATCGCGACGGCGAAGCATTTTCCGGCACCGCACAAGTGCATCGATGCCATCGAAAAAGGCCTGAAAGAAGGCTTCGAACGCGGGCTCGCCTTCGAGCGCGAATGCTTTCTCGCGCTCGTGCAGACACCGGAAAGCCGCGCGCTGCGGCACGCGTTCTTCGCCGAACGCGCGGCGTCCAAGATCGCGGATGTGCCGTCGAACACGCCCGTCAGAAAGATCGAGCGCATCGGCGTGATCGGCGCGGGCACGATGGGTGGCGGCATCGCCATGAACTTCATTAACGCGGGGTTTTCCGTTGTGCTGCTCGAAACGAAACAGGACGCACTCGACCGGGGTTTGGCGAACGTGCGCCGCAATTACGAAGCGCAAGTGAAGAAGGGCAAGCTCACGCAAGACGAGGTCGATGAACGCATGGCCCTCATTCAACCGACGCTCGATTATGCAGACCTCGCGCACGCGGACTTGATCATCGAAGCGGTATTCGAAGACCTGGGCGTGAAGGAACAAGTCTTCCGCCGCCTCGATGAAGTCGCGAAGCCCGGCGCGATTCTCGCATCGAACACATCGACGCTCGATCTCGACAAAATCGCCGCGTTCACGAAACGTCCGGGCGATGTCATCGGCACGCACTTCTTCAGCCCCGCCAACGTGATGAAGCTGCTCGAAGTGGTGCGCGGCGCGAAAACGGACAAGGACGTGCTCGCCTCCGTCATGCAACTCGCGCGGAAGATCAGGAAGACGGCCGTGGTCTCGGGCGTATGCGATGGCTTCATCGGCAACCGCATGGTCGAACAGTACTTGCGGCAGGCGCTTTTCATGCTGGAGGAAGGCGCGCTGCCCGCGCAGATCGATCGTGCAATCGAAGATTTCGGCTTCGCCATGGGGCCGTTTCGCATGAGCGATCTTGCGGGCAACGACATCGGCTGGGCCATTCGCAAGCGCCGTTATGTCGAGCAGCCCGAGCTGCGCTATTCGAAAATCGCGGATCGGCTGTGCGAAGCGGGCCGCTTCGGACAAAAGACCGGTGCGGGATGGTACGACTATGAGCCAGGCAAGCGCGATGCGCTGCCATCACAAGCGGTCGACGACATGATCGTCGCGTATTCGAAGGAAGCAGGCATCGAAAGACGGCGTATCGCGGACGATGAAATCGTCGAGCGGCTCATGCTCGCGCTCGTCAACGAAGGTGCGCGTATTCTCGAAGAGAGCATCGCTTCGAAGGCCTCGGATATCGACATGGTCTATTTGACGGGTTACGGTTTCCCGCTCTGGCGCGGCGGCCCGATGTTCTATGCCGACACCATCGGCCTCGCCGCCGTGGAACGCGCCATGCGCCGCTACGCGCAACAGCCCAACGGCGACGCATGGCAGCCCGCCGCCCGCGTGACGCAACTCGCGGCGGTCAACGGCCGGTTCAACCCTTGAAGATGAGCATGATGAAACCCGTAGAAGATGTTTTACTCGTCGTGGACGTGCAGTACGATTTCATGCCCGGCGGCGCGCTCGCCGTGAAGGAAGGCGATGAGGTGGTGCCCGTCATCAACCGCCTGGCGCGCGCGTTCTCGCATGTCGTCCTGACGCAGGACTGGCATCCGCGCTCGCATGTCTCGTTCGCGGCGAATCACGAAGGACGCGCGCCCTTCGACATGATGACAATGCCTTACGGCGAACAGGTGCTGTGGCCGGTGCATTGCGTGCAGGGCACCGAGGGCGCGGCGCTACATCGCGGCCTGCAATTACCGCACGCGCGGCTCGTGATCCGCAAGGGGCATCACGAACATGTCGACAGCTACTCCGCGTTTCTCGAGGCGGATCGCGTGACACCCACGGGTCTTGCAGGCTATCTGCGCGACGTCGGTGCGAAGCGCGTATGGGTCGCGGGGCTGGCGACGGATTATTGCGTTGCGTGGTCCGCGTTGGATGCGCGTCGCGCGGGCTTCGAAGTGAGCGTGATAGAAGACGCGTGCCGCGCGATCGATCTCGACGGCTCGCTTGATCGAGCGTGGCGCGAAATGCGCGACGCGGGTGTCGAACGCATACGCTCCGATTATTTGCTCGCGTGAGCCTCCGAAGCTACCGTCGAATCTTTGCTACGCTTCTGCCTTCATCGTTTTCTTGACCAGGAGTTGCCGTGTTACGTCACATCGTCATGTGGAAGCTGAAGGAGTCGGCGGAAGGCGCGAGCCGCGCGGAGAATGCGCAGAAGCTCAAGGAGAAGCTCGAAACCTGCCGCAGCATCGTTAAGGGGCAGGGACACTTCGAGGTCGGTACGGCGCAACCGGGTTTCGACTGCACTTACGATGTCGTGCTCGTCTCCGACTTCGACGACAAAGCGGCGCTCGTTGCCTATCAGGTGCATCCGAAGCACGTGGCGCTGAAAGACTTCATTGCCGCGGTGCGCGAAGACCGTCAATGCGTCGACTACGAAGTGTGACGACCATGACCGACAAGCCACATGACGTCGCCATCGAAAGCCCGTTCATCGACTCGCTCGGCGTGGAATTGGTCAAGGCCGCCGACGGCGAAGCGGAAGTGCGGCTCGCGCTCGAAGATGCGCATTTGAACACGTGGGGCATCGCGCACGGCGGCGTCACCATGACCTTGCTCGATTCCGCGCTGGCACTCGCCGCGCGCAGTCTCGCGGGCAATGGCATCGGCGTCGTTACCGTCGAGATGAAGGTGAACTTCATGCAGCCGGGACGCGGTGAATTGCGCGGCATCGGGCGCGTGCTGCATCGCTCCACCACCATGGCGTATTGCGAAGGCGAAGTGCGCGACAGCGAAGGGCATTTCGTCGCCAAGGCGCTAGGCACGTTCAAATATATGCGCAGGCTCGCAGTGGGCCGCGATATCGTGAAACAGAAAATGCGTTCCGATCCCAAGGCCACGCCGGGACCGAGCGACGCTTGATTCATTCCGAACAGGAGGATTCGCAATGGCAGACGCTCAGAAGAATCGTCAGGTTTTGCTGGTATCGCGACCGGAAGGCGAGGCATCGACCGACAATTTCAGGCTCGTCGAAACACCGCTTGCGCCGCTGCGGGAAGGCGAGCTGCGCGTGCGCAATCACTATCTGTCGCTCGATCCGTACATGCGCGGGCGCATGAGCGATGCCAAGTCATACGCCGCGCCGCAGGCGTTGAACGAAGTGATGATCGGCGGCACGGTCGGTGAAGTGGTCGAGTCGCGCAATCCGAAGTTCAAGGTCGGCGACAACGTGGTCGGCATGTACGGCTGGCAGGAATACGGGACATCGGACGGCACGGGTCTTTATGCCGTCGATACCACGCACGTTCCGCTGTCCGCGTATCTCGGCCCGGTCGGCATGCCGGGCGTGACGGCCTGGTATGGCCTGAATCGCATCATCGAACCGAAGGCTGGCGATACGGTCGCCGTGAGCGCGGCAAGCGGCGCGGTCGGCAGCGTGGTCGGGCAACTGGCGAAGGCGGCGGGCTGCCGCGTGATCGGCATTGCGGGCGGCGCCGAGAAGTGCCGCTATGTCGTCGAGACGCTGGGCTTCGACGCATGCATCGACTACAAGGCGGGCCATTTGTACGACGAGCTGAAAGCCGCGGCGCCGGATGACATCGACGGCTATTTCGAAAACGTCGGCGGCGAAGTGCTCGATGCCGTGTTGCCGCGCATGAACGCACACGGGCGCATTGCGTTGTGCGGCATGATCTCGGGCTACGACGGCAAGCCATTGCCGCTGCAGGCGCCGCGCATTCTGCTCACGCAGCGTCTGAAGCTGCAGGGTTTCATCGTGAGCGAGCACATGGAATTGTGGCCGCAAGCGTTGAAGGAACTCGGCGAACGCGTCGCGACGAAGAAGCTGATCTACCGCGAGACCATTGCGCAGGGACTGGAAAATGCGCCCGAAGCGTTCCTCGGTCTTTTGCGCGGAAAGAACTTCGGCAAGCAGCTCGTCAAGCTCATCTGACGCGCCGAGTACCACACCACGCGAGAAAGGAGCCCGCTTGGACCGCTTCGAAGGAAAAGTCGCCGTGATCACCGGCGCGGCGAGCGGCTTCGGCCGCGAGTTTGCGCTAAAGGGCGCGGCGCTCGGCATGAAGCTCGTACTCGCCGATATCGACGCCACCGCGCTCGATGCAACCGTGACATCGCTGCGCGAACGAGGCGCCGAGGTGCGCGGCGTGCGAACGGACGTCTCGAATGCCGCGAACGTCGATGCACTCGCTCGCGCCACGCTCGATGCCTTCGGCGGCGCGCATCTGCTCTTCAACAACGCGGGCGTGGGCGCCGGCGGCTTCATCTGGGAGAGCAGCGCGAACGACTGGCAATGGGTCTTCGGCGTCAACGTGATGGGCGTTGCCAACGGCATTCGCGCGTTCACGCCGATCATGCTGGCCCAGAACGAACCGGCGCATATCGTCAACACGGCTTCGGTCGCGGGGCTGCTCGCCGCGCCCGCAATGGGCGTCTATAACGCGTCGAAGCATGCGGTCGTGGCCATGACCGAGACGCTTTATCACGATCTGCGGCTCGCGCGCGCGTCGGTCGGCGTGTCCTTGTTGTGTCCGGCGTTCGTGCCGACCGGTATCGCCGATGCCGAACGCGCGCGGCCCGGCGCGCTCGTCAACGACGAAGAGATGACGGCGTCGCAGAAGCTCGCGGCGCGGCAACTGGCAAAGGCGGTGGAGCACGGCAAGCTATCGGCGCGGGATGTCGCCGAACTGACCTTCGACGCTATCCGCGCGAATCGTTTTTATGTGGTCACGCATCCGAACATCATGCCTTCGGTGCAGCTGCGGCTGGACGACATCGCGCAGCTGCGCGACCCGAGCGATCCCATGTCGCTCAAGTCGCGTTGACCTCGGCATCGGCATGATAATGCAGCTCAATCCCCAGGTCGCGCAAGTCTTGCAGATGATCGCACGCGCGAGGCGCGCGCCTTATCACACGCTCACGCCGCAAGAGGCGCGCGCCGCCTATGCGATGAGCGCGCCCATTCTCGATGTCGCGCCGTTGCCCATGGCGCGTGTCGAAGATCTTCCCGTTCCTATGCGCGATGGCGGGTCCATTCGTGTGCGTGCGTATTATCCGATCGAGCCGAATTGGGCGGAGCCGCTTGGCGCGCTCATGTATCTGCATGGCGGCGGCTTTACGGTGGGAAGCATCGAGACGCACGACGCGCTGTGCCGCAAGTTCGCGCATGACGTGTGCTGCGCGGTGGTATCGGTCGATTACCGGCTTGCGCCCGAACACAAGTTTCCGGTCGCCGTGAACGATGCCTTCGACGCCTTGCAATGGCTCGCGCGCGAGGCGTCCACGTTGGGGATCGATCCGGCTCGCATCGCGATTGGTGGAGACAGCGCGGGCGGCACGCTCGCGACGGTGTGCTCGGTGCTGGCGCGCGATGCAGGCATCGCCTTGCAATTGCAGATGCTGATTTATCCGGGGACGAGCGCGTGGCAGCGAAGCGAATCGCATGCGCGGCTTGCCGAAGGGTACTTGCTGAGCGCAGAGACGATTCAATGGTTCTTCGAGCAGTACGTGCGCGATGAACGCGACCGGGACGACTGGCGTTTTGCGCCGCTGGATGCGGCGGGCGGGCAGCCGGATTATCGTGGCGTGGCGCCGATGTGGATCGCGGCTGCGGATCATGATCCGCTTTACGATGAAGATGTCGCTTACGCGGAGAAGCTTTCAGCGCAGGGCGTATCGGTGGAACTGATGCGGTATGAAGGGATGATTCACGAGTTCTTCAAGATGGGCGGGTTTGTTCGCGACGTGGCGCGGGCGCATGCGGATGCGGTGGCTGCGTTGAGGAAGGCGTTGGGGTGAGGGCTTGATTAGATTCTGAAAAGTACATGGCAAATTTGTCGCCATTGCGATTACCTTGATAGTGCTCTTACTGTTGAAACGTGGGTCGCGGCGATCATGCGTCACGCCACCTCAAACCTGAACGCCCGCACAAAATCCCCCGGCCGCACGACCTTGTGGGAACCGTCATCGTCACTGCGTTCCTTGACATGCAGCTCAATACCATGCGTCAGCGGCAACACTTGCAACGCCGTCGTCCCGCGCGTGCCGTATCCATCGCTCTCGATAAACGCCGCCGACAACACGCGTTCACGCTCGATGGAAAGGCCAGTGGATGGCAAGACGTGATCGTCGGCGATACGCGGGTCACGCAAGGTTTCGATCAGCTCGTCGAGCGATGGCCGCTCATCGGCGTGAATCAAATCGCGTAAAGCATCGCGCTGGGCGACGAGCTTCGGCCACGGCGTATTCAGCAAGCTATTCGACAACCCATGCACGCCCGCTTCGAGCAAAACCGGCTCGGCATCGGCGCGATTGCCGTACCAGCCGAGCTCACGTCGTGTGAAATCCCCGCACAGTAAATTGAAGCCGTTGTACCGATGACCTTCCAGGGCAACGCGCTTCAGATACGTCAAAGGCTCGACGCGCTCGCCCGTCAAAAATTCGCTGACCAACGCGCCACGCGTGGGCGCATCCGGCCGAATCTCGCTCGGCGCGCGATAGTTCGTCAGCGCGGCAAAGCGCCCGTCCCGCGTTACGCCAAGCCACGTGCCGCCGCCCGTCAAATCCCGGCCCGCGAGCACGCCGGGCGCGTCGCTCCACCAATGCATCGGGTCGGTCTCGCGGCGGAAGAACTCGTCGCGATTCGCCGCCAGTGTAAGCAGCGCGCGGCCGTTGGCGGGCGCGGTCTGGGGTTGCCAGTCGAAGACGATCAGGCACATGGCGTTCAGGCGTCGGCAGGAAAGGCGTAGGGCAGCGGCACGAATTTGAGCGCGGGGCCATCGGCGGCGCCGACGTGCACCGAACCGTTATCCAGCGACGCCAGCTTGATCTCCACAAGACAATCCACGCCGCCGCCTTCGGCCGGCGCCACGTTGACCACCATGCCGCAAGGCTGACCGGGATCGGCCGAATGGAACAGCTCGGCGCCCGGCGTGGCCGATTCGCCGTGCGCGAGCGCCGTGCGTCGTTTGATCGTGCCGCGATATTGGCTGCGCGCGACGATCTCCTGTCCCGGATAGCAACCCTTCTTGAAGTTCACCGCGCCCAGCACGTCGAAGTTGACCATCTGCGGGACGAACTGCTCGGTCGTCGCCTGTGTGATGCGCGGCTCGCCCGCGTGGATGTCGAGCCAGTCCCACAGCGCCGGTCCCGCGCGCCGCAACTTCTCGCCAAGCTCGGGCAGTCGTGCTTCGATATCGGCCCTCGGGCCGACCCACAGGAAACGCGGCCGATGCGCCGCATCCGGCACACGAATCAGCGCGCCATGCGGACCTTCCACCTTGACATGCACGCCGTCGGGCAACGCATCGAAGATGCCGGAGAGCGCCGCGCGCACATCACCCGCAAAGCCGACTGCCGCGAGTTCCGGCGTCGCGTCACTCAACCTCGCTTTTGCGCGCAGCACGAACATGGACAGACGCTTTTGCACGGGCGCCTGGACATCGTGCGAGATCAAGAGACGCACGGTATCGGCTGAACGCCACATGAGAAACGAACCCAGCAGGCGTCCCTTCGGCGAGCAATAGCCCGCGAGGCGCGCCGTGGATGCGTCGAGATGCTGGACGTCGTTGGTGACCTGGTTGTGCAGAAACGAAGCGGCATCCTCGCCCTTGATGTCGATCACGCCGAACTGCGTGAGCGGCACGAAAACGCCCGCTGTCTTCACGGCTTCGAAGTCGTCGGCGGGAATGGCGCTTGGAGCGGAACCGGGGGAAAGCTGGGTTTGGGAATTCATGGCGTCAAGTGCGGTCAATCCTGTCAGTCGGTCCGGCCGGTCAAACTGACCGGGGCGCAGGCGGGCAAGTTATTATATTGGTCTTATTCCTAGTGTGTCTGGCATGTCCCTTTTCAAGAAATGCGTCGTGACGGTGGTGATCGTCGCGGTGCTCGCGGCGGCGCTCGCAGGTGGCGTTTATTACTGGGCCAATCGGCCGATGAACCTCACGCCCGCCGAACTCGACGTCACCATCAAGCCTCACAGCAGCTTGCGCAGCGTCAGCGCCCAGTTGATTCGCGGCGGCGTGCCGGTCGAATCCGAGCTTTTCGTGTTGATGACGCGCGTGCTCGGGCTTTCGTCGCAGCTCAAATCCGGCAATTACGCGTTCAAAAGCGGCGTGACACCGTATGAAGTGCTGCAAAAGATCGCGCGCGGCGACGTCAACGAGTACGTGGCCACCGTCATCGAGGGCTGGACGTTGCAAAAAATGCGCGCCGAACTCGACGCCAACTCCGCGCTCGCGCACGACACCGCCGGCATGTCCGACACGGACCTCTTGCGTGCAATCGGCGCGCCCGAGGTGGACAAGGCATCGGCGGAAGGACTGTTTTTCCCGGATACCTATCTTTTCGACAAAGGCACGAGCGACCTCACGGTCTACAAGCGCGCGTACCGGATCATGCAGCAGCGGCTCACCGAAGCCTGGAACACGCGCTCGCCGAATTTGCCTTACAAGACGCCTTACGAAGCGCTCGTCATGGCGTCGATCGTCGAGAAGGAGACGGGGCGCGCAACCGACCGGCCGCTCGTGGCGGCGGTGTTCGCCAACCGGCTGCGGATCGGCATGCCGCTACAGACCGACCCGACCGTCATCTACGGCCTCGGTCCGGCTTACGGCGGGCATCTGAAGAAAAAGGATCTGCAGACCGACACTCCGTACAATACCTACACGCGCATGGGTCTGCCGCCCACGCCGATCGCGCTGCCCGGCGTGGCCGCGCTCACCGCGACGCTCAATCCCGCCGCGAGCAATGCGCTCTATTTCGTGTCGCGCGGCGACGGCAGCAGCATCTTTTCCGACAACCTGGGCGACCACAACAAGGCCGTCGACAAATACATCCGGGGTCAGTGAATGGCGCGGGGCAAGTTCATTACATTCGAGGGTATCGACGGAGCGGGCAAGACCACGCATCTGGAGTGGTTTCGCGAGCGGCTCGCCGAAAAACTCGCCGCGCACGCGCGCTCTGTCGTGATGACGCGCGAGCCGGGCGGCACACCGCTCGGCGAAACGTTGCGCGGCATTCTGCTGAATCAGCCAATGGACCTCGAAACCGAGGCGCTTCTCATGTTCGCCGCGCGCCGCGAGCATCTCGCGCAGGTCATCGAACCGGCGCTCGCGCATGGCGACTGGGTGCTGTCGGACCGTTTTTCGGATGCCACCTTTGCTTATCAGGGCGGTGGACGCGGTCTGCCGCGCGACAAGCTGGAAGCGCTGGAACGCTGGGTGCAGGGCGGTTTTCAGCCGGACCTTACCGTTCTGTTCGACATTCCGACGGAGACCGCGAGCGAACGCCGTTCGGCCGCGCGCGCGCCGGACAAGTTCGAGAGCGAATCGGAGGCATTTTTTAAGCGCACGCGCGCCGAATATCTGCGGCGCGCGGCCGAATCGCCGCAGCGTTTTTTCATCGTCGATTCGAGCCGGCCCATCGACGATATCCGCACGCAGCTCGAAGATGTCATCGCGAGCCTTTGATCCACGCTCAAGCTACGCCTAACCCACTGAACCGCCGATGATTTATCCCTGGCAAGCCAACGACTGGCAGCGTCTCCAGCAGCTACGCGCGAACTGGCCGCATGCGCTTTTGCTGCATGGCGAAGCGGGCATCGGCAAGCTGCAGTTCGCGCAGCATCTGGCGAAGGGGCTGCTGTGCGAAACGCATCTGCCGAGCGGCGAGCCGTGCGGCACCTGTTCCGCTTGCCTGTGGTTCTCGCAGGGCAATCATCCCGACTACCGCGCGGTGTTGCCCGAGGCGCTTGCGGGGCTTGCGGCGGCAGGCGCGGATTCTTCCGCCGATGCATCCGCCGAGAAAGCCGAGAAAGCCGATGGCGACGAAGGCAAGAAGAGCCGCGCGCCGAGCAAGGAAATCAAGATCGAACAGGTACGCGCGCTGCTCGACTTCTGCAGTCTCGGATCGCATCGCGGCGGCTTGCGTGTCGTGCTGCTGTATCCCGCCGAAGCGCTCAATGTCGCGGCGGCCAACGCGCTCTTGAAAACGCTGGAAGAACCGCCTTCGGGCGTCGTGTTCCTGCTGGTGTCGGCGCGTATCGACCGCTTGTTGCCAACCATCATCAGCCGCTGCCGACAGTGGCCGATGAGCGTGCCGCCCTTCGACGAAGCGCGCGCGTGGCTTGCGTCACGAGGTATCGACGATGCCGCCGGGCTTCTCGCGCAAGCGGGCGGCGCGCCGCTCAACGCGCTTGAGCTCGCGAGCGACGAGAACCGCGCGCTGCGCGATTTCACGTTGGCGCAACTTGCGGCCGGCCCGAACTGCGACGCCTTCGCGTGCGGCGAAAACCTGCAGAAACTGCCGGTGCCGCTGGTGCTCGGCTGGCTGCAACGCTGGCTTTACGACGTGCTCGCCGAGCGCACGGCAGGCCGTCCGCGCTATTTTCCGGGCGCGGCCAAGGCGCTCGCGCGATGCGCCGCCAGCGCCGACCCGGCCGCCCTTTCGCGCTACATGAAAACCGTCACGCGGCAACGCGCCGTGGAGAATCATCCGTTGAACGCGCGTCTCGTGTTCGAGGAACTCTTCATGGGCTATCGCGGCATCTTCGCCTGAACCTGAACGTAATCACGCCATGAGTCTTCAATATCGAGACGCCACGCTGGACGACCTGCCCGCCATCGTCGCCATCTACAATTCGACGGTCGCCTCGCGCCTCATCACGGCCGACCTCGATCCGGTTCCGGTCGAAAGCCGCCTTGCCTGGTTTCACGCGCACGGACCGGACAAGCGTCCGCTGTGGGTCGTGGAAGAGGGCGGCGAAGTCATCGCGTGGCTGAGTTTCTCCGATTTCTACGGCCGTCCGGCCTACGCGCGCACGGTCGAAGTGAGCATTTATCTCGACGAACGCGCGCGCGGCAAGGGGCTCGGCAAGCAGTTGTTGCACGAGGCGCTGGAGCGCGCGCCGACGCTTGATGTGGATACCGTGCTCGGCTTCGTCTTCGGACATAACGAGCCGAGCATGAAGCTCTTCAGCAGCTTCGGTTTCGAATCGTGGGGCACGCTGCCGCGCGTCGCGGTTCTGGACGGCGTCGAGCGCGATCTCGTCATTCTCGGCTTGCGGCTCGGCGCGAGAGCAAAGGAGTAGCGGATGTTCGTGGATTCCCACTGTCACATCAATTTCGAAGGCCTCGCCGACCGGCTGCCCGAAGTGCTCGACAAGATGCGCGAGCAGAAGGTCACGCACGCGCTTTGCGTGTCGGTGGATCTGGAGACGCTGCCATCGGTGCTCGATATCGCCGAGCGGCACGAGCACATCTTCGCATCGGTTGGCGTGCATCCGGACCACGAAGACGCAACGGAACCGAGCGTCGCGCAACTAGTGGAACTGGCGCGGCATCCCAAAGTCTGCGCAATCGGCGAGACCGGGCTCGACTATTACCGGCTGGAAGGCCGCAGCATCGCCGACATGGAATGGCAGCGCGAGCGCTTTCGCAACCACATTCGCGCGGCGCACGAGACCGGCAAGCCGCTCATCATCCATACGCGTTCGTCGGCGGAAGACACGCTGCGTATCATGGAAGAAGAACGCGCGAGCGTGCCGGGCGGCGTGATGCATTGCTTCACCGAGACGTGGGAAGTGGCGCAAGCCGCGCTCGCGCAGAACTTTCATATTTCGCTTTCGGGCATCGTCACGTTCAAGAAGGCCGAGGACGTGCACGACGTGGCGCGGCGTGTGCCGCTCGAACGTCTGTTGATCGAGACCGACTCGCCATATCTCGCGCCGGTGCCGTATCGCGGCAAGCCGAATGAACCAGCTTACGTGAGCTATGTCGGACGTCACATCGCGCAGTTGCGCGAAGAGACGGACGAAGCAGTCGCGAAAGCCACCACCGACAACTTCTTCCGGCTGTTCAAGATCCCGCCGCGCGCGCAGGCCGTCTGACCGGCACGCTCGGCGAGAACCACTGTTTCAAAGGCAATCCAAAGGTTCACTATGAATAAATCCCCGATGTTTTCCTCGCGTGAAGCGGGACAAAGCAAGCGCACGAGCACACGTTCGAGCACGCGGCAAATGTTGATCGGCGTGCTGCTCGCCGCGTGCGCGTTCGCGCAACCCGCGTTGGCCGAGTCCGTGGACGCGCTCATCAAGGACGTCAAGTTCGACGACATCTCCTCGGTCAAGAAGGCGCTTTCGCAGGGCGCGGACCCGAATACCGTCGACAACACGGGCGCACCGCTCATCGTGATCGCCGCGCGCGAGAAGTCGGACAAGGTAGGCCAGGCGCTTGCCGACAATCCCAAGACCGATTTGGAGAAGCAGGACCCGGCCGGTGAAAACGCGATGATGCTCGCCGCGCTCAACGGCGACGCGACTTTCGTGAATCTCCTGATCGCCAAGGATGCCGAAGTGAACAAGAAGGGCTGGTCGCCGCTGCACTACGCGGCAACCAACGGTCATGACGATATCGTGAAGATTCTGCTCGACCATTCGGCCTATATCGATGCCGGCGCGCCGAACGGCACGACGCCGCTCATGATGGCCGCGCGCGGCGGGCATCTGTCCACCTGCAAGCTTTTGCTCGACGAAGGCGCGGACTTGCGCGTGAAGAACCAGCTTGGCATGACGGCTGTGGACTTCGCGAAGAAGTACAACGAGAAGGACGTCGCGGAAGGCCTGCAGGCTCGCCTCGACGCCATGCCGGCGGCCTCGACGGGCGCCGCAAGCAGCACAAACAGTGCAAAATAACGTAACCACGGGGAGCGGGCGGCCAGGCGCGGCCGCCGCGCCCCTTCGAGCCGCCGCTCCACATAAAAGGAAGACCATGCTGCGGAAATTCGTCTTCGCCTGTGTTCTCGCCACGCCCGTCAGCGCGTTCGCATTCACTGGCAGCGATTTGAATCAACTTTGCACCAAGACCGACCCGAACTCCCGTACTGCCTGCGCGGCCTATATCGAAGGCGCCGCGGACGGCGTGTATAACACCATCGAGGCAATTGGCGGAACCTCCGGCCCGCAAGTCGGCCAATACTTTTGCCTGCCCGCCGAAGTCAAGCCGCAACAACTGACCGATGCAGTGCGCAAGTACATCGCGGACAATCCCGACAAGTCCGGCTTCAATGCGACGACCATGGTGTCGCTCGGACTTGGCAAGGCGTTTCCCTGCAAGGCGGAACGTTGATGCAAGGCTTCGAGGCGGGCAGCGAATTTGCTTGATGCTCGACGCCGCCCGCCGCTGCACTTGAAGACGTAGAAGCCGACCTGGACGCCGACTAAAGACGCACCCCGGCAGCACGAACCGCGCACGATGCGTCCGACATGGCGCATAGTGGCGAGGCTCGTGCACGCGGCCGCCGTATCCACCTTCCTGCGAGGCTGATCCCGCGACGCTCATGCTTTCTTTCGACCGCTTTCTCGATCTAGCCGAGCGCCCGCTCGGCACCTGGCCCGGCGCGCTGTGCGCCGCCGCCATCGCACTGATCGTCGCCATCGGGGTGCATCGGATCGGTGCGCGCGTCTTGACGCGCGTCGCGCGGCCGTATCCGCTGATGAGCACGGTGTTGCGCTACATCGACGCGCCCGCGCTCGTCCTCGTCATCATGCTCGCGTTCGGCTTCGTGATTTTCGAGGCGCCGGACACGCTGCCGCTCATCGGCGTATTGCGCGATATCGAAACCGTCGCGTTGATCGGTGCGCTCACGTTTCTCGCCGCGCGTTCGGCGAGCGCGGTGGGCGAGGCGGTCGTGCAGGCGCATCCGCTCGATACCGACGACAATCTCAACGCGCGCCGCATCCACACGCAGGCGCGCGTGCTGGCGCGCTCGGTCATGGTGGTGATCGTGATCATCGGTTTTGGCGGGGCGCTCATGGCGTTTCCGAGCGTGCGGCAGATCGGCGCGAGCTTGCTGGCTTCCGCCGGCGTGGCGGGTTTGGTCGCGGGTATCGCCGCACGGCCCGTGCTCGGCAATCTGATCGCCGGCTTGCAGATCGCGCTGTCCCAACCCATTCGTCTCGATGACGTCGTCGTGATTCAGGGCGAGTGGGGCCGCGTCGAAGAGATCACGGGTACCTATGTGTCGATCCGCATCTGGGACCAGCGGCGGCTGATCGTGCCGTTGCAATGGTTCATCGAGAATCCGTTCACCAACTGGACGCGCAATAGCTCGCAGATCATCGGCACGGTGTTTCTTTTCGTCGATTACCGCATGCCGATCGCGCCGCTGCGCGCGGAACTCGAACGCATTCTGGCGAGCGCGCCGGAGTGGGACGGCCGCGTGCAAGTGCTGCAAGTCACCGATGCCACCGAGCACGCCATGCAATTGCGCGCGCTCGTCAGTTCCTTCGACTCCGCGCTCAATTGGGATTTGCGCTGCCGGGTGCGCGAAGGCTTGCTGAATTTCGTGCAGGCGGCGTATCCGCAGTATCTGCCACGCGCACGGGCCGATCTCTCCACCGACAGCAAGCACGTAGACTTCGCGCCGCCGCTGGAACGCGCCAACACGGCATCGCCCACCACCGCGAATACCGCGGCGGACCCGGTCGCGAGCCGGGGCGAGCGCACGGGTCCCGATCCGCGCGCGAACTCGGCGGCATCGACCGCGCCGGTGGATGCGCTGAAGCGATAGAAGCGATAGAAATCTCAAGCGAAGCACCGCAACCGAATCATCGTAGTCAGCAAACGAAAAAGGAATACTCATGAGCCGTCTCGTCGTCGTATCCAACCGGGTCGCTACCCCGACCGAAACCAAGGGCTCTGCGGGCGGCCTCGCCGTCGGCGTGTTCGGCGCGCTGAAAGACAGCGGCGGCGTGTGGTTCGGCTGGAGCGGGGACGTGGTGAGCGAGACCGTCGCGAACCAGGGGCCGACGCTACAGCAGGACGGCGCGGTGACGTTCGCCACCGTCGGCCTGCCGAAGAAGGACTACGACCAGTACTACCGCGGCTTTTCCAACGCCATGCTGTGGCCGGTTTTCCACTATCGCAACGATCTCGCCGTCTACGATCGTGACGAATACGCGGGGTATCGGCGCGTGAATTCGTGGCTCGCGCACAAACTCATCAAGCTGCTCGAACCGGAAGACGTGATCTGGGTGCACGACTATCACCTGATTCCGTTCGCCGAGGCGTTGCGCAGCGCGGGTGTGACGAATCGCATCGGCTTCTTTTTGCATATCCCGTTTCCGTCGCCGCAAATTCTCTTGAACATTCCGCCTCACGAGGAGCTCGTCAAGTCGCTGTGCTGCTATGACGTCGTGGGCTTTCAGACCGAGGGCGATCAGACCGCGTTCCACGATTACATCGTGCGGCACGCGCACGGCACGGCGACGCCCGACGGACATGTCGAAGCGTTCGGTCGCAAGCTCACGACGGGCGTCTACCGCATCGGCGTGTTTCCGGACGAGATCGCCGAACAGGCCGAGCGCGGCGAAGCGCGTCAGGATGTCATGGACCTCAAGCAGAGTCTGGAAGGGCGCAAGCTCATCATGAGCGTCGATCGGCTCGATTATTCGAAAGGGCTCGTCGAGCGCTTTCGCGCGTTTGAGCATTTTCTGGAGAAGTCGCCGGAATGGCGCGGCAATGTCACGCTCGTGCAGATTGCGCCGCCTACGCGTTCGGACGTGGAGACGTATCAACAGATCCGCCAGAACCTGGAATACGAAGCAGGGCGCATCAACGGGCGCTATTCCGGTCTCGATTACACGCCTATCCGGTATCTGAATCAGCGTTACGACCGGTGGAAGCTGATGTCGCTGTTCCGCGAATCGCAAGTCGGGCTCGTCACGCCCTTGCGCGACGGCATGAATCTCGTCGCCAAGGAATATATCGCCGCGCAGAATCCCGACGATCCGGGCGTGCTCGTGCTGTCGCAATTCGCCGGCGCGGCCGCGGAAATGACGGGCGCGGTGATGGTGAATCCGCATGACATCGTCGGCACCAGCGACGCCATCTCGCGCGCACTCGCCATGCCGCTCGCGGAACGCCGCCAGCGCTACGAAACCAACATGACTTCGCTGCGCAAATACGATCTGGGCGTGTGGCGGGACAATTTCCTTGCCGATCTTCGTGGCAAACCGCGCAAGAAGCCCGCACCGGCCGTGAAAAAGAACCCGTAACCGCCATCGGAAACGATTGTTTCGGACCTGTAACAGAGCGATGAAAGTGAAATAGGCGGCGGTGTTGACGCATGAGCCGTCGATAATGACGTCACGTGCTAAACCAGCGCGCAAAACGAGCGCGCCGTCGCCTAGGGCAAACCTCGTTATCCAAACCTTACGGCCTACTGTCATACTCGACACACGTTCAGGCGACTTGCCCGAACGTTTAGGGAACTTGGCGCGACCTTTTCGCATGACGCGAGAACGAGCATTGCAGCGCTGACGCCGGCCGGCACGAAGTTCACGGCCGACAGGGAGACGAGAACGATGAGAATTGCCCAGATTGCCCCGTTGACGGAATCGGTGCCGCCCAAGTTGTACGGCGGAACGGAGCGCGTCGTCTCGTATCTGACCGAGGCGCTCGTCGAGCTCGGTCACGAAGTCACGCTTTTCGCCACCGGCGACTCGCAAACCAAGGCGAATCTCGAAGCCGTCTGGCCGCGCGCGTTGCGTCTGGACCCGGCCATTCGCGACCGCATCGCGCCGCACATGCTGCTGCTGGAAATGGTGCGCCGCCGCGCGGAAGATTTCGATGTCCTGCATTTCCACATGGACTACTACTCGTTCTCGCTGTTCAAGCGCCAGGACACGCCGTTTCTCACGACCATGCATGGCCGGCTCGATCTGCCTGAGCAGCAGCCGGTTTTCGATACTTTCAACACCGCGCCGGTGGTGTCCATCTCCGATGCGCAGCGTCATCCGCTGCCGCAGGCGAAGTGGGTGACGACGGTTTATCACGCGCTGCCGGAAAAGCTCTACGAACCGCAACCGGTCAAGCAGGAATATCTCGCATTTCTCGGGCGCATTTCGCCGGAAAAACGCGTGGATACGGCCATTCGCATTGCCGGGCGTTGTGGCTTGAAGATCAAGATCGCCGCCAAGGTGGACGCGGCGGACCACGAATACTTCGAACGTGAGATCGCGCCGCTTTTCAAGTTGCCGTACGTGGAATATATCGGCGAGATCAACGACAGTCAGAAGGCCGAGTTCTTATCGGGCGCGCATGCCTTGCTTTTTCCGATCGACTGGCCGGAGCCATTCGGTCTGGCGATGATCGAGTCGATGGCGTGCGGCACGCCTGTCATCGCGTTCAATCGCGGCGCCGTGCCGGAAGTGGTGGACGAGGGCGTCTCGGGGTTCATCGTCGAAGACGAGATCGGCGCGGTAGCCGCCGTGAATCGGCTGCATACCCTGTCGCGCGAAGGCGTGCGCAAGCGTTTCGAGGAGCGCTTCACCGCGCACCGGATGGCGCGGCAGTATATCGACGCGTATCAGTCCGTCGTGCGCGCGCAGAAGCGCTCGCGCTTCAAGCTTATCGATCGCGCGACGACTTAAGTCCGCAACTCGAAAGCACAAAAAAACCGCCGTGTGCCGCGACCATCAGGTCGCGACACACGGCGGTCATGCTTTGTCGACGCCAAAAGCAGCAAAACGCGCGGCCAGGCCGCGCGAGCCGGCTTTTACATCTTCAGGCGCGTCACCTTCGTGCCTGCCAGCGATACGTCGGCCATCAAGCCGGCGTTGGTCAGCACGAACGCCTCGACCGGGCTGGTGGCCGTGTTCGTATCCACCGCGCCGTTTGCGCCCATCTTCACGAGTGCCACGGATGCATCCGCACCGGCAGACCAGCCGTCCGAATTGCGGAATTTGTCGAGCGCGTCTTGCGTCATGAACAGGAAGATCAGCGACTTCGACTGCGCGCCTGCCTGCAGGCCGAACGAGCCGGAGGTCGTGCTGTAGTAGCCGACCGTGCCGCCGCCCACGCGCAGTGAACCCTTGCCGTATTGCGCGCCGACGATGAAGCCAGCCTGAATGACTGACGGGAACACCAGAATGCCACGCGACTTGGCGACCAGTTCGCGTGAACCGGCGACGGTCGAATAGAGGCGCTGGATTGCGCTGTCGACGTCCGCGTCGATGGAGCGGCGGTCGTCAGCGGTGCCTGCGGCCTTTTCCTGACCCGTGTTCGAATTGGTCGTACATCCCGCCAGCGTGAGGCCGCCAAGTGCCAGCACAGCCGTCGACTTGAGCATGAAGTTTCGTCTTTGCATCGTTGTTCTCCATCGTGGAATTTGGGAAACCCCATTAGATCGGGAGGGTGAGGTTCGCCAAGTTATAGCACAGCACCGTGCAACCACCAGACCCCGCCGGATGACCCGAAAAATTGCTTCGAACCAACCCGCGCGCAGTGCCGCCGCTCCCTTCGGTAACTTTGACTTGGCAAGCTTACTCCCAATCTGTCACTGATATCGTTGTTGCGTAGCTACACGACTAAAACCTTCGTCATGCGATACAGCGCAACGCTCACCCGGAAACCGCTCGATTGGAAAGACCTGACAGCGCGTTTTCGCCCGAACCGTTTCCGTATGGCTTGCATTTATTTCACCGCACGGCCGTCGATGTTACGCCGCGGCCGCTGTCACCAGTAGCAACGACCGTTCCCGACCCGGCTTCAAGGGTGACTCGTCGTTTTTACTTTGGACGCGGGCGCGGCTGCCGAAGCGTTTTGCTCGCCTGGCGTGCGCCGTAGCAGTCGTCGAATGATGCCGATTACCATGCCGAGCACGAACAAAAATGCAGCAGGAACGACCCAGTAGCCGACGAACGCGTGCCAGAGATAACCCGCGAGCGTGGATTTGCGATGATCGTATTCGTCGAGCGCTTCCTGATGCTTGCCCGCATTGGCGCTGAGGATGTCGGCGGGACAGCCGGCGGCCCGCGCTTCGTCGGGCGCGCCATGACAGCGGGCCGCGGCGCCCGATGCGCGTTGGGCATCGGTCAGTTCCCACGTGGATAGCGACTTTTGCAGATCGACCGTGTTGTAGGCCATTTCGTCGCGTACTTCGTTGACCGCGACGATCATCACCGGCACGAGCCAGAAGGTGATCGTGACGAGCCACCGCCTGAACCAGCGGTTCTTGTGTCTCCATGCCATCCATTGCCTCCGTGCGAGGCATGACGCCCCGCTAGACGAGCGGCGGCCGATGGCGTGTTTCTTCGAATATTGGGGGGCCGCCTTCGCGCCATCTTAGGAGAAAAAGACGACGGTGCGAATCATTTGCTTGGGTGCAGTGCAATATCCCCAAGCGGCAAGTGCAATATCCCCAAGCAGCAAGTGGCGAAGGATGGGCGCCGCGCGATGCCGCGCGGCGCATTACGCAATGCCGGCAATCAGCCTTTGTTGCTGAGGCAGCTCTTCATGAACGCCTTGCGGTCGTCGCCCTTCTTGCCGGATGCCTGACCATTGCACGCGGTCATCTTCTCTTGCTGGGTCATGGGCGCGGCGGCGGGCGCCGACGACGACAGACAACTCTTCATGAACGCCTTGCGCTCATCGCCTTTCTTGTCGGCTGCCTGCTTGTTGCAGTCGGTCATCTTCGATTGCTGGCTGTTGGCGGCGAACGCCGGGCTCGCGCTGATCGTGAGGCTGGAAACAGCGATGACTGCTGCAAGGGCGGTGGCTCGAATGATCATGTGACGCTCCCTGATTTGAATGAAGTTTGTTCTTTGGACGACGAATGCCGGATGCGCCTGACAAGCATGCGCCATCCGCCCGTGCATTATGGCAAACCGAATATCACTGATGTGTGGCATCGGGTGAAATCGGGAGACGAGAGGGAGTACGCCTTGCAAACGGCTTTCGCTACAAGGCAAAAGAGCTCGCGTATGCAGCTCGCCGTAAGACCGGCATGTTCATGGACGCCTCGAGAGTTTTTAGTGCAGCATTCAGAAAAGGCGGCTGTCCTACCCACGGCCGCCACCAACGACAAGGAGCACGCGCATGTCCACTCCGCTATCCGACCACTACAAGGGTTTCGAAATCAAGGTGCAGGCTCTGCGGCGCGCGAAGGAGCGTGACGAACCCGACGACGGTCCGCGCCATTTCGATATCGTCACGACGATATCCCGCAGCGCGCACGGCGACAGCGGCCGCACCGCGATGTTCGGCGTGCCCGATCAGGAACCTTTCGAAAGCCCGATCGACGCGGTGCGCGCGGGCATCGACTACGCGCGCAAGATCATCGACAACGAGATCGAAGGCGAGTCGGTGGAAGACCTTTGAAACCCTTGACCGCAAGCACATTGCATCCGCCAACGGCCGCGGCTGGCGGCTTTCTTCTTGCGAATGCGGTCGAGCCATCATTTCGGCGCATGTTCAAAGCGCCCACTACACGTTAGCCCGATTGACCCGACGCCGCTTCGCAACGAGAATCGACGGCGGGCAAACGTTGAACAGCGTTCAAAGCAGCGACTGGACATGCGCGTTTGCCAACGCTCGTCAGGCTATGAGATTGACCAGAATCAGTTTCGCCCAGACAACTCAAAACGAAAGTACTGGAGGAGATCCATGAATCGAAACATCCGCCGCCGCGTGCTGTCGGCCGCCGTCGCGCTGATCGCGTGCTCCGCGCTGCCGTTCGCATCGTCGTCCGTCTTTGCGCAGACGCCGGCCAAGCCGAAGGTCGCGCTCGTCATGAAGTCGCTCGCCAACGAGTTCTTCCTGACCATGGAAAACGGCGCGAAGGATTATCAGCAACACAACTCCGGCCAGTTCGATCTCATCACCAACGGCATCAAGGACGAAACCGATACCGCCGCGCAGATTCGCATCGTCGAGCAGATGATCGTCTCCAAGGTCGACGCGCTCATCATCGCGCCGGCGGATTCGAAGGCGCTCGTGCCGGTGATCAAGAAGGCGGCGGATGCGGGCATCATCGTCGTCAATATCGACAACCGGCTGGACCCGGACGTGTTGAAGTCGAAGAATCTGAACGTGCCGTTCGTCGGCCCGGACAACCGCAAGGGCGCGAAGAAGGTCGGCGACTATCTGGCCAAGCATCTGAAGAAGGGCGATGAAGTGGCGATCGTCGAAGGCGTGACCACGACGACCAACTCGCAGGCGCGCAGCGCCGGCTTCAAGGACGCGATGGAAGGTGGCGGCATGAAGGTCGTCGCGCTGCAGTCGGGCGACTGGGAAATCGACAAGGGCAACGCGGTCGCCTCGCAGATCCTGAACGCGAACCCGAACGTGAAGGCGCTCCTGTGCGATAACGACAACATGGCGATCGGCGCGGTGTCGGCGGTGCGCGCAGCGGGCAAGGCGGGCAAGGTGCAGGTGGTCGGCTTCGACAACATCACGGCCATCAAGCCGATGTTGAAGGACGGCCGCGTGCTCGCCACCGCCGATCAATACGCCGCAAAACAGGCGGTGTTCGGGATCGACGTGGCGCTGAAGGCGATTTCCGGCAAGAAAAAGCAGTCGGAGCTGTCGACGGTCGTGGAAACGCCGGTCGAACTGATCACGAAGTAGGCATGACATGACGAGCTGCTGCCTGTCGTCGCACGCGGCGATGCAGCAGTCAGCTCCGCCCGCCGGAACACGGAGCGGGCGCAAACCTTCACTACGGCATGAATGCGCGAGCTTCGGTCCATTCAAGTTTCGCGGCTTTCATGCCGATAAAGCACGAACGAGCGCGTTTGAACGTCGACGTAGGCTCTTGCCTGCGCGACGCTTTGCGCCAAGCCGTCGGGCCCCAAGCGGAACACATAGCGAGGATGCGTAGCCAATTCCATGGCGCCCCTTTCGAGGAGCGAACGACGTGAACGATGCCAGCGTGCTGACAGTCAGCGGCGTCGGCAAGACCTATGTCGAGCCGGTGCTCGCGGACGTCACGCTCGACCTCGTGCCGGGCGAAGCGCTCGCGCTGACGGGCGAGAACGGCGCGGGCAAGAGCACCTTGTCGAAGATCATCGGCGGGCTGGTGAACCCCACGGCCGGCACGATGACGCTCGCCGGCAAGCCGTACACGCCGCAAAGCCGCACCGAGGCCGAAGCGCTCGGCGTGCGCATGGTCATGCAGGAGCTGAATCTGCTTTCGACTTTGTCGATTGCGGAAAACCTGTTCCTCAACCGCCTGCCGAAAAAAGGCGGCTTTGGCTGGATCGACCGCAAGAAGCTCGCGGAAGATGCGCGCCACGCAATGGCGCAAGTCGGGCTCGACGCCATCGACCCGGACACGCTCGTGGGTGCGCTCGGCATCGGGCATCAGCAAATGGTGGAGATCGCGCGCAACCTGATCGGCGATTGCCGCGTGCTGATCCTCGATGAACCGACCGCCATGCTCACCGCGCGCGAAGTCGATTTGCTGTTCGAGCAGATCGACCGCCTGAAAGCGCGCGGCGTCGCGCTCGTGTACATCTCGCACCGGCTCGAGGAATTGCGCCGCGTTGCCGAGCGCGCGGCCGTGCTGCGCGACGGGCGTCTCGTGCATCTCGGACCAATGGCCGAACTGTCGAGCGATCGGCTCGTGACGCTGATGGTCGGACGCGAACTCGGCGAGCGTATCGACCTGGGCGAAAGAAGAATCGGCGGCGTGGCGCTGAAGGTCGCCGGCATGACGCGCGGCAGCGTGGTGCGCGACGTCTCCTTCGAAGTGAAGGCGGGCGAGATTTTTGGGGTGAGCGGGCTGATCGGCGCGGGCCGCACCGAGCTCATGCGCCTGATTTACGGCGCGGATCGCGCGGATTCCGGCACGGTCTCGATTGCGCACGGCGGGCAGGCGTTGCGGCCCGTTGCCGTGAATTCGCCATCGGATGCGGTGAAGCACGGCATCGCGCTCATCACGGAGGACCGCAAGGGCGAGGGCCTGCTGCTTGGCTTGCCTATCGCCGCGAACGTTTCACTGGGTAATCTCGACGCGGTGTCGCGTCACGGCGTGATCGACACGAAGCGCGAAGCCGCGCTCGCGCAGACGCAGATCGACGCCATGCGTATCCGCACATCCGGGCCGGCGCAGGCCGTCTCGGAACTGTCGGGCGGCAATCAGCAGAAAGTGGTGATCGGCCGCTGGCTCGCCCGCGACTGCACCGTGCTCCTGTTCGACGAACCGACGCGCGGCATCGACGTGGGCGCGAAGTTCGATATCTACGGGCTCATGGGCGCACTGGCGCGCGAAAGACGCGCGCTCGTGGTCGTGTCGAGCGATCTGCGCGAACTCATGCTGATTTGCGACCGTATCGGCGTGATGTCGGCGGGACGGATGACGGGCGTGTTCGAGCGCGCCAACTGGACGCAGGATGCGCTGCTTGCCGCAGCCTTCGCGGGCTATGCGAAACGCGAAGCCATGCTGCACGAGCCGCTCGCGCCGGACGCGAAGCCGCCCGAACAAGACCAAAAAGTGGAGCACTGAATGACCGGTCAGACTCAAGCCAATCTGCCAGCCGATGCGCCGAAGAGTCCGAAGGGCATCGGCACGCGGCTCGGCTTTTCGAATTACCTCGGTCTCGTCGGCGCGCTCGCCGCGATGATCGCGCTGTTTTCGGTGCTGAGTTCGCACTTCCTCACCTACGAGACGTTCAGCACCATCGCCAACCAGATTCCGGATTTGGTCGTGATGTCGGTGGGCATGACCTTCGTGTTGATCATCGCGGGAATCGACTTGTCGGTGGGGTCGGTCCTGGCGCTCGGCGCATCGGTCGTGAGCGTCGCCGCGTTGAAGTGGCATTGGCCCGCGTTGCCGTCCGCGCTGATGGGCATGGCCGCCGCCGCGCTGACGGGCACGCTGACCGGGCTCGTCACGGTGGCGTGGCGCATTCCGTCATTCATCGTGTCGCTCGGCGTGCTGGAAGCGGCACGCGGCGTCGCCTACCAGATGACCAATTCGCGGACCGCGTATATCGGCGACGCCTTCGATTTTCTGTCGAATCCGATCGCTTTCGGCATCTCGCCGTCGTTCGTGATCGCGGTTGCCGTGATGATAATTGCGCACCTGGTCTTGACTCGGACGGTTTTTGGCCGATATCTCGTAGGAATAGGCACGAACGAGGAAGCCGTGCGGCTTGCGGGCGTAAATCCGCGTCCTTACAAGGTAATCGTTTTCGCGTTGATGGGCGCGCTCTCCGGGCTCGCCGCGCTATTCCAGATTTCGCGCCTCGAAGCCGCCGACCCTAACGGCGGCGCGGGGCTGGAGTTGCAGGTGATCGCGGCGGTGGTGATCGGCGGAACGAGTCTGATGGGCGGGCGCGGCTCGGTCAT
The DNA here is from genome assembly GCF_031450995.1 of Caballeronia sp. LP006. Classification (NCBI taxonomy): domain Bacteria; kingdom Pseudomonadati; phylum Pseudomonadota; class Betaproteobacteria; order Burkholderiales; family Burkholderiaceae; genus Caballeronia; species Caballeronia sp. LP006. The sequence goes on along the minus strand of NZ_JARTVW010000005.1, from coordinate 1,861,033 downwards.
CAGCACGTTCTTCGGGGTCTTGATCATTTCCGTGCTGGCGGCGGGGCTCGCGCAGATCGGCGCGAACGAACCGACCAAGCGCATCATCACCGGGGCGGTGATCGTGGTGGCGGTCGTGCTCGACACGTATCGCAGCCGGCGTAAGCGGGCTTGACGGGGAGCGCCAGGCGAATTCGACCAAGGAGCAAAGGGTAAGGCAGTACGGCGCGCACGGGGCGCGCCGGGATGACAGGCAGCATGCAGCAAAGACCAGGGCGATCGGGGAAGCGGCAGCATTACGCCGTAGCTGACGGGAACAGCGAAACCAAAAAGCGCACGCGAGGCCAGTGCGCACCGAACGCCTATTTCAAATAAGAGAGCAGCAGCACAAAGATAGCGAAGGACGATGTATGGCGACGATAAAAGACGTGGCAGCCATTGCCGGGGTGTCGTTTACGACGGTGTCCCATGTGGTCAACAATTCGAGGCCGGTATCGGCCGATGTCAGGGCGAAAGTAGAACGGGCAATTCGTGAACTCGATTACGTGCCCTCGGCCGTCGCGCGTTCGCTGAAGGCGAAGTCCACCGCGACCATCGGCCTCCTGGTGCCGAACGCGACGAACCCTTATTTCGCGGAACTCGCGCGCGGCGTCGAGGACGGCTGCGCGAAGAACGGCTATTGCGTATTCTTCTGCAATTCGGACGACGATCCCGCGAAGCAGCGCCACTACCTGCGCGTGCTGCAGGAAAAGCGCATCGACGGGCTGGTCATTGCATCGGCGGGTGAGGATTCGGTGCTCGCGCACAGCCTTTCCGGATCGCGCGAACCGCTCGTGATCGTTGACCGGAATATCGAAGGCGTCACGGCCGATCTCGTGCAGATCGACCACGAGAAGGGCGCGTATCTCGCCACGCGGCATCTGCTGCAACTCGGGCATTCGGAGATCGGCTGCATTACCGGGCCGGTCGCGACGGCGGTGAGCGCTATGCGTCTGCATGGCTTCATTCGCGCGATGGCCGAACGCGGTATCGAGATCGAGCCGAACGCGATCGTGCAGAGCGATTTCTCGGCGACAGGCGGTTACGCGGCAGCATCGCAACTGTTCGACTCGATGAAGCCGACGGCCATTTTCGCGTGCAACGACATGATGGGCATCGGTGCATTGCGGGCGGCCGCGGAACGCCATATCAACGTGCCGACGGATTGCTCGATCATCGGTTTCGACGATGTCGAACTCTCGCGGTACACGTATCCCGCGCTCTCTACCGTCGGACAGTCGGTGCGCGCGCTCGGCGAAATGGCCGCGCAAACGCTGATCGAGCGGATCACCGGCAAGCTCGCGGGCAATACGCGGCGGCGCGTCGTGGCGCCGCGTCTCGTGCGGCGCGAATCGACGGCGGTCGTGCACGAGGCGCGACGCGCCGGATAGACGTTGGAAGCAACACAAGGAGCGTAATGAGCGACAAGTCAATAGCCAAGCAAGGCCGCGTCACCGTGGTCGGCAGTCTGAACATGGATCTGGTCGCACGCGCGCCGCGTTTGCCGAAACCCGGCGAGACGCTCGCAGGCCACGCGTTCGCGCAAGTGCCGGGCGGCAAGGGCGGTAATCAGGCGGTGGCGGCGGCGCGCCTGGGCGCGGAGGTCGCGATGATCGGCTGCGTCGGCGACGACAGCAACGGTGCGACGCTCAAGACGAGTCTCGAGGCGGAAGGCATCGACTGCGCCACGGTGGCTCTCAGCACCGACGCGCCAACGGGTGTCGCGCTCATCATCGTCGACGATGCGAGCCAGAACGCCATCGTGATCGTGGCGGGCAGCAACGCGCAGGTGACGCCCGAGAGCATCGCGTCTCAAGAGGCGCTTCTTGCGCGCGCCGACGTAATCGTTTGCCAGTTGGAAACGCCGCCGGACACGGTGCGCGCGGCGCTTGCCGCCGGCCGGCGTCTGCAGCGCACGACCATCCTCAACCCCGCGCCCGCCGCGAACGAGTTGCCGGCCGATTGGTTCGGCCTCGTCGATTATCTGATTCCGAACGAACTCGAAGCCGCGACGCTGTCGGGCATTGCCATTTCCACACCCGACGATGCGCGCCGCGCCGCGCACGCGCTCCGGCAAAAAGGCGCGCGCAACGTGATCGTGACGCTCGGTGGGCAGGGCGTCTTCGCGCTGCTCGAATCAGACGGTAACGGCGACGACGGCGGCCAGCACTTGCCTTCGCCAAAAGTGCAGGCTGTCGATACCACCGCGGCGGGCGATACCTTCATCGGCGGATTTGCCGCGGAACTCGCGCGCGGCTCGGCGGTGCTCGACGCCATCGGTTTCGGCCAGCGCGCCGCCGCGCTTGCGGTCACGCGTGAGGGCGCGCAGCCTTCGATTCCGCATCGCAGCGAAATTTCCGCATAAGTGTTCAGTTTTCACTGAAAACCGGCGCGTAGCTTGCGCCGTTCTTTTCGTCTGATGAAATAAATATCCTCAAGCCAGTCCCTTTCGCGCCGTTTACATAGTGAGCGAGCGCAGAAGCGCCGCTACGCGAATCGGTTGCGGCGACTCTCCGCGCGCGCCGGCCCTCACCTGGCTACGACCGCATTGACGAGCGGCATGGGACGACACATGAACAAGGCTTTGACCATCAAGGCGCGCATCGGCATCTCGATGGCGTTTCTCGGCGCGCTGCTGATCGCCATCGGGGCGCTCGGCCTCAGCGGCATGAATCACTCGAACACCGCGTTTCTCGATACCTACTCGAATCAGATGCCGAGCGCCATCGCCGTCGGCAACACCGAGATGTACGCCATGCGCGAACGGCTCGTGTTCGATCGCGGCGCGCTGCTCGCGGGCACGGCGGAAGTCGCGGCGACCATCGAGCGTTCACGCCTCATGCGCGAGCGCGCCGATGGCTTCTGGAAGCAATACACGGCGCTGCCGCAAGAGTCCGGCGAAGCGCGCCTCGCGGAAGCGGCGCAGGCCAAACGTCTCGAACTGCAGCGTGAGCTCGACAAGGGCCTCAAGGCCGTTGCCGCCAACGACCACGACGCGATCATCGCTTCCGCCAAGTCGATGCAGGCGATCTACAACGATTACGCCAACGCCAACGAAACGCTGCGCAAGTTTCTGTCCGAGTCCTCGCACAAGAGCTACGAAGACGCGCAGAGCCAGTTTCTGTGGTTCCGCGCGGTCGCGATGTCTGCCATCGCGCTCGGGCTGGCCGCGGCGGCGTTCGCGTGGGTTTCGCTCCGACGCGCCATCGCGCGCCCGCTCGAAGCCGCGCTCGGCCATTTCGAGGCGATTGCCGCGGGCGACCTGCGCCGTGAAGTCGTGGTCACTTCGCGCGACGAAATGGGGCAATTGCTCGAAGGACTCGCCAAGATGCGCGCAAGCCTTCTGACGACCGTTCGCACCGTGCGCTCGGGCAGCGAATCGATCGCGTCGGCCACGCAGCAGATCGCCGCTGGCAATACCGATTTGTCGTCGCGTACCGAGGAACAAGCATCCGCGTTGCAGGAAACCGCGTCGAGCATGGAAGAGCTGACCGGCACGGTCCGTCAGAACGCCGACAATGCGCGTCAGGCAAGCGCGCTCGCGGCCAACGCGTCGGAGATCGCGGGCAAGGGCAACACGGTCGTCATGCAGGTCGTCGATACCATGGGCGAGATCAACCGCAGTTCGTCGAAGATCGCGGACATCATCACGATCATCGAGGGCATTGCGTTCCAGACCAACATTCTCGCGCTCAACGCAGCCGTGGAAGCGGCCCGCGCGGGCGAGGAAGGGCGCGGCTTCGCGGTGGTCGCGGGCGAAGTGCGCTCGCTTGCACAGCGTTCGTCGGCGGCGGCAAAGGAAATCAAGGAGTTGATCGATACCTCGGTGGCGCGCGTGCAGTCGGGCACCACGCTCGTCGATGAAGCGGGCCGCACGATGAACGAGATCATCGGCGCGGTGCAGCGCGTGACCGACATCATGGGCGAGATCGCGGCGGCGTCGGAGGAGCAGTCGAGTGGTATCGACCAGGTGTCGCTCGCGGTCACGCAGATGGACGAAGTGACGCAGCAGAATGCCGCGCTCGTCGAGGAAGCGGCGGCAGCGGCGCAATCGCTGGAAGATCAGGCGGGACGCTTGCGTCAGGCGGTTGCGGTGTTTCAGGTGAATGAGGGTTTCAGCGCGGATGCGCCTTTGGCTTCGGCTTCGGTGAGCGCCGCCCGGCGCGTTGCGCGCAAGCCAGCGGCGGTGGCGGCAAGCAAGCGCCCCGTCCCCGTCAAGCCTTCGCAGGCAGCAAAGCCGGCTGCCACGCCGGCGGTTGCAGCGGCGGCTGCAAGCGGGGATTGGGAGACGTTTTGAGCCCGCTGCGGTAACGGAACTTCGCCGTCGCGCGCATGGCGGCGCCAAGTCTAAAGCCGGAGGTGCGAGCGCAAGACGCACCTGTCGCCATCATCGAGCGCGTCCCCGTACACTGATGCCACCGCATCATCTTGCATACGAGGACCATCGACATGACCGGATCGACACTCGCCGCACAGCTCGTGGAAGCGCGCCGGCAGCATCGGAGCATCGAGACGCTTGCGCCGCGCGACATTCCCGTAGACGCGCCCACGGCCTATGCCATTCAGCACGAGACGCTGCGTGCGGCAAACGCGCGCATCGGCGCATGGAAGATCGGCGCCCGCGCGCCCGATGCCCTCGCCGCAGGCGCACCCATCGATGCAGACCTCGTGCATGTATCGCCTGCGCGGCTCGCGTTCGACTCGTTTTTTCACGTACTGGTGGAACTCGAAATAGCGTTTCGCTTTGCCTACCCGCTGCCGCCGCGTAGCGACCCTTACAGCCACGCCGAAGTCCTCGACGCACTGGGCGGCATGGCCGTCGCACTCGAAATCGTCGATAGCCGCCTCGCGCAATGGCCCAACGTCGACCCACTCGCGCAACTTGCCGATTCGCAGAACAACGGCGCGCTCATCGTGAGCGGCATGGAGCCTTATGAGGTCGTATCGGCGGGCTTCGACTTCTTGTCGCCGCGTATCGAATTGACACTCGATGGCCTGCCGATTGCTCCGGCCGCGCAAGGCAATCCAGCGGGCGATCCCCGCGTCTTGCTGCCGTGGCTCGTCAATCATTGTTCGCGCATGGGACTGACGGTCGAACCGTTCTGGACCATCACCACGGGTTCTTATACGGGCGCTTATCGCGTGGAAGGTCCCGCGATGGTGCATGGCGCGATCGACCGCATCGGCGAGCTCGAACTCGTTCTTACCTGACGCTTCATGTCACGTCGCACCACGCGTTCATAGAGTCCACACACCACGCGCGGTTATTGTCACGACAGCCGCGTAACCCGCGTTATTGCATCTGACATGCATGCGCGCACGTATGAGTCATGAGATGGAAACAACAGCGTGCGGCGCCCAACGATGCTGGCGGATGAAGGCAGGGTGAGAGTGACAGAAGCGCGGTCATGCGTACAGGCGGCGAGAACGCCGCGCAAGACCATGTGCAAAAGAGGAGATTGGGATGAGGATTGTAGGGCACCGAAAATAATTCGTGTAGCTAGCACTTCTTCTCAGATGGATAGCTTCGCAAGTGCGTGAAAAAAAATTCGAAAGGGTTTAGGATGAATTCAAGCGATGTCGTTTCGATTACGCGCGTTGCGCACGGCATAGCTTTCTGACTTCGGCGAGGAGGTAGCATGGATATCTACAGCAGTTTCGCGACCCGCTTCGAAAAAACCCGCGAGGAGGAATTCTCGCTCGAAGAGTATCTCGCGCTCTGCAAGGAAGATCCTGCCACATATGCAACAGCGGGCGAACGTATGTTGACGGCCATCGGGGAACCCGAGTTCGTCGACACGAGACTCGACCCGCGGCTTTCGCGTGTGTTTGCGAACAAGGTCATCAAGGTGTATCCGGCATTCCGTGAGTTCTACGGAATGGAGGAAGTGATCGAGAACGTCGTGTCGTATTTCCGGCACGCGGCGCAGGGTCTGGAAGAGAAGAAGCAGATCCTGTATCTGCTGGGTCCGGTGGGCGGCGGCAAGTCGTCGATCGCCGAACGTTTGAAGCAGCTTGCCGAGCGCGTCCCGTTCTATTCGATCAAGGGCTCGCCTGTCAACGAATCACCGCTTGGCCTCTTCGATTACGACGAAGATGGTCCCGTGCTCGAGGAGCAATACGGCATTCCGCGCCGCTATCTCAAGAGCATCTTGTCTCCGTGGGCCGTGAAGCGCCTGCACGAGTACAACGGCGACATCCGCAAGTTCCGCGTGGTGCGTCGCTATCCTTCCATTCTTCGTCAGATCGGCATTGCCAAGACCGAGCCTGGCGACGAGAACAATCAGGACATCTCCTCGCTCGTCGGCAAGGTGGATATCCGCAAGCTCGAAACCTATTCGCAAGACGACGCGGACGCATACAGCTATTCGGGTGGCCTGTGCCTCGCCAATCAGGGCATGCTTGAATTCGTCGAAATGTTCAAGGCGCCGATCAAGGTGTTGCACCCGTTGTTGACGGCTACGCAGGAAGGCAACTTCAAGGGCACGGAAGGCTTCGGCGCGATCCCTTTCGACGGCGTGATTCTCGCTCACTCGAACGAGTCGGAATGGAAGGCGTTCCGCAACAACAAGAACAACGAGGCACTGCTCGATCGTATTTTCGTCGTGAAGGTGCCGTATTGCCTGCGCTACGGCGAAGAGGTCAAGATCTACGAAAAGCTTCTGCGTAACTCGTCGCTGGCCGAGGCGGTATGCGCGCCCGGCACGCTCAAGATGATGGCGCAGATGGCCGTGCTCACGCGTTTGGCTGAACCTGAAAACTCCAGCCTCTTTTCGAAGATGCAGGTGTACGACGGCGAGAACCTCAAGGACACGGACCCGAAGGCGAAGTCGTATCAGGAGTACCGCGACTTCGCCGGTGTGGACGAAGGCATGACGGGCGTGTCCACGCGCTTCGCGTTCAAGATTTTGTCGCGCGTCTTCAACTTCGACTCGTCGGAAGTCGCGGCGAATCCGGTGCATCTCATGTACGTGCTTGAACAGCAGATCGAGCGCGAGCAGTTTCCGCCGGAGACGGAGCAGAAGTATCTGTCGTTCATCAAGGACGTACTGGCTTCGCGTTACGCCGAATTCATCGGCAAGGAAATTCAGACTGCTTATCTGGAATCGTATTCGGAGTATGGACAGAACATCTTCGACCGTTACGTGACGTATGCCGACTTCTGGATTCAGGACCAGGAGTTCCGCGATCACGATACGGGTGAAAGTTTCGACCGTGCCTCGCTCAATGCGGAACTGGAAAAGATCGAAAAGCCGGCAGGCATCAGCAACCCGAAGGATTTCCGCAACGAGATCGTGAACTTCGTATTGCGTGCGCGGGCGGCCAATGGCGGCAAGAACCCGGCGTGGATCAGTTATGAGAAGCTGCGGGTGGTGATCGAGAAGAAAATGTTCTCGAACACCGAAGAACTTCTGCCGGTCATTTCGTTCAATGCGAAAGGTTCGGCCGAAGAGCAACGCAAGCATGAAGACTTCGTCAATCGCATGGTCGCGAAAGGCTATACGCCGAAGCAGGTCCGGCTGCTCTGCGACTGGTATCTGCGCGTGCGCAAGTCGTCGTAAGCAGGACGCATGCTGTAATGTAGGTCCGCGCCGCTCGGGACCGAAGTTTGCGCCGCAAGGTGTGACTTCCTGAGCGGCAAAGCGGGCACTTTGCGAGAGAGAGACGCTGGCATGCCCTTCGCGGCAGGCCCAAGGCTCGCGCAGCGCCTCGCATCCTCGCCATCAACGCGGGAGACTGAATGTGCTGCACCAGATCATCGACCGCAGGTTAGCTGGTAAGAACAAGAGCATCGCCAATCGCGAGCGCTTTCTGCGACGCGTCAAGAACTACATTCGCCGCGCGGTTTCGGACGCGGTGCGCGATCGCAGCATCAAGGATATTCAAAGCACTCAGAGCATCACCATCCCCAAGAAGGATATCGCCGAGCCCTCGTTCCGTCATGGACCGGGCGGCAAGCGCGAGTATGTCCATCCGGGCAACGCCGACTATATTCGCGGCGACAAGATTCCGCGTCCGCAAGGCGGTTCGGGCGGCGGCGGGAAAAGCGCGAGCAACGAAGGCGAGGGCCAGGACGACTTCGTGTTCGAACTGTCGCGCGAAGAATTCATGCAGTACTTCTTTGACGATCTCGAACTGCCGCGTCTCGTGAAGACGCAATTGCTCGCGGTGCCCACGTGGAAGAACGTGCGTGCGGGCTGGGCGGCGGAAGGTACGCCGAACAACATCGACGTGGTGCGTTCGCTGAGGAGCGCGCTCGGGCGGCGTATCGCGCTCGGCATGCCGCTCACCGCGCAACTGCGCGAGATGGAACGTCAGCTCGAAGCACTCAAGAACGATAACGCCGATCCCGAAGACATCGCGCGATTGGAAGCGGACATCGTGATCCTGCAGGGCCGGATCACGCGTATCCCATTCATCGACCCATTCGATCTGCGATATGTGAATCGCGTCAAGCAGCCCACGCCGTCGAGCAAGGCGGTCATGTTCTGTCTGATGGACGTTTCCGGCTCCATGGACGAGCAGCGCAAGGACTTGTCCAAGCGCTTCTTCATTCTCCTTTACCTGTTCCTGCAGCGGAACTACGAGAAAATCGAAGTGGTGTTCATCCGCCATCACACGCGAGCCGAGGAAGTGGACGAAGACACTTTCTTTCATTCGACCGAAAGCGGCGGCACCGTGGTGTCGAGCGCGCTCGAACTCATGAAGAAAATCATGGACGAGCGTTATTCGCCGACAGAATGGAACATTTACGGCGCGCAAGCATCGGACGGCGACAACTGGACCGACGATTCCCCCAAGTGCCGCAAGCTCCTTTCGGACGACATCCTGCCGAAGGTACGTTATTTCGCCTATATTCAAGTTGCGCCAGAAGAGCAAAATCTGTGGGTGGAATATGCGCAACTTGCGCTCGGCGCGCCTGAACTGGCCATGAAGAAGGTGGACTCCGCCGCGGACATCTACCCCGTGTTCCGCGAACTCTTCGAAAAGCAACAGGCGGCTGCATGACGAAACGGAATGTGCAGAAGGAAGCGCAGAAGGCTCAACCGGATGGCACGGACGATCGTGCGGTTGCATCGACGTTGGAACTGGAAGAAGGGAAGGAAGCAGACAAGGAAGTAGTCGAAGACAAGGCGTCCGAGGAGACGCACAAGGAAGGCAGGATGAATGTTGCAGAAAAGCGGCCGCTGCCGTGCCCGTCCGACTGGACCGTCGAGATGATCGAGGAATACGACGCCGAGATATCGCGCGTCGCCAACCGATACGGGCTCGACGTCTATCCCATTCAGCTCGAAATCATCAGCGCCGAACAGATGATGGATGCTTATGCCTCCGTCGGCATGCCGGTGAATTATCGGCACTGGTCGTTCGGCAAGCACTTCTTGTCGACCGAGAAGAGCTATCGGCGCGGGCAGATGGGTCTCGCGTATGAGATCGTCATCAATTCGAACCCATGCATTGCGTACCTCATGGAAGAGAACACGATGACGATGCAGGCGCTCGTCATCGCGCACGCGGCCTACGGGCACAACTCCTTCTTCAAGGGCAATTACCTCTTTCGGCTTTGGACCGACGCGCACGCGATCATCGACTATCTCGTGTATGCGAAGAATTACATCGCCGAATGCGAGGAGCGCTTCGGGCTGGATCGTGTCGAGGAACTGCTCGATTCCTGCCATGCGCTGATGAATTACGGCGTGGATCGCTACAAGCGCCCGCAGAAACTTTCGCTTGCGAAGGAAGCCGCGATGCGGCGTGAACGCGAGCAATATCTGCAGTCGCAAGTCAACGAACTCTGGCGCACCTTGCCGAATCGCAAGGCACAGTCCGCCGAGGAAATCGAAAGCCGTTATCCGCCGGAGCCGCAGGAAAACTTGCTGTACTTCGCGGAAAAGAACGCGCCGCTGCTCGAACCGTGGGAGCGCGAAGTCATTCGTATCGTGCGCAAGGTCGGGCAGTATTTTTATCCGCAGCGGCAGACGCAGGTGATGAACGAAGGCTGGGCCACGTTCTGGCACTACACGCTGCTCAACACGCTCTATAACGAAGGCCGGCTCGAAGACGGCTTCATGATGGAGTTCCTGCATTCGCACAGCAACGTGGTGTATCAGCCGCCCGTGACGAAGCCGTATTACAGCGGCATCAATCCGTACGCGCTCGGCTTTTCGATGATGAGCGACATTCGCCGCATTTGCGAAAGCCCGACGGATGAAGATCGCGAGTGGTTCCCCGAACTCGCGGGCAGCGACTGGCTCGAATCGCTGCACTACGCAATGCGCAACTTCAAGGACGAGAGCTTTATCGCGCAGTATTTGTCGCCGCATCTGATCCGGGAAATGCGCCTCTTCTCGATTCTCGACGACGACATGCGCGATTCGCTCGAAGTCTCAGCCATTCACGACGGCAGCGGGTATCGCTATGTGCGGCAGGCGTTGTCGCGCCAATACGACATACATCATCGCGAGCCGAACATTCAGGTCTATTCGGTAAACACGCGCGGCGACCGCAGCCTCACGCTGCGCCACTTCATGACGGACAACCGGCATCTGTCGAACGACAGCGACGAAGTGCTCAAGCACATGGCGCGCTTGTGGCAGTTCGACGTTTATCTGGAGAGCGTCGATGAAAACGGCACGGTGAGAAAGCGCTTCGACTGTCGGTACACGCCGCCGAATCACGCGCGCTGATCGGTAGCTTTAAAGAAAACGGCTCCTCGCGGAGCCGTTTTTTTCTTGTCCGAAGCAGGCTTCAGATTTCCTTGCCTTCCTCGTCTTGCGTGAAGATGTCCCAGCTTGCCATGAAGAGCGCCGCAACCAGCGGCCCGATCACGAAGCCGTTGATGCCGAAAAGCGCCATGCCGCCGAGCGTCGAAATGAGCACGACCCAGTCAGGCATCTTCGTGTCCTTGCCGACGAGAATCGGGCGCAGGACGTTATCCACGAGACCGATCACGACCACGCAGAATCCAACCAGCACGAGCCCTTGCCAGATCTGGCCGGTCGCGAAGAAGTAGATCGCCGCGGGCGCCCAGACCAGCGCCGCGCCGACCGCGGGCAGGAGCGAGAGAAACGCCATCAGCACGCCCCACAAGAGCGAGCCGTTGATGCCGAGAATCCAGAAGATGAGCCCGCCCAGCAAACCCTGCGCGGCGGCGACCGCGATATTGCCCTTGACCGTCGCGCGCACGACGGTCGTGAACTTCGCGATCAGATGCTGCTTCGGCGCCGGATCGAGCGGCAAGGCGCGGCGGATGCGCCGGCCGATCTCGCCGCCATCGCGCAGCAGGAAAAACACCAGATACAGCATGACGCCGAAGCTCACGACGAACTGGAACGTGTTCTGGCCAATGGACAACGCCTGCGCCGCCGCGAACTGGCTGATCTGCGCCGCGCCTTCCATGAGTCGACGCTGGATGCCGGGGATATCGTCGAGACCGTAGCGCCCGAGCATCTGCTGCACCGAAGTCGGCAGCGCATGCAGCACGTGCTGAAAGTACACTCCGAAATTCAGGTCGCCGCTCTTGATGCGCGCGTAGACAAGCGCGATTTCCTGCACGAGCGTCACGGCCACCACGGCCAATGGGATGATGACGATGAGAATCGCCGCGGCCAACGTCGTCAGCGCGGCGAGGTTGCGCCGCTTGCCGAAGCGCACGGTGAGCCAGCGCTGCATTGGCTGAAACAGGATAGCGAGAATCGCGCCCCAGAAGATCGCGCCGAAGAAAGGCAGGAGCACCCACGCAAGCGCGAGCGTGACGACGAACAACAGGATATGAAAGAAGCTTTGATGGACGGACTGATTATTCATTGGGACCGGTTAAGCGGAAGGGGAGCGGGCAGCGCCGCTCGAGTTCGCGCATGCTAGCACGCGGCTGCCGACGTCATTCATGCACTGCATTGGAGCGCTGTTTCGACCGGCGGTTCGGTCAGCGTTCAACCATTGACACCGCTCTCGACTAAAATCCGGCTTTCATTCCTTGCGGACCGCTTCCGGTCTCAATCGAGCCGGATGCAAGAGCAATGCGCGTTCCACGTGCGTGGCACGGTGCGCTTTACGTATCCAACAATGAATCCTGGTGTCGTCTACGCATTCGCGGCCTTCGCGCTTTGGGGCCTGTTCCCGATCTACTTCAAGGCGTTGAATTCGATTAGCGCGCTGGAGATGCTTGCGCACCGCATGGCCTGGTCGCTGATCTTCCTCTTCATCGTCCTGACGGTGCGGCGTCAGTGGCGCTGGCTCGGCCCGGTGCTGCGCGACAAACGTCTGCTTGCGCGCTTCGCGGCGAGCGCCGTGTTGCTATCGACGAACTGGGGCATTTACATCTGGGCGGTAAACGACGGGCGAATCGTCGAGGCAAGTCTTGGCTACTTCATCAATCCGCTCGTCAACGTGCTGTTCGGAATGGCCTTCCTGCACGAGCGGTTACGGCCGATACAGTGGTTCTCCGTTGTCATCGCCGCGCTCGGCGTGCTGTGGCTCACCTGGGTGAACGGCGCGCCGCCCTGGATCAGTCTCGCGCTCGCGTTGACTTTCGGCGGCTACGGGTTGTTGCGCAAGACGGCGAAGCTCGGCGCGCTCGAAGGGCTCACGCTCGAAACCATGTTGCTGTGTCCTGTCGCGCTGCTTTATTTATTCGTGCTCGGCGCGAACGGACATAGCGGTTTCCTGGATGCGTCCGTGGGCATCGAGGTGCTTCTCGCGGCGGCCGGGCCGATCACCGCCGTGCCGTTGCTGCTGTTCGCGGCCGGCGCGCGGCGCATTCCCTTGTCGATGCTCGGCCTGATTCAGTACATCACGCCGACGCTGCAGTTGCTCATCGGCGTGGTGATTTATCAGGAGGCGTTCGGGCATGACCGTCTGATCGGCTATGGCGCGATCTGGGCGGCGTTGGCGATTTATTCGCTCGAAGGCTTGTATCGGGCGCGGCCGGGGCGAGGGTGATCAACGCAACGCGTCACCCCATCGGTACTCCACCGTCAGATCGTCGAGCTTCGCCTTGAGTTCGGTATCGATCGGCTGATCCACTGTCGCGAGCGTCTCGTCGAGCTGTTCGACGCGGCTTGCACCGATGATCGCCGAGGTCACCGCCGGATTCGCCAGCACCCATGCAAGCGATGTGCTCGCAAGCGACCGGCCGTTTTCCTTCGCCACATCTTTCAGCTTTTCGATGGTCTGGAACTCGCGCTCGTGCCAGTAGCGCTGCTGATACATTTCTCCCGCTTTGCCGACCGTCGCGGTAAAGCGTCCGTCCGAAGGCGCGGCGTCGTGCTTGTGCTTGCCCGTCAGCAAGCCACCCGCGAGCGGGTTATACGGAATCACGGCGAGCCCTTCTTCCACCGTCAGCGGCAGCAGTTCACGCTCGATCTGGCGAAACAGCAGGTTATAACGCGGCTGAACGGAAACGAAGCGGGCGGTGCGCAGTACATCGGCGCGACCTAGCGCACGTGCGAGCCTGTACGCCAGAAAATTCGATACCCCGACATAGCGTGCCTTGCCGCTTCTCACGATGATATCGAGCGCTTCGAGCATCTCGTCGAGCGGCGTGTCGCGATCGTCGTTATGCAGTTGATAGAGATCGACGTAGTCGGTGCCGAGACGCTTCAACGACGCATCGATTGCATCGAGCAGATGCTTGCGCGATGCGCCCTGATCCCATGTAAGCGGCCCCATCGCGTGCACGGCCTTGGTGGCGAGAATGTATTGATGCCGCCGGCCCTTCAACCAGCGTCCGACGATTTCCTCGGTGCGGCCCGCGAGGTCGTTCGTCGCGCCAAGCGGATAAACGTTGGCGGTGTCGATGAAATTGACGCCCGCCTCGGCCGCGCGATCCATGATGGCGAACGACGCGTCTTCCTCCGTCTGCAAACCGAAGGTCATCGTGCCGAGGGTGAGACGCGAGACGGTGAGACCGGTGCTGCCGAATTTGCGATATTGCACGATTGCGCTCCCGAGGTTGAATAGCGATCGACAGGATAGTCTTTATGCGTGCCGCGCGCTCGGGGCTACCCGGACGCACGCCGCTATCAGCGCGCAGCAGGCGCGGGCGCGGCGGCGCGCGGCGCGTTGTCGAGCCGTCTGAAGACGAGACCCGATAGCAACGTCACCACGCCCATGCACAGGAAACTCAATCTGAAACCGATCGCGCCCGAGCCGAACTGATGCTCGAACACCTGCACGAGCGACCCGCCGATCGACACGCCAAGCCCGATCGCAAGCATCTGCACCATCGAGAAGAGGCTGTTGCCGCTGCCCGCATCCTTGATGGAAAGGCCCTTGAGCGTGACGCTGTTCATCGCCGCGAACTGCATCGAATTGCAGGCGCCGAAGAGCGCGAGAATGGCGATCTCCACGACGAGCGGCAGCGACGGCGAAAACAACGCAAAGCCGATGATCGACGCGCCCACCAGCGCCGTATTCACCAGCAGAAAATTGTCGTAGCCGTAGCGCTTGACGAGGCCCGCGATCCAGCGCTTCGACAAGGTGCCCGCGAACGCGATAGGCAGCATCATCAAGCCGGAATGCAGCGGGCTGTAACCGAGTTCGAGCTGCATGAGAAGCGGCAACAAGAACGGCACCGCGCTCGACCCGATCCGGCAAACCAGATTGCCGATCAGCCCGACGCTGAAGTTCGGCTCGCGAAAGAGCGCGAGATGAAAGAGCGGATTGCGCTTTCTGCGCGCATACGGGATATACGCGAAGGCCGAGACGGCGGCCACGACGAACAGCGCCGCCGACACGAGCCCGCGATGCGTTTGCACCGGACTATCCAGCGCCAACGAAAACGCCACCATGCACAGGGACAAGAGCCCGCAACCGACGAAATCGAAAGGCGGCGCGTTCCTGATGGCGTCGTCGGGAAGAAAGCGCCGCACGGCATAGAGGCCGACCGCGCCGATCGGCACGTTGATCAGAAAGATCCAGTGCCACGTGAACGACTGAACGAACCAGCCGCCGAGCGTCGGACCGAGAATAGGGCCGACCTGTCCGGCAACCGAAATCATCGCGAGCGCGGACACGTAGGCTTCGCCCGTCATCGTGCGAAGAATGGCAAGGCGGCCGATTGGCAGCAACATCGACCCGCCGATGCCTTGCAGCACGCGCGCCATGACGAGTTGATCGAGCGTGTGGGCGCTCGCGCAGGCAAGCGAGCCGATCACGAACAACGTGATCGCGACGAAGTACACGCGCCGCGTGCCGAAGCGGTCGGCGAGCCAGCCCGAAGCGGGCGTGAAAAGCGCCATCGTGAGCGTGTAGGCAACGACGATGGACTGCATCGCGAGCGGCGCCGCGTGCAGATCGCGGGCGATGGACGGCAGCGCCGTATTTACGATGGTCGTGTCCAGCGCCTGCATGAAGAAGCCCACGGCGACGATCCAGAGTAGAGCCGTGTGCGATGACAGTTTGTTCATTTGAGGGGCGAAGTGGCAGGAAGCGGCGCGCCGCGAAAGCCTGACGAAAGGCCAGTGAAAAGCCCGTCAGCGCGCATTATGAAATGTTAATGACTCCGCGCGCTATCGGGAAGACCGCTAACCGCATTGACTGTGATCGTGATTTCCGATCACAATGCCGCATGCTGAATCCCGTGTGGCTGACCACCTTCGCGACCGTGGCCACGTCGCACAGCTTTACCGACGCCGGCCGTCAGCTCGGTCTGCGCCAGTCGAGCGTCTCCGAGCACATTCGACGCCTCGAAGAAAGCGTCGGACGAAGGCTCCTCGTGCGCGATACCCATTCTCTCGCGCTCACGGCCGACGGAGAAGCCATGCTCGTTCACGCCCGCGTGATTCTCGAAGCGATGGCGCATGCGCAATCGCAGTTCAGTTCGCCGCGGCTGCGCGGACGCGTGCGGCTCGGTTCATCGGACGATCTGGCGCTCGGGCCGCTGCCGAGCGTGCTTGCCGCCTTTCGCGACACGCATCCGGATGTCGAACTGGAGATCACCATCGGCATGACGGGACGGCTGTATCAACTCGTCGATGCTGGCGAACTCGATCTTGCCGTCGGCAAGCGCCGTATCGGCGATGCGCGCGGCACGCGGCTGTTCAGCGGCCGACTGGAGTGGCTTGCAAAGCCAGGCACCATCGTCGATACGACTCAGCCCTTGCCGCTCATCTTGGTCGCCGAGCCGAGCGTGACGCGCGCTGTGGTACTCGATGCGCTCGCCATGGCCGGCGCGAGCTGGCAAACCGTCTGCACGAGCAGCAGCCATGCGGGCTGCATCGCGGCGGCGCGCGGCGGACTCGGGCTCACGGTGCGTTCGCATTTTCTGGCGGGACGCGGACTCGCGCCGCCTGTGAATCGCGAAGCGTTGCCGGGATTGCCGGAGGTGGAGTTCATCGCGTTCGGCGCGAAACATCTGAGCCGGCCCGCCGAGACCCTGCTTCAGTTGCTCGAAAGCAGCGACCTGCGCGGCGAATGGGACGGCGAATGAACGCTTCGACCAGAAGCGAAAGAGGGCAGGCGCGAGATGTGCGGCGGTTGTGCCGCAACAACGTGCAGCCGGTGCGATTGGCCTTCGCCGATCGCTTCTTATATATTGAGCGGCGTTCGAAGCGGCCAACCCATCTCGTGTCACGTCTTCGCTGTCTTTCATCTAGCTGTCTCGCGGGCCTGTCCATGAGGACATGGCGGCAGTTGCTCGTCTTCTTGGCGCTCGCCTTGCCGTTTGCGGGCGCGCATGCCGCCACGTATCTTACGAAGCATTGCGAAGACCTCGGTGGCAAGACGGTGCCCGCATCGATCATCGGTCTGCCGACGCGCGGCGCGCTGATCGAGAGCGCGTCGGTGACGAAGGCCGCCGCGCCGGGTAATCGCAACGGCGAGTATTGCCGCGTCACGGGCATCATCCGGGCGATCCAGGACAACACGCCCGACATCCGCTTCGAAGTGAATCTGCCAAGCCGATGGAACGGCCGCGCGTTGCAGATGGGCGGCGGCGGCTATAACGGCACGCTCGTCTCCGGCACCGAACCCATGCCTTTCGCGCCCGACTCGACGCCGCTCGCGCGCGGCTATGCGACCTTCGGTTCCGACTCGGGGCACTCGGGCAACGCGGGGCGCGCGGACTTCGCCGTGAACGACGAAGCCATCGTCAACTTCGGCTTCGCGCATCTCAAGAAGACCCGCGATGTCGCGCTCGCGCTCATCCAGATGGGCTACGGACGTTCGCCGGAGAAGACGTACTTCGCGGGCGGCTCGACCGGCGGACGCGAAGGCTTCACGGTCATCGAACGCTTTCCGAACGATTACGACGGCGTGATCGCCAATGCGCCGGCTATCAACTTCTCGGGCGTGCGGCTGATGGGTGTGAAAGTCGGGCAGGCGTCCTATGCCAAGCCCGGCGGATTCGTCGGCCTCGCGCAGCAGCGGCGGTTGTTCGAAACGGTCGTGCATGAGTGCGACAAGCTCGACGGCGCGGCCGATGGCATTGTCGGCAATGTGGAAGCTTGCCGGAAGCTCGAGCCGCAGATCATCGCGTCGTTGCGCTGCGCGAACGGGCAGCGGCCTTCACTGCGCGACAGTTGTCTTTCCGACGCGCAGATCGAGACGCTCGAACTCCTGCGCGATGGCCTGAAGCTGCCGTATCCGCTCGCGTATAACGTCGATACTTATCCGGGCTACAACGTGTTTCAGGGCGTCGATTTCTCCGGCACGCTCGGTCTCGGCGATTCACCCACGCTGCTTTCGCCGCCAACCTTCGGCGCCAATGGCTATCTCTTCGCGCAAGGCGACGCGTATATCCGCCACTTCGTCACACGCGATCTCTCGTTCAACTCGCTCAATTTCGACCTGAACGACCCCGCGCGCTACAAGCAGCGGCTCATCACGCTCGCCTACACGGTCGGCGCGATGAACCCGGACTTCGCGGCATTCATCGCGCACGGCGGCAAGCTGATTGCAATGCACGGACTCTCCGACGAAGTCATCAGCCCGAACCAGACCATCGCGTTCTTCAACGGGCTCATCGACAAGTACGGCCAAGACAGCGTCGATTCCTTCATGCGGCTTTACATGGTGCCGGGTTTTCAGCATGGCAACGGCGTGTTCATTCCCGCATGGGACGAACTGGGCGCGCTCGACGAGTGGGTCACGAATGGCACGGCGCCCGAGACGCTCATCGGCAGCGACATTGCGCCGGCCACCAACGGACGCACGCGGCCGATCTGCCGTTACCCCGGCTATCCGCGTTACCTGGGTAAGGGCAGCATCAATGTCGCGGCGAACTTTCGCTGTGTCTTGCCTTGAATGCTTGCCTTGAGCGCCCGTCTTGAGCGCACGCTCAGAAGCTGGTCGCGTTCGCCGCGCGCGGCATGAAGCGCGCGAGAATCCGCGCCCACGTGCGCGCCTTATTCTTGCGATACGACGTCAGCGATACCTCGACCGCGTGCTCGCTCTCCGACGACAACCACACGCGTTCGCCGCGCTTTAGGCGCACGATATCGCCGGGCTTCATCCAGTAATCGTAGGAATCCTGATGACGCGTGAGCCACACGGATGCATCGGCGATACGCAAGTCGGCATCGCGTGCAAGACGCCACGACACCGTCTGATGCGGCGCGACTTCGACATACACCACCACGCGTGCGCCGCTCGCATCCAGCTTGCCCGCTGCCACGCCGTGCAACACGCCGCGTTGTAGCACTTCCGAACCTTCTTCCATCTCGCTCTCCATGTTGTAAGCCGAAGACGGAAGGCCAGCACGCATCAAACAAAAGGCCCCGTCTTTCGGCGGGGCCTTGGGAACCAACTTGTCTGCTTGAGCCTTGGCTGCTAGCGCACACGTTCTCCCGATGACCCGCCATGCTTAATGGCGTTCATTGGGTTTTTAATCGCGGCGATGGCGAGGACGAGGTCTGCGTGCATGGAATGGAGTATCAGTTGGAACCAGGCGCGCTGTCAATATCGAGACAGGATTTTCAAAGCGATAAAAAACCCGGACCGCGTTGCCACGGTACGGGTTCTCTTCGTTCGAGTATCTCGATCGCGCTTAGTTGCCGCTATAACCCAACGGCTTCGTCGTATTGTTCTTCGCGATGTCCGCCAGCGTCGACACGATATAACGCGGCGACTCGGTCAGCGTGAGCGTGATGCCGCCGTTGTTGTACGGTGCGCTCGACACGTTGCCCATCGGATCGATCAACGCCACCGTGCCCGCCGTGCCCGGCACACCTACCTGCAGCTTGTACGAGGTGTTGTAGCTCGAACTAAAGGTGCCGTCGGCCGCGGGCCACACTGCATTGTTATGCGTCCACAACGCGGTGATGATCTTGCCGCTGCCAAGCTGCTGGAATTGATAGGCGTACACGCCGGCCGGCAGGTTCTTGACCGGACCGAGCGTCACCGTGCCGTCGAGCACGCGGGTCATCGTGGCGACTTGCATCGCGGCCGGCTTCGGGCTGATGTTCGTCGTGCCGAATGCCGCTTGCGGATTGTCGAGGTCGAAGAACGTGCCGTAGCCAGGTTCGCCCGGGAAGTCCGGGCCGAAGAAGACATAGGTCTGATCCGCGCCTTCGCCGAGCATGATGATATGCGTACGCGCCACCACCGCGCCCTGTGCGTACAGAATGTTCGGCGACGGATAGTTCGGGCCATAGCTCGAACCGATGTCATAGCTGATACCCGTTTCCGTCACGAACAGCTTCATGTTCGGCTTGTATTCCTTCGCCATCTCCGCGCGCAGGTTGCGCATCTCGTTGAGCAGCGAATTCGCGGCATCGGCGGGGTCCGGGTCCGTGTGATGACGCTCCGGCGGATGCGAGGGCGACGTGCCCGCATCGTAATAACCGTGCGTCGCGATGCCGTCGATATATTGCGCGTAGCCCAAGGGCGCGAGGCGCTTGAGGCGATCCGTCGTCAGCGACGGGAACGGCTCGGCCGGGCCCATCACGACGGCGTGCGGATCTTTCGCATGCAGGCCCTGATACGCGGCCTTGTAGAGCGCGACGAAGTTGGCATCCGTGTCTTTCCACAGGATGTACGGCTCCCACGTCACCTGATAGTAGTTCGACGACATCGTCGGATAGTACTTCTGGCGAATCGCCTCCGTTTCCTGACCGACGCGCGACAGGTAGTTCGAGAAGTAGCCGAGATCGGCCGGCGCATAGCCGTAGTCCGGGCTCAGGCCGTGACCGCTTGCCCAGCCGGGAATGCCGTCGAGCCGCACGAGACGCATGACCTTGCCCGACGTGTAGAACGGATCGAGGTTGTTCGCGCTTGGGTTGAAGGTGTTGCGGCCGTTCGGTTCCATCACCGACATCTGACGATCGTCGATGGTCGAGGAAATGCCGAGCGCCGACAGCATGACGCCGTTGTCGTTGAAGCCTTGCATGCCGAAGCGATGTTGTTCCTGCTTCGTGTAGGTCACGGCCGGAATCGTGCCGCTCAGATCCGGCGTCACGCCGAAGCTCGCGAAGCCATTCGGACGCGTGCCCGAGGTTTGCACCTGACCGCCGCCATTGGCGAGCGTCGCGGACACGGCAAAGTAGCCGGCAAGCGTGGACGAGCAGGTGAGGGTGGTGGTCGTTGCAACCGAAGGCACCGCGAAACTGCCGCTTGCGACCGTCTTGCCGAGCGCATCGGCGATAGTCCACTTGAGCGTATCGGCGCTGCCGGCGCGCGTGGTGACGGCGACCTTGAACTTGGCGTTGATCGCGAACATGCGCGAACCGTCGCCTCCGGGGGTATCGACGGTGATCTTGCCGTTGCCGGCCGATGCCGACGACACCGCCGGCGAAGCACACGTCAGACGCAGATTCGAGGCAGCCTTGGCAACCGCTTGTTCGGTGGCATCGGCTTCGGAGCCGGAGGCGGCGGAGGCGTTTGCCACGCCGGCGGGGCCGGCGCTAGCCGCGCTCGTGGAGGCGGGAGAACCGCCGTCGCTGCCGCCGCAACCGGCAAGAGCGAGGACGAGCGTCGAAAGCAGGAAAGGACTTTTGGTCATCGATTCAAAACGCATAAGCGCAGATAAAACCAGGCGTTCATTTCGATTACGCCCAGCGATGCAAAAAGCATCTGGTTTTCGACAGGCGGGCTGGGTTCTGATACGCCATCCGACCGGCTTCGACATGGACGCATTCCGCTTTTGCTACACGAACGGTTGAACGCGCAAACGTTTGCTATATCGCTCGATATCGCGAGATAGAAGGGTGACGAAAAGCGGGTGGTCTGCTGGAACTAATGAGTAGAAGAAATCGATGCAAGGTAACTATTGCTCGTTTCTAAGACATTTCCGACTCGTCGGAAGCAAATACTACTCGATGGATTGAATGACGTTGAGTAATACTGAGTAACAAAATGTTACGTATGAGGATAGATTTTTGCTTGAATTCGCATGGCAAACCCACGCCAGCCTTGCCGATAGCGCCACGACGGTTTAACTTGAGCGACGCTAAAAAACTTTTCGTGGAGGTGGATGTGGCTTATCTGCTACTTGTGATCGAGCCCGTGGAGCAACGCAGCCAACGCACGCCGGAAGAGGGGCGCGAGGCGTATCGGCAGATGGGAGAGTTCGCCGACGGCCTGAAAGCGCGCGGCGTTTTGCGCGCATGCGAGTCGCTGACTTCGCTCAAGGATGCGTCGCGGGTTTCGCGGGCATCGGCGGATGACGCGAGAATCATCGACGGACCGTTCGCCGAGGCAAAAGAAATGATCGGCGGATTTTTCCTGCTCGATTGCGAAACGCACGCCGAAGCAGTTGAAATTGCCGCAACGTGCCCGGCGGCCGCGTGGTGCACGATCGAGGTCCGCAAAGTCGGGCCGTGCTATCTCTAAGGCGAGTTTCGCTGCTCCCGGGTGATTTCCTGTCGATCGGCGGGCGCGTCAAACGTCGTCCCAATGAAGCCGGCAATTTCGCTCGTCTTTCCATTCGCGTCGGAGCCTTACGCCATGCATCAACAGATTTTCGTCAACTTGCCCGTGCGCGATCTGAAGCGCTCGATGACCTTCTTCAAGGAACTCGGCCTCTCGTTCAACCCGGCTTTTACCAATGACGACGCCGCGTGCCTCGTTATCGGCGAAAACATCTTCGCGATGCTGCTCGTCGAGAAGTTCTTCCAGACCTTCACTGCAAAAGCGATCGTCGATGCGCACGAGGCCACCGAAACGCTCGTGTGTCTTTCGTGCGAGAGCAGGGCGGAAGTGGACGATCTCGTCGCGAAGGCGTTGAAAGCGGGCGGGCGGGCGCCGCGCGAACCGCAGGATCACGGCTTCATGTATGGCCACGGCTTCGAGGATCTGGACGGTCACATCTGGGAACTCGTGCATATGAATCCGGAAGCGGCGTGAGCGAGCGTTCGGACGCCGGGCGGGCGGCTCAGTCGATCGCGACGCGCAAGACTATCGACGCGGTCTGGCGAATGGAATCGGCGAAAGTGATTGCGAGCGTGGCCCGCGTGGTGCGCGACGTCGCGCTTGCCGAGGAACTCGCGCAGGACGCGTTCGTCGCGGCGCTCGAGCATTGGACCGATGCGGGCGTGCCGGACAAGCCGGGAGCGTGGCTCATGACGACAGCGAAGAACAGGGCGCTCGACCGGCTGCGGCAGCACACGCTGCACGCGCGCAAGCACGAGGAACTGGGCCGCGATCTCGACGCCCAGGAGATGCACATCACGCCCGATTTCGTCGATGCCCTCGACGCGGCCCGCGAAGACGACATCGGCGACGACCTTCTTCGGCTGATTTTCACGGCGTGTCATCCCGTTCTTTCCGTCGATGCCCGCGCCGCGCTGACCTTGCGCCTGCTCGGCGGCTTGACGACCGATGAAATCGCGCGCGCGTTTCTGGTGCCGGAGCCGACCATCGCGCAGCGGATCGTGCGCGCGAAGCGCACGCTGACGGCGGCGCGCGTGCCGTTCGAGGTGCCGCAGGCGGACGCGCGGGCGGCGCGGCTTGCGTCGGTGCTCGAAGTCATCTATTTGATTTTCAACGAAGGTTATTCAGCGACCGCTGGCGACGACTGGATGCGCCCCGCGCTCTGTGAAGACGCACTGCGTCTCGGACGCATTCTCGCCGAGCTGATGCCCACGGAGAGCGAAGTTCACGGACTCGTCGCGTTGATGGAGATTCAGGCGTCGCGCACGAAGGCGCGTGTCGATGCCCAGGGACGGCCGATTTTGTTGCTCGATCAGGACCGCAGCCGCTGGGACCCGCTTTTGATTCGTCGCGGGCTGACGGCCTTGCAGCGCTCGGAGACCCTGGGCGGCGCGCGCGGCGTATATGCGCTTCAGGCGGCGCTTGCCGCGTGTCACGCGCGCGCACCGAGCGCCGACGCGACTGACTGGCTGATGATCGTTGCGTTATACGACGCGCTCATGCAAACGGCGCCCACGCCGGTGGTCGAGCTGAATCGCGCGGTCGCGGTGAGCATGGCTTACGGGCCGCAGGCTGCGCTCGATATCGTCGATGATTTGCGTAAGGAGCAAGCGCTCAGGACTTATCCCTGGTTGCCGAGTGTGCGTGCGGATTTGCTGGCAAAGTTGGGACGCAAAGACGAAGCGCGCGAGGAGTTCGCGCGTGCGGCTGCGTTGACCAGGAATGCTCGGGAGCAGGCGTTTCTTTTGGGGCGGGCGGAGGAAATGGGGTGATGTTGGGGTCGTGGTTGCTGTGTCTAACCTTTGAGTTTACATAAGATAAATTAGCGCAGTTTTGCGTGTGTAGCGGCTAGATTGTAATGTCCGTATATGGACTCCTCCTCGTTTGCAAACACTCCGCGTGTCAGCCCTAGTATCGATCGCTCACGTATATCCGGTCTCATGAAGCTGCGCCTCAATGAGGCAGCGGACCCTGATGGGCTATTCGCGCGCTGATTCCCAATCGCTTTTACGGGCTCGAAGCCCCGGACATTAGCGGGTTCGATCAGCGCCGGTTCGACCTGTTGGCCATCATGCGGCTTGTTTTGCAATCTTAAAGAAGGTATCGCTAGTCGCGAACGACTTTACTGCGCAGCCAGCCTTGGCTGGTAATCTGTTTGCCGTGTGATCATCGCCCACGCGATCCTCGTAGTCTTGTTCGCCAAGGCGACCGCGGCAACGTTGGGATGCCGGCTTGCCGCAATACGCATGACCCAGAGACTTAGCGCATCAGTCCTGCGTTTGGCCATCTGGATCATCGCTCGAGCGCCGTGAATCAAGAGGCAACGCACATAAGAATCGCCTCTCTTACTGATTCCGAGAAGCCGTTCCTTGCCGCCTGAACTGTTCTGCTT
This sequence comes from Caballeronia sp. LP006, assembly GCF_031450995.1. Lineage (NCBI taxonomy): Bacteria > Pseudomonadati > Pseudomonadota > Betaproteobacteria > Burkholderiales > Burkholderiaceae > Caballeronia > Caballeronia sp. LP006. Next base: position 1,836,813 of record NZ_JARTVW010000005.1, on the reverse strand, counting down.
GGGCGTCAACCCCAGCGATGCAGCCATCTGTCGTCCATTGGCAAATTGCCTGGCATCGCCCACTGCGGCCAACAAGGCCGTGGCGACCATCGGACCGACGCCACGCAACTGCTGCAGACGCACCGCTACGGGATCAGATGCCGCGATGGCAGTGATTTCGCGGTCTAGTTGTGCTATCCGATCGTCCAGTGAGCGCAGGTCTTCCCAGATCCCCGTGAGCAGTCGACGGAAACGATCACTCAGACCGCAGTTGGTATCTTCGAGCCAAACAGGAACTGCGCGTCGTAGCTGAAGTATCTGTTTGGGAGCCACGAGACCGTACTCGGAGGCCAAGCCACGAATCTGGTTTGCTTTCGCGGTTCGTTGCTCCATCAGTCCAGTGCGCACCCGGTGAGCTGCCTGCACGTCTTGTTGCCCGACCGTCTTGACGGAGACGAAACGCATGCCAGGCCGACTTATCGCTTCACAGATAGCTTCAGCATCGTTGGCGTCGTTCTTATTGCTCTTGACGTACGGCTTCACGAACTGCGGAGCGATAAGCTTGACCGTATATCCAAGCATCTGGAGACGCCGTGCCCAATAGTGAGCCCCGCCACACGCCTCCATTCCGATCTGTGCATGCAGGGGAACCGTTTTGCGCAGGATATCCAGCCATTCATCGCGTGCAAGCTTGCGACGCCAGACCGTCTTCTCGCGTCGATCCACGCCGTGAACTTGAAAGACATTTTTTGCGAGATCGATCCCGACGCGAATGATGTCCATCTTGTGTTCCTCCTGATTGACCGGTTGAAGACAACTGCAATCATGCGCCCTGTTCCCGCGGGGTGAGGAGGAGTCCATCCCATTGCTTTTAGCCAGATTCAAATGTCCGCTTCGAGCCGCCTAAGCTTACCCCGCGCCGATGCTGCGGCGCAGGAGACCGCGATGGCTGCAACGGACACGATTACCATGTCGATGCGCGAGTTGGACCGATTCAAAGTGATTCAGTCAGTGGTCGACGGACTGCTCAAACCGTGGCGGGCCGCCGAGCGACTTGGACTGAGTACACGACAGGTGCGGCGTCTCAGTGCGCGGTTACGCGAACAAGGCGCGCCGGGCCTGGTTTCCGGCAAGCGCGGTCAAACGGGCAATCATCGTGTCGACGCGGGCTTGGCGGTCCGGGCCGTGGCCATCGTCAAAGAGCGCTATAGCGATTTTGGCCCGACGCTTGCCTGCGAGAAGCTGCGCGAGTGTCATGACATTCGGCTGGCCAAGGAAACCGTTCGGCGGCTCATGATCGGCGCCGGACTCTGGACGCCACGTCGACAGCGTCCTCCAAGGATCCATCAGCCGCGCAACCGTCGCTCGTGCTATGGCGAGCTGATCCAGATCGATGGCAGCGATCATCGCTGGTTCGAAGATCGCGCGCCGGCGTGCACGCTGCTGGTGTTCATCGACGATGCCACCAGCCGTCTGATGACCCTGCACTTCACGGCCACCGAATCGACCTTCAGTTATTTCGAGGCAACGCGCCGCTACATCGAGCAGCACGGCAAGCCCTTGGCGCTGTATAGCGATAAAGCCAGTGTGTTCTCGCTCAACCGGGGCTCGCGCAAGGCTGACAAGGGGGTCACGCAGTTTGGCCGGGCCTTGTACGAGCTCAACGTCGAGACCCTGTGCGCCAACAGCAGTCAGGCGAAGGGGCGCGTGGAGCGTGCCAACTTGACCTTGCAGGATCGGCTCGTCAAGGAATTGCGGCTGCGCGAGATCGACACGTGGGAGGCCGCGAATGCTTATGCGCCCCACTTCATCGCCGACTTCAACGACCGTTTCGGCAAGCGCGCGAAGAGCGACTTTGACGCGCATCGTCCGGTGCGTGCCGACGAGGATCTCGATTCGATTCTGACGGCACGCGAATCTCGTTGCGTCTCGGCCTCGCTGACGGTGCAATACGATCGCGTGATGTACCTGCTTGAAGATTCGCCGGCGACGCGCGCCTTGATCCATCGCTATCTCGATGTGTACGAGTACCCGGACGGGCGCATCGAGATTTGGGCGAATGGCGCGGCGTTGCCCTGTCGACGTTATGATCGCCTGTCCCATGTCGACCAGGGCGCTGAGGTCGACTACAAGCGTCTTGGACACGTCCTTGCGCTGTCGAGGCAGGTGCAGATGGAGCGCGACAATCGCCCTATCAAGTCAGCGCCCTCACGCACCAATCGGGGCGAAGAGGTGCGCCCGAAGATGCGCGCCAACAACACGCGCAAGCAACGCGAACTCAAGCAGATCGACCTGAACGCGATGATGCTCAGAAGTGCCGAAATGCGGGCAGCCTCGGTGGGGAAACTGTCTTCTTTGGAAGCAGGAACCGACCCCAAACCGGACATTTCAATTTAGCCGGATATCGGACATTTCAAATTGGCCTCGACATGTGTTGTAGCGGGCATATTCTAATGTCGTGCGTCGAACTGCGCCCGGTGTTTCGTAGTACTTATCGATCACGTCGGGCGTGGCGAGCAGCGAGGACGTATCAAGAAACTCCGGGCGGAGATAGCCCAACTCGACCACTGTCGTGTGACTGTCCAGCGGCTCCAATTTGGCATGCATGGCTTCCGTGATGCCTTCGACCGCGAACTTTGTCGATGAATACACGACCGAACCGGCCGCCGCCCGTTAGCCGCCAATCGATGAAATGTTGATGACGTGGCTTAAGGCCGACCCGACCTCTTCCGAACTTGCTGCGACACAATCCGGGAATTGAAAAAGCTATAGGGTAGATCGTCCTTTGACCTGCCTGACGTTTTTTATCTCGGCAAAGAGTTTGGTTGGCCGATTGCCGCCTGATGCTAACGAGCAATTCTCGAGTTAAGCGCAACGTCGGCGACGCGTGCGTTGCCTTGCCTTGACTAAAGCAAACATCGGCGACAACACAGGCGGTGAAAATCCGCGAATCGCCGAGTTTGCGTGCGCCCTGGCAATCTCCCTTTCCTATCGATAAAAATGACGTATATAAGAATACCTAATCATTTTTTATCTCATAATAAGATCACGATCAACTCATTGACATCGTTCATGTATGACGCATATCCTTAGCATTGAATATTTGCTTCGCATAACGAATTTCAAGCGGATTTGCTGGCAAGTGGCAAATGTATTTCTTGCGAGCGCAAGTATTCCCATCGGCGCAGAATCAGCTGCTCAAGATAGCTTCAATTTAGCTTTTTTGCACACATCTCAACAGAAAGCTTGCCGTCTTAACTCATTAATCGAACAAGAGAACAAACGCATATGTCTGCACTTTTTTTTCAGAAAAACCTGCCTCTGTGGGAGCGTGCCCTTCGAACCTGCGTTGGCGTGGCTGTCGCCATCGTCGCGTTCGTCATCCCTATGGAGCCGTGGCTCAAGTGGCTGCTTGTCGTTGCGGGCGTGTCGTTCGTCGTGATGGGTTTCGTCGGTTTTTGTCCAATGTGCGCGATGGTGGGCCGAAGACTTAAGGGATAACGAACTCCGTTCGAATCTTCCCGAAGACGCATCGACAACACTCATTTCGGAGGCATCCATGTATTGCAGTCGATCTATCACCATTCATCTGTTGAGGGGAGTTCTAGCGCTCCTTCTCATCGGCGCGGGCATGTATTTCCTGATTTTTTCCGCCTCGGCAGTGAAGCTGTTTTCCATGGTTTGCTTTGTCACCGCCCTCTTCCTGCTCAAGGGGTGTCCCATGTGCTGGCTCGCAGGTCTTGTGGAGAAGATCGCCGCCCAGAAGGCGAAGCCGTTGGCATCGTCGTAGAAGCGTCGCGTCGCCAGGAGGCGCCTCAACGCGCATCCTGGCGACGCCATCACTCCAACTGGCCGGGAGTTACCGCACTCCCTGCGTCCCATCCCCCGCCTACCGCACGCACTAGTTCGACGCTAGCGACGAGTGCCCGCATGCGGTTTTGCAGGCTGGCTCGTTCGATGGTCAGCATCGTGCGCTCCGACTCCAGCACATCCAGGTAGTTGGTCAAGCCACTCTTCTGACGGGCCTTGGCGACTGCAATTGCTCGTCTGGCAGCATCGAGCGCTTGCTGTCGTCCCGTCACAGCGGTTTCATTCGTCGCGATTTCAGTCAGCGCATCGTCGACTTCTTTCAGCGCCAGCAACAGCTTGCTCTTGTGCGATGCCACAGCCTCTTGGTAGCGCGCATCCGCCGCCGCGAGGTTTGCCTTGTTCCTGCCGCCGTCAAAAATCGGCAAGGAGATGGCCACGGGGCCGAACGACAACTGTTGACCGCTGAGCAGCGAACCAAGATCCCTGGACGCGAATCCAAAATCTCCCGTCAGTTTGATCGTCGGGTAAAACGCCGTTTCAGCGATGTTTCGATCGGCAATCGCCGCCCGGATGTCCTGCGCACTCGCTGCCAGATCAGGACGTCGCGAAAGGATCGTCGCGGGCGCGCCAGGAGCCATACGCGGCGGCGGTGGCGGAAGCCAGTCGGCGGTGGCCTCGTCGTGATGAATCGCCGGCACGGAAAACTCCGCCACCGGCCGCGCGGTCAGAGTAGCGAGGCTGTGCTCGTTCAACTCGCGCCGCTTGCGCGCTTCTTCCATGTCGGCCGTGGAGTTCGCCAGTTCAGCGCGGGCCCGGGCCAAGTCGAGTTCTCCCTCCAATCCACCGCGATAGCGCGTTGTCAGCAGGCCAACAGTTTCGGCATGTGAGCGCTGAACAGCTTGCAGGAATGCCAGATCCGCTTCCGCCGAGCGCATCTGCCAATAAAACTGAACCACTTCGGAACAGAGAATCAACATGTACGAATCGATGTCGATCTTCGCCAACTCGACCCGGGTATTGGCTGTCTTCACGGCATTGGCCACGCGTCCCCACAGGTCCGGTTCCCAGGAGGCTCTGGTTTCGATCGAATACTGGCTGCCTTTGATCGATTGCTGCCCAAGCGCTAGGCCGAACGGGGTATTAGGCGAAGTGCGAGAGTAGCCAATGCCGGCGTCGGCATCAAGACGCGGTAGTGATGTGGACGAGACGGCATTGACCTGTTCGCGGGCAGCACGCAATCGGGCATAAACGACACCCAGATTGGGATTGTCCCGCAAGCTCGTTTTCACGAGCTGGTTGAGGACTGGGTCGTGATAGTTTTCCCACCACTTGCCCTGAATACGCTCGCCGTTGAAGTCACCCTTGAACTGCTGCGGCGCGTTGACAGGTCCTTCGATGGGAGTCAGCGGACCCGTGGAACAACCCGCTTGCGACAACGCGAGCGTCAACAAAAGAAGCTGGTACTTGTTCTTGCGGATGCTCATTTTCCCGTTCCAGAAACCACTCTATCTGCCAGCCAGATGACCACGGCCGACGCACTCAACACGACACCCAGGACGAAGAAACAGTCGTTATAGGCCATGACGTACGCCTCCCGGCGCACAACATGCGAAATCGCCGCGAAAGCCTGATTGGTCGCACTGGACGAGTCCGCAACACTTTGCAGAAAGCTGGACGACAAACGCCCGATTCGCTCAAGCACACTGTTCGAAAAAAAAAGAAACCGATTCACCAAGGCGCATCGAATGGTATTTCTCCCGCGTAGTGAGTAATGTCGCGAGAATTGCGGTCCCGACGGCGCCACCCAGTATTCGCGACATATTAAACAGGCTGGACGCCGAGGACATGTTGGTCAGTTCCATCCGGGCCGTGGCGAAATTGGACAAGGTCAACACGATCATCGGCTGACCCAGACCTCTGAACAGTTGCGAGGCCACTAATTGGTCGCGCATGGTGTCCGCCGTCATGTTGGTGTTCATAAACGACGATACGGCGAACAGAATCAGACCCAGCGCGCAAATTAGACGGTTGTCGTAGACTTTTGCGAACCTGGCCACGACAGGCATCAGAAATATTTGTGGCAGCCCCATCCACATGATGACCAGGCCTATCTGGAAGGAGTTGTAGCCCGCGATCTGCGAGAGAAACAACGGCAGCAGAAATGTCGACCCGTACAGCGCCATGCCGCTCGTGGCGCCGACGATGGACGACACGCCGAAATTCCGGCGCGCGTAGAGTCGCAGGTTCACGTAAGGGCTCGTGCGCGAGAACATCCTGTATATCCAGATGCTCAGGTTCACCAGCGCCAGCCCGAAGAAGACCTGAACGAAGCGCGAGTCGAACCAGTCGCGCGTGTTGCCTTCTTCGAGGAAGACGATCAGCGAGACTAGCCCCACCGTCATTGTCGCGATGGACAGCCAGTCGGCTTGCCGGAGCGCACCGGCCTTGCCCGCATCGTGGTCGAGCCCGTGGGCAAGGCCAATCAGCAACAGGATGCCCGGCCCCCAGTTGATGAAAAAGATCGACGGCCAGCCATACATACTCGTGAGCACGCCGCCGATGGTCGGACCGAAGGCCGGCGCCAAGGTGGTGGAAAGCATCAGCCACGCAAGTCCTGTCGGGCGGCTGGCCGGCGGAAGGCGCGTCAACAGCAGCGTCATGGCCATCGGAATCAGCGCGCCGCCCGCCAGGCCCTGCAGCATGCGAAAGACGATCATGCTTTCCAGATTCCACGCATAGCCACACAAGGTGGAAAACACGAGGAAAAAAAATCCGCTGGCCAGCATATACATACGGAGACCAAGAACGGTCATGAAAAAGGCCGTCACCGGAATGACCGTCACCTCGGCCGCCAGATAGGCGGTGGACATCCACGAGCCTTCGTCCTGTGTGGCGGACAGCGAGCCGAAGATGTCCTTGAGCGATGCATTGGTGATCTGGATGTCCAGAATGGACATGAATACGCCGAGAATCGCGGCGGAGACCGCCACCCACGTCCGACGCAACGCCGCATCGTCGGTAAGCGGGTCTGGTGATGACGGCTTGCCGGGGCCGCTTTGGAACATATCGGTGCCGACGGTCTTCATGAGCGCCCTTGATGGCTGGCTGCTTCGGCAGGATGCGCGGGGCGACCCTGCCGAAGATCAATCTCCACGACTGCGGACATGCCCGGCGCAAGACGCGACTTGTAGGCATCGACGGAGGCCGGCTCCAGCGCAATTCGCACGGGAACGCGCTGAACGATCTTGGTGAAGTTACCGGTTGCGTTGTCCGGCGGCAGCAGCGCGAACTGATTGCCGGACGCGGGCGAGAAGCTCTCGATATGCCCAACGAAATCGTGCGCCGGAAAGGCATCCACGTGAACGGTCGCAGTCTGCCCCGGCACTAGTTGGCCAAGCTGGGTTTCCTTGAAATTTGCATTGACCCACACATGGTCCTGCACGATGGCAAGCACCTGCTGACCTAGCGCGATCCGGGATCCGACCTCCACGTTCTTCCTGCCTACGACGCCGCTGACTGGCGCGTGGATGTCGTTATAGCTCAGTTGAAGTTGCGCGTCCTGAAGTTGAACGAGCAGCCCACTTTTCTTGGCGAGCAGGATGTCTCTCGACGCGACGGCCGAAGCCATGTTGGCCTGCGCCGCGGATTGCCGTTCCTTCTTTTCGAGCAACTCGGCGGCAGCCACGTCGGCGGCGGCCACCGCATTATCCAGCTCTTGCCTTGACACCGCCCGCATTTCCTCGGTGAACACGGTCTTGTAGCGCGCCGCATCGGTGCGCGCCCGGCGTGCTTGTGCCTCGGCGCGCTCGACCTCTGCCCTGGCCGATTCGACCTCGGCGGTCGATTTCCGGATCTGCGCTTCCACCTGCTTGCTCTGCGCATCGATTTCCACGAACAGGGCCTGGACCTCGCGGACCTTGATTTCCTGATCGGATTTGTCGAGTTGGATCATCAGGTCCCCGGCGCTCACTCGTTGATTTTCTTTAATGAGAACCCTGCTCACCGTGCCGGCGATACGCGGTGAAACGAAAGTGATGTTGCCGTCGAGAAAAGCGTTGTCCGTTTCCTCGAAATAGTGGCTTCGCCATGCCATGCGCGCCGCAACCATCAAAGCCGCAACGACGACCGCGCCGATGATCAACCGGTTCTTCCGGCGGCCATCGCGCCGCTGGGCCGAAACTGCGGAAGCAGCAGCGTCGTTCGGATTGGGCACGGATAACCGTGCCGCCGTATCTTGATTCTCAGGCATCTCCACCTTTTGCGTGATCTGTATGAATTAGGACAGTGATGAAGCATCAACCGTGTCTTACGGCAGACGTGCGCCGCACGATCTCGGACACCACGTGCGCCGCGTCGTCGCCCACGCCGCCCAGAAGGCCGGACTTCTGCTTGTACAACCACGGCAGTCCGACGAAGTAGAGGCCTGGCTGTGCGGTGACGCCGCGCTTCTGGACGGGATATCCGTCCTCGTCAAACACCGGGAAGTCCACCAAACTGAAGTCGAACCGGTAACCTGTTGCCCAGATGACGGTTTCGATGCCCTCTCGCGTGGCGTCGAGCGAAGAAAGTTGCTCGCACTCGAAACCATCCTTCCACTGCGTCAAGCGTTGCGATTCGCAGTCGAGTCGATGCTCTGCGATGTACTGATCGATTTGCTCGAGAAGCGATTTCTCGAACTCGTCGGCCAGTTTCAGATTCCGGTGCAGGTCCGGCGCAAGATAAATTGTGCTATTGCGCACGTCCATCAGCCGGCCCAGTAGCGTGATGCCGTCGCGGTGGAAGCGGTGCAGATTGATATCGCGGCCATCCGATCGGCCGACAATGTGCGGGTTGGCCGCGAACTTGATTCCCGGCGACATCAACTGGTCCACTGTTTTATCCGCAAGGCCAAGCAGTTCCAGCCACTCCGAACTATCCTTGCCGCGATACCGCCGCGGCGCCCGGCCCGACTCGCCGACGCACAGGAATACCTTCCGGTTGCTGCGATTGATTTCGTCGGCAATTTGGGCGCCAGATTGGGAACTTCCGACCACGAGCACGGCCCCTCGTCCCAGCTGCTCAGGGTTCTTGTAGTCGCTGGAATGCAGTTGACGGACGTGGCTGGAAAAGCCCCGTTCAAACGAAGGAATGCGAGATGTCTGAAACAGGCCCGTGGCCATGACCACCTGCTTCGCCCGCATTTTGCCGGCATTGGTCTCCACCTCGAAGTCGTCGTCCACGCCCGCGGTCACTGACAGCACCCGGGTGTTGTAAAGCACGGGCAATTGATACTTCGCGACGTAAGCCTTGAAACGAGCCGCCACTTCGGCCTTGGTCATGAACCCGTGGGGATCGGTCCCGCCGTACTCCGCGCCAGGAATCCGGAAAGTCCAGTTGGGTGTTACGAGGGTAAAGGAGTCCCAAAGACGGTCCGTCCATTTGTGGGCCGGGCGGCCTTCGCTCTCGATGACAAGATGCTCGATGCCGTGCGAACGAAGGTGATAGCTCGTGACCAGACCAGCTTGTCCGGCGCCGATGACGAGCGTGTCCACGGTCTTGATGAAAGATGATCGATGATTCATGCGAGGTTTTTGCTACCAAGAGTCATATCCGTGATTCGGCGAAGACACTCGCCGCGGACAATCGAAAAATGGGTTTCGTCGAGATCGATCGTCTCTCCTGGCGCGGCCGCATTGCCAACTGACGCCGGGAAAGGCACGAGGAAGGGGAAGTCGAAGAGTCGCGTCGCGCGAAACTGCACCGGTGCGATACAGGTTGCTTGCGGCCGGTGACGAATCAGCGCGTTGAAGTTCGCCCGATGCTCGGCCAGAAGGCTGTCGAAATCGGCCGCCGACAAGCGCACACCGCCCGCCTCGTCGAGCATCGACCTGACTGCCTGCAACCTCCGGGCCTCAGGCAACGACAGCAGCGATTCCAGGTCTTTCGGACTGTCCTGCGTCTGTAGCAGATCGCGAGCGAAATTCTCCAAGAGTCGATGCCCTTCCAGCACCGTACGATCGAGAGCTGGATTCCCGACCCAACTGTCGATCATGATCAGGTTCGCGACCGTCGCGCCGGCGTTCTCCAGCAAACGTGCCATTTCTTGCGCTATGGCGCCGCCCATGGACCATCCCCACAGCGAGATTCGGGCATTGGAAGAAATGTGGCTAGCCAATTCCTCGGAATAACTGGCGGCCATACCCGTCACCGTCCTTGCGACGCCGTCGCCGCGCGACTGGATGCCGATCACAGTCATGTCCGCGGGAACGTAGTCCAGCAGTTCCCGGTAGCACAAGATGTTGCCGCCTACTGGATGAACAGCGACCAGCACATCCCGCGAATCAGACTCGGGAGCCGCGTCCCGAATGCACACCACCGCTTTTCGTGGAAGATTTGAACCGGCACTCCGGGCATGATCTTGCGGGGCGCTTTCGCGGATTAATCCGGCTTGGGCCGCGATCGTGCCGTGACGCAGCAGCGAGGCCAGCGACAAGCTTTGCCCGAACTCGACCGCGATAGCGTTGAGCAGGCGCACCGCTAGCAGCGAACTGCCGCCCAGCGCGAAGAAGTCGTCGTGAACGCCGGGACTTTCGATTCCCAGCAAGCCTTCCCAAAGGCTCGACAAGGCACGCTCGGTGTCGTTGCGAGGCAAGATTTTTTCCGTACTTGTTATCTGTATCACGGCTGCTTTTTGACCCAATGCGGCGCGGTCGATCTTTCCGTTGGCCGTCACGGGCATATGATCGATTTCAACGAGCAAACTGGGCACCATGTACTGGGGCAGCAAATCGCTCAAGTGCTGTCGTATCGATGTCTCGATTGCTACAGCGCGCTCTGAAACAGCGCGATCGCGAACGTAGAATGCCAGCAGTTGCAGCCCGTGCTGTTCACCGACAGTCTTGACTAGCGACGCGGCGCTACGCACGCCGGGGCATCGTTCGAGCACAGCGTCGATCTCGCCCAATTCCATGCGATGCCCATGAATCTTGACTTGGGTGTCGTTGCGCCCGAGAAACTCCAGACAGCCGTCCGAACGGTAGCGGCCGAGGTCCGACGTCTTGTAGAGACGTTCACCGGTCTGAGGTTGCGTGATGAAGCTCTGACTAGTCCGTTCCGGGTCCCGGTAGTAGCCCTGCGCCAAACCGATGCCGCCGATATACAGCTCGCCGACGGCGTACGCGGGCCGGGCCTGCAAGGCGTCGTCGAGCACGTGGAAACTTTGGTTCGAAAGCGGCCATCCGTATGGAATGCTCCGCCACGCCGGGTTCACCGTATCGATGATGAAATAGTTCGACCAGATCGAGGCTTCGGTGGCTCCGCCCATGCTGACGAACGTCGCGTTCGGCGCGACGGCGGCCATGCGCCCCGGCAGGGATACCGGAATCCAATCGCCGCTCAGCATGATCAGCCGCAAACTCGCAAAGACCGCCGCCGCCTGACCTGCCGATACTTCGAGCAGCATTTCCAATAGCGCGGGCACGCTGTTCCAGACGGTGACGCCATGCTCCTGAAGACATTTGGCCCAGTCGGCGGGAGACGGGCCGTCGCCGTAAGGCGGCAGCACCAGCGTTGCGCCCCGGCCCAGAGTGGCGAAGATATCGTAGACAGAGAGATCGAAATTGAAGGCCGAGAGACCTATGACGCGATCGTGCGTGTCTAGGCCAAACCGCGCGATGACGTCCTGGAGCGTGTTGACAGCCCCGCGATGATCAATGGCAACGCCCTTCGGCTGGCCCGTCGATCCGGAGGTGAATATCACATAGGCCAGATCGTGCGGATGCTGAACGTTGGCCAGTGTGACGGCCTCGGTGGGCGCTTCGTCCGGCAGCACGTCCTCGAGCGCCAGCACTATCACGTCTGCCGGGACGCTCAGACTAGCAACGCACTCCCGCTCGCCTAAAACGACCTTGACGCCCGGCTGCTGGATCAACCACTGCTTTCGTGCCTGGGGAAGGTCATGGGCGACAGGAAGGTACGCGCCGCCAGACTGCACCGTGGCAATGACCGCGGCCACCTGACGCCAGCTCCGCCGTGCCACGATGGCAACGAGGTCATTGGCGCATACGCCCAGGCGCCGCAATGTCGCCGCCAAATGCGTGGTTCTGTGAAACAACTCGCGGTAGCTGATCTCGACGCGGGACGCGATCAGCGCGGTTTGCTTGGGATGAGCGCCACACGCCGCGTGGAAGAAGTCATGCAACAGTCCCTGAGGCAGCACCCGTGCGGTCTGATTCGCGAGGCGGCGGGCGGCAAGCGCGGTCTCGGGCAGACTCGGAACGAGCGAAGAAGAGTCCTCCAGCGCCAGAAGTTGACGCAGGGCGTTGCCGTACGTCTCGAACATTTCCTCGATCACGCCGACCATGAACACGCCGTCGACGTAATCCCAGTTCAGAATCAGACGGCCTTCATCCATGTAGACCTGATGGTCCAGCCATACCTGAGGCGTGTTCATGCCGCCGCCGTCGGTGCGCCAGCCCAGTTCGGCCGGTGCGGCCATCGAGCCATTCTCGAGTCCCAAGGTGCTGGCAAACACCACCGGCATGGCCGGCAGCACGGACGCCGGACGGCTCATCATCCGGATCACGTCCACGCCGGACACCTTGCGGTATTCGATCTCGCGAAAGAGTTGCCTTTGCAAGGCGCGCGCGCGCCCTTGAAAATCGCCTTCGACTACGGGCACTTCCAACAGCAGGGTGTTGCTGAAATTGCCAATGGTGCGATCGAAGCGCGCATCGTCTGCGGGCCGATTGGAAATCAGCAGATTTAACGTGAAGGCCGGATGACGCGACCACATGCGCAGGACATCCGCGAACAGCGTGCATAGCAGAGCGTTAAGCGTGACGCCGAGCTTTCTTGCCTGCAAGCCGAGTTGCTGAACATCGGCCGGTTCAAGGCAGATCTGGAGGCGACGGAAGACCGACTTCCCAGGAATTTCATCCAGATCCCGAATGGGCAGATCCGGTGCGGAAGGCAGTGTCTTGAGCTTGTCGTTCCAGTAATCGAGGGACAGCTGATACTCCGGCTCGGACCTTTCCACAGACAGCCGTTCGGCATACTCGCGAAACGCGGCCGTCGGCGCGTTTATCGCCCTTCCGCTATACGCGTGCGTCAGGTCGTTGAAAAACAACGCGAGCGAGTAACCATCCAGGATCAGCAGACGAAACAGGAAATGAACACGATAGCCGTCGTGAACACGATCGACGAAGCAGGCGAACTGGCAGCCGCTGTCCATGCCGGGCAGATGCTCGCTCGCCGCGTCCTTCCGGCTACCCGCGAGGCTCTCTTGGAATGCCACTTCCTGATGCCGCAAGTCACGAATGCGCACCTCGTAGCGTTCGGGCATAGCGGCGATGGACTGCGTGCTGTCCGCATGAACGCGGGTTCGCAGCGCCGGGTGGTTGACCATGAGGACGAGCAGTGCCTGCTCTAGCCGCTGCACATCGAGTTCCGTCGTCCGGAAGCCGCGATACAGGCTGGCAGCGGTGTTCAGTCGATAGCCGTTTTTTTCGCCGATCCAGTAAGCCTGCTGCATCGGAGTCAACGGGTAGGCCCCGCGGACGCTGTCGTTCAGGACAGGCAAGGTCGCAATTCTTCCGCTCATGAGATCTCCTGTGCGGCGTCGATATCCTGCAAGCGCGCCTGACTGGTCTCGCTCGCATCGAGGAAGCGCGACAGCGCATCCAGGCTCGGGTAGTGCTCGAAGAGCTGGGGCACCGTCAGCTTCATGCCACGCTGCCGACTGACGACGCGCGTGAATTCCATCAGCACGATGGAATCGACGCCAAGCTCCATGTAGGTGGCGTGAGGTTCGATGCTCGCCGCATCGACGTGGATGAGATTTGCTAGCAGACTCTTCAGCGAGTCCATGGTGCTTAAGCCTGGTTCGGTCCGTGCGTCCGAACTAGGCGCTTTCTTAGCCACCGCGGCCGGCGGATGAATGGCGGGCGCGCCATACGCGGCCGCCGGAGGCAACGCAGCGTTGGTTTCCGAAGCGAAGGCCAGCAGCACGTTCTGCGGCCACGCCGTGGACGGAACGCCCGTGCCCGGAATGGCGCTGAAGTGCTCGAAACCGGCCTTCAGCACACACTCCCGCCATTGATCGATCGCCATGAACGGCAGGTTGCTGACCTTGCGGTGGTCCTGATAGTGGCCAAAGCTCTCGATGTGCGCGAGCGTCAGCATCTGAATTGGCGTATTGACCGTGCCCTCTATGAGCATGGTTACGCCGCCCGGCGCGAGAAGCCGGCGCAGGTCCAGCAGCGTCCGGTCGATGTATTTCGCGGCGTGCACAGCGTTCGCGGCCAGAATCAGGTCGAAAGAAGCCGCTTGATAGCCTTGTTCGGCGAAGCCCTTGTCGAGATCGAAGAGGCCATACTCAATGAACGGCACAGCGGCGAAGTGCGCCCGGGCGCGGTCTGTGAAGAAGTGCGAGACATCCGTGAAGCGATAGACGACGCCTGACTGCGGCAGCGCCTTCAGCAGCGCCGCCGTCGTGCCGCCGGTCCCCGCGCCCAGTTCCAGGATGCGCATGGGAGTCCGGCGCGAAGCGGTGTGCCGGGCCACGAGCGCCCCTAGCACTTCCGCCGCGATACGGTTCTGCATTCTGGATACAGGATTGAGTTGATAAAGCGAGTCGGCGACACTGGTTTGGCCGTCAGGGAACAACAAGTCGAGCGGATTCGTCAGGCCCTTGAGCAGCCCGACCTGACTGAAGGCGCACGCCCTTACATAGTCCACGAACGGTCGAACGTCGTCGTCCGCCTGGATCGTGGCGAACAGCGTGGCGACCTGGCTGCGCAGCTTCACCGCATCGAACGCAACGAGGTTGCGAAAGAGGCCGTCACTTCCGGCCGCCTTGACGAAGCCGGTCTGCTCGAGCGTCATTAGCCATTGTCCGAGCGGCGCAAGCCGATTGGCTTTGAGTCCGAACCGTTTGCAGATAGATTGCGCGGACGCCGTTTCTCCAGGCTGGCGGAACTGCCCCAGTTCGGCCAGTGAGGCAGCCATGACCAGCGGGCAGGCCTCTTCTAGACGTTGCCAAATGTCCTCAAAGCGCGCCAACGCCGGGCGCTCGGCAGCGCGGAAGCCGTCCAAGGCCTGTTCGCCGCGGCGGACAACGGCATCCCAAGCCGGCAGTCCGACGAATGGAATCGATGGATCTGGTCGTGTCGGCAATTGCGTCGTTGCGGCGGGAACATCGGGCGAAGCCAGCTCCGGAGAACGCGACTGGAACCAGTGCTGTACTTTCTCGAACTCGTACACCGGCAAGGACAGAATCTTGCGTGACGATGCGTCGAAGAACGGCCGCCAATCGATGTCCGCGCCCGCGCCCATCGCGTCCAGCAGGCTTTCGATCACATTCTCGTGGTCGCGGTCGTCTTGCCTCAACAGCGGCAGCCAGCGAGGGCCAGCATCTCCCAGGCACGCCTTGCCAAGGGCGCACAGAACCGGCCGGGAGCCAATTTCGATTGCCAGGTCGATACCAGCGCGTGCCAGCGTTTGCAGCGAATCAGCAAAGCGCACGGGTTCACGCAACTGACGCGCAAAGTAGTGGCCGTTAAGCTTCTTTCCCGGACTCCAAAGGCTACCCGTCACGGTGGAAACGAAGCCAATCTCGGGCGCGTGCAGTTCCAGCGCCTCGGCGGCGCTCATCAGCGCGGGCAGAGCCGGCTCCAAAAGAGCCGAATGGTAAGGACGCTCGACCTGCAACTTGCGCGAGTCTATCCCGCGCTGCTCCTTGAGGCGAGCGCAGAACTGCGACACGGCATCGGTGGTCCCGGACACCACGCAATGTTGCGGGCCATTGACCGCGGCCAGTTCAACCTGACCATTTGCGAGCAGTATTGCGCGCCGGACTGTATCTTCATCGGAGAAGACCGTTGCCATGCTGCCCGAAGCGACCCGGTTCTCGCACAGGTCGCCGCGTACGAGGACCAACCGGAGCGCGTCTTCCAGGGTCATGGCCCCGCAGGTCACTAGCGCCGCATACTCGCCGAGGCTGTGACCCAACGCGAGATCGGCACGGATGCCGAACGACAGCACGACCTGGCTGATGGCGTATTGCAAGCCGAAATGGACCGGTTGCGACAAGGCGGGCCGGCTCGTGAGCGGGCCGGTAGCGTCCTCGTAGAGCCACGCGTCGAGCGTCATGCCGAGCACCGGCTGCAATACCTCGTTGCAACGCTTCAAGGCATCCTGAAAGACGGGCATCCGACGAAACTCACGCGCAGCGTTCTTCAGCGGCATGCCTTGTCCTGTGTAGACGAAAGCGATCTTCGGCGCGGCACGCCTGGATACGTATTCATCGCTACCCCGGACCAGAGCCTGCAACTTCGGCGCGAGCGCCGCCGGACCGTCGGCCGTGACTGCGAAACGGACATCTTGCGGCGTTCGGCGGCAACTGCTGGTGTAGGTGAAGTCGGGCCAATCCTGCGCGGGCAAGGTCGAAAGCATCTCGACATAACTGACAGCCAGGCGATCTAGCGCCGCCCTGTCGCGAGCGCTCATGACGAAGGGCAGAACGTTTGAAGAGGGGACCGACGCCGGCTGTGCCCCGGCTGCATCGCTCGCGTCCCCAACCACCACGCAGGCGTTTGCACCGGAAAAGCCGAAGGCGCTCACCGATGCGTAGCGCCTAGCCTCGGTCGACGAAGGCCAATCGACGCGAGTGCGGGAAATCCGTAGGCGCGCGCCAAGATCGAGCAGCGGGTTGAGCCGCGACAGATTGCGCTGCATCGGAATGGATCCGTGATGCAGCATCAGCAACGCCTTGATGAGTCCGGCCATGCCGGCGGCGGCTTCGAGATGACCGACGTTTGCCTTGGCCGACCCCAGATAGCATGGCTTTGCTTCCGGGTGGGCGCCCTGCGCCAGAACGCGTGACAAGGCCCGGCATTCGATGGAATCGCCTAGCGCCGTGCCAGTGCCGTGCGCTTCGACATACTGAAGATCGGACGGGTCGACTTTCGCATCCGCAAGCGCGCGCAACACGAGCGCTTCCTGCGCACTGCCGTTGGGTGCGGTCAGGCCGTTGCTGCGTCCGTCCTGATTGATCGACGTACCAAGGATGGCACCATAGATACGGTCACCGTCGGCCAGCGCGTCCTCGTATCGTTTGACGACCAGCACGCCGCAACCTTCGCTGCGCACGTAGCCGTCGGCCGCTGCGTCGAAGGTCTTGCACTGACCGTCGGGCGCGAGCATACCGGCCTTGGTCAGTCCAATATCCCAGTCCTTGGCAAGCAGAACGTTCACCGCACCAACGAGAGCCGTACGGCATTCGCGCTCGCGCAAGCTGCGGCAAGCGAGATGCACCGCCGTCAGTGCCGATGAACAAGCCGTATCGACGACGAACGACGGGCCGCGCAGATCCAGATGATAGGCAATCCGGTTCGCAATGACCGCCAGCACCGATCCCTGATTGCTGTAAGCGTCCAGTTCACTGTGCGCCAACTGAAGCGATCCGTAGTCGAATGCGGAAGCGCCAAAAAACACACCGGTGTCCGTTCCGGCTAGCGTGGACGGAATGATGCCGGCATCTTCGAGCGCATTCCAGGCCACTTGCATCGCCATGCGCTGCTGAGGGTCGATACACGCCGCTTCGCGATTGGTGATCGTAAAGAATGCGTTGTCGAATTGCCCCACGTCGTCGACGAAACCGCCATGACGCGTCGCGCCATCCACTTCGCGGCGCGTGCCGACACCGCTTCGTCCTTCCGACAGCAATTCCCAGTAGGCCGCCAGATGACTCGCGCCCGGAAACCGGCATGCCATGCCGACCACGACGAGAGTGTCGGCATCGGGCGATGCCGTGGCCACGCGCGGCTGCCCGGACGCGGGCGCGGGCGTCCGCACCAGGCTGCCCAGATGCGCCGCCAGCCGCTGGACATCCGGATGGTCGTAGAACATTGCGGGAGACACGGCGATCTTGAACTGGACCGCCAGTTCTTCCGCGATGCGCGTCGAATCGAGCGACCCCAGTCCGTACTCTGAGAACGGGCGATCCACACGGATGCTTTCTGGCGAAAGCCGCGAAATATCCGCGATACGCCGGATCAGAAAGTGTTCCATTTTCTCCGAGTTGGCCTGGGCTGGCGCGGCGGTCCCGACGGCAGGCACATCCGCGTTACGTTCGCGACTCCACGTTGCGACGAGCCGCAGACTACCGTCGAGAAAAGCCTGCCTGGACTGGCGGCGCTGAATCTTGCCGCTCGAGGTCTTGGCCGTGGTGCCTGGCTGTATCAGGGCGATGGATTCCACCGGGAGATCGAACGCCGCCCCCACCGCGCGCCGGATCGCATCGAACATCTCCTCATAAGGGCCGTTGCGATGTCCGCGCGTGAGTTCCTGGACCACGACCACGCGCTCCTCGCCCTCTTTTAGCACCGAAAAAACAGCGCAGGAGCCATGCACGAAACCAGGATGGGCGCGCTCGAGGAGGCTTTCAGCATCCTGCGGATAATAGTTTGCCCCCCGCACGATGATGAGATCCTTGATGCGCCCGGTCGTAAAGACTTCGCCCTCGTGAATGAAACCGAGGTCACCCGTGCGCAGAAAAACCTTGCCGGGAACGCTGGGCAGGGTGGCGCCGAACGTCGCCGCCGATTCGTCGGGCCGCATCCAGTAGCCGCTCGCCACGTTGTCGCCGGATACCCAGATTTCCCCGGCCTCGTCCGGCGCGCATTCGGTCAAGCCTGCGGGATCGACGATCTTCACGATGGTGTCCGATAGCGGCTGACCGCAGGCCACCAGGGACGCAACCGTCTCGTCCGGTCCCGCCAACCGGACCTTGTTGCGCTGCAGTTCCTTGTCGGACAAGCGCAGAATGCGACATGGCGAATCCCAGTTCTGGCCTGTGACGATGCATGTCGCTTCGGCCAGACCGTAGGCCGCCGTCATGGCGAGAGGATCGAAGCCGAACGGCCGGAACTTTCGGGTGAATCGCTCCACGGTTTCCGCGCGGATCGGCTCTGCGGCGTTGAGCGCCATGCGCCAGGAAGACAGATCGAGACCTTCGCATTCCTGCTCTGTCATGCGCTCACAGCAATGCCCGTAGATGAAGTTGGGCCCCATGCTGTGCGTGCCTTTGAAATCCGAAATCGCGCGCAGCCAGCGCGATGGCTTCTGCGCGACCGCAACGCCCGGCAACAGATAGGCCGAGATGCATCGATACATCGGGAACAGAATGCCGTACAGCAAGCCGAGATCATGGCAATGCGGCACCCAGCAGACGAGCTTGCTGTCGTCGTCATGCCCCAGTCCCTGATCCCATTGCTGCAAATTACTGAGGATGTTTCGGTGCGACAGCATGACTCCCTTGGGCATGCCCGTGGAGCCAGACGTGTATTGCAGCAATGCGATTGCTTCGGGAGACGGCATGTCGAAGCTTAAGTCGGACAACGAATCCCATTCGTCGAATCGATCGACTTCCAGCCACGTCAGGTTTCCATATTCGGGATACCGTCCCACGAAGAGCGCCGAATTGCCGATACTCTTGCTGACACCCAGCACTAGCGATGGCTGGCAATCCTCCATGATCGCGAGCATTCGCCGAACCTTGTTGGAGTCGCCCGTGAGCGGCACCGGTGCAACCGGCACCGCTATAACATTCGCCATGAGACACGCCAGAAACGCTTCCACGAACTCCAGGCCAACTGGGAACACCATGATGGCGCGCTTACCCGAGAAGCCCTTCTGCTTCATCCACCCTGCCAACGCTCTGGCACGCTGGAGTAGTTCGACGTGAGTCAATGTGCGTTCGACGGTTTCCCCGTCCCGTAGACTGGTGTAAGAGGCTGCTACTCCACGGTTTGTATTGCGGACGAAGACTTCGAATAACGAGCCGGAATTCATCTCTTCTTGTTCCTCTTTGACTGATTCTAGTTGCGCACGTCGATTTATTTGGGATGCTCGCGTGCTCAGCGACGATCTGTTCGGATAAATGGACTGGTGCGCGCTCAAAAAATCGACCTTCCATGCGCGTTTTGTTTAGCGTCTGAAATCCATCGCGTCACTTGCGAGGACTACAGTTCTTACACTGTTGTCGGCGAGTCGCGCCTGCTCTCGAATCACGTTTATTTAAATTCGACGGCTTAATTCTTATTCGGCACGGACAGGGTTTTAATAGGGGGAAGCGATAGATGTTGATTAGGACATTTCTAGTTGTGATTTTCGAGCACTGCTGAATATGTCTGATTATCCGAAGAAAAAGTAAGCTAAGACTGCTAAAGCAACGGTGTCGATTGCTGGCGCGTGTCGCGTACTTGGCGGTGCGGCCTAAAGGCGCCGGACATGGATATCTCGGAAATAATCTCTTTCGTCGTTGGAAAACCAATCGCGCTAAACTTTACCTGCTCCGTTACAAGCGGAAAGATCAATGATTGGCAGCCTATCACGTGAGGTGAAGTATTGAAGCTGTAATTTCACGTCCTTTGCACTCGATCAAAATACGGGAAAAGCTGAATTACGTAATTGCCATAGGGCATTTTCAAAAGATAGATTACTGCTAGAAATGAAAATAACTTGATCGCAGTTAATATCTCCTTGCAGTTCGATCGTCTGTTTCGCGCCGACTTTCACGCTTTCGTAAGCACCATCGGCACCGCCTGAAACGCGCCGATGATCACCTCTCCGCGTCGCGCCACCGAAACGGTTTCATCGATGCCCACCGCGTGCGTTGCAAGAGCACGGTCGCGGTCTCCCGGGCTTGGCGAGGATTGTGCGCTTGGCGTCAACGGTGATGGCTTTTTCTCGTTCACGGTATCGGTCCGGTTCGCGCCGATGGGAATCTTCTCGTTGTTGTTCCCCCGCTCGCTACGATCAATACCGATGGTGATCGTTTCGTCATGGCCAACCGACTCGGTCCGTTGTGCTTCACGACGGTGGTTTCGTCGTTCCGATAATCTTCGTGTCGTGCCCGTCCCAGTAAGTCTCGACTGCAATATCCCGATTGCGCTCCGCATCCAGAAGTACCTGCTCGCCGCCTTTCGTGTCGTCGAAGCGGAATTGATTTTCGGACCTTGCACAAAAGGTTTACGCGCCACGCGGCCCGGAGTGAAGGGCTGCTTCGCGTTGATGACGCAGAATCCACATTCGCAGCCATTCTGTTGTGCGCTGTCGAAGGTCGCAGTCTGACAAGTCGATCTCGTAGCGCGATGAGATTCTGCGTGTTTTTTAGGCGCTACGCGGATGGCGTCAAGCCCGACAACATACGGAGCGGCTCGCACCCGCTGGCGGGCAGCGTCGTCCATCCTGGCCATCCATCGAGTCTCCCTTCGCGGCCATGATCACGCAATGCGCCAACACCGAATCCGTTGCCAGTTACTTGGTAAGACTTAGAAGTAGCACCATTCAACAGCAAAACTATAAGGAGATGCCGTGTTTTTGCATGCAACATCCACCTATACTTAATAGCCGTTCGTCACCGATTAATTCAAAAATTGTCATCTTTCTCAAAGATTAATCGAAACTTCGAAACACAGTGACATCGAAGTGCCAGACTACCCGGTTACGCCAATTGAGCGCGTCCGCGTCAAACGATAAGAGTCATCGCATGATCGAAAACTACCAGGACCTTCCGCCGAAACTATATGCCGGTGACATCGACGAATGCTTCGAGTTTCTCGATGCACGCCGCGCGACCGACAGCAATAGCGCCGATTATTGGCATTGGCGCGCGGTAACGCATTTGCGCGCGCAGCAATTCGACAAGGCGCTCGACATTTGCTTTTACCTGACGCGCGAGTCGGATGTCTTCGGCTACCAGATTCACTGTCTCGCCGATGCCTGCTCCCACTTGGGACTGAAGGAAACGGCGCTCACCGCCATCGATTACTTCGGAAAGAAGCCGACGACGCCGGCCATCGGCGCGTTTTTGTGGCGCGTCTACGGCTGGCACTATCTCGGCGAGGATCAACGCGTGCTCGATTTGAGCGCGGATGGCGTCGACGAGCATTCAGTCTACGTGCTCGGTCATCACCAGGCACGCAGCCAGATGCGACTGCACGGCATCGAGCACGCGGTTGCGGCGATGCATCGATGGTGGTCGTCGCCAGAAGCGCGGCGCGTGCTCTTTCCACATTTAAATCTCGACGGATACTGGAGCGGCCAGCGTGAATTGCCCGCGCGTATTACCGTCAAGTCGATTGCATCCGGTTACGGGGATCTTATTCAATGGGTGCGCTATCTAGGCGCGCTGGAAGTCATGGGAGTGAAAGTCGAGTATGAAGACAGCCGGTTCAGGCTCGTCATACCCGAATCCGAACACGAGGCGCTTGCTGCCGCGATGCGCGCGGCCGGCTTCACACGCGCATCGACGGAAGGCGACATGTGGACCGATCCCTTCGCGCTCTTCACGTCCCTCTTCCCAGCGCTCGGCCATATGCCGTTAGGGCGCTATATCGAGCCCGCAGAGCCGGATGCGGCCGACGCCATTCTCGACACGATCTGGCATCGCGCGCGCGGCAGGCGCTGCGTAGGCATCTTCTGGTCGTCGTCCGAATCGCCGGACAATTTCGGTCATCGGAGCCTATGTTTGCCCGATCTCGACGCGCTGTTCGACCACTCCGGCGACATCTACTGGGTGATCATGCAGCGCGGCTTCGAGCGCAAGCGTTGGCTGGACGACCCGCGTTCACGCAATCTCAACCGTTTCACGACGCTCGAATCCAATACGACTTTCGCGCAATCCATCGCCCTGCTCGACCGGCTCGATGCGTTCGCCGGCAACGATGGCAGCCTGGCGCACATCGCGGGCGCGCTCGGCAAACGCAATCATTTGCTGCTCAATCAGGTCGCTGAATGGCGGTACGAACGCGATCCGACGGTAACGAAGTGGTATCCGGCCACGCGGCTCGTACGTGCGACCGAGTTGGGCGGATGGCGCGGCTTGGCGGATAACCTGGGGCGTCTGTTGAATGCGGATGCGCGCTGATTTGCGCATCAAGCGAAGCGCAGCGCCAACGTCTGCGGCACGGGACTGCGCCGGGTAAGCGCGCAAGCGGGCATTTCTTCGCTGGATCCGCGTACGTACGTTTCCAGCTGCTCGATCGCGAACTGCTGCTCATCGATCAACTGCCGCACCATGTCGCCGATGGAAACGATCCCCATCAGCCGGCCGCATTCGATTACTGGCAAATGACGGACATGGCGTGTGGTCATGAGCGCCATGCATTCGTCGGTGCTCGTGCGCAGGCTCACCGACAAGACGGGCGCGCTCATGATTTCGCACACGGTCGTATTGCGTGATGCCTTGTCCTGCAAGATGACTTTGCGCGCGTAGTCGCGCTCGGTGACGATCCCGCACACCGTGCCGTCCGCGCGCCCTCCCACCGTGACCACGACGGCACCAACGCCGGCCTTCGACATCAGCACGACCGCATCGAACACGCTCGCTTCGACGTCGATGGTATGCACCGTGTCATCGCTCTTGGCCTTGAGTACTTGCTTTACCGTTGCCATGCTTGATCTCCTTCGCGCAGCGCGCGGTTGGGTCGGATTGCCTGAAAAGTTGGAACGACGGGTTCAGCCGAAGTCGAACAGATCGCCGAGAAACGACTTCTTCCTGCGTGAATGTCCATATCTCGAGTGCGAGTCGCCATAGCGATGGTCGTCATAGCGCGGTCGCACGCGATGGTCGCGATCGTCGTCCTTGTCGCGCCACGCTTCGCGCCCTGCCGTTTGCTGCGGCGAGACCTGTTCGTCGCGCTGAATGAGCCGGTCGAGCTCGCCGCGATCGAGCCACACGCCGCGACAGGACGGGCAATAATCGATTTCAATGCTCTCGCGCGAGGTCATCAGGAGATCCGTCGCGGGACACACGGGGCATTTCATGTCGAATCCTTTCTTTTTGCTTACGATGACCCAAGCCTATCGCAGCATTCGACACTGAAAAACGTGAATTTTCAGAGGCTTCGGTTCGTAAAAACCGAAGTGACGCTCTTTTTCAAGCGCCTGGCGAAGCGCACCACGCGCGCCACATCTGCCGATACGCCGCTTCCAGATTACGCGTGAAGCGCGGTGCATCCATCATCGGTGAGCGTTCGAGCCTTGCGCGCAGCGTCGAGCGCAACTCGGTCAAACGCGCCAGATCGTTGGCGAGGCGAGTCACGACATCGACGTACGCCGCGTCGTCATGAACCACGAGTTCGCCGATGCCGAGATTCATCAGCAGGCTCAGACCCGCGCGGCTGACCGATGTTTCGCCCGCGCGCGATGGCACGGGCACGCCCATCCACAAGGCGTCGAGGCTCGTCGTGTGGCCGTTGTACGGATAGGTGTCGAGGCCGATATCGATTGATTGATAGGTCCGCAGATAATCGACGCGCGACTGATATCCCACGTACCGAACGCGCGACAGATCGACGCCCAACGCGCCGAGACGCTCACTGAAACGTTCGCGCGGGCCGGGACCGGCTAGCAGAATGAAGCGCGCATTGGGCACGGCGGCGAGTATTGCCGCCCACATGCGCAACGTGCACTCGGACGCCTTGCACGGATTATTCAGGCATCCGAATGTAATGTGACCGTTGCGCCACGCTGGCAACGCATTCACGTTCGGTGCATTCGGCGACGTGACGCGCGGATCGAAACACCAGAACGTCTCGGGCAACCACACGGTCTCTTCGCTATAACGATCCGCGAGATCGGCCGTGTCGCGCGGATCGATCCACGGGTCGGTCAGGCGATAGCGGATGGCGCTGCTGCCCGTCGTGCCCGGATACGCGAGCCATTGCACTTGCACAGGCGCCGGTCGGCGTGCGAACAATAATGGCCGGCCGCGCGACATGTGCATCGTCAGATCGACCAATACGTCGATGCCATCGTCGCGAACGAGTTGCGCCAATTGCTCGTCGTCGAGCGCGTGAACGTCGCGCCAGGTGTCGGCCATCGGACGGATCAGGTGTGTTATCGCGTCGGGCGTTTTAACGCTGGAATAACAAAAGATGTGGTACGCCGCGTGATCGTGTTGCGCGAAGACCGGCGCGGTGAACATGGCCTGGCAGTGTCCGTCGAAGTCTGGCGCGACGTAGCCAATTTTGAGCCGTCGCTCAGAATCGCGATTGTTGGTATGGACGATGTCATGGCGAAGCAGCGGCGCTTCGTGTCGCGCGGCGAAGCGCAAACAGTCTTCGAGAATTTCGCGTGGCGTTTCCGCGTGATAGGTCAGCGCGTAGTTGAGATTTCGATGCACACATTCATCGTTCGGTCCGCAATCGACGGCGCGACGGAAGCTTTGGATTGCCTCTTCCATTGCGCCCATATCCTTGAGTACGCCGGCGAGGTTATTATGAGCCTCGGGAATATCGTCTCGGATTGCAATCGACCGGCGCAGGATTGATTCAGCCTCTTCAAGGCGACCAAGGCTTTGCAAAATGCGGCCAAGATTGTTATGCGCTTCGACGTGATCCGAACAGCATTCTATTGCCCGGCGATATGTCCGTTCAGCGTCGTTCAGGCGATCTTGATGACCATAAAGTATGCCGAGGTTGTAGTGGATATCGGCAGCATCGGGCGCCAGAATCAACGCCTTGCGATATTCAGTCTCGGCATCGCAAAGGCGCTCCAGCTTTTGGAGCGTATAACCGAGTGTGGTTCTTGCCTGTATGTTATCCGGCTCCAGAATGAGAACTCGACGATATATGCGTTCCGCATCCTCCAACGAATCGAGTGCGTGGTAGGCATTGGCCAGCCCCATAAGCGCATTCGTGTCGTCCGGACAAACCGACAATGCCGCGAGAAATACCGCTTGAGCTTCTCGCACGCGTTGCAGCTTATGTAAAACCGCGCCGAGACCGACATGTGCCTCCGAGTAGTCTCGTCGGAGTTCGATGGCGCGCCGGTAAAACGCCTCAGCTTGCGCAAAGTCTTTCAGATCGTTCAAAACCTGAGCGAGATTAAAATTTGCTTCAGCAAAATCAGGGCGACACGCCACGGCTTGCCGCAAAGCCGCCTCCGCTTCCACGAGGCGTCCTGATTCGCGCAATAAATTACCCATATTGTTGAATGCGTCCGCGTAATTTCCTCTAGCAGCAATTGCGCGTTGAAAGGCAATTTCAGCCTCAGCCAATCGACTTTGACTCTTTAAAAGATTCGCGAGATTGAAATGTGCGTCCGCAAAATCGGCGCGCGCGGCGCACGCCTGACGAAGCGCGGCCTCTGCCTCCACAAGACGTCCCTTTTTGACAAGCAGATTACCGAGATTGTAATGAGCCTCCGCGAAATCAGGACGAATGGCAATCGCCTCGCGATAGACAGTTTCCGCATCTTCCAATCTGCCTCGCAGCATCAGCAAATTACCGAGGTTGGCATATCCGCCGGCGTATTGAGGGTCTTGCGCTACCGCACGACGCCAATGCGACTCGGCCTCGTCGAGTCGATTCAGCCGATAGCAACACACCGCGGCGAGATTCAGCGCTTCGATATCCGCGTACGGCTGATTTATTTGATATTCCAGCGCTTCAAGCGCTTCAACGAACCGCTCGCTGGAGTAAAACGCCGCTGCTGCGCCGTATGAATCGGATTTGGCGGACATGCTTCGGGCACGCAAAAGAAAATGGACCCAAAGATAACAAACCACCGGTCCGAATTCGTCAATAACTATAAAGAAACGTCCTCGCCTGCAAAGCGATTCCCCTACTCACGCCCCCTCCTGGTGCGCCGCCCCTCGCTCCTTCGACTTGCGATCTATCTCAAAACCCCGCAAGCTCTCGCCGGAGCGCGAACCAACGCCGCGCATTGTCCAGAACCCGAGGCGCCCATGTCCGATAAATCGATGAGTGAAGAACGCAACGGCTCCGACACGCCCGACCTCCTCTATCTGCTTCAAGGCGCGGACGATTTCAGCCACTTCGTCTTCCCCGATAGCGAAGCGCTTTTCAAAAGTCTTGCGCGACGGCAAGCACCGCACACGCTTTTCATCACGTGCGCGGACTCGCGTGTGTCGCCCGAGATGATCACGCAGACGCGGCCCGGCGAGCTCTTCGTGTGCCGCAACATCGGCAATATCGTGCCGGCTTATGGGGAGATGCTCGGCGGCGTGTCGGCGGTAGTCGAATACGCGGTGCTCGCATTGAACGTGCGGCAGATCGTGATCTGCGGCCATTCCGACTGCGGCGCGATGAAGGGCCTCGCCTCGGGCGCAACCATCGCCGATGAAATGCCTACGGTGCACGCGTGGTTACGCAACGCAGAAGCGGCGCGCAGTGTGGTACGGGCGCGAAAGCTGGAACACGAGCGCATGGTTCAGGCGATGGTCGAAGAAAACATCCGCCTTCAACTTACGCATTTGCGTACGCATCCGGCAGTCGCGGGACGGCTCGCGCTTGGCCAGCTTCAAGTGCAGGGTTGGGTATATGACATCGGGCAGGGAAAGGTATCGATCTTCGACGAACACGGGGGCGGCTTCCAGTCGATTGCCGAAGCGCGCTTGCGCCTGTTACGCGAACAGGCGCGTTGAAAATACATGAGAATGGCGGCGTCAATAGGGCTGACGCCGCAACGAACGATTACTGCACGCCCTTCTTCGACGCGAGATCCTGAGCCATCTTCAAGTGATCCTGGATCGTCGGCAACGCCTTTTGCGCCGCTTCCTTCAGCTTCGCGTTCTGGCCGCCGTCTGCTTCCTTCTGGAATAGCGCCACTGCCTCCTGGTGGCCCTGCACGCCAACCTTCTGGATATATGCGGTATCGAATGCCTTGCCGTGCAATGCCTTGAGCGAATCGATCGCGGAAGTATCCGAATTGTCCTTGGGCACGGTCACGCCTTTGGGCGCCGCCATTTTTAGCTGCACGGTCAGCTTGGTATGGTCGACGATCATATGACGCGCGAAGCTCTTCACGTCTTTGTCCTGCGAGTGCGTCTGAGCAAGCTTGGCGGCATCGATTTCCGTCGATCCCGAAGACGACGCGCCCTGCACGAAATCCTTGTCCGGTTGCGTAAGGTCGTTGGCAAGCGTGGTGCTGGCAGCTTCGGTCTGTGCAAAGCTCGCGATTGGCGCGGCTGCTGCAAGCGCGGTGACGATCATAACGATATTGCGTTTCATGTGGCCTCCTGTGGCGATTGGTGCTACCTGTTGTCAGCAATGCAGGTGCCACTCAATGTTTTTCTGGCAGATTCGAGAATGCGTGAAGCGGAATGTCGCTTGCTCGAACTTGATAAACTGGTCGTTCATTCCATCTTCTGCCCGATAGAAGCCATGCCTGTCTACGATTACGAATGCGGCGACTGCGGCACTTTCGAAGCAAATCGCCGTATCGCCGAACGCGATGAACCCGCAGCCTGTCCACGCTGCGGTGAGACTAGCGCGCGCGTCACCATCGGCGCGCCATCGCTTGGACGCGGCGGTAACGGCGGCGCCAACGTGAGCGAAGATTCGGGGAGCTACGGCATGCGCCATCGCGGCGGTTGTGCGTGTTGTGGCTGATCGATGCACGCGTGTCCACATGCGTTCGGGCACGGCCATTGCAAAAGCACGAACCCGTGGCGGGCGGCGTATGATGCACGGGACAGGCGCGTAGTTGTGCAGCTTGAGTCGAGTACCAGCGTCATTGCCGTTGCGCGACCTGAAGCGTGGATCACGAGCATTGCGGTCCACGTGCCTCAAACGAACAACCGGAGGTAATAAGGATGACGATAGAGTTCAGTGGGCGGCGTCACGTCGTGGCGGCAGCGCGAGTTGCGTTCGAAGCCAATGTAGATGGACGTGAAGTCTGGTGCAGCGTCTCTCTCGATGCGCTCAACGATCACTTCGGCAATACCGGCACCTCTTCCCATGCCATCCTCAGCGCGTTCGAAGGCGGACGCGTCGAAATCGAAGATTCAGCGCGGCGAGCGCTCGAACGCAATCACGGCCAGTCCGTGGAACTCGAAACCGGCGACTTCAGGAACAGCACGAAGCAATAGCAAAACGCGTACGCGTTGTACCGGGGCGGCGCCGCCGCCTCGGTGAACGAATCGACGCTCGATGCATTTATCAGTGCACGTAAAAACGCGTCACTGCATCGAAAAGCCGCCACACGGGGCACGGCATTCTGAAGAATCCGTCATAGCCGGCGCTCAACAAAACGTCGCGTGGGTCGCTGCTCTCCTCGGCCGCGAACGCAATCAACATCTGATCCAGCGATGCTTCCCTGCCACATTCGCGCAACGCGCGTACAAGTGCATGGTCGTGCTTTGCCAGCACCTCGTGCGCCTCGTTCACGCGTGTATCGATGAACAATACCTGCGGCCGCCACATGTGAGCGAAATGAAGCGCGCTTTGCGCATCCGCGATCTGCACGGCATCGAAGCCACGCATGGCGAGCATCATCGCGAAAGACTCGCCGACATCGGACTCGGAATGCAC
The DNA here is from genome assembly GCF_031450995.1 of Caballeronia sp. LP006. NCBI lineage: Bacteria > Pseudomonadati > Pseudomonadota > Betaproteobacteria > Burkholderiales > Burkholderiaceae > Caballeronia > Caballeronia sp. LP006. The sequence goes on along the minus strand of NZ_JARTVW010000005.1, from coordinate 1,807,702 downwards.
GAGCATTACGCGTCGTGGATCGCTTTCCACGGCGGTACGCTGATTCCAGATTTCGCTGCGCCCGGGGCGCGTGTTGAAGGGTCGTCGGTTCATGTCGGAATGACGCAATGATAAGCACCGCGCCATTTAGGTGATTTAGCAAGGACGAGGCCCGCACTTCGACAAAAGTTCAGCGGGCGGCCAGCAAGCCGACGATCAGTCCACCAATTGCCGCTAGTGCAATCGACTTCCACGGGTTGTAGTGCACGTAATCGTCGGCGCCTTCGGTGACATCGCGATAGCGCATCGCAACGACGTCCTTGGCACGCCGCCCATGCTCGATGAACTTGTTCTTGGCCGCCTGCGGATGAAACCGGCTACCTAGATGCTGCGCCGTGACTGCTGCGGGCTGCGCGAGCACGGCCGGACTGTCGCCGCCTTCCAGCACGCTGCCATGCACGTGCCGCGACGGATGCGACGGATGCGCGTGCGCCGGTTTGTGCGGCGCGCCGGGCGAGAGTGGAATCACGCCCTGATGCTGTTCGAGACCGGGCGTGAGCGCGGACCCGAGTGCGCCCTGCCCGCGCCTTTGCCGAAGCGGCAGCGATTCGCCCGATGCCGCAACTCCCTTCTTGTTGCCGTTTGCATTGTCCATGGCGCTCTCCTTTTTACGTCGTCCCACCAAGTCATCAAGCCTGTCGTGAAGCCCATGTCACCCTTACGCAAGAGTCGCACCGAATGGGCGCGGCGGCAACTCGCTCCTGACGATATGGCGCCACGCGATATCGACTCAATCGCAATCTGGCTCACATATCCGTGAGAATTGCTCGTTTGCGACGCCCACACGGCCAGCCTACGATTCGGCGAACAAGAACGAAGCGTTTATCGGTAATGCGGGCTTGATGCTGCATGATTCGTTTCACGCCGCGCGGAAGCATCCGCCCAACAAGCGCCGATACCATGGCTTCGCTCTTCCCTCTCTTGCGAAGCCCGCCATGAATCCCGTCAATCTGGTCCAGTTGTTCATCCTTGCCGCGCTGTGGGGCGGTTCGTTCCTTTTCATTCGTATCGGCGTAACGGATTTCGGCGTGGCGCCGTTGATGGCCTTGCGCGTCGGCATCGGCGCAGTGTTTTTGTTTGCGGTGCTCGTGCTTCGCGGCCGCATGCGTCAGGCACTCACCGCGATGCGCGAGCGCGCATGGCCGCTTCTGATGGTCGGCATCCTCAACTCGGCCGCGCCGTTTTGCCTTTTCGCCTATGCGGAGTTGACGCTGTCGGCTGGCGTCACTTCCGTCATCAACGCGACCACGCCGCTGTGGGGCGCGCTCGTCGCCTACATCTGGCTCGACGATCGCCTGAGCAAGCTACGCATTGCGGGACTCGCCATCGGCTTTGCGGGCGTGCTCGCGCTGGTTTGGGATCAGATGTTCGTCCACGATGCCGGCGCCGCGACCGTTGCACCGCTCGCCACTGCGCTCGCCGCCCTGGCCGCACTGGGCGCGACATTGTTCTATGGGATCGCCGCCAGTTACACCAAGCGGCATCTCATGGGTGTCGATTCGTTGATCGTCGCGACAGGCACCATGAGCGCCGCGACGCTCGTCCTGCTACCGTTTGCGCTGTTCTGGTGGCCAACAGCGAGCGTTTCAATGCACGCGTGGGGCGCGGTGCTCGGATTGGGCGTGGCATGCACAGGCGTCGCTTACATGCTGTTCTTCCATTTGATCGCCGTGGCTGGGCCCGCTCGCGCGATTACCGTGACCTTCGTCATTCCAATCTTCGGAATTCTGTGGGGCGCGCTGTTTCTCGCCGAACGTGTATCGGTCGGGATGGCGGTGGCGTGCGGAATCGTGCTGATCGGGACAGGGCTTGCAACGGGCGTGGTCAAGCGCGTTGCGTGGCCGCGTGCACGACGCGCAGCGGCGGCGAAGCAGTGACGCCAGGAGCGCGTGGCTTTACCGCCAGAGATGGACGAGCGGGCCATCTTCGCCGGCCACGGGATCGTCATGGGGAAACGGCAACGCTTCCATCGCTTGTCGTTCCGCCTCGCTGATGCCTTCGCGGCGGATGTCCCACTGCTGTCCCGGCGGATAGGCGCCCACCACTTGAAAGCGCCGACCACTCGCCAAAAGACAGTGCCCGGTGCCGGCGGGAAGAACGATGGCATCGCCCGCGCGGATTGCGATGACTCGGCCTTTCGGCCCGCCGATGATCAATTCCGCCTCGCCCGAGATCACGCCGAGCGCTTCGTGCGCGGTCGAGTGAAAGTGGTGATAGTCGAAGACCCCGTCGCGCCATTGCGGCGGCCAGCCGTTTTGCTGAAAGAGAGATTCGAAGCGGCCGGCTACGTCGAACTCGCGCGAGTCGATTGCATTACGCCAGACGAGAACCGGCAAGCGCGTGTTATTCGGTACCCAGCCGTTTTGCGCCAGCATGAAAGATTCGCAGCGCGCGTTGGCGGCAAGTGAGGTTTTGGTTTCATGGGACATGACGTGATCCTCCGGGTCTTACGACGGAGGAGCAACGTGTGTTCCAACGAAGTCATGGCGTCTCCTGCCGCCCTCACAACCATTACGCATCAATGCCCGTGCCAATGCCCATAACCGCCCACGCCGATCCCCACTGAAACCGCCGGCGCCGCGTAATAACCGGGGCCGTAGGCATAGCCATACGCCGGTGCATAGCCGTAAGCGGGCGCAGGCGCATAGCCGTAAGGCGGCGCATAAATGCAGCCGCCAAGCCCCGCCGCGATGACTATCGCAGTTGCAGTCGCGAGCGTTCGAACCGCACCTCGCTTACCGTGTTGTCGATTAATGTTTTTCATGATCGATGCGACTCCCCGTTCGTCCCCGTCTACCAGCGGCGATACCCATATCCACCGTGATGCGCGTACCAGTCACGCTGGTTCCAGTACCGATAGCCGTCCCAATACCGGTCGCCATGCCATCCGACGATGACAGCAGGCCCCGGCGCGACGACAACGGGCGCCGGTTGATAAGCGACCACGGGCGGCGATTGATACACGACCGGAGGCGGCGGAGGCGGCGCGGCATAAACCGGCGCGGCGGGCGCCACATATACAGGCGGAGGCGGCGCATAGACCGGCACCGGTACACCCAGATTGACGCCGACGCTCACACCCGCCAGCGCCGATCCACAAGCAAGCCCCGCACAAGACGCGATACCCAGTCCGATGAGACTCTTCACGTTCATGTTTTCCTCGTCCGAAGCGACCGCGCATCGCAGCCATGAATCCATGTTAGCGATGCCTTCGCAGGCTTGAGTTACAAGCGCTGTAACAGATGTGAACACTGAAATGAAGCTTGCAGTGCCCTGTTGAACCCGTCAGCGGGTTGCGCGCTCGTATCGTGCATGGGATATTTCCGGCTCGATAAAAAGGATGCCGGCCAATGGACCTCTTGCGCAGCATGCGAATCTTTGTCCGGGTAGCCGAGGCGGCAAGCTTTACCGTCGCCGCGCAGCACATGGACATTACGACCGCGCAAGCGTCGCGCGCGATCACCGAACTCGAGTCGCATCTGCGCACGCGTCTTTTGAATCGCACGACGCGCCGCGTCGCATTGACCGATGCTGGGAATCGCTATCTGGCGCGCTGCAAGGAAGTGATCTCGCTGGTCGACCTCTCTGAAGCGGAAGCCAGCGACGCGCAAGTGTCGCCAAGCGGCGTGTTGCGCATGCACGCGCCGATCACCTTCGGTCATCACTATGTCGTGCCGGCGCTTTCTCAGTATTTGGAAGAGCATCCGCTCGTGCGCGTCGAGTTGACCTTGTCGCAGCAGGTTCCCGACATGCTCGACGAAGGCTACGACGTCTTCCTGCAGGTCACGAGTTCGACGCTGCCCGACTCCGCGCTCGTCTCCACGCGTATTTGCACGATGCCGAGCGTGCTGTGCGCATCGCCGAACTATTTGCGGCGGGCCGGCATGCCGATGACCGTGGAAGATCTTTCGAAGCACGCGTGCCTTCAACTCGTCACGACATTCTTTCCGGTGGATCGATGGACGTTCGAAGGCGCGCAAGGAAAAGTCGATGTCGAACTTCCGCCTGGCCGCCTTCGCGTGAATTCCGCCGATGCACTCGCCGTCGCGGTGGCCAATGGTCTGGGTATCGCGCCTTTGCCGATGTTGTCTGCCCTGCCCTCGCTTACGAATGGCGCGCTGGTGCGCGTGCTGCCGGACTGGGAACTGCAAAAGATGACGGTGTATGCGATGTACGCTTCGCGCCAATACCTCGATGCGAAGATCAAGACTTGGGTAGCGTTTCTGCGTGATTACGTCGAGGCCAAACTGGATGCTAGTTTTGGAGAACGGTACGACGTCGACAGTTGAATGTGGATGTTCAAAAAGCCGACCATTAGTTGCATGTTTGTGCTGAACGAGCCTGCACCTCGCAGGCTCGTCGTCTCAAACTGTCTTGACTTGCGTGGCCATTATCGGAAAAAGCTTGCCCTTGAACAGGGCCAGCACGGTCCCGACGGTGAGACTCGCAAATACCACGTTCGCCACGATGAAAGATGCCGGAGCCAGCCAAAGCAGCGGGCCTGCTGCGCCGCGTTCCAGCATGCGGATTGCCATCGTCGGCAACGCTGCAACGCCGAAGCTGAACGCCCAGTACGAAGGCGTGAACGATTGCTGACGAATCCACGGCAGGAGCCGCGTGAGCATCATTGCCTGATAAACACCGTAGCCGAGAAGCATGTAAGCGAAGAGATCCGGCACGCCATGCGTGATCGCGAGATACGACACGCCTCCCACCACCGGCGGCGCGAGCTGGATGCCGAGCGTGGGACGCAGCGCGTCGGGCAGCGGATCGTGTACAGCCGCGCGATGCATCACGATCGATTCGATCGCGAGCCACGAGAACACACCCACCCCGAAGAACAACGCGCCGATCTGCGTCCAACCAAGACTCGCTGCCGCCGTTCCCGCGACGAAACTCGGCGCGACGGTCGGCAGATAGATGGCCGGCGTCGTCAGTTCGGGCTTCCGGCCGCCTTGCCAGAAGCGTCCGTGAAGATAAGCGCCGAGGCCGAGCTGACTCACCACGCCCGCGACGAACAGCACGATCGCTAATTCTCGCGAATAGTTCTGCACCGCTTGCGCCGCGAGCAATGTCGATACAGGCGCGAGCGCGGCGAACGACGACTGCACGGGATGCGCCATCTCGGCGATGGCCGCGTCGCGCTCGATAAGCCACTTGCGTGCATACGCGATCATCAAAGCGAGCCAAACCGACAGCGCGCCCGCGGTCAAGAGCGGCGGCACGACGGCCGGAATCGCCCAGACATGCGCCGCTGCTCGCCATGCGCCCGCCAAGGCCAGAAGGCCCACCGCGATGCCGAAAAAAGCGACCGGCATCGGTTGACGCTTGTTCATACGATCATTGGTGTCCATTGCCCTTCTCCGTGAATGCGCGGGTAAGAACGCGTGCTGCGCTCTTGTGTCCGTCGATGGAGAAAGCTTAGGTCCGTCAGGCCGTTGCGCGAATGTCGCAGCGTCTCGATTGACTACTCGATCGTCTCAAAGACGAGAGGTATCGGCGAAATGGGCTGTCTTTGGACCGTGGATTTGCAGACAGTGCCTGGCGCAGGGATGGCCAATGGCGAATGATGCGGATGGCATGCAAAGCACCACATGCAAAATGCCAAACGCAAAGCACGATCAACTCTACACACAGGAACAATGCATCCGACGTCATCCCACCAGGGAGGGACTGCGGCAAAACAGGCGCGGGCGCCAAGTCCGCCGCGTGTCAAACGCAGAAAGCCCTTCACGTCACGATCCGGGACACGCAGTAACCTCCGCGCGGATAATAGACACGACGGCATCATTCCAAACGTCACTGCGAATAACACCCTTGGCATTAGGTGCACCGCATGCAAAACACAAAATGCCCAGCGTCGCCGGCAACTTTGCCCGTTTTGCGCCACAGCCATCAAGCACGCCAGCGCACCGGGCCATGTCACCTCGAACGTGCACGACAACAACCACGCAAAACATCGATAACGCCTGGAGAATCGAGAAGATGAGAACTTTCCCGCTGGGTCTGCCGTTCCGAGCGTTTTCAATCGCGACCGCCCTATTCCTTTCGGCTTGCGCACAGACCGGCCCGGTCGAATTCTCCGCGAGCGCCAACCCACCCGCTTCCGACAACGACGGTCCCGCCGACTTCAGCGGCATGGACAACTCGATGAACGCCTGCAAGACGCAGTCGCGACAGGCAGGCGCGGACCGCTGCACACAGGTGCGCGCCTACGAATCCTGTATGAAGAGCAAAGGCTACATCACCGTTCTAGGCCCGGAAAACCCGCCGAACTGCGGACAACCCGACTGGGAGCAGGACGTGCGCAAGTGGCTGCGTTGAGCCGAGCAAATTCATCGACGGCGCGAGGTCCATATCCACCACGCCCGTGTTGGCTTACGACCGCGCGCATCATTGCACCGACGAGCAACGACACGCTCACCACACGCTAAAGTCAGGTGATCCGCATGCCGTTATGCGGTGCATGAGAAAGAAACGCCTACACTCCCGCGATATGAACAACGCCTTCGCCGCAGCCGCCGAGGCGCTTGCCCTTTTTTGCCGGCTGCGCAACGTGGATGCCGCCGACTTGCCCGCCCAGGACGTGGATACACTGCTCGACCTCGCCTTCGAAGAAGCCGCGCAGCAAGCGGCCGCCCGTAGCGAGGCGCGCCGTCCCGGCTGAGCAAGAGTATTCACGGACGGGAGCATTACTTGCTTTTCAGAACGACATGGCGCCGTGGGCCACGCGCCGCGGAGGCTCCATGTCGAAGATACTCGGCCCGATACTGGGCCCGCACGTAGCGAACGTCGCACGTCATCCGTTCGGCTTCGTCATGCGCACGATCAAGGCATTTCGCGCCAATCAGGGCATGCTGCTCGCGGGCGCGGTGGCTTATTACGCGCTTTTGTCGATCGTGCCGCTTCTGATCCTCATCGTGATCGTGCTGTCGAAATTCATCGGACAGAAGGAACTGCTCGACACGCTCTCCCATTTACTCGAATGGCTCGTGCCGGGACAGGCACGCGCAGTCGTGCGTGAACTCGCGAATTTTTTGACGCATCGCGCGGTCATCGGTTGGCTTCTTCTCATCACGATGATCTTCTTCAGTTCGCTCGCCTTCACCGTGCTCGAGAACGCGATGTCGGTGATCTTCGTGCATCGCGTGGCGATCCGCCGTCGGCACTTTCTCCTGTCCGCCTTGCTGCCGTACTGCTACATCCTGTTCTTGGGCGTCGGCATGCTGATCGTGACTTTCGTCTCGAACGGGCTTCAGGCGATGGGCACGAACAGCCTCTATTTCCTCGGCATCGAAATATCGCTCAAAGGCGTGTCGCGCCTTTTGCTGTATTTGCTCGGCTTCGCGGGCGAGGTTTTCGTGCTTACATCGATCTATCTCGTGATGCCGGTGGGACGACCGTCACTGCGGCTCGCGTTGATAGGCAGCGTGACCGCTGCCATTCTTTGGGAAATCACGCGCCACGTGCTCGTCTGGTACTTCGCGACGCTTTCGCAGGTAAGCGTGGTGTACGGATCGCTGACGACGTCGATTGTCGTGCTGTTTAGTCTGGAGGCACTCGCCACGTTATTGCTCTTCGGTGCGCAAGTAATCTCCGAGTTCGAGCGCTTCGGCCTGCCTCAGGCCACCGAGCCGCAACCGTTCCACACTGGCACGGGCTGAACCTATCCGCCTGATGGTCCGATTGCATTTTATGTGCGCTATCGCACATAAGTTTGACTTTCTCGTCCGACAAATAGCGCTAAATTCCCCATTTCGATGCGCGGGCGTGAACTCTGCTACGGTAGTATTCAAAATGCGAGCGACACGTCCTGTAAATGTCGATGGCATGGTGCCGCTCTAAGCACTTCGCCTATAAAATGCGGCGCCAGCCCTCCTTACGCGGGCATCGTGCGAAGCAAACTGAATTGCATCCATCGTTGAGCGCCAGGTAACGCGGGCGTTCGGCATGCTTTATTGCGGCGAGAAGGATCAGTCGGCTGTCGCTGCATAGCCATCGATCTTCAAGGCTGTACTCATCATCAGTTGGGCCATTCGTTTGAATGGGTGCGCCACGCGGGCCTTCATATCGCGTGCGCGCCATTCCACTGTTATACGGCGGTGTCGAGCGTGTTGTGTAACGCTAGTTGGACATCGCCCGACGATCACGTTCCGGAGAGCGCTGTCATGCCTCACCACGCTGAACTACCCCAGGAGAGCATCGCGGGTCACGCACGACCCGCGAATGATCCCACTGTCATTGCCATGGAAACACCGCCGCTCGATTTGGAGGATGAGCCCGTGGCGCAGCGCGCACCATTGCGCTTTGGGCGTCTCGCCTTGTGGAGCGCGTCGGCGGGCGCGTTGGCCGTCGGCGTGCTGGGAACCATCGCCTACAGCATGTGGTTCTCGCACGATCAACGCGTCTATGCCGAAGCGATGTCCAGCGCACGCCAGACGTTAGGTGTCGATCAACCGACTTTTGTCGCGGCTCAGGTGCCTGCACAGGTGCAAACGCAGACGCAAGCCGTTGGCACGGTGGAAGCGGCGCCCGTCTCCGTTCGCGATGCGTCCGTGAGCACGACTGCACCCGCCGTCTATGGCGCGGACACAGTGGATGCCGCCGCCATCGCCGCCGCTCCAACGCAAGCGGCGCCGACCGTGCAACGTCCGAGCGCGGTGGCCGCAACGCGACCTCAGTCGCAAACTGCCTCGGCGCGCGGAAACCGCGCGGCTTCGGCCCAGGCTAGCGCCGGCCAGACTCAGGCTGCACGCCGGCGCGCGGCGCGCGCCAGAACGGACACCGGCCTCTTCGCGCGCGTGGGCGCGTTCTTCCATCGAGTGAGTTATCGACGCAATGCAACAGCCGGTCAGCGAGAGGAATATTCCCGTCCGTGAAGCATCGGCAGCGCCACCGATGCCCGCGGATGAAGACGCCGTGGATCGGCCGCTGCCGCATCGCATTTTGAATACCGTTCAGGCGCTCGCCCGGCGTGCGGGCATTCGCGGGCCAGCTCCGCTTGCAGCCGTGGCATTGTCGCTGCTGCTCATCGGCCTGCTCTTTCTTGCGGTTCAGGTCCGCACCATTTTCTCGGTGCAATTGCATCAGGAATACATCGGGCTCGTGCTCGAAGCAGTCGAGCGTGCCGATGCCGCGCGTAGCGCCTCGGTGGTGCTGCTGGGCACGCCGGCGAGCGATGCACAGCACCACATTGCGTACCGCCAGGCGCGCATCGAGTTTGCCGCGCGGCTCGGAAGCCTGCACGCGCTCATCGGTTCGAGCCCGGTGCCCGCGCCGCCAATGCCCGCTGACGTCCTCTCGCCTGCTGCCGATTTTCGCGCGGCCAGCAGCGCGCTCGATTCCGTCTATGCCTACTGGCGCACCGAGCGCGACCGCGCCAGCGCCGATCTGCGCGAGCGCATCGTGAGCGTGTCGCATACGCTCATCGCGTTATCGGCGATCGTGTTCGGCGTGTTGATCACGGCGATCGGAATGTATGCAAAACGCAATCGACAATTGGTCGGCATGTCGCATGAGTTCGAACACGCTTCACTGCACGACGCGATGACGGGCCTGCCCAATCGACGCAAGCTGTTCGCGTCGCTGGAGGAGTCGGCCGCGCGCCTTGCGAACGGCGCCGAACCGGCACGCATCGCCGTGTTGTATATCGATCTCGACGGCTTCAAGCGCGTCAACGATACGCACGGTCACCGTATCGGCGACGAGTTCCTGATTGCGATATCGCGACGCTTTCGCCAGACCGTGCGTAGTGGCGACGTCGTCGCGCGTATCGGCGGCGACGAGTTCGCCGTGCTCGTGCGCGAGTTTTCCGGGGACAAGGAGCTGGCCGCGATCGCGCAACGGATCATCGATTGCGTGACCGAAACCGACATGCAGATGCGTCTTTCGCTGGTGCGAGCAAGTATCGGCATCGCGAGCTACCCGGACCGGGTGAGCGACTATTGGCGCCTCGTCGCGGTCGCCGACGACACCATGTACACAGTCAAGCGTAACGGCAAGAACAACTACGCCTTCGCCTCTCTCGCACCCACTGCATCTGCTTCCGCTTCTATCTAGGCCGCTGCACGAAGGTCTTCCTGGCCACCGAGCGCGTCGGTCAGGTCGCCGAGCATGCGCGCGAGTTCGCCTGTCATCAGCATGAAGTCGGATTCGAAGCGTTCATCGTCGTTGGTCGCGGTGGGATCGGCGGCTTCCTTGATGACGTCGAGCGCGCTGACCCGCTTCAACGTAAGCGATGGCGTCAAGACGTAGGAAACGCGGTCGTTCCACGTCATGGCAAGCCGCATGCACTGCTTGCCCGCTTCGATATGACGGCGCATGTCTTCCGCTTCCAGCGCGTGACCCACGTAGCGGACCGTTGCATTGCCCTCGCCAGCAGAACGCAGCTCGGTATCGCGGTCAAGCGTAAAGCCCGCGGGCGCTTCGCCTGTTAGGAGCCACTCGGTCATCGCGGAAACGGGCGACCGTGCCACGCGCACACTCATCAACGGAAGATCGGTCACCGACTTGACGAGCAGACCGATGATGTCGTCGCATAGCGTCGCCGACGCAGCGTCGATTGCAAGCCAGCCATTTACAGGGTCGATCCACACGCGCGTATCGCGCCGGATGCTGAACGCGCGCGGCAAGAGTTCGTCGGTGATCTGCTCCTTGAGCTCGCGCATCTGCTTGCGGCCGGGTTTGAAGCCCTGCTGTTCTTCCACTTCGAGCGCGCGTTCCTTAGTGAACTGCGTCACGACCGAAGCGGGCAAGAGCTTCTTCTCGGCGCGATACGTAATGAGCATCTGTCGGTTGACGGCATAGACGAGCGAGTCGTCGCCGTGCGGCGAAACCCAGCCGCGCCGTTCGTTCTCGACGCTCGATGCAGCACTGAAGCCAAGTGGCGCGAGCCACTGCTGCAGCTTTTCAGGGGTGATGTTCCACGGTGCGGGCAGACGGTGAAGCTGGAGGTTTTTGAACCACATGGCGAGGTATCGATGCGTTCGGGAAAAGCGCGCCATTTTATACGACGTGGCACGAGGTCGAAGCGCGTTACACTAGAACGGCTCAAAAACGCTTGAATGCCTCAGCAATAGGAGCACCGATCATGGATAACCTGGACGCGCAAGGCACCTTCCGCGGGCTGCCGTTGACCACCGAGCAGGACGCCGAAGTGCGGCATTACATCAAGAAGAAAAAGCAGCGGAACGAGCCGTGGGATACACCCGAACTCAACGCAATGATCAAGGACATGCTCGACCCTCCTGGCGATGACGACGATACCGCCGACATCGACGATGAAGAGGAAACGCGCTCCGTGGCCGAGCGTGCATCGGCGTTCATCGACGAAGACATGGAGCCGATAGAGCACAACGAGGAATGGCACGCCGCCATGGAAGCCGAAGTGATGAAAGGGCCAAGACGCTAAAGCGATTCATAGCAGCCAGGCCAAGGCAATAAAAAGCGCCGGTAATCAGCCGGCGCCGCATGTGCTTAAAACACTTCGAGCTTTAATGTCTGTGACGCATCCAGTCGCGCGGCGGATGTGTATCGAGCCATCGTGCCTTGGGGACGTTGATATGCGGATGACGATGATGCATCACGAGAATCACCGCGGCGCATAGCAGCACGACAATGCCCACCATCAGGCTGATCATCGGTTCGGTCATAAGCAACCTCCTTAGCGGAACAAGGGGCGACGCTTGCACAGCTTGAGAGCGTGCGGCGCTTCCAGGCATCATGCGCTTAAACGAACTTCACGGCGCAGTGCATGCCGATGGAATTTTTCAAGCCAGCCTGAGGTAAAGCTTGGAGCGACCGAGCGATCCTTAAGCGCACGTTGCTTTGTATTGCGCAAATACTTCGAAGCTTGACGGAACGAGTCGCGCACGCTTGTCCTATGATGAAGAGACTTGAAGAGACGTAAGAGAGTCGCAAGAACGCTTTAGAAGAGCCGCTCAAGGACCGCTAACCGGAGACGTGCAACATGGCAACATGGAAACCCGACCCGAGCTTCTATCCTTCGCCTCGCCTTGCAGCCAAGGCTCCGCGAGAAACACTCGCCTATGTCGCGACATTCGACCCCGAGCGCAATACGCCCGACAAGCTAGCGGTCGTCGATGTCGATCCCGATTCGCCGGACTATACGAAGATCGTCGGCGAACTCGCCATGCCCGATACCGGCGACGAACTGCATCACTTCGGCTGGAACGCCTGCTCTTCGTGTCTTTGCCCCAATGCGCCGCACCCGCATATGGAAAGGCGTTATCTCGTGGTGCCGGGGCTGCGCTCGTCGCGCATTCATATCGTCGATACGAAGCCCGATCCAAAGCAACTCAAGATCGTGCGTACGATCGAGCCCGATGAACTCGCCGAGAAAACGGGCTATACGCGTCCGCATACCGTGCATTGCGGACCGGGAGGCATCTACGTCACGGCATTGGGCAATGCAGAAGGCAAAGCGCCCGGCGGCGTGCTGATGCTCGATCAACAGAGCTTCGATCCACTAGGCCGATGGGAAGTGGACCGCGGCCCGCAACAGCTTGCCTACGATGGCTGGTGGCATCTCGGTTACGACACGATGGTGACGAGCGAATGGGGCACGCCCGATACCTTCGAGAGCGGCCTCGTACCCGAACTTCTTTTAGGCGCGAAATACGGCAGAAAACTGCATTTCTGGGACTTCACCAAGCGCAAGCATATTCAGGAAATCGACTTTGGCGACGAGTATCAACTCGTGTTCGAACTGCGCCCCGCGCACGATCCGACCAAGGCGTACGGCTTCGTGAATTGCGTCATCAGCTTGAAGGATCTGTCCTCGTCGATATGGACTTGGTATCGCGACAAGGACAAGTGGGCCGTCAAGAAGATCATCGACATTCCCGCGGAACCTGCCGATGCCTCGGTTCTGCCGCCGCTTCTTCAAGGCTTCGGCGCGGTGCCGCCGCTCGTCTCCGACATCGATCTCTCGATGGATGATCGCTTCCTCTACGTGTCCTGCTGGGGCACGGGCGACATGCTTCAGTATGACGTCTCCGATCCCTTCTCGCCCAAGCTCACAGGTAAGGTCCGCATCGGTGGGATCGTGTCGCGCGCCACTCATCCCGGCGCTAAAAACGGTGCACTCAATGGCGGACCGCAAATGGTCGAAGTCAGTCGCGATGGTCGGCGCGTCTACTTCACCAATTCGCTTTATGGCGCGGTGGACGCGCAGTTTTATCCCGAAGGTATCGACGGCTGGATGGTGAAACTCGACGCCGATCCGAACGGCGGCCTTAGCACCGACAAGAACTTCTTCATCGACTGGCCGAAGGGGCACAGGCCGCATCAGATCAGGCTGCAAGGCGGCGATTGCTCATCGGATTCGTTCTGCTATCCGTGACCTCCTCGTCGGCGTTATGGCTCACGGCTGCGGGATTGGGCGCCTTTCATGGACTCAATCCCGCAATGGGCTGGCTCTTTGCCGTCGCGCTCGGACTCTATGCGCATAGCAGGCGCGTCGTTCTGATCTCGCTCGTGCCGATTGCGCTCGGTCATGCGTTATCGGTAGGGCTCGTGCTGGTTGGCGCGCTTACGCTCGGGACCATGCTTGGACATGAGATGCTCGCGCGTGGTGCAGGCCTGGTGCTGATCGGCTGGGGCATATGGCGGCTGTGGCGCGGTCATCGTGGACGGCCTTCGGTTGGCATGCGCACGGGCCTCGCGGGCCTCGCGTTGTGGTCGTTCGTAATGTCGAGCGCACACGGCGCGGGCCTCATGCTCGTGCCGGCGCTCTTGCCCCTGTGCTCGGGCAAGCTTGCCGGCGGCGCGCTCGAAGCGGGCGCCCTCGCGCTCGCCATCCACACGGCGTCGATGCTTGCCGTCATTGCCGTCATCTCCCTGCTGGCCGTGACGGTGCATGAGCGTGTGGGGCTCGGGTTTCTACGCACGGGGTGGGTCAACGTCGATTGGCTCTGGAGTGTGGCCCTCATCGCATGCGGCGCGTGGCTCTTCGTGTAGTCTGGATTCCGCTGCTGCAAGACAGGCCTCAAGGGCCGACGCACGTGGCGGACGCCGGCAGAAGTTAGGCGCTAAAGGCCTACTGTCGTCGATTGCGTGACTCAGTTAGTCCCGGCAATATCAACCGACATAACGATAAAAACAAAAGAACGCGGCGCAGAAAATTCCAGGAACAAATGGCCTAGTCGAACGAGGGGGAGCACACCGATGCGCGAAATTTCATACGAAGAACAAACCGTCAAATCCGGCAATCCGCTAGCGCGTTATGCACATCGAACGCGCATGAACATGGCGGTCGATTTGGTGACCGGACTATGTGCGAAACGCGGCACGGTGGTCGATTTCGGTGCTGGCCCTGGACTCTTTTTGCACACGCTCGGCGAAGCGCGCCCGGACGTGACGCTCGTCGGTCACGATCCGTACATGGCGCCCACCTTTCCCGAAATCAAATACGCGGAGTCGCTGAACAACGTAACGCCGCAAAGCGTCGACGTGCTGACCGCCTTCGAAGTCTGCGAGCATCTCTACGACAACGAACTGGCCATGCTGCTCGATGACGCCGCGCGCATTCTCAAGCCGAGCGGCGCGCTCGTGATCTCGGTGCCGATCATGTACGGCCTCGCAATCGCGCCGAAGGTATCGAACTGGATGCTCCGCAGTCGTTCCTTCAAGTCGGAATACACGCCTTCCGAAGTGCTCAAGTCGATGGTCGGCATGTCCGTGAGCCGGCCGATCAATCCGCGCATCACGCATAAGGGTTTCGACTTCCGTGAGTTGCGCGATCTCGTAAGCGTGGGCTTCGATATCAATGCCGTGCATATGAGCCCGGTGCCGCATATGCCTTGGTGGTTGAGTTCGCAATACTTCATGATCTGCAGGCCGAAAGCGCAAGGTTGAGGTATTCGACTGCTGGGCGATACGCCGGGAACGCGACGAATGCGGCCCGGCGTTTCACATGGCGAGCGCTTCTGCCAGGCAATTGCATTCGGCATGCATAATTCCGGCATGCAAAAGACCGAATGCAAAATGCCCTCTCACTCTCGCCGCGATACTTCTTCCGCATCTGGTAACGCGGCGGTCGTCCATCCGCCGCCGAGCGCCTTGATCAGCGCGACGCTGGCCGCCATGCGCCGCCGCTCGATACGCACCTCCGTGCGTTGATCCGATAACACGATAGCCTGCGTCACCACTACGTTCAGATACGTGATCGCGCCGTTCTCGTAGCGATTGCCAACCTTCGATAACGCGCGCTTCGCTGCATCGACCGCGTCGCGTTGCGCTTCGCTCTCACGGCGCAAAACCTCCAGCGCGTTGAGGTTGTCCTCCACTTGCCCGAAAGCCGTGAGCACCGTTCGACGATAATCAGCGACGCTCTCGTCATAAGTCGCGCGTACCGCATCGCGTGCCGCGGCACGGCCACCGAAGTCCAGTGCGGTGAAAGCGAGTTGCGGCCCGAGCGACCAGAAGCGGCTTGGCGCCATCAACCAGGAACTGAAATTGGTGGCTTCGAGGCCACCCGTCGCGGCAAGCAGCAGATTCGGAAAGAACGCGGCCGTCGCCACGCCGACGCGTGCGTTGGCCTCAGCGACGCGGCGCTCGGCCGCCGCGATATCGGGCCGTCGCTCCAGCAACGCGGAAGGCACGGAAAGCGGCAGCGCAGCGAGTGCCGCCGATGGGCGCGGCGCATGCCCTTCATCGAGCGGCTCGACATCGAGCGTGAAACTCGACGGCGGCTCGCCAACGAGAATCGCGATTGCATTCACGAGGCTCGCGCGCGCGGTTTCGAGATCGATCAACTGCGCCTGCGTCGAGCGCAACTGCTCCTCCGCCTGCGCAACATCGGACTCGGCCGCGATGCCGCCTGCAAACCGGTCACGCGTCAACGCGAGCGCCTTGTCGTAGGCTTGCAGCGTTTCCTTTAAAAGCCGCTCTTCCTCCACCGTGCCGCGCAACTCGAAGTAGTTACTTGCAAGCTCGGCCTGCATCGACAGGATCGCACTTTGCAAGTCGGCTGCGCTTGCCTGCGCTCCCGCACGTCCGCCTTCGACCGCGCGGGAAATGCGGCCCCACAAGTCGGGCTCCCACGAGATTTGCGCATCGACCAGATAGTCCGGCACTGTCACGCCCGCGCTCGACTTGTACATTATGTTCGACGACGCCCGCGACTGATTGAATGCAGCATTCGCCGTGACAGTCGGAAAGTATGCCGAACGCGCCTGCGCGACGGCCGCTCGCGCGCCGCGAAAACGCGCGGATGCCGCCGCCACCGTTTGGTTCGCGCTCGCGACGCGTTCCTCCAGAGCGTTCAATTGCGGGTCGCCGTAGATTTCCCACCAGGGAGCGCGTTGGGTGGCATCGGCGGGCTGCGCGGCTTTCCAGTTTTGCGGCAGTGTGTCCGCATGAACGGGCGCATCGGCGGGTTCTGCCGTTTTGTATGCAACGGGCATCGCCACGTCGGGCTTGCTGTAATCCGGCCCGACCGCGCATCCGCTTAACATTAGCGCCAGCACCGCCGCCAAACTTGGCATTCGGCATTTTGCATGCAGCATGCTCATGATGCTTCGCCGCCCTGCTTCGGTTGACTCGCACCAGGCGTGGCGTTCGCGCGTCCGATGCGCACCGCCGCTCCATCGATGATCGAATCCGGGGGATTCACGATCACACGCTCATCGCCCGACAATCCGGCTGCGATCGAAACGCGCGTGCCGTAATCGGTTCCAAGCGTGATCGGCAGCAGCTTCACGAGATTGTTCGCATCGACGCTCGCCGCATGCACGCCATCCGGACGAAACAGCAGCGCATTGCCGGGTAGCGTGTACGACGCGCTAGCGTTGGTGAGATGAAAGCGCACTTGCGCATAGGCGCCTGCCAGCAATTCCCCGCTCGGATTCTTCACGCCGACTTCGACACGCATGGTGCGTGCAACCGGATCGACCGCTCCCGCCGTTCGCACCGTGACGCCCTCGAACTTGCGATTGCGCTCTTCGTTGAGGATCAGTTCCGCTGGCAAGCCGGGGGTCACGAGCCGCGCATAGGCTTGCGGCACATCGACGAACACGCGCAGCGTAGTGGCATCTTGTATATGGAAGAGCTCGCGGCCGATCCCCGCGCTGCCCGCATCGATCAACTGGCCGACATCGGTGTTGCGGGCCGTCACGACGCCATCGAACGGTGCATAGATCTTCTGGAACGAAACCATCTGCTCCAGTCGCGACACGTTCGCCTGCGAGGCGTTGAACGCAGCTTCCTTGGCGAGCATGTCGCCGGTCTTTTCATCTGTCTCCTGCCGCGAGACCGAGTTGTTCTTCGCCATCTGCACCCAACGATCGGCGGTGGTCTTCGCCAACAGATAATTGGCGCGCGCCGTCTGCGCATCGGCGCGAGCTTGGCGCAGCTGATCATTGATCTCGGGTGCATCGATCTCCGCAAGCAGCTGTCCTTTGCGCACCTTGGTGCCGATATCCGCGGTCCAGCGTTTCAGATAGCCATTGGTGCGCGCAAAAATCGGGGCATCGGAGAAGGCACGGATATCGCCTGCGAGCACGAGGTCCTGTGTCGGCTTCATGCGCGTCGGCTTGATGATTTCGACGGTCTGGACGCTGTGCTCGCCGGCATCGCGTTCCAGTTCCGCGTGCGCGGAATGGCGTGACCAGATACCCTGCGCCACCAGCAACACGACGACCACGAGCGCGATCACGAGCCACATGCGCCCGCGCTTGCGTGTCGATCGTTCGTTTGACTGCTCGTTCATTCGAACTCCGTATATATCGGCATCACGACTGGCCTTGCGGCTTGCCATCCAGGTGCTTTGCGCCGCCGCGCTTCGCTTCGATACGCTTATAGATCATCGAGAACACCACGGGCACGAAGAAGAGCGTGGCGATGGTGCCGACCATCAGGCCGCCGATCACCGCGCGGCCGAGCGGCGCATTCTGTTCGCCGCCCTCGCCGAGACCGATGGCCATGGGCACCATGCCGATCATCATCGCGAGTGCGGTCATCAGCACGGGCCTGAAACGCGAGTAGCCGGCTTCGAGCGCCGAGCGCATGGCATCGCGGTGTTCCTGCAATGCAGAACGCGCAAAGCTCACGACGAGAATGCTGTTGGCCGTCGCGATACCGATACACATGATTGCGCCGGTCAATGCGGGAATGGACAGCGTCGTATGCGTGAGGAAGAGCATCCAGACAATGCCCGCTAACGCACCCGGCAGCGCGGTGATGATGATGAACGGATCGAGCCACGACTGAAAATTCACCACGATAAGCAGATACACCAGCACGACGGCGAGAATTAATCCAAACGCCAGGCCCGAGAAAGACCCGTTCATCGTTTCGACTTGTCCACGCATGTCGATTGACGAGCCTTTGGGCAATTGGCCGCGCGCTTCGTCGATGATGCGTTGAACGTCATCCGACACCGCGCCCAGATCGCGCCGCTCGGTGCTTGCATAAAGATTGATGGTGGTCTGCGCGTTGTAGTGATATACAACGGCATCGCGCGACCCGCGAGACAATGAAGCAAGCGCGCCGAGAATATTCGTCTTGCCGCTAGCCGATGTCACTGGAATATTCGCGACTGATTGCAACGAGTTCATATCGTATTGCGGCGCGGACGTAATGACGTTGTAGCTCACGCCATTCGCGGGATTGAGCCAGAACGTAGGCGTCGTCTGCTGACTTCCCGACAGCGTGATGAGCAGATTGCTTGCGACATCGCGTTGCGTAAAGCCTGCCTGAAGCGCCTTCGTACGATCTACTTCAACGTTGACGAATGGAAGATCGGAAGGCTGCTGAATGCGTGCATCGACGAGACCCGGCACGCGACGAATCCTCTCGAGCAAGTGATTGGCGAAGGCGCGATTGCCACGCACATCGCGGCCCGTGATGGCAATATCGAGCGGCGCCGGGACACCGAAGTTGAGAATCTGGCTCACGATATCCGCGGGCAGGAAGGAGAACGCCACGCCGGGGAACTCCTGCGGCAGGCGCTTGCGGAGTTGGCGGATATAGTCGTCGGTGGGCGCGTGATCTTCGTTGAGCGTGATGAGCACGTCGGCATCGGCGGAACTGATGGTGCCGGTGTTGCTATACGAAAGATTGATGCCCGATACCGGCAAGCCCATGTTGTCGATGATCGAATGCACCTCGCGCGACGGAATGAGTTGGCGAATGCGCTTGTCGACACGATCGGTCAATGCCGCTGTTTCCTCAATACGTGTGCCGGTTTTCGTGCGCAAGTGCAGTGCGATCACGCCCGAATCGACGGAAGGAAAGAAGTCACGGCCAAGAAACGGTGCGAGGGCGAGCGAGAGCAGACAGCAGATGAGGAACAACGACGCGAAGCGCGCGGGATGCGCGAGCCGAGCTTCGAGAAAGGCGCGGTAGCGTCCGCGCACCGCTTCAAAGCGCCTCTCGAAACCGAGATGAATACGCACGAAGGGGTTGCGCGAACCCTTCATCGATTCGACATCGCCACCCATGTGTTCGTGGTTGCGCAACAGATACTTCGCAAGCGTCGGAACGAGCGTGCGCGAGAAGAAGTACGACGCAATCATGGCGAAAACGACTGCTTCGGCCAGCGGCACGAAGAGGTAGTGCGCAACGCCGGTAAGCAGGAACATCGGAATGAAAACGATGCAGATGGAAAGCGTGGAAACGAGCGTTGGCACGGCAATTTGTTGCGCGCCATCGAGAATCGCTTGCTCCAGTTCCTTGCCTTCTTCGAGATTCTGGCTGATGTTTTCGATAGCGACGGTAGCATCGTCCACGAGAATACCGACCGCGAGCGCCAGTCCGCCGAGCGTCATGATGTTGATGGTCTGCCCGATCGCCGAGAGTGCGACGATCGACGTGAGCATCGACAACGGAATGGAGATGGCGATGATAAGCGTCGCGCGCCAGCTACCTAAAAACAGCAGCACCATGAGCGCGGTCAGACCCGCCGCGATCACGGCCTCGCGCAACACACCCTCTACCGATGCCCGCACGAACAGCGATTGGTCGGCGACCGGCTCTATCTTTAAAGATTCGGGCACCATGCCACGCAGCGTCGGCAACAGGTTCTTCACGCGCGACACGATATCGAGCGTCGATGCATTGCCGCTCTTGTTGATCGTCAGAAGCGCCGCACGCGTGCCATCGAGTCGCACGATATTCGTTTGCGGCTGAAAGCCATCGCGCACGTGCGCCACGTCGCGAATATAGATGGTGCCGCCAGGCCCTGTTCGGATCGGAATGTCGTTGAGACCTTCGATCGTATCCGGGCTCGCATTGAGTCCCACTTGATATTCGGTCGGTCCGATCTTGGTCGTGCCCGTCGGCAAGATCAGGTTTTGCGCGCTGATGGCATTCACGACATCGGTGGGCGCGAGATTCTTTGCCTGCAGCCGGCGCGAGTCGATATCGACCATGATCTGCCGCTGCTTGCCGCCATAGGGCAACGGCACGGATGCACCCTGCACTGTCGCAAGCTGCGTCTTGAGAAAGCTATTGCCGAAGTCGTAGAGCTGCTGCTCGGTGAGTTCCGACGATGACAACGCAAGCCGCAAGATCGGCACGGTCGACGCATTGAAGCGCAAGATGTTCGGCGGCGTGATGCCCTGTGGCAACTGACGAAGCTGCGTCTGCGAAAGCGCGGTAATTTCCGCGATCGCTTCATCCACGTTTGCGTTCGGCTGAAAAAATATGCGGATGACCGCAATGCCTGGCAGCGATTCCGATTCGATATGTTCGATGTCGTTGACCGCCACCGAAAGCCCACGCTCGTAATTGAGCGTGATGCGGCGCTCCATTTGATCAGGAGGCAAGCCCGTGTACGACCAGATTACGCTAACGACCGGAATGTCGATGTTCGGAAAGATATCGGTCGGCGTGCGCATGATCACGAGCGGGCCGATGATAAGCAGCAGCAGCGACAGGACAATGAACGTGTACGGGCGCTTAAGCGCGAGTCTGACGATCCACATCGAAGTTTCGCTTGCCCCGTTTGATGTTCGCTATTTCGAATACTTTTCGCTCAGCGCCAACTAAGCGCTGAAAGCATCCGTACGATGACACAAACAAAGCTTACAAAACAATTTGTGCAAACGCTTGCGAGGGTTTATGCGTAAAGAATTCTTCCGATATTTCCTGAATTGTTTTTCTAAAGCCACGCTAAGAAGTGTCTAGCGTTCGTCGAAGCTCACGACTATGCGTTCGCTAACCGGATGACACTGGCACGTCAGCACGAAACCGTCATCGATCTCGTGTTGTTCGAGCGTGAAATTCCGGTCCATCTTTACCTCTCCCTCAAGCACCTTTGCGCGGCACGTGCAGCACACGCCGCCTTTGCACGCATAGGGCAGCGCCAAACCCGCTTTGAGTCCGATGTCGAGCACACTCACGCCTTCATAGGGCAAACGCAGTTTGCGCCGTTTTCCGTCGATGACGAGTTCAAGGTCGGCCGCAGGCGTGTTGTCGGTAATTTCGACGGCCGGAACGCCCGCTTGCGGCAAGGCTGTACCGAAACGCTCCACATGGATCCGTTTCTGTGCGATGCCCGAACTCTTGAGCGCGGCTTCAGCCGCATCCATCATCGGCCCAGGACCGCAAATGAAGGCTTCATCGATTTCTTGCGGAGGCAGCAGCGTTTGCAGGAACGCGCGGCACTTTGCTTCGTCCAGCACGCCGTTGAAGAGCTCGACATCCTGCAAGTCGTCCGAGAGCACGTGATAGAGCGAAAAGCGGCTCATATAACGGTTCTTGAGATCTTCGAGCTCTTCGGCAAACATGATCGCATCCACGCTGCGATTGCCGTACACAAGCGTGAAGCGGCTCGTGGGTTCCGTATCGAGCGTGGTCTTGACGATGGCGAGCACTGGCGTGATGCCCGAGCCACCTGAAAACGCCACGTAATGCTTGGCGTGGTCCGCATTCAGATGCGTAAAGAAACGGCCATCGGGCGTCATGACTTCGATCTCGAGGCCGGGCTTCAGCGTGTCGAATGCGAAGTTCGAAAAGCGCCCGCCGCGCACGCGCTTGATGCCGATACGCAATTCTCCATCGCGATCGTAATCCGTGACACCTACGCAGATGGAATAGGACCGGCGCGTCTCTTCGCCGTCGATATGCGTCTTCAAGGTCACGAACTGCCCTTGCGTGAAGCGGAACGCGTCGCGCAGCAGTGGCGGTACATCGAACGAGACGGTGACCGCGTCGGCCGTTTCAGGACGAACCTCGCGAATGCGCAGCGGATGGAATTGCGGAGTGGCCATGAGCGTTGAATCGATAAAAAAGAAACGGATCAGTACGGCTTGAAGTAATCGAACGGCTCGCGGCAATCGACGCATCGGTACAGCGCCTTGCACGCCGTCGAGCCGAATTGCGCGAGCTTTTCCGTATGCGTCGAACCGCAACGAGGACACGCGACCGTCTCCTGCTTCATAGGCTTATATGGCACGAAACGCAGCGGTTGCTCCTGATTCGGTGCAGCAGTTCCACGTTGCCCCGTCGGCGGCGCGATGCCATAACGTCGTAGCTTGTCGCGCGCTTCATCGGTGATCCAGTCGGTGGTCCATGCCGGCGCGAGCACCGTCTCAATGCGATGCGCCCCGAGCTTCGCGGTATGGATTGCATACGCGATGTCCTCGGCGATCTGCGACATGGCGGGACATCCCGAGTAAGTCGGCGTAATCACGACCTCGAGCACGCCGTCCGCGCCATGACGCACGTCGCGCAAGATGCCCAGTTCGCGTATGGATACGACGGGGATCTCCGGGTCCGGCACGGCTTCGAGCACGGACCATACGTGTTGCAAGACAGTATCGGCGTGCATGGTGTTCACCAGCTTGCGCCCGGGTGCTGACGTGCGAGGCTTTGCATCTCCGCGAGCAGATAACCCATATGCTCGGAGTGTTCGCCGAGTTTGCCTGTGCTGACATGCTTTACATCGGCGGGCGCGGTGAGTGTGGCTTCGTTTAAAGCGTCGTCCAGTTGTGCGCGCCATGCCGCTTCGAAATCGCTTGCAAGCGGCGCGATGCCTGCTTGTGCAACGGCGCGCTCGATTGCATCGATCGCAAAAAACTCGCGTGTGTAAGGCATCAAATAGTCGAGTGCAGCCTGTGCGCGTCGATGCGATTCCTCCGTGCCGTCGCCGAAGCGCACGAGCCAGTCGCGTGCATGATGCAAGTGGTAACGGACTTCCTTGATCGACTTCGCGGCAATGGCGGCAAGCTGCGCATCGGCCGATGCCTGCAAGGCCGTCCATAGTTCAGCCATCAACGCCGAATAGAGGAAGTTGCGCACGATGGTCACTGCATAATCGCGCTCGGTTCGCACCGTGCCCGCGAACGGTCCATAGTGCGGCAGCTCGGAAATCGTATAGTTGGCGAACTCACGCTCGCCACGAAAGTACGCGTAATCGTCTTCGCTTTTCTGCGTGCCGGTCATCTCGGCTTCGAGCGTTGCCGCATGCGAATAAAGCAAGCGCGCCTGTCCGATGAGATCGAGACTCATGTTAGCGAGCGCGATGTCTTCTTCGAGCGCGGGACCGTGGCTGCACCATTCGGCGTTTCGCTGACCGAGGATCAACGCGTTGTCGGCGAGGCGCAGGACGTAAGCGAGATGTTCGCGCGTCGAAATGAGCGTCGTCATGTCCCGCCTTTACATGTGATTGATTTCGTCGGGCAGCACGAAGAACGTAGGATGCCGATATATCTTGTCGATCGCGGGTTCGAATAATTCGCCCTTGTCCGCCGGGTCCGATGCCGTGATAGCCGATGATGGCACCACCCAGATGCTCACGCCTTCCTGACGCCGCGTATAGACATCGCGCGCCATTCTCAACGCAGCGCCCGCGTCGGGCGCATGCAGGCTGCCGCAATGCTTGTGATCTAGACCCTGCTTGCTACGCACGAACACTTCCCAGATCGGCCATTCCTTGCTCATCGTCGTCTCCTTCATGCGGCCTGTTTCTGCTGATCCTGCGCTTTGCGCGCTTGTTTGTCGGCATAAGCGAGCGCCGCTTCGCGCACCCACGCGCCATCGTCATTCGCCTTTACGCGAGTCGCAAGCCGTTCCTTGTTGCACGGACCGTCACCATTGACCACTCGCCAGAATTCGTCCCAGTCGATCTCGCCGTAGTCATGCGCACCGCGCGCTTCGTTCCATTTGAGATCGGGATCGGGCAACGTTACGCCGAGAATCTTCGCTTGCTCGACGGTGGCATCGACGAACTTTTGCCGCAGGTCGTCGTTCGAAATTCGCTTGATGCCCCACGCGAACGACTGGCCGCTATGAATGGAATCCTTGTCGCTCGGTCCAAACATCATCAGCACGGGCCACCACCAGCGATTCACGGCTTGCTGCACGAGGTCTTTCTGCGCTTGCGTGCCTTTCATCATTGCGAGCAGGGCATCGAAGCCCTGCCGTTGGTGGAACGACTCTTCCTTGCAAATGCGAATCATCGCGCGCGCGTAAGGGCCGTAAGTACAGCGGCACAGCGGTATCTGATTCATGATCGCGGCGCCATCCACGAGCCAGCCGATCACGCCCACGTCGGCCCATGTAGGCGTCGGATAGTTGAAGATGCTCGAATATTTGGCCTTGCCCGCATGCAGCGCGTCGGTCAGTTGGTCGCGCGAGACGCCGAGCGTTTCAGCCGCGCTGTAGAGATACAAGCCGTGGCCGCCCTCGTCCTGCACCTTGGCGAGCAGGATCGCCTTGCGCTTCAGGCTAGGCGCACGACTGATCCAGTTGCCCTCGGGCTGCATGCCGATGATCTCCGAGTGCGCGTGCTGAGAAATCTGCCGCACCAACGTCTTGCGATACGCCTCGGGCATCCAGTCTTGCGGTTCGATCTTGCTATCCGCCTGCATCACCGCATCGAAATGTTGCTGTTGCGACGACGCCTCGGCTGAAGCGTCCGAAACCGCGGGCTGACCCGGAAGATCGAGGGATTGCGTGTACATGCGAGACTCCGCTCTATTTTGAGAAGCGATGCAGCGAGTATATCGATTAACCGACCGTCCGGTTGATTAATTTTAAGATGAACGTCTTGAACGCCGATAGGCTAGGTGAAACCCTAATTTTGTATGCCAGTGAGTGGTATTTTTAATTCAAGCGCATCCATGGATTGTTGCCATCCCTAGAAAGATCCTTCAACGGATCGATAGATGATCCGCGACTCAGCCCTCTCTACACTCCGTGCAAACGCTGTCCCGAAAGCTATTCGAAGAGCACGACCTATCCACCACGGAGCCGACATCCATGAAACCGTTCTTCTCTGCGATCGCCATCGCCGCTGCTTTTGCCGTCCCCGCCCTTTCTTACTCGCAAACGGATGCGCCGCTTACTCGCGCGCAGGTTCGCGCCGAACTCGCGCAACTAGAGAACGCCGGCTACAACCCGGTCGCAGCCGATCCTACCTATCCGTCGAACATTCAGGCAGCCGAAGCGCGTGTGGGCACGCAATCCATTGCGCAAGCGTCAACGCAGTCGAATGACTATGGTTCGGTCACGGCTGGGTCGTCGCAAGCTGGTCGCACGACGAGCACTCAACCTCGCGCGTTCGGCACGTTTTTCGGGCAGTAAGCGCTGGGGTTGTCTGCGCTTGGCGTGTGCTTGTGTTGCTTGGCGCGTAATTGGATGCAGAATGCAAAGCCAAGGTACTTTGCATTCAAATTCAAGCGGCCTATCCGTGCCGGCAATCTCATCTCGCGCTTCGCGACATTGCGACATTGCGACACGAGGACATTCATAGCGGCGGCGCCACTCGACCTGCCTTTTAGAAGAGCAATGGAGCAGACGCCGAGCGCGCGGACAAACTCAGTTGGCCGGGATCGTCACGACCGGCGCTTTCGATGTGTCCGTCACTTCGGCTAGCGCCATCAGGTTCTGCACGACGGTAAAGGCATACTTCGAATCGAAATCCCTTCTGTCGATCCAATAGTTCGTTTTATCGTAGGGCACGCTGACATACGCATCCTGCGGCGGCTTCTCGCCCACTTGCACGATGATGGTCGGACGCGTCTCTCCGCCGATCAACCCGATGGTCGGCTTGGTTGCTCCCGTTCCCACCTGCTCGTCCGGCACGGTGATTTGCGCGCCGATATCGGTCAGGATCCCAAGCACGGAACGCGTGACCATCGGAATGCGATCATGATCCGCCGCCTGGCCGTAGACGAGTTCATACGTCTTCATCTTCGGGGACAACTTGAGCAGCTTGCGCACGAGCGTGAGATCGCCGACGGTCTGCTTGTTAGTGCCGCTGCGCGTTGCGCCGAGCGTAATGAACACGCCGCCATCCTTTCCATTACGTGATTCAATATTCAATTCGCCGGCCAGTTGCAGACGGCGCAGCGCTTGAATCAACATGAAGAATTCCGGCGCGCCTGATCCATTCGGGCCGCCGAGCGCCGTGCCGTTCTGTAACCCGCCGATGGATTGCGCCGTGATGCGCAAGAGCAGATCGACCGGAATGCCGCTTTCGGCAAGCGGCATCACGAGCGCGGGTGCGAGCGGGTGGATGTATGCGCTCGCGTAGGCGTCGCCCGTGGTAGGGGTGAAGGTGAAAGTCGGATGGTTCGAATACGACACGCTTCCGGTGGCTGCCGCGTAGTTCGGCACGCTGCCAGAACCCGCATTGAGCGTGGCGCCAGCGGTGGTATCGAACGTGTAAGCGGCAATGATGCTGCTCACCGTGAGGAATGAAGGCGAATCCGCGAAGCGCAAACCGACGATTGCGGCAAGAATTTCGCGCTTCTTGGCATCGCCGAGTGCGCGTGAATAGTCGACCTGATCGGCTTTTAGACGGCTCGGGCCGATACCCGCGCAGCCTGCCGCCAGAAAAGATGCAGAGAGTACAGCTATCAATAGGGCTTTCCGTGTCATGGCTCTCAGGGGAATTGACGGGGAGGATCGTCGGCATGTCGCCGCGGAACATTCGGGCGGTTGTCGCAAAATTCATACCTTTGCCAACCGATTGCATGTTGAATGCGGTGAACCGGATGCCTGGAACCTGCGCCATCTTCGCGTCGCACGAACGTGGCTTTCCTTCGGAGCGTCTCATGTTGCTGTTAGGCGCGCCCTAACGATTTGCATTTTGCATGCGGTCGACCCAATGCGTAATGCCTCTCCGCTCTCGCCTTGCACGAAAGCGTCTCTCTTCCGGCGCCGTACACGTTGGTGCCTATTGCACCCGGCCGGCACACAAGCCGTCGCGAAAGCCGCGAGCGATCACTTGGAAGCGTCGTTGCCAAAACTTTGCGATGACACCGTTCCCGATGCCGCCGCGCCATGCGTCCCACCGCGGATATGCCGATTCGCGTCCGCATGCTGCGCGACCAACCGATCGAGATGGTCCTGCGCGAAGCGCGGACCATCGTCGCGTGCGAATGCCGGTGCACCGAGTGTTGCAGCGCATGCAAAAACGATCATGGCGAGAAACGTTTTCTTCATGATTCACCCCAGCAATAGTCGACGGCCCGATCACGCCCTATCGCATCGGCCGTGGATCAAGGATGGCACATTCATGTCGATCCGTCCGTGCGCGAGATGCATGGGTCCCCCTCGTATCCGCCAAAATACAGCCGCTCCATGCCCGCGCGCCGTTTTCGCGTATCCGATGCTTGCAGCTTGCCCCGCGATTTCCTATCCCTTACTCAAGGCGCTTTTGTCAGACCGCTGACAACGTATGAGAGCGTATCGAGACTTGGTAAGGAGACCCTTCATCATGAATCTCGCCATCTTTTTCGACGGCACCTGGAGCGAACCCAACGATCGCACCAACGCATATCTGCTCTACAAGCTCGCACCCGAGACGGACGAGCAGGAAACGCTCTACGTCCAAGGCGTCGGGACACAAGGTAACGGGTTGTTCGCGCTGGCCAGCAAGTTCCTTGGCGGCGCGTTCGGCGACGGGCTATCGGAAAACATCAAGGCCGGTTATGCGTGGCTTTGCGAACGCTACAAACCGGGCGCATCGATCTTCATTCTCGGCTTCAGTCGCGGCGCCTATTCGGCGCGCAGTCTTGCCGGGCTGATCCGCAAATGCGGGCTCGCCACCGACACGGGACATGATTCGATCGATCAGGCATACGGCATCTATCGTGATCAGAATGCGAGCGCCACCGATGACGCAGTCGTCGCGTATCGCAAGCAGTTCTCGCGCGATGTGGATATTGCATTCGTTGGCGTCTGGGATACGGTCGGCGAGCTGGGCATTCCAGTCGGCACATTGCCGGTGCCGGGATTTTCGAGCTACTACAAGTTCCACGATACGACGCTGTCCAACACGACAAAGGCCGCATATCACGCGATCGCGGCCAACGAATATCGCTCGCTCTATGCGCCGACGTTGTGGACGCAAGGTTCCGAGGATCGTGGCAACTTGCCGCTCGAGCAGCGCTGGTTCATGGGCGCGCATGCCAATGTCGGCGGCGGCTACCTGAGTCCACCACGCACCCCCGAAGATCTGCTACCGCTGATTCCCGCCGAATGGCTGCGTGAGAAGGCGGCATCGCATGGCCTCGTGTTCGATAAGCCAATCGATATTCCGTTAGCCGCTTACGCATGCGAGCCAATCGATTCATACGCCGAGTTCACCAGCAAAAGCGCCGTGCTAAGGGATGTTTGCGAAAAGGCACCGCGTGTTGCAGGTACGGCGCTCAACGAGACGATCGATCCAAGCCTTTCCAAGCGGCTCGATACGCCCGGTTTTCTGGACATCTATCCGCAACTCTGCGCACAGCTTCGCAGGCTGCCAGTTGGTCAATGAGCAAGCAGTCGATCGATCAGTAATCCGATCAATTGGCGATCCCAGCGTCAGGGCTGTCGCCTATTCGGTTTGATCGACGGGAGACCGTAATGAGCGTACCGTCCACACCGCAACTCCGCGCAGGCGAGCGCGAAGATATCGAGCCGAGCGATACGGAAGCCGGGCACGGCGATCCCGGGCCGCGCGCGGCCGAGGATCTTGCCAAATGCGAAGCACTCATCTCGCGCGCTGCCGCAACCGGTACGATCCTCGACAACGCCGACGTCGACGCCGTGCGTAACGCGCGCTGCGCCTTCGGTCGCGGCGTGTGGAACCGCGCTACCGCCAGTGCGTTTTATGGTGCGATGAGCCGTATCGCGGCAGCGTCGCATTATCCGGGCAGCAGCATCGTCGCCGATCTCGATCACTGCCGCGACATGGTCTCGTATGGCGCACAAAACGGCAAACCGCTCGATGAACACGATGTCGAAGCCATGTCGAGGGCACGCGCCGCCCAGCAAAATCGCACGTGGAACGCGGAAACGGAGAGCGCCTTCTATGCCGCGATGAGCCGTATCGCGCATGCGGTGACGCCTGTCGTCGCCGCGACTGCCGGCAACGAAGCACGCGAAGGCGCGCGTCGTGCAATCCGCATCTATACGCGCTCGGCGATTGCGCTCACCGTGCTGGTGGTGTCGTTGTCGTGCCTGCTCTTCGTGGGCAATCAGATTTCGAGCGATATCGCCAACGTCGTGAAGAGCAACGACGCCGCCGCGCTCACACTGCACAACCAGTTGCAGGCGCATGCGGTGGCTATCGGCGAGGCTGTCAAAAAGAAGGACGATGCCGCTCTCATCGCGCTGCAGAACTCGCAGCCCGCACTGCAGATCAAGGAGGAACTGCAGAACTTCGCGACCAATAACCGGCAGCTTTTCGCGGACGTGTCCCGCATTAGTGCGTTGACCACCGGCCTTGGACTCGGTGTCATCCGCAGCCCTTATAAGCGGCCTTGCGACGATCAAGAGAGCGTGCTTAATTTTCAGAGCGCGTACCGCACTTCGCATTCGCGTCGATACACCGGCGGCAATGTAGACAGCGATTGGCAATGCAATCCGGACGTCGCTCGGAAGGTGCTCGAAATCACACTGCCGCTACTGGCCAAGCCGCGCGCGCAAACCGGGGACGAGCATCCGCCAACCGATCTCGACGCTGTCGAGCAAGGGTTTCAGAAGATCGCCGTCTATCAGGACATCCGCGCGATGGCGCTGTATGCAAACGACATCATTCTTTCCATTGTCGGCGCTGTGACCGGCTTCTTGTTGCCCGTGCTGTATGCATGGCTTGGTGCGTGCGCCGCGATTTTGCGGCAGTTGAGCGCGGAGTCGTCTGCCAGCACGTTTCATCCCGAGCATTCGAAAGTGGCGAATCGCGCACATGTGACGAGCGCGATCATCGTCGGCATTTCCATTGGACTCTTCAGCAAGCTATTGGAGGGCGGCAAGGACGTATCGCCGCTCGCGTTGGCGTTCATTGCGGGGTACGCGTCGGACAAGTTCTTCTATTTCGTCGATCGCCTCGTCGGCGCGATGTTTCCCCCGCGCGACGCACCGCCGGCCCGGGGGCATGCTTCTGGAACGCTGTCTGGCGGTAAGACCAGAATTTCGGCTGACAGCGCCGCGGCCCGGTCTGTCGGAGGCGGTGAATCGCCGCGAGGGCACGCATGACTTTGCATGCTGCATGCCGCATTAAGAATGCAGCATGCAAACGCTCATCAGAACACCTGTGGTGGCGTTCCATCGGTCAAACCACGCGGCAGCGGTTCATCGAGCGCAAATTCCACGTTCGGATAATCCTGCAACCGCCCGCTCACTTCCGTCTCGCCTTCGCTCGTGAACAGTCCATCGAGATAATCGAACGACAGCTCTTCCACCAAAGCCTTGAGCGCCAGTTCCGGGCTGCGCTTGGGCTCCACTGAAATCTCACCTACATCGAGACTCGCCCAATACTCTCCGTCTTTGGATTCGAACGCACCGATGTCGATAACCTTGCCGTCGACATTCTGTGCCAGTACGCGCTGTTCCACGGCGAAGAGGCGAAACAACTGTTCATCGAGTGATTCGTCTTTGGTGGTCATGTCCGTATCTCCGTTACAGGCCCTTGAGCGAGACTCAATGCCGACGTTTGCATGCGAAATACCATTCGCAGCAAAGGCTGCGCCAGCAAGCCCGCAACCCGGCAATATGGCAACCCGGCAACCCGACATGAACCCGGCATCGACCACGTAAACGAAAAAACCGGACGCCGAAGCGCCCGGTTTTCTGCATGCAGCTTTGTACAACCCGCTCGGCAGCCCGAAGGCTTAGAAGCGGTGAATGATACCCACGCCTGCCGCGAACTGGCTGCGCGAGGTCGACGGAGCGCTCTGGAAGCCGTCGCCGATCGAAGCCGTGGCGTTGATCTGGCGATTCGTCGCGCCCGCAGCGGTGAACGTCGGCGTGCCGAGCGTGCGGCCGTTGGCGCGCTGGAATGCTTCCAGTGCATACAGACCCGTGCGCTTGGACAGCGAGTAGTACTGGCTTAGGTTGAACTGATGGTAGGACGCTGCATCGTCGATACCGTTCGCCTTGCTTGCCCACGTGTAGCTGTAGCCAGCGGCAAAGTCCCATGCCGCCGTTGCCTTCCAGTGCAGCACGGTGCCAGCCGTATTGAAGATCGCCGTGTCGGTGAACTTCGAGTTGATACCCGGGATGTACTGAACGTTCGTGTACGTCGCCGAAATATCCCACTGGCTGTTGAACGTGTAGCCGCCGCCAACCGCGAAGCGGTTCTGAGCTTGCGCGCCCTGATAACCGTTCGTGACTGCCGAGATGCCCGACTGGCCGCCCGTGTTGGTCGTCGAATCCGCGCCGTACACGCCGCCGCCAATCGTCGAGTTGTTGATACGCGTGAACGCGACCGTCGCGCCGATCGGGCCTTGCGCGTACTGCAAGGCGCCCGACCACGTCGATCCGCGATAGGCGCTATCCGGCGTGCCAGCCAACGAGTACGAGCCGCTTGCCGTGAAGCCGAAGAGTTTCGGCGACGTGTAGACGATCGAGTTGTTCGCGCGGTAGATCGTATCCAGTTCGTCCAGATCGCCCGGGTGCGCGCCGAAGTATCCGGTCAGCCAGTTCGTCGGGCTATACGGCGCCATCAGCGTGTAATACGACGTGTATTGGCGACCGAGAGTCAACGTACCGTAGGTGGGGTTCGTGAGACCAACCCAAGCCTGGCGGCCGAACATCGCGTTGGCGTATTGCTGTCCGCCATTGTTGATGTTGAAGCCCGATTCCAACTGGAAGATTGCCTTGTTGCCGCCGCCGAGATCTTCGGCGCCCTTCAGGCCGAAGCGGCTACCCGCCCAGATGCCCGATGCCAGCTTGACGTTCGAACGTCCGCCGCTGTTAGAGCCAAGTGCGCCCTGGCTGCTCTGGTAGACGATCGAGTCATCGACGATACCGTAAAGCGTCACGCTGCTTTGAGCGAACGCCGGGACTGCTGCGGCAAAGGCGGTGGCGGCGACGATGGCAGCCTTGGTCAAGCGGAAACCCTTCATTTCTTCTCCTGTGTGCGAATGGCGAATCTTCTGATCTTTAGTGAGCCGGTAACGGATGCCGCTTAACGCTGAACCGCCTTATAAATTCGTAACATTTCATCGCTGGCAAGTGTATGGCTTACGGATGCAATGCGAAAGAATCAGGCAGATTCGTGTCTTTTTTTTGCACTGTGTGGTTAACCAGTATTTTCTGGCGCGCAAATATTGGGCATCCGGTCATGAAACTGACCGGTAGCTGACAACTGCGGGACGGATATCGAGATGTGACGAGAGCGGGCAAAAGCTGTGACGAAGCCGGCGCGATCGCCTGAAAGCCTTACTGGATAAGGCTCGATGTGAAAATTTGATATGCGGAGAAGGGAAGCGTGCCCAAGGACTCGGCCTGGGCCGAAGACACGACTGAAAGGATTTGCACAGTGCCAGCCACGCGGCGCGACTGAGTTTGACCACGGCTTACGGCCCGACGAAGGCCGTTACGGTGCCGAAGGAAATATGTAAATCACTAATCGATTGTTGGGAAGCCGCATGGATGGTCACCATGCGGTTCATGAGACTGCGCGCGGATGGCTCAGTCGTCGATCTTCGAGCGCAGTTCGCGCGCTGTTTCCAGCAAGCCTTCATAGCCCGAACGCGCATGCGCAGGCAAATCGGGGTCGCCGACGAGCGTGCCGAGCGTCTCGATGATGCTGTAAAGAATGCCCTTTGCCGCGCCGGCCGCCATCCTGCCTGCCGCGACGGATTCATCGACGTGTGAAAGCGCCGCATCGAAATGCTCGACGCCAGGATGCGCTTCGCCAACCGCCGGGTCGGTTGCGCGCGGATCGTTCAGATTGCGCTGATCAGTCGGGTCGCCGTTCATGTGATGGTCCTCCAGACGAATGGCCTTCTTCTTGTATAGCGCCGTGGCGATGCCGCCGCAATCGGTGGCATCACGACGTCGGCAAGTCCATCACCGGTTGCATGAAATGGATGCGCTTGGCATCGCCATAACCGGCGCGGTGCGCCACGCCATGCTCGGTCAGCAAAGCGCGCAATTCGAGAATGACCGGAAACACTTCGTGGTTGTGATCCGCGCCCTGCCTGTCATGTGCTTCCTGCTCGCGCTCGACGATCCACCGGTCTTCCTTGAAGATGCGCTCGGTGAACCACACGAGCAACGGCCACGCGGCATCGAGCACGCCGGGAAGTTTCGGGCGGCGGATCGACAGCAAGCCGAAGGTGCGGTTGGTGCGCTGTTCGGCATCGAGCGGGACATAGGCGATCCACAGGTCCATTACCATCGTCTCGTCCTTCGTGTGGATCTTGAGCGTCTGGTACGGATACTCGGTGCGAATCGTCATCACGTCCTTGTGAGAATCGTCGGCCTTGGTGCCGCGTTTCTGGCCGAACACGAGCGCCTCCCCGATAGGCTGCTTGCCCGCCTCGCGCGCGAAGGTGTAATCGACTTCAATCCAGTCGTCGCCGCGACGTCGTCCGACCGAGCGCGCGCGCATGCTGCCCATTTGCCGCCGATGCAGAAACTGATGGTTCATATCCATCAGGTTTTCATGCATGAAGCTGTAATGGCACTTCACGGGCTTGCCGAAACGGCGTGTCTTGTAGGCTTTGTCGCTCGCCGAGACGAGGTTGGGAAACTTGGCGTCGTTGGCCTTCGCCGGGTCGCCGGTGAAGACGAAGATGAGCCCCGCTTCCTCGCGGCACGGATAGGAACGCACGCCGTTGGGCAAGCGTTCGCGGCCGAGATACGGAATGTCGGTGCAACGGCCGGTGCAGTCGTAAGTCCAGCCGTGATAGCAACAGCGGATGGATTCGCCATCCACGACACCCGCCGACAACGGCACTTGCCGATGCGCGCAGCGGTCCTCCAGCGCGAACACTTTGTCCGACTCACTGCGCACGAGCACGATGGGATCGCCCGCGAACTTCACGGCGTGCGTCTTGCCGCGTTTGACCTCGCGCGACCATGCAAGCGGATACCAGTGATCCGGATGAATATCGACGCGGCGCAGATCGCGCGGCGCTCTTGTTGTATCGACCGAACCGGCTTCCTGTTCGCCCTGCGGCAACGCTGCGTGCATGTACGACGCCTCCGGAAAAGGAGATCGGATTGAGCGCCACGCATGATGCGCGGCGCGATGAACGACCTCTGGCAGTCTACACGGCGCGGCCCGATTCGGTGCGCGTGCAGCCTGCGTTTCGTCAATGTGGGCCATGTCAGGCCGGTTCGGTCAGTCTGACTCGCCAAGATGGGCGTGCAGATAATCGATCAGCGCGCGCGCCTTCGGCGGCAGAAAGCGATTGGGCGGATAAAGCAGCCACACCGGTCCCCGATACGCGCGCGCCTGTACCTCCCAATCGACCAGCACGGCTTGCACGCGGCCGCTCGCGAGCGCTTCGCGCGCCGCGAACTCCGGCAGAGTCGCAATGCCCATGCCGTTCTCAGCCGCGTCGAGCCGCGCGCCCGCGTGATTGGCGATGTACCGGCCGTGCACCGCGACCGTCGCCGTCTCACCGCCGCGCGCAAACCGCCAGCGATGATCGTCCACGGTCTCGCCGAGCGGAATGCAATCGTGACGCCCAAGATCACGCGGATGCGCGGGCTCGCCGCGCGTCTGAAGATAACGAGGCGCCGCGCACAGCAGCCATCGCACGCGGCCGATGCGCCGTGCCGCGAGACCTTGCGGCGGATCGTCGGTGGCGCGAATGACGAGATCGACGTCGCTCGCGAGCGGATCGATGTCGTGATCGCTGAACACGAGCTGCAAATCCACTTCGGGATAAGCCGCGAGAAAGCCCGGCACGAGCGGATGAATCACCGACTTCGCATATGCCGTGGGCGCCGATAGCGAGACCTTGCCCTGTGGCTTTCCGGATAGTTGCCCGGCGGCATCCACCGCGCCGGTCGCGGCCGTCGCCATGTCGCGGCAATGCCGATACACCTGATATCCCGATTCCGTCACGCGCACCTTGCGCGTCGAACGTTCGAGCAGGCGCGTGGCGAGCGCGTCTTCGAGCCGCTTGATTTGCCGGCTCACCGTCGATGGCGTGCTGCCCAATTGCCGCGCCGCGATCGAGAAGTTGCCGGCATCGACCACGCGTGCGAATACCGCCATGTCCGGCAGCAAGTCGAAAAGATCCGAAGGGTTCATTTGTGCATCCGCGACAATTAATCTGTGCGTCCAGACCCGATTATCGCGATGAACGCATCATTCGACAATGACGGCTCGCTGCTGGGCACTGCCAGTCAGCACTTACCGGAGACGTCGCATGACCCTCGCATCGCCTGTTCGCCGCCTGCTTCCTGTCTCCGATTTGCTGCTTTTCGTGGTGGCGATGGTTTGGGGAAGCAGCTATGGCGTCGTCAAAAACGCGCTCGGGTTTTATCCGGTGCTGGCGCTCATCGCGTTGCGGTTCGGCATCACGTTCGTGCTGTTGAGCGTGAACCTGCGCCACTTGCGCCGTGTCGACCTGAAAACGCTCATGGGTGTGCTGACTTGCGGCCTCTTGCTGCTCGCCATCTTCCTCGCGGAGACCTTTGGCGTGATGCTCACGCGCGCCGCGAACGCCGCGTTCCTCATCAGTCTGTGCGTGGTGATGACGCCGCTCGTCGAATGGGCGATGCTGCGTCGCAAACCCGGCGCGACCGAGTGGCTCGCGGTCGCGGTGTCGCTCGGCGGTGCGTGGTTGCTAGCTGGCGATGGCGCGTTCAGCTTCAATCCCGGCGATGCGCTGATTCTGGTCGCCGCCGTGCTGCGCGCGCTCTCGGTGTGCGTGACCAAGCGCGTGATGCGCGCCTCGCCGCTTCCGGCGCTCACCGTGACGGCGGTGCAGGCGGGCGTCGTCGCGAGCGGCAGCGCGTTGCTGGCGTTCTTCTTCGTGCCGTCGCAATGGCAGCCCTTGCCGTCGTTCGCGGGACACGGCGCGTTCTGGGGCTCGGTGATGTATCTCGTGATCGCGTGCACGCTCTTCGCGTTCTTCGCGCAAAACTATGCGATTGGCCGCAGCAGTCCGACGCGCGTATCGCTTTTGATGGGCAGCGAACCCGCGTTCGGCGCGCTCTTCGCAAGCGTCTGGCTGGGCGAGCATGTATCGGCGACGGGATGGATCGGCGGCGGCCTGATCGTCCTCGCCTCGTTGATGGCGACAGTGCCCTGGCGCGGATGGTTCGCGGCGCGGTCGGGCCTCGCAAACCGATCGACCTGATGTAACCGCGCCGAAACACCAGACTGAAGTTGTTCGCCGGCATCGGCACGACTTGCTCGAGCGCAAAGCCCACCGATCTACCCAACGCCTCCACCGCCTCCAGATTGCGCACGCCCCAGCGCGGATCGCGTGCGCGCAACTCCGTGTCGAACGCTTCGTTGCTCGGAGCGGTATGCGCGCCATTGCGCCGATACGGCCCATACAGGTAAAGTACGCCCCCCGCCGGAAGATGCCGCGACGCGCCGCGAAACAGTGCCTCGGCGGCCTCCCACGGCGCAATGTGGATCATGTTGATGCACACGACCGCCGCGATTCCCGCGTCCTCGCCGATGCGCCAGTCCTCCTCACGCACATCGAGCGCGAGCGCCGCGTTCAGGTTCGCGAGGCACGCATGCTCGCGCCACGCGTCGATGGATGCGCGCGCGGCGGCATCCGCATCGCTTGGCTGCCACACGATGCCGGGCAACGCCGCCGCGCAATGCACGGCATGCTGACCGGTGCCGCTCGCGATCTCCAGCACGACGCCAGCGGACGGCAGCACGCGCGTCAAGACCGATAGAATCGCATCGCGATTGCGTTCGGCGGCGGGAGCGCGGCGGCGCACGCGGGCATCGTCATCGGGGGAAGTGGTCGTCATCGAAGAGCGCGGTTGAGTTTGGATGCGTTGAGCGTCAGGGCTTCGGTGGCACAAGCTGAAAGAGTTGGCGCGATTCCTGCTGCCCGCCCCGTCGCACGAGCGTTGCCAAGCCCGCCGCGCGCCGGAGTTATGAAGCGCGCACGCAACCCCGTGTATGCTCCCGGAAGATTTCCGCGCGGCGCTCAAGCTTACCCGATGAGCAGCCGGTTGCCCGCAACGCGATTCAGATAACGCGAAACCATGGAGCTGACCATGCCGCACGACCCAACCAGGGATACGCCTTCGGGCAACGCCCCGCAGCACGCTTCGCCGGCAAATGGCCCCGCCGACGGCCCGGACGACGAAATGATCGCCTTCGCGACCGAAGTCTTCGAAGTCGCGCGCAAAGGCGACGCCGCCATGCTCGACGCGCTGCTTGCCAAGGGCCTGCCGCCGAACCTGCGCAACGACAAGGGCGACAGCCTCGTCATGCTCGCGAGCTATCACGGCCACGCCGATGCCGTGCGCGTGCTGCTGCAACACAAGGCCGACCCGAACCTGCGCAACGATAACGGCCAGTCGCCAATCGCGGGCGCGGCCTTCAAGGGCTACAAGTCAGTAATCGAGACGCTGCTCGAACATGGCGCCGATGTCGAAGGCGCATCGCCTGACGGACGCACGGCGTTGATGATCGCGGCCATGTTCAATCGCGTGGAGATCGTCGAATATCTGATCGCGCGTGGAGCCAATCCGGATGCGCGCGACAAGGGCGGTTTCTCCGCACGCGACGCCGCCGAAAAAATGGGCGCGCCGGACACTGCCGCGCGTCTTGCGCAGGCGGCGAGCACGCACACACGCCCGTCCGATGTGTGACGGCGCGCGTGACACGCTCTCTGGCAAGGCCGCGCTGAATGCACGGTAACGAACCCGCCCTCTTGCATGGCACCGGAGCGAGGCGCGCAGTGCCCGCTCCGATCGACAGGTGACACGGAACCATGGAGCTTTTGTGATGACAGGCGGACTCTCGCATCGAAGCGATGCGTCGACGACCGGCCTCGCCGCACTCGGCCTCGTAGCGGGGATGCTCGCTATGCGCCTCGCCTGGCGCGCTGTCGCATCGCTGATGCGGCACCCTGCGCGGCATGAGCGATTCCCGCTTGCAACGCTGGCGGTGATCTTCGCGGCCTTCGCCCTGTCCGCCTGCGGACTCTTGCCGGTGCAGACGCCCGCGCCCATCGTCGAGCATTCGTATATTCCGACGCCGGACGAAACCGAGAGCACCGAGCCCGAGGAACCCGCGCCTGTCGCCGCCGTGCCCGAGCCCGCATCGACGCCGAAGCCCGCGCCCGCGCCAAAGCCCAAACGCCGTATCGTCAAACCGAAGCCGCCGGAGCCGGTGATCGTGCAGCCGCAAGAGGCGCCCGAGCCGCCGCCTCCGCCCCCGCCGATCATCTCCACGCGTATCCTGCAGCACGATCAGCTGCACGGCCTGCTCGATGCCGAAGTGCAGCGCGCCGATGGCAAGGTCGTGGGCCGCGCGGTGGACCTGTATATCGATACCGCCGCCAAGCCGAAGCTCATGATGGTGAACCTCGCCGGCTTCCTCGGCGTAGGCGACCGAAAAGTCAACTTCCCGTGGACCGCGTTCCGCTTCGCGCCCAACTCGAAGACCGCGCCGATCACCTTCGTGCCGCCCGCGCCCGCCGTCAAGGGCAAGCCCGCCGACCCCGCGCCGAAGCCGCAACCGGTCGCGGAAGCGCCGCCGAGCTACCTGCAACTCGTCGATTCGACCGTGACCCAGAAGACCGGCGCGCGTATTGGACGGGTGGTCGACGTGCTCGTCGATTCGCAAGGCGAGCCAGAAGCGCTCGTGCTCGACCTGAGCAATTCGCTCGCGGAAGACAAGCGCCATGTGGCCGCGAACTGGGGCGATCTGCACGTCGTGACGCGCAACAAGCAAGCGAGCTTGCAGATGGACTTCACCGAAGCGCAACTGAAGGCCTCGCCGACCTACTCGC
Source organism: Caballeronia sp. LP006 (assembly GCF_031450995.1). Taxonomy (NCBI): domain Bacteria; kingdom Pseudomonadati; phylum Pseudomonadota; class Betaproteobacteria; order Burkholderiales; family Burkholderiaceae; genus Caballeronia; species Caballeronia sp. LP006. The sequence continues at coordinate 1,768,517 of NZ_JARTVW010000005.1, read as the reverse complement.
CCGAGCAACCGATCAAGATCGTTTCGCCGGTCGTAGCCGCGCCCGCCGCGCCTGTTTCTTCGCCGGCGGCTGCGGCATCGGCGGGCGCGCCGGCCTCGAACTCGTCCACCGGCACGACCGCATCCGGGTCCGTGGCGGCGCAGTCGTCGGCATCGTCCGGCGCGCGCCCGAACAAATGACGCAGACGACGCACATGACGCAAAAGACGCACATGAAGATTCACGAGATCGATAACCGAATCACAACATGGTAATTGCACGAAGTCTGCGCGCGCTCGACTGGCTGAACTTCTTCGTCGCCAACGTGCAGACGGGCTTCGGCCCTTTCATCGCCTCTTATCTCGCTGCCAACAAATGGACGCAGGGTGAGATCGGCCTCATGCTGTCGGTCGGCACCATCAGCGCGATGGCGAGCCAGCTGCCCGCGGGCGCGCTCGTCGATGCCATGCGCAACAAGAAGTTCGCCGCGCTTTCGGCCATCGTCGCGATCATCGCGAGTGCGTTGCTGCTCGCAGCGAGTCCGACCTTCATTCCGGTGTTCGCCGCCGAAGTGCTGCACGGCTTCGCGAGCTGCATGCTGGTCCCGGCGATGGCCGCGATTTCGCTCGCACTCGTCTCGCGTGCCGATCTCGGCGACCGGCTCGGCCGCAACGCGCGCTGGGCGTCCATAGGCAGCGCGCTGACCGCCGCGTTGATGGGCGCGTTCGGAGAATATCTGTCCTTGCGCTCGGTGTTCTTTCTCACGGCGGCGCTCGCGTTGCCGGCAATCTTCGCCTTGCGCATGATTCATTACGATGCGCCGCCCGTCGTGCCGTGCATGCCTGCGGGCAAGCCGAACCTGACGCCGGAAGGCGAAGAGCGCGAGTCCTTGCGCGAGCTTCTGAAAGACCGGCGCCTGCTGATCTTCGCGGCTTGCGTGGTGCTGTTCCATCTCTCGAACGCGGCGATGCTGAATCTTGCCGCCGGCGAAGTCACCGCGCACATGGGCGACAACGTTCAACTGGTGATCGCGGCGTGCATCATCGTGCCGCAGTTCATCGTCGCGGCGCTCTCGCCGTGGGTCGGGCGCAAGGCGCAGCATTGGGGCCGCCGGCCGGTTCTGATCATCGGCTTCTGCGCCTTGCCCCTGCGCGCGATTCTCTTCGCCGGCGTCAGCAGCCCTTATCTGCTCGTGCCGGTGCAGATGCTCGATGGCATCAGCGCGGCCGTCTTCGGCGTGATGCTGCCGCTCATCGCCGCCGATGTCGCCGGCGGGCGCGGGCATTACAACCTGACCATCGGCTTCTTCGGGCTGGCAGCGGGCGTCGGAGCAACCTTGTCGACTGCGGCCGCAGGCTTTGCCGCCGATCGCTTCGGCACGTCGATGAGCTTTTTCGGCCTCGCCGCTGCGGGCGCGCTCGCCGTCTTGCTCGTCTGGCTCGCGATGCCGGAGACGCGCGGAGCGGAGAAAGCCGAGGCCGGCACCGCCGAACCATCCGTCAAGGTTTGATAGTCACTTCAATGGCTTGAGCATGCCGAGAAGCGTCGGCACCAGTTCGCTCACCGTCGGATGAATGTGCATGGCGCGCTGCAGCGTCTTGTAGGAAGCGTCGGCATTCATGATGTCGATGAACGTATGAATGACCTCGTCGCCTTCGATGCCGTAGATCTGCGCGCCTAGAATCCGCTCGGTGCGGGCATCGACGAGCGCCTTCATGAAGCCATCCGTTTCACCGCGTTCCTTCGCGCGGCCTACGCGCGACATCGGCATCGTGGCGATGAGCGCCTCACGCCCGTCCTTCCTGACCTCCGCCTCGCTCATGCCGACACGCGCGAACGGCGGATCGACGAACACGGCGTAAGCCATGATGCGCGTATCGACGCTGCGCGTTTCGCCATCCAGCAAGTTGGCCGCGATAATCTCGTAATCGTTCCACGACGTGTGCGTGAACGCGCCGCGTCCGTTCACGTCGCCCAGCGCCCATACGCCCTCGACGCGCGTACGCAATTGCCCATCCACTTCGATGATGCCGTGCTTGTCCGGCTCGATGCCAGCGTGTTCCAGACCGAGATCGTCCGTGTTCGGCGTGCGGCCGGTGGCGAACAGCAGATGCGAGGCATCGATCGTTTCGCCCTCGGTGACGATTCGCACGCCGCCGTTTTGCGTTTCCACGCGACGCGGTTCCGTGCCGAAGCGAAACTCGATGCCTTCGCGCTGGAGCACGTCTTGCATCGCAAGCGCGACGTCCTCGTCTTCGCGCGCAAGGATGCGCTCGCCCCGTACCAGAAGCGTGACGCGGCTGCCGAAGCGTCGGAACATCTGCCCGAATTCGAGCGCGATATAACTGCCGCCCACGATGACGAGATGCTCGGGCACTTCGGTGAGTTCGAGAATCGATGAATTCGTGAGATACGGCACGCCGTCGAGCCCGTCGATCTTCGGCACCGACGCTCGCGTGCCCGTGTTGATGAAGATCATGTCCGCGTCGATGTCCTGCTGCGAGCCATCGGCGGCTTCGATTTGCAGCGCATGCGGACCGGTGAAGCGCCCGTGTCCCTCGAATACGGTGATGTCGTGCGTGTCGCGCAACCACGCCTCGATGCCATTGCGCGAGCCGGCGATGACCTCGTCCTTGCGCGCCTTGACGCGCGCCATGTCCACTTTCACGTCGCCGCCGACGATCACGCCGTACTTTGCCGCCGTGCGCGCCACATGCGCGGCGCGCGCGCTCGCCACATAGGTCTTGGTCGGCGTGCAGCCGACATTCACGCACGTGCCGCCAAAAAGATGCCGCTCGATCACGGCGGTTCGTTTTCCGCTCTGTGCCAGCCGCACGGCGAGCGGCGAGCCGCCCTGACCTGTACCGATGACGACCGCATCGAAGTGCTGTGACATGCCTTGATCTCCTGAATGCGCACGCTGGACCGGTGTCGCCGAACCAAATGGATACAGCATGCAAAACGCAAATGAGCCAGCCAATATTACGCGGATCGTCGGGCTCAAGCAGGTTTGCTGCAAGCATGGGCATGTGACGTGCTTGCTGTTGTCTTCTCAGCCGCTTGCATTGATCCTGCATGCAGAATGCAAACGAGGATCCAGACGGCTCCCCGCCATCCTCGAAACAATCGAACAGGGCTTCCATGACCGAGACGATGTGGTTTCTCATCGTCGGCGGCGTGCTCATTTTCATGGGGCTCGCCAGTTCGACATTCCGGCATTTGCCGATCAGCACCGCGATGTGCTACCTAGCCATTGGCTTCGTGCTGGGGCCGGGCGCGGCAAACATGCTGCATTTCGATCTCGCGACCGATGCCACGGTTTTGCGACGCATCACCGAAGTCGCGATGCTCGCGTCGCTCTTTGCCATCGGCTTGCGTCTGCGCGTGCCGCCCACGGACCGCATCTGGATACTGCCGCTACGGCTCGGCGTGGTTGCGATGGTCTTGACCGTCGCCCTGCTCACCGTCTTTTGCGTGTATGTACTCGGCTTCAGTTGGGGGCCTTCGCTGCTGCTCGCCGCGATGCTCGCGCCGACCGACCCTGTCCTCGCTCATGATGTCCAGGTCGAAAAGCCTGGCGACATCGACTTGTTGCGCTTTTCGCTGACGGGCGAAGGCGGACTGAACGATGGCATCGCGTTGCCCTTCGCGCTGCTCGGCATCGCGGTATGCCGGTTCGAAGCGTCGCCTGCAGCGGTGCTGCATTGGAGCTTCGCATTGCAGGCTTTATGGGGCATTGCCGGCGCGCTCGGCAGCGGCTGGTTCCTCGGGGAACTGGCTGTGCGGCTCGTGGCTTATCTGCGCACGCGCCACGGACAGGCGCTCGGTCCGGAAGGTTTTTATGCGCTAGGACTGATCGCCTTGTCGTATGGCGTGGCCGAATTGCTGCACACGTATGCGTTTCTCGCCGTGTTCGCGGCGGGACTCGCCATGCGACGCGTAGAACAGAAAGCGAGCGGCGACAAGTCCGCGCGCGAAGCGGTCGGCACGATCGACGCCGACGATGTCGGCGCCACTGCATCCGATCCGGCCCGCGCGCACGCCTTCATGGCCGAGCGCGTGCATGGCTTCACGATCGAACTGGAACGTATCGCCGAAGTCGCGATCATGCTGATGGTCGGCGCCGTGCTCGCCACTATCTGGCGCGAGCTGTTCACGTGGCAAGCGGCCTTGCTGATCGGCTGCTTGTTCTTCGTGGCGCGGCCGCTGTCGGTGGAGGCATCGCTCATCGGATCGGGCGCACATGGCGCGCAACGGCGGCTGATGAGCTGGTTCGGCATACGCGGTGTCGGCTCGTTCTACTATCTCTTGTATGCAATCGAGCAGGCGCCGAAGGACGTGGCCAAGCCGCTCGTTCCGCTTGTCATCGCGGTGATCGTGGCGTCGGTGATCATTCATGGCGTCACGGCGACGCCCTTGATGAAGCGGTATCAGCGTGTAATCGATCAGGCTTGAGGTGTGGCAGCGTGCATGCAAAATGCCGAAGTGGCGCTGTCTTCATGTCCGCTATTGCCTCGCAGACCGACGAGGCGTATCTGAAGTGGCTGGTTCAGAGCGTCGCCATCCGCGGCGCGCTCGAAACCATATTCGCGCCTTGATAGAGCTTTCCAAAACGGTTATTCAAAAACGCCGCAAGCGGCACCTGCTCCTGACGCACGAACCCGCTTTGCGGCAGCACGCCTTCGCGGAACAGATCGAGCTCGGCACAGATGGCGCCCGCCGTCGTGATCTGGATTGCGCTCATCGGCATGCCGCCGACTTCCTTGGCAAAGACCTTGCGCGTGAAGACGTTCTGCACGAGTTGTCCCGATGGGCCGCCGCGCATGCCCGTTACCGTGACGAAGATCAGCACCACGTCCTGCGAAGTCGATGGCACCGCGCGCTTGAGCATTGCCTTGAGACCGTCGCGATCGGTCGACATGCGCAGATCGTCGAGGAGGAACTTCATCAGATCGCGATGGCCGGGATATCGAACCGACTTGTAGTCGAGCGATTCCACCTTGCCCGCCAGCGTCTCGCATAACGTGCCGAGCCCGCCCGAAGTATTGAAGGCCTCGTACTCGATGCCATCCAGCGAAAAATGTTCGACGCCTTCGAGCGGCTGGACCCATTGCGTGCGGCCATCGCGGATCGCTTCGCATGGCTGACAGTACTCGTTGATGAGTCCGTCGATGCTCCATGTCAGGTTGTATTTGAGCGCATTGGTCGGAAACTCGGGCAGCGCACCGACGCGCATTTTCACTTCGCGCACGTTATCGAGCCGCTCGGCCAGATCATGCGCGACGATGCCGATGAAACCCGGCGCGAGCCCGCACTGCGGCATGAAGGCCACGTCCGAACCCTCCGCGATGGCGCGAATTGCATGCGTTGCGCGCACGTCCTCGGTCAGATCGAAATAATGGACGCCCGCCGCCTTGGCCGCCGATGCAACGCTGATGGCAAGGTAATACGGCAACGCGTTGACGAGTGCGTCGAAGCCGTGGAGCGCCTGACGCAGCGCGGGCGTATCGGCGGAATCGACGCGGCGAGTCGCGATTCCCTCCGCTTCGAGCGCGGTGAGCGCCTGTTCGTCGCGATCGAATGCAACGACTTCGAAGTCTCCCGTGTCACGAAGCAAGTGGGCGATGCTCTTGCCGATCAATCCGGCGCCGACTAACGCTACTTTCATCGTTGTTCTCCTAGTGTATTTTGCATTTTGTGTCGCCTGGGAAGGCATACTGAATACAGTTTAGGGACCGACGAATATTGATCCTAGACGCAAATTGATGCGTATCGACGATAATTTTCGACGTTTTGACGATGTATCGCTGCGTTTTGTATCGTCCTAACTCGAACGGTCGATTTTGCGCGCCAGAATGATCGAGGTGGTGGTGCGCTCCACACCTTCCAGTGCGCCGATTTCATCGAGCAAGTCGTTCAGGCGATCGGGCGAGTCCGCACGCAACCAAGCGACGTAATCGAACTCGCCGCTTACCGCGCAAAGCAGTTGCATCTCCGGCATGCGCGCGAAGCGTTTCTGCACGTCGCGGCCGAACTTTGGCGCGAGCTTGATGCCGACGTAAGCCTGAATACTGGCGTCGAGCACGTCCTGGCCTAGCCGTACGCCGTAGCCCGCTATCACGTTGTTCTTTTCGAGCCGCGCCATGCGCGCGATGACTGTGGTGCGCGCCACGCCCAGCTGACGCGCGAGATCGGCAACGCTTTCACGCGCGTTCGTCTGCAATAGCGCGACGAGGTTACGGTCGATGTCGTCGAGCTGGTCGAGGCGCGGGGGTCTCATGTCGTCCTTCTCGCTGTGATGTTTGGCGTTTGTATTGCGTTATGCGTTTTGTGTACCGCATGCGGTATGCAATCGGCCGCAAGCAGGATTATCGCCGACGTCACCGCCCGATCTTGCTTGAGCTTCCTTTACGGAATTTTCCAGAGAAGTATCGGATGTAAGCAGTTGTGGCAATCGAGGTGAATTGTCAGGCAGGCGTGTTACTAATAACCGCCGACGACGTTTCTGCCTTGACTGAGATCAACCAGCAAGCGCGCTTTCTCTTAATTCGACTAAGGTTTCGGAATGAAAAAAACATTTTTAGCACTGGCGGCATCTTGCATGCTTAGCGCCGCGTTCGCACAGACCGCGGCGCCCTCCGCGGCATCTGCCTCCGCCACGACGGTGGCATCGGCGCCCGGCGCCACGAAGCGCGAAGCTCGCGTGGAAGAACGTATCGCCCAATTGCATGCAAGCCTCAAGATCACATCGCAGCAGGAAGATCAGTGGTCGAAGTTCGCCGACGTGATGCGCGACAACGCGCACACGGTGGGCGATCTATACCGCCAACGCGTTGCACAACGCGACACCATGTCCGCGCTCGATGACATGAAGCAATACGAGCAGATCACGCAGGCCAATGCAGACGGCACGAAACGCCTGGTCGAGGCTTTCGAGCCGCTTTACGCAAGCCTTTCGCCGGAGCAGAAGAAGCTTGCCGATACGAGCTTCCGTCAAGAGCATCATGATCGCGCAAAGAATGCACGCGCTCGTCATCCGTCGCGCGCGGGCGCAGCACAACCGGCATCGACGACGAAGCCTTAAGCCGCAGCGCGTAAGCGCTTGAATGCTTGGCATTCGGCGGCTTTGCCAAAACCCGCATCGGGCGTCATCATGGCGAACGAAGCGGGTTTTTCGTATTCTGGATGCAAAATCATCCGATTGCCGTTACGATCCCGCACCGCAACCGCATTGGCCGACTAATCATGCTCCATCTATCCCGCCTCGATCTCACAACAGATGCTACCGCGCGCCGCGTCGTCAAGGACGAAGCCGTGACCGTGGAATTCGCCGCTGCGCCTGGCGAGCTGATGAGCCTGGAAGGCCCGAATCGCTATGCGCCCGATGACGCTATCGTCACTGGCGCGACGGGTGAACGCTGGGTCGTGTCGCGTGACCGGTTCGATCCCAAGTACGTGCCGGAAGGCGGCATCGCGCATGGCGAGGCTGGAACCTACCGCAACAAGCCGAGCGTGGTTCTTGCGCGGGAGATGCATGAGCCTTTTTCCATCGCGCGGTCAGACAATGGCGACGTGCTCACCGGCGACGCGGGCGATTGGGTCATGCAGTATGCGCCGGGCGACTATGGCGTCGTGAAGGCGGCACGCTTCGCCAAGGTTTATCGCGAAGTTTGAAGGCGCTATGCAGGGACGCGGCACGCAGCATGCAAGTTGCTGCGTTTGACGGGGATGGCCTCAACGAGCGTGCAGATCACGCGGATGAGAAAGCAAAGTGCGGGAGCGTGGCATACGGAATTCAAATCGCACGTATGCCGAAGACAGCCTCAACCAGGTTCAATAAATCCACGCAGACTTTGTATGCGAAATGCCAAGGCGTGGCATACAGAATTCAGATAGCCGCATCCGACGCGGACAGCCGCATAGCGCACGCACATCCGAGTGCAAGATGCGAAAGCGAACAGCCAACCCGCATCTGAATCGATCACCCGTTCCGCCCCACCTCGCTCAAATCTCGAATACAAAACGCAACCTGTCGGCATACAGAATACAACCTGCCCCTTCACGCGAAATCCTCTCCCATCTCGATTTCAAGCTGCCGCGGGACCGCCTCGCCATTCGCGTATGCTTCTTCCAGCGAACCCAGCGTCGCCTCCACATAGGCACGTAACACTGCATAGCTTCGAGCATGCATCCTCACCGGCATGGCTCGATACCGTGCCAGCGCGGCAGCATCGAAACGCACGTCGATGGCAATGCGCCGCGCCGTCGAACCGAAACGCATCGCGATGTAATGAATCGTCAGCGAGGTACGGCCTTCGTCGTCGAGGCGTTCGGCGAATTGCGTCTGCTCGGGGAAGAGATCGCTGATGACATGCGCAAGCATGTCGATGTCCGCGCTCGGGCAGTCGTATTGGTAGTCGTCCATGGATACTCGATGAATCAGGATTGGCGCGTGACTGCGGCGCGATAGTAGCGCACGAGCGCCACGGTGACGATCACGCCGAGCACGAGATACACGGCATCGGCGGCGGCGAGCGGAATCAGGCGCGCTTGAAAGAGCGCGGCCGGCATGCCGACGAGCGCGTGGGCCGCAATCAGCACGCCAAGCGCATGACGCGACCGTTCGCGCAGCATCTGCCACATCAGTGCCGAAAAGCCGAGCTGGAAGGCAAACGCACTCGCCCGCTCGACCACGAAGATAGCCGCCGACACAGGCGAGAGACTCATGAGCACCAAGTGAATACGCGCTACTGCATCGAGCGGCGCGCTTTCGAAATGCGCATCGAGCGTACCGTTGTTGGCCAGGATCGCATACACGATCCATTGCGCCTGTACGAGCACGCCGACGATCCACGCCTCCGCGCCACCATGTCCGATGCCGTAACCGAGCGCTGGACCGGGACGATCGAGCGCGCCGGGCTCGCGCGAGATGAGCCACTTCATCGCCAGGAAGCGGCCCACTTCCTCGCACAGGCCCGCAGTGATGGCGCCATAGACCACGAAGACCGCGGGATTCATCAACCACGCGGACGTGGCCGGATTGCCCAGCATGAAGCCGTGCAGCGCGCGCTCGATCACCATGGCGAAAAGCGCAAACACGGCAATGCCGAGTATCGCCTCGCGCGGCACGAGCTGAAAACGCGGCCTCGCGAGCTTATACAACACGACCGGCAATGCAGCGATGATGAGCGTGGCGAATCCCACGCACAGCAACGTCGATAGACTGACCATTCAGGTTCCTTGTGATGCTTCGTGTCTTGCTCTCGTCGTCGATGCGCGCACGACGAGTTCTCCCGGCAACAGACATTCGCGTGGCGGCATGACCGCGCCGCCGAGCCGCTCATGCAGAAACTCCACCGCGCGTCGGCCGATATCGTAAGTCGGCTGCCGCACCGTCGTCATGCCGGCGAGTTGCGCCCACTCGGAATCGTCGATGGACATCAGCGCGACGCCCGCTTGCCAGTCCGCGCCGTATCGTTCCTTGAGATGCACCGCGACGCGCAAAGCCACCGGACCGTTCGCCGCGAACAACGCGACGCGCCGGTTCGCCGCGCGCGCACCTTCGATGCGCCGATCGATTTCATCGAGCGTGGATGCCGCATCGGCGAGATCGATCACGAGCGTCGCGCCGTTTGCAGCACGCGCGCTCACGCTTTCGCGAAACGCGGCCTCGCGCAAACGCCGCGAACTGACATGCGTGACGGGCTGCACGATGAAGAGCAATTCGTCGAAGCCTTCATCGATGAGATGTCCGGTTGCCAGTGCAACGGCCGCCGGATTGTCGAGCCCGACCATATCGGTGACGATGCCTTCCACCGAACGATCGACCAGCACGACCGGAATACCGCCTTGCGTGAAGCCTTGCAACAACGCTTCCTTCACGCCGAGCGCATTCACGATCACGCCTTCGACGCGATACGTCGTAAGCAGTTGCAGATAACGCCGCTCCATGTCGACTTCATTGGCCGCGTGGCAGATGAGCGGCATGTAGTTGAGCGCATGGCACGCGGCTTCCACGCCTTGCAGCACTTCGACGGAGTACGGATTGGTCAGGTCGGCGAGCAACATGCCGATCAGTCGATTGCGCCCGCGCTTCAGGCCGCGCGCCATCTGATTCGGTCGATAGTCCAGCCGCGCGATGGCCGCCTCGATACGCTCGCGCAAATCGGGCGACAACACGCCCGTCTCGCCGTTCAGATAACGCGAGATGCTGGTCTTGCCGGTGCCGGCTTCGCGCGCGACATCGGTGATAGTCGCGCGGCGCGCCCCGAAAACGCGCGGCCGGTTGCTTGAAGTGGGATCGTCGGACATGGTGGTCGTGATGGCTTGACGAACGCCCGACATCGGGCGAGCGGTATCGACATCGTTGTCGTTGGCCTCGGCATGCGCATGTTAGCGCATCGTGGCTACCCGTCGATCCGATCCGCGTTCAGCGCTTGAGGACTTCGCGATTCACGATGTTCTGCGTGAGCGTGCCATCGAGCGCGCCGATGAGGTTCTCGGCGGCGTTGAGGTTCATCGCGTGACGCGTTTCATGCGTGGCCGAGCCGATGTGCGGCAACGCGACGACGTTCTTCAGCTTGAGCAAGGGCGAATCGACGGGCAGCGGTTCCTTGTCGAACACGTCGAGGCCTGCCGCGCGAATCGTGCCGTCTTTGAGAGCTTCGATGAGCGCCGCTTCATCGACGGTCGGTCCGCGTGATGCGTTGATGAGAATTGCGCTCCTCTTCATTTTCTTGAGCTGCGCCGCGCCGATGATATGACGCGTCTGAGCCGTGAGCGGCACTTGCAGAAGCACGAAGTCGGATTGCGCAAGGAGGTCGTCGAGTTCGACACGCTTCGCGCCGTAGTCCTTCTCTGCTTGCTCGTTGGAACTGCGATTCGTGTAAAGCACGTTCATGCGAAAGCCCAGCGACGCGCGTCTTGCCACCGCGCCACCAATGCGACCGAGCCCCACGATACCAAGCGTCTTGCCCTGCACATCCACGCCAAAACCTTCTTCGCCCAGGCTCGCTTTCCAGTTCCCTTCCTTGACCCATTCCGCGAGTTCCACCACGCGGCGCGCGCTGGCGAGGATCAATGCGAAGACCGTATCCGCGGTCGATTCGGTGAGCACGTCAGGCGTATGCGTGAGCACGATGCCGCGTTTGGTCAGGTCGTCGACATCGAACGCATCGAAGCCTACCGAGACCGTCGAAAGCGCCTTCAGACGCGTCGCGCCTTCGATCATCGCGGGCGTGATCTTCGCGCTCGCACCGATGGCGCCGTCGGCATCCTTGAGCGCCGCCACGAATGCGTCGTGATCGGCCGGATCGACATGTACGACATCCGCATGATCGAGAAGGTACGCTTCGACATCGGATGGCAGGGACTTATAGGCTACGATTTTCTTTCGGCTCATGGAGTTTTCAGGCCTTTGCAGGCTCATGGTAAGAGTGGATGACGGCCGCTGCGTTCGTGCTTTCCATTAAAGCATAGACAGCGGCAGCGCTCTGGAGCTCTGGACATCACGACCCCACGGCGACGCGCGGACTCACCACCGCTGGCGGCTTCACGGCCAGCGTCAACGCCACGGCCACGAGCAAGGCCGCGCTCATGAAGACGTATGACGCAGCCGGCGATCCAGTGGCCCCGTTCAGGTATCCGACGACATAGGAACCCACGAACGAACCGAGCGCGCCCATGCTGTTGATGAGCGCCATGGCACCGCCCGCGACGTTCTTCGGCAGCAGTTCAGGCACGATCGCGAAGAACGGCCCATAAGGCGCATACATCGCCGCGCCTGCAATAACGAGCAAGACGTACGAAGCCCAGAAGTGGTTCGATCCAAGCAGATACGAACCCGCGAACGCCACCGCGCCGATCAGCAGGAATGGCCATACGAAGGCCTTGCGCGCCTGCAGTTTGTCGGAGGCCCAGGAAGCGAGCAGCATGGCGATGGTCGCGGCGAGATAAGGCACTGCGGAAAGCCAGCCCGTCTCGATCATGCCGAGCGTGGAGCCGCTCTTGAGGATGGACGGCAGCCAGAGCACGAAGCCATACACGCCGATGCTCCAGCAGAAGTATTGCGCGCACAACTTGATGACAGCGGGAGACTTGAATGCCTCTCCATAGTTCTTCACCGGCTTGATCGCCGCTTGCTCGGCGCGCAAGGTGGCATCGAGATCGCTCTTTTCCGCGTCCGTGAGCCACGTCACCTGCGCGGGTTTGTCCTTCACGATGAACCACCAGATTACCGCCCACACCACCGCAGGCAAACCTTCGGCGATAAACATGTGCCGCCAGCCGAACGAATTCACGAGATAGCCCGAGACGACCGACATCCACAGCACTGTCACCGGATTGCCGAGAATCAGAAACGTATTCGCGCGTGAACGCTCCGACTTGGTGAACCAGTTCGCGATGAAGACGAGCATCGCGGGCATCACCGCCGCTTCGACGACACCGAGCACGAAGCGGATCGCCATCAGCGACGGTATGTTGCTCACCATGCCCGTCAGCGCGGCGCAACCGCCCCATAAAATCAGGCTCCAGAAGACGAGCTTCTTCACGCTGCGGCGTTCGGCGTAGATCGCGCCCGGAATCTGAAAGAAGAAGTAGCCGAGAAAGAACAACGCGCCGATCAGCGACGACAGTCCCTTGCTGATGCCCAGATCCTGATTGATGCCCGCCGCCGACGCAAAGCCATAGTTCGCGCGATCCAGATACGCAAGGCTATACGTGATGAAGACGATCGGCATGATCATCCACCAGCGGCGCACGGCGAGAGTCGGGGTTGAAGATGCTTGCATGGTTGTCTCCGAACACAGTTCGATTGAGTCTCTGATGATCACGCCGCGTCGAGGGCAGCGCCCACATCCTGAGCTTCGAGCACGTCGAGCGCTGCGCGCGTGGGCAGGCCCTCGCTGTCGCCGATCACCTGAATCGCCAGCGCGCCGATGCGGTTGCCGCGCGCGATTGCATGCCGCACGTCGCGGCCTTCGAGCAGCGCGCTCACTACGCCGACCGCGAAGCCATCGCCCGCGCCGACGGTATCCACGACCTTCGCGACGGGCACCGCAGGCACGATGCCGGCATCGCCATCGACGGTGCGGAAATACGCGCCGTATGCGCCCAGTTTCACGACCACGCCTTTCGCGCCCTGATCGAGATAAAACTTCGCGATGTCCTCGGGTTTCTCGTAGCCCGTCAGCGTCAACCCTTCGCTCACACCCGGCAGCACCCAGTCGGCAAGCGCCGCGAGCGCGTTGAGCGATTGCGCCATTGCGTCGCGCGACGGCCAGAGTGTCGGGCGCAAATTCGGATCGAAGGAAATAGTCTTGCCTGCTGCACGCATTTCGCGGGCCATGTGGAAAGCCAGTTCACGCGAACTCGCGGAAATGGCTGGCGCCACGCCCGTCAGGTGCAGATGCCGCGCGTTGAGCACGTAATCAGCGGCGTAATCGTCAAGCGAAAGATGGCTTGCGGCCGAGCCCTTGCGGAAGTATTCGACTGCCGGATCGCTGCCGTCGTCGCACTTGCCCTTCAACTGGAAGCCGGTCGGATAGCGCTCGTCGATACTCACGCGGCGCGCATCGATGCCTTCGGCCGCGAGCACATCGAGCACGTATTGACCGAAGGAATCTCGCCCGACACGGCTCATCCAGCCCACCTTGAAGCCGAGCCGCGACAACCCGATAGCCACGTTCAGATCCGCGCCCGCGACGCGTTTGGTGAACTGGCCGACCTTTGCCAGATCGCCGGTTTCGGCGGCGACGAACATGGTCATCGCCTCGCCGTACGTAACGATGTCGAGGGCGTTTCGTTGTGATTGCATGCGGTACCTTGTATTCAAAATGCCGCGATACGCGCGACCTGAACGGCGGCGTCATCGGCGTCGAGAAAGGGATATTCGATTCCGCGCGGCACGTCACGCGGCAATTGCGCGAGGAGCGCGGCGAAGTGCGCATCGTCTTGCGACGGGGCTATGGCGAAACGTCGCGCGCCCTCGCCTGTCACTGCCTTGCAATGGATATAGGCCACGTGCGGCGCGAGACGCACGGCGGCATCGAGCGGGTCTTGATCCGGCCAGCGCCAGTTGCCAGTGTCGAAGGTCATCGCAAGCCCGTTTTGCGCCTGCGCGGGCAAAGCCGCGAACAACGCCTCGAACGCGCCGATCGTGCCGCCCGCCTTCAACTGGCCGTTTTCGGCGACCACCCGCGCTGGCGACGACGCCACCGCGTTCAGCAACCGATCGAGCGTTGCCGCATCGGTCGCAACGCCGCGTTCCGTGCCGCCCAATTGCAGCTTCACGATGCGCGCGCCCAGCGCATGCGCCTCGCCGATGGCCTGGGCGAGCGCACTGTCATCGAGAGCGCCATCGTCGCGAAACAAGGTTGCGGGCGTCGAGTGGACGGCCCACAAACCGAGTGTGCGGATGCGCGCGCCGAGAAGCGAGAGCGCGTCGAAACTGGCATCGGATTCGTTAGCGAAAAGTTCGCGGCGCACTTCGAAACCCTGGGCGCCCGCGCGCGCGGCGGCTTCGGCGCAGACCGCGTGACCATCGGTGCGAACCGTGTCCAAGCCAAAGGCGCTGGCGACTACGACGACATCCGGGCGCACGCCGATTTTTGAAGCATCAGATGAAATCACGCCTCTTTTCCGTTGAAAACTGACAAAAACTAGTGGTTGGAACCGGTTCCATTACTGCTGTTTGAAAAGGACGCCGCAGCGCCCCAATGAAGACGAATAGTGCTCTTGGCGGTGCGCGTTGCGCCATAGTGGAATTCCCTAGCCGAGAATCGAGGCGTCCTGGCAGAGTTCGAGAAAGCGCGCGGCGACACGCGAAGGCGCGTCGGCATGAGGAAACAGGATTGAAAAGCGGCGCGTGAGCGGCGCCGGGCCGACGTGTACGCGTTGCAGCATGCCGTCCTCGTGCCGGATCGACATTGCCGAGACGAAGCCGATACCCATGCCCGCCCGCACCGCTTCCTTGACGCCTTCGACGCCCGCGATTTCGAGCGCGACGCGCACGGCCACCTTGCCCTGGGCGAACGCGCGCTCGACGATCTGCCGCACGCCCGAGCCGCTTTCGCGCAGCACGAGCGGATAGCCGCCGATTTCATCGAGCGTGGCGTCTTGCCTTTCGGCGAGCGGATGACCGCGCGGAACGATAGCCACGATCTCGTCTTCCCGCCAGGCGGTCACCGTAGTGCCCGACGGCAACTCGCCACTTGGCTGGCCTTCGATGAGCGCGATATCGAGCGAACCGAGCGCAGCGACGATTTCCGCCGTGTTCCCGTCGATGGTCGTCAGCGTCACGTCGGGATAGCGCTTGTGGAATGCGGCGATCAGATAAGGCAGCAGGTAGCTCGCGGGCGTCGTGCTCGCACCGATACGCAATGTGCCGCGCTCGAGCCCGCGCAACGCGTCCCGCAGCGCGTGTGCTTGCCGGAAGCTCTCGCGCACACGCTCCGCGTGGACGAGCAGCTGTTCGCCGGCTGCGGTCAGGCGAACGCCCCGGCCGTCGCGCAAATACAGCGATTCGCCGAATTCGTCCTGCAAAAGCCGAAGCTGCCCCGACACGGCAGGCTGCGACAAATGCAACGCAACAGCCGCGCGGCTGATGTTGCCGTGCTCGGCAACGGTAGCAAAGGTTATCAGCTGATCCGGGGTCATCTTGCAAAAATATCAGATCAACCGATACATTACATCCTAAATCACGATTTTTCATATGCATATGAGTGATTTAGGATTAGCAAATCGCAACGCAATGTCAAAAGGACGCTCCCATGTCCGCAGTACCCGCCGCACCGTCAATCGCCGAAGCATCGTCCACGCGTGGGCAGCTCAACGGAATTCTTTTCGTCGCGCTGTTCGCGGCAGCCGTGACGCATCTGTCCGCGCTGCCGTTCATCGCTGGATTGGGCATCAGCCCGTTGATCGTCGGCATTGCCGCGGGGACGATTTACGGCAACGCGCTGCGCCACGGCATGCCCGAAAGCTGGGCGGCGGGCGTGAACTTCGCCGCGCGCAAATTGCTGCGCATCGCGGTGGCGTTCTTCGGGTTGCGCGTGAGTCTGCAGGAAATCGCGCACGTCGGGCTGTCGGGTTTCGCGGTATCTGTGCTGGTGGTCGTGAGTACGCTTGCCATCGGCACATGGTTCGGCATGAAGGTCATGAAGCTCGACCGCGATACCGCCTTGCTCACGGCAGCCGGCAGCGCCATCTGCGGCGCCGCGGCCGTGCTCGCGTTCGAATCGACCTTGCAATCGAAGCCCCACAAGAGCGCGATGGCCGTTGGCAGCGTGGTCCTGTTCGGCACGCTCTCCATGTTCCTCTATCCGCTCGCGATTCACGCAGGCTGGTTGCATCTCGACACGCTCGGCACGGGCCTTTTCTTCGGCGGCACGATTCACGAAGTCGCGCAGGTCGTTGGCGCGGCAAGCAACGTGAGCCCGGAAGCGGCGCATATCGCGACAATCGTGAAGATGACGCGCGTCATGTTGCTCGTGCCGGTCCTGCTCGTGGTCGGCTTCTGGATCAATCGCAAGCGTCATGATCAAAGCGCACAAAGCGGCACGGGCAAGCTCGCGGTGCCCTGGTTCGCCTTCGGCTTCCTCGCGCTCGTGGTGGTGAATTCGCTGCACGTGTTGCCCGCCAGCGCGACCAGCACGCTCAACACGCTCGATACCTTCGCGCTCACCATGGCGATGACCGCACTCGGCATGGAAACGCGCATCGCGCAGATTCGCGAAGCGGGTCCGCGTGCGATTGCAACCGGCGCGATTCTGTATACATGGTTGATCGGCGGTGGACTTGCGATCACGTATGGTGTGGAGCGTCTTTTCGGCTGATCGTATCGATGCTGGACACAAAAAAGCCGTCGACTGAACCGACGGCTTTTTTGCATTCGAAGCCTGCTTTCTCGGCTTACGCGTGCTTCAACGCTTGTTCGAAATCGGCGATGAGATCGTCGATATCCTCGATACCCAGCGACAAGCGCAGCATGCCGTCCGAAATGCCCATTGCGCGGCGCACGTCCGGACCGGCTTCGTGGAAGATGGTCGGTGCAACGGGGATGATGAGCGTGCGTGTATCGCCGAGACCGGTCGCCTTGATCGGGATCTGCAGCGCGTTGACGAAGTCGATCATGCGTTCGGGATGGCGCAACTCGAATGACAAGAGCCACGAGCCGTTTTTGAACAGACTCTTCGCGACTTCATATTGCGGATGACTCGGCAAACCCGGATAAAGCACGCGACCCACCGCTTCGTGTTTCTGCAGGAACTGCGCCAGTGCGAGCGCGTTATCGCTGCTCTTGCCGACTCGCAACGCCAACGTCTCCGCGCCCAGCGCAATCTGATGCGCCTGCTCGGACGACAACGCCGCGCCCATGTCGCGCAGACCCTTCTTGCGAATTTGCAGAAGCCCTTGCTCCTTCGCGGGCGAGCGCCGGTAGTCATCCGCGATATTCGGGTACGTGCTCCAGTCGAAGACGCCCGTGTCCGTGACCGCACCGCCGAGCGCCGCGCCGTGTCCTGCAATCGTCTTCGTCAGCGAGTTGACGACGAGGCTCGCGCCGACATCCTTCGGCCTGAAAAGCGCCGCGGACGTGATGGTGTTATCGACGACATAAGCGAGCCCGCGTTCGCGACACAGTTCGCCGATACCTTTCAAATCCGGGATCTGCGTGCCCGGATTCGCGATGGTCTCGACGAACACCATGCGCGTGTTGGCCTTGAGCGCGTTGGCGACGTTCGCGACATCGCCTGCATCGACCACCGTCACTTCGATGCCGAGCGTGCGCAGCGTGCCGAACACGCTATTGGTATTGCCGAAGACGAACTGGCTCGACACGAGATGATCGCCCGCGCGCAGAAGCGTGAGAAACACCGCGCAGATTGCGCCCATGCCGGTGCTGAAGCAGATGGAACCCGCGCCGCCTTCGAGCTTCGTGATCTTGCGCTCGAGCGCCGCAGTGGTCGGCGTGCCCTGACGAGCATAGTTGAACCCGCCCTTCTTCGTGCCTTGAAACACGCCGATGAGATCTTCCACGCGTTCGAAGCCATACTGAACCGACGTATGGATGGGTTGACGCACGCCGCCATGCTCGACGCCCGCGTCACGATCGCCGTGTACGATGCCAGTGGTGAAGCCTTGCTTGTCCATCTTCTCTCCGCTTCGAAGTCGTTCGCTCTCTGACGGGCATCGCGAATCGGCCCTCGAGCAAAGGATTCATTTTACATCGCGGCCCGCGCCGCCACGGCCCCAGGCGGGTACGCGTGTTGCTCGCCTGAACACTCGTTCGCGTGCTCGACCCGCGGCAAGCAGCACGCGATTAACTTGCCAACCCAAGCATCCGCCGCGCATGGCGTCAAAAGCACAGCACGTTTGACAAGGAGCCCACGCATGGCTTACGAACTCTATTACTGGGACGGATTGCAAGGCCGGGGCGAATATGTGCGCCTCGCGCTCGAAGACGCGGGCGCCGAATACATCGATGTCGCGCGTTCGAAGAAAGGCATGGACGCGATGATGAAGCTCCTCGGCAGCAAGACCGAGCCGCACATTCCGTTCGCGCCGCCGTTTCTGAAGGACGGCGATCTGATCGTGCCGCATGTCGCGAATATCCTGCTGTATCTCGGCCCGAAGCTGAAGCTCGCGCCGAAGGACGAAGGCCTGCGCTACGTAGCGCATGGCTTGCAGTTGACCATCGCGGATATCGTCGCGGAAGTGCATGACACGCATCATCCGCTCGCGACCGATCTCTATTACGAAGACCAGAAAGAAGCCGCGAAAACGCGCTCGAAAAATTTCCTGGACCAGCGCGTGCCCAAATTCATGGGTTATTTCGAGCGCGTGCTGAAGCAGAATCCGCACGGCGACACGCAAATGGTCGGCGACACGACGACCTACGTCGATCTCTCCGTCTTTCAGCTCGTCGATGGCCTGCACTACGCCTTCCCGCGCGCGATGAAGACCTTCGACAAGCACTATCCGCGTGTCGCGGCGCTGCATGACGCCGTGCTGCAACGGCCCAATATCGCCGCTTATGTCGATTCGGAACGGCGCATCCCGTTCAACGAATCCGGCATTTTCAGGCACTATCCCGAACTCGATCAGGACGCGAAGTAAGACGCGTCACTGAGTTCACTGATCGCCTCAACGAAACAAGGAGCCAGCATGATCGAAACGATTCCCTCCTTCGGCCTCGGCACATTCCGTGTCGATGCCGCGAAGACCACCGAAGCCGTCAGAAGCGCATTGCAGATCGGCTTTCGTCATATCGACACCGCACAGTTCTACAACAACGAAGCCGCCGTCGGCGCGGGCGTGCGCGAGTCAGGCATTCCGCGCGAAGACGTCTGGGTGACGACGAAAGTCTGGTGGGACCGGCTGCAGCGCGACAAGCTGATCGCGAGTCTCAAGGACAGTCACGAAAAGCTCGATATCGGCACGATCGATCTCGCGCTCGTGCATTGGCCGTCGCCCGAGGGCGCGGTGCCTATCGCCGAAACGCTTGGCGCGTTTCAGGAAGCGCAGAAGCTCGGCCTCATCCGTCATTACGGCGTGTCGAACTTCACCGCGCCGCTGCTCGAACAAGCGCTCGAGGCGCCGGGCGGCAAGGAGATCGTGACGAACCAGATCGAAGTGAGCCCGTTCCTCGCGAACCGAGCGTTGGTCGAAGCCACTCAACGGCTCGGCGTGAAAGTGACCGCGTATATGCCGCTCGGCGAAGGCCGCGCGCATAACGACATGACCATCAAGGCCATCGCGAAGAAGCACGGCGCGACGCCCGCGCAAGTTACCTTCGCATGGCTTTTGGCGCGCGATATCGTGGTACTGTCGGCATCGACGAATCCGGAGCATCAACAGATCAACTGGGATGCGCAAAAGCTCGAGCTCGACGCCGACGACATCGCGAAGATCGACAAGCTCGACGAAGGCAAGCGCAACGCGAATCCTTCGTTCGCGCCGAAGTGGTGAGCGCGTAGACCGAAGCGCTGGATGCATCGCTTGAAAAGCCTGGCTGTCTTCGATAGCCGGGCTTTTTTTCGCGCGCTCGAAAGTGGACGGATGATGCGCAATGCTATCCTTGCGTCGGCCTTATTCCATTTGCTTCTAAGCTTTCCACGATAATCCGTGCTTTCGTTCCTGCTTCGGCTGCGCACGCGCGCTCAACAACTCTTCCGTTTGTCGGATGCGCACACCATGCTCATCTGGGCAGTCGTCGTCGGCGTTGCGGGCGCGTTCGCGACATCGGCGTTTCGTGAAGGCATCGATTCGCTGCAACGGGCGTTCGGCGGCGAACCCGGCAACTTCGTCAAGATGGCCGAAAGCCTGCCGTGGCCGCTGCGTATCGTGTTGCCAGCGGCGGGCGGGCTCATCGCGGGCTTCTGTCTGATCGTCGCACGGGTTCGTCAAGACAAGCACGCGAACACGGATTACATGGAAGCGGTGACCATCGGCGATGGCGTCGTGCCCGTGTGGCAAAGCATCTGGCGCAGCCTGTCGTCGCTTTTCACGATCACGAGCGGCGGTTCCATCGGCCGCGAAGGGTCGATGGTGCAGCTCGCCGCGCTCGCTTCATCGCTTATTGGACGCTGGGTCCACTTCGATCCGCCGCGCCTGCGACTGCTCGTGGCGTGCGGCGCGGCGGCCGGGATCACCTCCGCATACAACGCGCCGATCGCGGGCGCGTTCTTCGTCACCGAAATCGTGCTGGGCTCCATGGTCATGGAGAGCTTCGGGCCGATCGTCGTGTCGTCGGTCGTCGCCAACATCACGATGCGCGAGTTCGCCGGGTATCGGCCGCCTTACCAGATGCCGGTGTTTCCGCCCATCGCGGGCCTCGAAGTGCTGCTCTTCGTCGTGCTCGGTTTGCTGTGCGGCGCGCTCGCGCCACACTTCCTGCGGCTGCTCGCAGAGTCGCGCAAGCGCTTTGCGAAGTTGCCGCTGCCCTTGCCGATTCGTCTCGCGCTCGGCGGACTGATCGTCGGCGTCATTTCGATCTGGTGGCCCGAAGTCTGGGGCAACGGTTATGAAGTGGTGAACTCGCTTCTGCATCAGCCATGGACGTGGTCCGCGCTCTTGCTGGTGCTCGTCTTCAAGCTCCTCGCCACCGCCGCGACGGCCGGCTCGGGCGCGGTAGGCGGTATCTTCACGCCCACGCTTTTCGTCGGCGCCGTGCTCGGCTGTCTCTTCGGTCTCGGCGTTCACGCCATCTGGCCGCATTCGACTTCACAGCCATTCGCCTACGCCATGGTCGGCATGGGCGCGTTTCTCGCCGCGGCCACGCACGCGCCGCTCATGGCGATCCTCATGATCTTCGAGATGACGCTGTCGTACTCGGTGGTGTTGCCGCTCATGCTTTCGTGCGTGGTGGCATATTTCATTGCCCGAACCTCCGAGCAGACGTCGATGTACGAAGTCACCCTGCGTCGCACGCGCGAAGAGAAGGAGCGTCTGCGCCTCGCGGCCACGCAGATGCGCGAACTCGTCAAGCCGCCCGATACCGTCGTCCCGCTCGATGCGAACGTGAACGACATGACGCGCGTGTTCCTCGAATATCCCGTGAAGTATCTGTATGTCGTGGATGACGCGGGGCGCTTTCGCGGTGTGGTCGCACTCAAGGACATCACGTCCGATCTTCTCGACAAGCAAGACACATCCGCGCGTACCGCCGCCGATTACCTCCAGCCGCAATTCGACGTGCTCACACCCGACATGTCGCTCGGCGAGGCACTGCAGCACTTCCTCGCTTTCCAGGGCGAGCGGCTTCCTGTCATCGAAAAAAAGAGCGAACCGCTGCTGCTCGGTGTCGTGTACAAAACCTCTCTTCTCGACGCATACTTCCGTCTGAATCCGACGCAGCGCTGAAAGTGCGCGGCTGTGCAATTTCGCGGCGCATGCCGATCCGCAACGCTGGGTGGAAGCGGATTATTCATAAGTTAGAAATCACGCGAAGTGTTTGCGCGCGAGCACCGCTCGTTGCGCCCGTGCGAGGTCTGCTTCATTGGCATCCACGCATGAACGGTGCGCGAGGGACGTATCGGCATAGGCTTTGCTTGATGCTTCTCGCTGCCTACGTGAGGAGGGGTTGCCCGATGAAGACCTCAACGTTGTTGACGATGGCATTGGTTTCGGCGTCGTGTTACGCCGCGCCTCTGCACACGAGTTCGACTGACGATTCGGCCGTAGTGGCCGCAACGCGCGCTGCCTTGCGTGTGAACGCCGGGCCGGTCGCGCCGCCCGCGCCCGAAATCGCGGCAGATAGTCTCGACCACGCGCACTGGCGTCATGTGCCGCTGCCGAAATCGCGTACGCCGAGTCACGGCATGGCAAGCCAGACCATTCAGGTACAGACCTGAAGCGCTCACTTCTTCATCTACAGGAATTCCATGTCGGATACACCCGGAACTCAGAGCCTGAACGACGAACCCATCGACGATGAAATCGCCGAAGTCCTGCGTTATGCCACGTTCCCAGCCAACAAGGACGCACTAGTGAATGCCGCGCGCGAAGCCGGTGTCAGCAACGATGTGATTGCTGTCTTCGATGGTCTGCCCGAGCAAGACTATAAGGATGCGAATTCCGTCGAGCAGTTGCTCGGAAGCAATGGCGGTCCGGGAATCTCGGTCTAGGAAGGGCGTCTCAAAGAGCCGAAGTTGTCCCCAGCAATTGGGGACCACCCTGTTGAAAACCCGCTGTGAACTCGTCTAAGCATTTGACGCGCAACGAAAAACATCCTGCGCTTCAAGTCGCGCCAACCTGCCCGCGCCCTCTGCATAACTTATCCCCCGCAAACGGGGAAATGCCTGTGGAAAAGCGCTTGGCGACTCAGCTAATTTCTTGATTCTGTTCGCAAAACGCCGTGCGGCGCGGATCAGGTCATGCTCTACGTGGCAAACGAATAGCTCGATCCTTGCCCGACTTGTCCACAGAATCTGTGGACAAGCCTGTGCAGTACGTTGCTCTTAGCTTCCGCGATACTGCGCCGCACTGGCCGGCGCGGCCGGCACGGCCTTCTTCGCCGGCGGCTTGGAAGCCGAGCCCGCGGCCGCACCCGACGACATATAAGCCGGCGCCGCCTTGGTCGTCTGCTTCTGTCCGGCAGGCGGCGCTGTTGGCGCATTGCGCATGTCGGCCAGCATCTGCGCGCACGGCAACGGCTTGTTGTTGCTCGGCTGGATCAGCGGGATCAACGCGGCAAACGGGTTGATGAGTCCAAGACCGACCATCGCACCGCCGCGCACCGCCAACGCGCCGACATTCACGCCAACCTTCGGGTCCTTGAACGTGCCCTTCACATACAGCGGCGAACGCAACGAAAAGATGCGGAAGCCCTTCGTATGCGGATGAATCCCCAGATCCATCTGTTCGCTCCTCAGATTGATGTTGCCGTCGACGTTGATGACCGCGTCGTCGGTATCGAGTGCGAAGACGCGCGAGTCGAGCACGCCATCCGTGACGACGAAATCGGTCGCGGCGCAGTTGATGTTCACATCGCGCTTGCCGAAGAGCTTCTCGTAGACGACGTTCGCCACGTTCAGGCCCGCCGCTTCCATGTACAGCCGGCTCACGGTGCCCTGCGTCACGAGCGCCTTTATCTCGCCGTTAGACGTTGCAGCAAGCGCGGCGGGCGAATTGCCGGTGGCGGACAAAGCCGCGTCGCCGTTCACTTCACCGAGCGCGGATTGCATGGTCTTCACGGTCGGGAACAACTGCTTGAGCTTTAGATGCCGCGCCTCCGCCGACACGCGTCCCTTAAGAGGCGCCGCACTGCCATCCAGATGAATGTTCGACGAGAACGCGCCGCCCGCCACGCCGAACTTGAGCGGTTCGAATGACAGCACGCCATCCTTCATCACGACGTGCGTATAGAGATCCGTGATCGGCAGGTCGGGGTCCTTGATGATGCGCTGACCGGTGAACTTCACGTCGGCATCGATGGCCTTCCAGCGATCGGTTTTGAACTCCTCGGTCGGCAACGCCTTCGCCGACGGCTGCTTTTCCGTCTCGCCGCGCTTGGCTTTGCTCGCGTTCGAATCCGCACCGATGATCGGCGCGAGGTCCGCGAAACGCAGCAGATGCGACACGAGTTCGCCCTGAAGCAGCGGTCGCGGCTTCCTGCCCGCATAGACGAGCGAGCCGTTGATGTCGCTGCCACCCACGCGGCCCGTGAAGTTCTCGTAGTGGAACACGTTGCCGTCTTCCTTGAACTGACCGGTGAGACGCCCTTCCGTGGCAAAAGGAGGCGTTTCCGGCAGCGTCACGCCCGTGAACGGATACAGATGCGCCATGCTGACCGCCTGAATCCACAGCCGCAGATCGAGCGCCGCGAGATGCGCGGGATCGGTCACGGTGCCGACGAACGCGATATGCGTGTCCCCCAGGCGCACATCGGCCTGAACGGGGAACGGGCGCGCCGCGTCCTGCACCGCGAGCACGCCGCCGAGTTTGCCGTCGCCGGAAACCTTGCCGCCGTTGTAGGTGCCCTTGACCGTCCAGCCGAAGGCATACGGCGGAATCGGCGGCTTCACGCCTTCTTTCGTCGTGATGCTCTGATTGGCCGACGTACTCGCCGGATTCGGCGCCGACGCATTCGCCGCCGCAGCCGCGGATGCAGCCGAAGCGGCGGACGCCTCCGAGGCCGCCGCTGCATCCGTCTGCTTTTCCAGCTTGGCCGCGCCGCTCTTGCCGACCATCTCCGCCGACGATTTGCTCGACGCCTCTTGTTGCTGCTTCATCACTTCGCCGATCGGCACGGCCTGGCCGAGCGTATCGATATCGACCTGCATCTCGGCCTTGGTCACTTCGTCGTGCACGCCGACCGTGCCTTTTGCAAGCGAGATATCGCCGAGCTTGAGATTCCACGTCGAAGGTTCGGTGGACTGCTTGAACTTGAACGTCCAGTTGTTGCGGTTGTCCTTGAGCCGCTCGACATCGATGGAAGGATTCACCAGATTGATCGCGGGAATGACGATGTCGTGCGCGAGCAGCGGCAGCACGGCCACCTGAAAGTCGATTTCGTCGAGCGTGGCGAAATACTGGTTGCGCGCCCAGTCCGGGTTCGCGACGGTGATCTTTTCAGCCGAGAAGCGCGGCCACGGCACCCAGCGTTTCCAGCCCGTTTCGTTAGGCGGACGGCGCCAGCCCACCTTCAGGTCGCCGGTAATATGAAACTGCCGCCCAATAGCTTGCGAGACTTTGTCATCGACCCACGGCCTCAGGCGATTCCAGTCGAACGTCAGGAAAATAACCACGACCACCGCTATCAGTACCGCCAGAACGGCAAAAAACCATGCGACGATCTTTCCGATTTTTCTGCTCGTGCGGGCCTGCGCCATGACCTCTCCATCCATTTTTTCTGATTGTGTGTGGCGCAGCACAGAGTGTGCCCGCGTGACGGTCGACGTGTGTCATGAGCGCCGCATGTCATGGGCAACGCCCGGCCTTTTCCGTAAGATGACGGCTCGATAAGTGCCCCACGAGGCCCGATGCCTTCTTCACTCGTCGCAACCGTTGGCGTCGCACGGCGCGATACCGCGCGCGGCACCGTCCTTTTGCATCCCACGGATTTCGTGCTGAGCGAAGGCGAGCGCGCCGCGATCACAGGACCGTCGGGATCGGGCAAGAGCGTCTTTTTGCGTACCCTCGCGCTGCTCGATGCCTGCGACGAGGGTTACGTGACTTGGCGCGGCGAGCGTATCGCGCGCGCGGGCATTCCGGCTTATCGACGACGCGTGGCCTATATCGCTCAACGGCCCGCGATGCTGGACGGAAGTGTCGAGGACAACCTGCGTTATCCGTACACACTCAAGGCTTATCGCGATGCCCGCTTCGATCGCGCGATGGCCACGCAACTTGCGGAAGCGGCGGGACGCGGCGCGGACTTTCTCGACAAGGTCGCGAGCGAGTTGTCCGGCGGTGAGGCGCAGATCGCCGCGCTCGTGCGTGTACTGCAACTCGCGCCCGACGTGCTGCTGCTCGACGAGCCCACGGCATCGCTCGATCCGGCTTCGGCGCGTTCGATCGAAGCGCTGGTCAGCGCGTGGTTCGAATCGGCGGACAAAGCGGACGGCAAACCGGGCAACAAGCGCGGGAGCATCTGGGTATCGCACGACCCCGAACAAGCCGCGCGCGTGGCCACGCGTCATTTGTCGATGAACGCGGGCGTCCTCACCGAAGCGAGCGCGCCATGAACGGTTATCAAAACCTCAGTCTCCTCGATATCGCGCTTGCGGCGGCGCTGATCGTGGTGAACGGCGTGTTGTCGGTCGCGCTCAATCTCGGGCTCGAACGCAAGCTCGCGATCGCGGCCATACGCACCGTCGTTCAATTGCTGCTGATAGGCTATGTGCTCGGCTGGGTGTTTGCCTTCAGCCGGTGGTATGTCGTGCTACCGCTCATGGCGTTGATGACCATCATCGCGGGATTGTCCGCTTCGAATCGCGGACGGCGCACCTACACCGGACAACGCGCCGACAGCATCGTGTCGATCTGGGCGAGTTCGTGGCTGATCGGCGCATTCGGGCTGTTCGTCGTGATCCGCATTCATCCGTGGTACGAGCCGCAATACGCCATACCCATTCTCGGCATGATTCTCGGCAATACGCTCACGGGCGTGTCGCTCGGCATCGAACGCATGACGGAGGAACTGACCGCCGGACGCGCGGCCGTGGAGATGTCGCTCGCATTAGGCGCGACGCGCTGGGAAGCCGCGCAAGGGCCCGCGCGGCAGGCCGTGCGCGCGGGCATGATTCCGACGCTCAACCAGATGACCGTCGTGGGCCTCGTCAGTCTGCCGGGGATGATGACCGGTCAGGTGCTGGCGGGACAATCTCCATTGCAGGCGGTGCGCTATCAGATCGTCATCATGTTTCTGATCGCGGCGGCTTCGGCGCTCGGCGTGGTCGGCGCAGTCGTGCTGACGTATCGGCGGCTGTTCTCGCCGGATCACCGCTTCATGGCCGCGAAACTCATGGAGAGGAAGGCGAAGAAGCGCTCTGCCTGAAGCGCTTCCTTTTCGCGTCACGCTCCGCGGTATGCCCGCTCCAGTTCGTCGAGGTCGAGCTTCACCATCGTTCTCATCGAGGTCATCGTGCGATTGGCCTTGTCCGGGTCGGGGTCCTGCAGCATCTTAAGCAGCTTTCTCGGCGCGATCTGCCACGTCACGCCGAAACGGTCCGTGAGCCAGCCGCAGGCCATCGCCTGGCCGCCTTCGAGAAGCTTGTCCCAGTAGCGGTCGATCTCGGCCTGACTGTCGCATTTGACGAACAACGACAGGGCGGGCGTGAACTTGAATTCTGGGCCGCCGTTGAGCGCCATGATGTCTTCGCCTTCCAACTGGAACAGAATGGCGAGCACGCTGCCCGGCGTGCCCGGACTGGCCTCGTTATGCAGCATGGTTTCAACGATGCGCGCGTCCTTGAACACGCTCAGATAGAAATCGACGGCCTCCTGCGCGTTGCCGTCGAACCATAGGCATGGCGATATCTTGTTCATGAGTCTCTCCTTGAAAGGCGCGTTATTCGCGCGGCGCGGTCATCGCCTTTTGCATGTCCTCGGGGCTCACGTCGCGTACGTGCGATGCCAACGACCACTGATGCCCGAACGGGTCGACGAGCCGGCCGTAACGGTCGCCCCAGAACATCTCGGCAACCGGCATGGTGACTTCGGCGCCGGCATCGATGGCCTGCGTGAACGTGGCATCGACATCGTCGACATAAAGGTGGATGGTCACCGGCGACCCTTTGATCGCCTTCGGGCCGAGCATGCCGAAGGTCGGGTTCTCGTCGACGAGCATCAGCACCGAATCGCCGATCTTGACCATGGCATGCATGAGCTTGCCGTCCGGTCCGGGCAGACGGCCCAGTTCGACGGCGTTGAAGGCGCGCACATAGAAGTCGATCGCCTCCGCCGCGCCCGCGCACGTGAGGTGCGGGGTCAGCGAACGCATGCCAGGCGGAATGGGGTTGACGGCAGGTGTGGACATGGCTGGCTCCGTAGAAGTGACGAGACGCGCCGGGAATCGGCGCCGCTCTCCTACCCTACAACGTGCAAGCCAGGCGTCAATCGACATCGATCCGGACTTCGGCCGGATTTTTTTGCAGCTCAGGCGTCCGGCGTTTCGGCCAGCGTCTGAATGAGCCCTTCGAGCCGCGAAAAGTTGACGGGCTTCGTCAGATGATCCCGAAAACCTGCTTCCCGGCAACGTCGAATGTCTTCGTCCATGCCGTAGCCCGTAATGGCCACGGCGGGCTTGTCGGGCTGCAGCTCGCGCCACGCGCGCGCGATGTCGAGACCGGTGCCATCCGGCAAGCCGATGTCGCTCACGAGAAGATCGAACGACGCCTCCTTCGCGCGTTCGAGCGCAACTGCCACCGTGCTGGCGACAGTAACGACGTGACCGAGCATCTCCAGCACTTCCGCCATCGCCGATGAAGTCTGCTCGTTGTCCTCCACGAGCAATACGCGCAGCGAACGGCCGTGTTCGTGCCGCTTTGCCTCGACGAGCGGCTCGGCCTCGTGCTGCGGCTCCGTTTTCGCGAGCGGCAACGTGAGCGTGAAACGCGCGCCCGCATCGCGGCCTTCGCTGTAGGCCGAGAGCGTGCCGCCATGCTTCTGCGCGAGCGTGCTGGCGATAGCCAGGCCCAAGCCCAGCCCGCCGAAGGAACGCGTGATGGAATCATCGGCCTGTTCGAATGCGGAAAAAATGCGCGGCAATGCTTCGGCGCTGATGCCGATGCCGCTATCCGTCACCGATACCGCGATGGTCGCGCGATCCGGATTCCACGTCCGTACTTCGAGCCGCCCGCCCGCCGGGGTGAACTTCACCGCGTTCTTCATCAGGTTCCAGACGATCTGCTGAAGGCGCGCGGCATCGCCGAAAACGACGAACTGGTGCGCGTCGAAGCGCGTGTCGAGCGTGAGATTCTTCGCGCGCATGTCGGCTTCCGACATGTCGAGTGCGCTCGTGAGCAAGGTATCGAGCGCGACGCTCGCGAAATTCAGACTCAGCTTGCCGCGCGCGATGCTCGTCAGATCGAGCAGATCGTCGATCAGACGCGCCTCCAGTTCCACATTGCGGCGAATCAGTTCAAGCGTGGGATGCGCCTCGTGCGACAGCGAATGCTTCATTTCGAGCAGACGCACGGCGGCGAGAATCGGCGTGAGCGGCGTGCGCAATTCATGCGACAGCACCGCCAGGAAATGGTCCTTCGCGCGATTCGCGGATTCCGCCTGATCCTTGGCGAGCCGCAAGGCATCGGCGGCCATGTGAGCGTCGGTGGCGTCGCGCACGATCTTCGAGAAGCCGATCAGTTCGTCGTTTTCCGTGCGGATGGCCGTGGTCACGCCCGAGGCGAAGAACGAGTGGCCGTCCTTGCGCCACAGCCAGCGGTCGTCGCTGGCGCTGCCCTCGCGCCGCGCGATGTCGAGTTCGTCCTCGAATACGCCGGTTTCGCGGTCTTCCTGGTTATAGAAGATACTCGCGCTCTGGCCGAGCACGTCTTGCGCCGGAAAGCCGAGAATGCGCTCCGACGCCGCGTTCCACGTGCGAATGCGCCCTTCCGGGTCGAGCGTGATGACGGCGTAGTCCTTCAGCGCGTCGATCAGCATGCGAAAGTGCGTCTCCGTCTCGCGCAGCGCGCGCTCCACCGCAATGCGTTGCGCACGCTCGTCGCTCTCGCGCATGGCGCGGCGCACCACCGCGGGCAGCCGTTGCAGACGCTGCTTCAGCACATAGTCGGTCGCGCCGCGTTTGAGCATGTCGACGGCGTGTTCTTCGCCAAGCAGCCCGGACACGAAGATGAACGGGGTATCCGGCGCGCGCTCGCTCGCGATGCTCAGCGCCTCGATGCCGGAGAACGTGGGCATGACGAAGTCCGCGAGGATCACGTCGAAGCGCTTGGCGGCGAGCTCCGCGATGAAGTTCGCCGAGTCGTAGACGATGGACGCATCCACCGCGTAATCGGCGCGCTCGAGCTGAGCGATGGTCAGCTCCGCATCGAGTGCGTTGTCTTCCACGAGAAGCAGATGCAGGGGCTGCATGGTCTAGGCGGCCTCGCGAGAAAACGCGCGGCGGCGCACGATGCGGTCGATATTGGCAGTCACGAAGTTCACGAGGTTCACGTCGGTCATTGCGCGGACGGCGGTCGGCGAAAGCGCGTGGAACCCGGCGGCGGCTCGTTGAGCACGGCCCAGAACACGCCGAGATCGCTGATCGCCTCGACGAATTCCGCGAACTCCACGGGCTTGACTACATAGGCATTGACGCCGAGTTCATAGCTGCGCACGAGGTCCTGCTCTTCGCGCGAGGACGTGAGCATGACGACCGGCACGCTTTTCAGAACCGGGGTCGAGCGGATCGTGTCGAGCACTTCGAGCCCGTCGATCTTCGGCAGTTTCAAGTCGAGCAAAATGACGGCGGGATTGCCCGGCGTGCGCTCCTTCCAGTCGCCTTCGCAAGTGAGATAGTCGATAGCTTCCTGACCGTCGCGCGCGATGATCACTTCGTTCGCAAGCTGGCTTTTGTCCAGCGCCACGAGCGTGAGTTCGAGGTCGTTCGGATTGTCTTCGACAAGCAAAATCGGTTTAAGCATGGTCTGGTATTGACGCTGATATTCAGGTTCCCGACGGCGCGCCGGAACCCAGGCGGACGCCTTCGCGGCCCGTGACATGTCGAAACACGACCGGCAGGGAGAAATAGAATACCGCGCCTTCTCCGAGCCGCCCTTCCGCCCATGTGCGTCCCTCGTGCCGTTCGATGATCCGCCGCACGTTGGCGAGGCCGATACCGGTGCCCTCGAACTCCTCCGCGCGGTGCAGCCGCTGGAACACGCCGAACAGCTTGGCTCCATATTTCATGTCGAAGCCGACGCCATTGTCCCGTACGCCGACGATGTACTCGTCGCCGCTTTTCTGGGCGAATATCTCGATTTTCGCCGATTCTCGCGTTCTCGTATATTTCACCGCGTTCGAAATGAGGTTGCGCAGCGCCAGTTGCAGGAAGGCGGCGTCGCCCGTGATGCGCGGCAGATCGCCGATGACCCACTCGATCCGGCGCTCGGAGGCATCCATTTCGAACTCCCGCACGATCACGCCGACGAGCTGGTTCAGGTCGACCGGAGCGGGTCTGAGCGCCGCGCGGCCCATCTGCGAGAAGGTCAGAAGATCGTCGACGAGCGTGCCCGCGAAGCGCGCCGAATCCAGCATGTTGTTCAAAAAACGCCGGCTCTTTTCCGACATGCGCTCGCCTTCCAGTTCGCGCAGCAGGTCGCCGTAACCCGCGATATGGCGCAGCGGCGCGCGCAAGTCGTGCGATACCGAATACGAAAACGCTTCGAGTTCCTTGTTCGCGCGTGCGAGTTCGGTCGCGAGTTCCGCGCGTTCCTCGGCACGGCGCAGCACGATATTCAGAAGCGCGCCGCGCAATTCGTTGGCGATTTCGATCTCGCCCTGACGCCACATGGCGGAATGCCCGCGCACCGTTTCGAGCCAGGGACTGAAGCTCGTGCGCGGGGCGCTGGCGCCTTCCGCGTCGCGAATCTTGACCGGCTCGCCCGCCCACTTGATGGTCTGCATCACCTCGGGGCGAAACCACAGCAAATAGTTGCGAAAAATCTGCGATACCGGCACGGCGAGCACGCCGCACGCCTTGTCCTCGTGCGCCTTGGCGGGCGGCCATTCGCGCGCGAGCGAGTCGCTTGCCCACACGCCCGTGGTGTTTTCCGCGAGCCAGTGCGTGAGCGCGCGCACCGTGTCTTCATCGGGCGTCGCGCCCATGAGCGTGACGTTTTCATCGAAGACGATAGCCGCGCCCGCCGAACGCGCGAAGCCCAGCACGTCCTTCGGCGCCGCCTGCAGGCCGGCCACGAAATTGGTGTGCTCGCCCATCGCGCTGACGAGACGGCCCATCGTGCGACGCAGCGCGGCGAGATATTCGCCCTCGGCGCGCTCTTCCTTTGCCTCGATCTGCAGCGACAGCATGTGCCCCAGATGTTCGACCGCCAGCCGTGTATTGAACGACACGATGCGCGGATCGTGATCGTGACAGGAAATGAGGCCCCACAAGCGCCCGCGCACGACGATCGACACCGACATCGACGCATGCGTGTTCATGTTGCGCATGTATTCCAGATGCACGGGCGAGAAGCTGCGTAGCGTGGCGTAAGTGAGGTCAGTCGGGCGGCCGGTCAGCGGATTGAGCGCCGGCACGAGGCGCGCGGGGCGATAGTTCACATCGGCGACGAGGCGGATCCGGTGCCGCATATACAGGGCGCGCGCCTGACGCGGAATGTCGGAAGCCGGAAAGAACTGATGCAGAAAGGACGCGTAGCTTTCGTCGCGATTTTCCGCGAGAACATGACTGCGGCCTTCCTCGTCGAAGCTGTAAAGCATGACGCGACCGAAGCCGGTGATCGCGCGGACTTCTTGCACGGCGAGTTCCGCGAGTTCCTGCACGGTGCCGGCATCCTGCAAACCGCGCGCGAACGTGCGCACGAGCGGATACATGGACGCGAAAGCGGCGTCGCCGATTGCGGCCGTTTCCATCTCGACGATGAGCGCGCCTTCATGGCGATGCACCGTGACATCCAGGCGCACGGAAGCGTGGTCCGCTTTGGCGGCATCCACCGGGCCGACGTAAAGCGGCGCGTCGTCGATCTCCGCCGTCGCGGCGGCTTTCGCGATGCGCTTGGCGCCCACATCGCCCAGCACTGTTTCGAGCGATTCGCCAGGCAGCGTCTCGATGTCGCGGCCCGTGAGCGCAGCCAGATTCTCGCTTGCCTGCAGAATGCGCAGAGCGTCGTCCAGCACGAGCAGATAGCCATGCGGCTGGATGCCACCGGGTGCATGGATGGGCTCGGCGTCGCAGTCCTTGCTCGCAACGCCGGAGTCGAGCGTCAGGCGGCGCGCGACGGCATCCGGCGGACCTTGCGAGTCGCCGTGAAAGGACGCAGAACCGGCTGGTCCGCTTGCCGCCTCGCTCATGTGGCCACTCCGCTCACGGCCTGAAGGTCTTCGACCTCCGCGGATTCCGGGCACAGCCACGCCTGCATGCTCTCGAAGGTCGCGATGGCGGCATGCACGGCTTCGTCGTATTGCGCCTCGGGCACCGTCGCCGCGGCGGTCGTGCGGAAGGCGTTCCACATGCTGCCGGTGTGCGAACCGTAACCTTCGAAATAAGCGTTGCCGAAACCGGGTTCGAGATCGAGCAGCTTGGCAACATGCGGCGCGATGAAACGCCCGCCCAGGGTCGAACCTTCCATCACGTACATGGAGCCGATCGCGCTCGCGACGCTCTTGATCTGCGGCAGATCGTAAAGCGCGTGAGCACGCGGGACCGAACCCACGGGCACGCGCTCGCCGGTGAGCACGGCGAGATCGGCGGCGATGAGCGGCGCCTTGCGGCGCTCATCGAAAAATACTTGCAGCGACTCGGGCATCTGCGCGCCCGCGACGTCTTCCCACGGCGTGATATAGCCGTAAAAGCGTTCGAGCAGCGCAATGTATTCGGCGCGTTGCAGGCTGTCCTGCATGAGGTCGAGCGCGTTCTCGAGCCGCGTATGGCATACGGCGGTTTCGTTCTTGAGCCGGGACAATAGATCTTGGGACATGTTCCGTCGGGTTGGCTGAGGACGCTATGGATGTACAAGCAAGCAAACGAGGCTTGCATCGGAAGCGCTTACCGGATGAAACGCGCGCGGCACTGAATGATCCGGTAGAAAACGCATGATCGACGTGTTCTGCTTTCGAAACAAAAATCATTTTACGCAACCGTCTCACGCAATGTCAGTGCAAGACTCGTGGTTTCACCATCTGGTTCAATTCGCGCCTGGGCCGCCGCTGCCGCCGCCGCTATTCTCGTTCACGTGATCGTCGCGCTGCGTGGCTTCCTGATACGCGCCGCCACCGCGCCGGTCGGTATCGACGAGACCGCGCTTTACATCGTCATGCGCCTGCTTGCCGACTTCGCGCGGCTCGTGCTCATCCTGCGAGTCGACACTTTGATCCGCCTCGTGCGGCAGCGCCGCGTTCGATGAATCGTCGTCCACTTGCGTCTGTTCGTCCTTGCTCGACATTTCGCGGCCGCGTTCGGGCGCGCTTTCGGGTGCTGTCTTGACTGGCTTCATGGTCCCTCTCCTTGATGCGTTCACTTGGTCTTGCTTTTAGCGTCGATGCCAAGCTGTTTTTTCATTGCCGCCGTAAGACGCTGGCGGCCCTTCGCGTAGTCGGCCCACGGGTCGGCGCGCAATGAATTCATGCGCTCGGCCACGTTGCCGATGTTCCATTGATCGCCGCTCGTGACCTCGTCGATTTCGTCCCAGGCAATAGGCATCGAAGCGCCCAGTCCCGGCCGCGAGCGCAACGAGAACGCCGCCACCGTGCTCGATCCGCGGTTGTTGCGCAGATAGTCGATGAATATCTTGTCCTTCCGATTCTGCATGCCCATCTTCGCGGAAAAGAACTTGGGCAAGGTACTCGCCATATGCTGCGCGACGGCTTGCGAGAAGCCCTTCATTTCGTCCCAGCCCGACTGTTTGGCGAGCGGCACGACCACATGAAAGCCCTTGCCGCCGCTCGTCTTGCAAAACGAAGTAAGTCCGAGTTCGGCCAGCAGTTCCTTCGTGAGCTTCGCGGCTTCGACCATGCGCTTCCAGTCGACGCCTTCGCCGGGGTCGAGGTCGAACACCATGCGATCCGGTTTCTCTATGTTCGACGCCAGCGCGTTCCACGTATGCAGTTCGATCGTCCCCATCTGCGCCGTGCCGACGAGCGCTTGCGCCGATTCGATGGTGAGCAGCGGCGGATGTCCCGGATCGATATCCGCATGCTGCGTGATGTGCGGAATCGCGAGCCTCGCGCTGTGCTTCTGAAAGAACAATTCGCCGCCGATATCTTCCGGGGCGCGCACGAGGGACACGGGCCGGTCGTGCAGATGCGGCAGCATCCATTGAGCGACCGACGCGTAATACTCGACGACATCGATTTTCCGAAGCCCCGTGGACTTGTCGATGACGCGATCCGGATGGCTGATCTTGACGCCTTCGACCTCGGCGGCCGATTTGCTTTTGGCCGCGGTTTTCGTGGGCGCTTTCTTCGCGGCGGTTTTCCTGGCAGCCGTCTTCTTCGGCGCGCCCTCGTCTTCCACCTTTTGCGCCGATACCGCTTCTTCCTTGACGATCTGCCTGGCCGGCTTGTCGTCGCGCAGACTGACGAACGATGCTTGTCGCACGATGCGCTCCTTGGTCCATTCCGCGAAATTGCATTCCGCCACGAGTTCGGGCTTGACCCAATGCACCGGCGTGCGGCTGCGCTCCTGCGGCTCGCTCGCAAACGGCATGCTTTTGGTTTCGCGCTTGTCGAGTTCCTTCTTCACGGCGGTGAGCGTGGCGTGATCGAAGCCGCTGCCGACGCGACCCGCGTATTGCAGCTTGCCCTTGGCGTCGTACACGCCGAGCAGCAACGCGCCGAACTCGCCGCGCGTGCCCGCCGGTTCCGAATAGCCGCCGATCACGAACTCCTGCCGGCGCCGGCACTTGAGCTTGATCCACGACGCGCTGCGCCCGGAGACATAAGTCGAGTCGATCCGCTTGCCGATGATCCCTTCCAGCGCCATGTCGCAGGCGCTTTTGAGGAGATCGTCGGCGTGAAAAGCGAAGTCTTCCGAGTAGCGCAGCACGGGATCGGCGAGCGGTTCGACGATCGCTTTCAGAATTGCGCGGCGCTGCACGACCGGCACCTCGCGCAAGTCGTACCCGTTCAAATAAGGCAGATCGAAGAAGTACACGACGATATCTTGCGGACGTCCGACATCGAACGCGTTTTGCAGCCCCTGAAAGTCCGGCAGGCCGCGATCGTCGAGCACGACGGCTTCGCCATCGAGCCAGCCGTCTTCTATGTCGAGTGCTTCGAGCGCCTTCACCTGCTTGCTGAACTTCGCCGTCCAGTCGTTGCCGTTGCGCGTGAAAATGCGGATATCGCGTTTGCCCTTGATCGTCTCGATCCGCACGAGCACGCGATAGCCATCGAATTTGATCTCATAGGCCCAGTCTTCGCCCGACGGCGCGGTATCGACGAGCGTGGCCAGTTGCGGCTTGAAGGTCGCGGGCAGCTTGGCCTTGACCGCGCCTTCTATCGCCGGGTCATGCGAGAGCGTGCGCAACGACTCCGCGTTCCGGTTCGCGACGATATCCGGATGCTCGCGCCCATTCGCTGTCTTGCTGACGGTTTTTCTGGTGGCCGCTTTCTTGGCGGCAGGCTTGGTCTTGCGCTCGGTGCGCTCGACGACCGCGCCATTCTTCCCCCGCGCGCCGAGCGATTCCGACAAGACGCTGCCGGGCCGCTTCAGAAGGATGTCGTATTCGCTTTCGGGACGCGCTTCGTCGTCGCGTTCCTTGATGAGTAGCCACTGTTCCTTGTCGCCGCTACCGCGCATGTGGCTGCGCACGAGCGTGAAGCCGCCTTGCAGCTTTTCGCCATCGAGCACGAACTTGAGCTTGCCTTTTTCATATTCGGCCAGGGCTTCGTCGAAGCTGCCGGCTTGCGGCGCCCAGCGACCGCGATCCCAGACGATCACGCTGCCCGCGCCGTAATTTCCTTCGGGGATATCGCCTTCGAACGAACCGTAATCGATCGGATGATCCTCGACATGAACCGCAAGGCGCTTGACCGTTGGATCGAGACTCGGGCCTTTCGGCACGGCCCACGACTTGAGCGTGCCGTCGAGCTCCAGGCGAAAGTCGTAGTGCAAGCGGCGCGCATCGTGTTCCTGGATCACGAATGAGAGCGTCTCGACCGCGGCGGCTTTTTTGGCTGCGCGTTTCTTCGCGGCAGCCTTCTGCGTCCCGGACGGCTCTGGCGTCTCGTTGAAACGCCGCATGCGCTGATAGGTTTCGAGTTTGCCGGCCATCGTTTTCGTGGCTCCGTTTATGGGAGGCTTGGTAGTCGTGGTGCGGTGTGTGATTGCGTCAAACGTCGCCGATGTTGCGGGGTTGGTCGCCACGCTCTGTCGGCTTCATCAGACCGCGTAACGTGCCGTCGCGCAGCTCATGGGCGCGGCCGGCACGCCTTACGCTTTAGGCACGTTTGCGCCGCGTAGTCTTGCGCGCGGGCTTCGCGGCGGGTTCTTCGCCCGAATCGTCGTCTTTCGATGCCGCGGCGCCGCGCTTGGCCGGCGCCGCGCCGCCCTTCTTCAGGCTGCGCTTGAGCAGTTCGGAAAGGTCGAGGATATCGGCGGATGCCTTGCCTTCGCCGCCGCTACCCTCGTCGATCTTCATGACTTCCGCGACCTTGCCTTCCTTCACCTTGCGGTCGACGAGCGCCATGATGTCGTCCTTGAAGGTGTCGTGATACTTCGTCGGGTCCCACGAGTCGCTCATGTCGTCGATCAGGCGCTTGGCCAT
The DNA here is from genome assembly GCF_031450995.1 of Caballeronia sp. LP006. Classification (NCBI taxonomy): domain Bacteria; kingdom Pseudomonadati; phylum Pseudomonadota; class Betaproteobacteria; order Burkholderiales; family Burkholderiaceae; genus Caballeronia; species Caballeronia sp. LP006. Next base: position 1,731,148 of record NZ_JARTVW010000005.1, on the reverse strand, counting down.
GTCGAGTTCTTTCGGCGATACGCCCGCTTTCTTGGTGTCTTCATCGGGGAACTTGAAGTCGGTGAAATCGCGTACTTCGTCGCCCCAGCGCAAGGTGTTGAGCGCAAGCGCGGGACCGACGGGAATCAATGCGGCCAGATGCTGCTTGTTGTGCAGCACGACGCTAGCGATGCCGACCTTGCCTGTGTCTTTCAAGGCGTCGCGCAGAAGCGCATAAACCTTTTCGCCTTTCCGATCGGGCGCGAGATAGTACGGCGTGTCGAGCGAGAGGAACGAGATTTCGGGGGCATCGACGAAAGCGAGGATATCGACCGTTTGAGTCGACTCGGGATTGGCCGCGCGGATTTCGGCATCGGTCATCACGACGTATTTGCCCTTCTCGTACTCGAAGCCGCGCACGATGTTGTCGCGTGTCACGTCCTTGCCGGTGTTCTTGTTGATCTGCTTGTAGCCGATGGGGTCCATCGAGCGTTTGTCGAGCAGATTGAAGCCGACCTTGTCCGACTGCGTGGCGGGATACAGTTGCACGGGCACGTGGACCAGCCCGAAGCTGATCGCACCCTTCCAGATCATGTGCGGCATCGCGAAACCTCGCTGGCGGAACGGTCGATGGGACGCGCTTCACGCGCGGTTGAAAGCTGCGTTTGAAGCGGGCATCGGGGTGTACCGCAGGAAGCGTGCCAAATCAGGTAGGTTGGCGGCGGGCTTTGATTGCGTTGTTGGATCTGATCCGCGGATGGCGCTGCTGGCTGTAAGCTTTATGGAGATGAATTGGTGACAGTGGTGTACGTCGAAGTAGTTAGATTGCGAGGAAATGGACGGTTAGTTGCTTCGCTTGAGTGCGCTTGAGTGCGCTTGAGTGCGCTTGAGTGCGCTTGAGTGCGCTTGAGTGCGCTTGAGTGCGCTTGAGTGCGCTTGAGTGCGCTTGAGTGCGCTTGAGTGCGCTTGAGTGCGCTTGAGTGCGGTTGAACGCATTGCGGTCGCGACGTCGCCTCTGGCAAGAGCCTCGTTGACCTCACCTGAGACGCACGCGGACCGATTGCACTGAGGTCATCGTCGGGGCCGATGCATAAGCCACCGCCCCGCCGTCTGCATGCCGATCAAAGCAGCAAGTCACGATCAGCGCGAAACAAGCCCGCGTCATCAGCGCCCTACTTCCGACTCGCCGTAATCGTCAGTTGCGTTCCATCATCGAGCGTGACGGTCTTCTTGGAGCCGGTCGAAGTCGACATGGAAAAGCGCACGACCTGGCTGAAGCGATTATCGACGGGACACTGCAAGCTCTTGCCGCCGACCGTGACCTTATTTACACCCTTCGGCGCATAAGCTCGAAAGCTGATCTGCACATTGGCCGCGCCGTTATCCGCGATGACCGGCGCAAAGCGAATCTGCACCTGGCGCACGGCCGCGCCGTCCGCGCTATGCGGCACCGATGCCGCCTGCGGACAGCCATCCGGCACTGGCTGCGCGCCAGCGGGCGCCGCGCCCTGCCAGGTAAAGTCGTCGCTTTCCCCCGAGCGGATGGTGCGCGTTTCCTGTTCGTTGCCGAAGCTCTTCGACACCATCTTCACGCTGTATTTGATCGGCCCGTCATTGGGCGCTTCGGAGAGAACCTTGATGCCTGGCGTCGCATGCGCGCTCGCCATCACGCCCAACGCGAGCGCAAACGCTGAAACGATGCGACTGAAATTCGGGCGACGATTCATGCCGGCACCTCCGTTTAAACGCTTGGGGAATTCCGGCGCGCCGCGAACGACGCGCCGGATGACTGAAGGCGAAATCAGTCTAGCGCCGCGCATGCCCGGGTCTCCTAATGGAAAACCCGTGTGCACTTGAACGATGGCCCGCTTCGTTGAAGTTCGTCAAAAACCGGTCAGCACGAGCTTGCCGATCGCGCGCCCTTCTTCCAGCAGGCGATGCGCCTCACGCAGATTCGTCGCATTGATCTTGCCGAGGTCGCGGCCAAGCGTCGTGCGGATCGCGCCTGCGTCGATCAGCCGCGCCACTTCCGTGAGCAGCTTGTGTTGTTCGATCATGTCGGGCGTATGGAACATCGCGCGCGTGAACATGAACTCCCAGTGGAACGCCGCGCTTTTCGCCTTCAGCAATTCGACCGCGATCGGCTTCGCATTCTCGACAATCGTACAGATGCCGCCTTGAGGTTTGATCACTTCCGCCGCTGCCGGAAAATGCTTGTCAGTGTCGTTGAAAATCAGCACGAAATCGACTTGCGGGAAGCCCGCGTCCTTCAGCTGCTTGGGGATGTCCTCGAAGTGATTGACGATGTGATCCGCGCCCAGCTCCTTTGCCCATTGCGCGGATTCCGGCCGCGATGCGGTGGCGATCACGTTCAGCTTCGCAACCTGCTTGGCCAACTGAATGCCGATGGACCCCACTCCGCCCGCCCCGCCAATGATCAGCACCGTCTTGCCCGCGTCCTTGCCTTCGGCGGACACGTTCAGGCGGTCGAAGAGCGCTTCCCATGCGGTGATGGTCGTGAGCGGCAACGCCGCCGCGCACGTGAAATCAAGCGACTTCGGCTTCGCGCCGACAATGCGTTCATCGATCAGATGAAACTCGCTGTTCGCGCCTTGCCGCGTGATGTCGCCTGCGTAATAGACGGCATCGCCCGGCTTGAAGAGTGTGACCTCGGGGCCGACCGCTTCGACGACGCCCGCCGCGTCCCAACCGAGCACGCGCGGCGTGGCCTCGGTCTTGTCCTTTGGCGCGCGCACTTTCGTGTCGACGGGGTTGACGGCGATCGCCTCGATTTTCACGAGCAAGTCGCGCCCGGACGGCGCGGGTTTGTCGAGCTCGATGTCGACGAGCGATTCGGGATTCGAAATCGGCAGATAGCGAGTCAGTCCAACGGCTTTCATGTTTGAGCTCCGTGTTTGAATTGCATGAGGTGTAGTCATCTTAGCCGCCGCCGGCGTTCCGTAAAACCGTCATAATTGTTGAAACATTTTTTGGGAAATCCATCGAATGATTAGCGAACCGCTTGCCAGCCACGCCGATTCCGACGCGCGCGAACGTCTCGATCTGCTCGACGTCGGCTTGTTCGTGCGCGCGGCGGCGCTTGCCAGTTTGTCGGCGGCGGCGCGTGAATTCGGCCTCTCGCCGGCGGTGGCGAGCGCGCGCATCGCGGGGCTGGAGCGCATGCTCGGCGCGCGGCTTTTGCATCGGACGACGCGGCGCGTGAGCGTCACGCAGGAGGGCGAGATTTTCGCGGCCCACGCGCGTGAACTGCTCGATGCCGCCGAGGCCGCGCGTGCATCGGTGGGCCGCGCACGCGAACGGCCTCACGGACGGCTGCGGGTGACCATGCCGTCGTCGCTTGGGCGTCAGCATGTTTCGCCGCTGATTCCGGCGTTTTTGCGGTTGTATCCGGGTGTGAGCATCGAGCTGCGCATGACGGATCAGATCATCGATCTCGTCGATGAGGGCATCGATCTCGCCATTCGTATCGGCGCGCTGAAGGACTCGACGCTCGTCGCGCGCAAGCTGGCGAGCAACCGGCGCGTGCTGTGCGCGTCGCCTGCGTATATCGAGGCGCATGGCCGGCCGCGGCACCCGGCCGAGCTTGCGGAGCACGAGTGCGTGATCCTATCCGACCAGCGCGACTGGAGCTTTCATACGCCGACGGGCGTGATCGATGTACGCGTGTCGGGGCGCATCGTGACCGACAACGGCGAAGTGATCCGGGACGCGATCGCGGCGGGCGTCGGTATCGCGTTGAAGTCGACGTGGAGCGTGGCGCCGCTGCTCGCGAGCGGCGAACTCGTGACGCTGCTCGATGATTATCCGTGCGCGCAGACGGTCGCGATTTGGGCGGTGTATCCGAGTCGCGCGTTCGTGCCGCCGAAGACGCTGGCTTTCATCGATTTTCTGGCCGAGCGCTTCGGCGAACCGCCGTATTGGGACGTCGATCCGGGAAGCGTGCAGCGGTAGGCTTGGGCTTGGGCTTGGGCTTGGGCTTTGGCTTTGGCTTTGGCTTTGGCTTTGGCTTTGGCTTTGGCTTTGGCTTTGGCTTTGGCTTTGGCTTTGGCTTTGGCTTTGGAACAGGCTAGCCGGTCTCCACTCGCGGGTGGCCCGTACAATGTCGGTTTTCGCGCTTATCACAATCCGCCTGCGATGAACCTCGTCATTCAAAGCCCCAGTCTTATCTCCGATGCGCATCTGAAGCCGCTCGCCGCCCTCGCCCGTTCGCGCGAAACGCAGCGTATCGACGACACGCTCTTGCGCCTGACCGATGCCGATCCGCTGCAACGCGCCGACATCGACGCTTATTGCGGCACGCACGCGCTCGACTACGCGTTCATCGACGCAAACGCGAAGTTGACCGACTTCGGCCTCGTCGCGATGGATATGGATTCGACGCTCATCACGATCGAATGTATCGATGAGATCGCGGATTTCTGCGGGCTGAAGGCGGAAGTCGCGGCGATCACGGAAGCCTCGATGCGCGGCGAGATCAAGGACTTCAACGAGAGTCTCACGCGCCGCGTCGCACTTTTGAAGGGACTGGAGGCGACCGCATTGCAACGCGTGTTCGACGAGCGTCTGCAGTTGTCGCCGGGCGCGGAACGCATGCTCGCCGGCGCGCGGGCAGCGGGCTTGAAAACGCTGCTGGTGTCGGGCGGATTCACGTTCTTCACCGAGCGGCTGAAAGCGCGGCTCGGCCTCGACTACACGCGCGCGAATACGCTCGAAATCGTCGATGGCAAATTTACGGGCAAGGTGCTCGGCGAGATCGTCAACGCGGATGTCAAGGCGCGCACGCTGCGCGAGACCTGCTTGGAGCTCGGCATCGATCCGAAACGCGCGATCGCCATGGGCGATGGGTCCAACGATTTGAAGATGATGGCGGAAGCGGGTCTGTCGGTGGCGTTTCGCGCAAAGCCGGTGGTGAGGGAGGCGGCTAGTCTCGCGTTTAATTTCGTTGGGCTGGATGGGTTGTTGAGGTTGTTTTGAAAGCAAAGTCCGTAAAGCCGAGAAACGGCACCTCAGGGTGCCGGTTTTGTTTGTGCCAGTGGAAGTGGCAGCGCTGACGCTGTCTCAAACTCGATTGTAATGCAGTTTTGCATTACAATCGATCATTAACTGATGGAGGTATCTCATGAGCACACTGACGGTCACCGCGCGGGGCCAGGTCACGTTTCGGAAAGAGGTACTGCAGCACTTGGGTATCAAGCCCGGCGAAAGAATCGAGTTGAACCTGCTGCCGGACGGCCGGGCCGAATTGACTGCCGCTCAAACAAAGGGTTCATTTCGGGAACTGCGGGGCATTCTTAAGGGCAAGACGAACGGCGCTCGATTAACTATCGAGGAAATTAACGACGCGATTGCCGCTTGTGGCGCGGCCCGAGGGGCTGGCAAGGCATGAAGGTGACAGCTGACACGAACGTCCTGCTTCGCACCATTGTGGACGATGACGCAATTCAAACAACGCGCGCTGTCGCACTTTTGGATACGGCCGACATGGTGGCGGTTAGCCTGCAAACGCTATGCGAGGTTGTTTGGGTGCTGCGCGGCCAATACGGCGTTACTCGTGCGGATATCGCTTTCGCAATTCGCACGCTGTTGAGCACAAGCAATGTCGTGGTTAATCGTCCGGGCGCCGAGGCAGGACTTGCGTTACTGGATGCGGGCGGAGATTTTGCTGATGGGGTCATCGCCTACGATGGTAGCTGGCTTGGGGCGGAGACCTTCGTTTCTTTCGACAAAAAAGCGGTATCACTGCTGACGAAGCAAGGGCAAGCTGCACGCCTGCTCTAGCGGTGGCACTCCAGCATAGAGCTCAAGGCAGCGACGGGCTTGTCAACCCGTCCCCTCCCAAAAGCTTTGATCCCGCGCCACCCAAGATTGTTCAGCTGTCAGGGCATCGTCCGCCGGTTCGTAAAGGGTTAATTACCCGGCGATGGCCCATAAAGACACGTCGATTCACTCCCACTCGATCGTCGCTGGCGGCTTCCCCGAGATGTCATAAACCACCCGGTTAATCCCCCGCACTTCGTTAATGATCCGATTGGACACATGCCCAAGCAACTCATGCGGCAGATGCGCCCAATGCGCAGTCATGAAGTCCAGCGTTTGCACGGCGCGCAGAGCAACGACATACTCATAAGTCCGCCCGTCGCCCATGACACCAACGCTCTTCACCGGCAAGAACACCGCGAACGCCTGGCTCGTGAGGTCATACCACGACTTGCCCGTTTCCTTGTCGATGGTATTGCGCAACGTTTCGATAAAGATCGCGTCCGCCTGACGCAAAAGGTCAGCGAACTCGCGCTTTACTTCGCCGAGAATACGCACGCCAAGTCCCGGTCCCGGGAACGGATGGCGGTACACCATCGCGTGCGGCAAACCAAGCTTCACGCCCAACTCGCGCACTTCGTCCTTGAACAGCTCGCGCAACGGTTCGAGCAGCTTCAGGTTCAGCGTCTCCGGCAAGCCGCCGACGTTGTGATGGCTCTTGATCGTATGCGCGCCCTTCTTGCCCTTGCCCGCCGATTCGATCACGTCCGGATAAATGGTGCCCTGCGCGAGCCACTTGGCATCCGTGAGCTTCTGGGATTCCGCATCGAACACTTCGACGAACTCGGCGCCGATGATCTTGCGCTTCGCCTCCGGGTCCGTCACGCCCGCGAGCTTCGCGAGAAACTCCGCGCTCGCATCGACGTGGATGACCTTCACGCCAAGGTGATCGGCGAACGTGGACATCACCTGCTCGGCTTCGTTCTGACGCAAGAGGCCGTGATCGACAAACACGCAAGTCAGCTGATCGCCGATCGCGCGATGCAACAGCGCCGCCGCCACCGACGAATCCACGCCGCCCGACAAGCCCAGAATGACATGCTCGCTGCCAACCTGCTCGCGAATTTTCGCGACCGCTTCGTCGATGTAATGGCCCATCTCCCAGTCCGCTTTCGCGCCGCACAGTCCAAGCACGAAGCGATCGAGCATCGCGCGGCCTTGCACGGTGTGCGTGACTTCGGGATGCCATTGCACGCCGTAGAAGCGGCGGTCGTCGTCGGCCATCGCGGCGATCGGACACGCAGGCGTCGAGGCCATGAGTTTGAAGCCGGCCGGCAAGTCGGCGACCTTGTCGCCGTGACTCATCCACACCTTCAGCATCGCCTCGCCCTCGGCGCTCTTGAAGTCTTCGATGCCTTCAAGAAAGCCCGTGTGGTTGAGCGCAGCCACTTCCGCATAGCCGAATTCGCGCACGCTGCCGAGTTCGACCTTGCCGCCAAGCTGATCGGCCATCGTCTGCATGCCGTAGCAGATGCCGAGCACCGGCACGCCGAGATCGAACACAACCTGCGGCGCGCGCGGCGAGCCCGCCTCGGTGACCGAGTTCGGGCCGCCCGACAGGATGATGCCCTTCGGCGCGAACTCGCGGATGAAGGTTTCATCGACGTCGTACGGATGGATTTCCGAGTAGACGTGCGATTCGCGGATGCGCCGCGCGATCAGTTGCGTGACTTGGGAGCCGAAATCGAGGATCAGGATTTTGTCGTGCATGGCTGCGGCCAAAGGCTAAGTGAACGAATGGGTCTTGTGCCGGCTGCGCGCGAATCTCGCGCGAAGTCCGGCTGCCAATAAATCGACGGTCGGCGCAAAGGCCGACCGTGCTTGTCTTACTGCGGTACTGCCCGACGATGATCTGCCGTCTGCACGCCATCAGAGCGGCGTCTGGCGCACATCTGCACCGGTCAGCGGATCGACGCGTCTGCCCGTGACCGGATCGATATCGCCGCTGATTACAGGCTCGATGCGCTTGCCCGTCACCGGATCGATTTCGCGGCCACCGACGGGGTCGAACGTGCGGCCCGTGACCGGATCGACCGCGCCGCCGTCCATACGCGTGCGAGACAGCGGCGTCGCGGTATCAAGCGGACGCCCGGACGAATCGACCGTGCGGCCTGAAACTGGATCGATGGCCGTAGCTTCCGGCGCGCGCGCCAACGGACGTGTCGCGGTGTCCAACGGTATGCCTTGCTCGCGCTTGTCCGCCGCCTTCTGTTCTGCCCGCGTGGCCGAAGCCTTGCCTGCCGCCGCCAGACGCTCACGCCGCCGCACGGCCGACGACAAACGCACGCTGCCAAGACCTAGCACCATGAGCACGATGCCAACGAGCGTTGCGCTCACCTGCCCGAAGCCGGCCACTTCCGGCGTGCGCAACCCAAGCAGCCAGACCAGCACGATCACGCCGGAAAGCCACTCCACATGGCCCGAAACTCTTGCAGCCCGCGCCGTCAACGCGCCGTCGATAGCCGCGTGCAGTGAAAGCCACGCCAGTCCGAGCAACGCCACGCCGAGCAATTGCCCGGCGAAGGCGGGCTGAACGAGGATGGGGTCGAGTTGCAGCGCGGCGTACAGGCCGGTCCACGGCGTCAGCAGGAACAATACGCCGAACGCCAGAAAGATCAGCGCATTGACGATCAGCACGGCCCGCAGCAACGGTTTCATGATCGATCCCCGGGTTAGTCAATATGTTCAGTCGACGTGGTAATTCGGCGCTTCCTTCGTGATCTGCACGTCGTGCACGTGCGACTCGCGCATGCCGGCCGCCGTGATCTGAACGAACTCAGCCTTGTCGTGCAACTCGGCAATGGTGCTGCAGCCGCAATAACCCATGCTCGCGCGCACACCGCCGATGACCTGGAACAGGATGGCGTTGACCGAGCCCTTGTAGGCCACGCGGCCTTCGATGCCTTCCGGCACGAGCTTGTCGATGTTCGCCGAGTTGTCCTGGAAGTAGCGGTCCGCCGCGCCGTCCTTCATCGCGCCGACTGAACCCATGCCGCGATACGCCTTGTACTGGCGGCCCTGGAACAGGAACACGTCGCCGGGCGACTCTTCCGTGCCCGCGAGCATGCTGCCCATCATGACGACGTTCGCGCCGGCCGCAAGCGCCTTGGCGACATCGCCCGAGAAGCGCGCGCCGCCGTCCGCGATCACCGGCACGCCGCTGCCGCGCAATCCTTCAGAGACGTTCGCGATTGCCGTGATCTGCGGCACGCCCACGCCCGCGACGATCCGCGTCGTGCAGATGGAGCCCGGACCGATACCGACCTTCACCGCGTCCGCGCCGTATTCGACGAGCGCCTTGGCGGCAGCCGCCGTAGCGATGTTGCCGCCGATCACCTGCACCTTCGGGTAGTTCTGCTTCACCCAGCGCACGCGTTCGAGCACGCCCTGGCTATGGCCGTGCGCGGTATCGACGACGATCACGTCCACGCCCGCCGCCGCGAGCAGCTCGACGCGCTCCTCGTTGTCCGCGCCCACGCCCACTGCCGCGCCCACCCGCAGCTTGCCGTCTTCGTCTTTACAAGCGTCCGGATTCTCGGTCTGCTTCGTGATGTCTTTCACGGTCATCAGGCCGCGCAGTTCGAACGCGTCATTGACCACGAGCACGCGTTCCAGGCGATGGCTATGCATCAGCGCCTTGGCTTGTGCGAGCGGCGTGCCTTCCTTGACCGTCACGAGGCGCTCGCGCGGCGTCATGATGTTGCGCACGGGCTCTTCCATGCGCTCTTCGAAGCGCAGGTCGCGGTTGGTGACGATGCCGATGAGCTTCGCGCCTTCCACGACAGGAAAGCCCGAAATGCCATGCTGCTGCGTAAGCGCGATGACGTCGCGTACGCGCATTTCCGGCGGCACGGTGATCGGGTCGCGCACCACACCCGACTCGAAGCGCTTGACCTTGGCGACTTCGCGCGCTTGCTCTTTGGCAGTGAGATTCTTGTGAACGATGCCGATGCCGCCCATCTGCGCCATGGCGATGGCGAGCCGGCCTTCGGTGACCGTGTCCATGGCGGCGGACACGAGGGGCATATTCAGGGAGATGTTGCGAGTCAGCTGGGATTTCAGACTGGTATCGCGCGGAAGTACGCTGGAGAACGCAGGCACGAGGAGCACGTCATCGAACGTGAGTGCTTTCTGGATCAGACGCATGGCAAATCCTATGGGCGCAAAAGCAGATTATACCGATAGTTCCTCGGGTTTTCACTGCCCGAACAGCGGCTTAGCTCAAACGCATGCAAGTTACGGGCCGGGCGTGCGGGCGTTCTGACCGCCCCTGGCATATGCAGAATTAGACAAGACGCTGGCTGGCGCGCGCCTTTACCCTCGCCTACATCGAATGGACGTGGGTCAGGGAGTCGGGATGCAGCGCGGTGTGATGTACGGAATGTCGGCCGGAGCAATCTGGGGTTTCATTTTTCTGGCGCCGCGGCTGTTGCCCGATTTCTCGCCGCTTGCTTTGAGCGTCGGCCGGTATCTGATGTATGGCGCCGTGTCGCTCGCGGTGGCGCTGCCTATCGCGCGGCGGTTGATGACCAAGCTCACGCGCGCCGATCTCCTCGCGCTCGTAAAACTGGCGCTCGTCGGCAACCTTCTTTACTACATGCTGCTTGCAAGCGCGGTGCAACTGGTCGGCGTCGCGCCGACATCGCTGATCGTCGGCATTCTGCCCGTCACCGTCACGCTCGCGGGGCGGCGCGATGATGGCGCGGTGGAATTGCGGCGCCTCGCCGGGCCGTTGTCGATGATCCTGGCGGGCATCGCGTGCATCAATCTGGATGTGTTTCGCGACGTGTTTTTGCAGCATGGCAGCGTCGAGACGAGCAGCGTGCCGACACGGCTTGCCGGCCTCGCATGCGCGCTCGGGGCGCTCGCCGCGTGGACCTGGTATGCGGTCGTCAACGCGCGCTACGTGCAGGCGAACCATCGTTTCGATGGCAACGAATGGTCGGTGCTGTGGGGAATCGTGACGGGCGTGCTGGGCGCAATCCTCGGCGCGATCATGTGGATGTTGCCCGCAGGCAGCGTGCAGGCCGCCGTGTCGCCCGAACGCTGGCAGTTGTTCTGGCTCGTGAGTTTTGCCCTGGCGGCGGGCGGTTCGTGGGTCGGCAACATCTTGTGGAACGCGGCGTCCAAGCGCTTGCCGCTGACGCTGTCCGGTCAGTTGATTGCGTTCGAAACGCTCTTCGCGCTGCTCTATGCCTTTGTCTATGACGGCCGCTGGCCGCGCGTGCCGGAACTCTGCGCCATCGCTTTGCTGACTGCGGGCGTGAGTTGGTCGGTGCGTCAGCACAGCGTCGTGACGCCTCGCGTCAGCAAGGAAGCGCCTGCGCATTGAAAGGCGCCGGCTAACGCGAATCCTTCGACTGCCACTTGCGGCCTTCGATCGAACCGGCCTTGCGTGTCTTCGCCACCCGGCGCAAGCGCGCGGTTTTCGGGTCGACCTTGAGCGGCCGATAAATCTCCACGCGATCGAAGTCCGACAACGCCGTATCGAGCGGCTGGGCCTTGCCGAACACGCCGACCTTTTGTGTCGACAAATCGATTTCCGGATGCTGCTTCAAGACCCCGCTCACTTCAATGGCCTCTCGCACCGTCGCACCTTCGCGCAGATCGAGATGCGCGAGAAAGCTCGCGCCATCGGCAAGACCGTAGCAAACGTCGATACGAAGGCTCATTTCTTGCCGTACCGTTGATCCGCGCGCTTCACGAAGGAATCGACGAAGGTGTTGGCAATATGGCTGAACACCGGCCCGATCAGCTTCTCCAGAATGAGGTTCGAAAACTCGTAGTGGAGCGCGAACTCGATCTTGCAGGCGTCCGCGCGCAGGGGCGTGAAGCGCCAATAGCCCGTGAACTTCTTGAAAGGGCCGCTTAAGAACACCATATCGATGCTGGTCGGACGTTTTTGCACGTTGCGCGTGGCAAAGTGCTGCTTGATGCCCTTGAAGCTGATGTCGATCTTCGCTTCCATGCCGTTCTCGTCCTGCCGCCCGATCTCCACGCCGCCGCACCACGGCAGAAAATTGGGGTAATCGGCGACATCGGTGACGAGGTCGAACATTTCTTCCGCTGAATGGCGGATCAATACTGTTTTTTGGACGTCTGCCATAAAGGGCGCGGCGGGTGGCTTGATTGGGCGGCAACTGCGCTTCACGCATGGGATCGTCCCACAGACGGCGCGCTGCTAAAATTGTGATTTTAAACGAGTTGGGCACTTTCCATTCATGAGCATCATCGACAACAGAAAAGCCTTCTTCGATTACTTCATCGAGGAACGCTTCGAGGCGGGTCTCGTGCTCGAAGGCTGGGAAGTCAAGGCGCTGCGCGCGGGCCGCGGGCAGATCAAGGAAGGCTACGTCGTCATCAAGCAAGGCGAGCTGTACCTGATTGGCACGCATATCAGCCCGCTGCCCGAAGCCTCGACGCATATCAACCCGGACCCGGTGCGCACGCGCAAGCTGCTTTTGCATCGCGATCAGATCGACAAGCTCATCGGCAAGGTCGAGCAGCGTGGGCATACGCTCGTGCCGCTCAACTTCCACTACAAGGAAGGCCGCGTGAAATGCGAGATCGGGCTTGCCAAGGGCAAGAAGCTGCATGACAAGCGCGAGACGGAGAAGAAGCGCGACTGGGACCGCGAACGCGCGCGTCTCATGCGAACGGCCGCGCGTTGATTCCGCATGCAAAAAGGGGCGCCCGAAAGCGCCCCTTCTGCTTTAGCTCTTCCTGATGATGCCGCCCCCGCCCTCGCCTTTCACGATAGCGAGCGCCGATGCGATCATCGAGCCCATGTCGGACATGTTGCCCGGCACGATGAGCGTGTTGCCCGCCTTCGCGATATTGCCGAACGCGCCGACATACTGCTCGGCAACCTTGAGGTTCACCGCTTCCATGCCGCCTGCCGTCTGAATCGCCGCGCCGATCTTCTCGATGGCTTGCGCGTTCGCCTCGGCCACCGCGAGAATGGCCGCTGCCTCGCCCTGCGCCTGGTTGATCGCCGCCTGACGCTCGCCCTCGGACTTCTGAATCGCCGCCTCGCGCGCGCCGGAAGCAATGTTGATCTGCTCCTGCTTGCGCCCTTCGGATGCCGCGATCAACGCCCGCTTCTCGCGCTCGGCGGTAATCTGCGCCTGCATCGCGTGAAGGATGTCCTTCGGCGGCGTCAGATCCTTGATTTCGTAGCGAAGCACCTTCACGCCCCAGTTCGACGCGGCTTCGTCCAGCGAAGCGACGATGTTCTGGTTGATGTAATCGCGCTCCTCGAAAGTCTTGTCCAGTTCCAGCTTGCCGATGACCGAACGCAACGTCGTCTGCGAGAGCTGCGTGATGGCAAAAACGAAGTTGCTCGATCCATATGACGCCTTCATGGCATCCGTGACCTGAAAGTACAGCACGCCATCCACCTGCAATTGCGTGTTGTCGCGCGTAATGCAGACCTGGCTCGGCACTTCGAGCGGAATCTCCTTGAGCACGTGCTTGTACGCAATGCGGTCGATGAACGGCAGCACGATGTTCAGGCCCGGCGTCAACGTCGCGTGATAGCGGCCGAGACGTTCCAGCACCCATGCATGCTGCTGCGGAACGATCTTGACCGTGTTCACCACAATCACGATTGCGATGACGAGCAAGACTAGCGCGAAAATCATTTTCTACTCCTTGGGTTCTTGTTGATCGAGTTTCGACCGGTTTGCGCTCAGGAGCCTTTTGCGGCAACGACGAGCCGGCTGCCGTCGAGCGCGGTGATGCGATACCAGCGCGCCGTTTCCGACTCGCCCGGCGCCAGCACGATGTCCCACTGCGCGCCGCGATACATCGCCCGCGCGCGGCCATCGCGCCATTCGTCGACCTCGAGCGTCGCGCCGATGTCGAGATTCACCGCCGCATCGCGCGTGGCGTCGCGCCGCTTCCAGTTGCCGAAGCGCGAACGCCGCAACACGGCGACCGCGACCAGCGCGACGACCGCCGCCACGCCGAACTGCACGTGCGGCAACGCGCCCATTGCATGCGCAAGACCGCCCGCGATCAACCCGAGCGCGATCATCAGCAGATAGAACGTGCCGGTAAACAACTCCGTTACGATCAACGCACCGGCTGCGATCCACCAGATCAGTCCATTCGTCGCCATGCTCGTCTCCAAACGAAAACACCCCGGAAAGGTCCGGGGTGTTTTTTATAGCATGATGCGCCTCTCCGTCAGCACACGGAAAGGCACTGCCCACTTATTTTGACAAAGTAGTCGCCAATTGCTGCCAGGTGTCAATGATGGTGTCCGGGTTCAGCGACATGGATTCGATGCCCTGCTTTGCCAGCCATTCGGCGAGGTCCGGGTGATCCGACGGGCCCTGACCGCAAATGCCGACGTACTTGTTGAGCCGCAGACACGTCTCGATTGCGCGTTTCAGCATGAACTTCACGGCTTCGTCGCGTTCGTCGAAGTCGGCGGCGAGCAGTTCCATGCCGGAGTCGCGGTCGAGCCCGAGCGTAAGCTGCGTCAAGTCGTTCGAACCGATGGAGAAGCCGTCGAAGAACTGCAGGAATTCTTCGGCGAGAATCGCGTTGGACGGCACTTCGCACATCATCACGAGCTTGAGGCCGTTCACGCCGCGCTTGAGCCCGAACTTGTCGAGCAGACCGACCACGCGCTCCGCCTGCTTCAGCGTGCGCACGAACGGCACCATGATCTCGACGTTGTCGAGTCCCATGTCTTCACGCACCTTCTTCAGCGCGATGCATTCCATATGGAACGCTTCGGCGAAGTCGTCCGAGATATAGCGCGATGCGCCGCGGAAACCGAGCATCGGATTTTCTTCGTCCGGCTCGTAGCGCGAACCGCCGATCAATTTCTTGTACTCGTTCGACTTGAAGTCGGACAGACGCACGATGACGGGCTTCGGATAGAACGCCGCCGCGATCGTGGCGATGCCTTCGGTCAGCTTGTCGACGTAGAACGCACGCGGCGACGCATGACCGCGCGCAACGCTTTCAACGGCCTTCTTCAAATCGGCGTCGATATTCGGGTACTCGAGAATAGCCCGCGGATGCACGCCGATATTGTTGTTGATGATGAATTCGAGCCGCGCCAGGCCCACACCCGCGTTCGGCAACTGCGAGAAGTCGAACGCAAGTTGCGGATTGCCGACGTTCATCATGATCTTGACCGGAATCTTCGGCAGTTCACCGCGCTGCACTTCGGTCACTTCGGTTTCGAGCAGGCCGTCGTAGATCTTGCCTTCGTCGCCTTCCGCGCACGATACCGTGACGAGCGCGCCGTCCTTCAGCAAGTCCGTTGCGTCGCCGCAGCCAACCACTGCCGGCACGCCCAATTCACGCGCGATGATTGCCGCGTGGCACGTGCGCCCGCCGCGATTCGTCACGATGGCCGATGCGCGCTTCATCACCGGTTCCCAGTTCGGGTCGGTCATGTCGGCGACGAGCACGTCGCCCGGTTGCACACGTTCCATTTCCGACGGGTCGTGAATCACACGCACCGGACCCGCGCCGATCTTCTGGCCGATTGCGCGGCCCGTGGTCAGCACGTTCGACTGGCCCTTCAGCTTGAAACGCATCTCGGCCTTGCCCGCAGCCTGGCTCTTCACCGTTTCCGGACGCGCCTGGAGAATGAAAATCTTGCCGTCGCGACCGTCGCGGCCCCACTCGATGTCCATCGGACGCTGATAGTGCTTCTCGATGATCACCGCGTACTTCGCGAGCTCGATCACGTCTTCATCGGAAATGGAGAAGCGGTTGCGCTGCTCGTGCGGCACGTCCACCGTCTTCACGCGGCCCGCTTCGCCGGCCTTCGTGAACTCCATCTTGATGAGCTTCGAGCCGATGGAACGGCGGATGATCGGATACTTGTTCTGCGCGAGCGTGGTCTTGAAGACGTGGAACTCGTCCGGATTCACCGCGCCCTGCACCACCGTTTCGCCGAGACCGTAGCTCGACGTGATGAACACAGTTTCCTTGAAGCCCGATTCCGTGTCGATGGTGAACATGACGCCCGCCGCGCCCACGTCCGAACGGACCATGCGCTGCACGCCAGCCGACAACGCGACTTCGGCGTGGGTGAAGCCCTTGTGGACGCGATAAGAAATGGCGCGGTCGTTGTACAGCGACGCGAACACGTGCTTCATGCGGTCGAGCACGTCTTCGATGCCGACGACGTTCAGATAGCTCTCCTGCTGACCCGCGAACGATGCGTCGGGCAAATCCTCAGCGGTCGCCGAGGAACGCACGGCGAACGAAAGCTCTTCGGGCGAGCTGTTCTGAAGGACGTCGAACCCACGACGGATTTCGTCTTCGAGACGCGGCTGCATGGGCGCGTCGACGATCCACTGGCGGATTTCCTTGCCGGCTTCGGCGAGCGACTTCACGTCGTCGACGTCGAGCGTCTCCAAACGCTTCGCAATGCGTTCGGTCAGATTGTTGTGATGCAGGAAATCGCGAAACGCGAGTGCAGTTGTGGCAAAGCCCGTGGGCACGCGAACGCCGGCTTCGGAAAGCTGGCTGATCATCTCGCCGAGCGACGCATTCTTGCCACCGACGATTTCCACGTCGGTCATTCGCAACTGCTCGAATGGAACTACATACGCCTGATCCTTTGCGACATCGTTCGCAACATTAACTGCGTTAGTCATACAAGCCCCTAAGGTGGATGAAATTCACGATCGCACGAGTGGGCTCATATGCGGCGGCGCTCATTGGAAGCGCGAGACGCATCTCGTACAACCTGTTTGATAAGCCATCGCGGTATGGATAGGGACGTCTGAAACTGCTCGGATTCATGCTTCTTTGAAGCAAAAATAAGCGAAGCAACCTCGTTTTGACGAAAATCCCAATCAATCCATACGCAATTGCTTATCGAACAGGTTGCCGCTATTCTACCGTGCCATTTCTCAATTTTGTCCCGGCATAATCAGCAAATAGACGGCAAAATCGAGGTCTTTGACGCCCAATGGTTCGGCGGCGCACACCCCGAATCCAGTTACCTTAACACAGGCCTTTTCCGCTCCCGTGCTCGCGCGTTACCTTCGAGCACGTGCCTTCCAACTCGTTCCCCATATCGCCGATGCCGCCATCCGTATTCATCGTTTCCGACGGTACAGGAATCACCGCCGAGACGTTCGCGCATTCGATCCTCGCCCAGTTCGACCAGAAATTCCGGCTAGTGCGCGTGCCGTTCGTCGACTCGATCGACAAGGCGCATGCGACCGTCGAGAAGATCAACGAAGTGGTGTCACTGGACGGACGGCGGCCCATTGTCTTCACGACGCTCGTCGACAGCGCGTCGAACGAGATCGTCAAGGGCTGCAATGCGCTCGTGCTCGATATGTTCCAGACCTTCATCGAGCCGCTCGAACACGAACTGGAAATCAAGTCGACGCACGCCATGGGCCGCGTCCACCAGAACGCGGATACCGAGGAATACAAGAACCGCATCGAGGCCATAAACTTCTCGCTCGCGCACGACGACGGTCAATCCAACCGCAATCTCACGGAGGCGGACGTGATTCTCGTGGGCGTCTCGCGCAGTGGCAAGACGCCGACGAGCCTCTATCTGGCAATGCAATACGGGGTGAAGGCGGCGAACTACCCGCTGATTCCGGAAGATTTCGAGCGCGGCAAACTGCCGACGCCCTTGCTGGAACATCGCGAGAAGATGTTCGGTCTTTCCATCGACCCGCAGCGGCTCTCGGAGATTCGCAACGAGCGCCGGCCGGGCAGCAAGTACGCGGCGCTCGAAAACTGCCGTTACGAGATCAACGAAGCCGAATCGATGATGAAGCGCGAAGGCGTGAAATGGCTTTCGTCGACACACAAGTCGATCGAGGAAATCGCCACCACGATTCTGCAGGAGATCAAGCCGGAGCGGCCGTCGTACTACTGATCAGCGCCGCTGCTGGCGGCATTGTTCGAAAAGACAAATTGCCGCCGCAGCCGCCACGTTCAGCGATTCCATGCCGCCCGGCTGTGGAATCGTCACGCGATGCGTGACTGCATCGCGCCAGACCTGCGACACGCCCGCGCCTTCGTTGCCGAAGACCCATGCGAGCGGACCCACGAGATCGCAATCGTAAAGCGCGACCGCGCCATGTGAGTCGGTGATGGTCACGGGCGCATCCAGGCGCGCAATCAGGTTTGCCGGTTCGACATCCTCGAAGATATCGAGCAAAAAGTGTGCGCCCATGCCCGAGCGCAAGACCTTCGACGACCACGCGTAAGCCGTTCCCGGCGCGCAGAAAACGCGCGTGATACCCGCCGCCGCCGCGCTGCGCAAAATGGAACCGACGTTGCCCGCGTCCTGAATGCCGTCGAGAATCACGCAGGTTGCCTCGACGCGGTCGGGCAGCGCGGCATCGATCTTCTCAACGAGCAACAACATGCCAACGCCGTGCACGACGCTCGACAATTGGCCGAAGAGCGCATCCGGCAGCACGATCACACGTTTTTCCTCGATGCGCGCGACGATCTCCCGCGCTTCGGCATGGGAGAGCGCGCCTTCGGTCACGACGCAGGTTTCCGGCTGACCGGCGGCGTCGAGATAGGCTGAAGCGAGGTGGAGCCCTTCGAGGAGCGCGTGAGCGCTGCGGCGCTGCTGCGCGGTCGAACCGGCGAGCGCCTTTAGACGCTTGTAGAGCGGGTTGTCCCGCGAGGTGATCGATTTCAAGATTCAGAACGCGCGTGCATCGGGGTCGTCGTTGATGGTCGCGGCGGCTTGCAACACCTCGGGCGCGATGGCCGGCAGCATCGAGCCGAAACGGATATGCGCCTCGCGCACCGGCGCGAACGAACGCCGATGATGCTCGCACGGCCCATGCTCATGAAGCGCTTTCAGATGTTGCGGCGTGCCGTAGCCCGCGTGTGCATTGAATCCGTAGACAGGATGAACGTCGTGCAATTCCAGCAGCATGCGGTCGCGCGTGACCTTGGCCAGAATCGATGCCGCCGAAATCTGCTTGATGAGCGCGTCGCCGCCAATCACGGCTTCCGAGCGGATCGACAGCGTCGGGCAGCGGTTGCCGTCCACTTTCACGAGCGTCGGCGCAACCGCAAGCCCTTCGACCGCGCGCTTCATGGCGAGCATGGAAGCATGCAGGATGTTGATGGTGTCGATTTCTTCGACGCTTGCCGACGCGATGCAAAAAGCAAGCGCGCGATCGACGATCTTCTCGTAAAGCTCCTCGCGGCGTTTCGCGCTCAAGGCCTTCGAATCGTCGAGACCGTTGATGCGCGGCTTCGCGGGATCGAAGATCACCGCGGCGGCCACGACCGGCCCCGCCAGTGGACCGCGCCCCGCTTCATCCACGCCACAGACGATGTCGAAAGGCGAACTGAAGTCCAGCCCGCTTTGGAGTGTCGCCCGCACCGCCTTTGTCTCACGCGCCATTATCCGGCTCTCCGCGTTTGCAGCACTCGCGCGACCGCGTCGGCCGCCTTCTGCGACGTGTTCTGACGCAGCGCGATATGCATGTCCGTGAAAATCTCCGTCAGGGTACGGCGGTTCGCTTCGTCGTTCAACTGTTTGAGCGTGGCGTCGGCGAGCGCTTCGGGCGTGGCGAAGTGCTGCAGGATCTCCGGCACCACGAAGCGCCCCGCGAGAATGTTCGGCAAGCCGACATAGGGCAGATAGCCCTGACGCTTCATGATCTGGCCCGTGAGCCAGGGCACCTTGTAGGAAATGACCATCGGCTTCTTGAGCAGCGCGGCTTCGAGCGTGACCGTGCCGCTTTTCACGAGGATGGCGTCCGCGGCGGTCATGGCGGTTTGCGCGCGGCCGTCGGTAATCGTCAGCGAGAGATTCGGATGCGCATCGACGAGCGGCTGCAGAAGCTCGCGCAACGCGGGGTTCGCGGCCGGCATCAGAAAGCGCACGCCGGGCTCGCGCAACTGCATGAGTTCCATGGCGTCGAAAAAGGTCGGGCCGATCAGCGCGATCTCCGAGCGGCGGCTGCCCGGCAGCACGGCAATCACCGGACCGCCTTGTGCGATACCGAGTTCGCGTCGCGCGTCGGCGACATCCGGTTCGAGCGGGATTTCATCGGCAAGCGGATGGCCGACATAGCTCGCCGCCACGCCCGCCTTTTCCATCAACGCGATTTCGAACGGAAACACGCACAGCATGTGATCGACCGCTTTCACGATCTTCTTGATGCGGCCACCGCGCCACGCCCAGATCGACGGGCAGACGAAGTGCACCGTCGGAATGCCCGCTGCGCGCAATGGCTCTTCGAGACCGAAATTGAAATCGGGCGCGTCGACGCCGATGAACACCGACGGCGGCTCCGCGAGCAGTTGCCGCTTCAGTTCGTTGCGAATGCCGAGAATTTCGGGAATATGGCGCAGCGCTTCGACATAGCCGCGCACGGACAGCTTGTCCATGGGCCAGTGGGCTTCGAAGCCCGCCGCGGCCATGCGCGGGCCGCCGATGCCGCTGTAACGCGTATCGGCAGGCAACCTTTCTTGCAGACCTTGAAGCAGCGACGCCGCGAGCAGGTCGCCGGAAGGCTCGCCCGCGACCATCGCAATGCGTGGCGAGTGGGTGATTGGCGTCATCGGGCGCGCTTAGCGGATGATGCCGCGCTGCGACGTCGCGATGAAATCGGAGAACGCCTTGACCGGAGCATCGCCCTCGCCGCCTGCCTTGCCCAGATCCTTCAGTTGCAATTTCGCTTCTTCGAGTGACAAACCGCTCTTGTAGACGATGCGATACGCCTGGCGCAACGCCGAAATGGCGTCGGGCGTGAAGCCGCGCCGGCGCAACCCTTCGACATTGATACCGTGCGGCTCGGCCTTGTTGCCCGCCGCGATGACGAACGGCGGCACGTCCTGCACGAGCGCGGAAGCCCCGCCCAGCATGGAATGCGCGCCGATACGCACGAACTGATGCACGCCCGACATGCCGCCGACGATAGCATGATCGCCGACCGTCACATGGCCCGCCAGTTGCGCGTTGCTCGACATGATGATGTTGTTGCCGAGCCGGCAATCATGGCCGACGTGCACGTAAGCCATGATCCAGCAATCGTCGCCGATGGACGTCTCGCCTTGATCCTGCGCGGTGCCGGTATGCAGCGTGGTGAATTCGCGGATGGTATTGCGGTCGCCGATCACGAGACGCGTGGGCTCGTCGCGGTATTTCATGTCCTGCGGACGCCCGCCGATCGACGCGTAGTGGCCGATGCGGTTGTCGCGGCCGATGCTCGTGTGCCCTTCGAGCACGCTGTGCGAACCGACCGTCGTACCCGCGCCGATCACGACGTGGGGGCCGACGATCGCGTACGGTCCGATTTCGACGGTATCGTCGAGTCGAGCGCCCGGCTCGATGATCGCGGTAGGGTGAATCTTGCTCATGCGCTTATCGCCTCAAGCTGTTCGTGCTGCCTGTGTCTTGACGGTGAACGCGGCCTTAGGCGGCCGTGTTCTTCACGGTACACATGAGCTCGGCCTCGGCAGCGGTCACGCCGTCAACTTCGGCGCGCGCCTTGAACTTCCAGATGCCTCGCATGTACCGCTCGAAGTTGACGTTGAGGATCAGTTGATCGCCCGGTTCCACCACGCGCTTGAAGCGCGCGCCGTCGATACCCACGAAGTAATACAGCGTGGTCGACGGATCGTGCGGTTCCTCGGCGAAAGTCAGGAGCGCCGCGGTCTGCGCGAGCGCTTCGAGAATCAGCACGCCGGGCATGACGGGCCGCGTCGGGAAGTGACCCTGAAAATACGGCTCGTTGATCGTCACGTTCTTCAGCGCTTTGATGCTCTTGTGCGGCTCGAGTTCGAGTACGCGATCCACGAGCAGGATCGGATACCGATGCGGCAGCAGCGTGAGGATCTTGTGAATATCGAGGTTGATTTTTTCTGTGCTCATGGTCGTTCTGCTCGCGCGCGTATTGTGCGCGGAAATTGACTGCGGACGCGTTGAACGAATCTTGCGCCCGCCGGAAATGCCTTTGTGTTTATCTTCAATGCGGCTTACTGCGTGTTTTGTTGCTGCCTCGATGATGGGATGGACCGTCGACGCCTTTTGAAACCGTTGAACCCGGCTCGCTTACTGCGCGTTTCGTTTATGCGCCGGCGATGATACGAACCCTCGACGCTTTTACACTGCTTGACTCGGCCTGCTCACGGCACGTTTCGACGCTGCCTCGGTGAGAATACCAACCCCTTGCGCTGCTGAAATTGCTGACGTCGCCGGCTTACTGCCCGTATCAAGGTTGCCGGCCAGTGCTTTGAACCAGCGGATCTTGGCTTGCTTACTCCGCGCCGCCCGCGTCGCCCTTACCTGCTTTCTCGCCCAACGCCGTTTCGAGCGCCTTGATGCGATCACGCAGCTTGTCCAGATTGCGCACCAGCGCCGCGCTCTTGTTCCAGTCGGCATGATTCACCGCCGGGAAAGCGCTCGTGTACATGCCAGGCTTCGTCAGCGACTTGGAGACGCCCGACTGCGCCGTGACGATCACGTAGTCCGCCAATGTGACGTGGCCTGCAATGCCCACCGCGCCGCCGATCATGCAATGCCGCCCGATATTCGTGCTGCCCGCGATACCCGCGCAACCGGCGATAACCGTGTACGCGCCGATGCGGCAGTTGTGCCCGATCTGCACGAGATTGTCGATCTTCACGCTTTCTTCGATGACGGTATCCGCCATGGCGCCGCGATCGATCGTGGTGTTCGCGCCAATTTCCACGTCCTCGCCGATGTCCACCGCGCCCACCTGCGGAATCTTCACCCAGGTGCCGGTGCGAGCATCGCCTTCGCCCACGAAATCCGGCGCGAAGCCGAAGCCATCCGCGCCAATGACCGCGCCGGCGTGCACGATCACGCGCGCGCCCAGTTTGCAGCCGTGATACACGGTGACGTTCGGATACAGATGCACGTCGTCGCCCAACTTCACGCCGCGTCCGATGACCACGCCTGCATCCAGTTTCACGCGCTCACCGACGACCGCGCCCGCTTCCACCGTCACATGAGGCCCGATCACCGCGCTCGCCGCGACGTGCGCAGCCGGATCGACATACGCGCTCGGATGCACGCCGGGCTTCGAGACGGGCGTTGCAAGATCGATAAACGCCTGTGCGACGCGAGCGAAATAAGCGTAAGGGTTCGCCGTGACGATGAAATTCGTGCCCGCGCGATTGCCCACCTTCTCCAGATCGGCGGGCGAGATCAACACCGCGCCGGCGCGCGTCGTCTCGACTTGCGCCAGATACTTCTGGTTGGCGAGAAACGCGAGTTGCGCGGGGCCGGCTTTGTCGAGCGGCGCAAGCGCCTCGACCTTTTGCGTGCCCGCGCCGACTATCTCGCCGCCAAAGCGGCTGACCAGTTCGTCGAGCGTGATCGCCATGCCTGATGCCATGCGTTCAGTTACTCCGTGTCAGTTCGAGCTTGCGCCACTCGCGCCGCTCGCACCATTTTGCGTGCTCGCAGCCAGCGCCTTCAGCACTTGATCCGTGATATCGATGCGCGGGCTCACATACACCGCTTCCTGCACGATCAGATCGTAATGCTGCTGTTCCGCGATCTGCTTGATGACCTTGTTCGCGCGATCCAGCACCGCCGCGAGTTCTTCGTTACGACGCTGATTCAGGTCTTCGCGAAACTCGCGCTGCTTGCGCTGGAAGTCGGCGTCGAGCTGCGCCAGATCGCGTTGGCGCGCGGCGCGGTCGGTTGGCGCGAGCGAGGCGCCATTCTTGTCCATGTTGTCGGACATGGCCTTCATGCGCTGCGCCATGTCCTGCAGCGCCTTGTCGCGCTTGGAGAACTCCTGCTCGAGTTTCGACTGCGCAGCCTTCGCCGCCGCCGACTCGCGCAGGATGCGGTCGGAGTTGACCGCGGCGATGCGCGCTTCTTGAGCGCTCGCGCTCGCAGCCGCACCCAGGCCGAGAACCATCGACAACGCAAGCGCCAGCGCCATATGTTTCGAAAGCTTACCGGTTCGCAAAGTGTTCCTCACGTTACGTCGAAATGAATGAAGCCTCTGTTCTCGTCGCGACGCAGCTTAGAACGCCGTGCCGATCTGGAACTGGAACTTCTGATACTGGTCGCCTTCATGTTTCTGCAGCGGGAAGCCCAGGCTCAGCTTGAGCGGGCCGATTGGCGAGATCCATGCAAGACCGACACCATAGCCATACCGCAAGCCGTTCGCGCCGGCGCTCGTGCCGCCCTGATTCGGGTCGCCCCAGACGTTGCCGGCGTCGAGGAAGGTGAAGACGCGCAGCGTGCGGTCATAACCCGTTCCCGGCAGCGGGAACGTGAGTTCGATATTACCCACCGCCATGCGCGAACCGCCGATCGGGTCGCCCGTTTTCGCGTCACGCGGACCCAGCGAACTCGGCGAGTAACCGCGCACCGAGCCGATACCGCCCGCGTAGTAGTTCTTGAAGATCGGGTACGTCTGGCCGTCGAGGCCCTTGCCGTAACCGCCTTGCAGGTTGAAGCCGAGCACGAAGCCGCGCGCGAACGAGTAGTAATACTGGAACTGCGCGTCGAATTTAGCGTAGGTCGTGTTGCCGATAGGCGTGCCGTACTCCGCGTTCGATTGCAGGTAGTAACCGCGGCTCGGCACGAGCGCGCTGTCGCGATTGTCGCGCGACCAGCCAACCGTCAGCGGATAGTTGTTCACCACGCGACCGAATTCGTTCACGTAGTTGATGTACGACTGCGGCGTGGCCGAGTCGACGTCCATGGTGTTCTGCTCGGCGCCGACGCCGAAGAAGACCGTGTCCTGCTCGGAGAACGGAATACCGAACTTCGTGTCCGCGCCCATCGTCACGATTTTGAAGCTCGAATCAGTCGAGTAGTAGAGCGGCTGATACGTGCGGTAGTAGGCGTCCGTGATCCGCTTGATACCGTCGATGGTGAAGTACGGATCGACCTGCGTGACCGTCAAGGTACGGTAGGTCTTTGCGGTGTTCACGTTCACCGAGAGACTCGTGCCGGAGCCGAACACGTTGTCCTGCGAGACGCCCGCCGAGAGCACCACCTTGTCCGTCGACGAGAAACCCGCACCCAGCGTGATGGCGCCGGTCGGCTTTTCCGCGACCTTCACGTCCACGTCCACCTGGTCGTTGGTCCCTTCCACCGGCGTGGTGGTGACATCGACATCCGTGAAGTAACCGAGACGGTTGATGCGATCTTTCGAGAGCGCGAGGCGGCTCGAATCGAACCACGAGCTTTCCAGCTGACGCATTTCGCGACGCACGACTTCGTCCCGCGTACGGGTGTTGCCGTCGATATTCACGCGGCGCACATACACGCGGCGGCTCGGATCGACTTGCAGCGTGAGCGCCACCGTGTGATGCGCCTGATCGATTTCCGGCTGCGCGTTGACCTGTGCGAACGCGTAGCCGTATTCACCGAGCTTGTCGACGACGGCCTTGGTCGAGGACTGCAGCTTCTCGGCCGAAAAGAGTTCGCCCGGTTTGATCTTGATGAGCTTGCTCAACTCGGCGTCGCGACTCAGCAGATTGCCCGACAGCTTGACGCTGCTGACCTTGTACGGCTCGCCTTCATGCAAGGCGACGGTCAGGTACATGTCCTTCTTGTCCGGCGAGATCGACACCTGCGTGGAGTCGATGCTGAACTCGAGGTAACCGTGATTCAGATAGTACGAGCGGACATTTTCGAGGTCGCCCGTGAGCTTTTCTTTCGCGTAGAGATCGCTCTTCGTGTACCAGGAGAACCAGTTCGGCGTGGAGAGCTGCATTTCGCCGAGCAGCGTGCTCGAACTCACGGCCTTGTTGCCGACGAAGTTGATCTGGCGAATCTTCGCGCTCGGACCTTCGGCCACCGAGAACAGAATGGTGACGCGATTACGGTCGACCGGCGTGACGGTGGTGGTGACTTCGGCCGCGTAGTAGCCGCGCGTCAGGTACTGACGTTTCAGTTCCTGTTCGGCCTTGTCGAGCAGCGCCTTGTCGTAGGAGCGGCCTTGCGACAGGCCGACCGAGCGCAGCGCCTTGGTGATGGTGTCCTTGTCGAACTCGTGCAGACCCGCGAAATCGATGCTCGAAATGGCCGGCCGTTCTTGCACCTGCACGACCACGACATTGCCTTCGGTTGCGATTTGAACGTCGTTGAAGAAGCCCGTTGCATAGAGGGCGCGAATCGCTTCGGAGGCCTTGTCGTCGGTGAACGTGTCGCCTTGCTTGATCGGCAGATAGGCGAACACGGAACCCGGTTCGATGCGCTGAAGACCTTCGATCCGAATATCCTGCACGACGAACGGCGTAACGGCGTGTGCCGTGATACCCGTTGCGGCAAGCGCCGCGGCTACAGCCGTCTTAGGAACAAAGCGATGAGGTTTGAACAACGTGCTTCCCCAGTATTTAAAGCTGCATTCATTCCGGCGGTCGCTCGAACAACGCCGCCAGAGATTGTCAAAGTGGATCAGAAACGGATCAGGCGAGCCAGGTCATTGAACAACGCGATCATCGACAAAGCGACGATGCACACCAGCCCCGCCCGTTGCAGAACCAGCTGCCAGCGATCGGACACCGCCTTGCCGGTAACGGCTTCAACCAAATAATATAACAGATGCCCACCGTCCAAAACCGGAATCGGTAACAAGTTCAACACACCGAGGCTGATACTCACGAGCGCGAGAAAGGAAACGAAAGCCGCCAGACCCAAACGCGCGCTCTTTCCTGCATAGTCCGCAATGGTGACCGGTCCTGAAAGGTTCTTGAGCGATGCCTCGCCGGTGATCATCCGCCCGAACATGCGCAGCGAATACATGCTGATGTCCCACGTGCGATTCACGCCGAGACGCAGACTTTCCACCGGTCCGTAACGCACGTCGACGCTAGGCAACTGATTGGCGAGCGCAGCACCTATACGGCCGATATCCTTGCCGCTCGCCGCATCGTGCTTGACGTCGGGCGTCACCTGCACCGTCTGCTGCTTGCCCGCACGCTCGATCTTGAGCGTGACCGCTTTCGCGCCGTGCGCCTTCACGTAGTCGATGAAGCTCGTCGCGTTATCGACGTTATGACCGTCTATTGCGCGCAGCTTGTCGCCCGCCTGCAGACCGCTCTTTTGCGCGGCGCTGCCCGCCTCCACACCCGCGACCGTGAGCGTGCCACCGCCCGGCGTGAAGCCGAGCTTGTCCATGAAGTCCTGCTCGGCGTCCGCATCCGAAATGGTGCCGACACTCAGCGGAAAGTCGTACGTGCCTTCGTGCGTCTTCGCCGAAAGCACGATGCGGCGATGATCGAACGATGCATCCAGAATCTTCCAGCGCAGATCCGACCACGAGCGAATAGCGTGCGTTTCGCCGCCGTTGTCCGCGTCGCGCATCGAAACGATCTTTTCGCCGCCTTCGAAACCTGCGCGCGCGGCTGCCGTGTTCGCCACGGGGGTCGCGACGATTGCTTCGGGCTCCGACACGCCGCCCGCGAATACCGCCGCGAACAGCACGATGGCAAGAATGAAGTTCGCGACAGGCCCCGCCGCGACGATCGCAATGCGCTTGGCGACCGGCTGCCGGTTGAAGGCGCGTGGCAGGTCCTCGGGCGCGATGCTCTCTTCGCTTTCGCGCTCGTCGAGCATCTTCACGTAACCGCCGAGCGGCAACGCGGCAATGGTCCACTCGACGCCGGTCTTTTTGCTGACCCAGCTCACGAGCGGCTTGCCGAAGCCCACGGAAAAACGCAGCACCTTGACGCCGCACATGCGCGCGACGCTGTAGTGACCGAATTCGTGGACGACGACAAGTACGCCAATCGCAACGACGAAGGCGACGATTTCGGTCAGAAAGTTCATGACGGCCTCAATGGGCGATGGACTCGGCGCCTGGCGCGCTGGCGGTGAGTTCCGCGACAAACCGATGCGCCAGACGGCGCGCGTTCGCATCGGCGGCGAGGACGTCGTCGAGCGATGAAGCGCTGCCGTTTGGCAAGGAGTTCAGCACGCGATCGACGACATCGCCGATCGCCATGAAACCGATGCGGCGCGCGAGGAACGCTTCCACCGCGATCTCGTTTGCGGCATTCAGCGCCGCGCTTGCCAGACCGCCCGCTTCCAGCGCGCCGATTGCGAGCGCGAGACACGGAAAGCGCGTGAAGTCCGGCTTCTCGAAACTGAGCGTGGCGATCTGTGCGAGATCGAGCGGCGCGACGCCCGAATCGACGCGATCCGGAAACGCCAGCGCATGTGCGATCGGCGTGCGCATGTCCGGGTTGCCGAGTTGCGCGAGCACGGAGCCGTCCGCATACGAGACCATGGAATGGATCACGCTTTGCGGATGAATCAGCACCTCGATGCGCGAACCGGGCAAATTGAAGAGCCAGTGAGCCTCGATGACTTCGAGGCCCTTGTTCATCATGGTCGCGGAATCGACGGAAATCTTGCGGCCCATTGCCCAGTTCGGGTGCTTGCAGGCTTCGTCCGGCGTGACGTCGATGAGCGTTGCCGGCTCGCGCGTGCGAAACGGGCCGCCCGATGCGGTCAGGATGATCTTCGATACGCCGCCGTGCAGCTTTGCCTCGTTGTCCGCGCAGGGCGGCAGGCACTGAAACACGGCGTTATGTTCGCTGTCCACCGGCAGCAGGATGGCGCCGTTGTCACGCACCGCATCCATGAAAATCTGGCCGGACATGACGAGCGCTTCCTTGTTGGCAAGCAGGATGCGCTTGCCCGCGCGCGCCGCCGCGAGCGTAGGCGCAAGGCCCGCCGCGCCGACGATGGCCGCGACCACCGTGTCGCATTGCGACGCCCGCGCCACCTCGACTAGCGCGGCTTCGCCATGCGTCACCTCGGTTTTGCAGCCCGCGGCGTTCAGGGCGCCCGCCACGTGCGCGGCCGTTTCCGCGTCGCCGACCACGGCCACTTCGGGCGTGAAGCGCAGACACTGTTCGACGAGCTTGTCGCCGTTGCGATGCGCGGTGAGCGCGTAGACCGAGAAACGGTCCGGGTGCCGCGCCACGACGTCGAGCGTGCTATCGCCGATCGAGCCCGTGGAGCCGAGCAATGTAAGACGTTTTTGCATGAATTCTTCTCTAGCCGAGCATCAGCAATGCAATCGGCAGTACGGGCAGCAACGCGTCGATCCGGTCGAGTACGCCGCCGTGACCCGGCAGCAAACCGCTCGAATCCTTGACGCCCGCCTGGCGCTTAAGGAGCGATTCGAACAAGTCGCCGACCACGCTGAACGCAACCAGCACGCTCAGCGCGAGGAGCGCGCGCGCCCAGCCTAGATGTTCGACGAACGCGCTGAATACGGTCGGCGCCTCGAACGCGGTGGCGGCGGCAATCGTGCCGATGACCATCACCGCGACCCAGCCGCCGATCGCGCCTTCCCAAGTCTTGCCCGGACTGATGGACGGGGCCAGCTTGTGGCGGCCAAGGGCTTTGCCGGCGAAGTATGCGCCCACATCGGCCAGCCAGACTACTAGAAGAAGCGATAGCACGAAAGCCACGCCCACGGTGCGGGCCGCGACCACCGCGTGCCAGCAGGCCACGAACACGACGATTCCGGCAAAAAGCAGGAAGCCGCGCCACGCACCCGCCGAAAGCACGGGCTTGCGCAAAAGCGCATATGGCCCGGCCAACACCCAGAAAATAGCGGCCATTTCGAAGAGCGCCTTGGGCGCGACGCCGAGAAACGTGCTGAAAATGAGCGCGAGTCCCGCAATGAGCGCGTAGGCCACCGGACCCGCGCCGTTGAGCTTGAGGAGCCGTCCCCATTCCCATGCGGCGAAGACGACGACAAAACCGATCAACGCCCCGAATACGCCGATCGGCGCGAACAACGTGACCGGCACGAGGACCGCAAGCAGGACGATTGCCGTGATGACACGGGTTCTTAGCATGAAAGGGTGTCGGCCTTCTGCGATTGGTTTTCGACTTGTGCGCTGGTGCGCCCGAAGCGGCGTTCACGCTCGCCATACGACGCGATGGCGCGATCCAGCGCTTCGGCGTCGAAATCGGGCCAGTAGGTATCGGTGAAATAGAACTCGGTGTAGGCGAGTTGCCACAGCAGAAAATTGCTGATGCGCTGCTCGCCGCCCGTACGGATGAAGAGATCCGGCTCGGGCGCGTAAGCCATGGCGAGATGCTCGGCGAAGGATTCGTCGTCCACGCGCGCCGGCACGCCCTGCTCAAGCGATTGCGCGATGAGCTTCTTCGTCGCCTGCATGATGTCCCAGCGCCCGCCGTAATTGGCGGCGATGGTGAGCGTCAAACGCGTATTGCGCGCCGTCTTGGTCTCGGCACGCTGAATGAGCGCGCGGATGCGGTCGTCGAACATGCCGGTGTCGCCGACCACGCGCAGACGGATGCCGTTGGCGTGCAGCTTGCCGATTTCGCGCTCGAGCGCGGTCACGAACAGGCGCATGAGAAACGACACTTCCTCGGTCGGACGGCGCCAGTTTTCGGAACTGAACGCGAACAGCGTGACGAATTCGACGCCGCGCCGCGCGCAGCTTTCGACGGTGGCGCGCACCGCATCGACGCCGCGGGTGTGACCGGCGACGCGCGGCAGGCGCCGCTCGGTCGCCCAACGGCCGTTGCCGTCCATGATGATCGCGACGTGGCGCGGGACAGCCGCGACATCGGGCACGCGAACGGTAGAGCTGGTATAGGTCATGGCCGTTGAATCTTGAAATCGACAGAAGTGAGAGCCAGCCTCAATCTAAATGGTCGAGGCTGGCAAGACCGTATCTACGGCCTCACACCGTCATGATTTCGGCTTCTTTGGTCTGGACGAGCTTGTCGATTTCGGCGACGAACTTGTCGGTGAATTTCTGCACGTCGTCGCTTGCGCGGCGCTCGTCGTCTTCCGAAATCTCTTTGTCCTTCACGAGCTTCTTCAGTTGCTCGTTCGCGTCGCGGCGCAGGTTACGCACAGCGATCTTCGCCGATTCGCCTTCGCTCTTCACGACCTTGGTCAGCTCGCGGCGGCGCTCTTCGGTGAGCGCGGGCATTGGCACGCGGATCAAATCGCCCTGCGTTGCCGGGTTCAGACCGAGGTCCGACTCGCGGATCGCCTTTTCGACGACGCCGACCATCTTCTTTTCCCACGGCTGCACGCCGATCGTGCGGGCGTCGACGAGCGTCATGTTCGCCACTTGGGAGATGGGCACATTCGAGCCGTAGTAGTCGACCTGGATGTGATCGAGCAGACCCGTGTGGGCGCGGCCCGTGCGGATCTTCGCGAGATCGGCCTTGAACGCTTCGATCGACCGCGTCATCTTCTGGTCGACGCCTTTTTTAATGTCAGCCACACTCATTTGAACCTCCGAAACCTTGGGTTACTGGCAATCTAGGCGCCTTCGCGCGATCTTCCGGCGTGCTCCACACCGGCCGCGGCGCGGCGCCCTTTCAACGTCGCTGAACTTCTCGTTGACCACTCTCAACGCGAGAGTTTACACGTGGACGAGCGTACCTTCGTCGTCGCCTTGCACGATGCGCTTGAGCGCGCCCGGCTTCGTGATCGAGAACACGCGGATCGGCAGCTTCTGGTCGCGGCACAGCGCGAAAGCCGTGGCGTCCATGACTTGCAGATTGCGGCCGATCGCTTCGTCGAAGCTGATCGTGCTGTAGCGCGTGGCGCTCGGATCTTTCTTCGGGTCGGCGGAGTATACGCCATCGACCTTGGTTGCTTTCAACACCACTTCGGCGCCCACTTCCGCGCCACGCAAGGCAGCAGCGGTGTCGGTCGTGAAGAACGGGTTGCCCGTGCCGGCCGCGAAGATCACGACCTTGCCTTCTTCGAGCTGGCGAATCGCGCGGGGGCGGATGTACGGCTCGACCACCTGGTCCATGCGCAGCGCGGACTGAACGCGCGCTTCGATGCCGGCGTGACGCATGGCGTCTTGCAGCGCCAGCGCGTTCATCATGGTCGCGAGCATGCCCATGTAGTCGGCCGTCGCCCGGTCCATGCCGGCCGCGCCGCCCGCCACGCCACGGAAGATGTTGCCGCCGCCGATCACGACGGCCATTTGCGTGCCCATCCGCACTACTTCAGCGACATCCGCCACCATCCTTTCGATTGTCGCGCGATTGATGCCGAAGGCATCGTCGCCCATGAGGGCTTCGCCGGAGAGTTTGAGGAGTACGCGTTTGTAGGCTGTGGGCATATGAGTTTCCGATCGCGCCGAGGAGGGTTGCAACAACGTAGAACTGTAGGGGTGAAACAATATTTACCGCAAGCGGCCGGATCGGGCGACGGGCGCGACGCATACGGGTTTTCCCGAATTCGCCGCGCCCGCGCGATGCTTGCCGCCTTACTGCCTTTCGATGCCCGGCGCCGCCATACCGCCGAGCGCCTTCACTTTAAAACTCAGCCTTGCTTGGCGGCGGCAACTTGCGCAGCCACTTCCGCCGCGAAGTCGTCCTGACGCTTCTCGATGCCCTCGCCCACCACGAACAGCGCGAACTTCTGCACCGACGCGTTTGCGGCCTTCAACATCTGTTCGATCGTCTGCTTGTCGTTCTTCACGAACGGCTGGTTCAGGAGCGACACTTCCTTCAGGTACTTCTGGACGCTGCCTTCGACCATCTTGGCGACGATTTCAGCCGGCTTGCCCGATTCAGCGGCCTTTTGCTCGGCGATGCTGCGTTCCTTCGCGATCAGGTCGGCCGGCACTTCGTCCGACGACAGCGAGACCGGCTTCATGGCCGCGACGTGCATGGCGACGTCCTTGCCGACTTGCTCGTCCGCGCCCGTGAACTCGACCAGAACGCCGATACGCGCACCGTGCAGATACGAGGCCAGCTTGTTCGCGGATTCAAAGCGCACGAAACGGCGAATCGACAGGTTTTCACCGATCTTGCCGACGAGCGCGAGGCGCACGGCGTCGACCGTCGAGCTTTCGAGCGGCAGCGCGGAGAGCGCGGCCACGTCAGCCGGATTGTTCTTGGCCACGAGTTCGGCGATCGTCTTGGCGAAGGCCAGGAAGTCGTCGTTCTTGGCAACGAAGTCGGTTTCGCAGTTCAGTTCGACGAGCGCGCCCACGCCGCCGTCGATATACGACGTGACGATGCCTTCAGCCGTCACGCGCGATGCCGCCTTGCTCGCCTTGTTGCCGAGCTTCACGCGCAGCAGCTCTTCGGCGCGCGCCATGTCGCCGTCGGCTTCCGTCAGCGCCTTCTTGCATTCCATCATCGGCGCGTCGGTCTTCGCGCGCAGTTCTGCCACCATGCTTGCGGTAATTGCCGCCATCATTCGCTCCTTGAGTCTGTTTGATACGTCCCGCCGCTTGAATCCGCCACGGGAAAGGGTACTGGACGTGCATGAACGCAATGTCGCGCTCCCGAGTGCCGCGGCTTAAAAAAAAGGGGCCTTTCGCAAAGCCCCCTTTTATATCGGCCACAGGGCTCGATTACGCCTCTGCGTTGACCTCGACGAACTCGTCGCCGTCGCCTTCACGGACAGCCTGGACCACGTCGTTCACCGCGTTTGCACGGCCTTCGAGGATCGCGTCGGCCACGCCTTCGGCGTACAGCGCGACGGCCTTGCTGGCGTCGTCGTTACCCGGAATGACGTAGTCGATGCCTTCCGGCGAGTGGTTCGTGTCGACCACGGCGATGACCGGAATACCAAGCTTCTTGGCTTCGGTCACGGCAATCTTGTGGTAGCCGACGTCGATCACGAAGATCGCGTCCGGAATGCCGCCCATGTCCTTCACGCCGCCGATCGACTTCTGCAACTTCTGCATTTCGCGTTCGAACAGAAGCGCTTCCTTCTTGCTCATGCGCTCGGTTTCACCCGATTCGACGGATGCTTCCATGTCCTTCAGGCGCTTGATCGAAACCTTCAAGGTCTTGAAGTTGGTCAGCATGCCGCCGAGCCAGCGGGCGTTGACGAAAGGCATACCCGAGCGGGCGGCTTCCTGAGCGATGGTGTCGCGAGATTGACGCTTCGTGCCCACGAACAGGATCGTGCCGCGGTTCGCTGCCAACTGGCGCACGTACTTCAGCGCGTCGTTGTAGAGCGGCAGCGTCTTTTCGAGGTTGATGATGTGAATCTTGTTGCGATGACCGAAAATGAACGGGGCCATCTTGGGGTTCCAGAAGCGCGTTTGGTGACCGAAGTGGACACCGGCTTCCAGCATTTGACGCATCGTGACTGCCATGAAATTCTCCGCGAGGGTTGGGTCTTAAGCCGGCTGCCGCATCCCGCGCCCGGTGCTTCTAGCTAACCGGACGCCGGACACCCTGGGTGCGCCGGCTTGCGAATCGAACGATTGTCTGTAAGAGAAGCGAGACGTCACGCCACCCTAACTTTCAACCTCTTTCCAAGCCCTACTACACCTAGATAAAAGTGTGGATAGGACTTAGCCCGTAACTATAGCATGTGAGGATTGACTAGCTCAAGCCGCTTGCAGGTGCCCGAAAGCGCTTGGGGAAGCCCGATCCATGCCCCGCATGCCTTTGATTCGGGCTGCGGCGCCCTCTCTAAGGTGCGATAATGCCGATTTCGCGGCTCACGGCCGCATACACGCATTTCTGAGCCTAGTCATGTCCATTACGCTGAAAAACGATCACGATATCGCGCAAATGCGCGTCGCCTGCCGGCTCGCCAGCGAAGTGCTCGATTTCATCACGCCGCATATCGTTGCTGGCGTGACCACCGAAGAACTCGACCGCCTTTGCCACGAACTCATGGTGAAGGAACAGGGCACGGTGCCCGCACCGCTCAACTATCAGCCGCCGGGTTATCCGCCTTACCCGAAAGCCACCTGCATTTCCGTCAACGACGTAATCTGCCACGGCATTCCCGGCGAAAAAGTGCTCAAGAACGGCGACGCGCTCAATATCGACGTCACCGTCATCAAGAACGGCTATTTCGGCGACACGAGCCGCATGTTCATCGTCGGCGAAGGGTCCATTCTGGCGAAGCGTCTGGTGCAAACCACCTTCGATTGCATGTGGCTCGGCATCGATCAGGTGCGTCCGGGCGCGCATCTCGGCGACATCGGCGCGGCTATCCAGAAGCATGCCGAGGCGCAAGGTTACAGCGTGGTGCGCGAATATTGCGGTCACGGCATCGGCCAGGTGTTCCATGAAGAACCGCAGGTGCTGCATTACGGGCGCGCGGGTACGGGTATCGAACTGGAAGCGGGCATGATCTTCACCGTCGAGCCGATGATCAACGCCGGTCGCCGCGAAATCCGCACGATGCCGGATCAATGGACCGTCAAGACGCGTGATCGCAGCCTTTCCGCGCAGTGGGAACATACCGTTCTCGTCACGCCGACCGGTTACGAAGTCCTGACCGTGTCCGCGGGCACGCAGGCGCCCTCGCATTTGATCGCGGCCACGGCTTCCTGAGCTTCGCCGCGCCCCGGCCGCGCTTGCGTGCGCGGCCTTCTTCCTTCCTGAATCCGAGCCCATGAGCGTCACAGTCCCTGTCGCCACGCCGTGTGAAACGCTGCGCGCTGCCTACAAGGCGGCGAAGTCGGCGCTCATCGAACGCTTTCAGACGGCTTCGAACGTCGAACCGTTGATGCACGCGCTCGGGCGCGCCACCGACGACGCGCTCAAGGGCGCCTGGGCCGCCTGCGATATGCCGGCGGACGCGGCGCTGGTCGCGGTCGGCGGCTATGGGCGCGGCGAACTCGCGCCGTATTCGGACGTCGATATCCTCGTGCTTCTGCCCGATGCCGGCGGCGATCAGGAAGACGTGGGCCCGCTCAACGCGCGCGTCGAGCGGTTTATCGGCATGGCGTGGGATCTTGGGCTCGATATCGGCAGCAGCGTGCGTTCGGTCGAGCAATGCATCGCGGAAGCGAGCGGCGATGTCACCGTCCTCACGTCGCTGCTGGAGGCGCGGCGCATCTTCGGCAGCGCGGAACTGTTCGAACGCTTTTCCGCGCGCTACAAGGAGACGCTCGATCCGCGCGGCTTCTTCCAGGCGAAGGTGCTGGAAATGCGTCAGCGCCACGCGAAGTTTCAGGACACGCCGTACAGCCTCGAGCCGAACATCAAGGAAAGTCCGGGCGGTCTGCGCGATCTTCAGCTCATTCTCTGGATTTCGCGCGCAGCCGGTTTCGGCAGTAGCTGGCGCGAACTCGACCTGCGCGGTCTCATTACCGACCGCGAAGCGCGCGAACTGCGCCGCAACGAAGCGTTTCTCAAGACTTTGCGTGCGCGGTTGCACGTGATTGCGAAGCGTCGCCAGGACATTCTCGTCTTCGATTTGCAGACGCCGCTCGCCGAGAGTTTCGGCTTCAAACCGACGACTGCCAAGCGCGCGAGCGAGCAGTTGATGCGCCGCTACTACTGGGCGGCAAAGGCCGTCACGCAGCTCGCGACCATTCTGATTCAGAACGTCGAGGCGCAGTTGTTCCCGTCGACGAGCGGTATCACGCGCGTCATTTCGGGGCGCTTCGTTGAGAAGCAGGGCATGCTGGAAATTGCCCGTGACGACGTCTTCGAGCGCGAACCGCACGCCATTCTCGAAGCGTTCCTGCTCTACGAGCAGACCCGCGGCATCAAGGGACTCTCGGCGCGCACGCTGCGCGCGATCTACAACGCGCGCGAACTCATGGACCGCGACTGGCGGCGCGACCTGGAGAACCGGCGTCTCTTCATGGAGATTCTCAAGCAGCCCGAGGGCATCACGCACGCGCTGCGTCTCATGAACCAGACGAGCGTGCTCGGGCGTTATCTGCTGAACTTCCGGCGCATCGTCGGACAGATGCAGCATGACCTTTACCATGTCTATACGGTCGATCAGCACATCCTGATGGTGCTGCGCAACCTGCGCCGCTTTGCGATAGCGGAGCATGCGCACGAGTATCCGTTTTGCAGTCAGTTGATGGGCAATTTCGAGCGCCCGTGGGTGCTCTACGTCGCGGCGCTCTTCCACGACATCGCGAAAGGTCGCGGCGGCGATCATTCGACCCTCGGCATGGCCGATGCCCGTCGCTTCTGCCGCGAACACGACATGTGCCAGGAAGACACCGACCTCGTCGTGTGGCTCGTGCAGCAGCATCTGACGATGAGCCATGTCGCGCAGAAGCAGGACACGAGCGACCCTGAAGTCATCAAGCAGTTCGCCTCCGTGGTAAAGACCGAGCGGCGGCTGACCGCGCTTTATCTTCTGACCGTGGCGGACATTCGCGGCACGTCGCCCAAGGTCTGGAACAACTGGAAGGGCAAGCTGCTCGAAGACCTGTTCCGCGCGACGCTCGCCGTGCTCGGCGGCGCACAGCCGGATGCGCACTCGGAACTCAAGTCGCGTCAGGAGGCGGCGCTCGCGCTCCTGCGTCTGGAAACCGTGCCGGAGAATGCGCAGCGCGAGCTGTGGGACAAACTGGATGTCGGCTACTTCTTGCGTCACGATGCCGCGGATATTGCGTGGCAAACGCGTGTGCTGTACCGGCATGTCGAAAGCGACGCGCCGATCGTGCGCGCGCGCCCGTCGCCCATCGGCGCGGCGCTACAGGTGCTGGTGTACGTGAAGGACCGGCCGGATCTGTTCGCCGGCATCTGCGCGTACTTCGACCGCAATGGCCTTTCCGTGCTGGATGCCCGCGTGACGACGACGCGACATGGCTACGCGCTCGATAACTTTCTCGTGGCGCATCCCGATCACGACGGGAGTTATCGCGACATCGCGAATCTCGTCGAACAACAATTGAGCACGCTTTTGGCGGACGAGCGCATTTTGCCCGAGCCGTCGAAGGGCCGCGTATCGCGGCTCGTGCGCACCTTTCCTGTCACGCCGCGTGTGGATTTGCGCCCGGACGAGCGTGGCCAGTACTACATCCTTTCCGTGTCGGCCAACGACCGGCAGGGCCTTCTTTATTCGATCGCGCGCGTTCTGGCGCAACACCGGATCGGCGTGCAGGCAGCGCGAATCAACACGCTTGGCGAACGCGTCGAGGACGTGTTTTTGCTCGACGGCAAGAGCTTGTCGAACAATCGCACCCAGATCCAGATCGAGACCGAACTGCTGCGCGCGATCGCAGCCTGAAATTTTATGCGCGTCAAACTGACAGCCAAACATCCGCGTCCGACATCGTCGACGCGGTCGCCGGTTCGCACCGGTAGTTCCACCGCCCGCAAGACCACGCGGCCTGAAACGCCGCACGAGCGGCCGTCGACACCACGCGGTGCGGGGGGCGATTCGCGCGCGGGATTCGATAAGCGGGGCGCGGGGGATCGGTCGGAGCGTCGGCCCGGTTCTTCGGGCGGCGATGAGCGGCGCGCGTTTAAACCGCGTGGTGATGATTCGCGGCCGAGCTTCGATAAACGCGGCGCGGGCGAGCGGTCGGAGCGTCGGCCGTTTGCGCGCGATGAGCGCACGCCCGGCAGCGATGAACGACGCCCTTTCAAACCTCGCGATGATTCGCGTCCGAGCTTTGATAAGCGTGGCGCGGGGGATCGGTTGGAGCGTCGGCCGTTTGCGCGCGATGAGCGCCCGACCGGTGGCGATGAACGACGTTCGTTCAAACCGCGCGATGATTCGCGTCCGAGCTTCGATAAGCGCGGCGCGGGCGATCGCTCCGAACGCCGTCCGTTTGCGCGCGACGACCGCACGCCCGGCAGCGATGAACGACGCCCTTTCAAACCGCGCGATGCTTCGCGTCCGAGCTTCGATAAGCGCGGCGCGGACGATCGCTCCGAGCGTCGGCCGTTTGCGCGCGACGACCGCGCGCCCGGCAGCGATGAACGACGCCCTTTCAAACCGCGCGATGATTCGCGTCCGAGCTTCGATAAGCGCGGCGCGAGCGATCGCTCGGAACGTCGGCCGTTTGCGCGCGACGACCGTACGCCCGGCAGCGATGAACGACGCCCTTTCAAACCGCGCGATGATTCGCGTCCGAGCTTCGATAAGCGCGGCGCGGGCGATCGCTCCGAACGCCGTCCGTTTGCGCGCGACGACCGCACGCCCGGTGGCGATGAACGACGCACGTTCAAACCACGCGATGATTCGCGTCCGAGCTTCGATAAACGCGGCCCGAGCGATCGCTCCGAACGGCGGCCGTTTGCGCGCGATGAGCGCACGCCCGGTGGCGATGAACGACGCCCTTTCAAGCCGCGCGACGATTCGCGTCCGAGCTTCGATAAACGCGGCGCGGGCGATCGCTCCGAACGGCGGCCGTTTGCGCGCGATGAGCGCCCGACCGGTGGCGATGAACGACGCCCTTTCAAACCGCGCGATGATTCGCGTCCGAGCTTCGACAAGCGCGGCGCGGGCGATCGGTCGGAGCGTCGGCCGTTCGTACGCGACGACCGCACGCCCGGCACCGATGAACGACGCACGTTCAAACCGCGTGGCGACGATTCACGCCCAAGCTTCGACAAGCGCGGCGCGGGCGACCGTCGTCCCGCATCACGCGACGACCGCCCACCGC
This sequence comes from Caballeronia sp. LP006, assembly GCF_031450995.1. NCBI lineage: Bacteria > Pseudomonadati > Pseudomonadota > Betaproteobacteria > Burkholderiales > Burkholderiaceae > Caballeronia > Caballeronia sp. LP006. The sequence continues at coordinate 1,692,028 of NZ_JARTVW010000005.1, read as the reverse complement.
ACGCCGAAGTCATCCCGGCATCCACCGAACCCGCCCACAAGCCCCGCGCCCACGACGACGGCCTCGTCCGCCTGTCGAAGGTGATGTCCGAACTCGGCCTCTGCTCGCGCCGCGAAGCGGACGAGTGGATCGAAAAAGGCTGGGTGCTCGTCGATGGCGAAGTCACCGATACGCTCGGCACGCGTATCCGCCCGGATCAGGAAATCGATGTCCTGCCCGCCGCGCGTTCCGCACAGTCGCTGCTCGTCACGATCTTGCTGCACAAGCCGGTCGGCTACGTATCGGGTCAGGCAGAAGACGGCTACGAGCCCGCCGTCACGCTCATCAATCCGGCCAATCACTGGCAAGACGACCGCAGCGGCATTCGTTTCGCACCGGGTCATCTGCGCACGCTCGCGCCGGCCGGCCGACTCGATATCGATTCGACCGGGCTGCTCGTACTTACGCAGGATGGCCGCATCGCGAAGCAATTGATCGGCAACCATTCCGAAGTCGACAAGGAGTACCTCGTGCGCGTGCGCTACGGCGAACACGAAGTCGATGTGGATCAGCACTTCCCGGAAGAACAACTCGCGCTGCTGCGTCACGGCCTGTCGCTCGACGACGTCCCGCTCAAGACCGCACAAGTCAGTTGGCAGAACGGCGAGCAGTTGCGCTTCGTGCTGCACGAAGGCAAAAAACGCCAGATTCGCCGGATGTGCGAACTGGTCGGACTGGAAGTCGTCGGTCTGAAACGCATCCGCATGGGCCGCGTCACGCTGGGCGCGCTGCCGCCGGGTCACTGGCGCTATCTCGGCGCCGACGAGAGCTTCTGATTGCGCGTTTTCGCTCCGGACGATCATCGTTCGGAGCGAACCACGAACGACCGTTCTCGCAATCCTCTCCGCTTCGCGGCTGCGTCGCAAAAAAGCGACGTCTCGACTTGCAACCCCTGATGGCGCCACATCGATCGCCAGTTTTATTTTTTTGCTGATTACCGCCTAAAGAAAATAAGTCATTATTCCGTTAGGCAAGTGTGACGCAGAGACTTTTTTACCGTCCTGCAGCGCACCAAGGATTCAGCATTTAACTGATCGAAGGAGAATCGCCATGTCAGTCGAGATCATTGTCCGAGAAACGAAAAGCGGCCTCGAAATCGTCAGCGGCCGTCGACGGCTCGACGCCTTGCTCGCCCTGCGAGATGAAGTGGTCGTCATGAGCCCCGGCATCGGCGAAATCGTTGTTGCGCGCCTGCCGGACGGACGTCTGCAAGCGTCCGCGAACCCTGAACATGTCGCGCTGTTCCGCCAGCCGGCCGTTAGCGGAACGCCCAAGTCCTTCGCCTGAACAAAAGCCGCTCGCAAGGAGCGGCTTTTTAGTGTGTGCAAATGCGGAACGCGCCCTCGCGCGTCCGCACGTTCTCAGTCGTCGCCAACCGGATCGAGCCCAGGAAACAGCACGTCCGTGAAGCCGAACTTCGAGAAGTCGGTAATACGCATTGGATAAAGCTTGCCGATCAGATGGTCGCACTCGTGCTGCACGACGCGCGCGTGAAAACCTTCCGCCAGCCGCTCGATGGCGTTGCCGTACTGATCGAAGCCCTGGTAGCGGATCATCGAAAAGCGCTGTACCGCGCCGCGCAGGCCGGGGACGGACAGGCAGCCTTCCCAGCCCTCCTCCATGTCGTGACCGTTCGGCGTGATGATCGGGTTGATGAGCACCGTCTCCGGCACCGACGGCGCGTCGGGATAGCGCGGATTCTGTCCGAAGCCGAAGATCACCACTTGCAGATCGACGCCGATCTGCGGAGCGGCGAGGCCCGCGCCATTGGCGTCGCGCATCGTATCGAACATGTCCTGCACCAGCGTGTGCAGTTCCGGCGTGTCGAAATGCTCCACCGGCTCGGCGATACGCAACAGCCGCGGATCGCCCATCTTCAGGATTTCTCGGATCATGGGGTAACTCCTTCCAAAAGCTTCTTCATGCCGTCTTCGTCGAGAACGGGAACCCCGAGTTCCTCCGCTTTCGCAAGCTTGCTGCCTGCTTCCGCGCCCGCCACCACGTAGTCGGTCTTTTTCGATACCGAACCGGCCACTTTCGCTCCGGCCGCCTCCAGCATCTCCTTTGCATCTTCGCGCGTGAGCGTGGGCAAAGTGCCCGTCAGCACCACGGTCTTGCCCGCCAGCACGCCCAGCGGCGCTTTCGGTGCGGGCGGACCTTCCGGCCACGACACCTTGACGCGCAATTGTTCGATGACGTGCTGGTTGTGCTCTTCGCTGAAGAAATTATGGATGGCTTCGGCGACGACCGGCCCGACATCGTTCACTTCCAGCAATTCCTCGACCGAAGCGGCGATGATTGGGTCGAGCGAGCCGAAATGCTTCGCGAGATCCTTTGCCGTCGACTCCCCCACGTGGCGGATGCCGAGCGCGTAAATGAAACGCGCGAGCGTCGTGTGGCGCGCCTTGTCGAGCGAATCGAGCAGGTTTTGCGCGGATTTGTCGGCGAACCGGTCGAGCGCGGTGAGCGTCGAGAAACCGAGGCTGAAGAGATCGGCGGGCGTGCGCACGAGATTCTCTTCGACCAGTTGATCGATGATCTTCTCGCCGAGGCCGTCGATATCGAGCGCGCGCCGCTGGGCGAAATGCCACAGCGCCTGCTTGCGCTGCGCCGGACAAAAAAGGCCGCCCGTGCAACGCGCAATGGCTTCGTCGGGCAGACGTTCGATCTTCGAGCCGCACACCGGACACTCGGCCGGCATGACGAACTCGCGCGCGTCGTCCGGACGACGGTCGAGAATCGCGCCCACCACTTCGGGAATGACGTCGCCCGCACGGCGCACGGTCACCGTGTCGCCGATACGGATGTCCTTCCGGCGCACTTCGTCTTCGTTATGCAGCGTCGCATTCGTGACGGTCGCGCCGCCGACGAAGACCGGCGCCAGGCGCGCGACCGGCGTGATGGCGCCCGTACGGCCCACCTGCACGTCGATGGCTAGCAGCTGCGTGAGCGCTTCCTGCGCCGGAAACTTGTGCGCGAGCGCAAAGCGCGGGGCGCGCGAAACGAAGCCGAGCTTGTCCTGTTCGTCGCGCCAGTTGACCTTGTAGACCACGCCGTCGATGTCGTACGGCAGCTGCTCGCGCTTTTCGCCCGTCTTGCGGAAAAAGTCGAGCAGACCCTCCGCGCCATCGACCACGCCGCGTTCCGCGTTCACCGGCAAGCCCATTTCCTTGTACCAGTCGAGCAGACCGGCGTGCGTATCCGGCATCTCCGCGCCCTCAAGCACGCCGATTCCATATGCGAAAAAGGATAGCGGCCGTTGCGCGGTCATCTTCGGATCGAGTTGACGCAAACTGCCCGCCGCGGCGTTACGCGGATTGGCGAACTCGCGCTGCTCGGCATCGCGCTGACGTGCGTTGAGCCGTTCGAAGTCGCGCTTGAACATCAGTGCTTCGCCGCGCACGTCGAGCCGCTTCGGCACGTGCTTGCCCTTGAGCGTGAGCGGAATGGAGCGAATGGTGCGCACGTTGGCCGTCACATCTTCGCCGGTCGCGCCGTCGCCGCGCGTGGACGCCTGCACGAAGCGGCCGTCCTCGTAACGCAGGGAAATGGCCAGGCCGTCGAATTTCAGTTCGCACGCATATTGCACCGGCGCGTGCGCGAGCGCGTCCGACACACGCTTGTCGAACGCGGCGATGTCTTCGTCGGCGAAACCGTTGTTGAGCGAAAGCATCGGCACGTCGTGCACCACGGGCTCGAAACCTTCCGCCGCCTTGCCGCCCACGCGTTGCGTCGGCGAATCGGGCGTGACGAGATCGGGACGGTCCGTCTCGATTCCCTGCAATTCCTTGAAGAGCGTGTCGTATTCGGCGTCGGGCAGATCCGGCTGGTCGAGCACGTAGTAGGCGTAATTCGCGCGTTCGAGTTCCGAGCGCAACCACGCCGCGCGCTCGGCCGGACGATCGGCACTGGGGACGGCTGCGCCCGACTTTCTGGCAGCGGCGGATTCGGCTTTCGTTTTAGCGGACATGCGACAAATACTTGGGAAAGTGAATTAAGTCTGCCAACGACCGTTCGATTGTCTCAGAAGATCGGTAAATCGTGGCATCGGCCAAACGGCCAGGATGTGACGAAACGTGCGATGCCGCGCGCGCAAAAGAAAGCGCCCCGGTCGGGGGCGCAATTTCGAAGCCCGCTGCACGCTAAAAGACGAGCGCGCCGTGAGACCTCGCGCTTATTGGCTGAAGAGCCGCCGCGTGGCGGGCGAGCCTGCTGGCATGCCCGCCTGCTCAAGCTTGGCGTACAGCGTCATCAATTGCTTTTCGATGTTGAGCAACGCGGATTCCGGCAACGGCCGGCGCTGATCGTCCACGACCCGCGCGCCGATACGCTCTGACAGCGACTTGGCGTAATCGCACATGAGCCTGAACGGCAGGATGTCTTCGTCCGCCACCGGCACGTCGAGCACCAGCGTGATCATCTGGCCGCCCTTGTACGTGAGGTCATCACGCAGGAAGTTGGTATCGCCGAAAAGGAGCATGAAAACCGGGTTCTGCTTCGCATCCAGTTTCACGAAACGCGTGCCGTCGCGCGAGAGCAAAAGCCCGTCTTGCGAGGCCACCGCCTGCACGTAGTTGGCCGACCACGGCGCACCGTCGGACAGGATATTGATGGAGAGCTGCGCGTCGCACTGGGCGGCGAAGGCGTCCAGCTCGCGCGCCATGCCCACGGTTTCCATCATGTCCGGAAACTCGGGCGAACCGTCGATGGCATCGGCCAGACGCTGCACGCCGGTCACGAATTCGGAAAACTCGAGTTCGTTGAGCGGGCCACTGCGGTTTGCCAGTTGCGCGGCGGCACGCAACTCTTCATAACGCGCGCCGTTGCGCAGCAATTCCCAGGTCGAATCGCCCTCGGGCTTGCCTTCGATCGTCACGGGCTTGGTGCCCGCGCGACGCAGACGCTGCGCCAGCGGCAACACGCGGTCTCCCGCAACGGGTCCACCAAGGCGAATCGGCACGACGCAATCGATGCGGCGATCGACCAGCGCCGGCGGCGCCGACGAAATGGTGTTCGTGGCGGGCAAGGTCGGCTCGTTGCGTTCGTCTTCGTCGATGCTCGCGACTTCCGCTTCATCAGCGGCGGTGGCTTCAGCCTGCAGATCGACGGCGGTATCAGCCGGAGCGATAGGCGCGGGCGCGACGGGCGCCGGCTCGGCCGCAAGGCTCACGCCGCCAAAACTCGGCTCGACGCGCGCTTCGCTCTCGCTCGAAACCGGCTCGCGACGCGGCTGGCGCACCGGTTCGATAAACGGTTGCTCGTCGTCCGTCTCTTGACGCGCGAGCGCGTCGGCTGCCTCGTCGGGCATCGGACGCGGCATCTTGCGGCGCACCTTGGCGCTCTGCCACGCGTTGTACACCACCACGCCGCCCACCACCACGGCTCCTGCTCCGATCAAACCGAGTGTCAACTCGTCCATGCACGCTCCATCGTTCTTTTGGGTTACGAAGCGCCGCGCGATCTGTCGCACGCATCGGACCGCGTTCCGGCATCACGCCTCGGGTCTTTTGCGCACCACTCCGCGCCTGCGCGCCTGGCCGGATCAGCGTCCGGCCTGCCACTCATTCAAATCCTGGTGCTGCGTCGCGCGCTTCAGCCGTTTTGGGCGAAGCCCGCCGCCGACTCCATGTCCACCGCGACGATGCGCGATACGCCCTGCTCCTGCATCGTCACGCCGATCAGTTGCTGCGCCATTTCCATCGCGATCTTGTTGTGCGAGATGAACAGGAACTGCGTCTTGACCGACATCGCGCGCACGAGATTCGCGAAGCGTTCCGTGTTGGCGTCGTCGAGCGGCGCGTCCACTTCGTCTAGCAGACAGAACGGCGCCGGGTTCAACTGGAACATCGCAAACACGAGCGCGGTCGCGGTAAGCGCTTTCTCGCCGCCTGACAGCAAGTGAATGGTCGAATTCTTCTTGCCGGGCGGCTGCGCCATGACCTGTACGCCAGCGTCCAGGATTTCGTCACCCGTCATGATGAGCTTGGCCTGGCCACCGCCGAACAGCCGCGGGAACAGTTCGCCGAAGTGTCGGTTCACTTCGTCGAACGTGCCTTGCAACAGCGCGCGCGTTTCCTGGTCGATTCGCTGGATTGCATCTTCCAGCGTACCGATGGCGTCGTTCAGATCCGCCGATTGCGCGTCAAGGAACTGCTTGCGCTCGGTGGCCGCGACGAGTTCTTCGAGCGCCGCCATGTTGACCGGCCCAAGCGCCGTGATCGCGTTGTTCAGACGCGTGACTTCGCCTTGCAGATACGAAGGCTTCATGTCCGGCGTGAGCTTCGCCTGCAGTTCGGCTTCGTCGACGCCCGCTGCTTGCAACTGTTCGACGAACTGTTCGCCACTGATGCGCGCGGCCTGCTCCTTCAACTGCAATTCGTTGATGCGGTCGCGCAGCGGCTGCAGCGAGCGTTCGGCGAGTAGCCGCTGTTCGTCGGAGGCACGCAGACGCGCCGTCAGATCGTCCAGTTCGACGCGCGCGGCGTGCAGCGCTTCCTCGCGTGCCGCGCGGACTTCGAGCGCGTCCTGCAAGCCGGTCTGCGCCGTCTGTTCGTTGATGGTTTCGAGTTCGGCGCGCGCATCTTCGAGCGATGCCGCCACGCGTTCGCTTTGGTCGTGCGCCGTGTCGATGTTGCGCTTGTATTCCTCGATCTTCGCGGCAAGGCCGCGCGCGGCGAAACCCGCGTCGCTCGCGGCGCGTTCCAGTTCGCGCAGTTCCTGACGGGCGGCCGTGAGCGTTTCGTCGAGCGCTTCGAACGCCATCTGGTTGTCTTCGAAGCGCGCCTGCAATTGCGCGAGCTCCGTATCGTGATGTTCGAACGCCGCCTCGGATTCGGCCCGCAGCGCGCGTTGTTCCTCGATCTGCGCGACGATTTCCTCGAGTTCCTCGCCAATCTGCGTGCTGCGCTGCGTGTAGCGCTCATGCGCCTGCGCGAGCTTCAGCACATCGAGTTGCAGCGCGTGGACGCGTTGCGTCGCGCGTTCGGCGGCGGCGCGGGCATCGGCAAGAGTTTGCGAGCCTTGGGTATGCGCGGCTTCTGCGCGTACCGCGTTGGCCTTTGCTTCGTCGGCGAGCAATGCCTGCGCGCGCACTTGCCGCGTGAGATTTTCGATATCCTGCGAACGCGCGAGCATGCCCGACTGCTCGGAATCGGCGGCGTACAGCTGCACGCCGACACGCGTCACCACATGCCCTGCCTTCACGATGAACGCGCCGCCTTCCGGCAATTGCGTGCGCGCCGCGAGCGCCTGGCCGATGTCGTCGGCGATGAAGGTCGTGGCGAGCCACTCGTTCAGCACCGCGCGCAAGCCCGGGTCGTCGATGCGCACGAGCGACAGCAACGGCCGCAAGCCTTGCGGCGTGTCGAGCGGCTTGCCGGCGACGGGCGGCGAATAGAACGCGAGCTTGGCGGGCGGCGCGTCGGCGGCGAAAGCCTTGATCCAGTCCAGATTCGATACTTCGAGTGCCGCCAGACGCTCACGCAGCACCGATTCGAGCGCCGCTTCCCAGCCCGCTTCGACATGCAGCTTCTTCCAGAGGCGCGGCAGCGCGCCGAGCTCGTGCTTGTCGAGCCACGGCTGGATCTTGCCTTCGGTCTGAACGCTTTCCTGAAGCTGCCGCAAGGCAGCAAGCCGCGCTTCGAGCTGATGATTCTGCGCGCTTTCGGTCTGTACACGCTCCTGCGCCGCGCGGCGCTCGGCATCCAGACGCGGCACGGTTTCCTGCGCATCGGCGAGACGCGCCTGCGCTTCGCTCTGTACTTCCTCATGCTCGGCGAGCTGCATGCGCAGTTCTTCGAGTTGCGCTTCGTCGGGTGCGTCGAGTCCTTTCGATTCGGTCCTGAGCCGCTCCTCGCGCTGCTGCAACTGCTGAAGCTGCTGATCCGCATTGCGCTGATGCGCCGCTTCGAGCTTCAACGCCTGCTCCGCGCGCGCGATGCCTGCGCGTTCTTCGTTCAGATGCGTCTGCGCGTCGCGCCAGCGGGCTTCGAGCGCCGGCAGTTCGTCATGCTTTGCGGCAGCGTTTTCCCGCGCGATGACTGCTTTCTCTTCGCCTTCCGCGAGCGCTTCCGATGCCGTCTCGATTTCGTCGCGCGCCTTTTGCGCCTGCATTTGCCATTGCTCGCGCTGCGCGTTGAGCGCGGCGATCTGAGCCTGCACGCGATTGCGCGATTCGACGATGAAGCGAATCTCCGCTGCCAGCCGGCTCACTTCGCCGTTGGCTTCATAGAGCGCGCCTTGCGCGCCTTGCATGGCGTCGCTCGCGCTGTAGTGCGCGACACGCAGCGTCTCGAGTTGCGCTTCCACTTCGCGCAGACGCGCGGTCTGCGCTTCGAGTTCGATCTGCGCGTCGCGGATAGCGCGTTGCTGCCGCTCGGCTTCGTTGCCCGCTTCGTTCTTGCGCAAAAGCCACAACAGGCGCTGCTTTTCCTCGCCTTCGGCCTGCAGATCCTTGTACTTCGTCGCGACGACCGCCTGCGCTTCGAGCTTCTCGAGATTCGCGCCAAGTTCGCGGACGATGTCTTCCACGCGTGTCAGATTCTCGCGTGTATCGTGCAGACGATTCTCCGTCTCGCGGCGGCGCTCCTTGTACTTCGACACGCCCGCGGCTTCTTCCAGAAACACGCGCAGTTCTTCGGGCTTGGCCTCGATGATGCGCGCGATCATGCCCTGGCCGATGATCGCGTAAGCACGCGGACCTAAGCCCGTGCCGAGGAAGATGTCCTGGATGTCGCGGCGTCGCGCGGGCAGGTTGTTGATGTAGTAGCTGGAGGTGCCGTCGCGCGTGAGCACGCGCTTGACCGCGATCTCGCCGTAAGCGCTCCATTGCCCGGCGGCGCGGCCGTCGCCGTTATCGAAGATCAGTTCGACGCTTGCCCGGCTGCCCGGCTTGCGCGCCGTGGAGCCGTTGAAGATGACGTCCTGCATCGATTCGCCGCGCAGTTCGGACGCGCGCGATTCGCCGAGCACCCAGCGCACGGCATCGATGATGTTTGACTTGCCGCAGCCATTCGGACCGACCACGCCGACTAACTGGCCGGGGACCTGGAAATGCGTGGGATCGACGAAGGACTTGAAGCCAGCGAGTTTGATCGAGGTCAGACGCACGGCGATTTCGCTGTTTGAGATGAATACGGAGGTAAATAGCAGACAGGCCGCACAGCGGCCCGTCGATCATGCTCGCCTTGAAGGCAGTCGAGGCCCGGGCATGAGCTTAAAGCCCTACCCGGCGAGCGGTCACCATCATACCATCGCCCGTCTCGATTTCTTTTTGCCTGCGCCTTCATCGCGCGATGTATTTTCAGCGGCTTCTTTTCGCTGCCGATGCACCCATGCCGACAGCACGCAAGCCGCCACGATGCACGCGCCGCCGGCCCATTCGCGCGGGCCCGGCACTTCATGCGCGAAGAGCCACGACGAGAGCGCGGTGACGACGAGTTCGAACAGCATGATGATCGACGCGCGATTGGCGGGCACGCGCGCCAGGCCGATCTGCACGATCATGTTGTTCACCGCGAGCACGACGCCGAGGCCCAGCACGATCGACGCGACCGTGCCCAATTGCGCGGCTGAAGGCGGCGCGGGCATCGGCTCGAACACGGTGACGAGCGAAGCGACGATAGCCGCGCCGCCGAAGATCACCGCCGTGCGCATCTCCGGCTTCATTGCCGGAAGCGTGCGCGTGATGCGCACCACCAGCACGTTGCTGATGGAAAAGCCCATGCCGCCCATGAGCCCCGCCCATTCCGCGAGATTGGCGGGCAACGGCAGGCCGAGTTCGGGCGACCACAGCATGGTGACCGCGCCCGCGAGCGACAGCAAGGACAGCGCGGCATCCACGCGAGTCAGGCGTTCCTTCAGGATGAAGTGCGCGAAGATCGCGGTCCAGGCGGGCGTGAGATAGAACAGCAGCAGCACGCGCATCACCTGACCGTGAATAGCGCCCCAGACGAAGCCGATGCTCGTCACGCCCGCCGCGAGTCCAAGCGCGACGAGCAGCCAATGCCACGAAAGGCTCTTGATCGAGCGATGCCGGAACAGCAGCACGAAGAGACAGGCGACCGCGCTCGTGCTTGCGCTGGCGGCGGTGCCGGAAAGGCCCATGGCGGCGAGCATGCGCATGGGATACCACACGAGGCCCCAGACCGATGCGCCGATCATGATGGCGAGCGTCGGGCCGGCGTCGTGGAAGCGGCTGCTCATCGTGTTACTCCGGCCGGCTGCGCGATTGCGCGCATCTCATCGTGATCAACCGGCTGTACCAGTGCGCCTTTCATGAGGCTCATTATTCATTTGTCCTTTGCTGCAACGCGTCCGGCATAAGGCCGCGCGCTATAATCTCGTGCTCTTGCGTGTGCATTTCGCGTGTTCGTCGTGTCGCGACGAAGCTCTTCTTCAAGCCCGCTGCACGCATGCGTCGGATGCCGTTCGCTCATACATACGTACAGACGCATAACCGCATAACCGCAAAACCGGTCACGCTGTGAATCCACTACTCCAGAAACTTCAGTCGTATCCGTTCGAAAAGCTGCGTCTGCTTTTTCAGGGCATCGAGCCGCGCGCCGGATTCACGCCGATCAGCTTCGGTATAGGCGAGCCGAAGCATCCCACGCCCGCGCTGATACGCGACGCCGTCATCGATTCGCTCGACGGCATGGCGAGCTATCCGGCAACGCTCGGCAGCGCGCCCTTGCGCGAAGCCATCGCCAAGTGGGTGATGACGCGCTACGGTCTGCCTTCGATCAATCCCGCCACCGAGGTGCTGCCCGTTTCCGGTTCGCGCGAAGCCTTGTTCGCGCTGGCGCAAACCGTTGTCGACAGCCGCGGCGCGAGTCACGCGGCGGCGTCGGGCGAGCCGCCCATCGTACTCTGTCCGAACCCGTTCTATCAAATCTACGAAGGCGCGGCGCTGCTCGCGGGCGCCGAGCCTTACTTCGTCAATAGCGACCCGTCGCGCAACTTCGCGTGCGATTACTCGACGGTGCCCGAAGCAATTTGGGCGCGCACGCAACTGCTCTACGTGTGTTCGCCGGGCAATCCGACAGGCGCCGTGCTCACGCTCGACAACTGGCGCGAACTCTTCGCGCTGTCGGACAAGCACGGCTTCGTGATTGCCTCCGACGAGTGCTATTCGGAAATCTATTTCGACGAAGCCAATCCGCCGCTCGGCGGCCTCGAAGCCGCGCACAAGCTGAATCGCGGTTTCGAGCGTCTCGTCATGCTGTCGAGCTTGTCGAAGCGCTCGAACGTGCCCGGCATGCGCTCGGGCTTCGTCGCTGGCGACGCCGCTATCCTCAAAAGTTTCCTGCTGTATCGCACCTATCATGGCGCGGCGCTTTCGACGGTGTTTCAGAAAGCGAGCGTGGTCGCGTGGCAGGATGAAACGCACGTTCGCGACAATCGTGCGAAGTATCTGCGGAAGTTCGAAACCGTCACGCCCATGCTCGCCGAGGTGCTCGACGTGCGTCTGCCCGACGCCGCGTTCTATTTGTGGGCCAACGTCGCCAAGACCGGTCTCACGGATACCGAGTTCGCCGCGCGTCTGTACGCCGACTATAATGTGACGGTCCTGCCGGGGTCCTTTCTCGCCCGCACGGCGCACGGCACAAATCCGGGCGAAGGCTTCGTGCGCATCGCGCTCGTCGCCGGCGTCGAGGAATGTGTCGAAGGCGCCCGCCGCATCGTCGAATTCTGCCGCACGCTGTCGCCGGTCACGGCATCCGTCTCGCCGTGACGGGCGCGGCCAGTCCATCTCTCCATCATCCTCGATACCAACTATGTCGCAACAACTTCAGAGCATCATCGATCAAGCCTGGGAAAACCGCGCTGAACTGTCGCCCAAGGCCGCGCCAGCGGAAGTCCGCGAAGCCGTTGCCCATGCCATCGAACAACTGGACAAGGGCGCGTTGCGTGTCGCCGAAAAGCGCGACGGCGACTGGGTCGTGAATCAATGGCTGAAGAAGGCGGTGCTGCTGTCGTTCCGTCTGGAAGACAACGCGCCGATGCCCGCCGGCGGCTACTCGCAGTTCTACGACAAAGTGCCCTCGAAGTTCGCGAACTACACGCCCGAAGACTTCGCGGCAGGCGGTTTCCGCGTGGTGCCGCCGGCCATCGCGCGGCGCGGCTCGTTCATCGCGAAGAACGTGGTGCTGATGCCCTCGTACACTAACATTGGCGCTTATGTCGATGAAGGCACCATGGTCGATACCTGGGCCACCGTCGGTTCGTGCGCGCAGATCGGCAAGAACGTGCATCTGTCGGGCGGCGTGGGCATTGGTGGCGTGCTGGAGCCGTTACAGGCGAATCCGGTCATCATCGAGGACAACTGCTTCATCGGCGCGCGCTCGGAAGTGGTGGAAGGCGTGATCGTCGAGGAGAATTCGGTCATTTCCATGGGCGTGTATCTCGGCCAGAGCACCAAGATCTATGACCGCGAAACCGGTCAGGTGAGCTACGGCCGCATTCCGGCGGGCTCGGTGGTGGTTGCGGGCAACCTGCCTTCGAAGGACGGTTCGCATAGCCTGTATTGCGCGGTCATCGTCAAGAAGGTCGACGCCAAGACGCGCGCCAAGGTTGGCCTGAACGAACTGCTGCGAGGCGACTGATCGTGGCGAAGACAACGGTCGTGTACGGCATTCCCAATTGCGACACGGTGAAGAAAGCACGCGTGTGGCTGGAGGAACATGGCGTGCCGTTCGAGTTTCACGACTTCAAGAAAGCCGGCGTGTCGAACGCGCTGGTGCAGGACTGGCTGAAGGACGTGCCGCTCGACCAGCTCATCAACAAGCGCGGCACGACCTGGCGCGGGCTGTCGGACGTGCACAAGGCCGAAGCGGATACCACCGCGGGCGCCATTGCGCTCATGATCCACAAGCCGTCGATCATCAAGCGGCCGGTCGTCGTCGTGAACGGGCGCGTGAAGACGCTCGGCTTTTCGGCCGAGCAGTACGAGACGATCTTCGCATGATCGCGTGCGGTGACTTCGCTTTTCCGAGTCACTGACGCGCCACGAGTGCCGGCCCCCTGCGCCGGCATTTTTTATCGCATCAACGTCAAGACACCATGTCCGGCACCTTATCCCTCACCGAAGCATTGATCGAACGCGCGTCCGTCACGCCCGACGACCAGCATTGTCAGGCGCTGATGATCGAACGCCTCGCCGCGATCGGCTTTCACTGCGAAACCATCGCCTCGGGCGGCGTCACGAACCTGTGGGCGGTCAAGCGCGGCACGGACGGATCGCAAGGCAAGCTGCTTGCCTTCGCCGGCCACACCGATGTCGTGCCCACCGGCCCGCTCGAACAATGGACCTCGCCGCCGTTCGCCCCGACGCAGCGCGACGGCAAGCTCTACGGGCGCGGCGCGGCGGACATGAAGGCCTCGCTTGCGGCGTTCGTCGTATCGAGCGAAGAGTTCGTCGCGAACCATCCGTTGCATCGCGGCTCGCTCGCCTTTCTCATCACGAGCGATGAAGAAGGCCCCGCCACCGACGGCACCGTGAAGGTCGTCGAAGCCTTGAAGGCGCGCGGCGAGCGACTCGATTACTGCATCGTCGGCGAGCCGACTTCGAACGCCACGCTCGGCGACATGGTCAAGAACGGCCGGCGCGGCTCGATGACAGGCAAGCTCGTCGTCAAGGGCGTGCAAGGGCATATCGCGTATCCGCATCTCGCGAAAAATCCGGTGCATGCGCTCGCACCGGCGCTTGCCGAACTCGTGGCGGAGCGCTGGGACGACGGCAACGAATACTTTCCGCCGACCACATGGCAAGTCTCGAACCTGCATTCCGGCACGGGCGCGACCAACATCATTCCCGGCCACGCGGACCTGATGTTCAACTTCCGCTTCTCGACCGCGAGCACGGTCGAAGGTCTGCAAAGCCGCGTGCAAGCCATTCTCGACAAGCACGGCCTCGATTACGACCTGACCTGGACGGTGAGCGGCCTGCCCTTCTTGACACCGCGCGGCGAACTCTCCGAGGCGCTCGAAAAAGCGATCCGCGACGAAACCGGCGTGGCGACGGAACTGTCGACCACGGGCGGCACGTCGGACGGGCGGTTCATCGCGCGCATCTGCAAACAGGTGATCGAATTCGGTCCGCCGAACGGCACCATCCATAAGATCGACGAACATGTCGAAGTGCGATTCATCGAGCCGCTGAAGAACATCTACCGCCGCGTGCTCGAACAACTCGTCGCTTAAAGCCTCTACCCGTCACACAAGGAGCCATTCGATGGCGCTGCCCTTCACCACCCTGCGCGACTTGCTGCGCTTTGGCGTTACGCGCTTCACAGAGGCCGGACTCTCGTTCGGCCACGGTTCGACCAACGCCTATGACGAAGCCGCGTATCTGATTCTGCATACGCTGCATCTGCCGCTCGACACGCTCGACCCGTTTCTCGACGCGCGCCTGCTCGACACCGAAATCGACGCCGTCATGAAAGTGATCGAGCGCCGCGCGAAGGAGCGCGTGCCCGCCGCCTACATCACGCAGGAAGCGTGGATGCACGGACACCGTTTCTACGTCGATGAGCGCGTGATCGTGCCGCGTTCGTTCATCGGCGAATTGCTGCAGGACGGCTTGCAGCCTTACGTGGCCGACCCCGACCAGGTCACGCGCGTGCTCGAACTCTGCACGGGTTCGGGCTGCCTCGCGGTGCTCGCGGCGCAGGCGTTCGAAAACGCCGATATCGATGCCGTCGACATCTCCGCCGATGCGCTCGCGGTCGCGCGCCGCAACGTCGACGACTACGAACTCGACGAACGCATCTCGCTTTACGAAGGCGACCTGTACGCGCCGCTGCCGCAAGACGCGCGCTACGAAGTGATCATCACGAACCCGCCATACGTCAACGCCACCGCCATGCAGTCGCTGCCCGAGGAATATCGCCACGAGCCGGCACTCGCGCTCGCGGGCGGCGCGGACGGCATGGACGTGGTGCGGCGTATCGTGCACGAGGCGAGCAAGTGGCTGACCGAAGACGGCGTGCTCGTCGTCGAGATCGGCAACGAACGCGCCAATGTCGAAGCGGCGCTCGGCGGTCTCGATCTGATCTGGCTCTCGACCAGCGCTGGCGACGACAACGTGTTCCTGATCCAGGCCGCCGACCTGCCGGCCTGAGCCTTCAGCGGCGTTGTTTCAACGCAAGCGCGGTCCTTTTCGGGCCGCGACTTGCGCCCAAGGTTCGGTAATATGACGCATCCTCGCGGCAGCGCATTTGCTGTCGCGCCGTGCAGGCTGCACGCGTCGTCATCGGACCAACGGCATTCCATGCAAGCAGCAGACTGGCTACACCTCGGCACGCTCGTGATAGCCGCGCATGTGCTCGGCGTGATCGCGGCGATTCACGCCATCATCAATACGCGCACCTCGCAGGGCGCGGTGGCGTGGGCGGTGTCGCTCGTGGCCATGCCTTACTTCACGCTCATTCCTTATCTGTTTCTCGGCCGTAGCAAGTTCGCGGGTTATATCGACGCGCGTCGGCTCGAAATCGAGATTCTGCGCAGCCGCTCGAAACCCGCCGAATGGGACTCGACCGATCGCAGCGACGCGCCTCAGCCGCTCCCAATTCATCGCGACGAAGCCGGCGCGCTGCTCGACGCGTCGGGCGTGCGCGGCGAGATCGCGCCGGGACCGGCGAGCTATCTCGGCAATCCGACCATTCGCACTTTGCAGCGCCTCTCGGGCATGCCGTTCCTGCGCGGCAACTCGGTGCGCGTGCTCGTCAACGGCGACGCCACGTTCTCCGCGATTCTCTCCGCCATCGAAGCGGCCGAGCACTATGTCGTCGTGCAGTTCTTCATCGTGCGCGCCGATGCGCTCGGCGAGTTGCTCAAGGAAATGCTCATCGCGCGGGCGAAAGCGGGCGTGCGCGTCTATTTTCTCTACGACAGCATCGGCAGCTTCGACTTGCCGCATCGCTACGTGAATGCGCTGCGTGCGAGCGGCGTACAGGCGCATCCGTTCGCGGCCAAGCGCAAGTTCGTGCACCGCTTCCAGATCAACTTCCGCAATCACCGGAAGATCGTGGTGGTCGACGGCAAGCGCGCATTCGTCGGCGGACATAACGTGGGCGTCGAGTATCTCGGCGGCAATCCACGCCTCACGCCCTGGCGCGATACCCACGTCGAGGTGCGCGGCCCCGCCGTGGCGAGCATCCAGTTCGTTTTCACGGAAGATTGGTACTGGGCCACGCAACGCCTGCCCGAGCTCGGCCCCGCGCCGCATTCGGACGAAAACATGCACTGCATGGTATTGTCGAGCGGCCCGGCCGACAAACAGGAGACCTGTTCGCTCTTCTTCGTCGAGGCGATCAACGCGGCGCGCCAACGTGTCTGGATCACCTCGCCCTATCTGATTCCCGACGAAGCCGTGTTCTCCGCGCTGCGCCTTGCCGTGATGCGTGGCGTCGATGTACGCATCCTGATTCCGAGCCGGCGCGATCATCGCGTGGTGTTCGCGGCATCGAAGCTGTATGCCTACGATCTGTTGCAGGCGGGCGTGCGCATCTTCCGCTACAAGCCGGGTTTTCTGCATCAAAAGGTCGTGCTCGTCGACGATGTCGGCGCGGCCATCGGCAGCGCCAATCTCGACAACCGCTCCTTTCGCCTCAACTTCGAGGTCATGGTGCTGACCGTCGACAACGCTTTCGCGCGTGAAGTCGAAAGCATGCTGCTCGCCGACTTCGCGCTTTCGTATGAGATCGACCGCGAGGACTATCGCGGCGCGGCGTCCTGGCGACGCATGGCCATGCACGTGGCGCGCCTCTTCTCGCCTATCCTTTAAGGCGCTACAGCAGTTTTTCGATGTCCTCGGCAATCGACTCCGGTTTCGTCAGCGACGCGTAGCGCTTCAGGATGTCGCCGTTGCGGTTCACGAGAAACTTCGTGAAATTCCACTTGATGACCTCGGTGCCGAGCACGCCCGGTTCCTTCGATGTCAGATATTTGAAGAGCGGATGCGCATTTGGCCCCTTGACGTCGATTTTCGCGAACATCGGGAACGTGACGCCGTAGTTCTTTTCGCAGAAGCTGCCGATCTGCGTGGCATCGCCCGGTTCCTGCGCGCCGAACTGGTTGCAGGGAAAACCGAGCACTTCGAAACCGCGCGCCGCGAAGCGCTCATAGACTTCCTGCAAACCCTTGTATTGCGGCGTGAAGCCGCATTCGCTCGCGGTGTTCACGATCAAAAGCACCTTGCCGCGATACTGGTCGATGCCCACCGTCTCGCCGCCCAGCGTCTCGGCCTTGAACGCGTAAATGTCGTCGCTTGCTGCACTCATGAGTTGCTCCCGCTGGAAAGATTCGAAGAAAGGCGATGCTACTACCGCGCGCCACTTACCGCCATTGGCCGAACGGACGACCCCCGGCGCTTCGTGGCCGCAGTCTAAAATAGCGGTTTCCCTCATGCCGCGCCGCCATCTCCCGTGATTCGCTTCAACCAGTTCAGCCTCTCCCGCGGCACCAAGCCGCTTTTCGAAGAGACCAGTTTCACGCTCAATCCGGGCGAGAAAGCCGGTCTCGTCGGCGCGAACGGCGCGGGCAAATCCACGCTCTTTTCCGTGTTGCGCGGCGAGTTGCACGCGGACGGCGGCGATTTCGCGCTGCCGCCTTCGTGGCGCATTGCGCATGTCGCGCAAGAAACGCCCGCCGTGGACCGCACGGCGCTCGACTACACGCTCGACGGCGACACGCGACTGCGGGCTATCGAGGCACGCATCGCGGCGGCTTCGGCGGCGCATGACGGCGCGGCCGAAGCCGAAGCCCACGCCGCTTTCGCCGATGCTGACGGCTACACCGCGCCCGCGCGCGCCGAAACGCTGTTGCTCGGCCTGGGCTTCACGCTCGCGCAGACACGCGAACCGGTGACGAGCTTCTCGGGCGGTTGGCGCATGCGCCTGAATCTGGCGCAGGCGCTGATGTGTCCGTCCGACCTCTTGCTGCTCGACGAACCCACGAATCACCTGGACCTCGATGCAATCATCTGGCTCGAAGACTGGCTCGGCCGTTATCCCGGCACGCTCGTCGTGATTTCGCACGACCGCGAATTTCTCGACGCGGTCTGCAATGTCACGCTGCATCTTGAGAATCGTCAGATCAAGCGCTACGGCGGCAACTACAGCCAGTTCGAAGTGCTGCGCGCGCAGCAGCTCGCCTTGCAGCAGAACGCCTACGAAAAGCAGCAGAGAACGGTGGCGCATCTGCAGAGTTTCATCGACCGCTTCAAGGCCAAGGCGACCAAGGCCAAGCAGGCGCAAAGCCGCGTCAAGGCGCTGGAGAAGATGGAGCTGATCGCGCCCGCGCATGCGAGCTCGCCGTTCACGTTCGAGTTCCGCGCGCCCGACGCCGCGCCCAATCCGATGATGGTCATGGAAGACGTGCGCTGCGGCTATCGCACCGAGGGCATCGAGATTCCGATTGTCGAAGGCGTGACGCTGTCGATTCAAAACGGTCAGCGCATCGGCTTGCTCGGCGCGAACGGGCAGGGTAAATCGACGCTCATCAAGACGCTCGCCGGCACGCTTGCCGCGCTGTCCGGCAGCGTGCGGCAAGGCAAGGGCTTGCAGATTGGCTACTTCGCGCAGCATCAGCTCGAAACGCTGCGTCCCGACGACTCCGCCATTCAGCATCTCGCGCGGCTTGCGCCCGACACGCGCGAGCAGGAACTGCGCGACTTTCTCGGCAGCTTCAACTTTTCGGGCGAAATGGCGACCGCGAAGATCGCGCCGTTTTCCGGTGGCGAAAAGGCGCGGCTCGCGCTGGCGCTCATCATTTGGCAGAAGCCGAATCTGCTGCTGCTGGACGAGCCGACCAATCACCTCGACCTCGAAACCCGCCACGCGCTCACCATGGCGCTCGCGCAGTTCGAAGGCACGCTGATCCTCGTGTCGCACGACCGGCACTTGCTGCGCGCGACGACCGACACCTTCATGCTGGTGGCGAAGCATCGTCTGAGTCCGTTCGACGGCGATCTCGACGATTATCGCGACTGGCTGCTGCAACACGCCGCCGAAACGCGCGCGGCGGCAAAGGACGCGAATGGCGCGTCGTCCACGAACGCAGACACGCAGGACAGCGCGCAGAACCGCAAGGAACAGCGCCGTCTGGAGGCGCAGGAGCGGCAGAAGCTCGCGCATCTGAAGAAGCCGCTGCAGTCGCGCATTGCGAAGATAGAAAAGGAAATGGATGCGCTGAATGCGGAAAAAGCCACGCTCGATACGTTCGTCGCCGATCCCGCGAGTTACGAGGCCGCGATGAAAACGAAGCTAACCGACACCATTCGCCGGCAAGGCGAAGTCGGCGCGCGGCTGGAGGCGCTCGAAATGGAGTGGCTGGAAGCGCATGAAGAGCTTGAGCAGATCGGGTGATGACTTTGCGGCGCGCTGATCCAGCGGCCGGACTCACGTAGCTTCGCGTGCCTGGCGCGCCGCAAGCCTTCGAACGCCACCGTGCTTCGTAGGAAGCGCGAACCCTTCACTGATCGACACGCAACACGTTCACCCACGCCGCCGCCACGAATTTCACCTTCGCGGCAAGGTCTGCCTTGGTTGCCGTTCGTCATCGACGAGCACGTGCTTGCGCCCCGTCACATGGCGGCGGATAGTCGCGACGACTTCGTCCTCGGTGGCATCGGCCGCGACGACACGACGCGAAATCTGCCCTTCACCGTCGATCCATTCGACGATCCGGCATCCGCCACCGAAAGGCTGCTGCAGCGGCGCGGAGACACGGCACCCGCGCAGATGAAACGCGGGCTTGGGCCGCGTTGATTTGATGTGGTTCAAAGCGTGGTCCTCTCGATCCTTGCAATCACTTCGCCTGTGTCGAGACAGCAGACGAAGCCGGCCGGTTCCGTAGCCCTGTAAGGATAAGAAGATCGCGCGCGAATCAGGTTACATATCGACGCGACATTTTTACGTCGCATTACGAAGCTCCGACCAAGCGCGCCAGGAGCTCACTCCAGGTCGCGCACGCGGTCGATCGCTTCCTCGATCCGATCCACCGCGATCACGTTCAGCCCGTCGATAGGCTGCTTCGGCGCGTTGGCCTTCGGAATCAGCGCGGCCGAAAAGCCCAGCTTGGCCGCTTCCTTGAGCCGGTCTTGTCCGCGCGGCGAAGGCCGGATCTCGCCGGCGAGTCCCACTTCGCCGAACGTGATGAGGCCCTTCGGCAGCGGCTTGTTGCGCATCGACGAATGGATGGCGAGCAGCACGGCGAGATCGGCCGCGGGTTCGGTGATCTTCACGCCGCCGACGGCGTTCAGGAACACGTCCTGATCGAAACACGCGATGCCCGCGTGCCGATGCAGCACCGCGAGCAAGAGCGCGAGCCGGTTCTGTTCGAGCCCGACCGCGAGGCGTCGCGGATTGGGCACGTGCGCGGTGTCGACGAGCGCCTGTACCTCGACGAGCAAGGGCCGCGAGCCTTCCTGCGTCACCAGGACGCACGACCCCGGCACGCTCTGCTCGTGCTGCGACAAAAAGAGCGCCGACGGATTCGCCACGCCGCGCAAGCCGCGCTCGGTCATGGCGAACACGCCGAGTTCGTTGACCGCGCCGAAGCGGTTCTTGAAGGCGCGCACGAGCCTGAACGACGAGTGCGTATCGCCTTCGAAGTACAGCACCGTATCGACGATATGTTCCAGCACGCGCGGCCCCGCGAGGCTGCCTTCCTTGGTCACGTGGCCGACCATGATGATCGCGGTGCCGGTCTGCTTGGCGATGCGCGTCAACTGCGCCGCGCACTCGCGAACCTGCGCGACCGAGCCGGGCGCGGAGGTGAGCGCTTCGGAATAGATGGTCTGAATCGAATCGATGACCGCGACTTCCGGCCGTTGCTCGTCGATGGTCGCCTGGATTTTTTCGAGCTGGATTTCCGCGAGCAAGCCGAGGTCGCCGACGGCGCTGTCCCGCGCGCCCGTCAGGCCGAGCCGCGCCGCGCGCAACGCGATCTGCGCGCCGGATTCTTCGCCGCTCACGTAGAGCGCGCGCCGCTCGCGGGCGATTTCCGCAAGCGATTGCAAGAGCAACGTCGATTTGCCGATGCCCGGATCGCCGCCGATCAACACCACGCCGCCGGGCACGAGACCGCCGCCGAGCACCCGGTCGAATTCGCCGACGCCCGTGGTGAAACGCGGCACGTCGGAGGCCTCGATGTCGGCGAGCCGCTGCACCGGCGAACTCTTCGCGAGCGCCTGGAAGCGATGCGCCGAAGCGCCCTGCTCCACCGACTCCACGAGCGTATTCCACGCCCCGCACGCGGCACACTGGCCGGTCCATTTCGGCGCTTGTCCGCCGCATTCGCTACAGATATAGAGCGTCTTTGCTTTCGCTGCTTTTGCCACGCGCTGCCTTGCTATAAGTCCGGTTGAAGTTCGATGCCTGGGTCATTCCGCGCGCACCGGCACGCGTTGCGCGATCGCGCACATCAATTCATAGCCGATGGTGCCGCACGAAGAGGCGACATCGTCGATAGGCAGATTCGGGCCCCACAGTTCGACGCGCGAGCCGATGCCCGCATGCGGAACCGGCGTGAGATCGACCGTGAGCATGTCCATGGACACGCGGCCGACGAGTTTCGTCCTCACGCCATCGACGATAACGGGCGTGCCTTCCGGCGCCACGCGCGGATAACCGTCCGCATAACCGCACGCCACCACGCCGATGCGAATGGCCTGTCCCGCCGTGTAAGTGGAACCGTAACCGATGCTGCTGCCCGCCTCGACCGTCTGCACGGCGATCAGCTCCGACGAAAGCGTCATGGCCGGACGCAGCCCGAGATTCGCGACATCGGCCGTCACGCCCGACGGCGACGCGCCATACAAAATGATGCCGGGCCGCACCCAGTCGAAGTGCGCGGCCGGATGCCACAGGACCGCCGCCGAGTTCGACAGGCTGCGCGCCCCCGCAATGCCTTCCGCGCCGCGTTCGAACGCCGCCAGCTGATGCGCCACGCCGCGTTCGCTGTCGGCATCGGAAAAATGGGTCATGAGCGTGATCTGTCCGATGCCCTGCACCGCCCGCGCCCGCTCCCACGCGGCGCGGAACCGCTCGGGCACGTAGCCGAGCCGGTTCATGCCGCTATTCATCTTCAACTGGATATTGATCGGCTTGGACAGCCGCGCCATTTCCAGCATGCGCAATTGCTCGTCGCAATGCACGGCCGTGGTCAGGCTGTAGCGGTCGATCACGTCGATATCGGTCGGCCGGAAGAAGCCTTCGAGCAGAAGAATCGGCCCGGCCCAACCCAATTCACGCAACTTTACGGCTTCTTCGAGGTCCAGAAGCCCGAAGCCGTCCGTTGCCCGAAGTCCGGGGAACGCTCGCGCGAGTCCGTGG
Source organism: Caballeronia sp. LP006 (assembly GCF_031450995.1). Classification (NCBI taxonomy): domain Bacteria; kingdom Pseudomonadati; phylum Pseudomonadota; class Betaproteobacteria; order Burkholderiales; family Burkholderiaceae; genus Caballeronia; species Caballeronia sp. LP006. Next base: position 1,669,652 of record NZ_JARTVW010000005.1, on the reverse strand, counting down.
CCATAAGCATTGGCCTTGACGACAGCCCAGATTTTGGATTTCGGCGCGTGCTTTCGTGCGACGGAGAGATTGTTGGCGAGTGCGGCGGTGTGAATGGTGGCGGAAAGGGGGCGCGGCATGAGCGTGTGTGGAATTGCGGTTCGGGCAGTCGGAAGGGCGAGCATACGCCAGCGTGGCATTGCGTGCTGCGGGTCTCAAAGACGCCTTGCGAATCAGTATCTTAAGAACAAACTCGCGGACGATCGTCTGTTTTTCGAGCGTCATCGAGATTACTGCTAGTCAGAATGCGCCTATTTTCGTGTTATAAAGCCGTGCGCACAACCCATTTCGAAAGGCATAAGCCCGATCACAAGACAAGCGGCATGTCCGGCGGGCGGGGCGGATCACCCGCAGTGAGGAAAGCTTCGGATCAGATGAAAAAAGGTTTTTACACCATCATGGCCGCGCAGTTTTTCTCATCGCTGGCTGACAACGCTCTCCTGATTGCTGCCATTGCACTGCTGAAAGACCTTCACGCCCCGAACTGGATGACGCCGCTCCTGAAGCTGTTCTTCGTGCTCTCCTACGTGGTACTCGCGGCTTTCGTCGGCGCTTTCGCGGACTCGCGGCCCAAGGGCCGGGTGATGTTCGTCACCAATTCCATCAAGGTCGTCGGCTGCATCACCATGCTGGTGGGCGCGCATCCGCTACTGGCCTACGGCATCGTGGGCTTCGGCGCGGCGGCCTACTCGCCCGCGAAGTACGGAATTCTCACCGAACTGCTGCCCGCCGACCGGCTCGTTGCCGCCAATGGCTGGATAGAAGGCACCACGGTCGGGTCGATCATCCTGGGCACGGTCATGGGCGGCGCGCTCATCAGTCCGCATATCGCCGGGCATCTGCTCAGTCTGCACATTCCGAAAGTCAATACGCCCGCCGAAGCCGCCATGCTCGTGATCGTGCTGATGTATGTAATCGCCGCGATCTTCAACCTGCGCATTCCCGACACCGGCGCGCGTTATCCGAAGCAGGAAACGCGGCCGATCAAGCTCATCACCGATTTCGCCGGTTGCTTCGTGACGCTCTGGCACGACAAGCTCGGACAAATCTCGCTCGCGGTCACCACGCTCTTCTGGGGCGCGGGCGCGACCTTGCAGTTCATCGTACTGAAATGGGCCGAAGTGTCGCTCGGCATGACGCTCTCGCAGGCCGCCATCTTGCAGGCGGTGATCGCGGTGGGCGTCGCGGTCGGCGCGGTGCTCGCGGCGGCGCGCGTGCCGCTCAAGCGCTCGCTCTCGGTGTTGCCGGTGGGCATCATGATGGGCATCGCCGTCATGCTGATGGCGTTCTACACGCGCCACCTCTTTCCCGCGCACTGGGGCATCTACTTCGGCAAGATGCACTTTCCGGGGTATCTGCTCGTCGCCTATTTGTTCCTGATGATCGTCGGCGGCTTGTCGGGCTTCTTCGTCGTGCCGATGAACGCGCTGCTCCAGCATCGCGGGCACGTGCTCTTGTCGGCGGGCCATTCGATCGCCGTGCAGAACTTCAACGAGAATCTCTCCGTGCTCGTCATGCTGTGCCTCTACGCGGTGCTGGTGTGGCTCGACGTGCCGATCCAGTTCGTGATCGTGCTGTTCGGCACCTTCGTGTGCCTGATGATGTACTTCGTCATGCGGCGGCATCAGGCGAATCAGCGCGCGTTCGATTCCGTCGCGCTGATCGGCGAAGCGCGGCATTGAAGTCGCGCGGCACGCTTTGCTCGTAAGCATCGGCTAATCTTCTTCCATCATGCTTTCCGCCGATCTCTATTCCTTCGTCACGCGCGTGCGCGGTCATGCGCCGCTCGTGCATTGCCTGACGAATCTCGTCGTCACCAACTTCACGGCCAACGTGCTGCTTGCCATCGGCGCCGCGCCGGCCATGGTCGTCGCGCGCGAGGAAGTCGGTGAATTCGCGCCGATCGCGGGCGCGCTCTCCGTCAATCTCGGCACGCTCGACGTCCCGCAGTCCCGCGCGATTCGTGCCGCCGTCGATGCCGCCAACGGCGCCGGCAAGCCGTGGGTGCTAGACCCGGTCGCGGTCGGCCCGCTTACGTTCCGCACGGAATTCGCGCTCGAACTGCTCGATCTCACGCCAGCGGTCATACGCGGCAACGCATCCGAGATCATCAGTCTCTCGGGCGGCGCTGCAAGCGGACGCGGCGTGGACAGCACCGCCGCCACCGACGCCGCGCTCGACGCCGCCCAGATCCTCGCGCTCAGGACACAGGCAGTCGTCGCGGTGACGGGCGCCACCGACTACATCACCGATGGCCGGCAGGTCGTCGCGCTGTCGAACGGCTCGCCGCTGATGACGCGCGTAACCGGCGTGGGCTGCGCGCTCTCGGCGACGGTCGCGGCGTTCATCGCCACCGCGACATCGCGCGATGAACACTTCGCGGCGACGGTCGCGGCCATCGCCCATACGACGATTGCGGGCGAACTCGCCGCGCGCGATGCCGCCCTGCCCGGCAGTTTCGCGGTCGCGTATCTCGACCGGCTGGCCTCACTCGACGAGAACGCGTTCGGGCAGACGCTCGTCATGCGTGACGTCGCGCTTTCCTGATCGCTCGGCAAATGCGGCCTTCCTTCGATCTTTCGCTTTATCTCGTGCTCGATCCCGTGCAGTGCGGCGGACACGCTGCGGCGCTTGCCGTGGCGCGCGCGGCGCTCGAAGGCGGCGCGACCATCTTGCAATTACGCGCGCCTGAGTGGCACAAGCGCGCGTGGTACGAGCTCGCGCGCGATCTGCTGCCGCTCACGCGTGCGCATGGCGTGTCGCTCATCATCAACGATCAGGTGGATGTCGCGCTCGCAGTCGGCGCCGATGGCGTGCATGTCGGGCAGCGCGATCTGCCGGCCGACGCCGTGCGGCGCTTGCTGGGCGCGGATGCGATCATCGGTTTGTCGGTGGCCGATCGCGCCGAACTCGACGCGGCGAACGCGCTACGAGGAACCGTCGATTACCTCGGCGCGGGACCGGTGTACGCCACGCCGACGAAGACCGATGCATCGGCGCCATGCGGTATCGATGGCCTGGCTGCGCTCGTCGCCGATGCGTGTTTGCCCACGGTGGCGATCGGCGGCATTCAGACGCACAATGCCGCGGATGTCATGCGCGCGAAACCCGCGGGTCTTGCCGTCGTCTCCGCAATCTGCAAGGCGGCCGATCCCCGCGACGCGTCGCGCGTCTTGCGCGAGATCATCGAACGCGCCTGAACCTCACCGTCACCTTATGGCCGATACGAAAACCATCCCCAACGTGCTCACCATCGCCGGTTCCGACTCGGGCGGCGGCGCGGGCATCCAGGCCGATCTGAAAGCGTTCTCCGCGCTCGGCGCGTACGGCGCAAGCGTCATCACGGCGCTCACGGCGCAGAACACGTGCGGAGTCACGGCCGTGCATGCGCCGGAAGCGGTGTTCATCACCGCGCAACTCGATGCCGTGTTCGACGACATTCGCATCGACGCGGTGAAGATCGGCATGCTGGCGAACGCGGATATCGTGCGCGCCGTCGCCGATGCGCTCAGGCGGCATAAGCCGACGCATGTCGTGCTGGATACCGTGATGATTTCCAAGAGCAATCACGCGCTCCTCGCGCCGGAAGCGGTGGCGGCGTTGCGCGACGAACTGCTTCCGCTTGCCACGCTGGTGACGCCGAATCTGCCAGAGGCGGCGGCGCTGCTCGGCTCGACGCCAGCCGTCGACGAAGACGAAATGGTCCGTCAGGGCGAAGCACTGCGCTCGCTCGGCGCGCGCGCGGTGCTGATGAAAGGCGGCCATCTTGTTTCGGCCGACAGTCCCGACTGGCTCGTCGAGGCAAGCGGTTCGATGCGGCTTAACGGTGTGCGCGTGCCGCTCAAGAATACGCACGGGACGGGATGCACGTTGTCGTCGGCGATTGCGGCGCTGATTCCGCAAACGGACGATCTCGCGAGCGCGGCGGCTAAAGCGAAGCGCTATCTCACGGGCGCGATCGAAGCGAGCGCGCGGCTCGATGTCGGGCACGGCGTCGGGCCGGTGCATCATTTTTATCGCTGGTGGTAGCGGTCGGCGCGCGCCTGAACGCTCTATAACCGCGCCGCCGCAAAGATCCGCGCGCGCTCCGGCCAGTCGTCCGGCACGATAAAGCCGCGCGATTCCTCGCTCCAGTTGCCCGCATCATCGCGTCGATAAGCCGCGATCATCGTCGGCATGGCAATCTCTTGCAGACGCGCATGAATCACCGATGCCTCGGCCAACAACGCGTTTGCATCGTCTGCGCGGAGCCGCCGCGAAGCCAGCCACGCGAGTCGTGGCTGCACGATCCACGCGCGCTCATCGTGGGCATTGCTTGCCGTGCCACGCTTCTCGCGCCAGTCGGATGCCGTCATCCACCAGCCGCGCAAATGCTGCTCGCCGATTTCAGGCGCGCTCGCGACGCCTTCATCACGATAAAAGAGACGCCCCTTGATGAACAAGCGCGGCTCCCACGGTCCTTCGTAACCCAGCGCGATGAACTCAGGGCGCGCCGTCAGCGTGGACTGATGCGTCAGCAAGCGCGCATGTTTCAGATCGAAGCGATCCTGCAAGTCCGGTCCCACGTAGTCGGAGAGTCGTGAACTTGGCGACGCGGCGTCAGCGCCGACGTTTTGCGCGGCGCGTTCACCGACGATGCGATCCGGCAGACGCGCGCCGGACGGCGCGTCGATCTCGCCACCGCCTTGCGCGGCGCGTTCACCGACGAAGCGATCTGGCAGACGCGCGCCTGACGGCGCGTCGATCTCGCCACCGCCTTGCGCGACAGGTTCACCGATATGCAGATAAAACTTCACCGCGAGTTCCCAATGCAGCCGCGCGCCGTCCGCCGTTTCGAGCAGAAAATCGCATTCGCCGATGGTGCGACGCTGACGCCGTATCTGCACGTTCGCGGCGATCAGGCGCGCCGCCGGCCCGTGCGCAAGGAAGAATTCCAGCAGGCTTTCCGCATAGATGCCGAGCCGCGTGCTCTTTGGATTGCGCGTGTGGGCGTGGAGCGCGTCGGGCGCGGCATCGAGTTCGGCGAGCCACGCGAGCGTCGTTCGCCGCATTGCTTCCGAGTCGAAGGGATGAGCGAGCCGCGCGCCCGCATGATGCTCGTCGAGCAAGTCCGGCGAGAGTAGCAGCCACGCCAGATCCCGCACCGTCGTGTCGCCGAAACCATCGACGATGCGCGCGAAATCCGGCGATGGCGCCGACATCAGCGGCCGCCCTTTCGTCCTTCCTGCGCGCCCGCCTCGACGCCGAGCGCGGCGAGCGCATCCCGGTACGTGCCGCGCGCGAGGCACAGATCCGCCCAGGCCTTGGCCTTGTCGGGCAGGCTGCGCAGCAGATACGCGGGGTGATACGTGACCACCACCGGCACGCCGCGATATTCATGCACGCGGCCGCGCATCGACGCGATGCTGCCGTCCGTCTTGAGAAGACTCTGCGCCGCGAAGCGCCCGAGCGCGACGATGATCTTCGGCTTGACGAGCTCGACCTGACGTTGCAAATAAGGCTCGCAGCGCGCGACTTCCTCGGGTTCCGGATTGCGATTGCCGGGCGGACGGCACTTCAGCACGTTGGTGATGAAGACGTTCGACTCGCGCGACAGTTCGAGCGAGCGCAGCATGTTGTCGAGCAGCTTGCCGGCCTGGCCGACGAACGGTTCGCCTTCCTTGTCCTCGTTCTCGCCGGGCGCCTCGCCGATGAGCAGCCAATCCGCTTCGCGGTCGCCGACGCCGAACACCGTGTTGGTGCGGCGCTCGCACAGGCGGCAACGTTCGCAACCGGCAACGCGCGCGGCGAGCGTGTCCCAATCGAGCGTATGGATGTCGCTCGGGGCGTCGGCTGCGGCGGGCGACGGTGCGTAAAACGGCGCATCGTCGGTCCACGGGAGATCGTCGTAGGCTTCGAAAGGGGCTTCGTGGTCTTGAGGCGGGCTTGGTTCGCGTGCGGCGCGTGCCGGTTCGCGATCGGCGCGAGTGACGGCTTCGGCTTCGGCTTCGGCTTCGCGTAAGCGCGGTTGGTGGGCCAAGGCATCAGGCGATGCGTCTTGCGCACGACCCTCAGGCGCTTGATTCGGCAGCGAATCGCGCGAGGTTGGGCTCGCCACATGTCCCTGATGCGTCGCCGATGCGTCGCGTGGATTGGCCGCCGGAAGAGGCGTCAACCGCGCCTCCGATGTTTTCGAAGCCAACGATGCCGCCTCGTCCGCACCCGGACTTGCCACTTCGCCACGCGACGAACGCGAAAGCCGCGCCTCGACTGCAACATCCGATGGCAACGTCAAGGAAGCCGAAGACGCGCCACCCGCCTCGCTCACCCGCCGCCGCACCCACACCGGCCCGAAGCCGAGTTCTTCCACAAGCAGATCATCGAGCGCCATGCGCACTCTCCTTCGGAAACGACAGACGCATGACGATTGCGTCCTCGCGCGAACGGTGCCGCGCGGGATAATAATTTTTCCGGCGCCCGATGGCCACGAAGCCAAAGCGCTCGTAAAGCTGAATGGCACGCGGGTTCGACGGCCGCACTTCGAGCAACACGCCTTCGAGCTTTTCCGTACGCGTGATGCGCACCGCCTCGCGCAACAGCGTGAGCCCCGCTCCAGCGCGCTGCGCACTCGGCGCGACGCACAGGTTGAGCAGATGCATTTCATCGACGACCGGCATCAGCACGCAATAGCCGATGAGCGTGCCCGTCACATGCCGCAAGCACACGCCGTAATAACCATTGCGCAACGAGTCCTGAAAATTGCCGCGGCTCCACGGAAACTCGTACGCCATCTTTTCGACGGCGGCGACTTCGTCGAGATCGGCCTCGGTCATCGGCGTCAGATACCGGTCCGCCAGCAGCACGCCGCTCACCGCAGCGCCCCCTCGCCCGATGCGGCGCGCGCCTGCATGCGCTCCGCCGTCGTTTGCGCCACCTTGTCGCGGATATAGTCGGGTGCGGCGAGTTCAGGTGCAATCGCCCGTCCCGCGCGCCATTCGCGAAGCGCGATCAGCGCGACGGGAAGCGCGTGCGGCAAGGCATGACGATCGACGACCGTCGCGGCTGCAAGCGCGGGAAAACGTTCGCCAAAAGCCGTTGCGGCGTTGCCCGCGAGCGCAAAGGGGACATCGGGAAGCGGTACGGCCGCCGGTGCATCGAGCGATGCGGGATGCAGCGTGCGCCACGCGCCCGTTGCATCGTCGAACTCGAAGTCGGCCCAGTAGACTTCGTCCATGCGTGCATCGAGTGCGACGAGCACGCGCGCTGGCAGCGCTGCGTCGTGCAGGCGCGCCGCTTGTGCGCATGCGAAGAGCGTGCTCACGGGCACGACCGGCACGTTCAAGCCGAACGCCAAACCCTGCGCGACGCCTGTCGCGGTGCGCAATCCCGTGAAGGAGCCCGGACCCGCGCCGAACGCGATCGCCGAACATTCGGCAAGCGTGACGCCAGCGTCCTCGCACAACTCGCGCACCGCGGGCAGCAGCCGCGTGCTGGATACCGCGCCCGTCGCCTCGTGGCGATACCAGACGCGTAGGTCGTCGTGTGCGTATTGCGGGGCGACGGTATCGGAAGGAGAAGAAGAATTGGCGAGCAAGAGCGCAACGGAGCAGAACTCCGTCGAGGTATCGAGGGCGAGCAGAACGGTGCGTGTCATAGCCGGTATTGTAATGCGGGACCCGCGACGCTTTCGCGCCATCTGAATCGGCGCGACGCGTTTCGGCGATGCGTGGGCTCTGGAGGCTTCGCTCGGTTCGAAGAAAACCTCGACCCATTCGGGAGAATGCGCTTGCTAAGATCGGCAGCCCAAAGACTCGCAGGAGAAACGCGCATGACCGAGATCGATCAGCAATTCGCCCAGGCGCAGAATGATGTCACGCAGTTGACCGAGCGCCCCGGCAATCTCACGCTGCTGCGCCTGTATGCGCTATTCAAGCAAGGCAGTCTCGGCGACGTTCAAGGCGACAAGCCAGGCTTCACCGATATCGCCGGCAAGTACAAGTACGAAGCCTGGGCCGCGCTCAAAGGCACACCCGCCGACGACGCCAAGCGGCGTTACGTGGAATTGGTCGATTCGCTCAGACGCGGCGACGCTGACTAATTCACGAACCAAGTATGCCGGCGCGCTTTAATGCCCGAAATTGGCGCGCAGGTGCTTCATCATGTGGCGCGGTGCAACAAACTACGATATACTAGCGGTCAGCGCTTGACTGTAAGTTGCATCACCCGAGAAAGACCTAAGCAAGATCGGTGATCTTCCGAGCAACAAAGCGTTTCGTAGCGTTTTGCCCCAATCCAGTTTAGAAACTGTCCCCTCCCTGCCAGGCCGTCTGCGTGTTGTATTAGCGCGTTGTGTTGTTCGCATCTATCGGCCCGTCATGCATCAGGCTGACGTCAGCGCCCCTCGGGTCTGCCGTATCCTATACAGCTTCTAAAAAGATTCTCGCCGCTTATGCGTGCGAGTGGCCCCCGTTTTTCGATTTGCTCGCTGTTTCTTCGCTCGCTGAATCCAACGACCTGGGTATGCCGATTGGCGCCGACGCCTCATTTCCCGTTTCAAGGATCGACATGACTTCGAGCATTACCCCCAGCCCGTTGGACAACATCGCAGCACAAACACTAGACCTCCCCGCAGCACCCGCAGTACAAGCCGTGGCACAACCCGAAGGCCCGACGTTTGAGTCGCTTGGCCTGTCCGCCGACATCGTCTCCGCGCTGACCGCCGCAGGCTATCAGTCGCCGACGCCGGTTCAGCAGCGCGCGATTCCCGCAGCGCTCGCCGGCCGCGATCTGCTCGTCTCCAGCCCGACCGGTTCGGGCAAGACGGCCGCGTTCATGCTGCCCGCCATCGAAAAATTCGCGCAAATGGAGAAGCTCCAGGCGCAGCAACCGCGCGCCCCGCGTGACCCGAATGCCAAGCCGGTGCGCCGTCAGCAACCCGTCGCGCGCCCGCGTCTGCTCGTGCTCACGCCGACCCGCGAACTCGCCATGCAGGTTTCCGCTGCCGCGACGACCTATGGCCGTCATCTGAAGCGTCTGCGTACGGTCAGCATTCTCGGCGGCGTGGCTTACGGCCAGCAATTGATGCTGCTTGCGAAGAACCCTGAGATTCTCGTCGCCACGCCGGGTCGCTTGATCGATCACCTCGAACGTGGCCGTATCGACCTGTCGACTCTCGACATGCTCGTGCTCGACGAAGCCGACCGCATGCTGGACATGGGCTTCATCGACGACATCGAAACGATCGTTGCCGCCACGCCAGCTTCGCGTCAGACGCTGCTGTTCTCGGCCACCATCGACGGCAAGATCGCTTCACTTACCGGCCGTCTGTTGAAGGACCCTGAGCGCATCGAGATCGTTCAGAAGCTCGAAGCGCGCGACAACATCGCGCAACACGTGCATTACGTCGATGACCGCGATCACAAGGATCGTCTGCTCGACCATCTGCTGCGCGACGAAGGCCTCGATCAGGCAATCGTCTTCACGGCGACCAAGAGCGACGCGGACCTGATCGCCAACCGTCTGTCGGACGCTGGCTTCGATTCCGCCGCATTGCACGGCGACCTGCCGCAAGGTGCACGCAATCGCACGATCCGCGCGCTGCGCGAAAAGCGCGTTCGCGTGCTGGTCGCGACCGACGTGGCTGCACGCGGTATCGACATTCCCGGCATCACGCACGTGTTCAACTACGATCTGCCGAAGTTCGCGGAAGACTACGTGCACCGTATCGGCCGCACGGGTCGCGCGGGCCGCAGCGGCATCGCGGTGAGCCTCGTGCATTACGCTGAAATCGGCGCGCTGAAGCGTATCGAGCGCTTCGTGCGTTCGCCGCTGCCGGTGAACGTCGTGGTCGGCTTCGAGCCGCGCAAGTCGCCGCCTAAGGGTGGTTTCGGTGGCGGCGCTGGCGGCCGTGGTCGTCCGGGCGGCGGCAATGGCGGCGGTCGTCGCTTCGGCAGCGGCGGTGGCAATGGCGGCAGCGGTAACGGCGGTGGCCGTGGGTACGGCGCATCCAACGCCAGCGGATACGGTAACAAGCCGAGCACCGGTTCGCGCGAAGGCGGGTATCGCGGTGAAGGCGGCGGCTATCGCGGCACCAACGCCGGCGGCAGCGAAGGCGGTTATCGTGGCGGTTCGCGCGATGGCGGTTTCGGTGGCCAGCGCGACGGTTTCGCCCGCCGCAGCGATGGTCCGCGCGCCCCGCGCCGCGGCAGCTAAGCCTTGATCGCTTAAAGGGCAGAGCGGCTATAAAAGCCCTTTGCCCGATTGCACAAAAAAAACCGATGCCTCGCGCGTCGGTTTTTTTTCGTCCGCTCGCCATATTTCACGATGTGCAATGATCTTTTGCGTCGCAAAAGACGTGCTGCGCGGCACAACGTCGGGCATTGCAAGATGGAAAACCGTATTTCGCATCGTGGAAATATTATCCCATCTCCCTGTATTTTAACGAAAATATTTATACGCAAATCGCTCTGCAGGGACTGTGTTGCGGGCGGCAATTTGCCTAGACTCTTATATAAGAGTTGAGCAAACAAAACCGCCGACCTCGGCGCACCGAAGCTCAAATCGTCAAGGAACTTCAGTTCAATCTCTAGGAGAAACGCCATGACCTCACGTCAACAGCAAGCCCAACAACTCCATCAGGAATGGGAAACGGATTCGCGCTGGAAAGGTGTCAAGCGCAGCTATTCGGCGGAGGACGTGGTGCGTCTTCGCGGCTCCGTGCCGGTCGAGCACACGCTCGCGCGGCGTGGCGCTGAAAAGCTGTGGGCGTCGATTCATGAAGAGCCGTTCGTCAACGCGCTTGGCGCATTGACTGGCAATCAGGCGATGCAGCAGGTGAAAGCCGGCCTCAAGGCCATCTACCTGTCCGGCTGGCAAGTCGCGGGCGATGCCAATGTCGCGGGCGAGATGTATCCGGATCAGTCGTTGTATCCGGCGAACTCGGTGCCCCTCGTCGTGAAGCGCATCAACAACACGCTTACGCGCGCCGATCAGATTCAATGGTCCGAAGGCAAGAATCCGGGCGATGCCGGCTACGTCGATTACTTCGCGCCGATCGTTGCGGATGCCGAAGCCGGTTTCGGCGGCGTGCTCAACGCCTTCGAACTGATGAAGGCGATGATCGAAGCCGGCGCAGCGGGCGTGCACTTCGAGGACCAGTTGGCGTCGGTGAAAAAGTGCGGCCACATGGGCGGCAAGGTGTTGGTGCCCACGCGTGAGAACGTCGCGAAGCTGACGGCCGCGCGTCTCGCCGCCGATGTCTGCGGCACGCCGACGCTCGTCATTGCGCGCACGGATGCCGAAGCCGCCGATCTCGTCACGTCCGACATTGACGACAACGACAAGCCGTTCCTGACCGGCGAGCGCACCGTGGAGGGCTTCTATCGCACGCGTCCGGGGCTGGATCAGGCAGTGTCGCGCGGCCTCGCCTACGCGCCGTATGCCGACCTCGTATGGTGCGAAACCGGCAAGCCGGACTTGGAATATGCGAAGAAATTCGCCGAAGCCATCCACAAGCAGTTCCCGGGCAAGATGCTCTCGTACAACTGCTCGCCGTCGTTCAACTGGAAGAAGAATCTGGACGACGCGACCATCGCCAAGTTCCAGCGCGAACTCGGCGCAATGGGCTACAAATTCCAGTTCATCACGCTCGCGGGTTTCCACGCGCTGAACTATTCGATGTTCAACCTCGCGCACGGCTACGCCCGCTCGCAGATGAGCGCCTTCGTCGAACTGCAGCAAGCCGAATTCGCTGCCGCCGACAAGGGTTTCACGGCGGTCAAGCATCAACGCGAAGTGGGCACTGGCTATTTCGATGCCGTCACGCAAACGGTCGAACGCGACGCATCGACGACCGCGCTGCATGGATCGACGGAAGACGAGCAGTTCTTCGACAAAAAGGTCGCGTAAAAGCGGCAGGCTGAATCAGGGAGCGCAGTGAAACCGACGGCGGCCGTGGCGACATGGCCGCCGTTTTTCATTTCACCGTGACCTGTCACCGATAGACGATGACCGGAATCTTGGTATGCGTAAGCACGCGCTGTGTCTCGCTGCCGATCAGGAGACTGCCGAGCCCGCGTCTGCCGTGCGAGGCCATCAGGATCACGTCGCAGCCGTTGCCCTCCGCCGCCTCGATGATGCCGATATACGGCGCCGCGTCAATGCTCGTCACGCTGTCGCACGCCACGCCTGCCGCGATCGCCGCGCGTTCGACGGCGCGCAGATGATCGCGGGCTTCGCGTTCGGCGCGCGTGTGGAAGTCGTCGGGTGGTTCGACGGCGACATCGGCGAAAGGCGAATAAGGGTATTGCGGCAGGCACGCGTAAGCCGTGATGCGTGCGCCAACGGATTGCGCGAGGTCGATCGCGCCGTCGATGGCCTTTTGCGACAGTTCGGAACCGTCCGTCGGCACAAGGATGTGTTTGAACATGGCGTCCTCCTTCGGGCGTCGGTGCGTGCTTTCATTCTAGTGCCGCAAACGCGCGATCAAGGGCGGTTCATCCCCAGTATCCCGAAGCGTTATACGTATGCTTGAGCAGATCGAGAAAAAGACGCACGCGCAACGGCAAGTGCCGGCGTTGCGGAAAAACGGCGTGGATGCCGATAGGCGGCGCGGCGAACGCATCGAGCACGCTCTCGAGGCGTCCCGCGCCGATATCCTCGCCCACCTCCCACCACGACCGCCACGCGAGCCCGCGCCCTTCCATGCACCACTCGTGCAGCACGGCGCCGTCCGAGCACTCCATCGTGCCGGAGACTTTGATCGTCACTACCTTGCCATCTTGCTGAAACACCCAGCCGCGCTGCTGATTTGCCGATGCCCCAAGCGCGAGACAGTTGTGATGCGCAAGCGCCGCGAGGTCCGCGGGTTCACCGAATTTCGCGAGATAGTCGGGCGACGCCACGCACACGCGCCGGTTCTCGCCGAGTTTGAGCGACACGAGCGACGAATCCGGCAACTCGCCGAGACGCACGGCGCAATCGAAGCCTTCGTTGACGAGATCGACCATGCGGTCGGTGAGATCGAGGCTCACGGAAACGTCCGGATGCAGCGACGTGAATTTCGGCACGAGCGGCGCGACGTGACGCCGCCCGAAGCCCGCCGGCGCCGACACGCGCAGATGCCCGCTCGCCTTCACGCCGCCCGCCGACACGCTCGATTCCGCGTTCTGCATGTCGTTGATGATGCGCTGGCAGTCTTCGAGAAACGCCGAGCCTTCGAACGTCAGCGTGATCTTGCGCGTCGTGCGCACGAGCAGCTTGACGCCGAGCCGTTCTTCCAGCGCGTCGAGCCGCCTGCCTATTACCGCGGGCGCGATGCCTTCCGCCTGCGCTGCCGCCGACAAGCTGCCTTTTGCCGCGACGGCCGCGAACGTCTCAATCTGCTTGAATCGATCCATGCGTTTTTTTCGTCAAATGCGGGACTCGCGCTCAGATTAGGTATTAAAAAGTAAAAGATCAAGTGATCCGGCGATGCTTTTTCCTTCACTACGATCACCAATACAATCCAACCCGACCTCTACATGGAGCGCACGGCTATGTCGGCCATAACGACACACCCATCTCCCCGCGCAGTGATTTTCGACGCCTACGGCACGCTCTTCGACGTTCACTCGGTCGTCTCGGTGGCCGAGCAACTGTTTCCCGGCAAGGGCGAGCCGCTCTCGCAGCTCTGGCGGCAAAAGCAGATCGAATACACGCAGTTGCGCACGCTCGCCGATCCGTCGGGTAGCCATTACGCGCCGTTCTGGGACATCACGATCGATGCCCTGCGCCACGCCGCCGCCCGCCTCGGTCTTGCCGATGCGCTCACCAGCGCCGCCGAGAAGCGTCTGATGGACGAATACGCCTGCCTGTCCGCGTTCCCCGATACCGTGACCGCGCTCAAACAATGGCGTGAGCGCGCAGGCATTCCCCTCGCGATCCTGTCCAACGGCAATCCGCCGATGCTCGATATCGCCATCAAAAGCGCGGGCATGACGGGACTCTTCGACCACGTGCTTTCCGTCGATGCGGTGCGCGCCTATAAGCCCGCCGCCGCCGCGTACGAACTCGGCACGCGCGCTTTCGGCGTGGCGGCGCGCGAGATCGTGTTCGTGTCGTCGAACGGCTGGGATATCGCGGGCGCGACCTGGTTCGGCTACACGACGTTCTGGATCAATCGCGCCGGCTTGCCGGTTGAAGAACTCGGGCTCGCGCCACGTGCAACGGGACGCGGCATGGCCGAACTGATCGAATTCGTCGAAGGTGGATGCAAGCCACAGGACATTCCCTTACGTGGTGCGCGCCGGGCGCCGCGCAACTGATTTACCGCTTCACCGCTACAAGCAAAACCGTCTGACCGACCAAGGAGATTTGAACATGACGCAGACATCGCAATCGCATCCGCTCTCGTTGCCCGAAGGCATGCGCATCGCGGCCGAGATCAAGCCGGGCTTCGAAACCGTCCTCACGCCCGAGGCGCTCGCGCTCGTTGCATCGCTGCATCGCCGTTTCGAGCCGCGTCGCCGCGAACTGCTCGCCGCGCGTATCGACCGTACCCGGCGGCTCGACGCAGGCGAGCGTCCCGACTTCCTCGCATCGACCGAATCGATTCGCGCAGGCGACTGGAAAGTGGCGCCGTTGCCGAAGGACCTGCAATGCCGTCGTGTGGAGATCACCGGTCCGGTCGAGCGCAAGATGATCATCAACGCGCTCAACTCCGGCGCGGATTCGTACATGACCGACTTCGAGGATTCGAACGCGCCGAGTTGGGACAACCAGATCACCGGCCAGCTCAATCTGATGGAGGCCGTGCGCCGCACCATCTCGCTCGAACAGAACGGCAAGTCATACAAGCTCAACGACCAGGTCGCCACGTTGATCGTGCGTCCGCGCGGCTGGCATCTGGATGAGAAACACGTGACGGTCGATGGCGAGCGCGTCTCGGGCAGCATCTTCGACTTCGCGCTGTTCTTGTTCCACAACGCGAAGGAACTGATCGCGCGCGGCAGCGGCCCCTACTTCTATCTGCCGAAGATGGAGAGCCATCTCGAAGCGCGTCTGTGGAACGACATCTTCATCGCGGCGCAGGAAAGCGTGGGCATTGCGCGCGGGACGATTCGCGCGACCGTGCTGGTCGAAACCATTCTCGCGGCCTTCGAAATGGACGAGATTCTGTACGAACTGCGCGAACATAGCTCCGGCCTGAACGCAGGCCGCTGGGATTACATCTTTTCCGCGATCAAGAAGTTCAAGAACGATCCAAACTTCTGCCTCGCCGATCGCGCGAAGATCACGATGACCGTGCCCTTCATGCGCGCATATGCGCTCGAATTGCTGAAGACGTGCCACAAGCGCAATGCGCCGGCTATCGGCGGCATGGCGGCGCTGATTCCGATCAAGAACGATCCCGCCGCGAACGAAAAAGCGATGGGCGGCGTACGGTCCGACAAGGCGCGCGATGCCACCGACGGTTACGACGGCGGCTGGGTCGCGCATCCGGGACTCGTGCCCATTGCGATGGAAGAATTCGTGAAAGTGCTCGGCGACAAGCCGAATCAGATCGCGAAGCAACGTGACGACGTACAGGTGAGCTCACACGATCTGCTCGATTTCCGTCCCGAAGAACCGATCACCGAAGCCGGTTTGCGCAATAACGTGAACGTGGGCATCCACTATCTCGGTTCGTGGCTCGCGGGCAATGGCTGCGTGCCGATCCATAATCTGATGGAAGATGCCGCGACCGCCGAGATTTCGCGTTCGCAAGTGTGGCAGTGGATTCGTTCGCCGAAGGGCAAGCTCGACGATGGCCGCAAGGTCACGGCAGCGATGGTGCGGGAGATCACCATCGACGAACTCGAGAAGGTCAAGCAGTTGGTCGGCGGCGCGGGCAGCGATACCAAGCCTTACGAACGCGCGGCCAAGATCTTCGAAGAGATGTCGACTTCGGCGCAGTTCACCGAATTTTTGACCCTGCCGCTTTACGAGGCGATCTGACCCGCGAAGGTTGAGTCGTTCATTGCGAAACGTGCATTGCGAACAAACGGCCTGCGGGCCGTTTGTTCATTGAGACGTGGCGAACGAATCGCGCATGGCGTGTGCTACATTGCGCATCGTCTTTTTAACGATTCAACCGTGGAGCGCACTGACCGTGCGAACGACAGCATGAGCAATATCCAGCTCGATATCGAATGGACCGAGGCGGCATCGCGCAAAATCGAGAAACTGATGCCGCGCAACGCCAGCAAGGACGCCTATCTGGCACTGCCGCCGGTCGAATGTTTGCCGATGGAAGGCGATGTGCTTTTCCTCGGGCCGTCGGGTAAGCAGCAACCGTTTATCGTGGCCGAGCGTCAATATCATCACGACGGCGATGCGGACTGGACCATCATTCTGATCCTCGACGTCCCGCACGAAACGCACTAACGACCCAACGGCATCCGCGCCGTTCATTCACGCCGCAGTTCCGAGAATCTTGCCTGCGACGTGAACCTCGCCGTGCTCGGCCAGTTCCGGCGACTTGGCGCGAAACGCCTGGATATGCGCGGACTTGCCGTGCTCGGCGAGTGCCTCTTCGCTTTCCCAACGCTCGACGAAGATGAAGCGGCGCGGTTCCTTCACATCGCGATGCAGGTCGTATTGCAACGCGCCGCGTTCCTTGCGAGTCGGCTCGACATTCGCTTCGAGCACTTTCCTGAGTTCCTCTTCCTTGCCTGGCTTCGCGACAAAAATAGCGACGACAGCGACTTCCGACATAAGTGTTCTCCTCGTTTCAATGTTGGGATGGAACGCGAAGCATAACCGCGCGCGGCGCACTCTGCCGTTTTCGATCCACAAAGAAAAAACCCGCGTTCCGAATGAAACGCGGGTAAAAACCGTCGCCCTACGAGGATAGGCGACGGGGCCATCGGGGTTCGCGAGAACGCGAACCATTATTCGTTTGTCCTGTATCGGCGCTTCGCTGCACCGTGTTCGCCGATGACGTAATGTACTGTCCACTCGGTCGTTTTCTATAAGCTTTTGCGCACATAGCGCGATAGAAAGAATCCTCTGCGCAATAAGCGCGGAACGCTCGCATATGCGTTCAATCGCACGACCGATTTTTTCGCTATCGTCTTAACTTGTCGCGCCGAGAAAGGTTGACGAAAAAAAAACCGCCTCGATGACGAGGCGGTTTGCACACGATGAGAGCCCGAAGGCTGCGAACGCGATGATCAGCCGATCTGACCGGCCAACAAGGCCATGATCTGACGCGCTTGCGGCGACGAATCGAGTTGACCTTTGTCGTCGACGATTGCTACGCGTGTTTGCTGTTCGGTAACCGCGCGCACGTTGACCTGATATTGCTTCGCGACCATTTCCTTGCGGCCGTGGAACACTTGGCTCCAAAAGCCCTGCTCGGCCGATGTCTTGTCGTTCGGATCGACGTAACGCACGTAGTAGACGCCACGCCCACGGTCGCGATCGTCCACGGTGAAGTTCGCCCGATCCAGCGCGATGCCCACGCGCAGCCACGCGCGGTCGTAGGCTTCGGGCAGGGTCAGCTCCGATGTCGTGGCTTCGGGTACGGCTTCGTTGCGAATGGGGCTGTTGCCTGCGTTGGCCGCGTTCTGCGCGGCAACCGATGCAGCCTTCTTGTCTCCAGCCTTGGCGCTCGCCGCCGCAGCGGTCGCGCCCGGCAAAGACGTGCCGCCCGCTTGACGCGTGTCCGCGTTGGTAAGCGAAGTCATCAGACGGCGCAGGTATTCGTTTTCGAGCGCGGGGTCGTTCGGACGCGCCTGCCACTGGCTCGTGTCGTTGTTCACGCCGGTCAACGCTTCACGCATGCCCTTCTGGCTGATAAACACGTACGTGCCGCCGTTGGGCGCCGCTTCGAGACGCGTGCGGTATTTGTTGCGCTCGGCCGTGACATAGGAATTGCCCGTGGCCTTGGAGAGCGTGTCGCGAATCAGGCCATCTGAAATTTGCGGATGCGTTTCGTTCCAGTCGGTTTCCATCACGCCTTTATCGCGTTGATCGACGACGAGCAAGAAGCCCTGCTCTTGCCAGAACCGGCGGATCTGCGGCCAGACCTGATCGGGCGCGCGGTCGTCGACGACGAGCCAGCGCTCGGCGCCATCGCGCTGAATGCGCATGCCCGTGATTGGCGGCACCACCGTGGGTGCGGTGGGCGCGACCTTCTGGACTTGCTGCAGATCGGAAAGGGATGTCTGCCCGCCCTGTGGCGGCAGCGAACGCTGATCGACGGCTTCGTCGAGCAGGTTCGGCGGATTCGCGAGGGTTTCCTGCTTGGAGCGCTGATCGCTCTTGTAGTTGATCGCGTTAGGTGAAGACGTGCCGCAACCCGCCACGATTCCTGCCACTGCGACGACCGCAGCAACCCGCCTGGTTACACGAAAATCTGTCATGTCTGGAAAGTCCTTCCGCAACGCCACGGGTTCTTCCGTGGATCAACCCAGCATTTTACCGGTCTGGCGGTGTCTCTGGCAAAAAGAGGCCGGTTTCGTTTTCCGCGACGCTCGTCGCGATATTGATCCACGGAAACTGGATGCTTTTTGTCGCCGAGATTTGTTGGCAATTCGCCATCGGCAGCGAATGCGCTTTTGTTGCGGTCAAAAGGCATGGATGCACCCAAGCCATTAAATCGTCTTCGCCTCGAAATGACAATTTATGACAGTCTCAAAAATAGGCGATTTGGCTTTTCGAGCTTCGTAACGTACTGATTTTCAAGGCACCACGCCCGTCTTTCGAAGGCTTTTCGCGGCTTTCGAGTGCCTCGGGCGACGGTATCGCCCATCCCCTTCTTCCCTCTAGAATCGCTCTCAAAATTAAGAATTATCTGAGTGAAACTGAAAGAGGAACACGTGACTACACCAAGACATACGCTAAGAAATCCTCATTACCTCGCGGCGGCTTGCATCGCGCTCGGCGGATCGATGGCCGCGCCTGCACAAGCGCAACTCGGCGCGATAGCGCGCAGCGCCGTATTTTCGCCAGGCGTCGTCGCGCATCGATCGACGCACGGCCTGCTCGATTACGTCGAAACGACGGACGCGAACGGCATCGTCGTGCGCGAATACGTCGCGGCCAGCGGCGCCGTGTACGCAATCTCCTGGCGCGGACCGGCCATGCCCGACACCGAAGCGCTGCTCGGCGCGTACTTTCAGCGCTTCAAGGACGGCGCGAACGCTTCGTCGGGCGATGCCGGTCTGCACGCGACGCGCATCGCGAATGGCGATCTCGTCGTCGAAAATCACGTGCGGCTGCGTGAGTTCAGTGGCCGCGCATGGCTCGTGAGCGCGCTTCCAGTTGGCGTATCCACCGCCGATATTCAATGACGATGGAGGCACGCATGCCTATTCGCACGCATCTCACGCTTCTTATCGTCACCGCACTGACCTTGACCGCATGCGGCGGTGGCGGCGGTTCCGACAGCGCCACGCCGGCACCCGCGGCACCTGCACAAGCCAGCGCGCCCGCGACGGCCAGCGCGCCGGGCACGGCAAGCGCCCCGGCCGCGGCAAGCGCCGCCAGCAGCGCCAGCGCGGCATCCGCACCGAGCGCCGACTCCACCACCGTTGTGCAATCGACCACGCCGAACGTGCAAACCATCACCGTGACCAGCACGCCAACTCGCACGCGCAACATGCTGCAGACGAGCGTCACTATCTGCGTGCCGGGTACGAATACTTGCCAGACCATCGACAACATCCAGGTCGATACCGGCTCGCACGGGCTGCGCGTGCTGGCGTCGGCACTGAACTCGCAAATCGCGCTGCCGCTCGTCGCGGCAAGCGGTTCGAACGGGATCGTCGCCGAATGCTCGGTGTTTGGCACCGGCTACACATGGGGCGCCGTGCGCACCGCCGATGTGCGGCTCGCCGGCCAAGTCGCGGGGGCAACCTCCGTGCAGTTGATCGCCGATGCATCGACGCCCACGGCGCCCGCCGATTGCGCACAGTCCGGCCTGCCGATGCTCGACGCATCGAAGCTGCGCGGCAACGGCATTCTCGGCGTCGGTCCGTTCACCGCCGATTGCGGCGCGGGCTGCGCCGCCTCCGCCATGCCACGCTGGTACTACACCTGCAACGCGGGCGGCGGTTGCACGGCGAGCAGCTTGCCGGTTGCGCAGCAGGTGACCAATCCGGTCGCCAATTTCGCCGCCGACAACAACGGCGTGCTGATCGAACTCCCCGCCATTCCAGCCGCAGGCGCATCCGCGGTCACGGGGACGATGACCTTCGGCATCGGTACGCAGGCGAACAATCTGCTTGGCTCGGCGACGGTGTTGAAATCGAGTTCGTCTTCCGGCTATGTGTCGACGAGCTTCGGCGGCAGTCAGTATGGGACGAGCTTCATCGACAGCGGATCGAATGGGTTGTTCTTCCCTTCGACGAGCATCACGACATGCGGCGCGTGGTATTGCCCGGCGGCGACGCAAGCCTTGAGCGCGACCGTGCGTTCGACGAGCGGCATCACGACCGACGTCTCGTTCAGCGTCGCGCAATCGACCACGTTGATCGCAAGCGGCAATTTCGCGTTCAGCAATCTCGCCGGACCGTCGAGCGGATACTTCGACTGGGGCTTGCCATTCTTCTTTGGGAGACGCGTGTTCACGGCGCTCGAAGGACGCGCGACGCCCGCAGGAAACGGGCCGTATTACGCGTTCTGAAAAGCCGAGGGCCGTTCGCGATGAACGGCCCTCGGCTTGACATGCCGCAACAGGCGGAAAGCTACTTACTTCTTCTGCGCCTCTTCCTCGAAGATCTTCTGCGCCAGATGGAACGCTGAGTTCGCGGCCGGCACGCCGCAATACACGGCCGTCTGCAAC
This sequence comes from Caballeronia sp. LP006, assembly GCF_031450995.1. NCBI lineage: Bacteria > Pseudomonadati > Pseudomonadota > Betaproteobacteria > Burkholderiales > Burkholderiaceae > Caballeronia > Caballeronia sp. LP006. The sequence goes on along the minus strand of NZ_JARTVW010000005.1, from coordinate 1,648,825 downwards.
AGCACTTCCTTGATCTCGTCCTGCGTCACGCCGTTGTTCTTCGCGGCGCGCAGATGCAACGCGAGTTCCTCGCCACGATTGAGCGCGACCATCATCGCGATGGTGAGAAGGCTGCGCGTATGACGCGGCAAGCCATCGCGCGTCCAGATTTCGCCCCACGCATAGCGCGTGATGAAGTTCTGGAAATCCGTGGTGAGATCGGTGCGGTTGGCAAGCGAGCGGTCCACGTGCGCATCGGACAGCACCGCGCGGCGCACCTTCATGCCGGCTTCGTAACGTTCGTCATCAGTCATGGTTGTTCTCCGAGAAAGTCGAGCACGGCGCGCGTGTAATCGTCGCGCTTCTCGATGTTCGACAAATGCGCCGCGTCCAGTTCGACGTAGCGCGCGCCTTCGATATAACCCGCCAGTTCGCGGCCCTGCTCGGCAGTCGTCGACAGATCGTGCGTGCCTGCGATCACGAGCACCGGCAGCGCGATGGTCTTCGCTTCGGCGCGCAGGTCGGCGTCGCGGATCGCTTCGCAATTCGACGCGTAGCCTTCGCCCTCCGTATGCCGGAAGACATCGCGGATGTTGGCGAGCACGAGCTGTTCGCGCTCGATGAACGGCGCAGTGAACCAGCGCGCGATCACGGCGTCGGTCAGCGACGGCATGCCGCCTGCTTCACGCGCTTTCGCGGCGCGCGGCGTCCACACCGCATCCGAGCCGATGAGCGCCGCCGTGTTCGACAGCACCACGCGCGAGAAACGTTCGGGATGACGCGCGGCGAGCCCGATGCCCGTGAGTCCGCCCATCGACAGACCGCAGTAATGCGCGCGTTCGATACCGAGATGATCGAGCAGCCCGACGACATCGCCGATCAACTGATCGATGGTGTACGGCCCCGCTGGCGCGTCCGAATGGCCGTGGCCGCGCGTGTCGTAACGCACCACGCGGTAGTGCTCGGCGAACGCTTCGACTTGCGGCGTCCACATGGAGACATCGGCGCCGAGCGAATTCGACAGCACGAGCCACGGGGCGTCATTGCCCGCGCGGGCATCGACTCGATAGTGAATCCGGGTACCGTTGATAGCGGCAAGGGGCATGCTGTATCGCTCCTGAATCTTGTGCGCTCACGCGTTCGCGCGATGAAGCTCGAGCGCGGCGTCGACGAAGGCCTGTGCCTGACCGGCGTAATTCGCCGGATCGAGCAAGGATTTCAACTGTTGTTGCGAAAGATGCTGCGTGACGGTTTCGTTCGCGGCGAGCATATCGAAGAGAGACTGGCCGCTTGCCACCGCCGCCTTCGACGACTGCTCGACGAGCTTGTGCGCATCCAGCCGGCCGATGGCGTCGCCGAGCGCGAGCATGACCGCTTCGCCGAGCACGAGACCGTTGGTCGCGTCGAGATTCCGCGCGAGCCGCGCGACGTTCACTTCGAGACCCGGCACGATGCCCTTGATATTCGACAACGCGCCCGCCGTAAGCCGCGCGAGATCGGGCAGCGCTTCCCATTCCGCCTGCCAGCCGCCGAGCGCGCGTTCGTGTTCCTGCACCATGCCCGCGAAAACCGTCGCGACGAGATTGGGCGCGCGCGTCGCGGCAGTCAGCACCGCCGCGCAACCCACGGGATTGCGCTTGTGCGGCATGGTGGACGACCCGCCCTTGCCTGCCGCGGCCGGCTCGGCGAGTTCGCCGAGTTCGGTCTGCATCATGAGCGAGATGTCGCGCGCGATCTTGCCAAGCGTGCCCGTGAGCATGCCCAGAAACGCCGCCGCCTCCGCGATGCGATCGCGTTGCGTATGCCAAGGCAGCGCGGGCAGGGCGAGCTGAAGTTCATCGGCGAGCGACTGCGCCAACGGCAAGGCCTTGTCGCGCAGACTCGCCAGCGTGCCCGCCGCGCCGCCGAATTGCAGCACGAACACGCGCGATTTCAGTTCGTACAGACGCCCGCGATGACGCGTCACTGCGTCCAGCCATTGCGCGAACTTGAGACCGAGCGTGATTGGCAGCGCCTGTTGCAACCATGTGCGGCCGATCATCGGCGTCGCGTGATGCTTCTGCGCCTGCTGCGCGAGCGATGCCGCGAGTTCCCGCAGATCGGTATCGATCAGTTCGAATGCGGCGCGCAGTTGCAGCATAACGCCCGTGTCGATGATGTCCTGACTCGTCGCGCCCCAATGCACGTACTTCGCGGCCTCGGCGTCGCCGGCCTTCACCACGGCGGTCAATTGCTTGACGAGCGGAATCGCGAGATTGCCGCCAGCGGCCGCGCCGGTCATCAACGCGCCGGCGTCGATGTTGTCGGCATTGCATGCGGCGACTATCGCATCGACCGCGCTCGCCGGAATCACGCCATGCTCCGCCGATGCACGCGCGAGCGCCGCTTCGACATCGAGCATGGCCTGCACCGTCGCGCGCGCCGACCATAGCGCGTTGGCGGCCTCGTTGCCGCAGATGAGATCCGTGAGACGTCCGGTCGAGGCGAACATGTCCTTAGACACGCTCGATGACCATCGCAATGCCCTGGCCCACGCCGATGCACATGGTGCAGAGCGCGAAGCGCCCGCCCGTGCGCTGCAACTGATAGCTCGCGGTCGTCACGAGCCGCGCGCCGGACGCGCCGAGCGGATGTCCGAGCGCGATCGCACCGCCGTTCGGGTTGACGCGAGGATCGTCGTCGGCAATGCCGAGCATGCGCAGCACGGCGAGCCCTTGCGAGGCGAAGGCTTCGTTCAGTTCGATCACATCGAACTGGTCGATCGTCATGCCAAGGCGCGCCAACAGCTTCTGCGATGCGGGCGCCGGTCCGATACCCATCACGCGCGGTTCGACACCCGCGGTCGCGATGCCGAGAATGCGCGCGCGCGGCGTGAGGCCATGACGCTTCGCGCTTTCTTCGTCGGCGATCAGCATGGCGACGGCGCCATCGTTCACGCCCGACGCGTTGCCCGCCGTCACCGAGCCGTCCGGACGCACCACGCCCTTCAGCTTCGCGAGCGTTTCGAGACTCGTCTCACGCGGATGCTCGTCCTGCGACACGACGAGCGCGTCGCCCTTCTTCTGCGCGATGCTGACCGGCGTGATTTCCTGGGCGAGCGTGCCGTCCTTCTGCGCGCGCGATGCCCTCTGCTGACTGCGCAGCGCGAACGCGTCCTGATCGGCGCGGCTCACCTTGTAGTCGTCGGCGACGTTCTCGGCGGTTTCGGGCATCGAGTCGACGCCATAGAGCTTCTTCATCAGCGGATTGACGAAGCGCCAGCCGATGGTCGTGTCGTGAATCTCGGCCTGACGTGAGAACGCGCTCGTCGCCTTGCCCATCACGAACGGCGCACGGCTCATGCTCTCGACGCCGCCCGCGATCAAAAGGCTCGCCTCGCCCGACTTGATGGCGCGCGCCGCGATGCCGACCGCATCCATGCCCGAACCGCACAGGCGGTTGACCGTCGAACCGGGCGTGCCCACAGGCAAGCCGGCAAGCAACGCCGACATGCGCGCGACGTTGCGATTGTCTTCGCCCGCCTGATTCGCGCAGCCGTAGATCACTTCCTCGACGGCTTCCCAGTCCACTTCCTTGTTGCGTTCGACGAGCGCGCGCAGCGGCACGGCGCCCAGGTCGTCGGCACGCACGGAAGACAGCGAACCGCCGTAACGGCCGATCGGCGTGCGGATGGCATCACATACGAAAGCTTCTTTCATCGGTCAACTCCAGTTATCTCTCAGTCGAAGCGTTTATGCAGCCTCGGACAGCGGCACGTATTGCAGCGGCACCTGGGCCAGCTTTTGCAGTTCGTCGAACGACAGACCTTCCACCATCTCGCGCACGACGAAGCCTTCGGGCGTCACGTCGAACACGGCGAGGTCCGTATACACGCGATCCACGCACTGTACGCCCGTCACCGGATAAGAACACTCGGCCACGAGCTTGCTCTCGCCTTGCTTCGTGAGCAGTTCCATCATCACGTACACCTGCTTGGCGCCGATGGCCAGGTCCATTGCGCCGCCGACGGCGGGAATCGCATCGGGTGCGCCGGTGTGCCAGTTAGCGAGGTCGCCCGTCGCCGAGACCTGGAACGCGCCGAGCACGCAGAAGTCGAGATGGCCGCCGCGCATCATCGCGAAGGAATCGGCGTGATGGAAGAACGCGCCGCCCGTCAAGAGCGTGACGTGCTGCTTGCCGGCGTTGATGAGTTCGTCGTCCTCTTCGCCCTTCGCGGGCGCGGGACCCATGCCGAGCAGGCCGTTTTCGCTATGGAGGAAGATTTCGCGATCCGCCGCGAGATGATTGGCGACGAGCGTCGGCACGCCGATACCGAGGTTCACATACGCGCCTTCGGGAATGTCCGCGGCCACGCGGCGGGCCATTTCGTCACGGGAAAGTTTCTTCATGGCTTCGATCCTTCAGGATGCAAGTTCAGCTTCGAGTTCGGCGGCATGCACCGCCTGCGGCACTTCGACCACACGTTGCACGAAGATGCCCGGCGTCACGATGTTTTCGGGGTCAAGCTCGCCGAGCGGCACGACCTTCGACACCTGCACGATGGCGGTCTTCGCGGCGCTCGCCATGATCGGCCCGAAGTTGCGCGCCGTCTTACGATAGACCAGATTGCCCCAGCGGTCGCCCTTATAGGCCTTCACGAGCGCGAAGTCGGCGTGTAGCGGCGCTTCGAGCACGTAGTGCTTGCCGTCGATCACGCGGGTTTCCTTGCCTTCTGCGAGCTTCGTGCCGTAGCCGGTCGGCGTGAAGAATCCGCCGATGCCCGCGCCCGCCGCTCGAATGCGCTCCGCGAGATTACCCTGCGGCACGAGTTCGAGTTCGATTTCGCCCGCGCGGTAGAGCGCGTCGAAGACGTGCGAGTCGGTCTGACGCGGAAACGAACAGATGATCTTGCTGACGCGCTTCGCCTTCAGCAAGGCGGCGAGACCCGTGTCGCCATTGCCCGCGTTGTTGTTGACGATGGTGAGATTGCGCGCGCCCTGTTCGATGAGCGCGTCGATCAGTTCCGAGGGCATGCCCGCCGTGCCGAAACCGCCGATCATGATGGTCGCGCCGTCTTGCACATCCGCCACCGCCGACGCGAGCGAGTCGAAAATCTTGTTGATCATTGCCGTACTTTCTCCTGTGTCGAACCGACTTGCGTGTCAGCGGCTGCTTGAAGCAAACGCATCTCGGGGTTTACCTGTGCGCCGACAAGCTTGCTTCGAAATGTTCGATATGCGAACATGGATTCGTTAAGCGAACATCGGCATGTTAGTCCCCGGTTCTTTGTCGTGTCAACGAAGCATGCGCGAAGTGCGGGTTTGTACGGGTCTTCACGCTTTCTATATGTCCACTCCAACGAATGCCGACGCGGATTCATCCGATAACCCCGCGCGTCCCGGCGACGCCTACGTGCAATCGTTCGCGCGCGGGCTTTCGGTCATCCGCTCGTTCGACGCGAACCGCCCGGCGCAGACGCTCACCGATGTCGCCGCCGCGACCGGCTTAACGCGCGCGGGCGCAAGGCGCATTCTCCTTACGTTGCAGACGCTCGGTTATGTCGAAGCCGACGGCCGCCTCTTCCAGCTCACACCGAAGATACTCGACCTGGGCTTCGCCTATCTCACGTCGATGCCGTTCTGGAATCTCGCCGAGCCGGTCATGGAAGAACTCGTCGCGCAAGTTCACGAAAGCTGCTCGGCGGCGGTGTTGAACGGCGCGGAGATCGTCTACGTGCTGCGCGTGCCGACCCACAAGATCATCACGCAAAATCTGTCGATCGGCAGCCGTCTGCCCGCGTTCTGCACGTCGATGGGCCGCGTGCTTTTCGCCGCGCTCGACGACGCACAACTCGACGAAGCACTCGATGCCAGCGAACTCGTCGCGCGCACGCCGCACACCATCGTCGACAAGACTGCGCTCAGGGAATCGATCGCGCTCGTGCGGCGCCAGGGCTGGGCTATCGTCGATCAGGAACTGGAAGAAGGATTGATCTCCTTATCGGCGCCCATTCGCGACCGGCAAGGCCGCGTGATCGCCGCGCTGAACCTTTCCGGCAACGCGCAGCGCAAGAGCGCGAAGCAAATGGTGAAGTCGTTCCTGACGCCGCTGCAGGAAGCGGCGCAGCGCGTGTCGGACATGGTTGCGCGGCGTGGATGATCCGCGCGACACTCCACTATCCGCGAGGCGAATGCCGCATGACGCACTATTTCGCCGGACGATAACGACGGCCGCATGACCGACCTCGACCTGAATCTGATCCCGTTCCTCGTCGCGATAGAGGAGACGCGCAACGTGAGCCGCGCCGCCGAGCGACTTGGCGTGAGTCAGCCGCGCGTGTCGACGGCGCTCGGACGGTTGCGCGAATATTTCAACGACCCGCTGTTCGTGCGGACCTCGCGCGGCATGGAACCGACGCCGCGCGCCCTGGCGCTCGTGCCGGCGGCGCGCGAGGCGCTCGGGCGGATCGAACGCGGTTTGCTCGATACGCAGCACTTCGATCCCTCGTCGAGCACTGACACGTTCTCGATAGCGCTGTCGGATGTCGGCGAGATCGTGTTTCTGCCGCGCTTGTTGCAGGCGTTCGCAACCGAGGCGCCGCAAGCGAATCTGCGGTCTGTGTCGGCTTCACACGGCGATGTCGAGCGCGGACTCGAAGCCGGCTCGATCGATCTGGCGGTCGGCTATTTTCCCGATCTGCGCGGCAACAACTTCTTCCAGCAGCGGCTCTTTTCGCACCGGTTCATCTGTCTCATGCGGCGCGATCATCCCTTCGCGCGCGAGCCTCTCACGCTCGAACGCTTCTGCGCATGCGGCCACGCCGTCGTGCGCGCGGAGGGACGCAGTCAGGAGATACTCGAAAATCATCTCGACAAGGAACGCGTGCGGCGCCGCGCCGTGCTGGAGACGCCGCACTTCATGAGCTTGCCGTTCATTTTGTCGCGTACGGATCTCATCGCGACGGTGCCGCATGCGATCGGCTTCGCGTATGTGGCCGAACACGCGTCGATCACGCTTGCCGAGCCGCCGCTCGCGCTGCCGAGGTTCGATCTGCGGCAGCATTGGCATCGCAAGTTTCATAACGATCCACGCACGAGTTGGCTGCGTGGCGTCGTCGCCTCGCTCTTCAACGACGCGCTCGACGAATGGCCGAAGTGACGGGCAGCTTTTCCTCGACGTGCGGCGATGTCTAACGCCCGCTCCGGCTTGCGTCCGAGTGGCCCTCATCCGCGGATAAATCCGGCTAACATTGGCGTTTTGTTTCCTCGAAGGAAATGATCGATGGATGCGCTCACCAGTCTTCGCGTATTCCGCGAGGTCGTCGAAGCCGGGAGTTTCGTGAAGGCGGCCGAACGGCTAGACATCTCGACCGCGATGACGAGCAAACACGTCGCCAACCTCGAACGCCATTTGAACGTGCGGTTGCTGAATCGAACGACGCGGCATCTCAGCCTGACCGAAGCCGGCAACGTTTATTACGAACAGTGCAGCGAGGCGCTCGATATCCTGCGCGCGGCAGAAGCCGCGGTCGGCACGCAGACGGCGCAGCCGCATGGCGTGCTCAAGGTGACCGCGCCGGGCTGGTTCGCCAATCGTAAGTTCGCGGATTTGCTGGTGGCTTATCAGGCGCGTTATCCGGATGTGCTCGTCGATCTGCGTCTCGAGAACCGCTTCGTCGATCTGGTCGAGGAAGGCTACGACATGGCCTTGCGCGCGACGTCCGAGCCGTCGCCCTCGCTCATCGTACGGCCGTTGTGCCGGATGCCGTTCGTGCTGGCGGCATCGCCTGCGTATATCGAACGGCATGGGCCGGTGCGGCATCCGCACGACATGGCGCGGCATCGCGTCGTGCTGCCGACTTACACCAATATCGAGACGGTTACGCTGACGGGCGCGGACGGCGCGTTCACGGTCAGAAATCAGCCGGTGCTGAAGACCAACGATACGTCGATGGCGCTCCAACTCGTGCGCGCCGGGATGGGCATGGCGTATCTGCCGGCGTGGATCGTCGATCCCGAACTGGGCGCGGGCAACTTGCTGCGCGTGCTGCCCGGCTACGAAGCGTTCGCGCCGTCGGTGTATGCGGTGTACACGAGCCGCAAGTACATGACGACGAAGGTCAGAACCTTCATCGATTTCTTGTCGGACTCGCTGAGCGATCAAGAACCAAGGAAGTGACCGAATCACGACAGAATTCGGATTAGTCGTAGATTAAGAATACTCGTATTCAAGCGCTGCTTGCCGTGTGTGAATATCGCGCCCAATTCCCGGTTTGGCCTTCCACGATCTGGTTATCACGGATTGTGACGATCGCCGCTGGGGAGGCTGGCTCTTTCACGCATCATCATTGGCTTAGCGCACATGGACTTCTTTCCCTGGCTCCCCTTGTTGTTCAACCTCTTGCTTCTGTGCGCGGTGATGTTTGTCTGCCGCACGATCAATGCAAGTCACGGCAAGCTGCTGTGGAATGGCGCACTGGTGTTCTTTATCTTCTGCTTTCTGGCAATGGCTCTCGACTTCGTACTGACGATGGTCTTTGCGTCCGCGAGTTTTCATGATCACACGCAGTATGAAAGCATCGCGACGCGGAGCAAGTGGAGCGAACGCGTGCTGAGTTACCTGATTCCTTGTGTCGTGTCGGCGTTGTTGGCACAGCGCTTTCGCAAGCGTCAGCGCGCAGCGCTTGCGCGCAAGCGGCGCGTGCCGACGCTGCGTAACAATGACGCGCCTGTTTCGATCAAGACTTCCCCTTACACGCAATCTGAACTCAGGCTGTGAGCATTTTCGAGTAGATTCGACGAGTCCGAACACGAATTTCGTCGAAGCAGTTCTACTATTCGTTTCGCTCTGATATACTTTCGCTCTTTCGGGGCGTAGCGCAGCCTGGTAGCGTACCTGCATGGGGTGCAGGTGGTCGGAGGTTCAAATCCTCTCGCCCCGACCAAATTAAGCCCGCGTAATCTTTTGATTACGCGGGCTTTCTCATTTGTATGTCATGGCGGAAGTAGCAGTTCTGACGGCTTCCAAAAGAACGCCGCCGAAGCGCGTTGCGTACAGTCAAGATGAAACTTCTGCGCGGCTGAATCTTCATCTCCGTCCTGCGCGCGCGTGGCGTGTGCTACGGTGGACTGAAGTGCGTCGATGTAGTGGTCGCGCTTTCTTTTCATCCGTTATCGCGCTCGCCGTAATGTCTTAGATCGCGTACGGAATGGAACTGAAGCCGGCGCGATTTTTCGCCCGCTCAGGCCGCTGAACCTCAGTCACGGTCTCCAGAACCGTTCTCGACATCGGGCCGCTATTCGCCGCACCTCTCGACTAGCCATGCGCGCATCGTCTATCGACGTAGCACGGCATGCCTGCCGCCCTGCCTATTCCTTGCTCTCCGGAAACATACATCCGCCATTCCGAACCAGCGTCTTCACCTCTTCGCTCACCAGTAGGGGACTTTGCCTTAATCGGGCAATGAAAGCCTTACTTCGCCGAACGTACGACTTTGAATCGTACTTCGCGCTCCATAGGACGATGTTCAGCACGACAGGGATGAGGTCCAAGCCCTTCTCGGTCAGCGTGTAGAAGTCACGGCGCCCATCGTCGGGGCTGGGCGCCCTCGAGAGAATTCCTTGCTCCTCAAGAAACGCAAGGCGGGACGCAAGGACATTGGTCGCGATTCCCTCTTCCGATTTCAGAAACTCGCCATACGTCTTCTTGCCAACAAAAACGATGTCGCGAATGATCAAGAGCGACCACCGGTCGCCAAAGATCTCCACGCCGTAGTTCACCGCGCAATGGGATCGAAGGTCTTCTTTGGATGTCGTCTTCATGGCCAAATATTAACATCGCTTGCATGAAGCAAGTAAATTTCCTAGTTTACTTGTTTTTTGCAAGTTATGTGAATAGGATGGTTGCTAGTGGTTACGAGCACCACCCAACTCACCAGGAGACTGCATGAGCACGATCAGCATCATTGGCACAGGCGGCATGGCCGCAGCGATTGGCGGCCTTGCCGCCAATGCAGGTCACATAGTCGAGGTAATGAGTCGCGACGCTGCCAAGGCGCGGGCGCTTGCCGAAAAATTTGGAGCCAACGCGACGACAGGGATGTTCGGCGTCGCCCCGGCCGGGGACATGGTCATCCTGGCGCTTCCCTACCCAGCCGTTCTCGACGTGGTGAAGCAATACGGGAACGAGCTTGCAGGCAAGGTTCTCGTGGACATCACCAATCCCATCGCCTCCGATCACGTGAGCTTCGTGACTCCGGGCGACAGCTTCGGCGCGCGGGAGATCGCCAAGGCCGCGCCTACCGACGCGAAAATCGTCAAGGCGTTCAACACCCTGTTTTCTCACGTCCTGGCTGCCGGTCCAGTAGAGGGCCGCCTGTTGGACGTGTTCATCGCCGGGGACGACGCACAGGCGAAAGCACGCGTCTCGGCATTCGTCGCGAGCCTCGGACTGCGCCCGATGGATACCGGGCCGCTGCTCATGGCGAAGACGCTGGAGCACGTCAGCCTGCTGTCGCTGGGACTGCTCACTCACTCCGTCAAGCACGCCAACTTCTCAATCGGCGTCAGCCTGTTCGGCTGATTGCACCCGCGCCACGACATCTCGCATCACATCTTCTGGAGGGAGCAATAACATGCACGTTTTCGTCACGGGCGGGACCGGCCATATCGGTTCGTACATCATTCCCGAGCTCATCGCCGCCGGCCATGAGGTAACCGGCCTCGCCAGGTCGGACAAATCAGCGGCGGCGGTGTCCGCGCTCGGCGCAAAGGTGCGTCGCGGCGATATCTCCGATCTCGATGAACTCAAGGCCGCGGCGTCGGAGTCAGACGGTGTCATCCATGTCGCGCATAGACAAGACCTGCTTCCCTCTGGCGGGCTCGATGCCGTGGCCGCCGCGGAACTCCGGATCATGCTCGCATATGGCGACGCACTGGCCGGAACCGGCAAGCCGCTGGTCGTGTCGGCGAGCATCGGCTCACCCGGATGGGAAAGCCTCGGCCGGCCCGTCAGCGAGGATGACCCTGCCCTTCCGGCCGGCGATGCATACAAAGGAACCCTGCGAGTTCGTAACGTCGTGGAGCTCGCCGTCATCGCACTCGCGCAGCGGGGCGTGCGGTCTTCGGTCGTGCGGATTCCTCCCATCGCGCACAGCACGAGCGATGCAGGCTTCCTCCCGTTGCTGATTGCGCTCGCAAAGGACAAGGGCGTCATCGGTTATCCGGGAGACGGCGCAAACTTGTGGCCGGCCGTGCATGGCCGCGACCTCGCCACCTTGTTCCGTCTCGCGCTGGAGAAAGGTCCGGCTGGCAAAAGTTGGCACGGCATCGAGGGCGAGGGCATCGCTTTGCGCGAGATCGCCGAGGCCATCGGCAGCCGCCTGGGCCTGCCGGCCGTGAGCATTCCCATCGACGTGCTGATGCTGCCGGGATACTTTGGCTTCCTGACAAACCTGGTCACGCTGGACCTTCCGGCGTCCAATCTCATCACGCGTCAGGCTCTCGGCTGGAAGCCTGCCCAGCCCGGCCTGATCGAGGACCTCGACAATGGCCACTACTTCCCTGCTCTTTGAGTGGCGAAAACAGCGCGGGCACGTTTTGATAGCGCGTTAAACGTGGATGTCGGCTGTCTTTTATCTCAACCTGTCGCGCTCAGCGAGCATGTTCACCATTTCGGCCATATTCTCGGTTCCCCAAGTGCACAGCGGGACGATCTTGTCGGCCAGGCTTCGACCGAGCGGCGTCAGCGTGTAGTCCACGCGCGGTGGCACCTCCTGATAGTCGGTCCGCGCGAGGACGCGATCGGCTTCGAGTTCCTTCAATTGCTGGATCAGCACCTTGGCGCTGACGCCGTGGACATTGCGCTTGAGTTCGCCGTAGCGCTTCGGGCCGTCGAGCAGGAAGTACAAGATCAGTGGCTTCCATTTGCCCGCGATGATGCTGAGGGTCGCGGCTAGCCCGTAAGAGTAGCGGCCACCGCAGGTCGGAGAACAGTCGGTCATTTTCGTGGTTACCAAAAGGTGCATACTTGTTCTTAGGTTAGTCCAACTGCATACTTGTTTCAAGCAAGCAATTCCTGCTTCCGTACAACTTGAAAGAAGGATGCACGACATGACCAGACTCAGTGGAAAGACGGCTGTCATCACCGGTGGCGCCACGGGCATTGGCCGCGCGGCAGCGAAGCGCTTCATCGAGGAAGGCGCTTTCGTCTTCATCTTCGGCCGTCGGCAAGACGCACTCGACGATGCCGTGGCCGACCTCGGGCCCAATGCCCGCGCGGTAAAGGGCTCGGTCTCGGATGAGGCCGACCTAGACCGACTTTATGCTGCGGTGAAGGACGAGCGCGGGACCCTCGATATCGTCTTTGCGAATGCCGGCGCGGGAAGCCAGCTAGCGCTCGGCAAGATCACCGCCGAGCACATCGATGAAGCCTTCGACACCAATGTGAAGGGTTCGATCTTCACGGTCCAGAAGGCGTTGCCGCTGATGCGCGATGGCGGTTCTATCATCCTGACCGGATCGAGCGCCGGCACTACGGGCGCTCCTGGAATGAGCGCCTACAGCGCGAGCAAGGCGGCCGTGCGCAACCTCGCGCGGACGTGGGCGGAGGACCTGAAAGGCACCGGCATCCGTGTGAACGTGTTGTCACCCGGGGCGACGGCAACCGAACTCGCGAAGGAAGCGCTGGGCGAGGAAGGCCAGAAGATTTTCGCCTCGATGACTCCGCTTCAGCGCATGGCCGATCCGGCCGAGGTCGGAGCGGTGGCTGCCTTTCTCGCGTCGTCGGACAGCAGCTTCATGACCGCCAGCGAGGTGGCCGTCGACGGCGGCTTGGCGCAACTTTGATGTGTTGTGGCGGCTCTGGCTAACGTCGTTCGCAGTGCCCCTTCAGTGGGCTTGTCGGTCGACGGCGGAAAGCGTGGGTCCTAAGTGCCGCGTGTTGGACTGCAAAACGCGCGGCACATCGATGGAGCAGCGGCCGTCCGACGTAAGAGCGCGACCTGTTCCAGTTGCGGGCCTGTGTCACAAACATGGAGAGATACCGATGAGCACACAAGCGAGCGTCCAGGTCGTGAAGGATTTTTTTGCCGCGCTGGGCAGCGGCGATAAGCAAGCTTTGCTGGCCATTTCCGCAGAAGACATCGAGTGGATCGTTCCGGGCGAGTGGGCGCTGGCCGGCACCCACCGTGGGCACGCGGACTTGGCGAACCTGTTGCAGAAGGCTTCCGAGATGGTGGATACGTCCTACCCCGCCCCGCCCGAATTCGTTGCTCAGAGTGACCGGGTTCTGGTCGTCGGCTTCGCGACGGGCCGAATCAAAGCCACGAACAAGACCTTCGAAGACCACTGGATCTTTGCCATCATCGTTCGCAATGGCAAAGTCGCGAGCATTCGCGAGTACATCGACACGCTTGCACTGGCGCAGGCCTCTGAACTTTAAGGCTAGTCGTTGTGTTGGGCGATCGAGGATCAGGAAGTCGCTGCGTTCGTAGTCTCCGCCCGAGCTGGCTGATAGCCATCAACCTCGAAGAACTCATATTGGATAACTAGCAACGGAATGAGCGGTTTCATAGTCGGATGCCTGCGCACTTCCGCGTCCCGTCAGACTTGAGACGCCTCTTTACCTTCCGCCGCGCCACTTCCGCGGCATCGTTGCGCCACTTACCGTCAGATACTTTCGCCCGCATAGCGAGGAAGCGTTCACGCTTTGCAGCGGGCTTTGTCATGGCGAGAGGAAGATCCGCTCTGTCACGCACATCAGGGAATTCGAAGTCATTTCGCCCCGCTTGCTATCATGCCTGCCTGCGTGATGGCGGCTCGTGGTAGCGCCACAAGCCAAGCTCAAGTGTCTTCTAGCACGGGCCAACAGTGTGGATACGAAGGATTCGTGTGCACAGCGCCGTCCGGCTAATCGGCTTGACAACGACGACTTTCACAACGGCCCCAGCGCGCGAGACAGGTGATGAAGCATGAAGCCGCTATCTAAATTTTTTTCGAGAAAGGCCCCGCAACCGGCAGTCGAGGTTCCGTTACCGCCACCGGAAGTGACTGACGGACGGTTCTTTTTCCCAGTTCAGGAAATCAGAGTCGCGGTCGGTAACCACAGTCATATAAACCGACCAACCGTTTATTACTGGGGGGCTCCGTGTGCATTTGAGGTTGGGCATTACTGCTCAATTGCTCAGGGAGCAACATTCGTGTTAGGCGGCGAGCATCCGAAGCTTTCGTTGTCTACGAACACGACGCTGCATCAAATAAATGCTTCCAATAGATGGAAGGGAGACGTCGTCATTGGCAACGATGTCTGGGTCGGCGCAAACACCACCATCCTTTCAGGCGTTACGATCCACACCGGAGCGATCATCGGGGCGGGCGCCACGATCAGCAAAGATGTTCCTGCTTACGCGATAGTCGTCGGTAATCCGCAGCGCGTTCTGCGTCATCGCTTCGAGCCAGACGTGATAGCCCGATTACTCGACTCACGTTGGTGGGAACACGATCCGGAGACGTTGAATCCGCTCTTGATGAAAAGCACAGATATAAATGATTTTCTAATGCTGTTTGAGAATTCGGTTTGACGGATGGCGGATTTGTTTGGCGTCTTGTTCATTTGCTTCTCGTTCAACGATGGGAATGTGTCTCTGAAGGACCATGGGTGATGAAGCCGCACTGCCCTCTCTACAAACTCCTGTAGGCGTGTCCGATACCGGCTCCGCTTGCGGCATCGACGCTTTGCCGATCCTAGCTGTACTCTCTTGTGCGGAAACGCCTTGCCCGTTATCGCCGAGCAGATCCTAATGCCAAAAATCATTTGACCCATGCTTCGATGCGGACAACCGCTTCTTCGCGCAATCTATCGACAAATCATCGGATCAGTTCGAGCGGCCACGATTGTTAGGCACACGCAGTGTTTGCCGTTGCACCTTGATCGCCACCTAAAAGACTGCGAGGCACCCGAGTGTCATGCAAATCACGCCAAACTTTCGACAGGCCTGACGCTGATTGCGGCGTTTCGTTAAGTGGCGCACTCAACTTCTAACCAGACTGCCTCATATTCCGATCATGATCATTAAATAAAAAATCGGGGCGTGCCGTGTCAGCCATTCTCTCAGTTGTCGTCCGCGGTGCCACCGCCAGCCTCCACTATCTCGGGCGTCGAGACAAGAAGCCGGAGGTGACAGCGGATGCACTCGCACATGTCTATCGTGAAGTGCTCGGAACGCTCGCCGAGCTTTCGGGCGTTGTGTTCCGAGTCATGTATCAGACTGATCCTGAACGGCCTTGGCCCAAGGCCGTGCTTGAGGAACTAGAACGCAAGCACGCTGAAATCAAAGACCTGGCAAACACGTCCGGCCATCTGCTGCAAGTGGATGCTCTTGAAGCCTTGCAATTCATCGCCAATGGCGAGGCACGTCAGGCAGGCATGCAACAGTTCCTGGAAGCTATCGACGCCGCACATCAGGTGGTCAGTCGACAGTGCCGTCTTGCTCAACAGAGCTGATCTAGCGATTGCAAGCGTTGTCGTAATGCAATGGTCACTCGGCGCCAGGCGCCTGTAGTGATGAAGCCTCTTGCTCAGCGAATACCGTCCTTCGTCAATCGACCGTCGGGCAAGGACCACCGTCGCACATCCTGGACTTTACGAATGCATCGCCGCCAGAGAATTGCCGTGCTGCTCGAGATAGGCCGACTCGTCGTGCGAAACCCGAGAGTTGCTTATCCTCTTCTGACCGTGCTCTCCCGCACGTGTGCAGAAAAATGGGCGGCAGTCGCCATGCCGAAGTTCATACGCGAAAATGGGCGCGCTAAAACGTTCAGATAGGTTTGCGCGCTGCACGCAAAGCAAAAAACACTGAACTCCGGCGATCGCGATGATTAGCCGTGCCTGCCTTAACGCGATTTTGACGCGACGCTCAGCGACCCGCTCACCGCATAAAAAAACAAGGCACCGAACCAGCGGTTAGAAGCTCGACGGACTAATCCGCCGTCAGTCCGCACAGAAGCGCTATTTTGTCCGGTCGATGCATCGCGATTTCTGCGGCGTATGGATAACGAAGAACAGTCGGTGCATTTGACAATACTGTCGCCCTAATCAAGCTTTCCAAAGCGCTATGGCACCGCTTGCTTAACAGCACGTGAGAGCTAGTCGCTGCTTTTCTCAATTGCGTATGACTTTGCACGCTGAAAAGTAGTTCGCAAAGCAAACGTTTGCGGTATGCTCGCCGAAACCGTCTGTAGTTTGTTCCGAAGCGATTGATTCATCGGTTTCCACTGCAGATCGGAAACAAGAAAGTATCGTCTCCCTAAAGCAATTGCCCGCTTTTACTCAGACTTAAAAGGCACAAAAACCACTTGTAACTCAGGCCCTTAAGCTCTAATCTTAAAGTGACGTATAAGGAACGCCGCCTGATGCCTTCGCTTGCTCTCGCGCCTGTCGTTCAAAGGCAACCGCTGTCAGCCCGAACTTCCAGCTTGCGTCTCGAAGTCGCAAGATGGTTCGTTTCGGTGTCATCCGCGCGCGTTACACGGTTCGGCCGCATCTATCTGGGCGGGAGCCGCTATGTATGTGTGAGCGCATACAAGAATGGCGGGCGCTTTGCGCTGTACTTCTTCCATCACGGACCTGATGACTGGCGTATCTATCCGCCTATGGGTATGGGGCCGAGCCTTGTGTACTGGTCGGTTGGTGTAGAGGCGCCAAGCGCGAACTTGACCGTCGGCTGATAGATCCAACCCATGCT
This sequence comes from Caballeronia sp. LP006, assembly GCF_031450995.1. Taxonomy (NCBI): domain Bacteria; kingdom Pseudomonadati; phylum Pseudomonadota; class Betaproteobacteria; order Burkholderiales; family Burkholderiaceae; genus Caballeronia; species Caballeronia sp. LP006. The sequence continues at coordinate 1,632,126 of NZ_JARTVW010000005.1, read as the reverse complement.
TTGTGATTCGCCATTGCGCGGGTAGAACGGCACCATACAGCCCATGTTCCTCGCGCAGTCGCACTCGGAACGCAATGCACACAGACCAAAAAAATGCCGCGAGTCCGTCGCGGCATTGGTCACTCCTACAAGACAAGCGGCATTCAGCCACCGAGCAAATCGATCACCTGCGTGATCTCCTTGCGCAACTGATCGACATCGACGCCCGCTGAAGGCGCAGCCGCTACGCCCTCGATATCTTCGGCTTCGGCGTCATCGCTGATCGGGCGGCCTTGCGAATCAAGCCGATTACGCGCGCCGTTGATGGTGAATCCCTGCTCGTATAGCAGTTCGCGAATCCGCCGGATCAGCAGCACTTCATGATGCTGATAGTAGCGCCGATTGCCGCGCCGCTTGACCGGTCTCAGCTGCGTAAACTCCTGCTCCCAATAGCGCAGCACGTGCGGCTTGACACCGCACAGCTCGCTGACTTCGCCAATCGTGAAATAACGCTTGGCCGGGATCGGAGGCAAGACGACTTTTTCCATCGTCGATCAACCATCTTGGTGAGTGATGTCGATGAAGCACGGCAAGCAAAAGCGATTCGCGCGATGTTCAGCGCATGAGCGAATTCAACGCGTGAGACCTGACTCCGCTCCCGTTTCCACCAGCGCCTTCAACTTCTGACTTGCATGAAATGTGACGACCCGCCGTGCCGCGATAGGAATGGCTTCGCCAGTCTTCGGATTGCGTCCCGGACGCTGCGGCTTGTCGCGCAACTGGAAGTTGCCGAAGCCGGAGAGTTTGACGCTATCGCCGCTTTCGAGCGCGTCGCGAATGACTTCGAAGAAGGCTTCGACCATGTCTTTCGCTTCGCGCTTGTTCAAGCCGACGTGGTCGAACAGCATCTCGGCCAGTTCGGCTTTCGTGAGCGTGGGCGTGTCATTGGACACGGCGCCCGAAGTCGGGATATCTCGGGTCATGGCGCTACGCTGCGCCGAAAGAAGGGCTTCGAAATCACTCGAGTTCATTTGGTTCATATCGGTAAAACGGCGGACGACGATGAAGACGGACTAAGCCAACTGCAGGCCAACTACATGCCCAACCGCAGGCTATCCGCGCAACCGCGCGCCGTGTACTCGAGCCAGGCGATCCACCAGCGTTTTGATGGCCGTATCGACCGTTTCATCCTGAAGCGTGCCGCCAGTATCTTGCAACGTAACACGGAAGGCAAGACTTTTCTCGTGCTCCGCCAACCCACCGGAAGTATTTGATTTTGGACGAAATTCGTCGAAAAGCGCAACCCTTGTGACGTGCTTGCAGGCAGGTTCGGAACGGGCATTTTCAAGCTCGTCGAGCAACGCCTGGAGCGGTACTTTCTGATCCACGACGACGGCGATATCACGCCGCACGGGCGGGAATTTCGACACTTCCGAAGGCGCCGGCAGCGCGCGATCCATCAACGCGTCCGCTTCGATTTCGAAGAGGATCGGCGCATGCGGCAGGTCGTACTTTTGCTGCCAGCGCGGATGCAGTTCTCCGATCCAGCCCACCGCCCGGCCCGCCACTTCGACACGCGCGCTGCGTCCCGGATGCAGCGCCGGATGCTCCGCCTTCACGAAGCGCGGCACGACGGGAGCGAACAGCGCTTCGACGTCGCTCTTCACGTCGAAGAAGTCGACGCTGCGCGACGGCGCGCCCCATTGCTCGTCTAGCGCGGGACCGTAGGCGAGACCGCCGATCATCTTCGGTTGCGCGAAACCTTCGACAGCCAATTCGCCCGCCGTAACCGATGCATCGCGCAGAAACACACGCCCGGCTTCGAACAAGCGAATACGGTCCGCGCGCCGGTTGAGGTTGTAGCGCAGCACGTCGATCAGACTGCCGAACAGCGTCGTGCGCATGACCGAAAGCTGACTCGCGATCGGATTGATAAGCTTCACCGGATTGTCGTTGCCGGCGAAATCCTTCTCCCAGTCGGCATCGACGAAACTGAAGTTCACGGTCTCCGAATAGTCGCGCGCGGCCACGGCATGACGCAATGTGTGGATTGAGCGCTTCGTTTCGTTCGTGCGCCGCATTTCGCTGGCAGCAACCGGCGGGCGCGCGGGAATTTTCTCGAAACCGTAGATGCGCGCGACTTCCTCGATCAGATCTTCCTCGATCTCGATATCGAAGCGATAAGCCGGCGGCGTCACGCTGAAGGTATCGCCGTCGCGCTCGAAAGCGAGATTCAGACGCGTGAAAATCTGTGCGATCTCGTCCACGCTAATGTCCACGCCGATAATGCGGTGCGCGCGCGACACGCGCATGGTCACCGGATGACGCTCGGGCACGTTGACGGTCTGATCGTCCACCGGGCCGGCTTCGCCGCCGCAGATGTCGAGGATCAATTGCGAAATGCGTTCGATATGCTCGACAGTGGTCGAGTAATCGACACCGCGTTCGAAGCGATGCGCGGCGTCCGTCGAGAAGTTGTATTTGCGTGCACGGCCGCGAATGGCGTCCGGCCACCAGAAGGCGGCTTCGAGATAGATGTTGGTGGTATCGAGCGTGACAGCCGTACTGTCGCCGCCCATGATGCCCGCGAGGCTTTCGACCTGCGCGCCGTCCGCGATCACGCCGACGGTTTCATCCAGTTCGATAGTGTTGCCGTTGAGCAGCTTGAGCGATTCGCCCTTCTTGCCCCAACGCACTTCGATACCGCCGTGAATCTTGTCGAGATCGAACACGTGCGAGGGACGGCCGAGTTCAAGCATCACGAAATTCGAGATATCGACGAGCGCCGAGATGCTGCGCTGACCGGCGCGTTCGAGGCGCTCGACCATCCACTGCGGCGTCTTCGCGCGCGCGTTCACACCGCGAATCACGCGACCTGAAAAGCGGCCGCACAGATCCGGCGCGAGGATCTTCACTGGCAGCTTTTCGTCGAGCTTGACCTCGACCGGCGGCATGTCGAGCGACTTCAACGTCGCGCCCGTGATCGCGGCGGTTTCGCGCGCGACGCCAAAAACCGAAAGGCAGTCCGCCTTGTTCGGCGTGAGCTTGATCTCGAAGACGGTGTCGTCGAGATTGAGCGCTTCGCGAATGTCTTGTCCGATCGGCGTATCGGCCGGAAGGATCAGCAAGCCGCTATGGTCTTCCGAGAGCTTCAGTTCGCGCGCCGAGCACAGCATGCCCTGGCTTTCGACACCGCGCAGCTTCGAGAGCTTGATCGCGAAAGGCGCGCCACCGGCTTCGGCAGGCGGCAACTCCGCGCCGACCAGCGCGACTGGCACCTTGATACCGGGCGTCACGTTCGGCGCGCCGCACACGATGTTCAACTGCTCGCCCGTGCCGGCATCGACCTGACAGACGTTGAGCTTGTCGGCGTCCGGATGCTTCGCCACTTCCAGCACTTGTCCGACGACGATCTTCTTGGTCGGCGGCGCGACCGGCCTCAGGTCTTCGACTTCTAGACCGGCCATCGTGAGTGCGTGCGCAAGTTCGTCGGTCGTGAGTGCGGGATCGACGAAGCTTCGGAGCCAGGATTCTGGGAATTGCATGTGTGTCTACGTTCGAATGAGGTGGTGACTCTCGCCCGGTTGCTGTTGCCAAACCGGGCTCCGCGGGCCGTGCGGCGTTTAAGCGAACTGGCGCAGAAAACGCAGGTCGTTCTCGAAGAACAGACGCAAGTCCTGCACGCCGTAACGCAGCATGGCGAGACGCTCGAGGCCGCTACCGAACGCAAAACCGATATAGCGCTCCGGGTCGAGCCCCATGTTGCGGATGACGGTCGGATGTACTTGACCCGAGCCGGAGATTTCCAGCCACTTGCCCGCGTTCTTGCCGTGTTCGAACATCATGTCGATCTCGGCCGACGGCTCCGTGAACGGAAAATACGACGGGCGGAAGCGCACGAGAATGTCGTCGCGCTCGAAAAACTTCTTGAGGAAATCGGTATAGACGCCCTTCAGGTCCGCAAAGCTGATGTTCTCTTCGATCCACAGGCCTTCGACCTGGTTAAACATGGGCGAATGCGTGGCGTCGCTGTCCACGCGATACGTGCGGCCCGGCACGATCACCTTGATCGGCGGCTTGTTCATGCGCGCGTAGCGCACTTGCATCGGGCTCGTGTGCGTGCGCAGCAACAGCGGGCGGCCTTCGGCATCTTTACCGTCGACGTAGAAGGTGTCCTGCATCGAGCGCGCCGGATGGTTCTCAGGGCTATTGAGCGCCGTGAAGTTGTACCAGTCGGTTTCGATCTCGGGACCGTCCGCCACATCGAAGCCGATCGTGCCGAAGATGCGCTCCACGCGCTCCCACGTGCGCATGACCGGATGCAACGTGCCCGTGCTCGCGCCGCGTCCGGGCAAGGTAACGTCGATAGCTTCGGCAGCGAGCCGCTGGTTGAGGAGCGCGTCGGCCAGCGCCTGACGACGCGCGTTGAGCGCCGCTTCGACTTGCTGCTTGGCCACGTTGATCCGCGCGCCTTCGGTCTTCTTCGCCTCCGGATCGAGCTTGCCGAGACCCTTCAGCAGTTCGGTCAGCGCGCCGGATTTGCCGAGAAAGCGGGCCTTCGCGTTTTCGAGCGCGGCGGCGTCGGAGGCTTCTTCAAAGGCGCTTTTTGCGTCGGCGACAATCTGGTCCAGATCCATTGATCCCATCTTTTCAACGTCGAAGTTCTAATTGAATTACGGTTTGGCTTATGCGCACGATTGGTTCGTACGCCTCACATGCGATAAGCAAAACCGTCCGACCAACAAAAACGGGGCTCGGTGAGAGCCCCGTTTTCTACCTTCGCGCCACCCTGAACAACCGGACGACGCTCAGGCGAACCACGCAGTACTAATTTCGCAATTAGGCTGCAACGGCGGCTTTCACCTGATTCACGATCGCAGCAAAAGCAGCCTTGTCGAACACAGCCATGTCGGCCAGCACCTTACGGTCAAGTTCGATCGAAGCCTTCTTCAGGCCGTTGATGAACACGCTGTACGTCATGTCGTGCTGACGCACCGCCGCGTTGATACGCGTGATCCACAATGCGCGGAACACACGCTTCTTGTTGCGGCGATCGCGATAGGCGTATTGCCCTGCGCGCATGACCGCTTGCTTGGCGATGCGATAGACGTTATTGCGACGGCCGCGGTAACCCTTGGCCAGACGGATGATCTTCTTGTGACGGGCCCGTGCGGTAACCCCACGTTTTACTCGAGGCATGTTGCGCTCCTATGAGTGTCGGTTAAGGGTTAAGCGAACGGCAACATTGCGCGGACGGAGTTCAGATTTGACTCATGAACGGCCGTCGTGCCACGCAAATGGCGTTTGTTCTTTGTGGTTTTCTTGGTAAGAATGTGGCGCTTGAAGGCCTGACCGCGCTTGACGGTACCGCCCGGACGCACCACGAAGCGCTTTGCAGCACTCTTCTTGGTCTTCATCTTCGGCATGAAACTACTCCAGTTTATTAGATGGTCATGGGTGTGCGGATGATCCGTCAAACAAACATCGGACCCCTTGCCGCCCTTCGAAACCCACGCTCCACTTATGTGCGGACAGCCTTTTGTGGCTACCGCTTTTCATGAGCGGCGTCACCAAAGTGACGCCAGCCCTGAAACCACCTGCGATGCCGCGCTCACGCTTTTCACGGCGCGCGATCCAACGCTTTACGACGCTCGTTACTTACCCTTTTTCTTCGGGGCAAGCACCATGATCATCTGACGCCCTTCCATCTTCGGCATTTGCTCGACCTGACCGTATTCGTCCAGATCCGTCTTCAGACGTTCGAGCATGCGCATGCCGATTTCCTGGTGCGCCATTTCCCGCCCGCGGAAACGCAACGTGATTTTCGTCTTGTCGCCGTCTTCGAGGAAGCGCGTGAGGTTACGCAGCTTGACGTTGTAATCACCGTCGTCCGTGCCGGGGCGGAATTTGACTTCCTTCACCTGCACGATCTTCTGCTTGAGCTTCGCCTCGTGCTGCTTCTTCGCTTCCGAGTACTTGAACTTGCCGTAATCCATCAAACGGCAGACAGGCGGTGAAGCCTGCGGCGCGATTTCGACCAGATCCACGTCGAGCTGTTCCGATTGACGGAAAGCCTCGGCCAGTTTCACGATTCCGAGCGGCTCGTTGTCCACTCCGACCAAGCGCACTTCCGGCGCAGTGATTTCACCGTTGATGCGATGTGACGACTTATCAGTAGCGATGTTACGTTTCCTCTAAAAATAAAAAGACTAGCCGCGCTGCGAGTGACTTACTTGAACGCCCGCACTTCCTGCTGCAGACGTTCGAGGAACGCGTCGACCGGCATCACGCCCAGATCGACACCGCCACGAGCACGCACGGCTACGGTTTGTGCATCACGCTCTTTGTCTCCGACGACCAGCAAATACGGAACCTTTTGCAGCGTGTGCTCGCGTATTTTATAGCTAATCTTCTCATTGCGCAAATCGCTCTCAACTCTAAGCCCTTGTTTTTGCAACGATTGGGCCAGAGAAGCCGCATATTCGGCCTGACTTTCGGCAATATTCAGCACGACTGCCTGCACAGGCGCGAGCCACGGCGGCATTGCACCGGCATGGTGCTCGATCAGGATGCCGAGGAAACGTTCCATCGACCCGACGATCGCGCGATGAAGCATGACCGGACGGCGGCGGCTGTTGTCTTCGCCGACGTACTCCGCGCCGAGACGCTCCGGCAACACCATGTCGAGCTGCAGCGTACCGCATTGCCAGGACCGGCCGAGCGCGTCCTTGATGTGGTACTCGATCTTCGGACCATAAAACGCGCCCTCGCCCGCGAGTTCCTGCCACTGCAGGCCGCACGCGGTCAGGGCGTCACGCAGGCCTTGCTCCGCGCGATCCCAGGTTTCGTCGGTACCGGCGCGCTGCTCCGGACGCAGCGACAACTTGATGTCGATGTGATCGAAGCCGAAGTCCTTGTACACGCTCATCGCGAGCGTATTGAACGCGATCGATTCGGCGATGAACTGATCTTCCGTGCAGAAGATGTGCGCGTCGTCCTGAACGAAACCGCGCACGCGCATGAGACCATGCAACGCGCCCGACGGCTCGTTGCGATGGCACGATCCGAACTCCGCGTAGCGCAGCGGCAGATCGCGATACGACCGAAGGCCGTGATTGAACACCTGCACGTGGCCCGGGCAGTTCATCGGCTTGATGGCGTAGTCGCGCTTCTCGGACTCGGTCGTGAACATGTTCTCGCGATAGTTCTGCCAATGGCCGGACGCTTCCCACAGCGAGCGGTCCATGACCATCGGGGTCTTGATCTCGAGATAGCCGGCCTCATTGATCCGACGGCGCATGTACTGCTCGACCTGCTGCCACAGCGACCAGCCCTTCGGATGCCAGAACACCATGCCCGGCGCTTCGTCCTGCAAATGGAACAGGTCGAGCTGCTTGCCGAGCTTGCGATGATCGCGCTTCTCCGCTTCTTCGAGCATGTGGAGATACGCTTCCTGGTCTTCCTTCTTGGTCCAGGCGGTGCCGTAGATACGCTGCAACTGTTCGTTCTTCGAGTCGCCGCGCCAGTACGCGCCCGCGACCTTCATGAGCTTGAAAACCTTCAGCTTGCCGGTGGACGGCACGTGCGGACCACGGCACAGGTCGGTGAAACCGCCGTGCGAATAGAGCTTGATTTCGTCCGAAGCCGGGATCGATTCGATGATCTCCGCCTTGTACTTCTCGCCGATGCTCTTGAAGTACTCGACCGCTTCGTCGCGCGACACCACGCGCCGCGACACGGGCTCGTCTTTCTTGACGAGGTCCTGCATGCGCTTTTCGATCTTCTCGAGGTCTTCGGGCGTGAAGGGACGGCTGTACGCGAAGTCGTAATAGAAGCCGTTGTCGATGACCGGCCCGATGGTCACCTGCGCCTCGGGGAACAAGTCCTTGACCGCGTAGGCCAGCAAGTGCGCGGCAGAGTGACGAACGACATCGACGCCTTCCGGGTCTTTGTCCGTGACGATGGCGAGCGACGAATCCTGGTCGATGACAAACGACGTGTCGACGAGCTCGCCGTTGAGCTTGCCGGCAAGCGCGGCCTTGGCGAGACCCGCGCCGATCGATGCCGCGACTTCCGCGACGGTCACCGGGTGGTCGTATTGACGGACCGACCCATCAGGCAAACGTACCGAAACCATTTCGTTCTCCAAGACGCCAGCTCACGCCAGGCGAGTTCGACTAAAACATGCCGCTCGATACCGTGCAAAACCCGAGAGACAAAAAAAATGCGGCCCCGCTATCGAGGGGCCGCATTCACTTTTCACACATACCGCAAACAGATTGGCAGAAGGCGAATTAGGTCCTCGACTAGCGTCGCTCCGAAGTTGTTTCGGTCAACGTTCGACGTGCCATATTTTTTCGCCTTGTGCGCAATGCGCTTCTTGCGGATTGAAGACTCGGCGGACCGAGGCTTCGTTTTCGTTGGTAGGCTCGATTGGACTCGAACCAACGACCCCCACCATGTCAAGGTGGTGCTCTAACCAGCTGAGCTACGAGCCTGAAAGAAGTGAGATTATATGGAGCGTTTCGATTTTTGGCAAGTGCATCTGTGCGATGAATCGAAAAATTATTCGTCGATCCGTTCAACTTTTCGCGCAGTGACGCTCCCGGCCGTAGCTTGCGTTCAGGCTCGGCGCGCCGCGCGGATCACGCCCACGACTTCCCCGAGCAAGGTGCACGCACGTTGAATCTGCATCGCGTTGGACACTTCCACGGTGAACTGCATGTAGGCCACGTTGCGCCGGCTTTGCGTCTTCACGCCTATCACGTTGATCTTTTCGCGCGCGAAGACTTCCGTGATGTCGCGCAACAGCCCCTGCCGATCCGCCGACTCGACCGACAAATCCACCGGATACACCGACGACCCGCGCCCGTTCATCACCTGCGCCGACCACGTCGTATGCAGCACGCGCTCGGGCGAACGCTGCGCCATGCGCTGGAACGTCGCGCAATCGGACCGATGAATGGACATGCCCTTGCCGCGCGTGACGAACCCCGCGATAGGATCGGGCGGCGCCGGGCGGCAGCAACGCGCGAGCTGCGTGAGCAGCGCATCGACGCCGACGACCAGCACGCCCGTCGATGCCCCGAGCGCCACGCTCTGTCCGCTGCTGCGCTTTTCGAACTGCTCGGGCGTTTCGAGTTCGGGCTCGGGGGGCGGCGTATCGCTCAAGGCCTGTTCGATATTGCGCAGGCTGAATTCGTCCTTGCCAACGACCGAGTAGAGATCCTCGGGCGCCTTGAAGCCGAGTTTGCTCGCGAGCTGATCGAGATTGACCGAGGTCTTCCCTTCGCGCTGCAGCGTCTTTTCGACGATCGCGCGACCTTCCGCGATGTTCTCCGCCGCATCGATCGTGTTGAACCACGCGCGCACCTTCTGCCGCGCGCGCGGGCTGTGCAGATAGCCGAGCTGCGGATTGAGCCAGTCGCGCGACGGGCCGCCCTCCTTCACCGCGACGATCTCGACCGTCTGCCCGTTCTGCAGCGGCGTGTTGAGCGGCACCATGACGCCATCGACACGTGCGCCGCGACAGCGATGCCCAAGCTCGCTATGCAGGTGATACGCGAAGTCGACCGCTGTCGCGCCGTGCGGCAACGCGATTACGCGCGCCTGGGGCGTCAGCACATAGATGTGGTCGTCGTCGAGCGTGGCGTCGCGCAACTGCTGCCAACCGGGCTGCTCGCCTTCGACATCGTCCTTCCAGGCAAGCAACTGGCGCAGAAAGGCGATTTTTTCGTCGTACTTCTCGCTTGCCGTGACCTGGCCCGCGTAGCCGCGCGTGCCCGCTTCCTTGTAGCGCCAGTGCGCCGCCACGCCATACTCGGCGAACTGATGCATCTCGTAGGTACGGATCTGCACTTCGAATGCGCGCCCGTCGTCGCCGATCACGACCGTATGCAGCGACTTGTAGCCATTCGGCTTGGGCCGCGAGATGTAGTCGTCGAACTCGCGCGGCACCGGTTGCCACAAGTTGTGCACGATGCCGAGCACGGTATAGCAGTCCTTGATGTCCCCGACGATCACGCGAAACGCGCGCACATCGTTCAGTTCGGAGAAGTCGAGATGCTTGCCGCGCATCTTCTTCCAGATGCTGTAGATGTGCTTTGGCCGGCCGCTGACTTCGGCCTTGATCTGCGCGGTATCGAGTTCAGTTTGCAGCCGCGCGATGGCGTCCGTGACATAGGACTGGCGCTCCACGCGCTTCTCGTCGAGCAACTTCGCGATGCGCTTGTACGTGACCGGGTCCTCGAAGCGGAACGACAGGTCTTCGAGCTCCCACTTGAGTTGCCAGATGCCGAGACGGTTCGCGAGCGGCGCGTAGATTTCCATGGTCTCGCGCGGCACATCGGGCGAGGGATCGATCTTGTTGGCCGCGTGATAGCGCAAGGTTTGCAGGCGCGAGGCGAGGCGAATCAGCACCACGCGAATATCCTGCGCGAAAGCAAGCAACATCTTGCGCAATGATTCGACTTGCGCGCGCCGCGCGGCCTGTGCGTCGCGCGTGTTCTCGGGCAAGTCCGCGAGCGTGGCGCGCGAACTGACGGAGCCGAGACGCAAGAGCTTGCGCACATCGCCGACGAGCCGCTGCACTTCCGCGCCGAAGCGCTCCTCGATGACCTTTTCCGGGTCGTCCAAATGCGGCGTCAACACGAAGAGCGCCGCAGCGGCGATCGCGTGAGCGTCGACGTTGAGCGTCTGCATGATGCGCGCCGTGCCTTCCGCGTGCTCGGTGAGCAGTTCGCCCGTCGAGACGCGCGCATCTTTCGCGTGCTCGCGGATGAACGCGAGCGCATCGTCGATGGATGGCTCCGGCAAGGTGTCGGCGATAACGGCGGACTCGGTCATGCGCGAATGACTGCTCTTTGGCGAACCTGCTTAGCGCTGCGCCGCCACGACGACGACTTCCACCAGGCATGCGGGGTTCGCGAGCTTCGCTTCGACGGTAGCGCGCGGCGGCGTGTTGCCCGCGGCGACCCACGAGTCCCACACGGCGTTCATCGCGGCGAAGTGCACCATGTCGGAGACGTAGATTTGCACCGACAACAGATGCGACTTGTCGCTGTTCGCTTCTTCGAGCAAACGGTCGATATGGCCGAGCACTTCGCGCGTCTGGCCGGTGATGTCCTGGTCGGTGTCCTCGGCGATCTGGCCCGCGAGATACACGGTGCCGTTGTGGATGGCGATTTCCGAAAGCCGTGCGCCGACGTGATGACGAGTAACTGCCATATGCGTTCCTGTTCGATAAAGATGCAAATTGGGATATAGCGCCAGGCGCTCAGCCCGATATTATGCCGCGCCCGCGTCATTTCCGAGAAAGAAGGCGCGCGCGGTGGCGATCTGGTCCGCCGCGAGGAAGGCCGGCGCGTGTCCGGTATCCGCCACTTCGACGCTCGTGACCGCCTGCCCTTTCGACACCATTCGCTTGACCGTCTCGCGCGACAGCAAGTCCGAATGCTCTCCTCTCACGACGAGCACCGGCGTCTTGAACGAGGCCAGCGCATGCCACAAGTACGCTTCACCCGCCGCGTTCTGTTCGGGCGTCGACGCCTTGAACGGCTTCGCGATGTCCGGGTCGTAGCGAAAGCGCCACGCGCCGTCCTTCTCGTGCAGAAGCGGCGTATTGATGCTTGCCCACTCCTCGTCCGTGAGATTGCCGAACGAAGCCGCAAGCGCGGCGGCGTGCCGCACGCCTTCATCGAGCGAGGCGAAGCGCGTGGGCTTGCCGAGATATTCCCCGATACGCGTGAGCGCGATGGGCTCGATATGCGGTCCCACGTCGTTGATGAGCATCTTGCGAATCGGCGTATTCGGCAAGCCGCCGAGCGCCATGCCGATGAGTCCGCCCATCGAGGTGCCGAACCAGTCCACCGTTTCCACGTTCAGACGCGCGATGAGCGTCACCATGTCCGCGACGTACTGCGGCACGCCGTAATGGCGCGGGTCGGCGAGCCAGTCCGACAGACCGCGCCCGACGACATCCGGACACACCACGCGATACTCGTTTGCGAGCGCCTGCGCCACCTTGTCGAAGTCGCGGCCCGAGCGCGTCAGGCCATGCACGCACATCAGCACGCGCGGATTGGCGGGATCGCCCCATTCGGTGTAGGCCGTGCGATGCAGACCGGCCGGGCTCGCACACTGCACGAAACGCTGGCGCGGCACGGCGGCCGCCGGATGCGGCGCTTCGACGACGATGGATGTGCTCATGGGTATTCCTCGCAGGAAGATGTCGAATCGATTGTAAGCGCCGCGCGCGAAACCGACTGAACATCGGCCGAACGGACGACCCCTTGACCACGGTGATCAAAAACAAAGCGGGCGAAGCCTCGCAGCCCCACCCGCCTTTCCACGTCGAAAGACGCCGCTTTACTTCAACCCGATTACTTCACGCCGCTGACATCCAACGGCGCGCCGGTCTTTTGCTGAATCTCCTCGGCACTGACGCCATCGGCCAGTTCGACGAGCTTGAGACCATTCTCGGTCACGTCGATCACGCCGAGGTCCGTGATGATGCGATCCACCACGCCCACGCCCGTCAGCGGCAGCGAGCATTCCTCGAGAATCTTGTGCTGGTCGCCCTTCGCGACGTGTTCCATCAGCACGACGACCTTCTTCACGCCCGCTACGAGGTCCATCGCGCCGCCCATGCCCTTGATCATCTTGCCGGGAATCATCCAGTTGGCGAGGTCGCCCGTCTTGCTGATCTGCATGGCGCCGAGAATCGCCAGATTGATGTGGCCGCCGCGGATCATCGCGAATGAATCCGCCGACGAAAAGATCGACGAGCCCGGCAGCGTGGTCACCGTCTGCTTGCCGGCGTTGATGAGATCGGCGTCCACTTCTTCTTCGGTCGGCGACGGGCCGATGCCGAGCAGGCCGTTCTCCGATTGCAGCCATACTTCCATGCCATCCGGCACATGGTTGGCAACGAGCGTCGGCAAGCCGATGCCGAGGTTCACATAGAAGCCGTCCTGCAATTCCTTCGCCGCGCGCGCGGCCATCTGGTCACGAGTCCAAGCCATGGTCATTCTCCTTTCGCGCGGACGATACGTTGCTCAATGCGCTTTTCAGGGTGCGCATTCAGGACGAGCCGCTGCACGAAGATGCCCGGCGTATGGATGTGATCGGGGTCGAGCTCGCCTACTTCGACGATCTCCTCCACTTCGGCCACGGTGATCTTGCCGGCCATGGCGCACATCGGATTGAAGTTGCGCGCCGTGCGGCGATAGATAAGATTGCCCGATTTGTCGGCTTTCCATGCCTTCACGATACCGACGTCCGCTGTCAGCGAATGCTCGAGCACGTAATGGTTTTCGCCGAACTGACGCGTTTCCTTGCCGTCCGCGATCACGGTGCCGAAGCCCGTGTTCGTGAAGAACGCCGGGATGCCCGCGCCGCCCGCGCGCAGTTTTTCGGCGAGCGTGCCTTGCGGCGTGAATTCGAGTTCGAGTTCGCCGGCCAGATACTGCCGCTCGAATTCCTTGTTTTCGCCCACGTAAGACGAAATCATTTTCTTGACCTGACGTGTTTCGAGCAGGAGGCCGAGCCCGAAGCCGTCGACACCCGCGTTGTTGCTGATGCAGGTGATGTCCTTCACGCCCGAGTCGCGCAACGCCGCGATCAGCGCTTCGGGAATGCCGCACAGCCCGAAACCGCCGACGGCGAATGTCTGCCCGTCCTTGACGATGCCATCGAGCGCCGCCTTCGCGCTGGGATAGACCTTGTTCATCTGATTGTCCCTTCCATTTGTGAACCCGACTGAAAACCGGCTTTTCTTGGCCGCCGTGGCATGCAAGGCGGCGTTTAGACTTGGGCAAAGATTACGCTTAGCGATCCATCCGGCACAATACGCAAAAATACATAAGTCTTTGCCCGCGCCCTTTGGTTCCGTCCGGGAGCGAAGCACGGGCGCACCTTTTCCTCATGCCTGAACTGGACTACCAAACCGCGTTTCATCTCGCGCCCGTTGGCCTCGTGCTTTCGCGCGAGCGCATCATCGAGGACTGCAACGAGCAGGTCTGCGCCATGTTCGGCTTCGAGCGCGCGGCGCTCATCGGCGAGTCGTTTCAGGTGCTTTATCCGAGTCCGGACGAGTTTGCGCGCATCGGCGAGCGTATTGCCGCGCATATCAGCACGCAAGGCACCTACAGCGACGATCGCATCATGAAGCGCTCGGATGGGGAAATGTTCTGGTGCCACGTCACCGGCCGCGCGCTGGAGCGCGACGCACCGCATGCGGCAGGCGTCTGGACTTTCGAGGATTTGAGCGCGACGCGGCGTGTGGCCATAGAACTGACGCCGCGCGAAAGGGAGATCGCCGCGCAACTCGTGACCGGCAAGACGAGCAAACAAATTGGCCGCGTGCTCGACATTAGCCCGCGCACGGTCGATATCTACCGCGCGCGGCTCATGCGCAAATACGATACGGGCAACGCGACGGAGTTGCTGCAGCGCCTGCTCGGCAACTGAGCGCGCACGCTCATAGTGCGGGCGCAGCCGTCTCGATGATCTGACGAAGCAAGTCCGGCAGCGGCACGGACTTGCCCGCCTTGTAGTCCACCCACACGATCTTGGCCGCGCCCTTTGCAAAGAGCTCACCGGGCGCGTCGTCGCGATACAGCTCGAAGTGCGTTTCCAAGCTGCTGCGTCCAGGCTTGCCGACCGACATGCGGCCGATCACGTTGCCCGGATAATGTAGTTGCCGCAGGAATTCCATCGACGCATTGACGATCACCGGCCCTTGTCCCTCGGCGTTCGATCCGACGATGCCGAGCTCTTCGAACCACGAAATTCGCACCTGCTCCATGTAGCGGAAGTAGACGGTGTTGTTGACGTGCCCGAAGGCGTCCATGTCACCCCAACGGATAGGCATGGAAAGTTCGAAGACGGTGTGAAAAGGGTTGTTGCTCATGTTTGCCTGTTCGAGAAAGCGCGCGCGCTCAGAGCGAAAAACCGTCGTCCGCCGAGATGACCGCGCCGTTCATGAACTGCGATTCGTCGGCGGCGAGCAAGAGCAGAAGGCCGTCGAGGTCGCCGGGCGAACCCACGCGGCGGCGCGGCAGCATCGACACGAGCTTCTGGCCTTGCTCGGTTTTCCAGTGATGGTGATTGATTTCGGTGTCGATATAACCCGGGCAGATGGCGTTCACATTGATGCCGTGGCGGCCCCATTCGAGCGCCATGGCCTTGGTCATCTGCACGACCGACGCCTTGCTCATGGCGTAGAGGCCGATCTGCGGAAACACGCGCAGTCCCGCCACCGAAGCCACGTTGATGATGCGATACGCCGGCTTGGCCGCGCCGCTGCCGCGCATGATCATGCGCTTGGCCACTTCCTGCGCCACGAAGAACGCGCCGCGCACATTGGTGCCGAAGACGTATTCGTAGTCGGAGGGCGTGACGTCGGTCAGCTTCTGCGTGGTCGAAACACCCGAATTATTCACGAGGATGTCGATGGTACCGGCTTCCGTCTCCGCATGCGCGACCGCGGACTTGATGCTCTGATAGTCGGTCACGTCCAGCGACACGACATGCGCCGCGCCGCCCGATGCCTCGATTTCCGCGCGCAATTCCTTGAGACGCTCGGTGCGACGGCTCGCCAGCACCACTTTCGCGCCGGCTTGCGACAGTACTTGCGCAAAACGCTTTCCAAGTCCACTGGACGCGCCGGTAATCAGCGCGACCTTGCCTTCCAGATTGATCGAACGGCCCATTGTGCTTCCTTCTTTTACGGTTGATCGGCCTTACGCGGCACGCGGCATGCGCCAGTCCGCTAGTGGCATCGACACCGATTTCGCGGCGCCGTCTAGAATAGTACGATCGTACTCGATCAGACAAGGTCGGTTGCAGCCTGCCTGACGTTCGCTGACAATACGCGATCTTAAAAGGCCATTCTAACGGTACAGAGGAGCATTGATGACCCCGGCGAGCCTTATCGAGCAGTACGGTCCCCGCGAATCGATGGAATACGACGTCGTCATCGTCGGCGGCGGGCCAGCCGGTTTGTCGGCGGCTATCCGGTTAAAGCAGCTTGCGCAGGAAAAAGGCGTCGAAATCGGCGTGTGCGTGCTGGAAAAGGGCTCGGAGATCGGCGCGCACATTTTGTCGGGCGCGGTCATGGACCCGCGCGGTCTGTCCGAACTCATCCCCGACTGGAAGGAAAGAAACGCACCGCTTGACGTCGAAGTGACCGAAGACCGCTTCCTCTTTCTCACGCAGGACAGCGCGAAGCAGGTGCCGAACTGGCTGCTTCCCGACAACTTCAAGAATCACGGCAACTACGTCGTGAGTCTCGCCAACGTCACGCGCTGGTTGGGCGCGCAGGCGGAGGAACTGGGCCTCGAGATCTTCCCGGGCTTTCCGGCCGCCGAAGTGCTGTACAGCGACAGTGGCGCGGTGAAAGGCGTCGTCACCGGCAATCTGGGCATCGGCAAGGATGGCGAGCCGACCGAGAACTTCCAGCTCGGCATGGAATTGCACGCGAAGTACACGCTATTCTGCGAAGGCGCGCGCGGGCATCTCGGCCGTCAGTTGATTGACAAGTTCAAGCTCAATCAGAATGCCGATCCGCAGGTATATGGCATCGGCATCAAGGAATTGTGGGAGATCGATCCCGTCAAGCACAAGCCGGGGCTCGTTATCCACACGGCGGGCTGGCCGCTCGATCCCGACACGTACGGCGGCTCGTTCCTTTATCACATGGACAACAATCAGGTGATGGTGGGCTTCGTGGTCGGGCTCGGCTATTCAAACCCGTATCTTTCGCCGTTCGAAGAGTTTCAGCGCTACAAGACGCATCCGGCCATTCGCCCGTTCCTCGAAGGCGGCAAGCGCATTTCCTACGGCGCGCGCGCCATTACCGCGGGCGGCCTGATGTCGTTGCCAAAGCTCGTGTTTCCGGGCGGCGCGCTGGCCGGCGACGACGCGGGCTTTTTGAACGCATCGCGCATCAAGGGCAGCCACGCGGCGATCAAGTCCGGCAAGATGGCCGCCGAAGCCGCCTTCGACGCGGTGCAGGCGGGCCGTCAGAGCGACGAGTTGAGCGCCTATCCAGAAGCCTTCGATACTTCCTGGCTCAAGACCGAACTGCATCGCGCGCGCAATTTCAAGCAGTGGATGAGCAAGGGCCTGTACCTCGGCACGTTCATGGTCGGGCTGGAACAGAAGGTCATGGGCGGCAACGTGCCGTGGACGCTGCATCATCAGCATTGGGATCACGAGATGCTGAAGCCCGCGTCGCAGAGCAAGCCGATCGTTTATCCGAAGCCGGATGGCAAGCTGACGTTCGACAGGCTTTCGTCGGTGTTCATTTCGAACACGAATCACGAAGAGAATCAGCCGGCGCATCTGACGCTGAAAGACCCGAGCGTGCCGGTGAACGTGAATTTGCGGACCTATGCAGGTCCGGAAGGACGTTATTGCCCGGCAGCGGTGTACGAGTTCGTGAAGACGGACGATGGCGGCGAACGTCTGCAGATCAACGCGCAAAACTGCGTGCATTGCAAGACATGCGATATCAAGGACCCAACGCAGAATATCGTGTGGGTGACGCCTGAAGGCGGCGGCGGGCCGAATTACCCGAATATGTAATCGGGTGAGATGGTGGGCCGCGCGTGGGCGCGGCTGTCGTACGGCGCCGGTCTTGAACCGGCGCCGTGCTTTTATCGGCGAGGATAATGCCGTCGCGGTCAAGCCTGCCGTTCAGGAAAGCGCAATCAAAGCGCGATCAACTAGCCGGCGTATGCGCCGCAATCTTCGGCGTGCCGACGACGACATCGCCGTTCTGCGCACGATGCCTCAGCGCGTGGTCCATTAGCACGAGCGCAAGCAGCGCCTCGGCGATAGGCGTCGCGCGGATCCCCACGCACGGATCGTGACGGCCGAAGGTCTCGACAGTCGCGGGCGCGCCCGATTTGTCGATCGACTGCCGCGCCGTGCGAATGCTCGATGTCGGCTTGATCGCAATCGACACGGTGATGTCCTGCCCGCTCGAAATGCCGCCGAGAATGCCGCCCGCATTGTTGGTCGCGAAACCTTCGGGCGTCATTTCGTCGCCATGCTGCGAACCGCGTTGCGCCACGCTCGCGAAGCCCGCGCCGATCTCGACGCCCTTCGCTGCATTCAGGCCCATCATCGCCTTGGCGATGTCGGCATCGAGTCGATCGTAAAGCGGCTCGCCCAAGCCGACCGGCACGCCGCTCGCGACCACTTCGATGCGCGCGCCGACCGAGTCGCCGTCGCGCCGCAAGTTGTCCATGTACGCTTCGAGCTGCGGCACCACGTCGGCATTCGGCGCGAAGAACGGGTTCTCGCGCACATGTTCCCAACCGACGAACGGAATGGGAATCTCGCCGAGCGCGCTCATGTAGCCGCGCGTTTCCACGCCGAACTTTTCGCGCAACCATTTCTTCGCGACCGCGCCTGCCGCGACTGTCGGCGCCGTCAGACGCGCCGACGAACGGCCACCGCCGCGATAGTCGCGTACGCCATATTTCTGCCAGTAGGTGTAATCGGCGTGACCGGGGCGGAAGGTTTCGACGATATTGCCGTAGTCCTTGCTGCGCTGATCCGTATTGCGGATAAGCAGCGCGATGGGCGTGCCGGTGGTCACGCCTTCGAACACGCCCGAGAGAATCTCGACCTGATCCGCTTCCTGGCGCTGCGTCACGTGGCGCGACGTGCCGGGACGGCGGCGGTCCAGTTCGACCTGGATATCGGCCTCGGTCAGGGCCATGCCGGGCGGGCAGCCGTCGATCACGCAGCCGATCGCCGGTCCGTGCGACTCGCCGAAGTTGGTGACGGTGAAAAGCGTGCCAAGGGTATTGCCGGACATGAGCGTCGACCTTAGAAAAGTGCCGGGGAAACCGACATTATGCCAGTGGCATCTAGCGCCGCGCCCCGCGCAACGCCGTCACGATCTGCTGCAAACGTTCCGGCGTCGCCTCTTCCGGCGCGATCGGTTCGCCTACCGCCAGCGTCAGGCGGGTCATGACGCCGCGTTGGATAGGCCGCGGCCAGCGCGCATCTTCATGACGCGAAAACACGCTGCCCCACAAGCCTCGCAGCGCGACCGGCACGACCGGCGCCGGATGCCGCCGCAGGATCTGCGAAATGCCGTGCCTGAACGGATTGATCTCGCCCGTACGCGTGAGTTTGCCTTCGGGAAAGATGCACACGAGCTCGCCCTCTTCGAGCGCTTCGGCGCATTTCTGGTACGCGCGTTCGAGCAATTCCGCGTCTTCGTGCGCGGGCGCGATCGGAATCGCCTTCACATGGCGGAACAGCCAGCCGATTACCGGCGAGCGAAAGATGCGGTGATCCATCACGAAGCGGATCGGGCGCGGACTTTCGGCCATGATGACGATGGCATCGACGAAACTGACGTGATTGCACACCAGCACCGCCGCGCCGCGCGATGGAATGCGCTCGGCATCCACGAGACGAATGCGGTAGAACGTATGCACCAGCACCCAGGCCATGAAGCGCAGCAAAAACTCCGGCACGAGCGAATAGATGTACACGGCGACAACCACGTTGAGCAGCGCGGTCGCGAGAAAGAGCCCGGGAATGCCTACGCCGAGCGCCGTGAGCCCGAGCGCCATCAACGCCGAGACGATCATGAAGAACGAGTTCAGGATATTGTTCGCGGCGATGATGCGCGCCCGATGCGTCGGCTGGCTGCGCGCCTGGATCAGCGCGTAGAGCGGCACGCTGTAGAAGCCGCCGAACATGGCAAGGAGAAAGAGGTCCGCGAGAATGCGCCAGTGCGGCAACGCGAGCAGAAACTCCGCAACGCCGAGCAGATGCCCCGCCGGCGCAATCCGATGACTGGCAAAGAACAGATCGATGGCGAACACGCTGATGCCGATGGACCCGAGCGGCACCAGTCCGATCTCGACGCGCCGCTTCGACAGCTTCTCGCACAAGAGCGAACCCGTGCCGATGCCGAGCGAAAACGTCGCGAGGAGAATGGTGACGACATCGGGGTTCGCGGAGAGCACGTCCTTCGCGAAGTTGAAGAACGACGTGAGAAAAGTCGCGCCGACGAACCACAGCCATGAAATGCCGAGCAGGCTCAAGAACACGGTACGGTCGGCTTTCGCGAGCTTGAGATTGCGCCACGTCTCCGAGACCGGATTCCAGTTGATGCGCAAGTCCGGCTGCGACGCGTTGGACTTCGGAATGAAGCTCGATACGACGCGCCCGATGATCGCGAACGCGAGACACGCAGCCGCGAGCACCATCGCCCCGTGTTCGACCGCACCCGCCGCTGCCCCGCCGACGATCGTGCCGATGAGAATCGCGACGAATGTGCCCATTTCCACGAGCCCGTTGCCGCCGACGAGTTCGGAAGCCTCCAGATGCTGCGGCAGATACGCATACTTCACCGGCCCGAACACCGTGGAGTGCACGCCCATCAGAAATGTGCAGACGTATAAAAGCGGCGCGCTATGCAGCACGAAGCCGGCGCCGCCAATCAACATGACGAGAATCTCGAAGCTCTTGACCAGGCGCGCGAGCGTGGCCTTGTCGTATTTGTCGGCGATCTGGCCGGAGGTCGCGGAGAACAGCACGAACGGCACGATGAAGATGGCCGAAATGAGGAACGCGGCCGTGCCCGGATCGACGCCGGAAAAGCGCGCCGCCTGAAACGTGACGAGCGACGTGAAGCCGACCTTGAAGACGTTGTCGTTCATCGCGCCTAGAAATTGCGTCCAGAAGAACGGCGCGAAACGGCGTTCGCGCAAAAGACCGAACTGGCCTTTCTCGTCGTGGCGTGCGGCGCGGGATGCGCGCGACGAGGCACGCGACGGATTTTCACTACTCATGGCTATCTACAAAAATTGATCCGGAGTTGATCGCGAACCGGGCTTGAATGGCGCCGCGCGATCGAATGCGGATGTCACGGGAAAAGAAGCTCGAAGCCTGCAAAGGCGTTCGAGCCGGACGAAAAAAAGCGCGCCACCGGGGCGCGCTTCCATGGGGTGTCACGCGAAGCGTCGAAACGTTGGATCGGGCAGGTGCTCAGCGCGCTTCTTCCTCTTGCTCAGGCCAGTCGCGTATATACGCTTTCAGCATGCGATTCTCGAAGCCTTGTTCCTCGACGACCGCGCGCGCGACATCATAAAACGAGATCACGCCCATCAGCGCGCGATTCTCCATGACCGGCAAGTAACGCACGTGATGCTCGAGCATCATGCGCCGCACTTCGTTGACGTCCGTTTCGGGCGTGCAGGTGAGCGGATGGTCGTCCATGATCTTGCGGATGCTCGTTGTGCCGACGCTGCCGCCGTTGTCGCGCAAGGTGACGATGATTTCGCGGAAGGTAAGCATGCCGGCCAGATCGCCATATTCCATGACGACGAGCGAGCCGATGTCATGCGCCGCCATGGCGTCGATTGCTTCGGCGAGCGGCGTGTCGGGCGTGACCGTGAATAGCGCGTTGCCCTTTACTTTCAGAATGTCGCTGACTCGCATGACTGTCTCCTCGCGAAATGCCTGTTCAATTGCCGAACGTTCTTGAAACCATGTTTCGATGCTATCGGAAAGGCCCGCAAAAAGAAAGCAAAGCAGCCTTGTCTGGCCATTCGGATAAGGCTTTGCGGGCCGATCTCCCATTCGATGCGCGCGTGTTCGCCCTAGGTTTTCCCGCGCGAGGCGGATGTTACGATGATCGACCGCTATTTTCCTGACCTGCTCCACACAGGCCGCCAACCATGCCCGCCAACCGCTTCGACACGCTCGCGCTGCACGCGGGCGCCGCGCCCGACCCCGTAACCGGGGCGCGCGCCACGCCGATCTACCAGACCACGTCGTTCACTTTCCGCGATACCGATCACGCCGCCGCGCTCTTCAACATGGAGCGCTCGGGGCATGTCTATTCCCGCATCTCGAACCCGACGGTGGCGGTTTTCGAGGAACGCGTGGCGGCGCTGGAAGGCGGCGCGGGTGCAATCGGCACGGCGAGCGGCCAGGCGGCGCTGCATCTGGCCATCGCCACACTGATGGGTGCGGGCTCGCACGTCGTGGCATCGAGCGCGCTGTATGGTGGCTCGCACAATCTGCTGCACTACACGCTGCGGCGCTTCGGGATAGAGACCACCTTCGTCGCGCCGCACGATCTCGATGCGTGGCGTCAAGCGGCGCGTCCGGAAACGCGCCTCTTCTTCGGCGAAACGCTCGGCAATCCGGGACTCGACGTGCTCGATATCGCGGGCGTCGCGGAGATCGCGCATGAACATGGCGCGCCGCTGCTCGTGGATTCGACCTTCACCACGCCTTACCTGCTGCGACCGCTCGAACACGGCGCCGACCTGGTCTACCACTCCGCGACCAAGTTTCTGGGCGGTCATGGCACGACCATCGGCGGCGTGCTGGTGGATGGCGGCACGTTCGACTTCGCGGCGAGCGGACGCTTTCCCGAATTCACCCAGCCTTACGACGGCTTTCACGGCATGGTCTTCGCCGAGGAAAGCACGGTTGCGCCGTTCCTGTTGCGCGCGCGGCGCGAAGGGCTGCGCGACTTCGGCGCGTGTCTGCATCCGCAGGCTGCGTGGCAGTTGCTTCAAGGCATCGAAACCTTGCCGTTACGCATGGATAGGCACGTTGCTAATACGCGCAAGGTGATCGAATTCCTGCTGAGTTCGCCGGCAGTCGAAGGCGTGGCTTATCCCGAACTGCCGACGCATCGCGACCATGCGCTCGCCAAGAGGCTTCTGCCGCGCGGTGCGGGCGCGGTGTTCAGCTTCGATCTGCGTGGCGGCGTGCCGGCGGCGCGCAAGTTCATCGAGTCGCTGACGCTGTTTTCGCATCTCGCCAATGTCGGCGATGCGCGCTCGCTCGTCATCCATCCCGCCTCGACCACGCACTTTCGCATGGACGCGGCGGCGCTCGCCGCGGCGGGCATCGGTCCGGGACGTATTCGTTTGTCTATCGGACTGGAAGATGCGGACGATCTCATCGACGATCTCAAACGCGGGCTCAAGGCAGCGCAAAAGGCGGCCGAAAGCGCAGAGAGCGGCAAAAGCAGCGAAGGCTCACGCGCCGCGCCGCTTGGGAGCCGCGCATGATGTTCGATATCGCCGGGCGCCCGGCCTATGCCTACACCGGTGGCAAACCGTTCGATGCCGCCAGGCCAACGATCGTCTTCCTGCACGGCGCGCAGCACGATCACAGCGTTTGGGGCTTGCAGACGCGTTACTTCGCGCATCACGGTTTCGGCGTGCTCGCGCCCGACCTGCCCGCGCATGGCCGTAGCGCCGGGCCCGCGTTGAGCACCATCGCCGCGCTCGCCGACTGGACGATTCACCTTCTCGATGCAGCCTATACGGACAAGGCCATTTTCGTCGGGCACAGCATGGGTTCGCTGATCGCGCTCGATGCCGCCGCGCGCCATCCGACCCGCGCGCATGGACTGGCGCTCGTCAGCACGGCCGCACCGATGGCCGTCTCCGACATGCTTCTCGATGCCGCGCGCGAGCACGAGCCGGAAGCGATCGATATGGTCAACCAATGGTCGCATTCGACCATCGCCGCGAAACCGTCGGCTCCGGCGCCCGGATTCTGGTTGCGAGGCGTCAACCAGCGCCTGATGGAACGCATCAGCGCTCAAGGCGAGGCGCAGCTTTTTCACACCGATTTCAGCGCGTGCAACGGTTACGCGGATGCGCTCGAACGCGCTGCAACGGTGCAGTGTCCGGTACTCGTACTGAGCGGCAAGCGCGATGTAATGACGCCGCCGCGCGCCTCCCGCCCGCTCGTCGAGGCGATGAAGCGTGCGGGCGCAACGGTGAGCGCGGTCGAATTGGACGGCGGTCATGCGCTGATGGCCGAGCAACCGGATGCCGTGCTGGACACGTTGTTTGCGTTCGCGCTGAAGTGTGTGGGGGAACGGTAAGCGCTTTCGAACCGATTGACGATTCTGCGCTGTTGGCCGAGGAACCGGACGCGTCGTTTGTCTTGGCGCCGAAATGTGTAGGGAAGCGGTAAGCGCTTTAGGTCCGAGTGACGATTTTGCGCGGATAGCCGAGTAACCGGACGCGTCGTTCGTCTCGGCGCCGAAGTGCATGGAAATCCGGTTAGCGCGTGGTTTGCAATAGTTGAACGCCTCACGCGCGTCAAAGCTTTGCGTCGCTTGCACCACCATGCGCGCCGTCGCAGAATGAATCTTGCTGGCGCTTTCGTCAGGTGGAAGGCACCGCATCGACCGGGAGGCGATCATGGCGCAGACGACACACGGAGAACACTTCGCGAACTTCGCCGAGTTCTATCCGTACTATCTGGACGAGCATCGCAATCTGACATCGCGCAGGCTGCACTTTTTAGGCTCACTCGGCGTGATTGGCTGCATTGCCATGGCCATCGCCACCGGCGACTGGCTCTGGCTGCCGGCCGCCGTGATCTGCGGCTACGGCTTTGCGTGGATCGGCCACTTCTTTTTCGAAAAGAACCGCCCTGCCACCTTTCGCCATCCGGTCTATAGCCTGATGGGCGACTGGGTAATGTTCAAGGACATCTGCATCGGCAGGATCTCGCTTTGAACCGCGCACTCAGGCCGGTTGCTGCGGCATGGAAGAACGCGGTGTTTCGAGCAGGCGCGGGTTTGTGAGCGCCGCCGCGCGCGCCGCGACGAGCGAGTTGAGCGTGGCTTCGAGCCTGTCGTTTTCGAGCGCTTCCATCAGCGCCGTGCGATCGAGATGCGTGGCATCGAGACGCAATTGATAATCCAGTTCCTCCCGGTCGATCACGAACTGGTCGAACAGCATGGTCATGGTGATGTGCGCCGGGTTGGCGATCAACACGAAACGCGGCATCTTCGAGTCTTCGAGCCGGCCGATCCAGCCGAGCGCATCGAGCCGCGTGATCAGGCGCGTGGAGGTATCCAGATCGCAACGCGCCATCTTGGCGAGTTCCATCGCCGTGTAGCCAGGCTTGCCTTCGTCGCGCAATTCGACGAGTCGCGCGAGTATTTCGAGCGCGTAAAGCAAGTCGCTGCCCGGAAACTCGCGCCGATGATATTGCCCGATGCGAATGGCCGGCAACGCGGACGTCACCATTGCACCGACGAGCGCGATCATCCAGCAGAGATAAACCCACAGCAGAAACACCGGCAGCGCGGCGAACGCGCCATACACGGCGGTGTAAGTGGGAATGCGCCGCACGTAGTAGCCGAAGCCGCGCTTGCCCAGTTCGAACGCCACCGCTGCAATCAGCCCGCCGATGACGGCATCGCGCCATTCGACCTTGCAGTTCGGCATGAACACGTAAATGATGGTGAAGGCGAACACCGTGAGCGGCAACGAAACGCCCGTCAGCGCCCATTCGACGATAGGCGGCATGAGATTGTGCGACCCCGCGAACGCGATCGAATGCGCGAACACGTAGGACGAGATGGACAGACTGCAGCCGAAGAGAATAGGCCCGAGTGTAATGATGGCCCAATAGACCATGACGCGTTGCGCGAACGGGCGCGCCTTCTTCACGCGCCAGATGACGTTGAGCGCCGATTCGATGGTCATCATGGTCATCACCGAGGTGACGAACAGGATAATGAGGCCGACCGTGGTCAGGCCCTTCGCTTTCGCGGCAAACTGGTTCAGATAGTTGAAGATCTGCGTGTTGATCTGCGTCGGCATTAAATGCGCCGCGAGGAAGTCCTGCAACGACGACTGGAACGAACCGAAAATGGGAAACGCGGTGAAGAGCGCGAACGCGACGGTTGCGAGCGGCACGACGGACAGCACGCTCGTGAACGTGAGACTGCCCGCCACCTGCGCGACGCGATCCTCGCCAAGACGCCGCGCGACGAAACCGGCGAGACGCTTGACTGCCGCGAGATCGATGAAAACGTGCCGCAAACGCATTCTCCCAAGCGAGGCCGCGTGAGGCTATTGCCCTGCGCGCCCCTAAAAACAGGCTAATCCCTATAATAGCCGTTCACTAAAAAAGCCTTATGAACGACATCCTCGTCCTCTACTACAGCCGCCACGGCGCGACCCGCGAGCTTGCGCTCGCCATCGCCCAGGGCGTCGACAGCGTTCCTGGCATGGCCGCGCGGGTGCGCACGGTGCCGCCGGTTTCCACCGTCTGCGAAGCCACGCAGCCCGACATTCCCGCCGACGGCCCGCCTTACGCCGAGTTGCGCGATCTGGAGGAATGCGCGGGTCTTGCGCTCGGTTCGCCCACGCGCTTCGGCAACATGGCCGCGCCGCTCAAATATTTCCTCGACGGAACCACGCCGCAGTGGCTGTCCGGCGCGCTCGCGGGCAAGCCAGCAAGTGTCTTCACCTCCACCGGCAGCCTGCACGGCGGCCAGGAAACCACGCTGCTCTCGATGATGCTGCCGCTCCTGCATCACGGCATGCTGATCGTCGGCATTCCTTACACCGAGTCGCGCCTGACTACCACGCAAAGCGGCGGCACGCCTTACGGCGCATCGCATCATGCGCGCACGGGCGACGCCAGCCAGCACGGCATCACCGCCGACGAGAAAGCGCTCGCCGTCGCGCTCGGCGCAAGGCTCGCGCGCACCGCGCTCGACCTCGTGCGTGGCGCGAAGGCCGCTTAAATCCGTTTGAACCCGCTTAAGCCCGCCATGACCGCACCTTCGCTAACCGAGCCGCGAACGAACACGCCGCTTGCCATCGGTGCGCTGACGAGTCTTGCCGCGCTCATCGTGCTCTCGCTTCTCTGGGAGCTGTGGCTCGCGCCGCTGCGTCCCGGCGCATGGGTACTCGCGTTGAAAGCACTGCCACTTGCATGCGCGCTGCCCGGTGTCATCAATCGCAACGTCTATACCTTGCAATGGGCTTCGATGCTCGTTTTGCTCTACTTCGCCGAAGGCATCGTGCGCGGCATGACCGATACCGGCCTCTCCGCGCGCCTCGCCTGGCTCGAAACTTTGCTTGCGTTCGCATTCTTCGTCTGCGCGCTCGGCTTCGTCGCCCCCTTCAAACGTGCGGCGCGTGCAAGAAAACGCTGAATCGTTCGCTTTTTTCCATACGGACGTGATGCTTTTTAGCACGGATCGAAACGCTGCGCGCGGCCTATGCCATTCGGCCGAGGCGCAAGCCGCGCCCCGCTGCGCGATACTGTCGACTACGCTACACGGTCCAATCTGCCCTCATCCATGACTGCCTCTCACGCCCCGTTCATCGCCGCCTGCACCGAACTGCTCGGCGCGTCCCACGTTCTCACGCACGATCACGACACCGAGCCGTTTCTCGTCGACTGGCGCAAGCGCTATCGCGGCAATGCGTGCGCCGTGCTGCTTCCCGCCGACACCGCGGAAGTCGCCGCCGTCGTCGGACTCGCGCATGAACACGGCGTGGCCATCGTGCCGCAAGGCGGCAACACGGGACTCGCGGGCGGCGCAACCCCCGACGAGAGCGGCGCGCAAGCGGTGTTGAGCCTGCGCCGCCTGAACCGCATTCGCGGTATCGATCCGCATAACAACACCATTACCGTCGAAGCAGGCGTCGTGCTCGCCGAAGTCCAGTCGCGCGCCGAAAGCGCACAACGTCTCTTCGCGCTGAGTCTCGCGGCCGAAGGCAGTTGCACGATCGGCGGCAACCTCTCGACCAACGCGGGCGGCACGGGCGTTCTGCGTTACGGCAACACGCGCGAGTTGTGCCTGGGCCTCGAAGTCGTGACGCCGCAAGGCGATATTTGGGACGGCCTGCGCGGCTTGCGCAAGGACAACACCGGCTACGATCTGCGCGATCTGTACATCGGCGCGGAAGGCACGCTCGGAATCATCACGGCGGCGGTGATGAAACTGCATCCCGCGCCGGTCGCGCGCGTGACGGCGCTCGCGGGTCTAGCCTCGCCGCACGCCGCACTCGATTTCCTGGCAATGGCGCAACGTCACGCAGGTGCGCTCTTGACCGGCTTCGAGCTCATGTCCGACTTCTCGATGCGCCTCGTCGGCCGGCATTTTCCGCAACTGCGTTATCCGTTCGGCGAACCGCACGCGCAGACCGTGCTGCTCGAACTCTCCGACAGCGAAAGCGACGAACACGCCCGCGCGCTCTTCGAAAGGCTGATGGAACAGGCTATGGAAGAAGGTATCGTCGAAGATGCCGTGGTCGCGGAAAGCCTCGCGCAGTCGCAGGCATTCTGGGATTTGCGCGAGCATATCCCGCTCGCGCAGGCGGAGGAAGGGCTGAACATCAAACATGACATTG
This sequence comes from Caballeronia sp. LP006, assembly GCF_031450995.1. NCBI lineage: Bacteria > Pseudomonadati > Pseudomonadota > Betaproteobacteria > Burkholderiales > Burkholderiaceae > Caballeronia > Caballeronia sp. LP006. Next base: position 1,603,963 of record NZ_JARTVW010000005.1, on the reverse strand, counting down.
CGGTGCCGATCTCGAGCATCGGCCGCTTTATCGAGGAAACCGACGCGATCATCGCTCGAGCCACGCCCGGCGCGCGCATGGTGACCTTCGGACATCTAGGCGACGGCAATCTGCATTACAACGTGCAGGCGCCCGAAGGCGTCGATCAGAAGCAATTTCTCGAAGCGTTCCAGACGCCGATCAACGCGCTCGTCTACGACCAGGTGCATGCGCATCGCGGCAGTATCAGCGCGGAGCACGGTCTCGGGCAACTGAAGGTGGACGAAGCGATGCACTATAAATCGGCCGTCGAGGTGCGCCTCATGCAAAGCATCAAGGCCGCGCTCGATCCCGAGAATCGCATGAATCCGGGCAAGGTCGTGCGCTGGGCGCAAGCCGGGACAAGGAAGGAGAACATCGCATGAAGATACGCGTGCTGTCGGACCTGCATCTGGAAAACGACGAGCCGCTCGCGATTCCTTATGCCGAAGCCGATCTCGTCGTGCTGGCGGGCGATATCCACAATCACGCGGAAGGCGTGCGTTGGGCGGTGGAGAATTTCGGTTCGGATGTGCCTATCGTCTATGTGCCGGGCAATCACGAGTACTACGACGCCGAATTCGGCGCGATGGAAGCCGCCATGCTCGACGCGGCGCAAAGCGTGGACAACGTGCATTACCTGAACAACGCGGCGCTCGTCGACCGGCGCGGCGCGTGGCGCGTTCTCGGCACGACGCTCTGGACCGACTTCGCGCTGTTCGGGTCGAGCGACGAAGAAATCGGCCGGGCGCAGGAAGCGTGCATCAAGGTCATGCTGGATTATCGAGGGCTGATCCAGCTCGCGTGGCCGGAGCAAGACGGCGAACCCCGCGCGTTCGCACCGGAAGATTCCCTCGCGCTGCACGAGCAAGCGCGCGCGTGGCTCGAAAACGAATTGGCCAGACCGTTCGCGGGCCAGACGATCGTCGTCACGCATCACGCGCCGTTGCGCGAAAGTCTGTCCGAGCGGTACGCGACGGATATCGTGTCGGCGGGCTTCGTCAATCATCTGCCGACGCTCGCCCGCACGCCCGCCGCGCTTTGGATTCACGGCCACACGCATACGTCGTTCGACTACACGGCGAATGGGACGCGCGTGGTCTGCAATCCGCGCGGCTACTTCGACCGTCGCTCCGGGCGCTGGGAAAACGAACAGTTCGCCTGGGACAAGGTCGTCGAAATCTGACGGAGCAACGCGAATAACGGGAGCCAAGCCATGTGCGGCCGAATCAGCCAGTACCGACTGCCGATGCATTACGCGCAACGTCTGCATCTGAAGAACCCGTTCGTACTCGTCGATGCCGCCGACCGGCGGCCCGGCTATAACCTGTCGCCGGGCACGCATCCGCTCGCCGTCTATCCCGACGAATCGATTCGCGCCGTGCATTGGGGATATTGCCCGCCGTGGGCGATACAAAAGAAGCTGCCGCAGACCATCAATGCCCGCGTCGAGACGGCGTCGACCAGTGCCTATTTTCGCAATCTGTGGAAAAAAGCGCGCATTCTCGTGCCGGCGGATGGCTGGTTCGAATGGCGAATCGAGCCGCGTCCGGGCGAATTGGCGACCAAACCCGCCGCTGCGAAGCCCTTCAAGCAACCGTATTACATTCGACGCGCCGACGGCGAGCCCATGTTCCTCGCCGCGCTCACGAGCATCACGCGCGAGGAGGACGCCGCGCAGCCCGGCGCGGGCTTCGTGATCGTCACGGCAGCAGCCGACGAAGGCCTCGTGGACGTCCACGACCGCCGCCCGCTGGTTTTCTCCGCAGCCACGGCGCGGCGCTGGCTGGACCCGGACGCATCAGCGGAAGATTTGGCGCGGCTCGTGAAGTCCGACGGCGTGCCGGCTTCGCACTTCGTCTGGCACCGCGTTTCAACCGATGTGAACCGCGCCACCACGGACGAAGCGCGGCTCATCGAGCCGCTGGAAGCGCTTTTTTAGATTCAGCGGGTGCGCCGGTCGCGGTTGCTTTCGACGCGAATCGGGATCAGGCGCTTTCTTGCCTCTTCTTCCGACTGGGCACGCATGGCATTGAAAAGCTCGCGCGACGCCGGAACGGCGATCAACGACACAAGCGCGGCGAGGGCGAACATAAGTGGCGTGCTCATCAGACGAGTCCCCAAGATAAATGCAGTGAACGTAGACAGACAGTAGCAAATGCGGGTGAATCAGGAGTAAGCAAGTGTTGCGCCGCAGCTTATTTCGTAACCGGACTTCGGTCAGCGCACCGGAGCCGACAGCACTGACGGCAAGCATATTTAGCCTACTACGAACTCCTTGAGCGACTCGGAATCGGCGGCGAGCGTGTCGGGCAGCGCCTCGCGCAGAAACTCCACCCACGTGCGGATCTTGGCGTCCAAATACTGGCGCGACGGGTACAGCGCGTAGACCGTCAGTTCCTGCATCGTGTATTGCGGCAGCACACGCACCAAAGTGCCCGCGCGCAAGGCGGGCAGCGCGGAGGACGTCGGCAATACGCCGATGCCCATGTTTTCCCGGATCGCCGTCACCATGGCGTCGGCCACGTTCACCGTGAAGGGCGAAGCGCCGAGACTGACCGTTTCCTGCCCGTTCGGACCGTCGAAGACCCAGCGGTCGGGCGGAAACACGGGCGTCATCAATTGCAGACAGGTGTGGCGCACCAGATCGGACAACACATGCGGCGTGCCGTGCTTCTCGATATACGCCGGTGACGCACATGCAATGCTGAACACCGTGCCGAGCCGCGCCGACACCAATGCGGAATCCGGCAACTCAGAAGCCAGCACCACCGACACGTCGTAACCCTCGTCCAGTAGATCCGGCACGCGTTGCGCCAAAGTCAGCTCGACCTGTACGGACGGATGACGCTGCTGATAGCGCGAGATCATCGGCACGACATAGTGCGCGCCGAAGCTCGTCATCGAATGCACCTTGAGTTTGCCGGCCGGGCGCGCGTGCGCGTCGCTGGCTTCGGCTTCGGCCTGATCGACATACGCGAGAATTTGCTCGCAGCGTTGCAAATAGCGCTCGCCCGCCTCGGTTAGCGCGATTCGGCGCGTCGTGCGATTGAGCAGCCGCGTGCGCAGATGCGCTTCCAGGTCGGACACGGCGCGCGACGCATAGGCGGTGGTCGTATTGAGATGCTGCGCGGCGGCGGTGAAACTGCCCGCCTCGACGACGCGCGCGAACACGCGCATGTTTTGGAGCGTATCCATGACGCTTTCCCGTTTTTCGGCGTTTATGTAGACCGAATTGTTACATGACCAGTAACAGCGATTATCGCAATCTCAGTAATAATGCTTTACATCGTTACTGGTTATTCGACAATCCCTGCAAAAATATAATTCACTCTCAAATTCTATTCAATTTTGGGAGGGAATCGTGCGGAGCCGGTCGTTCAGTCACGCCGCTTATGCCGCGGTTCTTACGGCATTTTTAACAATCGCCGGATGCGCAAGTACGGGCAAGGTCGCGCCGCAAGATCCGCTGAAAGACGCGGCAACGCTCGATGTCGGCAACGCCATTCGCGCCGCCAATGCGGACGCCGCGTGGCCCGACCAGGAATGGTGGCGCGCGTATCGCGATCCGCAGCTCGATGCCTGGATTACACGCGCAACCGGCGGCAACCCGACACTGGCGATGGCCGCCGCACGCGTTCGCGAGGCGCGCGAGGAAGCCGGCGTGGCGCGCTCGGCGCTTTTGCCGCACGTCGATGGCGCGATGAGCCTGCAGCGCAAGCACTGGCCGGAGAACGACTTCTACGGCCCCGGTTACTACGGCGGCACGACTACGTGGGACGACACCGCCGGCCTTTCGCTCTCCTATGACCTCGATCTCTGGGGCCGCGACGATAACGCCGCCGAACGCGCGCTCGATGTCGCCCACGTGCGCGCCGCCGATGCCCGCGCCGCCCAGCTCGAACTCGAAACCAACGTGGTGCGCGCCTACATCGGCTTTTCGCAGGCGTTCGCGCTGCTCGATATCGCTCAACAGACGCTCGCGCAGCAGCAGCGCATCGCGGATCTCGCAGAGCGGCGTTTGAAAGGCGGCATCGGCACACAGCTCGAAGTGAGTCAGGCCGAAACGCCGTTGCCCGAGTACGAGCGTCAGGTCGATATCTATCAGGAAGAGATCGAGCTCGCGCGCCATCAGCTCGCCGCGCTTGCAGGCGAAGGTCCCGGCGCGGGCGATGCGCTCACGCGTCCCACGCTCGCGCTCGCGACGCCGCTGCCCTTGCCCTCGTCGCTGCCCGCCGAACTCGTGGGTCATCGGCCCGATATCGTCGCGGCGCGCTGGATGGTGGCGGCGCAAGCGCGCGGTATCGATGTCGCGAAGGCCGAGTTCTATCCGAACATCAATCTCGCGGCGTCGCTCACGCAGACTTTCGCGGGCGGCGCGCTGCTCAGCTTCCTCACGAGCAAGGCGACGGGTTATACATTCGGCCCGGCGCTGTCGTTGCCTATCTTCGAAGGCGGACGGCTGCGCTCGCAACTCGGCGCGGTGTCGGCGCAATACGACGTAGCCGTCGATCACTACAACGCGACGCTCGTCGCCGCGCTCAAGGACATCGCCGATCAGGTCGTGCGCGTGCGTTCGCTCGACACGCAGCTGGAAGCGTCGGGGCGCTCGGTCGCCGCCGCACGCAAGAACTACGACCTCGCCAACGCCGGTTATAAGCGCGGCCTGACCGATTACGTCAACGTGCTGATCGCGCAAGCGCAATTGCTGCGCGCGCAGGACGGCGAAGCACGCGTGCGGGCGCAACGGCTCGCAGCCTATGCAACGCTCACCTCCGCGCTCGGCGGCGGTATCGACGATCCCTCGAATGGTCCGCAAGAAACGGCGCTCGCGCCCGCGAAGCATATCGGCCCGTTCGGTTCGTCGCTCGGCGCGTCGTCCTCGGTGAAGTGAGGAGAACGTTCATGGCCACTGTTCTCATCGACAAGCGCGCATCGCTCGTGAACGCCTTCGCGGATTGGGCGCGCACCGACGGCCTCGCGTGGATCTACATCTTCAAGGCGGTGCTGGCGGCGCTGATCGCGCTATGGATCGCCATGCGGCTCGACATGCAGCAGCCGCGCACCGCGATGACCACCGTCTTCGTCGTGATGCAGCCGCAAAGCGGCATGGTGCTCGCGAAGAGCTTCTACCGTTTCTGCGGCACGATGGTCGGTCTCGTCGTCATGCTCGCATTCATCAGCCTGTTCTCGCAGCAGCCGGTGCTGTTTCTCTCGGCGACGGCGCTCTGGGTCGGCATCTGCACGGCGGGCGCGGCGCGCAATCGCAACTTCCGCTCGTATGGCTTCGTGCTCGCGGGATACACGGCGGCGCTGATCGGCATACCGGCGGCGCAGCATCCGGATGGCGCGTATCTGTCGGCCCTGACGCGGGTGGGCGAAGTGTCGCTCGGCATCGTGTGCGCGGGCGCCGTGAGCGCGCTCGTGTTTCCGCAACTCGCGGGCGAGCAGATCCGCACCACGGTGCGACGGCGCTTCACGCAATTCGTCGATTACGTCTGTCACGCGATGTCCGGCAAGCTCGAGCGCGCGCAAATCGAACGCACCAATCTGAGCTTCGTCGCGGATATCGTCGGCTTCGAGGCGGCGCGCAGTGTCGCGATTTTCGAGCATCCCGAATCGCGGCGGCGCGGCGGGCGGCTCGCGCGGCTGAATAGCGAATTCATGAGCGCATCCACGCGTTTTCACGCGCTGCATCAGTTGATGAACCGGCTGCGCGCAAACGCGTCGCGCACGACCATCGATGCGCTCGAACCGTTCATCCACGAAGTGCCGCCGCTGTTGCTGATTGCGGGCGAACCGGTGCGCAACGCTGCCGACGCCGCGCACGCCGCCGCGCAATTGCGCGATTACAAGGCCGCGTTTCCCAAGCGCGTGCGCGCGGTGCGTATCTCGCTCGAAGCCGCGCCCGGCTTCACCGCACTCGAATTCGATACCGCGACCGAGCTGCTTTATCGTTTCGTCGACGACATGCTCGCGTATGCCGACACCTACGCGTCGCTCGCGGCGCCGTCGCATGAACGCGAGCGCTGGGTCGCGCGTTACGTGCCCAAGACCAATCTGCTCGCAGCCGCGGTTTCCGGCCTGCGCGGCGCGGTCGTGATGTTCGTCCTGAGCGCGTTCTGGATCGCGAGCGCGTGGCCGAGCGGCGGCACGATGGTGCTCAACGCCGCTGCCGTATGCGCGCTGGCGTCGTCGTCGCCACGGCCGACGCAGATGGCCGCGCAAATGGCTATCGGCACGACGCTCGCGAGCATCACGGGCATGATCGTCGTGTTCGGCGTGTTTCCGCATATCGACGGCTTCGTGCTGATGTGCGCGGCGCTCGTGCCCGCGCTCATGCTCGGCGCGTTCTTGACGACGCGTCGCTCGCTCGCGGGCGTGGGCATCGGCTACTGCATCTTCTTCTGCTTTCTCGCGGGGCCGGACAACCTCGTGCATTACGATCCGACCGGCTTCATGAACGACGCCATCGCGCTCGTCTTGTCGATGATCGTCTCCGCGATCGCCTTCGCCGTGCTCCTGCCGACCGATGCGCCGTGGCTGCGCCGTCTGCTGCTCGCGGACCTGCGCCGCGAAGTAGTGAGCGCGCGGCGCGGACGTCTCGCGCAACTGACGACGCATTTCGAAAGCCGCACGCGCGACCTGCTTTCGCAGATCAACGCGCTCGCCTCCGACAAGCCCGCGCTGCAACGCGAGGCCTTGCAGTGGCTCTTCGCGGTGCTCGAATTCGGCAATGCGGTGATCGATTTGCGACGCGAAATGGCGGGCTTCGAACGCGTCGTGAACCCGACGCTCGATGCGGTGGCGCGGCTCTTCGATCGGCCACGGCAAGCGCGTTTCGATGGCGCGCTCGTCGCGACGGAACACGCCATCGACGAGATGCAGGCCAGGCTTGCTTCGCACGCTTCGGATTCGGATACGCCGCGAGAAGAGCGGCATCGGCTGCAACGCATCGTGAGTCATCTGCATTTTATTCGTACCGCGCTGCTCGACCCGGAATCGCCGTTCGCAGCGTTCCAACCGATTTCGCCTGAAGGAGCGTCCCATGCCGCGTGATACCGCGATTCTCGAAGCTTACGTGCCGACGCTGCTTTTGCTGTGCCTCGCGGGCGGGCTCGTCACCTGGATCATCGACCGCGTGCTGGCGCTGACCGGACTGTATCGCGTGGTCTGGCATCCGGCGCTGTTTCGCGCGAGCCTGCTCGTCTGCGTGTGCGGCGTGCTGGGTCTCGCGGTGTATCGATGATTCTCGACCGCTTCGTCGCCAACAACATATTCAAGAGAGTTGCATCATGCTGATCAGAAAACTCGTCGGCTTCGTCATGACGATAGCCATCTTCGCCGCGGCGCTCGTCATCGGCCGCATGCTGTGGGTGCATTACATGAACGATCCGTGGACGCGCGATGGACGGGTGCGCGCCGATGTGGTCAACGTGGCGCCGGACGTGTCGGGCGCGGTCGTGCAGATGCCGTTGCACGACAATCAGTTCGTGAAGAAAGGCGACTTGCTGCTGGAGATCGACCCGTCGCATTACCAGATCGCCGTCGAGCAGGCGCAGGCGAACGTCGCGGCGCGCGCGGCCGAGTTGCGCATGCGCCGTGCCGATGCGGCGCGTCGCGCGGACATGGACGCGCTGGTCGTCTCGAAGGAAGCACGCGAGAACTCCATGCAGACGGCATCGACTGCCGAGGCGCAGTTGCAGCAGGCGAACGCCGCGCTGGATGCCGCGAAGCTCAATCTGGAACGCACCAAGGTGTTTTCCCCAGTGGATGGCTATGTGACGAATCTGAACGTGTATCGCGGCGACTACGCGACGGCGGGCGCGGCGAAGCTCGCCATCGTCGATAGTCATTCGTTCTGGGTCTATGGCTATTTCGAAGAGACCAAGCTGCCGCATGTGAAGATCGGCGACAAGGCGCGGATTCGTTTGATGAGCGGCGGCGAGCTCACGGGTCACGTCGAGAGCATTTCGCGCGGCATTTACGATCGCGACAATCCGCAAAGCCGTGAGTTGCTCGCGGATGTGAACCCGACGTTCAACTGGGTGCGGCTTGCGCAACGCGTGCCGGTGCGCGTGAAGATCGATGATGTGCCGGAGGGCGTGCTGCTCGCGGCGGGGACGACTTGTACGGTGGTGATTGGGGCGATGTGAGGTACGAAGGGCAGGCTGCGCCGCTCATGCGACGGACGGGTTCGAGGTAAAGTCGAACGAAATTTTCGTTGCAGTAAAGGAGTCTCGAATGGGATCCATGAAGATCGGTCGCTTCGCGGTCGAAGACATTCCGCCGCGTGAAAGAATCACGCCCAAGCCTGAACGAGCCATCGACATGTCGACGCCGGAAGCGCGCGAAAGAGCCTCGGCTGCGATCCGCAAGGTGATCCGTACGCATAACGTCGCGATCAAGGCACTCGCAAAGCGCTGAGTCTCGCCATGCTATTAAACGCTGAATTCGTCATCGTCGCGCACGTCGACATACTGGCCTGGGAAGGCGGGCTTCCGGGTTTCGCGCAAGCGGGTCCGGGCGGCGTGGACGCCGTGCTTGCCCGAGTAGAATCACGCCCACTACGCAGGGCAGACGATATTTTCGGTATTGCAGCGATGTACGCGGTGGCCATTGCCCGAGGGCACGTATTCAACGACGGTAACAAGCGAACAGCGCTTGTCTGTGCCTTGGCGTATCTGGGGGAACAGGGATACGACTTGTCCGCGACGCCAGACATTGAAGAGGATCTGGTCGAAACAATGGTGGATGTGGCCGAAGGCAACATCAGTCGAGAAGAATTGGCCGATTACCTCGGCGTCATCTGCGCGATTCGCTAGCTATTCCGCCGCAAAAAAGCCCGTTCCGCTTTCGCCAGAAACGGGCTTTCTCAAGCAAGACCAAGCCTTACTTCAAAACCACTTTCACATCGAAATACTTGGCCGCGAACCGGTCGATGCTCCCATCGTCCTTCAACTCCTTCAGCGCGCGATTGAGCGCATCCTTCAGCGCCTTATCGTTCTTGCGCACGCCGAAGCCGACGCCTGATCCGAGCAGCTTGTCATCCGACACAGCCGGTCCCGCGAACGCGAAACCCGCGCCTTGCGGCTGCTTCAAAAAGCCCTTCGATGCCGCCTCGGCATCTTGGAACGCGGCATCCAGACGGCCCGTCGCGAGATCCGCGTAGATCTGATCCTGCGCCTGATACGACTCGACATCTATCCCCGCCGGCGCCCACTTCGCCTTCGCGTATGTCTCTTGAATCGAGCCTTGCAGCACGCCCACGCGCTTGCCCTTCAGACCATCGACGCTCGGCAGGATCGTGCTGCCCTTCTTCGCGACGAGCTGGTTGGGAATCGTATAAATGGGATCGGTGAAGTCGATCGCGACGCGCCGCTTGTCCGTGATCGTCATGTCCGAGTTGATGGCGTCGAACTTGCGCGCCTGCAAGGCCGGAATCAGGCCGTCGAACGAATTTTCGACCCACACGCATTTCGTCTTCAGCTTCGCGCACACCGCGTTGCCGATGTCGATATCGAAGCCCGTCAGTTCACCCGACGGCGTCTTGGATTCGAACGGCGCGTAAGACGCCTCCACGCCGAAGCGCAGTTCCTTCATGCTGTCGGCGGCATGCGCGTCGAGCGTTGCCATGCCTGCCGCCGCGGAAACGCTCACGAGCGCGAGCGCGGCAAACCTGCGATTGAGCCATTGCAGTTTAATCAAGTCCATCTCCTTCCAGTTCGATTCGTTCGTCTCTGTTAGATGCCGCATGCCGCCAGCGTCCGAAGCATCGCTGCACGGAAAGCCATGCTCAAACGTCTCGGCGATGATCGCTGCGCCGCATCAAACACAGGGCCGCGATTGTAGCGTGGTCGCGGCAACAGACTGTGGAGATAACGTGGAAGGGGAAGTTGCAAGTGGTGGTCGCGTTCATGCAAGTACAAATGGACGGTCGGGTGCGCGGTCAAGTGCATGCGGCAAGTTCAAGCTAGAGCCCAAACGCAAATGCACGGGCAAGCCACGCACAAGTGCAAACACGCGACAGATCGCGAAGGCGTGCCACCCACCTCGATAGAAATGTCGGCAATGTGCCGCCCAATAATCGCGACCGATGTGTGGCCACAAGCACGACTCGACGCTCGGACAAACGTGCAAGCGCCACCGCAAACGCCAGCGCTCAATCGAGCGCCGCTAGCGTAGCCTCGGTCGTATCGACGACCATCAGCCCCGCGCGCAATCCCGCCTTGACCCGAGCATTGGGAAACACGATCCGCTCTTCATCGTGCGATACGCGATACCGGTAATCACCGTCATGCGCGAGCTCGGTGCCCGCCGGAAACGCCGTGAAATTCGGCACGTCGCCAGTTACGTTCAGCACGAACGCATCGCTTTGCTTGTCGATCTGCGCGACCACCGAAAACACGCGCAACGGCGCATCCGCGTCCGGCCGCTCACCGCCTACCAGACGACGCAACGCCGCATCCGATGCCGCAAAACGCGTGAGATCGTTCGCGCCGAACGGACGCACCTTGCCGAGCTCCAGCGTGCAGGCAAGCGCGTTGCAAGCCTGCGCCGTGAAGTATGAAAAAGTATTGTTCTTCTCGCGATGCAAAAGCACCGCCTGCAAGCGCGCATCGCGCAGCCAGTCGAACATCGCGCGTGCGAGCGGTGCGCCGGTGTGCGGCAGCAAGGCGAACTGCTCGAATACCGAGGCGCGTATCGCCGTGTGCATGTCGATATGCCATCGCGCATGCGTGACGCCCTCGAAGAACGCCAACGCACTCGCTTCGAGCGACGCCGCGCGCGGCGCTTCCCGGCTCTGCGTGAACTTCGCATGGCGGCCGCTAAAAAGCCGATTCAGATCGTCGTCGATATACCGCTCACCCGCGCGCATCGCCTCGATGTTGCCGAGAATCACCAGCATGCGCGCGGCAAGTGGCGCCGCGCCGCTCGCGATATCGGCAACGAGCCGCGACAGCATTTCGATGGGCGCGGTTTCATCGCCATGAATGCCCGCCGATGCAATCACGCTTTGCGATGCCTCGTTCGCCGCGGGTTCGAGCAGCAGCACGCCATCGTCCTGCCAGGTCCAGCGCACGCCCGAAGGCGCGACGCCGAAGGTTTGCGACGGCTGCGCGCCCGACAGCGTGAAGCGCAAGAAATCGTTAAGCAGCAAGGCATCAGCGCTGGAAGTCATAGATCGATCCGAGCGAGAGAATGGCCGTCAATTCATCGAGCGCGGTGCGCGACTGATCGAGCAATTGCGGATCGGCGAGATCGGCGGGCGCGAGGCGATCGCGATAATGTGTGTCGATCCACGCATCGAGGCGGGTGAAGAGCGCGTCGTTCATCCAGACATCGCGATTGACGGCCGCGTGCTCCACGTCGTTCAGCACGACGCGCAAGCGCAGACACGCCGGGCCGCCGCCGTTTTTCATGCTCTCGCGCAGATCGAAGACGAGCACTTCGTCGATCGGCGTGGATCGCTCGCCCAGCGAATCCAGATACGCGGCCACGCGCTCGTTCTCGCGGCATTCCTGCGGCACGACGAGCACCTGCTTGCCCTGAACGTTCGACAGCAACTGACTGTTGAAAAGATACGACGAGACCGCATCCGCGACGCTCACTTCGCTCTCCGGCACTTCGAGCGCCGTGAAGACCGCGCCACGCGCCGCGAGCTTCGCGCTCAGTTCGTCGTACACGTTGTGTTGATCGACGAACGCGCGCTGATGGCAAAACAGCGTCGTGCGATTGCCGACCGCGATGACATCGTTGTGGAACACGCCGGCATCGATCACATCGGGCGATTGCTGCGCGAAAACGGTCGCCGACTCATCGAGTTCATGCAGGCGCGCGACGGCCCGGCTCGCCTCCAGCGTCTGCCGCGCGGGATAGCGTTGCGGCTGCAGTCCCTGCGCATATTCGCTGCGTCCGTAGACAAAGAACTCGACGCCCTTCTCCCCATATTCGCGCGCAAAACGCGTGTGATTCGCCGCGCCTTCGTCGCCGAGCGCGGGCGTGCCGGGCAGCGCGTGATGAATGCGAAAGCGCGCTTCGTCGACGAAGATCGCGGCGAGCGAACGGCGCGTTTCGCCATGCTCGATCGCGCGATGCAGCTTCGCGGCGAGATTCGCGGGCGTGAAGTGGACGCGGCCATCGGCGGTATCGGCGGAAGGACTGACGGTCGCGGCGTTGGCGGTCCACATCGCCGATGCGGAACTGGCCGCCGCCAGCAGTTCGGGCGCTTCGCGAGCGGCGCGCGCGATGACCGTGGCATCGTCGCCGGAAAAGCCGACGTCGCGCAGAAGACGCACGGAAGGCCGTTCGAGCGGCGGCAAGACGCCTTGCTTGAAGCCGAGGTCCGCCAGCCGCTTCATCTTGCGCAAGCCCTGCTTCGCGGCGGCCTTCGGGTTCGCCACCGACTTCTCGTTGCTGCGCGACGCGACGTTGCCGAACGACAGCCCCGCGTAGTTGTGCGTCGGGCCGACCAGCCCGTCGAAGTTTGCTTCGAATGAAGACATCCTTGATCCTTCGCGGTTCTTTAGAACGTGAGTCCCGGCGACACGCTCGCGGGCATCTGCAGTTGCGCGCTTTCCACCGATGCCATCGGGTACGAACAGTAATCCGCCGCATAGTACGCGCTCGGCCGCTGATTGCCCGAGCGCCCGATGCCGCCGAACGGCGCCGCCGACGAAGCGCCGTTGGTCGGCCGGTTCCAGTTGACGATGCCCGCGCGAATGGTGCGCTGAAAGTGCGTCCACGCGGCTTCGTCGTCGGCGAGCAAGCCCGCCGAGAGACCGTAGGCCGTATCGTTCGCGCGTTCGATGGCCTCGTCGAAAGTCCGGTAGCGCGTGACCTGCACGAGCGGCCCGAAATGCTCTTCGTCGGGAACGTCGGCCGCGTGGGTCACATCCAGGATAGCCGGCGTGACGAAGCCCAGATGCGCCGCGCGCTGCTTCATCTCGAGCACGGGCGCCGCGCCCGCTTCGATCAGATGCGCCTGCGCCTTGACGAGCCGCGCCGCCGCGCGCGCCGAGATCACCGCGCCCATGAACGGCTGCGGATCTTGGTCATAAGCGCCAACGCGAATGTTCGCACTCACTTCGGCGAAGCGCTGCATGAAGCGCTCGCCGAAGGCATCGTCGGGAACGAAGAGACGGCGCGCGCACGTGCAGCGCTGCCCCGCCGACAAGAACGCCGATTGAATGGTGTGATGCACGGCGGCGTCCACGTCGTCCGTATGCGCGACGACGAGCGGATTGTTGCCGCCCATTTCCAGCGCGAGCACGATCTCCGGCCGCCCACCGAACTGGCGATGCAACAGCGTGCCCGTATCCGAACTGCCGGTGAAGAAAAGCCCGTCGATTTGCCGATGATTCGCCAGCGCCACGCCTGTGTCCTTCTCGCCCTGCACGAGATTCAACACGCCGGCGGGCAAGCCTGCTTCGCTCCACAACGCGACCGTCGCTGCAGCCACGCCCGGCGCGAGTTCCGAAGGCTTGAACACGACCGCGTTGCCCGCGATGAGCGCTGGCACGATATGACCATTGGGCAGATGCCCCGGAAAGTTGTACGGCCCGAACACGGCAACGACGCCATACGGCCGATGCCGCAACACGGCGACGCCATCGGCCATGGGTGCGCGCTTCTCGCCGGTGCGCTCGTGATAGGCCTGCACGGAGATATCGACCTTCGCGGCCATCGCAGCCACCTCGGTGCGCGCTTCCCACAACGGCTTACCGGTCTCGCGGCCGATGGCGTCGGCGAGCGCTTCCTTGTTCTCGTTCAACGACGCGGCGAAGCGGCGCGCAATGGCGACGCGTTCATCGAAACTCACCGCCGACCAGGACGCAAACGCGCGCCGCGCCGATGAAACCGCGCGCTCGACATCGTCGGCCGAAGCACTGTTGCCTTGCCAGACGACCGAGTCCGTCGCCGGGTTGCGCGAGGCGAACGCCGCACCCTTGCCTTCGAGCCACTCGCCGCCTATATACAACTGATTCTGGATAGTCATGTCGTTTCTCTTTACTTGGCGCGCGGATAAGACGTGAGCACGCGCACGGCATCGCCTGCGGTTACGCGCAGGGCATCGGCTTCTTCCTGAGTCAGCAGGAACTCGCCGTCATCGACCGCGCCAACGGTCGCGCCGCAGCGAAACCCTTCGAGCAGCGTGTTCGACACGAGACTGCGCGCATCGCTTTCGATGGCGGCATCGCGCACGCCGATCCTCACTTCGGCCAGCACGCTTTCACGCACCGTGCGCAAATCCGCGACGTGACATTCGAGCACGGGACCGGCATCGAAGATATCGACGTGATTCTCGTAGCGCAGCCCTTCGGCTTCGAGCATCTTGCGCGCGGGCGCGGTATCGCGATGCGTGATGCCGACCGCATCGCGCGCTGCATCGGGCAACAAGTCGAGGTACACGGGATAACGCGGCATCAGTTCCGCCACGAACGACTTCTTGCCATGCGAGCTGAGATAGTCCGCTTCGTTGAAATCGATCTGATAAAAATGCGAGCCGACCGCGTTCCAGAATGGCGACTCGCCGTTGTCATCGAAATGACCGCGCAACTCGGCGCACAGACGCTGCGGAAACCGCGAAGTGAATTGCGCGATGAACATGAAGCGCGAGCGCGACAGTAAACCGCCGACACCCGCCGTGCGATAACGCGGGCTCAAAAACAGCGAGCACACTTCCGCGTAACCGGTGAGGTCGTGCGAGATGTTGAGCAGCGACATACGCGTCCATACGCCCAGATCCTTGCTCGCATGCACGACCGTTGCCACGCGATAGTTGTAGAACGGCTGCTCCAGTCCGACTTCCGTTTCGATGCCGCAAACGCCCGCGATATCGCCCGTCGCGGTGTCTTCCATCACGAAAAGATAGCCTGCCTCGAAAGCCTCGGCGGCATCCGCAAGCGTGCGGCGCGCGCGTTCGACGCGCGCGGCGAGCGCCTCGCGATCCGGCTTGAAGGTGGTCAGGCCCGGACCCGTTTCGAGGGCCAGCGCGACGAGTGCGTCGACATCTCCCGGCCGCACAGAGCGCACGACGATCATTGCAATTCTCCCGAAGCCTGATGCAAGGGCACGGCACGCACCGTCTCTTTCTCCTGCACGCCGAGCGCCGCGCGCGCGTCGGCGCTCAAGGCCGCGCCGTCGGACCGCGTGCCCGCCAATGGTGCGACGATCGCGCGAAATTCGTGCGCGCCGCCCGCGGCCACGAGATATGGCGCGGCGCGTGAACCGGCAAGCGCGCCATCGCGCACCGTGCGCAATTCGCCCGAACTCGCCGATGCGCTCTTGTCCACGGCTATCGTCAACACCGGGCCGGCGTCGAAGATGTCGACGAAACGGTCGGGCTCGAAGCCCTCTTCCAGATGGATGTCGTATGCAAGGAGCGTGCTTTCGTTCGGCTCGCCGAGGACGCGCTGCGCTTCGCCTGGCAAGAGCGGTACATAGATGGGATAACTCGGCATGACTTCGGCAATGAACGTGCGGCTGCGTCCACCCGATTCGAGTTCCACCTGCTCGAAGTCGCGGCTGAAGAACTTGCGTCCCACTGCTTCCCAGAACGGCGACGCGCCGGTGTCGTCGCTGACGCCGAGCATCAGCGAGAAGACTTCGCTCGAAAAGCGCTTGCGGTTCGCGGCGATATACAACATGCGCGAGCGCGACAGCAAATGCGCCGCCGCTTCGCCTTCGGGCGTGCGCAGCGACGGATCGATATAAAAGCCCGTGAGACGGCTCTTGCCCGTGAGTTCGTGCGACATCGTGAGCGCGTGAATCTTGCGATTCACCTTGAGTTCGCGCGATGCGTGGATCAGCGCGTCGTTACGAAACGCGTAGAACGGCTCCGAGTACCCTGCCGACGCGACGATGCTCGATGTCCCGAGCAGCTTGCCCGTCGCCGAATCCTGCATCACGAAGAGATAGAACTCCTCGCCGGGCAAATCCACCTCGGCGCGAAACGAATCTTCCGAGAGCGCAACGCGCGTTTCGAGCGCGCGGCGGTCGCGCGGCAGCGAATGCAGCACGGGTTGCGCCGCACGCGCCATCCGTTCGAGCTCGTCGAGATCGGAGAGTCTTGCGGGACGAACGAATAGCATCATCGGGTCCTGTTAGCGAGTGACGGCGGACGCGCCCACGAGCTGGCCGATTGCCTGCTCGATACGCGCGAAGCCTTCGTCGAGATCGGCCATCGGCATGATGAGCGACGGCGCGAAACGCAGCACGTTGGGGCCGGCGATCAGCATGATCACGCCATTCGCCGCTGCCGCATTGAGCACGTCCTTCGCGCGGTCCTTGTAAGCGTCGTTGAGTTCCGCGCCGATCAGAAGACCGCGACCGCGAATCTCCCTGAACATGTTAAAGCGCTCGCCAATCCGCTGCAGATGCGCCTTGATCGCGCGGCTGCGCGCTTCCACGCCTGCGAGCACCTTTGGATCGCTGATCAGTTCGACGACCTTTTCCGCAATCGATGCGCCAAGCGGATTGCCGCCATACGTCGTGCCGTGCACGCCGACCGAGAAATGGCTTGCGATCGCTTCGGTGGTCAGCATCACGCCGATGGGAAAACCGTTGCCCAGCGCCTTCGCGCTCGTGAGAATGTCGGGCGTCACGCCATACTGCATGTATGCGTAGAACGTGCCCGTGCGGCCGACGCCCGTCTGCACTTCATCGAAAATCAGGAGTGCGCCGTGCTTGTCGCAGGCTCGGCGCAGACCCTCGAGGAACGCGGGATCGGCGGGCAGCACGCCGCCTTCGCCTTGCACCGGCTCGACGATCACCGCGCACGTGTCCGGACCGATGGCTTCGACGGCCTTCGCGAGATCGTTATACGGCAAATGCCGAATGCCTTGCGGCTGCGGCCCGAAGCCTTCCGCGTATTTCGGCTGGCCGCCCACGCTCACCGTGAAGAAAGTGCGGCCATGAAACGATTGCGTGAACGAGACGATGCCGATCTTCTCCGGACCGAATGTGTCGATGGCATAACGGCGCGCGAGCTTGAGCGCGGCTTCGTTGGCTTCGGCGCCCGAGTTGGCGAAGAACGCGCGATCCGCGAAAGTGAGGTCCGTGAGGCGTTTCGCGAGGCGCAACACCGGCGCGTTGGTGTAGCCGTTGCCGATATGCCAGAGCTTCTCGCCCTGCTCGTGCAAGACCTTGAGCAGTTCGGGATGCGCATGACCGAGCGCCGTGACCGCTATGCCGCCCGCGAAGTCGATGTAGACTTTTCCTTCGGTATCCCACACGCGCGAGCCGCGGCCTTTTTCCGGCACGAAACTCGCCGGCGAAAACACCGGCACCATGACTTCGTCGAACGTATCGCGGCTTACCTTGATCTCGCTCATGCTGTGCTCCTCGTCTGCCATTGCAATGCCTCCGATATTAGGCAATCGCGCGCCATCCGTCTTGCGCGTTCGCGACATGCTTCGAGGGCTTTTCGCGGAACGGCGCGTGCAAGACCGCAGCGCAATGCCTTGGAGCATGCTTCCCTATCGCAGGATTGCGCGATTTATCCGGCGCATTGATCGCGTATTACCCCCGCCGTACCTCATCTCGTACGCTCGATCTGTAACAAAAGGATTGACCACAACTCGTTGAGGAGGTCCGTATGCAGGTAAATTCGCAAACTGGGTATATGTACGGCGTATCGAATGATGAGCTGACGCGAGATACGAGCGGCTTGCCGCCGGAATTGCTAATACCGGCCGGTACGAGAGCGCTGGCGGCCCCGCCGCCCCCCGTGGGAAGCGAAAATACTCCGCCTGGGAACGCAGGCACGACGGGAGGCCCGCAAACGCCGCCAGCAACGCCACCCACCTTTCACGGGCAGAACGTATTCACGCGTTATACGCCAAACGGATATGCCGTCTCCGCGAAGGGAGGAAGCTGGCTCACGCTTAGCCCCGACTTGGTCGCGCAGACAATCACTAATCGATTCGGCATGCTGGGAAATAACGTTCTCGCGATTGAAGGCAAATTGCAGGCTCATCAGGAGCTTACGGCGGACGAAATCGTCTCTCTAAGGCGGTTCGCTGTCGCGACGGAATATCTCGCGCGTATCGATCCCGCGCTCAAGAGCATGCTGGACACACCGTCCACCCATACTCAAGACGAAGTGCAGATCAGATATGTAGGCGGCCCGATTATCCGGACGGACTATACGCAAGCCGAAGTTCTCGAAATGACGTCCGAGGCTCTCAAAAATCCCCTCACGTCCTTCGTAAAAAGCTCGCAGGATCTCGGTAAGAAGCTGGCAAGAGGAGAAGCGCTTACTCCCGAAGAGGCATCGACCATAGAACGGTATACCGGCGTGGCGGACCAGTTCATGGCATTAACGCCTGCTGGCTGGGCCATGAAAGTTGCCGGTATGTTGACTGGCGGCTTGAATCAAGTCTTAGAAGGAAAGCCACTTACGAGAGCATTGGCGCACGAGTTGCTCAACGAGCTGAACGTGCGGCCGAACTTGGGAGCCGTGCAAAGCGCACGAAACGAGACGCCGCCTGCAACACCTTCGACGCCGTTCGTCAAGCGGCCTGTACATCTCCGGGACGGGCGCATCGGGTACCTGTTGGGGCCGACCAAACCACCGCGCATGCGCCCGGAACAACCCGGTACCTCCGGCGTTTCGACAGCCGGGGGCGGCAGCACGACACGGCCGCCTGCCCGCCAGCTCGGCCAGCGCGATGTCGAGAAATTGGCCGGAAAAGGCCCGCTCAAATTACGTGCGCCCACCGATCAGGCGGCCGAACAGCAACGAATGAATTCGTTGCGCGTCCGGTTCGAATACTATCGGCACGACAGAGACGTCTCCGACATGGCCACGCCGATGGACGCCACCGAAGCGCGATACGATCAACGTCGCGACGTGCTGAACGTAGGCGAGACGAAGGATGCGACCTCGTACGACAGCAAAATGAAGATGTTCACCGGCACTTATTGGGACAAGAAAGGCGTTTCGCTCAAGAACACCGATCAGATCATCAGTATCGACAATGGCCGGGAGGGAGTCGGTGCGATCGCGGTGCCGTACTCGAAGATTCCGCGCGGGGGAACCGTCCTCGTGACTACAGGCACCCTGTCCGGATGTTCCGTGGTGATGGCATCGGACGGACGGAACTTTTATGCTTACCACGCCGGCACCAATCGCGCGGGTCCAGGATGGACGACCTCTGCGGACGGCGCCGCTGAAATCGTCCGAGCGCACAACGCAATGCGCCCAGATAGCCCGGTCGTTGCTTCTGCCTCGCCCGGCGGTCAAGACCTGATGAACGTCGGCAATAAGTATCCATTCTCGGTAATCGTTTATAACGGCAAATCGGGAAGCCTGACGAATCCGAGTACTGGCAACTCCGCTGAACGAATGTCGATGTTCGACTACTTCGAACCCGACAACTCGAAGAGCGTGGTAGGCACTGGAGAAGCGGTCATCTCCAAGGACATGAACGGCACCGTCTCGGTCCGCGTCCTGGCGGAAAAAGGAACGTTGAGCGATCCCAAGTCGGGGCCGGACGGAATGACGACCAAGTACACGATGCAAATGAGAAAAACGAGCGTCTATACCTTGCCGGCGGCGACTTCGTAAAAAAAGCGGCGGTGCAAAACTTCGTGATTCGCTCGATGCGTCCATTGACTGGCGGACAGGCTCCGTTTCGGTCGATGGCGTCCGCCGCGAGGCACCTCGTCAATTGCGCTGGCCGCTACCATCGGGCGGTTCGATGAGCGCGCCGCCGCGCGGTTCGTCGACCACGCCGCCGCGCTGCTTCTCGATCCAGTTGCGGCGCTCCTCGCGCGGCGTCACGCCGAAACGGTCGCGATAAGCATTCGAAAAATGCGCCGCCGAAGAAAAGCCGCATGCGAGACTGATCTGCACGACCGACTTGCTCGTGCGCTGCAATTGCGTGCGCGCCTTGGTGAGCCGCAGATTGAGGTAGTACTTCGATGGCATCGCGCCCAGGTATTGGCGGAACAGCCGTTCGAGCTGCCGCCGCGAAATGCCGATGAGGCTCGCGATTTCATCGGTGGCGAGCGGGTCTTCGATATTCGCTTCCATGAGCTGCAAGGCGTCGTTCAGACGCGGATGACGCTCGCCCGGCGCGGTCACGAACGGAATGCGCTGCCGCTCCGTGCCCGCGCGCAACACGCCGACGCCGAGCGAATCGGCAATGCGTTCGGCAAGATCCTGGCCGTGATCGCGCGCGATCATCGCCAGCATGAAGTCGATGCTCGCTTGCCCGCCCGCGCAGGTCGCGCGATTCCGGTCGATCTCGAAGATCTGCTGCGAGACGATTGCGCGCTCGAACTGCTCGGTGAATTGCTGATACGTTTCCCAGTTCACCGCGACGCGATACTGCGCGAGTTGTCCCGCCATGGCGAGCCACCAGACACCGTGATGGATGCCGGAAACGAGCGGCGTGCGGGGCGCCACGCGCGCGAGGCTTGCCAGAAAGAGGCGGTAGTCGGCGAACTGCTGGTAGCGCTCCGAGATCACGATGAGCCAGTCGCACTGCACCGCGTCGTTGAAGGCGCAATCGGCGGGCATGTGCGCACCGCCCGAGAGCGGCACCGGCCGGCCGTCCCACGAACAGATCCGCCATTCGTAAAGCCTGTGCCCGTCGATCTCGTTGGCGAGCAGAAGACTGTCGATGATCGGCGCGATGCCGCTCATGGATACCGGCGGCAGCGCCACGATCACGACCTGCAACGGCCCGGACGAGCCCGCGGAACCCGGCGGCGACAGCCCCACCTTACTTGAGACTGCCGGACAGGAATTGACGCAGGCGGTCGCTTTTCGGCGCGCTCAGCACATCGGCGGGTGCGCCCTCTTCCTCGGTGCGTCCCTGATGCAGAAACATCACGTGATTCGACACGTTGCGCGCGAAGCCCATCTCGTGCGTGACGACGATCATCGTGCGGCCTTCCTCCGCGAGCTTCTGCATGACCTTCAGCACTTCGCCGACGAGTTCGGGATCGAGCGCGGACGTAGGTTCGTCGAAGAGCATGACATCGGGATGCATGGCAAGCGCGCGCGCAATCGCCACGCGCTGCTGCATGCCGCCCGACAAATGCGACGGATACTGCTTCTCCACGCGCGGCGGCAAACCCACTTTCTCTAGATACATACGCGCGCGGTCCTCGGCTTCCTTCTTCGACAATCCGAGGACGTGGATGGGTGCTTCCATCACGTTTTCGATGGCGGTCATGTGCGACCACAAATTGAAGTGCTGAAACACCATTGCGAGTTTGGTGCGCACGCGCTGCAACTGCTTGTGATCGGCGACATCGAGATTGCCGGCCTTGTCCGCCTTCGTGCGCACGGGTTCGCCGTCGACGACGATCTGCCCCGCGTTGGGCTTCTCCAGAAAGTTGATGCAGCGCAGGAACGTGCTCTTGCCCGAACCGCTCGCGCCGATGATGCTGATGACATCGCCCGCGCGCGCCGAGAGCGACACGCCCTTCAGCACTTCGTTGTCGCCGTAGCGCTTGTGAATGTCACTGGCGACGAGCTTGGTCGCGACGTCTTTGGCGGTAGGCTCCAACGCTTTCTCCTCGGATGATGGCTTGTCGTGATGCATGGCTTCGGATTTTACCGCTCGTCAACGGCTCGCCGGTCTCAAATAGCCGAGCCAGCGCCGCTCCGCGCGCCGGAACGCGGCCACGAGCGCGAACGAAATCGCGAGATACAACAGCGCCGCAATGCCGAACGATTCGAACGACTGATACGTGGCGGAGTTAGCGTCTCGCGCGACCTTCAGGATATCGGGCACGGTGGCGGTGAACGCGACCGTCGTGGCATGCAGCATCAGGATCACCTCGTTGCTGTACAAAGGCAAGGCGCGGCGCAGCGCGGATGGCAGGATCACGCGGCGATACATCGTGAAGCCGCTCATGCCGAAGGCGCGCGCCGCTTCCACTTCGCCGTGCGGAATCGCGCGAATCGCGCCCGCGAAGATCTCGGTCGTGTAGGCGCAGGTATTGAGCGCGAAGGCGAGGATCGCGCAATTGAAGCCGCTTTTGAAGAACGCTTCGAGAAGCGACTGCGAGCGCACGAATTCGAGGCTGTACATGCCCGTGTAGAGCAGCAGCAACTGCACGTAGAGCGGCGTGCCGCGAAACACGTAGGTGTAGAGACGCACGGGCGTCGAGAGCCAGCGGCGCTTCGACACGCGCGCGCAGGCGAGCGGCACGGCGGCGCAAAAGCCCGTCGCGATCGATGCCGCCAGCAGCCACAACGTGACGACGAGACCCGATGCGCGCATGCCGTCGGAGTACAGGAACGGGCGCCAGTATTCGGCAAGGATCTGGATCATGGCGAGCGTGAGTGGTCAGAGTTCGGCGTGCCGCACGCCAATGGAATAGCGGCGTTCCAGCGCCATCAGCACCAGATTCGAGGCGCTCGTGATCGCGAGATAGATGAGCGCCGCGACGAGGATGAAGAAGAACATGTCGAAGGTGCTCTTGCCCGCATCCTGCGCCGCCTTGACGACATCCGCGAGCCCGATGATCGACACGAGCGCGGTCGCCTTCACCAGCACCTGCCAGTTGTTGCCGATGCCCGGTAACGCAAAGCGCATCATCTGCGGAAAAAGAATGCGGCCGAACACGCGCATGCCGCTCATGCCGTAGGCGCTACCCGCTTCGAGCTGGCCGCGCGGCACGGCGAGGAACGCGCCGCGAAAGGTCTCGGTGAAGTACGCGCCGTAGATGAACCCGAGCGTCAGCACGCCGGCCGTGAAGGGGTCCATGTCGAACTGGTCCCAGCCGAAGGCATCGGTGACGCGATTGATCGCGATCTGAATGCTGTAGAACAAGAGCAGCATGAGGACGAGATCGGGAACGGAGCGGATGAGTGTCGTGTAGGCGGTGGCGATAGCGCGCAGCGCCCCATGCCGCGACAACTTGGCCGTCGCGCCCGCAAGTCCGAGCAGCACCGCCACGAGAAGCGACAGCACCGCGAGCGCGAGCGTTTCCCTGGCGCCCGCCCATAGGAGCGGACCGAAACCGTGTAAAGACAAGGAGCGCCTCCAATTTGTTCTTCGATTGGCGGCGATCCTCGCAAGCTAAAAATAATCGCTCAAAGCGCAAGCTGGCTTGTATTGCGATGCAGCATCCGTGTGTGAAGGCAGTCGAGACGCCGCTGCGTACGCGAGCGCGGATCGGAACCCACGCACGCATGAGGTTGAAAAATCGCGCTTTCAGGTCGCATTTTCGATAGACGCGTCGGCGTCCAGACAATGACCTGTCGTAGCCGCGTCGCGTTCAATCCGCTGGCAGCGCGCGCACGAGTTGCGCGACCTGGCCGTTGGCCACCGCGATATCGGCGCTTTCCTGCAGCAGCGGCAGGAAACGTTCGGCGAATGCGGCGTCGCGAGTTTCGGCGCGGAACATCGCGGCCACCGCTTTCGCGTGCTCGATGCGCGCCTCGGGCGTGGCTTCACGGTCGTCGAGGACGTCGTCGATGGCGGCGATCGCGGCCGACAAGGGCGAGAGCCATTTATAAGCCGAACCGTTGATCACGATCTGCAGGAACTCGCCAGGCGACACCGCGCCGAACTCGGCCTCGTGGCGCGCGCGCATGTGCGCGAGCACGCTGCGATGAAACGTGAGCAGCGGATGACGGACATCGCGAAGAAAAGCGCTTGCTGTCTGGTCGTTCATGGTCGTGGCTCCTTGAGGTCAGCCCACCAGATGAGGACAATACCGTCGATTCCAACCCGCTCAGTGGCCGCGTGTCCTGCTTGCGTAGCGAATGAACTCGGCAGCCGAGAGCGGCGGCGAGAAGAGCCAGCCCTGACCGAACTTCGCGCCCCGCGCTTGCAGATACGCCGCCTGTTCCTCGCGCTCGATGCCCTCGGCGATCACCTGCACGTCGAGGGTCTCGGCCATGTCGACGATATGCGAGGCCACGCTGCTCGATGCCGCGTCCTGACCGATGGTATCGACGAACGATTTGTCGATCTTCAGGCCATCCACGCGAAAGTTCTGCAAATGCGACAGGCTCGAATAGCCGGTGCCGAAGTCGTCGAGATAGACCGCGTGCCCCGCATCGCGGAACGCGCTGATGACTTCCTTCGCGGCGGCGGCATCGAGGAAACTGCGCTCGGTCGCTTCGATGCGAATCTGCTGCGGCCGCACGCCGACCCGCGCCACCGCCGGGCGCAGCACGTCGAGAAAACGGTGCGTCGTGAGATCCGGCACGGACAGATTCACGGACACGTAGTAATCGCGATAGCGTTTGAGAAACTCGCCGAGTTCGAAGAGCACGGTGTCGAGCACCTGATCGGTGATGGCCTGGATCAGCCCGCCATGCTCCGCGAGCGGAATGAAGTGATCCGGCCGCACGATCCGGTCATGATGCTTCCAGCGCACGAGTGCTTCCGCGCCGACGCAACGCCGCGTGGTGAGATCGACGATAGGCTGATACGCGACGATGAACTGATGCCGCCGCACCGCGTCGCTCAACTGACCGCGCGGCGAGAGCCTTCTCACGATGAACCATGCGGCCCAGCCCGCGCACGCAAGACCCGCGCCCATGCCGCCGAGCAGCCATCCCCACGGCAAGGTGGAGATACGCTGCCTGAAGGTCTGATGCGGCGCGCTCACGACTACCGCGAGCGGCAGCGACACGGACCGGCGCACGACCCACGACGCGCAATCGGGCCCGGGCGATGGTGTGCGATAAACGGCGAGGATGGCGGCGGTATCGGTGGCGGGCGTGCGCGCGATCACGCGGCTCGCTTCGGTGTTGATGACCGCGAGACTCGCGGGCGCGCTCGCGTTGTCGCGACCATCGAGATAAAGCGAAGGATCGGCGGCGACGTAGAAACCGTCGCGGCCCATGACGAGCGACTCCTTGCCGCCCGGCAAACGCGAGAGCGCATACCAGGCGCTCACGCCGTCGCGCGAACGCCAGTCCGGAGCCGGCAGCGTGAGCCCTTCGAGCGTGCCCGCCGACACCGCGCCCAGAAGCGACGAGCATTGCCAGCGGCCGTCGTGATCGTAGGCGCCCGCATCGCGCACTTGGGTATGTGTCAGCGCGATGCGCCTGAGTTCGTGGAGATAGATCGTCGAGCATGGCGTGGCGCTCACCTTGCCGATTTCGCCGAGCGCGCCCGACAGACGGCGCGTTACGTCTTCCGCCCGAAACAGCGCGGCGGCGGCGGCGGTGTTCAGCAATTCGACTCGCTCCTGCCGGCGGCTGCGCTCCGCCAATAAAAAGCCGATGCCCGCCGGTGCGAGCGCCGCGGTCACCACGATGACGATCAGAAGCGCCGCCAGCGCCCCACGTTGGAATTTGTTCATTGCATGTTATGGTCCGCGGCGCGTTGGGTGATACTGGTCTTACGCCGCACGCGCTTTGAGCGCGTTTTTCGTTCGGATGCTCGACTCGGCGGGGCGCGCGCAGGGCAGCGCCGTCCGCCGTCCCGGACAGACGACTAAGTGTAGGGGGCAGCGCCCGCCCGGTTCAACGCTTTCTTTAACCTATAAGTCGCCGGCTTGGTGGGTTGGCGCACGGCCCGCAGGCCCTTTTTTTGCCTCGGCCGGTCGTGCGAGAATCCGCCTATCACTTTTGCTCCAGAAACGACGATGAACGCACAGAGCGCCACCGCGCCGATCATTCGCGACGCCGCATCCGGCGATTTCGACGCCATCGCGCGCATCTATGCGCATTACGTCGACCATGCGCTCGCCACCTTCGAGGAAGTCCCGCCATCGCCCGATGAAATGCGTTCGCGTCAGGCGGCCATCGTGGCTGCGGGCTTGCCTTATCTCGTCGCCGAGATCGATGGCGAAGTGGCCGGATATGCCTATGCGTCGGCGTATCGGGCGCGCTCGGCGTATCGGCATACGATCGAAGACTCCATCTATATCGCCGAGGGCTTTCATGGCCGCGGTCTCGGCTACACGCTTCTCAGCGCGCTGATCGACCGATGCGAGGCCGGGCCCTGGCGCCAGATGGTCGCGGTTATTGGCAACAGCGGCAACGCGGCGTCGATTGCGCTGCATACGCGGCTCGGCTTCGGACATGTGGGCGTGCTGCGCGATGTCGGCTTTAAGCATGGCCGATGGGTCGATTCCGTGCTGATGCAGCGTGCGCTCGATGCGTCGGCGCCGGTCATCGACGGGAAGAGTTGAGCACGCCTTGCCGACCTACACACTCGCCTCCGCCGTCAGCGCTGAAATCGATATCCGCAAAAGCCGCTTCATCGCGCTCGCGATTCCCGTCGCCGACCGCGACGCGGCCATGCGCGAACTCGAACGGCTGCGCGCCGAGCACCCATCGGCGACGCATGTCTGCTGGGCGCTCTTGGCGGGCGGCCAGTCGGGCATGTCCGACGACGGCGAGCCATCTGGCACGGCAGGCCGCCCGATTCTCGAAGTGCTGCGCCATCACGAAGTCGATGGCGTGCTCGCCGCCGTCGTGCGCTACTACGGCGGCATCAAGCTCGGCGCGGGCGGGCTCGTGCGCGCCTACACCGATGCCATCGCCAGCGCCATGCAACTGGCCGAGCGTGTGGAGCGCATCGAGCAGGGAGTCGTCGAGATCGACATCGATTACGCCGATGAAGCGCGCGTGCGACGCTGGATCGAACAGAACGCCGCCGAACTCGTGGAAAGCGCCTACGGCATGCGCGTGCGGCTCGTCGTCAAGATGGCGGCCATCGCACGCGAACCCGCTGCCGCCGAATTGCGCGACATCACCCATGGCCGCGCGAATGTCGAGGTGCGCACTTGAGCGCGTTCGTAATGCGCGTCGAGCCGGCCGGGTTCGTCGTCCCGGTCGATGAAAACGTCTCGCTGCTCGAAGCCGCGCAAAAGGCACGCGTGGCGCTGCCGAGTTCCTGCCGTAACGGCACGTGCCGCGCGTGCATGTGCCGCCTGATCGAAGGCGACGTGCGGTATCGAATAGAGTGGCCGGGGCTGACGGCGGAAGAAAAAGCCGAACGCTGGGTTCTGCCGTGCGTGGCGCTTGCGACGTCGGATGTGGTGATCGAGCAGCCCGAAGCGCGTGAGATGGTGCCTTTGCCGCGCCCTTCACGCTCGCGCGGATTCTGACTCCGCGAACCCGGGTATTCCGGGATTGTCGTCTCGATTCAACGACCTACGATGAACATCCCGAGTCACCGCCAAGCATGTCCGAGTGGAAAGAGGATGCAGGCCGGCTCTCAAAAAGTGTACAATTGCGCTTTGCCCTAAATTCTGGCAGGGCCAGATCAACCGAGAATTCAATGACAAAAGTACTGCTGAAAGAGAATGAGCCTTTCGACGTCGCCATGCGCCGTTTTCGCCGTACCGTCGAGCGCACGGGCCTGATTCAAGAACTCAAGTCGCGCATGGCGTATGAAAAGCCGACCACCGAGCGCAAGCGCAAGAAAGCTGCTGCTGTCGCTCGCCTGCGCAAGCAGATCCGTCGCGCGCAATTGCCGAAGAAATTCTATTGATCGACGTGGGTCTTGAGCCCTCGCCTGCATCAAAGCTGTTCGGAGTCGTTTGAGTTGTCTGGTACAGCGGCCCGATAGCCGGTCATAGCCTTAGTCTGATTAGTCGCGGTTTCGCTCTTGAGTGGCCGTCTGGTCATCGGTGCGAAAGTTCGCGGGTAGTACGCGCACTCGACGTGCGTCCTTCGGACAACGGCTGGCAAGAATGCACAAAGCCTGCATGAGTGAATGCTCATGCAGGCTTTTCGTGCTTGTTGGGGATGAATTTTTCGACGCGGCCTTGTGTTTTAGTTTTGCCTTGCAATCAGGATAACGGCGCGCAAAAGCCAAACAAACGCACAAAAGCAAAGAGCCCGGCTTTAACCGGGCTCTTTGCTTTGAAACTTGGTTGCGGGGGTAGGATTTGAACCTACGACCTTCGGGTTATGAGCCCGACGAGCTGCCAGACTGCTCCACCCCGCGTCTGAAGAATTGAATTATAGGCGCAATTTGCTCGCTACGTCAAACGGAGTTTTCATCAAGTCGATGAAACACGCAGAAGTATTTCGCTTGCGTGCGTTTCTTCGCCAGAATGCAACGCTCGATGGTGCTCCCGCGAAAGCTTATTGAGCAACGGCAGCAAGATGAATGCGATGGCCGCGCCGGCCGTCGCAAGCCATCCCAGTCCGAAGAACAGATGCGTATAAAGCGGCAACGACTGCACCGCATCGAGACTGCCGCTCGGCATGCGTGCCAAATTGGCAACCACGCTGCCAAGATACTGCGACACGCCCGTCGCCACGAAATACGCGCCCATCATGAAGCCGCTCATGCGCGCCGGCACGTAACGCGCGATCATCGCGAGACCAAGGCCCGACACCAGCAACTCGCCGAGCGAGTAGAGTCCGTACCCCGCCACCATGAACCACGACGACACGCGCCCTTCCACCGCGTAGCGCCCGCTCAATCCGAAGACGAAAAAGCCAATCGCCACGACGACAAAGCCAAGGGCGTACTTCGCCGCAACGGAAATGTCGCGGCCGCTACGCCCGAGACGTGTATAGGCCAGCGCGAGCATAGGACTCAGCAGCATGATCCAGATCGGATTGAGCGCCTGAAACTGCGCCGCGCTCCAACTGAAGAGATGCCGGCCTGCAATGGAGAACGAAGGATCGACATTGCGCAGGGCGAACAGCGTGAGCGACGTCGACATCTGCTGATAGAACACGAAGAACAGGATGACCTGAAATACGAGGATCAGCGCGGCGACGAGTCCCGCGCGCTCGCTACGATCGCACACGCTCAGCATGTAGCCGAAGATCGCGAGAATCGCGACGCCCGCGCCATACACGCACGTCACGGCCACGGCCTTGTGCTGCAGGATGAACACTGTTGCCAGCGCCAACATCACGCCGCCGCCGATGACCGCGAACAAGCGCCTCCAGTTCAAAGGCGCTTCGTCGGGCGCCGAGCCGATATGCGCGAGCGTGCGTCGCATCAGCGCAAAATTCAGAAGTCCGAGCAGCATGCCGCCGCAGCACACCGCAAAGGCCGCGTGCCAGCCCCAGTGATCTTTGATCCACGGCGTGGCGAGCATCGAAAAGGTCGAGCCGATATTCACCGCCATGTAGTAAATGGTGAACGCACTGTCGATACGTGCGATATCGCCTTCGTAAATTCGTCGCACGAGATTCGCCGCATTCGACTTGAAAAGCCCATTACCGACGACGATCACGCCAAGCGACGCATACATGAACCCGAGCGCGTCGTATGGCAGCGCCAGCATGAAATAACCGAGCGCAAGCACGATTGCGCCAAGCGTCATCGTGCGCCGCGCGCCGAGCACTTTATCGCCAATCCAGCCGCCTATGGACGGCGCGGAGAAAACCAGCGCGGTAAATGCGCCCCATGTGAGATTGGCGTGCTCGTCGGCGAAACCGATCTTGTCAATCATGAACAGTACGAGCAACGCAGCCATGCCGTAATAACCAAAACGCTCCCACATCTCGATCAAAAAAACCGTGGTGAACGAGCGCGTCTCAGACGTGCCGGGCGGGCGAGTAATCATCGATAAATCCTTGAACAACGATGGGCGAATCAGCGGCGCGAGAAACGTCGCTTCAAAGGGTGATCAGGAAAAAGTCAAATAACTGTAAGGCGAGTTCGAGCGGGAAAATGGGTGATTATCGCAAATCCGCGATGTGGATCATGGGGGAAATTGAGAAA
Source organism: Caballeronia sp. LP006 (assembly GCF_031450995.1). NCBI lineage: Bacteria > Pseudomonadati > Pseudomonadota > Betaproteobacteria > Burkholderiales > Burkholderiaceae > Caballeronia > Caballeronia sp. LP006. The sequence continues at coordinate 1,574,312 of NZ_JARTVW010000005.1, read as the reverse complement.
CAGGCTATTGCGCGAGTCGCCGCAGCGGATGCCGACAAAACTCCGACGCACCGGTATTGCAAGGCAGACCAACGAGATTCTCTTGCCAATCTCGCGCTGCACGACAACCGCTGCAATTTTAATTGCGCATATCGCCACGAATCTTTGGGGAAACAGACTTTGCGATGCCAAAAGAGCATTGCAATTACGAGCGTAATAATCGTTCGAATTACGTGAAAATGTGCAGCACCACATTTAAAAACGATGACGTATTCCCGTCGTGAACATCAACTGATTTCGGCCGCTCGACGGATCATTGCCATAAACCACCGCTGGCGCCTGCGACGATGCTCTCTGATAAATCGATTCGAGATAAACATCGGTGCGTTTCGACAGCAGATAATCCACCTGCAGCGCGCCCTCATGCCAGTGCGCGCCGCCGCCGCTGGTATAGACATACATGCCCGCTATCGCGATGGACTGCGTGAGCTTGTAAATGCCGTTGATCTCGTAGTTGTTCAGCCCGAGCGATGGCATGACGTTGCCGGTGTCGGCATCGGTCACGCCAGAATTGACGGTGCGTGAAAAGGCGCCGCCCAGCGTGACCGCACCGAGTTCATAGCTTGCGCCCACGCCGAAAGTATTCTGCTGCTGAACGTTCGCCGAGTAGACCGTGCTGGCCGCGCCGGGAAGCGCCAATGCGTCGTACGCGCCGCTCGTGGTGTCGCCGCGTCCGTTGTTATGCAGATAGGCAGCGCCCGCGCTGAACGACCCGAGCGAATAGTTCGCGCCGATGCTGTACGCGCGATTCTCCGCAAACTGGCCGGCGGCATTAGAGAACGCGTACAACCCGCCGAAGCTCAGGCCGCCATAGGAAGCGCTCGTGTACTTCACGGAATTCGCGGCAAGGTACGAGTTGTTGGCGTTGTCGTTATCGAGCAAATGGGCGAACGCGGTGCCGCCAGTGCCGCCTGTCAACGTGAATGGCGCGAGGTAATCGTGGATGGAATCGTATTGATGCCCGAACGTCACCGTGCCGAGCGTGTCGGTGCCGAGTCCGACGTACATCGGATGATCGTTCAAGCCCTCTCCCGATACCGACGAGAACCCGCGCTCCAGCCGGAAGATGGCGCGCGCGCCGCCGCCGAGGTCCTCCGAGCCTTGCAGCCCCCAATAGCTGCCATCGATCGTGCCGCTCGTCAGCCGATACTGCGACTTCCCGCCCACGTTGCTGACATAGGCCACGCCGGTGTCGATTTCGCCATAGAGCTGCACCGAACTTTGCGCCCAGGCCGCCGACGGCGTCCCGACGACTGCGATGATGGTTGCCACCGCCGCCTGGACGCCGAACAGCGCGCTCGATGGCGTGAGGCCAGCATCGGCGGCCGAAGAAGTATCACGGCAGTTTCGCGGACGGATTGGCATAAAGAGCTCCGATAGTTCGTTTTGGTTCTGAGAGCGATTGTCGATTCTGCAATCGAGGTTGTCAGGTCGAAAAGCGTCAGCAAAGCCCTCTGTGACCTTGAACCAACGAACGCGCTTTTTTCTGCTTTATTGAGGTTGCGGATTTCGCCCTCTTCAGCATAGTCAGCGACCCGTGTTGCTTGCCGCTAGAATCGAGGCGCTCACGGACAACCGGAATACGCCCCATGTCGAAAAACACCATCGCAATCGTGACGGGCCACACGCGCGGCCTTGGCGCGGCGCTCGCCGAAACGCTGCTCGCGCGAGACATTCGGCTTCTCGCCCTCTCGCGCAACACAAACGCCGCGCTCGCCGCGCGCTATTCCGGCAAGCTCGAAGAGGTGGAACTGGATTTGACCGACTTGGATGCCCTCGGCCGCTGGCTAGAAAGCGACGCATTGCGCACGTTCATCGGCGATGCGGACCAGGCGCTCCTCGTCAACAATGCGGGCATGCTGGCACCGATCGGCGCGCTCGCGGATCAGAACGCCGCGACCATCGCGCGCGCGGTCAGCGTCAACGTTGCCGCTCCGCTGATGTTCGCCGCAGCCTTCGCCGCACAGGCTGCGCACGTCGCGGACAAACGCATTGCGCATATTTCGAGCGGCGCGGCGCGCAACGCCTATCCCGGTTGGAGCGTGTACTGCGCGACCAAGGCCGCGCTCGATCATCACGCGCGCGCGGTCGCACTGGATTCGGAGCAAGCCGGGGATCGCACGCTGCGCATTTGCAGCGTCGCGCCGGGTGTCGTCGATACGGACATGCAGGCCGAAATCCGCTCGACCGGACTCGAACGCTTTCCGCTGCGAGAACGTTTCGATGCCCTCAAGCGCGACGGTCAGCTCGCGACGCCGCGGCAATCGTCCGAGAAGCTGATCGCCTACTTGTTGAGCGATGCGTTCGGCAGCGCGGCCATAGCGGACGTGCGCGAGCTCGGCTGAGCGTCGTGCGTGTCCATTTGAATCGACGCTCCGTCGAGCGCCCGACGCGACAGCACGTCCGCGCTCGCATTCCGTTCGCGCGGAATCCACGTGAGGCGGACCGCGCCGATCCGGGCGATGAGCGCCCGCGCCTCGCGCGCAAAATGAGTCAGGGAACGAATGCCCGCGCCTTCGCTGGCGTGCATATCGTCGATCACGACGCGGCTGTCGCCGTGAATCGCGATCTCCGTCGCGCCTTCGCGCAAGGCGGCTTCCAATAGCGCGATGAGCGCGCGATATTCGGCAACGCTGCTGTCGCCGCGTCCCGCTTCCGCGCTGATTTCGACGACCTCGCCTTGCGGGCTCTGCAATACCGCGCCAATGCCGACGCGCCCCGGATTCGGCAGCGCGGAGCCGTCGAACCAGCCGCGCCAGGCGGGCGCATCGGTGACCACGGGTTTTCGGTTCGCGCGGCTCGCACGCTCGGCCTCGCGCGTTCGTACGGCATCGGCAAACTTCCGCTGCGTTGCACGTCGGGTCGCGATCAAATCGGCGAGGCTTTGCGAACCGGCGACTTTCGTCATCGTCCTGATGAGCGCTTCGTGCTCGGACAACGAAGCGCCTTTGGACAGCCGGCGGCTCCGTTCACGTTCCTTCTTATAGGCAACCGCAAGCAGTTCCTCGACATCGATCATGGACTAAGGAGGCATCGGGGAAAAAGAAGCCCGAGCTTAGCAGACGCCATTAGCGCGCATTCAAACAGGCATCGATGGGAACGAACGTTGCTGCTTAGTTGAAGAAAAAGAGCGGCTCATGCACCTTTGAAAACCGACACCGCGCAACGTTTTTCACGCGTAAGGAGCGAATCATGAACCAACCGATGGAACCCGCCTCGGGCGGCGCGACGATCATAGGCAAAGGCGCCGCGACCGCCGCCGGACCTGGCCCGGACGTGATGGCCGCAAGTACGCTCGATGGAAATTCGGTGTTGTCGAGCGACGGTCACGACGTCGGCTCGCTGAAGGAAATCATGCTGGATGTGAGCAGCGGACGTATTGCATATGCGGTGCTGTCGAGCGGGGGCTTTCTTGGCATCGGCAACAAGCTGCTGGCCATTCCCTGGAGCGCGCTGACGCTGGATACCGACAGTCGCTGCTTTCGGCTAACCGCGACTGCCGAGGAAGTGCGCAGCTCGCCCGGTTTCGACAAGGATGCGTGGCCTTCCATGGCCGACCGCGTCTGGGCGACCACGGTGCATCAGCACTACGGACGAGAGCCTTATTGGACCAATGAGACGCGGCCGGACGATGTGAGTCCGACGGGCGCGATCCCGCCATCCGGCGTCGACGCGCCCGAGGCGGGCGGCGTCAAGCTCTGAGGGGCGGACGGATTTCGGCGAGCCGCCTAGTCGCGGCGGCGCTCGCCGACGTGGACGTCGACGCCTTCGGTCTCGCCCATCAGCGCCTTCAGGACATCGCCGGCGAAGTCTTCGATGGCGAAATGCCATTCGAGCGAGCCCACGGGGAAGTCGTTGGGATTGCATTTGCCTTGTGCACGCCGGATGGCTCCGACCGACAGGCTCAACGCACGAGCGTGTTCGAAGTGTGGATCGCTCGAATCCAGAAACGGTATCTGATCTTTATCCATGACACTCTGTCGGCCCCGGCCGCGGCGGTTGCATGAAATCGATAACGGCTGACGCCGGCAATACTTTAGGATCACGCGCGCTGTCGGACTCGCATTACACGGCCACACGGCCGCGCCAGATCCAGCATGCGGGAAAATACTCATGCAGCCTTATAAAAATCTTTCGGGCAAATCGGGCATTGCGGCTTTCGAAATCCTGCACGACGGCATAAAAATACGCTTTGTCAACGGCGGGACCTATTTATACGACTATTGCACGCCGGGGCGTACGACAGTCGAGGAGATGAAACGGCTAGCTAACACTGGACGCGGGCTAAGCACCTACATTTCGCGATACGGCGGCGAGTATGCCGAAAAAATTATCTAGCCGCCAAAACCGCCATTTTAGCTTATTGCCGCCAGCACTCTTTTTTTGCCCCACTATGGAACAACTCAACGACGCGACGGAAGGTGCGGGACAACTTCGTTGCAGGTCGTTTCGAGTTGATGAAGCTGACGTTGAAGTTTGCTGAGCTGCACCTGTGCCGAGACTCGCCGGCCTTCTAGTTGGGCAAGCTCGCGACGTATTTCCTGCTGCCTGGCTGCGACTTGCTGATCCTGACTATTGCCACGCTGCAGATCGACCCGCACACGCTCGACTTGCGCTTCGGATTCTGCAATCAACCGTGTGTACTGTTCGTTCTGTGCTTCCAGGTATGCGCGCCGCATTTCGGCTTCGGCGAGTCGCATGGCTTGCTCGACGAAGTGACGGAACGCGGCTTCAGCGGCATCGGCATCTTCTGCTTTCAGGACTCGCCACACAGCGTCGTCGTGGAAAAGTACCGAATAGTACGTCAGGTCACGCGGGTAAAACAGGAGAGTGGTCGAAAACGCAAAACTTTGAAAAGCGCGAAACGTCGATAACGATGATTGCTGAATCAGCCATTCGACTTCAGCTATTTGAGCAGCCTGCAACGCTTGCGAATTGACTTGCTGCGCCGATGCGCCTATCGGCCGAAGAGGCGTGACGCGCGTTGCCTGCGCAGCGGGTGTGGCGACGGTAGGCGGCTCGGCACCAGTGTCATCGTCATCGTCATGCGGCTGAGGGGCGTGCATTCGAAAGGAATCAGGCGCTTTTGGCCGTAAGAGAAACGATGGCGCATTATCGAGTAAGGTGCCTCTTCTGCTGAGCAGACTCTTCACATTGACTCCCCGGCTGCCCCTCGCTCCGATCGCCAGACGTCACGCGATCCGTACTCGAAGTTCGCGACTTTAAATTGCTTCGCGATGAATTGCGAGCTTGAAGATTGAAACGCCACTAATATGCATCGCTCAATGACGCTTTAATCTTCAATACGATTGAACTGCGGAAAACTTAGTATAGCCGAGGCGTCGGTAGATTCAATCGACGCCTTGAAAAGGCCGAGGCTTCTCATGTATCTCGTAAGATTGACTCGCGACGTTTCCGTGAATGCAATTCCGTGAAACGCCGTGACTCTTCCGGCTACGCTAATCACATATGGCGGTAGATTGCCTGAGTTCCACTCATGCGCAACTTAGCTAATTGCGCGGACCGTGCCTTGGACATTAAAGCAACCATGCGCATGATTCGAATGCCCTGTACGCCACATGTAATGCCGGGCGTCTTGGCGACGCTGGCTTCAAGCGTGGACATGTGGCGATACAAATGTTCGATAGGCGCAACGCCATGTACCAGCGAAGGTGGTGCAGCGTGCGTGGACGCGGACAGACGACTGACGTTTTCGACGGCAACCGGCGTATTCACCGGCGGTTCCGGAAGCGGCTCGGGCGCTGGTATATCGGCACGGATGGTGCCTTCATTTCGGCCGACGAAAAACTGATAAACCGCTTCCAGACCATCGGCAGGCGTTTGCTCGACACGTCGCGCAGTCGCGGCGCACACATGCAAGCGCCAATTCTCACGCTCACTTATTTTCGAGATGAGATCGGCAATGCGCAAGCGCAATTCGCTATCGCGGCGCGCAATCATGGTCTGAAGCATTCGCGCTTCTTCGCTCGATGGATCGGGCATGCGTGCGCTCCATGCCATTAATTCGTTCAGGGAAATCGACATGGAAAACTCCGTAACATTCTGTTGATTGAAACGGATTTCGATCCGTTCCAGATCTTCTGGACCACGAATTGTAACGAACCAACAGCGGCTTTTGCCCGTCCATAAATCCTAGTCTTTGCGAATGATTTAAGACAAGAAAGCCGCCGTTTCGACGCGGCACGCGCGATGCTTACGAAGTCGGCACACGGCGCACCTCTCGCGCCGGACTTCTAGGAGACAAACATGAAATCCACCGCATTGGTTGCCGGCGCTTTCATTGCCTTAGTCAGCACCGCCACGCTGGCGCAGGAGATGTCGCGCGATCAGTTGAATCAGCGTCCTTCCCAAATGCAGCAGGTACAACCGGGCGTCTCGCCGGGCAAGAACATGAACGACTCGGCCCAGGGCGGCGTGCCGTCGGGCACAGCGGGAAGCGGCACGCTCATGCAACAGCGCGAGAAGGGCATGGCGCCCGACGCGACGCAGGCGCCCGCAAAGGGCGCGAATTCTACTGGGACGATGAAGCAGTAGTCGTGCGTGACATAGAACCGCGCGCCGTGCATTCGTGCGGCGCGCTGACACGCGCGTTTCCGGACAAAGCGTCCATTACTGTTGGCGGCTTGGGCGCGACACTCGCGAACGGTTTGGCGTGATCGCCATCGGACCTACTAAACGTTAATTATCGTCTCCATCACAACGATTAAGAATTGTCCGAAGGTTTTTTGCAGCGTGAGTCGCTTAAATGCATACCTCCTACAGACCATAAAGAGGCTCACAATAATGAAGGACCTGCAAGTTTCCGTCGACTCCAACGGCCGCGTCACCACTTCCCACTCCATGGCTATCGGCGAGCATTGCGCCAATCGTGCGCGCCTGCTGTCATCGCTCGTCAATATCGTCGCAGCGCCGGGCGGCTTCGAACACTTTTGCTCGTACCCGGAAACCATGCGTCGCGACATCCTGAGCCTGCTCCACTCCGTCGCAGAAGAACAGATGCCGTTGATCGCCGCGCTCGAAGAGCACACGGCTCGCGCGTCTTTTGAAAAGGGCGTTCAGACGGCGCGTGAATTCATGGCGCAGGAACAGGCGGCAAACGCCGCATTGCATTTCGACGCAGAGCAGGCTGCTCAAGCGATGATCGCTCACTAAACGACTTGACCGCGAGCAAAAGCACGCGGTATCGAGTCGAGCGACTCACAGCCCCGCACGCGCGGGGCTTCTCACTGCAACGATTTCAACCGTTACGCGCCCATGTCCACGTACCAGGCAGCGTCATGGTGCATCCGCCAATTGGAAAACAATCACGAAATCATGCGAACACTTAGCGCTCTTATTGTTTCATTCGGATTCCTGGCGTTGACCTGTGCATCGTCGGCCTTCGCGACCTACAGCGAAGAATGGGTTAGCAGTACGGCGGGCGCGCGACAAAGCACGCCGCAACATGCGGCGAAGACGGTGTCACCAAAACGAAAAGTGGCGGATACATCACAGCACGTCGATACCGCAAACCAGTCCGATCCCATCGCCGCGTTCGCGCGACCGGACTCATCAGCCAGGAAACGCGAGGAAAAAGCGGCCGCGTCGCGCGATCCGATCGAGGCTTTCGCGACTGCGCCGCGGCAACGGTAAGCACGGAGCGTACGTTTCTTCGGCAATTTGACGATGAAACGTTTGCAGAAACACGATTAATCCGATATCGACACCGAAGCAGGATCGACTATTCTGTTGAATGTCGTAAGAGATGGATACACGGTTGGCCCCGCCCTGCCATGTGCGCGATTCAATCGAGCATTATTAGAGGCCTAGCCTTGCCGTCGTAGCCATCGTTCTTACGGCGCCTCCTTTTCCCCGTGTCTGTCCAAAAAGAAGCCTGCTATCGGAAATGACTCCGATAGCGGGCTTGTTCTGCTGACTGTATTTGCTTGCGTTTAAGCGAGCATATCCGACGGCAGCTTGCCGCCATTGGCAGCCAATGCCTGCATCAGTTGCTTGTGCAACCAGATGTTCATCGTCGCCGAGTCGTTGGTGTCGCCGCTGTACTTCAGCTCGGCGGCCAACTGCTTGCGATGGTCGAGGCTGCTGTCTACTTGCAGAAGTTTCATCAGATCGACGATCGATACGCGCCAGTTGAGCGTCTGGCCGCTTTCGCGCGCCAAGCCGTCCATGACGGCGGCCACGTCGATGTCGGACAGTGCGGCAGGAGCCGGCGCCACGTCGGCTTGTGCGACATCAGCCGGGACCGGTTGCGCTTCGACTGCGGGCGCTTGCTCGGCGGGCTTTGCCTTGTGGAAAATCTTGTTGACGATGTCACCGAAGATGCTCATGTTTCAATTCCTTGAGTTGATAGGGAGTTGCAGCGCGTGAACCTTAGCGCGGAGTACCGTCGATGGTTAGTCTTTCCAGCATCGAGTGATGCGAATTTGACTAAATTTTTCAAGGACGTACGCTTAGGAGTGCGGCTTTTCCCGCAGATGAGAACTTCCGGTTGGATCGCGCGTGAGAAATGGCGATCGCTTGTGTTCCGTGAAGCGCATCGCTTGGGGAAACGTCTGGAACGCGGACGTTGTCGTGATGAGAATCGCCTAAGAGCAAGGCGAAAATTACGGCGGACCTATCCGTAATTCTGTGGGCGAGGCATATTATGAGAGGTAAAAGTCATGGATATGCCGATGAAGAAGAAACGCACCGTCGCTTCTCAGGCAGCGGCCCGAGGGCCGCTGCCTGCCCTTCCGGAAGGTCTGCTGGATGACCTGGTCAAAGGCCCGATGACGCCCACCGAGGTCCAGGACCTGATGCTGGCGTTCAACAAGGCACTCATCGAGCGCGCGATGGGCGCCGAGATGAAGATGCATCTGGGCTACCTGGCGGGGCAGCCGAAACCCGACGGCCAGGACAACGAACGTAACGGCGCCAGCGGCAAGACGCTCATCACCGATTATGGCCCGCTCAGGGTCGATCTGCCGCGTGATCGTGACGGCAGTTTTGAACCCATCCTGATTCCGAAACACGAGCGCCGTTTTACCGGTTTCGACGAGCGCATCATCGCCATGTACGCGCGCGGCATGAGTGTGCGCGAGATCCAGGCGTTTCTGGCCGAAGCCTATGGCACCGAGGTTTCGCCCGATTTCATCAGCTCGGTCACCGACGAAGTCATGGCTGAAGCGCTCGCCTGGCAAAGCCGTCCGCTTGAGCCGATGTACCCGGTGGTGTTCTTCGACGCGCTGCGTGTGAAGATCCGTGGCGACGGCGTGGTGAGCAACAAGGCGGTGTATCTGGCGCTGGGCATTCAGGCCGACGGCCAGCGCGATGTGCTCGGCCTGTGGATCGAACAGACCGAAGGTGCGAAGTTCTGGCTGAAAGTGTTCAACGAACTGAAGACCCGGGGCTGCCAGGACATCCTGATCGCGGTGGTCGACGGCCTGAAGGGACTGGCTGAGGCGATTGGCACGGCGTACCCGCGCACGGCCGTGCAGACCTGCATCGTGCATCTGATCCGCAACAGTCTGGAGTACGCCAGCTACAAGGACCGCAAGAGCGTGGCCGCAGCGCTGCGCCCGGTCTATGCCGCCGCGAGTGAACAGGCCGCTCAGCAGGCCCTGGAGGCCTTTGCCGAAGGCCCGTGGGGTGCGAAGTATCCGACTATCGTGCAGTCGTGGCGACGGGCGTGGGAGAACGTCACACCGTTCTTCGTGTTTCCGCCGGACATACGCCGTGTCGTCTACACCACAAACGCCATTGAGAGTCTGAACATGCAACTACGCAAGATCATCAAGACACGCGGCCACTTCCCCAATGACGAGGCCGCCATCAAGCTGCTGTGGCTGGCATTGCGCAACGTGCTGGCAAAGTCAGTACGCGCGGCGTTCGACTGGTCGTCCGCGATGAACCAGTTTGCCATCCTGTTTGGAGAGCGTTTTACCAACGCACGCGGGTGACTCCGCTAACCGCCTCGCACACAAAAATGCGGACAGGTTCATTACGGCTGGAAAAGAAAAAAGCCCTTGAACAATCAAGGGCTTGAAATTCTGGCGGAGAGAGGGGGATTCGAACCCCCGATAGGTTTTACCCTATACACGCTTTCCAGGCGTGCGACTTAAACCGCTCATCCATCTCTCCGGAAGACCGCGATTATACCAACTTCCCGCCGCCCCGCCACCCCCTACGGATGTCGAATGTAATCGACGAGCGCGCGCGTGTAAGCATCCGGCTTCCGGTCGAGAAGACTCACGACGATCGCCACCGCAAAACCGGCCGGCACACCGAAGACGCCAGAACTGATCGGCTCGATGCCAAACCAGCGATGCCCAGCGAAGCCGGTCAGTTGCACGAAGAACGGATACGTCGACACGATGTAATACACGCACACGACAAGCCCGGCAATCATCCCGGCGACCACGCCGCGCTGCGTGGTGCGCTTCCAGAACACACCGAGCACCAGCGCTGGAAACAAACTTGACGCCGCCAGCGAAAACGCGGCTCCCACCAAAAAGAGAATATTTCCCGTATTGAGCGACGCCACCCACGATGCCAGCAACGCCACGCCCAGCAACAAGATCTTGGAAATGGTGACGCGCCGCTGACTGGTCGCGTTCTTATCGACCATGCAGTAATAGACATCGTGCGAAAGCGCATTCGCGATGGTCAGCAGCAAGCCATCCGCCGTCGAGAGCGCGGCCGCCAGCGCGCCCGCCGCGATCAATCCCGATATCACGTACGGCAAGCCCGCGATCTCCGGCGCGGCAAGCACGACCATGTCGGGCTGCATCTGGATTCCCGCCCAACGCACGATGCCATCGCCATTCACATCGCTGATATGGATGAGATACGGCTCCACGCGCCGCCATTGCGTGACCCACTGCGGCAGATCCGCGAACCGGTGGCCGACAATGCCCGTCAGAATCTCGTGCTTGATGAGCACCGCGAGCACCGGCACGGTCAGATAAAACAGCGCCACGAAGAATAAGGTCCAGCCAACCGAGCGCCGCGCCGATGCCACCGATGTGGTCGTGTTATAACGCGTGAGGATGTGCGGCAGACTGGCCGTGCCGATCGACAGGCACAGCAGCAGCGACAAGAAGTTGAGTTGATGCGAGCGCGGCGTCTCATCGCTCGCGGAGTCCGGCGCGAAGGCTTCGACCATCGAAACCGGAGCCGCGACGCGCTCGGTCAGGGCATCGCGTTCGCGCGCCCACTTGACTTTCGCATCCGCGGGATCGCGGGGGAACGAAGCCAGTTCGCGCTCGCGCTCGTTGATTTCGCGCAGCGGTCCGTTATGCCGGCGCAGGTCCGTGACTTCGTTGACGAGACGGCCGTGTTCGTCGAAGAACGACTTCGGCAGCGCGTCGATACGCTGCTGCATCCGCGCCGCCTGACGTTGATAATCCATCCGCACGCGCGCTTCGTCGGGTGACGCCGCGACTTCGCGCTCGAGGGCTTCGACTCGCTCCATCACGCGGCCATAGTTGAGTTGCGGCAGCCAGCCGAGGCCTTCGCGATGCGCGATCATCGACACGGGAATCAGCATCGCGCTGATCAGAATGATGTACTGCGCGACCTGCGTCCACGTCACCGCGCGCATGCCGCCCAGAAAGGAGCACACGAGAATGCCCGCGAGCCCGCAAAAGATGCCGATGGAAAACTCGATGCCGATAAAGCGCGACGCGATCAACCCGATGCCCTGAATCTGCGCGACGAGATAGACGAACGAGCAGAGTATCGCCGCGATGGCCGCGAGCGCGCGCACGAGGTTGCTGGAAAAGCGCGTGCCGAGGAAGTCGGGAATGGTGTAGCGCGCGAGTTTGCGCACGTACGGCGCGAGCAGGAACGCGACGAGGCAGTAGCCGCCGGTCCAGCCCATCACGTAGGCGAGGCCGTCGTAGCCGCTTGCATAGATCGATCCCGCGAGTCCGATGAATGACGCCGCCGACAGCCAGTCCGCCGCGGTCGCCATGCCATTGAACGCCGACGGCACGCGCCGGCCCGCGACATAGTATTCGACGAGATCGGACGTGCGCGAAAGCAGTCCGATGACCGCATACACCGCGATCGGCACGAACAGGAACACGTAGCCTATCCACATGCCCGGCCCGGTCGTGCGCTCGATGCGCTCCATCAGAAAGATAAAGAGCAAAAACCCGAGCGTATAGAGCGCGTAGGCGAGGATCAGCCGGTTCGTGAGCTTCATCGCGCGGCCGCGTCCATTGCGTCTTGTCTCGCCGATAACGCGGCCGCGCGCAACAGACGCGCATCGGCAATCTGCATCAGCACGATATAGACGAGGATCAACGCGACATAGACGAGTATCGCGCCTTGCGCCCCGAAGTAGAACGGCAGCGGAAAGCCCGCGACGCGCACGTGCGCGAGACGCTGCGCGAAAAGCGGCACGCCGAACGAGACGACGAAACCGATCGTGAGCAGCACGCCGATCAACGCGATATTGAAGCGCCAATACGCCCGATGCGCGCGCGCCATTGCCGCCGGCACGAGCGGCGGAGCGGGAAGCGTGGGTGGCGCGGAATCGGCGGGCGGCGGCATGACCATGCGGTTATTTACCAAAACCGCATGGTATCGGCAATCGGGGACTACAGCGGGATGGGATGGGCGGACGCGGATCGAGTTCGAATCTAACTGCGTTTGCCCTGGCTGGACGAGTCCGCTGCCGAGACGACCGAATGGAATGGCACGGAGACGGAGAGGCTCACGTACCTGCCCTCGTCGATCGAGCTAAACCGCAATCACGGCATGCGGCTAAACGCGATGCGGCGCGCGCCTTGACGTGCGCGACACATCGCAAACCGTCCCTCAACGCGCCTCGCCGAGCTGATCCAGAATCGCCGGATTCTCGAGCGTCGAAACATCCTGCGTGATCTGCTCGCCCTTCGCGAGCGAACGCAGCAGACGCCGCATGATCTTGCCCGAACGCGTCTTCGGCAAATTCTCACCGAAGCGAATGTCCTTCGGCTTGGCGATCGGTCCGATCTCCTTGCCAACCCAATTGCGCAGCTCGTTCGCAATCTGCTTCGCTTCATCGCCCTCAGGACGATCGCGCTTGAGCACGACGAACGCCACGACGGCTTCACCGGTCGTGTCGTCCGGACGGCCGACGACTGCCGCCTCCGCGACCATCGGGTTCGCAACCAGCGCCGATTCGATCTCCATCGTCCCGAGCCTATGACCGGAGACGTTCAGCACGTCGTCGATACGGCCCATGATCGTGAAATAACCGGTGTCCTTGTCGCGCACGGCGCCATCGCCCGCGAGATACAGCTTGCCGCCGAGTTCCTCGGGAAAGTAGCTCGACTTGTAGCGGTCCGGGTCGCCCCAGACGTTGCGCAGCATGGACGGCCACGGACGCTTGACCACCAGAATGCCGCCTTGTCCATTCGGCACGTCCTGGCCGGTTTCATCGACGATAGCGGCCATGATGCCCGGCAACGGCAACGTGCACGACCCCGGCACGAGCGGCGTCGCGCCCGGCAGCGGCGTGATCATGTGGCCGCCGGTTTCGGTCTGCCACCAGGTGTCGACGATAGGACACTGCCCGCCGCCCACGTTCTCGTGATACCACATCCACGCTTCGGGATTGATCGGCTCGCCGACGGTGCCGAGAATGCGCAGGCTCGACAAATCGAAACGCTTCGGATGGACCTTCTGATCCGCTTCCGAGACCTTGATGAGCGAGCGGATCGCCGTCGGCGCCGTGTAGAAGATCGTGACCTTGTGGCGCGCGATCATCTCCCAGAAACGGCCGGCGTGCGGATACGTGGGCACGCCTTCGAACATGACTTGCGTCGCTCCAATGGCGAGCGGCCCGTACGCAATGTAACTATGTCCCGTGATCCAGCCGATGTCCGCCGTACACCAGAAGACATCGCCCGGCTTCATGTCGAAGGTCCACTTCATGGTCTGCGCGGCCCACAGCAACACGCCCGCCGTGCTGTGCTGCACGCCTTTCGGCTTGCCCGTGGAACCCGACGTGTACAGAATGAAGAGCGGATGCTCCGCGCTTACCCATTCCGGCTCGCACGTCGCCGGTTCATTCTCGACTACGTCGTGCAGCCAGGAGTCGCGTCCTTCGGTCCATTGCACCTTGCCGCCCGTGCGGCGATACACGATGACGTTCTTCACCGCCTCGCAGCCGCCGGCCGCGAGCGCTTCATCGGCGATGCTCTTGAGCGGCAACGCCTTGCCGCCGCGCATCTGCTCGTCGGCGGTGATGAGCGCGACCGCGCCGACATCGACGAGACGTTCGTTGAGCGACTTCGACGAGAAGCCGCCGAACACGACCGAATGCGTCGCGCCGATCCGCACGCAAGCCTGCATGGCGACCACGCCTTCCACCGACATCGGCAGATAGATCACCACGCGATCGCCCTTCTTCACGCCGCGCTTTTTGAGTGCATTGGCCAGACGGCATACGCGGTCGAGCAAGTCCTGATACGTGACGTTGGTGACCGTGCCGTCGTCGGCTTCGAAGATGATGGCGTTGTCGCCGCCGCGGCCCGCTTCGACATGGCGATCGAGACAGTTATACGAAGCGTTCAACTCGCCGTCTTCGAACCACTTGTAGAACGGCGCCTTGGATTCGTCGAGCACGCGGGTAAAGGGCTTGTGCCATGACAGCGTTTCGCGCGCGAGCCGCGCCCAGAAACCTTCGTAATCGCGTTCGGCTTCGGCGACGAGCGCCTTGTAAGCCTCCATGCCGGAGATGGCCGCGCCCGCCGATGCTTTCGCAGACGGCGGGAACACGCGTTTTTCCTGAAGAACCGATTCGATCGCAGACATCGACAACCTCTCTGATGGTGATTCCAAAAGCCGGCGGCGCGCTTCGTTGCTAACGCGTGCCGCATGTTATGAAGTTCGAAAGCCGGAAAGCGTGCTTCGTTCCCGGCCGAACCTTGTCTCCTTTCCAGGAACGGCGTCGCTCGCAAAGCGCTGCCATCCCGCATGTACTCCAAGATATGCCGTTCAACTTACCTGCTTCTTACGCGCGCCGGTCAAGAGGCACGGGGTATACGCGGAGTCGCGGCGGCTTCAATTACAATGTGTCCCCACAATCGTAACTGAACTCGCAGTGCGGATTCCAGCTTGAATCGCTACGCCTTTTTACTCATCGCAGCCATGCTGCTCGTCGGAAGCAACGTCGGTATCGGCAAGTCCATCGTCGCGTCCGTTCCCGTTCCGCTCTTCGCGCTTCTGCGCTTCGTGATCGCCCTCTTGGTCCTTTGGCCGCTCTTCCGGCTCGCCAAGATGAGGCAGGTCGCGCGCGGCGAATGGATCAACCTCTTTCTGCAGGCATTCTTCGGCACATTCGGCTTCACGCTTCTGATGTTGAATGGCGTCGCACGCACGAGCGCGGTCGCGGCGGGCGTCATCACGAGCACGATTCCGGCTGTCGTCGCGCTCTTCTCGTGGCTCTTTCTCAAGGAGAAGCCGAGCGGACGCGCGTTCGCATCGATCGCGCTTGCGATTGCGGGCGTGCTCGTCATTAACGTCGCGCAAAGTGGCGACGCCTACGCCGACGGCAGCGCGGGCTCGCTCACGGGCAATCTGATGGTGCTCGGCGCGGTGTGCTGCGAGTCGCTCTATGTGATCCTGTCGCGGCGTCTGACGCAAACGCTGCCGGCCATCGACATCTGCGCTTATACGCATGGCATAGGCTTCGTGCTGATGCTGCCGTTCGGCGCGGCTTCGTTTGTTGCGTTCGACTGGCGCGGCGTCGAACCGCTCACCTGGGCGCTCGTACTCTGGTATGGACTCTCGGCGAGCATCTTCTCGTTCTGGCTGTGGATGAAAGGCATCCGCCATGTCGACGGCAGTCTCGCCGGCGTGTTCTGCGCCGTGCTGCCGATTGCCGCCGCGATCTATGGCATCGCGTTTCTCGGGGAGCGGCCGAGTTTCGCGCATGGCATCGCACTCGCCTGCGTGGTCGCGGGCATCGGGCTCGCGAGCATGAAGACGCGCGCGGCGGTATCTGTTGCCGAGTAGTCGCGCCGACACGGACGCATTTTGAAAGCCGGGCGGATCGTCACATACAACTTGCTACAATGGCGGGCTTCCTGAGCGCGGGTCCACGACCCGCGCGCGTTTCCTGTTCGTTGCTTCTTCCCTTTCCTCGTCCGACAGCCGACCGACAAGCCGCCCATGCCCGCTTCCAAGCACACACCCGACTCGCGCGTCCAACCCGGCTCGATGAAGGCGCTGCCGAAAATCATCTTCATGAGCCGCTGGCTGCAGGTGCCGCTGTATCTGGGCTTGATCGTCGCGCAAGGCGTATACGTCGTGCTGTTCCTGAAGGAAGTCTGGCATCTCGTCACGCACGCAATGACGCTCGATGAAACCAACATCATGCTGGTCGTGCTCGGCCTCATCGACGTGGTGATGATCTCGAACCTGCTGATCATGGTGATCGTCGGCGGCTACGAAACCTTCGTATCGCGTCTGGGCGTGGAAGGTCATCCCGACGAGCCCGAATGGCTCGACCACGTCAACGCGGGCGTGCTGAAGGTCAAGCTCTCGATGGCGCTCATCAGCATCTCGTCGATCCATCTTCTCAAAACCTTCATCAACCCGGACCAGCATACGTTTCATACGGTGCTGTGGCAGGTGATCATCCATATGGCCTTCCTGTTCTCGGCGCTCATCATGGCGTACGTCGACAAGCTGACCACGCATACGCATCCCGCACATTTTCACAGCGAAGTCGCGCCCCGAAGCGCGCTCGACTGAGCCTCAGGCGTCATCAGAACGCACAAATATATTCGTCCCCGAAAAGCCCAAGCCATGACCGTCATCAAGCAGGAAGACCTGATCCAGAGTATTGCCGACTCGCTGCAATACATCAGCTATTACCATCCGCTCGACTACATTCAGGCGCTCGGCCGCGCCTACGAGCTGGAGGAAAGCCCGGCCGCGAAGGACGCCATCGCGCAGATCCTGACCAATAGCCGCATGTGCGCGGAAGGCAAGCGTCCGATCTGCCAGGACACGGGCATCGTGACCGTGTTCGTCAAGGTTGGCATGGACGTGCGTTGGGACGGCGCGACGATGAGCGTCACCGACATGATCAACGAAGGCGTGCGTCGCGGTTACCTGAACCCGGACAACGTGCTGCGCGCGTCCATCGTGAGCCCGCCCGAAGGCGCGCGCAAGAACACGAAGGACAACACGCCCGCCGTGATCCACTACGAGATCGTGCCGGGCGACAAGGTCGACGTGCAGGTCGCGGCCAAGGGCGGCGGCTCGGAAAACAAGTCTAAGTTCGCGATGCTGAACCCGTCGGATTCCATCGTCGACTGGATCATCAAGACCGTGCCGACGATGGGCGCGGGCTGGTGTCCGCCAGGCATGCTCGGTATCGGCATCGGCGGCACGGCGGAAAAGGCGATGCTGATGGCCAAGGAATCGCTCATGGACCCCATCGACATTCAGGACGTCATCGCGCGCGGACCGCGGGACTGGATCGAAGAACTGCGCGTGGAACTGCACGAGAAGGTGAATGCGCTTGGTATCGGCGCGCAAGGTTTGGGCGGGCTTGCCACCGTGCTCGACGTGAAGATCATGGCGGCGCCGACGCACGCGGCGTCCAAGCCCATCGCGATCATTCCGAACTGCGCGGCCACGCGTCACGCTCACTTCACGCTCGACGGCTCGGGCGCGGCGAAGCTCGAGGCGCCGCCGCTCGACGCGTGGCCGGACGTGACCTGGGCGCCGAACACGGAAACCAGCAGGCGCGTCGATCTGAATACACTGACGCCGGAAGAAGTGGCTTCCTGGAAGCCGGGCCAGACGTTGCTCTTGTCGGGCAAGATGCTCACGGGCCGCGACGCGGCGCACAAGCGCATTGCCGACATGCTCGCCAAGGGCGAAAAACTTCCGGTCGATTTCACCAACCGCGTGATCTATTACGTCGGCCCGGTCGACCCGGTGCGCGACGAAGCCGTCGGTCCCGCCGGCCCGACCACGGCCACGCGCATGGACAAGTTCACGGAGATGATGCTCGCGCAAACCGGCCTCATCTCGATGATCGGCAAGGCCGAACGCGGGCCTGTCGCCATCGAGGCCATCAAGAAGCACAACGCGGCGTATCTGATGGCCGTGGGCGGCGCGGCATATCTCGTCTCCAAAGCCATCCGCGAAGCGAAGGTGCTGGCGTTCGAAGACCTCGGCATGGAAGCCATCTACGAATTCGACGTGCGGGACATGCCGGTGACGGTCTCCGTCGATTCGCAAGGCACGTCGGTACACAAAACGGGTCCCGCCGAATGGCAGGCGAAGATCGGCAAGATTCCCGTCGCGACGGTCTGATCGATCGAGGCCGCACGGATCGCGGCCAATGAAGAGCCGGACCGCGCGTCCGGCTCTTTTGTTTTGGAGAAGCGGTATCGAGAAGGATTTCCATTCTCAGTTTTATCGCAATCAAAAAAGATTCACTCATCCTTGGCAGAGACGTTAAGAACGTTTATCTTTGCGGGATGCCCCACGCTATGAAAAGGAACAATCATGAAAGGCGACGCTAAAGTCATCGAATATCTGAACGCGCAGTTGAAAAATGAACTGACCGCGATCAATCAATACTTCCTGCACGCGCGGATGTACAAGCACTGGGGCCTGGAAAAGCTCGGCAAGCATGAGTACGACGAATCGATCGGTGAAATGAAACACGCCGACTGGCTCATCCAGCGCGTGTTCATGCTCGACGGTCTGCCGAACCTGCAAGACCTGCACAAGCTCCTGATCGGCGAAGAGACCAAGGAAATCCTCGAGTGCGACCTGAAGCTCGAACAGATTTCGCAGTCCACGTGCAAGGAGGCGATTGCCTATTGCGAATCGGTGCGCGATTTCGTCTCGCGCGATATCTTCGACAAGATCCTGAACGACACCGAGGAACACATCGACTGGCTGGAAACGCAACTGGATCTGATCGACAAGGTTGGCATCCAGAACTACCAGCAGACTATGATGGGCGAAGGCGAGTAAATATCTGTCCGCAATGTCAGTAGTTGTCGTACCCACACTCATGCCGAACGCGCGTGCTCCGGTAAACGCGAGCGCGCCGGTCGGCATTTTCGATTCCGGTCTCGGCGGCTTGTCGGTGCTGCGCGCGGTGCGGGCGTTGCTTCCGCACGAGCGGCTCGTCTATGTCGCGGACTCGCTGTACGCGCCTTACGGCGAGCGCGATGACGATTTCATCGTCGACCGCACCATGGCCATCGGCGAATGGCTCGTCGCGCAAGGCGCCAAAGCGCTCGTCGTCGCATGCAATACGGCAACCGCGCAATCCATCGCGCTCGTGCGCGAGCGGCTTTCCATTCCGCTCGTGGGCGTCGAACCGGGCGTGAAGCCCGCCGCCGCCGTTTCCAAGACGCGCGTCGTCGGCGTGTTGGCAACCGCGGTGACCTTGCGCAGCGCGCGCTTCCAGTTGCTGCTCGAACGTTATGCGGGCGATTGCCGCTTCATCTGCCAGCCGGGACACGGTCTCGTGCAGGCCGTCGAACGCTGCGATACGTCGTCGCCGGAACTCATGGCGCTGCTCGAAGGCTATCTCGCGCCTATGCTCGAAGCCGGCGCGGATACTCTGGTGCTCGGCTGCACGCACTATCCGTTTCTCGACCGCGCCATTCGCGAGATCGCCGGCGAACGGCTGCAACTCGTCGATACCAGCATCGCCATCGCGCGCCAGCTCGACCGTCTGCTGGAAACGAACGCGCTGAAAAACTCATCGGCTGCGGTGGAATCCATGCCGCGCTTCTGCTCGACCGCCGACGGCGAATCCCAGCGTCAGCTTGCGGCATCGCTTCTGCATCTCGACGCCAGCGTCGAACACGTGCTGATCCCTTCGCGACGCACGCGCCTTGCCGAACCCGACATCGTCTAAGGGTTTTTCCGGGGCGTCATAGCCGTCGGAGCCCCACCAGCAAACGCTCCTAAGCAATAAATCGGCTAACACGCGCGCTGTGTTACAAAAAACACAGAACCCGGCTTGCCAAGAGCGTCTTACTGAATGATAATAATTCGCATTAACGCAAGCTATCGCGAACGACCATGATCGTCTGTGTCTGCAAAGCAGTTTCCGACCGTAAGATCCGCTCCGCCATCGCCGATGGAATGGAATCCTTCGACGAGCTCCAGTTCGAGCTTGGGGTCGCGCTATGCTGCGGGAAGTGCGAAGCAAGCGTGCGCGACGTCATGGCGACGAGCGGTGTCTGCGCGTCGCGCTGTGGAATGGAACAGCGCGAACATGCGCAAGTCGCGCCGCTCACGTTCTACGAACGCCAGGCTGCCTGAAGTTGCGCGGGGCGCGACCGAGATAGCGCTCGGCGCCCCGCTGTCGGCGAAGCGCGCCGCTTGGTTTCTTGATCGCTTATCGCAAGCCAGGTTCCGATCACCTACGCCAGCCACGCAACTCTTTGCCCTTAAGGAGGGAAAGATGGAATTGCTGATTGGTTTCGTGGCTACGCTATTCATATCCCTCATTATTTTCAGAAAATGATGTCGTTTGGTTTCTTCCGCGCCGAACCAGCGAACGTACGTAACTTCGATGGCCGCGCTACTGGCAACACCGCAAGCAGCGAATAAGAATGCAGTCCCCAACAACCTCTCCCGCTGTATTCGACACGACGACGCCGAGCAATTTGAACCCGCGCGTGGTGGCCGCGTGCGTCGCCGTGCTGGCGATTCACGCCACGCTCTTCGGCGTGGCGCTCACCATGCATCGCGAGCCGCTGCCGCGCCCCGTCGAAGCGAAGACGATCACCGCGCAGCTGATCAGCGAAACGCCGGCGCCCGCGCCGCAGCCTGTCGCCGTGCAGTCGCCACCGACTCCCGAGCCGCCGAAACCGGTTCCAAAGCCGCAGCCCAAACCGAAGGTCAAACCCAAGGTCGAGCCGAAGCCCACGCCGATGCCGGTGCGCGAAACGCCCTCGCAAATCGCCGCGCCCGCACCCGATCCCACACCGCCGGCCCCGACACCGCCCGCGCCAGCGCCCGCCGCGCCGGCCGCGCCCGCGATCGGAAAACCGACGATGGATCTGGCCGCGCCGAAGAACGTCGCGCGTCTGAGCTGCAACATCGCGCAGCCGGATTATCCGGCGATGTCGCGGCGTCGCGGCGAAACCGGCACCTCGCTCGTCAAGCTAACGGTCGGTATTACGGGCAAAATCGAGAATGTGACGCTGCAAAAGAGCAGCGGCTCGCAGCGCCTCGACGACGCGGCGCTCGACGCCGTGCGCAGCAGCGCGTGCAGTCCTTACAAAGAGAATGGCGAAGCCATTCGGGCAACCGCCACGGTGCCATTCGTATTCAGTCTGAACGACTGACCGGCTTTTTATAGAAACAGGAACTGGAAATGAACAACTACGGGATTGCGCACGTCTGGGCGCAAGGCGACTTCGTCACACGCGGTATCGCGCTGGCGCTCGTCATCATGTCGGTGCTTTCGTGGACCGTGATCGTCGTCAAGGGATGGAACGTGCTGCGTCTCAAGCGCCTCACGAAGAACGCCGATCAGGCCTTCTGGCATTCCGACGACTTCAACGACGGCATCAAGAAAATCAGCAGCCAGTCGTCGAATCCGGCTGACAACCCGTACCTCGCGCTGGCGCTGGCCGGTCAGGAAGCGTCCGAGCATCATCATCAGACGCAGCCGCATCTGCACGACCGCATGGATGTGTCGGAGTGGATCACGCGATGCCTGAAAGACGTCATGGATGAAAGCGTCGGCCGCATGCAAGCAGGGCTCGCCGTGCTGGCATCGATCGGCAGTACGGCGCCGTTCGTCGGGCTGTTCGGTACTGTCTGGGGCATTTATCACGCGCTCCTGACAATTGGCGCGACGGGCCAGACATCGATCGACCAAGTGGCGGGTCCGGTGGGCGAGTCGCTCATCATGACGGCCTTCGGTCTCTTCGTCGCGATCCCTGCCGTGCTCGGCTACAACGCCCTCACGCGCGCGAACAAGAGCGTCGTGACGAAGCTGAACCGCTTCGCGCACGGCTTGCATGCCTTCTTCGTGACCGGCTCGAAGCTGTCGTCGTCCAAGCGCACCAAGGACGCCACGTCCGAAAGCCTGCGTCTCGCGACGCGCGCATCGTAAGCGGAGGTTCAAGATGGCCATGAGCCCTTTCGCCGGCGATGAAGACGACGGCATGATGAGCGAGATCAACATGACGCCGCTCGTCGACGTCATGCTGGTGCTCCTCATCATTTTCCTCGTGACCATCCCCGCGATGCATCACGCTGTGAAGATCGACCTGCCGCACGCAAGCAGCCAGCCGCAAGACGAAAAGCCGTCGCATGTGGACGTCGCGATTCAAGCCGATGGCACGATCGTCTGGGACGAGCAGAAAATCGACGACGCGACGCTCAAGGCGCGCATTGCGCAGGCTTCGCAGCAAAACCCGCAGCCGGAGATTCATCTGCGCGCGGATCGCAAGGTGGCGTACGAACGCGTGGCCGATCTCATGTCCGCGGCTCAGGCGGGCGGACTCACGAAAATCGGTTTCGTGACCGAGCCGAAAGCCGGCGGCAATTAAAGCAGCGCGCAACACAGCCATAAAAGGTAAAAGGCCTTCATCGTCGGATGAAGGCCTTTTTTATTGCGCACTCGGCGCATTCGGGCAAGGCAATTACTTGGGACTCGAATAGCCCGAGCCGGAAGAATCGCCACATGCGGCAGCCGTCGTTGACACGGACAGCGCGATCAGCCCTATCAGGCTAACTATCAGAGTAGCCGTCAGTTTCCGCATAAGAAGCTCCTTAGCGAAAGGAATTTCAATATAACGCCGGCCATTCCCGCAAACAAGGTTTCGGCGATTGAATCTGTCCATCGCAAGCGCGCGCTTCAATGACATAAATGATGCCGCGCGCCGATTGCGATCAAACCGTTTCGCGTTCCGGCTGTTCGTTGACAGGACATTCTCCGGGGAAGCGTTTGCCGCCTTCGATCGACTCCACCAGAAAATCGACGAACGCCCGTACGGCCGGGACCATGCCCTGCCGCGTCAGGAAAACCGCATAGAGTTGCGGCGACGGAAACGTCCAGCCGGGCATCACGGGCGAAAGCTGGCCGGTTCTGAGCGGCGCGCCGTACATCATCTCGGGCAGCGCCGCGATGCCGACGCCGCGCATGACGGCTTCGCGGATCATCGAGAGATCGGCGGTGACGAGACGCGGCTCGTGCTCGAACTCGTGACGCGTGCCATCGGGCGCGATCAGTCGATACACATGGCGGCCATCCGCCGATGGCACATCGAGCGTGTCGTATTGCGCGAGTTCGGCGGCGGTCATCGGTGGCGCGTTCGATTTGAGAAGCGAAGGCGCGGCGACCAGCATCTGCTCGGTGCGCCACAGCGGGCGCGCGACCACGTTCGAACTCACGGGCGGCTCGGAGCGCACGCGCAAGGCGACATCGATCGCGTCTTCGAACAGATCCACCACACGATTGGTCACGCGCAGCACGACCCGCACTTCAGGGAATCGATGCATGAAGTCGGGCATCACCGCCGACAGAAACGTCTGCGCGATGGTCACCGGGACGCTCACGCGCACCGTGCCACGCGGTGAGTCACGCAGGCTTTGCACCACGTTGACGGCGGCCTGCGCCTCCACGAGCATTGCCTGACAGTGTTGATAGAAAAGCTGCCCCGCCTCGGTCAGCGCAAGCTTGCGCGTGGAGCGCTGCAAAAGGCGCACGCCTAGCGACGCCTCCAGCTCCGACACGCGCCGCGACAAGCGCGACTTGGAGATGCCCAGCACGCGCTCGGCCGCCGAAAAACCGCCGTGTTCGACGACGTGCGAGAAGTACATCAGATCGTTCAGATCGTGCGAATCGACTTTCATGGGACGTTCGGTTCGTTCGAGTTCGTTATCCGTGGCGGGACAATCCATTGCGCCACGAGGTCTTTTATCGCTAAATCCGGCACATATAATATCCCCACGTTCTACAAATATCGCTATTTCCCTTTTGGTGACGCGAGGCATTCCGATCATGAGCCGTACCATTTCCAGCATCATTCCCGCAACGCGCACGGTTGAAGGCGGCGGATTCGTTGTGCATCGCCCGTTTCCGACGCGTCTTCTGATGGACTTCGACCCGTTCCTTCTCCTCGATGAAATGGGCCCGACCGATTACGCTCCGGGCGAAGCCAAGGGCGCGCCGGATCATCCGCATCGGGGCTTCGAAACGGTCACCTACATGCTCGAAGGCGAGTTCGGTCACAAGGATTCGGCCGGCCATTCCGGCACATTACGTCCGGGCGACGTGCAGTGGATGACCGCCGGCGCGGGCGTTATTCATAGCGAAATGCCTGGCGAGGAATTCACGCGACGCGGCGGCCGCGTGCACGGCCTGCAACTGTGGGTGAATTTGCCGAAGCGCGACAAGATGACGACGCCGCATTATCAAGAGATCGCGTCGGCGCAGATTCCCGTCGCGACGAGCGACGACGGCAAGGTGCGCGTGAAGGTCATCGCGGGCGAAGCGCTCGGCGTGAAGGCCGCCATCGAAACACGTACGCCGATTCTTTATCAGCACTTTTCGCTGCAACCTGGCGCAAGAGTCGAGCATCACGTGCCGCGGGATTTTCGCGTGTTCGCATATCCGTTGTCGGGCGTCGGTCTCTATGGGCCGCAGGGTCAACCGGTGCGCAAGCAGCAGATGATCTCGTTCAAGGACGATGGCGACACGATCATCCTCGCCGCCGGCGATGAACCCGTCGAAGTGTTGCTCATCGGCGGCGTGCCGCTCAAGGAACCTGTGGTGCGCTACGGTCCTTTCGTCATGAACACGGAAGATGAAATTCGCCAGGCCGTGACCGACTATCAGACAGGCCGCATGGGCGCGATCACGCATTAGGCACACCGAGCGGTATTCATCGCTGAACCGTATCGGCACGATGAAACGGCGCGGCACGAACGGGCGCATTGCGTCACAATGACCGTTCGTGCTGACCGTTCGTGCCGCGCCGCTCTCATTCGCGCCGCTATTCTTGCCGTACATCGCCATTCATAGGAGCGACGCATGTCTTCCGGATCTTCCGTGACCGCCAGCATCGGCGCTGCCGACTATCAGGTGCAATTGCGCGACGGCACGCATGGCTGGGTCGCGGATGAACCCGCGAGCCTCGGCGGCGCGGATACCGGTCCGGAGCCCGCGTCGCTGCTGCTATCGAGCCTGGGTGCGTGCACCTCGATCACGCTTCGCATGTACGCGAAGCGCAAGGGTTGGCCGCTCGAAGCGGTGCACGTCGAATTGTCGATGAAGAGCACGGCGGACGGCACGATCATCGACAGGCAGATCGCGCTCACGGGCGCGCTCGATGCCGAACAGCGGGAACGCCTCTTGCAAATCGCCAATGCGTGTCCGATGCACAAGGTTCTGTCCGGAGCGGTGCGCATCGACTCGGGGCTCGCTTCCTGACTTCCTGAAAACAGCCCGCACGGGTACATCGAACTATCCAGGGAAACGTCGTTTTGAATTTCGAACATCTCATCCAGATCAACGATCCGACCAATCCGCTCGTCGAGTCGCTCACGCGCGAACAACTGTGGGAAGGACTCGTGCTGCGCGCCGAGCAGCCGCAACTTTTCGTGCTCGGCCTCGATAGCTGCGACATCCTCTCGCGCGAAGGCGATGTCATGGAGCGCGAGCTGCACTACGGTCAGGCCGTGGTGCGGGACCGCGTCACGCTCACACCGGATAGCAGCGTGCGTTACGACATCCTGCCGACTGCCGAACATGTCGGCGGCTCGTTGACCATGGCGATCGAGCAGCCCGACGAGTTGCAACTGTTTCTGCGGTTCACGTACAGCACCACCCTGCCCGAAAACGACGACGCGACGCCTGATGAGCGCCAGACCAAAGAGATCGTCAAGTCAGCTTATCGGGAATCGGATATCGACACGGTGCGGCTGATTCGCCAGTATGCGCACGGTCGCCACGACGAAACGCCGCTGCACTAGAAAGTTCAAGTACTACATGAAGCGCGGCTATGACGGCCGCGCACCCATAGGAAACTCTAGTTGCAAATAGGAATAGTTATCATTTACTATAGACCCATCGAATCAACGAACGCACTCAAACGACATGACCGACACGCTGCGATCCACCACGCTCAGGCTTCGCCGTCCGGCAGTTCGCGATGCAGCCATCACGCGCCCGAAGACGGCTGCCGTGACGTCGGTGCGGGCATCGACGACATCGACGGATTCAGCCGATGCAACCGGCGATCGTTCGTTGCGCAGCGATACGTTACTGCAGGGACGCAGTCATATCGCGATCGTGCATAACGGGGAGACCTATCAGTTGCGCGCGACGCGTCTGGGCAAGCTGATCCTGACGAAGTAAGCGGCAAAGAGGTAAGGCAGAACAGCAGTACCGTGTATTGTGGGGACCACCTCGCCAAAGAGGTGTTTGGCCTTAGCCAGCGAGGACGACTTGCACGCGAGAATTTAGACCCCTTCGTGCAAACACCAGCCAGTCGTCGATAGCAAGCGAAGCCGCTTTTTTTGGTTCCCGCCGATGTCATGTGCCCGAACGAGGCCATGCATTTTGTTTGATCGAACGGCACGCCTTCAATGCGAAGGCGTGCCGTTTTTATTTTGCGCGGGCTATGGCAAAAATTCGAACGCGCGCTTCGGACGTTCTCGCTTCAGACGTTTTCGATGCCAAGCGCCGCAATGCCCGCCCGCGCGATCGATGCATCCTGATCCGATTTCACGCCCGACACGCCCACCGCGCCGACGATATCCGTTCCGACGAAGATCGGCACGCCGCCTTCGAGCATGGCCGTCATGGGCGCGCTCAGAAACGCGGTGCGGCCCTGCTTGATCGTGTCTTCGTACACCTTCGTTTCGCGCCGGCCGAGCACGGCGGTGCGCGCCTTGCCAGTCGCCATCTCGACCGTGCTCGCGCCCGTCCCTTCGAGCCGATGCAGATGCAGCAGATGCCCGCCGTCATCGACGATGGCGATGGTCACGTTCCAGTTGTGCGCCTTTGCGTGCGCCTCGGCGGCGGCGGCCATCAGCAGGACGTCTTCGTCGGTCAGTACGGGTTTGGTTCTCACTTGATTCTCACCTAATGGCGTTATCGGCTGAAGCCCCAGAACATCAGATACCAGGCGCTATCCGCGACGGCGAGCGCCGCGACAAACCATACCATCGTGAGTGCGCGCGGAACAAGCGTCGAGGAATAACGAGCCGTGACGCGCCACGCGAGCCAGGCGCTCCACAAGTTGGCGACGCCAAGCAGCCCGAGGCGCAGGTCCGTCACCCACCACAGCGGCAGATGCTCCGCGCGCAGGAGCGAGACCGTGGTCGCCGACAAGCCGAGAAACACGCCGCATCCCGCGAGCGGAATCAGCGAGAGCGTCAGGTGATGCAGCCGCGCCGCGTTCATCTTGCCGAGCATGCGCGTGCCGAGCGCCAGCAGCGCGAGCAGCGCCGTGCCGTAGACGAGACCCGTTGCGACGATATAGCCGATCACCATTGTGCCGTCGAGCCAGGAGAACACGTCGTTCTGCTCGGGATAATGCGTGAAGAGGAACCACGGCGCGTTGGTATCGAGCGGCCAGAGGATGTTGTGATCGATCAGCCAGCTCGCGAAGATCTGCTTGAGATCGACGAACCATGTGCTCACGGTCCAGTGGAACGCACCGATCGCGATGCCGAGCAAGCCGTACAGAATCAGCGCCGTGTCCCACGGATTCGCCGCCTTGTTGCCGAGCTCGACCACTTCCTCCGACGGCGAGCGCCACGTGAGCGCGATGGCATCGCGATGGCCGCTGCATCGGCCGCACATATGGCAGTCGGCGGCGCCTTCCATCTTGCGCAGGGGCACGAGCGGCGCACAGTTGATCGGAATCACCCGATGCCCGTGCTCGCCTTCCTTGTACGAACGGCGCCACGCGTCTTCGCTGACTTTGTAGTGAAACGGCGCAAGCCGTGCGAGCAGCGAGAACACGCCGTTTACCGGGCAGAGGTACTTGCACCACACGCGCTTTTCGCGGCCATACAGCACGCCGACGATCATCGCGCCCACGGTCGAGCCGCCGAGCACGAGCAGCACCGCTTTCGGATATTGATAGACGCTCACCATCTGCCCGTAGATGGTCGTGAGTCCGAATGCGACGAACGGCCAGCCGCCCCAGCGCATCCAGCGCGGAATCGCCCAGCCGCGGCCGAACTTGCTCGCGAACTCGGTGAGCGCGCCTTCCGGACACAGCACACCGCACCACACTCGGCCGAGCATGACCATCGACAGCAGCACGAACGGCCACCAGATGCCCCAGAACACGAACTGCGCGGCAAGCGTGAGGTTATTCCACAAATGCGCCGAGCCATCGGGCAGCGGCATGACAGCCGGCACGAGAATCAGAAACGCGTACACGGCAACCACGACCCACTGAATTCCGCGGATCGCGTTGCCGTGCCGTTGCATCCATTGACCGGCCTGTTGCAGCCGGCCGGGTCGTTGCAGAACAGAGCTCATGCTGGACGGCTCGCCGCCTTTTGTTTTTGCGCCATCTGATGATTGGAACGGCGCAGGAGAAGATAGATCACGATCCAGTAGACCGCGTAGGCAACCAGGTTCATGCCCGCCGGATGCGCGCGATAACCCGTGAGGGTGGCAACGAGCGAACCGAAGGTGCTCGAGTCGTCGAGCAGCGCGGACGAGTTCCACACCTGATTGACGATGACCGGCAGCACTTCCATGTCGATCAGTTTGTCGACGCCCGTCTCGAAGAGGCCGGCGGCGAGAAACAGCAGCATGATTTCGGTCACGCGAAAGAACGAGCGCCACGAGAAGATCTTGCCGCCGAGTTGCAGCACGTAGAACGTCAGGAGCGCGAGCGCGAAGCCGAGGATGATCGCGAGATATTGCGAAGCATCGACGTGTCCCGATTGCCCGAAGCCTACGCCATACAGAAACACGGCCGTCTCGCTGCCTTCTCGCGCGATAGCCAGCGCAACCAGCACCGCGATGCCCCAGAACTGTCCGTCCTGCGTGCTCTTTTGCAGCGAGCTTTCCATGTCGCGCTTGAGCGTGCGGCCGTGACGCTTCATCCACAGGACCATCTGCACAATGAGCACGCACGCGATCAGCACCATGCCGGTCTGGAAGTAATCCTGCGCGTTGCCGGACAGCACTTCCGTGAAGCCGATGAGCGCGGCGCCCAGCGCGATGGCGGCAACCAGCCCCGCAGCCACGCCGAACCACAGATAAGGCAGGCCGCGACGCGCCTGCTGGTCGCCGTTCTTCAGCCATGCGTACAGAATGCCGACGACCAGCAAAGCTTCGACGCTCTCACGCCAGACGATGAAAAGTACCTGCCCCATTTGAACCCCTTTGCGTTGCTTCACTTGCCCGCGCGGGCGCACCGAAACACGCGCGCGGCACAGACATTTACTTGGCGACGATCACGCCTTGCGCGGTCTGATGAAAGTCGTCGAAGAACTTGTATTCGCCCGGATCGAGCGGCGCGATCACCACGAACGAATCGGCACCCGGCGCGAGCACCTTCTCCTTGCGCAACTGCACGCTTTCGAACTCGGCCGCGCCCTTGCCGACGTTATGCACTTCGATCTTGATGCGCTGCCCCGCCGGTACTTCGATGCGCGCCGGGTTCAGCTTGCCGTCGTTCAATTCGAGCTTGAACGTCGGCAGATCGGCGGCGTGCGCCACGCCAAGACCCGCTGCGACCGAGAGCAACATCGCCATCAGCTGGCTTTTCAATTTCATGCGGACTTCCTGATTGGTACGCGTCCGGCGGCGCAGCGAACTGCAAACGCCTGCCGGAACGCGCGAACGCCGTGCGCGAGCTCAGTACCCGCCCTTCTTGCCGATGCCCGCGAACGGGAAGTCGTATTCGATCGTGAACGGCTTGAACCACGGACCCACGCCGGTTTCCTTGTCGACGTGACGGCCGAACGCCATGTGGCCGGTTTCGGAAGGCGGCGAGATATGCAGCTTGAGGTGATATTTGCCCGGACCGAAGAGCTTGACGTTGTCGCCGTAGTGCGGGCCGTCGCTTGCGACCATCGCCATCAGGTCGCCCTTGACCGACTGCGTCGAGCCGGTTTTCGTGAGTTCATACGTCACGTTCAGATAGGGCATCCAGTCGCCTTCGGCGAAACCGGTCGGGTTGTTCTTGACCGCGTGAATATCCGCTTCGAGGTGGATGTCCGAATCCGATGCCTTGCGCATGATGCCTTCCGGCGCCATCGTGATTGGCTGCAGATAGACGGCGCCCGTTTCCATGCCGCCTTCGATGTGCTGCTTGCCGATCGGATACTCAGCAGCGGAAGCCGCCATCATCGCCGTGAGGCCTGCGGCGGCAACGAGGCCGCGCATCAACGTTGAACCCATCAAACACTCCTGTTGTTATCGATGGCGCGCGTGACATTCGCGCGCCTTTTCCACCGAACTCCGGCGCTCTAAAAAAAAACGCGCCGGCGCAAAAAAATGACTGTGGTGCCGGTTCGTTAGCGCGAAGCAGAAAACCGCTTCCAGAATCTGGAAAACGTTAATACGAACCATTCTCAATGTTCGTCAGTTTAGCACCCTTCACCACTCGGGACAAATTAGCGCGGGCTTACAAAAGCCTGCTGCGGCAAGGCTCCGGCGGGCTTTGCAGCCAACTCGCGGTCCATTCGCGGCCGATAAAAAACGCGGTGCGCCTTCCGGCTCGCCGCGTCGCTTGAGACAGAACGATGAAAACTTTCTTTCTTTCGCCTTACTTTCCGCCGATGCCGGTGATGTGATCGCCCACGTTCGCGCCGAACACGCGTTGACGTAACAGCGCCAATTGGTCGCGGGTCTGCGCCGCCTTTTCGAATTCGAGATTCTTGGCGTGATCCATCATTTGCTTTTCCAGCCGCTTGATTTCCTTCGCGAGCTGCTTCTCGGTCATGTCCTCGAACTTCGCGCGCGTCTGGGCTTCCTTCAGTTCGGCGCGCGCGTCGTCGGCGTTGTAGACGCCATCGATGATGTCCTTGATGCGCTTTTCCACTCCGCGCGGCGTGATGCCCCGCTCGAGGTTATGCGCCACCTGCTTGGCGCGGCGCCGCTCGGTTTCGTCGATGGCGCGCTTCATCGAGTCCGTCATGTTGTCGCCGTAGAGGATCGCCTTGCCGTTCACGTTGCGCGCCGCCCGTCCGATTGTCTGGATCAGCGAGCGCTCGGCGCGCAGGAAGCCTTCCTTGTCCGCGTCGAGAATGGCGACGAGCGACACTTCAGGAATATCCAGACCCTCGCGCAACAAGTTGATGCCGACGAGCACATCGAACGTGCCGAGCCGCAGATCGCGGATGATTTCCACGCGCTCGACCGTGTCGATATCGCTGTGCAAATAGCGCACCTTCACGCCGTGATCGGCGAGAAATTCGGTCAGTTGTTCGGCCATGCGCTTGGTGAGCACGGTAACA
This sequence comes from Caballeronia sp. LP006, assembly GCF_031450995.1. NCBI lineage: Bacteria > Pseudomonadati > Pseudomonadota > Betaproteobacteria > Burkholderiales > Burkholderiaceae > Caballeronia > Caballeronia sp. LP006. The sequence continues at coordinate 1,542,827 of NZ_JARTVW010000005.1, read as the reverse complement.
AGCACGCGTTCGTGCACCGCGACGCGCGCGTTGATCTCGGAGAGCACGTCGTCGACCTGCGAGCGCGCGGGCCGCACCTCGATTTCGGGATCGACGAGACCTGTCGGCCGCACGAGTTGCTCGGCCACTTGCCCCGCTTTCTTCTGTTCGTAGTCGGCGGGCGTCGCGGAGACGAACACGGCCTGGCGCATCTTGCGCTCGAATTCGTTGAACTTGAGCGGCCGGTTGTCGAGCGCGGACGGCATCCGGAAACCGTAATCGACGAGATTTTCCTTGCGCGCGCGGTCGCCGTTATACATGCCGTTCAACTGGCCGATCAGCACGTGCGACTCGTCGAGCAACATGATGGCGTCGGGCGGCAGATAGTCGACGAGCGTCGGCGGCGGTTCGCCGGGCGCCGAGCCCGAGAAATGCCGCGAGTAATTCTCGATGCCCTTGCAGAAACCCAGTTCCTGCAGCATTTCCAGGTCGAAGCGCGTGCGCTGTTCGAGCCGCTGCGCCTCGACGAGTTTGCCTTGGCTATGGAAAAACTCCAGCCGCTCGCGCAGTTCCAGCTTGATGGTTTCGATCGCGCGCATGACGGTGTCGCGCGGCGTCACGTAATGCGACGACGGATACACCGTGAAGCGCGGAATCTTGTTGCGCACGCGGCCGGTGAGCGGATCGAAAAGCTGCATCGACTCGATTTCGTCGTCGAACAATTCGACTCGCACCGCCATTTCCGCGTGTTCCGCCGGAAAGATGTCGATGGTGTCGCCTCGCACACGGAACGAGCCGCGCTGAAAATCCGCCTCGTTGCGCGTGTATTGCATGGCGATCAGCCGTGCGATGACATCGCGCTGGCCGAGCTTGTCGCCTACGCGCAGCGTGAGGATCATCTTGTGATACTCGGACGGATTGCCGATACCGTAAATGGCCGACACCGTCGCCACGATCACCACGTCGCGGCGTTCGAGCAGGCTCTTGGTCGCCGAGAGCCGCATCTGCTCGATATGCTCGTTGATCGACGAATCCTTCTCGATGAAGAGATCGCGCTGCGGCACATACGCTTCCGGCTGGTAATAGTCGTAGTACGAGACGAAGTACTCGACCGCGTTGCGCGGGAAAAACTCGCGGAATTCGGCGTAGAGCTGCGCGGCGAGCGTCTTGTTGGGCGCGAAAACGATGGCGGGCCGGCCCAGACGCGCGATGACGTTGGCCATCGTGAAGGTCTTGCCCGAGCCGGTCACGCCGAGCAGCGTCTGGAACGAGAGACCGTCGTCCACGCCCTCGACGAGCGTCTTGATGGCCTCGGGCTGATCGCCCGCGGGCGGATACGGCTGATAGAGCTGAAACGGCGAGCCTTCGAACGTGGCGAACTTCGATTCGTCCAGTGCGTCGGGCGTTTCGATAAGGGTATCGGACATGGAGAGGGGAATCTTCTAAGTCGGCGCCGGAGCAAACACCTATTCTAGCGGCTGCGGCGAAAGTGGCGCGGGCCGCCTCACGGAGGCGGAATCGAGGAGGTTGGGACCGTTGGGTGGAAGTCAAGCAATGGCGCGCAAGGCTCCGCGCTGTTCCGTCGATGCCGTCCAATCGAGGCTTGCGCGCATGCCGGACAAGGCGTTCAACCGGCCAGCGCCCATGCGCTTATTCTTGCTCGCGAGAAAAAAGCGCGTACATAGAATAACGCTCGATCCGAAATGCAGCGCCGGATTCGATACAATATGCGACTGGGCTTCGAGGGGGCGCCCCGCACGACCGCGCCGCCAACGACGTCACGCGCCGCTTTTTCGAGCGCCCAAGCATCGTTCTTCCCGCCGCACGTCTTCCTTCCACTGCCGATAGATCATGTCTCTTTTCTCTGCCGTCGAACTCGCTCCCCGCGACCCGATTCTGGGCCTCAACGAAGCCTTCAACGCCGACCCGCGCCCGACCAAGGTCAATCTGGGCGTTGGTGTCTACACCAACGAAGAAGGCAAGATTCCGCTTCTGCGCGCCGTTCGCGAAGCTGAAAAAGCACGCGTCGATGCAGCGCTGCCGCGCGGCTATCTGCCTATCGACGGCATCGCCGCGTACGACTCGGCCGTCCAGACGCTGCTCGTCGGCCGCGACTCGCCGCTGATCGCTTCGGGCCGTATCGTCACGGCGCAGGCGCTGGGCGGCACGGGCGCGCTCAAGATCGGGGCGGACTTTCTGAAGCGCGTGAATCCGGGCGCGAAAGTCGCGATCAGCGACCCGAGCTGGGAAAACCATCGCGCGCTCTTCGAAGGTGCGGGCTTCGAGGTCGTCAACTATCCGTATTACGAAGCGGCGACGCATGGCGTGAACTTCGCGGCCATGCTCGACGCGCTGAACGGCTACGCGGCCGGCACCATCGTCGTGCTGCACGCGTGCTGCCATAACCCGACCGGCGTGGATTTGACGGACGCGCAGTGGGCGCAGATCGTCGAAGTCGTGAAGGCGCGCAACCTCGTGCCGTTCCTCGACATCGCGTATCAAGGCTTCGGCGAAAACATCGAAGCCGATGCCGCCGCCGTGCGCCTCTTCGCCGCGTCGGATCTGAACGTGTTCGTGTCGTCGTCGTTCTCGAAGTCGTTCTCGCTGTATGGCGAGCGCGTTGGCGCGCTGTCCATCATCACGTCGAGTAAGGAAGAGTCGTCGCGCGTGCTGTCGCAATTGAAGCGCGTGATTCGCACCAACTATTCGAACCCGCCGACGCACGGTGGCTCGGTGGTCGCGGCCGTGCTGGCATCGCCGGAACTGCGTGCGCTGTGGGAACAGGAACTGGGCGAGATGCGCGATCGTATCCGCGCCATGCGTAATGGCCTCGTCGAGCGTCTGAAGGGCGCTGGCGTGGATCGCGACTTTTCCTTCGTCGACCGTCAGCGCGGCATGTTCTCGTACTCGGGCCTGACCGCGCCGCAAGTGGACCGTCTGCGGGAAGAATTCGGCATCTATGCGGTCAGCACGGGGCGCATCTGCGTGGCTGCGCTGAATCTGCGCAATATCGATGTCGTCGCCAACGCGGTGGCGAGCGTGCTGAAGTAAGGCATTGCACGCGCGTTTGCTGCGAAAGAAAATGGCGTCCTTCTCACGAAGGGCGCCATTTTTTGTGGCCTGTGCGCGGCGTTTCGCCGGCGTCTATATCGATTCGGGACGTGCCGGCGCGTTAGGTCTTGCGTCGTCGTCATCGACTAAGCCGTAGGAAATCGCGCGCGCCAATTCCGCGCTCACGCTTGCCACGCCCAAACGCCCGTGACGTTCGACGGCTAAGCGGGGCTCGCCCGCGTGCATGCAGAACGTCAGTACAAGCGGCAACAGGATCGCGGCGGGCCAATAGGTCGATATTGTCTTTTTCATGGGATTACCTCTGTTCGTCGTCGCATCAAGCGCATGAATGATGCCCACTAAGCGACTATCGAATTTTACGGAATCGCCGACATCTTAAAAAGACGCTGAAAAGCAAAGCTTCGTTGCGTGGCGGACAACGAAAGGTAGCGAACCCACGGCTTTGAAATTGCAACAAGAACGGGCCAATCGTCATAAAACCTTACAAAGTTCTTGGGGACATCGGAGCACGCCGGGTGTCTTATTGTTATCACTGCAACGAACTAATCAACGACATGAAATCCGCAGTTGCTGGACTTTTGATCGCGTCATCGGCTTTGGTACTAGGCGGCTGCGCGGTTTATCCCGATGGATCATCCTACGGTGGCGGATATCCCGCCGCGGGCTACGCCGATCCCGGCTATGGCTACGACGCGTACGGCGCGCCGGTGGTCGTTCAGCCCGGCGTAGCGGTGGGCGGCGGCTACTACTCCGGTCCTGGCCCCGCTTACTACGGTCCTGGCCCCGGCCGCTATTGGGATGACGGTCCAGGCTGGCGTCGTCCGCCATCGGGCAACTGGAATCGCGGGGACTATCCGCGTGGGCGCCCGCCGCAAGGAAATAATCAACCGCAACAAGCGGGCGGCGGACATCAGCCGGGTGGTGGTCAGCCACCGCAAGCCGGTGGAGGCCGTCCGGTGGGCGGACCGCCGCCTCAACAGGCAGGCGGCGGCGCGCCGTTGCCGCGAGCCGTCGGCGGCGTCCCGCCGGGACGTCCGCAGGCGCCCGCCGCGAATCCTGGCGGAAACGGTGGCGGCAATGGCGGCTACCATCGCGGTGGCGATCAAGGCGGTGGCGCCGGTGGCGGTGGCGGACACGGCGGCAACCAGCGAAGCTCGCTCGGGCCGATCGGCGGATAACGCGTCGATTGCGCGGAGCGCTAAAAAGCCGTGCCGGGTCGAACCGGCGCGGCTTTTTTCACATCGCTTTCATGGAAACACGCTTACCCGAGATGCGTGCCTTTCGCCTTATATAGTTCGCGGAAGGTGCGCCCGACCGGCGCGGGCATATCGCGTGTTTCGGTCCATCCGGCGCCGAATGGCATCCGCGATATCGTCTTTCTCTTTCCGCCCATGACTTCAAGCACGCGCACGGCGAGTTTCGTAAAAAGCGCATAAGCAATTGGCCGAAGCGCGAAGTAACCCCACACGGCGAGCGCCACGCGTTCGGTCCAGGGGCGCAGATGGCGTTCGGTCTGCTTTTCGCGCAGTTTGCGCAGCAGGTCGGACAGCGGAATGCCCACCGGGCACACGCTGTTGCATTCGCCGCATAGCGTTGCGGCTTGCGGCAGATCGAGCGCCTTGTCGATGCCCACATAAGCCGGCGTCAACACCGAACCCATCGGTCCGGGATAAACCCAGCCATACGCATGACCGCCGACCTTTTGATACACCGGGCAGTGATTCATGCACGCGCCACAGCGAATACACCGCAGCATCTCCTGAAACTCGCCGCCGATAAGCCCGGTGCGCCCGCCATCGACGAGCACGAAATACATATGCTCGGGCCCGTCCCGCTCGCCCGTCGCGCGGGGGCCGGTCAGCAATGAGAAGTAATTGGAAATGGTCTGCCCGGTCGCCGAACGCGGCAGCAGACGCATTGCGGTGGCGAGATCTTCGAGCGTCGGCAGAATCTTCTCGATGCCTGTCACCGCGACGTGCACGCGCGGCATCACGGTACACATGCCTTCGTTGCCTTCGTTCGTGACAACTGCCACCGAGCCGGTTTCCGCGATCAAAAAGTTGCCGCCCGTCACTCCCATATCGGCGGACATGAAATGCGGGCGCAGCACTTCGCGCGCCTCGCGGGTCATGTCGGGGATGTCCGTGAGACGCGGCTTGCCGTGCGTCTTCGCGAAGAGATCGGCGATCTGCTCCTTGTCTTTGTGAACCACGGGCGCAATGATGTGGCTCGGCGGCTCGTTGTCGTTGATCTGCAGGATATATTCGCCGAGATCGGTTTCGATGGACTGCACGCCCATTTCGCCGAGCACGCGATTCAGTTGCATCTCTTCCGAGACCATCGACTTGGTCTTGATGACCTTTTTCACGCCATGCGCGCGCGCGATGTCCGCGACGAGCCGCGCGGCATCCTGCGTCGATTCCGCGTAGAGCACGGTCGCGCCACGGCGCGTCGCCTCGCGTTCGAAGGTTTCGAGCCATACATCGAGGTTGTCGAGCGCGCGATTGCGGCGCTCCTTCAGCGCGGCGCGCGTCGCCTCGAAGTCGATATCGAGCACCGCGCTCGCCCGCGCGCTCACGAATTTGGTCGAGAGCTTGGTGAGGTTCTGCTGCAGACGCTCATCGGCGAGTTTGCTGCCGGCGCGCGCCTTGAAGTGCATCGTCTGGACTTGCATGGGCTCGCTCGTTCGTCAGTTGCGGATGGAGTCGGATGCGTCGCCGGCAAGCACTTGCGCGATATGCAGCACACGCGTGCTCGTGTCGCCGGTGCGCCTCAAGCGCCCTTCTATATTCAGCATGCAGCCGAGATCGCCCAGCACGACGGTAGCCGCGCCGCTCGCTTTGATGTTGGCGCACTTTTCATCGACGATGGCCGTCGAAATGTCGCCGTACTTCACCGCGAACGTGCCGCCGAAACCGCAGCAATGTTCGCAGCCCGCCATCTCGGTCACGGGCACGCCCGCTTGTGCGAGCAAATCGCGCGGCTGCGCCTTCACGCCGAGTTCACGCAGGCCCGAGCAGGAATCGTGATAGGTCACGGCGCCTTCGAACACACCGGGCTCCATGCGCGCCTTGGCAACATTCACGAGAAAATCGGTGAGTTCGAAGACGCGCGGTTGCAGGCGCGCGAAGCGATTCATGAGTTGCGGATCGTCGCGGAAGAGATCGCCGTAATGCGCGCGGATCATTCCGCCGCACGAACCCGACGGCACCACCACGTAGTCGAATTGTTCGAATTCCTGCAGTGTCTTTTCGGCGAGATCGCGTGCAAGCCTGCGATCGCCGGAGTTATACGCGGGCTGGCCGCAGCAGGTTTGCGCGGGCGGCACGCTCACCGTAAAACCCGCGCGCTCGATCAGCTTGATGACCGAAAAGCCGATCTCCGGCCGCATCATATCGATGAGGCACGTGACGAATAGTCCGACTTGCATGGTGGAGCGTTTCCTGTTTTATCGCGATTTTCTAAGACGCACGCCGATTATCCGCGAAGCGGCGGTGGTTCGGGCAATCCCAACCGCCGACCGCGTTTTCACATTATGAGATACAATTGCGCATCCGTAGTTTGACGCATCAACCGATTTCCACGATGAGCGATACGAACCCGGAATCCAAAACCTCCATTCAGGTGATCGAACGCATGATGCGTCTGTTGGACGCGCTTGCCGGCCACACCGATCCCGTCAGCCTGAAGGAACTCTCCCAAAGCACCGATCTGCATCCTTCCACGGCGCACCGCATCCTGAACGACATGGTGCTGTGCCGGCTGGTGGACCGCTCCGATCCAGGCACGTATCGGCTCGGCATGCGTCTGCTCGAACTAGGCAATCTGGTCAAGGCGCGCCTTTCGGTGCGCGAGGCCGCGATGCCGCCGATGCGCGAACTGCATCGGCAAACGGGACAGACGGTCAACCTCTCGGTGCGTCAGGGCGACGAAATCGTCTATATCGAGCGGGCTTATTCCGAACGCTCCGGCATGCAGGTCGTTCGCGCGATCGGTGGACGCGCGCCGCTGCATCTGACTTCGGTCGGCAAACTCTTCCTCGCCGCCGACGAAACCACGCGCGTGCGCGCCTACGCCATGCGCACGGGTCTTTCGGGCCACACACAGAACAGCATCACCGATCTGTCGAAGCTGGAACGTGAGCTGTCGTTCGTGCGGCAACAGGCTTGCGCGCGCGATAACGAAGAACTCGAACTGGGCGTGCGCTGTATCGCGGCGGGCATTTACGACGATACCGGGCGGCTCGTCGCGGGCTTGTCGTTGTCGGCGCCGGCCGATCGTCTCCAAGACGCGTGGCTCAAGCAACTCAGTCATACGGCGCTGGAGATCTCGCGCTCGCTGGGTTATCACCCCGAGCCGGTTGCAGCCGCATCGCGCTGAATCTTGCGTTAGACACGCTGCTTCAAAGACAAAAAGCCGGACGGGTCGAGAGACCCATCCGGCTTTCTGCTTATTCAAACGTGCTTAGGGGTTCGTGCCGCTACCCATGTCCGCACTCATGATGCGCGGTTCGCCGAGCGTATCGAGGAACGAACGCAGGCGGCCGGCATCCGCGAAACGCGAATACTTGCCGTAGGAATCGAGCAGCACGATCACGACCGGGCGGCCGTTGACCGTTGCCTGCATCACCAGGCACTCGCCCGCTTCGTTGATGAAGCCGGTCTTCTGCAAACCGATATCCCACGACGCATTACGCACCAGCGCGTTCGTGCTGTTGTAGGCGAGATTGCGCTTGCCGGTGAAGACTTCGTAGCTGCGATCCGTCGAGAACTTGCGGATGAGCGGATATTGATACGCCGCGTTCACCATCTTCACGAGATCGCGTGCGCTCGAAACGTTGAGGCTCGTGAGACCCGTGGAGTTCTCGAAATGCGTGTCGGTCATGCCGAGCGACTTCGCTTTCGCGTTCATTGCCGCGATGAAAGCCGGCCGGCCACCCGGGTAATAGCGCGACAACGCGGCCGCCGCGCGATTTTCCGATGCCATGAGCGCGATATGCAGCATGTCCTCGCGATTGAGCTCCGAGCCGACGGCAAGCCGCGAGCCCGTGAACTTCTCGTAATCGCGATCTTCGTCGGTCACCGTCATTTCGTCGGTGAGCGGCAAGTGCGAGTCGAGCGTGACCATGGCCGTCATCAACTTGGTGATGGACGCGATAGGCACGACCGCGCGCGAATTCTTGTCGAAAAGCGTTTCGGACGTGTTCTGGTCCACCACATAGGCCACGCTCGAACGCAGCGCCAGGCTGTCGGGCGTTTCATGCAGACCGAACGCCGAACCGACCGAGGTGGCACGCGGCTGATACGCCACCGAGTGCACTGCGGCGCGGCGCGAGCGCGGGTCCATGCGGTAATTCACTCGACGCTTGCGGGAAGCCCGGGGTACGTCGTCGTCTTCGGCGGCGACCTTGGCTACGCGGGCGGCACGGCCCGATTTCGCCGATGTCTTCGCCACACGAGCAGGCTTTTCGGCCTTCTCGGCGGAAGCAGTGGACTTCGCGGATTTCTTGACGGATTTGGTTGCGGTGGCGGTTTTTGCGAGGGCTTCAGCCGGAGCCGCTGCAAAGGACGTCGCTACGGCGATGGAAATGGCGATCGACAACGCGGAGCGCAGCGCTACGCCATGAACCACCTTAAACGACGAAAACATTTCGGTTTTCATTAGTGTTCTATTGGGCGGCTGGAGAGTACCGCCAAGTGTAGTGAAGCTACGAAATTTAAGCAATATTAAGCACTTATCGGCACTCGTTAAACCGAGTTGTAAGCCACGATTGCTTATCGTTACACAACGCGCGCTTTGATCGGAAAAAACGATCGCGCTTTGCAGCAGTGCTGCCAACAGTGCGCTTTTATGCGGGACGACAAGCGCACTATCGGCAAAACTTTCTGCAACTTGAGCCAGGAATCGCGGATTCGGGTCTGGAAGACAGCGAAGCGAAAATTCGAAGAAGGCTGCGTGCGGTGGACGGATGCGGCGTCAACACAACAACAACGCAACCGACAGTCGAAATGTTAACGTCTCTTCAACAATTTGGTGTACGGCGTCATCCTAAAAATAGGACTTACTACAGAAACATCTCATCTTTCTTGCCGATGCGAGTCTCCAGCATGCGCATCGACGGGACATGATTCTGTCGTCTTAGCGTGCTTACATAACGCTCCTATCCGGTTAGGAATGTCTCGCAACGCCACGCCCTGCGGCGGTGCATAGGGTTTTCACCAAGCAGCAGCGCATGCGGCTGCGATCTGACTTAAGCCATTGTTTAACAAGATCTTTCGGCCTATTGTGCAATGCACAAAAAGCGCTTGACATCTATCGGAATATCTCTAAAATGGCTTCATGTTGCGACGCACCAATCGCACTTTGCAGTAACCGGCCGCAACGGCGCGCCGGATCTACCAAACCACGACCCGCGTTGATGGGTCGACTATCAGGAGCCTGAGATGACCCTGTTGACCCCCGAGCAAATTGCCGCCGCACAAAAAGCTAACTTCGACACGCTGTTCGGCCTCACGAACAAGGCATTCGAAGGTATCGAAAAGCTGGTCGAACTGAATCTGCAAGTCGTGAAGTCCACCCTGGCCGAAAGCCAGGAGAACACCCAGCGCGCGCTGTCGGTCAAGGACGCACAAGAACTCCTCTCGCTGCAAGCAAGCCTCACGCAGCCGGTCGCCGAGAAGGTTCTGTCGTACGGCCGTCATCTGTATGAAATCGCGTCGTCCACGCAGGCTGAATTCGCTCGCGTTGCTGAAGCTCAGTACGAAGAGCAAAACCGCAAGGTGCAATCGCTCGTCGACAACGTCGCGAAGAACGCACCGGCTGGTTCGGAAACCGCAGTCGCAGTCATGAAGTCGGCCATCACCGCCGCCAACACGACGTACGAAACGGTTCACAAGGCAACGAAGCAAGCTGTCGAAATCGCTGAAAGCAACTTCAACGCAGCCGCCACGGCCGCCACGAAGGCCGCTACGCAAGCGACCGAACAAGCTACGCGCACCGCCAAGAAGACGGTTGCGTAAGTTCGAAGCCGGGTTCGCCCGGTTGACGAAGCAAGAATCACGAAAAACCCGGCCTCGCGCCGGGTTTTTTGTCGTCTGTTGGTTCGGAAAAACGGCTTTCGCTTCACGCATTCGAGCAGGCAGTTCAAAAGCAAAAGCGCGCTTCCTTGAAGAAGCGCGCTTCGCTCGACACCCTCTTGCGGCCGCTTACTTCTTGCGCTGCGGCGGCAAGTCCGTACAGACGCCTTCGTACAACTCCGCCGCCATGCCAATGGATTCGCCCAAGGTCGGATGCGGGTGGATGGTCTTGCCGATGTCCGTGGCATCCGCGCCCATCTCGACCGCGAGACACACTTCGCTGATCAGATCGCCCGCGTTCAATCCGACGATCCCGCCGCCGATCACGCGATGCGTCGCTTCATCGAAAATAAGCTTGGTGAAGCCCTCGTCGCGACCATTGGCGATCGCGCGGCCCGAAGCGGCCCACGGGAACACCGCCTTGCCGTACTTGATGCCTTCGGCCTTGCACTGGTCTTCGGTCTTGCCGGCCCACGCCACTTCCGGATCGGTATAAGCCACCGACGGAATTTGCAGCGCATCGAAGTACGCCTTCTCGCCGTGCGCCGCTTCCGCCGCGACATGGCCTTCGTGCACAGCCTTGTGCGCGAGCATCGGCTGGCCAACGAGATCGCCGATCGCGAAAATATGCTCGACGTTCGTGCGCAGTTGCTTGTCGACGTTGATGAAGCCGCGATCCGTCACCGCGACGCCCGCCTTGTCCGCGCCGATCTTCCCGCCGTTAGGACTGCGGCCCACGGCCAGCAACACGAGGTCGTAACGCTGCGCTTCGGTCGGCGCCTTGTCGCCCTCGAACGTCACGTAAATGCCGTCGTCCTTGGCTTCCGCCTTGGTCGTCTTGGTCTTCAGCATGACGTTGGCGAAGCGCTTCGCGTTGTACTTCTCCCAGACCTTCACGAGATCGCGGTCGGCGCCCATCATCAGACCGTCGAGCATTTCGACGACATCGATTTCGGAGCCGAGTGACGCATAAACCGTCGCCATTTCCAGCCCGATGATTCCGCCGCCCACCACCAGCATGCGCTTCGGAATCTGACGCAGTTCGAGCGCGCCGGTCGAGTCGACCACGCGCGGATCGTCCGGGAAGAACGGCAACTTCACCGCCTGCGAACCCGCCGCGATGATCGCCTTCTTGAATTTGACGACCTTCTTGCCGCCGTCGCCCTGCACTTCCATGTGGTTCGGATCGACGAACGTACCGACGCCCGTCACCACCTGTACCTTGCGCGCCTTCGCCATGCCCGCGAGACCGCCGGTCAGCTTCTTGACGACGCCTTCCTTGAAGCCGCGCAGCTTGTCCAGATCGATGCTCGGCTTGCCGAACGTGATGCCGTGCGATTCGAGATGCTTGGCTTCGTCGAGCACGAGCGCCGTATGCAGCAGCGCCTTCGACGGAATGCAGCCGACGTTCAGACACACGCCGCCCAGGGTCGCATAGCGTTCGACAAGCACGGTGCTCATGCCGAGATCCGCTGCGCGGAACGCCGCCGAATAGCCGCCGGGGCCTGCGCCGAGCACGAGCATGTCGCACTCGACATCCGCGCTGCCCGAATAACTGCCTGCCTTCGGCGCGGGCGCGGCGCTCGCCTTTTCGGCGGGCTGCGGTTGCGCGGCCGTCGGCTTGGTCGGCACTTCGCTCACGCCTCCGCCCTGACCTTCGAGCGTCAGAATCACGCTGCCTTCGGAGACGTTGTCGCCCAGCTTCACCTTCAGTTCTTTCACGGTGCCCGCGGCGGGCGAAGGCACATCCATGGTCGCCTTGTCGGATTCGAGCGTGACGAGCGATTGCTCCTTCTCGACCGTATCGCCCGGCTTCACATGGATCTCGATGACCGGAATGTCCTTGAAGTCGCCGATATCCGGCACCTTCACGTCCTGTGCGCCGCCGCCCGACGCCGCGGGCGCGGGTGCAGCCGGCTTTGCGGACGACGCTTCCTTCGGCGCTTCGGCCTTCGGTTCCGCAGCGGCGCTCGCGCCTTCGGTTTCGATCATCGCGATGACCGAGCCTTGCGAGACTTTGTCGCCCTGTTTGACCTTCACTTCCTTGATCGTGCCTGCCTGGTCGGCGGGCACTTCCATGGTGGCCTTATCGGTTTCGAGCGTGATGACGCCCTGTTCCTTTTCGATGGCGTCGCCGGGCTTGATATTGACTTCGATGACATCGACATCGGAGAAGTCGCCGATGTCGGGTACTTTTAGTTCGACGAGACTCATATTTGTCCCCTATGTCGACCAGAGCCGGTGCCTGAAGCGCCTGACCCGGGTCCCATGCAAGATGATGGCGAAGAAGAGCGGTTGGAGCAGGCGCGCGCACCGAAGCACGCGCCGGTCCCAGCGTCTCACGTGTCTTGCCCGCACAATCGAGCGAGGAAGACACGCGCCACTTTTTTAGAGAATCACCCGGCGGAAGTCCGCCAGAATGCCCGCGAGATAGGCGTTGAAGCGCGCCGCCTCCGCACCGTCGACGACGCGGTGGTCATACGACAGCGACAGCGGCAACGTGAGGCGCGGCACGAACTGCTTGCCGTCCCACACCGGCTTCATCGCGCCACGCGACAGACCCAGGATGGCCACCTCCGGCGCGTTGATGATCGGCGTGAAGTTCGTGCCACCGATGCCGCCCAGCGAAGAAATCGAGAAGCAGCCGCCTTGCATCTGGTCCGGCTTCAGCTTGCCTTCGCGCGCGAGCTTCGAGAGATCCGTCATCTCCTTCGCGATATCCATCAAGCCCTTCTTGTCGGCGTCGCGGATCACCGGGACGACGAGGCCGTTCGGTGTATCGGCTGCGAAGCCAACGTGGAAATACTTCTTGAAGACGAGGTTGTCGCCATCGAGACTCGCGTTGAAGGTCGGGAATTTCTTCAGCGCGGAAACCACTGCCTTGATGACGAAAGCCAGCATCGTGATCTTGATGCCCGACTTCTCGTTTTCCTTGTTCAGCTTCACGCGCAGCGCTTCGAGCTCGGTGATGTCCGCTTCGTCGTTGTTCGTGACGTGCGGGATCATCACCCAGTTGCGATGCAGGTTCGCACCCGAGATCTTCTTGATGCGCGACAGCGGCTTTGGATCGACAGGACCGAACTTCGTGAAGTCGATCTTCGGCCACGGCAGCAAGTTGAGGTCGCCACCGCCGCCAGCCGGCGCGGCGACCGCGGCGGGCGCTGCGCCCTGACCCGACATGACGCCCTTCACGAACGCGGTGATGTCGCCTTGCGTGATGCGGCCTTTCGGACCGGAACCGCGCACACGCGTGACATCGACGCCGAGTTCGCGCGCGAACTTGCGCACCGAAGGCGACGCGTGGCTCGACGTGCGTGTGCCATCGCCTGCGGGAATAGCGGGCGCCTGCGCGAGCGCGGACGGCTGGGCGGGCGCGGGCGCGGGTTTGGCGGGCGCATCGGGCGGCGCTTCGACCGGCTTCGGCGCTTCCTGCTTCGGCGCCTCCTGCTTGGGCGCGGAAGCGGCCGGGCTGCTTTCGCCGCCTTCGAGAATCAGAATCAGCGTGCCTTCTGACACCGTATCGCCGAGCTTGACCTTCAATTCTTTGACGGTGCCAGCGGCAGGCGAAGGCACATCCATGGTCGCCTTGTCGGATTCGAGCGTGACGAGCGACTGTTCCTTCTCCACCTTGTCGCCAACCTTCACGCCGATTTCGATGACCGGGATATCCGTGAAGTCGCCGATATCCGGCACCTTCACTTCCACCGATCCGCCGCCGCTCGAAGCCTGAGCGGCTTGCGCGGGTTGCGACTGCGTGGTCGTGCCGGCCGGCGCTTCCTGCTTGGCGGGCGCGTCGGTTTTGGCGGGCGCGGAAGCGCCGCTTTCCAATACGACGATCAACGTGCCTTCCGACACGTTATCGCCCACTTTGACTTTTACTTCCTTGACCGTGCCCGCGGAGGAGCTCGGTACATCCATGGTGGCCTTGTCGGATTCCAGCGTGACGAGGGACTGTTCCTGTTCAACGACATCGCCCACCTTGACCAGAACCTCGATCACGGGAATGTCCTTGAAATCGCCGATGTCCGGCACTTTGACTTCGATCGCTTGACTCATTATTAGTGTCTCCTGTGTTGCATGCGGCGCGCCCCCGCTTCGGGAGCGCGCCGCATCACAACGCACGGGGGCGATGCCTTTAGACGGTCATCGGGTTGGGTTTAGCCGGGTCGAGGTTGTACTTCTTGATCGCCTCAGCGACGACCTTGCGCTCGATCGTGCCTTCGTCGGCGAGCGCGTTGAGCGCGGCCAGCGTGACCCAGTAGCGGTCGACTTCGAAGAAGTGGCGCAGTGCTTCGCGCGTGTCCGAGCGGCCGTAGCCGTCGGTGCCGAGCACCACGAACTTGTTCGGGACATAGGCGCGAATCTGGTCGACGAGCGCGCGGATGTAATCCGTCGACGCGATCACCGGACCTTGCGCGCCCTTGAGCAGCTTGGTGACATGCGGCACTTGCTTTTCGTCGGCCGGATGCAGCAGGTTCCAGCGGTCGATTGCCTGGCCTTCGCGAGCCAGTTCCGTGAAGCTCGGCACGCTCCACAGGTCGGCGGCCACGCCCCAGTCGTTCTTGAGCAAGTCGGCGGCGGCGATCACTTCGTTGAAGATCGTGCCCGCGCCCATCAACTGGACGCGCGGACCCTTTGCCGCGCCTTCGGCCTTCCTGAACGCGTACATGCCCTTGATGATGTCCGCGGCAACCGATTCACCTTGCGGAATCGCCGGATGCTCGTAATTCTCGTTCATCACGGTGATGTAGTAATACACATCTTCCTGGTCGGCGACCATGCGGCGCAGGCCGTCCTGCATGATGACCGCGAGTTCGTAACCGAAGGTCGGGTCGTAGCTCACACAGTTCGGGATCGATGCTGCCCACAGAAGCGAGTGGCCGTCTTCGTGCTGCAGGCCTTCGCCGTTGAGCGTCGTGCGCCCAGCGGTGCCGCCCAGCAAGAAGCCGCGCGAACGCATGTCGCCCGCCGCCCAGGCCAGGTCGCCGATGCGCTGGAAGCCGAACATCGAGTAGAAGATGTAGAACGGGATCATGATCTCGCCGTGCGTCGAATACGACGTCGCGGCCGCGATCCAGTCACACATGCCACCGGCTTCGTTGATGCCTTCCTGCAGAATCTGCCCGGTTTCCGATTCCTTGTAGAACATCAGCTGGTCGGAGTCTTCGGGAATGTACTTCTGGCCGTCCTGATTCCAGATGCCGATCTGGCGGAAGAGGCCTTCCATGCCGAAAGTACGCGACTCGTCCGGCACGATCGGCACGATACGCTTGCCGATGGCCTTGTCCTTCAAGAGGATGTTGAGCACCCGCACGAACGCCATCGTCGTGGAGATTTCGCGGCCTTCGCCCGTGCCCTTGAGCAGCGGCTCGAATGCCGACAGTTCCGGCACCGGCAGCGACTCCGCCTTCTCGCGGCGCGACGGCAGATAGCCACCCAGTTCCTGACGGCGGGCGCGCATGTATTCCAGTTCCTTCGAGCCTTCCTCGAAGGTGAGATACGGCACGTCGGCGATCTGTTCGTCGGTCAACGGCAGACGGAACTGGTCGCGGAATTTCTTCAGCGTGTCGATCGGCAGCTTTTTCTGCTGGTGCGTGATGTTCATGGCCTGGCCGTGTTCGCCCATGCCATAACCCTTGATGGTCTTGGCGAGGATCACGGTAGGCGAGCCCTTCGACTTCTGCGCCTGATCGTAAGCCGCGTAGATCTTGTGCGGATCGTGGCCGCCGCGGTTCAGGTTCCAGATGTCTTCATCGGACCAGTCGGCCACCAGCGCCTTCAGTTCCGGCGTGTTGAAGAAGTGTTCGCGCACGAACGCGCCCGATTCCGACTTGTAGGTCTGGTACTCGCCGTCGACCACTTCCATCATGCGGCGCATGAGCGCGCCGGTCTTGTCGCGTGCGAAGAGCGCGTCCCAGCGGCTGCCCCAGATCACCTTGACGACGTTCCAGCCAGCGCCACGGAATTCGCTTTCGAGTTCCTGGATGATCTTGCCGTTGCCGCGCACCGGACCGTCCAGACGCTGCAAGTTGCAGTTGATGACGAACACGAGGTTGTCCAGACGCTCGCGCCCGGCCATGCCGATTGCGCCGAGCGATTCCGGCTCATCCGTTTCGCCGTCGCCGAGGAACGCCCAGACTTTGCGGCCCTGCGTCTTCACGATACCGCGCGCTTCCATGTACTTCATGAAACGCGCCTGATAGATGGCCATGATCGGGCCGAGGCCCATGGACACCGTCGGGAATTGCCAGAAATCCGGCATCAGCCACGGATGCGGATACGAGGAGATTCCCTCGCCGCCCACTTCCTGACGGAAGTTGTTGAGCTGCGCCTCGGTCAGACGGCCGAGCAGGAACGCGCGCGAGTAGACGCCCGGCGACGAGTGACCCTGCACGAACACGAGATCGCCGCCATGTTCCTTCGACGGTGCGTGCCAGAAGTGATTGAAGCCGACGTCGTAGAGCGTCGCCGCCGAAGCAAACGAAGCGATGTGACCGCCGACATTGGTGTCCTTGCCCGCGCGCAACACCATGGCGATGGCGTTCCAGCGCGTGTACGAACGAATGCGGTGCTCGATGTCCTGGTCGCCCGGGATCTTGGCCTGGCCGGCGACGGGAATCGTATTGATATAGGGCGTATTCGCCGAAAACGGCAGATGCTCGCCATGCACACGGGCGAATTCGATCTGCTTTTCGATCAGGTAGTGCGCGCGATCAGGACCGACTGCCGAAATGACGCCGTCGAGTGCGTCGAGCCACTCGGCGGTTTCCTGAGGATCGTCGTCTTTGGCATTGGCGACATATTTGAGAACTTCGTCGGGTACAGCGGACATGCTCGTCTCCTGATGTGAGGATCGCTCTAAGAACCGCCGACAGTCGCCCGCCGAAAACCGGGCACTGGCCGCGTGCCGGCAATTCTAAATAGGGTCCAGACTTTGTAGCAAGGAATTTTTCGAATCATGAGAGATGATCTCATAATGCGGAAAATTGCTGCAATGCACCGTCCGATAAGGCTTTTTTAATCAGACTTTTCTCCTCCTTTTCCCGCAATTGAGCCGTCTCTAGCACCTTTTTACGCTAATTAACAATCAGACGCTGCGTTACAATCGCTTCCATGTTGACCGATCGGCTTCTCGCACGCTCGGCGCGGGTCGCGCGCAAGCCGACCGACTCGTCGCCCACCCGTTGGCACCACGGACCGTGGTGGTCGAACTCCTATTTACTCACGCCGCTCATCTCGATCCTCGTTTTTCTGGTCGTCATGAGCCTGATTCTCTGGAGTCTCAACCGCCGCGAGCAGCAGCAGCAGGAAGACACGCTATATCGGAACGTCGCCTGGGCCCAGCAACAGATTCGTCTTTCGATGACGGGTGCGCAAGAGCAGATCCAGGCGTTATCGCGAGACATCGCAAGCGGTCATGGCGACCCTCAGACATTCCAGACGTCTTCCACCGACATCATGCAGGGGCATCCCGAGATCCTCTACATGAACTGGTACACGAGCCAGCACAAACCGCGCTGGCCTAATACGCCGCTGCCGGTACTCGGGTCGCGGCTCGCCAAACCCAACGACACGCAGATGGACGAAGCGGTGCAGGCCGCCTTCGAGGAAGCGCGCACGACGCGTCGCCAGGTTTATTCGCCCTTACTCTACGACGACCTCGGCAACGGCTACATCACCTTGCAAACGCCGGTGTTTCGCGACCGCGAATTCCTCGGGTCCATCGCGGCGGTGTTTTCCATCGAAGGCATTCTGAAGCACGACATTCCGAGCGAGCTGTCGGCGAAGTACAAGATCTCCATCACCGATCTGAACAATCGCGAACTCGCGACGACATCGAGCCGTCCACGCCTGCCGCGCGACATGTTCTACGATCTGCCGCTCGATCCGCCCGGCCAGGGGTTGTCGGTGCGCGTGTATTCGTATCCGCAGCTCACGAACTTCACGAACAACACGCTGGTGTGGCTCGTCGCCGGCCTGTCGTGCTTCGTGCTCTGGAGCTTGTGGAGTCTCTGGAAGCACACGCGTCAGCGCTTCGAGGCGCAACAGGCGCTTTACGCCGAAGCGTTCTTCCGCCGCGCGATGGAAAACTCCGTCTTGATCGGCATGCGCGTGCTCGACATGCACGGCCGCATCACGCACGTGAATCCCGCGTTCTGCCGCATGACGGGCTGGGACGAAAGCGATCTCGTCGGCAAGAACGCGCCGTTTCCATACTGGCCGCGCGATGCCTATCCCGAGATGCAGCGCCAACTCGACATGACGCTGCGCGGCAAGGCGCCCTCTTCCGGTTTCGAGTTGCGCGTGCGCCGTAAGGACGGTTCGTTCTTCCACGCGCGTCTTTACGTGTCGCCGTTGATCGACAGTTCGGGCCGCCAGACCGGCTGGATGTCGTCGATGACGGACATCACCGAACCCAAGCGCGCGCGCGAAGAGCTCGCCGCCGCCCACGAACGCTTCACCACGGTGCTCGAAAGTCTCGATGCCGCCGTCTCCGTTCTCGCCGCCGACGAAGCCGAACTGCTGTTCGCGAACCGCTATTACCGGCATCTCTTCGGCATTCGTCCGGACGGGCACTTGCAGCTTGCGGGCGCCGGTTTCGATGGCGCTTCGGGTTCGTCGGAGCTGAGTTCGTCGGACACCATCGACATGGTCGATACCTACGCCGGACTGCCCGCCACCGCGCTGACCGAAAGCTCGGCCGACGCGCAGGAAGTCTATGTGGAAGGCATCCAGAAGTGGTTCGAAGTGCGCCGCCAGTACATTCAGTGGGTGGACGGCCATCTCGCGCAGATGCAGATCGCGACCGACATCACGCAGCGCAAGCAGGCGCAGGAACTCGCGCATCAGCAGGAAGAGAAGCTGCAGTTCACGAGCCGTTTGATGACGATGGGTGAAATGGCGTCGTCGCTCGCGCATGAGCTGAATCAGCCGCTCGCGGCCATCAACAACTATTGTTCGGGCTGCGTCGCCTTGGTGAAATCCGGGCGCATGACACAGGAATCGCTCTTGCCCGCGCTCGAAAAAACCGCGCAGCAGGCGGTGCGAGCAGGCATGATCATCAAGCGCATTCGCGAGTTCGTGAAGCGCAGCGAGCCGAAGCGGCAGGCGACGCGCGTGGCCGATATCGTCGCGGATGCAGTCGGTCTCGCCGAAATCGAGGCGCGCAAACGCAAGATTCGCATCGTCACGGAAATCCGCTCGCGCATGCCCGTGATCTACGTCGATCCCGTGCTGATCGAACAAGTGCTCGTGAATCTGTTGAAAAACGCAGCCGAAGCAATGCATGATGCAAAACCGAATGCCGTCGATCCCGTCATCCGCGTGATCGTGCAGCGGCTCGACGGCGGCGTGGTGTGCATCAGCGTGGTCGATCAGGGCCCGGGTGTGGATGAAGCCACCGCCGAGCGTCTCTTCGAACCGTTTTACAGCACCAAGTCCGATGGCATGGGCATGGGGCTGAACATTTGCCGTTCGATCATCGAATCGCATCGCGGCCGCCTTTGGGTCGTGAACAATGTCGAATCGGACGGACACGTGACCGGCGCGACTTTCCATTGCAGCCTGCCGATCGGCGAAGTGGATGGGTCGGGCACGGACTCGGGCGGCAACGCCGGGTCGCAAAGCGAACATACGAGACAACAAACAGTTACGGGAGAACTATGAGCAGTCCAGTCACCACTCAGGAAACCGTCTTTGTCGTGGACGATGACGAAGCCGTGCGTGATTCGTTGCGCTGGCTGCTCGAGGCGAACGGGTATCGCGTGCAGTGTTTTTCGAGCGCGGAATCGTTCCTCGACGTCTATCTGCCGATCGCGCATTCGGGCGCCATTTCGTGCCTGATTCTCGATGTGCGCATGGCCGGCATGACCGGCCTCGAGTTGCAGGAAAAGCTGATCGCCGAGAATTCGCTTCTGCCGATCATCTTCGTGACCGGTCACGGCGATGTGCCGATGGCCGTCTCGACGATGAAGAAAGGCGCGATGGATTTCATCGAAAAACCTTTCGACGAAGCCGAACTGCGCAAGCTCGTCGAGCGCATGCTCGAAAAAGCGCGCAACGAAAGCAGCAGCGTGCAGCAGCAACGCGCGGCCGCCGAGCGGCTCGGCAAGCTCACGGCGCGCGAGCATCAGGTGCTGGAGCGGATCATCGCCGGGCGGCTGAATAAGCAGATCGCCGACGATCTCGGCATCAGCATCAAGACGGTGGAAGCGCATCGCGCGAACATCATGGAGAAGCTGTCCGTGAATACCGTTGCCGACCTTCTGCGTCTCGCGCTTTCAAACAAGCCGCAGCAGCAATAACCGTAGTTCACTGCCTAAAGGCAATCTTTATCCATACGGCCGGCATTCGATGCTGGCCGTATGCGTATTTGCGCTTCCAATTCACGCGCCCTTCTCTCGGCATTCCTTCGTTGTCCGCGCATGCAAAACGTGATATTTCGTGGATCACGTTGACACATTACAAGGGCGGCCCGTAACTTGACCGCACCCTCCTTACGGGAACGAGGTCATGCACGACAACGCATTCGTCGCCTTTTCAAACGGTGCTTCGGCACGCGGGCAAACGTTTGAATTGAGTGCTGCCAAAAGCAGCGTGATTGCCTCGGTGCTTGCTTCGCATCATTGCCTTTCATCGGCTTCGCTCTTAGTCTTCGTACCGCCAATCTATCCCGCTGGTTCACGCTCATCTCTCGCGCTCATGTCGCATCATGCGGCGGCGTGTGCGCGTCTGTCGGGCGCCAAGGTCGCGCCCGAAGCATCGAATACCGTGCAACGGAGGAACTGAAATTGACCGCTCATCGCACCCATTTGACCCGGCCCGCGCGGCAAGCCCGCATGCTCGCGTTGTCCGCGGCGCTTGCCGCCATGCCGCTCGCCGCGCTGCATTGCTCGTCCGTGCTTGCGCAGACTCAAGGCGCGGCCAGTACGGCACCCAAGCTCGGCAATCAGCAACTCGACGCGCTCACCGCGCCCGTCGCGCTTTATCCAGATGCGCTGCTCGCGCAAGTGCTGATGGCGTCGACGTACCCGCAAGAGGTCACCGAGGCCGCGCAATGGTCGAAGACCAACTCGAACATCAAGGGCGACGATGCCGTCAAGGCCGTGCAGTCCGAGCCGTGGGACCCGAGCGTGCAATCGCTCGTTGCTTTCCCGCAGGCGCTCGCGACGATGGCATCCAAGCCCGACTGGATGACGCAACTTGGCAACGCGTTCATTGCGCAGCCGAGCGACGTGATGGACTCCGTGCAGCGCTTGCGCCGCGCCGCGCAGACAGCGGGCAATCTCAAGAGCACGGAGCAGCAGAAGATCGTGGTCGAGCAGCAGACTATCCAGATTCAGCCTGCCAATCCGCAAGTGGTCTACGTGCCGACCTACAACCCGACGGTCGTATACGGCGCGTGGCCGTATCCCGCGTATCCGCCGGTGTACGTGCCGCCGCCGCCCGGCTATGCGATCGCCACTGGATTCGCGACGGGGCTCGCGTTCGGCGCGGGCATCGCGGTTGCGAATTCGTTGTGGGGCAATTGCGACTGGAACCACGGCAATGTGAACGTGAACGTCAATCGGTACAACAACATCAACGTGAACAATCGCCTGAACGCGAACAGCAATAACGTGAACTGGAACCGCAACGACCCGCAGTTCAACCGGAACAACGTCGCGAACCGGCAAAACAACTTCAACAATCAGAATCTCGGCGCGGCCAACCGCGATCAGTATCGCGGCCGTAACGACGCCCGCGCGCAGGCCGCACAGACGCTGCAGCAGCGCACTGGCCAGAACCTCAACCAGAATGCGAGTCAGCGCGTGCAGAACATTCGGCAAGGCGGCGGTCAGAACGCGCTCGACAACAACGGCGTGCGGCAGCGTGCGCAGAGCGTGAATCGCGATAACGCGCTGCGCGGCGCGGGCGACGGCAACACGGCCCGGCAGGACGCTCAGCGCGGGCAAGCGAGCAGGCAGTCGTTCGCGAATCAGCAGAATCGCGTGGGCGGCAACGGCGGCGGCGTGCAGCGCCCAGGTCTTGGTGCGGGCGGCGGCGGCGTGCAGCGCGAAGGCGGCTTCGGCGGCGGAGGTTTTCACGGCGGTGGCGGACTTGGCGGTGGCGGAGGTTTTCATCGCCGTTGATCGTGTCGCGCCCCATGTCCCCATCCGCTACAGGAGCCTGAGATGACGTTTAACCAAGCACTCGCACTTTCACGCGCCTTCTGCGCCGCACTCGCTTTCATGTCGTTGTCGATGCCCATGCTCGCGCACGCGCAGGCCGTTTATCCGTCGCCAGAAGCCGCCGCGGAGGCACTCACCGATGCCATCGCCTCCAACGACGAAATCGCGCTTTCCAAGGTGCTCGGCAAGGACCACGCGCAGTATGTGCCGACCGACAGCATCGGCGAGCAGGATATCTATCAGTACCTTGGCTCGTGGGCCAAGGGGCATCGCATCGTCGAAGATGCCAAGCCGCTCGGCGGCCGTCGCAGCGCGCACGTGGAAGTGGGCGACAGCGGCTGGACGCTGCCGATCCCGCTCGTGAAGGCGGCCCAGGGCTGGCGCTTCGACATGCCCGCCGCGCGCGATGAAGTGCTGACGCGGCGCATTGGCCGCAACGAGCGTTCGGTGATCCAGGTCGCGCTCGCTTTCGTCGATGCTCAAAACGACTTTCGGAAGCTCACGAACCACTACGCGCTGCGCTTTCTGAGCACGCACGGCACGCACGACGGCCTTTACTGGGACGCCGCGCCCGGTGAACCCGAAAGCCCGCTCGGCCCGCTCGCCGCCACCATGCCCGACAAGACCGACACGGCCGATGCCTACTACGGTTACCACTACCGCATTCTCACGGCGCAGGGGCCGCATGCGAAAGGCGGCGCGATGAACTACCTGCAGGACGGAAACCTGAGCCGGGGTTTCGCCATGATCGCGTGGCCGGCAAAGTATGGGCAGACGGGCGTGATGTCGTTCATCGTCAATCAGGACGGGCAGGTGTACGAGAAGAATCTGGGCGCAGCGACGCCGCGCACGGCGGCGGCGATCAAGTCGTTCGATCCGGATTCGTCGTGGCAGCCGGTCGCGCAGTGAGAAGGCCGGCCTGAACGATGCGCGCGTCGCCGATTCGGAGCGGCGACGCGCACCGCCCAGAACGCCACGAAGCCCTCGGCGGTATAATTTCGCCCTTCCCCAGGGTGCGAAGACACCCGGCGATGCCCGCGAACAAACGCGGCATCATCGCGCCGGGCGCTGCGAGTCCGACGCCCGGACATCTCTCTCGCCCATCCTCGATCCGAATCCGATTCGCCATGACCGCCCAACTCATCGACGGCAACGCCCTCTCCAAGACTCTTCGCGCCGATGTCGCCCGGCGCGCCGCCGCCCTCACCGCTCGCGGCCACAAGCCCGGCCTCGCGGTCGTGCTGGTGGGCGACAATCCGGCAAGCGAGGTCTACGTGCGCAACAAGGTCAAGGCGTGCCACGACAACGGCCTGCATTCGGTGTTCGACCGCTTTCCCGCGACGCTCGCCGAGAACGAATTGCTCGCGCACATCGACAAGCTGAACGCCGATCCCGCGATCCACGGCATTCTCGTGCAATTGCCGCTGCCCGCGCATATCGACAGCCATAAGGTGATCGAAGCGATCGCGCCGCAAAAGGACGTCGACGGCTTCCACGTCGCCAACGCGGGCGCGCTCCTGACGGGCAAGCCGCTCTTTCGCCCGTGCACGCCCTATGGCGTGATGAAGATGTTCGAGGCGCACGGCATCGACCTAAAGGGCGCGAACGCGGTGGTGATCGGCCGCTCGAATATCGTCGGCAAGCCCATGGCGCTCCTGCTCCTCGAAGCGGGCGCAACCGTCACCATCTGCCACAGCAAGACGCGCGATATCGCCAGCTTCACGCGCAACGCCGATGTCGTCGTGGCCGCCACGGGCCGCCGCAATATCCTGACCGCCGACATGGTAAAGCCGGGCGCGACGGTGATCGACGTCGGCATGAATCGCGACGATGCCGGCAAGCTCTGCGGCGACGTGGATTTCGCGAACGTGAAGGAAGTGGCCGGCTTCATCACGCCGGTGCCGGGCGGCGTCGGACCGATGACCATCACCATGTTGCTCGTCAACACCGTCGAAGCGGCCGAACGCGCGGCGCTCGACTGAGCGGTCAAGCGACCGGAGCTGGCACGAAAAGAATTTCATCCATTAATCGGCCCCTTAAAAACAAACCATTGGATTTTGCCCACGCCGCCCTTAAATAATGCTCGAATAGAGCAAACGAACGAAGGTTTGGGCGCCTCGCGCCCGCACCCGAATCAGCATGTATTAGCAAGTAAGGGAGAGTCATGAGCGATACCATCCAAGCCACCACGAACGCCGCAGCCAATCCGCTGCTCGATTTTTCCGACCTGCCGCGTTTTGGGGACATCAAGCCCGAACATGTGACGCCCGCGCTCGACGTGCTGCTCGCCGCCGCGAAAGGCGCCGTCGATCGCGCGAGCGCGCCCGAGACGCCCGCCACCTGGACGGATATCGTGGAGGCAGTTGAACTCGAATCGGAAAAGCTGTCGCGCGCGTGGGGTGTCGTCGGCCATCTGAACGCGGTGGCGGACACGCCCGAACTGCGTGCCGCTCACGCCGCGAATCTGCCGCGCGTGACCGAGTTCTCGGCGAGCGTCGGTCAGAATCTCGCCCTCTACGAAAAGTACAAGGCGATTGCGGCCGGCCCCGACTTCGAGAGCCTTTCCCCCGAACGCAAGAAGATTCTCGAGAACTCGCTGCGCGACTTCCGTCTGTCCGGCGCGGAGCTTTCCGAGGACCGCAAGCCGCGCTTCGCCCAGTTGCAGGAAGAACAGGCCGCGCTCTCGAAGGCGTTTTCGGATCACGTGCTCGATTCGACCAACGCGTATGCCTATTACGTCACGCAGCAAAGCGAACTTGCAGGCCTGCCCGACGACGTGATCGAAGCGGCACACGAAGCCGCCCAGCGCGAAGGCAAGGAAGGCTGGAAGTTCACGCTGCACTTCCCGTCGTATTTCCCGGTGCTGCAGTATTCGGAGCATCGGCCGATGCGTGAGGCGATGTATCGCGCGTATGTCACGCGTGCGTCGGAACTCGGCGAGACCTACGGCAAGGGCCGGGCCGAGTGGGACAACACGCAGAACATCGTGGAGAACCTGGCGCTGCGTCTCGAAGAAGCGCGCACGCTTGGCTACCAGAACTTCGCGGAAGTGTCGCTTGCACCGAAGATGGCCGAGTCGCCCGCGCAAGTGATCGCGTTCCTGGAAGACCTCGCAAAGCGCGCGCGTCCCTATGCCGAAAACGACTGGATGGAACTGCGCGCGTTCGCCGCCACCGAACTCGGCATGCCCGAACTGCAACCGTGGGACATCGCGTTCGCGGCGGAGCGTCTGCGTCAGAAGCGCTATTCGTTCTCCGAGAACGAAGTGAAGCAGTACTTTCCGCAGGAAGCCGTGCTCAAGGGGTTGTTCAAGGTCACCGAAACGCTTTTCAACGTCTCGATCCGCCGTGACGAAGCCGCCGTCTGGAACAAGGACGTGCGCTTCTTCCGTGTGGAAAACCAGGACGGCACGCTCGTCGCGCAGTTCTACCTCGACCTGTACGCGCGCGAAGGCAAGCGCGGCGGCGCATGGATGGACGACGCCCGCTCACGCCACAAGCGCGCGCAAGGCGGCGTGCAGACGCCGGTCGCCTATCTCACCTGCAACTTTTCGGCGCCCGTCGGCAACAAGCCTGCGTGCTTCACCCACGACGAAGTCATCACGCTGTTCCATGAATTCGGCCACGGTCTGCATCACATGCTGACGCGTATCGAGGAAATGGGCGTGTCGGGCATTAACGGCGTCGAGTGGGATGCGGTCGAATTGCCGTCGCAATTCATGGAGAACTTTTGTTGGGAGTGGGACGTGCTGACCGACATGTCGTCGCACGTCGAAACGGGCGCACCGCTGCCGCGCGAACTCTTCGACAAGATGCTGGCGGCCAAGAATTTCCAGAGCGGTCTCGGCACCTTGCGGCAGATCGTGTTCTCCATGTTCGATCTCGTCCTGCACACGTCTTACGATCCGGCGGACAGCACGCAGAACGTCAACGACCTGGCGCGCGAGATCAACGAGAAGTTCCACGTGATTCCGCAAACCTCGTTTTCGCGCTGGCCGAACACGTTCAGCCATATCTTCGCGGGCGGTTATGCGGCCGGCTACTACAGCTACAAGTGGGCCGAAGTGCTTTCCGCCGATGCCTACGCCGCGTTCGAGGAAGCCGCGAAGCTCGCGAACGGTTCGGTGCTGGATGCACAGACGGGAACGCGGTATCGCCGGGAGATTCTCGAAGTCGGCGGCAGCCGTCCCGCGATGGATTCGTTCAAGGCGTTTCGCGGACGCGAGCCGAACATCGACGCGCTGTTGAGGCATAACGGCATGGCGGGATAAATCGAAAAGGGGGCTTCGGCCCCCTTCGTTTTTATCCGCGTTATTGTCCGCCTAGCGCCAGAGTTTGAAGTCGACGCTTGGCGGCCGTCCCTCCAGCGCAAGCGTTGCGCGCACGGCGGGACTTCGGCTCACGACCTTTCCTCGTCTCACCACGGCCACGCGCGCCGCGCGCAGGCGAATGGCTTCGATCGGATCGCGTGCGTCGAGCACGACGCAATCCGCGTTGCATCCCACTTCCAGCCCATAACCTTCGATGCCCAGAATGCGCGCAGGCGTCGTCGTCACCGCATCGAACGCGGCGCGCATGCCATCCTGGCTCGTCATCTGCGCGACGTGCAATCCCATGTGCGCCACTTCAAGCATGTCACCGGAGCCCAGGCTGTACCACGGGTCCATCACGCAGTCGTGTCCGAAGGCAACATCGACGCCTGCCGCCATCAGCTCGGGCACGCGCGTCATGCCGCGCCGCTTCGGATACGTATCCGATCTGCCCTGCAACGTGATGTTGATGAGCGGATTGGCAATCGCCGCGACGCCCGACTCGCGAATCAGCGGGATGAGCTTGCTCACGTAGTAGTTGTCCATCGAATGCATGGACGTAAGATGCGAGCCGGTCACGCGGCCTTGCAGACCGAGCCGGTGCGTTTCGGCGGCGAGCGTTTCGATGTGACGCGACATGGGATCGTCCGATTCGTCGCAGTGCATGTCGACGCGCAAACCTTGCTCCGCCGCGTATTCGCACAGCAATTTCACGGACGCCGCACCGTCGGCCATGGTGCGTTCGAAGTGCGGGATGCCGCCGACCACATCGACGCCGAGCGCAATCGAGCGCTTGAGATTTTCGAACGCGCCGGCGCTGCGCAGCACGCCGTCTTGCGGAAACGCGACGAGTTGCAAATCGAGATACGGCTTCACGCGCCGCTTGACTTCGAGCAAGGCTTCGACCGCGAGCAGACGCGGATCGCAGACATCGACGTGCGTGCGAATGGCGAGCAAGCCGCGCCCGACCGCCCAGTCGCAATATTGCATCGCGCGTTCGACGAGCGCTTCCTGCGTGAGTTCGGGCTTGAGTTCGCCCCACAGCGCGATGCCTTCCAGCAGGGTGCCGGACGCGTTCACGCGCGGCAAGCCGTAAGAGAGCGTCGCGTCCATGTGGAAGTGGGCATCGACGAAAGGCGCGGTGACGAGCGAACCGTCGGCGTCGATTTCCTCGCGCGCGGTGGCGCTCAAATGCGGCTCGATGGCGACGATGCGCCCCGCTTCCATGCCGATGTCGACCAATTCGCGACCGCGCACGAGCGCCGCGCGGCGAATGATGAGATCCATGTTAGAACCCTCCGCTGTAAGGCTGTTCGTCCGATTGTAGCGGGACAGAAAAGCCGTGCGGGCTTGTTTGGATGACGCGCAAAGCGCGCTAGTGGGCTGTGCGTTGCGATGTTGCGGCGTTTGGAGGACAGATGCCACGTTAAGACAACGTGCCGACCTTGCCGGATGACGCGCGTTACAAGCGCGTGCTGGTCTCGCGCGGCAGAGCGGCGTACTAGCGAAAAGGCGCATCGCCTCGCATGGCAAAGCGCACGCGACGATGCGCTCACGCGCCACTTCGTCGCCTTCATGCACGCGCGGAGGAAGACCCCGCTACGCCTGGCCTTCGAGCTTGGCAAGCAGCATCGCTTTGACGCCGGGCCATTCGTCGTCGATGATCGAAAAGCGCACCGAGTTGCGCTTGCGGCCATCGGGCATGATGCGTTCGTGCCGCACGATTCCTTCCTGTTTCGCGCCGATGCCGAGTATCGCCGCGCGCGACTTCGCATTGAGTTCGTCGGTGGTGAACTGCACGCGCACGCACTGCATGGTTTCAAACGCGTGCGTGAGCAGGAGCAGCTTGGCTTCGGTGTTGATGCCCGTGCGTTGCGCCGATGCCGCGAGCCACGTATGACCGATCTCCTGCTTGCGGTTCGCGCGATCGATTTTCCAGAAGCGCGTGCTGCCGGCAACCTTGCCCGTGTCGCGGCGCACGATCACGAATGGCATGACGGTGCCGGCATCGCGACCGGCGAGCGCGGCATCGATATAGCGGGCGATGGTGTCGGCGTTCGGCACGACGGTGACCGCGAGATTCCAGAGCTCGCCGTCGGCGGCGGCATCGAGCAAGGCTTGGGCGTCATCGCGTTGCAGCGGGCGAAGCTGGACGCGCGGTCCTTCGAGCGTCGGTTGAGGATCGGTCATGGCGTTTTGTGAGCGTGGCGGCGAATGGCATGATCGCATGGAGGCGCGGGCTTCGGCACGCCGCCAGACGGCCGAGGTCTACAGGAAGCCAAAGTGTGCCCGCTGATTCATGGCATTCGTGAATGGCGACGACCCTATTGAGCCGGGCAGCACCGCTCGTCGTCTGCGCGTCCGATATCGTGAGAACGCGTCCGGTTCGTCTACGGAGTCGCAAGGTAATCATTAATCGAAATGACCGCGCCCGACACGCGAGATTCCGGCTCGAGCCATCACGCCGCTCAACCCGCCATATCGCCATCCCGTTGCGGCGCTTCAGCCTCCTCGTCCTGCGGCATGTCCCTAGGCATCGCCTCCTCCACCGGCAACGTGAACCAGAACCGCGCGCCGCCATCTGCACGATTCTCCGCGCCGATGCGCCCGCCATGCGCCTCGACAATCGCCCGGCAGATCGCAAGCCCAAGCCCGATGCCCGGTTTCGCCGACTCCTTCTCCCCGCGCGTGAACTTTTCGAACAAGCGCCCTTCGCTACCGGCAGGCACGCCCGGACCGTCGTCGTCGATACACACGCGCACGACGCGGCCATCGCCATCCTGCTCGGCCGCCGCGCTTATGCGTATGGCGGAACCCGCAGGCGTGTACTTCGCCGCGTTCTCGAGAAGGTTCGCGAAGAGCCGCTCCATCAGCACGGCATCGAGCATGAGAAGCGGCAGATCGGCGGGAACGCGCACCTGCACCGGACGGCCGGCGAGCGTCCGGCGCATGACGTTGAGTGCCGCGCCGACGGTCTCCTCGAGCATCGACCATTGACGGTTGAGCCGCACCGCGCCCGCCTGCAAACGCGCCATGTCGAGCAGATTCGTCACGAGCCCGCTCATGCGCAACGCTTCCTCGTGGATCGCATGAATCAGCTCGCGCGACGACGCTTCCGACGCCCCGCCCTCCAGCAACGACGCAAAGCCGACGATCGATGTCAGCGGCGTGCGCAGATCGTGCGATATCGCGGCCAGCAAGGCATTGCGCATGCGCTCCGATTCCATGTTGACGAGCGCGTCCTGCGCGATCTCCACGTAATGCACGCGCTCCAGCGCCAGCGCGATTTGCGCCGCGAAGGTTTCGATCATGCGCCGCTGCTCGGGCACGGCGAATTCGGCCTCGCGTCCCGTGACGAGCGCGAGCACGCCGCGCGTGCGCATCGGCGCCTTGAGCGGCAAGTAGAGCGCCGCAGCGGCTGGCAGCGTTTCCGCGCCATGTCCCGCGGGCTTTTGCTGATCGTAGACCCATTGCGCGATATCGATATCCAGACGCGCGGCATCAAGCGCCGTGTCGGGATTCGGCTCGCCCACTTTCTGGCGCACTTGTTCGGCGGCATCGGGCAGCAGAATCGCGACCTTCGCCTGGAAAATCTCCGCGACATGGCGCGTGCCGATCTCGATGATCTGCTCGGTCATCAACGCGGCCGCAAGCTCCTTGGTCATCGCGTACATGGCGCTCGTGCGCCGTTCCCGTTGCGATGCAATGCGCGCCTCGCGCCGCAAACTCGACGTGAGATGGCTGATAGTGAGCGAAGTCAGCAGCATCACGATGAAGGTCAGCAAATACTGCGTGTCCGTTACGGAGAACGACAGCGTCGGCGGCACGAAGAAGTAATCGAACGCGGCGACGGAGAGAAACGAGAGCATGACGCCCGGCCCGCGTCCGAGCCGTACCGCCGCGAAGATCACGCCCAGCAGATACAGCATCACGAGATTGGTGATCGCGAAATGGCGCGCTTCCAGGAAGTTCGCGACGACCGTAATGGCCGCACCGATGACGAGCGCAAGAAGGTACGCATGCGGCGGCGAATGCGCGGTGAACGACATTGCGTAGTTCGTGCGCGGTTCGTCGCGTGGACCGGTGGACACGAGCGTCACGTCGATATCCGCCGCCTGCCGCACGATGCGCTCGGTCATCGGCGTATCGAAGAGGCGGCGCCATCCGCCGGGCAAGGACGCACCCGCCACGAGCTTCGACACGTTGCGCATGCGCGCATAAGCGATGAGCGTGGCCGCCGCATCGGCGCCATCCAGCGTGACGGTTTCCGCGCCGAGTTCGGCGGCGAGCTTGAGGGCGTCGAAGGTGCGTTGACGCTTGTCATCGGGAAGGCGTTGCAGGCGCGGCGTCTCCACGTACACCGCGAGCCAGTCCGCCTTCAGCGCACTCGCGAGCCGCGCCGCCGCACGCACCAGCGCCGCGCTTTCCGGGCCCGGACCGATGCACGCGATCAGCCGTTCGCGCGCGCGCCAGATACGCTCGATGGACTGATCGGCACGATACTCGCGCATCTGCGCATCCACGCGATCGGCGGTGCGCCGCAACGCCAGTTCGCGCAGCGCGATGAGATTGCCCTTGCGAAAGAAGTTGCGCACCGCATGCTCGGCCTGTTGCGGCAGATAGACCTTGCCGTCGCGCAGACGGTCGAGCAACTCTTCGGGCGGCAGGTCGACGAGCGTGACTTCGTCGGCGCGATCGAACACGCGGTCGGGCACCGTCTCCCATACGCGAATGCCGGTGATACGCCCGACGATATCGTTGAGACTTTCGAGGTGCTGGACATTGACCGTGGTGTATACGTCGATGCCCGCATCGAGCAGTTCCTGCACGTCCTGCCAGCGCTTCAGATGCCGCGAACCTTGCACGTTCGCGTGCGCGAGTTCGTCGACGAGGATCAGTTGCGGCTTGCGGGCGAGCGCGGCGTCGAGATCGAATTCGGCGAGAAGCCGCCCGCGATACTCGATGCGCGCAGGCGGCAGAACGTCGACTCCTTCGAGCAGCGCAAGCGTCTCTTTCCGCCCATGCGTTTCGACGACGCCCGCGACCACGTCGACACCCTCTTCGCGCAAACGCCGCGCGGCCTGCAACATGGCGAACGTCTTGCCCACACCCGCCGATGCTCCGAAAAAAATCTTCAGCCGGCCGCGCTGACGCTGCGCTTCCTCACGTTGCAGTTTGTCGAGGAGTTCATCGGGAGTGGGACGGGTCATCGTGGGCGGCGGATTGCTTCAAGCGTGATCGATCATCGAACATCGTCGAGCGCGAGATTCAATTTAAGCACATTCACTCGCGGCTCTCCAAAGAGACCGAACTGTCTACCGGACGTTGCCTGCGCGACGAGCGTTTCGACCCGTGCGCGCGGCAGGCCGCGCGCCTTCGCCACGCGTTCGACCTGATACGCCGCCGCTGCCGGACTGATCTCGGGATCGAGCCCGCTGCCCGACGACGTCACGAGGTCGACAGGCGCGGACGCCGGATCGTCGAGCGCGGTGATCCGCGACTTGATTTCATCGGCGAGCGCGGGGTTCGTCGGACCGAGGTTCGAGCCGCTCGACGCGCTCGCGTTATACGGGTTCGGCGTGGTCGCCGAGAGACGGCCCCAGAAGTAGCGCGGGGCATCGAATTGCTGGCCGATCAGTTCCGAACCGACCGCCTTCCCATCTCGCTCGATGATGCTGCCGTTTGCCCGATGCGAGAACGCGGCCTGTCCGAGCGCCGTCACGATGGCCGGATAAAGCAAGCCGGTCACGACAGTCAGCGCGAGCAGCAGCACGATCGCGGGACGCAAGAGGTTCTTCATGTTCATCTCCATTATTGCCAGCCGAGTGCGCTGATGGTCATGTCGATCAGCTTGATGACCGGAAACGGCAACACGATGCCGCCCAGCCCGTAGATCAGCAAATTACGCCGCAAGAGCGAAGCTGCGCCGAGCGCGCGATACTTCACACCCTTCAACGCGAGCGGAATCAGAAACACGATGATCAGCGCGTTGAAGATCACCGCCGAGAGAATCGCCGACGACGGCGACGCGAGATGCATCACGTCGAGCACGCGCAATTGCGGATACGTCGTCGCGAACGCGGCCGGGATGATCGCGAAATACTTGGCCACGTCGTTGGCGATGGAAAACGTGGTGAGCGAACCACGCGTCATCAGCATCTGCTTGCCGATCTCGACGATCTCGATCAGCTTGGTCGGATTCGAATCGAGATCGACCATGTTGCCCGCTTCCTTCGCGGCCTGCGTGCCGGTGTTCATCGCGACGGCGACATCGGCCTGGGCGAGCGCGGGCGCGTCGTTGGTGCCGTCGCCGGTCATCGCCACGAGCCGCCCTTCGGCCTGATGCGCGCGGATGGTCGCGAGCTTCGTCTCCGGCGTGGCTTCAGCGAGATAATCGTCGACGCCCGCTTCGGCGGCAATCGCGGCGGCGGTCAGGCGGTTGTCGCCCGTCACCATCACGGTCTTGATGCCCATCTTGCGTAGTTCGGCAAAGCGCTCGCGTATACCGCCCTTCACGATGTCCTTCAGCTCGATCACGCCGAGCGCGCGCGCGCCGCCTTCGAGCATGCGTTCCGCGACGACGAGCGGCGTGCTGCCGCGTCGCGCGATTTCATCCACGGCGCTCTGCACTTCCTGCGGAAAACGCCCGCCGTGTTCCTCGATGTACTTCTTCACCGCGAGCGCCGCGCCCTTGCGAATCTCGCGGTCGGGAAGATCCACCCCGCTCATGCGCGTCTGCGCGGAGAACGCCAGAAACGTCGCGTGCAAGGTGGCCATGTCGCGTTCGCGGATGTTGAAGCGTTGCTTGGCCAGCACCACGATGCTGCGTCCTTCCGGCGTTTCGTCGGCGAGCGAGGCGAGTTGCGCGGCATCGGCGAGTTCGCGTTCATCGATCCGCGGCGCGGGCGCGAACGACGACGCCTGCCGGTTGCCGAGCGTGATCGTGCCGGTCTTGTCGAGCAGGAGCACGTCGACATCGCCGGCGGCTTCGACCGCGCGGCCCGAGGTCGCGATGACGTTCGCCTGCATCATGCGGCTCATCCCCGCCACGCCGATGGCGGACAGCAGGCCGCCGATGGTCGTCGGGATCAGGCAGACGAGCAAGGCCACGAGCGCGGTGATGCTCACTACGTGGCCCGCCTTCGCGGCATCGACGGCGAACATGGAGAACGGCAAGAGGCTCGCGGTGGCGAACAGCAAGACGAGCGTGAGCGCGACGAGCAAGATGGTGAGCGCGATTTCGTTCGGCGTCTTCTGACGCTTCGCGCCTTCGACCATGGCGATCATGCGGTCGAGAAACGCCTCGCCCGGATTCACGCTCACTCGCACGACGATCCAGTCCGACAGCACGCGCGTGCCGCCCGTCACCGACGAGAAGTCGCCGCCCGACTCGCGGATCACGGGCGCGGATTCACCCGTGATCGCGGATTCATCGACCGATGCCACGCCTTCGATCACTTCGCCATCGGCGGGAATCGCGTCGCCGGCTTCGACGAGCACGACATCGCCGCGCCGCAGATCCGTCGATGCGACGATGCGGATCGGCGACTTCGGATGCGGCTCGTTGAGCTTTTTGGCGACCACGTTGTGCTTGGCGTTGCGCAACGACGCCGCCTGCGCCTTCGAACGCCCTTCCGCCAGCGCTTCCGCGAAGTTGGCGAAGAGCACCGTGAACCACAGCCATAACGCGATCGCGAGGATGAAGCCCGCGGGCGCTTCGGCCTGGCCCGCGAGCGCGGCGATCCAGAGCACGGTCGTGAGAATGCTGCCGACGTACACGCAGAACATCACGGGGTTTCGCAACTGCGTGCGCGGCGCGAGCTTGACGAACGAATCGACGATCGCGGGCTTCACGAGCGCGGGATCGAACATCGAACGGGCCGCCGTGCGCGTCTGCCCGGTATTGTCCGGACGATGCAGCGGCGCTTGATTCATTTGATTCATGCTTTCCTCGAGATTCAGTGGCCGGCGATCATGCCGAGATGCTCGACGACCGGCCCGAGCGCGAGCGCGGGGACGTACGTGAGCGCGCCGACCAGCACCAGCGTGCCGAGCAGCAACACGACGAAGAGCGGTCCGTGCGTGGGCAGCGTGCCCGCCGTCACCGCGAGACGCTTCTTGGCCGCAAGCGATCCCGCGATGGCGAGCACCGGAATGATCGAACCGAAGCGGCCGAACCACATCGCGATGCCGAGCAGGACGTTATAGAACGGCGTGTTCACCGAAAGCCCCCCGAACGCGCTGCCGTTGTTGTTGGCGGCGGAACTGAAGGCATAGAGCACTTCGGAGAAGCCGTGCGCGCCGGGATTGGCGATACCTGCCGTTCCCGCCACGCTCAGCACGGCGATCGAGGTGCCCGCGAGCACGATGAACGGCGTGAGCAAAATGGTGATCGACACCATCTTCATCTCGAACGATTCGATCTTCTTGCCTGCGTATTCGGGCGTGCGGCCGATCATCAGCCCCGCGACGAACACCGCGAGCAACGCGAACACGAGCATGCCGTAGAGCCCCGACCCGACGCCGCCGAAGATCACTTCGCCAAGCTGGATGAGCAGCATCGGCACGAGCCCGCCGAGCGGCGTCAGCGAATCGTGCATG
The DNA here is from genome assembly GCF_031450995.1 of Caballeronia sp. LP006. NCBI lineage: Bacteria > Pseudomonadati > Pseudomonadota > Betaproteobacteria > Burkholderiales > Burkholderiaceae > Caballeronia > Caballeronia sp. LP006. The sequence goes on along the minus strand of NZ_JARTVW010000005.1, from coordinate 1,507,620 downwards.
TTGTTGACGGCGCCGCATGAGGCCGCGGTCGTCGCCACCGTGAAGATGCCCGATTGCGCAATGCCGAAGCGCGTTTCCTTGCCTTCCATGTTGCCGCCCGATTGCAGCGCGGACGCGGTCGTATCGACATGCAGCGACGCATAGACCGGATTGCCCGACTGTTCCGCCGCGATCTCGCTCCAGCAGGCGGCGGCGAACGCGATGGTCATGGCCGCGAGCACCGCATAGCCTTGCCGCTTGTCGCCGACCATGCGCCCGAAGACGACGCATAACGCCGCCGGAATGACGAGCATGGCGAGCATCTGCACGAAGTTTGCAAACGGCGTCGGGTTCTCGTACGGATGCGCGGAGTTCGCGTTGAAGAAGCCGCCACCGTTGGTGCCGAGCATCTTGATGGCTTCCTGCGACGCGACGGGGCCCATCGGCAGCGTTTGCTTGTCGTTCTCGAGCGTTTGCGTGACGGCCTTGCCTTGCGCGTCCGTCGACTGCGTCTGATACGTCGTGACTTGCAGCGTCGAGACGTCCCGATACGCCTTGAAGTTCTGGATCACGCCCTGACTCACGAGCAACACCGACACGACGACAGCAAGCGGCGCGAGCACGTACAACGTTGTGCGCGTGAGATCGACCCAGAAGTTGCCGATGGTCTGCACCGAATGCCGCTTGAAACCGCGAATCAGCGCGATGACGACAGCAATGCCCGTCGCCGCCGAAAGGAAGTTCTGCACGGTCAGGCCGAGCATTTGCGCGAGATAGCCGAGCGTGCTTTCACCGCCGTAGTCCTGCCAGTTCGTGTTGGTCACGAAGCTCACGGCGGTGTTGAAGGCGGCGTCGGGCGTCATCGCGCCGAAGCCTTGCGGGTTGGCGGGCAGCAGATGCTGCACGCGCAACAAGCCGTACAGCGCGAGCGTGCCGAGCGCGTTGAAGAGCAGCACGGCGAGTGCGTAGTGCTTCCACGACATTTCCGCTTCGGGGTCGACGCCAGCCATGCGATAGATGAATCGTTCGACGGGTCGTGTCTTTCTCACGATCACCGATGAGCCATCGAGCACGTTCGCGATGTATCGGCCGAGCGGGATGGCGAGCGCGATCAGCACGACGATGAAGAGTGCTGTCTGCATCAGCGAATTGGCGTTCATTCTAGGTTCTCCGCGTCGAGAAGCGCATAAACGAGGTACGCGAAGAGCAGCAGCGTCGAGGCGGCGGCGAGCCACATCATCCAGGCGTTCATGCGCGGCCTCCCTGAACGCGGTTGCGCAGTAGCGCGCAGCCACGCGTGAGGGCCACGCACAGGGCCCAGAACAGGGCTATGCCGGCGAGGTAAAGCAGGTCCATTGAGACGTTCTCCCCTATCGGTTTTCGGATAGGGTGGAGATTAGGGGAGGACGCGTAAAGGGTTGGATAAGGTTGGAGGGGGCGGTGTAAAAATGGTGTAAAGAGGCGCTTCGACCGCAGCTTTGCGAAGCACGCGGAGAACCTGTCCGCATTTTTGTGTGCGAGGCGGTTAGCGGAGTCACCCGCGTGCGTTGGTAAAACGCTCTCCAAACAGGATGGCAAACTGGTTCATCGCGGACGACCAGTCGAACGCCGCGCGTACTGACTTTGCCAGCAGGTTGCGCAATGCCAGCCACAGCAGCTTGATGGCGGCCTCGTCATTGGGGAAGTGGCCGCGTGTCTTGATGATCTTGCGTAGTTGCATGTTCAGACTCTCAATGGCGTTTGTGGTGTAGACGACACGGCGTATGTCCGGCGGAAACACGAAGAACGGTGTGACGTTCTCCCACGCCCGTCGCCACGACTGCACGATAGTCGGATACTTCGCACCCCACGGGCCTTCGGCAAAGGCCTCCAGGGCTTGCTGAGCGGCCTGTTCACTCGCGGCGGCATAGACCGGGCGCAGCGCTGCGGCCACGCTCTTGCGGTCCTTGTAGCTGGCGTACTCCAGACTGTTGCGGATCAGATGCACGATGCAGGTCTGCACGGCCGTGCGCGGGTACGCCGTGCCAATCGCCTCAGCCAGTCCCTTCAGGCCGTCGACCACCGCGATCAGGATGTCCTGGCAGCCCCGGGTCTTCAGTTCGTTGAACACTTTCAGCCAGAACTTCGCCCCTTCGGTCTGTTCGATCCACAGGCCGAGCACATCGCGCTGGCCGTCGGCCTGAATGCCCAGCGCCAGATACACCGCCTTGTTGCTCACCACGCCGTCGCCACGGATCTTCACACGCAGCGCGTCGAAGAACACCACCGGGTACATCGGCTCAAGCGGACGGCTTTGCCAGGCGAGCGCTTCAGCCATGACTTCGTCGGTGACCGAGCTGATGAAATCGGGCGAAACCTCGGTGCCATAGGCTTCGGCCAGAAACGCCTGGATCTCGCGCACACTCATGCCGCGCGCGTACATGGCGATGATGCGCTCGTCGAAACCGGTAAAACGGCGCTCGTGTTTCGGAATCAGGATGGGTTCAAAACTGCCGTCACGATCACGCGGCAGATCGACCCTGAGCGGGCCATAATCGGTGATGAGCGTCTTGCCGCTGGCGCCGTTACGTTCGTTGTCCTGGCCGTCGGGTTTCGGCTGCCCCGCCAGGTAGCCCAGATGCATCTTCATCTCGGCGCCCATCGCGCGCTCGATGAGTGCCTTGTTGAACGCCAGCATCAGGTCCTGGACCTCGGTGGGCGTCATCGGGCCTTTGACCAGGTCATCCAGCAGACCTTCCGGAAGGGCAGGCAGCGGCCCTCGGGCCGCTGCCTGAGAAGCGACGGTGCGTTTCTTCTTCATCGGCATATCCATGACTTTTACCTCTCATAATATGCCTCGCCCACAGAATTACGGATAGGTCCCACGCGCCAGGCTGCCGAAGGCGATCCGCCATGACATGGCGGTATCATTCGGGATGGCTATCCGCACTTGAATTGCCTTGCGCACGAAGTCCGGCGCACTCGACCTCACCAGAACCAAAGATAATCGTCGTCCCCATGAAAATCGCCACCTGGAACGTCAACTCGCTCAAAGTCCGCCAGCAGCACGTCATCGACTGGCTGGCTTCCTCCAACGTCGACGTCCTGTGTCTTCAGGAACTCAAGCTCCCCGACGAAAAGTTTCCGCGCGCCGAACTCGCGGCTGTCGGTTTCAAAAGCTGGTTCGCGGGACAGAAGACCTATAACGGCGTCGGCATTCTGGTGCGCGACGGCATGGAAGTGGACGAGGTGAACGTCATTCGCAATATCCCCGGTTTCGAGGATTTGCAGCAGCGCGTGATCGCGGCGACGGTGGAAGGCGTGCGCATTGTGTCGGCGTATTTTCCGAACGGCCAGGCGCCCGGCACCGAGAAGTTCGCCTACAAGATGCGCTGGCTCGACGCGCTGCGTGAATGGCTGCGCGGTGAGATGGCGCATCATCCGAAGCTCGCGTTACTCGGCGACTACAACATCGCGCCAGACGACCGCGACGTGCACGACCCGAAAGCGTGGGAAGGACAGAATCTCGTATCGCCCGAGGAGCGCGCGCACTTCGTGCAACTCGTCGAACTCGGCCTGACCGATGCCTTCCGCAAGTTCAAGCAGCCCGAAAAGCTCTACACGTGGTGGGATTATCGAATGATGGCGTTCCGCCGGAACATGGGTCTGCGTATCGACCATATCTTGCTGTCGGCGGAACTCTCGGCGCTATGCACTTCATGCGAAGTCGATAAAGCGCCGCGCAAATGGGACCAGCCATCCGACCACGCGCCGGTGATCGCAACGCTCGGCTGACCCCATTTGCTCCAAATCACGCGTCCAGATGCAGTTCCTGAATCTTGCGCGTGATGGTATTGCGGCCAATGCCGAGACGCTCGGCCGCTTCTACTTTCCGGCCGCGCGTGAAGTCGAGTGCTTCGCGAATCACGGCAGCCTCGAAACGGCGCGCGAGTTCGTCCATGACATCGGCCGAATTCTCACGCAAAAGGCGCGCGACTTCCGTGCGCAAGCCGTTCTCCCAGACGCCAGCCGGCGTTCCGGCCAACGGCGCCGCGACGCCGTTGGTGACTGCGGGCCCCGCCGTCATCACGCCATCGGGCAACACCGCAATGCTCTCCGCCGACGCATAGTCCTGTCGCGGCGTGAGGTCGGGTGGCAAGTCCTTCTGCTCGATGACTTGCGCGGGCGCCATCACCGTCAGCCAGTTGCACAAGTTCTCCAACTGGCGCACGTTGCCCGGAAACGGCAGCGACGCCAGGTAAGCAATCGCTTCGTCCGAGACACGCTTAGGCTCGACGCCCAAATCACGCGCGCTCTTCTGCAGAAAATGCCGCGTGAGCAAGGGAATGTCTTCGCTGCGTTCACGCAACGCGGGCAAGCGCAGGCGAATCACGTTGAGCCGGTGATACAAGTCCTCGCGAAACAAACCCTGCCGCACGCGCGATTCGAGATTCTGATGCGTCGCCGCGATCACGCGCACGTTCGCCTTGAGCGGATTGTGTCCGCCCACGCGATAAAACTGTCCATCGGAGAGCACGCGCAGCAAGCGGGTCTGCAAGTCGAACGGCATGTCGCCGATTTCATCGAGAAACAGCGTGCCGTTTTCCGCTTGCTCGAAACGCCCTTGCCGCATGGCCTGCGCGCCGGTGAACGCGCCGCGCTCGTGACCGAATAGTTCGGATTCCAACAGATCCTTTGGAATCGCCGCCGTATTCAGCGCGATGAACGGTCCGTTCGCGCGCGGGCTATGTCGGTGCAAGGCGCGCGCGACAAGCTCCTTTCCGGTGCCTGATTCGCCCGTGATGAGCACGGTCGCCGCCGAATGCGACAAGCGGCCGATGGCGCGAAACATGTCCTGCATGGCCGGCGCCTGGCCGAGCATCTCGGGCGTTTCCGTCACGCGCTCGTCGAAGGCGGACTCGCCGCGCATGGACTCGTCGACGGCGCGGCGGATCAGTTCGACGGCCTTGTCGACATCGAAAGGCTTCGCAAGATATTCGAACGCGCCGCCCTGAAATGCGGCCACCGCGCTATCCAGATCCGAGAACGCCGTCATGATGATGACTGGCAAGCCCGGCAAGCGGTCACGCACCGTTTGCAGCAATTCGAGGCCCGAGCCGCCTGGCATGCGGATGTCGGAGACGAGCACTTGCGGGCTGTCGTGCTCGAGCGCGGCGAGCGCATCGCGCACGCCGGAGAAACTGCGCGTCGTGAAGTTCTCACGTGCGAGTGCTTTCTCAAGCACCCATCGGATTGATTGGTCGTCGTCTACTATCCAGATCGGCTTCATATCGTTCGGCGAGAAGTCTTCGTGTGGTTCGGTGTGAGCCCGTCGAAACGGTCAGGCTTCAAGGCTTGGAGCGCAATCGCGTCGTAAATTGGCGGCCAGGAATGTGCGTCGTTTGGATTCAGGTCGATGATCCTCAGTTTCCGAATGGCAACAGCATGGCGAACTCGGTGCAACCGGGCTTGCTCTCCACTTCGATCAGCCCGTCGTGCTGATGCACGAACGACTGCGCGAGCGTAAGACCCAGACCGCTGCCATCTTCCCGGCCCGACACGAGCGGAAAGAAAATCCGGTCGCGAATCTCACTAGGAATGCCGGGACCGTTGTCAGTGATATGCAAGTCCAATGCCAGTTTGTGCAGCTTTTTGCCAATGGTCACCTTGCGCGCAATGCGCGTACGCAGTTCGATCTTGGCGTCGCCTTGCGAGATGCGCTCTCTCAACGCTTCGGCCGCGTTGCGCACAATGTTGAGGAGCGCTTGAATCAGCTGTTCCTTGTCGCCGCGCAGGTCGGGCACGCTCACGTCGTAATCGCGTTCGATGGTGAGGCCGCGCGGAAACTCCGCGAGGATCACCGCGCGCACGCGCTCGCAGACTTCGTGGATGTTCACATCGCCGACGATATGCGGATGCCGGTGCGGTTCCAGCAAGCGATCGACGAGCGTCTGCAGCCGATCCGATTCCTTGATGATGACCTGCGTGTATTCGCGCAACTCGTCGCGTTCGCGCGCGCCGAGTTCGAACTCGAGCAGCTGCGCGGCCCCGCGAATGCCGCCGAGCGGGTTTTTGATCTCGTGCGCGAGGTTGCGGATGAGCTGCTTGTTTACCGCCGTGAGATCGTGAATGCGCTCTTCGCGGTCGGTGCGCAAATGCCGTTCGTTCTCGAAGAGTTCGAGCAGCACGTAATCGGTGGCGACTTCCAGATACGCGACGATCGCATGCACATGAAACGCCTCGCGCCCGGGGCGTTCGAGCATGGCATCGAGCCGCGTCGCGTTGAAGCGGTTTTCCGCGATAGATGCGATGGTCGTCGCCAGTTCCTCGGAGTTGGCGAAGAGATTGGGCCAGTGCGTCTGCGTGAGTTGCTTGCGCGACATCTCCAGCATCGACTCCGCCGACGGGTTCGCGTACGCGATGCGCTGCGTGCGTTTGTCGAGCACGAGCACGACGGTCGGCAACGCTTCGAGTCCCGGCAGAAGACCGGTTCCCGCGAGTTGGGTGTCGTCGGAGAGTGCGTCGGCGTGCCCTTTGCGGGCCTTGATCAGATTCTTAAGCACCATCGAGCTTTAAAAAGGGTGGCCAATGAGGTCGCTCGTGAAACTCGATCTTCTTCTTTCTTTGTGACTGCATGTGACGCGCATCAGCCACGCGGCGATTAAAAAAGGGACGGCGCGCCGTCCCTTTTTCGTGTTCGCCTAGGGCATGCGCCGCGCGCTTCATCGACCAGCCGTCTACGAAGCGCATCGACGTCATGCGTTGGCGGCGCTTACAGCGAGTAGTACATCTCGAACTCGACCGGATGCACCGACTGACGATAACGTTGCAGCTCGTTCGTCTTCAGTTCGATGTACGCGTCGAGCATCGAATCCGTGAACACGCCGCCGCGCGTCAGGAACTCGCGATCCGCGTCGAGTGCGTCGAGTGCCTGATCGAGGCCGGCACACACGGTCGGGATCTTTGCATCTTCTTCCGGCGGCAGGTCGTACAGATTCTTGTCCGCGGCTTCGCCCGGATGAATCTTGTTCTGCACGCCGTCGAGACCCGCCATCATCAGCGCGGAGAAGCACAGGTACGGATTCGCGAGCGGATCCGGGAAGCGCGTTTCGATACGGCGGCCCTTCGGGTTGCTCACGTGCGGAATGCGGATGGATGCCGAACGGTTGCGAGCCGAGTAAGCCAGCTTCACAGGCGCTTCGAAGTGCGGTACGAGACGCTTGTACGAGTTCGTACCCGGGTTCGTGATCGCGTTCAGCGCGCGTGCATGCTTGATGATGCCGCCGATGTAGAACAGCGCGAATTCCGACAGCCCCGCGTAGCCATTGCCCGCGAACAGGTTCTGACCGTCCTTCCAGATCGACTGGTGAACGTGCATGCCCGAGCCGTTGTCGCCGACGATAGGCTTCGGCATGAACGTCGCCGTCTTGCCGTACGTATGCGCCACGTTGTGGATGATGTACTTCATCTGCTGCAGCCAGTCCGCGCGCTGAACCAGCGTCGAGAACTTGGTGCCGATTTCGTTTTGGCCCTGGCCCGCCACTTCGTGGTGGTGAACTTCGACCGGAATGCCGATCTGTTCGAGCAACAGGCACATTTCAGAACGCATGTCCTGGAACGTGTCGACCGGCGCGACCGGGAAATAGCCGCCCTTCGTGCCCGGACGGTGGCCGGTGTTGCCGCCTTCGAATTCCTTCGCCGACGACCACGGCGCTTCTTCCGAGCCGATCTTGACGAACGTGCCCGACTGATCCGTGTTCCATTGCACCGAGTCGAAAATAAAGAATTCCGGCTCCGGACCGAAGAACGCGGTGTCGCCGAGACCCGAGCTTTTCAGATATGCCTCAGCGCGCTTCGACAGCGAACGCGGGTCGCGCTCGTAGCCCTTGCCGTCGGCCGGCTCGACCACGTCGCAGGTCAGAACCAGCGTGGACTCTTCGTAGAACGGGTCGATGAACGCGGTATCCGCATCGGGGATGAGCAACATGTCCGATGCTTCGATGCCCTTCCAGCCGGCGATGGACGAACCGTCGAAAGCGTGGCCGCTTTCAAATTTGTCTTCGTCGAATGCCGAGACCGGCACGGAAACGTGTTGTTCTTTGCCGCGCGTGTCGGTGAAGCGGAAATCGACAAACTTGACGTCTTCGTCCTTGACGAGCTGAATGACGTCGGCCACGGATTTACTCATTACCTATCTCCTGATTAACAAAAGTCGGCGAAAACCTTTCGCCGCCCCGACCGAATCCTGTACCGCTGAAACAATCGTGGTTTGAAAAGCAGCTTCCATGCCAAGCGCACCAATCTTGCGCTAAGCAATTGAAGCGGCGCGCGTTTTTTGTGAAACGATGATGCTTTATCGAGCCGGCCGCTTAGTCGTAAGCCGACCGTTCGCACTAATTCGGTGCGCGACAATTCGGATCTACCGAGGCGCGCCCGATTTTCGTGCATTCGTCTTATCTTGCACCAATTTGACGCAGTAAGGTTGCCGCGATTCCAGCCCTCGGCACCGCTCAGAGTCTGGCACGCTAAAATGAATTTTTGCGCTTTACCGGAGACTACGCGCCATGAGCACGCTCGAACAACTTTATGGTCAGGCCGCGAGCCGAGCCACGGAAAACAAGCTGACCTACGCGGGCGCCTTCCTTCCCGCCGAAGCCTTCGAACTGCTGCAACTCGACCCGCGTACGCGTCTCGTCGATGTCCGCACACGCGCCGAACTCGACTGGGTCGGACGTCCCGCTGTCGATGGCGCGCAATACGCGCATATCGAATGGATTCGCTATCCCGGCTCGGTGCCGAACGGCGAGTTTATCGAACAATTGCGGCAGGTCGCCACTCCGGATACGCCGGTGCTCTTTCTGTGCCGCAGCGCCGCGCGCTCCAAGCTCGCCGCGGTCGCCGCGCAGAAAGAAGGGTTCATGAAAGCGTATGACCTGCTCGAAGGTTTCGAGGGAGACAAAGACGGGCAAGGGCATCGGAAGACGGTGTCGGGATGGTGTTTTCGCGGCTTGCCTTGGATGGGCGCATAAGCGTCGCCGTTCGTTCACTCGCCTGCGTCGAGCAACGCCCGCACGCGCGCCACGCGTAATTCGTCGACCGGCTCCGAGCCTTTTCCATGCACGCGCACGCCAGAGCCGAAATGCACGGCCTTCACGCCTGTCGCGGCGGCGAACGGTGCGACCGCATCCACGGTGAAACCAGCGCCCGCGAGCACCGTGCAATGCGTTCCCGCCGCTTGCGCGACGAGCGCCTTGATAACCGGTCCGGCTTCCAGCACGGAAGGCTTGCCGCCCGATGTCAGCACGTTCGTGACGGCGTCGAAGCGCAAAAGCGTCTCGAACGCAGCGGGTAAATCGCGGGCTTCGTCGATCGCGCGATGGAAGGTGAGCGGCAAACCGTCGGCGGCATCGATCACGCGCTCTAGCGCTTCGGTGTCGACATCGCCATGTGCGTTCAACATGCCGACGACGATCGCGTTGGCGCCCGTCTTCGCCATTGCGCGGACGTCGCGTTCGATGACCGCGAAATCGTCAGCATCGTAGACGAAGGAACGGCTGTGCGGCCGCACGATGACGTTCACCGGAATGCGCACCGCCTCCACCACCGACTCGATCAGGCCGATGCTCGGCGTCAAACCGCCCTCGCCCATCGCCGTGATCAGTTCAAGCCGATTGGCGCCGCCACGCTCGGCGGCGCGCGCGTCGGAAACGGTCGTCGCGATGACTTCGAGCAGGATCACGCCGCGTCCTCCGGCGGCGCTTCGACCACTTCGCCGCCCAGGGCAAGCACGCCCTCGCGCAACACTTCGAACGCGGCGTTGGCCTGATCCGGCTCGCCCTTCACGCCGAGGTCGATATGCGAACGCGCATAGAGCGCGCCGCGCGCGGCATCGCCCACGCTTGGCAGGCTGAAGGCGCGCACGCCGTCGAAATCGCGTTCGATGGTCACCATGAGCGGCGTGATGCGCGACTCCGGCAACCCGAACACGAGCAACGAGCGCTCGATATAAGGCGTCGCGTGATGCAGATGCGCGTACTTGGTATCGAGCACCCATTCGATCATTGGCCACGCCATGACGGGAAAGCCCGGCACGAAATGATGATCGCCGACGGAAAAGCCCGGAATCTTGTTGTAGCTGTTCGGAATGATCGCCGCGCCCTGCGGAAACGTCCCCATATTCAGCCGATGCAGATTCTCCGGCGAATCGAGGTCATACGGTTTGTCGCCGGCCGTCTCGCGGATGCGCTCGCGGATCAGTTCCGCCGCTTCCGGTTGCAGTTCGAGCGGCCGGCCGAGCGCCTTGGCCGCGCATTGACGCGTGTGATCGTCGGGTGTCGCGCCGATGCCGCCGGTCGAAAACACGATATCGCTCGAAGCAAAGGTGCGCGCGAGCGTTGCGGTGATGCGCGCGGGATCGTCGCCGACGTATTCGGCCCAATCGAGCGAGAGCCCGCGCGCGCTCAGCAATTCGATGATTTTCGGCAGATGCTTGTCCGTGCGCCGGCCTGAAAGAATCTCGTCGCCGATGATGATGACGCCAATGCCCATGAATGCTCCTTCTCAGAATGGAACGGTGGTGGCCGGCACTTGAGGCGCCGCATTCGCCCGTAGTCGTTCGAGCGCGTGCAGGCAGTAATGCGCGAACCAGAGCGCCGAAAACACCAGAATGAATGCGTATGCCCAGATGGTCGCCGCCGCGACCACGGGAAAGAGTGGCAAGAGCCATACCGACCAGGCCCACAACATGGTCGGCACCGAACCGAGCAGGCCGCTCACGATGCCAATGACAAGCAGCGGCCAGCGCGCATCACGCACGATCACACGGCGTTCCTCGGCGCTCGCGTGCACGGCGAGCGCATCGTAAGTCATCACGCGATAGGTGAGCCAGCCCCACAAAAGCGGCGGAATCAGCGCGAAAAACGGTGGAATGAGCCACAGCGGCAACGTGACGACGAGCGCGATCAAGCAAACGAGCGTGGTGATGACCGAGTGCCCGAGACTGCCGTACCACGAGCCGCCGTGACGCTCTTCGAGCAGCGCGTAATGACCGCCCGGCCGGCGCGTGAGCAGCTTGATGACGCCTGGCATGGAGAGCGTGGCGATCAGCAGCAGCACGGTCACGAAGATCAGCGGAATCGCCATGATGACGACGAAAAACGGCGCGATCACCGCATGCAGCGAGGAGAAGCCGACGGCATCGAACAGGCGGTACATCGCGGCGGTGAGCGCCCAGCCGTCGAGCCAACCGGTTGCCGCGCCTGTCAGCGTCTGCCAGAAGAACCAGAGCACCGCGCCCCAGCTCAGCGTGGCGACCGCAAATGGCATGAAAGTCAGCCAGAGCATGCGTGGGTGAAAGGCATGCGCAATGGCGCGCACGAACGAACGCAGCAAGTCATTCATGCGTGATTCGACGAAGAGGGAGTGGAAACGACAGCATAAACCAGCGCACCGAACGGGCGCTGGTGATGGAGACTCAGACAGCCGCCGAGCTTTTGTCGGAAGCCGAACTCGCGCGACGCGAAGACAAACGCGCGCCGATCCGCTTGAACGCGAGCCAGTGCTGTTCGACGAAGCCGTCGCCGTAACGCACGGGCGCGACGCCCGGCGCGCCGAGTTGATCGCGAATACCGGTCGGCTCCACGGTGCGGTCGAACGAAGCCGAGCGAAAGAGAATGTCCCAGAACGCGAACAGCACGCCGAAGTTGCAGCCGTACGCCGTGCCTTCGTGGCCGAAGCCGATTGCATGATGACGACGATGAAACGCCGGGCTCACGAAGAGCCGGTCGCCCAGCCAGCCGTAATGCAGGCGAATATTGGCGTGCTGCACGCTTTGCATGAGGTTCGTAATGGCGACCAGCACGACGAACTGCGACGGCTCCACGCCGATCACGAGCGCGACAGTGGCGAAGAACCCCGCCTGCAGGATGTCGTCGAGCAGATGGTTACGGTCGTCCGACCAAAGCGACATTTGCTGCTGGCTGTGATGCACCGCGTGCAGTTCCCACCAGATGCCGATGCGATGCTCCAGCCGGTGATACCAATAACCGGCGAAATCCAGCAGCACCAGATAAATCACGAACGTGACCATGGGTTGCGTGGTCACGCCCGGCCAGAGATTGTCGATTTCCAGATTCGGGATGTCATGCAGGCGCAGCCAGCTTTGCAGCGAATCGAAAACCGGCTGGAACGTAAAGAAGAAAAAGAGGTTCAGAATGCCGAGCTTGACGATCCACGTATAAAGCACGTCGATACGCACGCCCTTGCGATCCTGCCATTCCTCGGCCGGGCGCAGCGCTTCGAGCGGGCGCAGCACGGCGTACATCGCGAGCACTTCCAGCACGCCGACGATCACCCAGTAAAGAGCGTCGTAGGTGTCTTCGTCATAGTCCATGAGGCCGACCTTGAACAGGAACGGCTGGACCACGTCCACATAGAGCATGGTCTGCAGGGCGGAGACGAAGCTGTCGAGCGACGAAAGAATGGAATGAAACATGATGCTCCGTGTGACTCAATACGGCCTGACTCAATCGTAATACAGGGCGCCCGCAAGCGCCCTTTTCCTACTGCTTTCGCGGGCAGCCTCAGGCGCCGTTAGGCGAGGTCACCGGCGCGCGATTGAAGAAGTAGATTCCGTGCGGCGAACGGCCAACCTTGATGGTTTGGATCAGCTTACGATCCGCAAGGTCGATCACGCCGACATGCTTCGCGAAACGGAACGTTACCCAGAGATACTTCTTGTCGGCGGAAAGTTCCATGTCATCCGGTCCCGGCAAGAGGCCCGTGATGTCGCCGACGTTCGTGAGCGTGTCTTCGTCGATGATGCTGATGGTGTTCGCCACCCGGTTCGACACGGCCACATGCTTGCCGTCCACGAGCGAGCGGAAGTTATGCGCGCCCTTGCCGGTCGTGATGGTCTTGACGATCTTCTGATTGCGCCAGTCCACCACGGCGACGTAATCCGCGCCAGTCATGCCAACGAGCAGATATTTGTCGCCCGGCGTGAACCATACGCCCGCGGGCGTCGGGCCGACTTTCATCTTCCACTTGACCGTCTGCGTCGCCAGGTCGATCGCGGCGATTTCGTTCGACACCTGCAGCGAGATGAACGCGGTCGTGCTGTCGTTCGAAAACGCGATATGGCTCGGCATGGTGGCGAGCGGCAAGCGCTTGGCCACGGTCAAATTCTTGCCGTCGAAATGATAGATATCGAGGCGGTCGAGCCGCAGACCCGTCGACACGAACCACTTGCGATCCGGCGAAAAGCCGATCTGATACGGGTCTTCGATATCCTGCACCCAGCGCTGCACGGCGCCGGTTTTCGGATCGACGAACATGAGATTGTTCGATACCGAATTCGCAACGATCAGCGACGACGCGTCCGGCGTGGGCATCAAGTGATGCGGTTCCTTGCCCGTGGGCACGGTGCCGACGACCTGGCGCGTGTTTTCGTCGATAAGACTCAGCGTGGCTTCAGCCGAGTTCAGGACGATGACGTTATTGGCATATGCCGCGGTGGCGATGAAGGCCGCGCCGATAGCGAGCGCGGCGCGTGAGGCAACCGCCCGAAAGCGGCCAGACAGAAAAGATGAGCGCATGAAAAAGTAGACGTCCGAAGGCAGGCGTCATTGTAGAACGTTTGCGCTTGTCGTCGCGTTGACGAAACGCCTGTTTTTGCGCAATTTCGTTTAACGGCGCAAGAAATGCCGTTTTTTTGGCGAAAAAATCGGCATTGCGCTGCTTCGTCTTTTAGCGCTGCATCGCTTCCCAGACTTTATGCAGGCGCTTCACGGAAATGGGCATGGGTGTGCGCAGTTCCTGCGCGAACAGGGACACGCGCAGTTCCTCCAGCAGCCAGCGATATTCCGAGAGCCGCGCGTCCGCCACGCCGCCGCGTTGCGCGAGCGCGCGCTGATATTGCTGCACGAGCGGATGCAGATCCGTGGAAATACGCGCATCGCGAGCCGGATCGGCCTTCAGCTTGTCGATTCGCAGCCCGATGCCCTTCAAATAACGCGGGAAATGCGCGAGTTGCGCGTAAGGCGTGTCGATCACAAAGCGCTTGCCGATGAGCGCATTCAACTGCGACTGGATATCGGCGTAAGCCTGGGCGAACGGCTTCGCCTGCGCGAGCTTCCTTAGAAGCGCCGTGTATTCGCCGAGGATCGCGCCGACCAGCCGCGCGATCTCCTGCGCGAGCAGCGTGAGCCGGCCTTTCGCGGCATCGCGGCGAGCGTGGAAGCTCACGTCGTCGTCGGGTAGCGGGTCTTGCAAACATGCGCAATCCAGCGCCGTATCGACGATCTGATCGCGCAACTCGTCGGCGGTGCCGAGCGCCATGAACTGCATCGACATTTCGCGCAGCCCCGGCAGATTCTTTTCCAGATAACGAATCGGCTCGCGCAATTGCAGCCAGAAGAGCCGCCGCAAGCCCGCGCGATGAATCCGCGCCGCCTCCTCCGGCGAATCGAACACTTCGACGTCGCAATGCGCGCCGCGATCGACGAGCGCCGGATAGCCGAACAGCGTCTGCCCGCGACGTCGAATTTCCAGCAGCTCGGGCAGCTTGCCGAAATTCCACGTCGTGAGGTTTTCATAGAGCGCGGTGCCGGTGGACGCGTTCGCGGCCTGCGTCTGCGGCGCGTTTGGCGAATCGGCGGAAAGTGCATCGAAAGCCGCGCTTGCCGTCAGCTTCTGGAAATGCTGCTGCGCCTGACCGCCGAGTTCCGCGCGCAATTGCGCGAGATTGCGGCCCATCGCGAGCTGGCGGCCGTGCTCGTCGATCACCTTGAAGTTCATGAAGAGATGCGCGGGCAGCGTTTCGAGCTTGAAATCCGCGCTCTTCACGGCGACTTGCGTCTGCTCCCGAATATCGGCGATGAGCGCATCGACCAAGGCACCCGCGCCGAACCTCGGCCCCGCGTTGCGCTCGGCAAAGCCCGCCGCGTAATCCGGCAAGGGCACGACATGCCGGCGCAGCTTTTGCGGCAGCGACTTCAGGAGCAGTTGCGTCTTTTCCTTGAGCATGCCGGGCACGAGCCATTCGACGCGGCGCGCATCGATCTGATTCAGGCCATAAAGCGGCACCGTGAGCGTCACGCCGTCGCGCGGCGCGCCCGGCTCGAAGTGATACGCGAGCGTCATTTCGATGCCCGACATCGTCATGCGCTTCGGGAACAGGTCGGTGGTGACGCCGGCGGCCTCGTGACGCATCAGGTCGTCGCGCGAAAGGAACAGCAGTTGTTTGCCGCCCTCCTTGCGCTGCTCGTCGCGATACCAGCGTTCGAACGCCGCGCCGGTCCAGATGCCTTCGGGCACGAGCGAATCGTAGAAGCCGTGGATGAGTTCGTCGTCCACGAGCACGTCCTGACGGCGCGACTTGTGTTCCAGTTGCTCGATGTCCGCGACCAGCTTGCGGTTGTGCGCGAAGAACGGCAGACGCGTGTCGAACTCGCCTTCCACCAGCGCGCCGCGAATGAACAACTCGCGCGCGTACTTCGGGTCCTGCTGGCCGTAACTCACGCGCCGCCGCCCGTAGACCGTGAGACCGTAGAGCGTCGCGCGTTCATACGCGACCACTTGCGCAGCCTTCTTCTCCCAATGCGCCTCGGAAAGCGACTTGCGCAACAGATGCGGCCCGACCGTTTCCAGCCATTCCGGCTCAATCTTCGCGATGGTTCGCGCGTACAGCCGGCTCGTCTCGACGAGTTCGCCCGCCATCACCCAGCGGCCCGCTTTCTTCAGCAGCGCGGAACCCGGCCACAAATGGAACTTGATGCCGCGTGCGCCGAGATAATGCGGCTCGTCGTCGGCCTTCATGCCGATGTTGCCGAGCAGCCCCGTGAGAAGCGAAAGATGCACTTGCTCGAACGTCGCGTCGGATTCGTTCAGACGCCAGCCATGTTCGCGCACGACCGTGAGAAGTTGCGAATGCACGTCGCGCCATTCGCGCAATCTCAAATGCGAGAGAAAGTTGGCGCGGCACGCATCGGTCAACTGTCGATTCGACTTCTTGTGCGCAATGGCTTCGTCGAACCACTTCCAGATGCGCGTCCATTGCAGGAACTCGGAGCGCTCGTCGACGAACTGCCGATGCGCCTGATCCGCCTGCTCCTGCGCTTCGATCGGACGATCGCGCGGGTCCTGCACCGACAACGCCGACGCGATGATCAGCACTTCCGTCAACGCGTGATGATCGCGGGCGGCGAGAATCATGCGGCCCACGCGCGGATCGAGCGGCAGCCGCGCGAGTTCACGGCCGAGCGGCGTGAGCGCGTTGTCGTCGTCGAAGGCGCCGAGTTCGTTCAGCAACTGGTAACCGTCGGCGATCGCGCGACCCGGCGGCGGCTCGATGAACGGAAAGGTTTCGATCGCCGTCAGATGCAGCGACTTCATGCGCAGGATCACCGCCGCGAGCGACGAGCGCAGGATCTCGGGATCGGTGAAGCGCACGCGCGACTGAAAGTCGCCTTCGTCATAGAGACGAATGCAGACGCCGTCCGCGACGCGCCCGCACCGGCCCGCGCGCTGATTGGCGGCGGCCTGCGAGATCGACTCGATCTGCAACTGCTCGACCTTGTTGCGATACGAATAGCGCTTCACGCGCGCCATTCCGGTATCGACGACATAGCGAATGCCCGGCACCGTCAGCGACGTTTCCGCGACGTTGGTCGCGAGCACGATACGCCGCGCGTTCGACGCCTTGAACACGCGCTCCTGTTCGGCAGCGGAGAGGCGCGCGAACAGCGGCAGGATTTCCGTATGCGGCGGATGGTGCTTGCGCAGCGCCTCGGCGGCGTCGCGAATTTCGCGCTCGCCGGGCAGGAACACGAGCACGTCGCCGGGACCGACGCGGCAGAGTTCATCGACGGCATCGACGATGGCTTCCATCAAATCGCGGTCCGCCTTGCGGTCGTTGCGCTTTTGCAGCGTGCCTTGCGCCGATTTGACGGCGGCGCTGTCTTCCTCCACCGGCCGGTAGCGCACCTCGACCGGATACAGCCGCCCGCTGACCTCGATCACGGGCGCGGGCTTTTCGTCGCTGCCGAAGTGGCGCGCGAAGCGTTGCGCGTCGATGGTCGCGGACGTGACGATCAGCTTGAGGTCCGGGCGCTTCGGCAGGATTTCCTTGAGATAGCCGAGCAGGAAGTCGATGTTCAGGCTGCGCTCGTGCGCCTCGTCGATGATGATCGTGTCGTACGCGCTCAGCAGCGGGTCGGTTTGCGTTTCCGCGAGCAGAATGCCGTCGGTCATGAGCTTGACCGATGCGCCCGGCGCGAGGTTGTCGGTGAAGCGCACCTTGTAGCCGACCACTTCGCCGAAAGGCGTTGCGAGTTCCTCGGCGATACGTCGCCCCGTCGCCGATGCCGCGATCCGGCGCGGCTGCGTATGACCAATGAGACCGCTGCCGCCCGCGCCGAGACCGCGTCCGAGCGCGAGGCAGATCTTGGGGAGCTGCGTGGTTTTGCCGGAGCCGGTTTCGCCGCTCACGATCACGACCTGATTCCCTTCGATCGCGCGCGCGATCTCCTCGCGACGGGCGGAGACGGGAAGCGCCTCGGGAAAGGTGATCGGCGGGATGGGGTTGGGGGTGACGGCGCGCGCCTCGCGGCGCGGTGGGCGTACGTTGTGTTGCCTCGCGGGCTGAACTGCGGAGACTTCTCCTTGTTGCTTGGCGCGTGGTTCGCTGGCTCGCGCCGCGCGCGCTTCACGTGGTGAACGCTCGTCGCTTACGTGGCGAACCTGCCCGGCTTGCGCGTTGCGCGCGCTCGAGTGCGTTTGCGCTGCGGCCTGCTCTCGATGGGATCGGTCGTCCGGTCGTGCGCTTCGATCGACTTGCCGCGCCTCGGCCTTGTGCCGTTCGTCGCGCGCGCTGTGTTCGGCACACGTAGTCTCCGCGCGAGAATCGTTTTTTGAACGTCGGGTGTCTTGTGCCTCGACCGGCCGCGCGGTTGAAGCAGAACTAGTTTGGCGCGCCTGCGTGCTGCGCTGTTGGCCGCGAGCATCGTGCGAACTACTTGCATCGCGCGAAGAGGAAGGTTTGGCGATATCGCGTGCGCTTGCCGGGCGCGCGAGCGACGTGTTCCGATCAGCCGATGCATCCAGCTTTCGCGACGACGGTTCCTGCAGCGCTTTGCGCTCCACGCGACTTTGCGGCGCGACTCCTCGCGACTCCTGCGTGACCGGAGACTGCGGCTTCGGCTTTTGCGACTTGGCGGCAGCCCCTCCGGCCGCTTGCTGCGCGCCGAGCCGAGGCTGCGAAGCCACCGGCGTCGGCGACTTCGCACTCTGCCCCTGCGGACCCGAACTCCCAACCGCGCCCTCAACCGCACCGCCGCCCGCAAATCGCCGCGCGGCCAGTTCCTTCTTGCTGAGACCGGCAGCCTCGTCCTCGCCTGTCTGCGAGTCGCGCAGCAAGCTTTCGCGCAGTTTCTTCAACTGCTCCTGGGTATCGAGCGACTTGTCGGCGGATGGCGGCTTGCCGCCTTGGGTGGGGCGTCTGGAAACATTCGGCATAGCATCGCATTATAATCCCGGCATGAATTCCCCTACCGACCTCGCCATCCCGTCGCAGCCGGCCGCAGTCGAAGCCGAAGCGCCGAATCCCCACGCCCAGTTCGTTGACTGGATGCGTTCCGTTGCGCCCTATATTCACGCGTTCCGAAACAAAACCTTCGTGGTCGCGTTTGGCGGGGAACTGGTGCAGGAAGGCCGCCTGAACGCACTCGTCCAGGACGTCGGACTGTTGCACGCCATGGGCATCCACGTCGTATTGGTGCACGGCTCGCGTCCGCAACTCGACGAGCAACTGAGTCTGCACGGCGTCGAATCGTCGTTCTCGCACGGGCTGCGCATTACCGACGCGCGCGCGCTCGAATCCGCGAAGGAAGCCGCTGGCGAAGTGCGCCTCGACATCGAAGCCGCCATCAGCCAGGGCTTGCCGAACACGCCGATGGCTCACGCGCACATCAGCGTGGTGTCGGGCAACTTCGTGACGGCGCGGCCGGTCGGCATTCTGGATGGCGTCGACTTCCAGCACACGGGCGTCGTGCGCAAGATCGACGGCGATTCCATCCGCCAGTCGCTTGCGAGCAACAAGCTCGTGCTCTTGTCGTCGCTCGGTTTTTCGCCAACTGGCGAAGCGTTCAATCTGTCGATGGAAGACGTCGCGTCCGCCGCGGCCATCGCCTTGCGCGCCGACAAGATCATCTTCGTGACCGAGATTCCCGGCCTCGAAGATCAGGAAAACGAACTCGTGCGGGAAATGTCGCTCGACGACGCTTACCGGCTTCACGAAAGCGGCGAGCTTCAGGGCGATACCGCGTTTTATCTCAAGCACGCCATTCGCGCCTGCCGCGGCGGCGTGGCGCGCGCGCACATCATTCCGTACAAGCTCGACGGCAGCGTGCTGCTCGAACTCTTCCTGCACGACGGCGTCGGCACGATGATCTCCTACGAGAATCTCGAAAGTCTGCGCGAAGCGACGCCGGACGACGTCGGCGGCATTCTCACGCTGATCGAGCCGCTCGAATCCGACGGCACGCTCGTGCGGCGCGGACGGCATCAGATCGAACGCGACATCGACCACTTCTCGGTCATCGAGCACGATGGCGTGCTCTTCGGCTGCGCGGCGCTTTATCCGTACACGCAGGAGCGCATCGGCGAGATGGCGTGTCTGACCGTCGCGCCCGAGGCGCAAGGTTCCGGCGATGGCGAGCGCCTGCTCAAGCGCATCGAACAACGCGCGCGCGCTCGCGGTCTTACGCGCATTTTCGTGCTGACGACGCGCACCGAACACTGGTTCCTCAAGCGCGGTTTCGTGAAGGTCACGGTGGACGACCTGCCGGAAGACCGCCGGCGACTCTACAACTGGCAGCGCAAATCGCTCGTCCTGATGAAACAGCTTTGAACCGACATTGCACGCGCCGTGCGCACGAACGCACGCGCTCCGCTACTCAATAGGAGAAACAGACGATGGCCCGAATGATCCAATGTGCGAAGCTCGGCAAGGAAGCCGAAGGACTCGACTTTCCGCCGCTGCCGGGCGAACTCGGCAAGCGCATCTATGAAACCGTGTCGAAGGAAGCCTGGCAGGGCTGGCTCAAGCAGCAAACCATGCTGATCAACGAAAACCGGCTCAATATGGCCGACCCGCGCGCGCGCCAGTACTTGCTCAAGCAGACGGAGAAGTACTTCTTCGGCGAAGGCGCCGACACCGCGACGGGATATGTGCCGCCGCAAAGCTAAATCTAAGCCTAATTGGCTCTCGAAGACCGGTCCGAGTGGCCGGTTTTTTGTTGAGCGCTCGTCTTTTTCAACAAGCGCTTAAAGACAAATTCGACTAAGCGTAATCCTAAGCCCAGCAAGGGATTGCGCGTTTTCAAGAGAGCGCCCGGACAGGCTGGTTTGCGCTTCTTCTGTCATCGTGTTATCATCTTGCTCGTTATCAACAGCAATTCACCATCATTCGCGCGGTCAGTTCGAGCTTAAAGCCTGAATCCGAACGCGGCAGTGACAGTTTCATACAAAGAGGCTTGTCGGTTTTCGAGCGACATCAAAACGTCGCGCCGGCCTTTTTCGTTTCAAGCCTTGGTTTTCGCCGACGTCGCGGCCCACCCGCGGCAACTCGCTGAGTTCGCCGTCCGCACGTCAAATTCGTTTGCTCTTACCCGAGTGCAATTTCGCGACTTCTTCCGTGAGGCACTGGCACCGCATTTGCTACGCACTTTTCAGCACTGACTTCATTCAGGGCTGCGCGGAGCCATCGATTTCGGCCATTGGTTGAAAGCACGCATGCGGCGCCGTCGCGAAACTGCACTATTCCGGCCGATATCGGCAGTAGTCGCCGCCCTCGGAGCGGCGCACCCGGCGCTGGCATCGCGCGCGGGGTTGAACACGGAGTCTCTCGCACTATGAATGCTTCACATGACGGCCTCTGGCGCAAACGAGGCGCATCAAACCAGGCGTCCGATATGACGCTCGACGACATCACCATCGTCGATCAATCGCTTCTCAAGCGCGCGGTCGGCGCCATGGCTATCGGTAACGCGATGGAATGGTTCGACTTCGGCGTGTACAGCTACATCGCCGTGACGCTCGGCAAGGTCTTTTTTCCGTCGAGCAGTCCGGCCGCGCAGTTGCTGGCCACCTTCGGCACGTTCGCGGCCGCGTTTCTCGTGCGCCCGATCGGCGGCATGGTGTTCGGTCCGCTCGGCGACCGCATCGGTCGCAAGCGCGTGCTCGCGATGACCATGATCATGATGGCCGTCGGCACCTTCTGTATCGGTCTCATTCCGAGCTACGCGACCATCGGCGTGATGGCGCCGGTGCTGCTGCTCGCCGCGCGTTTGTTGCAAGGCTTTTCGACGGGCGGGGAATACGGCGGCGCGGCGACGTTCATTGCCGAATTCTCGCCGGACAAGAAGCGCGGCTTCATGTCGAGCTTCCTGGAACTCGGCACGCTCGTGGGCTATGTGCTCGGCGCAGGCGTGGTCGCGGTGTTGACTGCCGCGTTGTCCGAACAGGCGCTCCTCAGCTGGGGCTGGCGCATTCCGTTCATGATCGCGGGTCCGCTCGGGCTGATCGGCTTGTATATCCGGATGAAGCTCGAAGAGACGCCCGCGTTCCAGCGCGAGGCGGAAAAGGCCGAAGCCGTGTCGCACGAAACGACCAAGCAGCAGTTTCGCGAAACGCTCGTGCAGCAATGGAAGCCGCTCTTGCAGTGCGTGGGCCTCGTGCTCATTTTCAACGTGACCGACTACATGGCGCTGTCGTATCTGCCGAGCTATCTCTCGGCGACGCTCAAGTTCAACGAGACACATGGCCTTTTCATCGTGCTCGTCGTGATGGTGCTGATGATGCCGCTCACGCTGTTCGCGGGCCGTCTGTCGGATACGATCGGCCGCAAACCGGTGATGCTCGCGGGTTGCGTCGGCTTATTGCTGCTGTCGATCCCGGCGCTCTCGCTGATCCGCCTCGGCACCGTGCCTTCGATCTTCGCGGGCATGATGATTCTCGGTGCGCTTCTGTCGTGTTTCACGGGCGTGATGCCGTCGTCGCTGCCGGCGCTGTTCCCGACGAAGATTCGTTATGGCGCGCTCGCCATCGGCTTCAACGTGTCGGTGTCACTGTTCGGCGGCACGACGCCGCTCGTGACGGCGTGGCTCGTCGACAAGACCGGCAATCTGATGATGCCCGCGTACTATTTGATGGGCGCGTCGATCATCGGCATCGTTTCGGTGCTCGCGCTGCGCGAGACGGCCAAAAAGCCGCTGAAGGGCTCGCCGCCCGCGGTGGCATCGCATTCGGAAGCGCATGCGATTCTGCGCGGTCATCGCGAGGCAGCAGAGATGGATGGCTCGTTTCCCGAGAATACCGTTCGGGCTTGAGCATCGAGGTTGAGTCGTTAGAACAAAAGCCGGCGCGTGCAAGAGCGCCGGCTTTTTTTATTCGATGAGCGTAACGATGCGCGCCTTTATGTCCGTGTCCTCAGAGTCACCCGTCTCGCCGATTTCGAGCAGACCGACCGTGATCGGCAACTTGAACCTTCGCGGCCCCGCGCTACCCGGATTCACGAACAGCACGCCATTGCGCTTCTCGACGAGCGGCTTGTGCGAATGCCCGGTCACGACGACATGGACGCCATCGAGTGCTTTCGGCACATCGGCGATATCGTGCACGACATGGATTGTCGCGCCCGCCAAGTCGATGCGCGCGTGCTCGGGCAACATCGCGACATCGTCGCCGATATCGTTATTGCCGCGCACGACGGTCAGCGCAGCGAGTTGCGCCAGCGTATCGAGCACTTCGCGCTTGCAGATGTCGCCGGCGTGGATGATGTGTGCAGAGCCGCGCAGGGCCTCGAGCGCTTCGGGGCGAACGAGATTGTGCGTGTCGGAGATGAGGCCGATGAGGGTCATGTTTTCTCGTCGATATGCGCTCGGAGCGCGGGCCATTCACTTGCTGTCGTCGCGCTGTTTTGGCGCGCTGCATGGCAGTGGTAGAATTCGCGTCCGCCCTCTGCCGGGGTGATGAAATTGGTAAACATAGCGGACTTAAAATCCGCCGCCTAACGGCTTGCCGGTTCAAGTCCGGTCCCCGGTACCACTCGCCCATGGTTTCACGCTGAATCGACAGCATAAAGCCAGTCGTCTTTTATCGCGGCGCGCGCTGTTTCCGTTCAGACTTGAACGACCACGAACACAATTGAAACCATCACGCGGGTGATAGCGCTGCGGGCCGAGACCGCGCCCCGCTGCGGGATCTACCCCGTTGCGCTTTCCTTCGCCTGCCTGCTGCATCGATATCGCGGATCACACCGCATTCAACAAGCGTTCTGCATCCCTCACTGCATCGAACAAGGCTTCGATCGGCGTTTCGCGGTCGAGCAGGCAGAGATGCTCGATATCGAACGGCAACGCATCCACACCGATAAACCTCACGGTGCCTCCAAAACATTCACGTCCTCTTCCCCGGCGAACCGAGGCGATATAGTTCGGCGTGACGTAAAGCGCAACGGGCGTCATGGCAATCTCCGCAAACTGGCTTGAGCCGATCGGCGCAGGACCGAGCGGTAAGGCCAAGTCTAGCGGCCGATAATTCGCGCGCGCACCCTCGCCTCGCGGGGATGACATCCCTCCCTGCGCCGCCACCCGCCGTTACAACCCGTGCGCCAATACGCGCGCGATGTAGTGGCGCCCCCACGCCTCGCCATGCGCGAGGGCTCCCGCTATCGTCTCGAACGGACCGTGCGGGCCGATCATCTCGCCGGAATCATCGACCAACCGCGAGCCGTGCACCGCTTTTCCGTCGATGCGCGCCACCCGCACACGAACCGCATAGCCCGCGCCGGACTCGTTCTCGCTTTCTTCCGCGTTGAGCGCCAGCAGATATTCGCCGGCTTCGATATCTTTGCGCATGACGATGGCCTCCACAAAACGAAACGCTATTCGCCGATTGTGCTACCGCCGCGCGCCGCATGCACGACAGGCAAGCACGCCAGCCAGCACGACGCCAATGCGGTCACGCAAGCCGCGCCCGCATGTTATAAAGCTCGCCATCCCCTGATTTCGCTCCGATGCGCCCTCGCGCGGCCGAGCATTCACCTGTTCACCAATGATTACCCGTTCCCGCCTCTTCTTGCTGGTCTGCCTTCCGCTCGTGCTCTTGTCCGGCTGCACTTCCTATTACCGCAACGTCGAAACGTGCAAGGACCGCGTGCGCGCCGAGTATCCCGACGCCGCAAGCGCGCCACTGAAGCTCACCGGATCGGGCGCAAGCTACCACGGTTCGCGCGTCGTCGTGCGCGGCGAATTCCCGACGCAGCCCAAGCCGCCCGCCACGAAAATCGTCCAGACGCCCGCCGCCGCCGAATGCACGTTCGCCGAGAACACGCTGACCGGCTTTCAATGGCTCGCGCCCGCCAGGCTCGTGAAGAAGCCGCAGCCCACGGACGATGCCGCGCAGTAAAGCGGGCGACCGGAAGCGCGCATCTCCACGGCGGCTCGCCGCCGTTCTCGCGCTCAACTCAAGGCAACCATGACCGCTTCGTCCGATTCCTCGAGTCATCATCAGCACTATTCGCGCGCCACGCTCTGGCTGCTTGCGACCATCGCGGGCGTATCGGTCGCCAACATCTACTTCAATCAGCCGCTGCTGGGCGATTTCCGTGGTTCGTTTCCCGGCAGCGCGTATCTGATCGGCGCGGTGCCCGCCGCGACGCAACTCGGCTACGCGCTCGGCATGCTCGTGCTAGCGCCGCTCGGCGATCGCTTCGACCGGCGGCTTCTGATCCTGCTCCAACTGGCCGCGCTCGGCGTGGCGCTCGTGGTGGGGTGCGTCGCGCCGACGCTCGCCGTGCTGATCGCCGCGAGTCTTGCCATTGGCGTCGTCGCGACCATCGCGCAACAAGCCGTGCCGTTCGCCGCCGAACTCGCGCCAGCCGCCGAGCGCGGTCATGCCGTCGGCACGGTGATGAGCGGTCTATTGCTCGGCATCCTGCTCGCGCGGACGGTGTCGGGTTTCGTTGCCGAATACTTCGGCTGGCGCGCGGTGTTCGGCGCTTCCGTGGTCGCGACGATCGTGCTGGCGGTCGTCGTCGTTGCGCGGCTGCCGAAGAGCCGTCCGACGTCTACTCTGCCCTACGGCAAGCTGCTCGTGTCGATGTGGCATCTCGCTGTCGAGAATCCCGGGCTTCGCGAAGCATCGCTCACGGGCGGCGCGCTCTTTGCAGCATTCAGCGCGTTTTGGTCGCTGCTCACACTCCTGCTCGCGGGCGAGCCGTTTCACATGGGACCGCAGGCCGCGGGACTATTCGGTATCGTCGGCGCGGCGGGCGCGCTCGCGGCGCCGCTTGCGGGCAAGTCGGCGGACCGGCGTGGGCCGCGCGCGGTGATCACGTTGTCCATCGGGCTCGTTGCGCTGTCGTTCGTGGTGTTCGCGTTTTCGGCGCGCAGCATCGCGGGGCTGGTCATCGGCGTGATCGTGCTCGATATCGGCGTGCAGGCCGCGCAGATATCCAACCAGTCGCGCATTTACGCATTGAAGCCGGAGGCGCGCAGCCGCGTGAATACGGTTTATATGGTGGCTTACTTTATCGGCGGGGCGTTGGGATCGGCGCTGGCGTCGCTCGCCTGGCACGCAATGGGATGGACAGGCGTTTGCGTCGTCGGGCTGGCTGCGACGGCGCTGGCGGCGTTCAGTCACTGGCGCGGGCGGGAAGCGGCAGATTCGTTGGCGGGCTCCGGCGGCGGGGATCGCTAACCCCGCTCACCTTGTCTTTCCCGCGCGTGCCGGCAAAGCGCATCCAGCACCCGATCGAACTCCAGCGATTTATCGAAGAAATGGCGCACGCCATATTGCTGGCAGCGCTCGCGATACGTCGGCAACGCGTGATTGGTGAGCACCGCGACAAAGGCCTCGTCGTGTATGGATGCCTTGCCGCTCTCCTGCAACCACGCCAGTACCTCGATGCCCGAGCCGTGCCTGAGTTGCAAGTCGATGATCACCGCATGGAACCGCTGCGACGACAAGAGCGCGATGGCTTCGTCCGGAGCCTCGGCGAACGCGGTCACGCGCCACGGACCGAGCGCGTCGATGGCTTCAGTCAGGCTGCGCCGGATCAGCGGCGAATCCTCGATAAGCAGCACCGCTAGCGGCGTGTCGCGCGCTTCGCGTTGCTGCGCACGGTCGTCGGTGATGATGTGCTTGCCCACTTCGGGCGCCCTCCGGTTCAGCTTGCCGTCCGACTGCGCGTCGCGCTATTCGATCAGGCCGTTCTTGATTGCGTAGTACGTGAGATCCGCGTTGTTCGCCAGTCTCATTTTTTCGAGCACGCGCGCGCGGTACGTGCTCACCGTCTTCACCGACAGATGCAGTTCTTCCGCGATCTCAGTCGGAATACGCCCGGCCGCGAGCTTGCAGAAGACCTGAAACTCGCGCTCGGACAACGCCTCGTGCGGGCGTTCGGCGGCAGGCTTGTCGAGCTTGTCGGCGAGCGCGTCGGCGATGAATTCCGACAGATACCGATGCCCGCGCGCCACCGTGCGAATCGCCCTGACGATTTCCTCCGGCGCCGCGTCCTTGTTCAGATAACCGTTCGCGCCCGCCTTCAACAAGTTGATCGCGTACTGACTCTCGGGATAGCCCGACAGCATCAGCACGCCCTGCTCCGGACGAATCTGCTTGATGACACGCAAGGTATCGACGCCGTTCTTGTCTGGCATCGCGATGTCGAGCAACACCACGTCGAACGCCTGAACGCGCACGTGCGCGATGGTTTCGTCGCCAGTGGAGGCTTCCGCCGCCACTTCCATATCGGGTTCGTCCGCGACGAACTGCTTGAAACCGCTGCGTACGATCGCATGGTCGTCGGCTATCAGGACTCGGATCATTCGCGCTTGAAATCAGGGATGAGCCGCCATTGTACGCATGCGCCCACGCAAAAGATGCGCGGTCTCGGACGAGTTCCGCGCATCGCGTGACGTCATGCCGGCATGCCCTGCTATTTAGCCGTTCCGGCCTTCCAGCAGATCGGCCATGTCGTCGGCGTGCTCTTCTTCCACCGCCAAGATGTCTTCGAAGATACGGCGCGTGGTGACATCCTTGTCGCCGAGATAGCGAATGATCTCGCGATACGTATCGATCGCAATCCGCTCGGCGATCAGATTCTCGCGGATCATGTCGATCAGGTCCGAGCCTTCCTTGTACTCGGAATGCGAGCGCGACTTCAGGCTGTCGGGTGCGAAGTTCGGCGCGCCGCCCAGTTGGACGATGCGCTCCGCGAGCGTATCGGCGTGTTCCTGTTCCTCGTTGGCGTGTTCGAGAAATTCGGCTGCGACGGCTTCCGAATGGATGCCCTTGGCCATGAAATAGTGACGCTTGTAGCGCAGCGTGCAGACGATTTCCGTCGCGAGCGAGTCGTTCAGCAGCTTGAGCACGACTTCGCGATCCGCGCCGTAGCTCGGCGTGACCGGGCCCTCGTCCATGTGCGTGCGCGCATCGGCGCGGATCTTTTCCACGTCGAGGACGAATGCGTCTCGCGATTGAGTCGGCGCGGCTTGTACAGCAGACGATTTGGACATTTGGTTCGCTCCTTGATATTTGATGAAAGACGTTCGCTGGAGCAGGCCTACGCGTGCCGCTTCGTTTATAGGGCCCTGCTATCCAATCAAAAACTCCGATGCACGCGCCATGCCTGCTCCCACCAATGCCTCGCAAAAGGCGCGGAAAAGGCGCGGGCCGCGCGAGCGGCCCGGTGCGGCAAGGCTTTCAGGCGTACGTCAGGTTCGGAACACGCCCAGCAGCAACGTGACGACGAACACCACCAGGAAAATATAGAAAAGGATCTTGGCGATTTCCGCGGCGCCCGCGGCAATGCCGGTAAAGCCGAACACGGCCGCGATTATCGCGATGACGAAGAAAACGGCAGCGTAATGAAGCATGGAATCCCCCTGACTTGCTTTTGATGGTCTGATTCAGGTTCGGGCGCGAGTGAGTTGGTCGCTAATCGACTATTTTCTTGGTGACGACGAAACCGAGTACCAGGAACACGACGCACAAAATCAGGAACAGCACGAACAAGAATTTGGCGATGGTCGCAGCGCCCGCCGCCACACCCGTGAACCCGAGAAGACCGGCGATCACGGCCACGATCGCGAAAAACAATGCCCACTTCAGCATGATCGTTCCCCGTTGGAATGATTGAAAAATGATGACGAACCCATGCTAGCCGGGCCTTTGGGCGCGCGCATCCGGGCTGGCTCCTTTTTTGCTGTGGGAATCCACCGACATCCGCTTTCAAACGGCTTTGCCGGCGTGGCTCACGACGCCCGCCGGAACCGCAGAAACACACCATGAGCCACGTTCTAAAAGACGCCGCGCCGGCAGCATCTGAAACTCCACAGGGACTCGCCCGGCGCGCGACGCGTATCAACGAATGGATGCATCGCTATAGCTGGGCGGTCGCGATGACGGTGGCTATCGTCATTACCGTCGGCGGGCTCGTGATTCTGGAATCGGGGCGCATGCGCATCGCGGCCGAGTACGAGACCGCACTCGATGCAAAAAGCGCCACCGCGCAGTTATCGTCGCTGGCGGCCGATATCGCCACGCTCAGCGCCGAGGAACGCGGTTTCGCGCTCGCCGCCGACGACACCTACAAGAGCCACTTCGCGCAAACGGCCGGGCGCGTGCGCCGCGCGTTGACATCGCTCGATAGCTATTACCGCCGCATCGGCGATGACGCCGCGCTTGCGAGCTTCGCGCAGATTCGCGCCGCCGCCGACGAGAACATCGCGCAAGGCGAGGCGCATCTCGCCGATCTGTCGAAGACACCCGCGGATGCGGAAATGCGCGCACGCGTCGTGGCGACGCCGTCGCCCGAT
Organism: Caballeronia sp. LP006; assembly: GCF_031450995.1. Classification (NCBI taxonomy): domain Bacteria; kingdom Pseudomonadati; phylum Pseudomonadota; class Betaproteobacteria; order Burkholderiales; family Burkholderiaceae; genus Caballeronia; species Caballeronia sp. LP006. Next base: position 1,478,782 of record NZ_JARTVW010000005.1, on the reverse strand, counting down.
AGCAGCGCCACGCTCGATGCCGCGCTCGCCCTCTTGCGGCTGAACGAAGAGCAACGCGCGCAGCACGCGCTCGATGCAAGCCGCGCCGATCAGCGCATTTCCACGTTGTGCGTCGGCGCGTTGTGCGCGCTCAACATCGTCCTGTTCCTGCTGCTGTTCCGCAATCTCGGTATCCAGTTGGACAAGCAGGACCGCGTGCAGAAGAAGCTCATTACGCAGCAGGAGGAACTCGACCGGCTCGTGTTCGAACGCACGCGTCAGCTCGAAGCGCTCGCGTGGCATTTGCAATCCGTGAGCGAAAACGAAAAGACCGAACTTGCGCGCGAACTGCACGACGAACTCGGCTCCATTCTTACCGCGAGCAAGATGGATGTCGCATGGGTGCGCGGCAAGCTCAGGACGAGCGAACCCGCCATGTCCGACAAGCTCGCGCGCGCCATCGGCAATCTGGACCAGGGAATTGCGCTCAAGCGGCGAATTATCGAAGACATGCGGCCGACCGTGCTTGCCAACTTCGGTCTCGTGACCGCGCTGCGCTCGCTCGCCGATGAAGCCGCGCAACGCAACGGCTGGAGCGTCGAATTCGATCTTCCCGGCGACGATGTGAAGTTCGGCGAGGCTATCGAGATCGCGCTCTTTCGGGTGGCGCAGGAGACGCTCACGAACGCGGCGAAATACGCGCGCGCGAACCGCATCGAAATCGCGCTCGCGCTCGATGGTGACGACGTTGCGCTCGCTATCGCGGATGACGGCATCGGCATCCGTCCGCAGGATTTGAAGCGCACGCAGACGCACGGCCTGGTCGGCATGCGTCAGCGCGTGTCGGCGCGCGGCGGGCGCTTCGAGATCGAACGCGTGGCGCCGCATGGCACGCGCATCAGCGTGTCGATGCCACGCGAGCGCAGCGCGGGTGCGTTCATCGATGCAAGCACGCCGGCGGCCGTTCCGCTTGCCTGATTATGTAGGACGGTACTTACGCCAATAGCAGAGACGGCCGACACCAAAAACCCGTGCGCGCCTACAGCGTCGACTACGCCGCTTTTTTATGATTGATCACAACGGAAGCCTCGAAGGGCTACCCGAATTTCTAATTCAAGGGGAACACACATGACTCGAATCATCGCTTTGCTGCTGATCGCCGGCACCGCCGCGCTCGCGGGCTGCAATACCATGTCGGGCGCGGGCCAGGATATCTCGAAGGGCGGTCAGGCTATTTCGAATTCGGCCGAAGAGCATAAGTAAATTGGCCGCGGCGCGGTGAGCCAGGCGCTCATCGCGTTGATGTTTCGTGCTGATTTTCTGTCGTCCCGTCATGTTTTTTGGCGGGATTTTTTTCGTTTGTCTTTAGTACGTGAGAGAGCGTGGATGCGCGGCGCTTGAGGCTTGCTTGCCTCGCCTGATCGGCGACGTTCGCACGTAGTTAGGCGGCCGGATGTGTGCGAGGGTCATAAACCCGCTCCTCTTCGAACGAAAAAACCCCACGCGTGCAGCAGCGTGGGGTTCGTCGATGTCTGCGCCCTGTTACCCGGGCGCTTCAACTTACAGCGTGTCCGGCAGCTCGATTGCAGGCGTCGTGGTATTGCCGCCCTGCGCAACGAGCACGCGAATCTTGTTCGGGATCACTTGCGACAGCGCGTTGCCTGAAGGCAGCGTCGTCACGAGCCAATCGGCGTTGTTGCTCAGATTGAACGATGCCGACGCATACACCGGCGTCTTCGAACCCGGCAGCGTCGCGACCAGCTGATACGTCCCGCCGTTGAGGTAGAGCGAGTCTTGCGTCGTTGCCGGCACGGCGTTCTTGAAGCCGACGCCCGCCATCGTCGGATTGACGGTCGCGATGTTCGTCCCCGGTGCGACCAGATACAGATCGAGAGTCTGCGCATTCGCCGACGCATTGAAGCCGCGCACCCGCGCGCTGTTCGAGAGCAGACCCTTGTCGAACGGATCGTCGATCACGGCGATGGACGGCAGGAAACCCGCGTCAGGCAGCGCGATCACCGTGTACTCGTGACCCTTGGCGGCATTCGAGATGCTCGTGTCGGTCGCGAGTTGCGTCGTCGTGTTGACGGCGGCGTAGGAGAAGTTCTGCTGGCCCGTATCGATGTTTGCGAAGTTCGTCACCGTCTGGTAGCCGAGATTCGCTTGCAGCACCTTGCCGTTGTCGTAAAAGTCGACGTTGGGGGCACTCGGGATCGCGTGGATGAAGTGGACTTCTGGATTCGTGAGTCCGAGTTCCTTGCCTACGTCGTCGGAGCCGCCACAAGCGGACAGGATCGAGGCGACGGCGGCAAGTGCGGTGACTGTGCGGATGAGCTTCATGTTTCCACCTTCCTTAGCTTTAATCATTGATTTTGTTGTCCGGTCCGCGCTGCGAGCACCACGCTTAAGTGATCATGCGTATTGCCCGGCGCGCCTCGGAAGACCCCTTCTCTCTTTTGCTTCTATTCCCTTGAACGACAGGCCTTCGTGTCATGCCGATGAAACTGTCGTTCGAGGGTGACGGCATTGAGCAATGCGCATGCCCTGCATCGGTGCGCAAAGGCGGCAGATATGACGGGAAGCCTTGCGCCGCAAGGCTTTGTTATTCGTTAGAAGAATTGCTCGGGCCGAGCGGGAAGGCCGACTAAAGCGGCGCCGGATACGAGCGAATGCAGCGCGCGGAGGAGGTTTTTACAAAAGGAAAGGCGGAAGGCGCGCTGGTTGAACAAGAACAGGTCACCGCCGTACCAAAGGCACCGAGCCGAAGTTCCAAATTAAGGTGCATCTGACCATTCGCCAACATGGTGAAGTCCGCCATAGCAGACAACAAACCAGAGTTTTTACTGTCTCCACTCAATAATCGGAAGAGCGCGACGTTTCGTATAGTTTCATGCCAAGCGTGTACTCAGGCGAACTTTCCGTTTCGCCGATCATGACTGCTATATTGGCCATATCCAACCGGTGTTCTCCAGCGAACAATAGACGCCGAATAGCGTTGGCAAGCAAAGCATCTGACACGTTGAGGTGAAGAAATTTAAATTGTTCGTAGGGAATAGTCGAGATGTTTTGAAACTCGGGCGTCGCTATGAATGGGACAGTAATGTTTGCATTGAGCTGGCCACTGGCAATCCAATCTCTATAAAGGATATCTACTGCTGCATTCGCGTCCTTATCGTCCGAAAAAAGCCGATGTAATGTCTTTTTTCCCTTGGGCGTTACGACATAAGAGGCGGCGCAATAAGCGAACACACCGCGAGCATCGATAATGCTTACCGTAGAGAGCGCGTGTCGCTCGACTTCCAAAGCGTCGCTACGCACCCGATTTTTCAGCCGACCTTCAGCAAGCGAAAGCAGGTAGGGAGTCTGTGCGCGAAACGCCACACAGTCAAGCAAGAGTACATCGCAATTTGGAAAGCTATCAACGAAACCATTGAGCGTTGCTTCATTCAGAATGCTCGGGAAATAGCGACTGAGCTCTACATCATCCTCCAAGATTAGAACTGCCGAGTCATCCTCGGAATTCAAGATTGCTTCAGTGTGAGACTGTCGGCAGGCCCAAACGCTGTTTTCGGCGGCATTGTCAAAAGGTCCGTTAGCGCGACCATCAATTGCCGGAAAGCGTGTGATCCAATCTGCGCATCCAAGTTGTTTTAGCTGAGCTTCAATCGACTGTCGTCGTTCCTGACTTCGCTCCAGATTTATAAATCTGCCTTCTAGCTTCATGGTTTTTAACCCTAACCAAATCTTTTTTTAGACATTTTACAGCAGGTAGACTCTAGCGCTTTTTCCAGCCTAAACGCCTAATCAAACTGACACTTATGCCGAAGCATTCAGATGATGATTTTTCAAAGCACAAGCGCCGGTTCGCCCGGAAGCTCGGCTGAAAATAATCGCGGGGGATTGGCAAGTAGCGCCCTTCCCCCGCGAAATCGCTTACCAGCGATAACCCGCCTGCGCCTTAAGCGCAACTGGGCCGCCGCTCGCCGACGAAACGGCCACGCCGACATTCAGGTTCGTCGTCGCTTGATACGCTGCCGCAACGCCGACAGCAGTCGAGGTGCCGTAATTCCCGACAGCTGCGCCAACCCATTTTTCACCGGTATTGAGCATCGGAATGCTCGGAATAGCCAGGGTCGACGCGGCTGCCCGGTCGCTGTAATGCTTCATCTCGTTCTTGGCATCCGCGACGGCTCGATCGGTATATACGTTCGCGCCGGCAATCGCGTTGTCGGTGTACGAGTCTGCCTGCTTCACTGCACTGGTCACTGCGCCATTCAGTTGATCGACATTCACCGCATCCGTTCCCTGCGTACCGGTGGCGACATTCGTAATTTGACGCGCGCTTTCAGCTGAGCCCACTGAAACAGTGTTCACGCGGTCCGCTACCGAGTTGGCGCCGAGGGCGATAGACCCGTCTGCGCTTGCATGAGCGTTCGCGCCTACTGCCAAAGAATGTGCAGCACTTGCGATGGCAACTTCTGACGAATCGCCATCAGCTGCAAAGAAGGAGCTTGAGCCGCCCGACAGTGCGACGACGGGTGCCGCGCCTACATTCGAAGTTGCGCCGACGAGCGACGGCGTGCCGACTTCGGACACATCGGCGCTTGCGTGCAAAGGCGTGCCAACGAAGGTTGCTCTCACGCCACCCTGCATAGCCGAGATGTTCGCTGTGTTTTGTGCAACCTGAGCGCTTACCGCGTTCAACTGCGACATATTAACAGCGTCGGTGTCGCCGACTCCACTTGCAACACCAATGATTCGCCTGCTATAGCCAAAGTCGCCGCCGACACTGACCACGTTGTCCAGGCCGTAATCGTTAGAGTTTGCCCCCAGCGCAACTGAATTGACTCCATACGATTGCGCGCCGGAGCCCAACGCAAGTGACTTGATGTTTTGAGCGTATGAGCCATTCCCGAAGGCGGCACTTTGCTCCCCTTCAGATCTGCTAAAACCACCCGCGGCAACGCTATACCATCCCGAAGCATTCGATTCGGCACCAAGGGCTAACGTGAACTTGTCAGTAGCTTGCGCGCTACCCCCGAGCGCGACCGCACTGAACTTCAGTGCCTTCGCTTCGTAGCCGAGGGCAACTGCATAACTGTCAGCGCCCACTGCACTGCCGCCGATCACCACCATGTTGTTGCCGCTAACGTTTATATAGCGCCCGATCGCGATACTGCTGTCCCCGGTTACTTGAGTCCGCGTGCCCAAGGCAATCGAATTAGGGCTATTCGCCTGCGCACTCCAACCCGTCGCGATCGCGCCATATGCGCCGGCGTAGGAACCTTCGCCAATCGCAATTGGGGCATCGCTACTGCCAGCGGATGCGTGATTTCCTAACACGGTACTGCTACCCGACCCGGATGCTCCGTTGCCAACAACCAAGCTGCTACTCGACCCGGATGCGCCAATCCCAACTACCAAGCTCCTATCAAGCGCACGTGCATTGGTTCCGAGCGCCGTACTATAACTATCGGCATAGGAACCAGCGCCAAGCGCAGTCGCACTATAGTCCCCACCCCAGGCATTCGTACCGATAGCGACACCGTTCAAACTCGCCCGGGCGTTCGCTCCAATTGCCGTTGCATCGGCATAGCTGGCATTCGCATGGGGCCCAATAGCGACGCTATTTTGTTTCGCGCTCGAACTTGCTCCAATCGCAACGGCCGCGAGATCACCCGAGTAACCGTCCGCAGTCGATGACACCTGTGCGCCGTTTCCAATAAGAACGCTACCTGTAACATCGTTGTATTGATTGTTCCCGATCATCGTTGCGCTGGCTTTGGCTACATTGCTATCGCCAATCACCGTCGCCGTGGCATTTACCGTATTGTTATCGCCGTAAATATTCGTTCCATCGCGCGATACCCCGGATGCCAACGAGTCGCCCCAACCCGTCACCGTCCCTGCAAATGCGCTTGACGTAGCCATCGCTGCCAAGCTGGTAAGCACCGCCAGCGTTACTGGTTTGAACCGAAAAGCATGAAATTTCATATATAATGATCGTATAAGAAAGACAAGTTGTGATGCGTAATTGCGCTGCGTTAGACGCCCGGCCAAGGTTCGTCTAACGTAGTTTTTTGTAGGCACGATAGTCGTCGCTAAAGCCTCCTTTATTGCTGTGCCAATGCTCGGACCGTTGTTAATAGAAACGCGGCGATAGCGGGTTGGCTGCATTGGTTTGGATAGAGATGCACCGATGACCAAAAACTCCGCCAAAAATCAAGCAATTCGTTTTTATTCTGTTGTTATCTCGTATTAAAAATCATCCATATGCCTTGAATGGCGTTTCTAAGCTCAACCGACTTCAGGATGGGATGGAGCCAAAGCGGATACCGAGGAATTTTGAAGGTCCTGCTCTTACTCGATTAATCAACCTGCTTCCAAACACTATAACCAATGTAATTGAAAGCAATGAAGCAACGCTTCAAATTTTTCGAATTTGCTTATTTTTGAGTCTATCGGGACTAGACACGGAGGGGGCCATTGCGCCTTGCATAGCGGACATGCTGCATTATGTCTTCATGAACGCAGCTCCATGCACACGAGTATGTGCCACGTTTTTTAAAAAACAATCGCTCAAAGAAGCTAAATATAAATGTGGATGTGGTCGCTACAGCGCGCCATTCATTCACGTGACATGAGTTATTTTTAGACGCCTATCGTGTGACGGACGTCGTGTGCAGACGCGGGAGGAAGTGCCCGGCAAGCTTTTCATTGGACGCCACCTGATCGCGCTATAACGCGTCGGTAGAGGAAACAGCAAGCTGTTTTAGCTCAAGCGTCCATCACCTGATCGAGACCATTCGAATTCGCGGCTAACTAGTTGCACTCGCGGCGGTTCGTGCTACGGCGTGCTATGAGAAAGGGGGATGGTGGCTCGGAAGCGCGCGAGATATCTTAGGTAATGAAACTGATGACGTAACGGACCACGGTGCTCTTTCTAACAAGTCAAGTCAAGTCAAGCTAGTCCCGATTCCTATCTACGATAGTTGCTATCTTTTTAAGAAGCGTCGGGCGGCGATTCAGTTCTATTCGAAAGCCCTTGCTTACAGGGGCCAGATTCCTACGCTCAAACCAACCCCCGCCGCCGATAATCAAACCAAAACGACAACGCAACGCTCATCAAAATCACGACCGTGGCAACAACCGTCCACTGCGTGATGATTTCCCCAAGCAACAAAGCGCCCAATAAAACCGCGACGACCGGATTCACGTAAAGACAACTCGTCGCGACAATCGTGCTCGTGTTCCGAATGAGAAAGTTATAAGCGACATACGCGGCCATCGATCCGATTACGACGAGATACAAGAACGAAAACCCCGCGCCCATGCTCACTTGGCCAAGGCGCTCGCCTGACACGAACGCGATGACAGTCGCGATAAGCCCGCCAAGCCCGATCTGCAACGCAGTCGACATCAGCAGATCGGAAGGCTGCGAGAGACGGCTTGCTAAATGCGCCCCGCCCGCCCAAAAAATTGCCGCGCACAAGATGGCAAGCGTGCCGACGGTCGAGCTCGGCGAGGGATCGCCATGATTGAGCAACACGATACCCACGAGACCCAGCGCCACCGCAAACCATTCGCCCTTCGCCACACTGCGCCCGGCAAGCGCGGTGAAGATCGTCGCGAAGAGCGGCACGGTAGCCACCATCACGGCAGCCGTGCCGGTTCCCACCGTGCGCATGCCGTAAGCCATCATCCCGCTCGACAAACCTTCGAGCAAAGTCCCGACGATCGCTGCATTCCGTACTTCACGCGCCGTCGGCCACACCGCCTTGCGATGCACGGCAATCGCGAAGAGACCGACGCCAGCGCACAGGTTACGCAGGCCGCCGAGCATGAGCGGCGGAAACGATTCGAGCGCCAGGTGAATGCCGAGATACGTCGATCCCCACACGAGATAAACGACGGCCAACGCGAGCGCGACGCGTCCCTTGAGGCTGCGAGGAGCGCGAAACGGAAAGCGGTCGGGAAAACCGAGCGGCAGACGCGGAGGTACGGCAGACATGCATTACTCCGCGAAGCGCGCCCGGATCGGGGCAAGAGACTTGCAATGGGGACTGCCGCCAATCGACCGAACGGGGCATGAGCTTGAAGAACGCGCGCGCCAGGTGACGAACGAGGCGGGACTGACGATGGACGGCATGACGGAGCGAAAGAAGTGCGGAAGCGACAGGCGGGGCGACTGCTGACGACATCCGGGTAAGTACCGAAAATCGCGCGCTCGCCATTATGCAGTAAGCGCCTGCGCTTCAGCGCAAACTTCGCGAACGGTTGCCAAGATGCCACGCCACGATGTATGGTGACGCCTGCTAACGCGGGGGTCCTGCGTTGCACATCGCGATTCGTCCGGCTGCGTCGACTGAATGGCCCGTGCAATGTGGGTGAGAAATACCCTTTGAACCTGATCTGGATAATGCCAGCGCAGGGAAGCGTTCGGGCCTCGGCGCACGGTATCTCTCTCACGCGCCACGTCTTCTCGGGCCCGCACCTTTCCATCTCGTTCCTCCCTGTCTAGCTCCTGAATCAGCCGAGCTCGCCGGCGTTCGTTTGTTCGTCGTTCATTCGATCGCCCGCGTGCTCGCTGTTAATTACCGTCCCTGCGACTGAAAAGGAGAAACAGCACATGAATGCGAATCCCAAGTTCCTGTCCGAAAACGCCATCGTCGATGCAGCCGCCATCGCGCCGCTGCCCAACTCGCGCAAGGTCTACGTGACGGGTTCGACGCCCGACATCCGCGTGCCGATGCGCGAGATCACGCAGTCCGACACGCCCGACAGTTTCGGCGGCGAAAAGAATCCGCCGGTGTACGTGTACGACACGTCCGGCCCCTACTCCGATCCGGACGCGAAGATCGACATCCGCTCCGGTTTGCCCGCGTTGCGCGCCGGCTGGATCGAAGCGCGCGGCGACACCGAGAAACTCGCGGGCCTTTCGAGCGAATTCGGCCGCGAGCGCGCCGCCGACCCGAAAACGGCCGAGCTGCGCTTCCCGGATCTGCATCGTCATCCGCGACGCGCGACGCCCGGAAAGAACGTGTCGCAGATGCATTACGCGCGGCAGGGCATCGTCACGCCGGAGATGGAATACATCGCCATTCGCGAGAATCAGCGCCGCGCCGAATACCTCGAAAGCCTCAAGACGAGCGGTCCGAACGGCGAAAAGCTCGCCGCGATGATGGGCCGTCAGCATCCCGGCCAGTCGTTCGGCGCGGTGCCGTTCGACAAGGACACCCTGAAGGCCATCACGCCCGAGTTCGTACGCGATGAAGTGGCGCGCGGCCGCGCGATCATCCCCGCGAACATCAATCACCCGGAAAGCGAGCCGATGATCATCGGGCGCAACTTCCTCGTGAAGATCAACGCGAACATCGGCAATTCGGCGGTGAGTTCGTCGATCGGCGAGGAAGTCGACAAGATGACCTGGGCGATCCGCTGGGGCGGCGACACGGTGATGGACTTGTCCACGGGCAAGCACATTCACGAGACGCGCGAGTGGATCATCCGCAATTCGCCGGTGCCGATCGGCACGGTGCCGATCTATCAGGCGCTCGAAAAGGTCAACGGCAAGGCCGAAGACCTGACCTGGGAAATCTTTCGCGACACGCTCGTCGAGCAAGCCGAGCAAGGCGTCGATTACTTCACCATTCACGCGGGCGTTCGTCTGCAATACGTACCGCTGACGGCCAACCGCATGACGGGTATCGTCTCGCGCGGCGGCTCGATCATGGCGAAATGGTGTCTCGCGCATCATCGGGAAAGCTTTATCTACGAGCACTTCGAAGACATCTGCGAGATCATGAAGCAGTACGACGTCTCGTTCTCGCTCGGCGACGGCCTACGTCCCGGCTCCATCTACGACGCGAACGACGAAGCCCAGCTCGGTGAACTGAAGACGCTCGGCGAACTCACGCAGATCGCGTGGAAGCACGACGTGCAAGTGATGATCGAAGGCCCCGGCCATGTGCCGATGCAGCTCATCAAGGAGAACATGGACCTGCAACTGGAATGGTGCGACGAGGCGCCCTTCTACACGCTCGGGCCGCTCACCACCGACATCGCGCCGGGATACGATCACATCACCTCGGGCATCGGCGCGGCGATGATCGGCTGGTTCGGCACCGCCATGCTTTGCTACGTCACGCCGAAGGAGCATCTCGGACTTCCGAACAAGGACGACGTCAAGACCGGCATCATCACTTACAAGCTCGCGGCGCACGCGGCCGATCTGGCGAAGGGTCATCCGGGCGCGCAGGTGCGCGACAACGCGCTATCCAAGGCACGCTTCGAGTTTCGCTGGGAAGACCAGTTCAACCTCGGCCTCGATCCCGACAAGGCGCGCGAGTTTCACGACGAAACCTTGCCGAAGGATTCCGCCAAGGTCGCGCATTTCTGCTCGATGTGCGGCCCGCACTTCTGCTCGATGAAGATCACGCAGGACGTGCGCGACTTCGCGGCCAGGCAAGGCGTCTCCGAAAGCGATGCGCTCGCCAAGGGCATGCAGACCAAGGCCATCGAGTTCGTGAAGAAGGGCGCGGAGATTTATCAGCCGACCTGAAGCAAACGCTGACTGTACGCAACGGCCTGTGCTTCCTTGCAGGCCATTTTTGCATGGCGCGCGCGTGCACCGTTTCGGGCATCTTTCCTGCTGATAAACGAACGAACCGGCGAAAAAAACGTTGCGGCGTCCGTCGATGAAAGCCAGATCGTGATCGAACGGCAGGACGCGTGGGCAAAGCCGCGGCCGTTTCATTGATCAATCGTTCTGGAGAGTCGACATGAAAATCATCAAACAAATCGGCGCCGCAGCAGTGGTCGTTTCCCTTCTCGCCGGACTCACGGCCTGCGACAACATGACGACGCGTCAACGCGATACGGCCGTTGGCGCTGGTGTCGGCGCCGCGGGTGGGGCCGTGATCGGCGGAAGCGCGTTATCGACGTTGGGGGGCGCGGCAGTAGGCGGGGTTATCGGCAATCAAGTCGGGAAGTAAGCGGGCGATCCACAGTCATCTCATGCGGCAAGCAGCGATGCTTGCCGCCGCTTCGATCAAGGGCTGTTTCAGGATTGATACACGCCGAGGCTTGTTAGCGGACGCGCGACGCGCACGCCGCAACGATCGAGTAAGCTCCTTCTTAACGGACCCTTCCTCGCAATCGCATAGGTAGAGTCCGGCAAGCCGCAAGCAAGGAGCAGCATCATGATTTCCCCGCGCATCATCTTCGGTTACAGGGCAGCGGCCGCATCGCTTGCTGCCGGATTACTTCTCGGCGGATGCTACCTGCCGTATCCCGACTACCCCGCTTATTACTATCCGCCGGTTCCCGCTGCCTACACGCAACGTGAGTTCGCGTTACCGGCGCAAGGTGCTTCGGGCGTCAGTGCCGCGAACGCGCCGTCGCAAGCTCAGTACGCAGTGGCCGCGCCGACAGTCGACTACTCGACGATCTATACGAGCACGCCGTATGCGCCGGCTTATCCCTATCCTTACGCGTACGCACCTTATCCCGCTTACGCCGCTTATCCCGCATATGCTGCTTACCCCGGTTATTACGGCTACGGTTATCCGTCGGTGTCGATCGGCTTCGGCTACTGGGGCGGCGGCGGATGTTGCTGGGGACGCGGCTATGGCGGCGGATGGCATGGCGGCGGCGGTGGATGGCACGGCGGTGGCGGCGGATGGCACGGCGGCGGTGGCAGTTGGCAAGGCGGCGGTGGACATGGCGGTGGCGGCCATGGCCATTGAATAAGGAAACACCACGCTCGAATGCGGCGTCGATGTCGCATTCTGCGCCGCTATTACCGAAAAAAGTAACAACTCTGAAACATTTCCCGGCAATGCAGACGCAGTTCGCTTGCCTTGCCACTCTGTACGATCGGTCACTTTCCTTATCCGACAAGGCCCTGGCGGATTACGCCGGTGCCTTGGCACGATTATCGCTAAATGGTATCCCTACTTATTGGACCGCGCGGGTGTCAGCCCAAGCGTTACCTATCGTTCTCGGGGATTGGACATGATGGCCTTCGCTTTTTTCCTGCTGTGGATGGTCGCATCTCTTGGGCTGCTCGCGCTCTGGGTGTTTCGCCAAGTGCCGGTATCGCGTCTTGATTCCAGCGCGGCACAACGAACAACGGCTACTCCAGCGACCGTCGAGAGCTGAGCGCCGCATCCCGCGAAACGCGTGACCAAGCGTCCGAACGGAGCAGATGCGTCACGTCCCTTTCCGCTTCCATCCGGCATCCTTACGCCAATATTCAAGCCTTGACGAGGGCCATCCTCGCCCTATTCTTAGTGAGCGCGTTATGCGGTTGCTTAAAGTCTTCGATACCACTCGAACCAGTAGTGAAGACCGCGGCATCCATCCAAGAATAGAGACACAGGAGACCCGATGTTCCATCAGATCCTCACGCCTATCGCGGGTTCGCTCGCGCTCTCCTTCATCGTTGCCGCGTTGCCTATCATCGTCGTACTCGTCATGCTCGGCTGGGCGCGCCGTCCCGCGTGGCAGGCTTCGCTTGCGGGACTGATCGTCGCGTTGATCATCGCGATGGTGGGCTGGCACTTCCCGGTTGGACTCGCGCTCGACTCCATCGCGGCCGGCGCCGTGTTCGCGCTCTGGCCGGTGATGTGGATCGTGTTCTCCGCGATCCTGCTCTACAACGTCGCGCAACGCTCGGGACGCTTCGAAGCGTTTCGCGTGTGGATGATCGACAACCTGCCGAACGACCGGCGCATCGTGCTCGTGGTCATCGGCTTTTCGTTCGGCGCATTGCTCGAAGGCATCTCGGGCTTCGGCACGCCGATCGCCATCACGAGTTCGCTCTTGATCCTGCTCGGCTTTCCGACGCTCGAAGCGCTCACGTTCACGCTGATCTTCAACACGGCGCCAGTCGCGTTCGGCGCGCTCGGCGTACCGATCACCGTGCTCGGCGCGGTCACGCATTTGCCCACCGATGCACTCGCCAAGATGGTCGGCCGCCAGTTGCCGTTCTTCGCGTTCTTCCTGCCGTTCTATGTTATCGGTATCTACGCGGGCTTTCGCAACATGTTGCGCGTGTGGCCCGTGCTGCTCGTCTCGGGCGGCGCGTTCGCGTTGACGCAGTACGTCACGTCGAACTACATCAGCTATTCGCTCACCGATGTCCTCTCCTCGCTCGTCTCGCTGATCCTCACCATAGCGTTCCTGCGCGTCTGGAAGCCCGCGCCCGACGAACGCTTCGCGGTGAACGTCGATCGCCTTGCCAACGCGCGCGGCAACGTCTCGGCCGCTCAGGGATGGATGCCGTGGATCGTCGTCTCGGTCGTGGTGATCGTCTGGACGGTAGCCAAGATATTCCTCATCGGCGACGTGAAGGTCCCGTGGCCAGGGCTCGACAAGGCGGTCTACATCACGCTCTACAATCAGCCCTACGGCGCGATCTGGGACTTCCAGCCGCTCGCCACCGGCACGGCGATTCTCGTGGCGGCTATCATCACCGCGCTCCTGGTAAAGCTGCCGGCAAGCGAGTTCGGCCACGCTATCGTCGATACCTGGGTGCAAACGCGCATTGCCATCTTCACGGTGGCGACCATCGTCGGGCTCGCGTATCTCATGAACTACTCGGGCATGAACTACACGCTCGGACTCGGGGTGGCCTCGGTCGGGCCGTTCTTCCCGCTCGTGTCGGCCTTTCTCGGCTGGGTGGCGGTGTTTCTCTCAGGCAGCGATACCTCGGGCAACGCGCTCTTCGGCAACCTTCAGGTGGTCGCCGCTCATCAACTCAATCTCAATCCTGTGCTGATGGCCGCGACCAATTCGTCCGGCGGCGTGATGGGCAAGATGATCTCGCCGCAAAACATTTCGACGGGCGTCGCCACGACCGAACTCAAGGGCAAGGAAGGACTCGTCTTCGCGCGCACCTTCAAGCATTCGATCCTGCTCACCATCATTCTCGGCATTCTCGTGTGGCTGCAGCAGAACGTGTTGACGTGGATGATTCCGCCACATTGATTGTTCCTTGCGGTCTCATCGGCGCGATGACCGACGGCACGCGGCGCGGTGCTAACATGCGCGGACTTTTCCTTGGAACACTGAAGTCCGCATCGTCATGTCACCCGTCAATTTGTTGCAACTCGTCTGTCTCGCCGCGCTCTGGGGCGCGTCGTTTCTCTTTATCCGCGTGGGCGTCGCCGAGTTCGGCGTCGCGCCGCTCATGGCCTTGCGCGTCGGCATCGGCGCCGTGTTTCTCGTCGCCATGCTGCTCGGCCGCCGCCAGTTTTCGAGCAGTCTCGCGATCATGCGCAAGCGTGCGCTACCGCTACTCATCGTCGGCATTCTCAATTCGGCCGCGCCGTTCTGCCTCTTCGCTTATGCGGAGCTGACGCTTTCGGCCGGCGCCACATCCGTCATCAATGCGACGACGCCGCTGTGGGGCGCGCTCGTCGCCTATCTCTGGCTGAAGGACCGCCTCACGACCTTGCGCACGATCGGTACGGCGATCGGTTTCGCGGGGGTGCTGCTGCTCGTGTGGAATCAGATAGAAGGCTCGCCCGGATCGGCGGGATCGGGCGCGGCGGGCGTGTTGGCGGCGGCCGCGGCGCTCGCGGCATCGGCGCTATATGGTGTTGCGGGCAACTTCGCGAAAAAGTATCTGATGGACGTCGATGCCATGACCAACGCCGCGGGCAGCATGATCGGCGCGACGCTCGTGCTCGCGCCTATCGCCTTCGTCACGTGGCCCGCCGCGCCGGTCTCCGCGCCTGCATGGGCGGCGGTGCTCGCGCTGGGCGTGGGTTGCACGGGTATCGCGTACTTCATCTACTACCATCTGGTCGCGGTCGTCGGTCCCGCGCGCGCGATGACCGTCACTTTCGTCATTCCGCTCTTCGGCATTCTGTGGGGCGCGTTGTTTCTGCATGAGCGGGTGTCGCTCGTCATGCTCGAAGGCTGTGCCGTCGTCCTTGCGGGCACCGCGCTCGCCACCGGCGCGATCAAGCGCCTGCCGTTTTCAGGACGCCGCAAGCTCGTAGGCTGAACTAGACTGCAAACAGCGCAGCCGCTGCCGCAGTGCGAGATTCATCGAATTGTTCAGATGCGCGTTGCATTTCGTGCAACGCGCCGGCATGCGCATCCATGCGTTTCCTGGAGCAGACCATGCACGACTTTTTCGCGAAGGCCCGGCACGAATTGATGAAGATGCTGCCGCCCACCTTGTTCTTCTTCGTCGTGCTGCACGTGGTGATGGTCGTGCACGCGCTCATGGTGAAAGGCGCCGGCCTGTCGATTCCCGCGTCGGCATCCGTGCTCGTCGCCTCGCTCATTCTCGGCAAGGCGGTTCTACTCGCCGACATGCTGCCGTTCATCAATCGCTATCCCGAGCGCCCGCTCATCTGGAATGCGGGATGGAAAACCGTCATTTACACGCTCGTCGCGCTGGTGCTCCATTACCTGGAGCGCTTGTTCGAGTTCTGGAAAGAGACGCATAGTCTTGCGGCCGCGCACCAGGACTTGCTGGACCATCTGAACTGGCCGCAATTCTGGGCCGTGCAGATTTTGCTCGTCACGCTCGTCTTCAACTATTGCGTCTTCGCGGAACTCGCGCGCGTGCTCGGACGCGGCAGGCTTAAGACGATCATGCTCGGGCCGCTCGATGTATCGCCCGCGGAGCAGCACGGCTGACGCGCCGCTTCAACTCCCGCTCGAATCCCGCTTGAATTCCCGCTTCAGTCGCCGTGCACCGGCCCGCGCCCGGCCTTGATCGCCCCGCGCCTGACCTTGCCTTCGACGCGCCGCACTTGCGAACCGCGCGTTGGCTTGGTCGCGATGCGCTTGCGGCGCACGATGCTCACGCTGCGAATCAGCTCGTCGAGCCGCGCGAGCGCCGCCGCGCGATTCATGTCCTGCGTCCGATATTCCTGCGCCTTGATGACGACCACGCCATCGCGCGTCACGCGGCTATCCGACAGCGCGAGCAGCCGCGCCTTGATGTGCTCCGGCAACGACGATGCGCGGATGTCGAAGCGCAGATGAATGGCGCTCGATACCTTATTGACGTTCTGCCCGCCCGCACCCTGCGCGCGCACGGCCGTCAGCTCGATCTCGTGCGGCGGCACGGCGATGCTGTCGCTCATCGGTGGGCTCCCTTGAAGATGTGTTCGGCGCTTTTCACGTGAGCATAACAAAGGCCGCGAGGCGCCGAAAAGCTGGCCATTCGGCCGAGTTCCGAACGAAGCGCAAGTGAGTTATAAGTGCATGACAAGTGCGATAGACTCAACCCGCCTGACCGCCTGGGTCCGGAGCGTGCTTCGCCCGTGGTCATAACGAGCGTCAAACCAGGAAGTCGATGCGCTATTCGTTCGAAATCAGGAAGTTCATTTACAGCCAGTATTTCTTCGGCGGCTTGCGGATCGCTCTGGGCGTGTCGCTGCCCGCCGTGCTCATGCTCATCGTGTTTCACAATCGCGAGCTGGGCTTCACCATCGCGACGGGCGCGCTTGGCGCGTGTGTCGTCGACATGCCGGGTCCGCTCAAATACAAGCACAACGAGATGCTCGCGTGCACGGTGATCGGCTTCTTCTCGGCACTCGCCACGGGCATTGCGACGGCGCATCCGTTGACGCTATGGCTCACGGTCGTGCCGCTCACCTTCGTGCTCTCGCTGATCGTCGTCTATGGCAACCGCTGGCCGCAGATCAGCTTCGCCACGCTCTTCATGATGGTCGTCACACTGGAAGAGCACTTCACGCCGATGCAGGCGCTCGTCAACGCGTCGTGGATCTTGCTGGGCGGCCTCTGGTACACGTACTGGGCCACGCTCGTGAGCCGGCTGCTCGTGTATCGCATCGAACAGCAGGCGCTGGCGCAGAGCATCTTCAGTTGCGCGGAATATTTGCAGGCGCGCGCCGAGTTTTACGACAACGACGCCGATCTCGACGAATGCTACCGAAAGCTCATCGAAAAGCAGATTGCGGCGGTGGAGCAACAGGAAGCCGCGCGCGACATCGTGCTGCGCAATCTGCCGAAAGTAAAAAGCCGCAAGCTCGACGCGCGGCGCGCGCGGCTTTTCAATCTGTTCATCAACGTGGTGGATCTGCACGAGTTCTTCGTCGGCGCGCATACGGACTATCCGCTCGTGCGCAAGACGTTCGCGGGCTCGGACGTGCTGATCTTTTATCGCGACCTGATGCGCAAGGCGAGCGCGGATCTCGAAGAAATCGGCTTGGCCGTATTGCAGAACAGTTCCGCGCCCAGGCAGATCAGCATGAAGGCGGAGCTGCGCGCTATCGAGTACGAACTCGAACTCATGCGCAAGCACGGCATGCCCGAGAAGAACGCCGAAGCCTACGCGGCCGCGGCGGCGGTGTTCCGCCGTTTGTGGAGCGCCACGCGCCTGATCGACAAGATGCGCCGCCGCACGCGCGATGACGCGAGCCTGATCGAAACCGAAGTGCAGATCGACCATGCGTTGTCGCGTTTCATATCGAGCCGGCGCGTGCCGTTCATGCAGATTTTCTCGAATCTCACGATGGCCTCGCCGAGCTTCCGGCACGCGCTTCGGGTCACGATCGCGGTGGGCATCGGCTTCTGGCTGGGACGGCTCTTGCCGCTCACGAACGCGTACTGGATCGTGATGACCACGGTCATCATTCTGAAGCCCGGCTATTCGCTCACGAAGCAGCGCAACACGCAGCGGATCATCGGCACGGCGATAGGCTGCGCGCTGACCATCGCGCTGATTCTGCTCGTGAAGGAGCCGCACATTCTGCTCATCGTGATGTTCGCGTCGATGGTGATGAGCTACAGCCTGCTGCTCTTCAACTATGCGGCGAGCGTGGTGTTCACGTCGTCGTATGTGCTCTTGATGTTTCATCTGCTCGCGCCGGGAAGCATGCGGCTGATCGGCGAACGGGCTATCGATACGGTGGTTGGTTGCGCGATTGCAATCGCGGCGAGCCATCTGTTCCCGTATTGGGAATATCGGCTGATGGGCAAGCTCGTGAAGGATCTGCTTGGCGCGACGCGCAATTACCTCGAGGCGAGTTGGTGGTGGAAGGCCAAGAGCGCGAGCGCGGGGCAAGCGGAGAGTAAAGCGCGTGGCGGTGCGGGTGCGGGTGCGGGTGCGGGTGCGGGTGCGGGTGCGGGTGCAAACACGCGCACGCAAGATTCGATTGCACCGGCCGCCGTTGCCACGGCCACCGCGACACAGACGCTAGACGACGCCGCCGTATCGAGCATCGTGATCGCGAAAGAAGCCGCCAACGAATCCACCGTCGATACCCCCGCGCTCGATCCGAATCTCGTGACGGCATCGGCGGTACGTGCCGCGAGCGCAACGGCGGAAAAGCTGTCGTCGGTGAGCATCGGCGAGAGCACGGCGGCGACCACCAGCAAGGGCGCATCGGCTGCCGCGACCGTCGCCGCCACCGCGCTGGACCGCGACTTCCGCTACCGGCTCGCGCGCAAGAACGTGCACATTGCGTTCGCCAATCTCGCGCAAGCGTTCCAGCGAATGATGCTGGAGCCCAAGGCGCAGCAAAAATACGTCGCCGAACTCAACGATCTGCTCGTGCAAAGTCACGTGCTCGCGTCGCAGATCACGGCAGCGGCGCCGCTTCTGCAAACGATCAACGAAGCCGAAGGTCAGGCGTTCGAGCCGTTGCAACGGACTTTCGGAATCGTGCGCGACAATCTGTCGGATGCACAGGGCGCGCTGCCGGAGCCCGCGCGCGAAGAAGCGACACCGGCGAATGCGGACGACATCAAGGAACTGCGCCGTGAACTCGACGCCATGGTCACGAATGCCGAACGCACGCAGGCGTTGCCCGCCGATGCCCTTCACGATCTCAAACTGCTTGCACATCAATGCAAGCAGATGCTTACGGCGTCCGCGCTGATCAGCAAGGATGCGGCGCAGATTCGCTTGCCGGTTTGAGGGGCTCGGCTACTGCGACGCTCCGATCGCCGGCACGGCCGGCCGCGCATCGCTCGCTGGCGAAGGCGTCGCGTTCTGTTGATCGAAGTCGCGCTTCTCGCGAATCGCGTTATACGCGAGCGTGCCGATCACGAGCAACACCACGACGACGATAAACGCGCCGACGCCGAATGTCGGATTCTTCTTCTTGGGCGCGCCGTTGCGGGTGCTGTCCGGGCGGCGGTCGTTGCGGTCATCGGTCATGGCGGATGTTGCGTCTCCTGGCGCGTTTCGTCATCAACCCGTGATAGTACCCGCACTGGTTTTCAGTTGCGTTGCGCCGACCGTTCCTCGATCTGCCGCATGTCCGCGCGCGCCGTTTCGGAAGACGGCCAAGCACCGCGAAATTCTTTGCTGCACGGTCCCGCTTGAGGGGCACCGCGTCACCGGCCATACTTCCTTCGATTCCATGCGCGTCTGATTCCGGCCGGGGCAGTAAGGGCTAGACCGGAATACCTAGTGACTGGACGCGTTACGCCGCCCTCCACGGGCGGCTTTTTTTTGGCGAATCCATCATGCCGCGCCTTCCACAGGCAGGCGCTTGGTGCGGACTGAAGTGGCATGGCGCGGGCAAGCGCCAACCGCCATCTGAAAACGAGTCACGCCTCAGGATTCGAGCGTGGGACGCACCGGCAATGCGGTCGAATACTTGATCTGCTCCATCGCGAAGCTCGAACTGACATCGTAGAGCGGCACGGCGCGAATGAGCTGCTTATAGACGCGGTCGTAATCGTCGATATCGGATACCACCACGCGCAGCAGATAGTCCGTCTCGCCACTCATCCTATACACCTCCACGACCTCCGGAATGTCGCGCACGGCGCGCGTGAAGTCCTCGGCCCAGATCTGCGTGTGCTGATTCGTGCGTACCGCGACAAACACCGTGGTGCCGACACCCAGCTTCTTCGGATCGCATAGCGCCACCTGTGCGCGGATCACGCCGGTTTCCTTCAAGCGCTGCACGCGCTTCCAGCACGGTGTCTGCGAAAGATTCACGCGCTGCGCAAGCTCGGCGATAGGCATCGTCACGTCGGTCTGCAGCAATTCCAGCAGCTTGCGATCGATAAGGTCCATTCCCACAGCGCACCCCCGATAGGAAATTATTCTATTTTTGGTTCTTCGAGCGGAATTATATGGAAACTAATTCTGGGCGCAAGCCGGTATAAATGTTGTTCGCGAAACACAACGAAAACCGGTGCCGTCATCATGAAATTCGAAGCGTTCAGCCGCCTTTCGCGGCCTCGGGATCAAGCGCCGGCGTCGCTACGCGGCGGTTCGGCGCTAAACCGGCTCTGCGATGAAATCGATGCCGCCTTCCATTCCGCCGATGCCTTGTCGTTCGGATCGCGCGTGCGTGCGGCTCTGCGGCGCGCTTCGTCCGATACGAGCTTGCTGCGCCTCGACCAGCGTGAGAGCGGCGCGCGCGGCTATCGCCGTCATCTGCTGGCGGCCGACCCGCTTGACCGCTACGCCATCGCCGCGCTCGTCTGGGAGCCGGGACAGGCGAGTCCGGTGCACGGTCATCGAACGTGGTGCGGCTATGCGGTGATCGACGGGACGCTTGAAGAGACGCTTTATCGCTGGGACGCGCCTTCGGCATCAGCCATCGAAACGCGGCATCATGCGCGCGAGGCCGGCGACGTCTCCTTCGTGCAGGCGGGCCGAGGCGCGATTCACCGCCTGGGAAATCCCGCCGATGCCACCGCGCGCGCGATCTCGCTGCATATCTACGGCGTCGCGGGCGACGAGATTGCCACGCACGTGAACGACTTGCTCGCGGCCTGACGACGAGTTCGTCTCAACCTTTGCCCGGCTCCGCCGTGGGAATCTGCGGCGGAATTTGCACGGACTGGTCCGTCGGCGGCGGCGCGGGACGCGGTTCGTGCGAGACATCGCGGGCCTTCGAGGGATCGGCATCCACCAATTCCTCGTCTTCGAGCAGCCGCTCCTCGCCCGTCCAGATGCGCTGCGCGCGGCCATCGGCGTGCGGCTCGAACGCGGCATGCAGGTCGGTGCGGCTCATCTGCACATGCATCCGCGGCACGGGAATCTCGATGCCCGCCTCGTCCATCCGCCGCTTGATGCGCAGATTGAACGCCCGCGCCACACTCCATTGCTGCAGCGGCCGCGTCTTGATCTGCCCTTTCACGACCATCCAGTTCGGATCGAAACGGTCCAGTCCCCAGACCTCCACCGGACCCAGCATCTCGCGCCGGTAGCGCAGATCGTCCATCAGCTCGACGCCGACTTCGCGAATCATTTGCGTGATTTCGTCGACATCCGCCGAAAACGGCATGCGCACTTCAAACACGGCGTAGGCGAAGTCGCGCGACAGGTTCTTCACCGTCTTGATCTGCGAGAAGGGAATCGCGTGGATTGCGCCCTGGCCGTCGCGCAGGCGCACGGTGCGGATCGTCAGACTTTCGACGATACCCGCGTGGCCGCCTTCCACCTCGATCGAATCGCCGACGGAAATGGTGTCCTCGATGATGATGAAAAGCCCCGTGATCAGATCCGCGACCAGCGATTGCGCGCCGAAGCCGACCGCGAGCCCGATCACGCCCGCGCCCGCCAGCAAGGGCGTGACGTTCAGGCCGAGATTGGCCGCGGTGACGATGCCCGCGATCATCAGCAGCACGACGAACACGACGTTGCGCACGAGCGGCAGCATGGTGCGCGCGCGCATGCTCGGGCCGCGCGTGCCGCGCCGCGTGGAATCGGGCCGCAACGTCTCCTGGATGGCGGTATCGATCAGGATCCACACCAGCCAGACGATGAAGAACGTCAGCACGATCATGGCGAACGCGCGCGTGATGCCGCGTGCCGCGACGCTCTCCTCGGCCATGTGCGCGAGCGAAAAACCCCAGAAGCGCGACGACAGTTCGAGGAATACGAGCCACACGCCGGTCACGATCATCGTGCCGACGAATTTCACGAGCCGC
Organism: Caballeronia sp. LP006; assembly: GCF_031450995.1. Lineage (NCBI taxonomy): Bacteria > Pseudomonadati > Pseudomonadota > Betaproteobacteria > Burkholderiales > Burkholderiaceae > Caballeronia > Caballeronia sp. LP006. The sequence goes on along the minus strand of NZ_JARTVW010000005.1, from coordinate 1,456,909 downwards.
CGCACGTAAGCCGACTGGCGGCGCGGCTTCTGCGACTTCGGCCGCGTGATGCGGATCACGATCGCCGACAGGAAGAACGCGACGACGAGCAGTCCGGCGGTCGCAATCGCCATCTGCAACACGTTCTCTGATGTACCGATGCCCGCGAGCGTCGCGACCACCGACGCCGACGCCAGCAGCAGCAACGGCACCTGCCACAACGAAGCGACCACTTCGAAGGTCTCGGTCGCGGCCTTGCGCGTGTTGCGCTGCTCGTAAGTGCGGCTGCGGATCAGATGCGCGACCGGCCGCTGGAACGCCAGCGCGAAATACGCGGTAAGCGCCGCCGCGCCCATGTTCGCGAAGGTCGAGATCAGGGCGGACAGATTGGTGCCGAGTTGCTGCGCGACGTCGTAGTTGGCGGCCGCGTCGCCGAGCGCACCGAACGTGCCAATCAGGAACAGGAGCCGCCGCGCGCGGATGATCAGCACGTTCACCGCCACACGCCGGTGTGCCGAGCCGAACAGCGAAAACATGATGAGGCAGATCGCCGAGAACACCGCGCCCGCCACGATGGCGTAGGCCGTGACCATCGCGAGCGTGCGGCCGAGCGAAAGCGGCATCATGCGCACGAAGGCCAGCGCGACGAGGAACGCGAACAAATAAGGCGCGACGCGCCGCAGCGCGAAGAGCAGCAATTCGCGCGTGGTCGGGTTGGAATGCAGTCCGGCCTGGATGCCGTAACGCGCGTGGACCTGCCGCTGCACATAGACGAGGACGAACGCGCACGCGCCCCAGCCGACGAGCATCGCGAAGTAATTGAAGAGCGTGCGGCCGAACGGCTCGCGGCTCTGGCTCGTGACGATGGTGAAGAGTTCGTTGCCGGCCGCGTTGAAGCGCCCGCCCCAGTACGCGATCGGCGTTTTGCCGCGCTTCACGTCGGCTTCGATGTTCGTGAGCGCCGATGCTATCGCGCCCAGCAAGCCCGCGTTCTGCGCCATGCTCGCCACGACCGACGATGCCGTCGACGCCGTGGCCGCGGGTGCGCTTGCGCCTGACGCAGCGGCTGAATCGACCGCGACCGCGCCCGATGACGCGCCAGCCGTCTCGGCCGCGCGCTTGGCTTCGCGCAGTTTCTTCAATTGCGCGACGAGCGCGCCGCGCTGTCGATCGCTGTCGAGCGTCGAGATGACCGTATCGAGCGAGCGCACCATGTCGGCATCCGATACTACCGGGTCCGTCACGCCGGAAGCCGCATCGGGAGCGGATGCGGGTGCGGCGGGCTTGATCAGTTCCTCGAACGAAGGCAGCGTGAGCGCCGGAGCCGCGAACGCGGCGGGCGTGAAAAGCGCAAGCGCGGCCATCCAAAATATCGCGACGATCGCCAGCGCGCCGTCATGCGCGAGCTTGCGTGACTTCATAACTGTCTCGATTTCCGAAAGACCGCCAGTTTAGCGGCTGCGGTGAAGGCATCGGCCGAATCGGACGTAACGGAATGTTAAGTCGACGCCGGCTGCTTACTTGTCCATTTCCGTGCGGGCGCCGCTCGTGTCGGTGGTCGGGCTCGCGCCCGAAGTGCCCGACGTACCCGCGTTACCCGACGTGCCCGATGCGCTTCCATCCTTCGACCAGTCCTGCAACTTGCGGCCCGCGTTCTGCAAACCGGCGCCCGTCGCGCTGGCCGCGTCGGTGATGGCGGCGTTAGTCGCGCTCGCCGCGTTCTGCAGATTCGCACGTGCCGTCGCCGCGACGCTGCTCGCAGAGATATCGGGCATCGAGCCGGCGTTGTCGATGTTCTGCTGAGCTGTCTGTTTGGCGGAATCGACCTTCTGGCCGACGTAACTCGCCGCCTGATCGAACTTTTGCTGGGTCTGGCTCGCGAGGTTGTTGAGCGCGCCCGCCGCCTGTCCTGCCGATGCATCGTGCTTTTCGCACGCGGCAAGTACACCGAGCGCGGCGAGCGCGATCCCGATTCGGGTCATGGGCGAAGTCTGCATGGTCGTTCCTTCCAGATGTGGTGCCTGAGTGCTGCATGAATCTTGATGCGAAGTCCGCACGCCTGAGCGCGATTTGTTCCTCTTGGAAATGGCGCTCATCATACGCTGACCCTGGATGGCAACGTTTTGAGCGCATTTTGCCTAAGCGCGACAGCTCGAATTGGCACTTGGAAAAGAAGCTTTTTGTAAAGCTTGCATCACGAGGGAACCTTGGAAAACCCTTACCGGCTCTTCTTGGCTTCGCCTAACTTTTGAACACCCTCTAACTCCCCGCGAATGTAATAGAGTTTTCCCTCTACATTTAGGACACTTCTGGTTTTGAGAGGCATGGGACTCGCATATATTCGCCGCCAGTCCACATCTCTTCGCGCCAACGTTGCCCCCATGCTTTATATGAATTTCGTCGTGGCCCTCTTCGCCGGGGTCCTGCTTTTCGAGCCTTTCACCCGTCCTCCTGTCTCCCGCTTTACCACGCACCAGATGCGCCGCAGTCTGGCCAAGCGCGCCTACTATCAAGCGGCGGCGGCATTTTTCGCGGCGCTTTTGATCGCCACCAGTCAGCCAGCGCCCGAACGCATTTCGCCAGTATTCGTTTTGAGCGTCGCGTTGCTTTTGTTACTTGCCGGCGTGTACTGGATCATGCGCGGCAAGCGGCTGCTTCGGCAGCGCCGTGTGTTCAACGAATTCGATTGAATCGACTCACCGGCGGCGCATCGCGCGCCGCTATAGGTCCACGCACCCGGCCTTCGGGCACGCGCCTCGCCCTCTTCCAGCGTCTCCGCAACCCTTCGCGCCGAAGCAAGCTAGCTTCCAGTCCGACGCCATTTCTGCTTTCAGCGTATATTCAGTGCGTTTGTTACCGCAAACATAGGGCGAAAAAAAAGGCGCTATGTTTCCATAGCGCCTTAAAAGTTCTAGCCATTCCGAGGGCCGTGCTAGAACCTGAGAGCCGGTCATTCAAGCGGGGAGCGGAAAGCAACTGTGCACGTCGCCCCACCAGTTTCGAAATTCGGTTCCATTTTTTATGGGATTGCTGCCCAAGTCAAGCAAAATCTCCGGCGCAGAACTTCTGCCCAAGGTAATCTTTGCAAACCCCTAACAAGAGAAATGTTTCATCCCGTCTACCGCTTATCGATGAGAGGCTTGCACCGCTTGCAAGTTTAAGCGGCATCCGGGTTATTTAGCGTCAGTCCGCATCCGAAACTACGTTTCAGAAAATAAGAATGCACACATTAAAAAGCCGGCTACCAGACCGGGAAAAACCGAGAGAGAGAGAGGGCGAAGAAGTCACGGCGCTTGCGCGCGGTCTTGACGTTCTACGCCGTATCGCTGCCGCCGATGCCCCTGTCAGCAACCGAGAGCTGACCGAATGGACCGGCATTCCCAAACCTACCGTGTCGCGTATCACAGCAACGCTCGTCGGCGCGGGCCTGCTGCTGCGGCTGCCCGACAGCGAGCGTTTCGTGCTGACCGCCTCGGTTCTGGAATTCAGCAACGGATTCTTACGCAATTTCGATATTCGTGCTCGGGCGCGCCCCTACCTCATCGCGCTCGCCGAGGAAACCAGCCTGTCGGTGCATCTGGCGGTTCGGGACCGGTTGGAAATGGTCGTTATCGATGCCATCCGTCCGCGTTCGGCCGTGCTCGTCTCACGTCTCGAAGTGGGCGGAAGGATGGACCTGACCCGTACCGCCGTGGGGCGCGCGTACTTGTCCGTGCTGTCGCAGGCGGATCGCGAAACGCTCATCGGTAGTCTGCAGATCGCATCCGGCGACGACTGGCCGCTCATCGCGATGGGACTTCGGCACGGTATCGAAGACACGCATCGCAATGGCTTCGCTGTTTCGATCGGCGAATGGCATCTGGGGCTCAACGCGGTCGCGGCGGGCTTCATCGGTCCGTCGGAAGAGCGTTACTCCGTGAACTGCGGCGGCGCGGCACATCAGTGTCCCGAAGAGACGCTCATCGAAACAGTCGCGCCCGCGCTGTTGCGCTGCGTGAGCCAGATCGCGCACGAGATCGGCGGCACGTCCGGCGCCGCATCGGCGGCCATCGCGATGGCTGCCTCTACGGACTTGCGCGCCACCGAGTAGACTTGACACCCCTGACGTATTGGCCGGCCGACCCATCGACGGGTTCGGCCGGCCTGCGCTCGCATCGTGCGAAAGCCATGTCAGGCCGCGTGTAACACTCGTAATCAGCCGAAAGAAAGGTAGGTGGACGGGCCTCGATGCGGGACGTAGCATCATGCTTCGCACGACTGCGCGGCGTTGGTGCGGCTTGTATGCGTCGTGTCTCTTCGTTGCGGTTTCGTCATGCGCGGCAGCGCTTCGAACGCGTCGCGACAAAGCTTCATGTGCTCATTGCCCGCATTCAGGTCCTCGCCTCGATGCGGCTTGCAGATTGCGCTGTCCTGCCTGGCGTTCGCGCGCCGCCTTGGGCGCTCCAACGAATCACTTGAAATACCAGCCACAGAACCGATGGACGACCAAAAGAATTCTCCCGGACAACCGCAGAAACCGTCCAACTCGCCTGATCGACCTGCCACGACCACGCTCGGGGAACGCCCGCCAAGGCGGCGCAAGCTCGTCCCGCTCGTGATCGCTTTGCTGATTGTCGCGGGAGCCGTCGCCTGGTGGCATCCTTGGAGCCGCAACAGTGCCTCGGGTCAACCACAGGATGCACGTCAGGGCGGCGGCCGTCGTGGCGGCGGCGCGAACGCGATGAATCAGCCGCAGCCCGTGCACGTCGCGACCGTCGCGCAAGGCGAGATGCCGGTGGTCATCAATTCGCTCGGCACGGTCACGCCGCTTGCCAACGTCACGGTCAAGACGCAGCTCAATGGCACGCTGATGGACGTGGCCTTCAAGGAAGGCCAGATGGTCAAGAAGGGCGACGTGCTCGCGCAGATCGACCCGCGTCCTTATGAGATTTCGCTGCGTAACGCCGAAGGCACGCTGGCGCGGGATCAGGCGCTGTTGCAGACCGCGAGGCTCGACTTGCAGCGCTATCAGACGCTACTCTCGCAAGACTCCATCGCCAAGCAACAGGTCGACACTCAGGGCTCGCTCGTCAAGCAGTATGAAGGCGCGGTCAAGTCGGACATGGCCAACGTCGATACCTACAAGCTCGATCTCACCTACGCGCGCATCACGGCGCCCGTGTCGGGACGCGTCGGCCTGCGTCAGGTCGATCCCGGCAATTACGTGACGACGGGTGACACCAACGGCGTCGTGGTCATCACGCAATTGCAGCCGATCAGCGTGATCTTCACCACCTCGGAAGACAACCTTGCCGCCATCCTGAAGCCGCTGCACGCGGGCACGAAGATGTCGGTGACGGCATATGACCGCGCTAATACGGTTGCGCTCGAATCGGGCTATCTGGAAACCCTCGACAACCAGATCGACACCACCACCGGCACCGTCAAGCTGCGCGCGACCTTCGACAACAAAGGACTCGGGCTCTTTCCGAACCAGTTCGTGAACACAAAGCTGCTTGTCGATGTCATCAAGGACGCGCTTATCGTTCCGACTTCGGCGGTGCTGAACGGCTCGTCGGGATCGTTCGTGTATGTCGTCAAGCCGGACAATACGGTGACGGTGCGCAACGTGAAAACCGGTCCCGTCGATGGCGAGCGCACCAGCATCAAAACCGGTCTGCAGGCCGGCGAGCGCGTGGTGATCGACGGCTCCGACCGGCTCAAGGAAGGCGCGAAGATCACGATTCCGGCGGACAAGGCCAAGGGTGCTTCGGGCGCATCCGGCGCTTCAGGTGCATCGGCGGCGGCTGCCGCGTCGGCAGCGGCGGGTGCGCGGCATGGCGGGCATCGTCGTCAGCAACCGCAGCAGTGACAGTTAAGCCAAGAGCAACTAGAGCCGCATGAATCCATCTCGCCTTTTTATCCTGCGTCCGGTCGGCACGGCGCTTCTGATGGCAGCGATCATGCTGGTCGGCCTCGTCGCGCTACGTTTTCTGCCGCTGTCCGCGCTGCCCGCGGTCGACTATCCGACCATCCAGGTGCAGACGTTTTACCCCGGCGCTTCGCCGGATGTAATGACCTCCAGCGTCACCGCGCCGCTCGAAAAGCAGTTCGGGCAGATGGCGAGCCTGAACCAGATGTCGTCGCAGAGTTCGGCGGGCGCGTCGGTCATCACCTTGCAGTTCAGTCTGGATTTGCCGCTCGATATCGCCGAGCAGGAAGTTCAGGCCGCCATCAACGCGGCGGGCAATCTGCTGCCGTCCGACCTGCCCGCCCCGCCGATCTACGCGAAAGTGAACCCCGCCGACGCGCCGATCATCACGCTCGCGATCAGTTCCAAGACACTGCCGCTCACCAAGGTCCAGGATCTCGCCGACACGCGCCTCGCGCAGAAAATTTCGCAAGTCGCGGGCGTGGGTCTCGTGTCGATCAGCGGCGGCAACCGCCCCGCCGTGCGCATTCAGGCGAACACACGCGCGCTGGCCTCGTACGGGCTGAATATCGACGACTTGCGCACGACTATCGCCAACCTCAACGTCAATACGCCGAAGGGCAATTTCGACGGCCCGTCGCGCAACTACACCATCAATGCGAACGACCAGTTGACCGATGCAAGCGCGTACCAAAGCGCGGTGGTCGCATACAAGAACGGCCGGCCGGTCATGCTCACCGATGTCGCCACGGTCGTCGAAGGTCCGGAGAATACCAAGCTCGGCGCATGGGTCGACGCGACGCCCGCCATCATCCTCAACGTGCAGCGTCAGCCGGGCGCGAACGTCATTCAAGTGGTGGACGGCATCAAGAAGCTGCTGCCAGGCTTGCAGCAATCGCTGCCGGCGGCGCTGGACGTGCGCATCGTCACGGACCGCACCACCACCATCCGCGCGTCGGTGCGCGACGTGCAGTTCGAACTCGCGCTCTCCGTCGTGCTGGTCGTGCTGGTAATTTATCTGTTTCTCGCCAACGTCTACGCCACCATCATCCCGAGTCTTTCCGTGCCGCTGTCGTTGGTCGGCACGCTCGCGATCATGTACCTGTGCGGCTTTTCACTCGACAATCTTTCGCTGATGGCGCTGACCATCGCGACAGGCTTCGTCGTCGACGACGCCATCGTCATGATCGAAAACATCGCGCGCTATGTCGAGGAAGGCGACCCGCCGCTCGAAGCAGCGTTGAAAGGCTCGAAGCAGATCGGCTTCACCATCATTTCGCTGACCGTTTCGCTGATCGCGGTGCTTATCCCGCTGCTCTTCATGGGCGATGTGGTTGGCCGTCTGTTCCACGAGTTCGCGATCACGCTCGCCGTGACCATCGTGATCTCGGCTATCGTCTCGCTCACGCTCGTGCCGATGATGTGCGCAAAACTCCTGCGCCACACGCCGCCCAAAGACAGCAAGCGCTTCGAGGCGCGCGCCCACAAGTTCATCGACTACGTGATCGGCCGCTACGCCGTCGCGCTCGAATGGGTGCTGGAGCGGCAAGCCGCGACGCTCGTCGTCGCCCTGCTGACGCTCGTTTTGACCGCCGTGCTGTACATCTTCATTCCGAAGGGCTTCTTTCCCACGCAGGACACCGGCGTGATCCAGGCGATCACGCAAGCGCCGCAGGCCGCGTCGTATCAGGCCGTGGCCGAGCAGCAGCAGGCGCTCGCGCAGAAGATTCTGCAGAACCCGGATGTCGAAAGCCTGACTTCGTTCATCGGCGTGGACGGCACCAACATCACGCTGAACAGCGGGCGCATGCTCATCAACCTGAAGCCGCGCGACGACCGCAGCAACACGTCGAGCGACGTGATCCGTTCCATTCAGAGCGACGTCGCGGACATTCCTGGCATCAAGCTGTATATGCAGCCGGTGCAGGACTTGACGATCGATTCCACCGTCAGTCCGACGCAATATCAGTTCATGCTGACCGACCCGAACCCGTCCGAGTTCGCGGAATGGGTGCCGAAGCTCGTCGAGCGGCTGCAACATACGTCCATTCTCACGGATGTGGCGACCGACCTGCAGCAGAACGGCCAGTCGGTGTATATCGAAATCGACCGGCCGACGGCGGCGCGCTTCGGCATCACGCCCGCGACGGTGGACAACGCGCTTTACGACGCCTTCGGCCAGCGCATCATTTCGACCATCTTCACGCAGTCGAACCAGTATCGCGTGATCCTTGAATCGGAGCCTTCGGACGCGCACTACAGCGAGATCCTGAACGGCATCTATCTGCCGTCGTCCACTTCGACGACGGGGCAGGTGCCGCTCAACACCATCGCCAAGTTCCACGAGCGCGCGGCGCCGTTGCTCGTCACGCATCTGGGCCAATTCCCGGCGACGACCGTTTCCTTCAACCTGGCCAAGGGCGAATCGCTTGGGGCGGCGGTCAAGGCCATCGAGCAGGCGAAGAACGACATCGGCCTGCCCGCGTCGTTCCAGATTCGCTTTCAGGGCGCGGCGCTCGCGTTCCAGGCTTCGCTTTCGAACGAACTGTTCCTGATCCTCGCGGCCATCGTCACGATGTATATCGTGCTCGGCGTGCTGTACGAGAGCTTCATCCACCCGATCACCATTCTCTCGACGCTGCCGTCCGCAGGCGTCGGCGCGCTGCTTTCGCTGATGGTCACCGGGCACGATCTGGACATCATCGGCATCATCGGCATCGTGCTCTTGATCGGTATCGTGAAGAAGAACGCCATCATGATGATCGACTTCGCGCTCGAAGCCGAGCGCGATCAAGGCAAGTCGCCGCGCGACGCGATCTTCCAGGCGTGTCTGCTGCGCTTTCGCCCGATTCTCATGACGACGATGGCCGCGCTTCTCGGCGCGCTGCCGCTCATGATCGGCTGGGGCGCGGGTTCGGAGCTGCGGCATCCGCTCGGTATCGCGATTGTCGGCGGTCTCATCGTCTCGCAGTTGCTCACGCTCTTCACCACGCCCGTGATCTATCTGGCCTTCGATTCGCTCGGCCGCCGGTTGCGCGCGCGCTTCGGCGGCGGCATGCACGAGCCGCGGCCCGCCGCCGACGCGGAGTAAGCCATGAACATGTCGCGCATTTTCATCGACCGGCCCGTTGCGACGACGCTGCTCGCGGTGGGCATCGCGCTCGCCGGCATGTTCGCGTTCGTGAAGCTGCCGGTCGCGCCGCTGCCTCAAGTCGATTTTCCGACCATCTCCGTGCAGGCGCAGTTGCCGGGCGCAAGTCCCGAAACCGTGGCGACGAGCGTGGCGAGTCCGCTCGAACGGCATCTCGGCTCCATCGCCGATGTCAGCGAGATGACTTCGCAAAGCGCGGTCGGCACCACGCGCATCACGCTGCAATTCGGCCTGAACCGCGACATCGACGGCGCCGCGCGCGACGTGCAGGCCGCCATCAACGCCGCGCGCGCCGACTTGCCAACCGCGCTGCGCAGCAACCCGACGTACCACAAGGTGAACCCGGCCGACGCGCCCATTCTGGTGCTCGCGCTCTCCTCGCCTACCCGAACCGCGGGCGCGCTTTACGACTCCGCGGCGACCGTGCTGCAGCAGACGCTTTCTACCGTGCCGGGCGTCGGCGAAGTGGACGTGAGCGGCTCGGCAAACCCGGCCGTGCGCGTGGAACTCGAACCGGGCGCGCTGTTTCACTACGGCATCGGGCTGGAAGACGTGCGCGCGGCGCTGGCATCGGCGAATGCGAACAGTCCGAAGGGCGCAATCGAATTCAAGGACAACCACGTCCAGCTCTACACCAATGATCAGGCGAGCAAGGCGTCGCAATACAAGGATCTGGTCGTCGCCTATCGCAACGGCTCGGCGGTGCATCTTTCGGACGTCGGCGAAGTGGTCGATTCCGTGGAAGACCTGCGCAATCTCGGCCTCATCAACAACAAGCACGCGGTGCTCGTCATTCTGTACCGTCAGCCGGGCGCGAATATCATCGAGACGATCGACCGCGTGAAGGGCATGCTGCCGCAACTGCAAGCCGCCCTTCCCGCCGATGTCCTGATCACCCCGACAGCGGACCGCTCGACCACCATCCGCGCCTCGCTGCACGACACTGAACTCACGCTCGTGATCGCGGTGGCGCTCGTCGTGATGGTCGTGTTCCTGTTCCTGCGCAACTGGCGCGCAACGCTGATTCCAAGCGTCGCCGTGCCGATATCGATCATCGGCACCTTCGCGGCGATGTATCTGCTCGGCTTCTCGCTCGACAATCTCTCGCTGATGGCGCTGACCATCGCGACGGGCTTCGTGGTGGACGACGCCATCGTCGTGCTGGAGAACATCTCGCGGCATGTCGAGAACGGCGTGCCGCGCATGCAGGCCGCGATACTCGGCGCGCGCGAGGTCGGCTTCACGGTGCTGTCCATCAGCATTTCGCTCGTTGCCGTGTTCCTGCCCATCCTGCTGATGGGCGGTATCGTCGGGCGCCTGTTCCGCGAGTTCGCGCTGACCTTGTCGCTGGCGATCGCCGTATCGCTCGTGGTGTCGCTCACCGTCACGCCCATGATGTGCTCGCGTCTGCTTCAAGAGCCGCATCAGAAGAAGAAAGAAGGCCGGCTCGCGCTCTGGCTCGAACGCCAATTCGAGCGCATGCAGCGCGGCTATGCGCGCACGCTTGGCTGGGCGCTCAGGCACCCGCGGCTCATCCTGCTCATTTTGCTCGCGACCATCGGGCTGAACGTCTATTTGTACATCATCGTGCCGAAGGGCTTTTTCCCGCAGCAGGACACGGGGCGTATCGTCGGCGGCATTCAGGCGGACCAGAGCACCTCGTTTCAGGCGATGAAAGGCAAGTTTTCGGAGATGATGCGAATCGTCGAATCGGACCCGGCCGTGGACAGCGTCGCCGGTTTCACGGGCGGGCGCACGACCAATTCCGGCTTCATGTTCATCTCGCTCAAGCCGAAGAGCGAACGCAAGGTGTCGGCGGATCAGGTCATCAACCGTCTGCGCAAGCCGCTCGCCGATGTCGCGGGCGCGCGCACCTTCCTGCAGGCCGTTCAGGATATTCGCGTGGGCGGGCGGCAGTCGAATGCGCAGTATCAATTCACGCTGCTGTCCGACACCACGAGCGACCTTTACACGTGGGCGCCCAAGCTCACCGAGGCGCTGCTCAAGCGCCCCGAACTCACCGACGTGAATTCCGACCAGCAACAAGGCGGTCTCGAAGCGATGGTGACCTTCGACCGCGCCACGGCCGCGCGTCTGAACATCAAGCCCGCGCAGATCGACAACACGCTCTACGACGCCTTCGGCCAGCGCCAGGTCTCGACCATCTACAACCCGCTGTCGCAATACCACGTGGTGATGGAAGTCGCGCCGAAATACTGGCAGGACCCGGAGATGCTCAAGCAGATCTACATCAGCACGTCGGGCGGCACGGCGAGCGGCACGTCATCGACTAATTCGACCACCACTTCCGGCGCCAACTCGACGGCGTCCACCTCGGCGACCGGTTCGACCGGCGCGGGTGGCTCGTCCACCAGCAGTTCCGACACAGCCGCCGCGCTGGCGCTCGCTTCGGTCAAGAATTCGGCGACCAACGCCATCGCGGCGAGCGGCAAGTCGAGTTCGTCGTCAGGCGCGGCGGTTTCCACATCGCAGGAAACGATGGTGCCGCTTTCGGCCATCGCGAAATTCGGGCCGGGCAATACGCCGCTTTCCGTCAATCACCAGAGCCAGTTCGTGGCTTCCACCATCTCGTTCAATCTGCCGCCGGGCAAGTCGCTCTCGGAGGCCACCGCCGCGATCTACGAAACGATGGCGGAAATCGGCGTGCCGCAGACCATCCACGGCAGTTTTCAGGGCACGGCGCAGGCGTTCCAGCAGTCGATGAACGACCAGCCCATCCTGATTCTCGCGGCGCTCGCGGCCGTGTATATCGTGCTCGGCATTCTGTATGAAAGTTATATCCATCCGATTACGATTCTCTCCACGCTGCCGTCGGCGGGCGTCGGCGCGCTGCTTGCGCTGCTGCTGTTCAAGACGGAATTCAGCATCATCGCGTTGATCGCGGTCATCTTGCTGATCGGCATCGTGAAGAAGAACGCGATCATGATGGTGGACTTCGCTATCGAGGCCACGCGGCACGGCGCCAAGACTTCGCGCGATGCCATCGAGGAAGCGTGTCTCTTGCGCTTTCGCCCGATCATGATGACGACCGCCGCCGCGCTGCTCGGCGCGCTGCCGCTCGCGTTCGGAACTGGCGAAGGATCGGAGATGCGCGCGCCGCTTGGCATCGCAATCGTCGGCGGGCTGATCGTGAGTCAAATGCTGACGCTCTATACGACGCCGGTGGTTTACCTGTACATGGACCGCTTCCGTGTGCGCGCAGAGGAACGGCGCGCGCGGCGGCGTGGCAATGCGCGGCCGGCAAGCGCGGTGGAGTGACGCGAGGCCGCGCAAGCACGGATAGCACAAGGCGCCGAAATCGCCTACTTTGATTGTCGAGCCGGCCACCGCAAGGGAGCGAACTCAATGAAGACGATGAAAGTTCTGCTGATCGGCGCGCACGGCCGCACGGGCCGGCTTATCGCGCAAGGTCTTCATGACCACGCCGCGCCTTTTCGGGCGCTGCTTCGCAAATCCGCGCACAAGAGCGAGTTCGCGGCGCTGGGCGCGGAAATCGTGCTCGGCGATCTCGATCAGGACTTCTCGCATGTCTTCGACGACATCACGCACGTGATCTACGCGGCGGGGTCGTCCGAGAGCGAAGGCGTGCACGAGGAACGTGCGATCGATCGCGACGCCGTCATGCGCACCGCCGATTACGCAAAGCGCCGGCGCGTGCGGCAACTCGTCGTCGTAAGCGCGCTGACCGCGTTTCATCCGGAGCGCAATCCGCTTTCCCTGCGTCATTACTCGCGCATGAAACGCGAAGCCGATGCCTACGTCATGCGGCGCGGCGTGCCTTACGCGATCCTGCGTCCTGGCCCGCTATCCGACGAACCCGCGCGCGGCACGATTGCGCTCGCGGACGAGACCACGGTCGAGATGCCCGACGTGTCGCGCGAGGATGTCGCGCGCATTGCGCTGCGTTGCGTGGCGCTTGGCGTGCGGGATCGGGTCATCGGCTTCGTCGGCGGAAACGAACCGCTCGACGCCGTGCTCGATACCTACGCCGCGGTCACCGCGTAATTCGAACGACGCACGTCACACGACTCCCACGAGCCGATATCCCACGCCCGTTTCCGTGACGATATGCTCGGGCTGCGCCGTATCGCGCTCGAGCTTCTGCCGCAGATGCGCCATGTAGATGCGCAGATAATGCGGACTCTCCACATGCGACGGTCCCCACACTTCCTTCAGCAATTGCCGATGCGTCAAGACGCGCCCCGCATGCCGCACGAGCGTGGCAAGCAGGCGATATTCGATCGGCGTCAGATGCACGCTCTCGCCGTTTTTCGTGACGCGCCGCAACGCGAGATCGACGGTGACATCGCCGAAACGCACGGCCGGCGTCTCGCTGCCCGCCGCCTGATTGCGCCGCCGCAAATGCGCGCGAATACGCGCCATCAACTCGGAAACGCCGAACGGCTTGGTGAGATAGTCGTCGGCGCCGGCATCGAGCGCGGCGACCTTTTCCGCTTCCTGCGTGCGGGCCGAGAGCACGATCACCGGCAATTCGGTCCAGCCGCGCAGTTCGCGAATGACGTCGAGGCCATCGGTATCCGGCAGACCCAGATCGACGATCACGAGATCGGGCTTGCGCGTCGCCGCTTCGATCAGACCTTGCTGGCCGGTCTCCGCTTCGTGCACGGTCATGCCCTCGGCTTCCAGGGACACGCGTACGAAGCGGCGAATCTGCTTTTCGTCCTCGATCAGGACGACGGTGACGGACGGCTCGCTCATATCGATGCTGTTCTATTTCTTAGTTTCAGTGAGAATCCGTCACGCGGGAAAGGCTCAAGGCAAAAGAATGGTCGAGCCCGTCGTCTTGCGCGCTTCGAGGTCTTCATGCGCGCGGGGCGCGTCGGCCAGCGAATAACGTTGTCGCACGTTCGTCCTGACCTTCCCCGACGACACGACTTCGAACAGTTCGGCCGCCATGGCATCCAGATCGGCGCGCTTGGCGATATAGCTGAAAAGCGTCGGACGCGTGAAGTAAAGCGAACCGCGCCCGGCGAGTTCGGATGAATCGATAGGCGGCACCGGACCCGACGAATTGCCGAAGCTCACGAAGTATCCCAGCGGCGAGAGGCTGTCGAGCGACGCGATATACGTGTCCTTGCCGATGGAATCGTAGACCACCGGCACGCCCGCGCCGTTGGTGATCTCGCGCACACGCTGAGTGAAGTTGTCGCGCGTGTAGACGATCGCGTGATCGCAGCCATGCGCCTTCGCGATCTCCGCTTTCTCGTCCGAACCGACCGTGCCGATCACCGTCGCGCCGAGCGCCTTCGCCCACTGCACCGCGAGCAGGCCGACGCCGCCCGCCGCCGCGTGGATCAACACCGTTTCGCCCGCCTTCACGCGATAGGTCCGGCGCAGCAGATATTGCGTGGTCAGTCCTTGCAGCATGATCGACGCGGCATCTTCGTAGCTGATCGCATCCGGCAGCTTGACGACGAAATCCGCCGCCATCACGCGTTCCTCGGCATAAGCGCCCGGCGGACGCGACGCATACGCCACGCGATCGCCCGGTTTGAATTGCGTGATGCCCTCGCCCACCGCCGTGACTTCGCCCGCGCCTTCCATGCCGAGCCCGTTGGGCAGCGGCATCGGATAAAGCCCGGTGCGGAAATACACATCGATGAAATTGAGCCCGACCGCGTGATGCTTCACGCGGATTTCACCCTTGCCCGGCTCGCCCACGTTCACGTCGACCCACTTCATGACTTCGGGGCCGCCTGTCTTGTCGAATCGGATTGCCTTGGTCATCGCTTGAATGTCTCCGTCGGTTCAGTTCGCCATGTGTCGAGAATCAAGTGCGCCGTTCGCGCTGATGCGCGCGCGGCGCGGCTGCGTTCAGTACGTGCCCGGATAAGCGCCGCCATCGATCAGCAGATTCTGCCCGGTGATGTAGCCCGCATGCGCGCTGCACAGGAACGCGCAGGCCCGGCCGAACTCGTCCGGCTCGCCGAAGCGTCCAGCGGGCAGCGCGTCCGCGCGACGCTTGCGCGCCTCGTCGATGCTGATGTTCTGCGCCTTTGCCTGCGCTTCGAACGTCACAGCGACGCGGTCGGTGTCGAAGGTGCCGGGCAGCAGATTGTTGATGGTCACGCCCGTGGACGCCACCTTGCGCGCCACACCCGCGACGAAGCCCGTGAGCCCGGAGCGCGCGCCGTTGGAGAGCCCGAGCACATCGATCGGCGCCTTCACCGACGAGCTCGTGATATTGACGATGCGTCCGAAACCGCGCCCGATCATCCCGTCGATGGTCTGCCTGATGAGTTCGATCGGCGTGAGCATGTTGGCTTCGAGCGCCTTGATCCACATGTCGTGCGTGAAATTGCGGAAGTCGCCCGGCGGCGGCCCGCCCGCGTTGTTGACTAGGATGTCCGGCTGCGGACACGCGGCGAGCGCGGCGGCCTGGCCCTCGGGCGTGGCGATGTCGCCGGCCACGGTCTTCACGTCCACGCCATAGGCCGCGCGGATGGCGGCGGCCGTCGCTTCGAGCGTTTCCGCCGTGCGCGCGGTGATGACGAGATTGACGCCCTCGGCTGCGAGCGCCTCGGCGCAACCGCGCCCGAGTCCCTTGCTTGCAGCGCAGACGAGCGCGGTGCGCCCTGCGATTCCCATGTCCATCGTCCATCCTCCAGAGGTTGTCTCGACTGTTTCGGTTCGGAGCGCGTGAGATGACCGTCACGCCTTCCGCGCAATTCTAAGAGAATCGGGGCGGCAACGTCGGGCGGCCCATGCGGCTTGCCGATAAACGCGGCAAATGTTCTTAGGCAACGGCGGGGTTTTCGGTAAACTGTCGCCACTGTCCGCCCGGCGCGCGGCATGAGCGCCGGCGCTCACGCATCGCCCATGACGGCACCCCATCACACGAGCAGCACACCAGCAGGACGCGCGAACGCGCGAGACCCATGAAACAGGACAGCCGTTTTCCCAATCTCTTCATCACCGATCACCCGCTGATCCAGCACAAGCTCACCCACATGCGCGACAAGGACACGTCCACGCGCACGTTTCGCGAACTGCTGCGGGAAATCACCTTGCTGATGGGCTACGAGATCACCCGCAATTTGCCGCTCACGACCAAGCGCGTGGAGACGCCGCTCGTCGAGATCGACGCGCCCGTGATCGCGGGCAAAAAGCTCGCCATCGTGCCGGTGCTGCGCGCGGGCATCGGCATGTCGGACGGGCTGCTCGACCTGATCCCCTCGGCGCGCGTCGGTCATATCGGCGTCTATCGCGCGGAAGATCACCGGCCGGTCGAGTATCTCGTGCGCCTGCCGCCCGACCTGGAGGAGCGCGTCTTCATTCTGTGCGATCCGATGGTCGCGACCGGCTACTCGGCCGTCCACGCCGTCGACGTGATGAAGCGCCGCAACGTGCTGTCCGAGAATATCGTGTTCGTGGCGCTGGTGGCGGCGCCCGAAGGCGTGAAGGTGTTCCAGGACGCGCATCCGGACGTGAAGCTCTACGTCGCCTCGCTGGATTCGCATCTGAACGATCATGCGTATATCGTTCCCGGTCTCGGCGATGCAGGCGACCGGCTGTTTGGCACGAAGAACTGATCGCAACCCGTTTTCGCAAATCAAGTCTCGAGACCGCCGCGCGACATGCGCGGCGGTTTTTTATTGTGCGATGGCTTTTGCGCGGCGCACTTTCCCCGAATCCGCCTTCGCCCGCTCGTTTTCCCCAATCGACGCAAGCCGCCTGCCAAGCCATCCCAGCATGATAAAATTTCGGTCTGTTCCTTAGCGGATCTTGCCGCGAGCCTGACTGGCTTGCCTTCGGGCCGCGCCCGACGCACGAACCCGGCTGCCGTTTAAAAAGACGCGGCAGCGCATCGAACAGACATCTACAGCATCACAGCAAACCAAGGCGCGGCACGACGTCCGCGCGCGATGGAGAAAGGTAATGGCGGGTCACTCGAAATGGGCCAACATCAAGCATAAGAAGGCCGCAGCCGATGCAAAGCGCGGCAAGGTCTGGACGCGCCTCATCAAGGAAATCCAGGTCGCGGCCCGCATGGGCGGCGGCGAAGTCGACTCGAACCCGCGGCTGCGGCTTGCGGTCGACAAGGCGTACGACGCCAACATGCCGAAGGACAACATCAACCGCGCGATCCAGCGCGGCGTCGGCGGCGTCGATGGCGCGAGCTACGAGGAAATCCGCTACGAAGGCTACGGCATCGGCGGCGCGGCGATCATCGTCGACACCATGACCGACAACCGCACCCGCACGGTCGCGGAAGTGCGCCACGCGTTCTCGAAGTTCGGCGGCAACATGGGCACGGACGGCTCGGTATCGTTCATGTTCGACCATGTCGGCCAGTTCCTGTTTGCGCCGGGCACGCCCGAGGACAAGCTGATGGACGCCGCGCTCGAAGCAGGCGCGGACGACGTGGTGACGAACGACGACGGCAGCATCGAAGTAATCAGCCCCGCCAACGACTTCCAGAAGGTGAAGGACGCGCTCGAAGCCGCCGGCTTCAAGGCGGAACTCGCCGAAGTGACCATGAAGCCGCAAAGCGAAGTGGAATTCAGCGGCGACGACGCCCTGAAAATGCAAAAACTGCTGGACGCTCTCGAAAATCTCGACGACGTGCAGGAAGTCTATACAAACGCCGCCATCAACGACGAATAAGCGCCGCTGTTGCGCCCGTCCGCCGCGCTCGGCGGGCCGCGATGCTGGAACGGCTTTCGCTTGATGAGAAGGCAGGTGACGCAGCCTGAAGTCCGCGCGAGCCGCCTTCGACCTGTCATGCCGGTGACGGCGTGGACTCCGGCATTGGCCTGGTCCGCCCGGCGTCAGCGCGCGGCTACTGCTTTCACTCAAGCTTTTCGGGGATTCAAATGAAGTTACTCGTCGTTGGTTCCGGCGGTCGCGAACATGCGCTGGCCTGGAAGCTCGCTCAGTCGCCGCGCGTGCAGATCGTCTATGTGGCGCCCGGCAACGGCGGCACCGCGCAGGACGAGCGCCTGCGCAATATCGACATCACCGAGCCTTCGGCGCTCGCCGATTTCGTCGAACGCGAGCATGTCGCGATGACCGTCGTCGGACCGGAAACGCCGCTCGCCGCGGGCATCGTCAATCTGTTCCGTTCGCGCGGGCTCAAGATTTTCGGGCCGACAAAGGAAGCCGCGCAGCTCGAAAGCTCGAAGGACTTCGCGAAGGCGTTCATGAAGCGCCACAACATTCCAACGGCCGACTACGAAACCTTCACCGACGCCGCCGCCGCGCACGCCTACATCGACACGAAAGGCGCGCCGATCGTCGTGAAAGCGGATGGCCTCGCTGCCGGCAAGGGCGTGGTGGTCGCGATGAGCGCAGAGGAAGCACACGACGCGATCGACTCCATGCTCGCCGACAACAAGCTCGGCGACGCAGGCGCGCGCGTGGTGATCGAAGAGTTCCTGTCCGGCGAGGAAGCGAGCTTCATCGTCATGGTGGACGGCAAGCACGTGCTGCCGCTCGCGTCCAGCCAAGACCACAAGCGTCTGCTCGACGGCGACAAGGGCCCGAACACCGGCGGCATGGGCGCGTATTCGCCCGCGCCGATCGTCACGCCGCAACTGCACGCGCGCGTGATGCGCGAGATCATCCTGCCGACCGTGCGCGGCATGGAAAACGACGGCATCCGCTTCACCGGCTTTCTGTACGCGGGCTTGATGATCGACGCCAACGGCACGCCCAAGACGCTCGAATTCAATTGCCGCATGGGCGATCCCGAAACGCAGCCGATCATGGCGCGCCTCAAGGGCGATTTCTCGAAGGTCGTGGAGATGGCTATCGACGGCAAGCTGGACAGCGTGGAGCTCGACTGGGACCGGCGCACGGCGCTGGGCGTCGTGCTCGCGGCTCACAACTACCCGGAGACGCCGCGCAAGGGCGACCGCATCAACGGCATTCCGCCTGAAACGGACAACGCCGTCACATTCCATGCGGGGACTACGCTCGCGGACGGCAAGCATACCACTTCAGGCGGGCGCGTGTTGTGTGTCGTGGGTCTGGCGGATTCCGTGCGCGGCGCGCAATCCGTGGTCTACGATACGGTGAATCAGATTTCGTTCGATGGCATGCAGTATCGCCGGGACATTGGCTACCGGGCGGTGAACCGCAAGCACGGATAAGGCTTTTCGCCTGAAATCGAGCCGTTTTTCCCGCGCTGCCGGACCTCCGCGTCCGGCAGCGCGTTTTTAGAGAATCCACATAACGCCTGTCATGGCGCATTGCAGCAATCGATGAGTGAAACGAACCAGCACGACGCAGCCCACGATATCGCCGCCGTCCGTCAATACCTGACGGGCTTGCAGACGCGTATTGCCGATGCCCTCGGCGCGTTCGACGGCAATTCGTTCGCGACCGATGCCTGGACTCGCGAGCCCGGCGCGCATCTGCGTGGCGGGGGCGTGACGCGCATTCTCGAAGGCGGCGAGTTTTTCGAGCGCGGCGGCATCGGCTTCTCGGACGTGGCGGGCGACGCGCTGCCGCCCTCCGCTAGCGCCGCGCGTCCGCAACTCGCCGGGCGCGGTTTCGAGGCGCTGGGCGTGTCGCTGGTGATGCATCC
This sequence comes from Caballeronia sp. LP006, assembly GCF_031450995.1. Lineage (NCBI taxonomy): Bacteria > Pseudomonadati > Pseudomonadota > Betaproteobacteria > Burkholderiales > Burkholderiaceae > Caballeronia > Caballeronia sp. LP006. The sequence goes on along the minus strand of NZ_JARTVW010000005.1, from coordinate 1,437,295 downwards.
GAGAAATCCGCACTGCCCGACCGTGCACATGAACGTGCGCATGCTCACGGCGGTCAAGCCCGGCGAAGAGCCGATCTTCTGGTTCGGCGGCGGCATGGACTTGACGCCCATTTACGGCTACGAGGACGACGCGCGGCATTTCCACCGCGTCTGCCGCGACGCGCTCGACCCGTTCGGCGTGGAGTTGTATCCGCGCTTCAAGACGTGGTGCGACGAGTACTTTTATCTGAAGCATCGCGACGAGCAGCGCGGTATCGGCGGCATCTTTTTCGACGATTTCTCCGAGCCCGGCTTCGAGCGTTCGTTCGCGATGATGCGGCGCGTCGGCGACGCGTTTCTCGAAGCGTATCTGCCGATCATCGACAAGCGCCGCGACACGCCTTACGGCGAGCACGAGCGCGCGTTTCAGGCGTATCGGCGCGGACGTTACGTCGAGTTCAACCTCGTGTTCGATCGCGGCACGCACTTCGGTCTGCAAAGCGGCGGGCGCACCGAATCCATTCTCATGTCGATGCCGCCGGTCGCGAACTGGCGCTACGACTGGGCGCCCGAGCCCGGCACGCCGGAAGCGCGACTCTATTCCGACTTCCTGGTGCGCCGGCAATGGCTGTGATCGCGCCGGGCACACCTTGCAAAAAGCGCGTCGGCATTTTGGGCGGCACCTTCGATCCGATTCACGAAGGGCATCTGGCGCTCGCGCGCCGCTTCGCCGCGCTCTTGCGCCTGACCGAACTCGTGCTGTTGCCCGCGGGTCAGCCGTGGCAGAAGGAAGGCGTATCGGCGCCGCATCACCGGCTGGCGATGACGCGCGCGGCGGCGCAGTCGCTGCACATCGAGGGCGTGAAGATCACCGTCGCCACCGATGAAGTCGAGCGCGAAGGCGCGACCTACACGGTGGAGACGCTTGCGCGCTGGCGCGAGCAGGAAGGCGCCGAGGCATCGCTTGCGTTGCTGATCGGCGCGGATCAACTGGTCAAGCTCAATACCTGGCGCGACTGGAAACGGCTCTTCGAATTCGCGCATGTCTGCGTGGAGACGCGTCCCGGCTTCGATGTCGCGTCGCTGCCCGCGCCCGTCGCCGCTGAACTCGAAGCACGCGAGGCATCCCCGGAAGTCTTGCAGGCCAGCACGCACGGTCACATGCTGATCGACACCACGCTTCTCATCGACGTATCCGCCACGGCGATCCGCGAGGAAGCGAGCGCATCACACGAAGGCGCACGAGGCGCGTCGCAAGACGAAGTCCGCGCGCAGGTCCCATCCGCCGTATGGGACTACATTGTTCAACATCATTTGTATCAACGGTAATCATGGAAATTCAAAAGCTTCAACGCGCGATCATCGACGGTCTCGAAGACGTCAAGGCGCAAGACATCAAAGTGTTCAACACCACTCACCTGACGTCGCTGTTCGACCGCGTGGTCGTGGCGAGCGGCACGTCGAACCGGCAGACCAAGGCGCTTGCCAACAGCGTGCGCGAACGGGTGAAGGAAGCCGGTGGCGACATCATCAGCACGGAAGGCGAAGAGATCGGCGAATGGGTGCTGGTCGACTGCGGCGACGCGGTCGTCCATATCCTGCAACCGGCGCTGCGCCAGTACTACAACCTCGAAGAAGTCTGGGGCGACAAACCCGTGCGCGTGAAATTGAGCAAGCCGAGCATGTTCGGCGGCGCGAACGTCGAAGCCGACGAGGACGAAGACGAGGAAGATGCCGCACCGGCCGTCAAGCGTCCCGCCCGCAAGACCGCGCGCAAGCAGGCCTAAAGCGCAGCGCGTCGATGAAGCTCGTCATTCTCGCAGTCGGACACAAGATGCCCGACTGGATCACGAATGGCTTCGACGAATACGCGAAGCGCATGCCGCCCGAATTGCGCATCGAGCTCAAAGAGATCAAGCCCGAGCAGCGCTCGTCCGGCCGCAATGCCGAAAGCGTGATGGCTGCCGAGAAGCAGCGAATAGAAGCCGCCCTGCCGAAGAACGCCCGCGTGATTGCGCTCGATGAACGCGGCCGCGACTGGACCACGATGCAACTCGCGAACGCCCTGCCCGCCTGGCAACAGGACGGCCGCGATGTCGCGTTCGTGATCGGTGGCGCGGACGGCCTCGCGCCCGAAGTGAAGGCGCGCGCCGAACTCATGCTGCGTATCTCGAGTCTCACGCTGCCGCACGGCATGGTGCGCGTGCTGCTTGCCGAACAGCTTTACCGTGCGTGGAGCATCACGCAGAATCATCCTTATCATCGCGCGTAACGGCAGATGCCCTGATATTCCGTGGTGGTGTCGAAGGCCGGCGCGCTTGTCGAGACCCGCTATCGAATGTCTACTTATCCCTTCGTCTATCTTGCGTCTCAAAGCCCGCGCCGCCAGGAGTTGCTGCGGCAACTGGGCGTGCGCTTCGAACTCCTCTTGCCTCGTCCCGATGAAGACGCCGAAGCGCTCGAAGCCGAGCTGCCCGGCGAAGCAGCGCATGCCTATGTTCAGCGTGTCTGCATGCTGAAGGCGCATGCGGCGCGCGCACGTCTCGTCGCGGGCAATCATGGGACAGCGCCCATTCTCGTCGCGGATACCACCGTGACCATCGACGGACAAATACTCGGCAAGCCCGCGCATGAAGAAGACGCGGTCGCGATGCTGACGAAGCTCGCGGGTCGCGAACATGAAGTGCTGACGGCACTGACCGTCGTCGATGGCGATGGCGCATGTCACGCCGCGCTCTCGCGCTCGACGGTGCGTTTCGCGCCGGTCGACCGTGCTGCGCTGCAACGATACGCCGCGACGGGCGAGCCTTTGGGCAAGGCCGGCGCGTATGGCATTCAAGGCCGCGCGGCAGCATTTATCGAGCGAATCGACGGGTCCTATTCGGGTATCATGGGTTTGCCCCTTTTCGAAACCGCAGCACTCTTGCGCGTGGCACGCGTCGAATTCTAAACAGGCCATGAACGAAGAAATCCTGATCAACGTCACACCGCAAGAAACCCGCGTCGCACTGGTGCAGCAAGCCGCCGTTCAGGAGCTTCACGTCGAACGCACGCTCTCGCGCGGCCGCGTCGGCAACGTCTATCTTGGCAAGGTCGTGCGCGTGTTGCCGGGCATGCAGTCGGCGTTCATCGACATTGGTCTGGAACGCGCCGCGTTTCTTCATGTTGCGGATATCTGGCATCCGCGCGTGGCGGGCGAGCCGCATGGATCGTCGCCGCATGTGCCTATCGAGAAGATCGTCTTCGAAGGACAGGCGCTGATGGTGCAGGTCGTGAAGGACCCTATCGGCACGAAGGGCGCGCGACTCTCCACGCAGGTGAGCATTGCGGGGCGCACGCTGGTTTATCTGCCGCAGGAACCGCATATCGGGATTTCGCAGAAGATCGAGAGCGAGACGGAGCGCGAAGCTATTCGCGCGCGTCTCACCGCCGTGCTGCCCGCCGATGAGAAAGGCGGCTATATCGTGCGGACGATTGCCGAAGATGCATCGAGTGAAGAGCTTGCCGCCGATGTCTCGTATCTGCGCAAGACCTGGGCGACGATAGTTGCTCAAGGGCAGCGCGTACCGCCGACCACTTTGCTCTATCAGGATCTAAATCTGGCGCAGCGCGTGTTGCGCGACTTCGTGAATGACGAGACCACGCGCATTCAAGTGGATTCGCGCGAGACGTATCAGATGCTGGCGGATTTTGCGGCGGAGTTCACGCCGGCGGTGGCATCGCGCGTGCATCACTACACGGGCGAGCGGCCGCTTTTCGACCTGTACAACATCGAGGCGGAAATTTTGCGGGCGCTGTCGCGGCGCGTCGATTTGAAGTCGGGCGGCTATCTGATGATCGATCAGACCGAGGCCATGACCACCATCGACGTGAATACGGGCGGCTATGTCGGCGCGCGCAATTTCGACGACACCATCTTCAAGACGAACCTCGAAGCGGCGCACACCATCGCGCGGCAATTGCGGTTGAGGAACCTGGGCGGAATCATCATCATCGATTTCATCGATATGGAGAACGTCGAGCATCGCGATCAGGTCCTGAGCGAATTGAAGCGCGCGCTGTCGCGGGATCGTACGCGCGTGACGGTCAATGGCTTTTCGCAACTCGGGCTCGTGGAGATGACGCGAAAGCGCACGCGGGAATCTCTTGCGCATGTGTTGTGCGAGCCGTGTCCCACTTGTCAGGGCAAGGGGCAGGTGAAGACGCCGCGAACCGTGTGTTATGACGTGTTGCGCGAGATCATGCGCGAATCGCGGCAGTTCAATCCGCGCGAATTTCGCGTGGTGGCTTCTCAGCAGGTGATCGATCTGTTTCTGGAAGAAGAGTCACAGCATCTGGCGATGTTGATGGACTTTATCGGCAAGCCGGTTTCGTTGCAGGTGGAGTCGAATTTGAGTCAGGAGCAGTATGACATTGTGTTGATGTAGGACTAACTCATACAACCTCTAAAGAAACACGCAGGGGCGCGCGTTCGAACCTTTTGTTCATCGACGCATAAATAAGCAACGAAAGGGCCGAATAGCGGCCCTTCGTCATTACGAAGCTTCATTCGAAGGCAGACCAGAATTTGTCGACATCGAAATCAGCGCCTTAATGGATGGCTGGTATGGTTTTCCAGACGACTGAGCCGAGCGGCTCTTCTGTATCGATGCTGCAAACAGCAAACAGCAAATAGCAAACAGGAGCGCTTGACGCTCCTGCAATTCCACCCTCAAAGATTCCCATCCAACCAGGCAATCCGCCGCGTGAGCCAATCTTTCAGATAAGCCACCTCACCCTGATAAGTACCCGTCACCACCGGATTCGGCCAAAGCTTCTTCCCAAGCACCGGCCATTTATCAAAGTTGCGCTTAGCTGCGCCATTTGCCTGAAGCGCCTGCGCGTTCTCATCGACATAACTCACGATCGTATCGATTTGCGATGCCTTCAGTTGATCCCACCGTGCCCGAACACGTGTCTCGAAGCTCGGATCGATCTGCTTCATGCGTGAGATCCACTGACCGTTTGCAACCCACCATCCTTCCGGATACTGCGCGTCGGAAAAGTTAATGTTGCCCGCGCCAATGTCGAAGTCCCACAACGGCCCGAACTTCAATTTACCGCCGGCATCCTTATAGAGGTAGATGCTCGCAAAATCCCGCGCGTCCTGATTCTTGAAAATCTCGTTGACGAGATACCAGTCGATCAGCGATGCGACATCGAAGTACTGCTCGTAATTCCCCGAATTGGAATACAACGCGTCTTCGGCCTGCTGCATATAGTCTTTGATAAAAGCGACCTGTGCGTCCGATGCCGAATCCGGACTGTCGATGCAAAGCGCAATGCCGTGCGTCGTGCGCCAGCAAACGTCTTCGTCCATGCGCTCGTTGATTTCGACCAGGAAGCCTGTGCTCTCGGGCGCGACCACGTTGTCACTATTGGCGATATTCACGCGGTTCTTGTCCACCCGCACCGACTCGACCACGTCATACACGCCCGCATACTGACCGTTGAGCGTGAGTTCGACGGGAACGTCATGCGGCGTCCACGCCATGCCAAAACGCCTGCCTAGTTCGAACGCCGTGCGATTGCGCAAGAGCGTCTTGTCGAAGTAATTCGCGAGCAGAATCCAGTTCTTGTCCTTCGGCAGCCCAAAAAAACTTGCCTTGCTGTCAAGTTTCAAGCGATATGGCTTCTTGTCCGCCGTCCACGTGCTGTTGCCATGGCCCTTGATGCTCGTCCTGCCTGTGAAGGGATCGACATCGTCCGGCCCGGTGATGCCGAGATCGGCGCCGAGATAAACATCTTTATCGACGATCGGAACACGGCCATCCGTATTAATGGACATGGCCGGCAGCGCGGCCGCGGGCGTTGCGCTCTTGCCCGACGGGTCCGTCGTACCCGTGGTATCCGTCGAATCCTTCGAGGGAGCGCTAGAGCCGCCGCCCGAGCAGGCAGCAAGAACGGTGCTGATGAGAACCACCGTAGCCATCGACGCAAGGCTCGGCCGGCTGCGCGTTTTTGCTTTTACAACGAACTGCAACATGATCTTCGCTTCTCTTTCAATGATCCGGTCCCACGGATTGGGCCGCGGATCATATCAAGGCTGCTCGAAGCGTTTGTATCAATAGTTGACCGAAGTCGGGAACAAGCGCCGATGGTCAATAAGCCGATCAAGCCGGCTGCTGCTGATACTGAATCCGGTGCAGATGCGCATACAGTCCTTCCTTGCGCAATAGTTCGGCATGGCTGCCCTGCTCCGCGATTCGCCCGCCTTCCATGACGAGGATGCGGTCCGCGCGCTCGATGGTCGACAAGCGATGCGCGATCACGAGCGTCGTGCGTCCCTTCATCAGCGTTTCGAGCGCGGCCTGCACGTAGCGTTCCGATTCGGAATCCAGCGCCGATGTCGCCTCGTCCAGGATCAGGATCGGCGCGTCCTTGTAGATCGCGCGGGCAATCGCCAAACGCTGCCGCTGTCCACCGGACAAGCGCATTCCGTTGCCGCCGATCAAGGTATCCATGCCATCAGGCAGCGCCTGCACCATATCGATGAGATTCGCCGCCATCAGCGCCGAGAACACGCGGTCGCGATCGGGCTTCTGCCCATAAGCAACGTTCGCCGCAATGGAGTCGTTGAACAGCACGACATCTTGGCTCACCATCGCCATCTGGCCGCGCAGGTCGTGCAGGTCGTAGTCGGTGATCGGCACACCATCGACGAGCACCTGCCCGCCGCGTGGATCGAAGAAGCGCGGCAGCAGATTCACGAGCGTGGTCTTGCCACTGCCTGACGGCCCCGCGAGCGCGACCATCTCGCCGGGCGCAACCTTGAACGACACGCGGTCAAGAATCATGCGGTCCAGCGAACCGTAGCTGAACGTGACGTCGCGGAACTCGACTTCGCCTTGCGCGCGTTCCAGACGCCGCCCGCCGCCCTTCGGCTCCTCGGGTTCGTCGATCAGGCCGAAGATCAGCTCCGCCGCCGTCATGCCACGCTGCATCGGCTGGTTGATGTCAATCAGATGCTTGAGCGGCGAGATGACGAGCAACATGGACGTGACGAAGGCAACGAAGCCGCCCACCGTGGTCTGATCGTTGGTGGACTGCACGACCGCAATCGTGATGACCACCGCGAGCGCGATCGACGCAAGAAACTGCGTGAGCGGCTGCGCGAGGCCGCCGGACACCTGCATGCGCATCGAGTAGCCGCGCAGGCGCTGGCTCATCTCCGTGAAGCGGTCCATTTCGTACGGTTCGCCGTTATGCACCTTGACGACCTTGTAGCCCGCGACGGTTTCCTCGACGACATAGGACAACTCGTTGGTCAGCGTCTGATGCTCGCGATTGAGCCGCCGCAATCGGCGGTTGATCTTGCTCACGAGCCAGCCGATCACCGGCAGGATGACCGCGACGATCAGCGTGAGCCGCCAGTTGAGGATGAACAGATAGCCGAGCAGAAAGACGACCGTGAGCGAATCGCGCACGAGCGTGACGACGACGCTCGATAGCACGCTCAGAATCTGGTTGACCTCGAACACGACTGCATTGATGACCGTGCTGGCCGTCTCGCGCTGAAAGAAGCCGGCGCTCGTGTGGATCATGCGCTCGAACATCTGCAGGCGAAGTTGCAGCAGGATCTTGTTCGACACGTACGACAGAAAATAGCCCGACGCATACTGCGCCGCGCCGCGTACGAGCGCGAGTCCGATCACCGCGGCCGGCACGAGCCATTTCGCGTGATCGCTGCTTTTGGAGCCAAATCCGTGGTCGAGCAACGGTTTGAGCAGCATCGGGATGCCGGCTTCGGTCGCGGCGACGATTCCCATCGTGCCGAGCCCGAGCAACACCATGCCCATGAGCGGGCGGATGTAGGGCCACAGGCGCCGCATGACCGCGGTCGGCGACGAACTTTCCGCGCCGCCAATCGGCTTGCGCAAACTACCTTCTCGTTTCAAGAGCGTATCTCCACTTCGCCCGGCGCTTTCCAGCTCTTCCCGCGGCGCTCGTTGGTTACTTTTGTGATTTCTCGTCCGCCGGAGAATGAAACCGGCCGGCCCGAATTCAGCCGATCGGTCCGCGCCCCGGCTTGCCAAGCGGCTCGCGCGCGTCGTGCGTGATGACCGCAAGCAGCACGGCCCAGAAGAGCGCGATGAGCGACGTGCTCATCACGACCGTGAATACATCGATACTCAGTCCGAAGATGATAACCGACCCCGAGACCGCGATCCCGCAATACGCCGCCGTCGACACATCGGGATGCGGCGACTTCCGGTAGCGCAGGAAATACACGAGCGGCCCGAAATACAGCAACGCAAGACAGACCACGCCCGACGCGCCCAATTCCGCGATCGTCGAGAAAAACTCGCTGTGCGCGCGTTGATTGACGACGAGCGGCGATACCTCGCCGGCATCGGCCATGCCCTTGAGCGAATTCTTCAGATGTCCCTTGCCGACGCCGAAGACCGGATTCGCCTCGAACAGATGAATCGACGCGGTCCACAACTGCAGCCGCGCGCCGAGCGAACTGTCCGCCGCCGCGCCGTGCGACAGGCGCGCGATGTCGGAGCGCGTCGCCTGCACACGTTCGCGGCCGATCGGCGAGGCGAGCAAGAGCGCCATCGCCAGAACGGCGACGCCGAGCGCGGTCAGCCAGTGACGAGGGTGTTTGATCCAGCCGAAGTTGAGCAGGCACAGTACGAGAAAGAGCGGAATGGCAAGCCAGCCGCCGCGCGTGCCCGACAGATACGACGCGTAAATGCCGCCCACCAGTCCGAGCAGCTTCAGTGCAATGCCGAGGCGCTTCGTAAGCACGTTCGGATAACGATCCCAGCGGATCGACATCACCGAAAGAAAGCCGAGCAGGAGCGCGGTATTTCCGTAGGGAATCGGATTGGTGAAATCGTTGCCGAGGCGATCGAGTTCTGTCACCGTCATGTGGATGGCGCTGTCCACGGCCCAGAAACCCGCGCCGATGGCACCGAGCGCGCAGCCCCAGCCGAGCGCCTTCAGTTGCCGAATCGGCACGTTGACGAGCAGCAGGAAAATCGGCAACGCGAGTGCGAAGCGCGACATGCCGTCGAATTCGCGCGGCAGATAATAACCTTCGATGGCTTGCTGCAACGGCAGATAAACCATGAAGCACAGCATGGCCACCGTATAGAGCGGGAACGCGTTGACGAGCAGACCGAGCCTCAGACGAAACGGCTTGCTGAACCCCGCGAAGAGCGCGATGGCAAGCAACACGAAGAAGCAGTAGCCCGTCCCTCCTCGCACGACGAGTGTGCTTGCGGGCGCCAGCAAGACCATGCTGGCGATCATGTAGCGCAGAGTTTTTTCCAAATCGATGAACCTTAAGCGGGATTGACCGGCCGGCCCGGTCGCCTATCCCCAAATCGCGGGTTATTATAGCCGCTGCCGTCTGGCATGAGATTCGCTCTCCGCGAGCGCGCAACGCCGTGGCCAAGACGCGCCGGGCCTTCGAAGCACTCAGAATCGTACATGTCAGGAATATCACAGCCAGAGCAGAACGCGCCGCTCGCGAGTCTCTTGCTCATTACCTTCAATCAGCAGGAAACCGTTGCCGACGCGATTGCCGGGGCGCTCGCGCAAACCTGGTCGCCGCTGGAAATCCTCATTTCCGACGATGCCTCCTCCGACGCCACTTACGCCGTCGCCGAGCGCTGTGTGCGCGAATATCGCGGGCCGCATACGGTGCGGCTGTATCGAAACGAGAAGAACACGGGTATCAGCGCGCATCTCAGTGCGCTCGCGGTGCGCGCATCGGGCGAGATGCTTTTTATCGCGGCGGGCGACGATATCTCGCGACCGGAACGCGTCACGCGCGTCATGGAAGTGTGGCTCGCAAGCGGCAAGCGCCACGACCTCATCGCGACCGACCTGCAAGACCTCGATGCCGAAGGCAATACGCACGACATCCTGCGCGTAACGGACCTCGATGACTATCGCAGCTTCGACGACTGGATGGAACGGCGGCCTCATCTGGTCGGCGCGGCGCATGCGTGGGCGCGGCGTCTCTTCGAGGAGTTCGGGCCGATCGCGCCCGGCATCTACGGCGAAGACCAGATCATGGCGTTTCGCGCGATCATGAGTCACGGCGCGCATACGCTGCACGAACCGCTCGTGCTGTACCGGCGCGGCGGGCTGTCGAGCAAGCGCAAATGGCGCACGCCGGCGGAATTCGTCGCGCGTATCAAGCTTGCGAATATCAACGGATCGGGCGAGACGCGTCAGCTCGAAAGCGACGCGGACAAGGTCGGCGTCGGCGCTCGGATGCGCGCGATGCTGGCGCGAAAGTCGGCGCGCGAGCGCTACGTGAGCGCCGTGTTCGGCGACGCGTCGTTGGCGCGCAAGGTCGCGCTACTGATTGGATCGAATGAAGTCAGTCCGGGATTTCGCATCAAGATGTTCGTGTATGCGACGTGCCCGTGGCTGCTTTCGCCGTTCTTCTTCGTGAAATGGCATTTGCGCGGCTAGGCTTTTCCAATCGAACGTGACCACGACAAGAATCAGAGGCCGGACTCGGGCAACATGAAATCGCCAACGCTTGGCATCGCCATCATCACCTACAACGCGGCCGCGCGGCTCGCGCAATGTCTCGACTCGGTTTCGTTCGCGGATGACATCGTCATCGTCGATGGCGGCAGCACCGACGCCACCGTGGGTATCGCCCAGGCACATCGCGCGCGCGTGATCGAAGCGCGCGACTGGCCCGGCTTCGGGCCGCAGAAGAATCGCGCGCTGGATGCGCTCGCCACCGACTGGGTCTTGTCTATCGATGCCGACGAAGTCGTGACGCCCGAACTCGCCGCATCGATTCGAGCCGCCATCACTCGCCCGCAAGCGGATGTCTATTCGGTCGACCGGTTATCGAGTTTTTGCGGAACGTGGGTGAGACACAGCGGCTGGTATCCGGACTGGATTCCCCGGCTGTTCAAGCGGGGCGCGGCGCGCTTCTCGTCGGATCTCGTGCACGAGCGTCTGGTATTTTCCACGAACGAGCCCGCGATCAGGCTAAATGGCCGGCTGATGCACTACTCCTACGAAGACTTCGAGACCGTGCTGCGCAAGCTGGACGCTTATTCGACCGCGGGCGCCGTGCAGCGTCATGCGGCAGGCAAGCGCGGCGGTTTCGGGGTTGCGCTTACACGCGGCACGTGGGCTTTTTTGCGAACGTATTTTCTGCGCCGCGGTTTTCTCGATGGGCGCACGGGCTTCATGATCGCGCTCTTCAATGCGCAGACGGTGTATTACCGGTTCTTGAAGCTCGAGCATCTGAACGAGAGACGATAGGCGCCACGGCTTGGCTCAGCGGCTTCAACGACCGCCGCTGATTTCTTCCGCCAGCGCCAGCAGCGCATTCACATGCGACGCGACGCTCGCGTCATAACGAACGGCATTGCCCGATACGCGGCGTCGCGAAGCAATTGCCGCAGCGACGACGCGCCGCAGGTCGTCCGCATCGCCAGATTTGAAAACGTGCTTGGCGCTTTCGTCGATGGCATCGCCACAGCCGATGCAGGCCGGAAAGATCACCGGCGTGCCGCACATGACCGATTCGATGCCCACGAGCCCAAACGGCTCGTAGCTCGACGCGAGAATGGTGAAGTCCGCCGCGCGATAAGCGTCCTCGATATTTTTAGCGTAGCCGATATAGCGCACGTTCGGCGCGCTCTTCTCGGGCGCGCGCCCGGCAACGGCGATCACGATCGGCAAGCCTGCGCCGCCGAGCGCCTTCTCGATCAGCGGCAAACCCTTGCGCTCGTGACTGCTCGAAGGAAAGAGCAGCACGATTTCGTCTTCCTTGAAACCGAACCGTTCGCGCAGACGGGCGCGCGCGGTTTCATCGGCTAAGGCGAAACGCGCGCCATCCACGGGCGGATAAAGCACGCGAATCTTCCGTTCGTCGATGCCGTAAAGCCCGCGAAGCTCGTTGCGCATCATGTCCGAGTGCGCGACGATCACGCGCGCGTCCCGATACTGCCTGCGTTCGAGCGCGATCTGCCGCGTATCCGACCGCTTTTCGCGACGCCCGGTTGCGCGCAGAAAGCCGATATGCGTGCCTCCGCAGATGGCGATCTCCGAGCCTTCCACGCGATTGCAGCCGATCAGCACGTCGACCCTGGCCTTATTGCGCGCGCGCTTGAGCGCCCACGAAAAATACACGTCGCGCAGCTTGCCCGGCAGAAACGACACCTTGATGCGATGCGCCTCGACGAGCTTGCTCTCCGGCAACGACGAGTCGATCTTGCGGGCAAAGAACGCAGGCTTTTGGCGGCCCTCGAAGCCGGCGGCGGCAAGACCGCGCACCAGGTCCATGGCGTATCGTTCGAGCCCGCCGCTCAGTTTGAGCGCGTTCGCCGAGATGCCGATGCGCATCAGTAGACGATTTCGATTGCGCTGCCCGCGAACTCGCCGCGCAGCGCGGTGATGAGTTCGTCGGTGGGCTTGACGCGCCAGGCATCGCCGAGCCGCACTTCGCCTTCCGCATGCTCGCTGCGATAAACGATGCTCACGTTCAAGCCGTTCGGGATGGGTGCGGACTGGCGCTGCCTGCCGTTTTCGCGCGCGGGCGGCGCCACGGCCGCCGGCGCTTCCGCACCCGCCGCATGCGCTTCGAGCACGCGGCGCAGACGCAAGGAATCCGCGTTGCCGTTCATCTCGACCTTTACCGACTGCGCGTAGCGGCTGCGCGCGCGTTCGAGGTCCATCGCGGTATCGACGGTAAAGCGAATGCCGCCGGTGAAGGCGTCGTTACGCGCCTGACCTTGCACCACGAGCAACTCGTCTTCCTTGAAGAGCGCCTTGTTGGCTTCGAACTGCTCGTTGAACACGGTGACTTCGCACTGGCCGGTGCCGTCGTCGAGATTGACGATCAGCATCTTGCCGCGCTGGGTCATTTGCGTGCGCGTGGTCGAGATCACGCCCGCGACGAGCTTGTCGCGCCCTTCCTTCAGTTCGCCGATTTTTTGACGCACGAAGCGGCGCACTTCACCTTTGTAGGCGTCGAAGAGATGGCCAGACAGATAGAAACCGAGCGCGGTTTTTTCTTCCTGCAAGCGCTTCTTGTCGGACCACATGGGTTCATCGACGAGCCGATGCTTTTCGAGCGGCGCGTCGCCCATGTCGAAGAGACCGCCTTGCATGGCGTTGGCGGCGGCCTGATCGGCAGCTTCCATGGCGAGCGGCACGGAGGCCAGCAGTTGCGCGCGGTTCTCGTGCAGGCAGTCGAACGCGCCCGCGCGGATCAGCGCTTCGACCGTGCGGCGATTCACGACGCGCCGGTCGATCCGCTCGCAGAAGTCGAAGAGATCCGCAAACGGCCCGTCTTCACGCGCACGCAGGATTTCCTCGATTGCGTTCTGGCCGCTGCCCTTCACCGCGCCGAGACCGTAACGAATGGTCTTCGAGCGCTTGCCGTCCGCTTCGGCGACCGGTTCGAAGCGATACGCCGACTGGTTGATGTTCGGCGGCAGCACGGCCATGCCATTGCCGATGCAGTCCTCGAAGAGAATCTTGACCTTGTCGGTGTCGTCCATGGCGAGCGACATATTGGCCGCCATGAATTCCGCCGGATGGTGCGCCTTCAGCCACGCCGTGTGATAAGCGAGCAACGCGTAAGCCGCCGCGTGCGACTTGTTGAAGCCGTAGCCCGCGAATTTCTCCATGAGGTCGAAGGTGTCGTCCGCCTTCTGCGCGGTGAGACCGTTCTTCGCCGCGCCTTCGCGGAACAACTCGCGATGCACGGCCATCTCTTCGGGCTTCTTCTTGCCCATCGCGCGACGCAGCAAGTCCGCGCCGCCGAGCGAATAGCCGCCGATGATCTGCGCCATCTGCATCACCTGCTCCTGATAGACCATGATGCCGTAGGTCTCCTTCAGGACGGGCTCGACGCGCGGGTCCGGATACTCGACGATCTCGCGCCCGTGCTTACGCGCGCAGAAGCTCGGAATCAGGTCCATTGGGCCCGGACGATACAGCGCCACCAGCGCGATGATGTCCTCGAAGCGATCCGGCTGCGCGTCCTTCAGCATGCCCTGCATGCCGCGGCTTTCCAGCTGGAACACGGCGACGGTATTCGCTTTCTTGAGGATCGAAAACGAAGCGGGGTCGTCGAGCGGAACCTGCGAGAGATTCCAGTCTTTCTTCGAGGGATCGAGCCGGCGAATATAGCGCTCGGCCCAGTCCAGGATGGTGAGCGTGGTCAGGCCCAAAAAGTCGAACTTGACCAGACCGACGGCTTCCACGTCGTCTTTGTCGTATTGACTGACCACGCCGCCGTCTTCGCCCTGCGTGTAGAGCGGACAGAAATCGGTGAGCTTGCCAGGCGCGATCAGCACGCCGCCCGCGTGCATGCCGACGTTACGCGTGAGCCCTTCCACGCGCTGCGCGAGTTCGAGCAATTGATGCACTTCGTCTTCGTTGTCGAAGCGCTCCTGCAGGGTCGGCTCTTCCTTCATCGCGTCCGCGATGGTCACGTGCTTGCCCGGTTTGAACGGGATGAGCTTGGCGACGCCGTCGGTGAACATGTAGCCGAGATCGAGTACGCGGCCGATGTCGCGCACCGCCGCCTTCGCCGCCATGGTGCCGAAGGTGGCGATCTGCGAAACCGCGTCCGCGCCATATTTCTGCTTCACGTACTGAATGACGCGGTCGCGCCCTTCCTGACAGAAGTCGATGTCGAAGTCGGGCATCGACACGCGTTCGGGATTCAGGAAGCGTTCGAACAGCAGGTTGTAGCGCAGCGGGTCGAGATCGGTAATGCCGAGCGCATAAGCGACGAGCGAGCCCGCGCCCGAACCGCGGCCGGGACCCACCGGCACGCCATTGTTCTTCGCCCACATGATGAAGTCGGCGACGATCAGGAAGTAGCCCGGAAAGCCCATCTTGATGATCGTGCCGCACTCGAATTCGAGCCGCGCGTAATAAGTCTCGCGCTGTGCCTCGCGTTCGGCTTCATCGGGATAGAGCTGCGCGAGCCGCACCTCGAGGCCTTCCTTCGACAACTGCACGAGGTAGTCGTCGAGCGTGAGACCGTCCGGCGTGGGGAAAAGCGGCAGCTTGGGCTTGCCGAGTTCGAGCGTGAGATTACAGCGCTTCGCAATTTGGACCGTATTAGCGAGCGCGGAAGGAATATCCGCGAAAAGCGCGCACATTTCGTCTTGCGTGCGGAAATACTGCTCGGTCGTGAAGCGCTTCTGACGACGCGGATTGGCGAGGATATCGCCTTCCGAAATGCACACGCGCGCTTCGTGCGCGGTGTAGTCGTCGGGCGTCATGAATTGCAGCGGATGCGTGGCGACCACAGGCAACCCGAGCTTTGCGGCGAGCGCGACGGCCTCCTGAAAATAAGCCTGTTCGCCCGGCTGACCGGCGCGCTGCAGTTCGATGTAGAACGCGTTCGGAAAGAGCGCCGACCAGCGTTCGGCGTTGCGTTGCGCGCTTGCCGCGTTGCCCGCCGCGAACGCCATGCCGATGTCGCCCTGCTGCGCGCCGGAAATGGCGAGCAGACCTTCAGCCAGCCCTTCTTCGAGCCATTCGACGAGCACTTCTGCGCGCCCGCGATATTGATTCGTCAGCCACGCGCGGCTCAACAGTTCGCACAGGTTGAGATAGCCGGTCTTGTGGCGCACGAGCAGGATCAGCCGCGAAGGCTTGTCGCGATCGGCGGGATTGGTGATCCAGACATCGCAGCCGGCAATGGGTTTGATGCCCTTGCTGCGCGCTTCCTTGTAGAAGCGCACGAGGCCGAACGCGTTGGCGAGATCGGTCAGCGCGAGTGCGCCCTGACCGTCTTTCGCGGCGGATTTGACGACGTCGTCCAGCCGCACGATGCCGTCGGCAATCGAGAACTCGGAGTGGACGCGAAGATGAACGAAGCGGGGATCTGACATGACGATATTGTACATGCGGCCCATCGCGAAAACGGCTAAGGGGCGCGCGTTAGCCGAACGGACAAGCCCTCGGCGATTCTCGAAATTGCGCTGGCGCAAACGGCGCGAACGCGGCGGCCCGCGCCTGCGAAAAGACCTGCGCCATTTGCGGGATAATACGGAGTTGCGCGGCGTCCCAGCATCCGCTTTTTGCCGCCCTTTTTACCGGCTTTGCCCCGTTATCCGATCATGAGCATTCTGAACCTCTCCGCCTACAAATTCGTTTCCATCGACGACAGCGCCGCTTGGCGCCCGCTCGTCACCGAACGCTGCAACGCGCTTGGCCTGAAGGGAACGATTCTGCTCGCGCCGGAGGGCATCAACCTCTTCATCGCGGGGCCGGTGGCGGAGGTGCGCGAGTTCATCGATTACATTCGGGGCGACGCACTCTTCGGCGACCGCTTCGCCGATCTGCAATTCAAGGAAAGCCTCTCCGCAAAGCAACCGTTTCGCCGCATGCTGGTGAAACTCAAGCGCGAGATCATCACCATGAAGAAGCCCGCGATCAAGCCGGAACTCGGCCGCGCGCCCGCCGTCGATCCGGTGACGCTCAAGGCCTGGCTCGACCGTGGTCATGACGACGAAGGCCGTCCGGTCGTCATGCTCGACACGCGCAATGCCTTCGAAGTGGACGTCGGCACGTTCGACCACGCGCTCGACTACCGCATCACGAAATTCAGCGAGTTTCCCGAGGTGATCGAACAAAACCGTGCCGATCTGGAAGGCAAGACGGTGGTGTCGTTCTGCACGGGCGGAATTCGTTGCGAGAAGGCTGCGATTCACATGAAGGAAGTGGGCATCGATCACGTCTATCAACTCGAGGGCGGCATCCTCAAGTATTTCGAGGAAGTGGGCGGCGCGCATTACTCGGGCGAATGTTTCGTGTTCGACTACCGCACGGCGCTCGATCCGAACCTGCAGCAGACCTCCACTTCGCAATGCTTCGGCTGCCGCGCGGTGGTCAGCGTGGAAGATCAGCAGTCGCCGTTGTACGTGCCGGGCGCCACGTGCCCCGCGTGTCATCCGGATGCGAAGGCCGCCTGAACCTTGAACGAGCCCTGAGATGACTTACCGTGGCCGCTTCGCGCCCTCGCCCACCGGGCCGCTGCACGCGGGGTCGCTCGTCAGCGCGCTTGCTAGTCTTCTCGATGCGCGGGCGCATCGCGGTAGCTGGATCGTGCGAATAGAAGATGTCGATGCACCGCGTACGGTGGCTGGCGCGGCCGACGAGATTCTCGCAACGCTCGCGCATTTCGGCATGCATTCGGACGAACCGCCGGTCTGGCAAAGTCAACGCGACGCGGCTTATCAAGATGCATTCGAGCGCTTGCTTGCCGCCGGCTTCGTTTATCCCTGCGGCTGCACGCGACGCGAGATCGCCGACTCGCTCGTTCATGCGCATGCGCGTCACGCGACGCTCGCTTATCCCGGTACTTGTCGAAGCGGCTTGCATGGCCGTCCCGCGCGCGCGTGGCGACTGCGCGTGCCGGACGGCGACGCGGCGCGCGTCGGTTTCGTGGATCGCTGGCAGGGAATACAAACGCAAGATCTTGCGGCCGAAGTCGGCGATTTCGCCTTGAAGCGTGCGGATGGGCTGTGGGCGTATCAACTGGCTGTCGTCGTCGACGACGCTTCAGCCGGCATTACGCATGTCGTGCGCGGCGCAGACCTGTTGGATTCGACCGCGCGGCAGATTTATCTTCAGCGATGTCTCGATGTGCCGACGCCGTCGTATCTGCATGTGCCTGTCGTCAGCAACGATGCGGGCGAGAAACTCAGCAAGCAGACGGGCGCGGCGCCGCTTGGTCGTGACTCGCCGCTGGATGCGTTGGTGCAGGCGGCGCGGCATTTGAGTATCGAAGTGGCCGCCGCCGGTTCGCTCGAGTCGTTTTATGCGGATGCGACCGCGCAGTGGGCGCGTCGGTTCGGGATTATTTAGCCGCATGCGTTCGCTTTTGAGGGGCGAATCGCTCGCGCCGCGTAAGCGTTCGACTGACGAGTGCGGTACGAGATTGGGCCTTTTGTCGCGTCAGGACTTTGGCTGCGGCCTTTAAGTGGTCAAAGAGCGGCACAAAAAAAAGCAACCTAACCGGTTGCCCTTTTCATCCCACACGTACCGTTCCCAACGGTTCAACGGCAGTCGCAGAGACCACCGTTTCTTAGAGCTTCACGCGCCAACTCAAGTCGACTTACGCAACGCACCCAACCCGCCAAGCAACGCGGCCAACGGCTGCTTCGGCGCGCTCTTGCGCTCCGGCTCGACGCTTTCCTCGTGCCGCTTCACCGCCGAGGGCGAGGGCTCGTAAGGTTTGAGGAAGAATTCGTCCACCGGCTGCTGACGCCCGCGCGGCCGATCATACGACGACCCCGACGTGCGCCGGCGCGGACCCGCTTCTTCCCGCGCGCCATGCCGATGTTCGCTGCGCTCCGGGCGGACCGGCCGCTCGTCGCGCCGCGCGCCTTCACGGCGCACCGGCGTCGCTACTTCGAGCGTCATCACTTCGAGCGGACGCTTGATCAGCTTCTCGATGTCGGCAAGCTGCTTGCGTTCGTTCGCGCTGCACAGCGACAACGCGTCGCCCGACGCACCCGCGCGCCCCGTGCGACCGATACGGTGCACGTAATCTTCCGCGCTGAACGGCAAGTCGAAGTTGATGACCGCCGGCAATTCGGCGATATCGAGCCCGCGCGCGGCCACGTCGGTTGCGACGAGTGCTTCGATCTCGCCGCGCTTGAACGCGTCGAGCGCCTGCATGCGCTCGCCTTGCGTACGGTCGCCGTGAATCGCGGTGGCGACGATGCCATCACGTTCCAGCACGCGCGCCAACCGGCTCGCGCCGATCTTGCTATTGCAGAACACGATGACCTGCTTTAATCCGCGCTGGCGGATCAGTTGCGCGACGGCGCCCGACTTGTCGCTCTCGTGCACTTCGAAGACGATCTGCCGCACGTTGGTCGCGGTGGAGTTGCTGCGCGCGACTTCGATGGTCTGCGGATTGCGCAAGTAAGTTGCCGCGAGCTTCTTGATTTCAGGCGAGAACGTCGCCGAAAACAGCAGCGTCTGACGCTCCTTAGGCAGCAGATTCAGAATGCGCTGCAGGTCGGGCAGAAAGCCCATGTCGAGCATGCGGTCGGCTTCGTCGAGGACGAGCATCTGCACCTGGCCGAGATTGAGCGTCTTCTGCTGAACGTGATCGAGCAGACGTCCCGGCGTCGCGATGAGAATCTCCACGCCACGGCGCAACGCATCCGACTGCGGATTCATGTCGACGCCGCCGAACACCACCGTGCTGCGCAACGCAGTGTGCTTCGAGTAGGTCTGCACGTTGGCGGCGACCTGATCGGCGAGTTCGCGCGTGGGCGTAAGCATCAGCGCGCGCACGGGATGGCGGGCGGGCGAGGCGCTCGTATTGGCCATCGGCAAAAGACGCTGGATGATCGGCAGCGAAAAACTCGCGGTCTTGCCCGTGCCGGTCTGCGCCGCGCCCATCACATCGCGGCCCGCGAGCACGACGGGAATGGCCTGCTCCTGGATCGGCGTGGGCGTGGTATAGCCGGACTCGCTCACTGCCTTGAGGATGTCGGCGGCCAGGCCGAACTGATCGAACGTAGGCGCGGTGGACGGGTTCGTGGCGACGGAATCTGACATGGTGACTATTGGGCTTTCGCTAAAAATCCGCTTGAAGCGGTGCGTAAGCGGGCGTTCGGTCGATTACGCGTGAGTATTTCGGTGACGCGGAGGGTTGTCCGCGCAAGCATTTGTGCGCGGCGCTTGCCATGCACTTGAAGCGCGCCGGGCAGGAAAACGAGCGCCTGACGCAGATTCGGCCGATGGTCGCGGCCTGCGGAACGCCGCAGGTTCGGGCACAAGGCCCGCTGCGATGGAACACGGCTTCGATGACGCCTTCAAGGCGGCCGACGCACGCTCAAGTGGAAGGCCACGCGAGCCGATGCGAACCACGACGCTGCAGGGCAAAAATCTTAGCCGGAAAGCCGCACATTGTAGCATCCGGCGTCGATCCGCCCCTTTCCGCGCTTCATGCGACAGAGGCGCACGACGTAGGCCGCGCTTACTTGTTGTGCGCCTCGCAATCGGCCAGTAGCGGCGGCGAGTCCTTGGCCGCCATCTCGTCATAGAGATTGGCCTGCGGTCCCTTGGTCCACCACGTATATTGATCCGCGACGTATTTGGCCCCGGAACCCGCGATCACGTTGACGAACAGCAGTTTGCGGCCATCCACCGTCAATGCCGCGAAGCTCTGGTGATTGCGTGCGTTGGTGTATTGCACCGACACGCTCTTGCCATCCTTGCAGTCGTAGCGCGTGGTCTGCGTCGAGGCGGTCTGGATTTGCGGCACGGTGAGCGGCATCGCGCGCGAGGTCGTGGCGACGGAAGACGCCATAAGAAGCGCGGCCGAAAGTACGAGAGATCGTTTCATCATCGGGTCCGGAAATCGTGGGAAGCGGCTTGGCGAGCCTTGATGGATGGCCCGAAGATCATGGATCGATCACGTCCGCGCAGGCGTCCGTGGGCGCGGCCGCGACATGGCCGACCACCGGCACGATCTTCAAACCCGCTGACGCGATCCGGCACGGAGCCGCGGCCAGCCCGCAGCCCGAAAGTCCCGCGCACGCCACGATCAACGCGGCCATGATGATTCGCTTCACTATCTTCTCCCTGCCATTTGCAGGCGATGGTCAGCCCGGTCGACTCGATACGGGCTTTACTTTCGACGCCGCCAGCTTCGCGCGCTCACGCGCTTCGCCGGTATCGACGCCAGTAGCGAGCGCGACGCCCATGCGCCGTTTCGCGAAGCTCTCGGGCTTGCCGAAGAGGCGCAGATCCGCGCCCGGCACCGCAAGCGCTTCGGCCACGCCTTCGAAGGCGATACCCGCTTCGTCGAGGCCGCCGTAGATCACCGCCGATGCGCCCGGCGTTTGCAGCGCGGTATCGACGGGCAAGCCGAGAATGGCGCGCGCGTGCAGTTCGAACTCGGAGAAACGCTGCGTGGCGAGCGTCACGAGACCCGTGTCGTGCGGACGCGGACTGACTTCCGAAAACCATACGTCATCGCCGCGCACGAAGAGTTCCACGCCGAAGAGGCCGCGTCCGCCGAGCGCGGTCGTCACCTTTGCCGCGACATCGCGCGAGCGGGCGAGCGCGACGGCGCTCATCGCCTGCGGCTGCCAGGATTCGACGTAGTCACCCGCCACCTGCACGTGGCCGATAGGCTCGCAGAAAAAAGTCGCCGTCTCGCCGGTCGCGGGGTCGGCCGCGCGCACGGTGAGTTGCGTGATTTCGTACTCGAAGTCGATGAACCCTTCCACGATCACGCGCCCGTGGTTCACGCGCCCGCCCGCCATCGCGTAGTTCCAGGCGGGCTCGACATCCGCGTCGCTTCCGAGCACGGTTTGTCCCTTGCCCGAGGACGACATGACGGGCTTCACCACGCACGGAAAACCGATCTTCGCGATCGCCTCCTTCATCTCTTCGAGCGACTGCGCGAACGCGTACGGCGAGGTCGGCAAGCCAAGCGTCTCGGCGGCCAGGCGGCGAATGCCTTCGCGATTCATCGTCAATTGCGTGGCGCGCGCGGTCGGAATCACGGTGGCAATGCCAGCGGCTTCGATGTCGGCGAGCGCGTCGGTGGCGATTGCCTCGATCTCGGGCACGATCAGATGCGGCGACTCTTGCTCGACGAGCGCGCGCAGCGCCACGGCATCGGTCATGTCGATGACATGCGCCCGGTGCGCGACCTGATGCCCCGGCGCGTTCGCATAGCGATCCACCGCGATCACCTCGACGCCGAGCCGCTGCAACGCGATGATCACTTCCTTGCCGAGCTCGCCCGCGCCGAGCAACATCACGCGCGTGGCATGCGCCGAAAGCGGCGTGCCGATGCGGCGCTCGACGTCGGTCGCGGCATTCGTGCCGGTAGCGGGGTCGCGTTGCGAGTCGGTGTGCATGAGTGCTCCAGAAATCGGATTCGGTGGCGCCTGTTGCTCGAACATTCGATGAGGCGAGAATGGCCCGGATGTTAACACGCACCGCTTAGTGCAACAGCTCTGCCATTCGGTCTATTGACAGGCGCCAAGAGCAGTATGACAAGCGGTATCGCTGCTCAGTTGCAAGGCATTCGCGTGCTTTTCGAAGATCGTCGACGGGAGGAAAGCGCTGCCGATCATTTTGTTGCATCGAGCGCTGGACAAATCGTAGGACGAGTGCGATACCCTTACGGTTTCGCCAGTTTCAGGACTCCCCGATGCCCACGCACTTCATCCGCACACCGTCTACGTCGCCGCTTTTTCGGGGAGCGCCGGCGTGGCTCACACGTGCATCGCGGCGCGCCGGTGTGCTGCTGCTCGCCACGGGTTTCATCGCCGGCTGCGCGCTCCCCAAGCATCCCGACGCGAGCGCGCCGCCCACCGATCCGTACAATCCCGCCGCCACGCAATTGCTCGACGACACGCAATGGCAGCTCACGCGCTGGACCGATGCAAGCGGCAAGCCGCGTGCGCTTCCTCAGGACGCGGGCGGCGCACAGCCCATCACGCTCGACTTTTCGACGGCGAGCGGCCATCGGCGCGCGAGCGGCTTTTCCGGTTGCAACCGCTTCGCGGGCGCCTATGACCTGAAAGACGGCAAGCTCACGTTCGGCCCGCTCGCCGGTACGCGCATGGCCTGCGTCTCCGGCACGGGCGGTGCGTTGGAGCAGCCGTATCTGGATGGGCTCGCACATGTCGCCAGAAGCGGCGTTCAGATGAACCCGCCGCCAGCGTTGCAACTGACGCTCGCCGATGGACAGGTGCTCACGTTCGCGCCGCGGCCAAAGTAAGCGCGAGGTGTTGCGTGCTTGCGCCATACCTATCGGCGCACGCCGCAACCGTTAAACTGCCTGGTTGAACGCGCATGCGTCCGAAGCCGGCAGCGAGTCTGGTCCTGTCTCATACGTCTCACCCAACATTGGTTCTATCTCTAGCATGCAAATGGTAGTTCTCGGCTGGTTCGGTGCATCAGTCGTCTGGATCCTTCCACTCCTCTGGCGCATCGTGAAATCGGTGCTCCCGAGCGGCAGCGGACTGCGCGGCCCCGGCACGATCCGGCTGTGGGTCGGCTTCATCTGCGTATTGCTGTCGAGCAGCGTGCTCGAAGGCCTGCTTGCAAGTGGCGTCGAAACGCAGGCGAATATCAATCGCGGTGGTCGGGCGCTTGCCTTGCTTCTCGTCAATCTGGCTTATCCGGCTGGCGCGATTGCCGTTGCGGCCCTCGTGCTGGCAATGTTCGCGCCGTGGCTCGTCGAGTTCTCGTGGCGCTCCGTGCTGATCTGGTTCGATGAAGCGTTCGGCTTCGATTTGCCGAAGAGCTGGCTGACACCACCCGAAAAAAACGAGCGCGAACCGCAGCCGAAGAAGGAACACCGTGGGCGACGCGATGCATCCGGCTGGTTCGAGCGTCGTGCGCGCGACAAGACCAAGACGACGCGCGAGATCCCCGTGCGCGGCATCGGCGCGGATCGTTTCGATGCCTCGTCCGTGCGCGTGCCGCAGGATGAGCCCACGCTCGGTTTGCCGACCGGCAAGCAACGCGGACGCTATCGGCGGCCTACCGCGTGGCGTCCGCCTTCGATCGGCAAGAGCGGCGCGAACCGCGATCAGGCGTCAGCGAGGAATACCGCGTCGACCAACTATGCCGCCGTGCGTCTCAGCCGATCCGCGTTCGAAGCGGAGAGCGCGTCCGGTCGGCCGATGCCTATCGAGCCGGTCGCGCCCGGTGGATGGTTGAATCCGTCCACGCAGCCGCGTGCCTCGGTGTCGCCGGGGGCGCGGCCGGCACAAGGCGCGAATGGCACGACAGCGTCGGCGCGAACTTCCGCGGGAATGGCTGCGGCTTCTGCGTCGCGCAATGCTGCCTCATCGGTTGCGGTCGAGCCACGCGGGAATGTTTCTCGGGCGGGTGCGGCTCCGGCTGCTTCGGCTGCACTGGCCCGGGGCGGCACCGCTTCAGTATCGGCAGGCGGCAATGCACGCGGTCCGATGCCCGCACAAAGTCGTGCGGGGCAGACTTCGCCTGGGCTCGTGCGGCGCGCGCCGCCCGTTCGTCCGACCGCAACACCGGCCACGCGTGACTTTGCTGGGCGTTCGCTGCCAACGCCCGCCGACGCGCTGGCGCGTTCGGCACTTCCGCCGCTCGAACCACCTCCACCGCCCGAGTCCGTTCAGGCGACGCTGCGATCTATCGAGGAAAACGCCGCGTTATGGACGTCGCTCGCCGGAACGGGGCTCGCGCGTGAACCTGAAGCGATGGTGGCGGATATGGCCGCAGCGTCTGGCTCGCAAGTCGCATCGCAATCTGCGAGCGACACTGTGACGCGAGCGCCAACGGGTACGGAACCTGTCGACTTCTCTCCGAAGCCAGCGGACACGTTGATCGACGGCGGTCTGAACGCGGACAGCGCCATTTCAGACGATGCCACCTCCGTTGGGGCAAGCACGCTCGTTTTCTCACGCATGGGAGCCAACGTTGCGTCACAAGCACCGGCAGCGGTTTCGTTGGACGCGCCCGCAACGCCCGCTACGCCACCGATTCATCGCGAGTTCACGCCGGAGCACGCCGAGCCTGACTTGGTCGAGCCAACGCGTCACACCGAAACGCCTGCACCGCCGTGGCTGGACGAGCCGTCATCGTCGCCGAGATACGAGCCACCTCCTCTGCCGTCGTTCCTGCCGATGGACGAGCCGCCGCCGCTCGCGGACGCATTCGACGATGCTCGCGACCAGCCCGCCCCGTCTGGTGCGGATCCCGTGCGAAACGCGGCGGCATTGCCTCCCGACGAAACATTCCGAAGCGCATCCACGTTGCCTGGCGACGGTACCGGCCAAAGCGCACCCGCGTTGCCGCGCGACGGCACCGTGCGGCACGCGCCCGCGTCGCTTCGAGATGACTCGATCCAAAGCGCTTCGACGTCGCCCGTCCACGAGACCGCGCGCGAGGAAGCCTTCGACGCGCCGGAAAAGCCATCGAACATCGTGCGCTTCCCCATCGCCGTCCCGCTGCAAGAGGCCGAAGCCGAAGCGCCACCCGCCGCAACAACATCACCAGCAAGCGCCCCGCGCCCGCCGGTACGCGGCTTCGCGCCCACCGAATTCGAATTTCACGCGCCGCACGCATCTGCAGTTGAATTGCCCACGCTCGACCTGCTCGAACCCGCATCCGAAGACGCCGAACCCGTCTCCGAACAGCAACTCGCCGAAACCGGCCAGCTAATCGAACAACGGCTGCAGGAATTCAAGGTGCCCGTCACGGTCGTCGGCGCATCCGCTGGCCCCGTCATCACGCGCTTCGAAGTGGACCCGGCGCTCGGCGTGCGCGGCAGTCAGATCGTCGGCCTCATGAAGGATCTATCGCGAGGCCTCGGTCTCACATCGATCCGCGTCGTCGAAACGATTCCCGGCAAAACCTGCATGGGCCTCGAACTGCCGAACGCGAAACGCCAGATGATCCGTCTGTCCGAGATTCTCGAACAGGACGTGTACCGCGCGTCGAAGTCGAATCTCACCATCGCGATGGGCAAGGACATCGTCGGCAATCCGGTCGTCACCGACCTCGCCAAGGCGCCGCACATGCTGGTCGCGGGCACGACGGGCTCCGGCAAGTCGGTCGCGATCAACGCAATGATCCTTTCGCTGCTCTACAAGGCGACGCCTGAGGACGTGCGCCTCATCATGATCGACCCGAAGATGCTCGAACTGTCCGTGTACGAAGGCATTCCGCATCTGCTCGCACCCGTCGTCACTGACATGAAGCTCGCGTCGAACGCGCTCAACTGGTGTGTCGGCGAAATGGAAAAGCGCTACCGGCTGATGTCGGCGGTGGGCGTTCGCAATCTGCAGGGCTTCAATCAAAAGATCCGCGCCACCGAAGCGGCCGGCAAGAAGCTCACGAATCCGTTTTCCTTGACGCCCGATGCACCCGAGCCGCTATCGACGCTGCCGCTCATCGTCGTGATCATCGACGAACTGGCCGACCTCATGATGGTCGCGGGCAAGCAAATCGAACAATTGATCGCGCGTCTTGCGCAGAAGGCGCGCGCGGCCGGCATCCACCTGATTCTCGCGACGCAGCGGCCTTCGGTCGATGTCATCACGGGTCTCATCAAGGCCAACATTCCGACACGCGTGGCGTTTCAGGTGTCGTCCAAGATCGATTCGCGCACGATTCTCGATCAGATGGGCGCGGAATCGCTGCTCGGCGCAGGCGACATGCTGTTCCTGCCACCCGGCACCGGCTACCCGCAACGCATACACGGCGCGTTCGTCGCGGACGACGAAGTGCATCGCGTGGTCGAATATTTGAAGCAGTTTGGCGAGCCGGAATACGAGGAAGGCATTCTGTCCGGGCCGACGTCCGAAGGCGCGTCGCCAGACCTGTTCGGCGAAACGCCCGAGGCCGAAGCCGACCCGCTCTACGACGAAGCCGTCGCGTTCGTGTTGCGCACACGGCGCGCCTCGATTTCGTCGGTGCAGCGGCAACTGCGTATTGGCTATAACCGCGCGGCGCGGCTCGTCGAGCAGATGGAAACGGCCGGGCTCGTCTCCTCGATGGGCAGCAACGGCAATCGCGAAGTGCTCGCACCGCCCGGCCCGGCCGACTAAGCGTTTTTACCAGAGCCGCAAGCGGCGCAACAGGAAGATCGTGATGGCGGCGCATCCCGCCATCACGCCGACCACCACCCAGAACGAAGCGGGATTGTGCGTGCCCGGCAAGCCCGCGACGTTCATGCCGAAGATGCCCGTCACGAGCGTGGCGGGCAATAACAACGCGGACATGATCGCGAGCCACAAGAGCTTGCGGTTGATGTCCTCGGAAAGCAGCGCGGCGATTTCGTCCTGCAAGAGTTTGGCGCGTTCGTAAAGTCCTTCGAGCCCGCCGCCCAATCCGTTGAGCACCTGAATGGCTTGCACGAGCGCTTCCATCGAGCGCGGTTCGGCCCATTCAAGCCGGCGCGTCACGAGTTGCGTGAGCGCGTTACGCTCGGGGTCGATAAAGCGCTTGACCTCCACCAGCCGCCGCCGCACCACGCCGAGTTCGACGCGCCAGTTCGAATGGCCGCCTTCGAGCACGCCCTCTTCGACATCGTCGAGACGGTCGCCGATTTCATCGATACGGTCCGCGAAGGTCTCGTTGAGCGCGCGGATCAGACCCGCGAAAAGATCGACGGTATCGCGGAACATCGCGCCTTCGAGCACGGCATGACGCAGCCGGTCGGTCGACTGCAAGGGACGCGCGCGCACCGTAATCATGCGGTTGCGGTCGACGTAAAAGCGCAATGCGCCGGTCGCGCGAATCGCCTCGCGTGCGCCCGGCTCCGCGCCCGCGGGCGTCGCCGCGACGAGCTCCAAGTCGGCGACGACGCCGTACATGAAATTCGGTCCCATGTGCACGCGCGGACGTTTGTCCTCGCCGTTCAGAAATTCGCGCGCGACATCGGGCATGGAACTCACGCCTTCGAGCCAGCCTTCGACGGTATCGTCGTTGGCCGAGAGATGGAGCCACGTCGGTCCGTCGCCCGTGATTGCATCGCGCGCTTCGTCCCACGAAAGCCGCAGCGCCTGGCCGCCCGCAAAGCGGAACGCGCTGATGAAGCCGGGCGGCGCCGCTTCGTTCTTGTCAGGCTGCGGGCCCGGTTCGGGACGCCTGGCGCGGCCGGAAGTGTAAGTCGTGTTCAATCTTGCTTTCCCTGCAATTTCCGTTGTCTTTCGATTTCATCAGGATACCTTTCGGTTCCAAATGCCAGGCTGCGCGAGCCGACGCAGCATCGTACTAGAACTCGTGGCGGACCCGGAAGAACACAACGCCGCCGTTGCCATCGGTTGCACGGGCCGCATGAGAAGCGCGAAGACCGTGCACAGAGATGAAACCGTGACGGCTTCGCGTGTCGGTCACGTGACGAAAGCCTGGAACGGACCATTGCCGCGATCGACAACGCGCCGCGCAAAACTTCTCAAGACGGCGAGACGAACTTGAAATCGACCGGCGAGCCGATAGAAAGCCGCTTCGGGTCCGATGCCAGTTCGCCCGATGCCGGATCGCGCTGGAAGAAGAACGCGCTGTCGCTGTCCTGATTGCCGACGATGAGCCAGCGCCCGCTCGGGTCGATCGCGAACTCACGCGGCGTCTTGCCAAGCGTCGGATATCGCTTCATGAGCTTGAGATGGCCGTTGTTCGGATCGACCGCGAACGCGACGAGCTCGTTCGCGTCGCCACGATTGGTCGCATACAGAAAGCGTCCATCGGGCGACAGATGCACCGCGCCGCCGCCGATCTTGCCTTTGAAGCCGGGCGCGGTCATCGGCACGCTCTGCGTTTCGCTGAGTTTGCCGTCGCGATAGTTAAAGACGAGCACCGACGCGTTCATTTCGGTCGTGAGATACGCATGCTTGCCGCCGGTATCGAAAATCAGATGCCGTGGGCCCGAACCAGCCTTGATCGGCGTGTAACGCGCATCGGTCGGACCGAACAGGCCGCGGCTACCATCGGGCGTGTAGCGGTACGCGAACACCTTGTCGACGCCCAGGTCTTGCGTGAAGAGATATTTGCCATCGGGCGAGAACACGGTCGAGTGAACGTGCGAGTTGTCCTGCCGCCCTTTCACGGGCCCGTTGCCTTCGTGATGCACCGTCAGCACGGAGGTGCCGACGTGACCATCGGCGTTGATCGGAAACACCGCGAAGCTGCCGCCGGGATTGGCCGCCACCGAGTAATTGGCTGTCAGCAAATATTTGCCATCCGGCGAGAGCGCGAGGTAACACGGGTCGTTGCCATCCGCCGACACGCGGTTCAAAAAGCTCAACTGGCCGGTTGCGCGGTCGAAGCGAAACGCGCTGATGCCGCCGCGTTGCGAAGCCGGGCCGTTGTCGCCGGGCAGTTCGTTCACGGCATACACGTAATTGTGATCGCGACTCACGACGAGATACGACGGGTTCACCGTCTGCGCCGACGCGACGCGCGTCAGCTCGCCATTGCCGGTATCGAAGCGATAAACGTAGATGCCTTCGCTCTTGCCGCCGCCCGTGTAAGTGCCGATGAGCAGATCGAGCACCTCGCCGCCCGATGAAACCGCAGCGCCACTGGCGCCCGCGGCCGGCGTCGCGCTTGCGGGCGTCTGCGCCACGGCATGCGTGGCCGCGATCGACAGGATCAACGCGAAACCCCGGGCCCACCTACGCGGCTTGAATGAAGCCAAGAGCGAACTCGTGAGCGTATTCTGTAGCGGGCGCGGCACTTGCGACGTGCGTCTCGCCGCGACGGCGGACAACCGTTCCGGCAACGGATGGCTCGGGTGCATGAAAGCTCCTCATCGTCTTCTGATGCTTGTTATCGAGGGCGATGCGCGAACGGCTGCGGCATCGTCTGGCTGGCGTGGCGCGAGCAAGTTTTGCTCCCACCGTGCCACCGGGCAAACCGCAACAGGCTAAACCCAACCATTCGAACCAACAACAAAAAGGAGTTGCTGCGATGAACATTCACGTAAGCCTTGGGCCGCTGGTGTCGCTGATCGCCGGGATTCTCATCCTCGTGATGCCGCGACTGCTGAACTTCATCGTCGCGATCTATCTGATCGTGATTGGACTGATCGGGCTATTCGGCATGGGCTCGGCGCATTTCTGACGAACGCATGCGCGCGGCTTGAACCGCGCGCATGTCCTAGGACTGGACGCGAAAGTATTCGCGTTTCAACCGTTGGCGAGTTGATCCAGCCGCAAGCGGCCTTGCAAGGACAGCGCGCCTACCGCGACGCCCGCCGCGTCGAAGGAATAGCCGCTGAAGCAGCCGCGCTCGGTGAGAAAGACAGCGGCGGTTTCCATCGCGTTGCGCGACAAACCGAGATGTCCGGGATCGAGCGCGAGCAAAGTGCCGGGCTCGTTCAACCGGCTTGCTGCGGAAAGAATGGCGATGCAGTCAGCTTTCGACGGATTGTGCATGGTGTCCTGTTCCCCGAAATCACGAAGTGATGAACCGGTATGCGACGTGCGAAGCGTGAAACCGTGGTGCGAAAGAAGGGTCGATGACAGCGCGACATGGTCCCGACGCGCAGCTGAACGACGCGACCTGAAGGCCGTTCGTAAGACTTCATTTAAACATTGGCCGATCGTTCCGGCAAGTTTTCATCGGCGAGTTACGCGGGCGTTTCCGCCAGCCCTGCGGGACGCGCCGTTGCCGCTGCGATAGAGGAGCGTTCGCCCGGTTTCCTGCTCACCGTGAACGAATGCGGCAGAATGCGGCCAGACCAAGGGTTTGCGTTTTGCGTCTTACATGTCTGTGTCGTTCTCATTCCAACCCTCGGCGCTCTCGGGCGCCGCCAGCAGGAAGATGTCCGCATGCCAGCATTGATCGAAGATTACGCCATGGTCGGCGACGGCCACACCGCAGCACTTATTTCCCGTGACGGTTCCGTAGACTGGCTCTGCTGGCCGCGCTTCGACTCAGCCTCGTGTTTTTCGGCGTTGCTCGGCACACCCGAACATGGCCGATGGCTGCTCGCGCCGGAAATGCCCGACGGTAAAGCGCCGGTCATCCGGCGTCGTTATCGCGAAGACACGCTGATCCTCGAAACCGACTTCGAGACGCCCGATGGCGCGGTGACGATCGTCGACTTCATGCCTTCGCGCAACGGTCATTCGGAACTGGTGCGCATCGTCGTGGGCAAACGCGGCTCGGTGCGCATGAAGATGGAACTGGTGTTGCGCTTCGACTACGGCTCGGCGATTCCGTGGGTCAGCCGTCTGCCCGATGCGAGCGGCATTCGCGCGATTGCCGGTCCCGATCTCGCCGTGCTGCGCACGCCCGTGGATCTCGTCGGCGAGAACATGCGCACGACCGCGTACTTCGACGTTGGCGCGGGCGAACGCGTGCCCTTTTCGCTGTGCTATTCGCAATCGCATTTGCGGCTGCCGCCCGCGCACGATCCGCACACGCAACTCGCACGCACCGAAAATTACTGGCGCGAATGGTCTAGCCAAAGTGAACTCAAGGGCAAGTGGGCCAGCGCAATACGCCGTTCGCTCATTACGCTCAAGGCGCTGGCGTATGAGCCGACCGGCGGCATCGTTGCCGCGCCGACAACGTCGCTGCCGGAACAGCTCGGCGGCACGCGCAACTGGGATTATCGCTATTGCTGGCTGCGCGACGCGACCATCACGCTGCTCGCGATGATGCGCGGCGGCTACTACGACGAAGCCCGCGCCTGGCGCGCGTGGCTGGGCCGCGTGATGGCGGGTTCGCCCGATCAGGTGCAGATCATGTACGGCATCGCGGGCGAGCGGCGTCTGCCCGAATACGAGATTCCCTGGCTGCCGGGCTACGAAGGCGCACAACCGGTGCGCATCGGCAATGGCGCGGTCAATCAGTTGCAGCTCGACGTCTATGGCGAAGTGATGAACGCGTTGCATCTCGCGCGCGTCGGTGGCCTGCAAAGCGACGAAACCGCATGGTCGATCCAGTGCGCCATGCTTCAGCACCTGGACACCGTCTGGGAGATGCCCGACGAAGGCATCTGGGAAGTGCGCGGCGGCCGCAAGCACTTCACGTTCTCCAAGGTGATGGCGTGGGTGGCCTACGACCGCGCTATTCAATCGGCGGAAAAGTTCGATCTGGAAGGTCCGGTGGATCATTGGCGCGAGATGCGCGCGCGCGTGCATGCCGCCGTCTGCGCGAGAAGCTGGAATCCGCAAATCAATTCGTTCACGCAGACGTATGACGGCGATGCGCTCGATGCGAGCCTTCTTTTGATCCCATTGCTCGGCTTTTTGCCGCCCGATGATCCGCGAGTGGCCGGAACCGTACATGCAATCGAAACCACTCTGACGCACGATGGGCTGGTCAAGCGCTATCACACGACCGAAGTCGCCGATGGTCTGCCGCCTGGAGAAGGCACGTTTCTGGCTTGTAGCTTCTGGCTGGTCGACAACCTCGCGCTGCAAGGGCGGCTCGATGAGGCGCATCAGATGTTCGAGCGTCTCGTCGGCCTCGCCAACGACGTAGGCCTTCTGGCCGAGGAGTACGACACGATAGCGAAGCGCATGGTTGGCAACTTTCCGCAGGCCTTCACGCACGTGGCGCTGGTGCACACTGGCATGAATCTGATGCGGCACGAAGAAGAGATGGCCGAAGCGACGGGTCAACCTGCTGGCGACTCAAAAGACGGAAATCTCAAGGCAAATCCAGCGCTGGAAGCCGCGATGGCCAAGAAATAGGCAAAGTCGTGTTTGGAATACGAATGCCATGCAGTTAAGATTGGTGCAACGCACAAAATTTAACTGTTGCGCGTAGCGAAGCAAAAGCTGGTATTTTTAACCGTTTAGTGGAATCGTGCGTTTGTTGCGCGGAAAATTCTGCTTCGGCTCAAGCTCCGAGCCGGGCGTGTCGTTATATGCCCAGAAGTTGCCCAGTATCAAGCATCAGACGTTTGTAGTAAGGGAAGAGACAGTGCCTCGCGTGCGGCGACAGCCCGCCGCACGCGGGGATTATCGAGCGTCGTTGAGCCTGATCGCCGGAAGTCTTGCCGGGATCGACACGCAGACCGGTTTTTCACGGGGCAACCATGCTCTACCAAATCCACGAAGTTCAGCGGGCCATGTTGTCGCCCCTCACCGCCTGGGCCCAGGCCGCATCGAAGTCGTTTGTGAATCCGGCGAGCCCGCTTTCCTATGTTCCCGGCGCGAGCCGTTTTGCTGCCGGCTACGAATTGCTGTACCGGCTCGGCAAAGACTACGAAAAGCCGCAGTTCGACATCCACCAGATCGTGAAGGACGGCCATAACATTCCGATCGTCGAGCAGACGGTTGTCGAAAAGCCGTTTTGCCGTCTGCTGCGCTTCAAGCGCTTCGCCGACGACAGCGCCACCGTCACCAAGCTGAAGGACGAGCCTATCGTGCTGGTGTGCGCGCCGCTTTCCGGGCACCATTCAACGCTCTTGCGCGACACCGTGAACACGCTTTTGCAAGACCATAAGGTGTACATCACCGACTGGTTGGACGCGCGCATGGTGCCGGTCGAAAATGGCGCGTTCCATCTGGACGATTACGTCGAATACATTCAGGAGTTCATCCGCCATATCGGTGCGAAGGACCTGCATGTCATTTCGGTGTGTCAGCCGACCGTGCCGGTGCTTGCCGCCATTTCGCTGATGGCGAGCCGCGGCGAGGACACGCCGCGCACCATGACCATGATGGGCGGCCCGATCGACGCGCGCCGCAGCCCGACATCGGTCAATTCGCTCGCGAACGAGCACTCGTACGAGTGGTTCGAGAACAACGTCATCTATACGGTGCCGGCGAATTATCCGGGCGTGGGCCGCAAGGTGTATCCGGGCTTTTTGCAGCACGCGGGATTCGTTGCGATGAATCCGGAGCGCCACCTTACCGCGCACTGGGACTTCTATCAGAACCTTCTTCGCGGCGACGACGACGACGCCGAGCAGCATCGCCGTTTCTACGACGAGTACAACGCCGTGCTCGACATGGCCGCCGAGTATTACCTGGAGACCATCCGTATCGTGTTCCAGGAGTTCCGTCTTGCCGAAGGCACGTGGGACGTGAACGGCGAGCGCGTGCGCCCGCAAGACATCACGGCGACGGCCCTGTTCACCATTGAAGGCGAACTGGACGACATCTCCGGTAGCGGTCAGACACGCGCCGCGCACGATCTCTGCACGGGCATTCCCGCGCAGAATCAGCGGCACTTCACGGCGGAAAAAGCTGGTCACTACGGCATCTTCTCCGGACGCCGCTGGCGCACGATGGTGTATCCGCAACTGCGCGAGTTCATTCTCGAACACGACAAGGCGCCGAAGAAGGAAGCCGTGCCGGCCTGAGATTCAGTGACCGAGTTCGACTACGCGCCGGTTCATAGAACCGGTTCCGTAAAAGACGAAAAGTCGCGCCTGTTTCCAGGCGCGACTTTTTTATTGCCCGCGTGTCAGACGATTAACGACGCGTCAAAAACGCCAGCAGCAATTCCGTATTCATCCGCACCATTTGTTCGCGCTGCGACGTTTCGCTAAAGTCGAGTCCAAATGTGGCTTCGAGCGTAAATCGATTCGATACGATGTAGTAGCCGAGCCCCGACAGCGTGATATAGAACTTCAACGGGTCGACGTCGTTTCGAAAAAGCCCGGCTTTTTGGCCGCGATCCAGAATTGCGGTGACCGTTTCGAGCATGGGCGAGATCAGTTCGCGCGTGCGATTCGAACTCTTGATGTATTTCGCCTCGTGCAGGTTTTCATTGTTGATCAGCCTCAGCAATTCCGGATGATCACGGTAGTAATCCCAGACAAAATGGGCAAGGCGCGTGATGGCCTCGATGGGTGCCACGCCGTCGAGGTCGAGCGTGCGCTCGGCTTCCACCAGCGAGCCGAGGGCGTGTTCAAGCACTGCCGTGAAAAGCTGCTCCTTACTGCCGAAGTAGTAATAGAGCATGCGTTCATTGGTTTCGGCCCGGCGCGCGATCTGATCGACGCGCGCGCCGAACAGTCCTCCCGCTGCAAACTCTTCTGCAGCAGCCAGCAGGATACGGCGACGGGTGCCTTCAGGATCTCTTTTGATTTTCGGCTGATTCATGGTGGCATGATTCAGGAGCCGCGTTGTCCGGATGAGCGTCACGCGGCCCGCGTTTGGGTACATGACGTGAACGGGCGCTGCCCATGGTTATTGGGGAACACCGTCCTGCGGTCAAACGGTAAAGCGCTTTGATTATGCGCACATCGCCACGTCATTGGCAATTGGGATTAAGCGTTCGCAGCACGACTATTTGCGACTTCGGCGATAATGACGCCTAAACCCGAGCGCGTACCGTCGTCAAAAGCGGAATAAGCGCGCCGAATGCAGGCAGCGAGCAACCGTCATACGTGTTTGATTGTGGTCGAGCCGTTCTTGCGCTCCTCCCTGCCTCGACTCCCCAAGCCATATCGCGACCCCTTCGTGACCGTTATCGTTTCAAAGACGCTCGCCGAGCGCATTGAAGATTTGCTGCCGCAGACCCAGTGCACCAAGTGCGGCTATCCCGCCTGCCGGCCTTATGCGGAAGCCATCGCCGCGGGCGATGCAAACTACAACCAGTGCCCGCCAGGCGGCGCACAAGGCATCGCGCGGCTCGCTCGATTGCTCGACAAGCCCGTGATTGCGCTCGACACCACGCATGGCGTCGAACGTCCGCGTCCCGTTGCCGTGATCGACGAGAACGTGTGCATCGGTTGCACGCTTTGCATGCAGGCGTGCCCTGTCGATGCAATCGTCGGTGCGGCGAAACAGATGCATACGGTCATTCCCGAACTGTGCACGGGTTGCGATCTATGCGTGCCGCCCTGCCCCGTCGATTGCATCACGATGATTCCCGTGACCGGCGACGCCACCGGCTGGAATGCGTGGTCTCAACCGGAAGCCGACGCGGCGCGCGAGCGTCACGACCGGCGCGTGGCGCGCGACGAACGTGAGCGCGCGGCGGCCGAAGCGCGTGCATCGGCACGTCGGGCGCAAGCGGCGGCATCTTCCGCACAGCCCGAAGCAGCCGTAAGCGCCGCCGTGCAAGCCGACGACCCCGAAGCCAGGAAACGCGCGATCATTCAGGCCGCGCTCGACCGCGCACGCAAGAAGAAGGAAGAGATGGCGCACGCAGGCACCGGCCCGAAGAACACGGACAACGTGAGCCCCGCCGTGCAAGCGCAGATCGATGCCGCCGAGGAGCGCCGCCGGCGGCTCGCCATGCAGGAAAACGCGAACAACGATCCCCCGAACTCACGATGAACGCCAAAAAGCGCCGCGCCATCTTCGAAACGTTGCAAAGCATCGACCCGGAACCGAAGACGGAGCTCGAATACACGACGCCATTCGAACTGTTGATCGCCGTGATGCTCTCGGCGCAAGCCACCGATGTCTCCGTCAACAAGGCGATGCGCAAGATGTTCCCCGTCGCCAACACGCCTGGGAAAGTGCTTGCGCTCGGCGAGGAAGGCGTGACGGACTATATCCGCACGATCGGGCTGTATCGGACCAAGGCGAAGAACGTGATCGCGACGTGCCGGATGTTGATCGAGCAACACGGCGGCGAAGTGCCCGACAATCGCGAGGCGCTCGAAGCGCTGCCAGGCGTCGGACGCAAGACAGCGAATGTCGTGCTGAATATTGCGTTTGGGCAAGCGACCATTGCCGTCGACACGCATATCTTT
The DNA here is from genome assembly GCF_031450995.1 of Caballeronia sp. LP006. NCBI lineage: Bacteria > Pseudomonadati > Pseudomonadota > Betaproteobacteria > Burkholderiales > Burkholderiaceae > Caballeronia > Caballeronia sp. LP006. The sequence continues at coordinate 1,401,162 of NZ_JARTVW010000005.1, read as the reverse complement.
CGCGTCGCCAATCGGACGGGACTGGCGCCGGGCAAGGACGTGCGGGCGGTCGAAACCGCGCTGGAGAAGTATGTCCCGGTTGAATTTTTGCAGCACGCGCATCACTGGCTGATCCTGCATGGGCGATACGTCTGCAAGGCGCGCGTGCCGGAGTGCTGGCATTGCGCGATCGAGCCGCTTTGCGAATATCGGCCGAAGACGCCGGCGCCGGTGGTTTGAACCGCCGGGCAGCCAAGCGCCAATTGCCCCAGCGCTCAAGCAGAACCCCCACCCCAAGCTCTACAATAGCGGTCTGAATCCCGCAATCGAATCAATACCTTATGTTCAACCCTAGCCGCGACGAAGTTCGTCAGTTCTTCACCGAAACCTGGCGCAAGGAGCGCGCGAGCGAAATTCTCACGCCGCTCGAAAGCATGGCCGCCGACTGGATGCGCGAGCATCCGGAATATCACGACGCGCTCATCGATCCTGAAGCACAAGGCGCGGACTATTCGCCCGATCGCGGCCAGAGCAACCCGTTTCTGCATCTGTCGATGCATCTTGCGATCACCGAACAGTTGTCGATCGATCAGCCGCCTGGCATTCGTCGAGCGCACGAGCGACTGGCCGCGCGGCTCGGTTCCACGCACGAGGCGCAGCACGCCATCATGGAATGCCTTGGGCAGGTGATCTGGGAAGCGCAGCGCAGCAACACGCCGCCGGATACCGACGCATACCTCGCGCTCATCGAGCGTCGAGCTTCAAAGGACTAACTTCGCCGGACTAAACATCTTCGAAGCCGCGCGACAAAGCAAAACACCCCGCTCGATGCGGGGTGTTTCGTTTGATGCGAACGAACCGAAGCGCGCTTACTTCTTCAGCACGAGGTTGCCGTCGAGCGATTCGATATAAGCCGCGAGATCCTTCAGGTCGCTCTGCGACAGGTTCTGCACCTGCGCCGCCATGATGGCGTTGTTGCGGCCGAAATTCGGATTTCCGCCGCCAATCTGATACTGCCGGAGCGCCCAGTAGATATAGCTCGCATGCTGACCCGCGAGACGCGGATACTCGCCGCTCACTGGTTTATTGAGGTTAGGGCCGTGGCAGGCCGAGCAATTGTGGCTCTCGGACAGTGCCTTGCCGTTGCCGACGTCCGCCGCGTGCGCAACATTCAACGCCGCCATGCCGATGAGCGCCGCTGCCGCGCATGCCGCCTTGAAGCTTGTGTGGAGTGCCTGAGAGGGCATCATGAATTCTCCTGTGTCCATGCAATACCGGATTGCCGTATCGACGTCGGCGCATGAGTGCGCGCGCGTCGCATCGAGTCAAACGCTAAAAAGCACGGATCACTTGTCGGGATTGTTCTTCGATTGGGGAGTTTGCGCGGCGTAGTACGCGGCAATATCGGCGATGTCCTGATCGGACAAGGTAGTCGCGATGGCGCGCATGGTGTCGAAGTGGCGGTCGCCCTTCTTGTAGGCATGCAGCGCATTGGCGATGTACTGCGCGTTCTGACCGCCGAGCATGGGCACTTCATAAACTTCGGGATACGCCGTGCGATAGCCGGGTATGCCGTGGCAGCCGATGCACATCGCGACCTTGCCCTCAGCGGCCTTTGCGTTGCCCACGACGTCGGCCGACGCCTGGGTCGCGAAGCCGGCAAGACCCGACAGCGCTGCAATCACGGCACATTTGCCGACAAAATTGTTCATAGCTTCTAACCTAGCATGAGGGGAAATCCGGCGCGCTTCTACCGCTTGGGGCCAAGGCCGCGCCGAGCGCATCACAACCTTCTCGGGACTGTTTTCGCTATTTAGCCACGCAGGCCAAAAAAATCGGGCTAATTGTACCGCGCGACCTCCCCACCGTCCACAAGGGGAGATCGCGCGAAAGCCCTGCTGACAAGGGGAATCGGCTGAAAAGCAGCTAACCCGCCTGCGACAATTGGTCCCTGCACAAACATTCCGATTGACTTCGCCCGACTTCGGATGCAGGGCCGGCGCGCGTGCTCCGGCGTGCCTGAAGCGGCTCACACGATACCCCGGCAAGCCCCGATGCCAAAAGGTCTTCTGACTTATACTGGGATTTTTTTCCTCACCGGACTTCGTCATGCGTTTCGAAGGCTCATCGCAATACGTCGCGACCGACGACCTCAAACTCGCGGTGAACGCCGCGGTGACGCTGCAACGCCCGCTCCTCATCAAGGGTGAACCCGGCACCGGCAAGACCATGCTTGCCGAGGAAGTGGCAAGCGCGCTCGGCATGCCGCTCCTGCAATGGCATATCAAGTCGACCACCAAGGCCCAGCAAGGCCTCTACGAATACGACGCCGTCTCGCGCCTGCGCGACTCGCAACTCGGCGACGAGCGCGTGAAGGACATCCGCAACTACATCGTCAAGGGCGTGCTGTGGCAGGCCTTCGAAGCGGATCGACAGACGGTGCTCCTGATCGATGAGATCGACAAAGCCGATATCGAGTTTCCGAACGACCTGCTGCGCGAACTCGACCGCATGGAGTTCTATGTCTACGAGACGCGGGAACTCGTGAAGGCGCGGCATCGGCCGCTCGTCATCATCACGTCGAACAATGAGAAGGAACTGCCTGACGCGTTCCTGCGCCGCTGCTTCTTCCACTACATCAAGTTCCCGGATGCGCAGACGATGAAAGAAATCGTCGAAGTGCATTACCCGGACATCAAGCAGGAGTTGCTCGCCGCCGCGATGCAGAGCTTCTTCGAACTGCGCAACGTGTCGGGCCTGAAGAAAAAGCCGTCCACCTCCGAGCTGCTCGACTGGCTGAAGTTGCTTCTCGCCGACGACATCCCGCCTGAAGCACTGCGCTCGACTGATCAAAAGCAGATCGTGCCGCCGCTGCACGGCGCGCTTCTGAAGAATGAACAGGACGTCGCGCTATTCGAGCGGCTTCTGTTCATGAACCGCAACAACCGCTAACCAAGCCCTGGAAAAAGCACGCATGAGCCGCTGGATCGAACCCGTCACGCTCGAAGGCGAGCACGTCAAGCTCGTGCCGCTCACCGTCGAACACGAAGCCGCGCTCACGGCCGCTGCTTCCGACGGCGAGTTGTGGAAACTCTGGTACACCTTCGTGCCGTCGCCCGACAAGACGCGCGCATATATCGATACAGCGCTCGACATGCGCGACCGTCTTGGCGCGCATCCCTTCGCGGTGATCGATGCGAAGACCGGCGATGTCGTCGGTTCCACGCGCTATTTCGCGGTCGACGAAACGCATCGGCGGCTGGAAATCGGCCATACGTGGTATGCAAAGCGCATGCAGCGCACCGCGCTCAACACCGAAGCCAAGCTGCTCCTGCTCACGCATGCCTTCGAAAGGCTCGATGCGATCGCCGTCGAGTTCCGCACGCATTTTATGAATCACCGCTCGCGTGCAGCCATTGCGGGGCTTGGCGCGAAGCAAGACGGCATTCTGCGCAACCATCAGATAGGACGCGACGGCGTGTTGCGCGATACCGTCGTGTTCTCGATCATTCAGTCGGAATGGCCCGCGGTGCGCGCGCATCTGAAGTATCGGCTCGACCGCTGATTCACCTCGCTATGGAGAGCGCGCCATGCTGATCGACTTTTTCTACTCGCTGCGCGACGCGAAGCTGCCCGTCTCGGTCAAGGAATACCTGACCTTGCTCGAAGCGCTGAAGGCCCAGGTCATCTCGCCCTCGCTCGACGAGTTCTATTTCCTCGCGCGCATGGCGCTCGTCAAGGACGAGAAGTACTTCGACAAGTTCGACCGCGCGTTCGGCGCGTACTTTCATGGCATCACCGAGTTGCCCGACGAAGCCTTCGAGGTTCCGCTCGACTGGCTCAAGAAGCGGCTCGAACGCGATTTCACGCCGGAAGAGAAAAAGCGCATCGAGGCAATGGGCGGTATCGACAAGCTGATGGAGCGCCTGAAGGAACTGCTCGACGAGCAAAAGGACCGCCACGAAGGCGGCAACAAGTGGATCGGCACGGGCGGCACGTCGCCATTCGGACATGGCGGATACAACCCGGAAGGCATCCGCATTGGCGGCGATTCGCCCGGCGAGCGCAGCGCGGTCAAGGTGTGGAACGAGCGCGCCTATGCCGATTACGACGATCAGGTGGAAATCGGCACGCGCAACATCAAGGTCGCCTTGCGACGCTTGCGCCGCTTCGCGCGCGAAGGCGCCGCGGACGAACTCGATTTGCCCGACACCATTCGCAGCACGGCAGCCAACGCCGGCTGGCTCGATCTGAAGATGGTGCCGGAGCGCCACAACAAAGTGAAAGTGCTGATGCTGCTCGATGTCGGCGGCTCCATGGACGATCACATCAAGCGCGTCGAAGAGCTTTTTTCGGCGGCGAAGGCCGAGTTCAAGCATCTCGAGTTCTTTTACTTCCACAACTGTGTGTACGACTATCTGTGGAAAAACAATCGGCGCCGGCATGCCGAACGCACGCCGACCTTCGACGTGCTGCATAAATTCACGCCGGACTACAAGCTGATCTTCGTCGGCGACGCCACCATGAGTCCCTACGAAGTGCTGCAACCGGGCGGCTCGGTCGAATACAACAACGCCGAAGCCGGCGCGGTGTGGCTGCGGCGTCTTGCCGATCAGTTTCCGCATCATGCGTGGCTGAACCCGGAGCCCGAGCGGCTGTGGGAATATCGCCAGTCCGTTTCCGCGATCCGCCATGTCCTCGGCAACCGCATGTACGCGCTCACCATGGCAGGCCTCGAAAGCGCGATGCGCGCGCTGTCCAAATAACCATCCACCACGCATGAACGTCTCTTCCTCCACGCCCGCCCCGCTTCGCCCGCTTGCCGATACCTCCCTTTCCGCCATCGTCGCCGGCTTCGTCGCGATGATGACCGGCTACACCAGTTCGCTCGTGCTGATGTTCCAGGCGGGCCAGGCCGCGCATCTGTCGGACGCGCAGATTTCGTCGTGGATCTGGGCGCTTTCCATCGGCATGGCGCTGTGCACGATCGGCTTGTCGCTGCGCTATCGCGCGCCTATCGTCGTCGCGTGGTCGACGCCGGGCGCGGCCTTGCTCATCTCGTCGCTGCCGAACGTGGCGTATGGCGAGGCCATCGGGGCGTTTATCGTGTGCGCGGCGCTCCTGACCGCGGTCGGCGTGACGGGCTGGTTCGACACGCTCATGAAGCGCATTCCGTCGGGCATCGCCGCAGCCTTGCTTGCGGGCATTCTGTTCGAAATCGGCATCGAGATTTTTCGAGCGGCGCAAATGCAGACGGCGCTCGTGCTGGTGATGTTCTTCACGTACCTCATCGCCAAGCGCCTGGCGCCGCGTTACGCCATTCCGGCGACGCTCATCGCCGGAATCGCCGTCGCGGGTTCGCTCGGACTGCTCGACTTTTCGCGCTTCCATGTGGCGCTCGCACACCCCGTTTTCACGATGCCGTCGTTCTCCGTCTCGGCAATCGTGAGCATCGGCATTCCGCTCTTCATCGTGGCGATGGCCTCGCAAAACGTGCCAGGCATCGCCGTCTTGCGCGCCGACGGCTACGACACGCCTTCCGCGCCGCTCATTTCGACCACCGGCATCGCTTCCTTGCTGCTCGCGCCGTTCGGCTCGCACGGCGTCAATCTCGCGGCGATCACGGCCGCTATCTGCACCGGCCGCGAAGCGCATGAAAATCGCGACAAGCGTTACACGGCGGCGGTCTGGTGCGGCATCTTCTATCTCGTCGCGGGCACGTTCGGTGCGACCATTGCGGCGCTGTTCGCGGCGTTCCCGAAAGCGCTGGTCGTTTCGGTCGCGGCGCTCGCGCTTTTCGGTTCGATCATGAGCGGACTCGCCAACGCTATGCACGACGTGCGCCAGCGCGAGCCGGCGCTCGTCACGTTCATGGTGACGGCTTCCGGGCTGACCCTGCTGTCGATCGGCTCCGCATTCTGGGGTTTAATCGCGGGCGTCGTGACGCATCTGATCCTTAATGCGCGCCGGCCGAGCGCCTAAAATGACGGTATCGGCCGGCATTATCTGGCCGAGATATTGCAACTACTTCTGCATCACCGTCATGTCTCTGATCGACAAATTACTGGCGCGCGGCATCTCCGCCGGCGCGACAAAGCGCAAGACGATCGTTCGCGTCCTGCTCGACGACACCGGCACCGTCCAGGATGTCGTGCTCAAAAAAAGTTGCGGCGATACGGCCAGGGACGCGCGCGCCCTCAAGGAAGTACGCGCCATGCGCTTTCCACGCGGGCAGATCGGTTCAGGCACGGTGCGGCGCTGGCACGAGCTGGCGTACAGCATCGAGTGACCGCGCTGTAAGGAACCGCGCCGTGCAGCTCCGGTCGAAGCCGGGCATGCCGCGTGCGCGCTTTCAAGCGTGAAACCCGTGCGCGGGACTAGAATGATGAAGTCAGAAATCAGGGGCGCGCCGCAGCCGAAGCATCGCGTGCGGCGTCGCGTTCAAGGGCAAACCGCGGGCCACCGCAATTGACAAGGCGCATTGCGCCGACAACTCGACATGACATCCGCTCTCGACCAGCTCAAGCAATACACCACCGTCGTCGCCGATACCGGCGACTTCCAGCAATTCGTCGCGTTCAAGCCGCAGGACGCCACGACCAATCCGTCGCTGATCCTGAAGGCCGTGCAGAAGGACGACTACAAGCCGCTGCTCGAGAAGACCGTCAAGGAGCACAAGGACAAGCCGATGGGTCAGATCATCGACAATCTGCTCGTCGCGTTCGGCACCGAGATTCTGAAGATCATTCCGGGCCGCGTATCGACCGAAGTCGACGCACGCCTTTCGTTCGACACCAAAGGCTCAATCGACAAGGCACACGAAATCATCAAGCTGTACGACGCAGCGGGCATCTCGAAGGACCGCGTGCTGATCAAGCTGGCGTCCACGTGGGAAGGAATCCGCGCGGCCGAGGTGCTGCAAAAGGAAGGCATCCACTGCAACATGACGCTCTTGTTCTCGCTGGCGCAAGCCGTCGCGTGCGCGGAAGCCGGTGCGCAACTGATCTCGCCGTTCGTCGGCCGCATCTACGACTGGTACAAGAAGTCGGCGGGCGCCGAATGGGACGAAGCGAAAATGGGCGGCGCTAACGATCCGGGCGTGCAGTCGGTGCGCCGCATCTACGCGTACTACAAAAAGTTCGGCTACAAGACGGAAGTCATGGGCGCGAGTTTCCGCACGGTGAGCCAGATCACGGAACTCGCGGGTTGCGATCTTTTGACCATCAGCCCCGATCTCCTGAAGAAACTCGCCGACAGCGACGAGAAGGTGGAGCGCAAGCTCTCCGCGGATTCGGTCAAGAACGAGAACGTCGAGAAGATCAGCGTCGATGAGCCGACCTTCCGCTTCCTCGTCAACGACGACGCCATGGCCACCGAAAAGCTCGCGGAAGGTATTCGCGCGTTCGCTGCCGATGCAATCAAGCTCGAAAAGCTGATTACCGCGCTTCAATAAGCCGGGCGCTTCCCCGCATGCAGTACAACAAAATGGCGCACTCACACTGCGCCATTTTGTTGTCATGACTCAGTGTTTCTGTAAACGCACTATTCCCGTTTATTTTGACCTAAATTGACCTTTTCCCAGTTTCCATAAACGCGCGTTGCAATAGACTGCGAGGCTCTGAGGCAAAACGTAAGAGCTTAAAAAGTCAGTCATGCAACTCGATACTTATGTGTTCTTCAACGGCGACTGCGCGGACGCGCTCGCTCTCTACCAAACCGCACTCGGCGCGGAGATTCATGCGCTGATCCGCTTTCGCGACACGCCCGACAGCGCGAGCGTTCCGCCCGAATGGCAGGACAAGGTCATGCACGCGCTCTTCAGCGTGGGACCTAACGCCATCATGGTGTCGGACGGCCAGTTCGGTCAGCCGTCGAAGGCTTATCAGGGCTTCACGCTGTCCATCGCCGCCGACGACGCGGCTTCCGGCGAACGCATGTTCAACCAGCTCGTCGAAGGCGGCGAAGTGCTGACCCCGTGGCAGGCCACTTTCTTCACGGCAGGCTTCGGCATGCTGAAGGATCGTTTCGGCGTGCCCTGGCTCATCAACGTGGTCAATACCACCGAGGAAGCACCCGCGCAGGCGTGACAGCCCGCTCACTGAAGGCGCGAGACGAGCACAGTCAATCGTTGAGCGGCCGTGCGCCTTCTATGTTCCACTGCCGCTCGATCTCACTCAGTCGCAAGCGCAGGCGTTCCACCTGCTCCGCAAAACGCATGGCGAGCCAGTGCATGCCCTGCGTCGATAAATCCCTTTCGTTCGCTTCTCCTGGCATCGGCGTGAATACGGTCAGGTCCACGCTTCGGTGCAAAAGACCCACACGCCCGAAACGCAGCGCGCGCGACATGCGCAGCAGCTTGTGCCGCGCCTCCTGCTCACGCGGCGTGCAGTCGATGCCGAAATTCTCCACCGCCGACGAAGCCAGCATCTCCAGCGCCGCCAGGATCGAACGATGCAGGCGCTGAATCTCCTCTAGCCGCGCAATTGGCACATGTGTTTCCTTTGCGACCGATTCCATCAAGCCGCGCGCCTGCACGAGACGCTGGCTCATCGCAAGAAAGCGCCGCGTGGTTTCCTCGGGCAACAGCGGCTTGCCATCGAGCAATGCGCCGTAAAGCCGCGCGCATTCGCGCAGGTTGTCCGCCAGCCGATAGCGCCACGAATACGTTGCGTACTGCGGCAGCACGAACGAGAACGCCAGCGCGATGGCAATGCCGATCATCACATTGGCCGTGCGCCACAGCCCGACATCGAAGGAAAGATCGCCATGACCGGAGACGATGACCATTGTGATCGCGGTCAGCAGCGCGACATAGCCCGCCTTGCCAATTGCGTAGTAGGCGCACGCGCCCGCGAACAGGGACATTAGAAAGAAAAACAGCAGGAGCGAGCCGAACAGCGCATGCACGAGGATCAAAAAGAGGCCGATGCCCGCGCCGAGCGCCGTACCCAGTGCCCGTTCAACGGCTTTCTTGCGGATATTGCCGTAGTGCTGTAAGCCGCCGATCACGACCAGCAGCGACACCGACGCCCACACGCCATGCGGCACGTTGATGCCGGTCGTCACCAGAAACGAGGTTGCCATGCCGAGCGCGACGCGCACCGCGTGGATCACGTTCGCATGCCGGTATCGAAAATACGGCGAAGCGAGCCCGTGCATGAGCCGCCTTGCCTGCATGCGCCGGGGTGACACGGAAGTCTGTAAGGGCATGGTCGCTCGTGGTCCGAAGTCGAAACGCCCGCAACAGCCGGAAGGCGGTTACGGGCGTTCAGGGTATCAAACGCGGAGAAATCGCGCGATCAACCTTCCACGATGTCCAGATAATCTTCCGGACGCGTACGGTCATCCGAACGTTTGAGGCCGAGCGCGCGTACCAGCAGGCTCACGACGATGGACACCACGAGATTGACGATCAACGCCCACACCGCCGCATAGCCCGGCACGGCGTAGCCGAACATATGCACGGTGAAGATCGAGCCCTTGAGTTGCAGCGATACGGCCATCCACGTACCCGTGCCGATACCCACCGCCCAGCCGATCAGCAAACCGCGATGATCCAGCACGCGCGTATAGAGACCGAGCACGAGCGCGGGAAGCGTCTGGATGATCCAGATGCCGCCGAGCAGTTGCAACTGGATGGCATAAGTGAGCGGCAGCGCGAGAATGAACACCACCGCGCCCACTTTCACGATCAGCGAGACGAGCTTGGCGACGTTGGTTTCTTGCTCGGGCGTCATCGACCGGTTGACGAACTCGCGATGCACATTGCGCGTGTAGAGGTTGGCCGCCGCGATCGACATGATCGCCGCGGGCACCAGCGCGCCGATGCCGATGGCCGCGAACGCCACGCCCACGAACCACGACGGGAAGTAATGCAGAAAGAGCGCCGGCACGGCGAAGTTCGCGCCGTAGGCCTTGAAGTACGACGCGTATTCCGGCATGTCCTTCACGCCCGAGGCAAGCGCCATGTAGCCGAGCAGCGCGAGCAGCCCGAGCACGAGCGAGTACGCGGGCAACAGTGCCATGTTGCGGCGAATGGTGTTGCCCGAGTTCGACGAAAGAATCGCCGTCACCGAGTGCGGATACAGGAACAGCGCGAGCGCCGAACCCACCGCGAGCGTCGCGTACGCGCTGTAGCCGTTGAGGCTCGCGGTATCGGGCGCCTTCAAGAGCAGCTTGGCGGGCGGCACGACCCCGAAGATGTGCCCGAAGCCGCCGAGCTGCGCGGGAATGATGATCATCGCGGCGATGATGGTGATGTAGATCAGGACGTCCTTCACCACGGCGATCATGGCGGGCGCGCGCAGGCCCGAGGTGTACGTGTAGGCCGCGAGAATCGCGAACGCGATGATGAGCGGCATGTCGCCGAGCAACCCTTGCGTCGAAAAGCCGAGCGCGCCGATCACCACTTCGATGCCCACGAGTTGCAACGCGATATACGGCATGGTCGCGACGATACCCGTCACGGCGATCGCCAGCGCGAGCATGCGGCTGTTGTAGCGTGCATGCACGAAGTCAGCGGCGGTTACGTAGCCGTGCCGCTTCGCGATACTCCACAGCTTCGGAAACACGACGAAGGCGAACGGATAGATCAGGATGGTGTAAGGCAGCGCGAAGAAGCCCGTCGCGCCCGCGCCGAACACGAGCGCCGGCACGGCCACGAAGGTGTACGCGGTGTAGAGATCGCCGCCGAGCAGGAACCACGTGACGACGGTTCCGAAGCGCCGGCCGCCCAAGCCCCATTCGTCGAGCTGGCCGAGATCGCCCTTGCGCCAGTGCGCGGCGATGAAGCCGAGAATCGTCACGCCGACGAAGAACAGGACGAAGACGAAAGTCGCGGTGAGATTCATCATCGCGGGGCTCCTTGTCGGGGCGTGGCACGACCCGAGGACAGCGCCTTGGTCTTCTTATAGACGACGGCCGTGATGACCGCGCTGATCAGCACCCACAGCAACTGATACCAGTAAAAAAACGGAAAGCCCCACAGAACCGGCTCGATCTTGTTGTAAAACGGCACCCAAACCACGCCGATCCACGGAAGGATCAGAAGCCAGAGCCAATGCTTGTTGCGTGGTTGTCCTGTGCCGGTCGCAGCTTCGTGAGCCATGACGGTCTCCCTATTGTTTTGAGCATTCGCTTTGGGCGCGGCCAGGCGAGGACGGTCGGTCGCTCGCTCGAAAGGCCGGTTGCCATCTTGCATGGCACGCCGCTGAAAGCGCCCCGAAATAACAGGAGGAGTATATGGACCGAAAAACGCGGGTCAAGCAGGGGGAATCCCGACTAATCCCCTGATAAGAAATGAGATCGTAAAATTCGCCGGGATCGCCTGCCTGGATTGGCTGGATTGGCTGGATTGGCTGGATTGGCTGGATTGGCTGGAGCGGATCCGGGGATCAGATGGCGAACGAACCGGTCATCGGCAGCGTCGCGGTTTCGGCCAGGCCTTTCACCCACTTGCGCGCGGGCAGGCCGAGTTGTGCTTCGATCAGCCTGGCGCGGGCTTCGAGCGCGGCGAACGGCACGTCTAGCGCGGGACCGGCGAAGGCGAGCGCGATACGGTTGCCGTCGTGTACTTCCGGCAGCGCGATCACGCGATGGGCGAATGCCTCGTTCAGATGCCGCATGTTGCGCACGAAGCTCGGGTGATCGCCGAACAGGTTGATCGTGACGACGCCCGCATCCGGCGTGAGACACGCCCGGCACGCGCGATAGAACGACACGCTGTCGAGCACGGGACCGCGCGCGCTGGCGTCGTAGATATCGATCTGCAGCGCGCCGATGGTGCCGTGGTTCGCGCGGTCGTTGACGAACTCCCACGCGTCGCGTTCGGTGACGGTGAGGCGCGCGTCGTCGTACGGAAGCTCGAACATGGCGCGCGCGGCGATCACGACCGCCGGATTCAACTCGACCGCTTCGACTTGCGCGCGTTTCAGGAAGCGATAGCAGAACTTGGTGAGCGCGGCCGAGCCGAGCCCGAGTTGCACGATGCGCGCCGGCGTCTCGATGAAAAGCAGCCACGCCATCATCTGCTGCGCGTATTCGAGTTCGAGGTGATCGGGCTTTTTGATGCGCATCGCGCCCTGGATCCATTCAGTGCCGAAGTGCAGATAACGCACGCCGCCCTCTTCCGAGAACGTCACGGGCGCGAAGCGCGGCTTACGCGGCGCGTCGATGCGCGGCGCGTTGGCGAGATCGTCGTCATCGCCCTTGATGCGGCGGCGGTCTTGTTTCGCCGCGTCCTTGTTGCGGCCGAACGCGCGTGCTTCGGCGGATGCGCGCTTGATCAGATTCTTCATTGTGTGCTGAGAATGTCGCGCCAGACGCGCAGTTTTTGGTCGAACGAGAGCATAGCATTGGCCGCGCTCGACGAAGGCAGCACGAGCGTCGCGTAACCCGCAGCGCTCGCCTGCGCCTCGAAGCGGCCCGAAGTCTTGCCGTTGAAGCAGACTTTCCCGAGCGCGGGAAAGCGCGTGTGAAATGCGTGGAAGTCGTTCGCGGCGGCGTTGCGGATTGCGCTGTCGAGGCTGCCCTGGCGCTCGCATGCGGCGAGCACGTCCCATAAGCCGATCCGATGAGCAAGCAGGCGTTGCAGACGATTCTCGTAGCTGAATTCATGCAGCGGTTCGCCGATCACCGCGCCCACGAGCCGCCAGAATTGATTGCGCGGATGCGCGTAGTACTGCGTCGCCGTCAGCGATGCGACGCCCGGAAAGCTGCCGAGAATCAGCGTATGCGTGGCGCGGTCGGCCACGGGCGCGAATCCGGTCAGCGTCATCGGGCTTTCTCGTCCGCGACGCGCTTCGCATGCGAACTCAGGTGCTCGAACGCCCGCGCATGCTCACGATGATGAACACCCCGCGGTCTTGCCGATTCCGCGAGCCGCGCCCAGAGCGCATCGAGCATGCATTCGGTGACCATGAGCGGCGCGCCGTAGCGCAGGAATACCGAGCGGCGCGCGTGCAGAGCATGTCCGGGCGGCGTTTCGCGCAAGGCCAGCGCATGCAGCGGATGCCGCGCGGTGACGACGCGGCTTGCGAGTACGGAACGGGACACGCTGCTGTCGCTGTAGAGAAGTTCGGCGAGCGGGCGGGTGCGCAGGCGGCGCATCGATTGCCAGATGCCCGTGCTGTGCGACAGCGCGACAATGCTGTGCGCGACTACAACTGCGACGCCATCGACCTTCAACGCGACTTCGCGCGTCCACACCGGCGTGCGCGGCGTGACGCCGAGCGCTTGCCATTCGTCAAGCCACGGCGCGGCGACGCATTCGCGCGTCACTTCCACAGTGACTTGTCCTAGCGCGCGCAAGTGCGCGGTCAGGGAGCCGCCGCGTGTGAGCCAGTCTTTTTGATGCCCCGTAAGCGATGCGAGCGGCGCGCTGCGCCAATGGCGGTCGACGGGATCGGTGCAGGTCAGCATGGCATTGATTATAAAACCGCGCTTGCCCTTCGGACAAATCGTATGGAATGGCGGCGCGCAACGCAGCACACTGAATTGCAGACCGTGGATTTCACGATCAGCGCATTTATAAAAGGATATCTAAATGTCTAAAAACACAAAGCAGACGTCGAACAAGGTGGCGCATTTGGCATCCGAGACGCTTCATGATCCGAAAGCATCGGAGATAAAAAAGAGTCTTGCCGCGTCGGCTCTATCACAGGCCCATAGCGCGAAGCAAACAAGCGGCGCGATGGAGCACAAGGCAAGCGAAGTGCTGAAAAGCCCGAAGTATTCGAAGGAAACGAAGACGCTAGCTGCTTCCGTGCTCGCCCAATCCAACAAGGAGCGCAAGTAAAAATACGCGCTGCCGGTCCGTTCCGGCAGCGCGCATCCAAAGGTCGAGACTTCAAGCGCGCTAACGACAACGCTTCAGTCCGCTTCCGTGCCCGAGCGGGCCAAGAAGTCGTAGCCGCATAAAAAACGCGCCGCCGTTCACTCGGCGGCGCGTCCTTCACCTCAACAACCAACCCTCGACCTCAACGCGCCAACAACAACGCATTCGTCCGCTTCACGAAACTTGCCGGGTCTTCCAGCGATCCGCCTTCGGCCAGCAACGCCTGATCGAACAGCAGATGACACCAATCCGCGAAATTCGCGCCATCGGTCTGCAGCGCCTTCACCAGCGGATGTTCCGGGTTCACTTCGAGAATCGGCTCCATCTTCGGTGCGTTCTGCCCCGCTGCCTTCAGCATGCGTTGCAGGTAGCCGCTCATGTCGCCTTCGTCGGCCACGAGACAGCTCGGCGAATCGGTCAGGCGGAAGGTCAGGCGCACGTCCTTGGCCTTGCCTTCGAGCGCTTCCTTCATCTTCTCGACGAGCGGTTTGAATTCCTCGCCGACCTTTTCCTGCTGCTGCTTTTCCTCGTCGTTCAGCGCGCCCAGATCGAGGTCGCCACGCGCGACGCTCGCCAGCGGCTTGCCGTCGAATTCATTGAGGAAGGACAGCATCCATTCGTCGACGCGATCCGTCAGCAACAGCACTTCCACGCCCTTCTTGCGGAACACTTCCAGATGCGGACTGTTCTTCGCGGCCTGCCAGCTGTCCGCGGTGACGTAGTAGATCTTCGTCTGCTCGGGCTTCATGCGCGAGACGTAATCGGCGAGCGAGACGTTTTGCACGTCGGAGTCGTTATGCGTCGATGCAAAACGCACCAGCTTCGCAATGCGATCCCGGTTGCTGAAATCCTCGCCAATGCCTTCCTTGAGCACCTGACCGAATTCCTTCCAGAAATTCGTGTACTTTTCTCGGTCGGCTTCGTCGGTTGCTTCGGCCGATGACGATGCGATTTCTTCCAGCATCGACAGCACGCGCTTGCTCACGCCTTCGCGAATTGCCTTCACGTCACGGCTTTCCTGCAGTATCTCGCGCGAGACGTTGAGCGGCAGATCGGCCGAATCGACCACGCCCTTCACGAAGCGCAAATACGCGGGCAGCAATTGCTCGGCATCGTCCATGATGAAGACGCGCTTCACGTAGAGCTTGAGGCCGCCGCGATGTTCACGGTTCCACAGATCGAACGGCGCGTGCTTCGGCACATACAGCAGTTGCGTGTATTCGCTGCGGCCTTCCACGCGGTTGTGCGTCCACGCGAGCGGGTCGTCGTGATCGTGCGAAATATGCTGGTAAAACTGCTTGTATTGCTCGTCGGTGATGTCGCTCTTGTTACGCGTCCACAGCGCGCTCGCCTGATTGACGGTCTCGTCTTCGTCCTTCTCGACCATCTCGCTCTTCTCGGCGTCCCATTCTTCCTTCTTCATGAGGATGGGCAGCGCGACGTGATCCGAATACTTCTGGATGATCGACTTGAGCTTGTGACTCGAAAGCAGTTCGTCCTCTTCCGGACGAAGATGCAGCGTGATGGTCGTGCCGCGTTGCGCGCGCTCGATATTCTCGACTTCGAACTCGCCTTCGCCCGCGCTCGTCCAGCGCACGCCTTCCGATGCCGGAAGACCGGCGCGGCGCGATTCCACCGTGATCTTGTCGGCGACGATGAAGCCCGAGTAAAAGCCCACGCCGAATTGTCCGATGAGCGCGGCGTCCTTTTGCTGGTCGCCGGAGAGCTTCGAGAAGAACTCTTTCGTGCCCGAGCGCGCGATCGTGCCCAGATGCGAGATGGCTTCTTCGCGGCTCATGCCAATGCCGTTGTCGTCGATGGTGACGGTGCGCGCCGCCTTGTCGAACGACACGCGGATACGCAGGTCCGGATCGTTCTCGTAGAGCGCGCTGTTTTCGATTGCCTCGAAGCGCAGCTTGTCTGCCGCGTCCGATGCGTTCGAGATCAGCTCGCGCAGGAAGATTTCCTTGTTGCTGTAGAGCGAATGAATCATCAGTTGCAGAAGCTGCTTCACTTCCGCCTGAAAGCTCATGGTTTCTTGCGCCATGGTCGAGTCCTCTGGTTGAGTTTTATAGATGCGGTTCGGAATGCGCGGCGTGCGATCTTAAGCCACTTGCATGGCATGCGCCGCGTACACACGCAGAATTCGTCCGATATATGGGCGGGACGGGCTATTTCAAGAGCCGGTGAAAAGCCGGTTAGGATGACGCTTTAGCACGACCGATCGCCCGACCATGTTTCACACGCCGAAGCCCTTGATACGCGCACGGCCGCTCACGCCCGGTGAGATCGCGCTGGCGCGGTGCGTGTTCGGCGCTTCGATCGATTATTCGACGGTCCGCGTTCACGCTCGCGGCTATCTGCCGTTCGGACTGCAACCGCGACACACCGCGATGTCGCCGAACGGCAACCTCTATTTTCCACGCGCATGCTACCAGCACGACTTCTCCGCCTGCGACCTCGGTGAGCGCATGTGGTTCATCCACGAGATGACGCATGTGTGGCAGTTCCAGCTCGGCTATTGGGTGAGGCTGCGCGGGGCGATTCGTATCGGCCTGCCTTATCGCTATGCGCTCGCGGCCGACAAAGGTCTCGCGGACTACAACATGGAAGCGCAAGGCAACCTGCTTGCCGACTATTACGCGCTTAAGTTTTGCGGCGGACAGGCGCGGCTCTATGAGCGTCGGTATCGGTTGATGCCGGGTGCGCTTGCGCTCTTCGAGCACGTGCTGGCGGGGTTTTTGAATGCGCCATCGGACCGGCGGCATTTGCCTCGTCTTCGGAATCGGCCGCGTCGGGAGAGTTGACGTGCGGCCGGGGTGCGCGGTTTTCCACGACACCATTCAGCCGAGCCGCTCGCCTAGGAACCCCGCCGCGCCGCCTTTTCCCGATGACTCGCCAGCAACTCCGGCAACGCCGGATCGCCGCAGTTGGCGATGTTGAAGCGCATCCACGTAGTGGGCGACTGATTCGGCGAAAACAGGCTGCCCGGCGTCAATAAAAAGCCGGCTTCGTGCCCCGCCGCCGCGAGACTTTCCGAATCGACACCCGTGTCGGCCCAAAGAAACATGCCGGCCGATGGCGTCGTGAACAGCTTCAGACCGGTCTTTTCCAGCATGCGAGCGGTCTTGTCACGCACGGCGTCGAGCCGCCCGCGCAGCCGTTCGACGTGCCGCCGGTAATGCCCTTCGGTCAACACCTTGTAAAGCACGCGTTCGTTGAGTTCGGGCGTCGTCATGCCGACGAGCATCTTCTGATCGGCGAGCGCCTTCGCCACTTCCGCCGATGCCGCGACATAACCCACGCGCAGATTCGCGGCGAGCGTCTTCGAAAAGCTGCCGAGAAAAATTACGCGCTTGAGTTGATCGAGCGATGCAAGCCGCGTTGCCGGATACGAAGGCGCACACAGATCGCCGTAGATATCGTCCTCGATGACCATGAAGTCGTACTGCTGCGCGAGTTGCAGGATGCGGAACGCCTGCGCCGCCGTGAGCGACGTGCCGGTCGGGTTCTGCAGCACCGAGTTGATGATCAGCATCTTCGGCCGCCAGGTCGCGACGAGCGATTCGAGCGCGTCGAGATCGGGCCCATCCGGCGTGTACGGCATGCCGACGAGCCGCGCGCCCTGCGATGCGAAACGGCCGAACATCTGGAACCACGCGGGATCGCCGACGATCACCGCATCGCCCGGCTTGACGTAAAGGCGCGAAATCAGGTCGATGGCCTGCGTGATGCCCGACACCATCACGATCTGCTGCTCGGTCGCGCCGATCTCCAGTTCCGCGAGACGCGTCTGCAACTGCAGCCGCAGCGGCAGAAAACCATGCGGCGTGCCCATGCCGAGCATCTGCGCGCCGGACATGCGGCTCATCGAGCGCAGCGCGTTGGTGATGAGCTCGCCGTCGAGCCATCGGTTCGGCAGATAGCCGAGCCCCGGCCCCTTCTCGGGGCTCGAACTGTGCAGCATGTTGCGCAGAAGCCAGACCACGTCGATTGCGTTCTGCACGGGCGCCTGCTCCGGCGCCGGGCTCGCGGCGGCCACGATACGGTCGCGCACGTAGAAGCCCGACCCGCGCCGCGAATCGAGATAGCCGTGCGCGACAAGCCGCTCATAAGCCTCGACCACGGTGAAGCGCGACACGCCTTTATCGACCGCCAGCTTGCGGATGGACGGCATGCGCATGCCCGGCCGAAACACCCGTTCGTCGATGCGGCGGCGTCCCCACTGCACGAGCTGATCGACGAGCGTTAGCTGCGCGGCGTCGTGCGGAGCGGGAATCTGATCGAGCGGGACGGACATGCGGGCCTCCGTGGCGGATGTGCGGTTCAGGCGAAGCGTTCGATATGCTCAAAACTGTACAGAACAGTATTCCGCCGATTGTACCGTTACTGTTCTGGTGGCAGCAGCTACATTCTGCATTCGGGCTGCACTGGATGGCGCATCCTTTCCGTGACCGTGCGCTTCGGGCGGCGCGGGCGAGCGGTTATGCTATCGGCCCCTGTATTGACGCTTCGGGCTTGTGCCATGACCGCTCATCCGCTGAAACTCGACCATCTCGTGATCGCCGCGCGCACGCTTGCCGAGGGCGCGCAATTTATCGCCGCGAAGTTCGGCGTGGAGACCGCGCCCGGTGGCGCGCATCCGCTCATGCGCACGCACAACCGGCTCTTGAGCCTGTGGGGCGGCGCTTATATCGAAGTGATCGCAATCGATCCGGACGCGCCTTCGCCCGCCACATCGCGCCCGCGCCTCTTCGCGCTCGACGACCCGGCATTGCAGCGTCGCCTCGAAGACGGTCCGCAGCTCGTGCACTGGGTGCTTCGTGTGGATCGGCCGAAGTCGCTCGTGCGCTGGCAGGAGCAGTATCCGGAACGCATCGCGCCCGTGGTGGCAATGTCGCGCTCCGGCAATACGTGGGGGCTGACGGTGCCGGACGACGGCGCGTTCCCCGCGTGGCAGGGCGTGGGCGATGGCGTGTTGCCCGCGCTGATCCAATGGGATACGCCGCGTCATCCGAGCGATACGTTGCCGCAGACGGGCATTGCGCTGGCATCGCTCACGGGGTTTCATCCGAACGCGGATGCGGTGGCGCAACAGCTCGAATGGCTCGGCGCGGCGCATCTGATGCAAGTCGAGCCAACGCGTGGCGCGCCCGCTCTCGTCGCGCGTTTCGAGCTGCCAGATGGCTCGATGGTGACGCTCGGCGAATCGGCGGAATCGGTGGAGGCGGCGCGCCTTGCGAACGAGCAGGCGCGGCAGGCGGCAGGCAAGCGAAGGCGTGTGCGAGACAAGGCTGCGGCGGTTGCGCTGGATGGCGATTCGTCTGCCGAAGAAGGCGGTGCATCCAGCATGCAAAGCGATCCGCGCGAACTGCAAGCCGAGACGAATGAGCAAGCCACGGTCGATGCCGACGCCGCACCTACCGACGACAACGACAACGACGACTAACAGCGAGCCCAAGAGCCCGCCCCAAAGGAGACATGGAACGATGAGAACCCGCGAAACCGAAGGCATGTTGCTCGGCCTGATCGGCGTCGTCATCTTCAGCCTCACGCTGCCGATGACGCGCATCGTCGTGCAGGAAGTGCATCCGCTTCTGAACGGGCTCGGGCGCGCGCTCGTCGCCGCGCTGCCCGCCGCCTTGCTGCTTGCATGGCGCCGCGAAAAGCGGCCGTCCTGGCCGCAGATCAAGAGCCTCGCGGTCGTGTCTCTTGGCGTGATTGTCGCGTTTCCGGTGTTTTCCGCCTGGGCGATGAAAACCGTCCCCGCGTCGCACGGCGCCGTGGTCAATGGCTTGCAGCCGCTGTGCGTCGCGATCTACGCCGCGTGGCTCTCGCACGAGCGGCCATCGAAACTCTTCTGGGTGAGCGCTATCGCGGGCAGCGCGATCGTCATCGCGTTCGCCTTGCAGACGGGCGGCGGCGGCTTGCAGGCAGGCGACCTTCTAATGCTCGTCGCGGTCGGCATCGGCGCGCTCGGCTATGCGGAAGGCGCGCGGCTCGCCAGACAGATGGGCGGATGGCAGGTGATCTGCTGGGCGCTCGTGCTATCGGCGCCCTTCCTCGTGCTGCCGGTCGGCTGGCTCGCGTGGGCGCATCACGCGGCTCATCCCGAGCCGCTCGCTTTACGCACGTGGCTCGCGTTCGGTTACGTGACGCTCTTCTCGCAGTTCATCGGCTTTTTCGCGTGGTACGCGGGTCTCGCGATGGGCGGCATCGCGCGCGTCGGACAAGTGCAATTACTGCAGATTTTTTTCACGATGGCATTCTCCGCGCTCTTCTTCGGCGAACAGGTAAGCGCGACGACGTGGCTCTACGCGACCGCCGTCATCGTGACAGTCGTGCTCGGGCGCAAGACGGCGGTGCGCGCGGCGCCGCTGCCCGTTGCGGCGGCAAGCCCGAACAGCGCAAGATAAGCACCCAGGCCGAAAGCCCGAGACCGTGCACGCAAGTTCGCTTGGGCGATAATCGACATTTCAGGCGGCCGTGCACTTTGCCGCCGGATTCAGGATCAGCTTCAGCCAGTTGTAGTCAACCCCGGAAACCCCAAGCGAGACATTCCATGAATCAAGCCGATCTGCGCGCCACGCCGTGGCAACTTTCCGAACGCGCCCGCAAGCTCACCAGCTCGGCGATTCGTGAAATCCTCAAAGTCACGGAGCGGCCCGAAGTCATTTCCTTCGCGGGCGGCCTGCCCTCGCCGCAGACGTTTCCCGTCGAGGAAATGCGCGTCGCGTCCGAACGCATCTTGCGCGATCAGCCCGCCGCCGCGCTTCAGTACAGCGCGACCGAAGGCTACATGCCGCTGCGCGAATGGATCGCGGCGCGTTATTCGAAAGACGGCGTGACCATTCGTCCGACGCAGGTGCTCGTCACGACGGGCTCGCAGCAAGCGCTCGATCTGCTTGGCAAGACGCTCGTCGATCCCGGCAGCCGCGTGCTCGTCGAAACGCCGACTTATCTCGGCGCGCTGCAGTCCTTTTCGATGTTCGAGCCGCATTACGTGCAGATGCCGACGGACGAAGCCGGCCTCATCCCCGAAGGACTGAGCGCCGCGCTCACCGCCGATGCACGCCTGCTCTACGCACAGCCGAACTTCCAGAATCCGACGGGTCGCCGTCTGCCGCTGGAGCGCCGCCGCGCGCTCGCCGCGTTCGCGCAAAGCGCCGCGTTTCCGATCATCGAGGACGACCCCTACGGCGCGCTCGATTACGCCGGCGCTCCGCTGCCCACGCTGCTCTCGATGGCGCCCGATCACATCGTCCATCTGGGCTCGTTCTCGAAAGTGCTGGCGCCGGGTCTGCGTGTGGGCTACATCATCGCGCCCGAGGAGCTGCACTTCAAACTCGTGCAAGCCAAGCAGGCAACCGATCTGCATACGCCGAGTCTCACGCAACGTATCGTTCATGAAGTCATCAAGGACGGCTTTCTCGATCGACATGTGCCGACCATCCGCGCGCTGTATCGCGACCAGTGTCAGGCCATGCTCGACGCGCTCGAACGTCACATGCCCGCCGGTGTCGAATGGAACCGGCCCGAAGGCGGCATGTTCGTGTGGGTGAAACTGCCGAAGCACATCGATTCGATGAAGCTGCTCGAACAGTCCATCGCGGAGAACGTGGCGTTCGTGCCGGGCGGTCCGTTCTTCGCCAACGACGCCGAGCACAACACGCTGCGTCTTTCGTTCGTGACGGTGCCGCCCGCGAAGATCGACGAAGGCGTCGCCAGGCTCGGCGCACTGCTGCGCGCGAGCGTCTGATCCACGCGCGGCGCTTCATTGGCGTCGCGCTTCAACTCACTCCAGGAGTCATCGATGGCATCCAACGTTTACGACAAGCTGAAGGAACTCGGTATCGACCTGCCCACCGCGGGCGCGCCCGCCGCCGCCTACGTGATGAGCGCGCAGAGCGGCAACACGGTTTATCTGTCGGGACACATCGCCAAGAAAGACGGCAAGGTTTATACGGGCAAGCTCGGCGACACGCTTTCCACCGAAGAAGGCAAGGCCGCCGCGCGCAACGTGGCCATCGACCTGATCGCGACGCTGCACGCGCATGTGGGCGACCTGAACCGCGTGCGCCGTATCGTCAAGGTGATGAGCCTCGTCAATTCGACGCCAGACTTCACCGAGCAGCATCTCGTCACCAACGGCGCGTCTGAACTCATCGCGGATATTTTCGGCGATGCCGGCAAGCACGCGCGTTCGGCCTTCGGCGTGGCGCAGATTCCGCTTGGCGCATGTGTGGAAATCGAACTGATCGCCGAAGTGGCCTGACGCTTTCGCCTTCGCCGCCGTAACATTGCAAGAACCCGGCGTCATCAGGCGCCGGGTTTTTTGTTTGCGCACTTGCCAAGAACGGCTGAAGACGCATGCGCGGCGAAAGCGCCTCGACGATGCATTCGCGCCTGCCGAAACGATTCGTCGGCGGGCATCGGCAGCCACTTCGTTACGATATTCGATGGCACATTTTGC
Source organism: Caballeronia sp. LP006 (assembly GCF_031450995.1). NCBI lineage: Bacteria > Pseudomonadati > Pseudomonadota > Betaproteobacteria > Burkholderiales > Burkholderiaceae > Caballeronia > Caballeronia sp. LP006. The sequence goes on along the minus strand of NZ_JARTVW010000005.1, from coordinate 1,378,876 downwards.
TTGCGGGACGTCGGTTCATCGGCAAGTCGTGCCACGCGTATACCCCTTGGCCACGCCCCTTTCCGAACTCCGGTCTGTTCGCTAATATCTGAACAATCGGGGACCACAAAAGCTCGAGCGCGATTCGTGTCGTATTCAGCCGCTTGCGCTTCGGCGCAAACGTATGCTGTCAGATAAGTCGCACCCTCATCGTCAAATCCGTGTTGTAGTTGCTTCAGTTGCCGCACGGCTTCAAGTAACCGCCGGGCGCCGAACGCTTCTCACGCGAAGCGCATGGCGCCAGATTCGCCATGCATCGTCGTTCGAAGCGTGGTCGCCCAACTCGCGCGGTATAGTGGCTCGTTTCGCCTCAACGCAAGAAGACATGGTCCGCTTCATACACATCGCGCGCTCGGCAGCTTGCAACCTCTCGTGCTCTTCGTCAGCCGAAGCGTTGCATGCCCTCGCGGGCCCACGCCTTCCATGAAGCGCTCGCGCATCAAGGCCAGCGACGCGCGCTCCGTGACACCGGGCGCGCGGCGGCGGCGCGCACTGCTGCTCATTCCCGTGCTCGGCACACTGGTGCTGGTGTCGTTGTGGGCCGTGATCTTCACGCGGCTCTCGGTGGAACGTGAATCCACCACGCACGAATCCATGGCGTCCGCCGCCATCCTCTCCTCCGCGCTCGAACAGCACACGATCAAGGCGATCCATCAGGTCGATCAGATCACGCGCTTCGTCAAGTACGAATACGAGAAGTCGCCCAGCGAGTTCGATCTCATCGCGACCGTGGACAAAGGCGTCGTGCAGAGCGACACGCTCGTGCAAGTCTCGCTCATCGACGAACACGGCGCGCTCATCGCCACGACGGCCGATCCGCATCCGAAGCCCATCGACTTGTCGGATCGCGAGCACTTCAAGGTTCACGTCCACTCCAACGACGACCTGCTCTATATCAGCCGGCCCGTGCGCGGACGCGTCTCCGGCATCTGGACGCTGCAGATCACGCGGCGGTTGAATCACTCCGATGGCTCCTTCGCGGGCGTGGTCGTCGTATCGGAAGACCCGGCGTACTTCACGAGCGATTTCTATAACGTCGCGTCCATCGGGCATGAAGGCGTGATTGCGGTCGTGTCAGACAACGGCTCGGTGCTCGCGCGCAGTACGGGCGGCGGCGCGGGCACTTCTGGCGTAGCTGGCGTATCCGGCGCCTCTGGCGCTTCGTCTGCGGCCTCCGATGCACGCGCGCCGAACGCCGTAGCCAAGGGCAGCGGCGCGCGCAACGCGAGCGGCCCCGTCCACGGCGAGTTCAGTGCGAGCGGCGTGTATCCGACCTCGGAGCACGCGTCGGGCATCTATGTCGATCCGATCGACGGCGTGAGGCGCATCGTGTCTTACCGGCATATCGACGGCTATCCGCTCGGCGTGCTCGTCGGCCTTTCGGAGCGCGAGGAACTCGTCGACTTCAATCACACGCGCAACGTGTATCTGCTGATGGCGGGCTTCATCTCGCTCGCGATGCTGGGCTTCTTCGCGGTCGCCACTGGTCTCATCGGCAAGCTGCTCGGGCGCGAGCGCGAGATGACGCATCTCGTCGAATACGATTTGCTGACAGGCTTGCGTAATCGCTATTCGACTCTGCGCGGGCTGCGGCAGGACGTGGCGCACACCGAGAACATCGGACGGCTTGCGCTGCTCTTCATCGACCTCGACAACTTCAAGACCGTCAACGACACGCTCGGCCACAACGCGGGCGATATCGTCCTGCAGATGACGGCGTCGCGTCTCGCCGAAACCGTCGGACAAAGCGGCACGCTGTCGCGTATCGGCGGCGACGAGTTCGTGGTGGTCGTCAAGGGCGAGGAAGTGGAGCAGCGCGCGATCACGCTCGCCGACGACATCTCGACCATGTTCGCCACGCCGTTCGATGTGCGCGGCAGTGCGTTCGTGCTGCACGCGAGCATCGGCATTGCGCTCTTTTCGGTATCGAACGAAAGCGAGATCGATCTGCTGAAGAAGGCCGATCTCGCGATGTACAGCGCGAAGGACGCGGGCAAGAACTGCTATCAGTTCTATTCGCCGCAGTTGTCGCATCGCGCGGATCATCTGATGAAGTGGGAGCAGCAGTTGCGCGTCGCGTTGACGGAGCAGCAGCTCTTTCTCGTGTATCAGCCGAAGATCGATCTGGCGCGGCGCTGCATTACCGGGTTCGAGGCGCTCGTGCGCTGGAATCATCCGCAGCATGGGCTGATTCCCGCCAACGAATTCATTCCGGTTGCGGAGTCGACCGGCTTGATCGTCGCGGTGGGCGACTTCGTGGTTCACACGGCCTGCATGCAGCTCGCGCAATGGCAGCGCGAGGGCTACACCGGCTTGTCGCTCGCGGTGAACATATCGGCCGTGCAATTCTGGCGGGGAGACTTGCTTGAGACGGTGGCGCGATCCATCGAGGCGAGCGGCATTCCGTCGGACAAGCTCGAACTCGAGATCACCGAAACCGTGATGGTTGAATACCCCGAGCTCGTGCAGGAAAAGATCATGGCGTTGAAGCGTCTTGGCGTGCGTATCGCGCTGGACGACTTCGGCACGGGCTATTCGTCGCTGTCGTATCTGAACCGTTTTTCGGTGGATACCTTGAAGGTCGATCGCTCCTTCATCCAGGCGATTCCCGAAGACCGCAGCGTGTGCGTGATGGTGTCGGCCATCGTGAATCTCGCGCGTTCACTCGGCCTGACGGTGGTCGTGGAAGGCACGGAACGCGAAGAGCAGATCGTGTGGCTCGCGGCGCTCGGTCCGGTGGAAGCGCAAGGCTTCCTGTTCTCGCGGCCCGTCCCGGCGGATGGCGTGCAGGCCTTGCTCGACCGCTTTGGCGTATGCGGCTTGACACGAGGGGTCATGCCACGCTCGGAGAAAGATGCGGGCCATGCGGGTCAAGAGCCGCCGAGTCCCGCGCTGAGCGACGAACGCGGCGTTTGAGACTCAAAAGCCGCGCGACAAGACGGCAGTACCGATCGTCACCACGCCCAATACCAGGTTGATCACGACGAGGCGCCGCACCGTGCCCACGGCGCGCGCGCCATCGGGCCAGTTCTGCGCCTGCACCGCGCGACGGATGCGCGGAAACACGCCGAAGCGGATGTGCCCGAAGATCAGCATCATCACGATGCCGAGCCCCGCCATGGCGTGCAGCGGCCACGCCGCGTGACCACCGCCGAACTGCCACAGCAGGAAGCCGCCCGTGAGCAGAATCACGAGCACCGACCCCGCGACCCAGTTGAAGAAGCGTGCGAACACGGCTTCCCAGAGCGGCAGGCGCAATTGCGGCGTGAGATCGCCGAGCGCCGGGCGCAGGCAGAAATGCGCGAAGACCATCCCGCCTATCCATATGGCGACACCGAGCAGGTGCAGGAAAAGGGCGGCTTCGATGGCGTGGGTCATGGATCTTTTGATTATCGGTTGATTAGGTTCGGGAGGAAGGTGCCGCGGGTGACGCGATGTGTAGCCGTTTTGTTTGCTGCGATTTTCGTTTATTTCGAATAAAATGGAAAGCCTGCCGAACGTACATGAGAACAGCCATGACCCATCCAGCCATATCCGAGACGACGCTGCCGGTCGAACGCGAAGTACAGGTTGCGGGCGAAGGACAGCGCACACTTGCCGCCTATCTCTCGACCGGATTTCAGACTCAACGCATTCAAATTTACGATGACCATGAAAAGGCGCATCAAGTTGAATTGCCAACTTCGGCGCTTCGACTGCTCGTCGATATCCTCGCCGAACTTGCGGACGGCAACGCTGTAAGAGTGGTCCCGGTTCACGCCGAGCTGACCACGCAGGAGGCCGCCGATCTGCTCAACGTTTCCAGACCGCATCTCGTCAAATTGCTCGAATCCAATGCGTTGCCGTTTCGCAAGACCGGGAAGCATCGCCGCGTGCGCTTCACGGACCTCATGCGCTACAAAGCCGAGCGCGATCAAGAAAGCGAGCGGGCCATGGAAGCATTAACCCGACAGGCACAAGAACTAGGAATGGGTTACGAATGAGGAGTTCCCGCTTTACGGTTATTTATGATGCGTGCGTGTTGTACCCGGCGCCGTTGCGAGACTTTCTGATGTGGCTGGGTTTGTCCGGGCTTTTCAGAGCGCGATGGAGCGCGCGAATACACGACGAATGGAAGCGCAATCTCTTGCGTAACCGTCCCGACTTGTCGGCACGACAAGTGGACCGCACGGCCGCCCTGATGGATGCCGCCATTCCAGACGCACTCGTCAGCCACTATGACGAACTCATCGACGCGCTCGACCTTCCCGATCCCAACGACCGCCATGTGCTGGCGGCGGCAATTCGCTGCGGCGCGAGCGTTATCGTCACGTTCAACAAGCGCGATTTTCCAGACGAAGTCTTGTCGACCTACGACGTCGAGGCGCAGCACCCCGATGTGTTCGTCGACAATCTTTTCGATCTCGACGAAGCCGCCGTGGTGCTCGCGGCCCAACGTCAACGCAGACAGCTAAGGAACCCTTTGCTCGACGTGGACCGTTATCTCGACATCCTGTCGAAGCAGGGGCTCGTCACTACTTGTAAATCTCTCGCGAGATTCCGGTCGGTCTTGTAGAGCGCGATGCCGGAAGCAAACCGGCATCGCGACGGACTCACAATCGCCCTCACTCAAACACCGGCCTCAACTCCGCGACCTTCAACGTCCCATCCGGCGTCCTGCCCTTTCTCGCCCGCTTGCCCAGATGCAATTGCAACTGCGAGCCCGACAGCTTCTCGTCCTTCGGCTTGCCGCCGCGTCCGGTGCCGATCATCACCACGCCGCGTGCATCGATGGCAAGCGCCTGACGCAAGGTTTCCTTCGGATCGAGCGCCATCAGAATCACGCCGCGTCCGCCGCCCGAGAGCGTCTTCATCTCGTCCATGCCGAACACGAGCAGTCGCCCCGTGCTAGATAAACACGCGACATAGTTCGCGCCCGGCACGACCGGCATCGGCGCAAGCGGCAATGCGCCTTCGTCGATCGTCATGAACGCCTTGCCCGCCTTGTTGCGGCTCACCATGTCGCCGAGCTTCGCCATGAAGCCAAAGCCATTGCTCGATGCCAGCAGCAACGGCTGCTCCGCCGTCGCCGCGAAGTAATGCAGCAAGTGCGAGCCCGACTCCAGTTCGATCAGCGACGTGACCGGCACGCCGTCGCCACGGCCGCCCGGCAGCAAGGCGACCGCCACGGAATACACGCGCCCGTTGCTGCCCCATGCGATGAGCGTGTCCGGCGTGCGCGCCTGGAACACCGCGTAAAGACTGTCGCCCGCCTTAAAGGTGAAGCCCGCCGGATCGAGTCCGTGGCCTTTCAGCGCGCGCACCCAGCCACGCTGCGAGACGACTACCGTCACCGGTTCGTCGACCACGCGCACTTCGAAGGTCGCGCGCTTTTCCTGCTGAATCAGCGTGCGGCGATCGTCGCCATATTGCTTCGCGTCCGACTCGATTTCCTTGATGAGCAGACGCTTCATCGCGGCATCGCTATTGAGCAACTCTTCGAGCTTCGTCTTCTCGGTGCCGAGGTCGGCCAGCTCCTGCTCGATCTTGATCGCTTCGAGCCGCGCCAACTGACGCAAGCGGATTTCGAGGATGTCTTCCGCCTGCCGGTCCGACAGGTTGAAGCGCTGGATTAGCGCCTGCTTCGGCTCGTCCGCCTCGCGGATGATGCGAATGACCTCGTCGATATTCAGGAAGACGATCATCCGCCCTTCGAGAATATGGATGCGGTCGTTCACCTTGTTCAGCCGATGCTGCGTGCGGCGCGTCACCGTCACGAAGCGGAAGCCGACCCACTCGTGCAAAATTTCGACGATGCCCTTTTGCCGCGGCCGGCCATCCGCGCCGACCATCACCAGGTTGATCGCCGCGTTCGATTCGAGGCTCGTATGCGCGAGCAGCGAATGCACGAATTCGGTCTGGTCGATACGGCTCGACTTCGGCTCGAACACGAGCCGCACGGGCGCGTCCTTGCCGGACTCGTCGCGCACGGTGTCAAGCAAGCCGAGCAGTGTCTGCTTGGTCTGCAACTGGTCGGGCGTGAGCGTCTTCTTGCCGAGCTTGATCTTCGGGTTGGTGAGCTCCTCGATTTCTTCGAGAACCTTCTGTCCGGACGTGCTCGGCGGCAATTCGGTAATGACGAGTTGCCACTGACCGCGCGCGAGTTCCTCGATCTTCCAGCGGGCGCGCACTTTCAGGCTGCCGCGTCCGGTCTCGTAGGCCGCCGAGATTTCCGCGTGACTCGAGATGATCTGCCCGCCGCCCGGAAAGTCCGGGCCGTTCAGCTTTTCCATCACGCCGGCATGGCCGAGTTTCGGGTCGCGGATCATCGCGACGGCGGCCTGCGCCACTTCGCGCAGATTGTGCGAGGGAATCTCGGTCGCGAGACCCACCGCAATGCCCGATGCGCCATTGAGCAACAAGAACGGCAGACGCGCGGGCAAGAGCTTCGGCTCTTCGAACGAACCGTCGTAGTTCGGCATGAAATCGACGGTGCCCTGATCGATTTCATCGAGCAAAAGGCGCGCAATGGGCGTGAGACGCGCTTCGGTGTAGCGCATGGCTGCCGCGCCATCGCCGTCGCGCGAGCCGAAATTGCCCTGACCGTCGATGAGCGGATAGCGCATCGAAAAGTCCTGCGCGAGACGCACGAGCGCGTCGTAGGCGGACTGGTCGCCGTGCGGGTGATACTTGCCGAGCACGTCGCCGACCACGCGGGCCGACTTCACCGGCTTCGCGCCCGAGGCGAGCCCCATCTCGCTCATCGCGTAGAGGATGCGGCGCTGCACGGGCTTTTGCCCGTCGCACACGTCGGGCAGCGCGCGGCCCTTGACCACGCTCACCGCGTAGTCGAGATAAGCGCGTTCGGCGTAATCGCCGAGTGTGAGTTGTTCGCCTTCCGGTGCTGCTTGCTGATCGGCGAAGAGATCGTCTGTGATTCCCATCGAATATCCGTTGTTATGCGTTCAGGGCGCGTTGCATGCGGGCGCTTTGGGCCAGATTGCGAGCCTCAGATGTCCGCTTCCACTTCGTTGCCCTTCTCTTCGAGCCAGCTTCTGCGCGACGCGGCTTCGCCCTTGCCCATCAGCATGGTCATGCGCGAGACGGTGAGATCGAAGCCGAGATCGCCCAGGCCGACCGGCAGCAAACGGCGCGTGTCGGGGTTCATGGTCGTGTCCCAGAGCTGTTCCGCGCTCATTTCGCCGAGGCCCTTGAAGCGGCTGATGGTCCATGCGGTTTCGCGCACGCCGTCCTTGCGCAGCTTGTCTAAAATGGCTTCGAGTTCGCCTTCGTCGAGCGCGTAGAGTTTCTGCGCGGGCTTCTTGCCGCGCGCGGGGGCATCGACACGAAAGAGCGGCGGACGCGCCACATGCACGTGACCGCGTTCGATCAGTTGCGGGAAGTGCTTGAAGAAAAGCGTGAGCAAGAGCACCTGAATGTGCGAGCCGTCGACGTCCGCGTCCGAGAGAATGCAGATCTTGCCGTAGCGCAGATTCGACAGGTCGATCTTGTCGTCCGGACTATGCGGATCGACGCCGATCGCCACGGCGATGTCATGCACTTCGTTGTTCGCGAAGAGCCGGTCGCGTTCCGTTTCCCACGTGTTCAACACCTTGCCACGCAAGGGCAGGATGGCCTGGAACTCCTTGTCGCGGCCCATTTTCGCGGAGCCGCCCGCCGAATCGCCCTCGACGAGAAAGAGTTCGTTACGCGCGATATCCGTCGATTCGCAATCCGTCAGCTTGCCCGGCAGCACCGCGACGCCCGAACTCTTGCGCTTCTCGACCTTCTGCCCGGCACGTGTACGCGCCTGCGCCTGGCGAATCACCAGTTCCGCGAGCTTCTTGCCGTATTCCACGTGCTGGTTGAGCCACAATTCGAGCGCCGGACGCGAGAACGACGAAACGAGTTTCACGGCATCGCGACTGTTCAGGCGTTCCTTGATCTGGCCTTGGAACTGAGGATCGAGCACTTTCGCGGAAAGCACGAACGACACGCGCGCGAACACGTCCTCGGCGAGAAGTTTCACGCCCTTCGGCTGAAGGTTATGAAGCTCGACGAAACTTTTAACCGCCTGAAAGAGCCCGTCGCGCAGGCCGGATTCGTGCGTGCCGCCCGCGGGCGTCGGGATCAGATTGACGTAAGACTCGCGCAGAAGCGGCCCTTCCTCGCTCCACGCGACGACCCACGACGCGCCCTCGCCTTCGGCGAAGGTTTCCTCGCTGGAACGCGAGCTTTCCGCGAAACGTTCGCCTTCGAAAAGCGGGATCAGCAAGTCGCTGCCGCCCATGCCTTCGAGCAGATAGCCGCGCAAACCGTCTTCGTATCGCCACGACTGCCGTTCGCCCGTTTTCTCGATGACGAGCGCCACTTCCACGCCCGGCAGCAAGACGGCTTTAGAACGCAACAGGCGCTGCAATTCGCCGAGCGGGAAATTCGGGGAGTCGAAGTACTTGGGATTGGGCCAGGCGCGCACGCGCGTGCCCGTCTTTTTCGCGCCCCGGTCGCCGGGGCGCGTGACGAGTTGCTCGATGACGTCGCCATTGGCGAACGCCAGTTGCGCGATCTTGTTGTCGCGCCAGACCGTGACTTCGAGGCGCGTGGCAAGCGCGTTCGTGACCGAAACGCCCACGCCGTGCAGCCCGCCGGAAAACGTGTAGGCGCCGCCCGCGGCCTTGTCGAACTTGCCGCCCGCGTGCAAGCGCGTGAACACGATTTCGACCACCGGCACGCCTTCTTCCGGATGCAGGCCGAACGGAATGCCACGGCCGTCGTCCTCGACGGACACGGAGTTGTCCGTATGAAGCGTGACGGTGATCTGCTTGCCGTAGCCGCCGAGCGCCTCGTCGGACGCGTTGTCGATGACTTCCTGAATGATATGCAGCGGGTTCTCGGTGCGCGTGTACATGCCGGGCCGCTGCTTGACCGGCTCGAGCCCCTTGAGAACCTTGATCGATGCTTCGCTGTAGCCGGCCGCTTTCGCGCTCATCGCGCGCTCTCGTTGCGCTGCGCGGTGTTGCGTGCCTGACTCGGCCGCGCTGGATTTTTTCGTGGTCATAGTTGAACGTTGACCCGGCATCGTGCGTGCTCGCGGGAATGCCACGACATGCGCCCGAAGTGCCGGCGAATGCTTGATCGATTGCTCGAAACGTTATCTGCCTGGCCGGATGTGCTCGTGCGGAGCGCTCGCCCCGCCCGCCGATCCTTGGCCGCGCTAGGAGAATAGCGGTTTTCGTCCGCGCCGCCCACATCGGACGAATAAAAGGCCAGCCCTGACCGCGCCGATTTCGCGCGGTCGCGGCCAGGCATGCTGAAATGCGTGTGTTACTTGCGCTTGGCTTCGAGCTCTTCCCAGCGCTCGAGCGCAATCATGAGTTCCTCGTCGATCGCTGCGTGCCGCTCCGAAAGACGCGCGCCTTCCTTGGCGTCCTTCGCGAAGATCGAACCGTCTTCCAGCTGCGCGCCGATGCGCTTTTGCTCCTCTTCCAGTTCCGCGATGCGCACCGGCAGCGCTTCCAGCTCGCGCTGTTCCTTGAACGACATCTTGACGCTGCGTTGCGCGTTGCGGCCGGCCGCGCTTTCCTTCGGCGCGTCGTCCTTCGTCGCTTCCTTCGCGCTCTGACGCGCGGCTTCCTCGGCGATACGCTCCGAACGTTCGCGCTGAATCTGCCAGTCCGAGAAGCCGCCGACATACTCGCGCCACTTGCCGCCGCCTTCCGCGGCGAACACGGACGTCACCACGTTGTCGAGAAATGCGCGGTCGTGACTCACGAGCAGCACGGTGCCGTCGTATTCCGCGAGCAGTTCTTCGAGCAGTTCGAGCGTGGGAATGTCGAGATCGTTGGTCGGCTCATCCAGCACGAGCACGTTGGCGGGCCGCGCAAAGAGCCGCGCAAGCAGCAGCCGATTGCGCTCGCCGCCCGACAGCGAGCGCACCGGCGAGCGCGCGCGTTCCGGTGCGAACAGGAAGTCGCCGAGATAGCTCATCACGTGCTTCTTCACGCCGTTCACTTCGACCCATTCGCTGCCGGGGCTGATGGTGTCGGCGAGCGATTTGTCGAGATCGAGCTGTGCGCGCATCTGATCGAAATACGCCGCCTGAATGTTCGTGCCGGTACGCACGCGCCCTTCGTCGGGCTGCAATTCGCCGAGAATCAGCTTGAGCAGCGTCGTCTTGCCCGCGCCGTTCGGCCCGACGAACCCGATCTTGTCGCCGCGCATGACGGTGGCCGTGAAGGCATCGACGACGGTGCGCCCGCCAAAGCGTTTGGTTACATCGGTCAGTTCGGAGACGATCTTGCCGGATTTCTCGCCCTGCCCGACATCCAGCTTGACGTTGCCTTGCACGTTGCGGCGTTCGGCGCGCTCGTTGCGCATCTCGACGAGCCGCGCAATGCGTCCGACACTGCGCGTGCGGCGTGCTTCCACGCCCTTGCGAATCCACACTTCTTCCTGCGCGAGCAGTTTGTCGAACTTCGCCGCTTCCACCTGTTCGACTTCGAGTTGCTGCGCCTTTCTCGTCTGGTACGCGCTGAAATTGCCGGGATACGACAAGAGCCGCCCGCGATCCAGTTCGACGATGCGTGTAGCCACGCGATCCAGAAACGCGCGATCGTGCGTGATGAACAGCAGCCCCGTGCGCAGTGTCACGAGCAGGTCTTCCAGCCAGCGGATGCCGTCGAAGTCGAGATGGTTGGTCGGTTCGTCGAGCAAGAGCACGTCGGGCTGCACGACGAGCGCGCGGGCCAGGGCGACACGCTTTTTCATGCCGCCGGACAGCGCGCCCGAACGCGCGTCGCCGTTGAGACCGATCTGCGCGAGCGTGGTCGCGACGCGATTGCGCCAGTTCCAGGCATCGCGCAAATCGAGCGCCGATTGCAGCGCGTTCATGCGCGAGAGCAAGGCGTCGTGCTGCGCGCCTTCGGGGGTATCCGCGAGTTCGTGGGCGACGGCGTCGTATTCGTCGAGGAGCGCGCGTGCTTCGGTCAGGCCGGAGGCGACGACATCGAACACGGTGGCGTCGAGATCGAATTCGGGTTCCTGCGGCACATAGACCGTGGAGAGTTCGTTCTGACGCGTGACGAGACCGTCGTCGGGCGCGGCGAGCCCCGCCACGATCTTTAGTAGCGACGACTTGCCCGCGCCGTTGCGGCCGATCAGACCGACGCGTTCACCCGCTTCGAGCGAAAAATCCGCGTGATCGAGCAATGCGACGTGACCGAACGCGAGCTGCGCGTCCGTAATGGAATAAAGCGACATGGGGATGGATGCGAACAGTGCGATACCGGGGAAGCGGCCATTGTACCGATGTTAGGCCCGAGGGTTGGGGCGCTGGCTGAATGGACGAGGATGGCGAGTCGGAAACGCGGCGTGCGCGCGCGGTCGTCGGCGAAGGCCCTGGCCGTATGGATGAGGGCGGCGGCGTGGCTGGTCCGAAACGCATGGGACGTCGATGCGGCCGATGCAATCGTCGGCTGGATGCGGATGCGGCGTGCCGGTAGGTACGAAAGAATCGCGACGGCAGCCTCGGCCATTCCGCAAGGAATCGCCGCTGCCCCCGCCGCCCTCACGTTACTTCACATGAACCTTGATGGTGGAACTCATTTCCGGCCCATACGACTTGTGCTGGCCGTCGCCGAACTGCATGGTGAGCGTGTGATCGCCCGGCGGCAGCTTCACATCGGCTTCCGTCTGGCCTTTACCGAAGTGCAGCGAGGTATCGTTCGCGGGAATCACGGTGCCCTTGGGCAAGGGACCGCTGTCGATGAGCAGATGGTGATGTCCGGTGCCTTCCGTCATCGTGCCGGCTGGCGCGATCTTCATGCCGTCCACGCCGAACTTCACATGCACGGGGCTCGTGACGGTGGCGCCGTCCTTCGGCTCCACGAAGTAGACGCGCGACGATTGCGCATGTGCCGCGCCAGCGAGCATCGAGAGCGCGAATGCGCCGGGCAACAGCGCTTTCGAGAGCGTTTTCTTAAGCATCGTGTTCTCCTTGTCGATAAACCGGCCGATTGCGCGAGCCTTCGCGCCGAGGCCGCGACCAAGGATACACCGCGTGTCGTGAAGTTGTCGTGGCTACTCGCCACGCCAACGTGGCGCGCTCGCGTCCGAGCGTTCACGACGCCACGGCGATCAACTCGGGACTCTCGTCCGTCACCGGCGCACGATCCCAGTTTCCATACCAATCGATCTGCGCAAAACCCGCCTCATCGAGCAGGCGCGCCAACTCATCGCGCGAGCGAAAGCGCAACTCGCTCTTTGCGGATAGCGTCTCGCCATCGTCGAAACGATAGTGCGTCGTGAAGGCCGCGCGTGCGCTGATTAGCGGATCGGGGGTCGCGTGAAGTTCCTGCCACACTTCGACGCCGCGGCCATCCGGCCCGCTCACGCGACGTCGCGAATGTTCCGGCGTCCATCGCTCCCACGCGCGCGCAATGGGATTGCGGCTTTCGAAGGCGATGCGTCCGCCACGACGCACCGCCCGGCGCGCGGCCACGAGCGTGGCGAGAAAGGCGGCGTCGTCGAGAAAGACTTGCGCGACGTGACCCGTCATCAACAAGAGATCGGCAGGGGCGACGAACGGCAAGGCGGAGGCGTCGCCTTCGATCCACGTCACGCGCTCGCCATGCGCATGCGCACGCGCAACGCGCAACATGGGCGCGGAAGGATCGATGCCCGTGACCTTGTAGCCACGCATCGCCAATTCGCAGGCGAGCAAGCCCGTGCCGCAGCCCAGATCGACGATATGTCCCGCCGATTCGGCTAGCGCGAGATAAAACGCGGTATCGGCGGCGGCGGGATTGAGCGCGTCGTAGAGCGCGACGATGCGTGGATCAGCGTAACTGGACATGAGCGGCTCTGTAGGCGAACGAGTGATGGAGCGCGACGAAGCGCCGCTCAGCGTAACAGGAGATTAGCGCTTCTCGTCGGCGAGCGCGACGAAGCACGCGTCAGCGTAACCGGAGATTAGCGGCTCTGATAAGCCAGCGCGTCGCGCATCGGTTGGCTGTGCACCATGATCGAACCGGAGAACGGCGTGTCGAGATCGAGGATCACGAGCACCGCCGAGGCGATCGACAGCGCGCCCAGCGTGATCGTCACGAGCGACAGCGCGTTGCGCGGCGCGATCAGCCCGAAGCACAGAAAGATGATGAGCAGCCAGCCGACGAGAATCCGGTCGAACGGATAGGAGATCGACCCATGCGCTTCCTCGACGAGCTTCCAGCGCAGCGCAATGAGGTCTTCGAAGCGCGTCGCGCATTCGTCGGCGAGGCGCTGGTGGTAGGCATCGCCCGGTGCGAGCATGCGCACTTCATGCTGGCCACGATTGAGCAATTCGCCGAGTGTGCGGCTCGCGAGATTGTCGGCTCCGCCAAGCGATGTGCCGACCGCCGGATAATCGCCCACGGGCGGCGCTTCGTCGGGCCAGGTGCTGGCGATCGCCGCCGCGGTGTACGAGCGCAAGAGCGCACGTGCGCGCTCAAGGCCGGCGCCGTAATCGCGCATGGTGTGATCGAGTTCGATGATCGATGTCGCGTAACTGCGCAAGTCGGTGTTGGTGGTATCGAAGACCGTTTTCGCGGATGCCGTCAGCAAGCCGAGCACGAGCGCCGCGAAGGTCACCAGCATGCCGACCAGCAGTTGCACGAGTTGCACGGTCTCCTGCGCCTTGTGCTCCTCGGGCAGCAACGGCCGGACGATCGCGCCCAAGCCGGTGCTTGCGAGCAGCAACGCGAAAACGAGGACGGCGGATTCGACTTCAGTCATGAGCGCATGGGTCGTGGGCGCGGCGGCGCAACGGTTCGCCGCATTATCGACCAGAAAGCAGGCGCGGTGCAGTTGAAAAACGCCGGGGACGCAGCGTTTCGACTCGTCGATCGAAGGGCGGCCGCGGCCTAGAAAGCGACGGACATGGTCGCCATCACGCTCGCCGTGCTCTTTAACCGGTTCGTGCTTGCAATCGACGGCACCCATCGCAAGCTTGCCGACAACGGGCGCTTGCCGTCGATCTTGGTGTCGTAGGTGAGGATCGGACCCATCGAAAAGTCGTGCCCCCGAAAGCCGTTCAGCCTGTCCGCGAGCGGTCCCGAGTCGTTGCCCAACTGCTGAACCGTTCCGAGCACGAGGCCAACCCCCAGGCCGTTCGAGAACTTCTTCAGTCCCATTGCATCCAGCGTGAACAATGGCGCGTTCTGATAATCGGTTGCGGTGTTTCGCGTATAAAACTGGAGACCGGCCACGACGTCGAATTCGAGCCCGTATTTCGGCATCAACTGGGTGAACGCGACCTGCGGGACGAAGGTCCAGTTATTCAGGCTGGGATTGGCGAGCGCGTTCGCATCGTAGTGGCCGGTGGGCGCCCAGAAATTGAAGCTGAGCGCGATATGCGCCGTCTGGGAAAAGTGATACCCGGCCACGATAGGCGTGAAGTAGAGGTCGAACAGATTCGACGCGCGGTCGCTGCTCGTCGTTCCGAAGCGCCCCGCCGAAAACGATGCCGTCACTTCGGTCCATACGTACGGAACCGTGATTCCCGATGCGAAGTCCCATCCCGCAAAGCCGCCCCATACCTTGAGCACCGTCGCGAGCGTGAAGGCGACTTGCCCGTCGATCCCGAGCGAGGTCTTGCCGGCAACCGGGACCTGACGGTTGCCGCTGATGGAACCATCGATATAAATTTGCTGCAGACTCACCAGCGTCAGCGGCTCTGGCGGAACAATGCCGATTCCGGACAGCACGCTCATGCCCGCAACGGGCCGCCCCAACGCGCCCTCGGTCGCACGCGAGGATAAAGGCAGCAGGCAGACGCCGACCACGAAAAGCGCCACGGCGAGGCGATGCCAATGGACTCGGAAAGCATGCATGAGGTGGTGTGTCGGTAACGTCATGCCGGTTCATCGCCTTTAGAAAAAACAACGATTTCACGCAAGCAAGATGCGGCGCTCAGTCGTGCGCGCCGAGCACCCAGCGGTAATACGGGTTCGCCTGGTCGGCGCTCAGCACCGCGCGAATTTCCCCCGCCCATGCGTTGCGGTCGCCACGATACGCATCGAGTCCCGCCCGGTAAAACGCATGCAGTGTGTCGCGCTCGCTGTGCAGCGCGTCGGTGAATCCGGCGTCGCCGTTTGCGAGCGGCGGTTCGCTCTGCAACGCCAGCAAGCGCGTCAGCGTCGCCGGAAAATCCGTCGGCTCGACCCACGGCGCGTATTCGATGCGCGGATCGTCGTCGGTGACGGGGCGGGCATCGGCGGCATAGTAGGCAAGTGCGGGGCCATCCGCGACATAAGTTGCAAGAAGCGCTTCCGCCGAGCCGATGCCCACCTCGTTCAACGCGCGCGCTACGTCGGGCTGTGCCAAGCGCTCGCGAATGCGCGGGACGTCGAGCGTCAACGGCTCCCTGGAGCCGATCAGCATCATCTCGTGGAACTCGGTCGTGAAGAGCGCGGCATGCGGAAACACCTGCATGAAGCTGCGGATGAGCGAGCGCGTTTCCTGCTCGTTTTGCGTCGCGATTGGCAACCATTGCGCGACGATACCGCGCTCGTTCAATCGCGCCGCCGCGAGCCGGTAGAACTGAGTCGAATACAGGTTCACCACGCCCGCCGCCGATGGCGGCGGCGGTTCGAGCGTCACGAGGTCGTAGCGTTCATCGCGCGACAGCAGTTCGCGCCTGCCATCTCCGGCTCGAAGTTCGATGCGCGGATCGGCGCTCACGTCGTAATTGCCCGCGAACGCCGGCGACGCGCGCACGACCGCCGGCAACAATTCGGCGACCACCCGTTTTTCGAGGCCCGGCCACGCGAGCAGCGCGCCCGCCGTGATACCCGTGCCGAGTCCGATGACGAGCGCGGAACGCGGCGCACCGGCATGCACGATGAGCGGCAGCAGCGCTTGCAGACGCATGTAGCGCAGCGACGTCATGGCGTCGCCCGAGTTCGAGACACCTTGAATGTAGAGACGGCGGAACCGTTGCGCCTCAGGGCCTTGTTCGAGCACGGCGACCGTCCCGCCCGAGCTTTCCTCGTAATAGGCAAGGCTGCCGTGATGCGCCTTGGCGAGCAGCACGCCAAGCCGGTCGGACGGCACGACGATCGCGACGGCAACCGAGATCGCCGCAATGCCCGCGCTTGCCCAGATGCCGGCCTTTTGTGCGGAGCGCGCGCTCAGTGCCGCCGACAAGCCGATCAGACTCGCCGCGACCGCAAGCAAGCCGAGCGAGCGGATCAGACCGAGCGACGGAATCAGCACGAAACCCGCAAACAGCGTCCCGCCGATGCCGCCCGCGGTATTCATCGCGACGACGCGCCCTACCCGGCTTGCGATGCCGCTTCCGTGCGCCGTGTCCCCATCGGCGGCCATGGCGAGCGCGAAAGGGAACGCCGCGCCGAGCAAGATCGTCGGCACGAGCACGATCACGCATGCGGCGACGGCAAAGCCCGCGCTCATCGACGCGAGCATGTTGCCCGTCACGCTCAGGCCGAAGTCGGCTGCGTGACGCTGGGCGAGCGAAAGCCAGTCGCCCACGCATGCGACGCCCGCGAACGCGGCCAGACCCGCCAACGCGATCAGCACGCCGAATGCGCTCCACGGGTCGCGTATCCGTTGGGCATGGCGCGCCGCGATCGCGCTGCCGAGCGCAAGACCGAGCAAATACGTGGCGAGCACGATGGAAAAAGCGAAGCTGCGCGTGCTGACGAATTGCCCGATGGCCTGCGACCAGATCACCTCGTAGCCGAGCGCGATGCCACCCGCGACGGCATAGAGCGCAATGGCGATGCGCGAGCCGGAGGAAGCGGCGCTGGCGCGCGCGGCGGGGTCATCGAGCGAACCGTTCTGCACGGCGGCGCGGCGCATGAGCAACATTGCACCGATCGCGGCGCAGGCGTTGAGAAGCGCGGCCGCATAGGCGCTGCCCTGCACGCCTAGCAAAGGAATCAGCACGAACACCGGCAGCAACGCGCCAGCGATGGCGCCCGCGGTATTGGCCGCGTACAACCGCCCGCCCGCGCTACCGATGTCTTGCCGCGCCGCGCCGGTTGCACGCATGAGGACGGGCAAAGTGCCGCCCATCGCGATGGCAGGCGCGCCGACCAGCGCGAACGGCAAGAACCACGCAAGCGGCCCGGCGCGCTCTTGCAGCGTCGCGAAGAGCGCGGCCGAGTGCGCCAGCGCGTGCGTCGCGCCCGGACCGAGGCCAAGCGCGGCGAGTTCCAGTCCCGCGTACAGCAACCACGGCCGCATGCTCCGGTCGGCGAGCTTGCCGAAGAGCCATCCGCCGAGTGCGAGTCCCGCAAAGAACGCACTGATCGCAACGGTCACGGCCTGCACTTCGATGCCGACCACGAGCGTGAGTTGCCGCACCCACAACACCTGGTAGATCAGCGCCGCGCCGCCCGATGCAAACAACAGCAACGCAGGCCACGCGAGACGCATGGTGCTCGCGTGATGCGCATCGGCGCTGGCCGGTGCGCGGCGGCCTGCCTTGGTCCGGGCGGATTTGATCGCGGCGCTCAGATCTGTCATCGTCTCTCGGCTCACGGATCACTTGCCCGCGCTTTCGATGCTCTTCATCAAGTTGTCGGTCATCTGGTCGATACTGAAGCTGCTGGGCCGTTGAGCGGGCGGATATTGCTTGAACGTCGCGAGGAACGGCGCGACCTTCGAGACGGCGTATTGCGCGATATACACGTTCTTCGTGGTCCAGTCGTAATACTGGTCGGAGACGATATCGGCGCGCTCGTAAGGGTCCATGCGCAGATTGAAGATTTTCGGCACGCGCAGACACGTGAACGGGTTCGCCCACACTTCATAACCGCCCGGCTGGCGCTGCTCGCAGAAGACCACCTTCCAGTCGTCCTGGCGCATCGCGACGAGCAGGCCATCGTCGTTGAAGTAAAAGAACTCGTGACGTGGCGCGTCCTTCGTCTGGCCTGTGAGATACGGCACGAAGTTATAGCCGTCCAGATGCACCTTGAAGTTCTTGCCGCCGATCGCCGCGCCCTTGAGCAAGCGGTCGGCAATGCCGTTGTCGCCCGCGGCGGCGACCAGCGTCGGGAACCAGTCGAGGCCCGAGATCATCTGCCGCGAAACCGTCCCCGGCTTGATCTTGCCGGGCCAGCGGATGATCGCGGGCACCCGGAACGCGCCTTCCCAGTTGGTGTTTTTCTCGCTGCGGAAAGGCGTGGTGGCGGCATCCGGCCATGAGAACTGGTTCGGCCCGTTGTCCGTCGTATAGACGACGATGGTGTTGTCCGCGATCTTCATGTCGTCGAGCGCCTTGAGCAGCTTGCCGACGTCGTTGTCATGCTCGATCATGCCGTCGGCGTATTCGTTGCCCGGCATGCCGCTTTGACCGAGCATGGATGGCCGCACGTGCGTGAACAAATGCATGCGCGTCGTGTTCATCCACACGAAGAAAGGCTTGTTGGCCTTGTTCTGGCGCTGCATGAAGTCGATGGCGGCGCTCGTCGTTTCGTCGTCGATCGTCTCCATGCGTTTGGTGTTGAGCGGACCCGTGTCCTGCACGCGGCCATCCGCGAACGAATGGATCACGCCGCGCGGCGCGTTCGCCTTGACCCACGCCGTGTCGTTCTTCGGATAATAAGGACGCTCCGGTTCTTCCTCGGCGTTCAGGTGATACAGGTTGCCGAAGAACTCGTCGAAGCCGTGCTTGGTGGGCAAGTACTGATCGCGGTCGCCGAGATGGTTCTTGCCGAACTGGCCGGTCGCATAGCCGAGCGGCTTGAGCGCCTCGGCAATGGTGATGTTCTGCGCCTGCAGGCCAACGTCCGCGCCGGGAATGCCCACTTTCGACAGCCCCGTGCGCAAGGTGACTTCGCCCGTGATGAAGGTCGAACGGCCCGCCGTGCAGCTGTTCTCCGCGTAGTAGTCGGTGAAGAGCATGCCCTCGTTGGCTATGCGATCGATGTTCGGCGTTTCGTAGCCAACCACGCCTTTGCTATATGCGCTGATATTGGTCTGCCCGATATCGTCGCCGAAGATCACGAGAATGTTGGGCTTCTTCCCATTCTGATTATTGTTCTGCGCGGCGGCGGGCGCGGGAGCCGGCGCGGGTTTCGCGGGCTTCGCCGCGTTCGGCGTCTGCGCGGTCGAGACGATCGGCGGGACGATCAGCACGCAGATCGCCGCGAGCGCGGCGAGCGCGCCGGTGATATAGCGGAAGCGTCGGAGTTGCGGCTTGGTCATCGTGATTCTCCTTGAGCGCCATACGTCTTTCGCGCGTCGCCCGTCATGGCGCGCTTGCCGGATAAACCGCCTTCCAGTCGTTCTTCATGCTCACGACGATCCACCCGCGCGCGAGCGCCTCGTCCCATGCGCGGTCGAGCTTGCCGATCTTTGACTGGCGATCGTAGGCGAATTCGCGCGCCGCGTCGTCGTGATGCACGATCAGTTCGAGATGCGGCCCGTCCTGCGCGGCCGTGTATTGCAGCATCTGCAAGTCGCCGTCCGAGTTGCCGAATGCGAGCACGGGCTTCCTGCCGATGTTCCGGTAGATGCCGACGGGCTTGCCGGGACCGTCGTCGACGAAATCGAGCTTCGGTTCGCGCACGAGTGCGGGCTTGCCGTCGCGCACGACGTACTTCACGAGCTGGCTCGACCCGATCACCTGTTCGGGCGGAATGCCGTAGACCTGTTCGGCGAACACGCGCATGAATTCGATCGTTCCTCCGGACACGATAAAGGTCTTGAAGCCATTCGCCCGCAAATAGTCGAGCAGTTCGAGTTGCGGCTGATAGACGAGCGCGGTGTACGGACGCCCGAGCGTCGGATGCTTCGATGTTGCGAGCCACGCGCGAATGGCGCTGTCGTATTCATCGACCGTCATGCCGCTGTTCGCCACCGCGAGCAGTTTCAGCAATGCTTTTTGCTGGCCCGCGAGCGCGGCCTTGTCGCCCGATGCCAACGCCTTGAACGCCGGGTCGCCGCGCCATTCCGGATGGTTCGGCGCGGCCGCCTTCACTTCATCGAGCATGAAGGCAAACTGGAAATAGATAGGTTGTTCGCTCCACAACGTACCGTCGTTGTCGAACACGGCGATACGTCGCGCGGGCGGCAAATAGGTTGGCGATCCTTCGCGCGTGACGGTTTGCACGAAGTCGATGAGCGCTTGCCGAGCGCGGCCGCCGCGCCACGATGGCAGAACGCCTTGCGCCGTCTGCGCGGTACCGGCGCTCACGCCGGCGCTGGCCTGAGCGGACGCGTCGTTGCCGGAGCGCGCGCAGCCCGCCAGGAGCACCGCGAACGCGGCAGTCAGCAGCGCGGCCCGCACGCCAGCAAGAATGTGTCGAAGTCCCCGCCGCACTCGACTCTCCTTTCGCGAAAGCAATGTGTTGCCGCGCCGATGCGTTCAGCGAGCGGCGGTCCGGGTCGGATTCGCCGGCGATGCGCCATGCGCCGCTTGCCAGACGTCCTTATCCACCACGAGTCTGAAACCGAGGTGCGACATGCTGTTGTAGGGGTCGGTGCCGCGCCGCGCGCTTGGCCGATAGCTCAGGCAGTAGTCTTCGTTGCACAGAAACGAACCGCCGCGCGTAACGCGTTTGGGCGCTTCCACGGGTACGCCGGGATCGGCCGGGTCCCATGAACTGGCCGGGCCCGCGGGCTCGTTGACCACCCCGCCTATCGATGCCTCGCGCCTGAACTGATCGGCCCGGTACCAGTCGGCTACCCATTGCCACGCGTTGCCGGTCATGTCGGAGAGTCCGTAGCCGTTGGCCGGAAAACTCCCCACGCGGCTCGTCCCGGCCGCGCCGCCCGCTTTCGCGTTGACGACGGGGAACGGCTGCTTTTCCTGGCCTTGCCAGACGTTGGCCATTTGCTTGCCGTCGGGTGCGAACTGGTTGCCCCAGGAATAGGTCGCCTGATCGAGCCCGCCGCGCGCGGCAAATTCCCATTCGGCTTCGGTGGGCAGGCGCTTGCCCGCCCATTTGGCATAGGCCTCGGCGTCTTCGTAGGAGACCTGCACGACGGGATGATCGTCCTTGCCATCGATATTGCTCGACGGCCCCGAGGGATGCCGCCAGTCCGCGCCCGGCACGAAGCGCCACCAGCGCGAATAGTCTTGCAGAGACACCTGTTCCCGTGTGCCGACGAACACCATTGCGCCCGGCGTGAGCGCACTGTCCGGCGGACGCGCCGTGCCGGGTGGCAACTGCACCCGGAGCGTCTCCCAGTCGGGTTTCTTTTCAGCGGTGGTGATGTAGTGCGTGGCCGCCACGAACGCGCCGAATTCGGCGTTCGTCACGTGATGCTCGTCCATCCAGAAACCGTGAACGCGCACCGTATGCGCCGGACGTTCGTTGGCTTGCGCGAGCTTGCTGTCGCTGCCCATCTGGAATTCGCCGCCGGGTATCCACGCCATGCCTTTCGGGCCGCTCACGCCGTCGCCGAGGACGGCATGGACCATCGGCCTGGCGGGCTCGCGCAGCGCGCGGCTCACCGCGAATCCGACGAGCGCCGGACATAGCAGCACGAGCACGGCCCACAGCGCCATGCGCCTTGCGTTGAATTCCGAGCTTCGCCCGGCCGCGTTGTGATTCACCGGTATGTTCGCCATTGCCGTCACCCCGACCGTGTCGCATGGGAGCCAACACAATGGAGCCACCAATATACGAACGAATAAATGTTAGCAATCTTTTTTTCGAGCGATGCCGCAAACGGTAGGCATCCTTGCGAAAGGGCCGACACGGCTTTGACGAAACCGCCTTGCTTTAGTAACTTGTGCAGCACGTGTTCAGACAGCTTCGGGATCATCGCATCAGCAACGCGTGCGCGTTGCACTCTTAGCGAGCGAGCCATGCAAGACCTCATCCGGCGATTCGAGACGAGCATCGGGCAAGCGGTGATCGGCCAGGAGGCCGTCGTGCGCCAGATTCTCATTGCGCTTTTCGCGGATGGGCACGTGCTGCTCGAGAGCCTTCCGGGTCTCGCAAAGACACGTACCGTCAAGGCCATCGCGGCGCGTCTGGCCGCCACGATGAAGCGCATCCAGTTCACGCCCGATCTGCTGCCCTCGGATATCACGGGCGGCGAGACGCTTCTGCAATCGGGCAACGAACGCACGCTCTCGTTCCAGCCGGGTCCCATCTTCGGCAATCTGATTCTCGCGGACGAAATCAACCGCGCGCCCGCCAAGGTTCAATCCGCGCTGCTCGAAGCCATGGAAGAGCGGCAAATTTCAATCTCCGGCAAGACGTACCCGCTGCCCGAACTCTTCCTCGTGATGGCGACGCAGAATCCCATCGAACAGGAAGGCACTTATCCCCTGCCGGAAGCGCAGATGGACCGTTTTCTCATGAAGGTGCTGATTGGTTATGCGTCGCCCCGGAGCGAGGCGGACATGCTGCGCTTGCTGCGTCGCGAAAGCGAGGGCGTGCCGGCCGCCATGGAAACGCTGACGCAGGAAGATGTGTTCGCCGCGCGCGAAGCCGTCCGGCGCGTCGCGGTGGCGCCGGCCATCGACGAATACATCGTATCGATTGTCAACGCGACGCGTCATGGCGGCGCGCTCGATGCCGACCTCGGCAAATGGATCGAAGTCGGAGCGAGCCCGCGCGGCGCGATCGGACTGGATCGGGCGAGCCGCGTGCATGCATGGCTCGACGAGCGCGATTTCGTCACGCCAGACGACGTGCGCGCGGTCATCCATCCGGTGCTGCGGCATCGTTTGCTGCTGTCCTACGATGCGACCGCCGACAAGGTCGGCGCCGACCAAGTGATAGACCGGCTAGTGGAGAAAGTGGCCGTGCCAGCTTGAGCCTGGAGGAAACCCGCGATGCCGCACGACGCAGCAGACGTTCATGGCCCGCCCGCTTCGGCCATCGGCAGCGTTTATGTCGATGCCGCGCATCTCGCCGGGCTCGAAGGCCGCGCGCGGGGTTTGAGCTTCGTCGCGCCCGCGCCCGTAACGAGCATCTTGTCGGGACGGCAAGCGTCGCGCATGCGCGGACGCGGCCTGAATTTCGAGGAACTGCGCGGCTATTTGCCCGGCGACGACATACGCCATCTCGACTGGCGCGTGAGCCTGCGCACGGGCAAGCCGCATGTGCGGGTCTATACCGAGGAGCGCGATCGGCCGCTTCTGGTCATCGTCGATCAGCGCATGAACATGTTCTTCGGATCGAGCCGTGCGCTCAAGTCCGTGGTCGCGGCCGAAGCGGCGGCGCTCGCCGTGTGGATGGCGTTTGCCGCTGGGGATCGCGTGGGCGGCGTCGTGTTCGGCGACGAAGAAGTGGTCCGCGTGCGTCCGTTGCGAAGTCGCGCGCGCATCGACTTGCTGTTCGGCGCCATCGCGCGGATGAACGCGTCGTTGCATGCCGAGAGTCTCGCGCGAACGAATTACGCGCAACTCAATGCGGCGCTCGAAGGCGTGTTGCAGATCGCATCGCACGACTTTCTGGTGTGCATCATGAGCGACTTTGCAGGCGCCGATGAACGCACGCGCCGGCTGCTCCGGCAGATTGCCGCGCATAACGACGTGATCGCGGCGCTCGTCTTCGATCCGCTCTGGCAAGGCATGCCCGAGCATCGCGCGCTGGTGGTGAGCGAAGGACGCTTGCAAGTGGAGCTGCGCATGGAAAACGAACGCGTGCGTGCGCCGCTCGCCAGCCTCTTCAAGGGCCGCGCGGCAGCGATTGCGGAGCTATTGCGCACGAGCGGCGTGCCGTTGATGGCGTTATCGACCGCCGAACCGGTCGTCGATCAGGTGCGGCGCTTATTCGGCGAGCGCGTGCGTCGCGCGGCGCAAGGCGGCCTATGACCCCGCCGCTCATGCCCGCCGACACGCCCGCCGCGTTGCAGGCGCTGCGCGAGTTACCGTTGCCCGAGCCCGTGTCGTATATGCCGCGGACCATCGGCTGGCTTTTCGTGCTTGTCTCGCTCGCGGCGTTGGCGGCGCTCGCCGGATGGTTCGCCTGGCGTCGGCATGAAAGGAGCCGCTACCGGCGCGAGGCGCTTGCCGAACTGGCGCGCATCGAAGCGAAGCTTGCCGACGAAGCAAGCCGTGCGGCCGCGCTTGCCGAGATCGCGCCGCTCATCAAACGTACCGCGCTTGCCGCCGCGCCGCGCGGGCAAGTGGCCTCGCTCACCGGCGCAACCTGGCTTGCATTTCTGCGCGCCACGCACGGTCACTTCGACGATGCGAGCGGCGCGCTGCTTTTCACCGCGACATATGCGCCGCAAGCGCGACTCGCCGCCATCACGCGACAGGACGCCGACCGTCTCGTTCACGCGGCGCGCGACTGGATCGAGCATCATCATGTGGAAGTTTGAGTACGTGTGGATGTTCGCGCTGCTGCCCTTGCCCCTCTTCGTGTGGTGGCTGGCGCCCGCGTATCGCACGACATCGACGGCCGTGCGCATGCCGTTCTTTCAGGAAATGGCCCATGCTGCCGGCGAGAAACCCGCGCCTGGCGGCGTGCGTCTGCGCCGCAACTGGCTGCAGCGCTTGCTCATGCCCGTGCTCTGGATTTTGCTGCTGGTTGCGGCGGCGCGGCCGGTGTTCCTCGAACCGCCCGTCACGCACGAGTTACCCGCGCGTGACTTGCTGCTTGCGATCGACCTGTCGCAATCGATGAGCGAGCGCGATTTCATCGATGGCGCGACCGGCGAACGGCTCGATCGCCTAAGCGCGGTCAAGCGCGTAGTCGCCGATTTCATTGCGAAGCGCAAGGGCGACCGCATCGGCCTGATCGTGTTCGGCGACGGTGCTTATCCGCAAGCGCCGCTCACGCTCGATCACGACAGCGTGCTGATGCTGCTCGACGCCATGCGCATTGGCATGGCGGGACCGCGCACGGCTATCGGCGACGCGATCGGGCTGGCGGTCAGACTCATGGAAAACACGCCCGCGCAGGAAAAGGTGCTGATTCTGCTCACCGATGGCAACGACACCGCAAGCGCCATCGCGCCCACGCAGGCCGCGCAGATTGCGAAGCATCACGGCATCGTGGTGCACACCATCGGTATCGGCGATTCGCAGACCGAAGGCGAGGACAAGGTCGATCTCGACGCACTGACGCGCATTGCCCGGACGACTGGCGGGACGTCGTTCCATGCAATGGGCCGCGCGGAAGACATCGCGTCCGTGTACGCGCAGATCGACAAGATGACGCCGGAAAAGATCACGCGCGAGGTGTACAGACCGCGCCGGGAGTTCTACTGGCTGGCGCTCGCGCTCGCGGTGTCGCTCTTCACGCTGTATCACGGCATTGCCTGTCTCGTTGCGCTCTTGCGCGCGCCGCGTCGCGTGCCCGGGGAGATCGGAGCTTGATATGGCTATCGATCTGACGGCTTTTCACTTCCTGCGCCCGTTATGGCTCTTGCTGCTCATTCCAGCCGTGCTATTACCGTTTGCGTGGTTGCGTCGTAACGATGTGCGTTCACGCTGGCGCAACATCATCGCGCCGCATTTGCTGGAGCATCTGATCGTCGGCGAGCGTGCGAAGCGTGGTTTGCAGCCGATCCATTCGTTGGCCGCGCTGATCGCCTTATCCGCCATTGCCGTGGCGGGGCCGACGTGGCAACAGGAACGTCCGCCCTTCGATCGGGACAAGGCGCCGCTCATGATCGTCCTCGAACTCGCGCGTTCGATGGATGCAACCGATGTCGCGCCAAGCCGTATCGAACGGGCAAGGCAAAAGGTGCTCGATCTCGCGGCAGCGCGCAAAGGCGCGCGCACCGGGCTGCTGGTGTTCGCGGCGAGCGCGCATCTCGTCGTGCCGCCCACGGAAGATCCCGCCTTGCTCGGGCTTTATGTGCCTGCGCTCGCGCCCGAATTGATGCCGCATGACGGCAAGAACGCCGCTGCGGGGCTGGCGCTTGCGGAGCGTGTCTTGCAGAAGGCCGACGACGCAGCGGGCACGATCGTCTTCATGAGCGACGGTTTCGATGAAAGCCATACGGATGATTTCGTTCGGATGGCGAAAGAATCGCGCCACCAGTTGCTTTGGCTCGCGGTCGGCACGGAACGCGGCGGCGCGATCCGGGGAGCGAACGGCGAAATCGCGACTGACGGAGCGGGCCGCCCTGTCACCGGCACGTTCGATGCAGCCGCCATCCGCAAAGTCACGCAAGCGGCTTCGATTCCGCTTGCAAGCATGCGCGCGGACGATGACGACGTGCAATGGGTGCAGCACCGTGCGCAGGTGTATCTCGAAGCGGCGCAAGATTCGAAGATCGTGCCGCGCTGGAAGGAATCGGGCTACTGGCTGCTCGCGCCGATTCTCGTCATCGCCTTGTATTGCTTCAGGCGCGGCTGGACGGTGAAGTGGCTGCCGATCATACTAGTTGCGCTTTCAATGGCTTACTTTCCCAGGCAGGCGCAAGCCGCGTCGTTCGAGTGGCTCGATCTCTTCGCAACGCATGATCAGCAGGGTCGCTACAGCTTCGAACATGGCGACTACAAGCGTGCCGCCGCGCGTTTCGACGATCCCATGTGGAAAGGCCGCGCACAGTATCTTGCCGGCGACTTTGCCGGCGCACTCGATACGTTCACCCGACTCGACACGCCGGACGCGTTGTTCTATGTCGGCAACACGCTCGCGCGGATGAAAGATTACGCGGGCGCGATGAAGGCTTACGACGCCGCGATTGCGCATCGCGCGGGGTTCGCGGAGGCGCGTGCAAATCGGAAGCTGGTACAGATGCTCATCGAGGACGACGAGCAGAGTGACGAATCGACCACGCAGAAGCCCGATCAGGTCGAGACGGACAAGAAGAAGATCAAAGGCGGCCAGCGCGTGCTGGTCGAGCAACAGCGTCCATCGGAGGAAACGTGGATGCGTAATCTGAATACATCGCCCGCGGCGTTTTTGCATCAGCGCTTCGAACAGGAAGCAGGAGCGAGCCCGTGATGCGATTGCTCCTCGCGATAGGGCTCGTCATTCTCTCGAACGTGTTTTCGATCGCTCACGCGGACGATGCGCCCCGAACCATGTTGCGCGCGCATCTCGAACCGGCTGGCAAGGTGGTGGCGGGCAGCGCGGCGCAACTCGTCGTCGATGCGCTCACGACCACATGGTTCACGGCCGCGCCGGACTGGCCGCTGTTCGACGTGCACGATGCGTTCGTCACGTTGCCTGACGAGAGTGCGCAGAATCTTTCGGAGACCATGGACGGCGTGCGCTGGTTCGGGGTACGGCGCGTCTATCGAATCGTGCCGCGCGCGGCGGGCACTTTCGATGTGCCGCCGTTCGCCATCACGCTGCATCCCGGCGGCGCCGACGGACCGGTCACGCTTACGACGCCCCGGCTGGAGTTGGTCGCAAGCGTGCCGGCGGGGGCCGAAGACATGGCGTCGTTTTTCCCCACGCCAAAGCTTACCGTGACGCAAAGGATCGAACCTTCGGACGGCAAGCTGGAAGTCGGCGGCACCTTGACGCGTGCCGTCACGGAGCGCGCGGAAGGCACCGAGTCGATGCTGATTCCACCGCTCGCTTTTGCGGACATCGCCGGATTGCGCCGTTATTCGAAGCCGCCGGTAACCCGCAATATCACGCAGGACCGTTCGGGATTCGTCGCGGGCGAGCGCACGGATACGGTCGCGTATCTCGTCGAGCGTCCGGGAACGTACACGCTGCCAGCAATCGATATCGAATGGTGGAACACGACCACTCGCGCGCGCGAAAAGATTCATCTTCCGGCGCTCAGCTTTCGCGCGCATGCAGCGAGCGAACGGCCGCTTTGGGACATTCCGGGCGGCCTGGCGCGGCATACGGTGATCTACCTCGATGAGAGAGATGTCATGTATGCGTGTGTCGCCCTGGCGGCGATGGCGCTCGCGATCTGGTTTTATCCGCGCATGCGTGTACTGATCGAGCGCGGCTGGCGCCGGTGGTCGGCGTGGCGCAAAGCACGCGCGGAAGGCGAGTTCGCCGCCTGGCGGGCGCTTCGAAAGGCCGCGAGCGCGGGCAGCATGTCGCGCATCGTTCCGGCGCTTTACCGATGGATGGACGTCAATCCGCGTTATCCGCGTCCGGCGCGGCTTCGCAATATCGGCGAGTTCGAACCGAGCGACTTGAAGCGACTAGCGGATTCGGCCATCGTCCATTATCGGGGCACGGGTCGCGCCGATGAAGCGCCACCCACACGTCTGCGCCGTCACACGAAGTTTTGGCGAAGTTGGAGAACGAAGCGCCCGGCGCTGGCTCCGCTCAACGACAACGAAGATCGGTAGAACCGACTCTCACGCGACGTTCTCTTTGTTCGCGATCATCCCGTCGTCTTCGGCCTGCGCATCCTCCGCGCTCTTACTCGTCTCGCGAAGCGCGGCCGTGAGCTCGGCCGGTCTGATCGTATCGAGCACCACGAAGCTGTGTAGCGCCGCCTTGGCGTCGATCTCGAAGCAGCGTTTGCCGGAAATTTTCGCCTTGGCGTCGCGAGCTTCGATCTCGGCAATCTCGGTTGCGAGCGGATGAGCCTGTCTCTTGAGAATGGCGCCGAGGCGCGCGTCGACCATCACCCGGTCCATGCTCCAGTAGGCGCGATTCGAAAGCGCGTTTTCGCCGGCGAGGACGCTATCGGCGACGACTTCGAGGCCCATCGCCCTGAGCTTTGCGACATCGGAGCGAAGGCTTTCCGTGTTGACGCGCGCCGTGCCGCGTTCGAGCCGCAGTTCGAGGCGGCTCGCGTCCACGCCGCTCTCTCGCAACGCCAGCGTCAGCGTCTGCGCAAAGTCGCTGGTCAGGAGCTGCTTCGGATAGACCGGCACGCAAACGGTAATCTCGGGCAAGTCCGTGGCGAGCTTGCAGGCCTCGCGCAAGATCCAGTCGCCGAGAGGAACGACGAGACCGCTTTGTTCGGCGACGCGCAGGTAGGTTTCGGTGCCGAGGCGGCCGAGCGTCGGGTGGTTCCACCACGGCTGAATCTCGACGGCGATTGCGTCGTTTGCGGAAACACGCACGCTGCAGGCAAGATCGAACTCACGCGCCTTGATCGCGATCAGCATGTCGTGCGCCAGATGCCGCTCGGTCTCGGCGGAGGTTTCCGCATCCTCGGCGTAGAAGGTGAAGGTGCCACGCTGCTTGCCCTTGGAACGATAGAGCGCAACGTCGGCAAAGCGGAAAAGCTCGTCTTCCTCCAGCGTGTCTTGCGGCGTCAGCGCGATACCGATCGAAAGACCGACCTCCAGCCACCGCTCGCCATGAGCGATCGGCTGCGACACGGACTCGATGAGGCGCTCCGCGAGTTCGACGATCTGCGGCCGCGTGAGATTCGTGGCCGCGACGACAAACTCGTCTCCTCCGATCCGCGCGACGAGCTGCCCTTCCGTCAACTCGCCCGTCAGACGGGCGGCAACGGTGCGCAGGACGAGATCGCCGACTTCATGGCCGAACGTGTCGTTGATCGGCTTGAAGTGATCGAGATCGAGATAGAAGAGCGCGAGCTCGCTGTCGGTCGCCGAAAGCACCTGACGCATGAACTTGCGCAGGCCGAGCCGGTTCGGAAGGCCCGTCGCCGGATCGTGCTGGACTTCTTTCTGGGCGCGCGAGAGATCGGCGGCGAGCGAGACGTCGGCGGTGATGTCGGCGGCGATCTTGACGATCTTGAAGGGCTTGCCGTTCAGGTCGTAGATCGGATTGTAGGACGCCTGAATCCAAACTTCCGCCCCGTTCGCGGCGATGCGTTTGAACTTCGAGGACAGGAACTTGCCCGCGCGCAGATCGCTCCAGAAGCGTGCGTAATCGGCATGCGCGACGGTTTCCTTGTCGACGAACATGCGATGGTGCCGGCCGACGACTTCCGGGAGCGCGTAGCCCATCAGGGTAAGGAAGTTGTCGTTCGCCTCGAGCACATTGCCGTCCATGTCGAACGAGACGACGCTTTGCGACTTGTTGATCGCGGCGATCTGTCCTTCGTAATCACCTTGCCGCAGCTTTTGCCCGGTGACGTCGACGGCGTTCTTGACGACCTTGAAGGTGCGCCCGTTCATGTCGAGGATCGGATTGTAGGAAGCCTGCAGCCAGATCTCGCGGCCATCGCGGCCGAGCCGCTTGAACTCGCCTGCCTGATACTCACCCGCGGCGAGCGTCTGCCAGAACTTCCCATAAGCCTCGCTTTCGCGCTCCTCGGCCGAGACGAACATCGAATGATGGCGACCGATGACCTGGGACAGCCGATAGCCCGTCAGGTCCAGGAAGTTGTCGTTGGCGTCGAGGATCGTGCCGTCGACATTGAAGGCGACGACACTCTGCGATTTGTGGATCGCGGCGATCTGGCCTTGGTGGTCCGCCTGGCGAAGCTTTTCACGCGTGACCACCGTCGCGTATTTGACGATCTTGAAGGGCCGCCCGTCCTGGTCGAGCACCGGGCTGTAGATAGCCTGCAGCCAGATTTCGCGCTTGTCGCGGCCGATCCGCCGGAACTCGCCGCTGCGATGACGGCCGGCGGCCAGATCGCTCCAGAAGATCTCGTAGTCGAGACTGTGCGCGTACGCGGGATCGACGAACATGCGGTGATGACGGCCTTCGAGCTCCTCCATCGTGTAGCCGACCGCTTCCAGGAAGTTGCGGTTGGCGTCGAGAATGGTGCCGTCGGGCGAAAAGGTCACCATGCACTGCGACTTGTCGATCGCGGCGATCTGGCCTTCGAAATCGGCGTTCTGCTTCTTCTCCGACGTGACATCGACCGCATACTTGACGATTTTGAACGGACGTCCTTCGAGGTCGAGGATCGGATTGTAGGTTGCCCGAAGCCAGACGGCCTTTTCGTCTTTGCGGAATCGCCGATATTCGCCGGAAGCGTGCAAACCCTGCCGCAACCGTTCCCAGAAGGCGGCATAGGACGGGTCCCTGGCCTCGTCGGCGGCGACGAACATTCGATGATGCTTGCCGACGAGTTCATCGAGCCGGTAGCCGGTGGCTTCCAGAAACTTCTCGTTGGCATGAAGGATGGTGCCGTCCATGGCGAAATGGATGACGGCCTGCGAAGTATTGATGGCGGCGATCTGGCCGGCGACGTCGGCGGCCGACATCATGCGGTCAGTGACGTCGCGCACCAGCATGACGGTCTCGCCGACCGCGCCGTCTTCGGCTGCGACCGGTATGCAGGAAACCTCGGTCCAGAAGGACGTGCCATCGCGCTTCAACTGCTGCATCTCGCCGAAGAAGGCTTTGGCGGTTGCGAAGACCGTATCGATCTCGTCCGGCGTGGTGGCGCCTGTCGCGAGCGGCCTGAAGATGCTGCGATTGCGTCCGACGAGCTCCCAGCCCTTGTAGTCGAAGAGCTCCAGGAAGCGCTCGTTGACCCGAAGGATGCTGCCGTCGGGCGCGAAGGCGATCCGCCCGAGGCTTCTCTCCAGCGCTTCCTGATCGGCCGGAGTAAAGGAGAATTTCACCGGATTGTTATGCATTGTCACCCGCCAGTAGAAGTTGCGGCGATATGCGCTGATGGCAGGTTGGAACGAAGTTGTCTCATGGATCGAATTCGACGATCACTTAACCTTTTCCCTAAGCGCGAACTTTCTGGATTAACGGCACTGGAAGGAAAAAATTAAACAGGCGGTGAAGATCGATTTGATTGAGGCACGCGTAGTCGACGGGCGCATCTCACGGCGGAAGACGCTCAGGGGCAACGTCGAATATGCGTGCTGGCTACAGCGTCGGCTTGAACTCGATCCCAGGCGCTTGCAACGATTCCGGCGTGGTTGCGAGCGCGCTTTGGGGTTCGTCGTAGGTGCTGCAGCGTCTCGGCAGACTTGATCGACTCAAGCCGTAGTGGACACCTCAAATGGGTGCGTCAACCAATGACTGACGTCCCGCACACGAGGACTGGGAAATCCATGAGGTGGCCGCGCTTTGCGACAGGATGCAAGATCCCGAGCCGAGGCGTATCCATTCGACGGGCGCTTGCCGCTCATGAGCGCGCCCTGCCGATTGGCGTTTTCGAGAGGGCGATGGGGTTTTCTTAGGTGATGTCGGCACCTAGGATGGTCCCCCCGGCAGGAATCGAACCTGCATCTAGCGCTTAGGAGGCACTCGTTCTATCCATTGAACTACGGGGAGCGCGCCAGCATCGAGGCGCACGGCTCGCCGTTGCGAGACGGCCAAGCGAGCGCAGAGTATAGCAAACGCCACTCGCGCTAATCGGGACGTCGCGCGGAAAATTCATCACGCTGACGCCAACGGCGTACGTTCAGGGTTTATCCCTATCAAGCTGGATCAGAAACGGCCGCCATCGCAATAATGGACCCTATCCCCGATACCAAGCCACAAGGCGCGTTCTCGGCATTGCTGGCAGACCAGGACCTGACTCATCTCGAGCGGGTGTTGCGGCAGTCATTGTCGCGCGACGCGGGCGGGTACGCGCTGCCACCAGCGTATTGGCGCGAGCGTCTCGCGGCCATCACGCGGCAGGCGCATCTGTCTCACACGCAGTTGCAGACGGTGCATCGGTTGTATTTGTATGTCGACCGGTTCGAAGCCGCCGCAGAGGCACGCGAAGCCAAGCGCCTGGCCGATGCCGCCGATATCGAACCCGGCGCGCCGCTCAGTGCCGATGCCTGAGCCACCAGTCCCGCAGCGGATGATGCGCCGCTTGCTCGAGCTCACGTCGCGCCATGCGCTCGCGCCGCGCATCGCGCCAATCGTCGGCCAGCAAGACGATGCTAATGGCGGCAAGCGCCGCAAGGCCCACTAGAAACATCGGTAAGTCGAACATGGCGCCCTCCTTTGAATTGCCGCCATGTCTTTATGATAGGACGCGCAGTCACGCACGGCCAGCCAATCATCCGCCCGCCGAAGCCGAAGTTGAAGCCCCCTGCCGCGCCCGCTGCTGTTGCGCATGCGCCGCGAGCCGCACGGCCGCATTCGCCGCGCCGTAACCATCGTAACCGCCGCGCCGTTCGATCACTTCCAGGAAGAAGCGCTGATCGAGCTGCTCGGTGTACGCATGAAAAAACTCGCCGCCACGCTCGTCGCGATCGTAAAGAATGTTGTGTTCGTGCATGGCGTCGATCAGTTCGTCGGCCAGGCCGTAGCGCGCAACCAGATCGTCGTAGTAGTTGCGCGGAATGCGCAGGAATTTGACGCCATCGGCTTCGAGTCGAGGAATGGCATCGAAGATATCGGACGTGCTGAACGCCACGTGATTCAAACCCGAACCGCGATAAGTCGTCAGCGACTCCACCACCGCCGTATGCCGGTCCATCGACGCATTCAGCGCAATGCGCACCGACCCGTCGCGGCTGCGTACCGCACGGCTGCGCACGAGACCGTACGGGTCCGGCACGGTCACGCTCGCTTCGACCTCGAAGCCGAACGCGCTGCGGAAAAACAGCACCCAGGTGTCGAGCGCGTCGGCGGGCAGCGACAGACACACGTGGTCGATACGTTCGAGCGGACCCACTTCGTAAGGCCCGTCGATGTCCGTCAAAATGAAATCGGATTCCCACAGCGTGGGACCGCCCGGTTCCTCATCGACGAAATAATCGAGGCTGCCGTCCGGCGACTGCACGCCCGGCACCACGCGCTCGTTCGGTCCGACCTGCCCCGAAAACGGCTTCGACCCATAAGCGGCCGCGCGTTCGAACGCGAGCTTCGCGTCATCGACATGAAATGCGGACGCGCACAGCGACAAGCCGTGCTGCTCGAAGAACGCGCTCGCGAAGGAATCGGCTTCCGCGTTGAGCACGATCGACCCCGCGCCATGCCGGTACAGCGAGACATCCTTCGAGCGATGCTTGCCCGCCAGCCGAAAGCCCAACCTGCCGAGCCAGCCGGCGACATGTTCGCGCGTGGCGGCATCGACGGCGAATTCGAGGAACTGGAAGCCGATATGCGCGGGCGGCGCGGGCGGATCGAAGAGTTCGGCTGGCGCCTGGTCGCCCATCAATGCGCGCGTCTGCTCTTCCAGAAAGCGCAGCGAGCGATGCCCGTCCGCGGCGGTGATGGCCGTGGGCGCCGCGCGAAAACCATCGTTGAAGATTTCGAGCGAGAGCGGGCCGGTATAACCCGCTTCGAACACGCGCGCCGTGAAGCCCGCGACATCGAACGCGCCTTGTCCCGGAAAGCAGCGATAGTGACGGCTCCATTCGAGCACGTCCATGGCGAGCACGGGCGCATCGGCGATTTGCACGAAGGTGATGCGGTCGCCCGGAATCCGCGCGATCTCCTCCACCGAATCGCGGATGGAAAGCGTATGGAAGCTGTCGAGCACGATACCGAGACTTGCGTGATTCACGGCATCGACGAGTTTCCACGCGTGCTTGTACGAGTTGACGTGACGCCCCCACGCAAGCGCTTCGTATCCGACGATCACGCCCGCTTCTTCCGCGAGGCGCGCGAGCTTGCCGAGTTGATCGACGATCAGCGCGTCGTCGCCGATGGTGTCCGGCGACACATTGCTGCACGCCAGCATGCGATCCGCGCCGAGCTCGTGCATCAGCTCGAACTTGCGCTTCGCGCGCTCGGCGTTCTTCGCGAGACGCTCGGCGCTCACGCCCTCGAAGTCGCGAAACGGCTGGAACAGATAGATGGCGAGGCCAAGATCCGCGCACATGCGGCGCACGTCGGCGGGCGTGCCGTCGAAGTACAGCAGATCGTTCTCGAAAATCTCGACGCCATCGAACCCTGCCGCGCGGATTGCCTTCAGCTTCTCGGGCAAGGTGCCGCTGATGGATACCGTCGCAATGGATGTCCGGATTGAACGCAGCATCGCTGCCTCCTCGTTGCATTCAGATGATGCGGGTGGATCGGTGCAGTCCCGTCAGTGTAGGACGTTCGCGGCGCTTGCGGGAAACGGAGCGGTGCGCACGCAATCCATGTCATTGTGCGCAAGCATAACAAACTAACTAGACCGTACAAATACGTGAAAACACCGAAGGACACGGCACCGAGCGCCCGTCACACTGCGCTTACATTATTTGCACTGGAGTATTGCGCATGACCAGCAAAGCGTCTCCCCGCTCCTATCTCGTCGGGCTGATCGGCTCGGGTATCGGCGGCTCGCTCACGCCCGCGATGCACGAGGAAGAAGGCGGCAAGCTCGGGCTCAACTATGTGTATCGACGGATCGACTTGCAGGCGCTCGCGCTCGAACCGTCCGCGCTGCCCGATCTGCTCGATGCCGCCGAACGCATGGGCTTCGACGGGCTCAATATCACGTATCCGTGCAAGCAGAGGGTGATCCCCTTGCTCGACGACCTCGACCCCGACGCCCGCGCGCTCGGCGCGGTCAATACGGTTGTCTTCAGGGATGGCAAGCGGATCGGCTACAACACCGACTGGTCGGGTTTCGCGCGGGCGTTCGAACGCGGTTTGCCAGGTGTGCCGATGGATCGCTTGGTGCAACTCGGCGCGGGCGGCGCGGGCGCGGCGGTGGCCCATGCCGCGCTGACCCTGGGCGCGCGATCGCTCACGCTATTCGATTCGGACGACGCTCGCGCGGCCGCGCTCGCAAGCGAACTCGCCGCGCGTTTTCCCGATCGCGAAGTCAAGAGCGGCGGCGATCTACGCGACGTGTTGCAGATGGCGAACGGCCTGATTCATGCGACGCCCACCGGCATGGCGAAACTGCCCGGCCTGCCCTTGCCCGCCGAGTTTCTGCACAAGGACTTGTGGGTGGCGGAGATCGTCTATTTCCCGCTCGAAACGGAGTTGCTGAAAGCAGCCCGCGCGCTCGGCTGCCGCACGGTGAGCGGCGGCGGCATGGCGGTGTGTCAGGCCGTGGATGCGTTGCGCATCTTTACCGGCCTCGAACCGGATGCCGAGCGCATGTTCGCGCATTTCCAGAGTTTGCTGGAACGCTGAGCCCTTCGGCGCCCTCGAAACCAAAACGGCGGCACTCGCAGAAGTGCCGCCGTTTTGTCTTGGCTCGTCTTGGCTTCAGTCTTCGCGGCGCACGAAGCGCAGCACCGCTTCGATGATCATCTCGCGATGCCGCGCCCGTGAACGCGGCCCGGATGGATCGCGCCCGAACGCCGCGCCCCACGTATGCCGATTCGCCACGCGATGAAAACAGAACGAGCTGATCATCAGATGTAGATCGATCGGGTCGATGTCCTCGCGAAAACGCCCCGCCGCGACACCGCGCGCAATCAGGTCTTCGATGGTCTTGATGACGGTCGAGTTACGCGCCTTGAAGGTCTTCGACTGCTCGATATACTTCGCGCCATGCACGTTCTCGATAGTCACGAGACGCACGAAATCGCGATGCTTGTCGTGATAGTCGAACGTGAAGCCGATGAACTCGCGCATGGCCTCTTCCGGGTCCAGCTCTTCCAGCCTGAGCTCTTGTTCGAGCGCGCGGATGTCGCCATACACCTGCTCCAGCACGGCTTCATAGAGACCGTCCTTGCTGCCGAAGTAGTAATACAGCATGCGCTTCGTGGTGTTGGTGCGCTCCGCGATTGCATCGACGCGCGCGCCGGTCAGACCCATTGCCGAGAATTCCTGCGTCGCGATGTCAAGGATGTTCCGCTTGGTCTCCTCAGGATCGTACTTGCGCCGCCCTTCCGAGGACGACGAGGGCGCAGCACTGGCGGCCTTGCTTCCTTTCTTCATTTTTCTGTCTGAGAACGGCATCGAAAATCGATTCTAGCATGGGGCTTCCAAGCGTCTTATGCGCTTCATCCCTATGCGCGGCATTTGTTTTCAAAGGCTTAACCTATAATTTTTCGGTCCCCGATGCGTGGTCCGCATCAATCAAACGAGAATCGAATGAAGCACCTTCAGGTACTTGCCGCATCCTTGCTGGGTCTTGGCGCCCTGCACGCGGCGGCGCAGACGCAACTGCCTCCCGGTCATCCCGCCACGCCGCAACTGCTGGCCGCCGAAGGCGTGATGACGAGCGCGAACATCGCGCGCGGCGCAGCCGACGTGTGTCATATCGACGCTGCCAAGGTGGCGCGTTTCAAGGACATGGCACGCAAGAACTTCCCCGATGCGCCCGATTTCGACGCCGAGTGGAAGCTCGGGCTCGCGCAGGCGCA
Organism: Caballeronia sp. LP006; assembly: GCF_031450995.1. Classification (NCBI taxonomy): domain Bacteria; kingdom Pseudomonadati; phylum Pseudomonadota; class Betaproteobacteria; order Burkholderiales; family Burkholderiaceae; genus Caballeronia; species Caballeronia sp. LP006. The sequence continues at coordinate 1,341,909 of NZ_JARTVW010000005.1, read as the reverse complement.
ACCGACGGTGGAGCGCATCAACAAGCTGCAAACGAGCAATCCGGCGCAATACCAAAAGCAGATCGACGAAGCCTGCCCGGCGCTGAACAAGGGTATCGATGAAGCGACGGCACAGGCTCAATAAGCCGTCGTCCGAAGCGCCCTATTTGCGTTGCGCGTTGGCGTAGTGCAGGCGCTTCTCGACATACATCGCGGCATCGGCGCGTTGCAGCATCGGCTCGATGCGCTCGCCTTCGTGCGCGGTCGCGGCGCCCATCGCGAAACTGAGCGGCATGCCCGAGTAGAACTGATTGTTCACTTCGAGCAACTGGCGAATGCCGTCCATCAGCGCCTCGCCGCCGCGTTCGTCCGTGCCGGGCAGCAGCACCATGAATTCGTCGCCGCCTATCCGCGCCGCCTGGAACGGCTTCTCCACCGCCTTCGAGAGCACTTCGCCCGCGCGGCGCAGCAAGGCGTCGCCGGCCGCGTGGCCGAGCTGATCGTTGACGGTCTTGAGGCCATTCACATCGACCGCGATGGCCGTCACGGGGAACGGGCCCTTGCGCTCCAGCCGATTGATTTCATCGGCATAGAACGAGCGATTCTTGAGCTTGGTGAGCACGTCGTGCTTGCCGAGAAACTCCAGATACGCCTCGGCCTTCTTGCGCGCGGTGATGTCCGTGAGCGCGACGAGCACGAGATCCCAGCGCTTCTCGTGCCCCGGAAACACCGAAAATTGCAGGTGCACGTGCACCTCGTTGCCATCGAGCGAATAGTTCAGCACCTCGCGCTGATGAAAGAGCTTGTGCTCCCATAGCTCGATCAACTGCTCCTGAAAGTGCTGCTGCATGTCGTCGCGGAACACTTCCGGCAGACGCGCGAGCAAGGTCGCCTTGTCGGGCGCGGCGAACATGCGCAAGGTGTGCTGATTCACGTCGAGGACGTGAATCTCCTGCATGCATCGTTCGACGAATTCGGGGTGCACGCTCGTAAAGGTACGGAAGTCGACGATACCCCGTTCGCGTACATCGTCGAGCAAATCTTTCACTGAACTGAAGTCTTCCACCCACAGCGAAACCGGCGAATGCTCGAAAAGGCCGCGCGCATAAAGGCCGCTCGCCGCGGTCTGGCGGCGCATGGTTTCGAGTTCCGTGATGTCCTCAATGGTGACGAGCACACGGCTCCACGTATTCTCGTGCCCCGGCAAGATCGCGGCCTTGAGAAGCACGTCGAGACGCTTGCCGTCGAGCGTGTAGTTGACCGTCTGGCTTACGAAACGCGGTTCGCCGGACCAGAGTTGCTCCAGTTCGTCGATGTGCGTGGTCAGCATGTCGTCGCGAAACACGCGTTCGAGGTTTTGCACGAGATGATCGAGGTCTTTCGCGCCGAACAAGCCGAGCGTGCGCCGATTCACCTTCACCACCCGAATGCGTGAAGAGCATTCGACGATGCGCGCCGGGTCTTCTTCGAGGAACGCGCGCAAGTCGGTGACGCCCGCCGCGCGCCAGCGCTCGAACTGCTCGCGCACGGCGCTGAAGTCTTCGAGCCAGAGCGAGACCGGAGCGAGGTCGAACATGTCGGCATCGTCTTCCGGCACGCTCGCGGGGGTGAACTGTCCAGTGATTGGGCGCGGATCGTTTGGCATAAAAATCCCTTCGGCTTGCGTCGGAGCGCTATTCTTCGCACGATTTGTCTCAATATTGTAGCGCGCCGCTTTTCCGTCCCATCCGCTGATAAGCGAGCAGATTCCGGGCGATTTTCCCGAATCAGGAGCGACGCCCGACTCAATTGAGGGGCGGATGCTACACTCGATCGAATAATGCGCCGCAAGTTCAACTCCCGATCGTAGGCATGCTTGCTGCAATCGGTTGCGTGCTGCCGTATTCAAGCGTGCATCGACACACGTCCGCGGACCCTTTCAGTCCGCCAACTCCCAACACGCGACAAGGAGGCATGACTCTCATGGCTGATTTCCGCATCTGGTCCGACGAATTTCCCGCCAACGGTTACTTGACGCGCGAGCACGAGTTCGATCAGCAGGCTTTCGGCGTCTCGGGCGACAACCTTTCCCCGGCACTGCAATGGGAAGACCCGCCCGCCGACACGCGAAGCCTCGCGCTTACCGTCTACGATCCCGACGCGCCCACCGGCAGCGGCTTCTGGCACTGGGTCGTGGTCAACATTCCCGCCGATGTCCGCTCGCTGCCGCGCAACGCGGGCAAGGCGGATGGCAGCCTCTTGCCAGCGGGCGCGCTGCAAATGCGCAACGACTACGGCACGGTTGGCTTCGGTGGCGCCGCGCCGCCGCGTGGCGACAAGCCGCATCGCTACATCTTCCGTATTCACGCGCTGAAGGCGGATCAACTGCCGCTCGATGCCAACGCGACCAATGCCGTTGCGCGCTTCATGACTCATCTCAACGAGATCGACTCGGCGACGTACACCGGTCTCTATCAGCTGAAATAAGCACCACGCTTCTTCGCCGGACGATGCGCGCATCGTCCGGCCGTTGAACGCGCCGCTCCTACCTTTCGCCTACCGATGGATTCCGAACAAGGTCTTCCCCTGCCGCAGCGTTATTGGGCCATCGCGGTGGTCGCGCTCGGCATTACGCTCGCGGTACTCGACGGCGCCATCGCCAACGTCGCGTTGCCGACCATCGCGCGCAATCTGCTGGCCTCGCCCGCGGATTCCATTTGGATCGTCAACGCGTATCAGCTCACCATCACCATCTCGCTTTTGCCGCTGGCTTCGCTCGGCGACCGTATCGGCTACCGTCGCGTGTATATGGCCGGCCTCGCGGTCTTCACTGTCTCGTCGCTGGCCTGCGCGATGTCCGGTTCGCTGCTCACGCTGACGCTAGCGCGAATCGTGCAGGGATTCGGCGCGGCGGGAATCATGAGCGTGAACACCGCGATCGTGCGCATGATCTATCCGCAAAAGCATCTGGGGCGCGGCATCAGCATCAATGCAACCGTGGTCGCGATTTCATCGGTGATCGGTCCGACGGTCGCCTCGGGCGTGCTCTCGGTCGCCACCTGGCCGTGGCTCTTTGCCATCAACGTGCCGATAGGACGCGTGGCGCTTGCCATCGGCACGAAGGCGCTGCCGCGCATGGACGGGCATCGCCGGCCTTACGACTACATCAGCGCGCTGATGAACGCGCTTTTCTTCGGGCTTGCCATCGTCGCGGTCGACGGGCTCGGGCACGGCGAGCATCGGCCGTATGTGATCGGCGAGTTCATCGTGACGGCGGTCATCGGCTACTTTTTCGTGCGCCGGCAATTGCGTCAAAGCGCGCCACTTTTGCCCGTCGATCTGTTGCGCATTCCAGTGTTCGCGCTATCGATTGGCGCGTCGGTGTGTTCGTTCTGCGCGCAGATGCTGGCGTTCGTGTCGCTGCCTTTTCTGCTGCAGAACGGCTTCGGCATGAGTCAGGTCGAAACTGGCTTCCTGATGACGCCGTGGCCGCTCGTGATCGTGTTCGTCGCGCCGCTCGCGGGCGTGCTCGCGGATCGTTATCCCGCTGGTCTGCTGGGCGGCATCGGGCTGGCGGTTCTGACCGTGGGTCTTGCGCTGCTCGCCACGACAGGCCCGCATCCGGATGCGTTCGATATCGGCTGGCGCATGGCGGTCTGTGGGCTTGGCTTCGGGCTGTTCCAGTCTCCGAACAACCGACAAATCATTTCTTCCGCGCCACGGCATCGCAGCGGCGGCGCGAGCGGCATGCTCGGCACGGCGCGGCTGACGGGGCAGACACTCGGCGCGGCTATCGTCGCGTTGATCTTTGGCGTCGAGCCACAGCACGGGCCGCTGATCGCGCTTGGCGTAGGTGCTGGTTTCGCGGCGACGGCGGCTTTGGTTAGTCTCTTGCGGCTGACGGGGAAGCGTAGCGTCGAGACCGTTTGATGGTTCGGCTTTAGCCATGGTTTGGCCGATCACCGACGCGCCCCAGCCCCCACTTGGGCACACCCCTTGCTCCTTTTCGAATCAGGTATCCGCCTCTTGCGGTGCATCAAAATTCGAGCAATGAAGGAGTGAAGCAATGGCAATTTCCCTTGACGGTTACAGGGTCGCGATTCTTGCATTGGACGGCTTCGAGCAAGCCGAACTAATCGAGCCGCAGCGCGCGCTCAAGGAAGCTGGCGCGCAGGTCGATGTCATTTCTCAAAAGCCCGGACAGATCCAGGGCTTCAAGCACGTCGACAAAGGTGACAAGGTCGATGTGGACCAAACCTTCGACGCCGCCAACGCATCCGATTACGACGCCGTCGTGCTGCCGGGCGGCGTGGTCAACGGCGACGCCATCCGCCTGGACGCCAAGGCGCAAAGCTTCGTAAAGGAAGCGGATCAGGCGAAGAAGCCCATCGCCGTGATCTGCCATGGCGGCTGGCTGCCGATCTCGGCGGGCATCATTGCAGGCCGCACGATGACGAGCTGGCCGAGCCTGCAGGACGACATTCGCAACGCGGGCGGCACTTGGGTCGATCAGGAAGTACAGATCGACGGCAATCTCATCACGAGCCGCAAGCCCGACGACATTCCCGCTTTCAACAAGGCACTGATCGACGCGCTCGGCAAGACGCGCGCCGCCTGAAACAAGAAGCGACGGGGCCACCGTATTCAACAAGAATCAACGACCAAAACGGAGTCGAGCCGATGATGCCGCGATCGTTGTTCGCAGGCTGTGCAAGTGCGATAACGCTGGCCGTTGCCTGCGCTGCTCACGCGCAGACCGGTGACGCCGCAAGCGCCAAGCTGTCGAGCGTCGACCAGCAGTTCGTGCAAGACGCCGGCACCGCGGGCGCGACCGAAATCGCAGCCAGCAAGCTCGCGCTCACGCATGCAAGCGGCAAGCAGGTAAAGGACTTTGCACAGCGAATGATTGCGGATCATACGAAGCTCGCGCACAGCCTGGATGGAATCGCAAAACGCCACGGCATGAGCGAGCCACCGAGCGCGGATTCGTCGGTGATCGGCAGCCTGCAAAATCTTCAGGGCGATGCATTCGACGATGCCTATATCCAAAAGGTAGCCGTCGATGGGCATCGCAAGGCCATGGAGTTGTTCAAGCAAGAAAGCGAGCAAGGCAATGACGCCGCGTTGAAGGCAGTCGCGGCGAAGGCGTTGCCCGTTATCGGCCATCACTACGCCATGGCGCAACAACTGGCGAAGGCAAAGGCGGCGTCATGAGCGTCTTTCAATTCATGGAAGTCATCGATGTATCCGACAGCCCTGCAACACGGCTGACCCGCGCCGTAGCGGACGCGCATGCAAGACATCGTCCGGCCTATGAGGATTCGACCATGCATATCACCTTTGCAGACGAAAAACCCGTGTTCGATGGCGACGACCTCGCCCTTCACTTCACCGCGCTCGTCGATTCCGAACCCGTCGTGTGCTCGATTAGCGCCGAAGCGCTGGAAGATCATTTCGGCGCTCCATCCGCGCGCGAGGACGATCTGCTTCCCGCATTCGAGCGCGGCGAGGCGCGCATTCGCGCGGTATGCGCCGAAGTGCTCGATGACAACGGCGGCGTGCCCGTCGTGCTGCGTAGCGGCTTGTTCCGCGTCGCGGGACTCGAACCGGATTGAGCAGGACTTACATCGTTAACCCGTTGTCCCGCGAGCGCACGCGCCCGGGCCGAACCACGTAACACTGAAAAGAAGGAGGGAATATGTCCCTGATCATCGCGGGTCGCTTCCAGACTTTTCCCGCTGCAGAAGCCGCGGCACAGCGCCTCTTCGAACGCGGCTTCATCGAAGAAGATGTCACCCTGTTCTTCGTGAATCCGGGCGGTCAACATGCGCGGCATCCGCTGGGTGGCGATGTCGGCACCGACGTTGGCGCGCGCTCCTCGCCCAAGGGCGCGGGTAAGGGCGTGACCATCGGTGCGGTCGTGGGCGCTATCGTCGGCGCGGCGCTCTTCGCCATCTTCAAGGCGCCGCTAATCGTCTCGGCCATTGCAGCGGGTGTCGGCGCTTACGTTGGCTCGCTGGCGGGCGCGATGTCGCATACCAAGACCAAGGAATCGGCTCACACCGAAGCGGCGCCGCGTCATGCGGGCGTGCTGGTCGCGGTGCATGTGTCGCCGGAGAATTCGAACGATGCCGCCACCATCTTGCGCGATGCAGGCGGCGTCGATGTCGAACGCGCGTCGGGCCGCTGGCAGCAAGGCAAGTGGAGCGACTTCGATCCGTCCAAGCCGCCGAAGCCGGTGGAAAAGTTTGCGGAACATCGTGCCTGAAGCGAATGACTGCGGAAAGCGGTCTGCCGGGCACGCCGCGTGCGTCTACTCGTACCAGAGCCAACGTGCCGGATGTTGCACGATGGCAAGATCCAAACTAATAGGAGGTGTCATATGAGCACGAACGTCGTATCGGTACTCAACGATCTCATCGAAACGTCGAAGGACGGCGAAAAGGGTTTCCTCAAGGCCGCCGAAGAGACGCATGACGCAAGCCTCAAGCTGCTATTCCAGGACCGCGCGCAAGCCTGCACGACGGGCGCACGCGAGTTGCAGGAAATCGTTCAGCGTCTGGGCGGCACGCCGGAAACGGGCGGCTCGGTTGCAGGCGCGCTGCATCGCGGCTGGGTCGATGTCAAATCGGCCGTCACCGGTCACGGCGATCACGCGATTCTCGCCGAATGCGAGCGCGGTGAAGATTCCGCCAAGAAGAACTATCGCGAAGCACTCGACAAGGATTTGCCCGCCGATGTGCGTGCCGTGGTCGAACGCCAGTATCAGGGCGTGCTCGAGAACCACGACCGTATCCGCGATCTGCGCGATCAGTACGCCGCAGCGAAGTCCTGATTCGGTTTAGCGTCGAAGCCGCGAGGTTGGCGGCTCGTGATGCGACAGTCGCCGCGCCAAGTGCGCGGCGATTTTTTATTGCGGCGCGCGCGTGTGGAAGCGAAAGCTCAAAGAGAAACGGCCGCTTGCGCGGCCGTTTCAGTTAAGCAGCAGGCAACGACGAAGGCTTAGTGCGGCTGACCCTTGTCGTTCGTCCCGAGCGCGGAAGCCGCAGCGGCCGCCGATGCGCCCTTCAGTTTGTGCGCCTTGTCTTGCTGATGCAGATACGTGCCTTTCTGCTTCTTCGCCGGAGCGGCAGCGGCGTCGGAAGCCGCTTGCGCGAATGCCGTCGTCGAGAATGCGAGTGCCAGCGCGCCAATCAAGGCCATCTTTTTCGTCTTCATAAGAGCTCCATTTGCCGTGGCCCTTGGATGCATCGCGAAGGAAGCATTCGCAGGCCGGCTTTGCGTAACGTCCTCGAACGGACGTACTTCGTTTTAAGGTAGCAAAGATGCTGCGAGGGTATTGCGTGTCATGCCCGTCTGCGACTTTCGCATGGCCGCGCGCACGTTCTCCACGCTGCTCATGCAAGAACCCGCGCTAGAAGCCTGGCCTCATCGTTCAAGAGAGCGATTCGCCAAACTTCCGCGCGGGTTCCGGTACTGCGACTGCTACACCGCGACCCGCCGTGACGAGCCGGGCATACGCACTATGCCATTAGTTGGCAGCGATTTTAAGATGGTTTTTCACGGAAGCAACACCGGAAACCTGCTTTACGGTTTCTTCGGCGGCGGTCTTGTCTTCCGCCGACGGCACCGTGCCGGTAAGCGAGACGACGCCGGCGCGCGTCTTGACGTGAATATGCGTCGACTTGACGTTCTTCGCTTGCAGCAGTTCGGCCTTGACCTTGGTCGTCACTGCGCTGTCATCGACCTTTTGGCCAACGGACGTGTCCGTCGAACCCGAGTTCGTCGTCGTGGTCTGCGCGTTCACGTTCAGCGCGAACACCACACATGCGATACCGCCAGCAGCTTTGAGGAATTGAGTCGTCTTCATGGCAATACTCCATTTTTTCGATTTTCGATACTGCGCGTCCGTGGCTTTGAGCCTATTGCGGAACGCCCCGTGGGTGCTGCTTTTAGTGATGCTCGATCACGTTCGCCGCGTGTTGCACGAATCGTGTCCCCCCCTACCGCAACTTGCGTGCCGTGCCCCGTCAAAAGTGCTTAGTGGGTCTCCGCACGCAGCAAAAAAGCCCGACGAATCAACGGGCTTGGCGCTTCTCGAAGTCGTCCTCGGCGAGCGCGGCATCGACCGCTCAAGTCCGATCCATAAGCTCGGGAGGGCGCGGCGCTTTTGTCTGAGTGCGTGTAAAAAGTGCGCGAAAGCATCGCTTCGCCAAGTGAAAACAAGCCGTGGACAAAGATCGAAACGTAGATGCAGCAGGCATCCGATGCGCATTGGCATAACCATTGCTTTAGTCCTCGTTACGAACACCTCTCAGTCCAGAATAACGAGGATTAGCAAGCAATGCCGCCTACACTCGAACTTCGCACCAAGCAAAGCCTCGCACTCACCCCGCGCCTTCAGCAGTCGGTACGCCTGCTGCAGTTGTCGTCGCTGGAGTTTCAACAGGAGTTGCGTAACGCGCTGGACACGAATCCGTTTCTCGAATACGACGAGTCGCAAACCGAAGACAACGCCCTTTCCGCCGACAACGGCAATTCGATGAGCGACTCGCCGCTCTCGAATTCGTCCGACAATGCGACCGAAGTGCCAATGGCCTCCGAAAGCAGCATGGACAGCGACTCCGGCGGCGACAACAATTCGCGCGACGACTCCATGAGCGACTACTCGTCCGATCCGTTCGGCCGCAGTTCGACGCGTAATAGCGGCGACGGCGAAGGTTCCGATCCCGCCGACTGGGTACGCATCGAGCCGTCGCTGCATGAGACGTTGCACGATACGCTGCGCCTCTATCAACTCAGCCAGCGCGACCGCGCGATTGCCCAGCTCATCATCGAAGCATTGGATGACGACGGCTATCTGCGTCAGGAACTGAGCGAACTCGCCGATGTGGTCGATATCGAACCGGCGCTGACCGAAGACGAACTCACTATCGCACTCAAGCTCGTGCAGTCGCTCGACAAGCCGGGCGTCGGTGCGCGCAATCTCTCGGAATGCCTGACCCTGCAGCTCGATGCGATGCCCGAAGGCACGCCGGGCCGCGCCGTCGCACGCGAGATCGTGGGACATCATCTGGAACGGCTTGCACGTCGCGAGCAGGCCGAACTGCAAAAGAAGATCGGCTGCAGCGCGGAAGAACTGCGTATAGCGTGTGCGCTGGTGCGTCGTCTCGACCCGAAGCCCGGCGAGAACTACGGCGCGAGCGAAGACAACTACGTGGTGCCGGACGTCATCGTGCGTCAGGTCAAGAAAAGCTGGGTCGTCACGATCAATCCGGCCGTGCTGCCGCGCGCGCGCATCCACCGCATGTACGCGGAATTGTTCGCGCAGTCCGCTGGCGCAAGCCGTTCGCCGCTCGCGCAACAGTTGCAGGAAGCGCGCTGGCTGATCCGCAACGCGCAGCAGCGCTTCACTACGATTCAACGTGTGGCCGAATGTATCGTCTCGCATCAAAAGGCGTTCTTCGATTACGGCGAAATCGCGCTCAAGCCGCTCGTCCTGCGCGATGTCGCCGACGAACTCGGCCTGCACGAATCGACCATCTCGCGCGCTACGGGCAACAAGTACATGTCGACGCCGCGCGGCATCTTCGAATTCAAACACTTCTTCCCGCGCGAACTCAGCACGGAAAGCGGCGGTACGTGCTCGGCTGCCGCCGTACGCGCGCTGCTCAAGGAAATGATCTCGAAGGAAAACTCGCGCGACCCGCTATCGGACGTGAGCCTTGCCAAGATGCTCGCGGATCAGGGCGTGATCGTCGCGCGCCGCACGGTGGCGAAGTATCGTCATCTGATGAAGGTGCCGCCCGCCGAGTTGCGCCGCCAAGCCTAAACGCATGCAGCTTTCACGCGCTGACGCATTGGGCGACGACCCGGTCAAGAGAGTCGCCTCGTAGCCACAGCACGCAGCCGCCCTGTCAACGGGCGGTTTTTTTATGCGCGGCCGAATCGCCGCGTTTAGTCGACGCGCTAACGCCAGCCTGCCTCCCGATGCGTGCGCCTGCGTGCCGCCGTTGCCGCCAGCTCCGCGCCGAGCAGAAAAACCGCCGCCGAATAGTAGAGCCACATGAGGATGATCGCGAGCGACCCCGCCGCGCCGAACATGTTAGCCGTGCCCGCATGCGCGAGATAAAACGCAAACAGTCGCTTGCCCGCCTCGAACAACATGGCCGCCGCGGTTGCGCCTAACGCGGCGTCGCGCCACATCATGCGCGTGGTCGGCAAGAACTTGAGCAGAAGCGTGAACGCGAGCATGAGCATGCCAAGTGAAATCGCGCGCTGCGTGACGCTCGACAGAATAATGAACGGATTGCCGTCGCCGAAAGCCCAATGGCCGAGCACTTCGACGAGCGCATCGAGCACGAGCAACGCAACCACCAGCAAGCCGGAGCCGACGACCAGGCCGAAGGACATCAGCCGAACGCGCAGCAGCGAGACGATGCTTTCCTTCGCGCTCACGATAGGCGTGGGCCAGATCACGTTGAGCGCGCTATGCAGCGATGAAAACGTCGCCGATGCGCCGATCAGCACGCCGCCCGCCGAAAGCAGCGCCGTGCTGCGCGCGATATCCGCGTGCCACGCGTTGGCGACGATGGCTTCGAGCGCGTGCGCCGCATCGGGGCCGACGACGCCGCTGATTTCATCGAAGAGTCTGCCTTGCACGGCATCCGCGCCGAAGAAAACGCTCGCGACCGCGATGACGATGACGAGCGTCGGCGCCAGCGAGAACGCCGCGAAAAACGAAATCGATGCGGAGAACATCAGGCAATGGTCCTGAATCCATTGCCTGACGGGATCGACGAACCACGCAACCCAGCCGAAACGCGACGTGCGGCCGATAGCGACAGGCGTGGAAGAGGTCGGAACTTCTCGGGTCATCGGCGTGAGCTTGGCGGTTATCAATCGCCGATGTTAACGCCGCTTCGAAAGACGTGCGTAAAAACGGCGCGCCGCAAGTGCATCGCGGCACGCCGTATCGATCGTTAAATGCGTGCTCAGACCTTGTCTTCGTCGTCCGCGGGGTCGGCGTCTTCGTCGAGCAGGCCGCGCGTTTCGTCCTCGATGTCGTCCGGCAGAATGTCCGCGTCCGGTTCGAGATTGTGGTCGCCATCGGCGGAAGCTGCCTCGCCCGTGCCGTAGCGGTCGGTATCGCTCGCGAGTTCGGCTTTGGACTGGCCGAGCGCGTGGGCATCGAGTTCGTCTTCGATGTCGCCCGGATGACGCATTTCGCCCTGCACGTCGGAACCGCTATCCGAGGAATCGCTCGGACCTAACGCGCCTGTGCCGTGCCCCTTGCCAACTTCGATCTCGCCTTCTTCATTGGGATTCAGAGTGCTTCCGCTCATCGTGACCTCCTTCGTTTCGTGTCGAAGGTTGAAGCGCAAGGAGCGTTCCGCGCAAACCGTGCGGCGTCGAATGGCGCGCACAAATAAAAACCCCGCGCCGTGTAGAGGCGCGGGGTTTTCTGGTTACACGTTCAAGCCTTGGCGGAGGGCCGTCTTGCCTGCGTCGATGTACTCGCGCCCTGGCGCACCGTCTTGACGGTCTGCTCTGTGACGGAAGTCGCGGTTGCGACGCTGCGCAAATCCGACAGGAACGAATCGCGCCACACGGACAGATTGTTCTCGCGCAGCGGCGCCATCATGTCGGCGTGACGCGCCTGGCGTTCGGCGAGCGGCATCGACAACGCACGTTCGAGCGCCTCGGACATCTGCGACAGATCGAACGGATTGACGACGAGCGCGCCCGGCAGTTGATCTGCCGCGCCGGCAAATTGCGACAGCACGAGCGCGCCCGGATCGGCCGGGTCTTGCGACGCGACATATTCCTTCGCCACGAGATTCATTCCGTCACGCAGCGGCGTGACATATCCGACCTGCGAAAGCCTGAAAAGCGCCATCAGCAGATTGCGTTCGTATTTGCGGTTGAGATATTGAATCGGCGTCCAGTCGAGTTGCGCAAACCGGCCATTGATACGCCCCGCTTCGCCTTCCAGGTTCTGGCGAATGCGCTGATATGTCTGCACGTCCGAGCGTGTCGGCGGCGCGATCTGCACGAGCGAAACGCGGCCATGCCAGCCCGGCGCGTTGAGCAAAAGGCGCTCGAAAGCCTGGAAGCGCTCGACGAGGCCCTTCGAATAATCCAGCCGATCGACGCTCATGATGAGTTTGCGGCCACGCATGCTGTCGCGCAGGCTCTTGACCTGCTTGCGGTTGGAGAACTGATCCGCTGCCTTGGCGATGGCGTCCGGATAGATGCCGATCGGATACGCGCCCACTTTCAGCATGCGGCCAAACGCCTGCAACATGCCGTCTTCGCTCAGATGACCACGCCCGCTACGTTCGACGTAATCGGTGAAGGACTGCTTGTCGGCATCGGTCTGAAAGCCCACGACGTCGTACTGACACATGCCGGCAATCAGTTCCTCGTGCGGCGGCACGGTTCGCATCACTTCCGGCACTGGAAACGGAATGTGCAGGAAGAAGCCAATCGGATTCTGGATGCCGATCTTGCGGCACTCCTGCGCGAACGGCAGCAAGTGATAGTCGTGTACCCAGATGATGTCATCCGGCTTGATGAGCGTCTTGAGCTTCGCGGCGAGTCCCGCGTTCACGCGCATATAGCCCGCGTATTCCTCGCGATCGAAACGCGACAGGTCGTTGCGGTAGTGGAAAGTCGGCCACAGCGTGGCGTTCGAAAAACCACGGTAATACTGGTCGTAATCGCGGCGCGTCAGGCCGACGGTGGCATACGTCACATTGCCGTTTTTCTCGATGACAGGGTCAGCCGCTTCACCGACGATCTCGCCGCTCCAACCGAACCATACGCCGCCCGTCTCCTTGAGCGCATCCAGAACGCCGATGGCAAGGCCGCCCGCGCTGGGCTTGCCTTCCTGGATCGGCGCGACGCGATTCGAAACCACGATCAATCTGCTCATTACAGCATCACCTCTCAGTTGTCGTTGCTTGCTCGAATTGGCGGCTGAAGATATGCAAGAGCCGTGCCTTTTTAAGACACGGGCAGGATGAAAATTCGTATCCAAGTGTTACGAACGAAATCGGACACGCGGTAAGCCGCCGCCGCGTAGAAGTTTTTGCTCTTTCGTCGAAGGAAACAAAGGCGGTGAAATCAGGAATCCTGCTCCGAACCCAGGTCGCGCTGATAATCGATTCCCTCGCGGCGCACGCCGCCCTGATTGTGCTCGCCGTCGGGCGGAGCGTCAGGTGCGGGGCGGTTCTGGCTGGCGGGATCGTGTTCGATCGGCGGTGCCGGCGCGGCTTCGCCACCAGCGGTTTTAGCCGCCTCGGCGCGTGCTTCGCGCTTGAAAGAGTGACGCGCGGAGCGTCGGAGTGCGGGATGCCTCATCAATGCCTCCAGAGAAGAAGGCCGTCGAAAATGACGTCGGCGGCGTCGGACCGATCTTGTCGCAATGCATCTTTGCTAGAAAAATCGACCGGACACTGATTGCAGCGCCGGTCATTGTTGCTGGCTACGTTGTAATCCCTACCTTCGAGATGGAAACTTATTCAAAGCCTGCACAGATTCAGTGAATGGTCGAAAGTTCGCCAATTCCCTTATTGCACGTGCGGCGCTTCGTTCGGTCCGGGCGGCGGGTCGCCAATGGGCTGCATCGGTTGTTCGGGCGGCTCGCGAGTCGGATCGGGATTCGTGTCGGGCGGAATCGGCGTAGGCGGCGGCTGATCGGGCGGCGTCACGGGCGGGTCCGGCGGCTGGGGCGTCTGCGCGCTGATTCGAGCGCTATCGGATGCGAAATCGGGCATGTCAGGCTCCTTGCGGTCTTGTGATCGTAATCGCCGCATCCACGCTCCTTTTCCTGCGGTTTCCCGCGCGTGGATGGCAGTCAGCGGTCAGCAAGGCCTATGCCCTTGTTTCTTCCAATTTACGCCTACCTCACGCCAGGACTCCGCTTCATTATCGGCGCTGAATCCGCATGCGACAAATAAAAAAGCCCGCGCTTTTGCAAGCAGCGGGCAATGTTTTGTCTAAAGATAAGCGACGTTCAGGTATTTTCGCTATCCGCGTCAGAAAGGTCTCCGCCTTCTCCGACGGCTGCCTTGCCAGCGGAATCCTCGCCGTATTCGACGAGCCGGTTATACAACGTCTTCAGGCTGATGCCGAGAATTTCCGCCGCCCGCGTCTTCACGCCGCCGCATTGTTCGAGCGTAGCGAGAATGAGTTGCCGATCAGCCTGCGCGAGCGACGTGCCGAAGGGAATCGTCACGGCCGTGCCCGCCGAAGGACGCGACAGTGAAATCTGCAGCGGCACGGTGGCCGTGCTATCCGAATCCGTACCCGACATGATGTACGCGCGCTGCACGTAGTTCTTCAACTCGCGCACGTTGCCGGGCCAGTTGTAGGACGCGAGCATTTCACGCACGGCGGCGGGAAACACCTTCTTTGTGTTGTAACGCGAGTTGAGTTCGTCGAGGAACGCCTGCCCGAGCAATTCGACGTCCGTGCCACGTTCGCGCAGCGGCGGCAGGTTGATCGGAAACACGTTCAGGCGGTGATACAGGTCGAGCCGCAGTTTGCCTTCGAGCACAGCCTGCTCGGGATCGCGATTGGTCGCGGCAATCAGGCGCACGTCCGTTTCGAGTTCCTTCGTGGTCCCGACGCGCATGAACATGCCGGTTTCGAGCACGCGCAACAGCTTCACTTGAAGCTCGATAGGCATCTCGGTGATTTCGTCGAGGAACAGCGTGCCGCCGTTCGCGCGCTCGAAATAACCCTTGTGCTGCCGGTCCGCGCCCGTGAACGAGCCGCGTTCATGGCCGAACATTTCGGATTCGATCAGGTTCGGCGAAATGGCGCCGCAATTCACCGCGATGAACGCGTGCTTGCGTCGCAGGCTCAGCTCGTGCAGCGTCTGCGCGGCGACTTCCTTGCCGGTGCCGGACTCGCCGATCAACAGCACGGACGCTGCCGTCGGTGCCACGCGGCCGATCTGATCGTAGACCGTTTGCATGGCCGGCGAATTGCCGAGCATCAGCCCGAAGCGGCCCATGCGGCGCAACTCGCCACGCAAGGTGCCGATTTCCGCTTTCAGGTCGCCGGCGCGCGGCAGGCGCGAAAGGATCGCCTTCACGCGCTGCATGTTGATGGGTTTGACCAGATAATCCGCCGCACCCATCTTGAGTGCGCTGACCGCGGACTCGACGGTCGCATGGCCGGTAATGACGATGAACTCGACGCCCGAGCGCGGGTCCAGATCCTCGAACAGATCGACGCCGGTGCCGTCGGGCAGCTTGAGGTCGGTAAACACGACGTCCGGCGTCTGCCGCACGAGCTGGATGCGCGCCTCGCGCAAGTCGCCTGCCGTGGCTGTCGTCAGTCCGTCTTCGCCGATGATCGCGGCTAGCGCCTCGCGGGTACTGGGATCGTCATCGACAATCAATACATGTGGCATTGCGTCTCGATATTTCCAAAGCGTTTTCAGGGTCACACGCCAGGTGCGGCGTGGTCTTCTCCGGGCGATGACACGGTGGACTGCCCGGGCCGGTGCGGCTTTCGGTCATGCGCCCGTTGTGGCTCGAGCTTGAAGTGCATGACGCAAAAAGCGCGAGAAATAGAATAATTTCCGATGCGCTGTACGCTTGGGTCTGTCAGCCGTAAGTTTTTCCATTTAGGCAACTTATGGCGGATATTCGTTGATTATAAAGGTTTATCGACATAAAAACGCACGCCGGTCGGGCGTGCGTGGAGTTCGTTCGAGCGCGGCGGTGATGAAAGCGCCTTCCAGCAGTACTCCGTCGCTCGCAACGGAACGACGGTTGTGGACTACTGCGCGTCAGCTTCGCGGGAAATTCCAGGCGTCTGCCGTGCCGCCTACGCCGTGACCATTCACCTCATGCGGCGCGGGCAAGCGACTCGACGGCGTCAGCACCTTGCCGCCCTCGTCTTCCCAACGGTGCAGATCGCGGGCCGTGCGACGTGTGGCGGCATCGCGCGATTGCGCCCATTTCCATGCAAGCACGCTGCCCACCGCGAACAGCGCCCCGAAAATTCCGATTGAAGGACGTGCCATCTCGTTTTCTCCCTTGGTTATCTAAATCGCTGTTTGTGCCTTGATTTCGCCGATGCGCGCTCTTGACTACTCAGCGCGCTTCGATCAGCGGACAACCAGAAGCCCGATGAGAAAGCCCGCGCCCGCCGCGATACCCAGCGATTGCCACGGATTTTCGCGCACATATTTTTCGGTGCACTCGACGCTGGTCTTGTAACGCGTCTGCGCGCTTGCTTGAGCGTCTTCGAGCGCGGAGCGCGCCGAATCGACGTGATCGCGAAGGCGCGTGCGCAAGGCATCGACGCCCTCGCCCGGCAGCGACGCCGAGAGCCGCAACAACTCTTCCGAGTCGTTGAGCAGCACCTTGATGTCTTCGATAATTTTCTGCTTGCCCAACGCAAGCTGGACAGTCGTCTCAGTCATGAAATCAGGTCCTTGCTTTAGAAATGTGGGGGTGAAGTCTGAAGCTTTGCGTATCTCAATGCGTTTCAGCGCCCGCGAGCGCCTTGGCCACACCGTGCATCGTGAAACGCATGCGCAGATTGCGCAGGACGCCGCCGGCCATCAACGCGACGCCAAGCATGCCGAACACGGCGCTCGTGACGTTCGCCGCACGCGAGAGCGCAGGTGTGCCCGCCGCGTAACCGAGCACGGCACACATGAGCGCGGTCACCAGCGCGACCAGAGCCCAATGGTAAATGTCGATCGGCTCGCGCACCGCGAGTTCCTGTCCGCCGCGCGTCGGCCGCACGGGCTTGCTGGCGTTGCCACCGAAGTTGCCGACCATAGTGCCGTCGCGCGTGGCGGTGTCGAAGTCGAGCGTATCGTCCATGATGCGTGTTACCTCTCTCGCTGCCGTCCGCTCGCAGTTGCGATGCACACCGACCGCTTGTTGCGAGCTTGTTCGAATAAGGATAACTCCGTCCTTGCAGCTTTCATGCCAGCCATCTGTGACGGCGTCCAGGAAATGTTTTGCCCGAAGTGGTCCGCGCAAGCCATCACGAAACCGGGTAAGTATTACGCTGTGGACGTGTAAATTCCCCGAGCGAAGCGAGAACCTTGCCGGAAGTCACGCGACGCACATGTGCCAATCAGACAAATTGGGCGATGCCGAACGCCGCACGTTGCCGCAAAGTCGTTGCGAATGGTTAAATAGCGTTTATGAGATGGACTTGTCCGTCTACGGAAAACATCGACCCGCCTGACGAGCGATCGTACGAATGGATCGCGAGCTTGCTTGCCGTCAAACCAAGCGACGTGTTGCTGCCAGGAAACGCCCGAAACTGGCGGCATCGAGCCGAAACTCAGCTAACGCGGCCGGTTTGCATGCTTGGCGCCGCTCTCGCGCATCGACATGCGCCACCACGCTTGACCGATGCCTGGCCGCCATCCGCTCAACCATATTGGCAGAACTCAGGACATATCAGCACACATGGCGACAACCGATCTGGACCCGCCCATCGCCGTCGGCGATACAGCCGCGCAGAAAAAGCGCAATGCGGGGGAAGTGCCGGGCTTGAGATCGTACGGACTGCTGTACGGCTCATCACCCGTGATGCAGGAGTTGTACACGCAGATCGAACGCGTCGCCGGCACCGATGCGACCGCGCTCATCATCGGCGAGTCGGGCACCGGCAAGGAGCTCGTCGCGCGCACCATACACGATAAAAGCGCGCGCAAGGACGCACCGTTCATTGCCGTGAATTGCGGCGCGATTCCCGACAACCTCATCGAAGCGGAACTCTTCGGTCACGAAAAAGGCAGTTTCACGGGCGCGGTATCGGGACGTATCGGCTACTTCGAACACGCGAATGGCGGCACGCTTTTTCTCGACGAAGTGACGGAGATGTCGCCCGTGCGGCAGGTGAAGCTCTTGCGCGCGCTCGAAACCGGCACGTTCTTTCGGGTCGGCGGCAACGATCTCATCAGCTCCGACGTTCGAGTGATCGCCGCGACCAACCGCGATCCGATTGCCGCCGTGAAGGAAAACGGCTTGCGCGAGGACTTGATGTACCGGCTCGCCGTGTTTCCGCTGCGCGCGCCGCCTTTGCGCGAACGCGATTCGGACCGCGAACTGCTCGCCCAGCATTTTCTGTCCGAAATGAACGCGCAGGAGGGCACGAGCAAGGCCTTCAGCAAGCGCGCGCTCGACGTGCTGCGCACCTACTCGTGGCCGGGCAACGTGCGCGAACTCAAGAACACGGTGTATCGCGCGTTCATTCTCGCGGAGAAGACGGTGGAGATCGCGCATCCGCATCTGGCATCGCGCGTGAAGAAGCCCGTCACTCAGGGCGATGCGATGAACGTCTGGGTCGGCACGCCGCTCGCGGATGCGCAGAAGCAGATCATCCTCGGCACGCTCAAGCATTGCGGCGGCGACAAGCGTCGTGCCGCGAAAGCGCTGGGCGTGAGTCTCAAGACGCTCTACAACCGCCTTGGCGCCTATGAAAACGAGGACACCGAATCAGGCGAAGCCCCTTCCGGCGGCAGCAACGAAAGTTGAGCGTCCGTTGGTCACGGACGAACAAAAGGCGAGTGCGTGAAAGCGTTCTCGCCTTTTTTATGGGGCGTTGAGCAACGCGTTCCCGCTGCTTGCAATTTCTTGCAATTTTCTCGAAGCGGTAATTAGAAGCATGCTTCAAAATGCGCGAAGCTCGCGACATGCACGTGTCGCGCATTCTTACGTGGCGGGGCTTTGGCGGCGATTCCTCAAGGAGATTCGCAGCCTGGCTCACGGCGCCTGGGCAGACGAAGGAAACCAGCAACATGCAGATCAGGGTTGAATGGCGCGGCAAGCGCGCCGCCGCGCTTGCCGCGATCGTGTCGGGCGCTATCGCCTGCGTGAGTCTCAGCGGCTGCAATTCCCTCTACAGCGAAGGCGCGACGGCTGGCGCCGGTATCGCCGGTGCGGCTATCGCGGGCAAGGTGACGAGCAACGCGGCGGTCGCCACGGGTATCGGTCTTGGCGCGGTGGCGGCGGCGCGCGCGGGCGTGCAGTACTCGCAGCGCATCGTGCATACGGACACGCAGGACAAGATCGCGTCGGTCGCCGGCCCGCTCGACGTCGGCTCGGTGGCGCCGTGGATCTCGGTGCATTCGGTGCCTATCGAAGACGACGAGAAAGGCCGCGTGACAGTGAGCCGCCAGATCAGCAGCGGTACGCTCGACTGCAAGGAAATCGTCTTTTCCGTCGATCGCGACGCGACCAAAGACCGTGCCGCCGACAGCGCGTTCTACGTGGCATCCGTGTGCCGCGACGGCGACAAGTGGAAGTGGGCATCGGCCGAACCGGCGACGCCGCGTTGGGGCTCGCTGCAATGACGGAGCGCGTGGCGGTATCCATGGCGCTGCGCCTTGGCTGCATCGCGGCTTTCGCGGCGGCGTGCGTCGCGATGAGCGGCTGCGCGTCGATTGGCGCGGCAAGCGGTGCGCTCGCGGGCGTGGCGACGGGCGCGGTGACGACCAATCCGGCTATCGGCCTGGGCGTCGGCATTGCGGTGCAGGCCGCGACCGACGAAGTCGTGAAACGCGTGACGAAGTCTCTGCATCAGGATCAGCAGGTTGCCATCGCGGTGACGGCGGGCATGTCGGACATCGGCGAGACGCGACCCTGGAAGGTCAAGCACACCTTGCCGGTGGAAAATGGCCACGGCCAGGTGCGAGTGCTGCGCGAGGTCAAGAGCGCGCTTGCGAGCTGCAAGGAATTCGCGTTCTCCGTGGCGGATGGCGACGATCCGAGTTCGCATGAAGACTGGTTCATCGCGACGGCGTGTCAGCAAACCGAGGGATGGAAGTGGGCTTCGGCGGAACCGGCGGTCGAGCGGTGGGGAAATCTACAGTAGGCGGGAGACAGCCGAACCGCTTTTTTGCTTAGAGGCTTCGAACAAGAAGCGCGGCGAGTCCGCGCTTTTTTGTTGGCTTCCATTCTGGCGATGGCTTGATGTTGGCGGGCCAGTGCAGTGCGAGCCTGCCGCGCCGTTCGTTGACCGTTGCCGTGCGCCTGCTACTTTCGAAAACGGCGTGACGAGTACTCGCTTCTCCTTGCCTCGACCTTCAGCGTTCTCACTTGCCTCCAGCACGACGTCATGATCAAAGCCCCAAAGAAAAACGCGGCGTCCTGACCGGTCACCGCGCCTTTCCCGCAAAAACCACCGCCTCAAGCCTCCACGTCTTCCAGACTCAGCATCTCCGTTTGATCGTTGTACGAGAAGATCTCGCCATAACGACCCCAGTCGATGACCGCATCCAGCGTTTCCTGCGCAGCCTTGTCGGAGAGGAAGTCTTCCAGTTCCTGCTCGAAGCGCACGCGCGGCGCGCGATGCCCCGGCCGCTCGTTCAGCACCTTCCTGATCCGCGCCGCCAGCGGCACGTGCCGCAGCAGATGCTCGGCGAACATCATCTTGCGCTCCTGCGTGCCGAATTCGGCAAACACGCGCGCCTGCGGCGTCAGGAAAATATCGCCTTCGCGCACGTCGGCGAAACCGAGATGCTGCAGCACTTCGGCCACCGGAAAGAGTTCATCGACCTCGAGATGCAGCGTGCGCGCGATTTCCGGCATGTCCGCGCGACCGTGATACGGCTCCGCCGCGAGCGTTTCGATGAGACCCGCCATCAGATTGGTCGACACCGACGGCAGCCAGCTTCCGAGCTCGAGTCCCTTCTTCTTCGATTCATCCAGTTGCCGCGCGGTCATCTTCGCGTAAATGTCGTCGACGAGACGCCGGAACGCCGGGTCCAGACGATTGCGCGGATGCTTGAACGGCACCTTGATCTCGGCCATCACGCGGCCCGGATTCGACGACAGCACCAGAATGCGGTCGCACATGAACACCGCTTCCTCGATGTTGTGCGTGACGATCAGCACCGACTTGATCGGCATGCGCCCTTGCGTCCACAAGTCGAGCAAGTCGGTACGCAAGTTCTCGGCGGTCAGCACGTCGAGCGCGGAAAATGGCTCGTCCATGAGCAGCAAGGTCGGATCGACGACGAGCGCGCGCGCAAAACCCACGCGCTGCCGCATGCCGCCCGACAATTCGCGCGGATAGGCATTCTCGAAACCGTCCAGCCCGATCAGGTCGATGGCCGCCAACGCCCGTTCGCGCCGCTCGCGCGCCGCCACGCCCTGCGCTTCCAGACCCGCTTCCACGTTTTGCATGACGGTCAGCCACGGGAACAGCGCGAACGTCTGGAACACCATCGCGACGCCCTTCGCCGGTCCGCGCAAGGGCTCGTTCAGATAAGTGACGTCGCCGGCAGTCGGCTCGATCAGTCCGGCGATGATGCGCAACAGCGTCGATTTACCCGAGCCCGATCGTCCGAGCAGACCGACTATCTCGCCTTCGCGCAGCGAGAGGTTGGCGTCGTCGAGCACGAGCAGTTCGCCCTGGGTCTTGTTGAATCCGCGGCTCACGTTCTGCACGCGCAGGATTTCCGCGCCCAGGCGCGGCGGCGTGCCGGGCACGCTGGGCGCCGGCGTGCCCGTCGTGCGCGATGCGCCCGGCGTGTTGGGGTTTTGCGTGTTCTTGGTGTTCTGCATCGGAACTCGTCCTCAATCCAGTCGAAGTCTTGCTTCGGCGTAGGCGTACAGCGGGCGCCACAACAATCGGTTGAACAGCGTGACGAAAAGCGACATCACGGCAATGCCCAGGATGATCTTCGGATAGTCGCCATCCGCAGTGGTCTGCGCGATATACGCGCCGAGCCCGTGCGCGACGACGCTCGTCTTGCCCCACGACACCGCCTCCGCGACGATGCTCGCGTTCCACGCGCCGCCCGATGCCGTGATCGCGCCGGTGATGTAGTACGGGAAGATGCCTGGCAGCATGGCCTTTTTCCACCATTGCCAACCGCGAATCTGAAAGTTGGCCGCGGCCTCGCGGTAATCGTTCGGATACGCCGATGCCCCGGCAATCACGTTGAAGAGGATATACCACTGCGTTCCGAGCACGATCAACGGCGAAAGCCAGATATCCGGGTTCAGATGCCAGCGCACGATGGCGACGACGAACACCGGAAACAGCAGGTTCGCCGGAAACGCCGCGAGAAACTGCGCGACGGGCTGCATCTTCTCGGCGAGCGCGGGGCGCAACCCGATCAGCACGCCGACCGGCACCCACACCACCGACGCAATGCCGATCAGCACGACCACGCGAATCAGCGTGATGAAGCCGAGCACGAACACGTGACCGACATCGCTCCAGCCGACGCCCGTCGACACGAACGAGACCACCTTCCACGTGACGAACGCCGTGACGAGCAGCACCGCCGCGCCCCAGGCGATATCGCCGGTGCGCGTGGACGGCACGGTGGCGCGCAACGGCAGCTTCACGCCTTGCAGCGACGGCAGACGAATCGGGAAGCGCGCGGCCTTCGCGAACAGCCATCCGGCCGGCACCAGCAACCGGTGGATCAGCCGCGTGCGGCGAATCAGATCGAGCAGCCACGATTCCGGCGCGTTGCCCGAGCTCGTGTTCTCCATGCGGAATTTGTCTGCCCACGCGACAAGCGGACGGAACATCAGTTGATCGTAGGCAAGGATAACGACGGTCATCGCCAGAATCACCCAACCGATCGCGGAGAGATTGCGCTCGCCGATCGCCGCGGCCAGATACGCGCCGATGCCCGGCAGCACGATGCTCCGGTTGCCCACCGTGATGGCCTCGGAGGCGACGACGAAGAACCAGCCGCCCGACATCGACATCATCATGTTCCAGATGAGGCCGGGCATGGAGAACGGCACTTCGAGCTTCCAGAAGCGCTGCCAGTTGGTGAGGTGAAAGCCGCGCGAGACCTCATCCAGATCGCGCGGCACCGTGCGCAGCGACTGGTAGAAGCTGAAGGTCATGTTCCACGCCTGGCTCGTGAAGATGGCGAAAATCGCGGCACACTCCGCGCCGATCACGCGTCCGGGAAAAAGCGCGAGAAAGAACGTGACGGTAAACGAGATGTAGCCGAGCACCGGCACCGATTGCAGGATGTCGAGCACCGGCACCAGCACGACCGACGCGCGCCGGCTCTTCGCCGCGAGCGTGCCATAAACCAGCGTGAAGATGAGCGAGGCGACCATGGCGAGCAGCATGCGCAAGGTCGTGCGCAGCGCGTATTCGGGGAGATTGCCGGGGTCGAGCGAGATCGCCTGCGTCTGCAGGGTGGAAATAGGCGCGAGCGTCTCGTGGAAACCGACAGCGGCAAGCGCGATGATGCAGATGATCATCGGGAACGCGACGAAGTCCCAGCGATTGGGCAAGATCCGCCATACCGACGCGTTCGCCGTGCGGTTCAGATTGAAACCAAATTCCATGCAACGCCCTCCCCGTAAGGCTTTGTTCCAACCGCGCAAGGCGCGGGATAGTGCTCATGACGGCAAGCCGTCGCGCGGGCAAGACGCCTTCGTGATCGATGACTGCCTGATCGTCGACTCTCGTGGAATCCGTCGCGCTACCCGCATGCTCAACGTATCTGCCCGTCCAAAAGCTGACAGACGACACAGAAAACCAGCAAATGGATAACGTCAGGAAGCCGTCACTCTTTAACCAGTGCGTACCGGCTGTGCGGAACCGAGCGACACTACACCAAGTTTCGTGACAGTCACAATCTTTCGGCGCTCAGGCACGTCATTCGTGTGATGTTTCTATTTGCTCTTCGGCGCCACGGAGGCAAAATAAACGCTTGGTCGCCGTCGCATCCGCATTCTGAATGGTCTGGCTTTCTTTTGACTTAACCTCTGCCCCAAGCCGAGGAGCAGGCCGACCAAAACCACGCCGGGAGTGCGTTTGAGCAGCGACGAAGGCAACACATAACGCAAGAACCGAACCGCCCGTGCTTACCCTGTGTTGGGTAGACGCCGTCTGTGGAGACAAGGCGCTTGCTGGGCGGCGAAAAACATCGTCCAATCGTGGCTATCACTAACAATAATGAGCGCCGATGCAATGCACTACGCCGCCCCGAAGCCGAACGCCCGTCTGCCCGGCTGTTCTCGCTTGAATCCGCGCGCGGCGTGAGCCAGCGTAGCCGAGAACGCGATGAACAAGACCCTCCTGCACCGACTGATCGCGCTCCTCGGATTCGCGCTGCTCGGCCTTGCGTGCTGGATCGCGGCCGGCTTGCTGTCGGACCGAATGGTACAGCAGGAAATGACGGGCACGGTGCGCACCGAACGACAAATGGCGGCATCCATCGTCGACAACATGGCGCAGGTCATCGCAAGCGATCTCGCGATGTCGCGCGCCATTCCCGCCACGCTCGCACAGGTCGAGCTCATGCAGCATGCGCTCGCGCAATCGCGGGATTATGCCTCGAACCCCGCGGGCTCGGAAAGCGAACGGCGCGCCGAATGGACCGCGCGTCCCAATCTCGCGAAGGTCAACCGGTTCCTCCATGACGCACAGGGCTTCTCCGGCCTCGATTCCATCTGGCTCATCAACGACCAGGGCTACTGCATTGCATCGAGCAATTCGGCGGACGACAACAGTTTCATCGGCTACAAGATGAGCGCGCGCGGCTATGTCGCGCGGGCGCTGCTCGGCGGCTTCGTCGAGATGTACGGCGTCGGGCGGCTTTCGGGCGATCCGGGCATCTACATCGCCGCGCCGATCTACGACGACGGCATCCTCGTGGGCGCGGTGATCGCCAAGGTGAGCATCGACCGGTTGCGGCATTGGGTGTCGCGGGCCGGCACCTTCGTCACCGATGAAAACGGCGTCGTGGTGATGGCGCACGACGGCGCGCTCGAGTATCAGGCCATGCCCGATGCGCCCGTCGCCCAAATGACGCCGCGCGAGCGGCTCGAACATTACCGGCGCGAGGACTTTCCGCCGTTGCGCGTCGCGCATGTCGGCGATCAGATGCGCGCGGCCGAGCACTGGCTCGCGCCGACGCTCGCGGAAACCTTCTACGCGACCAACGGCAGCAGCGTGCCCGCGCTCTACGACGAGCGCACCGGGCTGAATTCGGGGCTGTCGGCGCACATCGTCCATCCGCTCACGAGCTGGCCGGAGATCAGCCGCAACCACAGCCGCGACCGCGTGCTGGTGTTCCTGACGATGCTCGGCGTCGTGACACTCGCTATCGTGATCGCCATCTCGTATTCACGCGAGCGCCGTCTGCATCGCGCGACGCGCGACCTCGCCGAGCAGTTGCAATCGGCCAATACGCTCTTGTCGGCCGAAGCGCGCCACGACGCGCTCACCGGCGCCCTCTCGCGCCGCTACTTTCTCGACACGCTGCGCCACGAAGTGGAACTCGCGCGCTCGGTCGGCACGCCGTTGTCGCTCGCCATCGCGGACCTCGACCACTTCAAGCAGATCAACGACCGTTACGGACACGCGTCCGGCGACCGCGCGCTCGAACACTTCGCCGAAGTGTGCCGCGCGCAGTTGCGTCCGAGCGATGCAGTCGGCCGGCTCGGCGGCGAGGAATTCGGCATCCTGCTGCCGCAGACCGCGCTGGCGGACGCGCAGGCCGTGCTGGAGCGGCTGCGCAAGCGCTTTCATCACGAGCATTGCGCGCATCTTCCCGACGAGGCGGTGTTGTCGGTAAGCATCGGGATTACCGAACTCGCTGCCGACGATGCGCTCGAATGGATTCTCTCTCGCGCCGATCTCGCGCTCTACGAGGCGAAATCGCGTGGTCGCGACCGCAGCGAAGTGCGCCCGGCCGATCCCCCGCCGCCCGCGCGCTATCCCGAGAACTCGCTGATGGGCAAGTAAGCGCGGCATGGCTTGGGAAGGCATCTCGTCGCGCTCGACGGCGGGCAGGTATCATCGACGTTCGATATCGAATGACGCCGCCGTCACGGGAGAAATGCATGAAGGGAAATCTGGTCATCGTGTGCCGCGATCAGGACGCTGAAACGTTCGACCAATTGCTGGCCGAGTACGGCTCGTTCCAGACGCGCCTTTCTTCGACCACGTGGTTTCTGAAGATCGCGCTTGCGCCGGAAGTCATTCAGGAGGAAATTCTCGCTCGGCTTGGCAAGTACACCACGCATTACATCTTCGAGGCTTCGACGGTGACTTACAACACCGTGGATAGTGAAGCGGCCTCGGCGCTGGAAACGTTGTTTGATTGACGTGGGGCATGGATTAATGCCGCCTGGCCTTGAAACGTTGTTCCATTGACGCGGGTTTAGTAAAGACGCCTCCGGACTTTGATTCGGAGGCGATTTTGCTTTCTCGATGCAGGTTCAGCGCTTCGGACGTTGAGCATCGTCTGGCCTACTTCGAGCTACACACGAACACGGCCCGACACTGAAACATCGTTCCATAGACATTGGCGCAAAACAAAACGCCTCCGTTTCGATGCGGAGGCGTTTTGTTTTCAGCGCGACGAAAGCCGACGTGCGCGGTTCAAAGAGAAGCACGCTCCTCATGCTGCGCTCCCACGCGCCTTTCGCTCGTCGGCTGCGTGGCGACATCGAACGGGAAGGTCATGACCACCTGCAACCCGCCCGCAGGCTGATTGCCGACCTCGCATTCCCCACCCGCGCGCCGTGCGAGCCGTTCGACGATAGCCAAACCGAGGCCGCTATGTCCGCTGCCGCCGCGCGCCGGATCGAGCCGCACGAACGGCCGGCTCGCCTTGATGAGATCGTCCGGCGCGATACCCTTGCCGTGATCCGAGACGGTTAGCACCCAGCCCTTTGCCGCGCGCCGTGTCGCAATGACGATGGGCGCC
The DNA here is from genome assembly GCF_031450995.1 of Caballeronia sp. LP006. Classification (NCBI taxonomy): domain Bacteria; kingdom Pseudomonadati; phylum Pseudomonadota; class Betaproteobacteria; order Burkholderiales; family Burkholderiaceae; genus Caballeronia; species Caballeronia sp. LP006. The sequence goes on along the minus strand of NZ_JARTVW010000005.1, from coordinate 1,315,253 downwards.
GCGCCGTAGGCATGCGCGTTATCGAGGAGATTCGACAAGAGCCGGTCGAGCGTTGCCGCGGGCAGCACGAAATTCGGCCCGGCTTCCAGGTCGAGCCGAACCGGTTCCGCGGTCGGCGACACCGCGCGATACGTCCGCGCGATTTTCTCGCACTGCTGATCGACCGAAACGGGCTCGCTGCCATCTGGCCGGTCGTGCGCGAATACCAGGAACTGATCGACGATATGCGCCATGGAATCGACATCGCGCACTACGCCATCACGCACCTTGGCGTCGTCCATCATCTCGGCGCGTAGACGCAAACGCGCGAGCGGTGTCTTCAGATCGTGCGCGACGCCTGCGAGCATCACCGCGCGATCGTTCTCGGTTTGCGAGACTTCACGCACCATCTGATTGAAGCCGTGCGTCAGTTGCCGCAACTCACGCGGGCCGCGTTCGGGAACGGGCGGCGTCGGCTGACCGCGACCGAAACGCCCGACCGCTTGCGCCAGCGAGCGTAATGGGTATTGCAACTGCCATGCGCCGAAGAGCGCGGCGAGCACGGCAGTCGAGAAAATGAGCGCGAGCCACAGCAGCATGCGGTCGCGGGAGCGCGGCGGCCGCAACGGCTGCACCGGCACGACGATCCAGCCGGCGTCCTTCGCGCCATGCACCCACACGCTCGGCGGCGCGCCGGGTTCGTTCAGGCGAACATCGGTGCCATCCGGCAGACGGTCTTTCAGGTCTTCGATGAAATGAGCGAGCGGCGGCGGCGTGTCTTCGTCGGGCGTTCGGGGCACTTCCGGGCTGTTGAGCGGAAAGATGCGCACGCGCGGCGGCAAGGGTTGATCGGGTGTGTTGGCCATGTGCTGACGCACGGCATCGACGAGAAATGCGGTTTCCTCGACGGCAAAACGCGTCTGCACGTTGTCGCGCTCGAAGCGGATGATGGCGAACCAAGCGACATGCGACAGCACCAGCATGCCGATGACGATGACGACCAGCCGCCCGAACAGCGTGTCAATTGCCCGGCGCATTTTGCTCGCCGTCCGGCACGAACACGTAGCCGCGCCCGCGCACCGTCTGAATGAAACGCGGCGCGGATGGATCGCTTTCCAGAATGCGCCGCAGACGCCACACCTGCACGTCGATACCACGGTCGGTGCCGTCGTATTCCGGTCCGTGCAGCAGTTCGAGCAGACGCTCGCGCGTCAGCGTGCGCATAGGGTTGTTGACGAAAATCTTCAGAAGCGCGAATTCGCTGCCGGATAAGGTGATCGGCCTGTCGTCCTGTTGCAGCGTGCGCGACTGGAAGTCGAGCCTGAAGCGCCCGAACGAATACGGCTCGCGCTGTTCCGGCGCGGCCGATGGAATGGTGCGGCGGCGGCGCAGCACGGCTTGCACGCGGGCAAGCAATTCACGCGGATTGAACGGCTTGCCGAGGTAATCGTCCGCGCCGAGTTCGAGACCGACGATGCGGTCCACGTCGTCCGCGCGCGCGGTCAGCATGATGACGGGGATGTCGTCGCCCGATGCGCGCAGCTTTCTGAGCGCGGTCAGGCCGTCGACGCCCGGCATCATCAAGTCGAGCACGATCAGATCGGGGCGCTCGCGCTCCAGCCGGCGTTCCAGCGAACCGGCGTCGTGCAGCACCGAAACCTCGATGCCCTGCCGGACCAGATAGTCGCGCAGAAGGTCGCGCAGTTCGGCGTCGTCGTCGACGACAAGTATTTGCGTAGTCATGGCTGAAGTTTAGCGCGTGAGACGTAACCGTTTGCCCGCAAGGATGCCGTAAAGGGTTACGGGGTGTTACCGCGAAAGCATCGCGTAAACCTGCGTAATAAGCAGCGACCGTGTCGTAACACGCCACGCGGCGCAAGCCTCTACGCTGTGTCTCACCGACAAGCGCAAAAGCCTGGACGACCTTCTCGGAAATACCGTCGCAAGCGGCTTCGACGTTTCGGCATCGACAATCAATCAGGGAGTCTCACAATGGGCAAGCAATATCGCATTCTTACTGCCGCCGCCACTGCAATTGCACTGACATTCGGCGCCACGGCTTATGCCGCCACCAGCGACGCGCCTCCCGCGCCGCCGCCCGGCGGTCCCGCCATGATGGGTAGCCCCGGCGGCCCTGGCGGTCATCGCATGGAAGAGCGGATGAAGAAGCAGATGGAGCAGCTTCATAGTCAGCTCAAGCTCAACGCAGATCAGGAAAAGCTCTGGCAGACCGCGCAGGACACCATGAAGCAGAACCGTCAGGCGATGCGCGAGAGCCACCGTCAGATGCACGAGCAGATGAAGTCGCTGGAGCAGCAGCCGATTCTCGACCTGAACGCCATGAACGCGGCGCATCAGAAGATCGAGCAGCAGAACCAGCAGTTGCGCGAAGGCACCACGACCGCATGGCTCAACTTCTATAACTCGCTGAACGATCAGCAGAAGACCACTGTGAGCACGGCGCTTAAGAAGCACTTTGCGAAGATGCGCGAGCACGAGCACAAGATGCACGAACGCTGGGGCAAGCGTGATGGTCAGCACGGCGGCCCGGGCGCCGGCGCGCCGGCTGGCGCTTCGGGTACGACGAAGCCCTGAGTTTCGTGGAGCGATGCCCGCCGTCGTGATACGGACGGCGGGCGTTTATGTTCAAGCTCTGCGTTCGCGCGAGCTGGTAGCATCATGCTGCTCTTAGCTTGAGACGCGATGTTGCGCGTCAAAAAAAACCGCGAAGCGCTTTGGGCGCTTCGCGGCTTTGCGTTGCATGGATCTTCTAATCTACGGCTCTCCGGCACTCAACGTCCGCGCGAAGCATCCGCAGCGCCCGATCACCCTTCGTCGACCTCAAGCCAGATCGAACAACAGCACTTCCGCGCCTTCACCGCCTTCGACCGTGACTTTCGACACATCCTCGATCTTCGCGGCATCGCCGGCTTTCAGCGCTTCGCCGTTCACCAAAACCGCGCCGCGCGCCACGTGCACGTACACGCGCCGGCCAGCGGGAACATCGAAGTCCGCGCGCTCGGCGCCGTCGAAAAGGCCCGCGAAGATGCGCGCATCAGCGCCGATTTTCACCGAGCCTTCATCGCCTTGCGGCGAGGCGATCACACGCAGACGGCCGCGCTTTTCCTCATCGCCGAAACGCTTTTCTTCGTAGCCCGGTGCGTTGCCTTGTGCATCCGGAATGATCCAGATTTGCAGAAAGTGGGCCGTCTCGCTGGGCGAACCGTTGTACTCGCTATGCCGAACGCCCGTTCCCGCACTCATGCGTTGCACGTCGCCCGGGCGGATGGTCGAACCGTTGCCCATGCTGTCGCGGTGCGCCAGCGCGCCTTCCAGCACGTAGCTCACGATCTCCATATCCCGATGCCCGTGCGTCCCGAAACCCTGTCCGCCCGCGACGCGATCTTCGTTGATTACGCGCAACGCGCCGAAGTGGACGTGTTCCGGATCGTGGTAGTCGGCAAAGGAGAAGCTGTGGTACGAGTCGAGCCAGCCGTGGTTGGCGTGACCGCGTTCACTGCTGCGGCGAATCTCGAACATGATGTGTGCTCCCGTTGAATACGTTGAAATGCGATGGACAGAATGTAAGGGTGTCCACCCCGTCAAACAACGGGCACGCGGGCACTACACCGTCTCGCGCATGAGGGTAATCGGATGCCTCCGCTTCTCACCCGCGCATCTTCCGGCTTCGGGTAAAATACCGCGCTTTTCAGGCGGCCCTGTGGCCAGAGCCGGTCGGGAAAGCCCGTGAAGGCGCGTCTTTCGGCGTCCGCCAACGGCGACCGCCAATTTTGGCCACCTAGAATACGCGCACCAAAGGCGTCATCTCCCGGAGCCCGAACCCCGCGCGCGGCGCGCGTCACGTTCGCAGTTTCCGGCACGTCGGGCACCTTTACAAGGAACCACCATGTTGCAAGGCTACGGTCCGCTGATCCTCGCGGGCACCTGGCAGACCGTCAAGCTGGCGGTGTTGTCGCTCGCGTTCGCCTTCGTGATCGGGCTGATCGGCGCGGCGGCGAAGCTGTCGAAGAATCGAATCGCCTCGGGCGTCGGCACCGTCTACACGACCTTGATTCGCGGCGTGCCCGATCTCGTGCTCATGCTGCTGCTCTTCTACAGCATCCAGATCTGGCTGAATCTGCTGACGGATGCCCTCGGCTGGGATCAAATCGATATCGATCCATTCCTGGCCGGCATTCTCGTGCTCGGGTTCATCTACGGCGCGTATTTCACGGAGACGTTTCGCGGCGCGTTTCTCTCGGTGCCGCGCGGCCAGCTCGAAGCGGGTGCGGCTTACGGCATGACGCCCTGGCAGACGTTCACGCGCATCATGTTTCCGCAGATGATGCGCTTCGCCCTGCCCGGCATCGGCAATAACTGGCAGGTGATGGTCAAGGCGACGGCGCTCGTGTCGATCATCGGTCTCGCGGATGTCGTCAAGGCCTCGCAGGACGCCGGCAAGGGCACGATGCGTTTCTTCTTCTTCACGCTGCTCGCCGGCGCGATCTACTTGGCCATCACCACGATCTCCAATTTCGTGCTGATCTGGCTCGAACGGCGGTATTCCATCGGCGTGCGCAAGGCTGACCTCTGATAGAGCCTGTCGGTTAAAAAAGAACGGCGGAATCCATGATCCAAATCATCCAGGAATACTGGAAGAACTACCTCTTCACAGACGGCTACCGCATCACCGGTCTCGCGATCACGATGTGGCTGCTGGTCATCTCCATCGGCCTCGGCTTTTGTCTTTCGATACCGCTGTCGGTTGCGCGCGTCTCGAAGAACAAATTGCTCTCGCGTTCGGTGTGGCTGTATACGTACGTGTTTCGCGGCACGCCGCTCTATGTGCAGTTGCTGCTCTGCTACACGGGCCTATACAGCCTGCAGGTCGTGCGCGATCACATGCTGCTCGCCGACTTTTTCAAGAGCGGCATGAACTGCACGCTGCTCGCCTTCACGCTCAATACCTGCGCGTACACCACGGAAATCTTCGCCGGCGCCATCAAGGCGACGCCCTACGGTGAGATCGAGGCCGCGCGCGCGTATGGCATGTCGTCGTTCACGCTGTATCGGCGAGTGATTCTGCCTTCGGCGCTGCGCCGCGCGCTGCCCTACTACAGCAACGAGGTGATCCTCATGCTGCACGCGACCACCGTCGCGTTCACGGCGACCGTGCCGGACATTCTCAAGATTGCCCGCGATGTGAACTCGGCGACGTATCAGTCGTTCGAGGCGTTCGGCATTGCGGCCCTGCTCTATCTCGTCATTTCGTTCGCGCTCGTGTGGCTCTTTCGCCGCGCCGAGTATCGCTGGCTCGCGTACCTGCGGCCTCAAGGCAAATAAGTGGGCTGTTGAGCCGCAAGGACCCGTTCATGAATTCCAAGATGCACAAGCTTTTCGTCGACGACATCCACAAGCAGTACGGCAGCAATGAAGTGCTCAAAGGCGTTTCCCTCAAGGCGAATGCGGGCGATGTCATCAGCATCATCGGCTCGTCGGGTTCCGGCAAAAGCACGATGCTGCGCTGTATCAACTTCCTTGAACAGCCTAACCAGGGGCGCATTTTCGTCGATGGCGCCGAGCTGCGCACGCTGAAGGACAAGCACGGCGCGCTGAAGGTAGCCGACCAGAATCAGTTGCGCGAAATGCGCTCCAAGCTCTCGATGGTGTTTCAGCACTTCAACCTGTGGTCGCACATGAACGTGCTCGAGAACGTCATGGAAGCGCCGGTGCACGTGCTCGGGCTCACGAAGAAGGAAGCGGAGGATCGCGCGCGGACCTATCTGGAGAAGGTCGGCCTCGCGCCGCGCGTGGAGAAGCAGTATCCGTCGCATCTGTCGGGCGGCCAGCAGCAGCGTGTGGCAATTGCGCGGGCGCTTGCCATGCATCCCGATGTCATGCTCTTCGACGAACCCACTTCCGCGCTCGATCCGGAACTCGTAGGCGAAGTGTTGAAGGTGATGCAGACGCTTGCCGAGGAAGGCCGCACGATGGTCGTCGTAACGCACGAAATGGCTTTCGCGCGCAATGTGTCGAATCACGTGGTGTTTCTGCATCAAGGGCGCATCGAGGAGGAAGGCCAGCCGGATATCGTGTTCGGCAGCCCGAAGAGCGAGCGGCTCAAGCAGTTTCTATCTGGCAGTCTCAAGTAAGTCCTTTCCCCTTCCCTTCCTTTCTAAAAGCGCCCGTGAGGCGCTTTTTTTTCGCCCTCGCCAAGCGGGTCATGCCTTATCGGTAAGCTTTTCTCGCACTAGCGCTGCCGTGCACGTCCGTCAATAGGCGTGAAACCCGACTCCAGACGCGCTCCGCAACTGAAGCCTTATGCCACAAGGCTTTGCGGGCGATTTCCCAAGCTATGGGTAGTACACCTACCACATTGGCATTGCGTTTTTGACACAATCCTTTGCAAAACGTCAATTTTCTTTGGCGCTCATGACGTATTTTGATAGATTGCTACTCAAAGTAACAAAACGAACCGCAAAAAAAGTAGTTTTACTTCAAAAGATAAGAAAACGGAGGCAGACGCCCATCGACGGATCGGCGTCGGCATCGCGCACACGAAGCGCGACTCGCCCACGAGGATCATCGCCCTTGCGTGTCCTTCCTCCAAAAACGATTTCCGGTTGGATGCGCTCGCATCGAACCACACGGCAGCACTTGGGTTCCATTTATTGACAGGGTTGGAGGAGATGATGAAGAAAGCTTTGCTCGCGGCAGCAGCACTGCTGACGTTCAGCGCGGTGGCTCAGGCTCAAAGCAGCGTGACGCTGTATGGTCGCCTGGACGCAGGGCTTGAATATATGAACGGCGTGCCGACAGGCACAGGTCCCGGAGGCCAGGCCACCGGTTCCACCCACCGTTTCCGCGCGGAAAGCGGCGACTGGGGCACGAGCTTGTGGGGTATGAAGGGCGTCGAAGATCTGGGTGGCGGCTATCGCGCCGTGTTCCAGTTGGAAGGCAGCTTCAACACCATGACGGGTCAGGGCCCGGGCAACAACGGCATCTTCAATCGCTGGGCAACCGTCGGTGTCGCCAACAACCAGTTCGGTACGCTCTTGCTGGGCCGCGAACTGTTCATCGCGAACGGCGTGTGGGACTTCGATCCGTTCGGCCAGTCGAACTGGTCGTCGGCATCGCTGGTGCGTGGTCGTAACTGGCCGCAATCGAGCAACAACATTTCGTACCAATCGCCGAAGTTCGCGGGCTTTGACTTCTACGGTCAGTACGCGCTGTCGAACGCGACGAACTTCAACGGTAACGGCACGACGCCGCAAGGCCGCGAAGGTGGTGCTTACATCACCTACACGACGCCTCTGTTCCAGATTCGCGGTATGTACGATGAAATCCGCAACCCGGGCAACGGTCTGCTCGGCGGCGCGTACAACGCGGTCAACGGCGGCGCGGCAAACGCGGATCAAAGCAACGGCAACGGCGTCTACGCTTACTCGCGCGAGTACACGGCGATGTTCAACGTGTTCCTCGGTCAGTTCAAGATCCAGGGCGCTTACCAAGCTATCCGCTCGTCCGGCATGACGGGTCAGTTGCCCGGCCAGCCGACCACGCTCGACCACGAATGGGGTGGCGTGACGTGGCAAGCCACGCCGGCCGCAGCCCTTATCGCGGCGGTGTATCACGTGAACGGCAACAACGGCGCCGGCAACGCGAACATCTACACGATCGGCGGCTCGTACAACCTGTCCAAGCGCACCTTGCTGGACATCCAGGTGGCAACGGCGCAAAACAGCAAGGCCGCGAATTACGGTCTGAATGCCAACAACTACGGCACGGGAACGGCAACGGACAATCCGCTGCCGGGACACAGCCAGACGGGCGTGTATGCAGGCATCCAGCACTCGTTCTAAGCAACGAGGCTGAACAAAGAAAAAAGCTTCATCGAGTTTTCACGCTGCTGCGAGAGGCGCGTATCGGTGCGGTGCCCGAAAGGGTATCGCACCGTTTTTTATTGGGGCGATGAATGCGCTCGCCTTCGCGACATTAAGTATCAGATTGACAAACAAAACGACAAAAAGCTGGATTCGAAAAAAGTAGTTCTCCTTCAAAATTCAAACATCTGACGATTGATCTTCATGCAACAGGTGAGGATCGGTTGCTCGGTTCTGTAGTTTGAATTCAAAAAGGAGTGTTGGGGGATGATGAAGAAGTCTTTGATCGCGGCTGCCGCCTTGTTGTCATTCAGCGCCGTGAGTTTCGCGCAGAGCAGTGTCACGCTGTTTGGCCGTCTGGACGCGGGCCTCGAATATATGAACGGCGTGCAAAACGCCGCCGGAAGGGATCGGCCAATCGCTTCAGGGCCGAAAGCGGCGACTGGGGCGCGAGCCTGTGGGGTATGAAGGGCGCAGAGGATCTCGGCGGCGGCAATCGCGCCGTGTTCCATCTGGAAGGCAGCTTCAACACCATGAACGGGTCGGGTTCGACCGCCGGCATCTTCAATCGCTGGGCGACGATCGGCGTCGAGAACGATCGATACGGCACCTTCCTGCTCGGCCGCGAACTGTTCATCTCGAACAGCGTGTGGGACTTCGATCCGTTCGGCCAGTCGAACTGGTCGTCGGCATCGTTGGTGCGCAGTCGCAACTGGCCGCAATCGAGCAACAACGTTTCGTATCAGTCGCCGAAGATCGCGGGGTTCGACTTTTACGGCCAGTACGCGCTGTCGAACGCCACTAGCTGGAACGGCAACGGTTCGACGAAGCAGGGACGTGAGGCCGGTGCCGCGATCACCTATACGGCCCCGCTCTTCCAGATTCGCGGTCTGTACGATGAAATCCGCAATCCGGCTAACGGCACGCTTGGCGGAAGTTACGCGGACAGCAACGGCGTCTACTCCTACTCGCGCGAGTACACGGCGATGGTCAACGTGTTCCTCGGCCAGTTCAAGATTCAGGGCGCGTATCAGGCAATCCGTTCGTCGGGCATGACGGGCCAGTTGCCCGGTCAGCCGACCACGCTCGATCACGAATGGGGCGGTGTGACGTGGCAAGCCACGCCAGCCGCGGCGTTGATCGCGGCGGTGTATCACGTGAACGGCAACAACGGTGCGGGCAATGCGACCATGTATTCGCTGGGCGGCTCGTATAGCTTGTCCAAACGCACGTTGCTCGATCTGCAAGTGGCCACCGTGCGCAACAGTAAAACAGCGAACTACGGATTGAATGCCAACGACTTCGGGTCGTCGCCTGGAACGGACAACCCGCTGCCCGGGCGCAGTCAAACTGGCGTGTATGCGGGGATTCAGCACTCGTTTTGAGTGAAAAGCTGAGATGCGGTGCCGTAAAAAAGCATCGCATCGTCCTGGAGAGGCGAGCTAGCCTTACATCGTCTTGTATGTGACACCGCGTTGCGAGCGCTTCGGCTAGCCTCGCGACGCTTTTGAAAATGGAGTTCGCAGCGTCAAGCCGACAAAGCCGCATACGAAAAAGCGCCTCCATGAAAAACACCCCAAAGGCTGGATCGATGTCCAACTTTTGGGGTGCAGTTCATTCTTCGGCGCCTTTTTTCAATCGAACAAGACGCACCCTACTCCCGCGCCGCGCCCGATGCCCCGTGGCTCAACCAATCCAGCACGGCCGCCGCATCGTCATCACTCGATTCACGCGCCTTCGCCACCGTCTCGCTCAGTGTCGCGCCCGGTTGCGGCGCGGCACGGCGAATAGCCACGCCGACAGCGAGAATATCGATGATCACCAGGTGCAGAATGCGCGAGATCATCGAGAGTTGCGACTCGCGTATCTCGATGTGATCCGTCTCCAGCGCCACCGTCGCGCGCTTGGCGAGCGGCGTGTTGCTCGACGTGATCGCAATGACCGTCGCGCCTTGCTGCATCGCCACTTCCAGCACGCGCAGCAGTTCGGGCGCGCGGCCCGATTTCGACACCGCCACGATCACATCGCCCTTGCCGAGCAATGCAGCCGACGCCGCCTGCATGTACAGATCGCCATAAGCGATAGTCGGGATGCCGAAACGGAAAAACTTGTAGTGCGCGTCCTGCGCGACGATATTCGAATTGCCGAGCCCGTAGAACTCGATACGCCGCGCGCCGTTCAGAATCTCGATTGCGCGCTCCACGTTCTCGAAGTTCAGATGCTCGCGCAGCTGCAAAATGGCCGACACGGTGTTGTCGAGCACCTTCGCGCCAAAATCGGTGGCGGTGTCGCCGAGATGCACCTGGCTGTGGCTCATCGGAATGGTGCCAGTCAGCCCGGTCGCAAGCTTGAGCTTGAAATCCGACAGCCCCTGGCAGCCGAGCGAGCGGCAAAAACGAATCACCGTGGGCTGGCTCACGTCCGCCTTGCGCGCGATATCGATGATCGGATCGCTGATGATCGAACGCGGATGGTTCAGCGCGAGATCCGCCACGCGCCGCTCGGCCGGCGTGAGCGCGTCACGCATCTGGCGGATGCGCTCGAACACCGCCGACGAACCGCTATTCGCACGGTTCGACAACTGCTCGGACAAAATAGCCGAGACGCCGAGAAACGCCGGATATTCCGCCGTGATGATGTAAGTCGGAATGCTCGACAGATACTGCGAGAAACGTCCTTTCGACTCGAAGCGCGCGCGAAACGGCGACTTGTGAAAGAGTTCGCCGAGTTTGAGCACCACGCCGCCGCCAATATAGATGCCGCCGAGCGCGCCCAACGTCACCGCGATATTGCCCGAGAACGTGCCGAGAATGCTGCAAAAGCAGTTGACCGCTTCGAGCGCGAGCGCTTCGCCGGCATGCGCGCGATTCGTGACTTCGGCGCTCGTGAAATCCTCGGCGACATCTATCTCATCGCGCTCCGCGAACGCGCGGTAAATCAGCTCCAGCCCCGGCCCCGCCGACACGCGCTCGAACGAGACATGCGCAAACTTGCGGCGCGCATAGCGCATGACGAGGTCTTCGTTCTCGTCGAACGGAGAAAACGTGGCGTGACCGCCTTCGCTGCCGAGCGCGATCCAGCGGTCATCGGCGGGAATGAGGCCCGACACGCCCAAGCCCGTGCCCGGCCCGAGCAGACCGATCACGCTGTTTTGCCGGCGCGAACCGCCGCCGACCTGTTCGCGCTGCGCATCGGTGAGACCGGGCAGCGCCATGGCCAGCGCGGTGAAGTCGTTCACGACGAGCAAGGTATCGAAACCGAGCGCGCGGCGCGTCGCTTCGATCGAAAAGCTCCAGTCGTGATTGGTCATCTTCACGTGATCGCCGTCGACCGGATTGGCGATCGCAATCGCCGCGTGATTCACGCGTGCGACCTTCGTGTCCTTCAGATACTGCTGCATCACTTCCGCGATGCCCGGGTAATCCGCGCCCGGATACACGCGAATCTGCCCGATCTCGCCGGGGCCCGTCTCCAGCGCGAAGCGCGCGTTGGTGCCACCGATGTCGGCGAGCAATCTCGGTCCGTCGGCGTGCTGGTTCGCGGCGGGCGCGGCCTTGCTATGCACACCAGTAGACATCGAGCTTCACTCCTTCTGCGTTGGCCAGGGTCGAGATGGCGTTCTTTTGCGGCGCGGCAAGCGCCGCGTTCAAGACGTCGAGTTTTTTCTGGCCGGAGATGAACAGATACAACTGCTTCACCTGCTTGAGCGCGGACATCGACAGGCTCACGCGCGCGTGCGGCGCCTTGCCCGGATGCACCGCGACGAAGCGGTCCTGCGTCGAAATGGCGAAGTCCCATTCGGGCGCGTCGGCGAAGATGGATGCCGTGTGGCCGTCCTCGCCCATGCCGAGCACGACGACATCGGGCAGATGGCGGCGCGGGTCGGCGTTGAGTTCGGCGACATGCGCTTCGAGCGGCTTCGAGACATCCACGAGCGGCAGAAAATGCGCCGCCGCGGCCGCGTTCTGCAGCACCGTTTCGTGCGCGAAGCGCGAATTGCTGTCGGGATCGGTGTCGGGCACCCAGCGGTCGTCGACGAGCGTCACGTCGATATGCGCCCAGTCGAGCGGCTCGTGCGAAAGCGCCGCGAGAAACGGGCGCGGGCTCGAACCGCCGGAAACGGCGAGCGTTGCGTGAGGGGTTTGCGTGGCCGCGGTTGCCGCGAGCGTTGCCTTCAGCGCGTCGCTGACGGCGTTCGCCAGCGCGTCCGAATGGGCGCGCGGATCGTCGAAAGTGCGAAGCTCGATCACTGCTCCTCCTGCTTGTCTGGTTTGTCGACCCGCTCTTTTTCGATGCCCCGAGCGGTTGCTTATAGCTTGCTTATGTTGTTTCGCGCTGCCGCCAGGCGACCGCGCGACGCCATCAATTCTCTTCTTCGAGCCAGCACGTGCCATGTTGCGCCAGCATCGCGCTCGATGCCGCCGGTCCCCACGTGCCAGCCGCGTAGGGCTTTGGCTTGCTCATCGGCTGGGCCCACGCATTCAGGATCGGTTCGACCCAGCGCCACGCCGCTTCCTGCTCGTCGCGCCGCACGAAGAGCGCGAGGCGACCGTGGATCACATCGAGCAAAAGACGCTGATACGCCTCCATTTGCCCTTCCTTGAAGAACTGATCGAAGGCGAGGTCGAGGTGAACGCTCGCGAGATTCATGCCTTCGCCGGGCTGCTTGGCAAGGCAATATAGTCTGATGGTTTCGTTCGGCTGCAAGCGGATGACGAGACGGTTCGTGCCCGCGCGCAAGGCGTTCGCGCCGAGCGCCGAATGCGGCACCGCGCGAAAGTTGACGACGATTTCCGCGACGCGGTCCGCGAGCCGCTTGCCCGTGCGCAGGAAGAACGGCACGCCTGCCCAGCGCCAGTTTTCAATTTCAACTTTCAGCGCGACGAAGGTCTCCGTCGTGCTGTCCGGGCGCACACCCTTTTCCGTTGCATACGCCGGCACGGCAGCACCGCGTATCACGCCCGCGTGATACTGACCGCGCACCGCGACGCGGCTGATGTCGCGTTCATCCACGGGCTTGAGTGCGCGCAGCACACGCAGCTTTTCGTCGCGCACGGAGTCGGAATCCATCGAGTGCGGCGGTTCCATCGTCACGATGGAAAGCAGTTGCAGCAAGTGGTTCTGCACCATGTCGCGCAGCGCGCCGGTGTTGTCGTAGAAGTCGCCGCGCGCCTCCACGCCCAGTTCTTCCGCAATGGTGATCTGAATGCTTTCGACCCATTCGCGCCGCCACAGCGGCTCGAAGAGCGCATTGCCGAAGCGCAGCGCGAGCAGATTCTGCACCGGTTCCTTGCCGAGGTAATGGTCGATCCGGTAGATCTGCTCTTCCTGGAAGATTTCGCCGACGGCGTCGTTGATTGCGTTCGACGACTCGAGGTCGTAGCCAAGCGGCTTTTCGAGCACGATGCGCGCGTTCTGGTTCAGGCCGACGTCCGCGAGCGCGCGGCAGATCGGCACGAACAGCGACGGTCCGGTGGCCAGATAAAACACGCGCGTGCCTTCGTACTGGGCCATGACATCGCGCAATACGACGAAGTCTTCCGCGCGCCCGAGGTCGAGCTGCACGTATTGAATGCGCTCGAGAAAACTGCGCCACGCGGCTTCGTCCAGACCGTTCTTCGATACATGCGGCTTCACGTGCTCTTCGACCCAGGCGAGATATTCGCCCGGTTCCTGCGCGCCGCGCGCCACCGCGACGATTCTGCCGGCGGGCGCAAGCATGTTCGCGCGATGCGCCTCGAAGAGCGCGGGGAGAATCTTGCGCATCGACAAGTCGCCGGTCCCGCCGAAGAGAACGAAAGTGAAATTCGAGTCGCTTTGCATGAGTCTCCAGGCCGGTCACTGATGTCGGTGAGGAAGCGCACGAAGGCGCCCGTAGTCCGATAAAATTTTTTTTGACACTGAATTGTAGTTTAACTACAATTCAAATCAAGAGGAAATGTCATCCGGGAAAAAAATGGCTTGTCAATCAGAAGATGAGTGTTTTCCCTAGGGCGTCTCTGAGCGCATGTTAACGGACTCCGCGCATCGCTGCTTTCAATGGCCCGAGTGCGTTTTGTCTGTCAGCAAAAATCAAAAGAGGAGACTGTCGTTGCGATTCAACCCACTCGTCTCTTGAGAGCCGTGCGGCCGTCAATCGGTACCGCCGGCTTTCGCGCGTCCTCGTTCACCGCTGCACGCGCGTTCTTCTGCGACACCGCCGATTCCCCGGTCATCCACGTTTTGCCCGTTTTTCCAACCGCGCTTCCTGGCGACATCAGGAGCCAATCGTTTCTTGTTAGGTGTCTGGAGGAGATAAACAATGAAAGTCCGTAAGCTCATGGGCGCGCTGTGCGCCGCAGGTCTTCTGTGCGGCGCGACGGCGTCGGCGGTTCAAGCTGCCGAAGCGGTTTCCGTGCTGCACTGGTGGACGTCGGGCGGCGAATCCAAGGCAGTCGGCGTGCTCAAGGACGACATGACGAAGCAGGGTTACACCTGGAAGGACTTCGCCGTCGCAGGTGGCGCGGGCGCTGCCGCGATGACCGCGCTCAAGACTCAGGTGATCTCGGGCAACGCGCCGTCGGCGGCACAGATCAAGGGTCCGTTGATCCAGGAATGGTCGGAGCAAGGCGTGCTCGTGCCGATCGATTCCATCGCCGGCGACTGGAAGAAGAACCTGCCGCCTGAAATCGACAAGATCATCCACGCAGACGGCCACTATGTCGCCGCGCCCTTCTCGGTGCACCGCGTGAACTGGCTCTACATCAACAAGGCTGCGCTGGACAAGGCGGGCGGCAAGGTGCCGACCACCTGGGCCGAGTTCTTCCAGGTCGCCGACAAGATGAAGGCCGCGGGCATCATGCCGATCGCCATGGGCGGTCAGCCGTGGCAAGACCTGACCTTGTGGGAAGACGTCGTGCTGTCGCAAGGCTCGGACTTCTACAAGAAGGCCATCGTCGATCTGGATCAGAAGACGCTGACCTCGAACAAGATGGTTCAGGTGTTCGACACCGTGCGCAAGATTCAGGGTTACTTCGATAACGGCCGCACCGGCCGCGACTGGAACCTCGCCACGGCCATGGTCATCAACGGCAAGGCGGGCATGCAGTTCATGGGCGACTGGGCAAAGGGCGAATTCGCCGGCGCCAACAAGAAGTCGGGTACGGACTACATCTGCGCCGCGGTGCCGGGCACGGAGAAGGCCTACACCTTCAACGTCGACTCGTTCGTGTTCTTCCAGCAGAAGGGCCAGAAGACCGCGACGCCGGGCCAGCTCGCGCTCGCGAAGACCATCATGACGCCGGAGTTCCAGGAGCAGTTCAGCCTGAACAAGGGTTCCATTCCGGTTCGTCTCGGCGTGAACATGGACAAATTCGACGACTGCGCGAAGAAGTCGTACTCGGATGAACAAGCGGCGATCAAGGGTGGCGGCTACGTGCCGTCGCTGGCTCACGGCATGGCTCAGGGCGATGCCACCGCCGGCGCCATCACCGACGTCGTCACGAAGTTCATGAACTCGTCGCAAGACTCGAAGAGCGCGGTGCAAGCGCTTTCGAACGCAGCGAAGACGAAGTAAGCAAGCCGTAACGGCGGCCCGTGGCGCACCTGCGCGCGGGCCGCTTCAAGCATTCGAACGCGCTCAAACGCCATACGAAGCAAAGCCATTGGCTCACGCGCACAAACAAGCGTATCCAAACGCCGGCGCATTACCAGGAGTCGAGTTGTGACTGCCTCCCTAAGCGGTACCGCGGAAAAACGTCCGCATCAGCCTCGCCGCGCGTCCGCGACGGCGGCGCTTGCCGATCGATGGATTCCGAAGCTGGTGCTTGCTCCCAGCATCTTGATCGCGCTGATCTTCGTGTACGGGTTCATCCTCATCACGGGCTATCTGTCGCTCACGAATTCGCGGCTCATGCCGCGCTACGAGTTCTCCGGCCTCGACCGATACCGGCAACTCTTCGACAACGACGTCTGGTGGACGTCCGCCGCCAATCTCGGCTGGTTCGGCATTCCGTTCATTGCAATCTGCGTCGGACTCGGTCTCTTTCTGGCCATCCTGCTCGACCAGAGAATCCGCAACGAAGGCGCGCTGCGCGCGATCTTTCTCTATCCGATGGCGCTCTCGTTCATCGTGACGGGCACGGCGTGGCAGTGGATTCTGAACCCGAGCCTCGGCATCGAGAAAGTGCTGCACGACTGGGGCTGGACGAGCTTTTCGTTCGACTGGCTCGGCAATCCGGACAAGGCGATCTTTTGCGTCGTCATCGCGGCGGTGTGGCAGTCGAGCGGCTTCGTGATGGCGCTTTTCCTCGCCGGCCTGCGCGGCGTGGACAGCGAAATCTTCAAGGCCGCGCAGATGGACGGCGCAGGCTTGCCGACCATCTACCGCAAGATCGTGATTCCGAGCATGCGCCCGGTGTTCTTCTCCGTGCTGCTGATTCTCTGCCACATCACCATCAAGACGTTCGACCTGGTCGTCGCGTTGACGGCGGGCGGTCCTGGCACGTCGTCGTCGCTGCCCGCCATCTTCATGTACACGTTCTCGTTCAATCGCGGCCAACTCGGCGTAGGCGCCGCTTCGTCGATGATGATGCTCGCCACCGTCGTCGCCGTGCTCGTGCCGCTCATGTATCTGGAATCGAGGAGCACCCGCAATGCAGCCTAAGATGACGATCAGCCGCACCGTCATTTATGCGGTGCTGATTCTGTTTGCGCTTTACTTCCTGTTCCCGATCTACGTCATGCTCTCGACGTCCTTCAAGGACCTCGATCAGCTTCGTACCGGCAATCTGCTCACGCCGCCCACGCACTTCACCTTCGCGCCGTGGGTCAAGGCGTGGCAGGAAGCTTGTACCGGCGTGCGTTGTGACGGCATGCAGCCGTTCTTCATGAACTCGGTGCGCATGGTAATTCCGGCCGTGCTGCTCTCGTCGATCATCGGCGCGTTCAACGGCTACGTGCTCACGCACTGGCGTTTCCGTGGCGCGGATGCGTTCTTCACCATGCTGCTCGTGGGCTGCTTCATCCCGTTCCAGGCCATTCTTCTGCCGATGGCGCGGCTGCAAGGCATGCTCGGCCTCTCGAACACGACCTCGGGCCTCGTGCTCGTGCACGTGATCTACGGCATTGCGTTCACGACCATGTTCTTCCGCAACTTCTACGTCAGCATTCCGGCTGAACTGGTGAAGGCGGCGCGCATCGACGGCGCGGGTTTCTTCACCATCTTCACGAAGATCCTGCTGCCGGTGTCGTTGCCCATTTTCATGGTGTGCCTGATCTGGCAATTCACGCAGATCTGGAACGACTTCCTGTTCGGCATCGTGTTTTCGGGCGTCGATTCGATGCCGATCACGGTGGCGCTCAACAACCTCGTGAACACATCCACGGGCGTGAAGGAATACAACGTCGACATGGCGGGCGCGATCATCGCGGCCTTGCCGACGATTCTCGTCTACATGATCGCGGGACGCTATTTCGTGCGCGGCCTGACAGCCGGCGCGGTGAAGGGTTGATCGCCATTTGCGCGATCCCTTTCCGGCCAAGACAAACATAGAGGATTCACATGGCAAGCCTTTCCATCCGTGACGTGTACAAGACCTACCCGAACGGGGTGCCGGTTCTCAAGGGCGTCAACATCGACATCGAGGACGGACAGTTCCTGATTCTTGTCGGCGGCTCGGGTTGCGGCAAATCGACCCTGCTCAACATGATCGCGGGTCTCGAAACCGTGACGAGCGGCGACATCATGATCGACGGCAAGACGGTCAACAATCTCTCGCCGAAGGACCGCGACATCGCGATGGTGTTCCAGTCCTACGCGCTCTACCCTTCCATGAGCGTGCGCGAGAACATCTCGTTCGGCCTCAATATCCGCAAGGTGCCGAAGGACGAGCAGAAGAAGATCGTCGACCGCGTGTCGGAAACGCTGCAGATCGGTCATCTGCTCGACCGCAAGCCCGGTCAGTTGTCGGGCGGTCAGCGTCAGCGCGTGGCAATGGGCCGTGCGCTCGCACGCGATCCCGTCATGTTCCTGTTCGACGAGCCGCTGTCCAACCTCGACGCGAAGCTGCGTATCGAGATGCGCTCGGAAATCAAGCTGCTGCATCAGCGTCTGGGCACGACCATCGTCTACGTCACGCACGATCAGATCGAAGCGATGACGCTCGGCGACCGTATCGCGGTGATGAAGGACGGCATCGTGCAGCAGTTCGGCGCGCCGCAGGAAATCTACGACTCGCCCTCGAACCTGTTCGTCGCGGGCTTTATCGGCGCTCCTCCGATGAACTTCATCACCGGCAAACTGGTGGAAGCGGGTTCGGGCGTCGGCCTGCAGATCGACACGGGCGTGACGAAGAAGGTGCTGAACCTGCCGTTCGAAGCGAGCCGTTTGCGCGGCAAGGTCGGCCAGGACGTGATTCTTGGGCTGCGCCCGGAGCGTATCACCGACGCGCGTAACGCCCACAACGCGGACGACGCGCGCATGCAGCCCATCGACGTGCTGGTGGACGTGATCGAGCCGACCGGTCCGGACACGCTGCTCTTCGCGCAAGTGAACGGCAAGCGTATCGTGGCGCGCGTGCACCCGGCGTCGAACCCGCAACCGGCTTCGAACATGACTTTGCTGTTCGATGTGTCGAAGGCTGTGTTGTTCGACCCGCAGACGGAAGACCGGCTGGCCTGAGTTTCAGGCTTCGTCTTCGTTTGTAGAGAGCCGCGCGACATGCGCGGCTTTTTTGCTTTTGCTGATTTTTTAGCCCGATTTCCATGGGCGATGCCAGAAGCAGGCACAATCGGCATATGAAAACCTCTCTGCACCGTACATGAGTCTGCTTTCGTCGCAACCCGCTCTCGCCTGGCCTTCGGGTCAGCAATCCGATCCGTTCATCGGTCTCGAATCGCTCGACGATCCCAAGGTGCAAATCTGGGTCGATGCCCAGAACCGCCGCACCGAAGCCGCATTCGGCAACACGCCCGAGGCGCGCGCCCTCGCCTCGCAGCTCGAAAAGTCGTACACCTCGAAGGACCGCATCGTCACATGCTCGCGCTATGGCGAGTGGGGCTACAACACGTGGCAGGACGAAGCGCATCCGCTTGGCATCGTGCGGCGCACGCCGTGGAGCGCGTGGCTCGCGGGCACGCCCGAGTGGCAGATCATCCTCGACGTCGACGCGCTCGATCTCAATACCGACGAAACCGACGACACGCGCTGGGCGCTCGCCGACTTCGACATGCTCTACCCGACTTACGACCGCGCGCTCGTCAGCTTGTCGCCCGGCGGCTCGGACGCGTGCATGGTCCGCGAGTTCGATATCGAAGCACGCAGCTTTATCGACGATGGCTTCGTGCTGCCGGATGTCGGCAAGCACGACATTTCGTGGATCGATCGCGATACCTGCTACGTCGGCTGGGACGACAGCAAGCACAACAAGAAACCCGCGTTGACGACATCGGGTTTTCCGCGCCAGGCGCGTCGCTGGAAGCGCGGCACGCCGCTCGCGGATGCACCCGTGGTGTTCGAGGGCCAGCGTCGCGATGTCTCGGCGGGCGCGGATTACGATCCGCTCGAAAAGCTGCATCTCGCCTCGCGCGCGGTCACGTTCTACGACACGCTGCACTTCTGGCTCGATGAAACCGCCAACGCGTGGCGTCAATACGATCTGCCGACGCACGTCGAAGTCGAGCACTGGAACGGCTGGCTGTTCGTCACGCCGCGCGAAGCGTGGAAAACGGGCGGCGTGCGTCACGAAGGCGGGACCTTGCTCGTCATCCGCCGTGACGCGTTTCTCGAAGGCGCGCGCGATTTCACGGTGCTGTTCAAGCCGTCGGACAGGCGCGTGCTCGCGGGCATCGACTTCACGAAGCATTGGCTGATCGCAAGCCAAATGGACGACGGCACGCCGCGCGTCACGCTCCTCGCGCCGCCCGCCGATCACAAGACGGCGTGGAACGCGCGCGATTTCGCGCTGCCCGAAGCGAGCCAGTCTTACGTCGATTCCATCGACAGCGAACGGGACGACACGGTGCTCATTCACGTCGAGCATTTTCTGATGCCGCCGTCGCTCTACTTCGCGGATCTTGCGAGCGACTTGCCCTGGCAACTGCTCGCACGTTTGCCCGCGCAGTTCGACGCGAGCGGCATGTCGGCGGTGCGTCATCACGCGATCGCGAAAGATGGCGAGCGCATTCCGTACTGGCTGATCGGCCGTGGCGCGGATGTGTCGACCGATGCGCGGCCTTGCCTGCTCTACGGCTATGGCGGCTTCGAAGTCGCGCTCGATCCGCATTACGATTCGACCACTGGCATTGCGTGGCTCGCGCGCGGCGGGCTGTTGGCCATCGCGAACATTCGCGGCGGCGGCGAATTCGGGCCGCAATGGCATCAGGCGGCGCTGCGCGAAAAGCGGCAAGTCTCGTTCGACGACTTCATCGCGGTGGCTAAAGCGCTGGTCGCGAGCGGCGTGACCACGGCCAGGCAGCTCGGCATTCGCGGCGGCAGTAACGGCGGTTTGCTCACCGGCGCGTGCATGGTGCAGCGACCCGAGCTTTTCGGCGCGGTGCTGTCGGAAGTGCCGCTGCTCGACATGGCGCGTTTTCATTTGCTGCTGCAAGGCGCATCGTGGATCGACGAATACGGCGACCCCGACGATGCCGACGACCTGCGTCATCTGCTGGCGTATTCGCCGTATCAGAACGTGAAGGCGGATGTCGATTATCCGGCGTCGTTGTTCACGTCATCGACGGCGGACGACCGTGTGCATCCCGGTCACGCGCGCAAGATGGCCGCGAAGATGCAGGCGCAAGGGCACGAAAACGTCTGGTATCAGGAAACCGGCGAAGGCGGACACGGCGCGGGCGTGGAGCCGGAAGCCGTGGCGCAGGCGGAAGCGGCGGCATTTACGTTCCTGGCGATGAAGCTTGGGCCGCTCGGGTGACAGGTCGAACCGTTGACGCGAGAACGAAGTCCGAAAACCTCGCCAGGCGGCGAGGTTTTTTAATCCTGCAATGCGCCTCAAACCTTGACCGGCGCAGCATGCGAACGAAGCACCAACGTACGCCCGAGAAAAGTCAGCACGCCGCAAACCCCGATCACGATGCCCATGCCATGCGGCGATACATCGTGGAACAACCCGACCGCAAGACTCGATAGCGCGCCGAGCGCAAGCTGCATCGCACCGAAGACAGCGGCGGCCGCGCCCGCGTTGCGCGGATAGCGGTGCATCAGTTCCGTCGTGCAGTTCGCCGCGAGCAGGCCAACCACGCCGACCACGAAGAACAGACATACGACGATCGACCACAGCCCGCCCCAACCCGTCAGCGAAACGAGCGCGACGGCAAGCGCCGCGATCACGCTGACGAAGGCCGCGCCGGAGATCATCTTCATCGCGCCGAGGCGGCCGACGAGCTTCGTATTCAACACGTTCCCGCCAATGATGCCGACGATATTCAGCCCGAACAGCAGCCCGTAATACTGCGGCTTCACATGGAAATAGTCGATGTAGACGAAGGGCGTCGCCGTGATGTACGCGAACATCGACGCGAACGCCATGCCGCCGCACATCATGTGGCCCCAGGTGACGGGGTCGCGCAACAAGTGCCCGTAAGCCGCGAACGAAGCGCTGAGCGCGGAGCCCGCGCGCTTTTCCTTCGGCCAGGTTTCGGGTACGCGCAGAAAAGCGGTGATGGAGCACGCCACGCCGAAGAGCGTGAGCGCGGCAAAGACCACGCGCCAACCGCCCAACAGCAGCAATTGCCCGCCGATCAACGGCGCGAGCAGCGGACCAATGGACGTAACGATGGACAGCATCGACAGCACGCGGGCGGCATCGGCGGGCGCGTGGGCGTCGCGGGCGATGGCGCGCGCGAGCACGGAAGCCGCGCCCGCACCGAGCGCCTGCAGGAAGCGCACGAAAACGAGGGCGTCGATGGACGACGCCACCGCGCACGCGACGCTCGCAAGCGCGTACAGCGCAATGCCGCCGAGCAGCACCGGCCGGCGTCCATAGGCGTCGGAAAGCGGGCCATAGAGCAACATGCCGAACGAGAAGCCGAACATGAAACTCGTGAGCGTGCTTTGCGCGGCGGCAGGCGTCGTGCCGAACGCGGCGGCGAGCGACGGCAGACTCGGCAGATACATGTCGATCGACAAGGGACCGCAGGCGGCGAGCGCGCCGAGCAACAGAATCAGCCGGCCATCGGGCCGGCGGGCAGTGGTGTCAGGCATTGGACTCGGAAAAGACGAAGGTGCAGAGCGGATGCCGCGCGCGTGCTGCATCGGCGCCGGGCGAGGCCATTGTACGCGTCGATCCGCTAAGCTCCGGCTTTTAGCCATCCACTTATTCTCGTCAGACCCATGACCGCGTTTCTCCTGATCTGGAGCCCGAAGAAATGGCCGTGGCCCGAACTGCCCGACTGTGCGCGACGCGTGGCCGCAGGCGAAGCCGTCGCCGACGTCTGGGGCTGCGGCACCGCGCGCGGCCTCTTGCCGGGTGACCGCGTGTTCGTGCATCGCGTGACGCAGCAGCCGAAGGGCGTGTTCGCATCGGGCTACGTGACGCGCGCGCCCTACGAAGTGCCGGATGCGCACTCAAAGCGCGGATACCGGCTGTGCATCGATTTCGTGTACGACTGGCTCGTCGATGCGAACGAGCAAGTCGTCGTCACGCGCGACGAACTGCGCGCGCATCCGCTTTCCGTGCAGACGTGGGACGCGCAAAGTTCCGGCACGATCATCAAGCCGATGGCGGAAGGCGCGCTCGAAAAGCTGTGGACTGCGCGCACCGGGCGACGCGGGCGGCCGAAGCCGCTCGAATATGACGACTCCGGTACAATTTGAAGCATGTTTTTCGCACCGGACCGCGCGTCGGCATCAACCGCGCGCCGCGCTTTTGCCGCTTTGAGCGGAGCGTCGAGTCCCTTGCGTATTTCGCATCCACAACCGTGCAGGCCTCATCCATGTCCAAGAATCAAGCCCTCTTCGAACGCGCTCAGCAAACCATTCCCGGCGGCGTGAATTCGCCGGTGCGCGCGTTCCGCTCGGTCGGCGGCACGCCGCGCTTCATCGAGCGCGCGGAAGGCCCGTACTTCTGGGACGCCGAGGGCAAGCGCTATATCGACTACATCGGCTCGTGGGGCCCGATGATTCTCGGCCACGTGCATCCCGAAGTGCTCGACGCCGTGCAGCGCGTGCTCGCCCACGGTTTCTCCTTCGGCGCGCCGACCGAGGCGGAAATCGAGATCGCCGAGGAAATCTGCAAGCTCGTGCCGTCGATCGAACAGGTGCGCATGGTGTCGAGCGGCACCGAAGCGACCATGAGCGCGCTGCGTCTCGCGCGCGGCTTCACGGACCGCAGCCGCATCGTCAAGTTCGAGGGTTGCTATCACGGTCACGCGGACAGTTTGCTCGTGAAGGCGGGTTCGGGCCTGCTCACGTTCGGCAATCCGACTTCGGCGGGCGTGCCCGCGGATATCGCGAAGCACACCACCGTGCTCGAGTACAACAACGTCGAGCAACTGAACGAAGCCTTCGCGGCGTTCGGCGCGGACATCGCCTCGGTGATCGTGGAGCCGGTCGCGGGCAACATGAATCTCGTGCGCGCGACGCCCGAGTTCCTGAACGCACTGCGCGCGCGTTGCGACGAGTACGGCTCGGTCCTGATTTTCGACGAAGTGATGTGCGGCTTTCGCGTCGCGCTTGGCGGCGCGCAGCAGGTCTACGGCATCAAGCCCGACCTGACCTGCCTCGGCAAGGTGATCGGCGGCGGCATGCCGGCCGCGGCCTTCGGCGGGCGCCGGGACATCATGGCGCATCTCGCGCCGCTCGGCGGTGTGTATCAGGCAGGCACGCTGTCCGGCAATCCCATCGCGGTCGCGGCCGGGCTTAAGACCTTGCAGCTGATCCAGCGCCCCGGCTTCTACGACGACCTCGCGAAGCAGACGCGCAAGCTCGTCGATGGCCTGAGCGCCGCCGCGCGCGATGCCAAGGTGCCCTTCTCGGCCGACTCCATCGGCGGCATGTTCGGCCTTTACTTCGCCGAGCAGGTGCCGGTGAGCTTTGCCGAAGTCACGCAGGGCGACACGCGGCGCTTCAACACGTTCTTCCACGCCATGCTCGATGCCGGCGTGTACTTCGCGCCATCGGCATTCGAAGCCGGTTTCGTCTCCAGCGCGCACGACGACGCCGTGATCGACGCAACCCTCGAAGCGGCGCGCGGCGCATTCGCGTCGCTCGCGGCTTAAACCTCGGGCGCGGCGACCGCGATGTTTTCGCAAACCGACTTCACGCACATGGAGCGCGCGCTCGCGCTCGCCTCGCGCGGCATGTACACGACGACGCCCAATCCGCGCGTCGGCTGCGTGCTGGTCAAGAACGGCGAAGTAATCGGCACGGGCTTCACGCAGCCGGCCGGTCTGGATCACGCCGAAGTCCGCGCGCTCAAGGACGCGCGATCGCGCGGCAAGGACCCGCGTGGCGCAACCGCTTACGTCACGCTCGAACCGTGCAGCCATTTCGGGCGCACGCCGCCGTGCGCGCAGGCGCTCATCGACGCGCGCGTGGAAAAAGTGATCGCCGCGATGGAAGATCCGAACCCGACCGTCTCCGGGCGCGGTCTCGTGATGTTGCGCGATGCGGGCATCGACGTGCGCTGCGGTCTGCTCGCGCACGAGGCGCACGAGATGAACATCGGCTTCGTGTCGCGCATGACGCGGCGGCGGCCGTGGGTGCGCATGAAAGTGGCCGCGACGCTCGATGGCCGCACGGGTTTGCCCTCGGGCGAAAGCCAGTGGATCACGGGTGAGGACGCGCGTGCCGACGGCCACGCATGGCGCGCACGCGCCTGCGCCATCCTCACGGGCATAGGCACGGTGCGCGAGGACAACCCGCAACTGACCGTGCGCGCGGTCGAAACACCGCGCCAGCCGCAGCGCGTTCTGATCGACAGCCGTCTGGACGTGCCGCTCGATGCCCGCATGCTGGAAGGCCCGCCAGCGTGGATCTTCCATTCGGCCAACGCCGATCCCGCGCGCGTCGCGGCGTTGCGTGCGAAGGGCGCGGAGCTGATCGAACTGCCCAACGAACAGGGCAAGGTCGATCTGCCCGCCGTGCTCATCGCGCTTGCGGATCGCGGCATCAACGAATTGCACGTCGAAGCCGGGCACAAGCTCAATGGCTCGCTATTGCGCGAAGGCTGTGTCGATGAACTGCTGGTGTATCTCGCGCCAAGCCTTCTCGGCAGCGCGCCCGGCATGTTCGACTTCGCGCCGCCCGCCACGCTGGATGCGCGCGCGCATCTCAAGTTTCATCGTATAGACCGGCTCGGCGACGACTTGCGCATTCTTGCGCGTTTCGCCGAGGCAAATGTCACCACCGACGCCTGCTGATCCGCGTGGGTCCGGCTAAGTCAGCTCGTCAAGTTAAAGGAAGCAGTCGATGTTCACAGGAATTGTCAGCGCGGTAGGCCGTATCGACCAAGTCACGCCGCTTGGCGCGGAGCCGGAAGCGGGCGTGCGCCTGACGGTCACGGCAGGCGGTCTCGATCTCGCGGATGTCGAACTGGGCGACAGCATCGCCATTCAGGGCGCGTGCATGACGGTCATTGAAAAGACCGCGAATGCCTTCGATGTCGATGTCTCGCGCGAAAGCCTCAACAAGACGGTCGGACTCGGCCACGCGGGCGACGAAGTGAATCTGGAAAAGGCGTTGCGCGCGCATGACCGGCTGGGCGGTCACTTGGTTTCGGGCCATGTGGATGGCCTTGGCGAAGTGTCGCGCTTCGAACGCGTGGGCGAATCGCACGAATTGCGCGTCGTCGCGCCGAAGGAGATCGGCAAGTACCTGGCCTACAAGGGTTCGGTGACGGTAAATGGCGTGAGCCTCACGGTCAACTCGGTTAGCGACCGCGCCGATGGCTGCGAGTTCTCCATCAACCTCATTCCGCATACCGTCGAAGTTACGACGCTCAAGGCGCTCAAGCCGGGCGCGAAGGTCAATTTGGAGATCGACCTGATCGCGCGCTATGTCGAGCGGATGATGAACGCGTCGTGATGCTTTCCGGTCTTGGCGCTTTGGCGCGGCGCGGCTCAGCGCTCGGGGCCCCAGATGTGATCGAAGTCGAAGGAGACTTCCTTGGTGTGGCGAATGGACGTGAGCAGCACCGTGTCGCCGATCAGAAGGTACAGAAGCACGTAGTCTTCGAACACGTGTTCGCGTAGTTCGGCGCGCTTCTTGGCTTCCTCGGTTTCTTCGATAAGTTCTTCGCAGGCCAGTATTGCCTGATAGGTATCGGGATCGGTATTGAGGAAAGGCCGCCCGATCGCCGGAAAACGCCGCAAAAGCGGCATGACCTTGCTCTCCAGCACTTCCAGCATGCGCTCATAGCTTTGAGGCTGATCCACTCGGCCCCAATAACGCTCGATATCCGCGAGCCGAAGCAGAAATTTCTTCGAGGTGCGGAGAGTCGCGCGTGTGCGTCCATCATTTGGCATCCTCACCCCCGTCTTCCCGTGCGCGCCTTTCGCGTTCCTCGCGCTCCTGACGCAGTCGGGCCCTGATACGCCCTATTGCCTCGCCCGCATCCTCCGTCGGCTCCCCTGCCTTCCACGCCGCGATCGCTTCCTTGGCGTCTTCCAGCAACAGCAAATGAATCCGCGCCCGCTCCGCGCGATAGTAGTGCTCCAGCTTCTCCGTGCTGATCAACGCGACGCTTGCTTCGCCGTTCTTCGTGATGATCTTGTCCGTGCCCTTCTGCACTTCGTCGATGAGCTCCGACAAATTCGCACGCGCCTGCGAAAGGGAGATGACGTCTTTGGGGGTAAAAGCCATTTTAGGCTCCGTGCTATTTAACGTACTCAACATGGTACAGAATTCACACTCGCAAAGGATAAGGAATTCGTATCATCTCAGGCCGCATGAGGCCGCGCCAGTCGTCCAGAAGGAATAGGAAAAATCGCCTGTGCAGGCGACGCCGCGATTTCACCGACTGTCCATCATCGGTGGCGTAAAATATGCCCTTTCCCAATCCGGACCACTTCGGGACGCCATCATGCCGATCGCCACCACTCCAGAGATCATCGCTGAACTGAAAGCCGGGCGGATGGTGATCCTCGTCGACGAGGAAGACCGCGAAAACGAAGGCGACCTACTCGTCGCAGCCGATTTCGTCACGCCGGAAGCGATCAATTTCATGGCGAAGCACGGTCGCGGCCTGATCTGCCTGACGCTCACGCAAGAGCGCTGCAAGCAACTGAATCTGCCGCTCATGACCCACCGCAACGGCACGCAGTACGGCACCGCGTTCACGGTCAGCATCGAGGCGGCCGAAGGCGTGACCACCGGCATTTCGGCTTCCGACCGCGCGCGCACGGTCGCGGCGGCGGTCGCGCACGACGCGCGCGCCGAGCACATCGTGCAGCCGGGCCACGTGTTCCCGATCATGGCGCAGCCAGGCGGCGTGCTCGTGCGTGCCGGCCACACGGAAGCTGGCTGCGATCTGACCGCGCTAGCGGGCCTCACGCCCGCATCCGTCATCTGCGAAATCATCAAGGACGACGGCGAGATGGCGCGCCTGCCCGACCTCATGGAATTCGCGGATCAGCACGGGCTCAAGATCGGCACCATCGCCGACCTGATCCACTATCGCAGCCGGACGGAATCCATCATCGAAAAGGTCGGCGAGCGCATCATGCAGACCGCTCACGGTTCGTTTCGCGCGGTGCTCTATCGCGACGAGCCGACGCGTTCGCCGCATATCGCGCTCGTGCGCGGCACGCCCTCGCCCGACCGCGAAACGCCGGTGCGCGTGCACGAGCCGCTTTCGGTGCTCGACTTGCTCGAGATCGATTCTTCCACGCATTCATGGACCATCGACGCGGCCATGAAGGAAATCGCCGCGCGCGATCTCGGCGCCATCGTCATGCTCAATTGCGGCGACACCAAGGAACAACTCGTGGACGTGTTCCGCGCGTTCGACGAGAAGGACAAGGCGCTCGAACTGAAGCGCCGTCCCATCGACTTCAAGACTTATGGCATCGGCGCGCAGATCTTGCGCGACCTGGGCGTCGGCAAGATGCAGGTGCTCGCGAATCCGCGCAAGCTCGGCAGCATGTCGGGCTACGGGCTCGAAGTGACCGGCTTCATCGCCATGCCCGGCTGCCCCGCGACCGCCGCGCCCGCGGACACGCCGGTCTCGCATCTGCGCTCTGCCTGAACGCATCAACTCATTCCAAACCAACGGAACTCATTCATGGAAATCGGACAATACCAGCCGAATCTCGACGGTGACGGTCTGCGCATCGGCATCGTGCAGTCGCGCTTCAACGAACCCGTGTGCAATGGCCTCGCCGATGCATGCATCGAAGAGCTGGAACGCCTCGGCGTGATCGGCGAAGACGTGCTGCTCGTCACCGTGCCGGGCGCGCTCGAAATTCCGCTGGCGCTGCAAAAACTCGCGGAATCCGGCCAGTTCGACGCGCTGATCGCGCTCGGCGCCGTGGTGCGCGGCGAGACGTATCACTTCGAACTGGTTTCGAACGAAAGCGGCTCGGGCATTTCGCGCATTGCGCTCGACTTCGGCGTGCCGGTGGCGAACGCCGTGCTGACGACCGAAAACGACGAACAAGCCGTCGCGCGCATGACGGAAAAAGGCCGCGATGCGGCACGCGTGGCAGTTGAAATGGCGAATCTTTCCGTCGCGCTGGAACAGCTCGGCGGCGACGACGAAGAAGACGAAGACGAGGACCGCGCATGAAGAGCGCTCGACGCCGCTCGCGTGAACTCGCGACGCAAGGGCTATATCAATGGCTGCTGTCGGGTGCGCCCGGCGGCGAGATCGACGCGCAGCTGCGCAATGCGCAGGGCTTCGACAAGGCCGACCATGAGCATCTGGATGCCATTCTGCACGGCGTGATCAAGGAAGCCGACGTGCTCTCCGAGCAGTTGCAGCCATGTCTCGACCGGCCTATCGAGCAACTGTCGCCGGTGGAGCGCGCGGTTCTGCTGGTCGCCGCGTTCGAATTCAAGCATCACCTGGACATTCCGTATCGCGTGGTGATTAACGAGGCGGTCGAGCTGACCAAGACGTTCGGCGGTTCGGATGGCTACAAGTACGTGAACGGCGTGCTCGACAAGCTCGCGGTCGCCTTGCGTCCGACCGAGGCGCAGGCGCGCAGATGAACACCGCCACCGAGCCGCTGGTGCGGCTTGCGTCACGGGTCGACGCGATCGAGCCGTTCTACGTGATGGAGTTGATGAAGGACGCGCAGGCGCTGGAACGCGCGGGGCGCGACATCATCCATATGGGTATCGGCGAGCCGGATTTCACGGCGCCCGAACCGGTCACGCGCGCCGCCGCGGATGCCTTGCAGCGCGGCGTCACGCAATACACGAATGCGCTCGGCGTGACCGCGTTGCGCGAGGCGATCTCGCAGCACTATCGCGATGCGTTCGGCCTCACGGTCGACCCGCAGCGCATCGTGGTGACGGCGGGTGCATCGGCGGCGCTGTTGCTCGCGTGCATGACGCTCGTCGATCACGGCGACGAAGTGCTGATGCCCGACCCGTGCTATCCGTGCAACCGGCATTTCGTGTCGGCGGCGGACGGCAAGCCCGTGCTGATCCCAAGCGGCCCGGCCGAGCGCTTTCAGTTGACGGCGGCTCACGTCGAGGAATACTGGCGGCCGCAAACGCGCGGCGTATTACTGGCGTCGCCGTCGAACCCGACGGGCACGTCCATCGCGCCGGATGAACTGAAGCGCATCGTGAATGCGGTGCGTGCGCGCGGCGGCTTCACGATCGTCGACGAGATCTATCAGGGCTTGAGCTACGACGCGAAGCCCATCTCGGCGCTCTCCTTCGGCGACGATGTCGTTACCGTAAACAGCTTTTCGAAATATTTCAGCATGACCGGCTGGCGGCTCGGCTGGCTGGTCGTGCCGCACGCAATGGTTCCGGCAGTCGAGAAGCTCTCGCAGAACCTTTTCATCTGCGCATCGGCGCTGGCGCAGCACGCGGCGCTCGCCTGCTTCGAGCCGGAGACAATCGCGATCTACGAAGCGCGCCGCCTCGAATTCAAGCGCCGGCGCGATTACATCGTGCCGGCGTTGCGTTCGCTGGGCTTTGGCGTGCCGGTCACGCCCGACGGCGCCTTCTACGTCTATGCGGACACGATGAGCGTCGCGCACCCCGCAGCCGGCCACAGCGGCGCGCTCACGCAATCGATGCTTCACGATGCAGGCGTCGTGCTCGTACCAGGCGCCGATTTCGGCTTTCATGCGCCCGAGCGCTATATCCGGGTTTCATACGCAACGGCGTACGCAAAGCTGGAGGAAGCGGTTCATCGCCTGGGCTCGCTTTTCAGCCGATAAATTTGCAGCGAAGAAAAGCAAAAGGGCACCCGAGGGTGCCCTTTTTTACGACTCAACGAAAAAAACTCAGGCGCCGAACTCGGCCGAAGCAACATGCTTCGCTTCACTATCGGTTTCGTCCTGCGATTCCGCTTTCTTCTGATTGTCGATGGTCGCATGCACGCGCTTGCTGCCATCCGCCGTGGCGGCCGACGTAGAAGCGAGAACCTGCTTCGGCGCCGCCTGCACGGGCGCTTGCGGCGAGTTGATCGGCACATTGCGGCCACGCGCGACATCGCGCAGACGCGAACGCTCGGCCAGCACCTTCGCGCCGTACCCGCCATCGTCCTGCGTCGACGAACCCACGTAATAACGCAGACCGCCCGCGACCGAACCACCACGCGCGATACAGTCCTTCAGCACCAGCGCCCCGACCTTGATATTCGCGAGCGGATCGAGCGCCGCGTGCGAACCGCCGAAGTACTGGAATTTGTCGGAATGAACCTTCGACATCACCTGCATCAGACCCTGCGCACCCACGCCGCTTTCCGCATACGGATTGAAGCCGGACTCGATCGCCATTACCGAAAGCAACAGCAACGGATCGAGGCCTACTTCGCGGCCGGTATCGAAGGCCGCGCGCACGAGCTCGCTGACCGGGTCCTGCGCCACGCGATATCGCCGCGCGATGAAGCTGGCGACGAGTTGCTGCTCACGCGTCGAGATGAGGACGCGGTCGTCGCGGGCATCGGCGACGACGCGTTGGGCGGGAATCAGACTCGCGAGCATGCCGACGGAGGGCATGGTGCGCGGATCGAGCCCGTTAGGCGATACGGCGAGGCTGATGCCGCCCGTAAGCTGGCGGGCGCTGGCGTCGTCGTAGGTCGCGGCGCCGAGCGACGGAGCGGCGGTTGCGGGCACTTCGCGCGCATCCGCGGCCCGTGCTTTCGACACGAGATTGACAGCCAGATTCGACTCGACCGGCGGCCGATGCACCGCCGCGAACGGCGGCAGCGGCTGCCCCGCGAGCAAGCGAGCCGGACCGGCCTGCACGGCCGCCGAAACGAACGGCATGATTCGTGCGGCGAAGGTCGTACGCCAGGAAGGCAGGAGCCAAAGTGCGAAAGCCGTGATGACGGCGGCGCCGCCGACGAGGCTGAAGAGATGCTGACTCAAACGGCGTCCGCGACGCAGCGCAATGCGCACGATCTGCGCTGCGCGGGTGTCGGAACCCCAGAAAACCGAAGCGTTCATCTATGCTCCCAATGTTGCTTGATTTAACGCAGATGAATACGAATAAAACGCGAATTCAATGCGTAAATCAGACACCGCTCGCTCTCGGCAAGCACAAACGGCATCGGGGAAACGGCATGGAGCCGTCTGGAAAGCCGCCGGTTAAAAAGTTGACCGGAGTGCGCGGCACGAACTGCATGCCATGAATGCGCAGAGGCTTTCCACGCGAAAAACCGGCGCTGGTAACGCCGGCCGTGACAACCAACAGCCATGAATCGCCGGGCAGGTTCGGCGCAGGCGACGCATGTGCGTCTAAAAGACCTGAGGCAGCGGTAAAAAGTTTCAAAACCCGCAAAGGATGGCAAAGGATTCTAGCAGGCTTTAATCATCCGTCAATGCTATAGACTTCCGTTTCAATTACTTAAAGTAATAACGAACAGTGTTCAGTTGCCGAAAACCGCGCCAGTTGGGGCATTGGAAGCGGAATTTGCTGAATGTCTCCGAACGCACCGACGCGAGCGCATGTAAAATCGACAATCGTCTGGCGCGCAGCCGTCCCGCCCTTCTGGGCCGTCCTCGAGTCCCTTTCTGATCATCGATGAAATACAAAGATCTGCGCGACTTCACCGCCCGCCTCGAAGCGCTAGGTGAACTGCGCCGTGTTCGGCAGCCCGTTTCCCCCGTTCTCGAAATCACCGAAATTTCCGATCGCGTATTGCGCGCGGGCGGCCCTGCCCTGTTGTTCGAAACGCCAACGGGACATTCCATGCCCGTGCTTGCGAACCTCTTCGGCACGACGCGCCGGGTGGCGCTCGGCATGGGTATCGAAACGCAAGCGCAGAGCGGCGACGATACGGCCCTCGGCAGCGACACCGCCGCGCTCGGCTCGCTGCGCGATGTTGGCCGGCTACTCTCGGCGCTCAAGGAGCCCGAGCCGCCCAAGGGTTTGAAGGACGCGGGCAAGCTGTTGTCGCTTGCCAAGGCCGTTTGGGACATGGCGCCGAAGTCGGTGAATTCGCCGCCTTGCCAGGAAATAGTTTGGGAAGGCAACGATGTCGATCTCGCGCGCTTGCCGATCCAAACCTGCTGGCCCGGCGACGCCGGCCCGCTGCTCACCTGGGGCCTCACCGTCACGCGCGGCCCCAACAAGTCGCGGCAGAATCTCGGCATTTATCGGCAACAGCTGATCGGACGCAATAAACTCATCATGCGATGGCTCGCTCATCGCGGCGGCGCGCTCGACTTTCGCGAATTCGCGCTTGCCAATCCCGGCAAGCCGTATCCCGTGGCGGTCGTGCTCGGCGCCGATCCCGCGACGATCCTCGGCGCCGTCACGCCGGTGCCCGATTCATTGTCCGAGTATCAGTTCGCGGGGCTGCTGCGCGGCTCGCGCACTGAACTGGCGAAGTGCCTGACGCCTGGCGTCGACACGCTGCAAGTGCCGGCGCGCGCGGAGATCGTGCTCGAAGGCTTCATCCATCCGCAAGACGGCGCGCCGCCGCCTGCGCCCGCGGGCGCGCCGCCGCGTCCGTCCGCGGGGGCATCCGCGAAATACGAACACGCGCTCGAAGGTCCGTACGGCGATCACACCGGCTACTACAACGAACAGGAGTGGTTCCCGGTCTTCACCGTCGAAAAGATCACCATGCGGCGCGACGCCCTCTTCCATTCGACCTATACCGGCAAGCCGCCCGACGAACCGGCCGTGCTCGGCGTCGCGCTCAACGAAGTCTTCGTGCCGCTCCTCCAGAAGCAGTTCACCGAGATCACGGACTTCTATCTGCCGCCAGAAGGCTGCAGTTATCGCATGGCCATCGTGCAGATGAAGAAGAGCTATCCCGGCCACGCCAAGCGCGTGATGTTCGGCGTATGGAGTTTCCTGCGGCAGTTCATGTACACGAAGTTCATCGTCGTGGTCGATGAAGACGTGAACGTGCGCGACTGGAAGGAAGTCATCTGGGCGATCACGACGCGAGTGGACCCCGTGCGCGATACCGTGCTCGTGGACAACACGCCGATCGACTATCTCGACTTCGCGTCGCCCGTGGCGGGGCTCGGCTCGAAGATGGGACTCGACGCGACCAACAAATGGCCCGGCGAGACCACGCGCGAATGGGGCCGCCCGATTGTCATGGACGAAGCCGTCAAGCGCCGCGTCGATACGTTGTGGAGCGAACTCGGCCTCGACACGTTGTCATCGGCGAGAAAAGCATGATCGGGGCGACGGTTTTTCGTGGCGATGTCATCGAGAACACGCATGCGGCGCATGTCGCGGTGGTCGATGCATCCGGGCGCGTGCTGCATTCGTTCGGCGATCCATATCGCGTGACCTTGCCACGCTCGGCGGCGAAACCCGCGCAGGCGTTGGCCGTGCTCGAAACCGGCGCGCTCGAGCGCTTCGGCTTCAGCGAAGAAGATCTGGCGTTGATGTGCGCGTCGCATAACAGCGAGCCGCGTCATATCGAGCGCGCGCGGGCGATGCTCGCGAAAGCCGAAGCAAACGAAGCCGATCTTCGCTGCGGCGGCCATCCGCCCATTTCCGATGCCGTCTTCCGCGACTG
Organism: Caballeronia sp. LP006; assembly: GCF_031450995.1. Classification (NCBI taxonomy): domain Bacteria; kingdom Pseudomonadati; phylum Pseudomonadota; class Betaproteobacteria; order Burkholderiales; family Burkholderiaceae; genus Caballeronia; species Caballeronia sp. LP006. Next base: position 1,281,280 of record NZ_JARTVW010000005.1, on the reverse strand, counting down.
GATCAAACGCGATTTCATGCCGACGCCCGTGTGCAGCAATTGTTCCGGCAAGCACGCCGGCATGCTGGCCGGCGCGCGCGCCATGAATGCGCCGCTCGACGGTTATCATCTGCCCGCGCATCCGCTGCAGGCGTGGGTCAAGCGGACGATGGCGCGCGTCGTTGATCTCGCCGACGACGAAGTGCAATGGGCCATCGACGGCTGCAATCTGCCGACGCCCGCCTTCCCGCTCGATCGCCTCGCGCGGCTCTTCGCAAAAATCGCCGATGCGCCGGACGGTACGCCGCTCGCGCGTATCTACGAGGCGATGACGGCGCATCCCGAACTCGTCGCCGGCGAAGGCCGCTTCTGTACGCTGCTGATGCAAACCTTCGGCGGCACGCTCGTCGGCAAGACCGGCGCGGACGCGTGCTACGCCATTGGCGTCCGGCGCCCCGAAGGCACACTCGGCATCGCGGTGAAGGTGGAAGACGGCAACACCGGCGTGCTCAACGCGGTCGTCGTGCATGTACTCGAACGGCTTGGCATAGGCACGGACGAGCAGCTTGGCGCGCTCGCACGCTTTCGCCACCCGCCAATGCGCAACACGGTCGGCGTATCGACCGGCCGCCTCGACATCCACTTCGCGCTACGCGATCACTAAAAAAAAGACGATGCACTCGTGGTCCCTGCTGTCCGACGGCTTCTTTTTGTCGTTGTCGCTGTGTCTGGATATTGGCATTGCCAATGTCGCGATCATTTCGCTCGTGCTGTCGCACGGCTTCAAACCAGGATTCGTGCTCGGCCTCGGGACCTGTTTCGGCGATCTCTTCTACGCGGCGCTCGCGCTGGCCGGCATGTCGGCGCTTCTGCAATTCGCGGCCGTGCGATGGGTCGTGTGGATCGGCGGGGCGATCGTGCTTCTGTTCCTCACGTGGAAGATGGCACGCGAGGCGCTGAATCCCGCATCCGCGCCGCCTGTCGAAGGCGAAGCCGACGACCGTCTGCCACGCCAAAGTCATGCGAAGAGTTTCGTGCGTGGCTGTTTGCTCGCGGTGTCGTCGCCAAGTGCGATTCTCTGGTTCGCGGCCGTGGGCGGCGCGTTGATCGCCAAAGCCGGCGCGACCAGCGCGATGAGCGCGTCCGTGTTCCTGATCGGCTTCTTTTGCGGCGGGCTCGGCTGGACGCTCTTCGTCTGCACGCTGGCGAGCCACGGCCGCAAGCGCGCGGGCACGAGCCTGCTGCGCGCGTGTCATGTGCTTTCGGCCGTGCTATTCGCTTATTTCGCGTACAGCGTGACCGTCAATGGTTACCGCGATCTGATCGTGCACGCGCCGGTTTGAGCGGCGCGTGCCTTTCGCGCGATGAGCGAGCCCACGTCAGGCGACGAACTCCGCCAGACGCGCCAGATCGACGTTGCCGCCGCTCACGATCACACCCACGCGCTTGCCTTCCACCGGCACCACTTTCTGCAGCACCGCCGCGGCGGCCAGACAGCCGGTCGGCTCGACGACCATCTTCATGCGTTGCGCGAAAAAGCGCAGCGTGTCGATCAACTGGGCGTCGCTCACGGTGACGATGCTGTCCACATGACGCTGGATGATCGGGAAGTTGTATTCGCCAACGTGCGTGGAAGCGGCGCCATCGGCGATCGTGCGCGGCACTTCGATATGCACGATCTCGCCGCGCGCGAGTGACTGCTGCGCGTCGTTGCCCGCTTCCGGCTCAACGCCGATCACCTTGCACGACGGGCTGAGCGCGGCAGCGGCGAGAGCGCATCCGCCGATCAGCCCGCCGCCGCCGAGGCAGACGAACAGGTAATCCAGCGGTCCGGTTTCTTCGATCAATTCCTTTGCCGCCGTGCCCTGCCCCGCGATCACATGTGGATGATCGTATGGCGGGATCAGGGTCATGCCGCGTTCCTCTGCGAGCGCGCGGCCGATTTCCTCGCGGTTCTGCGTATAGCGATCGTAGGTGATCACTTCGCCGCCATAGCCGCGCGTCGCGGCCATCTTCGCGGCAGGCGCGTCTTCGGGCATGACGATGGTCGCGCGGATGCCCGCGAGCTTCGCCGACAACGCGATGGCCTGCGCATGATTGCCCGACGAGTACGTGATAACGCCGGCTTTGCGCTGGGCATCGTCGAAATGGGACAACGCGTTATAGGCGCCGCGAAACTTGAACGCGCCCATGCGCTGGAAGTTTTCGCATTTGAAGAAGAGCGACGCGCCCGACATGGCGTCGGCCGTGGTGGACGTGAGAACCGGCGTGCGATGCGCGACGCCTTCGATGCGGCGAGCGGCATCGGCGACGTCTTCGAAGGTAGGTGCGGGAAGTGAGGACATGGGACGAGGACGAGGGGTGAGGAGAGCCGTCATTGTCCCAGTTATGACGCGCTTCTGAAAAGCGATGCCGCAATGAAAAAAGCGATGCAGGTCCGCTTGGGGACATGCATCGCCAGAAGATTCGACAGCCGAATTGTCGATTAGCGGTGCCAGTAGCCCGGACCGCCCCGATAGTAGCCGGGACCGCCCCGGTAGTAGCCGTGATGATAGTAAGGGCGACCGTAGTAGCCGTAACCATAACTTCCGACGACGACCGGAGGCGGCGGCGCATAGACCACGGGCGGCGGCGGCGCAACATACACCGGCTGCTGCGGCGCTACGTACACCGGCGCGGGCGGCGCGACATAAACCGGCGGCGGCGGCGCCTGATAAACCGGATACGCGGGAACCCCGATCCCGATGCCCACCGAAACATGCGCCTGTGCAGCGCCGGCAATGCCGACACCCAGCGCCCCTGCAACCATCCAATAAGCGAGCCTTTTCACCTTCGTTCTCCTCGCCGCCTGCTGCCGATCCGTACGGCACGACAAACGACGGTATGGCTTCAATCTATCGAAAAAGGCCAAACGCCGCTGGAACCATATGTTGCAAATTGCAAGTTTTCTTACGCTTCTGGAAAGGCTAGAACGTGCGCGCCCACGCGAGTCGGCCGTCCGGCGTGCCTTTCGATCAGCAAAAGTCCCGCGACCGGACTTTCGCTGCCCAGTAAGTAACGACATTTACAAATGCAAAGAAAAGCCCCGCCGGGCAATCGATCAGGCGGGGCTTTGCAAACACAAAGTTCGAAACGCGACGACGCTTCAACCCACCTTCACATAAGCGAATTCGCGCGAAACATTCGGCGGCACGTATGCCCCGCTGATGACCACCCGAGGCGTTAGACGCTTTTTCTGATCCCACCAGCGACGCCGCTGGGCCTGGCTCAAGAATCGCAAATGTTTTCGATAAGAGAATATGCTCACAGCGACCTCCGAACGTAGCGATTAAACCTCACGGAAAACCGTGCGCTTTTTCGCGCCACCGTTTTCCCTGTTGATCCGTCTTTTCTTTAGTATTCGCGCCCTGTCCGTGCATCAATGTGCGGGATAGAACCCAAGCCTTTCGATCGGTGTGTGTTGAACCACATTCGGCGTTAAGACTCGCGGGCTTTCAGACAAAAGCGGGAAATGGTTCCGAAGACCTCGGCTGCTTGTGCTTTTCCGGCCAGCTTTACGCCTCGTTGCCCAGAAGAATCCCTGGCTTTTCTATGTAACCCGTTTCGCTTTTCGTTTCCCTATCCTGCCAGTTTTACGTAAAACGCGCCTTTTGCGATCGTCTCGAATTGACAACACTAGGGTTTTCCGTCGCGAGAAACCCTTTCCTACAGGTTCGCGAACGGTCCTTGCATGCGCCTTTCAAGCCGCGGAACCTCAAACGGCCGCGCCTTGTGCGACAACGCGCCCAAGCCGCCGTCAAGCCATGTTAAGGTGACGTCCGGCGCCCCACCGAGCTTATCCGGTGGGCGGGGAAGCAAGGCGCAGAAAAGCCGCCGTGTCCGCAGGACGAGTCAGTCGAGAACGAACGACGATCAAGGTCGGCATCGAAGCTTCGCTTGTTGGCGGGTTATCGCGCGGCGCAAGACTTATCGATTACGCACCTGCGCATCTTTTCGCGGCGAGTGGCCCGGCCGTCGCCTTCCCTTAGCTTCGCTCACCCTATCCAGCGCAGGTTCGAACCCTGTGCGGCTTCATCGAGGAACCGAGATGTTCGGCGAGATCGCCCGTTTTCTGCTTAATACCGTCTTCACTCTGTTCGGCGCGGCGCTTTTGCTGCGCGCATGGATGCAGGTCGTGCGCATGCCGCCCTATAACCCGGTCTCGAACGGCGTGATGCAGGCAACCAACTGGATCGTGCTGCCGCTGCGCAAGATCCTGCCCGGCGGCAAGATCGACTGGGCGAGCATTCTCGCCGCGTTCATCGCTTCGCTCGTCTATGTGACTTTGATGGTCGTGCTGGCCAACGTCGATCCGACGCTCATGATGCCGATGATCCTGCTCGTCGCCCTGCTCACCGTCGTGAAGTGGGCGCTGAACCTCATCATCTGGATGACGATTCTGATGGCGCTGCTTTCGTGGCTCAATCCGCAATCGCCGGCCATGCCGCTTTTGTTTCAGATCACCGCGCCGTTTCTCGATCCCCTGCGACGCATTTTGCCGCGCTTGGGCGGCATCGATTTGTCACCGATCCTGCTGTTCGTCATCGTGCAGGTATTGTTGATGGTGGTCACGCGTCTCGCCGTTTCGATGACCTTGTTCGGCATCTGAACGAGTCGCGCATGGTGGCCGGCGCCGGGGCAGCAATTGCGCTGTGCCGCGCCGCCGCTTAAAATAGCGGGCTCACGCGGGCGTCGTATAATGGCCATTACCGTAGCTTCCCAAGCTACAGACGTGGGTTCGATTCCCATCGCCCGCTCCAGCATCGCCGAGAAAGCCGCCTGTCGTTGTCCGGGCGGCTTTTTAGTTTCCACGCTCTGCACGCGTGCGGATTCGCCAGCCGCGCCGCGTTAGTCACGCACTCTGCTCTCGCCATGAATCACGATTTCCAGGACGACGCCACGTCGTCTAGCGCTCCCGCCGACGAAACCTCCACGCTGCGCCATCGCCGCATCCGCAGCTTCGTGACGCGCGCGGGCCGCGTGTCGCCGGGCCAGCAGCGCGCCATCGATCAACTCGGACCACGTTACATCGTGCCGTATGACGCGCAAGTCGCCGACTGGTCAGCCGTGTTCGGACGCGAAGCGCCGCGCGTGCTGGAAATCGGCTTCGGCATGGGCGGGACAACAGCGGAAATCGCGGCCAAGCGTCCGGGCGACGACTTCATCGGCGTGGAAGTGCACGAGCCGGGCGTGGGCGCCTTGCTGAAGCTGATTGGCGAACAAGGGCTCGGCAACCTGCGAATTCTTCAGCACGACGCCGTGGAAGTGCTCGAACACATGATCGCGCCGGCTAGTCTGGATGGCGTACACATTTATTTCCCCGATCCGTGGCACAAGGCGCGGCATCACAAGCGGCGGCTGATTCAACCGAAGTTCGTGGCTTTGCTCGTGTCGCGCTTGAAACCGGGCGGTTATGTGCATCTTGCGACCGACTGGCAAAACTATGCCGAACAAATGCTCGAAGTGCTGTCCGCCGAACCCGCGCTTCAAAATACCTCCGATGGTTATGCGCCGCGCCCGGATTATCGTCCGGTGACCAAGTTCGAGAAACGCGGATTAAATCTCGGTCATGGCGTTTGGGACTTGCTGTTCCGCCGCGTTTGAAGACGATCGATCTGCCTTTGAATCGAGACGCGGACATTTAGTCACGTCCAAAAAACAAAACCCCACGCTCTAGAAAGACGTGGGGTTCAACTCCCGCCAGAAAGCGTGCGTGACTTTCAGTCAGCCCAACTCAAACCGCCGCTATAACCGACAATCAGAATCAACAAGCCAAAGCCGATGCGATACCACGCGAACGCCGAAAAATCGTGCGAGGCGACGTAACGCAGCAGCCATCGAATACAGATAAACGCGCTCACGAACGCCGCCACGAGCCCGATTGCAAAGAGCCCGAGATCGTTCACGGTCAGCGTGCGCCAGTACTTCGCCATTTCGTAGAGCGTTGCGCCGAAGATGATCGGAATCGCCAGAAAGAATGAGAACTCCGTGGCCACGCGGCGTTCGAGTCCGAACAGCATGCCGCCGATGATCGTCGCTCCCGAGCGCGACGTGCCCGGAATCAGCGCGAAACATTGCGCTAATCCGACCTTGAGGGCGTCGGAGTAAGAGAGGTCGTCGATGGAAGTCACGCGCGGCGCGGCGGCGCGGTCACGCTGACGCGCTTCCGCCCACAAAATGACGATGCCGCCCACAATCAGCGCCACCGAAACCGGCACCGGCGAGAACAACACCGCCTTGATGCTTTTCTCGAACAAAAGACCGAGGGCGATGGCCGGAATGGTCGCGATGATCACGTTGAGCGTGAAGCGCCGCGCGTCCGGCCGTGACGGCAAACCGGTGACTACCGAGCCGATTTTTTTGCGATATTCCCAGCAGATGGCGAGAATCGCGCCGAACTGAATGACGACATCGAAGGTTTTAGCCTGCGCGTCGGTGAAATTCAGGAGACTGCCTGCGACGATCAGATGTCCGGTGCTCGAGACCGGCAGAAATTCGGTCAACCCTTCCACGACGCCCAGAACGAGCGCCTTCACCATCAATATCCAGTCCATCCGTCAGCCCTTTTTCGCTGTTATCGCCGTTCGTGTGGAGCACCCCGCGCCAAGATTTCGACTTATTTTTCGACGATCTGAACACGTATGCCGTTTGTAAGGACTGTGATTGTACCGGGTTCGTAAGAAACGCCGGCGAACTGCAATTCTTCGGGTTTGAAGGTGTGGATGGGATACCGTTCGAGCAATTGCGCCGCGAGCATGGCACCGGCGGCAGCGATCTGCTGATTGTATTGCGCGGCGTCCCCTGAGAACTGCGAATCATCGACGCTTGGCGAGACGAGGATCACCGAGCGGCTTTGCGCGTCATAGCCGAGTTGCGTCGAGAGCGTGAATGCGCCGTTGACGGGGTTGGGCATGAAGGGCGTGGTGAAGCGCGCATCGACATGCACGGTTACGCGATTACGATCAGGCGCCATGCCGATGACGGGATTGCTCAACACGACATCGACAATCTGCGAGATCGTGCGTTGCAATGGAAACTTGCGCGCGACGGCTTCCTGGACTTGCTGCTGAGAGAACGTGTAGTGATCCGGAATGAACGGGAAGATGGAATTCGAAGCTGCTTGCGTCACCGATGACGCGTCAAGCGCCGGCAAGGCGATGAGCGTGGCAAGCAGGAACCGGCGCCGGGTTAGCGCGACGGGGTTGGACATGCGGGAGTCTCCGGGGGCTGAACTGTGAAAAGCGGTGAGGCTAAAAACCGGTCATTGGACCACTGAACTTCAATGCGGTTGCGTGGCGACTTCAAGTTTGGCGATCCACGCGAGCGCAAACTCCCGCGTCTCTCCACACATCTCCGCCGAAGCCTGCAACCCGCCGCAACAAGCCGGTCTGCGCGGATCGCCGAAAATCGCGCAACGCAGATCATCGCCGAGTTGCACGCAGCGTTCGCCGGCCGGCTTGCCGTTTGGCATCCCCGGAATCGGACTCGTAATGGAAGGCGCGATGCAGCACGCACCGCACCCTTCGCGGCACGCATGCGGCGCGCTCGAAGCAGTCGACATGACATTGGCTCAAAAGCGTAAAACCGCATTGTCCCACGCCTGAAGTTTGCGTTTCGTCAAACCCGGAAGCCGTACTGCGACCTTATCTCGCAATTGCCGCGCGCCTCGCGCTTTTACACTCGTGCGCAAGCCCAAGGTCCGTTATGACATCCTCGAATACCTTCTTCCGCCCCGATCTCCTCGAACGTTACGACGCGCACGGTCCGCGCTACACGTCCTATCCGACCGCCGTCCAGTTCATCGATTCCTTCGACCCGAAGCATTACTGCGAGGCGGCAATGAAAGCCGATCCGGCCGCCGATCTATCGCTCTACTTCCACATTCCGTTTTGCGACACCGTCTGCTTCTATTGCGGCTGCAACAAGGTCGCGACGAAAAATCGCGCGCATGCGCGGCCGTATCTCGACCGCATGAAGCGCGAACTTGCGATGCACGCCGCGCTTGTCGATACCCGCCGTCCCGTGACGCAACTGCATTGGGGCGGCGGCACGCCCACGTTTCTCTCGCACGCCGAGATGACGGAGTTGATGGCCGCGACCGCCGAGCACTTCAACCTCGTATCCGACGATCGCGCCGAGTATTCGATCGAAGTCGATCCGCGCGAGGCATCGGCGGAAACGATTGGTGTGCTGCGTGAGCTTGGCTTTAATCGGCTGAGTCTGGGCGTGCAGGATTTCGACGAACGTGTGCAGCGGGCGATCAACCGCGTGCAGCCTTATGCGATGACCGAAGGCGTCATGCAGGCGGCGCGGCGAAATGGCTTCAAGTCGATTAGCGTCGATTTGATTTATGGCTTGCCTCATCAGAGCGTCGAGAGTTTTGCGCGCACGCTCGATGCGATGATCGCGCTCGCGCCGGATCGTGTCTCGGTGTTTGGTTATGCGCATATGCCGGCGCTGTTCAAGATGCAGCGGCAGATCGATGAATCCGCGCTGCCCTCGCCTGCCGTGCGGCTTGCGATTCTCGGGCGCGTGATCAAGCGCATGAGCGACGCGGGGTATGTTTATATCGGCATGGATCATTTTGCGTTACCCGGTGATGAACTTTCTCTCGCGCTCGCGGACGGGACGCTTCAGCGGAATTTTCAGGGATATAGCACGCGTGGGGATTGTGATTTGATTGGGATCGGGGCTTCGGCGATTGGAAAGATCGGCGATGTCTACGCACAGAATGCGCGTGGTGTGGATGAGTATGCGGCTGCTATCGACGATGGACGGCTTGCCATTGCGCGTGGGGTGCGGCTGTCGGCCGATGATCTTCTGCGGCGTGATGTCATCATGCGGTTGATGTGCGGTGGTGGGCTGCGGTTCGATGAGATCGAGCGGGTGCATGGCATTGCGTTTGAAAGCACTTTCGCCGATGAACTCACGCGGCTTGAGGCTATGGTCGATGATGAGCTTGTTGAGATTGGACGCGACGGGATTCGGGTGTTGCCTGCGGGACGCATGCTGGTGCGGAACGTGGCTTCTGTGTTTGATGCTTATCTCGGGCAGGCGAGTGTGAAGCGGTTTTCGCGGATGGTTTGAGTGGGGGCGATTGGCGATCGAAAACGAGAATCCAGAACAAGCAATTTAGGAAAACGGCCGTGCTCTTGCGAACCTCGCATATTTGAATCCCGGTTTGACTATGCGGGATCGACTGGATGATTTAGCGGGAATGGCTGCGATCGGCCACAAACTGCCGTCCATGGGGGTCTTCGATGGGACATTCGGGCGTCGGCTCGGACCTATTCGTAATTCTGTGGGCGAGGCATATTATGAGAGGTAAAAGTCATGGATATGCCGATGAAGAAGAAACGCACCGTCGCTTCTCAGACAGCGGCCCGAGGGCCGCTGCCTGCCCTTCCGGAAGGTCTGCTGGATGACCTGGTCAAAGGCCCGATGACGCCCACCGAGGTCCAGGACCTGATGCTGGCGTTCAACAAGGCACTCATCGAGCGCGCGATGGGCGCCGAGATGAAGATGCATCTGGGCTACCTGGCGGGGCAGCCGAAACCCGACGGCCAGGACAACGAACGTAACGGCGCCAGCGGCAAGACGCTCATCACCGATTATGGCCCGCTCAGGGTCGATCTGCCGCGTGATCGTGACGGCAGTTTTGAACCCATCCTGATTCCGAAACACGAGCGCCGTTTTACCGGTTTCGACGAGCGCATCATCGCCATGTACGCGCGCGGCATGAGTGTGCGCGAGATCCAGGCGTTTCTGGCCGAAGCCTATGGCACCGAGGTTTCGCCCGATTTCATCAGCTCGGTCACCGACGAAGTCATGGCTGAAGCGCTCGCCTGGCAAAGCCGTCCGCTTGAGCCGATGTACCCGGTGGTGTTCTTCGACGCGCTGCGTGTGAAGATCCGTGGCGACGGCGTGGTGAGCAACAAGGCGGTGTATCTGGCGCTGGGCATTCAGGCCGACGGCCAGCGCGATGTGCTCGGCCTGTGGATCGAACAGACCGAAGGGGCGAAGTTCTGGCTGAAAGTGTTCAACGAACTGAAGACCCGGGGCTGCCAGGACATCCTGATCGCGGTGGTCGACGGCCTGAAGGGTCTGGCTGAGGCAATTGGCACGGCGTACCCGCGTACGGCCGTGCAGACCTGCATCGTGCATCTGATCCGCAACAGTCTGGAGTACGCCAGCTACAAGGACCGCAAGAGCGTGGCCGCAGCGCTGCGGCCGGTCTATGCCGCCGCGAGTGAACAGGCCGCTCAGCAGGCCCTGGAGGCCTTTGCCGAAGGCCCGTGGGGTGCGAAGTATCCGACTATCGTGCAGTCGTGGCGACGGGCGTGGGAGAACGTCACACCGTTTTTCGTGTTTCCGCCGGACATACGCCGTGTCGTCTACACCACCAACGCCATTGAGAGTCTGAACATGCAACTACGCAAGATCATCAAGACACGCGGCCACTTCCCCAATGACGAGGCCGCCATCAAGCTGCTGTGGCTGGCATTGCGCAACGTGCTGGCAAAGTCAGTACGCGCGGCGTTCGACTGGTCGTCCGCGATGAACCAGTTTGCCATCCTGTTTGGAGAGCGTTTTACCAACGCACGCGGGTGACTCCGCTAACCGCCTCGCACACAAAAATGCGGACGACCCGACGAGAATCCAGAACGAGCAAGTCAAGAAAACGGCCGTGTTCTCGCGAACCTCGCATATTTGAACTCCCGGGTTGACCTTGCGGGATCGACTGGATGATTTAGCGGGAACGGCTGCGATCGGCCACAACCGGCCGTTCGACAGACCGGCGAAAATCGTCGACAATTTTTGACTCCACGACGACACTTTCCACCTTACCCGGCCTACTAGACTGGCGTCGCCAGCTGAACTCTTACTCTATGAATTCTCTAAAAACGAACCGTCCGCTGTCTGTGTCAGAGATGTCGCTCGCTCGTTGGATGCTTGAGCACGGCGGGCCGACGGCGCGAGCGTTTATTGAACAACTCGCAGTTGCGGAGGTGACGCCGTGGCGCTGCCCCTGCGGCTGCGGGTCCATCAATTTCCAATTGAAGGGTCGCGAACCCGCCCCACTGGGCCTAAACATCCTCGGGGACTTTTTGTTCGGTCCGGACGATGCGCCAGCCGGGATATTCATATTCGAGAGCGCAGGTTTATTAAGTGGTATCGAGGTTTATGGACTTGCCGGCGATGCTCCGGCAGAACTGCCCCGAGAAGATGCGCTTCGGCCGCTTGTCCCAGATCGCGGTGGGTCGGGTCCCTAGCACGTCTGTAACGAGCGCACGCAGGAGATCATCCTTGCGCTCTGGTCGGCAAAAACGGACGTCCGCCTAATGTCGAGAACCGTTTCTGGATGGCGCTTCCGAATCGGACGGCTACGGTCTGGACATAGGGTCGTTGGCCGACTGTCAGGTCATTTATACCGTCATTGCACCCGGACTAAACGTTGGCCTGGTCTACGAGCATTCGAGATTGTTCATCTACTGAGTGATACGTAAATCCAAACGTCGCCGCGATTGAAGCCTAAAGATCTTTGCGAAGCGTGTCGATAAAACCAGTGACAGCGTCGCACGCGCAAAGTCGCCGACTCATTGTCTCGGTTAGAAAATGGACATATCGCAAAACGCAATCATCAGCGAACACTCGAAGAACCCGTTCAGAGCGCTGACGTCATATTTGGCAGCATGGTTGGTAATCGGCGCAATTGTGCTCGCCGATTTACTCTGGCTGCGCGCATCCGGTCTTCACATTGCGTTTGGCGCATCGTCACATGCGCTCGCGGCATTCAGTGCACTTGTCTTTGTCATCTGCTGGACAAGTTACCGAACCAGGACTGTGCATGCCGGGAACGAGGCGTGGATAACGCGGCTGCGAGACCTCGCGTTCACCGGGCGATGGATGATCGCTCTCGCCGCATTCTGCACGGCAGCCAGCGTATCGAGCCATCTTTCGGCGGCCATTGGGGCACCGTTGATTGATGACCGGCTAGTCAAGATAGACCAGGCAGTTGGATTCGACTGGCTCACCTGCTATCGGTGGGTGCGACATCATCCAGTGTTGCTCTTCGTGCTCAGTTTGGCGTACGGCAGTGGTCTGGTGCAGATGATCACTGTCCCTGTGATTCTCGGACTTACGGGACGCAGGGTCGAACTAATAAAGCACGTTGCACGCTTGATGGTCGCGACATTTACCTGCCTCGCAATCGCGACGGCATTTCCTGCTGCGAGCGCCTTCCTGCATTTTCACATCATGGAACCAGGCACGTCGGAAACTGTCTCTACATTTTTCCCCCTCCGTGAAGGCGCGCTCCGTACCATTGACTTAACTAATCCCCAAGGGCTTGTATCGATGCCGTCAATGCATACGGCAATGGCTATCCTGTTTGCCTATTCATTGAGGCGGATCCCCGGATTTGCTCTTGCTTCCTTCGTTCTAAATACGTTTATGATTGTCTCGACGCCGACGCAAGGCGGCCACTATCTTTGCGACATCGCCGGGGGAATAATATTGGCACTGATGGTTATTCTGTTGATCAACGATCGGCGTTTTGAAGGTTTCTTCAATGACCGGTGAGCTTTAGCAGTGGACGTTTAGTGACCGACTTAGCAACCGACAACCGATTGCTAACAAGATTGGTAAAGATCGAATCCAGCCTGACCTTTGCCGCTTCGGCGAGGAATCGTAGCCGGATGCCGTGCAGCCGTGCCAACAATCCAAAAGGGTAGAGGCTGGCAACGAAAGACAGAATAGTCCCGATAAACTTAAAGAAGTTCATGGCTCGTGTGCGTTCGATTGTGCTCTTGTTCTTTCACTTCGTTTCTATATTGCACTATAAGATTGTTGGCCAGTTTCGACCAAACTCGTATTGCCGAAAGCACTTCAAGTCCGTGAAGGTTTGTGCTAAGTCAAGAACGGTGCGGTGCCTAGGCTAATGGAACAGAACATGCAAAACCAAGACGTTCAGAGCAATGCCTAGCCCGGCAAAACAGAAACCGTCGCGAGCAGCGATCGCTGGGTGTGGCGTAATGCGTGGCAGATTTCGAAATGCGGCAATCACAATGCCCGTGCACGCGCCAAACATACATACCAAGTAACCCGCCCAGCCCAGCGTAAATGTGCTCCAGACATGCGCGATCGCCGTGAATGTACCGTACGCGAGCGCGACGCCGCCAAGTAACTCGATGGGCGGTCTAAACAGTAACGCGGTGCCTAGCGCGAGCACCTGAGGCATCCACCAGAGTGCCAGTTCGGGCCAGAAGTTGATTCCGTTTGTAGTGCAGTAGGCATCAATGGCAACCATGTACGCTAGCGAGATCCCGACAAATCCAACTCCAGAAGCGTGTCGCATAGTTTCTAGTCAATGACATACGTAAGAAGTCCTGCGGACGTAACGGCTGTGAAAGTAATTTACACCCCTTCAACGGCAGCTTTTTAGGGAATTTGAATGGCGGCTTAGGGTCGCAAAGCCTCTATCACAAAAAGGCAAAACAGAGACACCTCGAATTTCAAACCCCGTCAGCAAAAAATCTCCAACTTCCACGCCCACATCCATCTATCGAGCACCTACCATCAAACCACCTGCCCGCGCCTCAACAAAACCATCCCCCAAGTATTTCCCCCCACCCTGGCTTAGAATGACACCCACCCCGGGCCCCCACCGCCCATCCATTCACTCGCCGATGGACCTCCGCACAAGAAGCCCATCGTCGCGCCGCCCGAGTGCCTCAAGCGCGCATCGCACGTCACGCGCGTTTCGCATTCGGCAATGCCACTGCCTGACGCCATGCCAACCACTTCGCCGCAGTTTGCCCCGCTAGCCCATCTCGCCGCCGATCTGAAAAGCGGTCGCACCAGCAGTCGCGCACTCGTCGAATCCGCGCTCGAACGTATCGCCAATCCGGCCGGTCAAGGTTCCATCGTTTTCACGCATGTCGATGCCGCCCACGCCCGCGCCGCCGCCGATGCCCTCGACGCGCTGCGCCGCGCCGGCACCGTGCTTTCGCCGCTCGCGGGCATCCCCGTTTCCGTGAAAGATCTCTTCGATATCGAAGGGCAAGTCACGCGCGCCGGCTCCCGCGCGCTCGCCAGCACCGCGCCCGCCCAAGCCGATGCCGTGAGCGTCGCGCGCCTGCGCCGCGCAGGCGGCGTGATCGTCGGGCGCACCAACATGAGCGAGTTCGCGTTCTCCGGGCTTGGCCTGAATCCGCACTTCGGCACGCCGCACTCGCCGTATCGCGCAAACGTGCCGGGCGACGAACGCATCGCGGGCGGCTCGTCGTCAGGCGCGGCGGCATCGGTGGCGGACGGCATGGCCGCCATCGCGCTCGGCACCGACACCGGCGGCTCCATCCGCATCCCCGCCACGATGTGCGGCCTCACCGGCTTCAAACCCACCGCCAGCCGCATTCCGAGGCAAGGCGGCGTGCCGCTGTCCAAATCGCTCGATTCGTTCGGGCCGATAGGCGTCTCGGTCGCGTGTTGCGCGCTAGTCGATCGCATTCTCGCTGGCCGCGAACCCGATGTGCCCGCCACGCGTCCGCTCGAAGGCGTGCGCCTCGGTGTGCTCACCAATTACGTGACGGACGGCCTCGATCCCGCCGTTGCCAGCGCCGTCGATACGGCCATCAATCATCTGTCGGCGGCGGGCGCGCTCGTGGAAGACGTGCGCTTCGGGCCGCTCGATCGTCTGCCGGACATCAGCCGCTTCAGTCTCGTCGCCATCGAAGCATATGCGTGGCATCGCAAGCTGCTCGCCGATCACGCCGCCGAGTACGATCCGCGCGTGCTCGCTCGTCTGCTGCGCGCCGAGTCGGCGAGCGCGGCGGATTACATCGACCTGTGCGAAGCGCGCGCCGCGATGATCGACGAAGCGCGCACGACACTGTGGCAGCGTTTCGACGCAATTCTTTGCCCGACGGTACCGGTTCTGCCGCCGCGTATCGCCGAGCTGGAACAGGACGACGATCTCTTCACGCGCACGAACGCGCTCATCCTGCGCAATCCCACGACCTTCAATTTTTTGGATGCCTGCGGGCTGTCGCTGCCCTGTCATCGGCGTGGCGAGGCGCCCGTGGGGCTCATGCTCGCGGGCGCGCCGCACGCGGACGACACGCTGCTCTCCATCGGCCGGGCAGTCGAAGCGGTGCTCGATACGACGCGCTAATGTTTCGCGCCGGACGTTCGCGCTAGAATTCCTCCGCGATCTCCCGCAACTCAGGTGCTTCTTTCTCGAATCGTTGCGAAACAAATGAACAACCATCTAAATCACTTTACGATGCATCAGGACGACCGCTCCCTCGGCCGCGAGAAGCGCTTGCTCGTGTTGCTCGGGTTCGTGAGTCTCGCGCTCGTTGGCGGAGCGTTGTATCTGCAGTTCTTCCAGGGCGAAGACCCTTGCCCGCTTTGCATCATTCAGCGCTACTTCTTTGTGCTGATCGCCGTGTTCGCCTTTCTCGGCGCGGGAATGCGCGGCTGGCGCGGCGTCGCGCTGCTCGAATTGCTGGTGGTGATCTCCGCGCTCGGCGGCGTCGCGACGGCGCTGCGCCATGTCTACGTGCAGTCGCATCCCGGCTTCAGTTGCGGTTTCGACGCGCTTCAGCCCATCGTCGACAACCTGCCGCCCGCACGCTGGCTGCCGCAAGTGTTCAAGGTCGCAGGCCTGTGCGAGACGCCTTATCCGCCCATTCTCGGGATCTCGCTGCCGCAATGGTCGCTGATCGCCTTCGGGGTGATTTTCCTGCTCGTCGGCGGCAGTCTGCGTCTGAAACGCAAGCTGCGCGCCGCCGCGCGCTAATTCCGCCACGTTTCATCCCCCTTCCCCGGCGCGGGCTTTTACACGGCCCGCGCGTCTTGCCTCTTCCTCGCATCAGCACATCCGCATAATCTGGATACGGTCCCGACAATCTTTTTGAGATATTGGGATGTTAAGGTCGTGGCTGGATGGCGATCTACGTGCGCGCAGTCCGTCTGTTCAAAGGCAGCCAGCGTCGAATTCGACGGCAACCCATGAAGCAGGCGGAAACCGCGTAACGCGCGCCCGGTCCGCAATGTCCCCGAGTCGCTCATGACAACGCAAACCATCCGCTTCCTTCACCACGGCGCCGTTCGTGAAATCGGCGACGCGCCCGCCACGCGCACGGTGCTTCAGCATCTGCGCGAGGAAGACCTTTGCACCGGCACCAAGGAAGGCTGTGCCGAGGGCGATTGCGGCGCCTGCACGGTCGTCGTGGGCGAGCTGGACGCCAGCGGCGAACTCGCGCTCAAGGCGGTCAACGCCTGCATTCAATTCCTGCCGACGCTCGATTCGCGCGCGCTCTTCACCGTCGAAAACCTGCGCGCCGAAGACGGCGCGCTGCATCCCGTGCAGCAGGCGCTCGTCGATTGCCACGGCTCGCAGTGCGGCTTCTGCACGCCGGGTTTCGCCATGTCGCTGTGGGCGCTGTATCACGCGCATCCGCCCGAAGCCGGGCCGCCTTCGCGCGATGAGATCAACGCCGCGCTCTCGGGCAATCTGTGCCGCTGCACGGGGTATCGGCCGATAGTGGATGCCGCCGAGCGCATGTTCGACTATCCGCGTCCCGCCTTCGATCGTGCCGCGCTCAAAGACGCGCTGGCTTCGCTGCGCCGTTCGGCTACGTTCGAATATCGCGCGCCGGACGCACGCGGCGCGGCTTTTGGCACGCCCGCGTTCACCGCGCCCGTCACGCGCGCTGAATTCGCGCGCCTGCGTGCAGCGAATCCGAATGCACGTCTGCTTGCGGGCAGCACGGATGTCGGCTTGTGGGTCACGAAGCAATTTCGCGATCTCGGCGACGTGCTGTTTATCGGCAACGTCGATGAACTGAAGCACATCGAGCGCGATGCCGAGACGCTGACCATCGGCGCGGCCGTATCGCTCGAAGAGGCTTACGCCGCGCTGACCGCCGATTACCCCGAACTCGCGGAACTGTGGACGCGCTTCGCCTCGCGGCCTATCCGCAATGCGGGCACGCTCGGCGGCAACGTCGCGAACGGCTCGCCGATCGGCGATTCCATGCCCGCGCTCATCGCGCTGAATACCGAAATCGTGCTGCAAAAAGGCGAGCGTACGCGCACGATGCCGCTCGATACCTTCTACCTCGGCTATCAAAAAACCGCGCTCGAAGCGGGCGAATTCGTCGCGGCGATTCGCGTGCCGCGCGCATCGGCCGACTTGCGGTTTCGCACGTACAAGGTCAGCAAGCGTTACGACCAGGACATCTCCGCCGTGTGCGCGGCGTTCGCCATTCGTTTGGCCGACGACAACCGCGTTGCAAGCGCGCGCATCGCGTTCGGCGGGATGGCCGCGACGCCCAGGCGCGCGGCCGCCGCCGAAGCCGCGCTGACCGGCCGCGAATGGTCCGAAGCCAGCGTCCGCGCCGCGATGGCCGCGCTCGATACCGACTTTCAGCCGCTCAGCGACATGCGCGCGTCGAGCGCGTATCGGGCGAAGGTGGCGCGCAACGTGCTGTGGCGCTTCTATCTGGAAACGCGCCGCGACGCGCCGCTCGCGCTCGCGGAACTCAACGCGTTTGCGTTCGGCGCACACGGGATCGAGGCGTCATGACGCGGCCCTTCCCGATCCCGATCGCCGCGAACACGCCACTGCGCGCCAGCGTCCAAAAGGACCCGCGATGAACAAGGCCAGCGAACCTATCCAGCTCGATGCCGCGCTCGACGCCGCCGGCGCCTCGCTGCCGCACGAGTCCGCGGCGCTGCATGTGAGCGGCGAAGCCATTTACACCGACGACATCGCCGAATTGCGCGGCACGCTGCACGCGGCGCTCGGCTTGTCGCGTCATGCGCACGCGCGCATCGTCTCGCTCGATCTCGACGCGGTGCGCGCCGCGCCCGGCGTCGTCGCCGTACTCACCGCCGCCGACATTCCCGGCGAGAACAATTGCGGCCCCGTTCTGCACGACGACCCGATCCTCGCGGTCGACGAAGTGCAGTATCTCGGCCAGCCGGTCTTCGCCGTCATTGCCGAGACGCACGATCTCGCGCGCCGCGCCGCCGCGCTCGCGAAAAGCGAAGACGTCGTGCGCTACGAGCCGCTCGAAGCCGTGCTCACGCCGCGCGAAGCGAAAGCGCGCAAGGAGTTCGTGCTGCCGCCGCTGCATCTGCGGCGCGGCGACCCGGACGGACGAATCGCGGCAGCCAAACATCGGCTGTCTGGCGAATTCGAAGTCGGCGGACAGGAACAGTTCTATCTCGAAGGACAAGTCGCTTACGCCATCCCGAAAGAACAGCACGGCATGCTCGTGCATAGTTCGACGCAGCATCCGAGCGAGATGCAGCAAGTCGTCGCGCACATGCTCGCCTGGCCGACCAACGCCGTGTTGTGCGAATGCCGGCGCATGGGCGGCGGCTTCGGCGGCAAGGAATCGCAGTCGGCCGTCTTCGCGTGCGTCGCCTCGCTGGCGGCGCATCTGCTCAAGCGTCCGGTGAAGTTGCGCGCCGATCGCGACGACGACTTCATGATCACCGGCAAGCGCCACGACGCGGTCTACGAATACGAATGCGGCTTCGACGACGACGGCCGCATCACCGGCGCGCGCGTGGAAATCGCGCTGCGGGCGGGTTATTCGGCGGACTTGTCGGGCGCGGTCGCGACGCGCGCCGTCTGTCATTTCGACAACGCCTACTTTCTCGGCGATGTCGATATCCGTGCGTTTTGCTGCAAGACCAACACGCAGTCGAACACGGCGTTTCGCGGCTTCGGCGGCCCGCAAGGCGCGCTCGTCATGGAAGTCATGCTCGACGAAGTCGCATATGCGTTGAAGCGCGATCCGCTCGACGTGCGGCGCGCGAATTACTACGGCATCGACGAGCGCAATGTCACGCCGTATGGTCAGCCGGTCGCGGATAACGTGATTGCGCCGCTCACGGACGAACTCGTCGCAACGAGCGAATACGAATCGCGCCGCGCGCAGATCGCCGCGTTCAACGCGAAAAGCGCGGTGCTCAAGCGCGGTATCGCGTTCACGCCGGTCAAGTTCGGCATCTCGTTCAACGTGCCGTTTCTGAACCAGGCGGGCGCGCTCGTGCACGTCTACAAGGACGGCTCCGTGCTCGTGAATCACGGCGGCACGGAAATGGGCCAGGGGCTCAACACCAAGGTCGCGCAGGTGGTGGCGAGCGTGCTCGGCATCGGCTTGCAGCGCGTGCGCGTGACAGCGACGGATACATCGAAGATCGCGAATACATCGGCGACGGCGGCATCGACGGGAAGCGATCTGAACGGCAAGGCGGCGGAAGCGGCGGCGCTCACCATCCGCGCGCGTCTGGCGGAACTCGTGGTGAAGCAGCTCGGCGGCGCGGCCGCGGACGTGCGCTTTCATGGCGGCGTGGTGCAGGTCAACGGCGGGCAGATGCCGTTCGAGCAACTCGTGTCGGCCGCGTATCTCGCGCGCGTGCAGTTGTGGTCGGACGGCTTCTATGCCACGCCCAAAGTCCATTGGGACGCGCGGACGCTGCAAGGCCATCCGTTCTATTACTTCGCGTATGGCGCGGCGGTGTCCGAAGTCGTCATCGATACGCTCACCGGCGAATGGAAGCTTCTGCGCGCCGATCTGCTGCACGACGCCGGGCGCTCGATCAATCCGGCTATCGACATCGGTCAGGTGGAAGGCGGCTTCATTCAGGGCATGGGCTGGCTCACGACCGAGGAGCTCTGGTGGAACCGCGACGGACGCCTGATGACGCACGCGCCTTCCACTTACAAGATCCCGGCGATCAGCGACACGCCGCCCGTGTTCAACACCACGCTTTATCGCAACGACAACGCCGAGCCGACGATTTTCCGGTCGAAAGCGGTCGGCGAACCGCCCTTGCTGCTGGCGTTTTCGGTGCTGCTGGCAATCCGCGCGGCCATCGCCGCCAATACGGCCGATGCCGCTCACGCACCGCCGTTGCGCGCGCCCGCGACGCCCGAAGCGATCCTCGACGCGCTCGATGCATCCGTAACACAAAGCGCGGCCGCCGCCCCGGTAAACTAACGCCTGCGACAACGCAAAAGACTCTGGAGCCCCTCGATGCAAGTATGGCTGACCGACCTGCAACACCTGCTCGCGCACGGCGATGCCGTCGTGCTCGTGACGGTCGCGCGTGTCGAAGGCTCCGCGCCGCGCGAGCCGGGCACGAAGATGATCGTCACGCGCGAGGAAGCCCGCTATACCATCGGCGGCGGCCATCTCGAATGGAAGGCAATCGAAACCGCCCGGCAAGTGCTGAAGGACGGCCAGCGCCGTCCGCACATGCGGCGGCTCGAGCGTTTCGCGCTCGGTCCGAGCCTCGGCCAGTGCTGCGGCGGTGCGGTCGTTCTGTCGTTCGAGCGGCTCGATGTCGGCGATCTCAACTGGGTGACGTCGCTCGCGAAGCGCACGGCGCAAGGTCTTTCGACCGTGCGCAGCGTTTCGTTCGCGCCGATGCCCGATGCCGTCATGCTCTCCGACCCCGAACCGGGCGCCGAAGACACCGACTGTCTCCTGTGGGACGGCGCGGGCTTCGACGAAAGCGGCGCGCTGCTCACCGAGACCATCGCACCGCGCGACTTCCAGGTCGTGCTGTTCGGCGCGGGCCATGTCGGGGCCGCGCTCGTGCGCGTGCTCGCGACCTTGCCGTGTCACGTCACCTGGGTCGACGAACGCGACGCGGCCTTCCCCGCCGCGCAGTTCGTGCCGGATAACGTGAGCATCGAGCCGAACGACGCGCCGGACGAAGCCATCGACCAGGCGCGGCCCGGTACGTACTTCATCGTGATGACGCACAACCATACGGTGGATCTCGAACTCGCCGCACGAATTCTCGCGCGTGGCGATTTCGCGTTCTTCGGCATGATCGGCTCGCATACCAAGCGCAAGCAGTTCGAGCACCGGCTCGCGGCGCGCGGGATCGACCCCGCGCGTATCGGCCGGATGGTTTGTCCGATCGGTATAGACGGCATCGTCGACAAAGCGCCCGAAGTGATCGCCGTTGCAGCGGCAGCCCAACTGCTGCAAGCGGTCGAAGCCAACGCCAGCACTTCTGCGTCGTCGCAGCAGACCGCCTGACTAGCCGCAGGCGGAAGTCCCAGCCCCAACAAAGACAAGCCCATGAATCCCACACTCGCCAACAAGATTGCGCGCGCGCCCAAGGCGGAGTTGCATATCCATATCGAAGGATCGCTCGAACCCGAGCTGATTTTCGCGCTGGCGAAACGCAACGGCGTGACGCTCGCCTACGATTCCATCGACGCCTTGCGCGCGGCCTACGCCTTCACCGATCTGCAGTCGTTCCTCGACATCTACTACGCTGGCGCGAGCGTGCTGCTGCACGAGGAAGACTTCTACGACATGACGACGGCCTACGTCGAGCGCGCGCTCGCGGACCACGTCACGCATACGGAAATCTTCTTCGATCCGCAAACGCACACCGAACGCGGCGTTTCCATCGACACGGCGGTGGCCGGTATCGAGCGCGCGCTCGCCGAAGGCGAAAAGCGTGGTCTCACGTCGAAGATCATCCTGTGCTTCCTGCGCCATCTTTCCGAGGAAGACGCGCTCGCCACCTTCGATGCCGCGTTGCCGCTGTTCGACCAATACGCGCATCGGCTGATCGGTGTCGGGCTGGATTCGTCGGAGCGCGGCCATCCGCCGTCGAAGTTCGAGCGCGTGTTCGCGAGAGCGCGCGAACGCGGCCTCAAGCTCGTCGCGCACGCGGGCGAGGAAGGCCCGCCGTCGTATGTCTACGAAGCGCTGGATCTGCTCAAGGTGGATCGCGTCGATCACGGCGTGCGCAGCATCGAAGACGCGGCGCTCGTCGCGCGTCTCGCCGACTCGCGCATTGCGCTCACGGTCTGCCCGCTCTCGAACATCAAGCTCTGCGTGTTCGACGACATGGCCAAGCACACGCTCAAGGACCTGCTCGATCAGGGCGTCGCGGTCATGGTGAATTCGGACGATCCCGCCTACTTCGGCGGCTACGTCAACGCGAACTATTTCGCCATCGTCGATGCCCTGAAGCTCTCGGATCACGAGGTCTACACGCTCTTGCGCAACAGCCTCGAAGCCTCGTTCGTCACCGATGAAGAACGCGCCGCGATGATCGCGCGCCTGGACACGCACTGGAAGCAGTAAGAAATGGAAAGCACGGCAACAACTCAACGCGACGCCACCGCGCTCGAACGCTTCTTCGGCGTGCGCGCGGCGGGCTCGCTCGTCAAGACCGAAGTCGTCGCGGGCATCACGACGTTTCTCACGGCGATGTACATCATCGTCGTCAATCCGGGCATTCTTTCGCAGGCGGGCGTGCCGTTTCCGGCGGCGCTCACGGCCACCGTCATCGTCAGTTTTCTCGGCAGTTGCGCGATGGGCCTTTACGCGCGCAATCCGGTGCTCGTCGCGCCGGGCATGGGCATGAACGCGCTCTTTGCGTTCGTCATGGTTCACGGCGGCAAGATGCCGTGGCAGACCGCGCTCGGCTGCGTGTTCTGGGCCGGCGTGATCTTCGCGGTGCTCGCGATCTTCAACGCGCGCAAGCTCGTGGTCGACGCCATTCCCGACAATCTGCGGCACGCGGTTTCGTGCGGCATCGGCTTGTTCATCAGCCTCATCGGGCTCGTGAACGCGAAGTTCGTCGTGGGCGATCCGGTGACCATCGTGCATTCGGCATCGCTCAATCCGGTGGTCATCACGTTCCTGATCGGGCTTGCCGTGACGACCATATTGGTGGCGCGCAAGACCACCGGCGCGCTCATGCTCGGCATCGTATTCACGACGATCATCGCGATTCCCATCGGCCGCTATTGGGGCGACGGCACCGCTTACTGGCCCGCCGCCATCGCCACGAAAACGCTCGTCAACTGGAACGGGTTCGTGTCCGCGCCGGACTTTTCCGCGCTCGGCCAGCTCGATTTGATCGGCGCGCTGAAGGTGGCCTACTGGCCATTCATCTTCGTGATGCTGTTCACCTCCTTCTTCGACGCGCTCTCCACTTTCATGGCGATCTCCGAAGCCGGCAAGCTCTACGATAAGGACGGCAACCCGCGCAACATCCGCCAGTCGATGATGGTCGACGCCTTCTCCGCGCTTGTTTCCGCGCCGCTCGGCACGAGTCCGGCGAACGCGTATATCGAGTCGGCGGCGGGCATTTCGGCGGGCGGGCGCACGGGACTCGTCGCCGTCGTCGCGGGCCTGTGCTTCCTGCCGTTCCTGTTTCTCTCGCCGCTTCTGTCGCTCGTGCCCGCCATCGCCACCGCGCCCGCGCTGGTGCTCGTCGGCGTGTTCATGATGGAAGCCATCACCAAGATCGAATGGCAGCGCTTCGACGAAGCCATCCCCGCGTTCCTCGCGATGATCCTCATCCCGCTCACGTATTCGATCACGGACGGTGTCGCGTATGGCTTTCTCGCGTTCGTCGTGCTCAAGTCGGCGACAGGACGCGCGAAGGAAATCAAGCCGGCGATGTGGATCATCGCGGGCTTTTCGTTAGTGCTGCTTTCACAGCTTTGAAAACCACGAAGATTGGAGACGTTGCATCATGACTCAAACCGCCTACCGCGCCCAGCTGCTCACCTTCCGGGAAGATCCCGCGCATGCCGCCGACGGCGCGGTCCATGAGGCCGATGGCCTCTTGATCGTCGAAGATGGCAAGGTGGTCGCGGCGGGTTCGTATGCGTCGGTGCGCGACAAGCTCGCTGCGGACGCCACCGTGCATACGCTGCGCGACAAGCTGATCGTGCCGGGATTCATCGACTCGCACATCCACTATCCGCAGACGGACATGATCGCGTCGCCCGCGCCGGGCCTCTTGCCGTGGCTCAACACGTACACGTTTCCGACGGAACGCGGCTTCGAGAATCCGGCGGTCGCGCGCGAAACGGCGAGCTTCTTCATCGACGAACTGCTGGCCAGCGGCACGACCACCGCGCTCGTCTATTGCACGGTCCACAAGCAATCCGCCGATGCCTTCTTCACCGAAAGCGAAGCGCGCAACCTGCGCATGGTCGCGGGCAAGGTGCTGATGGACCGCAATTGTCCCGAGTTCCTGCGCGACACCGCGCAGTCGGGCTACGACGACAGCGACGAACTGATCGGGCGCTGGCATGGCCGCGGGCGTCAGCAATATGCGCTCACGCCGCGCTTCGCGCCGACCTCGACGGAAGCGCAGCTCGAAGCCTGCGGCGTGCTCGCGCAGAAGCATCGGGACGTGTTCATCCAGAGTCACGTGGCGGAGAACACCGACGAGATCAAGTGGGTCGAGAGCCTGTTTCCGGGACACCGCAGCTATCTCGACATCTACGATCACTACGGTCTGTTGCGACGCCGCGCGGTGTACGGCCACTGCATCTATCTCGACGATGCCGACCGTCAGCGCATGGCCGAAACGGGCGCGGTGGCGTCACACTGTCCCACGTCGAACCTGTTTCTCGGCAGCGGCCTCTTCGACTTCGACAAGGCCGGCGCCTCGAACATGCCGGTTGCGCTCGCAACGGACGTCGGCGGCGGCACCTCGTTCTCCATGCTGCAGACCATGAACGAAGCGCACAAGGTCGCGCGTCTGACGGGGCATCATCTGACGGCGACGCGCATGTTCTGGCTCGCGACGACGGGCGCGGCGCAAGTGCTCGAACTCGACGACAAGATCGGCACGCTCGCGCCCGGCAGCGAAGCGGATTTCGTCGTACTCGACCCGGCTGCGACGCCGCTGCTCGCACGCCGCACGCAGCGCGTGAATACGCTTGAGGAACTGCTGTTCGCGTTCGCGCTTCTCGGCGACGATCGCGCGGTGTACGAGACGTATGCGGCCGGCAAGCGCGTGCATTCGCGCGAGCGTCGGCAGACGGCGGCGCTGGAACTGGCGGCGTAGTCGAGCATTACGCTGCGGAGTTCCGCGAAGTTCGGGTTACTGATTGCCAACCGGCAGCCAGTAGCCCGTTTCTTTTTAGAACGATAGACGCCATTCGAGCATGGCGTGTGCATAGCGGATAAAGTGGAGCCTCCGCGTTCAACCATTCGTTCGCAATGGCCTCCATGAAGCACACCGCGCGCACTTCCCCCATCGCCGTCAAGACCGCTCTCGTTTCATTGCTCGCGCTGCCTGCGCTCTGTCAGGCTTTTGGAATCGAAGGCCCGCTCGACTGCCATTCCAACGCGCATGATTTCATCGCGCCGCTCCTCGAAACCAATCTCATCGAAACCAAGCCCATGCGCGTCGAGCCGAATTCGATCAACGCGTTCCGGCCGGTCAAGGGCGTGAATCTCACGGCTTACGGATTCAAGATTTACGCGGTGGTGGGATATCAGAAGAACGATCCGATCTTCAAGGAAGGCAAGGGCGACCCGATCGGCGATTCATCCTACGGCGCCGTCGTTTGGGGCGGCGACGACGAAGTGCTGAAGAAGGTGCGCGATGCGGGCAGCGACGCGGTCGTGCACCACGTCGCGCCCTTCATCACGGCGATTTTTTGCAAGCGTTCCTAGCGCAGCAATTCCGCAACCGACGAAAGCAGGCGCTGCATGTCGTTGGAATCCAGCGCGCCCATCGTCGAGATACGGAACAGTTCCTTCGACAAGCCGCCCTGCCCTGCGTAGATGACGAAACCTTTCGCCTTCAACGCGTCGTGCAGCTTCTCGTAATTCACGCCAGCAGGCAGGCGATACGCCCGCAATACCACCGAAGACTCCTGCGCCGGCAACGCGCTCTCGATGCCGAGCGCAGCCAGACCCGCGCGCACCTGCTCGGCGAGCGTCGCGTAACGCCGATGCCGCGCGCGCCAGCCGCCTTCTTCCTCGAACTCGCGCAGTGCTTCGACGAGGGCGTAATACGCATGCACCGATGGCGTGAACGGCGTATTGCGCTCGTCCTGCAGTTTGGCCAGACGCGCGATGCCAAGGTAGTACGTGCGGCTCGCGGCGTTCTGCAAGGCATCGCGCCGCGCGATGACGAACGCCGCGCCCGGCACGCCGTGCAGGCATTTGTTGGCTGTCGCCGCCACCGCGACGATGCCGCCGCCGTCGAAGTCGATCGCCTCGGCGCCGAAGCTGCTGACGGCATCGACGAGCAGCCCGATGCCGCGTTCGGCGCACGCGCGTGACAGCGTGTCGAGCGGGTTCAGGCGCCCCGTCGTGGTCTCGTGATGGATAATCGCGACATGCGAGAAGCCATCGAGACGCGCGATGATCGCATCGGTATCCGGCGCCTGCATCCACTCGTATTTCACGACTTCATGGTCGATGCGGTACTGCTTCGCGATCTGCGCGATGCGCTCGCCATACACGCCGTTCTCGACGATCAGAAGCCGCCCGCCTTCCGGCACGATGCCCGCAATCATGCTCTCGACGGCGGCCGTGCCCGAACCGGTCATCAACACGGCGCTCCACTTCGCGGGATCGAGTTCGTAAGCGGCGACGAGACGCTTGCGCGCTTCGTCCTGAAGGTCGAAGAACTCCGGCTCGCGATGGCACAAGTCGGTCTGTAAAAGGCTCTTGCGCACGCGTTCGGACAGCGTGACGGGACCAGGATTGAGCAGCAGCATCAGCGGTCTCCAATGTGTCGTTGCAAACGCGCGCGCACGTCTTCGGGCGTGATCTTCGGACGCGGCAAGTCGCCCGGCGTGCCGGCGCGAATCGACAGCCGGGCAAAGCGCGCGCCATTCACGTCGCGCGCTTGCAGCAGGCGGTCGATCACGCCGATGTCGTCGCCATCGAGCGCGAGCGCGTAGCCGCAGGCGGAAGCGATCGACGCGAAATCGACACCGCGCGAAACCGTCGCCTGACCGCCGGTGGATTCGTGTGCGCCATTGTCGAGCAGCAAGTGCACGAGGTTCGGCGGCCCGTAAGCGCCGAGCGTGGCGAACACGCCCATGCGCATGAGCGCGGCGCCGTCGCCGTCGAGCGCGACCACGGTCAGGTCCGGGCGCGACAGCGCGAGGCCGAGCGCCATCGGCGTGACGCAGCCCATCGAGCCGACGAGATAGAGCTGGTTCGCGCGGTCATCGATTGCGTAGAGTTCGCGGCCGCAAAATCCCGTCGATGCCAGCACGACCGTTTCGCCGGCAGGCGTGTTCGCGATCACGCGTTCGAGCGCCGCATGACGCGTCACGCGCTCGCCTTCGAAGCGCTGCACGGCGGCAGGCGTGGCGTTCGACTTGACGCCCGACAAGCCGGTCTTCTTGAGCTCGAAAGGCGCAACGCTGCCCTTTTGCATGACGAGCGCATACGGGCGGCCCGTCTTGTCCATATACGCCGTCGCGCGGTCGAGCGCCGGACCGATGGCTTCGCTTTCCGTCGGAAACAGTTCCCACGGAATCTCCATCGTTTCGAGCATCTGCGGCGTCACGGGACCCATGAGCGCGTGTTGCGGCTCATCGGCGACGCCTGGCTGGCCGCGCCACGTCACGATCAGCAACTGCGGCAGGCGAAACGTCCACGTGAGCGACGTCAGGGGACTCACCGCATTGCCCAAGCCGGAGTTCTGCATCATGGCGATGCCGCGACGTTTGCCCACGCCGCCGAGCGCGACGCCCGCGATCAGCGCGACGGCGTCGCCTTCATTCGCCGCCGAGACGTAATGCAGCGAGTCGTCCTGCAGCACGTAGTTGATGAACGGCGTGAGATACGAGCAAGGCACGCCCGCGTACCAGTCGAAGGCACGCGCGCGCGCCGCTTCGACGAACCCGGCAGCTTCAATCACGCTCGTTCTCCGTGCCGACCGGCATTTGACCGTGCGCGAAATCGCCGGCGCGACGGAAGTCGTCGAGGTCGTTCACGCCGCGCCAGTGGCCGTGCACGTATTGCACTTCGACCTTCTTGCCCGCCGCGACCAGTGCATTGAGCAGCGCGGCCATGTCGAGCTTGTCGAAGTCGGCGCGTTGCTGCAATTGCTTGAGCGTGGTTTGCAACGCTTCTCGCGCGTTGGCGCGCACGTTGATGAGGCCGATCCAGCGGCCTTGCGGTGCGCGGCCATCGGTCAGATTCTGGCCCGCGCCGACCACGCTTTGCAGCCAGACTTTCTGGCCGAAGAGCGAACGGTCGTCGGCGTGCGAGCAATACGCGAAGTCGGTGCCGCTCGCGCCCGCTTGCGGCGCCTGCGACGAATCCACCACCACGCAGAAGTCGCTATCCGATTCCACCAGATCGCGCAGGATATAGCTGCGGAACAAAAGATCGCCATACGAAAGCACGGTGTCGCCGCTCATATGCTTCACGGCACACGCGAGCGATGCCAACTCGCCCGTCGTCTCGTGCTCCGCGTTGACGACGAGACGGATACCGGACGCATCGATCGCATCGGCGCGATAACCGCCGACCACCGTGATGTCGTTGATGCCTTCCTTTTTGAACGCTTCGGCCAGATGGCGCAAGAGCGGCTTGCCCGCGACCGGCAGCATGACTTTCGGACGCTCGGCGGTCAGCGCTTCGAGGCCCGCGCCACGGCTTGCCGCCAGCACCACGGCGCTGCGTTGCGCGTTGGCCGAACTCAGATAGATGTTCTCGGCGGCCGAGTATTCGTCGGCATCCTGCAGACGGAAAATTTCGTTGACCGACGCAATGCGGTCTTCCACGTTGATAAGCGTCTCGCTATCGTGGATTTCCTTCGCGATGGCCTGCATGGCCGAGACCGCGCCGCGAATCAGATGGTTCGCCCAGATCACCGTGCTGATGCCCGCCTGACGGAACACATCGGTCGGCGTGCTGTAGTACTTCGTCGGCACGATGACGAGCGGCCCGCGCCCGGCCCATTCGCGCGCGAAGGTCAGGATTTCGTCGGGCTTCGAGAGCTTGCTGTGAATCAGGATGGCGTCCGCGCCCGCCTGGCGATACGCCTCGGCGCGCTTCAACGCTTCTTCCATGCCCCAGCCCGCGATCAGCGCTTCCACGCGCGCGACGATGGAGAAGTTCGGGTCGCTCTGCGAGTCCTTGCCGGCTTTGATCTTGCCGCAGAATTCGTCGATATCGGCGAGCGGCTGCGCTTCGCCGTTGATGAAGCTGTTGGTCTTCGGAAACTGCTTGTCTTCGATACACACGCCCGCGATGCCACGCTGCTCCAGCTTCTTGACGAGCCGGCGCACGTTGTTGAAGTTGCCGTAGCCGGTGTCGCCGTCGAGGAGAATGGGCAAGTCGCTGGCGTCCGCCATGAATTCGAGGTTGTCGACGACCTGCGTCCAGCTTGCTTCGTTGTTGTCGCGCACGCCGAACTGCGCGGAGATCGACAGGCCTGAGCCCCAGATCGCCTTGAAGCCCGCTTCCTTGGCGATGCGCGCGGAAATGCCGTTGTGCGCCTCCATCAGGAATTCGAGGCGACTGCTTTGCAGCATCTCGCGCAGGCGCAGCGTGCGCGAAAAACCGACGGGAAGTTGCGAGGGTGCGTTCATTTCAGGGCTCCGGCAAACTGACTGAGGGCGTTCAATTGCGGCAGCACGTCGAGAGCCGCGCGCGTCACGTCGTTTTGAAAGTCGATTTCGATCCACGGTGCGCCGGTGACATCGGCGATATCGAACGCGTGGCGCTTTTCCAGCAACAGGTCGCGCACCGCTTCTTCATGCGGCAAGTTCGCACGCCCGGTTCCCACATAATCCGCGACGATTTCGGCCAGGCGCTGCGCCGTCTTCTGATCGAAGCGAAAGAATCCCACCGATTCGCCGATCGTGTCGTAATCCAAGCCCGCCGCCACTTGCTTGCGCAGTTCGACCGGCACGCCGTGCGCCACGCACAGCTTCACCGGCTCGTCGCCGGCTTCGAAGTCGCGGTCGATCAAAAGACGGTTCGCCGAGTCGCCCGCCACCAGCGGTGCGAGAATGCGTTCGTCGTAGAGCACGTCGGCGTCCATCAGGAGGACATCGCCGCCGCGTGTCATGGCGTCGCGCGCGGTATGCACGGAGAGCACGCTGCCAAGCGAGAAGTCGGCGTTGATCACCGTTTCCGTCTTGGGCTTCCAGTCGATGCCCGCCAGTTCCGCTTCGATCTGTTCGTGTTTGAAGCCCGTCACGAAGACGACTTCATCGACACCGGCTGCCTTCAGCAAGTGCAGATGGCGCTCAAGGAGCGACGCGTCGCCGAAACGCAAGAGACACTTCGGCTTTTGCTGGCCTTCGGGCTGCACGAGGCGCAAGCCCATCCCGGCCGCAAGGATAATTGCGCGCATGGTGTGATTCCCTTCGAGGGTGGTTCAGTCGATTTCCGGCACACGCGCGAGACGGCGGCGCTGCCAGCCTTTTTCAACGAAATGCAGATAGACGATGCCCGGCACGCCAAGCAGCAACTCGCGCGCACGTTTCACAAGCGACAGCGCGAGCGCCGCTTCGGGCGGCAGGCCGACGAGACGTGCGAGCAGCAGATAGCCGCCTTCCTGCACGCCGAGCGAACCGGGAATGGCGAACGCCGCGCCGCGAATGGCCTGGCCGAGACTTTCGAGCAGCAGCGCTTCGGTCCAGCCGACCGGGTGGCCGAGCAGACTCAGCGCGAGCCACACTTCGCCCGTGCCAACCACCCAGCCGACCAGGCTCAGGCCGAAGCTCGCCGCGACCTTGCCGCGTTCGCGATACATCTCGTGGACGGCGGTATCGACCGCTTCGGCGCGTGTGACGAGCGAGGACCAGTCGTGCTTCTTCGAGAAGCGCGCCGCGATGCCGGAGGCGAAGCGCATGGCGCGACCGAAAAGACCGCGCCGCTGCGCCAGATAGAAGCCGAGAATCATCGCGCCGATCACGCCGATGACCGCGAGCACCGCGATCCGTACGGTGGAAGCGGAGCCGCCCGTCGCGTAACCGGTGAGGAGCACGACGCCGACCAGCGCGAAAAGCAATTGCGCGACCGTCTGCATGGTCGTGCTGACGGTAATGACCGCGGCGGCGTCGCGGGCGCGCATGCCGCGCTGCGTGAGATAGCGGACCATGAGCATCGGTCCGCCGATCTGCCCGGCGGGCATCAGGCTATTGACCGATTCACCCGTCCAGCGCGCAAGCAAGGCATCGCGCAAGGAGACGTCGCGTTCTTTGTTCGAGAAGAGACTGCTGATAGCGATTGCATCGATGAAAAGCGGCACGAAATGGAACGCCGCGACGGCGACGAGTCCCCAGCCCGCCGCGGCGAGCGTCGAGGCCACGGAGCCGAAGCCTTGCCAGCCGAGCAGCGCGACGAACAGAACCACGCCGGCCGACAGCAGGAAAGTGCCAGCGCGACTCATGCGGCGCCGTTCTTGCCGCCCTTGCGGCGAAAGACCTGCTTGAAACCGAAGTACGCGATCGAATCTTTCATGTTCGAGATGAAGCGCTGAAACGGCTTCATGTTCGGGTCCGTCACGTATTCGAACGTAAGCGAGACGCGCATTTCATTTTCGCCGAGCGGCGTGATGCGATGACGCAGCTTGTCGCCGTCGAAGAAGACGAGCGCGCCCGGCGGATACTGCACCGAGCCCGGCTGATCGGGAATCTCGGGCGTGCGCGTGTGCAGTTCGTAGTCGAGACGGCAGGAGGAGTCGTCGATGACACCGAGCAACAGCGTGTAACGGCGGCCGTTGTAATACGAAGTGTCGTAGTGCCAGCCGATGTGATCGCCTGGCCGCGTATAGAAATACAGCGCGTAGGCGTGCGCGTCGTCTTCGGGCGAGAGTTGCAGTTTGTCGCCCGTCAGCGTTTCGAGCCACTCGATGAGGGCTTCCGAGCGGTACAGGTCCGCGATGAACGGCGCAAGCTTGTCGAGCGTATGACGGCTCACGCTGCCGCCCGCCTTGTGCCCCGGCAAGTAATTGCGATTTACGGCGGGCATGACATCGTGCACGGCGGCGATCAGGCGTTCGGTGTAATCGCGCGGCAGAAAGTCTTCGAGGTAGAGAAACGCGCCCTGCTTGTCGTAGTCCTGGCGCAATTGCGGCGTCGGCAGCGCCGAGATGCGCGCGGACAACGTCGTGTCGATGTCGCGCGCGCTCGGCGTGGCTTTGCTGGTCCCGTTGCTCGTTTCGTTGAGCTTGTCGTGAAGTGGGGTTGCCGTATCGCTCATCTCACCGCCTGGAAGTCCTTGCCGTTCTCGCTACGCGTTTGCGCCTGGCTCGCGCTCGAGCTCTTCGCGCGACGCTCGCGACGCATCACGCGTTGATAATCCACCGCCACGTAGATCGCGAAAAGCGGCGCGCCGATGGCCGCGGTGATCAGAAACGGCGTCGTGCCGTTCAGGATGGTAATCACCGGCAGCAGGTAAAGCACGTCCTCGGTTTCGAAGCCCGCCATCGACGCCTGCTTCGTGGCGGCCTTGCCGACCGTCGACTCGATCCGCATGCGCAGGAAAAAGATCAACGCAACGGCAATGCCCGCGATGCCGCCGAGCCACTGCGCCGAAACGGGCCACGCCGGATGATGCACGCTCACGTAAAAGCCGATGCCCGCGAACAGCAGCACGGTGACGAGCGCATCGCACGCGAGGTCGTACAGGTGGCCGATCCTGCTCGACTGACCGCTGATACGCGCGAGCTCGCCGTCGGTGTGATCGACGAGATTCGATAGTGCGATCAGCAACGCGCCGAGCGTGCAAAGCCAGAACGAACCGAGCGACAAATAGTACGCGCCGCCAAGACCGATGGCGAGCCGTAGTGTCGTAAGGTGATTGGGCGTTACCGGCGTTCCGACGAGTGGCGTGACGAGACGGCGGGCAATGCGCGCGTCCCATGTCGATGGTTCGGGAACGGCTTTCGGGCTGGGCGGACACGATTTTGTCATCACGCGAATATATCGCTATTTCGCGCAAGCTGCATATATTGCGACTCATTCCGACGGCGTCGGAACCTTGTTTAGCGGGGCCGGACGCGTGTTTTGATCCATGCCCGCTCGCCGCAAACGATTGTCGCGATTCGCCCCGAAGAAAATATTTCCGATTCGTTTTGGCGGAACAGGCGCCCCGTTTCGATTCGGGGCGCTTGCGGATCACTGAATGGTCGCGGGCGGCGGCGCGTCGCGCGGCGGCGGAGGCGGTGGCGCATTGGGCGGTGGGATGGGTACGCTGCGCTCGTTGCCGATGGATGCCGTGGTTTCGCTCGACATGCCGCCGTTCTTGTCGACAGGAATGGTGACCGTGCGAACCGTGCCGTTGCCGAGCGGGAAGTCGGCCAGCGCGCTGCGCGTGAGATACGGCATGGCGTGATAGAGCGACGGATCTTCCGTGGAATTGACCGCCGTCACCTTATAGACTTCACGCCCGGAAGCACGCTCGTTCATGCGAATCTGCAGCGCGTGGATATAAACCGGGAAGCTTTGATCGACGTAACCCGTCGGGCCCCACGGGCCACCGCCGTAGCCGTAGCCATAGCCGCCCCAGCCGCCGCCCCATGGTCCGAAGCCCGGGCGGCCCCACGGACCGTACATCGGCCAGGGATCGTAATAGACGGGCTGGCGCACCGTCATCAAATCGCCGCGTACCGAATAATTGAGCGCCACCTTGTAGTTCGCGCTCGCTTCCGGCGCCTGACGGAACGAATACTTCGAAAGCTCGGTGGCGACGAGCGTCTCGTAAGTCGTCTGCTCGATGCTGTTCTGCTGATCGTTGTTGCGCGCGAAGGCGTAGGTACGGGTGGCGTCGCGGCCGCCGCTCCAATCCGAGAACGCGGTGACTTGCGTCTGCACGTAGGTCGTGCAGCCGGCAAGCCAGAGCACGCCAAGCGCGAGCGCCGCGCGGGCCAGCATGCGCCACGGGCCGCTGCCTTCGATCCGGGAAATCATGGTCTTCCTCGCTTCGTTCAATGTCGTTCCGGTTTGAGCCGCTCTTGCTGTGGCCGCGGACGCCTCGCTGACCGTCCGGCTTCACGATCGGCGGGCGTTCAGTACAATGGTTCGACATGCCGCGCCCGCTTTTGTGCCCGAAACCACCCGGCTCACGAGCGCGACCGCGCCGCTCAACTCACTCAAGATCTTGCCATGTCCACCACGACCGAAACGACCGCATCCACCGTGATCCGCCGCCAGGACTACACGCCACCCGCGTTCCTGATCGATTCCGTCGCGCTCGAGTTCGACCTCGTGCCCTCGCGGACCGTTGTCAGAAACAGCATGCGTCTGCATCGCAACCCCAACGCGGCGGACAACACCGCGCGGCTCGAACTGATCGGCGAGCAACTCGAATTCGTTAGCGCGACCATCGACGGCAAGCCGCATACGGACGTCCGTGTAAGCGATAACGGTCTGTCCATCGGCAATATTCCGGGCGACGCGTTCGAACTCGTCATTGAAAGCGTCTGCAATCCTGCCGCGAACACCACGCTGTCCGGGCTTTATGTGTCGAGCGGCAACTTCTTCACGCAGTGCGAGGCGGAAGGTTTCCGGCGCATCACCTATTTCCTCGACCGTCCGGACGTGATGGCAACCTACACCGTGACCCTGCGCGCCGACAAGACCGCGTATCCGGTGCTGCTCTCGAACGGCAATCTGATCGATGAAGGCGATCTGCCCGACGGCCGCCACTTCGCCGTCTGGGAAGACCCGTTCAAGAAGCCGAGTTATCTCTTCGCGCTGGTCGCCGGCAAGCTGGTGAGGATAGAAGAGCGCATTCAGTCCGGTTCGCGAGAGAAGCTGCTGCAGGTCTGGGTCGAGCCGCACGATCTCGACAAAACGCGCCACGCCATGGATTCGCTCATCCACTCCATTCGCTGGGACGAGAAGCGCTTCGGGCTGGAACTGGATCTGGACCGCTTCATGATCGTCGCGGTCAGCGACTTCAACATGGGCGCAATGGAGAACAAGGGCCTCAATATCTTCAACACGAAGTACGTGCTGGCCAATCCGGAAACCGCGACCGATATCGACTTCTCCAACATCGAAGCGGTCGTCGGACACGAGTACTTCCATAACTGGACCGGCAACCGCGTGACTTGCCGCGACTGGTTCCAGTTGAGCCTGAAAGAAGGCCTCACTGTCTTCCGCGACCAGGAATTTTCCGCCGATATGGCCGCGGGCGACGTGGACGGCGCGGCGAGCGCGGCCGCGCGCGCGACCAAGCGGATCGAGGACGTGCGCGTCTTGCGTCAGATGCAGTTCGCCGAGGACGCCGGCCCGATGGCGCATCCGGTGCGCCCGGAAAGCTACGTCGAGATCAATAACTTCTACACGATGACCGTCTACGAGAAAGGCTCGGAAGTCGTGCGGATGTATCAGACACTCTTTGGCCGCGAGGGTTTTCGCAAAGGCATGGACCTGTACTTCCAGCGCCACGACGGTCAGGCCGTGACTTGCGACGACTTCCGTCACGCCATGGCCGACGCTAATAACCGCGACCTCGCGCAATACGAGCGCTGGTACAGCCAGGCGGGCACGCCGCGTGTGTCGGTGCGCGCTTCCTACGACGCCGCCGCCAAGCGCTACACGCTGACGCTCGCGCAAGGCTACGCCGAGGGCAACGAAGCCGCGCGCGCCACGCAACAAGGTCCGCTCCTGATTCCGTTCGCGGTCGGTCTGATCGGCGCGAATGGCGCGGATTTGCCGCTTCGTCTCGAAGGCGAAAAAGAGCCGAACGGCACGACGCGCGTGCTCGAATTCGCGGAGCGCGAACAGTCGTTCACTTTCGTCGATGTGAGCGAAGCGCCGCTACCCTCGCTGCTGCGCAATTTCTCGGCACCGGTGATCGTCGAATTCGACTACACGAACGAACAACTGGCGTTTCTGCTGGCCCACGACAGCGATCCCTTCAATCGCTGGGAAGCCGGTCAGCGGCTCGCCACGCGGGAACTGCTGGCGCTCGCCGCGCGCGCGGCCAAGGGCGAAACGCTCACGCTCGATAGCGACATCATCGCGGCATTTTCCCGCGTACTCGACGACACCACGCTCACGCCCGCTTTCCGCGAACTCGCGATGATGCTGCCATCGGAAAGCTATCTCGCCGAGCAAATGTCCGTCTCCGACCCCGCCGCCGTGCACGCGGCGCGCGTGTTCATGAGCCGCCAGCTCGCGACAGGACTGCGCGACAAGTGGCTCGCCGCTTACGAGGCGAACCGCACGCCGGGCGAATATCGTCCGACACCGGAAGATGCGGGCAAGCGCGGCCTGAAGAACCTCGCCCTTGCCTACCTGAGCCAGCTCGACGACCCGAGCGAAGCAATCAGGCTTGCCGAGGCTCAGTACGATTCGGCCGACAACATGACGGATCGTTCGGCGGCGCTTTCCGCGCTGCTCCTGGCAAGCGCGACAGCGGGCGCCGATCCCACCGTCGCCGACACCGCGCTCGACGACTTTTATCGCCGCTTCGAGCACGAGGCGCTCGTCATCGACAAGTGGTTCGCGCTGCAGGCGACGCAGCGTGGCGGGCCGGACCGCAAGATCATCGAGATCGTGCGCCAGTTGATGCAGCATCAGGCGTTCACGCTGAAGAACCCGAATCGCGCGCGCTCGCTGATTTTCAGTTTCTGCAGCGGCAACCCGGCGCAATTCCACGCGCCCGACGGTTCCGGCTACGCGTTCTGGGCCGAACAGGTCATCGCGCTCGATGCGCTCAATCCGCAAGTTGCCGCCCGCCTCGCGCGCGGCCTCGAATTGTGGCGCCGCTTCACGCCACAGTTGCGCGAGAAGATGCATGCGGCGTTGACCGAAGTGGCGTCGAAAGCGAAATCGCGCGATGTGCGCGAAGTCGTCGAAAAGGCGCTCGCCGCTTAATCACTGATTCATCACACTTTTTTACTGTTTAGCGGCCACCCCGTGTTGTTTAGCGCGGTGGCCGTTCTTGCTTATGTCGGGCATCAGCGGCCTCTGTCATACGGAGCGCATGGGGCAAGCGGTTAGAATCATGAGATTCGTCAAACGCTCACGGAGCCCAGCATGTCCATCTCCAGCCGCACTACGCTCACGAAATATCTGATCGAGCAGCAGCGCGAACACCAGAATCTGCCGGCCGACTTGCGTCTTCTGATCGAAGTCGTCGCGCGTGCATGCAAGCAAATCGGTTACCAGGTGAGCAAGGGCGCACTCGGCGACGCGCTCGGTACGGCCGGCAGCGAAAATGTGCAGGGCGAAGTGCAGAAGAAGCTCGACGTGCTGTCCAACGAAATTCTGCTCGAAGCCAACGAATGGGGCGGCAACCTGGCCGCGATGGCATCGGAAGAGATGGAAAAGATCTTCCCGATCCCGAATCGTTATCCGAAAGGCAACTATCTGCTGACCTTCGATCCGCTCGATGGATCGTCGAACATCGACGTGAACGTGTCGATCGGCACCATTTTTTCGGTGCTGCGCTGTCCGGACGGCGCGGAGCCAAGCGAGGAAGCGTTCATGCAGCCGGGTTCGGCGCAGGTCGCCGCGGGCTATGCGGTGTACGGCCCGCAAACCGTGCTCGTGCTCACGACCGGCAACGGCGTGAACTGCTTCACGCTGGACCGCGAGCTGGGCTCGTGGGTGCTGACGCAGAGCGACATGCGCATTCCGACCGAAACGCGCGAGTACGCGATCAACGCGTCCAACAGCCGTCACTGGTATGAGCCGGTGCAGCGGTATATCGGCGAGTTGAACGACGGCAAGGACGGCCCGCGCAAGGACGACTTCAACATGCGCTGGATCGCGTCGATGGTGGCGGATGTGCATCGCATCTTGAATCGCGGCGGCATCTTCATGTATCCCGCCGACAAGCGCACGCCGGACCGCCCGGGCAAGCTGCGTCTGATGTACGAAGCGAACCCGATGGCGCTGATCGTCGAGCAGGCTGGCGGCGCCGCGACGGATGGCGAGCAACGCATTCTGGATATCGTTCCAACGAGCCTGCACCAGCGCGTGCCGGTGTTTCTCGGCTCGAAGAGCGAGGTCGATCGCGTGACGCGTTATCACTCGGAAAAGAAAGTTTGATTCAGGGTCTTGCCAAATTGGGAAAGGAGTCTCTATAATCTCGTTTCTCTGATGCCGGAATAGCTCAGACGGTAGAGCAGCGCATTCGTAATGCGAAGGTCGGGGGTTCGATTCCTCTTTCCGGCACCAAACGTATCAAGCAAAAAGCCCAGTCAGGTTGACTGGGCTTTTTGCGTTGTGGGGTCTTCCCAATAAACGCAGGCCAACCGAGTCCATATCAGCGATCAGATGGCACCGAAACACCGCGCACACGTAACGCCATGAAAACAAGCCATACGTTGCCTCCGCCACGGTCCTCGAAACGCGCTTCATGCAAACGCCGGTCGCGAGTCTCGAAGCGCGGCAATCAAGCAATCACAAAACTCAGTGCGTCTAAGTTTTCCGAAGCACCGCTGAGAATGGCGAACTGCTGAACGCGCCGCGAAGCAAGTTCAGCCTCCCTCCTCCGCGCTCGTCGCAGAACATGGGTCGAATGCCGCGCGGACTCATCCGCTCATCGACATGAACTACCTTGGTAGACATCCGCCCATGTCCTCGACCCACGGCAACATTCGTCACGAGATAAAACCGTATATACTGTTTTCTCCACATCAAGAGGAGAAAAAATGAGCACACCCAAAATCGATGCCCCCGCCACCAAGGCTGTCGATGCTCCCAAGAACGCCGTCGCAAAAGACGAGAAGCCGGCCACGAAGACCGCAACGAAAACCCGGTCGAAGGCTGCGGCGCCCGCATCGGGTGGAGTGAAAAAGCCCGCGAAGAAAGCAGTTGCCAAGCCCATAGCCGGCGCATCCTCGGCTCCCGCGACGAAGTCGAAAACGAAGCCGAAGACGAAGGCAACCGAAGCCAGGGAAAAGAAACCGACCGCGCGCGCCCCTGCCGATACAGCCAAACCCGCCGCGACGACCAAACCCGCGGCGAAAGCCAAGCGAGCGAAGAAGGAAAAAGTCGTGCGCGACAGCTTCACCATGCCAGAAGCGGACTACGCGAAGATTGCATCGCTCAAGCAGAAGTGTCTCAACAACGGCATCCGCGTAAAGAAGAGCGAACTGCTGCGCGCCGCACTCGCTGTGCTCGACGCCGCGCCGGAAAAGCGCATCGTCGCCGCGATCAAGGCGCTCGAAACCGTCAAGACCGGCCGTCCTGCAAACGCCTGACCGCCGCTCGATCGCGAACCTCGCAACACGTCGAGGAACGCTCCGCTGCCAGTGCAATCGCCGCTGGCAGCGTCATCGACATTGAAGACGCGCAAGGCACCTACGACGCGCATCTGCTCAATGAAACTTTTGTGTCAAGCCGCCGATTTTCTCATTCGTGTGTTTTTATGAAATCGATCACAAAAGGCCGCTTTCTTGTAATAGCATTAGCGCACGTTTCTGCCCCGTCAGCGGCTCTTCACAGCTGACGCCATGAGCTGAAGCCATTCGACGACAAAGGTGGATGAGATATGAGCCATCACATCCAAAAGAACAAAGTGGAGTTCAATTGAAGAAGCGCGCCACTGTTATCTGTCGAAAGGGAAAACGCATTCTTCTAGTGGCACGTCGCCAATCGAAATGGGCCCTGCCAGGCGGAATCCTCAAGCGCGGGGAGCATCTCCCTGACGCCGCGCTTCGAGAACTCAAGGAGGAAACACAACTCTCCGGCAAGTCGGCCAAGTATCTCTTCGACTTCAGAGGCAAGCAAAAGCATCATCACGTCTTCTATTGCGATATCTCCGCTCGCGCCAAGCCGCGTCCGAGCAATGAAATCTCGCGATGCCGCTGGGTGAATCTCGAAGACATTCCACGGCTCATGACGAGCACGCCAACGAACGATATCGTGAAGCTCGTCAGTCATAAGCGTAAGAACGGCCGCGGAAAATAAAGCCGAACCGCGACACGGACGAGCTCGTCAATCCCGAAAGACGTCACGCGCGTCGGCCGCACATCAACCGTGGCACTTCGCCCGCCTTATCGCGCATATCGACCGGCTCATTGGCATGCCATGCCGATCTCGACCACTGCAAGCCCTTCAACAATCGCTTCGGCTACTGACTGGGCGACACCGTGCTGAAGGCGGCGGCGCATACGCGGGCATCGGTCTCATTTACGACCTGCATCGCGCGCGGCCAAGCTGCGAAACCGACACCTACGCAGCCCGCATCGTCCCCATACCATCTCCCCGCAGCTTGAAAATCGCCACCACGTCACGCAACGACCTCGCCTGCTCCGCCAGCGCCTGAGCCGCCGCCGATGCCTGCTCGACCAGCGCGGCGTTTTGCTGCGTCACCTCGTCCATCTGCGTGACGGCCATGTTGACCTGTTCGATGCCCGTGGTCTGTTCCTTCGACGCCGACGAAATCGCGCCGACCACATCGGTCACGCGCTCGACCGAGCCGACGATATCCGCAATGATGCTGCCCGCATCCCGCACGAGCGACGAGCCCGTCTCTACGCGGCCGGCCGACTGCTCGATCAGCTCCTTGATCTCCTTCGCGGCCGTCGCGCTGCGTTGAGCGAGCGAGCGGACTTCCGATGCCACGACCGCAAAACCGCGCCCTTCCTCGCCCGCGCGCGCCGCTTCGACGGCTGCGTTCAGCGCGAGGATGTTCGTCTGGAACGCGATGGCGTCGATCACGGCGATGATCTCGCCCACCTTGCCCGCGCTCTCGGAAATGCCGTGCATGGTCTCGACGACCTTTTCCATCATCTGGCCGCCGCGCGTGGCGGTCTGCGATGCATTCTCCGCAAGCGACGAAGCCGCGACCGCGTTATCCGCGTTCTGACGCACCGTCGCGGTGATCTCTTCCATGCTTGCCGCCGTTTCCTCGAGCGACGCCGCCTGCTCCTCGGTACGCGAAGACAGATTCAGATTGCCCGATGCGATTTCCGCGCTCGCGGTCGCCACGCCTTCCGCGTTCTGGCGCACCTTGCTCACGACCGTCGCGAGACTCGTCTGCATATGCTTGAGCGCCACCAGCAACTCGGCGATTTCGTCCTTGCCGTCGGTTTCGAACTCGTGCGAGAGATCGCCCTTCGCCACGGCGCGCGCGCAACCGAGCGCACGGACGAGCGGACCGGACACCGTGCGGCTGAAGAGATATCCGCCAATCAACGAGAGCGCCAGCACGAAGAGCATCAACGTGACGCTGATGAACGACGCTTGCCGCGCGGCGTGATCGGCGTGCGCGGACACTTCGGCGCTATCGGCGGCAATCTTCTGGGCCGCCTGTTCGAGCAGCGCGGCCGGTTCGCGGTCGACGCCCGCTACGGCGTTATCGCCAGCGGACGATTCGAAGCCCGCGGCCTTGAACGCATCGAAGCCGCGCCGGTAGCCATCGCCCATTGCGGCGTGTGCGGAAGCGAAGCGGTCGATCAAATCGCGGCTCTCGCCCGCGGGAAGCGTGCGCTTGAGTTCATCGGCCAGTTTGTGCACGGTCGCTTCGCGAGTCTGGAAAGCCGACCAGTACTTCTGCAGTTTCTCGGGGTCCTTGCCGCGCAAGAGCGTGTCTTTCCACTCCTGCACTTGCAACTTGAAGGCGACCAGCGTCGCGGACACCATGCGTTCGCTCGCGACGTTATCCGCGACCACTGTCCGATAGGTGTCGATGGATTGATTGAGAGCAAAAATGCCGTACAACGCGCCCGCGAACATGAAAAAGAGCGCGGCGGCAAAAGCGAGCGGAATCTTGAGGCTGAGCTTCATCGAGAGTCTTCAATTCGAGGGTTTACGCGCAATGTGCGCCGATCGCTTTTTTATCGGCTGTCTCGCGGGAAAACTGAAGGCGATGAAACAGGGAACGCATCACGTTGGCGTCGCTTTACGCACCGATAAAGCGCGCTTCGTCTAGCCACGTCGCGGCGTTCAACGCGTTCAGACTAGCTTCGCGACGCCTTCGGTCGTTGGCCGTCCGTCGATGCTCGCTAAAAGCCGCGTCACCGCCGATTCGAACTCCAAAGACGCCGGCTACGTAGGCTCCGCGACACATTCCGCTTATCGACGATTCGGTTCGCGAGCCTGCGCACGAAGCATGGATCGCCTCCAGCATCACGATCCAATTTGGTGTGGAATAAACTTTGAAGTTGGAATACTATTCCGAAATAGCTTCGTATTCGCGTTAACAGGATATTGCGTGCCGTCAAACGCTTCACGCAACACGCGCGGCGCGAGACACCACAACAGGAGACACGAATGAGCAGGACGACCCTTGCCCTCATCGGCGCCGGCGCGATCGGGCGCATGCATGTGGAACGCGCGCGGCTGCATCCCGATTGCGAGATCGTGGCCGTGGCCGATCCGTCGCCGGCGGCCGAAGCGTTCGCACGCGCCGAAGGCCTGCGCTGGTTCGCCGACTACACCGCCATGCTCGACGAGGTCAAACCGCGAGGCGCGATCGTCGCGACGCCGAACGCGACGCATCTGCAAGTCGGACTGGCGTGCATCGAACGGGGCGTCGCGGTGCTGATGGAAAAGCCTATCGCCGATACCGTCGAGCAAGCCGAACAACTGACCCGCGCGGCGTCGCAAGCGCAAGTGCCGCTCATCGTCGGACATCATCGGCGGCATAACCCGATCCTGCGGCGCGCGCGCGAGATCGTCCAATCCGGCCGCCTCGGCACGCCGGTTGCGGCCATGGCGCTTGCCACGTTCTATAAACCCGACAGCTACTTCGAGATGGCGTGGCGCCGCGAAAAAGGCGGCGGTCCGGTGCTCATCAACCTGATCCACGACATCGACATCATGCGGTTTCTGCTCGGCGAAGTGATCGAAGTTCAAGCGCAGACATCCAACGCGGTGCGCGGCTTCGAAGTGGAGGACACGGCGGCCGTGCTGCTGCGGTTTGCAAGCGGTGCGCTCGGCACGCTCGCGGTCTCGGATTGCGCGGCATCGCCCTGGAACTGGGATCTCGCGGCGGGCGAAGCTGCGCACTACCCGCGTCAGAACGTCAACACGCATTTTCTGACGGGCACCGATGGATCGCTCACGCTGCCCTTGCTCGATGTCTGGGATTACCGCAGCGGCAAAGGCTGGCATGACCCGCTGACCGTCGAACGAAGCACACCGCATCGCGGCGATCCGTATCACGAGCAGCTGCGGCATTTCTCGGCGGTGATCGACGGCAAGGAAGCGCCGGTCTGTTCAGGCGAGGACGCAACGCGCACGCTCGCGACGACATTCGCGGTGCATCGCGCGGCCGCATCGAGAGCGCCGGTGGCGGTCGCAACAACGGCCGAAGCGAGCATCGGCCGCACGGCATGAGACAGGAGACAAAGCGCATGAATTCGATGACTCAACCCTGGGACGACGAAGTCGATCTGCTCGTGTTCGGCGCGGGCGCGGGCGGCATGACCGCGGCGCTCGTCGCGCATCACGAAGGTCTGAAGGTGCTCATCTGCGAGAAGACCGACGCGGTCGGCGGCATTACCTCGACCTCCGGCGGCACGACCTGGGTGCCCGGCACGAGCGACAGCGTGCGCGCGGGCGTTCCCGATAAAACCGACGACGCGCGGCGCTTCCTCGCGTCGGTGGTCGGCGATCGCGGCGGTGACGAAGCACGCGAGGCGTTCCTGGCGAGCGGCCCGCAGGCCATCGAGGAAATTCAGCGCATCAGCGAGGTCAAATTCGTGGCTGCGGCGGCGCATCCCGATTACGTCAGCGGTCCCGGCGCGGCGTTCGGCGGACGCGCGCTCGCGCCCGTCGCCTTCGATGGCCGGCTGCTCGGCGATGACTTCGCCCGCGTAAGGCCGCCGCGCCCCGAGTTCATGGGCTTAGGCGGGATGATGGTCGCGCGCACGGACCTCGATGCGCTGCTCGAACCGTTCGCGTCGAAGAAAAATTTCACACGCACGTTGTCGGTGGTCGGACGTTATGTCGCCGACCGTCTGCGCCACAAGCGAGGCACGAATCTCGTCATGGGCAACGCGCTCGCCGCGCGTCTCTTCTACAGCCTGCGCAAGCAAAACGTGGAAGTGCGTTTCGAGACACCGTTGCTGGAACTCGTCGTCGAGCACGGCATGGTGACGGGCGCCGTGGTCGGACAGAAAGGCGGCTCGAAGAAGCGCATCGGCGCGCGCCGGGGCGTGGTGCTCGCAACGGGCGGCATCACGCGCAACCCGGAGTTGCGCAAGCAGTTGTTCCCCGCTGCCGCACAACCGTTGTCGCTTTCGCCGCAAACGCACACGGGCGATGGCATCGAGCGCGCGCTCGATCTCGATGCCAGGCTCGACGATGGCTGCGAAAGCCCCGGCCTGTGGATGCCCTGCTCCATCCTGCGTCGCGAAGGCAAGCCCGATAGCGTCTGGCCGCACATTCTTCTCGATCGCGCGAAGCCGGGACTCATCGCCGTGAACGCGCGTGGCGAGCGCTTCGTGAACGAATCGGATTCTTATCACGACTTCGTGATGGGCATGCTGCGCGACAACGGCCAGGGCACGAGCGTGCCGGCGCATTTGATCGTCGATGCCGCGTTCCTGCGCGATTACGGCCTCGGACTCGTGATGAAGAAACGCAGCCAGGCGCGCATTGCCAGCTTCGTGAAGGCGGGATATCTCATCAAGGGCGACACGTTGGCCGAACTGGCGACGAAACTCGAGGTCGATGCGAGCGGCTTGGAGCGCACGGTCGCCGCGTACAACCGCGACGCGGCGCGCGG
Organism: Caballeronia sp. LP006; assembly: GCF_031450995.1. NCBI lineage: Bacteria > Pseudomonadati > Pseudomonadota > Betaproteobacteria > Burkholderiales > Burkholderiaceae > Caballeronia > Caballeronia sp. LP006. The sequence continues at coordinate 1,236,818 of NZ_JARTVW010000005.1, read as the reverse complement.
CGAAGACCCGCAGTTCAAGCGCGGCGCAAGCGCGATGAACCGCTTCAATGGCGATGCATCGCAGAAGCCCAATCCCTGCGTGCGGCCCATCGGCGCGGGACCGTATTACGCCGTCACGGTGTGGCCCGCCGATCTGGCATGCAGCGCGGGGCTGTCTGGCAACGCCGACGGTCAGGTACTCGATAACCACGGCAACGCCATTCCCGGACTCTTCGCATGCGGGAACGACCTCGCATCGATCTTTCGTGGCACTTATCCGGGGCCGGGAACGACGCTCGGACCCGCACTCGTGTTCGGATGGCGTGTCGCGAAATTCGCGGCGCGCGCCGTGCCCGTCGCCGATCCTGAATTCGTGGTCGGGCTGCGGGACATTCCGGTGCGCGTCAGGGTTTGATGCGCTGTCGACGAAACTGAAGCAGCCACAATCGAACACCACGAACCGGCCTGGCACATGAATACTCCGAATCAAATCGACTGCGACCTGCTGGTCGTGGGCTCCGGCGCCTCGGGTCTCGCTGCCGCTGTTACCGCGGCGTGGCACGGGCTCAAAGTGGTCGTCGTGGAGAAGGACGACGTCTTCGGCGGCGCCACGGCATGGTCGGGCGGCTGGATGTGGGTGCCGGGCAATCCGCTCGCACGACGCGCGGGCATCATCGAAGATCCGCAACAGCCGCGCACGTATCTCAGGAACGAGTTGGGAGATCGTTACGATCCCGAACGCGTCGATGCCTTTCTGGACAATTGTCCGCACATGGTCGGCTTCTTTCACGAGCACACCGCGCTCCGGTTCGTGGACGGAAATCAGATTCCCGATGTGCATGGCCACGTCGAAGGCGCCGCGACGCAAGGGCATCAGGTGATCGCCGCGCCCTACGATGCGCGCGAAATCGGTCCGCTCAACAAGCGCCTGCGCAAGACCATGCGCGAAACCTCGTTCATGGGCATGCCGATCATGGCGGGCGCCGACCTCATGGCTTTTCTGAGCATGACACGCTCGTTCGGCTCGTTCATCCACGTGGCGAAGCGCTTCACGCGTCATTTGCGCGACCTCGCCTTTCACGGCCGCGCAATGCATCTCGTGAATGGCGCGGCGCTCGTCGGGCGTCTTGCCAAGTCCGCCGACGATCTCGGCGTGACCTTGATGGAGTCCGCGCCCGCCAAGCGTCTGATCGTCGAGGATGGCGCGGTGCATGGTGCTGTCGTATCGACGAAGAGAGGCGAAGTCACGATTCGCGCGGCGAAGGGCGTGGTGCTCGCCGCCGGCGGCTTTCCGAACGACCTCACGCGCCGCAAGGCGCTCTTCCCGCGCACGCCGACAGGCCGCGAGCATCTGGCGCTGCCGCCTGAAAGCTGCTCGGGCGATGGCATCAGCCTGGGTGAATCGGCGGGCGGCTCGCTCGTGACGGATGTCGCTTCACCCGCCGCATGGGCGCCGGTATCGCGCGTCACGCATTCGGATGGCAGCATCGGGCACTTTCCGCACATCATCGATCGCGGCAAGCCCGGTGTGATCGGCGTGCTGTCGAACGGCAAGCGCTTCGTCAACGAAGCCGATGGCTATTACGACTACACCGCCGCTATGGTCGCGGGCGCGCCCGACGGTCAGGAAGTCGCGTCATGGCTGATTTGCGATCACCAATTCTTGCGCCGATACGGCCTGGGCTACGTGCGGCCCTTCCCGGTTCCGATGCGCCGCTTCATCCGCAACGGCTACCTGCAACGCGGTTATTCGCTGGAAGAGCTGGCCGCCCGCTGCGGTATCGATTCCGATGCGCTGGTTAAAACCGTCATCGCGTTCAATGACCACGCGCGGCGCGGCGAGGACCCGGAATTCGGACGCGGTTCGACGCCCTATAACCGCAAGATGGGCGACCCGTTGCATCAGGGGCCGAACCCATGTGTGGCGCCTATCGAACACGGTCCGTTCTACGCGGTGAAGGTGTACCCGGGCAGCTTCGGCACCTTCGCGGGATTGAAGACGAACGGCTCGGCGCAAGTGCTCGATTTGCACGACCAGGCGATCGCCGGCCTTTACGCCGTGGGCACGGACATGGCGAGCGTGATGGGCGGATTCTATCCGTCAGGCGGAATCAATCTCGGTCCCGCGATGACCTTCGGCTATGTCGCGGGCCGGCATGCGGCGGGCATCCATCGTTACGAAGACGAAAACGCGGTGCAGGAGGATCTCGTTTTGCCGCTCGACCTGAACCGCGTGCCGACGCCGACGCATTGAAGCGTCAGTAAGTCGCCCGCCCGCCCGATGCATCGAACACCGCGCCTGTGGAAAACGAACTCTCCTCGCTACTCAACCAGCGAATCAGGGCGGCGATTTCCTGCACGGTGCCGGGACGTCCCATCGGAATCTTGGCTTGCAGCATCTTCATCTGCTCGGGTGGCATCTGCGCGAGCAACTCGCTTTGCACGGATGCCGGCGCAATTGCATTGACGGTGATATTGCGCTGAGCCAGTTCCTTGCCGAGCGACTTCGTAAGGCCGATCACGCCCGCCTTCGAAGCCGAATACGCCGACTGGTTCGCATTGCCTTCCTTGCCCGCAATCGACGCCATGTTGACCACGCGTCCATAACCGTTTCTGAGCAGATACGGCACGGCCGCCTTGCAGACGATGAACGTTGCGGTCAGGTTCAGCAGCAGCACCTTGTTCCACGCATCGAGCGGCATCTCCCACACCGACGCACTCGATCCGACGATCCCCGCGCTATTGACCACGATATCGAGCTTGCCCGTCTGCGCCACCGCCGCTTCGAGCGCGGCGCGTACTTCGTCCTCGTTCGTGACGTCGACGCGCTGCGCAATCGCGCGCTCGCCCAGACGTTCCTGGCACGCGGTGAGCCGCTTCTGGTCGATGTCCCATAGGACCACCGTCGCGCCTTCCGACATCAAGCGCTCCGTGCACGCGAGCCCGATGCCCGATGCAGCGCCCGTCACGAGGGCGACGCGTCCTTCGAATGCCTGGCTGATCGTCATGTTCAAACTCGCTGGCTTGCGCGCCGCGCGAAGAAACGACGCGCGGCATCGGTGCAATGGGCTACCTTGCGTGCATCGGATAAACCGGCATCCGCAGCAACCGGCGTCTCGATCACGAGTTGCGCGCCGGCGGGCAAGCGGTCGAGAATCACATCGAGCGGAATCACGCCATCGCCTAGATGCAGGCGCGCGGTGCGCGCTTCGTTGGCGAGCCCGTCGAGCGACGGACTTCGTTCGATGGCATCGCACAACTGCACGTAGGCAATACGTTCGGCCGGCACCGCGTCGAGTTCTTCCGGGCGCGCGCCGCTCCGATGAAAATGCAGCACATCGAGGATCACGCCCGCGTTGGCGCGCCCCGCCGCATTCAGCAACTCGAGCGTTTCACCAAGCGTGCGCACGTCGCGATACAGCATGAATTCGACGCCCACATGCAGGCCGTATTCGGCGGCGGCATCGCACAAGCGGCCGAACAGTTCGATGCGTTCCGGCGCCGATAAAAACGCGTCGTTGGTCAGCAGTTCCGTGCCGACCGCCGAGATATGCGTCGCGCCCAGTTCCGCGCCGGTGGCGAGCGCCGCGCGATAAGTGTCGATATTGGCGGCGGGCGAAAGAATGAACGCTTCCACGTCGAACACGCGGATGTCGTTCGCACGGCACGCCGCCTTGATCTCGCGCACCACGTCTGGCCGGCCGATGACTTCGTGCGCGAGCGGCTTGGGCGTCGCCGTGCGCAAAAGCAAGCCGACCTTGCCCAGTCCCGCCGCCGCGGCGGCCTCGATCAGTGCAACGGGCGCGCCGCCCGCCACGGTCAGGTTCGCCACCGACACGTCATGCAAATTCACTTCCTCGATCATCGTTTCTCCTCAACGCGTATTGAAACCGGTGCTCGCCGACCACCACTTGAGGATCGTGTCGCGATCCTTCAGCGCCTGCGGCAAATCGAGCTTGAGCAGCTTGACGTTCGTGAGCGCGGGCAAGCCCTTCGGCGCGGCAACGTCCTTGCGCACCGGATACGCGCCCGCCGCCGCGAGCCGCGTCTGCGTCTCCGCGCTCAATGCGTAATCCAGAAAGAGCTTCGACGCGTTCGGATGCGGCGCCGTCTTGCTGATCGCCACCGCGTTGAACTGCGCCACCGCGCCCGATGCCGGCACTCTCACTTCAACCGGCACACCTTGCGTGATGAGACCCGTCGCGGCCGTTGTGTTGGTGAAGAAATCGAGCGGACGTTCGCCGGTTTGCAGCTTGGTCGTCATCACGCCCATGGAGGCCACCAGTTCCGCGTTGGTCTTGCGCACGCCCTTGAGGATCGCGCCGCCGGCTTCGGGTCCGTAATGCTGATATAGACTCGCGATCACCGCGAAGGTCGCGGAAGACGACGCCGGATTCGTCGTCGCCACGAGTCCGTCCCATTCGTCCTTCGGCTTCGCGTAGTCCTGCCAGTCGGCGGGAATGGGCGCGGAACCGATCGACTGCTTGTTGTAGGCGAAGAGGCACAGTTGGCCGTTGCCGCGCAGATACGTCGTGCCCTGTGCGGGCGTGGCGATGGGCAAGAGCACGCCCTTGTCGCCGTACGACACATCGGCGAGCGTGCCCGACGCGCCCGCCGTGATGATGGTGTCCTCCGCCTGATAGAACACGTCCATCACCGGACGTCCCGCCTGCTGTTCGCCGATGAAGCGGTTATAGATCTGCCAGGCGTCGCCGGTCGCGGTCGTCACGTCGATGCCCGGATACTTCGCGGTGAATCCCTTGACGATGATCTGCACCGTGAAGAGATCGCCATACACCACGAGCTTGCCTTCCTTCTTCGCCTCCGCGATCAGCGTGCTGTCGGGCTCGGCGTGCGCGATCAGCGGCGAGATGCCGAACGCGAGCGCCGCGCTTCCGAGCGAGAGTGTCTGGACGAGGCGGCGCCGTTTTATCGAAGTGGTCATGTTGTCTCCTGATGATTTGTAGTCGTTCGGCTATTTCAGGTCGAAGCGTTCGGTGATGAGCGCGTCGTCGCGACGGAAGTGTTCGAGATGCGCAAGCTCGTCATAGTCCAGCCGGTACGCCTGCGCGTAATGCCCGGCTGAACGCACGCGTGCCGCGACGCCGCTTGCCACGAGTTGCTCGCGCACGTCCTCGAGACACGCGGCCAGTTCGTATCGATCGAAACCTTCGAGGATCACCACGCCCACCGCTTCGTTGCCCTCGCGCCCGGCCGGCAATGCTTCGCCGACGCGGATCGGCACGTTCCATTCGGGCGCGGCGAGATGCGCGCCGACCACGGGCGACAAACGCGTGAGGTCATCCACGAGCGCCGCGAGACGCGGCGCATCCTGCCGTGCATCGTCGGCGAAGTCGATCAAGAGCGTCGCCACCGTGCCGCCCGTGCCGCCGCCCGCGCTTGCCAGCACTGAGCAGTGATACGCAATGCGGTCGCGGTAATGCGGGCGCATCTTCAGAAACCAGGCGGTCTCCGTCACCTTGCACTTCGCGTGCTTCTCGTCGGTGAGCACGTCAAGACTCGTCAGCCCGTAAAACGTGAAGAAGCGCGGCATGTCGCCTTGTCCGTCGATACAGCGCCGCGCCCAGCGGATGCCGTCATCGCCGAGATAGGCCATGTGCTCGGGCACGTGGTCGCGCGTGTGCATCAGCGCAAACTCGCGGCCGTAGGCGGGCGGGATGTCGTTCCACATGGTAAAGAGACCGGTGCCGACAGCGATCATTGAAGCTCTCCTCTCATCAGATGCAAATGCTGGGGCGCGACGCTCAGGGTGATTTCATCGCCGTTGGCGTAGCGTTCGAAGCCGGGCGTCACCACGGTCTGATCGCCGAGCGGCGTTTCCACGCGCAACTCGCGCCGGTCGCCGACGAACGAACTTTCACGCACGCGGCCCGGCACGCCCGCGTGCGAGCGCGCCTGCACGCGCCACGCTTCGGGCCGCACCATGCAGAGCGCTTCGTTGCCGTTGGCGGCGCCCGTCACATCGCCCTTCACGACGATCTGCCCGGATTGCGCCACGACTTCCGTTTCGCCCGCGTGCGAACGCAGCGCAACCGGAAAGAGATTGGCCTTGCCGAGAAACTCCGCGACATAGCGCACCGCCGGCCGGAAATACAGTTCCTCGGGCGCGCCGCGCTGCACGATACGTCCGCGATCGAAGAGAAAGATTTCATCGGCGAGCGACATGGCTTCTTCCTGATCGTGCGTGACGAACAAGATGGTCGCGCCGATGCGCCGCTGCAGATTGCGAATCTCGTGACGCATCTCCACGCGCAGTTTCGCGTCGAGATTGCTGAGCGGCTCGTCCATCAGGATGAGACGCGGATCGGCCACGAGACAGCGCGCAATCGATACGCGCTGCTGCTGGCCGCCCGAGAGTTGCATCGCGCTGCGATCCACTTGCTGACCGAGCCCCACCGAAGCGAGCGTGTCGCGCACGCGCGTGTCGATGGCCGCGTGCGCCGTGCCGCGCGCCCGCAGCGGCAGCGCGACGTTTTCCATCACGCTCAAATGCGGCCAGATGGCATACGACTGAAACACCATGCCGAGTTCGCGTTTCTCGGGCGGCAGGTCGATGTTGCGCGTCGATGAATACACGGTGCGCCCGTCGATCTCGATCTCGCCGCTCGTCGGCTGCTCCAGCCCGGCAATGCAGCGCAAGGTCGTGGTCTTGCCGCAGCCGCTCGCGCCCAGCAGCACCGTGATGGCGTTCGGGCGGAACTGCACCGTGAGATCGTCGATGGCGTGCACGCCGCCGAAGCGCTTGGTGAGGGACTGAATGGCAACGGTCATGGCGTGGACTCTCGTATCGGGTGATCGTATGGCGCGCGTCAGACAATCGAACTCTCGCGGCGGCGCGTGATGACGGCGACCGCCGCCATGACACCCACGCCCATCATCAGTTGCAGCAGCGAAAGCGCGGCCACTTGCGAGAATTGGCCGATCGACCAGGTATCGAAGCTGAGGATGGAAAGCGTGCGCGTCTCGGCGGTATAAAGCGGCAGCACGATGGAAAGCTCGGACACGAAGATGCTGTAGATCATCACCCAGCTCGAAATCACGCTCGGCATGATGAGCGGCAACGTGATGCGTGACAGCGCGCGCGTCCAGCCGTAGCCCGAGATGCGCGCGCTCTCTTCGAGTTCGGGATGAATCTGCACGAGACTGCTGGAAATGGCGCGCACCGAGTAGCTGATGTAGCGCCCCACCAGCGCGATGATGATGATCCACACCGTGCCGTACACGCCGACCCACTTCGGCATGGCGACCCAGAAGAAGAACACGCCGAGCGCGAAGGCGAGACTCGGCACGGACATCGGCAAAAGGACGATGGCTTCGATCCATTGACGGCCGCGCATCTTCGAGCGCGTCGTGAACCACGACACCGCGACGCCCAGAACCGTCGTCGCGCTCGCCGCGATGATCGTGATGAGAAGGCTGTTGACGAAGGTCGTGCGCACGTCCACCGTGGTCCAGAGAAAGCGCAGGTTGTTCCAGGTGAAGTGTCCCGACCACGCGTAGGTCGAAAACGCCGCCGCCGCGATGATCGCAATCGGCGCGAAGACCGTGAGCGCGAGATAGCACCAGATCGCGGCGGCGATCGCATGACGGCTCGCGCCGAGCTTCATCAGGCGCGGCCTGAATCCCTTGCCGGTGACGGTGACGAAGGAACGGCCGCGCAGCATCCATTGCTGCACGAGATTGGCCGCGACCGAAAGCACCATGAGATAGATCGCCAGCACGGCAACGATGCCCGCATCGGGCGGAAACTGCTGCAATTCGAGGTAGATGCGCGTGGTGACGAGATAAATCTCCTTCGCCATGCCAAGCAGCACAGGCGTGCCAAAGAGCCCGAGACTGATGACGAACGCGAGCACCGCGCCCGACAGAATGGACGGACCGACCACCGGCAGCGTGATGACGCGCATCGTGCGAAAGCGGCTGAGGCCGGCCACTTGCCCGGCTTCCTCGAGACTCGGGTCCATGTTCCGCAGCGCGCCGGCGACGATCATCATCACGTAAGGCGCGATGTAGATGCCCATCACCCAGACGATGCCGAGATACGAGTACACGTTGAACGGCTGGCCGATGCTCATCCACTTCGCCGCCACGTTGAAGATGCCGATGCGCGGCGCGCCGAACAGAATCCACGCAAACGCGCCGATGAACGGCGGAATGAAGATCGGCATGGCGGCGGCGCGTTCGAGAAAGCCGCGCCACGGCACGTTGGTGCGCACGAGACACCACGCGAGCATGACGCCGAGCGCGGTCGCGAGCAGCATGGAACCGAGCGCGATGACGAGCGTGTTGCCCATCGCGATCCAGTAGCTCATATCGCCGAATACCTTGCCGAAAGCGGCAAGCGATGCGCTGGCATGACCATTGTCGATACGCACGAAGCCGCGCAGGATCAACGCGCCGAGCGGCAGGACGATCAGCACGGCGAGCGCCGCGATGAGCAGCGCGAACATGCCGATCTGGTTCAGACGGCGCGTGGAGATGCCCGCGCGCGCTGCGGGCGCGCGGTCGGCGGCAAGCGGCTGTACGTGATGTGGATTCAAACTTCGCTCCCGAAGTCGACGTGTCAGGACCGGCGGCGCATCTCGTCGATTTCCGCCTGATAGGGTGCGGCCTCGCCATCGATCACTTCGGCGAGGCTCACGCTGCGGCCGAGCCTGCCCGATTCGATCGGCGCATACGCGAGCGCGACATCGGCAAGCGCTTCCTCGCCGGTCACTTCGGGCGCTTTGCCGTGCATCACACAATCGGCGAGTTCGTGAAGCTGAAGCGCGAGAATGCGCTGGTCCACTTCGTCGAAGGCAAACGAATAGGTCCACGGACGCGCATCGCCGAAAAGCGCGGCAGCAACCGGCCCCAGGCGATAGCTCGGCGCATGCTCGAGAATGCGCGCATCGGCGATGACGGAGCCATCGTCGAGATGAAGCGTGACAGGACGGCCATTGCGGTCGCCCGGCGCCACAATGGAGCCTTTCGAGCCGTGAATGACGCGGCTCTCGCGATGCTCGCCATGTCCCGCGCGATCGTTCACCCACTGGCCGATAGCGCCCGAAGTAAAGCGCAGTTGCGAATACGTGGCGTCGTCGCCGCTCGCTTCGAATTCCGTTGGCATGCCGCCCGGCGCGCGCCACCACTTGTCCGTCTCGGATGCCGAACCGCCTGCGCGCGCGGCCACGCGGCGCGTCTTCTCGTGCAGCCGGCTTTCGCCGTAGACGCTCGCCACGCCGCCCATGTAGAAGCGGATGATGTCCGCGTTGTGCACGCCCGAATCGAGTACCACCATGCCCGATGGCTTTTGATGCCGCCACGGCGTCTGCACCATCACATCGCGCCCGCCGATACTCGTTTCCAGCATCAGACGCGGCGTGCCGATGGCGCCATCGTCGAGCAGCGCCTTCACGAGCCGGTTGATCGGATCGCGCCGGAAATTTTCCGCGACCGAGAGCACGCGCCCGGCATCCCTCGCCGCATTCACGATCCTGCGGCACTCTGACACCGTGATGCCGAGCGGCTTTTCGCACAGCACGTGAAGGCCGGCCGCGAAGCACTGCAACGCGACGCTCATGTGCGAGCCGGCGTCCGTGGCGATATCGGCGGCAACGATCTCCGGATTTTCGCGCGCCATTTGGCCAATGTCCGCGTACACGGCGGGCCGCGCGCCGAAGAGCGCGGCGGCTTCGTCGGCCATGCTGCGCGCGCTCTCGGCGTTGAGATCGCACACGGCCGCAAGCTCGATGTTCGCCAGTCCGCTGCGCTTCAGTTGCGCGAGACCGTGCAGATGTCGTCGTCCCATGCCGCTGCAGCCGATTGCGGCGTATCTGATGAAAGCCATGTGTCTCTCTCCGATGCCAGTTCGCTCGATGCAGCCGTCTGATCGCGGCCGTCTACGTTCTTAGAAAGCGTATCGATTTTGGAAAGGTATTTCAATCGGTAATTGCATTACGGCAATGACGCGCGCATGCTCGTGATTCGACGACTTCTTCCACGGGGAACGCTCATGACGACGCGCACGCAGGCCATGGTCGTTATCCGCCACGACGTGGACGCGGACACGGTCGATGAATATCTGCGCTGGCATTCGTTCGAGCATCTGCCAGAACGGCTCGCCCTGCCCGGCTTCCGGCATGCGGAGCGATGGGAACGTATCAGTGGCGACGGGCCGCGCTATCTGTGCGTGATCGACGTCGATTCCGCGCGCGATCTCGAATCGCCGGACTATCTCGCGAGACTCGACGCACCGACCGAGTGGACCCGCAAGCTGATGCCGCATTACCGGAACGTTCAGCGCGCGTTGTGCGAGACGCTCGTGGATGTGGGCGGCGGCCTGGCGCCTTTTCAATGGTGCGTGCGCTTCGATCTCGAGCAAGGCGTCGATATCGGCGACACCATTCGCGAGCTTCGCGACGCACATGCGCTCACGCGCGTGCGGCTCGGCCGCGTCCACGACGCGCTCAGCGGCCGGCAGACCGAGGAAAAGCGCATGCGTGGAACGGAGGATACGGGCGGCTTCGGTCATCTGCTTTTCGCGGGCGCATTGACGCGCAATGCGCTGGAATGCGGCGCGGCGGCCATGCAAGACGCGCTCGGAGTATCGGCGGCGGATTGCGACCGCGCGCTCTTCCGGTTTTCCTACGCAAGCACCGCTTAGAACGCGGCGCTTCACTGTCCGGTCCAGTTCGGCTTGCGCTTCTCGGCAAACGCCTTCGGTCCTTCGCGGGCGTCGTCGCTATCGAGCATGCGCCGCGCGAGCGGATAGTCTTCGTGCAGGGTCGCGGCGAGATTCGCTTGCGCAAGGCTTTGCAGCATCACTTGCTTGGATGCCTGAACGGCCAGCGGCGCGCACGCGAGAATGTCTTCTGCCAAGGCGCGCGCGCGCTTCATCAGTTCAGCCGCCGGCACGACTTCATTGAGCAGACCGATGCGGCGCGCCTCATCCGCCGAGATGCGATTGCCGGTCAACACGAGGCCCATTGCGTCCTTCATGCCGATCTGCCTTGGCAAGCGCTGCAAGAGACCGCCGCCCAGCGCGGCCAGTCCGACGCGCGGCTCGGGCAAACCGAATTGCGCGTGATCGGCGGCGACACCCAGGTCGCATGCCGCGAGAATCTCCATGCCGCCGCCGAGACACAGGCCGTTCACCGCCGCGATCAATGGCTTGTAAAGATCGAAGCGATGCGTGATGCCCGCGAAACCCGTCGCGGGCTTCGTATGGTCGCCACTCGCCGCCAGCGCCTTGAGGTCGGTGCCGACGCAGAATGCGCGCTCGCCCGCACCGGTCACGATGGCGACGCGCAATGAAGCATCGGCGGCGTATCGATCGAACGCTTCGGCCAGTTCCCGATGCGCCTGCGGATGCAGCGCGTTGAGCACCTCGGGACGATCGATCGTCAAGATGAGGAGCGGGCCTTCGACTTCGTAGCGGCAGGATCGAACCGTTTCGGGTGTCATGGATGCCTCGTCAGTCGAGCGGAACGGTGAGCCGATCGATTACCGCGCGCGTCCGCGGACGCACGCCGCGCCACCATTCGAAGGCTTCCGCTGCCTGTTCCACCAGCATGCCGACGCCATCGGCTATTTCCCTTACGCCGGCATTGCGCGCGAGCCGAAGGAACGGGGTCAACCGTTTGCCGTAGACGAGTTCGTAGGCAGCGCCGTCGGGATCGAACACGCTTGGCGGCACGGGCGGCAAGTCACCCGTGAGACTCGCGGAGGTCGCGTTGACCACGAGATCGAAGCCGCCCATGGCTTCGAGCGCGTCGTATCCGCAGGCCGTCAACGACGCTTGCGCGCCGACTTCGCGCACCAGCGCTTCGGCTTTCCGCACGGTTCGGTTCGCAATGACGAGTTCGGCGGGCCGCGCATCGAGAAACGGCAGCAGCGCCCCGCGCACCGCGCCGCCCGCGCCGAGCAGAAGCACGCGTTTGGCGGCCATCGGCAAACCGAGATTGATCTCGATGTCGCGCACCAGGCCGACGCCATCGAAGTTCTCGGCGACGACCTTGCCGTCTTCGAAGCTCATCGCGTTGGCAGCGCCCGCAAGGGTTGCGCGCTCGCTGCGTTCATCGGCCATGGCAAACGCCTTGAGCTTGAACGGCGCGGTCACGTTCATGCCCTTGCCACCGTCCGCGATGAACGCGCGCACCGTATCGGCAAAGGCGTCGTGCGGTTCGAGCGGTCCTTCGATTGCCGTATAGCGCATGTCCTGCCGCGTTTCTTCCGCGAACAGGCCGTGGATCAAAGGAGATTTCGTGTGGCCGATCGGGTTGCCGATCACCGCGTACCGATCGCTCATCGCGGCCTCGCTTTCGAATACAGCACGCCGTCGGTCTGCATAGCGTCGATCTCCGCCGCGTCGAACCCCAGCGACTGCGCGACTTCCGCGTTGTGCTGACCGAGGTCCGGCCCGACTTCGCGAATGGTCGTATCGCAATCGGAGAACCGGAACGGCAGGTTCGGCAGACGCAGCGTGCCGAAGCGCGGATGCTCCTGCTCGATCACCATGCCACGCGCGATGATCTGCGGGTCCGCGAGCACTTCGTCGATCCGCTGCACCTTCGCGCACGGCACGTCGATGCTGTCGAGCAACGCAAGCACGTCGGCAACGGGCCGCGATGCGACCCAGGGCTTGACCACCGCGAGAATGTCGAGCCGATTCGCATTGCGCCCGTTGAGCGTGTGAAAGCGCGCGTCGGCGCCGAAGCCCGCCGGTGCGCCGTGCGCTTCGAGCAGCGCGGCGAAGCGCTTCCATGCATCGTCCACTTGCGCCGCGATCACGAGGTCGCCGTCGGCGGCGCGAAACACGCCATAGAGCGTCGATGTCGGCATGTCATGACCGGTTTGCTCGGGCACGACGCCTTGCATCGTGTAGCACTGGACCGCGTATTCGTGCATCGACACGAGCGTGTCGTAGAGCGCCATGTCGATATGCTGCCCGCGCCCGCTCTTCACGCGGCCGAGCAGCGCCGCATTGATCGCCGCGACCGCGTGAATGCCGGTGTACATGTCGCCGAGCGAAATACGCATCAGGGGCGGCGGCTCGCCGGGATTGCCGATCATCTGCATGATGCCGCTCTTCGCTTCCGCGATCAGCCCGAAGCCCGCGCGATGCGCGTCCGGTCCCGTGTGGCCGTACGCCGAAATCGAGCAATAGACGAGACCCGGATTGCGCGCGGACAGCTCTTCGTAACCGAGGCCGAGCTTCTTGAGCGCGCCCGGCCGGTAGTTCTCGACGAACACATCCGCCGAGTCGCACAGGCGCTGCATGAATTCGTTGCCGCGCGCATCGCGCATGTTGACGCTGACGCCGCGCTTGCCCATGTTGAGTTGCAGGAAGTAGGCGCTTTGTTCGTCGTCGAGCACGGTTGCATGCTGCCGGCCCGCATCGCCGCTGACCGGACGTTCGACCTTGATGACTTCCGCGCCGAGCGCCGCGAGACAGCGTCCGACATAGGGACCGGCAAGAAAGTGGCTGTAATCGACGACGCGCATGCCTTCCAGAGGACGTGCCTGCATTACTTTGCTCCCGGTCGGCGCGGCACCATCAGACGATGCTCGCCATGCTGGACGACCTGCCCGTGCTGATTGATCAACTCCGACGGCAAGATGACGATGCCCCAATCGGGACGGCTCTTGCTGGCACGCATCGAGCCGATGCGAAACCTCACGTGCAGCACGTCGTCGACCTTGATCGGCAGGTTGAAGTCCCACGTCCAGCCAAGCGACATGCCCGGCAGGAAGCGGTAGTCGCTCTGTGTCTTGAGGCCGTCCGCGATGGACAAGCCGAAGAGTCCATGCGCGACGATCGAGCCGAAGTGGCTCGCGTTGGCGTAGTCCTCATCGACGTGGACTGGCGTGTGGTCGCCCGTGAGGTCGGCGTAAGCGAGGATGCGCGCTTTCGTGACCGTGTAGGTCGGGCTCGTGCACTCGTCGCCTTCGTGGGCGTCGTCCCAGTATTTATCGACAATCGTCATCTCATGCCTCCGAACGCGGATCGATGGAAAGCGCCCGTGCCACGCACGACGCGGGCTTGGCCTGAATCAGCTCGACGGCAAGGCCGTCCGGCAGGCGAATCCAGTTGCGTCCCTGCGGCATTTCAGTGACTTCGTGGCGCTGCGCGGCTCGAAGCGCCGCTTCCAGGTCCTCGCACATCACGCCCAGATGGCCGAGCCGGCCTTCGGGCGCGTCATGGTCCGGTTTGTGGATGAACTGCAGACCGCCGAGCGCCCAGTACTGGCGCGGTTCGTCGATCGTGCCGTCGACTTCGCGCATAGTCATGCCGAGCACGTCCTCGAAAAAACGGATGTGCCAGTGGATGTCCTTCACCCAGATGGCGACGTGTTCCAGATACGCCTTGCTGCCGTTCATGCGGTTGTCTCCTTATTCTTTTCGGTCGGTCATGGCCCGCTCGATGCCCTTGATGCAGGCGACGAGCGTCGCGTTGACGGGAGTCGGCACGCCGTGCCGCTCGCCCCAGCGCACGACCGCGCCGTTGATGAAATCGATCTCGGTAGCGGAGCCTTTTTCCAGGCTTTGCAGCATCGACGTCTTGAAGGCGGGCGAGAGCCCTTCGCCCGCGAGAATCCACGGCCGTTCGGGATCGGTGACGGAAAGCGCGACGCCCGCCGCTTTCGCCACGGCCATCGCTTCGGCAACCGCCGCGAGAGACGTGGCCTTGAGATGCGCGTCTTCATAGAACTGGCCGTAAGTCAGGCCCGTGATGCCCGTGAGCGCGCCGGTGGCGACGTTGACGAGGAGCTTGTCCCACATCGTCCCGAGGATGTTGTCGCTGACCGTCGTGGCGAGCCCGGACGCGTTGAAGGTGTCGGCGATGGCCGCAACGCGCGCGGTAACGCGGCCGTCGAGTTCGCCCACGATGGTCGCCTTGCCGGCCACGCCCGACTCGATATGCCCCGCGCCACGCATGACCCCGCCGACGTATGTCTTGCCGGCCAGCACGCGTTCGCGTCCGACGATTCCCGCCAGCACGTCTTCATGCCCGAGACCGTTCTGCAGCGACAGCACCACCGTTTCGGGACCGATCAGTTCGAGCGCGCCGCGCATGGCGGCATCGGTATGAAAAGATTTGACCAGCACGATGATGAGATCGGCCGCGCCGGCCTCGGCGGCTTGCGTCGTGGCGCGCACGGTGACGCGACGCGAGCCGGTGGCGTCGTCGACGAGCAGGCCGTCGCGGCGCATGGCGTCCACGTGCGCGGCGGAGCGGTTCAGCAACCACACTTCGTTGCCGCCTTCGGTCAGCGCCGCACCGATGGCGCAGCCGAGCGCACCGGCACCCAGAATCGCGATTTTCACAGCCGTCCCCCTGATCTGCGACCAAGATACGGCTCACGGGTCATATCGGCAATGCAATGAATTCAATGACCACATTGCGTTTGGCAATATCACTCGCGCGGCTTGTTCCGTGACAATAGGCCGATGGAACCGATCGAACTTCCCGACCTCAAGCTGCTGCAACTCTTCGATTTGCTCTACGACGTGCGCAGCGTGACGCGCGTCGCAGAGCAGCTCGGACAAAGCCAGCCGACCATCAGCATCTGGCTCGGACGCTTGCGAACGCATCTGCAGGACCCGCTTTTCATTCGTACGCCGAGCGGCATGGCGCCGACGCCGCAGGCCGACGCGCTGATCGGTCCATGCCGGGAGATTCTCGAATCGCTGCGGCGCTTTGCTGCATGGGAAATTGCGTTCGATCCATCGACCGCCAAGCGGCGGTTTCGAATCTGCATGACCGACGCCAGTCACATCACGCTACTCCCGCGGATGCTGGCGCATGTGCGCGCGCAGGCGCCCGGCGTGCGTCTCGATGCGGCGCGAATCGACGGCAACACGGAACGCGCCCTGGAATCCGGCGAGGCGGATCTGGCGATCGGACATGTGCCCTGGCTTGGCGGAGGAATCTACCAGCAGCAGTTATATATGCAGGATTGGGTCTGCCTGACCAACCGCAGCCACCCGAGGCTGCGCGCGAAGCTCAGCCGAAAGCAATATTGCGCCGAGGGACATGTGGCGATCGCAGCCGGCACGGGCGCGCAGTTGCTTGAGCAGGCGCTGCTGCGCGAGCATATCGAGCGCGATGTCGTGCTTGAACTGCCGGGCTTTCTCGGCCTCGGATCGATCATCAAGACCACCGACCTCATCGCCACGCTGCCGCGCAATATCGGCGAGACGCTGGCGCGAGTCAACGACGTCGCCGTTCACCCCTGCCCTTTTCCCGTCGATCGATTTGCCGTGCGTCAGCACTGGCATGCGCGATACCACCACGAAGCAGGAAACCGCTGGCTGCGATCCGTCGTGGCGCAGCTATTCGGCAGCGCAAGCTGATTCGCGTGACGCCATGAAGACGCTTTCAGTGTGCGATTACAACAGTGCGGTTTTGATCCGACACGCTTGCGTAATAACAGCGAAATCACCACACCGATTTCACATTCGGGCGTCACACTTCGATGATTGATTCTTTATGTGCGCTTTCGTACAACAACGAGCTATTTTCCGCTGCGCACAATCGAGCGTCAACGCTGGTTTCCCGGTATCGTTATATCCATAGAGGAATCGCTAAACTATTAGTGCGCGATGACCTCACGGTCGCCGAGCCAAGCTGGGCGCGGCTTCCGGAGCTACCGATTATCTGGCTTTTTAAGTAATTTTTGCGTTGGACGATTTTTAAATTCGGTAATTCGTGACCGCATGCTTATTTAAAACCGTTCGTACTGGATAAATCGCTCAAGTCGGACTGCCGGCGTACCGATAACGCATTCACACAGAACGCAGTAATGAATTCGCAAGGCCGGATGCGGTGCTGCAAAAGCCATGAAACATGGCTTGCGTCGCGGAATGGCTAGTAAGTAATCGTTGTCGACACAGAGGAGAGCATCATGGACGCCAGACCGACGAAAATCCCGACCCCCGACAAAGTGAACAGTCCGGACCCGGACCCGGTTGCCGTCGAATTTCTCGCCACCGAGTTGCCCGAGCATGTTCGCGCGTTCTTCGACGAACAGCGCAACTCGACCGGCTCGAAATAGGCGGCGCGCTGGATCGTCACGCCGTCGTCGTGAAAACGACGCCCGGTGCGCACGGCGCGCACGGACCTCACGGTCTCTTCATGGCAGAAGCCAGGCGAAGTCGCGCCTTATCCTTTTGACGGCAGCGGGGAGTCGTGCGGCAAGACTCGCCTATCCAGGATGAACTCTCACAGCGGTGCGTTATGCTGGCGCTTTTGCATCGAGCCCATGCGCAGCCGATCTCTGACTTCTCTTCTCGCTTCATCTCGCGTGCTCGCGGCGACTGGCGTCGCCGCCTTGCTCTACACGTTGTCGGCGCCCGTTAGTGCCGATGGCGACGACACCGCCTTCACCAATCTCATTGCTCTCGTTTCGCAACGGCTTGCGCTTGCCGAACCCGTCGCGCGCTGGAAGTGGGCGCGTCGCGAACCGATCACCGATGAACCGCGCGAAGCCGCGCTCCTGAAGCAAGTCGAAGATAAAGCCAGCGCCGCGCAGGTCGATCCCGCGTTCGCGCGCCAGTTCTTTCGCGATCAGATCGATGCCAGCAAGGACGTGCAGAACGCGCTCTTCGCCAACTGGCGCGCGGCCAAGGCTGCGCCAGAAGGCACGCCGCCCGATCTCGCGCATGACACGCGCCCGAAGCTCGATCGCCTGACGCAGTCGCTCATGACCGCGCTCGCGCGCGTCGAACCGCTACGTCAAGCCGACGATTGTCCGCTGCGTCTTGCACAAAGCGTGGCGCGCTGGAAGCATTTGACGCGCTATGACTCGTCGATGAACGATCCGCTCTCGCACGCGTTGTCGCATGTGTGCGCGGCGGGCGGCGTGGGCGCGGTCGGCTAGCTGGTGACCCGATTCGCGACAGCTGCTGGCGCGCATTCGAGTGCGACGAAAGCCAGTCCGCGCGCGAGGCGCTCGCCGAGGATGCGATAGGTAGCGAGTTCGAAGACGGGCGCCGAAGCAATCGCCGACAAGGCGCGCGCGTCGACGATGCTCCGAGCCGAACCGAGATATTGCCATCGGTCGATGACATGCCAGACGCGTTCGGCCATCGCCGGATCACGTTCTTCGATTGCGATTGGACCCGCATAGGGCCACGGCGCGCCACGCATGTCGCCGGTACGCGCCTTTGGCACGCGGTTATGCGCCGGCCGCAGTGCCGCCACCAGTTGCGCTTCGGCAAGCAACGCACCGATTTCTCCACCGGTCGCGCGCCACTCGACGCGCCGCACGAGCGCGGACAACCGCAAATCCTTCGCGGAACGGCGTGGCCCAACCAGATGCGAGCGCACACGTTGACGCAAGCGCACGCTTCGGCCGACATATAGCGGGGCATCGTCGTCGCCGCGAAAGACGTAGACGCCGCAGCCAACTGGCATGCGCTCGATCGTGTCTTCATCGATATGAGCCGCGATCTGAAAGCGCCGCGTCACGCGTTCGACGTGCGCGCTCAGTAAATCGGCCGCGTGCGAGCGATGCAGATGCTGCCAGAACTGCCAAAGCAGGTCCGCATCGGCGAGTGCACGGTGACGCGCGGACGGCACGAGCGCGTGACGCTCGACGAGCGCATCGAGTCCGTGGCGGCTTTCGGCGGGATACACGGCGCGCGAAAGTTGCACGGTGCACAGCACATCCGGCGTAAAGCGCAGGTCGAGCCGCCGGAATTCGCCCTTCAGGAAACTGTGATCGAAGTGGGCGTTGTGCGCGATGAAAAGCCGCCCGTTCATGCGTTCGAGCAGGTCTTGCGCGAGCGCTTCGAAGGTGGGCGCGTCGCGCACCATGGCATCGGTGATGCCCGTCAATTGCTGGATGAAGCCAGGAATCGGCTTCTGCGGGTTGACGAGCGTGGTCCACTGCGACACGCCGCTTGGCCCGACCTCGACGATGCCGATCTCCGTGATGCGATCGATGCCGAACGTGCCGCCCGTCGTTTCGAGATCGACGAAGACGATGGGATCGGTGGGAAGCTTGAATTCGGCGGGTGGATCGAAATGCATTATCGGACGGCGGGAGATTGCGGGATTCGCGGGAGTAAGCGATGGGACGAGATTGCCCATTCTAACGCAGCGGGGTGACCGGGGCTTTGATCGCCGAGCCGCGGTAATCGGTAAGTAATTCTGGTCAAGCAAATATATTGTCGGTTTACGTGATTACCCGGATTTACGATTTACGACGCTTGAGTCGTCGCAATTAAACTTTTTTTGCGGCGACCATGTTGAACATGAATTTTGACACAATGGCGGATAACCCTGATTACTTATGGATTTTGGTCATGGTCGCTCAATCACCGTCCATACGCCGCCAGAGGCCGCTCCAGCGGGCCGTCGACCGGCGATGGGCGCGCCGCGAGCTACCGCGATGGGATGCATCCTGCGAATCTCCGGTCTCACAAGTCCGAGGTCGATAATCGTTATCGAGCCCGGAAGATAATACGGCGATCGCTGTTGCACATTAACTAATCTGTAATTCAGACCATCCCGATTACTGCTTTCCGTCATCGTTATTTCAAGCGACAGGCAGACGCATTGATTAAGTGAAAAAATTACCACGCCCGCAACCGATTTATTAAAATCGTAAGCGTTTACTCGTCTTGCCCCATTCTATGAAATTAAGGATTATGGAAACTAACTCGCAACCAGTTGTAAAGGAGGACGCGGTGATAATCCAATTCAAGCGTATCGCGCATTGGCTAAAACTGGCATTCGCTCCGACCATTGCGCCGGAAACGTCATCGGCCGGCTTGCTCCAAATCGATCCTTCCTGGCACGGCGATCATTGGCAAAACCTGCTCGCATCGCCCATGGACGCCCGCCGCTACGTGATGGAGGATTGGGCAGTGCCGCTCGGCGCGGACGTCGTCGAGCGGGAAGAGGAGAAAGCCACGGCCTAGATTGCGGCCCGTGAGTTCGCGAAGTTTCAAGCAAAAAAAAGCGCGACCCGAAGATCGCGCTGACAAAGTTTGGAGATCTTTTCCGTCAACGAAAAAGTCTGCTTCGGAAAGCAGAGCCCTCAGTATAGCTACGGCTGCAGCAATAATTACCCTCGAAAAAAGCAATCTTCTGTTTCACTTGGCTCAACAATCCGTATTTTCGGAAAGCGCCTGTTGCTTTGCGCCAACTTATATGTAGCGCTTGCGCAACGCGAGTTGGTTGACACTTCCGCCCTTACGACTTTATTCGCGCTTAAAGCGTTGTATTAAAAGAAGAATAAGCGGTTCATCGATCATTGCTGTTAGAAGAATGATTTATTGCGAAAATTGGAACGCCCCGCTTGTAACGCCGTCTTTACACTTCGTCTGGTCCGGAAACACATGTGTCTCTTCGTGACGCATGACTCCTCCGACAGCGCCTCTCGCAGCGCGCCGGAACGAGGTTTCCTCAAAGCCTGGGTCTAGGGCCCAATCTGCTCTCGGAGTTACAAAGATGAAAAAGACTCTCATCGTCGCAGCCCTCTCGGGTGTCTTCGCCACTGCAGCTCACGCCCAAAGCAGCGTCACGCTGTACGGCTTGATCGATGCAGGCATCACCTACACGAACAATCAGAACGGCCACAGCAACTTCAAGGAAACCAGCGGTTCGGTGAACGGCAGCCGTTGGGGCTTGCGCGGCGCTGAGGACCTCGGCGGCGGCCTGAAGGCAATCTTCACGTTGGAAAACGGCTTCAACATCGCTAACGGCACGCTGGGCCAGGGTGGCCGCGAATTCGGCCGTCAAGCGTACGTTGGTCTGTCGAGCGAACAATTCGGCACGGTCACGCTCGGTCGTCAATATGACTCCGTGGTCGACTTCCTCGGGCCTCTGGCTCTGACGGGCACGCAATACGGCGGCACGCAGTTCGCCCACCCGTTCGACAACGACAACCTCGACAACACGTTCCGCGTGAACAACTCGGTCAAGTACACGAGCGCGAACTACGCCGGCTTCAAGCTTGGCGCGCAGTATGGCTTCTCGAACGAAGCAGGCGGTTTCTCGGACAACCGTCAATACAGCGTCGGCGCATCGTACAACTACGGCCCGTTAAACATTGCTGGCGCGTACATGCAACTGAACAACGCCGGTTCGCTGAACACCGGTGGCGCAATCAGCGGCGACAACCCGTTCGTGGCTGGCCGTCAACGCATCTTCGGCGGCGGCGTGAACTACGCTTTCGGCCCGGCAACGGTTGGCTTCGTGTTCACGCAGACGATGCTGGACAACGCAACGGCCATCAGCAACACGGGTTCGCAAGGCGCTGGCCTGGTTGGTCTGACGGACGGCCACGTTCGCTTCACGAACTACGAAGTCAACGGCCGTTACAACCTGACGCCGGCTTTGTCGCTCGCAGCGAACTACACGTACACCGACAGCCGCATCGATGGCGTGAAGCCGAAGTTCCACCAAGTCGACCTGCAAACGGCGTACGCGCTGTCCAAGCGTACGGACGTATATCTGCAAGGCGAATACCAACACGTTTCGGATCTGGATGGCACGGGTCTGGGCGCGACGATCAACGGCGTAGGCGTTTCGTCGACGCCGAACCAAGTCTCGGCAACGGTTGGTCTGCGTCACCGCTTCTAAGCTGGACTGGTTTCATCAGTATGAAAAAGGCCGCTCTTCGGAGCGGCCTTTTTTCGTCCAACGTTCCGGGCACCGAAGCGCCTTCAAAACTTTTAGCGCGGATAGCGCACGTCGAGGATGTCGATCTGCTGCACGCCTGCGGGCGTATGCAACGGCACCGTATCGCCGATCTTCGCCTTGAGCAGCGCGCGCGCCACCGGCGAGATCCAACTCACGTGACCGACGTCCAGGTCGACCTCGTCCACGCCGACGATCGTCACCGTATGCACCTCGCCGTCGTCGCCGGAATAGTCGACGGTCGCACCGAAGAACACCTGGTCGACGTTCTCCTGCCTGCTGCTGTCCACCAGTTCCGCGAGATCGAGACGCTTGCCGAGAAAGCGGATACGCCGGTCGATTTCTCGCAGCCGACGCTTGCCGTAAATGTAATCGCCATTCTCCGAGCGGTCGCCATTTGACGCCGCCCACGACACGAGCCTGACCACTTCGGGGCGCTCGGTATCGAGCAATTGCAACAGCTCGTCGCGCAGGCGCTTGTGGCCCGCTGGCGTGATGTAGTTCTTGGTCCCCGCCGGAACGTCCGGCTGACCGAGTTCGAGATCGTCGTCACTTTCGTCCGACTCTTTGACAAATGCCTTGTTCATCGCACAGACCAAGTTCGAATTTCCGGGGCTTCTCTGCCCCCAAACCAACAACTTACCACGCGCGTTGAGCGTGGAGGACGCATCTAAAGCGATAATTTGGTCAACGCCCCTTCCTTTTTCAAACAGGCTTGGCTATAATTCCGCTTCTGCGTGCGGCTGTAGCTCAGTTGGATAGAGTACTTGGCTACGAACCAAGGGGTCGTGGGTTCGAATCCTGCCAGCCGCACCACTTAATTCAGGTTTCCCGCCTTCGGACGGAAAACAGCATCATGCGCTTAACCAAAAGCGCATGTAATAAACAAGCAGTACCGTTTGAAGCAGTACCGTTTTGCGTGCGGCTGTAGCTCAGTTGGATAGAGTACTTGGCTACGAACCAAGGGGTCGTGGGTTCGAATCCTGCCAGCCGCACCACCTTTCGAAGGGCCTTCCACACGGAAGGCCCTTTTTGTCTGCCTCGTCGCTACTTACTCTACTGCCGCGGCAACGAGCCGATATCGCCTATACGCTCGTCCGGTATCGGCAAATCTTCAACCGATGCCACCGCGCTCGGTTCGCCAATCGCCTCGGCTCGCTCGCCCATCAGCATTTGCGAGCGATGCGGGAATTCGTCGTCCACGGTATCGCCGAACGAGTGGCGCACGAACGCGCGCAGAAGCGCCACGCGCAGCGACGGTCCGCGCCCTTCCATCGTGTCCGCGTCCTTGCCGAAGCTCACGCTGCAGACCACCTCGCCGCGTCCGTGATCGCTCATTTCGAGCCGGCACGCGCGCTCGAGAACGACCGAAGCGGCTTCCCACGAAGTCGATGGCAGAAAGCGACCGTCCCAAGGCCGGCCGCGATCGTTGCCGCGAATGGAGAGCGTCTGTCCGCTGTCGGTGAAGTGGATTTCGCGAATGAAGTCGTGCAGCCCGCGCGCTACCCAGTAGTCTAGTGCCTGGCCGTCGAGATCGGATGTTTGCATGTGGCGCTTCTCCTGTAGTCGTACAGGCATGCACGCGATGTGCCCGCGCCGTGGATCAATAGTCGGCGCGTTCGCGGTCGATGCGCATGCCGCCTTCCTGATTGCGATGATGCGGCTCGTCGCTAGGCCGCTCGCGTGCGATACGCATGACGTCCGGATTGGTCCGCACACGCCGCATTACGTTGGCGAGATGCACGCGGTCGCTGACCTGGATGACGAAGCGCAGCATCTTGGCTTCCTGCGAGACGTCTTCATCCATGGCGATATGGACGATGTTGGCATCCGCCGACGTAATATCCGCCGCGACGCGCGCAAAAACGCCCTTCGTGTTTCTGACGAGCACCTTCACCGCGACATCGAACAAACGTCCCGGCTGCGGCGCCCACGCGACGTCGATCCAGCGGCCTGGATCGCGCCGATGAATTCGCTGCGCCACGCGACATTCGGTCGTATGAATGGCCATGCCGAGCCCGATGCCGATATAGCCCATGATGTCGTCGCCGGGAATCGGCCGGCAGCACGCGGAAAGCTGCACCGACATGCCTTCCGTGCCCGTGATGACAACTGGCGGCGCCGTATTCGTATTGACGTGATCGCGCGGCGAGTGATCGTCGTCGTCGCGGCCGTTCATCAGCACTTCGATGCGCTTGGCCATGACCGCCGCCACGCGCCTTCCAAGACCGATATCCGCGAAAATTTCCTGACGCGTCTTGTTGCCCGTCCATTGCACGAGCTTTTCCCAGACTTCCGGCGTGACATCCGAAAGCGCCAGACCGTAACCCTTGAGGCTTTGATCGACGAGACGTTCGCCCAGCTGCACGGACTCGTTCAGGCGCATTGTCTTCAGATAGTGACGAATGGCCGAGCGCGCCTTACCCGTGCGCACGAAGCCGAGCCACGCGGGATTCGGCTTGGAGTACGGCGCGGTAATGACTTCGACGATATCGCCGCTCTTCAACTCCGTGCGCAGCGGCAGCAATTCGTTGTTGATCTTCACCGCGACGCACTGATTTCCGAGGTCGCTGTGGATCGAATACGCGAAGTCGAGTGCGGTCGCGCCGCGCGGCAGCGGCATGATCTTCGACTTCGGCGTGAAGACGTAGACGGCGTCCGGGAACAGGTCGATCTTGACGTGTTCAAGGAACTCGCTCGAATCGCCTGCTTCGCTCTGAATGTCGAGCAGCGACTTGAGCCATTGATGCGCGCGCTTTTGCACGTCGTTGAGGTCGGCGCCGCCGTTCTTGTACAGCCAGTGCGCCGCAACGCCCGCCTCGGCGATCTCGTGCATCTTGCGCGTGCGAATCTGGAACTCGATAGGCGCGCCGAACGGACCGACCAGCGTGGTATGCAATGACTGATAGCCATTGACCTTCGGAATGGCGATGTAGTCCTTGAACTTGCCCGGCACCGGCTTATAGAGCGCATGCAGCGCGCCGATGCACGTATAGCATTCGAGCGCGCTTTCCACGACCACACGAAAACCGTAAACATCGAGCACTTGCGAGAACGACAACTGCTTGTCGCGCATCTTCTTGTAGATGCTGAAGATCGTCTTTTCGCGGCCGGTGACTTCGGCGCTGATCTTGGCGTCCGCGATGGTGCGCTGAACGGCTTCGAGAATCTTGCCGACCACTTCGCGCCGGTTGCCGCGCGCCGCCTTCACCGCTTTTTCGAGCGTGGCGTAACGGGTCGGATTGAAGTTCGCGAAGCTCAAATCCTGCAGCTCGCGATACGTATTGTTCAGACCCAGCCGATGCGCAATGGGCGCGTAGATGTCGAGCGTCTCGCGCGCGACGCGACGGCGCTTTTCCGACGGCACCGCGCCGAGCGTGCGCATGTTGTGCAGCCGGTCCGACAACTTGACGAGGATGACGCGGACATCGCGCGCCATGGCCAGCAGCATCTTGCGGAAGTTTTCCGCCTGCGCTTCCTCGCGATTGCGAAATTCCATCTTGTCGAGCTTCGACAAGCCGTCGACCAGTTCGGCGACCTTCGCGCCGAAGCGCTCCGCGATCTCCGTCTTGGTGACGCCCTGATCCTCGATCACGTCATGCAGCAGCGCCGCCATGATCGATTGCGCATCAAGCTTCCAGCCCGCGCAGATTTCCGCAACGGCAACCGGGTGCGTGATGTAGGGCTCGCCGCTTTGACGATACTGCCCGAGATGCGCTTCGTCGCTGAAATGGAAAGCCGACTTGACTTCCTTGATCTCTTCCGGCGAAAGATAGCCTGCAAGCGTGTTCGTCAGTTTCGCGATGGAAACGACGTCGTGCTTGCGCGGCTGTTCCGGCGTGGCGGTGGGCCCGAACAGATGGCGAAACGACTGTTCGAGGACCGCATCGATATATCTGCGCGCCGCTTGGGGCTTGTCCGCGTCGAGCACCGAATCCTGATCGATTTCGATGTCGGGTTCCACGGAGGCGGAGACGGGCAACGGTGCTTGACTCATGTTCGCCTCCGTGGGTAAGTGACGCGCAATGTCGTCCGGTTAGGAGAGTTGAAACGCCATGCAAAAAACAGCGCCCGTGATGAGGGTCACACGGACTATTACGAAGGCGAAGGCAATTAAACCGGCACCTTCTTCAACATTTCGACGCCGACCTGGCCGGCCGCGATTTCGCGCAGCGCAACGACCGTAGGCTTGTCGCGGCTTTCGATCTTCGGCGTATGGCCTTGTGCGAGCTGACGCGCGCGATAGGTCGCTGCAAGCGCGAGCTCGAAGCGGTTAGGAATTTGTTTCAGGCAGTCTTCGACGGTGATGCGGGCCATGTTTGTTTCCTTCTCGATATGTACTTTATTCTACCTTATGTGACCGGCATGACCCGGCCACTACTTCGCGTCATTGCGCCTGCGCGGAGTGAATGCCGAGCTCCACGAATAACTCCGTATGACGCGCGTATTGCGAGGTGAAGCGCAGCCGCGTCGCCTTGACGAGACACTGCAACTCGGCGAGCGCGCGATCGAAGTTCTCGTTGATCACGACATACTCCGCTTCCGATGCATGCGCCATCTCGCTGCCGGCTGCAAGCAGACGCCGCACGATCACTTTCTCCGAGTCCTGGCCGCGTTTTTTCAGACGGTCTTCGAGCGCGTCCAGCGAAGGCGGCAGAATAAAAATCTCGACCGCATTGCGGAACTGCTTCTTCACCTGCTGCGCACCCTGCCAGTCGATTTCGAGCAGCACGTCGTTGCCGTTACGCATCTGATCCTCGATCCACACCTTCGAGGTCGCGTAGTAGTTGCCGTGCACTTCGGCGCTTTCGAGGAATTCGCCTGCCTTGTGGCGTTCCATGAATTCATCGACGGAAACGAAGTGATACTGCACGCCGTTGCTTTCCTTCGGGCGCGGGTCGCGCGTCGTATACGAAACGGACAGGCGGATAGCTTCGTCCTGTGCAAGCAGCGCGTTCACGAGCGTGGACTTGCCCGCACCCGAAGGCGCGACGACCATGAACAGGTTGCCCGGATA
Organism: Caballeronia sp. LP006; assembly: GCF_031450995.1. Taxonomy (NCBI): domain Bacteria; kingdom Pseudomonadati; phylum Pseudomonadota; class Betaproteobacteria; order Burkholderiales; family Burkholderiaceae; genus Caballeronia; species Caballeronia sp. LP006. Next base: position 1,210,167 of record NZ_JARTVW010000005.1, on the reverse strand, counting down.
AATGCCCGTGTAGTTGCTGTGCGAGCGGTGCGTGTTGTTCGGCATGATGTTGCGTTACTCCAGATTCTGTACTTGCTCGCGCATTTGTTCGATGAGCAGTTTCAGCGTCATCGATGCATCCGCGAGTTCCTTCGCCGCGGCCTTCGAGCCGAGCGTGTTTGCTTCGCGATTGAGCTCCTGCATCATGAAGTCGAGGCGCTTGCCGACCTTGCCGCCCTTTTGCAACACGTGGCGCGTTTCGGTCAGATGCGCGGTGAGCCGCTGCAATTCCTCGGCGATATCGATACGAATACCGTACATCGTCACTTCCTGGCGAATGCGCTCGGCAATTTCCTCGCGCGGCACGCTCGCCGATGTGGCGCCGTCGTTCGTCGCAATGCCGAGCGCGTCTTGCAAGCGTTCGACGATCTTCTGCTGATGCTTCGCGATCAATTCCGGCACGAGCGGCGTGATGCGCGCGACGATGGCTTCCATCTCCGTCACGTTGTTGATGAGCACCGCGCCCAGCGCCGCGCCTTCACGCGCGCGCACGTCGATGAGATCGGCGATTGCCTGCTTGCCGCACGCGAGCACGGCTTCGCGCAACGTGTCTTGCGACACCGAGCTTTCCTTCAGCACGCCAGGCCAGCGCAGAATCTCGCCAGTGCGCATGCGTTCGGAGTCGCGAAACACGTCGAGCACGGCGCGTTCGAGCGCGGCGAGTTGCGTGAGCGCTTCGCGATTGAGCGCGCCCGCGTTGGCCGTCTGCTCCACGCGATTCAAATTGATGCGGATATCCACCTTGCCGCGCGAAAGCTTGCTCATCAGCATTTCGCGCAATTGCGGCTCGCTTGCGCGCACGTCTTCGGGCATGCGGAAGTTCAGATCGAGGAAGCGCGAATTCACCGTGCGCAATTCCACCGATACACCGACGCCCGAACCGCCCGCGCCATTGGGTCCCGCGCCATCCGCGACGACTTCGCGGGTCGCGCTGGCATAGCCTGTCATGCTGTAGATCATGGTACGTCTCGCGATGTGAGCCTTCGTTGCGAAGGCCGTTTCGATACGAGCGCCCGGCGCGCTTGAGGGTGCGCTTCGGTGGCACGCGTATGGCCGCCGGGCGAGGAACCCGCATTATCCCATTTTTACTGCCGCGCCCGCCGATATGACGCCTCGCGGCGCTTGCCGCGCGCGACAACGCCGGCTTTGGATTAACGATAAAATCGCGCACACGCCGCGCTTTCGCGTTATTCCCGCGTCTTTATCGAGCGCCGGCACTTTCATTACGCGTTCAACTCCACTCTGGCCCATCCATGACCGACTCTCCCCTGCTGAAACCTTCCGTTCCGCGTCCGGGCGGCCGCCGCGCGAATCAATTGCGCGACGTGCGCATCACGCGGCACTACACGAAGCATGCGGAAGGCTCGGTGCTCGTCGAGTTCGGCGATACCAAGGTCATCTGCACGGCGAGTATCGCCGAGCGCGTGCCGGAATTCCTGCGCGGGCGCGACCAAGGCTGGCTCACCGCCGAATACGGCATGCTGCCGCGCGCCACGCATACGCGCAACGACCGCGAAGCCGCGCGCGGCAAGCAGACCGGCCGCACGCAGGAGATCCAGCGGTTGATCGGCCGCGCGCTGCGCTCCGTATTCGATCTGAACGCGCTCGGTCCGCGCACGCTGAATATCGACTGCGATGTCATCCAGGCCGACGGCGGCACGCGCACGGCGAGCATCACGGGCGCGTTCGTCGCCGCGCATGATGCCGTTACGAAGCTCGTCGCGAATGGCCGTATCGCGCAATCGCCGATCAAGGATTTCGTCGCGGCCATTTCCGTCGGCATCTATCAGGGCGCGCCCGTGCTCGACCTCGACTACGAGGAAGACTCGCAGTGCGACACCGACATGAACGTCGTGATGACGGGCGCGGGCGGTTTCGTCGAAGTTCAGGGCACGGCGGAAGGCGCACCATTTTCGCGCGACGAAATGAACGCGCTGCTCGACCTCGCGGACAGCGGCATAAAAGGCCTGATCGCGAAGCAGAAAGCTGCACTGGGGATAGAAGGTGTCTGATACGGCAACACTCGGACGCGTGGTGCTCGCGTCGAACAATGCGGGCAAGCTGCGCGAATTCGCATCGCTGCTGGATGCGGCGGGAATCGAATTGATCGCGCAGGGCGAACTCGGCGTGCCGGAAGCCGAAGAGCCGCACGCCACTTTCGTCGAAAACGCGCTGGCCAAGGCGCGCCACGCCGCGACGCTCACCGGCCTGCCCGCTTTGGCCGATGACTCCGGCCTTTGCGTACGCGCGCTGAACGGCGCGCCCGGCGTGTATTCGGCGCGTTTCGCCTCGATGCGCGGCGGCGTGAAAAGCGATGTGGCCAACAACGCGCACCTCGTCTCCGAACTCGCCGACAAAGCCGACCGCCGCGCCTATTACTTCTGCGTGCTCGTGCTAGTGCGTCACGCGAACGATCCAGAACCGCTCATCGCCGAAGGCCGCTGGCACGGAGAAGTCATCGACACGCCGCGCGGCGCACATGGCTTCGGCTACGATCCGCACTTCTTTTTGCCGACGCTCAACGCGACGGCTGCCGAACTCGATCCGGCACGCAAGAACGCGCTTTCGCATCGGGCGCTGGCGCTGCGTGAATTGCTGCAACATCTCAAGGAACTTGCGTGAGTTCCGGTCCGAAGACAATCGATGTCGTGCAGGCATTCACATCGCCGGGAAGCATCCGGCTCAAGTCGTTGCCGCCGCTCGCGCTTTACGTGCATTTCCCGTGGTGCGTGCGCAAGTGTCCGTATTGCGATTTCAACTCGCATGAGTGGAACGGCGATGCGTTCCCCGAGGACCGTTACCTCGACGCCTTGCGTGCCGATCTCGAAAGCGTGCTGCCGCTCGTGTGGGGACGGCAGGTACACACCATTTTCATCGGCGGCGGCACGCCGAGCCTTTTGTCCGCGAAAGGACTCGACCGGCTGCTCTCGGACGCGCGCGCCTTGTTGCCCATCGACGCCGACGCCGAGATCACGCTCGAAGCCAATCCCGGCACCTTCGAAGCCGCGAAGTTCGCGCAGTTTCGCGCGAGCGGCGTGAACCGCTTGTCGATCGGCATTCAGAGTTTCGACGAAACGCATCTGAAGGCGCTCGGCCGCATTCACGATGCAACGCAGGCGCGCAAAGCCGTGGAAATCGCGTCGAAACACTTCGACAATTTCAATCTCGACCTGATGTTCGCGTTGCCGAAGCAGACGCTCGACGAATGCCGCCGCGATATCGACACCGCGATCGGCTTTGCGCCGCCGCATTTGTCGCTGTATCACCTGACCATGGAGCCGAACACGCTCTTCGCGAAATACCCGCCTGCGCTGCCCGACGACGATGCCGCCGCCGACATGCAGGACTGGATTCACGAACGCGCGCGCGATGCCGGCTACGAGCATTACGAAGTATCGGCGTATGCGAAGCCGCATCGGCAAAGCAAACATAACCTGAATTACTGGCGTTTCGGCGATTACCTTGGAATCGGCGCGGGCGCGCATACCAAGCTCTCGTTTCCGCAAAAAATCTTGCGGCAGGCGCGCTTCAAGCATCCGGCGACATTCATGGACCAGGCGCTTTCGCCCGGCCAGAGCGCGATTCAGGAAGAGCGCGAAGTCGGACCGCGCGATCTGCCGTTCGAATTCATGCTCAACACGCTGCGTCTGGTCGAAGGCTTTCCGGTGCATTCGTTCATCGAGCGCACGGGCTTGTCGATGTCGGCTATCGAACCCGCGCTCGTCGAAGCGGAGAAGCGCGGACTCATCACGCGCGACTTCGAACGCATTGCGCCGACCGAGCTCGGCCAGCGCTTTCTCAACGATCTACAGGAGCTGTTCTTGAAGGATTCGCAAAATTGAGCGCGCCCACGTTGGGATCGGACTCGGTGATGCGGCATCGTCCGTTTGCGCTTTTCTGGAGCGCGCGGGTGATGTCGTCGGTGGCATTTCAGATGATGTCGGTGGCGATCGGATGGCAGGTTTATTCGATCACGCATAGCGCGTTCGCGCTTGGGCTCGTCGGACTCGCGCAGTTCCTGCCGATGTTCGTGCTCACGCTCGTCGTCGGCCATGTGGCGGATCGTTACGACAGGCGCACGATCGCGTGGGTTTGTCAGGGCATCGAGGGCGCCGCGGCGCTCTGTCTGTGCGCGGGCGCGTGGCATGGCTGGCAAAGCGTTGCGCCCATTTACGCGATCGCGGCGATCACGGGCGCGGCGCGCGCGTTCGAATCGCCATCGATGGCGGCGTTGCTGCCCAATCTCGTCCAGCGTTCGCAATTGCAGCACGCGACGGCGTGGTCCACCTCGGCAAATCAGACGGCGCAGATTCTCGGCCCGGCGATGGGCGGCCTCCTCTACGGCCTCGGCGCGTTGACGGTGTATGGCGCGGTAGCCGTCGCGTTTCTCGGCGCGGCGTTTGCCGTGGCGGCGATCAGGATCGATGAAGCCGTCCGCATGCGCGCGCCGCTGTCGTTCGAGGCGCTGTTTTCGGGCATCGCCTTCATCCGCAAGAAGCCGGTGATCCTTGGCGCGTTGTCGCTCGATTTGTTCGCGGTGCTGCTCGGCGGCGCGACCGCCCTCTTGCCGGTGTTCGCGCGCGACATCCTGCATACCGGACCTTGGGGTTTGGGTGTCTTGCGCGCGGCGCCGGCCGTGGGTGCGCTTACCGGCTCGATCTGGCTGGCGCATTTTCCGTTGCGGCAGCGTGCGGGCACGGCGCTTTTCGGTGGCGTGATTGCGTTCGGCATTGCGACGATCGTGTTCGGCTTGTCGCGCAACATTTATTTGTCGCTGGTGGCGCTCGCGGCGCTGGGCGCGTCGGATGTGATCAGCGTGGTCGTGCGCATGTCGCTCGTGCAGTTGCAGACGCCCGATGAGATGCGCGGACGCGTCGGCGCGATCAATTCATTGTTCATCGGGACGTCGAATCAGCTCGGCGAATTCGAATCGGGGATGACGGCGGGTTTGTTCGGCGCGGTGCCGGCGGTGTTGATCGGCGGACTCGGAACGATTGCCGTGGCGCTTCTATGGATGCAACTATTTCCCGCCTTGAAAGCGACGCGCTCGCTCGAAGGCTGATGGTTCCGAAGCGCGTTTGAGTGCGCTACAATACGCGCCTTGCTGGAGGTGTGGCCGAGCGGTTTAAGGCACCGGTCTTGAAAACCGGCGAAGGAGTGATCCTTCCGTGAGTTCGAATCTCACCGCCTCCGCCAGCGCGATCTCTAAAAGCCCCGTAATTTAAGAATTACGGGGCTTTTTGTTTTCCGGCGCGCAATTGATTCATCAGCAAGCAAGAACAGCGAGATTCTCTTTCGATCATGACGAACTGGTTGCACCGACGCCGGGGAATCAAGAAATTCGAGCATCCAGAACTGCTTACCAGTCGGCATGCTCTAGCGTGCTATCGATCTTGGTTCATGGAGAAGCGCGCGTTTGATCGAGCCGCAGTGATCCAACACTGAACGATCGACCAATAAGGCTTCGCGAAGGCGAATTCCCTGTGAAACCGCTCGAAACATGGCCAACTCGCCGCACTGGGTAACAAAAGCTTAAAACGAGACAACCGTCCGATACGGCTGCATGCCCAAGAGCAACAATCAATCGGATTCCTCCGATATATGAGGCATCGCCCGATCCCTATCCTTGACCTTGCTTCCTCGTCGCGTTAAACGCCTTTTCGCGATAAGGAAGCCGTTCGAAGTGTTTGACCTCGCCTCGCGCGAGGTCTTTTTTTTTGCCTGCCGCGCGCGTGCACTTGCAAACAGCAACGAGCGCACAAACCCTATCTGCCACAATCCGCATGAACAAGGCGGCTTAATTACCATCTAACCGCCTCATCGATCGATAAAGCGGAGACAAGCCTGATGAAGCCAAGCCGTATCGCGCAAGTAACTTTGGGTTGCATCGCCATGACAGGCATAACAGCGCATGCACAGCCGCAACCCAACACTCAATGGCGTCAGGCGGAAACCTCGTTTTTCGATCTGATTCAAAACGGCTACGGAATCGTAGCCTTGACGAGCATCGCCGAACGCGCGTCCGGTCTGCCTGCGGATACTTACGTGCTGCAAAAAAACAATAGCGTCTTTCGTTGCGTCGAAACGCGCGCCGCCGAGCCAGAAACAACGAGAACCGCCGCGCCATTGCGCTGTGCGGAACTCGTCAAACCCTTCGTGGATTGATCAACCTACCGGCGCTTCGCCCTCGCCTGTTTCCTTTCCTGGGCGATCGTTTGGCGACTGCTTGCGGCCTTCGTCATCGCGTTCGGGCAGCTTGCTCTTCTCGTTGTCGCTGTGTTCGGCGGGTTGTGCTTCGGCCGGCTTCGCTTCGCTAGTCATGGCTCCTCCTGTTTGCCTTGGGTGTAAGCATCGTCAGCAAATCCTGCGCCTGTAAGAAGCGCATCCAGAAGCGCACGCAGAATCGCAAACACTGCGGCGCCGACACGGGCTACCATCGATCCATCGTCATCAGATGCTACTCGCGATGCCTAAAGCACCGATTCCGCCGTCAGCCACGCGCGTCGCCATCGTGCTTGCCGCGACATTGGCCGCCTGCACGATCACGCCGCCACCGAGCGTCATCGAAGCACGCTCCGCCGCAACCGCACCGTCTCGCGCATCGCTTGGCGACTACAAGGAGCGCGTCGCGCAACGTATCCTCGAACGCAATCCGTCGTACGTGCTGAAGGGCACGCCGCAAGCCATGCTGCGCTCGTTCGTGCTGGTGTCCTTTACCGTGGATCGCAACGGGCGCGTCGTCAATTCGTCGGTGTATCGCACCAACGGCGACGACGAAGCCGAAGCCACCGCGCTCGCCTCGCTGCGGCGCTCGTCGCCATTGCCCGTGCCGCCCGCTCGCCTCCTGAACGGCAACGGCCAACTCGAACTCTTCGAAGGCTGGATGTTCAACGACGACGGCCACTTCCAGTTGCAAACGTCGCATTCGCCACAAGCAACGACCATCGATTGATTGGCGCTCTCGCGGCACGCTCGTTATAATTTTTGACATCCCGGCCGGGCCCGCTTCCGGCATGGCTTTCAGACCGCGCCTACCCCTCGCGTCCGTTGAAAGTCTTTGTCCGGTTCGCGCTCTACTCCTGCGAGCCGCTCGACCGTTTTACCGCCCACCCCAACAAGCGTCTTGCGTGCGCTCTTACGCCTTGCTCGCCCATCGAGCAGGAATGCGCCACCATAAGCACCACAAAAGCGACACGACAACGGAGACACCATGTCATCACCCACGCTTTCCGCCGCCAAGCCAGGCGACGGCGCCCAAAGCACCTCGCGCGTGATCTTCGCGAGCTTCATCGGCACCGCGATCGAGTTCTACGATTTCTACGTCTATGCGACAGCCGCCGCGCTCGTCATCGGGCCGGTGTTCTTTCCACACGGATCGCCGGCCGCGCAAGCGCTTTCGGCTTTCGTCACGTTCGGCATTGCGTTCGTCGCGCGGCCTATCGGCTCGTTCATCTTCGGGCACTTCGGCGATCGCGTCGGCCGCAAATCGACGCTCGTCGCGTCGCTGCTCGTCATGGGCATTTCAACGACGCTCATCGGCTTCGTGCCCGGCTACGATTCCATCGGCAGTCTTGCGCCCGTGCTCCTGTGCATCCTGCGCTTTGGGCAAGGCATCGGGCTCGGCGGCGAATGGGGCGGCGCGGCGCTACTTGCAACGGAATACGCGCCCAAGGGCAAGCGAGGCCTCTTCGGCATGTTCCCGCAGCTCGGGCCGTCAATCGGCTTTCTTGCTTCCAACGGCCTGTTCTTCGGCCTCGCGCTCTCACTCTCCGACGAACAGTTCCGCAGTTGGGGCTGGCGCGTGCCGTTCATCGTGAGCGCGGTGCTCGTCGGGCTCGGGCTTTACGTGCGCCTGAAAATCGCGGAGACGCCCGCATTCCGCACTGCCGTCGAGCGTCACGAGCGCGTGCGCGTTCCCATCGCCACGCTGCTCGGCCGTTATCTTGCGCCGACCTTGCTCGGCGCCTTCGCGATGGTCGTCTGCTACACGCTCTTCTACATCTCGACGGTCTTCTCGCTGTCGTACGGCGTCTCCACGCTGCATTTCTCGCGCGAAAAATTCCTCGGTCTCTTGTGTTTTGCCGTGCTGTTCATGGCAATTGCGACGCCGATCTCGGCCATCGCCAGCGACCGCTTCGGCAGACGGCCCGTGTTGATCGTCGGCTGTCTCGCGGCGATTCTCTCCGGCTTCGCAATGCTGCCTCTGCTCGGCAGCGGCAACACGGTCTACGTCGCGCTCTTTCTGACCATTGAATTGTTCTTGATGGGCGTGACTTTCGCGCCGATGGGCGCGCTCCTGCCCGAGCTGTTCCCGACGAGCGTGCGCTACACCGGCGCGGGCGTCGCGTACAACTTGGGCGGAATTCTGGGCGCATCGGTGGCGCCTTATATCGCGCAATTGCTCGCAAATCGCGGCGGACTGTCGTGGGTCGGCGGGTACGTATCGGCGGCGGCGGCGGTGAGCCTCATCGCCGTGCTGTGCATGCGCGAGACGCGCGACATCGCACTTGAATAGCGTTCGAATGACTTCGATAGCGATACCGGCGCGTTCAGCGATCGCGCTGGTTCACCGCATGTGCGGGCACCGGCTGGCCCTTGATGAGCGGCACGCGCTTGCGTTCCCGTTCGACGCGCGTGCGCTTGCGCTCGGCCCAGAAGTGCGCGAGCCATAGGAGCGTGCCGACAGCGAGCGCATCGGCGGCGAGACCGCCAATCCACTGATAGTGCGTCATGCCGATGGCGCGCAACGCCGAATCCAGCACGAGTGACACACACGTGCCCGCGATGAAGCACACGAGCCCTTGCTGCCCGATAGTCACCACGCCCGGCAATTTAGCCGCGAGCGCCTTGATCCATCCCGCATAGACCGCGCGTGCGATCACCCATGCAACGGCGGCGAAACTCACGATACGCAACGTCGCCAGGTTCTGCTTGAGGTAACCCGGCGGCGCTTGCGTTTCCAGGAAGAGCTTGAAGAATGCGAAGGTCAGTGCGATCGCGATCGCTCCGCACGTCAGCCAACGCGCAGTACGGCTTGCGTGGAAGTCGTTGCTGACAGGCTGCACGCGCGCAAGGATGCCCATCACGAACATGAGCTGCCACGCGAACGGATTGAACGACCACGCTTCGGCGTAGGTCGAGGGCAGCGCGCGCGCCAAGGGAAGAGCGGCGAGCCACACGAGCAGACTGCCGAACATGGCGATAACGGGCTTCCTCTCGGCGAGCGGAACCACGAAAGGCACCGCGAGCGCGAAGATGGAGTACATCGGCAAGACTGACGAAAGATACGGCTGCTGGCGCAAGGTCGTGATGTCGAACAAGAGCCCGACCGGACGCACAAGGAAAGTCGGCCATTCGGTGTACCGCAGCATCGGCGAATCGATCTTGAGGAGCATCAGCAATGCGCCGCCGATCAACATGAGAACCGCGGTCAGCAGATAGGCGCGATAGATCTCCCAACTGCGCTTGAAAAAGCGTCGGCGGGCGGCTTGTGCACTACGGCGAGTCGCAAGCGCCGTGTATGCCGCCGCCGACGCATAACCGCCGAGGAAGACGAATACTTCCGCGGAATCGCAGAACGCGTATTGATGCAGCGTAAAGTGCGACAGCACGCTTCCCGATATATGGTCGACCGCGATAATGAGCAGCACGACGCCTCGAAAGAAATCGACTTCGAGAGAACGTTGGGTCGGGGAACTCATTGGACGAATGCTCCACGCACTGCGGTCGGGCGCGCGGCCAACATGGCGTTCGCGCGCATACGGGGTTTGTACCTAGCCTTAAAAGAAAATTCCCTGAATCAACGCGTATTTAAATTAACACTTGAAGACAGTCGGGAAGCTGGCGGCAAAATGACTATTTTGTTGGGTGTTGCAGTAACTATGCCAATACCTAATACTCGATAAAACGCCGGTCGCGGGAAGGAATGCCGTTTCAATCGACAGGAGGCTGAAATGCCTTTTCATCTGCAGAGTTCGCATCTCGTCGTGGTCATCGCACTGGCCTTGGTGACGGCCTTGCTCCTTGCGATGAAGTTCCGGCCGCTCACATGGCGCGGCGTCGTTTGCGAGGCGCTCATTGCGAATATCGGAGCCATCGGCGCGGTGATCGCTTTCGAGATGCTTACCGGCTGAAAACGTGTCCAGCTTTCGACTGACCAAGATTTTTCAAGCCGATTGAACTTTCGTCACGGGCAAAAGTCTTTTCAGGAGTGCCGTGCATGCGCGGCAACCTTCTCCTCTCCGCTCTCGTTGTCGGGAGCGTTTCTTGGGCGCCTGGCGAAAGCCTCGCGCCTGTTCTTTTTTCTGGCTCCGGGGTCTGCTTCGTCAGGCGTAACCTGCCGCATGCTTGGGACGCTCGCTATACTCTGCCCTTTGGCCGAAGCGACCGCATGATCCGAGCGCTACGTTCTCTTTCTCTTCGCACCGCGCGACGCACACGCGGCCTGTGGCGTCGCTACGGTATCTTCTGGCTTGGCGCAATCGCCGTCGGACTGATCGCCGTCTACTATGCGCGGCTGATCGACTGGGGCTACGGACTTTTTCTCGATGCGCGCGCCGCGCACGCCTGGCTGTCGCTCGTCATCACACCGGCCGCCGCCGCGCTATGCGTTTTCGTCACGCGCAGGTTCTTTCGCGGCTCGGAAGGCAGCGGCATCCCGCAGGTCATCGCCGTACTCAACAGTCCGACTTCGGAAGCCGGCGGACGGCTGCTTACGCTCAGGATTCTCGCGAGCAAGATTGCCGTATCGTTCATCGCGATTCTGGGCGGCTTCACCATCGGCCGTGAAGGTCCGACCGTGCAAGTCGGCGCGGCGCTCATGTTCAACATGCGGCGCTTCTACCCGCGCTCGAACTCGCTGATCGAACGGCAACTCGTGCTGGCGGGCGCGGCGGCCGGTCTGTCGGCGGCGTTCAACACGCCGCTCGCGGGCATCGTCTTCGCCATCGAGGAGCTCACGCGCAGCTTCGAAGTGCGCACGAGCGGCGTGCTGATCACGGGCATCATCATCGCGGGGATCGTGGCGCTCGGGCTCAACGGCAACTACACGTATTTCGGCACCATCGACGTCGGCACGCACTTTTCGAACATGCTGGCCGTCGCGGTGATCGTGACCGCCATTGTCACGGGCATGGCGGGCGGCGTCTTCTGCTGGCTCCTTCTGAACACGTCGAGGTGGATTCCCGCGCCCTTGCGGCATTTGCATGCGTCGCGGCCGGTCGTGTTCGCCGCGCTGTGCGGACTGGTCATCGCGATCGTCGGGCTCGTGTCGGGCGGCACGACCTTCGGCAGCGGCTATGCGGAAGCGCGCGGTCTGCTCGAAGGCCGCGAACATCTTTCGGTGTTCTACCCGCTATTGAAAATGATCTCGATGATCGGTTCGTATCTGCCGGGCATTCCGGGCGGCATCTTCGCGCCGTCGCTGTCGATTGGCGCGGGCTTCGGCAACGTGTTGCATCTGCTGTTTGGACAGATGTCGCTGCCCATGATGATCGCGCTCGCGATGGTCGGCTATCTTGCGGCCGTGACGCAATCGCCGATTACAGCGTTCGTCATCGTGATGGAGATGATCAACGGCCACGCGCTCGTCATCTCGCTGATGGCGACCGCGCTGGTGTCGAGCCGCGTGTCGCGCTTGTTCGCGCCGCCTTTATACGAAGCGCTGTCCGAGCGCTATATGGCGCCGTTGCCACAACCGGCGGCCTCGCCCGAGGTGCCGGAAAGAGACGAGGCCGTCGTCGAGAAAGACGCGGCCCCGCAAAAGTAATCAGCCTTACGCGCCGATCAGTCCCAATGCCCTGCCACATAGCGATGCTGGCCGTGATCTTCCACCCAAACGGCCGGCACCCAGTGATGGCCGACGTGCTCGGCTTCCCAATGGCCCCCCGCCCAGACGTAGTGGCCGTGTTCCCAGTTCCAGTGACCCTGATCCCACACGTAACCCGCGCGTGCGGGCGGCACCGGCTCATGGCGCGGCGCGGGCGGCGCGCTAGGCGCCACGATCACGATTTCGGCCGATGCCGCGGTCACGGTGAGCGCGCCAGCGACGATAAGCGCGGATGAAGCGAGCAAATGGCGAACGGAAGTTTTCATGCTTGGACCTCGTATTCCAGGACATTGAACGCGCCGGGTGGCGCGGATTTTCATGTCGGCAACGCAACCTTGCTGCCGATGTCCGTTCAATGCGCGACGTGGTCAAAAGGAAGACAAACGTCTGATTACGAGATGACCGAAGTGCAACCGAATATTGATGAAAGCCACGCGCATTTGAAGCCGCGCGCAAACGATAGCGTCGCCATGAAAAAAGCCAGGATCGCCCGATCCTGGCTTCATACGTTCATCTCGATACACAAGCCCGGCGTTATGCCGGCGGTATCTCGATCTTCACTTCCAGCACTTCGAGATCGTCCTGACGTTCGAGGCTCACTCGAATATCGTCGTCAGTAATCTTCACGTACTTCGAAATCACCGCAACGAGTTCCCGTTGCAACGCCGGCAGGTAATCGGCGGCGGCTTTGCCACCCGCGCGCTCGTGCGCAATGATCAACTGCAAGCGTTCCTTCGCGACCGCAGCGGACTTTTTCTTCTCGCCCAGCAAAAACGAAAGAATCGACATTGCGTCCCCTTACTTGGTGCCGAAGATACGTTGCAGCAGCCCTGGCTTTTGATAATCCGTGAAGCGCAGCGCCTTTTCCTCGCCGAGAAAACGCGACACCACGTCCTTGTACGATTCCGCAACGTCGGTGCCGTCCAAATGCACCGCGGGCAAGCCCTGGTTCGATGCATGCAGCACCGCTTCCGACTCCGGAATCACGCCGATCAGCTCGATCCGCAAGATCTCCTGGATGTCGTTCAACGACAGCATCTCACCTTCGGAGACGCGCTTCGGGTTGTAGCGCGTGATCAGCAGATGCTCCTTGACCGGGTCCTTGCCTTCGATCGCGCGCTTGGTCTTCGAAGCGAGAATGCCGAGAATACGGTCCGAGTCGCGCACGGACGACACTTCCGGGTTCGTCACGATAAGCGCTTCGTCCGCGAAGTGCATGGCCATGAGCGCTCCCGACTCGATACCCGCCGGCGAGTCGCAAATGATGTACTCGAAGTCCATCTTGCTCAGTTCGTCGATCACCTTCTCCACGCCTTCGAGCGTGAGCGCGTCCTTGTCACGCGTCTGAGACGCCGGAAGGATGTAAAGGTTCTCGAGCTTCTTGTCCTTGATGAGCGCCTGATGCAGGTTCGCCTCGCCCTGGATCACATTGATGAGGTCGTACACCACGCGGCGTTCGCAACCCATGATGAGGTCGAGGTTGCGCAGACCGACGTCGAAGTCGATCACGGCCGTCTTGTGGCCGCGCAATGCGAGCGCCGATGCGAAGCTCGCGCTGGTGGTCGTCTTGCCGACGCCGCCCTTCCCCGAAGTCACCACAATGATTTTTGCCATACAAGTACCTTGTGTTCGTCAAATAGGTCCGTCGCGTTGCTTAATCGAGCGCGCGCCAAGGGGCATCGGGCGCGCGGCGTCAGGTCAGCCGCAGCGGTTCGATCATCAGTTTTTCTTCGTCCAGCCAGATCTGCACCGGCTTGCTCTGTACATCGGGCGAGAGCGGGTTCTCGGTCGTCCGGTAGATTCCCGCGATGGAGATGAGTTCCGGTTCGAGACAAGTGCAGAAGATCCGCGCGTCGTGATTGCCGTGCACGCCTGCGAGCGCGCGGCCTCGCAATGGCGCATAGATATGGATATTGCCTTCCGCGATGACCTCGGCGCCGTACGACACGAGCCCGAGCACGATAAGATCGCCTTTCGCGTAGACCTGCTGACCCGAGCGCAACGGCCGGTCGATGATGGTCGACGGCTGCGGCAGCGCGGGCGGCGGCGTGATGGCGACTGCTGCTTCGATCGCCGCGGCGGCCTCGACGTTAGGCTTGGCCTCATCGACCGAAGGCTTCGGCGCGCCACGCCGGTCGCGCGCCTCGAGGACCGGCAAGCCGCCCTCGCTTGCCCATTGAATTGCCCAGCGCTGCACCGGCAACGCGACGATGCCCACGGGCCGCATGCGCACGCTCTTCAGAAGCGTCTCCAATTCCGCGAGCGAGACGCGCTCGCCTTCGCCGCCTTCGGCTTTCTCGGCGAGCCGGCGCACGTCGATGGCGACCACGTCGCCCGCGAAGAATTCGGGAGTCGCCTCGAAGCGCCGCGTGAGTTCAGTGCGCAGGGCATCGAGGTCTGGAGTCTTGACGACGAAGTAGAGCGTGTCGACGGAGCCGCTGCGCAGTTCGAAGAAGGGCGTTTTGTTGAGCGACATAGGAACGGCCAAAATTTTTGCGTATTTTACAGGCGTGTGGGCGCGCGGCCATACTTTTTACGGCCCGTTTCAGCTATCGGAAACGATGAGTACGCGCGAAGGAAGGGGGAAGCGAGACTTACGCGCCGGTCTCGCGCTGAACGTGGCGCACGTAGAGCAGTTCGTGCTCCTGTTCGTGCGACGACATCGTGCGGCGATCGCCCGTGGGGCCGAAGCCCAGACGTTCGTAGAAGCGCATTGCGGTGCGGTTTTCGTCGGCGATCCACGCATGCACTTCCGATGCGCCCTGCGCCGCGAGCCAGTGCGACGCGGCGTTCACGAGCAACTCGCCGCCACGCAGATGGCGCACTGCCGGCGCGACCCAGAGCGCCGCCACGAAGGCCCGCGCCAATCCGGCTTCCTCGACATACGCATGCACGAGCCCGCAGGGATGCCCTTCCGTGTAGAGCAGGAAGGTCGCGACGCGAGGCGAATGCGCGTGCTCGGCGGCGGTGTCGTCGAACGATTGCGGCTCGACGCGCAGCGCATCTTCCAGCGTCTCGCCGAACGCATAGGGCGCTTCGCGCAGCGACGACGTGCGCAGCTCGCGCAATACCGCGCCCTGTTGCGAGGCGATTCGGTTGACGGTCAGTGAGGGACTCATGCGGGGCTCATGCAGGCAAATTCTCTCTGGCTCTCTGGCTTCTCTGCCTCGAAGGCGCTCGGGCCTTTCCGGTATTCGGGCCATTCGCGTAGCTTCAACCGAACGGGCGTACCCGTCAATTCTTTCTTCTCGGATAGTGCTTTACAGCGCACATGCAGACGCGCTCTCGCCGCTCACGCACCATCACGGCGCGCGCAAACGGTACTCGCGCGCTTCTTTACGGCGCGGCGTAGGCGCCTACGCCATCCGGCCAGGGCGTAAGCAACTCGAAGCCGTCTTCCGTTACCGCGACCATGTGTTCCCACTGCGCCGACAGCGAGCGGTCCTTCGTGGTCACCGTCCAGCCGTCGCGCGACTGCTGCGTGGCGGGACGGCCCGCGTTGATCATGGGCTCGATGGTGAAGACGAGGCCGGCCTTGAGCCGCAGACCCGCGCCGCGCTGGCCGTAATGCAGCACTTGCGGATCTTCGTGATACACGCGGCCGATGCCGTGACCGCAGTACTCGCGCACCACCGAAAAGCCTTCCCGGTGCGCGACCGTCTGGATTGCGTGGCCGACGTCGCCGAGCGTCGCGCCCGGACGCACTTCGCGGATGCCCGCGACCATGGCTTCGTAGGTCGTTTCGGTGAGGCGCCGCGCTTCCTTGTTCGGCGTGCCGGCGTAGTACATGCGGCTCGTGTCGCCGAAGTAGCCGTCCTTGATGATGGCCACGTCGATATTGATGATGTCGCCGTCTTTCAGTTCTTTCGGGCCGGGAATACCGTGACAGACGACATGATTCACCGACGTGCAGACCGTCTTCGGAAAGCCCATGTAGCCAACGTTCGCCGGCACGGCCTTCAGTTCATCGACGATGAAGCGGTTGCAGAGGGCGTCGAGTTCGTCCGTGGTGACGCCGGGGCGCACGTGTTCCCCGATCATGGCGAGGACTTCGGCGGCCATGCGGCCGGAGATGCGTAACTTCTCGATGTCAGCGGGTGTCTTGAGCGTAATGGCCATTGGCAGATGTGTTCGTCGCGCCTGCGTGCGTGGCGCGAGAAACGCCGCTTGGGGCGCGCCGTGCACGAGGACATTGGGGCCGATGATAGCACTCTCGTGCGGCCCTCTCTCTTTGGAAAGGCGCATGCGTGCTGCGTTTCGTGGCGACACCGGGCGTTTGCGATCGCGCCATGCGGTCTTGTGATCGATGCGCGATTGTGGTCTAGTGACCCGCATTCGCACTTGAGAACCCGAGCCTGAAGATATGAACCTGCATCGCCTGAATGCTGCTCGTGCCGTTTATTCCGTCTATGCCGTTTGTACCGTTACCGCGGTCTTGTCCGTGCTGGCTGCCTGCAGTTCGACGAGTGGCCCGGAGCTGAGAGCGTCGAAGCCCGTGATTCATGTTTCATCGGCGCGGCGTGCGTTGGATATATCGGGCTGTCTCGAAGGCAGGTTGCCTTCGGTGCAGACGGTGCGCAATCAAGGAGCGACGGAGCTCGTCGTCGGACCGAACGCGTGGCTCGTGACCTTGACGCCATCCGCGTATGGAACAGAGGTGAAGGTGCAGCGATCCGTGGATGACTACAGCGGGTTGCCGGAGCCCGAACTGAGGTTCGATGTGGCGCGATGCACGACTTGATGCACGACGTGATGCCGAAGTGATGCGAAGGCCTTGAACGAAACCGGGCCCTCAACGAAAAACCCCGCAAGTCTCACGACTTGCGGGGTTTAGTATCTTGGCGGAAAGGGTGGGATTCGAACCCACGGTACAGCAAAACTGTACACTGGATTTCGAGTCCAGCGCATTCGACCACTCTGCCACCTTTCCGTCTACCAGCCTAGGCCTTAAAGGCTTTGCCGGCCTTCGCGAAGCGGGTCGTTGCCAAGCGAAGAAAGAAAGTATAACGAAGTCGTTCGAGCTTTCCAAGACCCTTTTTAAAAATAAACGTCAGACCACGGCCGGCGCCTCGATACGCTCTGCGCCACGCATGTAAGGGCGCAAAACCGCGGGAATGGTCACCGAGCCGTCCGCGTTCTGGAAATTCTCCAGTACGGCAACCAGTGTGCGTCCCACCGCGAGACCCGAGCCGTTGAGCGTATGCACGAACTCCGGCTTGCCTTGCGCATTGCGAAAGCGCGCCTGCATGCGTCGCGCCTGGAAGGCCTCGGTATTCGAGCAGCTCGAAATCTCGCGATAGGTGTTTTGCGCCGGCAACCACACTTCGAGGTCGAAGGTCTTCGCCGCCGAAAAGCCCATGTCGCCCGTGCAAAGCGTGATCACGCGATACGGCAATTCGAGCTTCTGCAGAATGGTTTCGGCCTGCCCGACCATCTCGTCGAGCGCGGCGTACGAGTGCTCGGGTGCGACGACCTGCACCATCTCGACCTTATCGAATTGATGCTGGCGAATCAGGCCGCGCGTGTCGCGTCCATATGAACCCGCCTCGGAACGGAAGCACGGCGAATGCGCCGTCAGCTTCACCGGCAGCGCGCTCGCTTCGAGGATGCTGTCGCGCACGGTGTTCGTGAGTGAAATCTCCGAGGTAGAGATGAGGTACTGCGTGACCGTGTTTTCGTCGCCGCCCTTCTCGACGCGGAACATGTCGTCGGCGAATTTGGGCAACTGTCCGGTGCCGTAGAGAATCTCAGGATTCACGATGTACGGTGTGTACGCTTCTGTATAGCCGTGCTGTTCGGTGTGTGTGTCGATCATGAACTGCGCGAGCGCGCGATGCAGCCGCGCAATAGGCCCGCGCAAGAGCGTGAAGCGCGCGCCCGAAAGCTTTGCGCCGGTTTCGAAATCGAGGCCGAGCGGCGCGCCGACATCGACGTGATCCTTGACCTCGAAATCGAACGCGCGCGGTGAACCCCAGCGGCGCAGTTCGACGTTCTGCTTCTCGTCGTTGCCCACAGGCACGCTTTCGTGAGGCAGATTCGGCACGGTCAGCATCAGGTCCGACAGACGCTTCTGCACGTTTTCGAGTTGCGTCGCCGATGCCTTCATCGTGTCGCCGATGCCGCCTACTTCCGCCATCACCGCCGACGTGTCCTCGCCCCGGCCTTTCATCGCGCCGATTTGTTTGGACAGGCTATTGCGGCGCGCCTGAAGTTCTTCGGTGCGGGTCTGGATGTCGCGTCGCTCGGCTTCGAGCGCGACGAAGGCGGCAACGTCGAGCGTGTAGCCTCGGTCGGCGAGGCGCTTCGCGACGCCGTCCAGGTCTTTACGGAGGTGTTGAATGTCGAGCATGTCGGGGATGCTTTTGTTAAGTATTCGAAAACGACGATTTTAGCGCACGCATCGGGCGCGGCCGTGGCTGGCGTTCAGGCGATCATGCACCGCCGATTTTTTGCGGCAAGGCGCGCCGCCAGTAGCTGTGAAGTCTAACGCACCGGTTACGGCCGGCGCGTGCCGCTTCGATTCGCTCGATGAAACAGGCGGGCGGTGCGAGTGAAACGAAGCACCCGCCAGCGTGCAACACCCCTTACCGCTTCTTCTCATCCTTGTGCTCGCGCCGCCAGGCTTCGTCGAGTTCCGCGAGACGCGACAGCTTGTCGCCGATCTTGCCTTCCAGCCCGCGCGGCGTCGGCGCATACCAGTGCGGGTCGCGCATGCCGTCCGGCAGATAGGTTTCACCGGCGGCATAGGCGTCCGGTTCGTCGTGCGCGTAGCGATACTCGTGGCCGTAGCCGAGCTCCTTCATCAACTTCGTCGGCGCGTTGCGCAGATGCACCGGCACGCCGCGCGACTGATCCTTGCCGACGAAGCGCCGTGCCTCGTTATACGCGTTGTAGCCCGCGTTCGATTTCGGCGCGACCGCCAGATAAATGAGCGCCTGCCCGAGCGCCAGTTCGCCCTCGGGCGAGCCGAGCCGCTCGTAAGTTTCGGCGGCATCGAGCGCGATGCGCGCGCCACGCGGATCGGCAAGACCGATATCTTCCCAGGCCATCCGGACGATGCGCCGCGCCAGATAACGCGCGTCCGCGCCGCCGTCGATCATGCGGCAAAACCAGTACAGCGCGGCGTCCGGATTGCTGCCACGCACCGACTTGTGCAGCGCGCTGATCTGGTCGTAGAACGCGTCGCCGCCCTTGTCGAAACGGCGCAGATTTTCGGCGAGCGCGCTGCCGAGCAAGGCGCCATCCACGTGCGTCTGCTTCTGCTGCGCGGCCGCGCGTGCGACGATTTCCAGGTTATTCAGGAGCTTGCGGCCGTCGCCATCGGCGGAACCGATCAGCGCGTCGCGCGATTCGTCGGTGAAGGTCAGGCCGCCGAGTTCAGTGCTTGCGCGCTCCAGCAGTTCTCTCAACTCGCCGGCGTCCAGGCTTTTCAGCACGTAGACGGCGGCCCGCGACAACAGCGCGCTATTCACCTCGAACGACGGATTCTCGGTCGTCGCGCCGACGAACACGAACAGGCCCGACTCCACGTGCGGCAAGAACGCGTCCTGCTGGCTCTTGTTGAAGCGATGCACTTCATCGACGAACACGAGCGTCTGGCGCCCGTTCGCGCGATGAATCTGCGCCGTCTCGACCGCCTCGCGGATATCCTTCACGCCCGAGAGCACCGCCGAAAGCGAGATGAACTCGGCGTTGAAGGCAGCGGCCATGAGGCGCGCGAGCGTGGTCTTGCCGACGCCGGGCGGGCCCCAGAGGATCATCGAATGCGCCTCGCCCGATTCGAACGCGACGCGCAGCGGCTTCGCCTGACCGAGCAGATGCTTCTGCCCGATCACGTCGTCGATGGTGCGGGGGCGCAGGCGTTCCGCGAGCGGGACGGTGCCACGGTTTTCTTCGAACATGTGCTTGCTGAGTGAGGTGAGGCGCTGACGGCCGGGTCACCGGACGCATTTTTGCCTATGCCGAACGGCAGAGCTAGCGCATTGCTCCGCGTGGCCGCAAAATCCGGGTCATTATGACAGCCGATGCTCGCGCGCGAGCGACGGCTTCGGACAAACCGCGAACAGACAAGATAAGGATCAAATCCGATGCAGCAAGAGGACACGTCGACTTACGCCCCGCTCATTCCCGTGCCGCCCGAACGGCGCGCCTTCGGCACCAGCGACGCCTTCGCGCTGTGGTTCTCGCTCGGCATCGGCCTGCTAGTCGCGCAGGCGGGCGCGCTGCTCGTGCCGGGTCTGTCGCTGGCGCACGCACTCGTGGCAATCGTCATCGGCACGGTGATCGGCGTGGTGCTGCTCGCGCTCGCGGGCGTGGTCGGCGCGGACACGGGGCTCGCCGCCATGTCCTCGCTGCGCCCGACGCTCGGTGTGCGCGGCGCGTCGGTGCCTGCCGTGCTCAACGCCGTTCAACTGGTCGGCTGGGGCTCGTTCGAAATCATCGTCATGCGCGATTCCGCGGACGCGCTCGCCAAACAATCTTTCAATCTGTCGATGCCGCTCGTTTGGACCGTGATCTTCGGCGTGCTCGCCACGCTACTCGCGGTGAGCGGTCCGCTGTCCTTCGTGCGGCGCTTTCTGCGTACCTGGGGCATCTGGCTTTTGCTCGCGGGCGCGGGCTGGCTCACGTGGAATCTGCTGGCCAAGCAGGATCTGGCCGCGCTGCTGGCACGTCCTGGCACCGGTGAGTTGGCGTTCGGCGCGGGGATCGATCTAGTCGTTGCCATGCCGCTTTCGTGGCTGCCGCTGATTGCCGATTACACGCGCTTTTCTCGCAGCGCGGGCGGCTCGTTTCGTGGCACGCTGCTCGGCTACGGCATCGCGAACCTGTGGTTCTACGCGCTCGGCGCGGTGTACGGGCTGGCCGCGGGCGGCGGCGATGCGCTCCTCACCATCGCGCTCGCGCAAGCGGGTGGCGGCATTGCGCTGCTCCTGATTCTCATCGATGAAATCGACAACGCCTTCGCCGATATCCACTCCGCCGCCGTCTCGACGGGCACGTTCTGGGCGCGCGTGAGCGTACCCGTGCTTTCCGCCGCGTTCGGCGCGCTCTGCACGCTGGTCGCGCTCGCCGTTGCCATGGGCAAGTATCAGAACTTCCTGCTGCTGATCGGTTCGGTGTTCGCGCCGCTCTTCGGCGTGGTGCTGGCCGATCACTTCATCGTGAGAAAACGCCGCGTCGATCTCGCCGCGCTCGGCCAGTCCGTCGGCCGCTATGGCTATTCGGGCGGCTGGCACGTGAGCGCCTTTGTCGCGTGGGCGATCGGAATCGCGGCCTATCACGCGATCAACCAGTGGCTGCCGAATCTAGGCGCGACATTGCCATCGCTTGCGTTGGGCGCCGTCTGCTACTTGCTGCTGGTTTCAACGCGGCGGGCGGCGTTGGCTTCGTAACGTCTCGCCCGATTCACGCGCGCCGCTCGACGCCCGGAAACACGCACAACAATTCGAACGCAAGATTCGCCCCGAGCAGCGCCGTGGTCCCGAACGGATCGTACGGCGGCGCAACCTCCACCAAATCCGCCCCGACGATATTCAAGCCCCACGCGCCGCGCACGATCTCCAGTGCCTGCGGCACCGTCAGACCCGCGATTTCCGGCGTGCCGGTTCCGGGCGCAAACGCCGGATCGATGCCATCGATGTCGAAGGTGATATATACCGGCCCGTCGCCCATCTGTTCGCGCACTTCGGCCATCAGCGGCGCGAGCGACTTGTTCCAGCACTCCTCCGTCTGCACGACGCGAAAGCCCTGTTCGCGGCACCAGTCGAAATCGCTCGCCTCGTAGCCTGTGCCGCGCAGGCCGATCTGCACGACGCGCCCGCAATCGAGCAAGCCCTCTTCCACCGCGCGGCGAAACGGCGTGCCGTGCGCGATCTTCTCGCCGAACATGGTGTCGTTGACGTCGGCGTGAGCGTCGATGTGAATGAGCCCGACCTTGCCGTGCTTCGCGTGGATCGCCCGCAGAATCGGCAACGCGATGGTGTGATCGCCGCCAAGCGTGATCGGCTTGCAATCGTGCGCGAGGATCTCGCCATATGCGCGCTCGATGCGGTCGATCGAATCCAGCAGGTTGTACGGATTGATCGCGACATCGCCGATATCGGCCACTCGCAGCGAGTCGAACGGCGCGGCGCGCGTCGCCATGTTGTACGGGCGCAGCAGCACCGATTCGCTGCGCACCTGGCGCGGGCCAAAACGCGCGCCCGTGCGATTCGACGTACCGAGGTCGAACGGCACGCCGACGAAACACACGTCGAGACCGGCGGCCGTCGGTACGTTCGGCAGACGCATCATCGTGGTGATGCCGCCGCAGCGCGGCATCTGATTGCCGGAAAGCGGTTGCGGACGTTCGGCGTCGAAGTGTTCGGCAGGTGTAAAGAGCGAAAACGTATTCATGGTGTCAAATGTTTCCGTTCAGCCAAAGATGGCGTATTAGTACCCGCTTTTGACTCAAGCTAAAATGGCGACGAAAACAACTTCACATCGATCCCAATCGATGTATAGGCGGCGCGCGTGTTCACTCATCTTTCCGACCTGGATTTGCGGCTCATACGCGTGTTTCTCGCCATCGTCGATGCAGGCGGCGTTTCCTCCGCGCAGGCCACGCTCAATGTTGGCCAGTCGACCATCAGCACGCAACTCGCGACGCTCGAAACGCGCCTCGGCTACCGGCTTTGCGAGCGCGGACGCGGCGGTTTCGCACTCACTTCGCGCGGCGAGCAATTCGTCGATGCATGCAGAGCGTTGCTCGCCGCTGTCGAAACGTTCGATTCCACCGCGCGCCATGTCGGCCGAAAACTCGTCGGCACGCTGACGCTCGGGATGATCGGCAACACGCCGGTGAGCGCGAATGCGCGCATCAGCGAGGCGATCGCGCGCTTCCGGCAGCGCGACGAATCGGTGCGCCTATCCGTGCTCGTCCGCTCGCCAGGCGAACTCGAGGAAATGCTGCTTGCCGGCCGCATTCAGATGGCGATCGGCTACTTTTGGCATCGCGTGCCGTCGCTCGAATACACGCAGATCTTTGCCGAAGATCAGTTCGCGTACTGCGCGCGAGAGCATCCGCTTTTTGTACACGCGGGCAATGTGAGTCCGGACGATGCCGCCGAGCATGCGTGGGCGTGGCGAAGCTATCCGCTGCCCGAAGCAGGCGCGCTCACGCCGCGCACTATCGGCGCGGTCGCGGACAACATGGAAGCCGTCGCCATGCTCGTGTTATCCGGGCGGCATCTCGGTTATCTGCCGGAGCATTTCGCCGCGCCTTATGTGAAAGACGGCTTGCTCGCCGCGTTGAATCCCGAGTTCATGCGTTATCGCGTGGCGTTTCACATGGTCGTGCGCGCCGAGCGCGGACGCGGCTCGCGCAATGCGAAGAACGATATCGTCGATGCATTCATCGAGGACATGACCGCCGCTCACACTGCTTAGACGCAGCTAAATAAGCAGTACGCATGCTTATTCGACAAGCATCGATTTCCGCGAGCAATTAGCGAAAGCCAATCACTCGACCGACACGATTTCTCCTAATATCCAAACTAATCGCGCTATCTCAAAAATAAGCCGAATGATCGGATGTGCTTAATCACGTCACGCGAAACACGGACTTTTCAACGGGGGAAAAGATGGACCAAGCAAAGCTGAGAGAAACACGCCGGGTTGGATTGGCAGCGGCGCTCGCCGTGATGAGCGCCTATGCGGTATCCACCCCGGTGTACACGATGCCCGGTGGCACGATCACATTCCGGGGCGCGCTGGTGGCGCCGCCGTTTGGCGTATCGACATCGACGGCGGCAACGTCCGCAACTTTTTCGGCGACGAACCATGCGAGCGACCAGACGGTCTCGGTGCACTTCACGCCGCCGCCAACCGACGCGCCGAACGCACGCGTCGCCATTGCCGGCAGCGTGTACGCGCGCTTCGCCGATGGCGCCGGACGTCAGACCGCACGCGGCAGCGATGGCACGTTTCACGTCGGCGCGACAGGCGGCGTGCTGTCCATGTCAGCGCCATCGACAGCGCTCGTGACGGTCGTCACCGACTATCAATAAGCCGGGCGCCCAAACCTTACCCGTTGATCACGTCCGCGCCCTTCGGCACGTTGAACTTGAAGGTATCGCTCTTGATCGGCGGGTTCTTCTGAATGTTCGAGAACGTAAGAAGCGTGACGTTGCCGAACACGTCGTGCAGTTCCATGGCTTGCAGATTGCCGTCCTTGAAGCCGATGCCCACGCGTTCGAACTGCGTGTCCTTCGCTCTAGGCGTGAGTTCCAGCCAGTCGATGCCGCCCTTCTCGCCCGCATCGCGCGAGGTGAAGTTCTTGTCGAGGTCGTTGCTGCCGAAAAGGATGGCGGCGGGGCTTGCGCCAAGCGCGCCGCCAAGCGTGCGAACGGTGACCTGGTTCAAGTCCTTGTCATAGACGTAGAGCTTGTCGCCGTCCGCCTGCAAAACCTGCGAGTACGGCTTTTCATACGACCAGATGAACTTGCCCGGCCGCGCGAACATGAATGTGCCGCTGGAGGTCACGCCCTTGGTCGGCGTAGTCGTGGAGCTTGCGCCGTTATTGACCTTGCCTGGCGCCTTGACTTCCTGTTGCGTGAATTCGCCGCGTGCCGCGTGGACTTGCGAAACGAAGGCCTTCAGCTGCTCCGTGCCACTCGCGTACGCGTGCGATGCAAACAGCATCGACGCGGACAGCAGCGCCGCGCCGAATACCTTCTTCCCCGTGTGTTGCTTCATGCTTTTGTTCTCCATTCAAAACACGTCGGCGCTCAATCGGAATCGCGCGCCGGCGTCAGAATCTCGCGGTTGCCGTTCGACGACATCGACGAAACGAGCCCGGAGTTCTCCATCTGTTCGAGCAGCCGCGCCGCCCGGTTATAGCCAATGCGCAGATGCCGCTGCACGAGCGAGATCGAAGCGCGCTTGTTCTTGATGACCACTTCCACCGCCTGATCGTAAAGCGGGTCGGACTCGCCATCGGTCGCGCCGCCTGCGCCGGGCGCGCCTTCTTCACCCTCGCCGGCCAGTCCGCCTTCGAGAATGCCTTCGATATAGTTCGGCTCGCCGTGCTCCTTGAGCTTGTCGACCACGCGATGCACTTCTTCATCCGACACGAACGCGCCATGCACGCGCACCGGCAGACCCGAGCCTGGCGGCAGATAAAGCATGTCGCCCATGCCGAGCAACGATTCCGCGCCCTGCTGATCGAGAATCGTGCGCGAATCGATCTTCGACGACACCTGGAACGCCATGCGCGTCGGCACGTTCGCCTTGATGAGGCCCGTGATGACATCGACGGACGGCCGCTGCGTCGCGAGAATCAGATGGATGCCCGCCGCGCGCGCCTTCTGCGCGATCCGCGCGATCAACTCCTCGACCTTCTTGCCGACGACCATCATCAGATCGGCCAGTTCGTCGATGACCACGACGATATGCGGCAGACGCGCGAGCGGCTCGGGTTCGTCCGGCGTGAGGCTGAACGGGTTCGGAATGGTTTCGTCGCGCTTCTTCGCTTCGTCGATCTTGCTGTTGAAGCTCGCGAGATTGCGCACGCCCATCTTGCTCATGAGCTTGTAGCGCCGCTCCATTTCCGCGACCGCCCAGTTGAGCGCGTGACCCGCCTGCCGCATGTCGGTGACGACCGGACACAGCAGATGCGGAATGCCTTCGTAGACGCTCATTTCAAGCATCTTCGGGTCGATGAGGATGAGCCGCACCTGATCCGCGCTTGCCTTGTAGAGCAGCGAAAGAATCATCGCGTTGATGCCGACGGACTTGCCCGAACCCGTGGTGCCCGCGACCAGCAAGTGCGGCATCTTGGCAAGATCGGCGCAGACCGGATTGCCGCCGATGTCCTTGCCAAGGCCCATTGTTAGCGGCGAGGCGGCGGCTGCGTAGACCTCGGAGCCGAGAATCTCGGAGAGCTTCACGGTCTGGCGGCGCTGGTTCGGCAATTCGAGCGCCATGAAATTCTTGCCCGGAATGGTTTCGACGACGCGGATGGACACGAGCGACAACGAGCGCGCCAGATCCTTCGCGAGCCCGACGATCTGGCTGCCCTTCACGCCCGTGGCCGGTTCGATCTCGTAACGCGTCACAACCGGCCCCGGATACGCCGCGACCACGCTCACTTCCACGCCGAAGTCCTTCAGCTTCTTTTCGATGAGACGCGAGGTGTATTCCAGCGTGTCGGCAGCAATGGTTTCCTGGGTTTTCGGCGGCGCGTCGAGCAACGCGAGCGGCGGCAAGGTGGAATCGCCCGGCAGGTCCTTGAAGAGCGGCACCTGCTTTTCTTTTTCCGCGCGCTCGGAACGCGGCGGCGTGGCGACCGGCGGCACGATCACGACCGGCTCGTGATCTTCCTGCTTCACGCGCGAGCGCACGACCTTGCCTTCGCGCTTGGTCGCCGCTTCCTCGCCGAGCTTGCGGTCGCGGCCCGCTTCGCGCCGGAGTTGCGCGCCGGTGATCGCGGTGAGAATGCCGTCGCCGACTTTTTCGCACACGGACAACCACGAGAAGCGGAAATAGAGCGACAAGCCGATGGCCAGCGCGATCAGCAGAAAGAGCGTCGCCCCCGTGAAGCCAAGCGCATGGGAAACATGGCGCGCGACCATGTCGCCGACCACACCGCCCGGCGCGCGCGGCAGCGGCACCTTGAGCGACCACATGCGCAACGCCTCGATGCCATCGCTTGCGAGCAGCACGAGCACGAACGCGAATGCCTCGGCGAGCCAGGTGCGATCGCGCGGGGTGTCGTCGTCGGCGAGCGCGGGTTGCGTGATGCGCCGGTAATTCGCGACGATCCGCCTCCCGAGCAGCACGACAAACCAGTACGACGAGAGCCCGAACGCGAGCAGCAGAATATCGGACGTGTTGGCGCCGACGCGCCCAGCCCAGTTCGAAATGTGATCCACGCTGATGGCGTGCATCCAGCTCGGGTCTTTCCGGCTATAGGAAAGGAGCGCCATGACGAGAAACAGTCCGAGCGCAACCTGGAGAATCCAGCGAATCTCGGTGAAGAGCCGCGACATGCGGTGCGGCAGCGCCTGCGGGCTCGCGGAATAGGATGCTTTGGCCATTGATTCGGAGTCGCTTGTCGCGGCTTATAAAGTGCCGCATATAAGGTGGCCTATTGTAAACGCTGCATTGCGGTGAACGGCGCAAAAAGGCGTCCGTGCTTGCAACCTGTAACACTCGTCACACGCAAACCGTCGTGGTTTAAGCCACGATTAAGCAACGATTTTTTCGTGATTCCTGCGACGCTCGGCTATCAATCCGATTGAAAGGTTCACTCGGAAGGCTTTTGCAACGGCCTTTATAATTGATCCCTTGCACCCAACTAGAGTTCGTCGGGGCTGCAATGGCGCGTCGCGGTCATGAGCCGCTTTTTGCGCCGGGCGTCGAAGTTGCCGCGCCACAACCCGACGGCCATCAATAACGGACCAAACGCCATGTCATCGACCAAACACGCCAAAGTGCTGATTCTCGGTTCCGGCCCCGCCGGCTATTCGGCCGCCGTCTACGCCGCGCGCGCGAATCTGTCGCCGCTGCTCATCACCGGCTTAGCTCAGGGCGGTCAGTTGATGACCACCACCGACGTCGAAAACTGGCCGGGCGATCCCACGGGCGTGCAGGGTCCGGAACTCATGCAGCGCCTCGAAGAACACGCGCGCAACTTCAACACCGAGATCGTCTTCGATCACATCCATACGGCGAAGCTCAACGAGCGTCCGCTGCGGTTGATCGGCGACTCGGGCGAGTACACGTGCGACTCGCTCATCATCGCGACGGGCGCATCGGCGCAATATCTCGGCGATCCTTCCGAAGAAGCGTTCATGGGCAAGGGCGTGTCGGCGTGCGCTACCTGCGACGGCTTCTTCTATCGCAACGGCGAAGTGGCGGTGATCGGCGGCGGCAATACGGCGGTCGAGGAAGCCATTTACCTTGCGGGCATCGCGAAGAAGGTCACGGTGATCCATCGTCGCGACAAGTTCCGCGCCGAGCCCATTCTCATCGACCGCTTGCTGGCGAAGGAAAAGGAAGGCGTTGTCGATATCAAATGGAACCACGTGCTCGACGAAGTGCTCGGAGACGCGACCGGCGTGACCGGCCTGCGCGTGAAGAGCACCGAAACCGGCGACACCACCGACGTCAAGCTGCAAGGCGTGTTCGTGGCAATCGGTCACAAGCCGAACACCGATCTCTTCACCAACCAGCTCGAAATGAAGAACGGCTACATCATCACGAAGGGCGGCACGACGGGCGACGCAACGTCCACCAGCATCCCCGGCGTGTTCGCGGCGGGCGACGTGCAGGATCACGTGTATCGTCAGGCAATCACGAGCGCCGGAACCGGTTGTATGGCGGCGCTGGATGCGCAACGTTATCTGGAAACCATCGACGAAACGCCCACGCCGCACTCGATGAGCCACGAAAAGGATCGTTGAGCGACTGCGCGCGCGTCGGACCGTTAGAATGGTTGCCGGCGCGCAGCGTACTGCTCACTGAGTTCAGCCGCATCGAGGGTTGAACCAGACTGAAGAACGGGCCACGGTTCGCGCCGCCGGCCCGTTTTTATTTTCGCGAGCGCCGTTGCGTGCAGGTGCATGGCGCCGCGCGTGGCACAATCGGCGCGCTGCGTTTGACCGTCCCGCGCTTATCCGTTGGCCGAACGATGCCGAAAAACCAACCTCATCCGAACGAACCGAAACTGCGGCGCGCCGCCACGCCGCAAGTCAGCGCGCCTGTCGAAGCGAAACCCGTCGATGTCGCCGAAGCGGTGAAACGCGAAGGGCTCGCCGGACTCGGATCGCTGAAAAGCGCGTTGAAGGCGCAGGCGGAGAAGCGCGACGCCGAACGCGTCGCGGCCGTGCGTGCGGAACGCGAAACGTTGGCCGAGGCCGATGAGTTTCGCCGCGCCATCGGCGAAATCGAGCCATTGAAGACGCCGCCGCGCATCGCTATCGCCCGCGTGCCGCCGCCACCGCTTCCGCTGCAAAGCTGGCGCGACGAGGAAGCGGTCCTGCAGGAAGCGCTCTCCGACGAATACGACCCGGAAAGCCTGCTCGATATCGACGAGACGCTTTCCTACTGTCGTCCGGGCATCAGTCAGGAGGTCGTGAGGAAGTTGCGGCGCGGCGCGTGGATCGTTCAGGCGCAACTCGATCTGCACGGCATGCGCCGCGAGGAAGCGCGCGAGGCGCTTGCGGAGTTCATCCGCGAAGCCGTGAAGCGCGGGCTGCGCTGTCTGCGCGTGATTCACGGCAAGGGGCTCGGGTCCGTCGGCCGCGAGCCGGTGCTCAAGGGCAAGGTGCGCGCGTGGCTCGTGCAGAAGGTCGAAGTGATTGCGTTCTGTCAGGCGCGTCCGCACGATGGCGGCGCGGGCGCCGTGCTCGTGCTGCTGCAACCGGCGAGCGCGCCGCGACATCATCAACATCCACAAGACAAGAACCGCAAAGCGGGTTAGAACGTGCATCCCAGGCTGACTCTCGCCATTTCCATCATGGAGGCGTTCGCGATTTTCGCGTATGCGTTCTCCGGTCTCATCGAGGCGCGCAAGCGCCGGCTCGACGCCGTCGGCGCCTTTCTCGTCGCCCTCGCCACGGCTTTCGGCGGCGGCACCGTACGCGACGTGCTGCTGTCACGCCGGCCGTTTTATTGGGTCGAGCATCAGGAATACGTGTTCGTCATCTTCGCGATGGCGATTTTCGCGCCCTTCTTTCTACGCGTGACGACGCGTCTGTTCGATCAGCGCGCGCTCCTCATCACCGATGCGATCGGCCTCGGACTCTTCAGCGTCTCGGGCACTTCCATCGCGCTCGATGCGCAAATGCCCGTTTTCACCGCGACGATGATGGGCGTGACCACCGGCGTGTTCGGCGGCATCATGCGCGACGTGCTGTGCAACGAGATTCCGCTGATCCTGCGCGATTCGCGGCCGTATGCAGTCTGCGCGTTCGCGGGCTGCTGGATGTATATCGGGCTCGAACAGCTTCAGGTGGACACGATCTACAACGTGCTGCTGTCTACGGCTTTCATTCTGGTCGCGCGGCTCGTCACCTTCAAATTCGATATCCGACTGCCGCATTAGTCGAACTGCATGGGCCGAGCCGCACTGGCTGCGCACGAACGGGCGGGAAAACCCGTCTATTTGCTACAATCGCACAGTTTTCAAACCCGCCTGAAGCTGCCTGAAAGTCTGACCCGGCGGCCTTCGCGGCTACCCTTCTTGCAGAACGACGCACAACGACGCACAACGAACATGAACATCGAGCAAGCGCGTTTCAACATGATCGAGCAGCAGATTCGTCCTTGGGAAGTACTGGACCAGGAGATTCTGAATCTGCTGTCGCTCATCAAGCGCGAGAACTTCGTTCCCGCCGCGTACCGCAATATCGCTTTCGCGGACCTCGAAATTCCGCTTCCCGGCGGCGAGCGCATGCTGTCGCCAAAGGTCGAGGCGCGGGTTCTGCAAGAACTGGCCATTTACAAGGGTGAGACGGTGCTGGAAATCGGCGCGGGCTCGGGCTATATGGCGGCGCTCCTCGCGCATCGCGGCCGCAGCGTGACCACGGTTGAAATCTCGCCGGAACTCGCCGAGTTCGCGAAGCAGAATCTCGCGGCGAACGGTGTGTCGAACGCGCATGTGGTTCACGGCGACGGCGCGCGGGGCTTGGCCGACGGCGCGCCTTATGACGTGATCTGCGTTTCGGGCGGCATGCCGGTCATGCCGCAGGAATTGCTCGAACAGTTGAAAGTGGGCGGGCGTATCGCCGCTTTCGTCGGCACGGCGCCGGTCATGAAGGCGCAGATCATCACGCGGGTCGACGAAAAGCAATTCCGCGTGTCCGATGTTTTCGAAACGCTCGTCGCGCCGCTGCAAAACGCGGTGCATCCTTCGCTATTCAGGTTCTGATTCTGTGCGTTCGGGCCGGGCGCCGCCCGGCTGTCGCCATCGTCCTTACTCGATTCCATGCAAAATCTGACCGCACCCGAACTCGCCGCGTGGCTTGCCGACACCTCGCGCCCCGCTCCCGTTTTGCTCGACGTGCGCGAGCCGTGGGAAGTGCAGACCGCGAAGCTCGACAAGATCGTGTCGATTCCCATGCGCGACATCCCCGCGCGTAGCGAAGAACTCGACGACGACGCGCAGATCGTCTGCATTTGCCACCACGGTGCGCGCAGCGCGCAAGTCGGCATGTTTCTGGAGTCGCGCGGCTTCACGAACGTGTTCAATCTGTACGGCGGCATCGACGCGTGGTCGCGTCAGGTCGATCCTTCGGTGCCAACGTATTGAACCGAGCCTGAATCCGAGCGTTCAGGCCAGCCAACGAAAAAGCCGCATGCGTTTGAAGCGCATGCGGCTTTTTTGTGCCGAAACGAAAGCGTCACACCACGTTCATTGCCAGCGCGCTTGCGCGATAATGCTCCGCGGCCTTTTCGGTATCGCCGAGTTGCTCGTGCAGACGCGCCAGCGCGCGATGCGTCCGAATACGCAACGGCTCGTCTTCCGCCAACTTCAGCGCCGATTCGAGAAACGCCTGCGCCTTGCCCCACAATTGCTGATGCAGGCACAGACGACCGAGCGTGAAAAGAAGGTCGGCGTCTTCGGTGCGTTCCTTTTGCCAGGCTTCGGCGCGCTGAATGAGCGGCAAGGCGTCGCCCCCGACGATGCAATCCGGATAACGGCGCAACAACCGCGCATCCCAGTTCACGGCGAGTGCGTCTTCGATAATCTTCTTCGCTTCCGCCCGACGATCCAGCGCGATCAGCAATTCGGCGGCGAGATCGGCGAGACGCGGCGACTGACGCTCCACCGGCGACAATAATTGCCACAGTTCGAGCAGCGCATCCGGATTATGCCGGCGATCGCGCAGCAGGTTTTCCGCCGCGACTTGCCGCAGCCGCACGGCGACTGCGGGATGCAGCGCCTCGCGCTTTTCCAGCATGCGCACGAGCTTCAGCACTTCGCCCCAGTTCTTCAACTGCTGCTGGGCGCGCAACGCGATCTGCTGCGCATGGATGCGCCGCCCGCCCTGCGCCTGGATCTCGGTCAGCGCGACGAGCGCGCCGTCCGCGTCGCGGCCATCGGCGCGCATGTCGGCGGTGGCCATCAGGCGCGCGTCCTGCCAGTCCGCGCCGCCGACTTGCGCGAGCCACTCGTCGCGACGCGCGTATTCATGCAGCCGATGCGCCGCGTTCGCGCCGATCAAGCCCGCCGCGCCCTTGTTGTCCTCGACACTCAACGCATCGCGCGCGGCTTTCTCGGCCTTCGAGAAGCGGCCCGCGTACAGATGGCCGATCGCATCGCGCAAGGACGCGTTCGCCTTCGCAAGCTTGCTGCGCGTGCGATACGCCGCCACGCGCGACGGCATCTTCCACACGCCACGGATCGCGCGGATCAGCGCATAGAGCGCGAGAAACAGCACGACCAGCGCCACGACAAACAGATTGAGCGACATGTCGATGCGATATGGCGGCAGCACGAGCAGAATCTGCCCGCCATTGAAGCCGCCGACCGTCGCGATGATCGCCGCAACGACGAACAACAGCGCAATCCAGATGAGTCCACGAATCGTCATCATCCGCCTCGCTTGAACTGGTGCACGGCGGCGAGGCTCGCGTCCAGGTTCGGCACGGCGACGGCCATCGACGCCTGATCGACCTGCTTCACGAGATCGCGCACGGCCTGAACCGCTTTCGACGAGGGATCGAAGTAGCGGGCAAGCGCGGCATCGGCGGCTTTCAGGTCGGACTTGAGCGTAGGCTCACTGCGCGAAAGCAGCGAAAGACGCGCGGACAACAGACGCAGCTTCACGTTCTGGCGCACGAAGTAACCCTGATCCGGCGACGTGAGCATGGCGTCCGCATTGTCGATACGCCGCACCGACACGAGACTCGACAACTGCTGCCCGATGCCGCTCGTGATCTGATACCACAGCACCTTCCAGCGCGGCACGCCGGTCGCCGCAGCAATCGACGCGCTGTCACCCGGTTCTGACGCGCGAGCGCGCGCCGGATCGATCGGCGCTTCGCCGGACAGCGGCAAGCTGTCGATGCGGTCGATCGCCGTATCTAGCTTGATCGCGAGACCCGTGAGGTCGGTGGTCGGCGTGGCCTTGAGCTTGTCCATGTCCTGCGCGACGGCCTTGCGGATCGCCACGACCTGCGGACCGTTCGTGGCGGCCAACCGCGTGTCGGCGCTTTGCAGCGCGAAGAGCGCAAGTTGCACGTTGCCGGTCAATTGCAATTGCTGGCTTGCGCTCGACAGAATCTGCTCGACTTCGGCAACCGTCCAGTCGTCGCGATTGCTCGCGAGGTCCTGATACTGCTGCTGCAACGCCTGGCTGTGCGCCTCGGCGTCATTGAGCTTGCCCTGCAACTGAATGACTTGCGTATTGAGCGCGGCGGTCGAACTCGCGGCTTCGTCGGCCTTGGCGCGCAGTTGCGCGTCTTGCGCGTTGGCTTCTTCGACGCGCTGGGCGAGCGCCTGGTTATTGCGTTCGAACTTGCGGTTGAGCGCATAGCCACCCGCGCCCGCAGCGATCGCGAGGATAACGATGACGAACCACAACAACACCGTGCCCGCGCCGCCGCGCCGCTTCTGCTGCTCGTAGGGCGTGAAAGGCGTATTGGGCGGAGGCGGTGGCACGTTGGGCTGAGGTGAAGCTTTGTTGGAATCGTTCGAATCAGTCATGCGTGATTGAGCCGTTTGGTGGGCCGGCGCGGCGGCCGGTTGCGTGTCCGGCGATGCATCCGCCGGTGCGGGCTTCGCGTGCGTTTCACGTGCTTGATTAGTGTGAGGTTCAGCCTGAATTCCAGCCGATTTGCGCGGGTAAAGCGCATCGACTGCCTGCACGATGCGCTCGTCGCCGGCGCCGGACACCGTCATCCTATCAAAACCCGCTTGCCGCGCGGCCTGCTCGATACGCGGATGCGGGCAGATCACCTGCGCGTGCCGCAGCCGCGTGATCTCGTCGGCGGTGAGATGTTCGCGCGCGAGTTCGTCGAGATTGCGCACGCCTTCGGAACTCGTCAGCAGCCACGCGTGCGGATTGCCCGCGAGCAGCGTGTGGATGCGCTCCCACTTGTGCATGGACGGTTCGGGCAGCACGCGGCGATACGCCGCCACCTTCTCCACTTGCGCGCCCGCTTCGGTGAGGCGCTCGGCGAGCCACTCGCGCCCGCCATCGCCACGCACGATCAGCACGCGCTTGCCTTCCAGACCGTTCTCGCCGAGCGTGGCTTCGATTGCCGTGTAGAGCGCTTCGGAATCAAAACGCGGATCGGCTTCTTCCGCCGACGGACTGATCACGCGATACGCCGGCGCGCTCACGCCTTGCCGCGCCAGCGCAGCGACGCTGCCCGGACCCACGACGGCCACCGGCACATCCACAGGCCACGGCGCGAAAAGACGGCTGAACGCATGATCGATCGCATTCGGCGAGACGAAAACCACGAGCGCGTAACGTTGCGGCCCGTAGAGTTCGTCGAGGGCCGCGCGCAAAGGAGCGTCGTCGGCGACGGGCGCGATGTCGATGAGCGGAAACTCGAGCGTCTCGAAACCGGCATCGGCGAGAAGCGCGATGAGCGCAGCCGATTGTCCCGCAGGCCGCGTGACGACGATGGTGGCGCGACGCTCGCTCGCCATCAGTGCTTGCCCGCCGTCGAAGGCGGGATCAGGTCGGGATTGGCCGCGTCGTTGCCGGGGCTTCGGTTCGGCCCGTCCGGGTGGCTGATGGTGGTCAGCGCGTTGACGATCTCCATGGCGCCCTGCGCTTCGAGATCCGCCGATACGCGCAAACCCAGTTCGAGCGCGGCGGCAAGATCGGGCGTGGCGATGCGTTCTTCCGCGTTCAAGACGCGCGTGCCATCCGGCGTCGAGACCGCGCCGCGCAAGTACAGCGAATCGTTCTCCCAATGCGCGTAAGCGGCCAACGGCACTTCACAGCTGCCACCAAGCGCACGCGACACGGCGCGCTCCGCTTCGACGGCAAGCGCGGTCGCTTCGTGATGCAAGGGCGCGAGCCACGCGACGAGATCGGCGCGATCCGCACGAATCTCGATGCCGAGCGCACCCTGCCCCGCCGCCGGCAGACTGTCGGTTTCATCCAGATACGCGCGGATGCGTCCTTCGAGACCAAGCCGTATCAGACCGGCCGCCGCGAGAATGATGGCCGCGTATTCGCCGCGATCCAGCTTGCCAAGGCGCGTGTCGAGATTGCCGCGCAGCGGCCGCACTTCGAGATGCGGATAGCGCGCGCGGATCATGGCTTCGCGGCGCAGGCTCGAGGTTCCGACCACGCTGCCCGCCGGCAACGCAGCGAGCGAATCGAAGTGCGAAGAGACTAAGGCATCGCGTGGATCTTCACGTTCGAGAATCGCGCTGAGTGCGAAGCCTTCGGGGAGTTGCATCGGCACGTCTTTGAGCGAATGAACCGCGAGATCGGCGCGGCCGTCGGCGAGCGCGGCTTCCAGTTCCTTGACGAACAAACCCTTGCCGCCGACCTTCGATAACGTGCGATCGAGAATCTGATCGCCGCGCGTCGTCATTCCGAGAATTTTGACGTCGCAAGATGGATATAATTTGTGCAGCGCACACTGCACGTGCTCGGCTTGCCACATCGCCAGCCGGCTTTCCCGCGAAACGATTGTGAGGCTCGCGGGCGGTGTCGTTGAATGCGTCTCGGAATTCATTGAAGCTCGATCGAATGACGGGATGGATAAATAGACATTAGCTAACAATGGTAGCACGCAGGCCAGGGTCGACCTGAAGACACGCGGCGCGCCAGAGCCTTAGTCCGCGCGCCTTTCGAAGCGTTCAGCACGCGTTCCGGCAGCGGAAGGCAAAGCGGCTGCGGCGCGGTTGCGGCAGCTTCGCGCCGCACCTCGCGCGGCTGTGCAGAACTCGTTTCGTCGGTGATTTCGTCGCGTTACCCTGACTGCGCAGCTTCTGAGGAGAACCCGACGTGACGACTTCCGGATCGGCCCGCCCCGCGCGCCGCAACGCTCTATCGCCTGACTCTTCCGCCGACGCATCGAGCGCGGCCCATGCAACCGGCGCCTCATCGTCAGCGATGCCAACGTCAGCGACGCCAATCATTCGCACGACGAAAGCGGCCACTGCCGTGAAGGCATCGAAGGCGAGCGTGGCTCCAAAGGCCGCGCCGGTTCCCAAGAAGGCGAGCGTCAAAACGGCCATCAATGGCGCCGAACGGCCGAAGCCGACCAGCCGCACGCGCGACGACAAGGACCGTCCGCTCTTCGAAGACATCCGCTATCTTGGCCGCCTGCTCGGCGACGTGCTGCGCGAACAGGAAGGCGACGCCGTCTTCGAACTCGTCGAAGCCATTCGTCAGACCGCCGTCAAATTTCGCCGCGAGGACGACAACGAAGCGTCGCAAGCGCTGGAAAAGCGTCTGCGTGCTTTATCGCCGGAACAGACGGTCAGCGTGGTGCGCGCGTTCAGCTATTTCTCGCATCTGGCGAATATCGCGGAAGACCGGCATCACAATCGGCGGCGGCGGATTCACGCGCTCGCCGGTTCGACTTCGCAGCCGGGCACCATCGCCTACGCCATCGAGCGCATGCGCGAGCAGTCCAACGTCAGCAAGACGCGCAAGGTGCTGGAAAAGTTCTTCGATGCCGCGCTCATCGTGCCCGTGCTCACCGCGCATCCGACGGAAGTGTCGCGAAAGAGCATTCTCGATGCGCAACACGACATCGCGCGCCTGCTTGCCGAACGCGATCAAGAACTGACAGCGCGCGAACGTGCGCACAACGAAGCCGTCCTGCGGGCGCGCGTGACCTCGCTCTGGCAAACGCGCATGCTGCGCGAGTCGCGCCTTTCGGTCGCCGATGAAATCGAGAACGCGCTTTCGTACTATCGCGCGACTTTTCTGGAGGAAATTCCCGCGCTTTACGCCGATATCGAGGAAGCGCTCGCTGAACACGGCCTGCCCGCGCGGCTGCCGCCGTTCTTCCAGATGGGAAGCTGGATTGGCGGCGACCGCGACGGCAATCCGAACGTCACCGCCGCCACGCTGGAAAACGCCATCACGCGGCAAGCAACGGTCATCTTCG
Source organism: Caballeronia sp. LP006 (assembly GCF_031450995.1). Taxonomy (NCBI): domain Bacteria; kingdom Pseudomonadati; phylum Pseudomonadota; class Betaproteobacteria; order Burkholderiales; family Burkholderiaceae; genus Caballeronia; species Caballeronia sp. LP006. The sequence continues at coordinate 1,173,221 of NZ_JARTVW010000005.1, read as the reverse complement.
AACACTATCTGGAACAGGTGCACAAGCTCGGCGCGGAGTTGTCCGTGTCGAATCTGCTCGCCGGATCGAGCGAAGCCTTGCAGGCGCTCGCGGAAGCCTCGCCGGACCAGTCGCCGCATCGCACGGACGAACCATATAGGCGCGCGCTGATCGGCATCTATACGCGGATCGCGGCGAGCGCGCGCGTGCGGCTGGGTGAAGGCGTGGTCGCGGTGCGCAGCGCGGGACGCGGCGCGGCGCCAATTCGCGCGACGCCTTATGGCGATAGCTCGGAGTTCACGCGCGATCTTCATGTGCTGATCGACTCGCTCGCGCAACATCATGGCGGCTCGCTTGCGCTGCTGCGGCTCGCGCCGCTTACGCGCGCTTCGGAAGTGTTCGGCTTTCATCTGGCGAGCATCGACTTGCGGCAGAGCTCGGATATCCACGAAGCGGTGATCGCGGAGTTGCTTTCGCGCGCGGGCGTCGAAGCGGACTATGCGGCGCTTTCCGAGGAAGACAAGCGCGCCGTGTTGCTCAGGGAACTTGCGCAGCCGCGTCCGCTGCGTCTTCCTTATGCCGATTACTCCGATCTCGCGAAGAGCGAACTCGGCGTGCTCGAAGGCGCACGCATGACGCGCGAGAAGTTCGGCAAGCGCGCGGTGCGCAACTACATCATCTCGCACACGGAGACTGTGAGCGACTTGCTCGAAGTCATGTTGCTGCAGAAGGAAACCGGCGTGCTGCACGGTTGCCTCGGCAGCAAGGACAATCCCGCGCGCGATGGCGTGATGGTGATTCCGCTCTTCGAGACCATCGCCGACTTGCGCAATGCGCCGGTCATCATGGGCGAGTTCTTCAAGCTGCCGGGCATCGACGCGCTCATCGAAAATCAGGGCAACGAGCAGGAGGTCATGCTCGGCTATTCGGACAGCAACAAGGACGGCGGCTTCTTGACGTCCAACTGGGAGCTGTATCGCGCGGAACTGGCGCTCGTCGCGCTGTTCAAGCAACGCGGCACGACCTTGCGTCTGTTCCACGGCCGGGGCGGCACGGTGGGACGCGGCGGCGGCCCGACCTATCAGGCGATTCTGTCGCAGCCGCCCGGCACGGTCGATGGGCAAATCCGTCTCACCGAGCAAGGCGAAGTCATTTCGAGCAAGTTCGGCAATCCGGAAATCGGGCGGCGCAATCTGGAAACGGTGGTGGCGGCGACGCTCGAGGCATCGCTTCTGCCGCACGAGAACGCGCCCGCGCAATTGCCGCTATTCGAAGCGACGATGCAAACGCTCTCCGATTCCGCGATGGCCGCGTACCGCGCGCTCGTGTACGAAACTCCCGGCTTTACCGATTACTTCTTCGCCTCGACGCCGATCGCCGAGATTGCCGAACTGAACATCGGCAGCCGGCCGGCATCGCGCAAGCTGCAGGACCCGAAGCAACGCAAGATCGAAGATTTGCGCGCCATTCCGTGGGGCTTTTCGTGGGGCCAATGCCGCCTGCTGCTGACGGGCTGGTTCGGCTTCGGCAGCGCGGTGACGGCTTATCTCGATTCGGCCGACTCGGACGCGGAACGCGCGAAGCGCCTCGGCACCTTGCGCAAGATGCACAAGACGTGGCCGTTCTTCACGAATCTGCTTTCGAACATGGATATGGTGCTCGCGAAGACCGATCTCGCGGTGGCGTCGCGTTATGCGCAGCTCGTCGCGGACAAGAAGCTCAGGAAGCGCGTGTTCGATCGCATCGTCGCGGAGCACGAGCGGACCGGCAACGTGCTCGCGGAAATCACCGGCAAGGGCGAGCGCCTCGCTGACAATCCGCTGCTCGCGCGCTCGATCAAGAACCGTTTTCCGTATCTCGATCCGCTCAATCACTTGCAGGTGGAACTGCTCAAGCGGCATCGCGCGGGCGATCAGAACGTACGGCTGCGGCGCGGGATTCATTTGACGATCAACGGGATTGCGGCGGGCCTGCGTAATACGGGTTGATCGATGCGCCCGGCAACGGGCATTGCATCTTTCACGTGCCACGAATCACGCCATGTGTTCGTGGCACGTTTGTTTAAGTAGCCCTTGCGGCATCCGAGCGGCGCTCAGTCGCGCCGCTTGCCTTCGATCATCAACGCATCCAGCTCGAACGAGAAGTCGTCGCCGGCCTTGAAGTATTCGCGCACTTCGTCGGGCGCGGCCGCCCACATCGATTTGATCGCCGTCACGCGTTCGGGCGGCGTTCTCATGCGTGTCACCCACGAATCGAATTCCAGGCCGATACGCCAGCGCTCGGTCACGTTCGCGTCGAAGCCGGCGGTATCGAGCATGGCGATCCACTCGTCGGCGCGATAGTCGCGGATATGCGATGCATCGCGCAACAGTTCGATTGCCTGAATGTGCGTGTCGTACAGCGGATCGTCGGCGCCCGCGATATCGATGAATTTCAGCCGGCCGCCCGGCTTGAGCACGCGCCGCACTTCGGCCAGCGCGCGCGGCACGTCGCGCCAGTGATGCGCGCTCATGCGGCTCACCACCCAGTCGAACGAGGCGTCGGCGAATGGCAGCGACTCGGCGGCGCCCTGTTGCGTGCGGATCGTGGCAAGGCCGCGTTCCTTCGCGGCGGCATCGACCGTGGCCAGCATTTGCGGGGCGATGTCGTACGCCACGACCTCGCGCACGTGCGGCGCCACCGCGAAGCTCGCGTGACCCGCGCCGCATCCCATGTCCAGCACGGTCGCGTTGCCGCACGTCGCGGCAAAAGTCGCGGCGAGATTTTGCAGATCGGCGCCGCTCGCGTGAACCTGGCTCGTGAGATAGGCGGCGGCGGTGCTGCCGAACGCATCGGCTACCTGGTCGTGGTGTTTCATCGGTATGGCTCCGGAATGTTCTTGGGGACGCCGGGCGGTTCCTGAGCCGCCCGGCCTGCCGCTACAATAGAGCCCGCCTTGTACCAGTACAAGTGGACTGTTTATTCTGGTATCGACATTACCCGCCACGCCTCATGAAAACGATCCCGAAGACCGAATCCAGAGAAGCTGTCGATATCCCCGCACGCGCGCTCGGCGAATTCATCCGGGCGCATCGTGAACGGCTTTCGCCGCAGTCCGTCGGTTTGCCGCCGGGGCCGCGCCGCCGCACGCCGGGGCTGCGCCGCGAGGAAGTCGCCGCGTTGTGCGGCGTCAGCCCGACCTGGTACACGTGGATCGAGCAGGGCCGGCCGGTTTCCGCCTCGGCGGATGCGCTCGCGCGTATCGCCGTCGCATTGCAGTTGTCGCGGGCCGAACGCGCGTATCTCTTCGAACTGGCCGAGGAACGCGATCCCGCCGAGCCCGATCCCACCGCGCAGGACGTGCCCGCCGCGCTCTTGCAGAGCGTCGGGCTGATCGGCGCGCCGGCCTACGTGCTCGACCGCCAGTGGAATGCGCTGCGCTGGAACGCGCACGCGTCGGAACTGTTCGTCGGCTGGCTCGATGGCGAACACGACCGCAACTTGCTCGCCTACACGTTCACCTCGCCGGTGGCGCGCGCGTTGATCGTCGATTGGGACACGCGCGCGCGCCGTCTTGCCGCCGAGTTTCGCGCCGATTCCATCCGTCACCTCAACGACGCGCCCACGCGCACGCTGATCGACACGCTCGGCGCCGCCAGCGATGCCTTCGCGCGCTACTGGGCGTCGCAGGACGTGTTCGAGCGCGAAGGCGGCGAACGCGCGTTCGATCATCCGTCGCGCGGACGACTCGTGTTCAACCAGATCACCTTCAAGCCCGCGCATCGCGAAGATCTGAAGCTCGTGATCCTCGTCGGCAACGACTGAGGCAGCAGGCGCCGAATGTTAAAATCTTCGACTTCCGGCTTGCCGCTTTAGCCGCCTCATTCGCCTCAACCGCCAATCACATCACCATGACGTCCCAACTGCACAAAAAAGGCGAAGCCTGGTCGGCTCGCTTCTCCGAGCCCATGTCGGATCTCGTCAAACGCTATACGTCGTCGGTGTTCTTCGACAAGCGGCTCGCTCTCGTCGACATTCAAGGCTCGCTCGCGCACGCGTCGATGCTTGCGGCGCAGAAGATCATCGGCGCGGACGACCTCGCCGCCATCGAGCGCGGCATGGCGCAGATCAAGGGCGAAATCGAGCGCGGCGAGTTCGAGTGGAAGCTGGACCTGGAAGACGTGCACCTGAACATCGAGGCGCGGCTGACCGCGTTGATCGGCGACGCCGGCAAGCGCCTGCACACCGGCCGCTCGCGCAACGATCAGGTCGCAACCGACATTCGCCTGTGGCTGCGCGGCGAGATCGACCGTATCGGCGAACTGTTGAAGGACCTGCGAAGCGCGCTCATCGACATGGCCGAGAAACACGCCGACACCATCATGCCGGGCTTCACGCATTTGCAGGTGGCGCAGCCCGTGACCTTCGGGCATCACCTGCTCGCTTATGTCGAAATGTTCTCGCGCGACGCCGAGCGCATGCGCGACTGCCGCACGCGCGTGAACCGCCTGCCGTTGGGTGCGGCGGCGCTCGCGGGCACGAGTTATCCGATCGACCGTCACGCGGTGGCGAAGACGCTCGGCTTCGATGGCATCTGCGCGAATTCGCTCGATGCCGTCTCCGACCGCGACTTCGCCATCGAATTCACGGCGGCCGCCGCGCTCGTCATGACGCACGTCTCGCGCTTTTCCGAAGAACTCGTGTTGTGGATGAGTCCGCGCGTCGGTTTCATCGATCTCGCGGATCGTTTCTGCACCGGCTCGTCGATCATGCCGCAAAAGAAAAACCCCGACGTGCCCGAACTCGCGCGCGGCAAGACAGGCCGCGTGAACGGTCATTTGATGGCGCTGCTCACGCTGATGAAAGGCCAGCCCCTCGCTTATAACAAGGACAATCAGGAAGACAAGGAGCCGCTTTTCGATACCGTCGATACGGTCGCCGACACATTGCGCATTTTCGCGGAAATGGCGGCGGGCATTACCGTCAAGCCGCAGGCTATGCGCGCGGCCGCGCTGCAAGGTTTCTCGACGGCCACCGATCTCGCGGACTATCTCGTGAAGCGTGGCCTGCCCTTTCGCGACGCACACGAAGCCGTGGCGCATGCGGTGCGCATCTGCGTGGATCGCGAATGCGATATCGCCGATTTGTCGCTCGATGAAATGAAGCAGGAACTGCCGAACGTCGCGCATCTGATTGGCGACGATGTCTTCGAATATCTCACGCTCGAAGGTTCGGTCGCGAGCCGCGATCATGCGGGCGGCACCGCGCCGGATCAGGTGCGTGCGGCCGCCAAGGCGGCGCGCGCGGCGCTTGGCTGATCGAGTTGGACCATGCTTCGAATCGGACCCATTCGTGGGTCCATTTTTTTGGGAACGCCGGTTTTTATCACGCCGTGCGAAACACTGCATGGTTCAAATGAGCGCATGAAATGGGAGCGAACCTATCCGCCTTGGCGTAGCCCGCAAGCATGATGAGAGACACTTTTTTGCCTTCGGGAATCATCATGCACAAGCGCAATTTTCGCAGTACCGCATTGGCTGCGCTCGTTGCGGCGGAAGCGCTTTCCGGCACGTCCGCCTCATATGCCGAGCGCAAAAGCTCACAACTAGAAGTCACGTTGACCATCCACAATGCCTGCTCGATCGTCAGCGGTTCGGAAACGGCAGATCCGATTGAGATGCTTTCCGGTGCGAATGCCCGAACGTCCATCAAGGTGGATTGCACGGGAAAACAAACGCCCTACGGCGTTTCCGTCATGAGCGAACTGCATGCAAGCACCGCCGTCTCCAGGCAAGCAACAGCACAGGCCGCGACTGCCGCTTACGGCGATGCTCGAAAGACGATCGGCGTTGCCGCGGAACCGCAATCGTCGGCGATAAACTCCGAGACCACGCCGCTGGTCAAGTTCGTGACCGTCGAGTTTTGATATTCGCGGGGCGCCAATCGTGCGCACGATACGACTTGCAAGACAACGCTCGATTCATTGGAAAGCGATGCAATGCAGGTCGAGTGTTTTGCCCTACACGCTTTAGATGCCCAACAATCCCGATTTAAATTCACAAATATAAAACGACGGGTCTTGGATGTTCTTCCGGCTTCACCGCATCTGCTTCATCGTCTTCCCGACTGAAGGCATCTGCTAAACGGTGGCAGCTTTCTTTGTAACGCAAGCATCGTCATGGTTCGAGATTGCATTCGCAGTTTCGCCTGGATCGTTCGTTTTTGCTTCGCTTCTCTCAACGAGTTCCTTGAACGAATCGACGTCATTCTCACAAGAAAAAAACGTCAAGGAAAACACGCTTCGTCCACCCTTAAAAATTTTTCCGTAGGAAACCTAATATCCGATTTTCGGCTTGCCTCGCCTTGGTCGCTGGATTATCAATGATCGCACGAGCCCTATAAGAGAGGGTTTGACGACAGTTCAGTCAGCGCAAATGAGTCGCGGATCGAAACGAACCAAACAAACCGAGTAAGGAGGCCGTTCTCATGAATCGCCTTGGCATGAAGTCGAAGACTACTGCGCTGACGCTGGCTGCGCTCGTCGCTTATTCAATCAATGCGTTGGGCGCCGAATGGCAGGAAGGTGCGACCTACGCGGCGGGCGCGACCGTCACCTACAACGGGCGCACATACCAGGCTCTTCAGGCGCATACGGCTTATCCAGGCGCTGGGTGGACTCCGGCCAGCACGCCGACCTTGTGGCGCGATGTGAGCGCGGCTACGCCTACGCCAGCACCATCGCCCACACCTGCGCCGACACCCGCTCCGACTCCTGCGCCAACTCCCGTACCAACCCCGACGCCGACTCCAACGCCAACACCCTCTCCCACTCCGACACCTTCGGCTTGTTTCGCTGCGTGGTCGGCATCGCAGGTTTATGCACAAACAGGTACGCGCGTCACGGCCAATGGACGCAATTACAGAAACAAGTGGTGGACCCAAGGCGACAACCCGACGCAGTCCGGACAATACGGCGTATGGGAAGACATAGGCGCATGTTCGGGAAGTCCGACGCCGACACCGGCGCCAACGCCAGTTCCAACGCCAACACCAACGCCGGTTCCGACTCCAACGCCAACACCAACACCGGTTCCGACTCCAACGCCGACACCGACACCGACACCAACGCCGGTTCCAACACCAGCACCAACACCGGTCCCGACTCCTACGCCGGCACCCGTGCCGACACCGGTCCCGACTCCTACGCCGGCACCTACGCCTACACCCACGCCAACACCAACGCCCGCCCCCGCTCCCGCCGGCGCGCGTGAAGTCGGCGCGTACTTCGCGCAATGGGGAATCTACGACCGCAACTACAAGGTCAAGGATGTCGACACATCGGGCTCGGCGAAGCTGCTCACGTTTATCAACTACGCATTCGGCAACGTTTATCAAAAGAACGGCGGCTACGAGTGCGGCATCATCAACAAGGCAGAACCGGGTGCGACCAACGAGAACGCCCCGGACGCAGGCACCGGCGGCGACGCCTGGGCCGACTACCAAAAAGGCTTCTCGGCGAACGAATCGGTCAACGGCAAGAGCGATGCATGGGACTGGCCCTATGGCGATCCACGTCAGGGCAAGTCCGGTCCGCTCAAGGGTAACTTCAATCAGCTCAAGCTATTGAAGGACAAGTACCCCAACGTGCGCATGATCATTTCGCTCGGCGGATGGACCTGGTCGAAGTGGTTCAGCAAGGCCAGCGCTACCGATGCGATGCGCAAGCAGCTCGTCTCGTCGTGCATCGATGTCTATATCAAGGGCAACGTGCCCTTCGATGCTGCCTCGAACGCGGGCGGAGATGGCGTCGCAGCGAACGTGTTCGACGGCATCGACATCGACTGGGAATTTCCCGGCGGCGGCGGTCAGCCCTACAACACGTACGACGTCAAGGACAAGGAGAACTACACGCTTCTCCTGACGGAATTCCGCAAGCAACTCGACGCCATGGGCGCGCAAAACGGCAAACGCTATCTGCTCACGGTCGCCATCGGCGCGGGTGGCGACAAGATCGCCAGCACGAACCCGGGCGACTACAGCAAGCCGCTCGACTGGATCAACGTGATGACGTACGACTATCACGGCGGATGGGAAAGCACCGGCCCGACGGACTTCCAGTCGCATTTGTATCCGGACCCGGCCAGCCCGAACATGGCGGGCGCTCCCGGCAACACCTATTACACCGATGCCGCCATCCAGGCCTTGCTGAAAGCGGGAGTGCCGTCGTCGAAGATCGTTCTCGGCATTCCGTTGTATGGGCGCGGCTGGACCGGCGTCACGCCGGGACCGAAGGGAGACGGGCTCTATCAGAAAGCCACCAAGACAGCGCCCGGGAAGTACGAGGCCGGCATCCAGGACTACCGGCTCTTGAAGAGCGCCGCAGGCACGGTGTACGAGCATCCGGTGACGAAGCAGTCGTACAAGTTCGACGGCACGACTTTCTGGTCCTACGACTCGCCCACCACGATCCGCGTCAAGAACGCCTACGTGAAGCAGTTCAGTCTGCGCGGTGTCTTCGGCTGGGAGCTGGACGGCGACGCCGCCAACGCGGAACTGCTGAACGTCATGAGCGAAGTCAACAAGTGATCGGCCGCGCGACTGCGCCCGGTGCGTGACGCCGGGCGCAGACGATGCGCAATGCAATGAATCGGGGGCAGCCATGCAGGATCGATTGACGAATGCCGCGTTCTCGACGGCCGCTGTGTCGAAAACGAAACTCTCCCGGCACGACCTCGGCTGGCGCGGGCGCGGCTTTACCTTGCTCGAGTTGCTGGTGGTGCTGCTCATCATCGCGCTCCTGGCGGGCTATGTCGGCCCGAAGCTCTTCGGTGAAGTCGGCAAGGCGCGCTCCAAGACAGCGGCGACGCAGATCAAGGGTATCGAAGACGCGCTCGATCGATACCGTCTGGACACTGGCCACTTTCCCGGCACCGACGCCGGACTTCAGGCGTTGATGAGCAACGTCGGCAACACCTCGGGCTGGGAAGGTCCGTACATGAGCAGCGCCATTCCGAACGATCCGTGGGGCAAGCCGTACGTCTACCGCTCGCCCGGCGAGAACGGCAAGGACTACGACCTCATGACCTACGGCGCCGACGGCAAGCCCGGCGGTTCGGGCGAGGACGCGGACATCATCGGCAAATGATGGATTCGGCGGCAGTCATGCGATATCGCGTGCGGGTCGAGTCCGACGGCGGCCAGCAGGAACTGGAGCTCGATGCAGCGGACGAAACGCAGCTTCGGCAGAACATGGCCGACATGGGTTTGTCGCTGATCGAAGCGACACCCGTGGAAAAGAAGTCGCGCGGTCTCTCGTTGCGCAAGCCCGTATTCGAGCGCGCGCTCTTTACGCAGGAACTGATCGCGCTTCTGGAAGCGGGCCTGAGTCTCGTCGAAACGGTCGAGACGTTGCGCGACAAAAGCAAGGAAGGCCTCAACCGGACGGTGCTGCAAGGCATCGTCACCGCGCTTTACGAAGGCGAGCCGTTGTCGCGGGCGCTCGAGCGTCAAACCGAACATTTCCCGCCGCTGTATGTCGCGACCGTGGCATCGGCGGAACAGACGGGGCATCTTTCCGAGGCGCTCAAGCGCTATCACCACTACGACGCGCGGCTCGCGGCGGTGCGCAAGAAAGTGGTGTCGGCCATGGTGTATCCATCCATCGTGATCGCCACGGGCGCGTTCATCATCCTGTTCCTCGCGTTTTACGTGATTCCGAAGTTCAGCCAGGTGTTCGCGTCGATGAAAGACATCCCGTTCTCCGCCCGCATGATGCTCGCCTGGGGCAACCTCGTCGCCGAGCACGGCGGCGTGCTGCTCGCGGGCATCGTGGCCGCGCTCGCCGGCGCGATCATGGCGCTGCGCAACGAGAAGGTGCGCGGCAGATTGTTCGGCGCGGTGCTGCGCCTGCCCAAGCTCGCGGATTACCAACGGCTCTTCGCCCTGACACGGTTTTACCGGACGCTCGGCCTGTTGCTCGCGGGCGGCATGTCGATGGTCGCGGCGCTCGAACTCTCCGCGCAACTGCTGCCTTCGCTGATGCAGTCCGCGCTTGCGCGCGCGCTCGACGAAGTGCGCGCGGGCAAGTCGCTGTCCGGCGCGTTGCCGGCCGCGAATCTCACGACGCCGGTGGCCGAGCGGCTGATCCGCGTCGGCGAGCAGAGCGGCGAGCTGGCCGGCATGGTGACGCGCTCGGCGGAATTCTGCGACGAGGAACTCGACCGCGCGATCGACACGCTGATGCGCGTGGTCGAGCCGGTGCTGATGCTGGTGGTGGGCGGCATCGTCGGGACGATCATCTTTCTGCTCTATATGCCGATTTTTCAGTTGGCCGGAAGCGTGGGGTAAGACATGGAACAGACCACCGATACGCCCGCGAAGGCGAACCCCGTGCGCGACCCGCGCCCGAAGCAGCAGCAGTTCTGGGACGAAGCGGAACACGACGGCGCCGACTATCTGAAGAAGGTCACGCAGACCATCGGCCTGCGCGGCTTCGACGCCACCGCGCTCGAAACGCTCGAACCGCGCTTCGACCTCCTGCCGTTCGGCGAAGCCATGTCGCGCCGCTGCCTGCTTGCCGCCGACAGCAACGCGCGCCTGTGGTTCGTGCTTGCCGATCCTTTCGATCCGCCGCTGCGTGCCTGGGCGATGCAGCGCGTTAAGAAGCCATTCGCGTTCGCCTTCTGCGTGCCGGGCGAGCTCATGGCGTATCTCGCGCTGCACGAGTCCGCGCATCAGGCGCTCACGCAGGTCAATGTCGACAGCAAGACCGGCAACGCCGCCGCGGCGGGCGTGGAGATCACGCTCGCCACGCTTTCGGCGGACGTGCATCCCGTCATCCGGCTCGTGAATTCGTCGCTGTACGACGCGCTCAGGGCACGCGCCTCGGACATTCATATCGAGAGCACCGCGACGGGTCTTGTCATCAAATACCGCATCGACGGCGTGCTGCAGGAAACGGCGTCCGCGCCCGGCACCGATGTCGCGGAGCAAGTGCTCTCGCGGCTCAAGGTCATGGCGGAGCTCGATATCGGCGAGCGGCGCATTCCGCAAGACGGCCGCTTCAAGGCGTTCATCAATCAGCGCGAGATCGATTTTCGTGTGTCGATCATGCCGTCGATTCACGGCGAGGACGCGGTGCTGCGCGTGCTCGACAAGCAGCGCGGCGATGCGAACAGCACGACGCTGCGTCTGGACGGACTCGGACACGACCCGGACACGGTAGCGTCGATTCGCTCGATCGCGCGCGAGCCCTACGGCCTGTTGCTCGTGACGGGCCCGACCGGTTCGGGCAAGTCGACCACGCTCTACGCCACGCTCACCGAAATCAACACGGGCGACGAGAAGATCATCACGATCGAGGACCCCGTCGAATACGAACTCGCGGGCGTGCTGCAGATTCCGATCAACGACAAGAAAGGGCTCACCTTCGCGCGCGGCCTGCGTTCGATCTTGCGGCACGATCCCGACAAGATTCTCGTGGGCGAGATCCGCGACGGCGAAACCGCTGGCATCGCCGTGCAGGCCGCGCTCACGGGACATCTGGTCCTGACCTCGGTACACGCGAACAACGTGTTCTCCGTGCTGGATCGCTTCCTTCACATGGGCGTCGACATGCACAGCTTCGTCGATGCGCTGCTCGGCGCCGTCGCGCAACGGCTCATGCGCAAGAACTGTCCGCATTGCGTGCGCGACGACGAGGTGCCCGACGACGCCACGCTGCTTGCCTCCGCGCTCACGCGCGAGCAGGTCGCGCATTGGCGCTTTCGCCGTGGCGCGGGCTGCGAGGCATGTCGCCGGACGGGCTATCTCGGGCGTCAGCCGATTGCGGAAGTGCTGCGGATGAACGACGCGATCAAGCAGTGCTTCGTGGAACGGCGCCCGTTGATCGAACTGAAGCAACTCGCGAATCGAAGCGGTTTCGTGCCCATTCGCCAGATCGCCCTGCGCGCGGTCGCGGATGGCCGCACGACGCTCGCGGAAGTCAATCGCGTCACGATCGTCGAACCGGCCTAGCGGAGACGGAACATGTCACGTTGGTCGGATCTGGTCGGAGCGATGAGCGCCGTCGCGAAGCGCCCTTCGAGGCGCACGGGCCCGGCCCGCGCGGGCGCTTTCATGCCGCGCGTGACGCTATGGGTCGATGGCGAACGCGTGCGAGAGTCCGGCGTCGCGAGCAACGTGAATACCGAAGCCCTTACGACGCCGGGCGACACGGCGGCCGCGCTCAAGGCCATCGAGGCGCTCGCGCCGAAGCCCGCGCGACCTGGGCTGCACGGCCTGCGCGTGGTCGTCGGCGCGCCGTTCGTGCGCTATTACGCGCTGCCGTGGCGGCCGCATCCTAAGCCGGAGCAATGGGTGTCGATGGCGCGCATGCAGGCCGTGCAGGCGGGCGCGGGCGCCGAGCCGTGGCGCTACGCCGTCACCGATGGCGCGTGGCAACAAGGCCGCCTCGCCGCCGCGATGCCCGAAGCGCTGTGCGCGGGCATCGAGCGCTTATGCAAGACGCGACGGCTGCAATTGCTCGGTATCGAGCCGGGCTTTACCTTCGCCATGCAAAAGCATGCGCGGCACATTCGCGACGCCAACATCGCCGTCGTGGAACTGGAGCAGGCGGCAAGCGGCGCGGCCATCGCGCATATCGGCTTGCGGCGCGGCGGCGGCTGGAGCGGCTTCATCGCGCTGCCGGTGGCGGGCCCGCTCGACGACGTGTTGCGCGACGCCTTCGTGCTCGCCGCCACCGAGCCGCCCGAGCGCTGTTACGCCATCGGGCCGGGCGCAGCCGATCGCTGGGTCGCGGATGCAACGCTCGTCGAATGGCTTGCCGCGCCATGGGAGGCTTCGCCATGAAAGCGCCCGCCATCGACCTGCATCGGGCCAATCGTCCGGGCGTGGCGACCGGGCTGATTGCGCTCGCCCTCGGCGTCGTCGTGCTGTTCGTGACGATGCAGTATCGCGACAAGCTCAAGGAGCAAGGCGCCGCGCTCGATGAACGCGAAGCGTCGGTCGCGCAGGAGGAGAAACGCTTCGAGCGCATTGGCCGGGCGCATCGCGGCATGCGCAATCCCCGCGCGGACGCCTTGATGGCGCAGCAGCGCTATGCGGCGGAACCGGCGCGCAGTCTGATCGAAGGCGGTTGGCAACCGAATATCGCGATGCTCTCGCTCGATATCGTGACCGCATCGCGCACCATCAACATGCAGTTCGAGACGCGCTCGGCGCAGGAAGCGATCTCCTATGCGGACTGGCTGCAGGCGCAGCCCGCCGCCGAAAGCGTCTCGATCAAGCGGCAGAGCGAGAAGCCGGGGCCGCCCGTCAAAACCGTGGAAACCGCGCTTCAGGTGACGTGGCGCCCGTTCGCGACGCAGGCGGCAACGGGCGCGTCGGCGCCGGATGTGGCCGCGTCTTCCGCCGGAGGTTCCAGATGAGCCGCTGGCTTTGGGAACTGCGCCGCGCGCAGTGGCGGCTCGGCACCTTCGGGCTCTTTGCGCTACTGCTCCTGAGCAGCGCGGCGATCATCGCGCTGGTCGAGATCTTGCCGCTTCGCAACGACATCGCCGCACGCGAGCTCGATCTCGATGCGCGCACCGCGAAGCTGCAACAACCGCCGCCGCCCATGCCGGATGAAGCCGTGGCGCCGACGAGTCCGGAGCAGCGTTACTTCGTTTTCCTGCACAGCCTGCACGCGATCGCCGCGAAGAACGGTATCTCGATGCCGCAAATCACGTATCAGATGGCCGCGCAGGACAAGGATTCGCCCTCCCGCCGCTTTGTCGTCGAGACGTCGTTTTCGAGTCAGTATCTGCAATTTCGTACTTTCTTCTCCGAGTTGCGGACCTTGCCGGGCATTCGCTGCGAGCGGCTCACGCTGTCGCGGCCGAATATCGGCGTGACCGATCTCGAAATTCGCCTGCAATGTTCGTTCGTCGTGGAGGCGGCCAAGTGAAGCCGCTCGATATGCGAACCCTGAGAATCTCGTGGCCGATAAGCGGCCTGCTCGTCGTGACGCTCGGCTTGATCTTGTTCGTATGGTTTCGCGGGGCGCCCGACGACGAGGCGGATCGTCCTCCCGCGGTGGCCACGAAGGAGCGAGTTTCACCAGCGAGCGCGCCTGCACCGGCAAGTGTGCCGCAAGCCAACGCCGCGCCGGATACCCGCGTTGCCGCCGTGAACATCTTCCCCATGCAGAACTGGCAGCCGCCACCGCCGCCGCCTCCGCCGCCCGAATCCGTCAAGCCGCCGCCACCGCCGCCCTTGCCGCCCTTGCCTTTCGTCGTCCGTTCGCTGTGGCTGGACCAGCAAGGCATCTTCTACGTCGTTCTGAGCGGCACCGGACGCGAGTTCCCGCTTTGCATCAACTGCAAGAAAACGGGTTTCCTGCGTAAGGGCGATGTGCTTCTCAACGCCTACAAGATCGAGGACATCAACCGTAAAGAAGTGAGGTTCATGTACTTGCCGTTGAAGCGCCGACAAACGCTGTCGCTCGGAGAACTGAAATGAGCCGGCTCAAAGACATTACGGTCTGGGTCCTGATTCCGCTATTGACGGCGTGCGCGGGCGAGATGCATCGCAAGGATCTGCAGAACCGTCTGGGGACCATGCCGCCCGACGCGCAGCTCGAATTGCTCGCGCAGCAGAGCGCGCAGTATCCCGACGACCTGGAAATCTACAACTGGTATGTGAGCCTGCGTCGCAAGGTTTCGTTGGAGTACTTGCAGCGGGCAAGTGTCGCGTACCGCGCGGGCGATTCGGCCCAGGCGATCGCGTGGGCGAAGAAGGCTCAGGCCGCCGCGCCCGGCGACGACGGGCCGCGCGAGATGATTGCGTGGATCGAGAAGCAGGCGCCCATCGACACCGCCGTGCAATACGCCGAAACGATCTATCAGGATCAACCGGACCAGGCGATGGCGATTCTCAACGACGTGCTCTCGAAGCAGCCCGACAACGCGCGCGCCATCCGTCTGCGCGACCTGCTGCTCGCGCCCAAGGGACAAGACCTCGAACCGAAGCTCAACAAGGACCTCAATCAGCCGATCACGGTGCAGTTCCGGGATCAGCCGCTTATCAGTATCTTCGAGCTGATGTCGAACATTACCGGACTGAACTTCACCTTCGACCGCGAAGTGCAGGCCGCCGCGCCGACGACCATCTTCGCGAGCAACACGCCCGTCAAGCAAGTGATGACGATGGTCCTGCAGGCGAACCAGCTCGCGAGCAAGGTGGTGAGCGGCAACTCGATCCTGATCTACCCGAAGCGGCCCGACAAGGAAACGGAATACAAGGACCTCGTCGTGCGCACGTTCTACCTGCAGAACTCGCAGGCGGCGCAAGTGCTCGCGGCGGTCAAGCAGATGGTCAAGACGCGCGATGCCGTGCTCGACGAACGCACCAACGCGATCATCATGCGCGACGCGCCGGACACCATCAAGGTCGCGGAGCGGATCATCCGCGCGCTCGACGTGACGCCCGCGGAAGTCGTCATCGACGCGCAGATTCTCGAAGTATCGTCATCCGATCTGCTGCAGATGGGCATTTCCTATCCGAATCGTATCGAGTTCGCGCTCATGCCGGACGGGACCAATTCCGATGCCTCGACCCGCGCGCCGGGCACGCTGACCTTGCAGCAACTGCGCAACCTGAACAGCAGCGACGTGCTCGTGAGGATCGGGCCGGTCGGTATCGACATGCTGCAGAACCAGGGCAAAACCAAGACGCTTGCGAACCCGAGCATCCGCGTGAGAAACCGCGAGAAGGCGAAGGTGCTGATCGGCGACCGTCTGCCCGTGGTCACGACGACGCTCTCCAGCAACTTCAGCTCCGAGAGCATCAACTATCAGGACGTGGGCCTCACGCTGGAAGTTGCGCCCGTGATCGTCAACTCGGACGAAGTGCAGGTGAAGTTGCGCATGGAAGTGTCGAACGTTACCGACACGATCACGACGACGACGGGACTGGTCGCCTATCAGATCGGCACTCGCACGGCCGAAACGGTGATGAGCGTGCGCAACAACGAAACGCAGCTGCTCGCGGGTCTCCTGCAGCGCAACGAGCGCGCGTCCGGCTCCGGTTTGCCAGGCCTGAGCCGCATTCCGCTGCTGGACCGGATCTTCGGCACGCGCGCGAACGACCAGCATCAGACGGAGCTCGTGCTGATGCTGACGCCGCGCATCGTGCGCAATCAGGCCATGCCGGCGGGCAACGTCGTGTCCTTCGATTCGGGCACGGAGACGCGCATTTCGACGGAGCGCGACCCGGTCGGACCGAACGCAAGCGTGCG
The DNA here is from genome assembly GCF_031450995.1 of Caballeronia sp. LP006. Lineage (NCBI taxonomy): Bacteria > Pseudomonadati > Pseudomonadota > Betaproteobacteria > Burkholderiales > Burkholderiaceae > Caballeronia > Caballeronia sp. LP006. The sequence continues at coordinate 1,156,987 of NZ_JARTVW010000005.1, read as the reverse complement.
CGTTCCGCCAAGCGGCGCGGGCAGCGCGCCTGCCCTGCCTCCGCCCGTGCCGACGCCTTCCGCGCCGCCGCCCGTGATGGCGCTGCCCGCACCCACGCCGCCGCCACAGCCACCCGCCGCGACCTCGCCGCCGCCCACCCAACCCTAGAAACGTGCAACCAGCCGCGACCATGGACAAGGGCTTCACGATCATCGAGTTGCTCATCACGCTCGCGATCATCGCGGTGCTGGCGATGGTCGCGGCGCCGCTCGTGCAGGTGACCGCGCAACGCAACCGCGAAGACGAATTGCGGCGCGCCCTATGGAGTATTCGCGATGCCATCGATGCTTACAAAGCCGCCGGCGACGCCGGCAAGTTCGATCGTCCGCTCGGCGAAACGGGCTATCCCGCCAAGCTCGACGTACTGGTGGACGGCGAAGTCGACAAGACCAATCCGACTCACGCGCGCATCTTCTTCCTGCGGCGTGTTCCGCGCGATCCGATGTGCGATTGCCCGAGCCGTTCGGATGAACAGACCTGGGGCAAGCGCGCTTATTCGAGTTCCGCCGATTCACCGAGCGAAGGCAACGACGTCTACGACGTCTACTCGCTTTCGGAAGGAACCGGCCTCAACGGCGTCCCTTACCGCAAGTGGTGAGCGTCATGAACAAACGAATGCTGCGCGCTTTCACGCTAATCGAACTGCTGGTCGTTCTGGCGATCATCGCGACCTTGCTCACGCTCGTCGTGCCGCGCTACTTCGGGCAGGCGGAGAAAGCCAAGGAAACCGTGCTGCAGGAGAATCTCGCCGCCATGCGTGATTCCATCGACCGCTTTCGCGGCGATCAGGGGCGCTATCCGCAATCGCTCAACGAACTGGTCGAGCGCCGCTATCTGCGTGAGGTGCCGATGGACCCGGTCGCGCAAAGCCGCACGACCTGGACGACCGAGCCGCCCAACGACGGCACGCCCGGCGTCTATAACGTGCGCAGCGGCGCAAAAGGCAAGGCAAGGGATGGCACCGACTACGGCAGCTGGTAGCGCGCGCGGGCGGCATTCGGATCGAGCGCGTCGAGCGTTTGCATCGCGCAAGCGGCAGCATGGTTTCGGCATGTTGTGGGCGCTGATGTGCGTGGCGCTCATCGGCATCTATCTGATGCAGATCGGCACCGTATGGAGCACGCAGATTCAGCGCAACCGCGAATTCGAACTGCTGAAAAAGGGCGATGCGATCCGCAACGCGATTCGTGAGTACGTCAAGGCCGACCCTGGCGGCGCTTTTCCGAAGAGCCTCGATGACCTGTTGCGCGACTCGCGCGCGTCCTTCGTGCGCCGATACCTGCGCGATGCATACACCGACCCGATGACCAACGGCGAATGGCAAACGGTGCGCGGCCCCAATGGCGAGTTGTACGGCGTGTACAGCTCATCGAAGCAAACGCCGCTGAAAACGGATGGCTTCTCCGACGAGGACGCGAGCTTCGCGTTGAAGACGAGCTACGAAGACTGGAAGTTCACGAGCTACCCGGAAATGAGCATGAATCGAAGGTAGTTTTCATATCGGGCCGGCATGTGCAGCTGCTGGCCGTCGCGTTCCAAAAGAGGTGCTGATATGTTGACCGTTCGTAGAAAGTTGGCGATGCTTCCAGCCGCGTTGCTATTGCATGCCGGCATCGTGTCCGCGCAGGAAGCATGGCGCGAAGGCGCGACCTATGCGGCTGGCGCCACGGTGACTTATAGCGGTCGCGTTTATCAGGCGCAGCAGGCGCATACGGCGTATCCGGGCGCGGGATGGTTTCCTGCGACTACGCCGACGCTTTGGAAGGATGTGGGGGCGGCGGGGGCTCCTGCTCCTGCTCCTGCTCCTGCTCCTGCTCCTGCTCCTGCGCCAGTTCCGGCTCCTGTGCCTGCGCCAGCTCCAAAGCCATCACCAACACCCGCCCCAACGCCAACGCCAACGCCAACGTCAACGTCAACGCCAACGCCAACGCCAACGCCAACGCCAACGCCAACGCCAACGCCAACGCCAACGCCAACGCCAACGCCAACGCCAACGCCAACTTCATCGTGCTTTGCAGCGTGGTCTGCTACCCAAGCTTATGCAACACCGGGTACGCGCATAACTTATAACGGCCGCAACTATCGAAATAAGTGGTGGACCCAGGGAGACAACCCGGCGCAATCGGGCGCCTATGGTGCGTGGGAAGATCTCGGTGCGTGTTCTGGCGGCTCACCTTCGCCTACGCCTATGCCCGCGCCAACGCCAACGCCAACGCCAACGCCAACGCCTACGCCTACGCCCGCGCCCGCGCCCACACCAACTCCGACGCCAACGCCGACGCCCGCGCCTGTACCAGCGCCGACGCCAACACCCGTACCGACACCAACGCCGGCTCCCGCGCCCGTACCCACGCCAACGCCAACACCAACGCCAACACCGGCGCCGACTCCAATCGCATCCTACAAGCCGAAGATCACCTACATCCCCGAACCCACCGGCTATCCGACCGTCGCCCAGTTCAACGCGACCGAGAAGACACTCGTCGATCAGACCAACGGCCAGATCGGCTTGATCCGCGACGCGCTGCGCGTGCTGCCCGATACCGACGTCGATGCCGTCACGCCCGGACGCGCGGCGAATCCATCGAATGTGAAGCGAGTCGAGTCGATCGTGAGCGAAGCGAAGTTCGACCAGCTCTTCCCGGTGCGCAACATCAAATACTCCTACGTCAGCTTCTTGCGCGGGATCGCCAAGTTTCCGGCGTACTGCGGCGATTACACGGACGGACGCGACGCCGCCGCCATCTGCCGCAAGCTGCTCGCCACGTCCTTCGCGCACTTCGTTCAGGAGACGGGCGCCAACTGGCCGTCACTCACGCCGGCGCAAGTGCGCTCGGGCTATGCGGACCACAACAACGCCGTGCTCGCAAAAATGCCGCAAGACACGGCCATCCCGTTCTGGCAGCAGGCTTTATGGTTCCTTCGCGAGTCGGGCTACGAGGAAGGCTCGGCCGTTGGTGCGTATCAACAATGCGCGCCGGGCTCGCATGCGACCAACTGGATCTTCTTTCCGTGCGCGAAGAACGCGGCAGGCAAGTACCTCGACTACTTCGGGCGCGGCGCCAAGCAATTATCCTGGAACTACAACTTCGGCCCGTTCTCGCAGGCGCTATACGGCGACCCCAACGTGCTGCTCGACGACCCCGGCCGCGTCGCGGATACATGGCTGAACTTCGCCTCTGCGGTATGGTTCGCCGTGACCCCGCAGACGCCCAAGCCGCCGATGACCTGGGCGATCGACGGCACCTGGAAGCCTAATAGCGTCGACGTCGGCAACAACATGAAGCCTGGCTTCGGCGCGACGATCTACATCATCAACGGTGGCATAGAGTGCGGTCAGGGCGGCGCGGAACGCTCGCAAGTCACCAATCGCATCAACGCGTACAAGGAGTTCGCGCGCGAACTCGGCGTCACCATTCCCGCCGACGAACCGCTAGGCTGCGCGAACATGCGCGGCTTCACGGAAGGCTCGGCCGCGGCAATCAAGGCGTATCTGGACAAGGACTATGCGTGGGCCAACGGCAAGCCCGTCACGGGATGCAAGCTCGTCGATTATCAGATGCCGTTCTCGCTTCTCACGCCCGGCGACTACAAGGCCTGCACCGACTACTTCTTCCGCGGCAAGGTTCAATACAACGGGCAGATCGTGATAGACAACACGCAATAGCAACGTCCACGGGCACGCGTTCAACGGTTCGTTCTGGTTGAACGCGCGGCCTGCGAACGACGGCATCGTACGTCCGATTCCGAAGACCGTGCCATCTTCATTTGCCGCTCTTGTAACGCTCTGTTAACGCCTTGACGCGCGAGACGTAGATTTTCGTCTCGCTGTAGGGCGGCACGCCGTTGTATTTGTCGACGCTCGATTCGCCGCTGTTATAAGCCGCCAACATGAGATCGACGTTGCCGTTGAAGCGCGTTTGCAGCCACGCCAGATAACTCACGCCACCGCGAATATTCTGCGCGGCATCGAAGGGATCGTTGACGTTGAAGCGCAGCGCCGTCGCGGGCATGAGTTGCATGAGCCCTTGTGCGCCCGCGCGTGATATCGCGTTCGTGCGGTACGCCGATTCCGCATGAATCACGGCACGAACCAATGCGCTATCGACGCCGAAGGTCGAAGCAGCCGCATCGATTTCACGTTGATATGAACGCAAGTCGAGCTTCAAGGCGGGGATGCCGATGTTCTCTTCGGGCGCGCACAAACTGCACGTCTCCATGAAGTGCAATTTGATGACTTCGACGTTTTGCGCCACGCCCAGCGGCATCTTCGTGAGGTAATGCCTGACGCCGTCTTCCACGTAGGTATAGACAGGCGTGACGGCTTCGCGCCTTGCAAGACTTGCACGACGCGGTAACGCCACGCTCGATGCCAGCGCGCCCTGATCGCCCGATGCGGCGGCACGGGCTGGCGCAACGCTCGACGCCACCGGCGGATAGGCGGCTTGCCAGATCAGATTCACGCGACTGCATTTCGCGTTGTCGAGATTCTCGCTCGCATAGCGGACGGAATTATCCGCGGCCTCGCATCTCAACATGGAAACTGCGTTCGCCTGCCTCGTCGACATCACGAGCGCGCAGGCCAGCAGCGTCGATATGGAATGACGCGTGCCGGCTCTCAAGACGAGCGCTACAGTTGAACGTGCGGACATTCAACAAGGATAGTGTGCTTCGGGCCTTCCGCCACGCTTAATCGACGAACCGAGCCGACGAACCAAACCGCCATGCAGTCAGCGTTTCGATTCATTGGCCGATTCACTTCTTTAGCACGATCTTCAATGGCGGATTGTCCAAGGATGCCGTTGTTTTACGCCAGCATTTGTGCTTCCATGAAAGCTGATTTCCCCAGCGTTCAACCGAGCGTCGGTTTGTCACGCACCGCTCGGGACGAATCGAAACTCTCGCTTTTTGATGACGCCACGATGAGCACGAACCCGCGCTTCGACGCTACATGGAAGAACTGGCTCGACGAGAATATCCGCCGTGGCTGCACGCATCAATCGCTCATCGACGCAATGGTCGCCAGCGCGTTCCATCCGAACGCCGCGCGCTCCATCATCGCGCGTCACATTGCAGGCGATACGTCGGATGACGGCGATGATCCGCCCGGCGTGTATCGATACGGCAAGCCCATGCTTCCCGACGGTCGCGTGCTGAGCGCGAGCGATTGCGAAGCGCTAAAGGTATTCACATGCGAGACGCCGGTAGTCGCGTTGTTGGCCGACGTCTTGACCGATGACGAATGCGCGAGGTTGATCGATATCGGCCGCGCGCGCGTGCAGCAGTCATCGGTCGTCGATCCCGACTCGGGCAACGAGATCACTATCGAGGAACGCAAGAGCGAAGGCGCGTTCGTCAACGCATCGACCGATGCACTCGTCACCAGGGTCGATCGCAGGCTCGCCGAACTCGTGCGGCAACCGATCGAGAACGGCGAGGACCTGCATATTCTGCGCTACGGCATAGGTGGCGAATATCGTCCGCATTTCGACTACTTTCCCGAAGAGCAAGCCGGCAGCCGGCACCACATGCTGCGCGGCGGACAGCGTATTGCAACCGTCATCCTCTATCTCAACGAAGTCGAACGAGGCGGCGATACCACCTTTCCGGACGTCGGCTTGCGCATTCATCCGCGTCGCGGCAGCGCGTTGTACTTCGAGTATGTCAATGACCTCGGTCAAACCGACGCGCGCACGCTACATGCCGGAACGCCTGTCGAAAAAGGCGAGAAGTGGATTGCCACCAAGTGGATTCGTCAGGGCAGGTTTCGCGCCGAAGCCTGACGCATTCAGATGAGCGATCCACGCCGCGTGTGCGCCGGAACATTCGCTCCGGCGCGACACGCTGGCACTGCTACTTGCACGCTCCTACTTTTTCCCATGCACCGTCGGAGTTGGTTGCCGGGTCGACGCCCGAACTCCACCACTTGTTGCGATAGTTCATGCCGCTCACGCTGACACTCGTTCCGGCTGTCGAGTAAGTCTTGCTCGAACTCCAGGCCGGCGCGCATGTCAACGCGGTCTGTCCGGAGCACGTCCCCATGTCCTGCCACGACTTGCCGTTACCCGCGTTGCGCGATGGCTGATCGGAGTTCTCCCAGCGCGCGCTGTAGTTGTGCCCGCTATCCGATACCGTTTCCTTCGCCTTATAGAGCGTGCCGGCTTGCCAGGCAACCGAGCACGTCGATCCGCCCGCGCTTGGCGACGGGGCAGGGGTTGGCGTCGGGCTCGGCGTCGGTGTTGGCGTGGGCGTCGGCGCCGGGGCCGGCGTGGGAGTCGGTGTCGGAGCGGGAGTGGGCGTGGGCGTTGGCGTCGGGGCCGGCGTGGGAGTCGGTGTCGGAGCGGGCGTGGGCGTCGGCGACGGCGCAGGCGTTGGCGCGGGCGCTCCGGTGTAGTCCATCGCGAAGTTGTAGTCTTGCGCGCTATCGACGTAGATGCGGTTCGCCGACATGACCTTCTGCGGCACGATGTTCCCGCTGTTATCAACGAGACCGAGATGCACGCGCCCGGAGTCCGTGTTGATCTTCGTGGCCATTGCATACACCCAGTCGGCCGCGGCGGTCGTTTGCTGCGTCACTGTGTAACTGAGCGATTCGAGATCGTGACCGTCGTTATCGAATACTCGCAAGGTGATCTTCGTGCCGACCGGCTGATCCACCGCGGTGGTCGGGATTGGACGAACTTCGCGCCAGCTCGTTTTAGTCGAGTTGATGACCACGTCCATACACGCATAGAACGCTTCCGCGCTATCGTTGCGTTGCCAGATCGCATAAAGGATGCGCTTGCCTGTCTTGCCTGCGGGCAATTTGCATTTCAACTTGTAGCGACCGTTGTCGAGCGTGACGCTGGTTATCTCGCAGAACGGCTTGCTGTCGAGATCGGACCATTTCAACGGTTGATTGAAGTCGTAACCATCCGCCGACATGAAGATCTGGAAGTAGCGCGTCACGTGCGGCGCCGTCGCGTTCCAGACGAACTCGTAGTTGCCGCTCAGGTCGGGCGAGATCGTCGTCGTGGGCCAGTCGTTGCGACCCAGATCCAGACCGTAATAGTTCGACTTGTTGGCGCTGCACAGATGCCCGTCGGGTACGAACGATTTGTGATCGCCATTGGGAAGCTGGTTGACGCCCGCCCAGTCATAAAGAAACGCTGGCCCGGCGACGGCCACCGCAGCCTTGCACGCCGCGGACGTCGGACTTTCCGGCCCTTCCTTGTAGCAGGCGTAGACCCGGCTGATCGGCGTTTCCATCGTGCCGTGACTCCACGCAAGGCATGGAACGGCCAGCGGTACCAGCATTGCCAAAACCTTCTTCTTGTGACGCAACATGAGAGACACTCCTACGCTCGTTCAATAGCCAGCGTCCGCTTTGTGTACGACGAGCCGAATTGCCTCGATAAAGATTCGAAACACGTCGGCAAGCGGACTCATTTTCAGAACGTCGAGTCACTCAGTGCCTCATTCAATTTCGAACGGCATTGGTGCCCGAGCTTGTTGTTTGCTTCTCCTCGATCGGCTATGCAAGATCACGCGTATCGATACGTGCGCACTCCCGGCATAGAAGAAATGAAACAGGCAACTGGAGAGGGGTCTGGTATCGCGGATTCACACGGACTGTTTTCGCATCTGGCTTCGACGCATGTTTCGCTTACGCCATCTGAAATAGTTCGCTTTACTAACTTAAACGGAATCTACTTGCCCTTCGTTTGGGTTTTATTCTAGACGCTTCAAACGATATGCGGTAGCACACGCGGACCGACATCCCGGATGTTGTCAGCGTAGCCGATGTTCGCCATCAGGACGCGCATACACCGCAGTGCGCGTGTCGTTTCGCTGCCGCTTTCTACGGCCCGCTTATCATGCTGATTGTTTCTGCATCAATCGACAACGACAGCGACCACGCTTCGCACAAGGTAGTCATTTATGATCATTCGCCCAAAACTGAACTGGTTCCGGTTGCTGTTCGTCTGGCGCGGCTCCGTGCTGCCCCAACTGCTGCCGAGGCTCGCGCTCATCTTCGTGCTGTCGATCTCGGCGATGTTCATGCACGATCACATTCGCAACTATCCGGTGAACCTGGGCACGCCGCCGTTTGCGCTCGTGGGCATCGCGCTGGCCGTGTTTCTCGGCTTTCGTAACAGCGCCAGCTACGAGCGCTGGTGGGAAGGCCGAAAACTGTGGGGCGAACTCTTCATCACGGCGCGCTCGCTCGCACGCCAGATTCTGTCGATGCCCAATTCGCTCGATCCTCTACAAAAGCGGCACTTCCTCGCGGCAATCGGCGGCTTTGCACATGCGTTGCGGCATCAGTTGCGCGGCACCGATGCGCTCGCCGATCTCGCATCACGGCTGACGCCCGAATTGCACGCTCGCGTCTCGACCGCGCAATTCAAGCCGGGCATCATCCTGCTATGGTTCGGCGAATGGCTCGCACAACGCCAGCGTGACGGCACGATCGACGGCTACGCGCTCATCGCGATCGACCGTAACCTCAACGCGCTGTCGGACGTCATCGGCGGCTGCGAACGGCTCGCGAACACACCTCTGCCTTTCTCCTATTCGGTGATGATTCACCGCACCATCTATCTGTTTTGCGTGCTGCTGCCATTCGGTCTCGTCGATGGTGCCGGTATGCTCACGCCACTGTTCGCGCTGCTCGTCGCCTATGCGTTCATGGCGCTCGAGGCAATCGCCGCACAGATCGAAGATCCGTTCGGCCTCGAAGAAAACGACCTCGCCCTGAACGCAATGTGCAATACGCTCGAAGCCGTTCTGCACGACATGTCGGCCGATCCCGCCTTCGAACGCGCGCCCAAGGCTTCTTCTTCGTCGCGGCTCTACATACTGGATTGAGACACTTAATTTCATTGTCGATCGTGCCTGGCGCAAGCGCTCTCCTTCATAATCTTTCGAGCCTTATTTGTGGAGATTCGCTTTGAAACTGTTCTACAAAGCCGGGGCCTGCTCGTTGGCCTCGCATATCGCGCTCGTTGAATCCGGCCTTCCGTTCGATATCGAAGCGGTCGATCTGAAGGCGAAAGTCACCGCCAGCGGCGCGGATTTCACGAAGATCAATGCAAAGGGTTATGTTCCCGCACTCGTCCTCGACAATGGCGATGTGCTGACCGAAGGTCCCGCGATCATGCAATACATCGCCGACCAGGCGCCCGCAAAGCACCTCGCGCCGCTGAACGACGCCATGGCGCGTTATCGTCTGCAAGGCTGGCTGACGTTCATCGGCACCGAGTTGCACAAGAACTTCTCTCCGTTCTTCAATCCGTCCGCAAGCAGCGACTGGAAAGCGGCGGCAATGAGCAATCTCGAACGCCGCCTCGCCTACACCGCGCAACAACTCGAAGACAAGCCGTACTTGCTTGGCGACGAATTCAGCATTGGCGACGCCTATCTGTTCACGGTGCTCGGTTGGGCCAAGTTCATCGATCTGGATCTCGGCAAGTGGCCGGTGCTCGTGGCGTATCGGTCGCGCGTGGGTGAGCGCGCCGGCGTGCAGGCGGCGCTGAAGGCCGAAGGGTTGATCTGAGCGCACCGCGCGGCCTGATCGCAGCAGACAGCGGCCTCCTTCGGGAGGCCGTTTCTATATCTGACGGCGCAGCGCTTCTATCTTAATAAAGCCGCAGCCTTTGATGCAGCAAGGGAAACGCAGCATAACGCTATCTCAATTGAGATTCGTCTCATTCAGTCTTAAAGCGCTCGCCTCTATGATTCATACATGTCGCGGCGATGCAGAAAAACGCAGCGCCGAATCAAAAGCTTCCCGCTTAAATTTGTACTGGAGAGTCTCAAGCATGCGTAACCTGATCAAGAATGTCGCCATCATCGCTATCGTTGCAAGCACCGTTGCCGTCGCTACGCCCAGCGCCTTCGCCGGCAGCAAGACCGCAACGTTCGACGTGACGCTCAACATTCAAGACGATTGCTCGATCTCGGCGAACCCCTTGAACTTCGGCGACACCGGCGCGCTTACCGACAACGTCGATCAGTCCAGCAACCTCGCCGTGACCTGCACCACGGGCACGCCTTACAACGTCGCGCTCGATGCCGGCACGGCAACCGGTTCGCAAGTCGCGACACGCAAGCTCGCCAATGCCGGCGGCACCGCGACGGTCGACTTCAACCTGTATCGCGATGCAGCCCGCACGCAGCTCTGGGGCCAGACGACCGGCACCGACACGACAGCGGGCGTAGGTAATGGCAAAAGTCAGAGTCTCGTCGTGTACGGCCGCGTACCGTCGCAAACCACACCGGCCGCAGGCACTTATAGCTCGACTGTCACCGCAACGGTCGTGTTCTGAAGCGAGTAGATAAGCAGACGGAACGGCCTCCTTCGGGAGGCCGTTTTTGCATCTGACGGCGCAGCAAATTTATTCCGATAAAGCCGCGTCTCCTGATGCAGTAAGGGAAAGGCAGCACAACGCTATCTCAAATGAGATTCGTCTCATTCAGTCTTAAAGCGCCCGTCCCTATGATTCATACATGTCGCGGCGATGCAGAAAAACGCAGCGCCGAATCGAAAGCTTCCCGCTTAAATTCGTACCGGAGAGTCTCAAGCATGCGTAACCTGATCAAGAATGTCGCCATCATTGCTATCGTTGCAAGCACCGTTGCCGTCGCCACGCCCAGCGCCTTCGCCGGCAGCAAGACCGCGACGTTCGACGTGACGCTCAACGTTCAAGACGATTGCTCGATCTCGGCGAATCCCTTGAATTTCGGCGACACCGGCGCGCTTACCGACAACGTCGATCAGTCCAGCAACCTCGCGGTGACTTGCACGTCCGGAACGCCCTACAACGTCGCGCTCGATGCCGGCACGGCAGCCGGTTCGCTCATCGCAAAGCGCAAGCTCGCCAACGCCACCGGCGACGCCTCGGTCAATTTCAACCTGTATCGCGATGCAGCCCGCACCAAGCTCTGGGGCCAGCAGACCGGCATCGACACGGCTTCGGGTGTAGGTAATGGCGACAGTCAGAGCCTCGTCGTGTACGGCCGCGTACCGTCGCAAACCACACCGGCCGCAGGCACCTATAGCTCGACTGTTACCGCCACGGTCGTGTTCTGAGGCAACTCGCTTCGCTTCATGTGCAAAGCTTGCCAGAGCTCGAATAAAGCTATATCACTGGCATCGTCGGAAGTAATTCGGGAGACCGACGATGCCACGCTTTACACAACCAGCATGGGCAGCCTTTCTGCTTTTGGAATGCGCTGCCTCGCTCGCCGCGTCATTGCAGATATCTCCGGTTTCAATCCAGCTCGCTGGCCCGGAAAACGGCAAGGTCGTCACGTTACGCAACGATGGCGATGAACCGATTCACGCTCAGGTGCGAACCTTCGTCTGGGATCAGTCCGACGAAGAAGACAAACTCACGCCTACCCGCGATCTGATCGCCAGTCCGCCTATCGCCGAAGTGCCCGCCGGCGGTCAGCAAGTCATCCGCGTCATTCGAGCCAACGCCGCACCCGTTGCACAGGAACGCGCATACCGCCTGATCATCGACGAGTTGCCGCCCGACGGCGGCGACAAGCAATCGGCGGTTCAGTTTCGCTTTCGATATTCCGTACCCCTATTCATTTCGCCGCGCGGTGAGGCGAGCACGCCGAAGCTGCAATGGTCCGTCGTCGAAAGAAACGGCAAGGCGTATCTGCGAGTGCAAAACGATGGCGACATTCACGCGCAACTGAGCACCGTTTCACTCAAGACATCGGACAAGGATGTGCGCGTGTCCGGCGGTTTGCTCGGCTACGTGCTGCCAGGCCGGGTGCGCTCATGGATACTCCCCGACGCGGCCAGCGCCATGCGCGGCAAGACGGGCGAAGTCAGCGCCACGGTGAACGGCGCCAGCATGAACGGATCGTTGAGCAATCCGGCCGCGCCCTGATCGTTCGGGGTTGCCACGGGAACGGCGTGCATCGTCATGGATGGATCGACTCGCCCAAGGCTCGTGACGCGCGGTGTTCCTCTCCTGATTTCACTGGGCGTGTTTTCCCAAGCGGCTGTTGCTCAAGTCGATATCACCGGCGGCTCGCCCAGCCAGGTTCCGAATATCGCGGGCTCGCCGCGCACCGCCTCGCTCGACATGCAATCGCAAGAAACGCAGTCGCTCGTGCTCGAGATCGTCGTCAACGGCACGAACCTGGGCGAGCCGTCCAACTTCGAGTTGCGTCACGGCCAGCTCTATGCCGAGCGCGCCACGCTCGAGAATGCGGCCATCCGGGTCGACGACTTACATGCCGATGCAGACGGATGGATCGCCGTTTCATCGATTCCAGGCGTGCGCGCCACTTATTCCTCCGCGCGTCAGCAGGCGCTTCTTGACGTCGACCGGTCGCGTCAGATCGCGCAGCGCCTCGGCAACCGGCTTCCGGTTACACCGAAGGCAACGCCCGGCACCGGCTTCGCGCTCAACTACGACGTGACGTACACGCGCCAACTGGGCGAAATGGCGGCCGGTCAGTTCGGCGTCTGGAACGAACAGCGGCTCTTCAGTCCGGCGGGCGTATTCGACAACACCGGCACTTACCTCAACGGCGCCGGAACCAACGGCTACACGCGGCTGGACACGAACTGGGTCTATTCGAATCCGGCCAAACTCATGACGATGACGTTCGGCGACGCCATCTCCGGCTCGCTCGCGTGGACGCGCTCGGTGCGATTCGGCGGCTTCCAGATACAGCGCGATTTCAGCCTGCGCCCGGATCTCGTGACGTTTCCCCTGCCGATGTTCAGCGGATCGGCCGCGGTGCCCTCGGCCGTCGACTTGTATATCAACGGTCTGCGCCAGTACAACGGCAACGTCGCGCCGGGTCCGTTCCAGATCGCGCAGGCGCCCAGTCTGACAGGCGCGGGCACGGCGCAAGTGGTCGTGACCGATGCGCTCGGCCGTCGCGTCACGACGAGCGTGCCGCTTTATATCGACACACATCTGCTGTCAAAAGGCCTGTCGAGCTATTCGGCGGAATTCGGCTTTCTGCGCGACGATTACACGCTGCGCTCCTGGTCGTACGAGGCATCGCCCGTCTTCAGCGGCACGGCCGCGTATGGCATCACCGACTGGCTCACACTGCAAGCCCACGCGGAAGGCGGGCAAGGTTTAAGCAACGCCGGCACGGGCGCGATCGTGCGCGCAGGCCAATTCGGCGTCTTCAATGCGGCGGCCGCGGGCAGCAAGCTGAATGGCGCGACCGGCGCGCTTTTCAGTCTTGGCTACCAGTACATCAGTCCTGCGGCTTCGCTGACGCTGCAGACCACGCACGCGACCAACAACTATCGCGATATCGCGGCCCTCGACGGCACCTCGGTGTTTCAGCATATTTACCAGGCGACCGTATCGGTCGCGTTGATGCGGTCGCAATCGGCGACAGTGAGCTACGTCGATTCCGAAGACACGTTCTCGGGACACGCGCGCGTCGTCACGCTTGCGTACAACGCGCAGATCGGCAGCCGCTGGTCGCTTTTCGCAAGCACGTATCGCGACTTTCTGCAGCGCGGAGTATGGGGCGGTTCGATTGGCATAACCATCGCGCTCGGCGGCAATACGTCGGTCAGCACGACGGTGGCGCAGTCGGGTGGACACACGACCGCCGACGTCACCGCATCGCGTCCCGCCGACTACGGTGGCGGCTGGGGCTGGTCGGTTCAAGGCGGCGCCGGTGCCGATTATCGTCATGCCTTCGCCGGAACGACTTATCGCTCGAAGTTCGGCGATTTCGAAGCGACCGCGCAGCGCTTCAACGGCACGACGGCGCTCAGCACGGACATGGCGGGCGGCATCGCGATCATGGACGGCGCCATCTTGCCGACGCGCACGGTCACCGACGCGTTCGCGCTCGTTTCGACCGATGGCGTCCCCAATGTTCCTGTCACGCAGGAGAACCGCTTTGTCGGCGTGACGAACTCGAAGGGCTATCTGCTCGTGCCGAATCTGACTTCCTATCAGCGCAATCAACTGACGATCGACCCGCTCGCGCTGCCGCCAGACGCATCCATCGACAGAACGAAACTGGACATCGCGCCGCAGCGGCGCTCGGGTGCGCTCGCGCACTTCGGCATGTCGCGCTATCAGGGCGCGTCGGTGAGTTTCGTCGATACCACGGGCGCGCCCTTGCCCGCCGGCGCCGTGGCGACGCTCACGAGTACGGGCGAAGCGGCGATCGTCGGCTACGACGGCGTTGCATTTTTCCGCCGTCTCGATTCAGACAACCACGTGACGATTCACGAGGCAAAAGGCGACTGTTCAGCCGTTTTCAGGCTCGACCCGCCGAAGGCTGGAGACCTGCCACAGCTCGGGCCGATCACCTGCCAGCCGGACAAGGGCAAGAGCCAAAAGGAGAAATGACATGCACGCACCCCTTCGCCGCACGCACGGCTCGTTTCGTCCCGTCAGATACGCGCTCGTGTTTCTCGTGCTCTGCGCGCTCTCCGGCGCGGCGCGCTCGCAAACCTGCACGTTTTCGGTGGGCTATACGGATTTCGGCTCCATCGATGTGACGGACACCGAGCCCGCCGATATCGTCGGCGGCATTCACATTTTGTGCAGCGGCTATTCGACGGCGATGGTTCGCATGTGCCTGAACATCGGCCACACCGACTCGCGCACGCTCATTGGCCCAAGCGGCGCAACATTGAACTACAACCTCTACGTCGATCCGGACCATCAAGGTGTGTGGGGATCGGTCACGGCGCCCGACACCGTGCCGCTGACGCTCGATCTTCCCGTTCATCCGGGCGGCAAGGTCTGGGAACACGAGCCGTTCTATGGACGCATTCCGCCTAACCAGCCCGTACCGAACGGCACGTACACCATGCCGTTCAGCGCCTCGGACACCTACTTCGTCTATGTGGGATACACCGGCACGCCACCCGATTGCAAGACGGCGACGGCGCCCTACACGAGCGGTCCGTTCACGGTTACGGCGACGGTCGGCCCGACTTGCACGATAGACGCGTCGCCCCTCGTCTTTCGGGAGGCGAGCCTGCTCGATCAACCGATCGAGGCGACGAGTTCGTTGCGGGTGACGTGCGTCTCGGGCATGCCCTTTTCGGTGGCGCTGGACCGCGGCATGACGCCCGGCGCGACGACCACCAACCGCAAGCTCGCTCGCCAGGGTGGGACAGAGACCATCGACTATCAGCTATACATCGACCCGACACACAAGGTGCCTTGGGCCGATGGCACGAATGGCACGACGATGGCCTTCAATACCGGAACCGGCCAGCCGCAAACGCTCGTGGTCTATGGCCAGGTCCCGGCGCAGGAATCGAAACCGCCGGGAAGGTATCGCGACACCATCATGGCGCTGATCGTCTTCTAGCAACGATCAGCGCGCAGCCGGGCGCAACTCAGTCGCGCACGCAATCGACGAAGTATTCGATACGCCCGTTGATCACCTCGCCCACGAGCCCGTGGATGTCGGTATGGAAGCCTGGGAAGCGTTCGTTGAATTCGCGCGCGAAACGCAGGTAATCGACGATCGTGCGATTGAAGCGCTCGCCCGGAATCAGCAACGGAATGCCCGGCGGATACGGCGTGAGCAGAATGCTCGTCACGCGCCCTTCGAGTTCGTCGATAGGCACGCGGTCGATTTCGCGGTGCGCGAGCTTGGCGAACGCTTCGGACGGCTTCATGGCCGGCTCCATGCTCGACAGATACATCTCGGTAGTCAGACGCGCGATGTCGTTCGCGCGATAAACACTGTGAATCTGCTCGCACAGATCGCGCAGGCCGATGCGCTCATACGATGGATGCTGTGCGATGAATTCCGGCAGCACGCGCCATAGCGGCTGGTTGTTGTCGTAGTCGTCCTTGAACTGCTGGAGTTCGGTGACCATCGAGTTCCAGCGGCCCTTCGTGATGCCGATGGTAAACATGATGAAGAACGAGTAGAGCCCGGTCTTCTCCACGATAATGCCGTGCTCGGCCAGATAGCGCGTGACGATGCCGGCCGGAATGCCCGTGTCGCCGAAGCTGCCGTCCACGTCGAGTCCCGGCGTGATGATGGTCGCCTTGATCGGGTCGAGCATGTTGAAGTTTTCCGCGAGCGCGCCGAAGCCGTGCCAGCGGTCGTTCGGCTTCAGCATCCAGTCTTCGCGGTCGCCTATACCCTCTTCGGCCAGCGCCTCCGGGCCCCAGACCTTGAAGAACCAGTCGTCGCCGTATTCGTCGTCGACCTTGCGCATGGCGCGGCGGAAATCGAGCGCTTCCGCAATCGATTCCTCGACGAGCGCCGTGCCGCCCGGCGCTTCCATCATCGCCGCGGCCACGTCGCATGACGCGATGATCGCGTATTGCGGGCTCGTCGACGTATGCATGAGGTACGCCTCGTTGAAACGATGCCGGTCGAAGGTGCTGTTCTCGCTGTCCTGCACGAGAATCTGCGACGCCTGCGAGATGCCCGCGAGCAGCTTGTGCGTGGAGTGCGTGGCGAACACGAGCGCGCCGGTACGCGGCCGGCCCGCGCCGATTGCGTGCATGTCCTGATAGAACGAATGGAACTCGGCGTGCGGCAGCCAGGCTTCGTCGAAGTGCAGCGTATCGAGCAGGTCGCCGAGCAGGTCCTTGATCATCTCGACGTTGTAGATCACGCCGTCATACGTGCTTTGCGTGATCGTCAGAATGCGCGGCTTGATCTTCGGGTTCTTCGCGAGCGCCTCGCGCGCGAACGGATTCGCCTCGATCTTCTTGCGAATGTTTTCGGGCTTGAACTCGTCGCGCGGAATCGGTCCGATGATGCCGAACTGGTTGCGCGTCGGCGTGAGGAACACGGGGATCGCGCCCGTCATGGTGATGGCATGCAGGATCGACTTGTGACAGTTGCGGTCCACGAGCACGATATCGCCCGGCGCCACGGTCGCGTGCCACACGATCTTGTTCGAGGTGGACGTGCCGTTGGTCACGAAGAAGAGATGATCCGCGCTGAAGATGCGCGCCGCGTTACGCTCGGACGCCGCGACCGGCCCGGTGTGATCGAGCAACTGGCCGAGTTCCTCGACGGCATTGCAGACGTCCGCGCGCAACATGTTCTCGCCGAAGAACTGGTGGAACATCTGTCCGAGTGGATTTTTCAGGAACGCGACGCCGCCCGAGTGTCCCGGACAATGCCACGAATACGAACCTTCTTCTGCGTACTGCACCAGTTCCTTGAAGAACGGCGGCGCGAGCGAATCCAGATACACCTTGGCTTCGCGAATGACGTGCCGTGCAACGAACTCCGGCGTGTCCTCGAACATGTGGATGAAGCCGTGCAGCTCGCGCAGGATGTCGTTCGGCAAGTGGCGCGAGGTGCGCGTCTCGCCGTACAGGAAGATCGGGATGTCCGCGTTGCGGCGGCGCACGGCGTTGATGAACGCGCGCAACGCGACGATAGCCGAAGCCAGTTCCGGCGTGTCGCCTTCCACGACGACGTTATCGGCATATGGCAGGAGTTCGTCGTCGTCGATCGACAGAATGAAGCACGACGCGCGGCTCGACTGCTGCGCGAAGGCCGCGAGGTCGCCGTAGCTCGTCAGGCCGAGCACTTCGGCGCCTTCGCGCTCGATCGCTTCGGCAAGCGCGCGAATGCCGGAACCCGAGATATTCTCGGAGCGAAAGTCTTCGTCGATGATGACGACGGGAAAGCGGAACTTCATCGTGCGAATCTCCAAATGGAACGACCGCTGCCCGAGACTGGAAGCTCGACGACAGCGGTCTTTCGACAAGCGTATGCGGTGTGCGTTTCTTTGAGAAGCGAAGGAATCAGGTTTTCGGCAGGGTAACGCCGTGCTGCCCCTGATACTTGCCGCCGCGATCCGCATACGACGTCTCGCAAATCTCGTCGCTTTCGAAAAACAGAACCTGCGCGACGCCTTCGTTCGCGTAGATTTTGGCAGGCAAAGGTGTCGTATTCGAGAATTCGAGCGTGACGTAGCCTTCCCATTCCGGCTCGAACGGCGTCACGTTCACGATGATCCCGCAACGCGCGTAGGTGGACTTGCCGAGACACACGGTCAGGCACGAGCGCGGAATACGGAAATATTCGACCGTGCGGGCAAGCGCGAAGGAATTCGGCGGGATGATGCAGACATCGCCCTTGAAGTCGACGAACGATTTCTCGTCGAAGTTTTTCGGATCGACGATGGTGGAATTGATGTTCGTGAAGATCTTGAATTCGTCGGCCACGCGGATGTCGTAGCCGTAGCTCGACGTTCCGTACGACACGATCTTGCGGCCGTCTTCGGTCACGCGCACCTGATCGCGCACGAACGGCTCGATCATCTTGTGCTCTTCGGCCATGCGCCGGATCCACTTGTCGGACTTGATGCTCATAGGGACGCTACCCAGCGTTGCGGCTCGCGGTCATGCGACCGGACGCCTGCGGTGAAACGGGGCATGGCGGCAGCGATTTTGTCGCGCGCTGCGGCCAAACGGAAAGCGCGTATTTTACGCGAACGACGCGTCGTATCGGCGACGCTCGACCGTGATCGACCATTCGAATGATACTCGCGGCGTCTTCATCGATCAGCGCCGGATGACGCCGCATGCGAGCGCCGGTCCCACGTTGTGCGGACTGGCGGCGTAGGGATCGGTGGCTTCGCGATGCAGCACGATCGCGCGCGAGATGACCGAGCGCACGCCGTCGAGCGACACGTCCGTCGCCACGAAAAAGCCCGTGGCCGATCCGGTGGAATCTGCGTGAATGTTGCCGAGTTCGCCTTCGAGACGCGCGGTGGCGCGCTTGCGCTCCGCCGGCAGCGCGAAGACCGGGCTTGCGTCCTGATCGTCCATGGCGATGCAGTCGCCGCGCTCGTGAACCTGCAGCGCGTGATCGCTGTCGGGCGGCATGTCGATCAGGCTATACGACACCTGAACGCCGTCCGCGCGCTCGATCAGCGTGATGGTGCCGCGCGCCGCGTTGCCAGGCGTCGGCTGAAGCATCGCGTCGGCGCGTTTCTCGTGATTCTGGAAGATGATGCCGCAGCCGCTCACGAGAACACTACAGGCGACGAGCGCCGAAGCAAGTCCGGCGTGCGCCGCCCTTCCGTCGAATCTATGTCTCATGCGATCCTCTCGGCGGCCCGCCGACACCCGGTGCATCCGCGCGGCCGCCCATAGCAGGCGACATGATACCGCGAGCCGCACCGCACAAGGCTTCGGCGAAACGCGTCCAAGCGCGCCACATCAAGTGTTCTGCACGACGATGCTCGGAAACTTCGACGTCATGTCGCGCTGACGATCGGCAATGGCAATCGCCACGCGCCGCGCAATCGCGCGATACGTCTCGGCAATCCGGCTTTCCGGCTGCGAAACGACTGTCGGCTGACCGGCATCGGTGCGTTCTCGAATCGCGATATCGAGCGGCAACTGGCCGAGAATCTCGACGCCGTATTCCTTCGCCATGCGCTCGCCGCCGCCCGCGCCGAAGATATGCTCCTCGTGCCCGCAATTCGAGCAGATATGCGTGCTCATGTTTTCGACGATACCGAGAATGGGAATGCCGACCTTCTCGAACATCTTGAGGCCCTTCTTGGCGTCGAGCAGCGCGATGTCCTGCGGCGTGGTGACGATCACCGCGCCCGTCACCGGCACTTTCTGCGAGAGCGTCAACTGAATGTCGCCCGTGCCCGGCGGCATGTCGACGACGAGATAATCCAGGTCTTTCCAGTTGGTCTGACGCAGCAGTTGTTCGAGCGCGGAGGTGACCATCGGGCCGCGCCAGACCATCGGGTTGTCCTGCTCGATCAGAAAGCCGATGGAATTCGCCTGAATGCCATGACCGATCAGCGGATTCATCGACTGGTTGTCGGGCGACTCGGGCCGGCCGGAGATGCCGAGCATCATCGGCAAGGACGGGCCGTAGATGTCCGCGTCGAGCATGCCGACATTGGCGCCTTCCGCCGCCAGTGCGAGCGCGAGGTTCGCGGCTGTCGTGCTCTTGCCGACGCCGCCCTTGCCCGACGCCACCGCGATAATGTTCTTGACGTTCGGCAGCAGCTTTACGCCGCGCTGTACCGCGTGCGCGACGACTTGCGAGGACACATCGACGACGACGTCTTCCACGCCGGGAACCGCACGCAACGCATCCTCGACCAGTTTGGCTGTGGCCGCGAACTGCGTACGCGCCGGATAACCCAGTACGACGCTCACCGAGACCGTGCCGTTTTGTAGCGAAACGTTGCGGATACTTTTGGTATCGACGAACTTGCGGCTGGTGTTCGGATCGGTCAGTGTGGCTAGTGCGGCGTCGATCTTCGCGCGGTCGATACTCATTGCAACTCCATGGAATGGTTTGTGCTGATGCGACGGCGCATTGCAACAAACTGAGGAAAGTGAAAGTAATTGTTAGAGCCGTTGCGCCGCGTCCCCGCGCATTGCACTATTGCGCGCGGTAATTGTTTCCGGGATGCATCGCCACTGGCGACTGACGCGCTCTCATTTCTCATAATTGTAGAGGTTCGTCCGGACGCACGTCCGAAGACCCTTACGTACTGTCGGCGCGGCGCGCCGAATCGCTCGTTGATTCAAGGAGATCAAACATGAAGTTGAAGTTGATGACCCGTTTGTCGGTTTTCGTCGTTGCTGGCGCACTGGTCGCGGGCTGCGCGACGGAGCAGGGTAACAATGCGGCGGTCGGCACGGGCGTCGGCGCCGCGACCGGCGCTGGCCTCGGTGCGATTTTCGGCGGCGGCAAGGGCGCGGCAATCGGCGCGGCTGCAGGCGCGGCTGTCGGCGGCGTGACCGGCTATAACTGGCAAGCCATTCGCAACAAGATTTCCGGCGACTCGAAGGGCACCGGCACGCAGGTGACCGAGCAGCAAGACGGATCGCTCAAGGTTAACATCCCGAACTCGATTTCTTTCGACACCAACAGCTACGCGATCAAGCCGACGTTCGATCCGGTTCTGAACTCCGTCACGCAAACGTTGCAGCAGCATCCGGAGTTGATCGCCAACGTGATCGGCCATACGGATAACACCGGCACGGCGGCTTACAACCAGACGCTGTCGCAGAATCGCGCGCAAAGCGTGGCTTCCTATATCGCCACGCACGGTGTCGCCGGTCAGCGTCTCTCGTCGCAGGGCATGGGACAGAACCAGCCGATCGCCGACAACTCGACCGAAGCAGGCCGCGCGCAAAATCGTCGCGTGGAAATTTACCTGCGCGCGACGGCACAGCCGGGCCAAGTGCAATAAATTTCTGATTTATAAGGAGAATCGGCAGATGCCGGCGCAGCGTGGCAAAGCGCGCGAAGCCGCCTGAAAAAAATTTGAAACTTGGGCGCACGGCGCGTGTCTGTCTTTACGGTAGGCGCGCGGCGAGGCCGCCACCTGCCATTCTCCTCTTGTCGTTGTTGCTCCGGGGCCCGGTTTTGGACCCCGGTTTTTTTTGGTGCGATGGTTTTCGGCTGCCGCGCCCAAGTCTCCCCGCCTCTCCGTCTTCCTTCCCCTCCCTGCTAAAATCGAAAATCGCTTTTTTTGCGTTCTTCGATCAACTTCTGCATTTCCTCCGGGCCGCGCCTTATGTCAGCACCGATTCCAGCCATCGCCACCGCCGCGCCCGCCGTCAAGAACGGCGCTCGCCAGATCCTCGTCACGTCCGCGTTGCCGTATGCGAACGGTCAGATTCATATCGGCCATATGGTCGAATACATTCAGACGGACATCTGGGTTCGGACGCTGCGCATGCATGGCCACGAGGTCTACTACGTCGGCGCCGACGATACCCACGGCACGCCCATCATGCTGCGCGCCGAAAAAGAAGGCATCACGCCGAAAGCGCTGATCGAACGCGTTTGGAAAGAGCACAAGCGCGACTTCGACAGCTTCGGCATTTCCTTCGACAACTATTATTCGACCGATGCCGAGGAAAACCGCGTCCTTTGCAACACCATCTACGCCGCGCTCCAGGAAGCGGGATTGATCGACGCGCGCGACATCGAGCAGGCCTACGATCCGGTCAAGGAAATGTTCCTGCCGGACCGCTTCATCAAGGGCCAGTGCCCGAAGTGCGGCGCGAAGGACCAGTACGGCGACAATTGCGAGGTTTGCGGCTCGACTTATCAGCCCACCGAACTCATCAACCCGTATTCGGTGGTGTCGGGTGCGACGCCCATCCGCAAGATTTCCACGCATTATTTCTTCCGCCTGTCGGACCCGCGTTGCGAAGACTTTCTGCGCGGCTGGGTCGGCGGACTCGCGCAGCCCGAAGCCACGAACAAGATGCGCGAATGGCTCGGCGACAAGGGCGAGGCCAAGCTCGCCGACTGGGACATCTCGCGCGACGCGCCCTACTTCGGCTTTGAAATCCCCGGTGCGCCGGGCAAGTACTTCTACGTCTGGGTCGACGCCCCGGTCGGCTATTACGCGAGCTTCAAGAATCTCGCGGACCGTATCGGCCTGGATTTCGATGAATGGGTGAAGCCCGGTTCGAAGACCGAGCAGTACCACTTCATCGGCAAGGACATTCTGTATTTCCACACACTCTTCTGGCCCGCGATGCTCGAATACTCCGGTCATCGCACGCCGACGAACGTGTTCGCGCACGGCTTTCTGACCGTCGACGGCGCGAAGATGTCGAAGTCGCGTGGCACGTTCATCACGGCGCAAAGCGTGATCGATACCGGCATCAATCCGGAATGGCTGCGCTACTACTTCGCGGCCAAGCTGAACAGCACGATGGAAGACATCGACCTCAACCTGGAAGACTTCCAGGCGCGCGTGAACAGCGATCTCGTCGGCAAATACGTGAATATCGCGAGCCGCGCGGCGGGCTTTCTTCTGAAGCGCTTCGACGGCCGCGTGCAGGACAGCGCGATGCAGCATCCGCTGCTTGCGCAACTGCGCGCCGCGATTCCGCAGATTGCCGGCTTCTACGAGTCGCGCGAATACGGCCGCGCGCTGCGCACGACCATGGATCTCGCCGATACCGTCAACGGCTACGTCGATACCGCGAAGCCCTGGGAACAGGCGAAGGACCCGGCCAACTCGGTCGCGTTGCACGAGACTTGCAGCGTGAGTCTGGAGGCGTTCCGCCTGTTGTCGCTTGCGCTGAAGCCGGTGTTGCCGAAGCTGATCGAAGCGGTCGAGGCGTTCCTCGGCATCGCGCCGCTCGTCTGGGCGGATGCGGACATGCCGCTGTCGTCGGCCAATGCCGTGAACGCGTACAAGCATCTGACCACGCGCGTCGACCCGAAGCAGATCGAGGCCTTGCTCGCGGCGAATCGCGAGTCGTTGCAGGCGGCGCCGGAAGCGGCCGCTGCTTCTGCCGCTGCTACAAGTGCGAGTGCGGCTAAGAGCGCGGCGCCCGCCAAGAAGCAAGCGAACGAAGAGACGCCAGGCGTCATCTCCATCGACGACTTCTCGAAAATCGATCTGCGTATCGCGAAGATCGTCGATTGCAAAACGGTCGAAGGCTCCGACAAGCTCTTGCAACTGACGCTCGATATCGGCGAAGAGAAAACGCGCAATGTGTTCTCGGGTATTCGTTCGGCTTATCAGCCGCAGGATCTGATCGGCAAGCTGACCGTGATGGTCGCCAATCTCGCGCCGCGCAAGATGAAGTTCGGCCTGTCGGAAGGCATGGTGCTGGCGGCGTCCGCCGCCGACGAGAAGAAGGAGCCGGGGCTCTATATTCTCGAACCGCATGGCGGGGCCACGCCGGGAATGCGGGTGCGCTGAACGACAACCGCGACGCTCGAAACAGGAACGCCCCTCTTGAGGGGCGTTTTTTTCGGACGTCTGTCCGTGGCAAGCAACCTGAGCAGCGCTGTCCGGCGATGCCTATTGATAGGTCATGGTGAGGATCATCGACGTGTTCGCCGGTCCGGGCGTCACGGTACCGGTTCGATAGTAACGCGCCTTCATCGGGATGACATAGCTGCCACCCGTGGAACTGTTATAGCCGGAGAATGCTTTCGTCGTGCTCAGCGGAAACACCGCGCCGGAGCCATCCAGTAGCTGCACGCCCACGCCCGTGGCCGACGACGAGCCATTGAGCGCCACGACGGATTGCGAACTGTTAAGCACACTGGTCGTGGGATCGATTTCATACAGGACGCCATTCATCCCCGAGGGACAATTGTTGAGGCTGATGTTGAACGGGACCGCCGCGGTAGTCGCACCGACAGACGCCATCTCCACCGGAAAATGGGTGCCGAGCGGCACCGGCACATCGGGGGTCTGGCAGGTAAGCGGGACGACCGTCACCGCCGGGACGATCAGATAAAAAGGCGTGGTGCCCGGGCTGTCCGGGACAAAATTGATCATGGAGCTTGAGCTCGCCAGCGTCTGCGCGCCCAGCACACCCGCCGCGCTCACAACGCCTGTCTTCACGAGCGCAACTGCCCAACGCCCATAGTTTTTGAGGTTGGAACCAGTGGCGGTACAGGTCCAGCCCACGTAGGGCGGCCGCACGGAGGGCGACACCTCGTCGAGCCAATCCGCGCCGCCACACGAACTCGGCTCGCCGTCGAACGCGATGGCCATGCCAACTCCGGGCACATTGGTCTGCAAGACCGTATAGGACGCGAGACCTGGACCCGGTGTGCTCGCAATCGTCACGCTGCTTTTCGGCCATGCGACATTCAACTTCGAATACATGCCGGAACCGGATGTCGTCGACATGGTGCACACGTAGTTGACCATCGACGTGATGCTCCAGGGCGCCAGAATGGCGCCCACCGGCAAGTCGCGCGGCACCGAAATCGTCGCGGGGAGAATGGCCTGCACACTCTGACCTCCGCCCGTGCAAGCGTCGGCCCATGCGTCCTGCATGCCGCCTGTCAAAACCAGCGCGCTCGACAATATGATCCAAGCATATCGTCGCAGCCGGGCAAATCCGATGCCTTTCATATCGCTATTCCGTCAAAGGGTGTCGAAGTCACGCGCGCGTCAGTTGTAGGTGAAGTTGACCGTCGCCGAGGTCGTCACCGTGCCCGCTGTCATCGTTCCAAGACGATAGAACTGCGCCACCATCGGAATGGTCATGGCGTTGGTCGCGTCCACTTGGCCCCGATTGGAGGTGTTGCCAAGCGTGACGACCGTACCGGCGGTCCCGCCCGCACTGCTCGCCTGCAGCAGTTGCACGCCGGTCTGCGTCGCGGTGCCGGTGTTCTTGAGCACACTCGGAACGGTGTCGGACTGGCCCGATACGGCCATCGATACCGTGGTGCCCGGCGTGCAGTTGGTCAGCTTCAGGATGAACGCCGTGGGATTCATCGTCGATCCCACGCTCGGAAAGTCGAGGATATTGGCGCTGCCCAGATTGATCGTCTGATTCGCCGAAGCGGTGTCCACCGTGCAGGACGGGGGCACGATGGTGCCGGTGAAGTTGAGCGTGGCATCCGCTCCGAATGCCGAACCTGTCGCGGTGACGGCGATGGTGACGGCGAGATTAGCCAGAAGTGATCCAAGTGTGCGCATAGTCATTCAAACGTGTTCGTGTTGCCGCCGCTCGTGCGGGTCTTTGTCGATTGCAGATTCATGTCGTGGAGATATCGGCTTAGTTGCAGGCTGCATCCGCGAAGGCAGTCGATGCCGCCCGGCTCCCGTCGGCTTCGGGCAACGCGTAATGCACCTTGCAACTCTGATCGGCCGCCGAGCCCCAACGGGCGATCAGATCGCCACTCGCGGCCTTGCTATACAACATCGCGCGGCTGCCCTGCGTCACGGCGCCAACGGATTCGCCGCTCGCATCCAGCACGTCCGCGCCGAACGGCACCGGCTCGCCGTTCAGACGACGCAAGCGCATGACGATTGCGCGGCCTCGGTCTTCGGTATCGAACTTCACGAGCGACACCGCGCCGGCCGTTGGTGCAAAGTACTGCTCGGTGGTCTTGAGCTGCACGCCCATCGGCAAGCCCTTGGTGTCGATCTCCACCGCGTTCTGCGAATACGGCTGCATGCCCGCCACGGCCGCGCGGCCGGCGCCGTTCAGACGCACGCCGGGCGAACTGGCAATGCGCGCTCCGGCGGCATCGTTCGCCTCGACTATCGCCAACGTGTCGCCGCTTTGCGGTGACAACACCAGACCGCCCCCGTACGCGACCACGGAACCGGACGCACCCGCGCCTGCCTGCGTGTATCCGTTGGCGCGGCCAACATTCGCGCGCAACTGCGCCACAGGCGAGAAATAGCCGACGTTGGCGCTAAGGCTGTCGCTGTGGCTGCCGGAATCACCCGATGTGTGGCCCGCGCTCACGCCGTAGTTCATCTCATAGTCCTTGCCGAGCGTGCCCGTGAAGGTTTCCTGAATCTGGTTCGTGTTGTCGCGCGAGTCGTGCGAGAAGCTCGTCGTCGAATTGGCGATGTTCGTGCCCAGATCGAGGGGAACGCTCAGCGTGAGCATCACGCGGTTGTCCCAGTTCGCGGTTGACGTGTCGAGTTCGCGCGAAGCCGAAACCCCCACGCCGACGCGCCCGACGTTCGTGTTGTAGCCGACCTGGAACGCGGTATCGTTGCCATGCTTGTTCCAGTAGTTCTGCGTGTAGCCCGATGCGTAAATGGAGCCCCACTTGTCGAGGTTCTGGTTGAGCGTGAGCTGCAAGCGACCTTTCTGGATGCCGTTGCTCATGAACGCGGTGCCCTTCGATTCGAGGTCGCGCAGGTTCATGGCGTCGCGGAACCCGAGGAAGCCGCTCGTCGAATAGCGGTACGCCGCGAGCGTGACGTCGGTGTTCGTCGGCGTGAAGCTGCGCGAGAACGAAAGGCGAAGACTCTGTCCGCTCCGGCTGCCGGATTTCGGCAGATTCGCATTGGCTTGCGTCGCGTCGAAGGCGAATGCACCGACCGACGTGTTGAGCGACGCGCCGAGCGCCGCCGAAATGTAGTCTTCGGCGACGATCGAGCCGCCATACAGCGTGACCAGGTTGTTCACGCCGTGCTGCACACCGGCCTGCACGACATACGGATGGCCCGATTCGCTCGAATTGCGATACTGGCCCGCTGCCACGTTCAAGCGCCAACGCCCCTCGCGCAGCGAATTCACGGGCGCGGCATACGGCACGGATGCAACGTGCTGGCTGCCGTCCGCTTCGGTGACGATCACCTGCAGGTCGCCGCCGTAGCCGGTCGGGTAGAGATCGTTGATCTCGAAAGGACCCGGCGCGACCGTCGTCTCGTAGATGAGATTGCCGTTTTGCTTGACCTGAACGTTCGCGTTGGTATTGGCGATTCCCCGCACGATCGGCGCATAGCCGCGCTGCGATTCGGGGTACATGCGGTCGTCGGTTGCGAGCTGCACGCCGCGCACGCCGAACGAATCGAAGATCGAGCCGTCGGTGTAGGAGTCGCCGAGCGTCAACTGGCTCTTGAGCGGAATCAGCGAGCGCTGCACATTCGTCTGCAGGCTCTGTGCATGCGTGCCGCCAAACGACGATGTCGTGACGTTGCCGTTGTAGCGAAAACGCCAGGCGTCGAAGTTGAGACCCGCCGTCACGCCCAGATAACCCTGAGTGTTCGACACGCCGCCGCCATTCGAGCGATACACGTTGGCGTTGTACTGCAAGGTCGCGGCTGGCACGCCTTCGTCCCACAGCTTCGGATCGACCCAGCCGCGCGCGTTGCGGCTCATCATCGCTTGCGGCACGCTCACGTCGAGGCGCTGTTCGCCCATGTCGAAGGTGGCCGTCGCCTGCGGGATCAGGTCCGGCAGCGCCACGCCGCCCGTGCCGTTCGCGGCGTCGAGTTGCGCTAACGCGGAATCGGGCAGGCGCATGGTATCGACGCCCGCGCGCGCGAGCAGATCGCGATCAAAGACCGGGACCGCGCGATGGTCCGGCGCGCCGACATTGCGCAATGTGATGGCGGTCATACCGAGCCACACGCCGTTCACGTACAGTGCGGCGCGGTAATTGCCGGCCAGTGCGATGTTGCCCTTGTCGAAGCGGCTGACGTCCATGACCGCCGCGCCCGCGAAGCGCAGGAAGCCCGGGTCGAACTCCACGGACTCGGGCGCGGCCGATGCGGCCGATGCCGTCGAGGTCGATGCCGTCGATGCCGTCGATGCAACCGCACCACTCGATGCAGCCTTGACATCGGACGAGGTCTGAGCCTGATCCGGCCGCACCCCGGACGATGACGAAGTGTCCATGCGAGCCAGCGTGTTCGCATCGGCCCTGGCATGCGCCGCGGCGAAGGCGAGCATCACGGCGACGCTGGTCCGACTCAGCGAGAGAGCGAACCTCGAATTCGATTCCATGCAGCGTTCATTCATATCGAGCCGGATTCGCGGGCAACACCGCTCCCCACCGATGGGAAACATCGGCATCCGGGGCTCGCTGCCTCGCGACGATTAAGTCTTGGTGTACGTGAACGCCAGGCTATTCGCGCCCGGCGTGTGGCCGACCGATGGCGAAGGAATCGACATCCTTCGCGTCGCTCGTGAATCGGTCAGATAGCCCGCATGCAGCGCGTCTCAGTGGATCGCTGCCTCGTGCTTCGTGGGACCGCCGTAGTCGTTCAAGGTCGTGAACGAGACCTGGCCGTTCGCGGTCGCCTTACCGGACAGTGGCAGCGTGAGCTCGCCACCCGGTGGCACCATGCCGCCTTCATCGAATCGGGCGGCATGTTCGCCTTCGCCCACATGAGCGTCGATGATCGTCACGTGATAAGGCGTCGGATTCGAAACCACGAGCGCGGACTTGCCACCTTGCGACGACAGCCGCCATGTGAGCTTGCCCGGTGCGTCGTCGGCGCTGCCCGGCAGACCTTGCGGGCGAAAGAAAAACTTCAGGCGCGAGCGGAACGCGAGCTGGACGTAGTTCGCGCCGGCCTGAGCTTCGGTTGGCTTCGGCGGCACTTCCAGCATGTTGAACCAGAGCAGGGTTTCGCGATCTTTCGGCAGCGCTTCGCCGGTATACGCGATACGGACGGTCTGCGCCTTGCCCGGATCGATACGCGCAAACGGCGGCGTGAGCACAAATGGAAGATCGATCTGAGCCGGATCGACCTTGGGATCGCCCTTGTCGAGCCACACCTGCGTCAAGGCCGGCGATTTTCCCGCGTTGGACAGCTTAAGCGTCACTTCACTATCCGTGGCGTTGTACACCACGCGCGTGCCCGCGACGACGACGGACGCATTGGCTGCAAACGGCAGGATCGCAACGAGAGCGAGCACACCCGCTGTCACTGCGCTAAAAACGACTTTTCGGAGACTCATGACATTCAACAAAATTTGCGGTGACGCGATGACTCGACCCGCGCGCCGTGCAAGGGTTGAACGAAGACGCCGCGAGGGCGTCCTCGTTTGCGAATCGATTTACTGATAGACCATCGAGTAGGTCACCTGGCTCGTCACCGTGCCCGCGGTTGCGGCGCCCATCGGCGAGCTGTACTGCGCTGCGTATTGCAGGCTTGCGCTGCCGCTCGTGATCGCAACGTCTTGCGACTGCTGTGCGCCGTCGGCCTTGCTCACGTCGATGGCTTGTGCCGAGCCGTTGTAGTCCAGCAACTGGACTTCGACGTTGGTCGCCGTGCCGTTGTTCTTCAGGTTGCCGTCGGCCAGCGTGTTCGCGCCGTATTCCCAGAACGTGTGCACGTTGCCCGTAGCCGGCGTGCAGTTGGACAGCGCAATGTTGAAACCGGTGGCGCCCGCGGAAGAGCCGGCGTCCGTCAGTTCCGCTGCGGCAAGCGCCGGCAGCGTCACGGTGAAGTTGTTGCCCTGGGCATTGCCGCTTACCGTGCACGTGTTGGCCGTCAGCTCTCCGTTGATAGTCAGCGTGCCACCGTTACCTGCCGGTGCGGCGTGCGCGGCAGCGCCTGCCAGAGACATGGACACCGCGACCAGCGGAAGAATGATCTTCTTCATAATAAGTATTCCTTAGTCGTCACCTGAGTGACTGAGCCCGATTTGAAAATTCGTCAGGTCGAGTCGTGAACAAGCGTATGCATACTCGCTTCCTGACGAGAGGCTGAGTATGCTGACTAGGGCCATGCGAACGATTAGGAACACGCTTAAAACTACAAGTTTCCGACACATTTCGTTGATGTAGCGCATCCATATTGAGAATGTTCTTGCGGGTTTTTGCGCGCCTTGAGAACGACTTAGATCGGAGGCAAGTCTCGGGACCAGAGAAAGAAATTGGTTACGGGCGCGGCGCAAAAGCAAAAAGGGGCACGCGATCGACTCGCATGCCCCTGTCCCCTTACGTCTTCAAAGCGATCTACTCCGTGGTCGACTCCACCTCGGATGCCGCCGCGGCTGACGAAGCCGCCGCCCGCTCCGGCCGCGTGGGCGTCGTCGACGAAAAGAGCCGCATCCACGAATTGAAGCGCCGTGTGTAAGACAGATCGACGCCCTGGAACGTCCCGCCATACGCCGTCACCGACCAGAATCGCGACAGGCTCAGTGTCGCCTTGATCGCGTTGCTGGCGGATTGCAGACCCTGCTCGTAGCCAATCACCAGCCGCTCGTTGATGGCCTTGGCGATCATCACCACTTGCGGATCGGTCAGGCCCACTTCGCTCGAACCGATGGTGAATTCATCCAGCCCGAAGGTCTGCGCAATACGCTTGCCGCCCGTGCTGCCGAGCAACGCGAGTGCGCTCGTCATTGCGCTCTGCTGGCCGACGTTATTGCCCTGATCCGTGCCATGACCGAACAAGAGCCACGAGAGCTTTTCGTTGTCAGGCACGCTCGGTTCGGAAATGAGTTTGGCCACGGGCGCCTGCACCGTGCCCGTCACCTGCACGCCCGCCTCGACTTCCTGATTGCGCCGCATCGCGAGGACATTGATGCCGGGGTTCGCCACCGGTCCGTTGAACGTGAAGAAGCCATTCTCGATGTTGAGCTTGCGCCCGAACGCCGTGTAACTCGAACCCGGCGTCGTTACGCGCACATTGCCGACCGCGCGCAGCGGCATGTTCGGCGCGCTCGTCACACTGATGACGCCGGCAAGCCCGAGATCCGCGCCGGCGCCCTTGAAGCGAAAGCGCTGCCCCAGGTCGATGTCGATATTCGCGCGCGGCGTGAACGGTCCAACCGGTTTTTCCGTTGCGGCGACCGTCTGCTTCGTCGTGTTTTCGCCCTTGATGGTGCCATCGGGACGTTCGATGACCACGTCGTCGCCGAGCGATGGCGCGCCGGATTCCGGCAAGTCGAACAGCGCGTGATCGACGGTGAACTTGCCGTTGATCGCCATGCCGCCCTGCAATCCCGCGTTCGCGATACTCGCGCTGCCCGAAAGCGACAATTGCCGGTCGGGCGAGGCGAACAGTTCCAGCTTGTCGGCGATGATGCTCGCGGTGAGGTCCGGCTGTGCCTGATCGAGCCGCACCTTGCCCGTCGCGCGCAACGTGCCGCTCGCGCCGTGGAACTCCACCTGCTGGAAGTCCACCAGATTCTCCGACAGCGCAATGCGAATGATGCCGTCCTTCAACTGAACGCCCTGATCGACGACCGTCGCCGAAAGATTGTCGCCCGTCAGCGACCCCGACAGATTCGGCTTGGCGACGATCCCCGCGATGCTCAACTTGAGCGCAAGCTTGCCGCCCAGCAGATAGCTCGGGCCGAGCAGCCCGCCGGTGGTGCGCAGTTCGGGGATATTCGCGTTGATCGCGCCGGAGAGCGGCGCTTCGTCGACCACGGTCAGCATGCCGTCGCGATTGGCGAGCGGCGTGTGCGCGTTGGCTTCGATCACGCCGATGCGCGTCGCCTGCGCGCGCAGCGTCGCGTTGAGCGTATTGCCGTTGGAGAAATCGGCGCGCGCCGAGATGTCGTTGATGCCGAGCGCCGAGACGCCACGGGTGCCTTCCACGGTCACATCGCCGCTGCGGCGCTTGAGCTGCGCATAACCCGTCGCCGTGGCGCCGAGCGAGAAGTTCCAGTCGCCATCGAAGACGAGGTCGGTGCGGATCGGCGGCTCCTCGCCCGTCATTTCCTGACGCACGGCCAGAAGCCGCGGCACCGAGAGATTCGTCAACGTGCCGGCCGACTGGATGCGGCCGTGATCGAGCGCGAACGACTTGAGATTGAGCGCCGCGCCTTCCGCGACGAGCCGCGTCGCGCCGAGCACGAGCCTGGCCGGACCGTAGCTCACGGTAAGCGGCTGTTCGAGGTTGACCGACGGCGTGCCCTTGTTGGTGAGCTTCGTGATCGTGCCGTCCCAATGCGGGCCGTCGGCGGCATCGGTGAACTTGCCGTTCGCGCCGAGCGCGAGATTCACCGGCTGCCCCTGAACCTTGCCGGTCGCGGTCACGTCGAGCGTGTGATGCATGCGTGTGCCGTTGAGGTTCGCATCGAGCGTGGCGACTTCGATGCCCGAGGTGCTCGCATCGCGCGCTTTCAGCGTGAAGACGAGCGCGCCGTTCGAGCCATCGCGAATATCCGCGCGACCTTCCGCATGACCGAGGCGGTTCGCGCCGAACACGACGCCATCGGCCTGATAATTCGCAGCCACGTTCGGATGCGCAATCGAGCCGGTCAGATCGCCGTCCGCCTTCACCGTCCCCGCGAGACCGAAGCCGAGGCGCTCGAGTTGCGGCGCATCGACGCGAAAACGCAGCCGGGCGCCGGGCGCGCCGAAACTGCCGTTCAGATCGACATCGTTGCCCGCGACAGACAACTTGGCCGCGCTTGGCAAGAGCCGCATGCCCGCCAGTTGCACCGTGCCTTCGCCGGTGAGCGGCAAGTTGTCGTACATGCTGTCGGCGAGTTTGAAGGTCGCCTTGGTGGTGAGTTCGGGCGCGAGTCTGCCGGATGCGGCCAGCGTGCCGTTCACGCGCGCCTCGATCACGCGCGCGGGCGCGGCGGGCTTCTTCTGCGCGCCTTTCCTGACGGGCGCGGGCTTCGGCTGAAGCAACTGCTGCGTGAGCAGAAGCGGATTGAAGTCGATGAATTTCGCCTTCAGGTCATAGCTCGAATTCGTATCTTTCTTGAGCACACCGTTCGCTTCGACGCGACCCTTGCCGACGGTCAGCTTGACTTCGTCGAGCGCGGTCTGCTTCGGGTCGAGCTTCACCTTGGCTTGCGCGCGGATCGCCGCTTTCGGATCGTTCAGGTCGGCGGTGACGGTTTGCGTATCGCCCGCGAGCACGACGCTGATCGGCCCGGAGAAATCGGTCGGACGCACGCTCGCTTCGATTGCGTTGAGGTCGAGCTTCGCCACCTTGAGGTCGAACTTGCCGTCGCCGCCCTTGAGCGAGCCGCCACCCGTCACGGTCGCGTCTTTCACGAGACGCACGTTGAGATCGGTGATGCTTTGCGCGGAGGCATCGAGCCGCACGTTGGCGTGCGCGTCGATGAGCGGCAGCAGCTTCTTGTCGATGGCGCCCGGCTTCGCGTTGACGATCGACACCGGCCCGCTCACCACGAAGCCCGGCGCGTTCTCGACCGGCTTCACTTCGGCGCTCACGGCGAGGTCGGCGAACGGCGCGCCCGGGCTGAACGCTTGCGGATTGACGTGATCGACATTGACGATGGCAAGCTTGAGCGGCACGTCGCCGAACGGCAGCGCTTCGACATGTGCGCGGCCGTTGAGCTTCATGCCGCTGGCGTCGATATCGGCAATGAGGTCTTCCAGCGAGCCCGATAACCGCGCGCCCACCTGCACCGCTTCGCCGTTTAGCTTGCCCGTGTAGCCGGCATCGCCGGAAAGCGGGAACGGACGCGCGCCGCCGTCGAGTTTCGCGGATGCCGTCACCGCGCCGAACGGCGTGTCGAGCCGCTGCACCGTCGCCTGATGATGCTGCCCGTCGCTGCCGCCGTTAAAGAGCAGGCGCGAGAATTCGGTGGTCGTCGCACCCTGATGCAACCGCAGCTTTTCCACGCTCAGGTCGCGGATGGCAAGCTGGATTGGCAGGCGCAAATCCTTCGGCAGTTCCGTTTTCGTCGACTTTTCTTGCGAAGGCGCGATGCGCGCGTCGATGGTGCCGACATGCAGATAATCGATGGTAAAGCGCAGCGGCTCGCGCGTGAGCGCCCAGCGTCCCGAAACGCTGTCGACCGCTATGTCCGTGCCCTTGCCGTCGGGACTCTTCCAGTGGACATCGCGCAGACTCACGCCGGTGGCGATAGCACCGCCATCGAGCTTGCCGGTCAGCTGACCCTTGAGCAGCGATGTCGCCGCCTGCCACGCGTAACGCGTGCCGCGCTCGGTGTTGAGCACGAACAACACGGTGCCGATGGCAAGCACGACGATCAGAACGATGACCAGTGCGAGCACGCCCAACCAGCGCATGAAACGCCTGAAGCCGCCGCGGCGCGGCTTTTTATCGTCGCCGGAACCGCCGCTGCCGCCGTTATTGCCGCCGCCCGCGTCAGCATCGGACGCAACGACGCCGCCCGCTTCATCCCAACGCGGCTCGTCCTTGCTTCCTTGTGCGCTCGATTCCGTCATGCCCTTGATATCCACCATCGCTCGTGCGCCCGTTCAGAACGCAATGCCGAGCGTCAGATACGGCTTGATGCTCTTGTTCTTGAGCCCGTAGGCCACGTCCACGTTGACCGGCCCGACCGGACTGCGCCAGCGCGCGCCGACGCCCACGCCCGGCTGGAAGACGCGCTCGCTCCAGGTATCCGTCGCCGTGCCGATGTCGAAGAACACCGCGCCGCCCCAATCGTGCGTGAACCAGTGCTGATACTCGCTGCTGCCCGTCACCATGTACTTGGTCGGCAAGATCGATCCCGCCACATTGTTGCCGATACTCAGATAGCTATACCCGCGCACCGAATTCGCGCCGCCCGCGCGAAACAGCAGGGACGCCGGCACGCCGCTCGACGGCCCGCTCGTGAACACGCCGCCGAATTCCGCGCGAAACACGAAGAGATCGTTCTTCGTGATCGGCAGATACTGCAGCGCGTTGGTGTAGAGACGCGCAAAGGTCTGATCGGTCATCAAGCCTTTCACCGCGAAGCTTGCTTCCGCGCGAATGATGTTGCCGCGACGCGGGAACAGCGGATCGTCGACATCGCGGCGCACCCACGTCCACGCGGGCACGAGCGCGCGCGCCGTCGACGGATTCGGCTCGTTCTGCGTGATGCGGTCGTCGTAGAAAGCGAGCGAATACGTCGTGTCGATGTTCTGCGTCGAACGCGAGCGCTGCACGCCCACGCGTCCGCTATAAATCTTCGTGCTCGATACGTCGGTGATGGTGTAGGAGCCGAACACCGCGTTGACCCAGCCGCGCGAATCGGGCGGCATCGCGAGTTGCACGCGGCCGTACTGCTGCGTCTGATCGAGCCGGCCGGAAATGGTGAACGGATAGGCCGCGTTGAACGTATTCAGATAACTGTAGGCGCCCTGCACGTGAAAGCCGGTATCGGTCGCATAACCCACGCCGTAGCGGATGCTGTTGTACGGATATTCGCTCACCTTCAGATGCACCGGCGTTTCGAGCGGCTTGTTGACGTCGTTGTCGGCGTCGATGGCCACGCTCGCGTAATACGGCGTGTTCTGCACCTGGCGTTGCAGTTCGTTCACGCGCGAGACGTCGTAGATCTCGCCCGGATGAATCGGGTTCACGTTGTCGATGATCTTTTCCGGATAGCGCTTCGTGCCGCTGATATCGAGCTTGCCGAATGTGAAGGTCGGACCGCTGTCGAAGGTCACGGAGAGATCGGCGAGGTGCGCGCGCGGATTGATGCGCGCCTGCGAGCGCACGATTTTCGCGCCGAGATAGCGCCGCGACTGGAGCGCTCGCAACGCGGCGTTCTTGGCGTCGTCCCACGCGCCTTGCGAGAACGGATCGCCTTCGTTCACTGAAAACGCGAAACGCGCGGCGTTCTCCTGATTGCGGTCTTCGGTCGTCACCGCGCCCGTGAAATGCAGTTGCACGGAGGCGATCTTCGTTTGCGGACCTGGATCGACGCTGACGGTCACCTTGCGCTTGTCGCCATCGGTCGTCACGTCGGTGCGCACGACCGGCGTGAAATAGCCTTCGGTCGCGACGAGGTCGCGCACGTCCTTCGGCGCGGCGGTGACGAGGAACTGGAATTGGTCGTCGCTGACGTCGTCGCGCTTGGCGAAGCGCGACAGATCGA
The DNA here is from genome assembly GCF_031450995.1 of Caballeronia sp. LP006. Taxonomy (NCBI): domain Bacteria; kingdom Pseudomonadati; phylum Pseudomonadota; class Betaproteobacteria; order Burkholderiales; family Burkholderiaceae; genus Caballeronia; species Caballeronia sp. LP006. The sequence goes on along the minus strand of NZ_JARTVW010000005.1, from coordinate 1,120,987 downwards.
GATGGTCCTTCAGCAACTTCTTGACGCTGCGCGGCGCGTCGATGTCGATGTCGTACTTGGCGAACGCAGGCCAAGCGGCCGCCAGGAGCGCACATGCCAGGAAGCTGCGCAGTGCAGCCGGCAAGCGCTTCATTCCGGGCGACGTGGACATCGCCATGTGCGGCCGTTTCGGCGGACAGGCGCGCAACGCGCGCAGCGGATCAAACGAACGCCCCGCCAAACGTGACCTCCGGCATCTGGATGAATGAGACTGAAAGATGAACCTCGAACGCGCGGCTGCAATGCGATGAGCCGGTCACGGCGCGCAGGCGCTATTTCACCACAGCTTCGCATGGGAACCGAGCACGGATGTGCAACGGCGGCTTGCGGCGGTGTGGTTTGCCGCGCGCCGTCCGCGGACCGCTGCCGGGCGCGCTGTCGTGCGGCTTTGGACGGTCAGACGCTCGCGGGGTTCCGCGGGTTCCAATAATCGCTTACGTGGCAGCCCCAAGTCCATGCGTTACCGCTTCACGCTTGCTGTAAAATCCCGGAGATCGAACCCAGTGCCGCGCGGCATCGGCGCCAGCAAAGGCTGCCGGGCGCGTCGTCCCTACTCACCGCATCGAGCCAACGGAAAACCGATCATGTACCAGTCGGACATCACCCAGTTCATCAATCAGTTGAAAAGCCAAAAGCCGACGCTCGAAGACGAACAGCGTCGCGGCCGCGCGCTCCTGTGGGACAAGCAGCCGGTCGACCTCGACGAACGCGAACGCCAGCAAAAGGCGCGCGTGAACCAGACGCCATACGTCTACTACCAGAACTTCTGAACGTGAGCACAGCCGGCCGCGAGCCGCAGTCGCCCCGCCGTCAGGCCCCGGACGACTCGCGAGATGAACGGGCCGCCGCGCTCGCCAAGCCTGCGACCGACTCGACGCCCGACACCATCGACGGCGTCGCTTTCGCGCATCTCTACGGCGAGCCGCTCTGGAAGCTGCCAACGGATCTATACATTCCGCCGGACGCGCTCGAAATCTTTCTCGAAGCGTTCGAAGGCCCGCTCGACCTGCTGCTCTACCTCATCCGCAAGCAAAATTTCAACGTGCTCGACATTCCGATGGCGGATGTCACCGCGCAATATCTCGGCTATGTCGATCAGATTCGCGAGTCGAATCTCGAACTCGCGTCGGAATATCTGCTGATGGCGGCCATGCTCATCGAGATCAAGTCGCGCATGCTGCTGCCGGTCAAGAAGGCCGACACCGGCGAGGACGCCGAAGACCCGCGCGCCGAACTCGTGCGCCGCTTGCTGGAATACGAGCAGATGAAGCTCGCCGCGCAACGTATCGACCAGTTGCCGCAACTCGGCCGCGACTTCCTGCGCGCGGACGTCTATATCGAGCAGGCGTCGACGCAACGCTTCCCCGACGTCGACATGAACGACCTGCGCTCCGCCTGGGCCGATGTCATCAAGCGCGCGAAGCTCGTTCAGCATCACCGGATTTCGCGGGAAGAACTCTCGGTGCGCGAGCATATGAGCGTGATCCTGCGGCGCCTGCAGCATGCGCGCTTCATGGAGTTCTCCGAGCTATTCGATCCCACGCGCGGCGTACCGGTAGTCGTGGTGAACTTCATCGCCATGCTGGAGTTGTCGCGCGAATCGCTGATCGAAATCACTCAGGCCGAGCCTTTTGCGCCCATTTACGTGAGACTCGCGTACTCTCCCGCTTAAAAGCATTTTCTCTACCCTTGCCTCGGTGCGGCCTGTTGCTGCCGCCCGCCAGGAGACACCCGCTCGATGAAAGTCATCAGCTCAATTCACGAACTGCGCGATCAGTTGCGCGGTCAGAACCGCACCGCCTTCGTCCCGACGATGGGCAACCTCCACGAAGGCCATCTATCGCTCATGCGGCTTGCGCGCCAGCATGGCGATCCGGTGGTCGCGAGCATCTTCGTGAACCGACTGCAATTCGGGCCGAACGAAGACTTCGACAAATATCCGCGCACGCTGCTGGACGACATCGAAAAGCTGCAGTCGGAAAACGTCTACGTGCTGTTCGCGCCGACCGAAGTGGATATGTATCCGGAGCCGCAGCAGTATCGCGTGCATCCGCCGCATAACCTCGGCGACATTCTCGAAGGCGAATTCCGTCCCGGCTTCTTCACGGGCGTGTGCACGGTCGTGATGAAGCTGATGTCGTGCGTGCAGCCGCGCGTCGCGGTGTTCGGCAAGAAGGATTATCAGCAACTGATGATCGTGCGGCAGATGTGCCACCAGTTCGCGCTGCCCACCGAGATCATCGCCGCCGAAACGGTGCGCGAGGAAAACGGTCTCGCGCTGTCATCGCGCAATCGCTTTCTGTCGGCTGCCGAGCACGCCGAAGCGCCGCAACTCGCGCTGCAGTTGAATCGCGTGCGCGAAGCCGTGCTTTCGGGCGAGAAAGATCTGGCCGCGCTCGAACGCACGGCCATGAGTGCGCTCGCCGAACGCGGCTGGAAGCCCGACTACATCAGCGTGCGCAAGCGCGTCGACCTGCTCGCGCCGGGCGAAGCGGATGCGAGCGCGCCGCTCGTCGTGCTGGCGGCGGCGAAGCTCGGCAACACCCGTCTCATCGACAATCTGGAAATCTGAAGTAAAGGAACCACACGCATCATGCAGCGCACCATGCTCAAATCGAAGATTCACCGCGCGACGGTCACGCATTGCGAGCTTCACTACGAAGGCTCGTGCGCAATCGACGAGGATCTGCTCGAAGCGGCGAATCTGCTGGAGAACGAGCAGATCGACATCTGGAACGTGAACAACGGCGAGCGCCTGACCACCTATGCCATCAAGGGCGAGCGCGGCAGCGGCATGATCTCGCTGAACGGCTCGGCGGCGCGGCGCGCGCAGTTGGGCGACCTCGTGATCATTGCGGCTTTCGCGGCTGTCGACGAAAAAGAGATCGCGGCGGGCTGGAAGCCGGACCTCGTCTTCGTCGATGAAGCGAACCGCATCAAGGGCAACCGCGATCACGTGCCGACGCAGAACTGGACCTGATCGTCCGAGTTCATCCGCGACTTGGCCGGCGCTCCGCAAGGACCGCCGGCCTTATTTTTTGCTGACCCATTCGATGATGGGTTGCCACTGCTCCAGGTCCTTCTCCACGCGGCTTTTGGCGACGTCCCAGATCGTGAGTCCGTGCGCGGCGAGTTGCACGTAGTTTTGCGTGTCGCGTAAAAAGCCGAGCACGGGCAAGTCGAGACTTTCCACGAAACGATGCAGTTGTTCCGCCGAGCGCGTACGCGCGTCCACCCGCATGCCGACGACGCCGACCTGAATCGCGCCCTTTCGCACCGCCTTTTCCTTCGCGAGTTTCGACAGAAAGTCTTGCGTGGCGAGGATGTCGAACATCGACGGTTGCAGCGGCACGATCACCTTGTCGGCAATATCCAGCGCGAGCGCGAGCCGGTTGCCGTGGACTCCGGCGGGCGTATCGACGACGGCTTTTTCCAGGCCCTTGGGCGGCTTGGCGGGCGCGTCGACATCGAGATTCCATTCTTCGATTCTTGGCAGCGTGTCCGGGCGCAGCGAAAGCCACGCGTGCGAGGAGCGCTGCTTGTCCAGATCGGCGAGCGCGACCCACTCGCCGTTTGCCGCGAAACACCCGGCTAGATTGGTTGCGAGCGTGCTTTTCCCGACGCCGCCCTTCGGATTTGCCACCACGATCACGGTCATGAATTGTCCAGAAGATTGTTCGACGCGCTTGAGTTCGACGCCCTTCGCCGGTATACCCCTGCGCGCGGTTTCGTTTTAGGAACCGATACATGATTTCGAGCCGTTGATATTATCGGCAAAATGGCGCTCACGCGAAGCGCTGGCCGAACGGACTACCCTTTCCTTTTCTTCCCTCTCTTCTAAACGACCGCCATGCCCCTTCGTTCCGATGTGACGCTCGACTTTCTTCGCAACCGTCAGAAGGGCCGTCTGCCCGAGTTGCTCGGCGTGCAACTGATTTCACTCGAAGAAGGCGCGTTGACGGGCGAACTCGTCATCCGGCCGGAGTTACTCGCGCCCAATGGCTTTCTGCATGCGGCAACGGTCGTCGGCCTGGCGGATACCTGTTGCGGATACGCATGCATCGCTCATTTACCGGAGAACGCGCAGAATTTCACGACGCTCGAATTGAAGAGCAATCACGTGTCGACGGCGCGTGAAGGGAAGATCATCGCGCGGGCGACGGCCGTGCATGCCGGACGAAGCACGCAGGTGTGGGATGCAAGCGTCACCAATGGCGAAGGAAAGCTGATCGCCATGTTCCGGTGTACGCAGATGATTCTTTATTGACGGAAAAGCCGGACAGCGGCGCGACTGTCCCGGCTTTTCAAGTCGCGATCAGAAATCGACTTGCGCGGAAATCAGCAAGGTCCGCGGCGCGGCGTTGGTCACGTAGGTGCCCTGCTGCATCCAGTACCGGCTGCCGAACAGATTCTCAACGTTGGCGCGAAACACGACGTCCTTCTTCGCGATGCGCATTCCGTAACGCACGCCGACGTCGTAACGCGTCCACGACGGCAAGCGCAAGGTATCGCTGGAATCGTAGTACTGCGCACCCGTATGGATGATCCGCCCGTTGACGCTCAGGCCCGGCACCCACGGCAAGTCGTAATCCGCGCCGAGGTTGAAGGCGAACTTGGGCACGCCGCCCGGATCGTTGCCGTCCTGCGTGCCGCCCGCCGTGCCCGAAACCTTCGGATCGTAGAACGTCGCGCTCGCCATCAGGCGCAGACTGCGGAACACTTCGCCGTAGGCAGCCAGTTCGAGACCGCGCACGCGCGTCTTGCCGTTGTAGCCGTAGAAATTCGTGGTGGGATCGGTTACGGCGTTGGGCTGCGAGATCTGAAACACCGAAACCGATGTCAGCACGCGGCCCCAATCCGCCTTCACGCCCGCTTCGTATTGGTTCGACTTGTACGGCGCAAACGCCTGGCCCGCGTTCGCGGTGCCCGCCGGCGCCGTGCCGCCATTCGAAAGACCCGACGTGAAGTTGCCGTACACGGAAACATTCGAAAGCGGCTTGATTACGATGCCCGCGAGCGGCGAGATCGCCTGCTGGTCGAGCGAGCTTTGCTGCGCGCCCGTGGTCGGATCGTAATTGTCCTGGCCGATCGTCTGACGACGGAAACCGCCCGTCAGCAGCACGCGGTCGTTGAAGAACGACATCGTATCGATGACCTGTTGACTGTTCAGACGCGTCTGGCTGCTGCGCTGCATGTCGCCGCGCGGGGTATCGACGGGTGCAAGGGGCGACGGCGAATAGAGATTGGACGCCACCGCGGTCGATCCCAGCGCGTAGAAGTAGCCGATCTCCTGATTCAGGCTCGTCACGCCCGTGACCAGCGTGTGCTTGACGCCGAAGGTATCGAAGTGAAAGCGCAGGCCCGCATCGACGGTCTTGGTGCGCGTGTACTGGTCGTAATAGCCGTTATAGGCGCTGAACTCGCCCGCCGCCGTCATGCCCGCCGCATACGGGAAGTTCTGCTGCGACGTGCCGTAATGCTCTCCCGCCGCGCCGTACACGGTCACGTACTGGTTGATGTCGTACTCGGCGCGCGTCATGACGGCCGAATCGCGCAGCTTGAGCTTCGAGCCGGGATAGAGATTGTTGTATGCCGAAGGCACGGCGGGCACGGCGGTAGCGGTGCCGAAACCGATCTGCGAGCGGTACTCGTCGGTGTTCTCGGAGACGTTGTAGGCGTCGAACGACCAACGCAACTGTTTGCCGCGATAGTCGAGGCCGATCGCGCTGTCGCCCTGCAATTGGTTGCCGTGCGCAATGCCGGTCTGCCCGTCCTTGATCTGGCCGTTGAAGCGCACGCCCCACTGGCCTTCATCGCCGAAGCGGCGGCCGATATCGGCGGCAAATCCGAACTGGCTCTTCGATTGATACAGCGCGGTGAGCCGCGTGAGCGGGGTATCGTCGGCGCGCTTGGTGACGATGTTGATCGCGCCGCCGACGCTGCCGCCCGGTCCCATGCCGTACATGAGCGATCCCGGGCCTTGCAGCACTTCGACGCGTTCGAGCAGGTTTACCGGCACGCGCGCCGCCGAGACCATGCCGTAGAGGCCGTTGAGCGCGACATCGGTCGGCTGGACGTCGAAGCCGCGAATCTGGAACACGTCGCCGAAACCGCCGCCGCTTTGCTCCGTGCGCACCGACGCGTTGTTGACGACGAGGTCGCCAATGGTACGCGCCTGCGTGTCCTGGATCATCTGCTCGGTGTAATTCGTCGTGCTGAAAGGCTGGTCCATCACGTTCGCCGTTCCAAGCACGCCGATGCTGCCGCCGCGCGCCACTTGTCCGCCCGCATAGGGCGCGGGCAGATCGCCGGGCGCCGCCGATCCCTTGACCATCACGGTGGGCAAGGTCGTCGATTGAGCAGCACCGGCGCTATCGGCCGAGGTGCCGTCCGCCGCCGACGCGCCTTGCGCGTAAGCGCTCGCCTGCATTGCGGCGGCGGCGACCAGTCCCACGAAAAGACGTTCTACCGCCTTCGATACCGCAGTGCGGCGACTGACTTCTTGCTGGGTGACCGATCGTGACATAAGGCGTGGATATTCGAAAAAAGGTGAATTGAGCCGTCTGAGCGCGTAAATGCGAATCGTTAACAATTGTAAAGTGTCTATTAAACGGACGGTACAAAAATTGTATTTGTCGTATCAGAAACTGTTGTCGTGCTGCGACGTGTACGAGGCGTCACGGCACACTGGACGAGAAAAAGCCCGCGCGCGGCGGGCTAAATCCTAAGCAAAGAACCGGGATTTTAGGAAACCAGCAACAGGCTCACTGTCCCGACAGATAGAACGCCTGATCCCGCTGCGTCGTGACGCCGACGACGGTGAGCTGTCCGTTGACGACCGTGGCCTCCACGGGCATCGACACGTTATTGAGCGTGCAAGACGCGCCGCCCGCGAAGTTCAAGGTGCCATCGAGCAGATGCTTGCCGGTCGAGCGTGGCTTGAAGCTGCCCGTGAACGTGCAGGCGTTCTGCGTGCCCTTGGCCGTGCCGTCTGCCGCGAAGGTGATCGAAGAGATCGGCGAGACACCCGATGCGCTCGTCCAAGTGCGCGCCACGTCGTTGATGGCGATCGGCGTGTCGTACGTCGCGTTGTAGTTGCCGTTGTACGCGGTGGCGGCGGTATCGGGCGAAACATAGAGCGAGGTGGTCGCGGTGAGCGTGCTCTTCTGCGTGAAGTTGCCGCTGAGCGAGCCGGCACGGATCGCGCCTGCTTCGTGGAAACCTACCGTCGACGCGTCGCTGAACGCGCCATCGGTCGCCGTCATGATGCCTTCGATCAGCCAGACGAACGAGCCATCTCGCGAATAGATGCTGAAGTACTGACCCGATTCGAGGACGATGGTCTGCGCCGCGAACGACTGCCCGGAATTCACCGAGCCGTACCAGAAGCCTTCAGGAAGCGTATGCGACGGATTCGTTACGCACGATTTCTGCAGATTACCGAGGTCGGTCGTGCAGGTCTTGTCGTCGCCGCCGCCGCCGCTGCAAGCAGCGAGGACGGGCAATACGAGCAGCATAAGCTTGGAGCGCAGTTTCATGAGAGCGTGTTCTTGGTATCGGATTGAGCACAGGCCGCCGCTCGTCACGGCGTGCCGACAATCAGATAACGGACCGCTGCCGCAAAACTTGAATGCGGAATAGCACGTCCCGCGGCAGCTCGTCCTTAAGCGAACGCCGCCAGCACCGCCTTCAGATCCAGCGCCTGCTCGAACGAATCCGCGAGCCGGTCGAGCGACGCCTCCCGCAACGCCGGATAGTCGAGCGGCGCGGCATCGTTCACGCCGGCCCATGCGAGCAACGCGGCACAGGCTTCGGGTGTATCGAAGAGGCCATGCAGATACGTCGCCGCGATCTGCCCGTCTTGCGACACCGCGCCGTCGAAGCGGCCGTCGTCGAGCGCCACCGCCGGCCGCGCGAGCGCCGCGCCGCTCGTGCGTCCCATATGAATCTCGTAGCCGCGCACGGGCGCCTCCTTGCCGTCGATGACAAGCCGCCCCGTCACGTTTTCGAGTTGCTTGTCGGGCGTGAGCACGGTGGCGAGATCGAGCAGCCCCAGGCCATCGACACAACCCGCCGCGCCTTCGACGCCCGAAGGATCGTCGACCGTGCGCCCCAGCATCTGCATGCCGCCGCAGATGCCCAGCACCTTGCCGCCGTAGCGCAGATGCCGCTCGATCGCCCGCTCCCAGCCGTTCGAACGCAGCCACGCCAGATCGCGCTGCACGCTTTTCGACCCAGGCAACACGATCAAGTCGGCGGGCGGCGGCGCCATGCCCGGCCGAACGTACTCGAAATCGACTTGCGGATGCGCCCGCAGCGCATCGAAGTCCGTGTGATTGCTGATGCGCGGCAACGCCGGCACGATCACCTTCAGCGTCGATTCCGCGCCGCGCGACCGCGCCTGCGACGGCAGCATGTCCTCGGCATCGAGCGTGAGGCCATGCAGATACGGCAAGACGCCGAGAACCGGCTTGCCGGTCTGCGTTTCGAGCCATTGGAGCCCCGGTGTCAGCAAGCCGATATCGCCGCGAAACCGGTTGATGACGAAGCCGCGCACTCGTGCCCGCTCACTTTCCGAAAGACACGCGAGCGTGCCGACGAGATGCGCGAACACGCCGCCGCGATCGATGTCCGCCACCAGCACGACCGGACAATCGACTCGTTCCGCGAACCCCATGTTGGCGATATCGCGATCGCGCAGATTGATTTCGGCGGGACTGCCCGCGCCTTCGACGATCACCGCGTCGAATTCGGCCGTGAGCCGCGCGTAGGACGCGAGCACGGCATCGAACGCGGTGCGCTTGTATTCGTGATACGCCCGCGCGTCCAGATTCGCTTGCGCGTGACCGTGGATGATCACTTGCGCGCCTCGATCGCTCGTCGGCTTGAGCAGCACCGGATTGAAGTCGATGCGCGCGGGCACGCCCGCCGCGATTGCCTGCAGCGCCTGCGCCCGGCCGATCTCGCCGCCATCCACGGTGACCGCGCTGTTGAGCGCCATGTTCTGCGGCTTGAACGGCGCGACCTTCACGCCGCCGCGCCGCGCGAGCCGGCACAGGCCCGCGACGAGCGTGCTCTTGCCGGCATCGGAAGTCGTGCCCTGAATCATCAGCGTGCCGCGCGGCGCGAAAGACATGGAATGCGGTCCTCGGGTGAAAGCCTGCATCTTAGCCCGCCGGTACAATATTGCGATGACCACGACCCACTCTCCACGCAACCTCATCTTCGTTCTCGGCGGCGCTCGTTCGGGCAAAAGCGCGCACGCCGAACGCCTTGCCAACGAGAGCGGTTTGCCCGTGACATACATCGCGACTGCGCGCGTCGGCAGCGACGCCGAGTTCGCCGAGCGCGTGCGGCATCATCGCGAAAGACGGCCCGCGCACTGGACGCTCGTCGAAGCGCCGCTCAGTCTTGCCGATGCCGTGCGCGACGCGGACAGGCCGGGCGCGTGCGTGCTCATCGACTGCCTGACGCTCTGGCTCGCCAATCTGCTCTTCACAACCGATAACGCCGACGCGCAGAACGCGTCACTGCCGCGCGAGGCCACCGATGCCTTCGATGCCTTCGACCGCGCGCTCGCCGCCGTGCGCGGCACGGTCATCGTGGTATCGAACGAAATCGGCTTGGGCGTGGTGCCGCTCGGTTCCGTCACGCGCCTTTATGTCGATGAACTCGGCCGATTGAATCAACGCGTCGCCGCCGCAAGCACGCGCACGACGCTGATGGTCGCGGGTCTGCCGATCGCGCTGAAAGGCTGACCGGCGATGCTCCTGCTTTCCTTTTACTCGATGTCCTTGCTCGCGGTGCTCGGCGTGATCGTCGATCGCATGTTCGGCGAGCCGCGCACGCGGCATCCGCTCATCGTCTTCGGGCGATATGCGACGAAGCTCGAAGCGCGCATGAACACGGGGCATCGGGCGCGGCCGGCGGGCATGCTTGCGTGGCTTGCGGCCGTCGTGCCGCCGGTGTTGGTCGCGTGGGCGCTCGTGAGCGTGCTGCCGCCCGCGTATGCCGCGGCCGTGCATGTGATCTTGCTGTGGTTCGCGCTCGGCGCCAAGAGCTTGCGTCAGCACATTGCGCCGATTGCCCGCGCCCTCTCGCTCGGCGACCTCGAAAGCGCGCGCAAGCTCACCTCGCGGATCGTGTCGCGCGATACCTCGCAAGCCGACGAGAACGCCCTTTCGCGCGCGGCCGTCGAATCCGCGCTCGAAAATGGCAACGATGCGATCTTCGGGGCGCTCTTCTGGTTCGTGATCGCGGGCGGGCCGGGCGCGCTCGCGTTTCGCCTCGCCAATACGCTCGACGCGATGTGGGGTTATCGCACGCCGCGTTACTTGCGCTTCGGCTGGGCGGCGGCGCGCATCGACGATGTGCTCAACTTCATTCCCGCGCGCCTCACGGCGGCGAGCTACGCGCTCGCGGGCGACACGCGCATGGCCTGGCATTGCTGGCGCACGCAGGCGCGTGCGTGGGACAGTCCGAACGCAGGGCCGGTGATGGCCTCGGGCGCGGGCAGCCTCAATGTGCTGATTGGCGGCGCGGCGGTTTATCACGGCGTGCTCGAAGCGCGTCCGACGCTCGGCGCGGGGCATGAGGCCACGCCGAGGCACGTGGTCGCGGCGTTGCGGCTCGTCGAGCGTTCGATCTTGCTGTGGCTTGCCATCCTGCTCGTCTTTGCCTTGATGAGCGCGTCCGGACATGGGTGATTCCTCTGTTTCGATTCGACGCGTCCATCACTTCGCGCCTTCCACACGCCATCATGTCTGATCCACTGCGTCCCATCCGTCACGGCGGCAATCTGCGCGAAGCCGCGCGTCGATACGGCATCGCGCTCGACGACTGGCTCGATCTTTCGACGGGCATCAACCCTTTAGGCTATCCGGTCCCGCCCATTCCGCCCGATGCCTGGCGCCGTTTGCCCGAAGACGCCGATGGTCTCGCCGAACTCGCCGCGACTCATTACGGCGCGCCGCTCGCGCTGCCCGTCGCGGGTTCGCAGGCCGCGATTCGCGCCTTGCCGTGGCTCTTGAAGAAGGGCACGGCGGCCATCGCACCGTTGACGTATGGCGAGTACGCGCCGGCGTTCGTGCGCGCGGGCCATTCGGTCGTGCCGCTCGATATGAATGCCGACACGTTGCCGAATGCCGTCGATCACGTGATCGTCGCCAATCCGAACAACCCGACCGCCGAGCGTCTCCCGCGCCACGTCTTGCTGCATTGGCATGCGAGGCTGGCATCGCGCGGCGGTACGTTGATCGTCGATGAAGCATTCGCCGATGTCGATCCGGCCGAGTCTCTTGCCGATCGCAGCGCGGATGCGGGGCTTGTCGTCCTGCGCTCGGTCGGCAAGTTCTTCGGGCTCGCGGGAATTCGCGCGGGCTTCGTGCTGGCCGCACCCGATGTGATCGCCATGCTCACCGATGCGCTGGGTTCATGGACCGTCAGCGGCCCCGCGCGTCACGCGGTGCGGGCGGCGTTCGAGGATCGCGCGTGGCAACGGGAAACCCGCGAACGCTTGCAGCGCGATGGCGCACGGCTCGCGGCGCTTATCGCGCATCATGGGTTCGACGCGCGTGCGACGCCGCTTTTTACGTCGTTCCAGACATTGGATGCGAGCGGCTTGCAGCATGCGCTTGCCACGCGCGGTATCTGGACGCGGCTCTTCGATCCGGCTGGGATGACGCCGAGTTTGCGCATCGGCTTGCCAGGCAGCGAAGGAGAATGGGCGCGGCTTGAACGAGCGATGGCGGAGGTTTGCGCGTGACGTCGAAATCTTTCTGGCGCACCTTGGCTGCGCGGATCGGCTTGCTTGGCGGTGAAGTCAATCGGGCGCAGCTTGAACGCTCGCTCCCGGAGGTTTGCGCGTGGGCTTAGAACTCGTCTTGCGCACCTTGGCTGCGCAAATCGGCTTGTTCCGGCGCGCAAGCAACCGAGGTCTGCGCGCGTTCGCCGCGCATTCGCTTCGACACGCCGTTCCGCATGTCCTTCTCGCAACGATAATGACGCTGAGCGCATCGCCCTCTTTCGCCGCTATCACCGTCACCGACGACAGCGGCGCCAGCATTACGCTCGCGACACCCGCCACGCGGGTCGTGAGTCTCGCGCCGCATGTCACCGAATTGCTGTTCGCGGCGGGCGGCGGGTCGCGTATCGTCGGCGCGGTGACGTATAGCGATTATCCGAAGGAAGCGCAGGCTATCCCGCGCGTCGGCGACAACAAGGCGCTCGATCTGGAGCGCATCGTCGCATTGCATCCGGACTTGATCGTCGTATGGCGGCATGGCAATGCGGCGCGGCAGATGGATCGGCTGCAAGCGCTCGGCATTCCGATCTTCTTCAGCGAACCGCGCCATCTCGACGATATCGCGAGCAACATCGACCGGCTCGGCGCGTTGCTCGGCACGGAAGCGAACGCACGCGCGGCGTCGGCTGCATTCACGCGCGATATCGGCAGTCTGCGGACGCGTTATGCGCAACGTCCGCCGGTCGGCGTGTTTTATCAGGTGTGGGACGACCCGCTCATGACGCTCAACCGCGACAACGTGTTCAGCGAAGTGATCGCGTTGTGCGGCGGCGTCAACGTCTTCGCCGCGAACGACACGCGCGTGCCGACCATCTCGACCGAAGCCGTGCTCGCGGCGAACCCGGAAGCCATCGTCACCGCGACGCCCGGCGCGACGACGCCGAATCGCGCATTGCCCGCACTCGATCGATGGAAGCGATGGGGTTCGCTCACCGCGGTGGCGCGCGGCAACCTCTTCGGTATCGATGGCGATCTGATCAATCGGCCTACGCCGCGCATCGCGCTGGGCGCGGCCGAGCTTTGCAGGGATCTGGAGCAAGCGCGCGGGCGTCGCGGAAAGTGACCGAAGCGGCCCTGCCCTCAGGCATTCCACCGCACCAGCAGCCACTTCCCTCTCACGCGCCTGAACTGCACGATCGCGCCGAATTCGATCGGCCATTGCAACACGCTCGCGCGCTCCATCCCGAGCATATGCGCTGTCAGCACGCGCATGACGCCAGCATGCGCGATCACATGCACCGGCCGTTCGGCACGCTCGATATCACGCAACCAGTCCTCCACGCGCCCGGCGAACTGCACGAGACTCTCCCCGCCATGCGGCCTCGCGTGTTCGATATCCGCGGCCCAGGCATCGATCAGCGCGCGATCGATCGCATCCCACGCGCGCCCTTCCCATGCGCCGAAGTTCATCTCGGCGAGGCGCGCATCGACGTGAGGCGCGATGCCATCGCTCAACGCCGAGGCCAGCGATGCACATCGCACGAGTCCGCTCGAATGCCAGCCATCGACACACGCGGGCACGTTCAGCGACAGCATGCGCGCCTTCAGAGCGCAAGCCGATGCATTCACATCGCGCAGCAAGGGAACATCGCTCTGGCCGTAGCACACGCCTGCATCGACGCACACGGCTGGATGCCGGATCAGTACGAGATCCATGCGAGCCCGATGAGATAAATGGCCAGTTCGAACGCCTGTTGCGCGAAGCCGAGACAATCCCCCGTATAACCGCCGATGCGCTTCACGAAGTAACGTCCCATCGCCCAGCGCAGCACCGTGAGCAACGCGATCGTCAGGCAGGCGAATTTCCAGTCGATGACAAAGAGCCACGGCACGCCGAAGGTCATCGCAATCAGAAACGAGCCCGCGCTCATGCGCTGTGCGACCGGCTTCGCTTTGCCCTCGGCGCGCACATAGTCGAGCGTGACGAGATAGCTGATGGCGAAAACGCGGCTCGCGGCGTGCGCGGCGATCAGCAACCATGCGGCAATAAGCGGCGGCGTGCTCGCAAGCGTCTGCCACTTGAGCGCCAGTGCAATGACGAGCGCAATCGCGCCGAACGCCCCGATGCGCGAGTCATGCATGATGCGCAACACGTCATCGCGCGTATAGCCGCCGCCGAAGGCATCGGCGCAATCAGCAAGACCGTCTTCGTGGAACGCGCCGGTCAGCACGAGCGTGGCGGCCATCGACAGCAACACGGCAACCCCCAACGGAAGCACGCGCAACGCCGCGAGCAGGACGAGCGCGGCAATACCGCCGACCATCACGCCGACGAGCGGAAAATAACGCGCCGCCGCGTTCAGATAAGCGCGCTCGAAGCCAACCCACCGCGGCACCGGCACGCGCGTGAAGTAGCCGAGCGCGGTGAAGAAGTAGCGCAGTTCGTCGAGCGGACGGGTCATTGCGGCAAGCGGGTCGAGACGCCCGCGCGCCTGAACGCAGTGACGCGCCCCGACCTCGCGCAGCGCTTGCGGATGATGCTCATCGCCGTCACTCTCGCTTGTCCGTGACACCCGCCGCCTCGAAGCTCGTCATCTCATCGACGAACGCCACGGCCGCGCGCAGGATCGGCAACGCGAGCGCCGCGCCCGTGCCTTCGCCAAGCCGCATGTCGAGTTGCAACAGCGGCTCCGCATGCAGATGCGCGAGCATGCCCCGATGCCCCGCCTCGTTCGACGCATGCGCGAACACGCAGTAGTCGAGCACCTCGGGTGCGATCTTCGCCGCGACGAGCAGGCCGGAAGTCGCGATGAAGCCATCGACGAGAATCGTCATGCCCGCGTCCGCCGCAGCGAGACACGCACCCGCGATCATCGCGATTTCGAAGCCGCCGAACGTCGCGAGTGTGTCGATTGCATCGCCCTCGGCCGCATGCAACGCGAGCGCCCGGCCGAGCACATCGCGCTTGTGCGCAAGGCCGCGATCGTCGAGACCCGTGCCGCGTCCGACGCATTCGCCAATGGGCACACCGCACAGACGGCTCATCAGGCACGCCGCCGCCGACGTGTTCGCAATCCCCATCTCGCCGAAGCCGATCACGTTCGTGCCGAGCGCCGCATGATGCCGCACACGCGCCGCGCCGCGCGCGATGCCTTCGAGCGCGGTCTCGCGCGACATCGCCGCTTCCTTCGCGAAGTTGCGCGTGCCGAGGCCGAGCGACAGACGCTCGTAGCCGCTATCGATGGGAATCGGTGTCGCCACGCCCGCATCGACCACTTCGAGCGTCATGCCGACCGAACGCGACAGCGCGTTGATCGCCGCGCCGCCCGCCAGAAAATTCGCGACCATCTGCGCGGTCACTTCTTGCGGATACGGACTCACGCCCTCGGCCGCGATACCGTGATCGCCCGCAAACACGATCATCGCCGGGCGCTCGATGCGCGGCTTCGTCGTGCGCTGAATCACGCCCATTTGCAGCGCGAGCGTTTCGAGCCGACCGAGGCTGCCCGGCGGCTTCGTTTTCGTATCGATGATGCGTTGCAGTTCGGCTTCGCGCGAACGGTCTGGCGCGCGGGGCGTGGGCAAGTCGTGGGCGTTTGACATCGGCAATCCTTCAGGTGCGTGCAACGGGAATGGACGGCACGAGCGCTTCGTGCTCGCCATCGCGAATCAAGGCTAGCGGATAGCCGAACGCGGCGCTCGCGCGTTCAGGCGTGAGCACGTCCGCGACGAGACCGGCGTGCGCGCCGCCCCTGCCATCGAGCAAAAGCGCGTGCGTCGAAAAGCGCCGCGCGAGATTGAGATCGTGACACGAGAAAATCACCGTGCGGCCGGACTTGCGCGCGGCGTCGGCCAGTACGTGCAGACAATCGATTTGATGATGCAGGTCCAGATGCGCGAGCGGTTCGTCGAGCAGCAAGAGCGGTGTGTTTTGGCACAGCACGGCGGCGAGCGTCACGCGTTGCCGTTCGCCGCCCGACAATGTCAGGACATCGCGCGAGGCGAACGATAGAAGACCGAGCGCATCGAGCGCGGCATGCGCGGCAGCGCGGTCTTCGGCGCTTTCCCAGCCCCAGCCCGTGACATACGGAAAGCGGTTCAGCAGCACGGTGTCGAGTACGGTCGCGCTGAAGGCATCGTGCGAGCTTTGCGGCATCAGCGAGCGCGCGCGTGCGAGATCCGCCGCGCGCCAGGATGCGAGCGCGCGGCCATCGAGCGATATCGCGCCTTCGGCCGGCTTTGTCAAACCCGCGAGCACGCCAATGAGCGTGGTCTTGCCCGCGCCGTTCGGCCCGGCTATGCACCACATCTCGCCCGCGCCGATACTTTGCGTGAGGTCTTCCACGAGCGTGCGTGCGCCCGCGCGCAAGCTGACGTGTTCGATATGCAGGGTCATCGCGGTCTCGCCAGCAGCATCCACAGGAACATCGGCACGCCGACGAGCGCGGTCACCACGCCCACCGGCAATTGCGCGGGCGCGATCGCCGTGCGCGCGACGAGATCGGCGCTCATCACCGCGAGGCCGCCTGCCAGCGCCGACGCCGGCACGAGCATGCGCTGATCGTTGCCGAACGCGAGCCGCAATAAATGCGGCACGACGAGCCCAACGAAGCCGATGGTGCCCGCCGTCGTGACAGCCGCCGCTGCCGCAAGCGATGCGACGAGATACACCGACAGCCGCACGCGCGAGACAGGCACGCCGAGCGAACGCGCGGCCGTATCGCCACGCAACAGCACGTTGAGTTGCGGCGCGAGCGGCACGACGACGATCATCGCGACGACGAGCGCGATCAGCGCAGGCCACGGCGTCGCTGCGCCGTTCAGGTCGCCCGTCAGCCAGAAGATCATCCCGCGCAAGCGATTCTCCGGCGCAATGCTGAGGATCAACGTGATGAGCGCGCCCCAGCCCGCCGCTATCACGACGCCTGTCAGCAGAAGACGCGGCGAGGCATCGCGATCGCCGTGCCACAGGTCGCGTCGCGCGAGTCCAAGCACCAGCACGATGGATGCGAACGCGCCCGCGCACGCCGCCAGATCGATGCCCCACCACGGCAGCGACGCGAGCATCGCCGTGAGCGCGAAGGTCGCCGCGCCGCCGGATACGCCGAGCACGTACGGCTCGGCCAGTGGATTGCGCAACAGCACTTGCAGCAGCGCGCCGGAAAGCGCGAGCAAGGCGCCCGAAGCGAAACCCGCAAGCGCGCGCGGCAAACGCAAGGTGAGCACGATGTCATCGGCGATATCGGGCGCGGCCGCATGCGCGTGCAACAACGCCGCGATGGCGCGCGGCAAGGGCAACGCGACGCTGCCGAGCGCGAGCGACGCCGCAAACACAAGCAACGCGGCAAGCCCGAGCGCAGCCCAGATGCCTAACGCGCGTTTAGCGTTCATCGCGCGGCGCAGGTCAACGGTGTCGCTCACGACGGGCGCCAGCCGAGCGTGACATAAGCGCCGCGCCTCGGCGTGTTGTACGAATAAGCCAGTTCATAGTTCCGGTCGAAGAGGTTGTCGACACGCGCGCTCACGTACCACGACTTCGTGATGTCATAGCGCGCCGACAGATTCACGACGCCATAGCCCGCGAGCGTCGAATCGTAATCGCTGCGCGCACCGCTCACGATCCACTCGCCGCCCACGCGCCAGCTTCCTATCGAGCGATGCGCGCTGAAACTCGCGAAACGCCGCGCATGGCGCGTCAGGTCCTGATTGCCGGTTTCATCGACGGGATTCTGGAACGTCACGCCCGCGCGCAAATCAGTGGCGCCGACATGCCCTGCCCACGATCCCTCGACGCCCTGCACCTTCGCGCGTCCGACGTTCTGCGCGATATATAAGCCGCTGCCGTCCGATACGTAATCGATCAGATTCGAATAGCGCGTCTGAAACGCCGTCACGCGCAGCACGCCCACTTGGTCCGATGCGTACTGCAGCGCCGCTTCCACCGAATGACTGCGCTCGGGCTGAATGGACGGATTGCCGCTGAACGGATAGTAGAGATCGTCGAAGCTCGGCGCGCGGAACGACGCCGCGTAACTCGCGCTCGCGCGCCAGTGCGTGTCGATGTTGTACGCATAGCCCAGATAGTAGCTGTTCGCGCCGCCGAAATCGGAATACTGGTCGTGGCGCAGATTGGCCTGCACTTCGCTCGGACCGAAGCGTCCCACATAGCCCGCGTACACCGAATTCACGTGACGATCCGGCGCGCTGAACTGATCCGAATCGAGCGTCTGGTCGAGATGCTCGTAACCGAACAGGAGCTTGTGCGCCTCCGTCAGGCGAAAGTCGTTCTGCCACAGATACTGGCGATCCTCTGAATTGAAGCGGCTCGTATAGATGCCGTTCTGCTCGTTGTTCGCGCGGTCCTGTCCCTGCGCGACCGTGAAATGCGTGGTCCACTGGTCCGTGATACGGCCGTTCGCAAACACCGATGTCGACCGCACGCGACTGTGCGAATCGTTGAGATCGCCGGGCAAGCCGTAGGCATCGTCGAAACTGTCGATGCCGTTCGACTGATAGAAGCGCACGCCCGCGTCCCATTTGTCGCCGAACTTGTGGCGCAGCGTGGCCGCGACGCTTTCGTTCAGATAACCGTTCGCGTTCGGATTGGCGTTGGGCGCGAGCGCGGGATCGATCGACGAGAAACCATCGGTCTTCTCGCGCGATACGTTGAAGCTGAAGGTCGTGCGGCCTTCGCTATCGAACGCGCCGGAAACGCCCGCCGCTTGCCGCTGCGTGTGATAGCTGCCGTATTCCGTCTCGAAGTAGAAGCGCGGCGGATGCGCCTCGCCGTCTTTCGTGAAGATCTGCACGACGCCGCCGATCGCGCCCGAGCCGTACAGCGCCGACACGTTGCCGTTCACGACTTCGATGCGGTCGATCTGATCCGGCATGATCTGCGCAAGCTGCGCCGAGCCGAGCGATGCGGACTCCACACGCACGCCGTCGATCAAAACGAGCGATTGCGTCGAGGACGCGCCGCGTATGAACACGCTTGCATTCGCTCCCGGGCCGCCATTGCGCGTCACCTGCACTCCGGGCGCAAGACCGATGACGCCGAGCGCGTCGTAGGCATTGCTGTCGGCGATATCCTGGGCGTCGAAGAGCGAAGTCTGCGCGATCGTATCGGCGAGGGGTTGCGCGGTGCGCGTCGCGGTCACGACGACGGGTGCGAGCGGCGGTTGCGAGGCTTCGTCCGCGAGCGCTTCATGAGCGAGCAACCATGTGTTGAGGGCGACGAGCGCGGCGCGTTCGATCGTTTTGCGTCTGCCCGCGTGTCGGGCAAGTGGCGATACCATGCGTGAAATGTTCCCATGCGTAGGCTAGCGCGACCTCGCTCCCCGCAAGGCCAATGCGCGACGAGCGCGCTCGAATGCGAACAGACGAACGCGCTGAACAGTTGGCCGGTATCCGGGCTGGCGACACACCGTCCCGCCTTCCCACGCATGAAGCGCAGTGGCATCGACACGTTCTTCGCCTGGCCTGCGTCGAGCGGCGGATTCTTGCGAATCAAACAGACTCGCAAGCAAACTCACACGACGGCGCGGCGAAAAACGCGCAAGGGACGACTTGCAACTTGCGTTGCGGTCGCTTACCGTTGCGGGGGCAGCACAGGTTGGCGTGGCCTTGGCGGCGCCGCTTCCTGTTTCCCGTTTGACTGCGCCCGCAAAAGAAATGCGGACGCGAGCACCAAAAGTGCGGCAAGTGTAGGAGCGCGATTCAGGACCGTCAAGAAACGATCCTGGCCGATCATCGCAAGACACACGGCTCACGACGAACCCAACTAGAACCCGCCGTCGCAACACATCGGCAGCGCCCGCGCTTTCCACACACGAATGCATCGCGATGCACGCATGATCGCGTGCTGTTACGTCTCGAAACGAGACAATTATCGGAAGCTCCGTTGAACCGCGCTAGAATGCGAGGTCTTTAGAGGACGCAGCACATGCTCAACGAACTCGAATCACTGTCAGGAAATATCGGCCGGCTGATCCAGATCAGCGAGCGGCACAATCAGGCGCGTCTCGCGCTTGAAGCACAAATCGAACAACTGCGTAGCGACTACGCGAACGTGCAGGCAGAGCTCGTGCAAATGCGCGAAGAGCGCGACACGCTGCAAGCCGAACGAGATTCCCTCTCGGCCAAGATCGACGACGCGCAGGTCCGCCTGAACGCGATCCTCGAAAAGTTGCCGCGCGGCAAGTCCGCGAATCATGCCGAGACGGAAAATCAGCTCGATCTCCTCGATGCCCGCTCTCACGATGTGCAAGCCGCGCACGAGCATGCGCACGCGGAAGAGCACAGCGAGCATCATCACGGAGAGAAGGCATGACGACCACGCAGATCGAAGTATCCATTCTCGGCCAGCAATATCGCCTCGCCTGTTCGCCGGAAACCGAAGGCGCGCTGCGTGAAGCGGTGGCACGGGTCGACGCCGAGATGAACAAGGTGCGCAATGCAAGCAACGTGCGCGGGCAAGACCGCATCGCGGTGATGGCCGCGCTTTCACTCGCTTCCGAATTGCTGAGGCTGCAAGAAAGCGTGCGTCATGGCGAGGCCTTCCCCGCCGAGGAAATACGCCGCACGATGCACTCCATGAACGAACAGCTTGGTGCTGTCATCGCGCAGTATGAAGTGCAGTGACCGAAGTGCCGCGACGCCGCTCCGTGGCGAACGCTAATCGGTCGCGCGATGTCAATCGAAAAAAGAAACTGCGCAATTGGTGTCGAGAGGCTGCATTAGACATTCGATTGGTGTAGAGTGACTACTCCCTGCCTGGTTCGCCAAGGTCATATATTCCTTGAACCAATGCTACATTGGCACGGTTGTGGAAACTTGCAGCACGGGCGCGCGCGTCACTCTGTCTGATGTACCCGAAGTGTTGCTTACTGCGACCAATCTTGAACCCAGGTTCAGGATGCCGGCCTAGCGGCCGAGGTGGGGACCCTACTCCAGCGGCATCGGTTCATACCGATGCCGTTTGCTTTTGTCGAGCCCGTTTTACAACCCCGTTGCCGAATCCATCATGCGCTACTGGCTGATGAAGTCCGAACCGGACGAAGCGAGCATCGATCATCTCGCGCACGCGCCGAAGAAAACCCTTCCGTGGACGGGCGTGCGCAACTATCAGGCGCGCAACTTCATGCGCGACCAGATGCAAGTCGGCGACGGCGTGCTCTTCTATCATTCGAGTTGCCCGGAGCCGGGCATTGCGGGCATCGCCAAAGTCTGTTCCACGGCTTATCCCGATCCCACTCAGTTCGACGCCAAAAGCCCGTACTTCGACGCCAAGTCCACGCAGGAGACGCCGCGCTGGATGCTCGTCGATGTGCGCTTCGTCAAGAAGACGCCGTTGATTCCGCTCGCGACATTGCGCGAACACGCGGAACTCGCCGACATGCAAGTGCTGGCGCGCGGTAATCGGCTGTCGATCACGCCCGTGACCGAGGCGCAGTGGCGCTTCATAACCGAGCGTCTGGTCTAGGGCGCGCGAATCGTTCAAGGGAACTAAGGGAACGAACGAAGCGCCTAAGTGCGGTCGCGAATCACGCGATGCTCTTGCACTCGGAGTCCTTAGATGATCGACAAGAAAACCGCCGCCGCCCTCGCCTTCGTCGCGATGTCGAGCGCCGCGCTCACGCTTCCGCTTTCGGCCGCCGCTCAGACGGTAATCACCAATCCGCAGCCATCCGGCGTGCTTTCGCTATCCGCGCAAGCCAGCGCGCAAGTGCCGCAAGATGTCGTCAACATCACGCTGTTCTACGAGCAGGAAGCGGCCGATCCATCGTCGCTCACCACCACGCTCAATCAGCGCGCCGAAGCCGCATTGCGCGAAGCAAAAGGCGTCGACAACGTGACCGCGAAAAGCGGCTCGTTCACGGTTTATCCGAGCACGGATCGCGACGGCAAGATCTCCGCGTGGCGCGGCCGCACGGAGGTCGTGCTGGAATCGCACGACTTCGCGGCGGCGTCCAAGCTCGCGGGCAAGATGAGTAACGCCATGCAAGTCGGCAGCGTCGCGTTCTCGCTGTCGCCCGAAGCGCAGCGCGCCGCCGAGCAGAAGCTCTCGACTCAGGCCATCGAGTCGTTCCGCAAGGAAGCGCAGGCCGCGAGTCAGGCGTTCGGTTACGCCAACTTCACGATCCGCGAAGTGAACGTGGGCCACAGCGGCGCGGGTCCGCGCCCGGTGATGATGATGCAGGCCCGCTCGCTTGGCGCGGACGCGAAGGTCGGCGCGCCGATGGCGCTCGAAGCCGGCACGACGACGGTGACCGTCGACGTGTCGGGTTCGGTGCAAATGGGGCGATAACTGCTGTACCGGAGAACGCGGCGTGATTTACGCCGCGTTGCCGGACACGCGTTTATGACGTTTGTACGCCCACACCATCATGACGATGCCCGCGACGATCATCGGCAGCGAGAGCCATTGGCCCATCGAAAAGCCGAGCGCGAGGAGTCCGAGATAATCATCCGGCTCGCGCGCGAATTCCACCGTGAAGCGCGCAAGCCCATAACCGATCAGAAACAACGCCGACACTGCGCCCACCGGCCGCGGTTTGCGCGCGAAGAGGTAGATCACCGCAAACAGCACGAGCCCTTCCAGCGCGATTTCATACAACTGCGACGGATGGCGCGGCAGCATGTGATAGCGCGAGAAAATCTCCGAGAGATTGTATTGCGCATCGAGCTGCGGATGCTTCGCGAGCCAGATGGCGTCGTCGTTGGTGGAATTCTGGAAGAGCATGGCCCAGGGCGCGGCCGGGTCGGTCACGCGGCCCCACAACTCACCGTTGATGAAGTTGCCGAGACGCCCCGCCGCCAGTCCGAGCGGCACCATCGGCGCGACAAAATCCGTCACTTGCAGCCACGTGCGCTTGCGCTGAAACGCGAACAGAACCATCGCGAGCGTCACGCCGAGAAAGCCGCCGTGAAACGACATGCCGCCTTCCCAGACCTTGAAGATATCGAGCGGATGCGCGAAGTAATAACTCGCCTTGTAGAACACCACATAGCCAATGCGGCCGCCGAGAATCGTCCCGAGCACGCCGTAAAACAGCATGTCGTCGATGTCCTTGACGGTCCAGCCTTGCGCGGCGACATGCGGCAAGCGCAGACGCAATCTGCCGATGGCAATGGCCGAAATGAACGCAACGAGATACATGAGGCCGTACCAGCGCACGGCGAGCGGTCCGAGATGGATCGCGACGGGATCGAAATTGGGATGTATGAGCATCGTGTAATGGAAGAGCCAGGCGAACTTCAAAGGCGAATCATACGGCAACGACGGCAGCAGCCTGCGCGCGCACGATCTCGATGAGCCGGCTCAACACCGGACTCACTTCGGCCGCGCGCCACACGAGCCCGGTTTCGACCACGGGCCCCGGTTCCCGCAACGGGCGATACACCACGCCCGTGCGCCGCAGATGCCGCAACGACTGCGGCACGAGCGCGACGCCCATGCCGGCGGACACGAGGCTCACGATGGTCTGCATCTGTATCGCCTCTTGTCCGATGCGCGGCGTCAAACCGGCCGCGCCGTAGCAGCCCATAATGATGTCATACAAACCCGGCGCGAGACGCCTTGGAAAGACGACGAGCGGCGCGCTGGCCAAGTCGTGCAGATCGACGGGCGTCTCGGTCCATTCGGCGGCGCCCTGCCCGAGTTCCTGCGCGGCATCCGTCGACATGGCGATGACGAGCGGCTCGCGCGCAATCGGCAGATACGAAAGCGTCATGGCGTGACGCGGCGGCAGCGGCGGAATCACGAGACCGGCATCGATACGGCCGGCCACGAGTTCGTCTATCTGAACATCGCTGGTGGCTTCCGTGAGTTGCAGACGCACGCCCGGATAACGCGCATTGAATTCGCGCAGTAACGCTGGCAAAAGGCCGTAATCCGCCGTGGAGACGAACGCGAGCGAGAGCACGCCCGCCTCGCCGCGCGAAAGCGACTGCGCGAGCGGACGCAAGGCGTCGGCGGCGGCAAGCAGGCGGCGCACCTCGGGCAACAGATCGCGGCCAACCGGCGTCAGTTCGACCGTGCGCCGCGTGCGTTCGAACAGCACGACGCCGAGCGCGTCTTCCAGCGCACGGATGGCCTGCGAGAGCGGCGGCTGCGTCATGGCGAGGCGCGCGGCGGCGCGGCCGAAGTGCATCTCCTCGGCGACGGTCACGAAGTAGCGCAGCAGGCGGAGTTCGACTGGCATCGATATGTTTTGCGACTCAATAGACCCTAAATAATATATTGGACAGATACATCGACGACACTGCATTCTTCCTGCACCACACCAAGAACCACGATCCCCTCAGGAGGCAGCCATGCCCTTCAATCGCCGCTCGAAACACATCACGCAGGGCGTCGCACGTTCGCCCAACCGCTCGATGTACTACGCCCTCGGTTACAAGGAGGAAGACTTCGACAAGCCGATGATCGGTATCGCCAACGGTCACTCCACCATCACGCCGTGCAACGCGGGTCTGCAGCGTCTCGCCGATGCCGCCGTCGAATCCATTCGCAAGTCCGACGCGAATCCGCAAATCTTCGGGACGCCGACCATTTCGGACGGCATGTCGATGGGCACCGAAGGCATGAAGTACTCGCTCGTCTCGCGCGAAGTCATCGCCGACTGTATCGAAACGGCCGTGCAGGGACAGTGGATGGACGGCGTGGTCGTGATCGGCGGCTGCGACAAGAATATGCCGGGCGGCATGATCGGCCTCGCGCGCATGAACGTGCCGGGCATCTATGTGTACGGCGGCACCATTCGGCCGGGCAACTGGAAGGGCAAGGACCTGACCATCGTGTCGTCGTTCGAGGCGGTCGGCGAGTTCACGGCCGGGCGCATGTCGGAGGAAGATTTCAAGGGTGTCGAGAAGAACGCGTGTCCGTCGACCGGTTCGTGCGGCGGCATGTACACGGCCAACACCATGAGCTCCTCGTTCGAGGCGCTCGGCATGTCGCTGCTCTATTCCTCGACGATGGCGAACCCGGATCAGGAGAAGGTCGATTCCGCCGGCGAATCGGCGCGCGTGCTCGTCGAGGCCGTGAAGAAAGATCTGAAGCCGCGCGACATCATCAACAAGAAGTCGATTGAAAACGCCGTGGCGCTCATCATGGCGACGGGCGGTTCCACCAATGCCGTACTGCACTATCTGGCTATCGCGCATGCGGCGGAAGTCGAATGGAGCATCGACGACTTCGAGCGCATGCGCAAAAAAGTGCCGGTGATCTGCGACCTGAAGCCGTCGGGCCAATATGTCGCAACCGACTTGCACAAGGCGGGCGGCATTCCGCAGGTGATGAAGATCCTGCTCGATGCGGGCATGCTGCACGGCGACTGCATCACGATCACGGGTCGCACGCTCGCCGAGGAACTGAAGGACGTGCCGAGCAAGCCGCGCGCGGATCAGAAGGTGATTTTTCCGATCGAGCAGGCGTTGTACAAGGAAGGCCACCTTGCGATCCTGCGCGGCAATCTCGCGGAAGACGGCGCGGTGGCGAAGATCACGGGCTTGAAGAACCCGGTCATCACGGGGCCGGCGCGCGTGTTCGAAGACGAGCAAAGCGCGATGGACGCGATTCTCGCCGACAAGATCAAACCCGGCGATGTCGTCGTGCTGCGCTATCTCGGCCCGCAAGGCGGCCCCGGCATGCCGGAAATGCTCGCGCCGACGTCGGCGATCATCGGCAAGGGGTTGGGCGAAACCGTCGGCCTCATCACCGACGGGCGGTTTTCTGGTGGCACGTGGGGCATGGTCGTGGGCCACGTCGCGCCGGAAGCGTTCGCGGGCGGGACCATCGGGCTCGTGCAGGAAGGCGATTCGATCACCATCGACGCGCACAAGCTGCTGCTGCAATTGAACGTGGATGACGCGGAGATCGCGCGCCGCCGCGCGCTGTGGATGAAGCCGGCGCCGCGTTACACGCGCGGCGTGCTGGCAAAGTATGCGGCGTTGGCTTTGCCGGCCAATCGCGGGGCGGTAACGGGCTGAAGTGGGTCCAGCCAGGAAAGGCGAGCGCCCGGCGTTAAAAAGCCGCTACGAATGATCTTCGTAGCGGCTTTTTTCGTTCGGAGCCGTTGGCAAGCCCCGCTCACTCTTCCCGCTGCCGCCGCAACTCCTCTGCCACCGCCGCTCCCACCCACTCGCGCAAGCGTCCATCCAGCGCCACCGCCACTTCGCGCGTAATGTCCTCGACGAGCGTCTGCGTATGTTCGCGCAGCACTTCCTCGCAGCGCGCCGCGATCAGCGCGCGGGCATCGGTGTCCAGATACTGCGTGACGCGCGCGCGCAGGCGTTCGGCGACCAGCGCGGCATCGTATTCGAATGCCGCTTCCGCCGATGCCGCGCGCGCATATTCCGGCTTGCCGGGCACGACGACATCGGTGAGAACGGGGATGGACGTATCGAAGGATTCAGGTGTTTTGGTCATGGTGTCTCCGTCCGTCGCGTGATGAGCCTGTGTTGTGCGCCAATCGTAATGCCCCGCGACGGCGCGCTATGTTCGCTCAACCGCCTTGCTTGTGCGTTTCGATGGCGTAACCGCGATCCCGATAGAACCGGAAGCGCTCGCGCCCGGACGCGAGTTCGTCGTCCTCGTTGCCGACGATCTCCACGAGCCGCTCGAAGCGCGCGAATTGCGCGGACACCGGCGCGCCGAGATTGACGAGCACCTGATGATGCGGCGCGTCATCCAGATTCGACGTGAGCACGACCGGCGTCTCGGCCGCAAGCGGGCTTTTCGCCATGCAGTGCGGCACGAATTCGAGCGGCGCAAAGGTCCACAACTGCTCGTCGAATTCGGCGAGACGGCGCGGCTCGGCAAGGACGACGAGCGCGCGCCCGCTCGCATACGCCTTGCGCGCGAGGCGGCAGGCGTAGGCGAGCGAATCGCCCACGTTGGTATGAAAGTCGATGCGCGTCACGGCCTTACGCTCACTGGCCCGCGCGATCGATCAGGAACTGCGAGAGCAGCGGCACGGGACGGCCCGTGGCGCCCTTCGCCGCGCCGCTCTTCCACGCGGTCCCGGCGATATCCAGATGCGCCCACGGATAGCTCTGCGCGAAACGCGACAGGAAGCACGCCGCCGTGATGCTGCCGCCCGGACGCCCGCCGATATTCGCGACATCCGCGAAATTCGACTTGAGCTGATCCTGATACTCGTCGTCGAGCGGCAGACGCCACGCCGGATCGACGGCTTCGCGCGAGGCATCGAGCAATTCGCCGGCGAGCGCGTCGTCCTTCGAGAACAGGCCCGTGTTGTGATGGCCGAGCGCGATGACGCAAGCGCCGGTAAGTGTCGCGATGTCGACGACGGCGGCGGGCTTGAAGCGCTCCGCGTAGGTCAGCGCGTCGCACAGAATGAGACGGCCTTCGGCGTCGGTGTTGAGCACTTCGATGGTCGTGCCGTTCATCGCGGTGACGATATCGCCCGGCTTGAGCGCGTTGCCCGCGGGCATGTTCTCGCAGGTCGGGATGACGCCGACGACGTTCAGCTTGAGCCCCATCTCGGCGACCGCGCGCAGCGTGCCGAATACCGAGCCCGCGCCGCACATGTCGTACTTCATCTCGTCCATGGAATCGCCGGGCTTGATGGAAATGCCGCCCGTATCGAACGTGATGCCCTTGCCGACCAGCACGACCGGCGCGTTCTTGCCCTTCGCCTTGCCAGACTCGGTCCCGCCTGCGCCCTGATAATGGATGACGATGAATTGCGGCGGTTCCACCGAACCCTTCGCCACCGACAGGAACGAGCCCATGTTGAGCGCTTCGATTTGCTTCTGGCCGAGCACTTCGACTTTCAGCTTCCAGTCGCGGCCGAGCTTCTTCGCGGTCTGGCCGAGATAAGTCGGCGTGCAGACATTCGGTGGCAGGTTGCCGAGATCGCGCGTGAGGTCCATGCCGTTGGCGATCGCCACGCCTTGCCTGGCTGCGGCCTTCGCGGCTTTTTCATCGGCGGGATCGACACTGAAGACGATCTTCTTGAGCGAGCGCGCGCTGTTGTCGGGCTTGCTCTTCATCTGCGTGAACTTGTAGGTCAGTTCGCGCAATGCGAGGATGGCGGCGCGCACGCCCCAGTCGCCGCTGCGTTCCTGAATGGGCAACTGCGCGAGCGTAAACGTAGCCTGGACGATCTTGGCGCCGAGAATCACGCGCCACGCGGCACGTACTGCCTCGCCATATGCTTTCTGATTGAAGGCGTCCTGCTTGCCGAGTCCGACGAGCAAGATGCGCGATGCGCCAATGCCGGTGACTTCGGGAATGAGGAGCGTGCTGCCTGCGCGGCCGTTCATGTCGCCGGCCTTCACGACGCGCGAAACGAGCCCTTTGGTGGCGACATCCATGTCGCGTGCGGCGCCTGTCAACGTCTGTGCTTCGAAGATGCCGAGCACGATCACATCTGACTTCCCGGTGAGGAAACCATTTGCCTCGCCTTTGCTCCAATCACAGGCTTTTATGCTAAAGTCCATCGCGCTTATCCTCGGATAAAATCTGGGCTGAAGGATGAAAGCCGCAATTATCCGCTATTTTTTCCGCGGCGGTCACAGGCAAAGCCCGACTGACTCGGGGAACGATTGCATTGCTACTGCATCTACTTCTTGTTGTTGCAGGGCATGTTCGTTACGCCGCATCGCCGCCGGCCTTCAGCTAAATTCAGCTAAATTCAATGATCTTCGAACGCTCCCTGCAGCGCGAACTCGCGTATACGGCCGGCGCCGTATTCATGGTGCTGCTCACGATCATGCTCACGACGATGATGATCCGTATCGTCGGCTTCGCGGCATCGGGCCAGGTCGACCCGCGCGATGTCGTCGTGTTGATCGGGCTCACCGTGATCGGCTATCTCGCGGTCATGCTGATCGTGACGCTGTTCGTTTCCATCCTCTTCGTGCTGACGCGTTGGTATCGCGACTCGGAGATGGTCGTATGGCTTGCCTCGGGCGTGAGCCAGACGCAGCTCATCAAGCCCATCGCGGTGTTTTCCACGCCGATCATCATCCTTATCGTCTTCTTCGCGTTCGTCGGCTGGCCGTGGTCGAATCAGCAGAGCAAACTCATCAAGGCGCGCTTCCAGCAACGCGATGAAGTATCGCTGCTCGCGCCGGGCCAGTTCCGCGAATCGCCTTCGAGTCATCGCGTGTTCTTCATCGAGAAGATGTCGCCCGATCAGTCGCAAGTGGAGAACGTGTTCGTCACGAGCACCGAAGGCGGCAAGGTCAACGTCATCGTCTCGAAGAACGGACACACGGAGACGCGCCCCGACGGCGACCGCTTCATCGTGCTGGAAAACGGACGTCGTTACGATGGCGAGCCCGGCCAGCCGAATTTCCGCATCACGGAGTTCGAGCGCTACGGTGTGAAGATAATGAGTCATCAGGTCGTCAACACGCCGACCACCACCGGCATATCCACGCCCGACCTGCTCGCCAATCCGAGCAAGGACAACCTCGCGGAATTCGCGTGGCGCCTGGGTCTGCCGCTCATCGCCATCAACCTGATGCTGCTCGCCATTCCGCTGTCTTATCAGAACCCGCGCCGCAGCCGGACCATCAATCTCGTGATGGCCGTGCTCATCTATCTGACCTATTCGAATTTGCTGAACGTGGTCCAGTCATGGATCGAGCAGGGAAAGATGTCGTTCGGCGTGGGACTCGTGGGCCTGCATTTGCTGGTGGCGGCGCTCGTGGCGTTCATCTTCTGGCTGCGCGTGCGCAACCGGCCACTTTTCACGCTCTCGACGTTCACGCGTTCGAAGGGAGCCTGACGCAATGCGCATCTACGAACGATACTTCGCGCGCCAGATCTATCTGGCGTTCATCTTCATTTTGTTCGCGTTCTCGGGCCTGTTCTTTTTCTTCGACCTGATCAACGAACTGAACACCGTGGGGCATGGCAACTACAAGTTCACGCTCGCGATATTGCGCGTGGCCTTGCAGACGCCTTCGCGCTTCTACGAAATCATTCCGGTTGCTGCGCTCATCTCGGCCATTTATGTCTTCGCGCAGATGGCGGCGGCGTCCGAATTCACCATCTTCCGCGTGTCGGGACTCTCGACGGGCACGGCATTGCGTTCGCTCTTGAAGATCGGGATTCCGCTCGTGCTGGTGACGTATATCATCGGCGAAGTGGTCGGGCCTTATGCGGATCAGTTGTCGGAGCGCGTGCGTCTGGAGGCGCTGGGGTCGTCGGTCTCGTCGAATTTCCAGTCGGGCGTGTGGGTAAAGGACACGCTGACCGCGAAGGAGAACGGCGAGCAAGTCACGCGCTTCGTCAACGTGGGCACGTTGAACCCGGATACGACGATCGCCAACGTGCGTATCTATGAATTCGATTCGAAGTTCCGTCTCACCAATGTGCGTATAGCGCAGAGTGGCGTCTTCGAGCCGCCGGGCCACTGGAAGCTGACGGGGGTAACGGACACTCAACTGGTCGATGCGCCGCTCGCGGCCATCAATCCCAACGACGCGCTCAATCCTATCTACAACGCGAAGCAAACCACGCTGCCGGAGTACTCGCTGCGTTCCGAGCTTACGCCGCAGATTCTGTCGGTGCTGCTGGTGTCGCCGGATCGCATGTCGATGTTCAACCTGTTTCGCTATATCCAGCATTTGACGGAAAATCATCAGGACACGCAGCGTTACGAGATTGCGTTCTGGCGCAAGATTCTTTATCCGTTCGCGGTGTTCGTCATGCTGGTGCTGTCGCTGCCGTTCGCATATTTGCACACGCGGGCTGGCGTGGTCGGCGTGAAGGTGTTCGGCGGCATCATGATCGGGATGAGTTTTCAGCTATTCAATACGCTCTTCTCGCACATCGGGACCTTGAATACGTGGCCGGCTCCGATTACTGCGGCCGCGCCTGCCCTCGCCTATCTCGCGATTGGCTTACTGGGGCTCAAGTGGGTCGAGCGGCACTGAGTTTCTTCGGGAGAAGATGATGGGCAAGCACGGCATCGTACTGTTCGGACACGGCGCACGCGATCCACGCTGGGCGGAGCCGTTCGAACGGCTTGCAACACGCCTGCGTGCCGGGCGCGACGAGCCGGTTGCGCTTGCGTTTCTGGAGTTGATGACGCCGGATCTGCCTTCGGCGGTGACGCAATTGGCTGAAGAAGGTTGCGATGCCGTTATCGTGGTGCCTGTGTTCTTCGGGCAAGGCGGTCATGTGAGGCGTGACTTGCCGGCGGTAATCGAGACGTGTCGCGCGGCGCATCCCTCTGTCGCGATTCATTGCGCGACGGCGGTCGGCGAGGATGATGCGGTGCTGGATGCGGTCGCGGAGTATTGTTTGCGGCAGGTTTGAGTCGTTGTGTCTGCCCGTCATCTAGCCGAGTCACGCAAAGCATTAAACGAGTGGCGCAACCGAACGCGTTACCGACGTATCAACTCAAGCCGCCGCCTGCATCCCCCTCAGATGCACCTTCGGCTTCACCACCGCGTCGCGATCCCGAAACGCCTCGCCTATCATCAGCAAACTCGGCTGCGATGCATCGAGCCATTCCTGCGCCTCGCCTAGCGCCATGCGCGCCAGCGTCAGCGTAAGCGTGCGCTCGCGCGGCGTGCTGCACGCCTCGACGATCGCCACCGGCGTCGAACCCGGCCGTCCCGCATCGATCAACTGTTGGGCAATGTCCGGCGCGCTGTCTCGGCCCATGTAGAACACGAGCGAATCCGCCTGCGCCTGCTCGCGGATATCGTCGCTGTCGGCGGCGCGACTATGCGTCGCCAGCGCGACACTGCGCGCCACGCCTCGCAAGGTCAGCGAGCGCTTGAGCGTCGCCGCGCTGGCGAGCGCCGCCGTGATTCCCGGTACCACTTCATAGTCGATACCCGCCGCCTCCAGCGCGCGCATCTCTTCATCCGCGCGGCCGAAAAGCATCGGATCGCCGCCCTTTAGACGCACGACGAGACCGTGTTCCAAAGCGGCATCGACGATCTGCTTGCTGATGAAATGCTGCGCCGTGGAACGCTGCCCGCAACGCTTGCCGACCGCGATCTTGCGTGCGTTCGGCGCGTAGTCGAGCATCGCAGGTTCGACGAGCGCGTCGTGCAGCACCACGTCGGCCTGTTCGAGCAAACGCATGCCGCGCACGGTGATGAGATCCGCCGCGCCCGGCCCTGCTCCGATCAGATAGACCTTACCCATTTGCATGCACTCAGGCTGAGATTGCGCGAATCATACCGGCTGCGACCGTGTGATGCGTCGCCTCGTCGATCAAGACGAACGCGCCCGTGCCCTGATGCGTCTCGTACAAGTCCGCGACGAGCGGCTTCTGCAAGGTCAACGCCACGCGGCCGATATCGTTCATGGCGAGCGTATTGCGATCGACCGAATGCGACAGCGTATGCACATCCAGCACTTCCTTCACCGCGCCGATCCGCGCGAACACGGTGTTCGTCGTCTGCTTCAACAAATACTTGCGCTGCTGCGAAAGCGGCTCTTCGTCGAACCAGCACAGATCCGCTTCGAGCTTCTTCGCGGGTTCGACCGTCTGCGCTTCGCTCTCCGCGCGCGGCACGAAGGTATCGCCACGCGAGACATCGACATCCTCGGCGAGACGAATGGTCACCGTCTGGCCGGCAAACGCGCGATCCACCGGCGCAACGCCGCCCGGCACCGGCGCGATGATCTCGGCGACCGTCGCCTGGCGATTCGCCGGCAGCACGGTGATGGCGTCACCAAGACGCACTTCGCCCGCTTCGACGCGGCCCATGTAGCCGCGGAAATCGTCGGCTTGAGAGCCGTCCTGACGCGCGACCCATTGCACCGGGAAACGCAGCGCCTGATCGACGGGCTGCGCGACCGGCAGCGATTCGAGCAAGTCGAGCAGCGGCTCGCCCGCATACCACGGCATGCGCTCGCTCGCGGACACGATGTTGTCGCCCTTCAACGCCGACACCGGCACGAAGCGCACATCCGCGATTCCAAGCTGACGCGCGAGCACGACGTACGCATCGCGAATTTCGTTGAAGCGCGCTTCGCTGTACTCGACCAGATCCATCTTGTTGATCGCGACAATCACGTGCTGCAAGTCGAGCAACTTGACGATCGCGCTATGGCGCTTGGTCTGCGGCAGGAGTTGAGCGTCGCCGTTGTCGAAGGTGACGCGCGTCGCATCGACGAGAATGATCGCCGCATGCGCCGTCGATGCGCCCGTCACCATATTGCGCGTGTACTGCTCGTGACCCGGCGTATCCGCGATGATGAACTTGCGCTTCGCGGTCGCGAAATAACGATACGCAACGTCGATGGTAATGCCCTGCTCGCGCTCGGCTTCGAGGCCGTCGGTCAGCAACGACAAGTCGATCTCATCGCCCACGGTGCGCTTGTTCTTGGCGCGCGAGATGGCGGACAACTGGTCCGACAGCACGGCCTTGCTGTCGTACAGCAGGCGGCCGATCAGCGTGCTCTTGCCGTCGTCGACACTGCCCGCCGTGATGAAGCGCAACACGCCCAGGTCTTCAGCTTGATAGATGCTCATTTCGTTCGTTCCTTGGGGGCGTGGCTTCAGAAATAACCTTGCTTCTTGCGCTGTTCCATCGCGGCTTCGGAAGCCTGATCGTCCATGCGCGTGGCGCCGCGTTCGGTGATTTCCGTCACGGCCGTTTCGGCGATGATCTTTTCGACGTCGTCGGCATCGCTCGAAACCGGGCACGTGCAGCTGATGTCGCCGACCGTCCGGAAGCGCACTTGCGCCATCTCGGCGGTTTCGCCGTCGCGCACCGGAGTGAGCGGCGTCACGGGAACGAGCAGGCCGTTGCGGCGCACGATCTCGCGCTCATGCGCGTAATAGATGGACGGCAGATCGAGTTTCTCGCGCGCAATGTATTGCCACACGTCGAGTTCGGTCCAGTTGGAGATGGGGAACACGCGCAAGTGTTCGCCCGGATGCAGACGCGCGTTATAGATGCTCCAGAGTTCCGGACGCTGCGCCTTCGGGTCCCACTGGCCGAATTCGTCGCGGAACGAAAAAATACGTTCCTTCGCACGCGCCTTCTCTTCGTCGCGGCGCGCGCCGCCGATCAGCGCCGTATAGCCGTATTGCTCGATGGTTTCGAGCAGTGTCACCGCTTGCGCGGCGTTGCGCGAATCGGTTTCGCGACGCAGACGCACGGTGCCCTTCTTGATCGAATCCTCGACGTGGCCGACGACCAGTTCCGCGCCGATTTCAGCCGCGCGCCGGTCACGAAACTCGATCACTTCGCCGAAGTTATGGCCGGTGTCGATATGGACGAGCGGAAACGGCAGCACGGTCTTGCGGCCCGCGCCGAGACCGAATGCCTTAAGCGCCAGATGCAGCACGACGACCGAGTCCTTGCCGCCCGAGAACAGAAGCGCGGGCTTGCTGCACTCCGCGACGAGTTCGCGCAGGATGTGGATCGACTCGGCTTCGAGCCAGTCGAGATGGTCCATCCGGGTCGCCTGATTGGTAATCGGGGCGGTGACGGTAGAGTCGAGCGTGGTGCTCATATGCGTCGATCCTTTTATTGGCTGCGTCATGCGTTTGTGGCGCTTTGACGCCGCGTTCAGTGACAGTGTTCGTACCGGGCGCTTCTCTCTGAGCACCTCGATGATTCAGATAGCCGAACTCGGTGCTTCTTCGACGATCTTGATGTTCGTGATGTGCAGGCCGCATTCTTTCGTATCGCGCGATTCCCACCACCAGCGGCCGGCGCGGCTATCTTCGCCGGGGCGCACGGCGCGCGTGCATGGCTCGCAGCCTATGCTCGGATAACCGCGCGCATGCAGCGGATTCACCGGCACGTCGAAGGCCTTCAAGTAGTCCCAGACATCGCTTTCGGTCCAGTCCGCGAGCGGATTGAACTTGGCGATGCCGCGCGGCGCGTCGTGCTCTTCCTCGTAGAGTTCGGTGCGCGTCACCGACTGCTCGCGGCGCTGCCCCGTCACCCACGCCGACACATCCGACAGCGCGCGATTGAGCGGCTCCACCTTGCGGATATGGCAGCAGCTTTTGCGTAAATCAATGCTCTCGTAGAACGCGTTGAGGCCGTGATCGCGGACGTAGGCATCGACGGCATCTTGGCGCGGATGAAACTGCTCGATGTCGTAGCCATAACGCGCCTTGACCGTGTCCAGCATGCCGAGCGTTTCTTCGTGCAGACGGCCCGTGTTCAGCGAAAAGATGCCGATATTCACCTCGCGCGACAGAATGGCGTGCGTGAGCACCATGTCTTCGGCGGCGAGGCTGCTGGCTAGCTTGACGCGCTCATGGCGCGCTGCGATCGAATCGAGCAGCGCGTCAAGGCGTGCAACCTTGGCTTGCAATTCGGGAGTCATGCCTCAGGCTCCAAGCGTCGCGAGAACCGCGCTGCGACGGCGAAACAGCGGTTCGAGATCGTCGGTCGCGCCTTGATAGCGCTCCGTGAACTCGTTGAACGCGTTGAGCGCGTCATTGATGTCCTTGTCTTCGCGCACAGCGAATGCGTCGAAGCCGCAGCGCGCGTGGAACAGCAACTGATCGCGCAGCACGTCCCCGATTGCGCGCAACTCACCCGTCCACTGATAGCGCTCGCGCAGTAAGCGGCCGATGGAGAAGCCGCGGCCATCGCGGAACACGGGAAAATCGACGGCGATCACGGCGATGTCGCCGAAATCGGCGACGAGATCGGCGGGTTCGTCGTCGGGCGCGAGCCACACGCCGAGTTCGTCCTTCGAATGCGCCGCAACGAGCGCCGCACGATGCTCCTTCCACAACGCGAACGGCACGAGCAACTTGCCGGCGGGCAGCGCATCGACTGCGGGCAGCGCGCCATCTTCGGCGGGACGGACCACGGTGAAATCGTCATTGACGACGGAGCGGTTCTTGATAATCAAAGCCATCTGCAAAGTCCTCGGTCTCGTCGACGTTTAAGCGTGCGCCTGGCGCGATGCGTACACGCGCTCCTTGAACGGCGTCATGCCGATGCGGTTATACGTCTCGATGAAACGCTCGCCTTCCATGCGGTTGTCGACGAAGGTGTCGATCACGCTCGACACGACATCCGGCATTTCATGCGCCGAGAACGACGGGCCGATGACCTTGCCGAGATGCGCGCCGGTCGCGCCCGAGCTTTGCTCGCCGCCGAGCGTCACCTGATACCACTCCGAGCCGTCCTTATCGACGCCCAGCACGCCGATGTTGCCGACGTGGTGGTGACCGCACGCGTTGATGCAGCCCGAGATGTTGAGCGACAGGTCGCCCAGGTCGTACACGTAGTCGGCGTTGCTGAAGCGCTCTTGAATGGCTTGCGCGATGGGAATGGACTTCGCATTCGCGAGCGAGCAGAAATCGCCGCCCGGGCACGCGATGATATCGGTCAGCAAACCGACGTTCGAGGTCGCGAAACCCACCGCCTTGGCGCGTTCCCACACGGCGTACAGATCGTGCTTCCTGACGTTGGCGAGAATCAGATTCTGCTCGTGCGATACGCGAATCTCACCGAAGGAGAATTCATCGGCGATAGCGGCGACATCGTCCATCTGCTGGTCGGTGGCGTCGCCCGGCGCAATGCCGGTGGGCTTGAGCGACAGCGTGACGGACGCGTAGCCCGACACCTTATGCGGACGCACATTGCGCTCGACCCAGCGCGCGAACGGCTTGCTGTCGATCAGATGCTTTTCATACGAGGCGTCGGTATCCGGCAGCTTTTCGTAGGCAGGCGGCGCGAAGTACTGCGACACGCGTGCGACTTCTTCCGCCGTGATGGTCGAAGGGCCGTCCTTCAGATGCTGCCACTCTTCCTCGACCTGCTTCGCGAACTTCTCCGGCGACAGCGCCTTCACGAGAATCTTGATACGCGCCTTATACATATTGTCGCGGCGGCCATAGCGGTTGTACACGCGCAGCACGGCTTCGCAATACGTAATGAGATGCTGCCAGGGCAAGTCTTCCTTGATGACCGCTCCGACGATCGGCGTGCGGCCGAGCCCGCCGCCCGCGAGAATGCTTGCGACGACTTCGCCCGCTTCGTTCTTCTTCAGATAGACGCCCAGATCGTGCACCTGCGTGGCCGCGCGATCTTCTTCCGAACCGCACACCGCGATCTTGAACTTGCGCGGCAGCCATG
This sequence comes from Caballeronia sp. LP006, assembly GCF_031450995.1. Classification (NCBI taxonomy): domain Bacteria; kingdom Pseudomonadati; phylum Pseudomonadota; class Betaproteobacteria; order Burkholderiales; family Burkholderiaceae; genus Caballeronia; species Caballeronia sp. LP006. The sequence continues at coordinate 1,084,140 of NZ_JARTVW010000005.1, read as the reverse complement.
CGAACTCGGGGTGGAACGTCGACCATTGACGCAGAATCTCGGCCCACGGACGCGGATCGACGAGTTCATCCGGCGCCACGCCCGCAAACTGATCCGCCGTGATGTTGCGGATGCAGTTACCCGACGTCTGAATGGCGTGCATTTGCACCGATGCCAGCTTGCGCAGAATCTCGGGCGTCTCTTCCAACTCGACCCAATTGAACTGGATGTTGGTGCGCGTGGAAAAGTGGCCGTACCCACGATCGTGCTCGCGCGCGATGGTGGCGAGCATGCGCATCTGGTCGCTGCGCAGATTGCCGTACGGAATCGCGATGCGGTGCATGTAGGCGTGACGCTGCATGTACAGGCCGTTCTGCAGACGCAGCGGACGGAATTCCTCTTCGCTCAACTCGCCCGACAAGCGACGGCGAACCTGGTCGGCGTATTGCGCGACACGTTCGTCGACGATGCGCTGGTCGATCTGATCGTATTGGTACATTCGGGGCCCCAAGTTTTAGTTCGAACGCCTGCGTCCTAGGTTACGCGGCGCGTTGAGAATTCAGCCATTCCATATTGATTCGTCACCGCGAGCGCCGTTCCGACGCTTAATTCATTAGCTAATGACAAAAACAGATATGGATATTGGAAAAATTGGACTGATAGTAATAAACCTGCTATATATTGCAAACGACTTAAAACTTACTTTGATATGCCCTCAGGTAATAACGAAAGGGCAAAAAACGAAGGCACTACATGAATCTGCACCAGTTCCGCTTCGTCCGCGAGGCCGTGCGGCAGAACTTCAACCTGACCGAGGCCGCAAAGGCTTTATTTACCTCGCAGCCGGGCGTGTCAAAAGCGATCATCGAGCTCGAGGATGAACTCGGCGTCGAGATTTTCACACGCCACGGAAAGCGTGTCAGATCGCTGACCGAGCCGGGGCGCATCATTCTCGCATCGGTCGAAAAGATTCTGCAGGAAGTGGAAAGCCTGAAACGCGTCGGCAAGGACTACGCGGCGCAAGATCAGGGCAATCTCGTCATTGCCGCCACGCACACTCAGGCGCGCTACTCGCTGCCCTCGGCTATCGCGGAATTCAAGAAGCGCTTTCCCAAGGTGCATCTTTCGATTCTGCAAGGCAGCCCGACGCAAGTCGCGGAAATGGTCATCCACGATCAGGCGGATGTGGCTATCGCGACGGAAGCCATCGCCAACTATAAAGAACTGATTTCGCTGCCCTGCTTCCAGTGGCAGCATCTGGCCGTCATGCCGGCCGATCATCCGCTGCTGGAACGCAAGCTTCTCACGCTCGACGATCTGGTGCAGTACCCGCTCATCACTTATGAAGCGGCGTTTGCCGGCCGCAGCAAGATCAATCAGGCGTTTGCGTTGCGCAATCTCACGCCGGATATCGTGCTCGAAGCCATCGACGCCGATGTCATCAAGACTTATGTCGAACTCGGGCTCGGCGTGGGAATCATGGCGGACATCGCGTTCAATCCGGAGCGCGACAAGCATTTGCGCGCGATGCCGGTTGGCCACTTGTTCGGCACGAACGTGACGCGGCTTGCGCTCAAACAGGGCGCGTACTTGCGCAGCTATGTGTATACGCTCGTCGAACTGTTGTCGCCGTCGATGAATCGCAAGCTGATCGAGCAGGCGCTTTCGGGCGACCACGAAAGCTACGAACTCTGATCGCCACTCGTCTTGAGTAATAGAGACGCAGAAGAACCCATCACCCTCCTGGAGAGCTTTTCGATGAAGTTGTCGATGTTCACGCGCCGGCTCATGGCCGGCGTTGCCCTGTCCGCGCTGGCCGCTGCCGCGCACGCGCAACTGAAAGTAGGCGTGGACCTGTCGAGCACGGGCCCCGCCGCGACCATCGGCATCACCAGCAAGAACGCGATGTTGATGTGGCCGAAAACCATCGCCGGGCAGAACGCGGAGTACATCATCCTCGATGACGGTTCGGACCCGGGCGCGGCCGTGCGCAACATCCGCAAGCTCATCACCGAGGATCGTGTCGATGTGATCGTCGGCCCGAACATCACGCCGGCCGCGCTCGCGGCGCTCGATCCCGTGGCGGAATACCAGACACCGATGATCACGCTGATCGGTTCGGCTTCGGTGGTCGAGCCGCAGGAAGGCAAGAAGGTCTGGGCCTTCAAGATGGCGCAGACCGACCGCGCCATGGCCGACGTGATGACGCGCTACATGGCGAATCATGGCGTGAAGACGGTCGGTTTCATCGGCTTCGCGGATAGCTACGGCGACAGCTGGTTCAACGAGTTCGGCAAGTTCGCGGAGTTGCGTCACATAAAGATCGTCGCGAGCGAGCGCTTCAACCGGACCGACGCGAGCGTGACGGGGCAAATTCTCAAGCTGATGTCCGCGAAGCCCGATGCGGTGCTGATCGCGGGCGCGGGCACACCGACCGTTTTGCCGCAGCGCACGCTGGTCGAGCGCGGCTACAAGGGCGCGATCTATCAGACGCACGGCATTGCGACGCCGGAGTTCATCAAGCTGGGCGGCAAGGATGTGGAAGGCACGCTCTTCCCGACGCAGCCCGTGGTCGTCGCGCGCACGCTGCCGGCCGATCATCCTTCGAAGAAAGCGGCGCTGGCGTTCGTGAGCGCTTATGAGGAAAAGTACGGCAAGGGCACCGTGACGCAATTTGCCGGCGATGCGGCGGGCGTGTACCCGCGTTTGCAGGATGCCGTGGCGCGCGCGCTCAAGACCGCGAAACCGGGTACGAAAGAATTCCGCGTGGCTTTGCGGTCGGAACTGGAGCACGCGCATGAGCTCGTCGTGCCGAATGGCGTCGTGAACACGAGCGCGACGGATCACGTCGGGCTGGATCAGCGCGCAAGCGTGATGGGCGTGATCAAGGACGGACAGTTCACTTATTTGAGTCAGTGAAGGCGTGCTTGCGGGCGGCTTGTCGAACCGGCTTGCCCACGGCGGATTTTTGCGCCATAATCGCGGACTCGATTTGCTGCTCCTCGCGAGTGGCAATTTCGAAGGCCCAGGTGGTGAAATTGGTAGACGCAGGGGACTCAAAATCCCCCGCCGCAAGGCGTGCCGGTTCGATTCCGGCCCTGGGCACCAGAAATTCATGAAAAAGCCGCTCTTTTTAGAGCGGCTTTTTTGCGTTTGGGGCGACCGAGGCATAGCGTCTACAGCCTGAGACTGTCCTCGAGTTTCGCTTGCGCGCGTTCTGCCATTAGCCTCCGGTTGAGCCATTTGAGATATTGCGGCAAGGCGAAATACGCGCCGCCGCACATCACGACTACGATTCCGTACTCCTTGAAGAATCCAATTACGAGGTCCAGCATTTTTCCACCTCTGCCTTGTGATATGTCAAAGACATTGAAATTAGGTAGTAGGACAAAGCGTCCAGCAAAGGATGAAGCACGATCAACCCTTTGACATCCTCACTGAATGAAGCCAGTAGCAAGTATATCCACAGAAGAACCCCGCCTAGCGAGGCGAAAATTCCCAGATTCGCAATAAATATCGCCTGCCGAAAATGCCTATATAGCTGCCGTCCCGCAGTCACTTCAAGCAAGTCGTGTGGCAACGCAGTCACCGCAAGATTCAAACTGATCCCCGACGCGACAAGCGAGATTGGAAAGAACTCGCTCTGATCCGACTGCCTCATCGCGACACGTAACAAGTATTCGATCACGCCCATGAAGATCGGCAGCAGAAGAACCAACTGCCGCGTCGTCGATTCGAAACCGCTGGATTTCATCGTGGTGCCCGCTCGTTTGCATTGACCGCCAATTTCGCCGATGCCGCGTGCATCGGGTAGTCGGCCAATCGGCCAGGACAAGGTCGCTAATACCTGTTTTATGCGGCGCAACGCACATATTCAGACTACAAACTCCGCGTTTTCCCCTACACGATCATTACGCCTATGTGCGCAATCGCGTAGACGCGTTTCACCGGGAGTCGCAAAAATAGGCTCCCGCTCGGCATTCAGGACTCCGGCGCAGGGTGCATCGCGAGGATGCGTGCCTGCGCAGGCGACCGCTTTCGGCTTCCTTAGGAGTTCCGATGTCGTGACCCGCCCGCGCCATGTGTCGGGCCATAACTCCAATAGGGTGCGACATGAACCGACCAGAATATTCGCTCACGCTCGATTCGGTGATTTGCCGCCGCTGTAACGCCGTTTCGCGCGCAGAGGAAGAAACGTGCCCTTCTTGCGGGTCCGATCGGCAGGGCGCGATCTTCACGACGCGATCCGATCCTGTCGCGCCCATTGCATCCGCTGCGCCCGCAGCCGCCGCTGCCGCCGCGCCGATGCCGGGGCAACTCGACATCACCGATCTGCGCGATACGGGCTGGCTGACGCGTCTCGTTCGTCGCAGGATGGTGACGTCCTACCCGAGTCTTGCCGAGCCGGGCGACCTGCCGCCCGAGGCCGAGCGCAAACCGGCGAGGAAGGGACTGGCGGTGCTCATTGGCGGCGTGGTCGCGGGACTCGCCGCGGGCGGATACCTTTACGTGCAATCGGACGTAGGCGTCGTCACGGCGAACCGGCCGGTGATCAGCGCGGCTGGATCGATTGGAAATGGTGCGTCGGCGGCGCGCGGCGCGGGCGACGAGAAGCGTGCCGGACTCGACCAATCGAGAGCGGTCGCAGAACAGGCGCGCACGCTGGCATCGGCTGACGACGATGCGAAACGGGTTCGTGCAGATGACGCGCAAAGGCTTGCTAGTCGCGCGAATTCGGCCGATGCGAGTTCGCGTCGGGCACCCGATGCAACCTCTGCGGGCGGTTCCGTGGCGATTGCCGGCGTGACAGCGGGAGCGTCGGCGACACCGTCGGGCAATCGGCCTACGGCGACCGCAATGGCCGATCATCGTGCGACGAACGCCGGGCTTGGGAATTCGACGGTTGCGAAGCCCGCAATGGGAACGGAGCCGAAATCCGCTGCTCTGGCCCTGGCATCGACGAGTCAGGCTCCGCAGTCCGCGACTACGCCGGTGGTGAAAACCGCATCGATCGCCGATGCGGGTGTGTCGACGGGCCCAGTGGTATCGCAAAGCAAGCCGTCGGCGGGTGGCGGCACTGTTTCCGCGCAAACGCCGGCAGCTTCCGCGCTTGGCGCATCGCAGAACAAGGCTTTGGCGTCGAATGCGGCTGGTGCTGGTGACGCCGGTGCATCGACGGTGAAACCGGCATCGCCCGGCAATGCCACGATGGCGAGCGGCTCATCGAACAAGGCCCCCGCGAACGATGCGATCGGCACACGGGAAGCAGTCGCGGCCGGTACCGATGGCAAGAAGAATGTGAACGCAGCACAACCGGCAGCGCCTTCGCTCGCCGCTCACAGCGCGCCTGGAACGGTCGCGTCGCCTGCGACGCAGACGGCGGCGAACTCGAAGCCTGAGAATGGCTCGACGTCATCGAAGCCGGCGACGCAGACCGTAGCGGGCGGCGCCACCCCGGCGGATGCTTCGCGGGGCAACGCGGCGGCATCGAAGACGGCATCGAACGGCATTGCATCGACGACTGCAAAGCCGGTGATGCAGACCGCGGCCGCTAGCGCCAACACGCCCGATACGTCGCGAAGCAACGCGACGACGACAACATCAGAAACAACCGCAAGCGGGAAGCCGGCAACGCAGACCGCAGCCGGCGCTGTCACCGCAGCGGATGCTTCGCGAAGCAACGCGACGACATTGGCAGCTTCAAAGACCGCATCGCCAAGCGCGAAGCCGGCTGCGCAGACCGCAGTCGCCAACGCGCCCGAAGCCTCCCAACACAGCCCGGCAGCCGGAAACGCAGCGCATCCCGCCACGACCCCTCTCGCATCGACACAAGCCGCCGCGACCGTCATCGCGCAGGACGCTTCCCGCAACCACACGACCACGTCGGCCGCGAGCGCATCCGCCGCTCCATTATCGAAGACAGCATCGATCGCCGCCAAACCGGCCGACACCCATCCGCCGCAAGAATCACCCGCCGTGGCCCGCAACATCGCCGCTGTCCAACAGGCGCTCGCCAATCGCGACCTGGCTGCCGCCCGCCGCAACCTGCGCGTCCTTGCTTCGAGCCAATCGCGCAACCCGGAAGTTCAACAACTCGCAGCCGATGTCACCCGCCAGGAACGCGCCCGCGACAGCGCCGTGGCAAGCGCCCGCTCGTGCCCGTTGAACAAGGACCCGTCCTGCGCGGTCCGCAATGCCCGGCGCGCCGTGGCGCTCGATCCGCGCAACGCGCAAACGCAAGCTGTCCTGCGCCACGCGACGGCCGCGCAATACGAAGCGAACATCGCCTACTTCAGTCAAGGCGCGGCCATCCCGGCGCCCGCGGTGCCCGCGATGACCTTCGACGGCCGCTGGAGCGTGGGATCGCACCACGCGCCGGTGACGAGCCTCGCGGAAGACCGTTCCAACGCGACGCTCTTCGGCTGGGGCGTGCCGACGGTGGCGAAGGGTCGCGGCGACGCGCATTGAGCAACGGCGGGGGCAATCGCTCGCAAGCCCCCGCCGCTTGCTAGAATCGCCGCTTCAACCCCGCCGATCCGATGGACCTCGAAACCCTCCTCTTCTCCCAAGGCTTCGGGTCGCGCCGCCAATGCCGCGGACTCGTCGCCGAAGGCCGCGTATGTATCGGTGGCGATGTTTGCGCCGATCCCCACGCGCGCATTTCCCTCACGCCATCGCCCGAATTCAAAGTGGACGGGCACGCCTGGACGTATCGCGAGAAAGCCTACATCGCGCTGAACAAGCCGCCCGGCTACGAATGTTCGCGCGATCCGCAACATCACCTGAGCATCTTTCACCTGTTGCCGCCGCAGTTGATCGAGCGCGGCGTGCAGCCCGTCGGCAGGCTCGATCAGGACACCACCGGCCTGCTTCTGCTCTCCGATGACGGCGCCTTCGTGCATGCCTTCACGTCGCCCAAGCGCAAGGTGCCGAAGCTGTATCTGGCGACGACGCGTCACCCCATCGACGATGCACAACTCGCGCGCCTCGTCGAAGGCGTCCTGTTGCACGGCGAGACGAAGCCGAGCGCCGCGCTCGCGGCCACGCGACGCGACGAACATCTGCTCGAACTCACCGTGCAGGAAGGCAAATACCATCAGGTGAAGCGCATGGTCGCGGCGGCCGGCAACCGGGTGGAGAAACTGCATCGCGAGCGCGTGGGCGGTTATGCTTTGCCTGAGTCCCTGGCCGAAGGCGCGTGGCGCTGGCTCGACGAGACCGATCTCGCCGCGCTGCGGGACTCACGCACGTCATAGCATCGGCTGCGCGCCGATCACTTTCAGGGTCGACGACATCATGCAACTCGCGGCGAGACGGCGCTTCATCACTCTGGCACTGGCGGCGTGCGCTGCGGGCTTCGGTCCGTCGCGCGCGTGGGCAACGGCAGTCACGGCCGCGTCCGATGACGAAGAACTCGCCGACGGCCTGCCCTACGGCCCGACTTCGCGGCAACGGCTCGACGTCTACGCGCCCGAAGAGGCCTCGCAACATGCGCGTCCGGTGATCGTGTATTTTTACGGTGGAAGCTGGCAAGCCGGCCAGCGCGCCGATTCGCGCGGCGTGGCGGACGCGCTCGCGCAACGCGGCTTCGTCGCGGTGACGCCGGATTACCGCGTGTATCCGGAAACCGTCTTCCCTGGCTTCCTTGCCGATGCCGCCGCCTCGGTGCGCTGGGCGCGCGATCACGCGCATGAGTTCGGCGGCGACCCGGAGCGCATCTTCGTGATGGGACATTCGGCGGGCGCGCATATCGCGGCGATGCTCGCCACCGACGGCCGCTATCTGCAAGCGCAAGGCATGGCGAAGGAATCGTTGCGCGGCATGATCGGGCTCGCCGGGCCGTATGTCGCCATTCCGTCCGAGCCGCACATGGGCGACATCTTTCCGGCAGCGGAGCGCGCCGAAACGCTGCCGATCGACTTCATTTCCGGCAACGAGCCGCCGATGCTTCTCGCCACCGGCACCGCCGATAACGTCGTCGATCCGCGCAACAGCGAGCGCTTCGCCGCGGCGTTGCGCGCGCACGACGATAGCGTCGAGCTCAAGCGCTATCCGGGCTACGACCACGGGCGCATCGTCGATGCCTTCACCGCGTCGGCACACGCAAATTCCCCGGTTCTGGCCGATGTCGCCGCATTTATCGGCGCGCATTGATCCTGCAAATCGGTGTAAGCCCTGAACGCGAGGCGTTGCACCGCAGCATGCTTTCCGGCGTCCGTATTCATATACTCAAAGCACGGACACCAGAATGACTATCAAAAAAGCAGGAGGGCATCATGTTCGCCCACACCACCGTTGCGCTGATCGCGTTCGCCGCACTGAGCGTTGTTCTTATCGGGGCATTGGCCGTCGCCATGCACATGCGGCACAAGTATTCGCCGAATCTGATCGGCGCGTTGATCGGCGCGCTGATGTGCTTCATCCTGCTCGAAACCTTGCCCGCGCTTATCTAGCGGGCCGCGCGCTCGCTTGCCGTCGCGCGCAGGAAGTCGGAAACGGTCGGATAACGCAGCGCGTAACCGAGCTCGCGCTTCAGGCGCGCGTTGGCGAGTCGTCGCGATTCGCGCATGAACGAAAGCGTAACCGGTTCGAGCTGCGTCGCGGCTTCCTCGCGCGAGATGCGCGGCACACGCGGCAGTCCGTAGGCATCGGCGACGAGATCGAAATAGTCGGCCATGCGCAGGTCCGTATCGTCGGATGCGTTAATGACTCTTTGCGGCCGCATGCGTTCGAGCGCGCGCACGAGGATGGCCGCGAGATCGTCGGCGTGAATGTGATTCGTGTAGACGTCCTCGCTCGCCAGAAGCGCCGGCATGCGCTTCTCGATGCGCGCCACGGGCAAACGATTCGCCGCATAAATTCCCGGAATCCGCACGATCGACACGTGCCAGCCGCTCGTCGCGCCTGCATGCCGCAGTTGCCGTTCCGCCGATACGCGGCGCCGGGCGCGCTCGTTCTCCGGACGCGCGGGCCGTGTTTCATCGATGTGCGCGCCGGCGCAATCGCCGTAGACGCCCGTCGTGCTTGCGTACACGAAGCGCGTGCCCGTCGCGAAAGGGGCGTCGGGTACAATGAACGACCTTCGGACAATGCGCGAACCCGGTTGCATAGGGCCACGCGCGACGGAGCGGCGCGGTGCGCGCAACGCGGCGATGAGCGCACGCGTGCGGGTATCGGCGGCGCCATCGCGTTGCGGCGGCGCGAGATGCAAGACGGTCTTCGCAATACCGGCCAGGCGCCGCAGCGACCGGCGCGCGTCGAGGTCGCCGCCAATGGGCAGCGCGCCCGCGGCACGCAACTCGCCCGCGCGTTCAGGATGATGCGTAAGCGCGATCACGCGCGGCGCGGCGGCGCGGTTTTGCAGAAGCGGCAACGCGCGCATGCCGACATCGCCGCATCCGACGACAAGCACGCGCGAGCGGCGCAAAGTTCGAGTGGCGATCATGCCGAGCATTGTATCCGCGGCAGTCATTGTCGACGGCTTCATGGCTCGCGGCATCGCACGGAACACTCCTTCACGAGACAGCAAGAATTCGATCTATGGCTTTCAATGTAACGCTCCGGCAAAGCGGCCGGCAGTTTCAGGTGGAACCCGATGAACCGGTCCTGACGGCCGCTTTGCGCCAGGGTATCGGTCTGCCTTACGGGTGCAAGAACGGCGCGTGCGGCTCCTGCAAGGGGTCCGTTGTCCAGGGCGAAATCGAGCAGGCGCCGCATTCCTCGTCCGCGCTCTCGAACGACGAAAAAACGCGCGGCATGGCGCTCTTCTGCTGCGCGACCGCGCAGACCGATCTCACCATCGACGTGCGCGAAGTCGCGGGTGTCGGCGACGTGCAGGTGAAGAAGCTGCCCTGCCGCGTGAACGCGCTCGAACGCAAGGCCGACGACGTCATCGAACTGAAGCTGCAACTGCCCGCCAACGAACGTCTGCAATATCTCGCGGGGCAGTACATCGAATTCATTCTTAAGGACGGCAAACGTCGCAGCTATTCGATGGCGAGCCCGCCGCATCACGAAGGCCCGCTCGAACTGCACGTGCGTCACATGCCCGGCGGCACGTTCACGGACCACGTCTTCGGCGCGATGAAGGAACGCGACATCCTGCGCTTCGAAGGTCCGCTCGGCACGTTCTTTCTGCGCGACGAATCCGACAAGCCCATCGTGCTGCTCGCGTCGGGCACGGGCTTCGCGCCGATCAAGGCGATCATCGAGCATGCGGTGTTCAAGAACCTCAATCGCCCGATGACGCTCTACTGGGGCGGCCGTCGCAAGAAAGACCTCTACATGATGGCGCTTGCCGAGCAATGGGCGCGCGAAGTGCCGAACTTCAAGTTCGTGCCGGTGCTCTCCGAACCCGACGCCGACGACGCATGGACCGGCCGCACGGGGTTCGTTCATCGTGCTGTCATCGAAGATCTGCCAGACTTGAGCGCTCATCAGGTGTACGCGTGCGGCGCGCCGGTGATGGTGGAATCGGCGCAGCGCGACTTCACGTTGCATCATCGCTTGCCGGAAGACGAGTTCTATGCGGATTCGTTCACGAGCGCGGCGGATCTCGCGCATCCGGTCTGAATCGCCAAAGGTGCCAGCCTGCGAACCTGCGCGCGGATAAAAATTCGCGCGCACGGTTTACAGGCGGGAACTTGATAACGTATCCTTCGCGAATGAACTCGATCCTGATTCACCTTCGCGCACTTCGACGTCGCCGCTCGCCGCTTCCCTAGGGATGCCGCTGGCTCGTCACGCATTTGCGCGCAAAGGTTCGGTTTGTTCAACGCGCAAGAAATGAAGCCACGGATATCCGTGGCTTTTGTTTTTTTCGGCTCGCCGTTCTTCTCGCTTCCTTTCCTTCGTCACTGCTTTCGTGGAGCCTGCTGTCATGAATTTCAATGAGTACCCCGTCGATTCGCTGATGTACATCACGAACCGCCCCGAGATCGTGTTCACGCACGGCAAAGGCTCCTGGATTTACGACAACACCGGCAAGCGATATCTCGACTTCATTCAGGGCTGGGCTGTCAATTCGCTCGGCCATTGCAACGAAGGCATGATCGAAGCACTGGAAAAGCAGGCGCGCACGCTCATCAACCCGTCGCCCGCGTTCTACAACGCGCCTATGGCGCAGCTCGCGGGTCTGCTCACCGCCAACAGTTGCTTCGACAAGGTGTTCTTCGCCAACAGCGGCGCGGAAGCCAACGAAGGCGCGATCAAGCTCGCGCGCAAGTGGGGACGCAAGTTCAAAAACGGCGCGTATGAAATCATCACGTTCGACCACAGTTTCCATGGCCGCACGCTCGCGACCATGTCGGCAAGCGGCAAGCCGGGCTGGGACACCATCTACGCACCGCAAGTGCCGGGCTTTCCGAAGGCCGATCTGAACGACATCGCATCGGTGGAAAAGCTCATCACGGAAAAGACCGTCGCCGTGATGCTCGAACCGATTCAGGGCGAAGGCGGCGTGATTCCGGCCACGCGCGAATTCATGCAGCAATTGCGCGATCTGACGAAGCAACACAACCTGCTCTTGATCGTCGATGAAGTGCAAAGCGGATGCGGCCGCGCGGGAACGCTCTTCGCCTACGAACTGTCGGGCATCGAGCCGGACATCATGACGCTCGGCAAGGGTATTGGCGGTGGCGTGCCGCTGGCAGCGCTCCTTTCGACGGCGGCAATCGAATGTTTCGAACCGGGCGATCAGGGTGGCACCTACAACGGCAATCCGTTGATGACGGCAGTGGGTTACTCGGTGATCTCGCAACTCGTCGCGCCCGGCTTTCTCGAAGGCGTGCGCGAGCGTGGCGAATACCTGAAGTCCGAGTTGTTGAAGCTGTCGGCCGAGCGCGGCTTCAGGGGCGAGCGCGGCGAAGGTTTGTTGCGCGCGCTTCTGCTCGATAGCGACAAGGGTCCGCAGATCGTCGAAAAGGCGCGTCTGTTGCAACCCGACGGCCTGCTGCTCAACGCCGCGCGTCCGAATCTGTTGCGCTTCATGCCCGCGCTGAACGTGACGAAGGACGAGATCGACCAAATGCTGAAAATGCTGCGCACCGTGCTGGATGCGCTGTGATCATCCGTACGTTCGATGCAAGCGATCGCGAAGCCGTGATCGCCCTGTGGCGCGATGTCTTCCCCGAATACGCGGATGCATCGCGGCCGCAGCGCGATCCGGCATTGTCGATCGCCAACAAGATGAGCACGCAGCCGGAGTTGTTCTTCGTCGGAACGGTCGAGGACCGCGTGGTCGGCACGGTGATGTCCGGCTACGACGGTCATCGCGGCTGGGTTTATTCGCTGGCCGTGGCGCCCGCGTTACGCCGGCGCGGCTATGGCGCAACGCTCATGCGCCATGCCGAAGAAGCGCTCGCGGCACGCGGATGCCCGAAAGTGAATCTGCAGATACTCGCGGTCAAGACCGAACTACGCGGCTTCTATGAAAAGCTCGGGTATCGGATGGATGAAGTCGTGAGCCTCGGCAAGCGGCTTTAAACGTCTCTATAACGCGACTATAAAAAAAGCCCTTCCGTGGAAGGGCTTTCGAACGACTCAAGCACTATTCACTCGCCGAGATACGCGGCACGCACCTTCGGATCGTCGAGCATGATCTTGGCGTCGCCGGACATGGTGACCACGCCCGAGTCCATCACGTAGCCGCGATTCGCCGCCTGCAACGCCAAACGCGCGTTTTGTTCGACGAGCAACACCGTCAGCCCTTCCGACGAAATCTCGCGCACCACCTCGAAAATCTTCTCGACCATGATGGGTGAAAGACCCATCGACGGCTCATCGAGCAGAAGCAGTTTCGGACGCGACAACAACGCGCGCGCCATGGCGAGCATCTGCTGTTCGCCGCCCGACAGCGTGCCCGCATATTGCGATGCGCGCTCCTTCAGACGCGGGAAGAAGCCGAACATGCGGTCGGTGTCCTTCTGAATCTGGTCGGCGTCGTTGCGCAGATAGGCGCCCATCTGCATGTTTTCCAGGATCGACATGCGCGCGAAGATGCCGCGGCCTTCCGGCACCATGGCAAGACCGCGCTTGAGCAACTCGTGCGTCGGCACGCCACGGATCGACTGACCCATGTATTCGATGTCGCCGCCCAAATACGGCTTGAGACCGGTGATGGCCTTCATCGTCGTGGTCTTGCCGGCGCCGTTCGCGCCGATCAGCGTGACGAGTTCGCCCTGTCCGACTTCCAAGTCGACACCCTTCACCGCCTGGATACCGCCGTAGTTCACCTGCAAACCCTTGACCTTCAACATTGCGCTTGGCGTCGCCATTAATGCACCCCCGCACCCAGATATGCCTCGATCACCTTCGGGTCCTTCTGCACGTCCTGCGGCAGACCCTCGGCGATCACCTTGCCGTAATCGAGCACCGTCATGCGGTTGCACAATCCCATCACGAGTTTCACGTCGTGTTCGATCAACAGAATCGTCTTGCCGTCGCTACGGATCTTGTCGAGCAGACGCGTAAGCTCCACTTTCTCCGTCGCGTTCATGCCGGCGGCCGGTTCGTCGAGCGCAAGCAGCTTCGGATCGGTCGCCAGTGCGCGCGCGATTTCCAGACGCCGCTGGTGGCCGTACGACAGATTGCGCGACGTGTAGTCGGCGTATTGCAGCACGCCCACGTATTCGAGCAGCTCGAGCGCGCGCTCCTTGATCTCGCGCTCTTCGCGCCGCTCGGACGGCGTCTGAAACACCGCGCCGATGAGACCGTGCTTCGTGCGCACATGGCGTCCGACCATCACGTTTTCGAGCGCGGTCATGCCGCCGAAGAGCCGGATGTTCTGGAACGTGCGCGCAATGCCCGCCTTCGCCACCTGATACACCGCCGTCGGCGTATAAGCTTCGCCATCGAGCTTGAACACGCCCGAATCCGGCGTGTAAAGGCCCGTGATCACGTTGAAGAACGTGGTCTTGCCCGCGCCGTTCGGACCGATCAGACCGTAGATTTCGCCCGCCTTGATTTCGAGGCCGACATCCGACAAAGCCTGCAGCCCGCCGAAGCGCTTGTTGACGCCCTTCACGGACAGTCGCGTTTGCTTTTCGCTCATCTTTGAGTTCCCCGTTTAGGCGCGCACTGGCTTCTTGCTGCCGCGCTTCGCGATCTTCGCGATCTTGTCTTCGTGTTTCGGGGCCGGCCACAGGCCTTCCGAGCGATACAGCATGATCAGCACCATCGCGAGACCGTAGAGCAACTGGCGGATGACTTCGGTATCGACGATCTGATGACCGAAGATCGCATTCTGCAGCGGACCCATGGTCGAGCGCAGGAATTCGGGGAACACGGCAAGCAGCACCGCGCCGAGAATCACGCCCGGGATATGGCCCATGCCGCCGAGCACCACGCACGCCAGCACGACGATCGATTCCCAGAACGTGAACGATTCCGGCGACACGAAGCCCTGGAACGCGCCGAACATCGAGCCCGACAGACCGCCGAAGGACGCGCCCATCGCGAAGGCCAGCAGCTTTACGTTACGCGTGTTGATGCCCATTGCCTTGGCGGCGATTTCGTCTTCGCGGATAGCGGCCCACGCCCGGCCGATACGCGAGTGCTGCAAGCGCGTACACACCCAGATCACCAGCAACGCCCCGAGCACGAAGAGGTAGTAATACATGTACACGGACGGAAACTTCATGCCGAAGAACGTGTGCGTCTGCGAGAGGTTGAAGCCCGCGACGGTCACCGGATCGATACCCGTGATGCCCTTCGGACCGTTCGTGATGTTGATCGGACGATCGAGGTTGTTCATGAAGATCCGGATGATCTCCCCGAAGCCCAAGGTCACGATGGCGAGGTAGTCGCCGCGCAGACGAAGCGTCGGCGCACCGAGCAGCACACCGAAGGTCGCGGCCAGCGCCATCGCGCACGGCGCGATGATGAGGAACGGCACGTGCAGACCGCCCGGCGCGAGATGCGCGATCCACTCGAACTGCGAGGTCAGTTGCGGCGACGACAGCAGCGCTGCGACGTAAGCGCCGACCGCGTAGAACGCGATGTAGCCCAAATCGAGCAGGCCGGCGAAACCGACCACTACGTTCAGGCCCAGCGCGAGCATCACGTAGAGCATCGCGAAGTCGAGCACGCGCACCCAGTAGTTGCCGCCTGCCGCGCCGATGATCATCGGCGCCGCGATCACGAGCACCGTGGTGATGACGCCGACCACCAGCTTGCGGGTCGCGTTTTTCTCGGGAATGAGCGTCGTGGACGGCTCAATCGGTTGAATCGAAGTCATATTTTTTAGCTCCTCACGCGAGGGTTAAGCGCGATCCGCGACACGTTCGCCGAGCAGACCCGACGGACGGAACACGAGCACGATGATCAGCACGATGAAGGCGAACACGTCTTGATAGTTACTGCCGAAGACGCCGCCTGTCAGGTTGCCGATATAACCGGCGCCCAACTGTTCGATGAGACCCAGCAACACGCCCCCGACCATCGCGCCGCCCAGGTTGCCGATGCCGCCCAGCACCGCCGCCGTGAACGCCTTGAGACCGGGGATGAAGCCCATATAGAAGTGCGCGTTGCCGTATTCGGAGGCGATCATCACGCCGGCGAGTGCGGCAAGCGCCGAGCCGATCATGAAGGTCGCGGAAATCACGAAGTTGGGGTTCACGCCCATCAGCGATGCAACGCCTGGGTTTTCGGCGATTGCGCGCATGGCGCGGCCGAGCTTGGTCTTGTGCACGAGAAGGAGCAAGCCGCCCATAACGAGGAACGCGACCACGATGATGACGATTTCGGTCATCGAGATCACCGCGCCCGGACGGGTTTCGTCGGCGGCGATGACGTTGATCGGATCGGTCGGCAGCAACTGCGGGAACGCAAGGGGATTGCGGCCCCAGATCATCATCGCGAGCGTCTGCAAGAGAATGGACACGCCGATCGCGGTGATCAGCGGCGCAAGACGCGGCGCTTTACGAAGCGGACGGTACGCGACCTTTTCGATCGTGTAGCCCACCACCGCGCAGACCACGGCGGCAATGACAAGCGCGATGGTCAGCATGATCGGCCCGGGAATGCCCGGCGCGTGATTCTGCATCACGCCGATGGCCGACAGCGCGACCATGGCACCCACCATCAGCACGTCGCCGTGCGCGAAGTTGATGATGCCGAGAATCCCGTACACCATCGTATAGCCCAGTGCGATGATGGCGTAAATGCTGCCAAGCACCAGACCGTTGAGGACCTGCTGGATGAAAATATCCATATAACGCTCCTTAGCCCCGTGCGACCGGATTACGTCTTTATCACCGGCCGATAAACCGATGTGAAGCGAAATCTGGAGCAGCACTGCGCGTACTGATTAAAAAAACCGGTAAGGTTAATCGCCCGGGTCCCGCCTGCTGCCGGATCTGGCTGCAAACGTCTCCGAACGGTTTTCACGGAAGTCTTACTCCCATCCACTGCCACGAAGCCATGAGAACGGCGCTCAACGCGCGACGCCGCTTTCACACATCTCGCTTACTGCTTGACTACGTCCAGCACGTCCTTCCTTTTGTCCTTGAACTCGTAGAGCGTGATGGCGCCCGCCTTGAGGTCGCCCTTGTCGTCGAATGCGATATGCCCGGTCAGACCGTTGAAGTCCGTCGTGGCGATCGCCGCGAGCACCTTGGGCGCTTCGATTGAATTGGCGCGCTTCATGGCATCGACGATCACGTACATCGCGTCGTACGTGAACGGCGCATAAATCTGGACCGGCGCATGAAAGCGCGCTTCGTACTTCTGCGCGAAGTCGGCGCCCTTATCCATCTTCGAAAGCGCGAGCCCCGCTTCCGAGCAGACGATGTTCTGTACGGCGTCGCCCGCAAGTTCCACGAGCTTGCCGGTGCAGACTCCGTCGCCCGCCAGAATCTTCGCCTTGATGCCGAGCGCCGCCGCTTCCTTCGCGAATGGCCCGCCCGTTACGTCCATGCCGCCGTACATCACGACATCCGGCTGGATGCGTTTGATTTTCGTGAGGATCGCCTTGAAGTTGCGCGCCTTTTCGCTCGTGGCTTCCCGGGCGGCAAGCTTCGCGCCGCCGGCCTGCGCCGTCTTCGAGAATTCATCGGCAAGGCCGCGGCCGTAGGCGCTGGCGTCGTCGACCACCACGATTCTCTTCGCGTGCAGCGTCTTGATCGCGTAATTGGCCAGCACGGGGCCTTGCAGCGCGTCGGTCGCCACGACGCGAAACGTCGTCTTGTAGCCTTGCTTCGTGTATTCGGGATTGGTCGTCGACGGCGAAATTTGCGCGATGCCCGCATCGCTGTAAATCTTCGAAGCCGGAATCGACACGCCGGAGTTCATGTGGCCGATCACCGCGACCACATGGTCGTCGACTAGACGCTGCGCGGCTTCGGTGCCCACGCGCGGATCGGCTGCATCGTCCTGGCTGTCGAGTTCGAGGCGAATGGAGCGCCCGTCGATCGTCAAACCCTGCGCGCTGATCTCTTCGAGTGCGAGTCGCGCGCCGTTTTCATTGTCCCGGCCGAGATGTGCCTGCAATCCGGTAAGCGGCGCGGCGTGACCAATTTTGACGACCATTGCTTCGCTCGCGGCGGGGGCTGCCGCGGCCGACGCTGCGGCAGGTGCGGACACCGCGCTCGCCGCCGCTACAGGTGCGCTCGCTTCGCCTTCGCCCTTCTTGCCGCATGCTGTTGCCATTGCAACCGCAGCCGCGATGGACACGGCGTAAGCAAACTTGAATCGCATCAAATAGGTCTCCTGCGCCTTTCAAAACCGTTGCCGAGAGACCCCTCCGAGCCCAAGACGGGCGCATTGTAACGCTAAATATGAGACGAGCAATATTCTTGTGTGGCGGGGTTTTCCAGCATTGCAACCCGTTTTTTTTGACGATTTTCCGCGCAAGTCGCAACCGGGTTGCGATTCGTTTTTGTGCAGCAGTTGCACCATAACGGGAACGGGTTTATTCGGCGCGTTTAAGCGTTGACGTCTGCGCCTTTGCAGCGAGGGGAAACCCTTAAATTCTTACCGAACAAAAGTCGCCCCAAAATAGTGCTTACCGCTTGGGTCTTATCTCGGCCCGAGTAGTTCCGTTCTTGAGCGAAAGCGTCCACACAGAACGAAAAAAAGCGCCCGTAGGCGCTTTTTTCGAAAGAACTATCTAACTCATTGCGGCAAGGTCAGCCCGCGCGGCAGCGGAAACGCGATGGTTTCCTCGATTCCCTCGAGCGAACGCACATTGCGCACACCGAGCTCACGCAAACGGGCGATTACCGCCTGCGCGAGCACTTCCGGCGCCGATGCGCCCGCCGTCACGCCGATACGCTTCTTGCCTTCCACCCAGCGCGGATCGATCTGCGTCGGCGAATCGACCATATAGGCCGGGATTCCGCGCTTCTCGGCCACTTCGCGCAGACGGCTCGAATTCGAACTGTTCGGGCTGCCTACGACGATCACCACGTCGCATTGCGGCGCGAGGAACTTCACCGCGTCCTGACGGTTTTGCGTCGCGTAGCAGATGTCCTGCTTCTTCGGCTCCTTGATGGCCGGATACTTGGTCTTCAACGCGTCGATGATGGCGAAGGCGTCGTCGACGGACAGGGTTGTCTGCGTGACATAGGCAATGCGGTCAGGATTGGGCAGATCGAGCTTCAGGACGTCTTCGATATCCTCGACGAGATGCATGCCCTCGCCCGACTGGCCCATCGTGCCTTCGACTTCCGGATGGCCTTTGTGGCCGATCATCACGATGTCGAAGCCTTCCTGGCGCATTTTCGCGACTTCCATGTGCACCTTGGTCACGAGCGGACACGTGGCGTCGAACACGCGCAAACCGCGCGCTTCGGCTTCGCCGCGCACCGCTTTCGACACGCCGTGCGCGCTGAAGATAAGCGTGGCGCCTTCGGGCACGTCGTCCAGTTCCTCGATGAAAATGGCGCCCTTCTTGCGCAGGTCCGACACCACGTAGGCGTTGTGGACGATTTCATGCCGCACGTAGATGGGCGCGCCGAACAGCTTGATGGCCCGCTCGACGATCTCGATCGCGCGATCCACGCCGGCGCAAAAGCCGCGCGGCTGCGCGAGCAGGATCTCGACGTCGGTATCGATCTCGTTGAGGCTTTCAGTCAGGCTCATGGCTACAGAATTCCGATGATTTTCACTTCGAAGGCCAGCGACTGGCCGGCGAGCGGGTGATTGAAGTCGAAAAGCGCCGACGTCTCGCCCACTTCCTTGAGCACGCCCGCGTAGCGCCCACCGTTGGGCGCGTTGAATTCGACGAGATCGCCGGGAGAAAAATCCTCACCAATCATGCTGTTTTCGCGCAGCGTCGCGAGCGACACGCGCTGCACGAGCTCCGGATTGCGCGGCCCGAACGCTTGCTCCGGCGTTAGCTGAAAGGTCGAATGGTGGCCGACCTTCATTCCCAGCAGAATCTCTTCCAGTGGCGGCGCGAGTTGGCCTGCGCCGAGCAGGAGGGTCGCGGGCTTGTCGGTGAACGTGTTGACGATGTCGGCGCCATCGGCCAGTGCGAGCCGGTAATGAAGCGTGACATGCGAACCGGGTTTCACCTCGGAGATATCGATGATGCTCATGAGTATTGGCTGTGACGGTTCAGTCGGAAGCGGGACGTGCGCCTGGCGCGATACTTCGGGCCGCGTGGCGGGGCGGAGCGCGCGCCGAAACCGCTATTGTAAGACAGAGTTGGGAAGCGCCGCGCTTCGCTCGAGCGGCGTAAGTGCGGTGTATCTCGCAAAAATACAGCCTTAAGATGGCCTCAGGGGAAGGAATGTCCGCCAATTTTGAGATTCTGATGCGTGAAATGGAAGCCGGCCCCGCGCTGCCGCAGCCCGTTTCCGTTCTGCCAATTTCCCAGTGGGACAAGACGGACAAGCCGCGCGAGCGTCTGTTGCAGTCCGGCGGCGACTCGTTGAGCGACGCCGCGTTGCTCGCCGTATTTTTGCGCACAGGATTGCCGGGCAAAACGGCAGTCGATGTGGCGCGTGCGCTGCTGCGGCGCTTTGGCTCGATTCGCGGCGTGCTCGACGCGTCCGCGCTTCAGCTCCAGGAAGAGCGCGGCGTCGGCGAGGCGCGCGCGGCTACGCTTTTGGCCGTGTCGGAACTGTGTCGACGGGCGCTCATCGAGAAGGCGCGCGAACGCATGCTGCTGAACTCGCCGGGCGCGGTGGAAGACTTTCTGCGCCTGAGAATCGGCACTCAGCCCAACGAACTTTTCCTATGTATCTATCTCGATGCGCGGCATCAACTGATCGATGCGCACGTGGAAGCGAGCGGCTCGCTCACGCGGGTGGCGGTGTATCCGCGCGAGATCGTGAAGCGTGCCTTGCATCTGAACGCGGCGGGGCTGATCGTGGCGCATAATCATCCGTCTGGCGGCGTGGAGCCTAGCGCGAACGACAAGAAGCTCACCCGCACGCTGCAAGATGCGCTGAATCTCATCGACGTGAAATTGCTCGATCACATGGTGGTCGCGGGCAATGAGATTTTTTCTTTTGCGCGTGAGGGCTGGCTTTAGATTTGACCCGAAGCAGCCGAGGTTGACTACGATAAGGACGAACGGGCTTGATATTGCTACGTTTTTCCTGCTAGAATCCACGATTCGTTTTCTCAACCCACCTGTTTC
This sequence comes from Caballeronia sp. LP006, assembly GCF_031450995.1. Classification (NCBI taxonomy): domain Bacteria; kingdom Pseudomonadati; phylum Pseudomonadota; class Betaproteobacteria; order Burkholderiales; family Burkholderiaceae; genus Caballeronia; species Caballeronia sp. LP006. The sequence continues at coordinate 1,063,574 of NZ_JARTVW010000005.1, read as the reverse complement.
GGGCTTACGTCGTCCTCATTGGCATAACCGTGCTGCCAACTCCCCGTTCAAGGCAATCGGGCGAATTTGAGGTATCGATTGCGGGATTCCCCCAAAATCGAGCGTTTGACTTCCGGACTCAACGTGTTTTAGGAGTGTCCTCATGGCACGCGTATGCCAAGTAACTGGGAAAGGCCCGATGTCGGGCAACAACGTTTCCCACGCAAACAACAAGACCAAGCGCCGTTTCCTGCCGAACCTGCAGAACCGCCGTTTCTTCGTTGAAAGCGAAAACCGCTGGGTGCGTCTGCGCGTCTCGAACGCCGGCCTGCGCCTGATCGACAAGAACGGTATTGACGCCGTGCTCGCAGACCTGCGCGCACGCGGTGAAATCTAAGGAGCACGCACATGGCCAAGGGCGCACGCGACAAGATCAAGCTGGAATCGACCGCAGGTACGGGTCACTTCTACACGACGACCAAGAACAAACGCAACATGCCGGAAAAGATGCTGATCAAGAAGTTCGATCCCGTCGTCCGCAAGCACGTTGAGTACAAGGAAACCAAGATCAAGTAAGCGCTTGATATTGAGAGCCTGACAAAGACACGAGAAGCCCCGCACACGCGGGGCTTTTTGTTTGTGCGCGCGATTTTTCTTCTTTCGCTTTCACACGTTCGCGCGCGGGTTATCCGTGCCGGTTGGGTGGCGAGCGCGTTATGCTTGCCGGCTTGCAGTCATAAAAAGCACATAGACGGAGATCGAGCAGCATGAATTTCGATGTAGCGATCGTGGGAAGCGGGCTCGCAGGCTTGAGCGTGGCGTTGAACCTGGCCGAAACGCGGCGCGTCGCGATCATCGCCAAGCGCGCGGTGAGCGTCGGCGCGAGCGACTGGGCGCAAGGCGGCATCGCGGCCGTGCTGGATTCGGCGGACAGCATCGACAATCACGTGCGCGATACGCTCGTCGCGGGCGCCGGACTTTGCGACGAAGCGGCGACGCGCTTCATCGTCGAAAACGGGCGCGCGGCAATCGAATGGCTGATCGCGGAAGGCGTGCCCTTCACGCGCGATGTCTCCGCGGAACTCGGCTTCCATCTGACGCGCGAAGGCGGCCATAGCCATCGGCGGATCATTCATGCCGCGGATGCCACCGGCCACGCAGTCGTCACGACGCTCAACGAGCGCGTGCGCAATCATCCGAACATCACGGTTCTCGAAGACCATACCGCGATAGATCTGATCACGTCCGACCGGCTCGGCTTGCCGGGGCACCGCTGTCATGGTCTCTACGCGCTGGATCTCGCGAGCGGACGAACCGTGACGATTCAAGCGCCGCACACCGTGCTCGCCACGGGCGGCGCGGGCAAGGTTTATCTGTACACGACGAACCCCGACACGGCCACCGGCGACGGCATCGCGATGGCGTGGCGCGCGGGCTGCCGCGTCGCCAACATGGAGTTCATCCAGTTTCATCCGACTTGCCTGTTCCATCCATACGCCAAGTCGTTCCTGATCTCCGAGGCCGTGCGCGGCGAAGGCGGCGTACTGCGTCTGCCCGACGGCACACGCTTCATGCCCGCGCACGACGAACGCGCCGAACTCGCGCCACGCGACATCGTCGCGCGCGCCATCGACTTCGAAATCAAGAAGCGCGGCATCGATTGCGTCTATCTCGACATCAGCCATCAGCCGCGCGCGTTTCTCGAAGAACATTTCCCGACGATCCTCGCGCGTTGCCGCGAATTCGGCATCGATATCGCGAAGGAGCCGATTCCCGTCGTGCCCGCCGCGCATTACACCTGCGGCGGCGTCGTGACGGACCTCGCGGGCCGCACGGATCGCGCGGGACTTTATGCGGTCGGCGAGACGTCGTACACAGGTCTGCATGGCGCGAACCGGCTCGCCAGCAACTCGCTGCTCGAATGTCTGGTGGTCGGGCGCGCGACGGCCGAGGCGATCGAGACGGAAGGTTATTCAGCGGGCTGCCATGCGCCGCTGCCCGACTGGGACGAAAGCCGCGTTTCCGATCCGGACGAAGAAGTCGTCGTCGCGCACAACTGGGACGAGTTGCGGCGGCTGATGTGGAATTACGTGGGCATCGTGCGCACGGACAAGCGGCTGGCTCGCGCGCAGCACCGGCTTGCGCTTTTGCGCGACGAAATCCACGAGTACTACGCGAACTTCAAGGTCAGCCGCGATTTGCTGGAACTGCGCAATCTCGTGGATGTGGCGTCGCTGATCGTGGAAAGCGCGTGCTCGCGACGCGAGAGCCGCGGGCTGCACTTCAGTCGCGACTGGCCGGCGACTTTGCCGAAAGCGCTTCCGACTGTGTTGATGCCGCCGGCGGCGAGGCGGCGCGCGGTTTAGATGTCGACGCGCAGCAAGCTTACTCTTCGATCAAGCGCATAGAAAAATCCGTTGCCCGCACGTCCTTCGTCAATGCGCCGATAGAGACGCGGTCCACGCCCGTCTCCGCAATCGCCCGCACGGTCTCGAAATTCACGCCGCCCGAGACTTCGAGCAGCGCCCTTCCCGCCGTCACGCGCACGGCTTCGCGCATGGCGTCGAGCGTGAAGTTGTCGAGCAACACAGATTCCGCGCGATGCGCCAACGCGGTTTCAAGCTGCGCCAGCGTTTCCACTTCGATCTGAACGGGCACGCCTGCGTCGAGCGCGAGCGCGGCGTCCATTGCAGCGCCGACGCCGCCCGCCGCCGCGATGTGATTTTCCTTGATCAGAATGCCGTCATAGAGCGCGAGCCGCTGATTGGCGCCGCCACCCACGCGCACCGCGTACTTCTGCGCGAGCCGCAAGCCGGGCAGCGTCTTGCGCGTGTCGAGGATGCGCGCCCGCGTGCCTTCGATGGCATCGACATAACGGCGCGTCGCCGTTGCCACGCCCGACAGCAATTGCAGGAAATTGAGGCCGTTGCGCTCGGCGGTCAGAAGCGAACGCGCCTGGCCGCGCAGCAAGACGACCGGCGTATTCGCCGTCATGCGCTCGCCTTCGCGATACCGCCATTCGACTTCGATGCTCGGATCGACGCGACGCATCACCTCGTCGAACCACGGCGCGCCGCACAGCACCGCCTCTTCCCGCACGATGATGCGCGCCGTGCGACGTGTGTCTGCTGGCACGAGACGCCCCGTATGATCGCCGCTGCCGATATCCTCGGCGAGCGCATCGGCGACATTGCGGGCGAGCGCGGCATCGAACGCTTCGCCGTACTGCGCGCGGATCTCCGCGAATAAAGGCGAGTGGTTCGTCATGCGGGCCCCACGTTCGAGAACAACGTTTGATCCTTCGCGAGATCGCCGCTCGCCTGCACACGCTTCTTGTGACGCGCGGCGAAGTCGAGCATGCGGTCGATCGGCACGCGCGCGCGCCCGGCAATAGCCGCATCGACGTGAATCTCGTTGTGGCCGCGCTCGAGGACATCGGCGAGATTGGCGAGGCCGTTCATCGCCATCCACGGACAATGCGCGCAGCTCTTGCACGTGGCGCTATTGCCGGCGGTCGGCGCTTCGATGAAGGTTTTGCCGGGCGCCGCGAGCCGCATCTTGTGCAGGATGCCGAGATCGGTCGCGACGATAAAGCGCTTTGCGTCGAGCTTGACGGCGGCATCGATCAGCTGCGTGGTCGAACCGACGACGTCCGCCAGTTGCACGACGCCTTCCGGCGACTCCGGATGAACGAGAACCTTCGCGTCCGGATATTCGGCGCGCAAGAGATCCAGCTCGATGCCTTTGAACTCGTCGTGCACGAGACACGAACCTTGCCACGAGAGCATGTCCGCGCCGGTCTTCTTCTGGATGTAGTTGCCGAGATGCCGGTCCGGCGCCCACAGAATCTTCTCGCCGCGTGCGTGCAGATCCGCGACGATTTCCAGTCCGATCGATGAGGTGACCATCCAGTCCGCGCGCGCCTTCACGGCCGCGCTAGTGTTCGCATACACGACGACCGTGCGGTCCGGGTGAGCATCGCAGAAAGCGGAGAATTCGTCGGGCGGACAGCCGAGGTCGAGCGAGCAGGTGGCGTCCAGATCGGGCATCAACACGCGTTTGCCGGGGCTCAGGATCTTCGATGTCTCGCCCATGAAACGCACGCCCGCGACGACCAGTGTCTTCGCGGCGTGATCGCGGCCGAAACGGGCCATTTCGAGCGAATCGGCGACGCAACCGCCCGTTTCATCGGCGAGTTCCTGGAGCTCGGAGTCCACGTAATAGTGCGCCACCAAAACCGCCTCTTCCCGATGCAACAGCGCACGGATTCGCGCCTTCAATTCGCGCTTCTCTTCGGCGGACGGCGCGTTGGGAACACGTGCCCACGCCTCGCCTACGCCGCACGTCAGGCCATGCGGCCGGTCGTATTCGACGCTCCTGATCGCTTCCATTGTTTCTGTCTCCTGTGTCCGCGCGAGTGTCGTGCCGGCGCTGACTCGTATCGATGCGCTGCCCGGCCACGCTGCAAACCCAGCGCCGCGACAAAACGCGAAATCCGCCGCCCAAAAACAAAGACCCCGCCAGAGCGGGGTCTTGTGACGTCATCAAATTTTAACGGATATCGCGATATCAGGCGTAGCGTCGCAGGCGCATCGCGAAGTCTTGCAGAGCCTTGATGCCGCTCTCTTCTGCACGGTGGCACCAGTCCTGCAATTGCACCAGCAGTTGCTCGCGCGACGCATTGGAGCGGTCCCACATTGCCGACAGGTCCTTGCGCATTTCGATATACGTGCGCAGCTTCTGGTTGTCCGAGAACAGTTCCGGCAATTGCTTGCGCTGCGGCTCGTCGAGACCGTCTTCTTCCTTATGGACCCACTTGCGCGCACCGCGCATCAACTGATACTTCTCACGCGCACCGGCTTCCTTCAGCTTCGACAGTTCCTGTGCGTATGCGCGCTTGAGCGCCTTGCCGTAGCGCGCCATCACTTCGTAGCGGTTCGCGAGCACGGCTTGCAGCGTGTCGTTGTCGAGCACCGACTTGCTGTCCGCCAGACGCGGTGTGGGCGCGACCTTCTTCACCTTGGCGAGACCCACGGCCGACAACATGCGGATATAGAGCCAGCCGATATCGAACTCGTACCACTTATTCGACAGCTTCGCCGACGTGGCATACGTGTGGTGATTGTTATGCAGCTCTTCGCCGCCGATCAGGATACCGAGCGGGAAAATGTTCGTGCTGGCATCGGCCGAATTGAAGTTGCGATAACCCCACCAGTGCGCAAGACCGTTGACCACGCCAGCTGCCCAGAACGGAATCCAGATCATCTGCACGGCCCAGACCGACAGACCGACGATGCCGAACAGCGCCACGTCGATAACCATCATGATGCTGATGCCGAGGATCGGATAACGCGTGTAGAGATTGCGTTCGAGCCAGTCGTTCGGCGTGCCGTGACTGAACTTGCGCATGGTCTCTTCGTTTTTAGCTTCGACGCGATAAAGCTCGGCGCCTTCGAGCAGCACCTTCCAGATGCCGCGCGTTTGCGGGCTGTGCGGATCTTCTTCGGTTTCGCACTTCGCGTGGTGCTTGCGGTGGATCGCCGCCCATTGGCCGGTCAGCATGCCGGTGGTCGACCAGAGCCAGAAACGGAAAAAGTGACTCGCGATCGGATGCAGGTCGAGCGCACGATGCGCCTGGCAGCGATGCAGATAGATCGTGACGCCAGCGATGGTGACGTGCGTCATCGCGAGCGTGAACAAAATGATCTGCCACCAAGAAAAGTCGAGCAATCCGTTGGCGAGAAATTCGAGAGAAGAATTCAGCAAGGCAATTTACCTATCTAGCTGTGAAATTCGGAAAAAATGGCCGGTGCAAATAACGCTGAACACCGTGTTGGGCACATGAAAGAAACGCGCGCAAGTTCGATCGCATTCTACTGCATGCGTTCCAAGTCTTTGTCGTAAAGGTAGAATTTCTTGTATGGTAACAAAACGCGCAAAAACTCACGCGCCGATTTAATGCCTGTTTTCGATCCAAATCAACGGATCGAGCATCAAACCCGGGCTCCGGCCGGCGCTGCAGCGTCATCGCCGCGCCTTTCGGCATTTCCTACCGTATCGACTGGTGCATTGCGCGCGTCGCCAACAATCCTTATCTCGCGTTGCGCGTAGGGGATTTCAATGCCGTTGTCACAGAATAACCGCCAAACACGACGATTTACCTGCGACTTGACGCCGCCCGTGCCCTTCGCGGCATCTTCGATCCAGAAACTCAATTCTAGATTGATGCCGTCAGCGCCAAAGCTGGCGAGCAATGCGGCGGGCGCAGGGTCTTGCAGCACGCGGTCGACATCGTGCGTGGCTTCCACGAGTAACAGCATCGCGCGTTCCACGTCGGAGCGATAACTCACCTGCACGGCAATCTTCGCGTTGCCGCGCGTCAGAAACGACGAATGGTTCTGTACCACGTCGGTGATGAGTTTTTCGTTCGGAATCAACGTTTCGATGCCGTCAAGTCCGCGCACGACTGTATAGCGCGTGCGAATCTGCGTGACCGTGCCCTGATAGTTGCTCACGTTGATCATGTCGCCAAGCCGCAGTGACCGGTCGAGCAGAATGATGAAGCCCGAGACATAGTTGCTCGCGATCTTCTGCAAGCCGAAGCCGAGCCCCACGCCGAGCGCGCCGCCGAACACGCCGAGCACCGTAATGTCGATGCCGACGATAGACAGACTCACCAATATGGCCGCAAGGATCATCAGTGCCCGCGCAACGCGGCCGAGCACGACCTTGAGATTGGCGTCGAGTGAGCGGGAGCGCATCAGCCGGTCGTCGAGCAGCGCGCCGGCCCACATCGCCACGATCAGCGTCACGCAGACCCACAACACGCCCGATGCAAGCGACAGCAGAGTCATGTGCGCGTTGGCGAAATTGAAGCGCACGCTCGCCATCCAGCGCACGACGTCGTCCTGTATGCCCATTACGGTGAGGAGCATCACGACCCAGACGATGGTCGTCACGAGCTTTTCGAACAGAAAGAGGAGCGCGCCCGCCTCGTGCTCGGTGCCGTCGCGACTGAACACGCGGCGCGCGACATAGAACATCAGATAGATGACGGTGATGCCCAACAACGGCACGAGCGCGAGCCGCAAGAACGCGGTATGGATGAACGGCGCGAGCAACAGTTGCGCGGCCGTCACGAACACCGTGCCGAGCAGCGGAAAGAGCGCTTTGTTCAGGCTCTCCGCGCCGAAACGCACCGCCTCGAAGCGCGACTGGCGGCGCGCATCCAGTCGCTTGCGCAACAGCCGCGCGCACCACCACGCGACGACCAGCAGGCCGATCAGAACCGCAACCTGCCACAGCACCTCCGGTTCGCCGAAGTCGCGAAACAGGCGTTCGGAAAGATGCGTCAGGATGCGGTTCGGCATCAGCTTTCGGAAGGCGCTTCGTCTTCCGCCGCGGAAGCCTTCGGCGATTTTGCGTCGGGCACGCGTTCCAGCACGGCGGCGAAGAAGCCGTCGGTGCCGTGCTTGTGCGGCCACAAGGACAAGAACTCGCCCGTGTCGAGGTCGATGCGCTGTTCCGCCAGCACATCGCGCGCGGGCACGACACGGAAGTTCGGATGCGCTTCCAGGAACTGCTTCACCACGCCTTCGTTTTCGGCTTCGAGCATGCTGCACGTCGCGTAGACGAGACGCCCGCCGGGTTTGACGAGGCGCGCCGCGCTCGTGAGAATCGAGAGCTGCTTGGGCGTGAGTTCCGCAACCGTCGCGGGCGATTGCCGCCACTTCAGGTCGGGATTGCGACGCAACGTGCCCAAGCCGGAGCAGGGAGCATCGACGAGAACGCGGTCGATCTTGCCCGCGAGGCGCTTGATCTTCGCGTCGTGTTCGCTGTCGATCAGCACCGGATTCACGTTCGACAACCCGCTGCGCGCAAGACGCGGCTTGAGTTTGGCGAGACGCCGGTCGGAGACGTCGAACGCGTAGAGACGGCCGGTCGAGCGCATCATTGCGCCGAGCGCCAGCGTCTTGCCGCCCGCGCCCGCGCAGAAGTCGACGATCATCTCGCCACGGCGCGGCGCCATCAGCGAGCACAGCAACTGGCTGCCCTCGTCCTGCACTTCGACCCAACCTTCCTGGAACGGCGCAAGGCGCGTGAGCGCGGGTTTGCCGTCCACGCGGACGCCGAAAGGCGCGAACGGCATTTCGCCCGCGTCGATGCCGGCTTCGCTCAGCGCTTTCAAAACGAGATCGCGGCTCGCCTTGATCGGGTTCGTGCGCAGATCGAGCGGCGCCGGATAGTTCAGCGCGGCCGCGAGTTTGGCGAGTTCCTCGGCGTCGAAACGCTTGGCCATGGCCTCGTAGATCCACTGCGGCAAGTTCGTGCGTATGCGCACCGGCAAGCTCGCGGGATCGATCTTCGATACCTGCGCGAGCCATTGGTATTCGTCGGCCGAGACGTGCGGCTTGAGCGCGGTGAGACCGGCAGTCTGCATCAGTCCGAGCAGCGCGAGACGCCGCGCCTGGTTGCCGCTGCCGCTTTCGGCCAGATGCGAAAACTCCATTTTCCGGCGCAGCACGGCGAACACCGCCTCCGCGATCACGCCGCGCTCGCTGTGACCGAGCTTCGGATGCGCGCGGAAAAAACGGCTGGTCGCGGCATCGGCGGGACCTGAAAAGCGGAGTACGTCCGCCAATAGCGTTTCGGTTTGACCAATCAAAAATCCATGCAGCCTCATGCGCCCTCCCCGGCAATGTCGGCAAAGAGCCACTGTGGCTCAGAGGAACGAAGCGCGACGCGCTCTCCCTCGATGGCAAGACGCCCTTCCACGAACCAGCGCACCGCGCGTGGGTAAATCTCATGTTCGACGGCCAGCACGCGCTCGGCGAGCGTGGCGGCGTCGTCGCCGGGCAAGACCGGCACCGCGGCTTGCGCGACGATCGGACCATGATCCAGCTCGGGCGTCACGAAATGCACGCTTGCGCCGTGCACGCGCACGCCGGCATCGAGCGCTTGCTGATGCGTGCGCAAGCCCGCGAAACTCGGCAAGAGCGACGGATGCACATTGAGCATGCGCCCCGAATAGCGTTCGACGAAGGCATTTGTCAAAACCCGCATGAAGCCCGCGAGCACGACGCAATCCGGTTCGAAGCGATCGATTTCCCGCGCGAGCGCGCCATCGAACGCTTCACGCGAGTCGAATTCGCGATGATCCACCACCACGCCTTGAATGCCGTTCTCGGCCGCGAAGCCAAGCCCGGCGGCATCCGGCCGGTTTGAAACGACCGCGCGAACCCGAGCCGGCCAGCCTTCGCGCGCGCAAGCACGCACGACGGCCTCCATGTTGCTCCCGCGTCCGGAGATCAGAATGACGATATTTTTCATTCGCGGATTTTATCATTCGGCGACGGCGAAAATCGTGCCAATCCGATTGACGAGCGCGCAGCATCCGGCCGCGCGCGCCCGTCGATGCGTGCGAGCGTTTATAATCTAACGCTTTGCGGCGCAAGCCCTGCCCACCCACCAACGTCTATCGTGAGAGTCTTTCGCGGCCTCCCCAATGCCGAAAGCCGGTCGCCTTGTGCGCTGACCATCGGCAACTTCGACGGTGTCCATCGCGGTCATCAGGCGTTGCTCGCGCGCGTGCGCGCCGCCGCGGACGCACGCGGGCTGCCGGTCTGCGTCATGACCTTCGAGCCTCACCCGCGCGAATTCTTCAATCCGGCGGGCGCGCCGCCGCGTATCGCCATGTTGCGCGACAAGCTCGAAGCGCTGCGCACGAATGGCGTGGATCGCGTGGTGGTCGAGCATTTCAATCACACGTTCGCGAGCCAGCCGCCCGACAAGTTTGTCGAAGACATCATCGTGAACGGGCTGCACGCGCGCTGGGTCATGATCGGCGACGACTTCCGCTACGGCGCCAAACGCGCGGGCGACTTCGAATCGCTCAAGGCAGCCGGGGAAAAACACGGCTTCGAAGTCGAGCAGATGGCAACCGTCGCGCATCCGAACGGCGCGCGCATTTCGTCGTCGTCGGTGCGTTCGTCGCTCGTCTCGGGCGACCTCGACGCCGCGCAACTCGCGCTTGGCCGTCCGTACGTCATCAGCGGCCACGTCGTGCATGGCGCCAAGCTTGGCCGCGATCTCGGCTTTCCCACGCTCAACGTGCCGATTGCGCACAAGCGGCCCGCGCTCGCCGGCATCTTCGTCGTGCGCGTGCATGGGCTTGCCGATGAACCCTTGCCCGCCGTCGCGAGTCTCGGCCTGCGCCCGACCGTCGACGACTCCGGCCGCGTGCTGCTCGAAGTCTTCGTGCTCGACTGGCACGGCGACGCCTACGGCAAGCTCGTGCGCGTCGAATTCCTGAAGAAGCTGCGCGACGAAGAAAAGTACGTCGACCTGGAAACGCTTTCCGTTGCCATCGCGAAGGACGTCGCCAGCGCGCGCGCCTACTTCGGCCTGCCGCCGGCAAGCGCGGCGGGCAGCGGCGCGACGGGCTTCGCCATTTCGGCCACCGACCGAATTAGGTGAGCGCGCGGCGCCCTTGCGCCGCCCGCTGCCCCGTTCTCGAATCACTGCGCGCGTCGGCGACGCCGTCTCACCGAATTCACCGAGTCACACATGAGCGACAAGAAACAAAAAGCTGCTGCGAAATATCCCGTCAACCTGCTCGACACCCCGTTCCCCATGCGCGGCGATTTGCCCAAGCGCGAACCTGCGTGGGTGAAGGAATGGCAGGACGAAAAGATCTACGAGAAGATTCGCGCCGCCAGCAAGGGCCGCAAGAAGTTCATCCTGCACGACGGCCCGCCGTATGCGAACGGCGACATCCATCTGGGTCACGCGGTCAACAAGATTCTGAAAGACATGATCGTCAAGGCGCGCAATCTCGCGGGCTTCGACGCGGTCTACGTGCCGGGCTGGGATTGCCACGGCATGCCGATCGAAATCCAGATCGAAAAGCAGTTCGGCAAGTCGCTGCCGGCCACGGAAGTCATGCAGAAGGCGCGCGCTTATGCGAGCGAGCAGATCGAGAAACAGAAGGTCGGTTTCCGGCGTCTTGGCGTGCTCGGCGACTGGGACAATCCGTACAAGACCATGAACTTCGCGAACGAAGCCGGTGAAATCCGCGCGCTCGGCAAGATCATGGAAAAGGGCTACGTGTTCCGGGGCCTCAAGCCCGTGAACTGGTGTTTCGACTGCGGCTCGGCACTGGCCGAAGCGGAAGTCGAATACAAGGACAAGACCGATCCGACCATCGACGTGCTGTTCGCGTTCGCCGAACCCGAAAAGACCGCGCAGGCGTTTGGTTTGCCCGCGTTGCCGAAGGCTGAAGGCGGCATCGTCATCTGGACGACCACGCCCTGGACCATTCCCGCCAATCAGGCGCTGAACGTGCATCCGGAGATCGTCTACGCACTCGTCGATACCCCGCGCGGCCTCCTCATCCTCGCGCAAGAGCGCGTCGAGGCATGCCTGCAGAACTACGGCTTGCCGGGCGAAGTCATCGCCACGACGACGGGTGCGAAGCTCGCGAACCTGCGGTTTCATCATCCGCTCGCGGCGGCGCATCCGGGCTACAAGCGCACGGCGCCCGTGTATCTCGGTGAGTACGTGACGACAGAAAGCGGCACGGGCGTCGTGCACTCGTCGCCAGCGTACGGCGTGGAAGACTTCGTGTCGTGCAAGGCGCACGGCATGTCGGACTCCGACATCGTCAGCCCCGTCATGGGCGACGGCCGCTATATCGAATCGCTGCCGCTTTTCGGCGGACTGTCGATCTGGGACGCGAATCCGCGGATCATCGAGGCGCTCGAAGGCGCGGGCTCGCTGCTCAAGACCGAGAAATACACGCACAGCTACATGCATTGCTGGCGCCACAAGACGCCGATCATCTATCGCGCGACCTCGCAATGGTTCGCAGGCATGGACGTGACGCCGAAGGACGGCGGCAAGACGCTGCGCGAGACCGCGCTGGAAGGCGTCGAGAATACGGCGTTCTATCCGTCGTGGGGCAAGCAGCGCCTTTACAGCATGATCGCGAATCGCCCGGACTGGACGCTTTCGCGTCAGCGTCAGTGGGGCGTGCCCATGGCGTTTTTCGTGCACAAGGAAACGGGCGAACTGCATCCGCGCACGCTCGAATTGCTCGAGGAAGTCGCGAAGCGCGTCGAGCAAGGCGGGATAGAAACGTGGCAGGCGCTGGACCCGCGCGCGCTGATCGGCGACGACGCCAACATGTACGAAAAGAACCGCGACACGCTCGACGTCTGGTTCGACTCCGGCACCACGCATTGGCACGTACTGCGCGGCTCGCACAAAGACTCGCTGCAATTCCCGGCGGACCTGTATCTCGAAGGTTCGGACCAGCATCGCGGCTGGTTCCATTCGTCGCTGTTGACGGCATCCATGCTCGACGGCCGCCCGCCCTACGACGCGCTTCTCACGCACGGCTTCACGGTCGATGGCGAAGGCCGCAAGATGTCGAAGTCGCTCGGCAATGGCGTCGATCCGCACGAGGTGGCGAACCGTCTGGGCGCGGAAATCATTCGCTTGTGGATCGCATCGACGGACTATTCCGGCGAGCTCGCGATCTCCGAGGAAATCCTGAAGCGCGTGACGGAGACGTACCGGCGTATCCGCAACACGCTGCGCTTCTTGCTCGCGAATCTGTCCGACTTCGACTTCGAGAAGAACGCGTTGCCGGTCGAAGACTGGCTCGAAATCGATCGTTACGCGATCGCGCTGTCGCGCAATCTGCAGGACGACGCGCTCGCGCATTACGAGAAATACGAGTTCCACCCGGTCGTCGCCAAGATCGCCACGTTCTGCTCGGAAGACCTGGGCGGCTTCTATCTCGACGTGCTGAAGGATCGTCTTTACACGACGAAGCCCGATTCACGCGAGCGCCGCAGCGCGCAGACGGCGCTTTATCACATCGCGCATGGCTTGCTGCGGCTCATCGCGCCGTATTTGTCGTTCACGGCGGAAGAGGCGTACAAGGTGCTCAAGCCCGGTCAGGAAACCATCTTCACCGAGGTCTATCACGCGTATCCGGAAGTGGCGAATGCGGGCGAATTGCTCGATACGTGGACGCTCATCCGCAACGCGCGCGGCGACGTGACGAAGGCGCTGGAAGAAGCGCGGACGGCCAATCTGATCGGCTCGTCGCTGCAAGCCGAGGTGCTCGTGCGCGCAAGCGGCGCGCGTTATGACGCGCTCGCCAGTCTCGGCGATGCGTTGCGCTTCGTGCTGATCACGTCATCGGCGGCGCTCGAGCGCGTGGCGAGCGAAGCGGAAGAAGGCGTGGACGTGAGCGCATCGAGCTATCTCAAGTGCGAACGCTGCTGGCACTACTGTGCGGATGTCGGCTCGCACGCGGATCATCCGGGACTGTGCGGCCGCTGCTTCTCCAACCTTTTCGGCGCTGGCGAAACGCGGGGCGCGGCATAATGGTTCGAACGATGTCGAAACAAACTTCCGGTAGTGGCTCACTTGCGCCGTGGCTCGGCGTCGCGCTGATCGTCATTCTGTTCGATCAGTTGACCAAGATCGCGGTGCAGAAGATTTTCGCTTACGGCGAACCGCACGCGCTCACGCCCTTCTTCAACCTGTTCCTCGTCTATAACCGCGGCGCCGCGTTCAGCTTTCTCGCGGCGGCGGGCGGCTGGCAGCGCTGGGCGTTCACGGCGCTGGGCGTGGTGGCTGCTGTCGTGATTGGCTATCTGCTCAAGAAGCACGCCGCGCAGCGGCTCTTCTGCACGGCGCTCGCGCTCATCATGGGCGGCGCGATCGGCAACGTGATCGATCGTATCGCTTATGGTCACGTGATCGACTTTCTGGACTTTCACGTGCGCGCGTGGCACTGGCCCGCGTTCAACCTTGCCGACAGCGCGATTACGGTCGGCGCGGTCCTGCTCGTGTTCGACGAACTGCGGCGCGTGCGCGGTTCGCGCTGATGTTTCCGGCGCGGCTTTACAGAGAGCCGCGCGTCTCGCATCGATGGAGGCAAGTTGACTAGCGAACTCACGGGTAAGCATTTGGTGCTTGGCCTCACCGGCGGTATCGCCTGCTACAAGATCGCGGAACTCACGCGCCTCTTGATCAAGGCGGGCGCGACCGTGCAAATCGCGATGACGGAAGCAGCCACGCAGTTCATCACGCCAGTCACCATGCAGGCGTTGTCGGGCCGTCCCGTCTACACCTCGCAATGGGACGCGCGCATGCCGAACAACATGCCGCATATCGATCTTTCGCGCGAGGCGGATGCCATCGTCATCGCGCCCGCATCCACCGACTTTCTCGCGAAACTCGCGCACGGCATGTGCGACGACCTGCTCTCGACCTTGTGCATTGCACGCGATTGTCCGCTGCTCGTCGTGCCCGCCATGAACAAGCAGATGTGGCAAAACCCGGCCACGCAGCGCAACGTCGCGCAGGTTCGCGGGGATGGCATCGAGGTGTTGGGACCGGATTCGGGCTCGCAAGCGTGCGGCGAGGTCGGCGACGGACGCATGCTCGAACCCGAAGCCACGTTCGAAGCCATCTGCGCCTTCTTCCAGCCTAAGATTTTGCGCGGTCAGCGCGTGCTCATCACGGCCGGCCCGACTTTCGAGCCGCTCGATCCCGTGCGCGGCATCACGAACCGTTCATCAGGAAAGATGGGCTTCGCGCTCGCGCGTGCGGCAGCGCAAGCCGGCGCGGACGTGCATCTGGTGGCGGGGCCCGTTTCGCTGCCAACGCCCTGGGGCGTGTTTCGGCAAGACGTGCAGACGGCCATGCAGATGCATGACGCCGTCATGCAGGCCACGCCCGATGCGGACATTTTCATCGCGGTCGCGGCGGTCGCGGACTGGCGTGTGGATCATGTCAGCGAGCACAAGATCAAGAAGGTCGCGGGTCAGCCGTTGCCATCATTCGAGTTCGTCGAGAATCCGGACATTCTTGCGTTGGTGGCCAAGCAGCCGAACCCGCCCTATTGCGTCGGCTTCGCGGCGGAAACCGGCGATCTTGACGTTCACGGCGAAGAGAAGCGCAAGCGCAAAAACGTGCCGCTTCTGATCGGCAATCTCGGTCCGCTCACGTTCGGCCGCGACGACAACGAAGTCGTGCTCTTCGAAGCATCCGGCGCGACACCCTTGCCGCGCGCCGACAAAGCGACGCTTGCTCGCACGCTGATCGGCGAAATAGCGAAACGCGCGCCACGCGGCGGCGGCTCGATACTCTCCTAAGCCCATGACAAAGCTCTCGGTTTTAGACCAGACGCCTGTGATCCACGGTCACTCGACCGCGGATGCCATCGCGGCCACGCTCGATCTCGCGCAACTCGCGGACGACCTCGGCTACACGCGCTACTGGTGCGCGGAGCATCACGGTTTGTACGGTGTGTCGAACCCGTGTCCGGAAGTGATGCTCGCGCGTATCGGAAGTCTCACGAAACGTATCCGCATTGGCTCGGGCGGTGTCATGCTGCCCTACTACAGTTCGTTCAAGGTGGCCGAACAGTTCCTGATGCTCGAAGCGCTGTTTCCGAATCGCGTGGACTTGGGTGTCGGGCGCGCGCCGGGCGGCGACATGCGCACGGCGCAGGCGGTGGCCGCGGGTTCATACAATCGCGGCGACATTTTCCCGCAGCAAGTGGCCGAACTCGTCGCGCTTTTCAAAGGCGAACTGCCCGACGATTCACTCGCGAAAAGCGTGCTGCTTCAGCCGCAGATCGAAACGCGTCCGCAACTGTGGATGCTCGGCTCCAGTGATTTCGGCGGCTTGCTCGCCGCGCAACTCGGCATTCGCTTTGCGTTTGCGCACTTCATCAACGCGCAGTATGGGCATCGCGTGGCGGAGGCTTATCGCGAGCGTTTCACGGCCGGCCACGAGGAGAAGCCTTATCTCGCCGCAGCCGTTTTCGTGATTTGCGCCGATACCGACAAGGAAGCCGATGCGCTCGAACGCGCGGTGGATCTGCGGCGCGTGCAAATGGCTTATGGTTTGAATCAGCCTATTCCGTCGATTGCGCAGGGCATCTCGCAGGTCTACGGCGAACGCGAGCTCGCAGTGATCGCGCATGAGAAAGCGCGCAGTATCATCGGCACGCCAGAGCGCGTGACGGAAAAGCTGCATGCGCTGCAAGAGCAATTCGACGCCGATGAACTCATCGTCCTTACAGTCGCCGGCAGCTATGCTGCGCGCACGCGGTCCTATCAACTTCTCGCCGAGGCATTCGAACTCGGCCGCCACGCTCAAAAGAACGTATGAAACTCGACGTCAAGATTCTCGATGCGCGCATGCGCGATTTCCTGCCCGCGTATGCCACGCCTGGCAGCGCGGGCCTCGACCTGCGCGCGTGTCTGGACGAGCCGATGGTCATCGAGCCGCATCAAACCGTGCTCGTGCCCACTGGCCTCGCCATTCATCTCGCGGACCCCGGTTATGCGGCGCTAATTCTGCCGCGATCAGGACTCGGTCATAAGCATGGCATCGTGCTTGGCAATCTGGTCGGTCTGATCGATTCGGATTATCAAGGGCAACTGATGGTATCGACATGGAATCGCGGGGACACTGCATTCATGTTGAACCCGATGGAGCGTCTTGCGCAATTGGTGATCGTGCCGGTGGTGCAGGCACAGTTCAATATCGTCGACGATTTCGATGCCAGCGCGCGTGGCGCGGGTGGTTTCGGTAGCACGGGCAAGCACTAAGCCGCATAGGTCGGGCTGCAACGGCCCGATCAGTCGTTTTCTATTCGAGCGCCATCCCCGGCGCGCGCCCCGATACGGTGCGCAAATCTCGGATTTCTCCCATTCTGGCATTTATTTCCGCCACCTATAAATCGGGTGTCGAACTGATTTAAAGGTGTTCGGCACCACGCCTCGATAAGCTGGCAGCGGCTATCGAGATTCTCAATATCTTGATTGTTCTAGGAGCCAACAAACAAGACACATTCCAATTAGTTCGTTGTACGTACTTAAATAAAGTAGGTTCACAAATCGGCTCGTTATTATTTCGTATATCGAATTGATAATGATTCCAGCCGAAATAACGGATGGAGCAAGAACATGCAGATCAAATATGATGCAGTCGTCGGTGCGGGCGCCAATGAATGGTACGGCACGATCATCGTCTCCAACCTGCGCTATGAAGACGACAGCGCGGTCACGGTCGACAACTATCTTGCGTTCAACTTTCACTCCCCAGCCAATATCGACGCTACGGCAATCACGCCAGCGTATGCCGTGTACGTGATCGGAGACATTACCGCCGACGTTTCGCAGCTGGGCGACGGCACTTTCGACGCCACCGTGACGATCGACTACACCACGTCCTACACGATGCAGCCGGCGGATCAGATCACCATCGGCATCAATGGGAATCTGGTAGCCAGCCCCGACACGTGGCTCAATTCGTTCACCTTCGCGGCGGACCAGTCGCCCGATATCGAAGGAACCCTGTCAATCACGTGTCCGGCCGTGCCCGATCCCGCGCTGTCCGGTGTGCTTCCCACACTCACGCTGACTCAGGGGGACGCGGCCGTCACCGTCGTCCTTTGCTATGACCAGACGTGTACGTCCGAACTGGAACAAGGCACGTATAGCGTGATAGCCAACCCTGTTGTCACGGGCGATGAGACGGTCCTCGCTCCGTTGCTCGTGGACCAGTCGACCGTCAAGATCGTGGCGGGTCAAACCTCGTCGCTTAAAGCGAGCTTTGGTCCGGTGGAATATTACTGTTCGCTCGATCTCTCGTTTAGCGCGCTTACCGGCCTTTCGACCGAAACGCTTCATGTGACGGTGAACGACATCGAGACCGGCGCGACGCTCGCATTATTCGACACCCGGACGAACAGCGTCGTTTCGCTACGCAAGCTGCCACCCTCGGGCAGCGCACGAGTCTCGATTCAAAACGTCGCGCTCAATAATGTCGAATACTCGTTCTCGGTGCCGCTCGTCACGCTGACGAACGCACTGCAAACGTTGACGATCAGTGATTCGATGATCACCACCTCGAACGTCCCCACCACGGGCTATGTCGAGCTGCCGATCAATATCACGGCTCAGGATGCGGTCGATCATGCGATCGAATTGCGTCTGACGGGCGGTTCCATGACCTATGTGCAGAACGTATCCGCCAAGTCGCAACAGACGGCATTTGCCGTTCCGATACAGCCAGGCAGCTATAGCACGACGGCGGGCGATTTCCTTCTCGCGGGCGTGGTCTATGTCGTCGAGGCACCGTCCTCGCTCAACGTGACGAACGACGAGAGCGCGCATCTCGATGTGAACATTACGACCTCCGCCAATCTCACCGTGCCCGGCTTTCCGAACTATCTGTCGTTCGGCGGCTGTACCGATCTCGTGCCGAGCAATGAAGCGGATTTCGTCGCCGCGCGCGCAACTTCGATCTTCTGTTATGCCGGAACGGACGGCGCTGGCGACGCCAGCACGTATCTGACGGACGACCCTCAGACCCGCGCGACGATCTCGCTCGCCCGTTCAGTCGAGGACGACCTGGGCAATGTGCAGCCGGTGCTGCCCGTAATGGTGTCCTACACCTGCAACCTGTCGCTCGGCGACACGCCGGACCAGTTGGCGAACGCGGACGCTCACGCACACAGCTTCGCGAACTACATTCTGGCGCTCAATATCGCGAACGAGGCAATCGACAGCGCGCATCCGGTGCCTGCGGGATTCATCGTGAATCCTGACTTCCTC
The DNA here is from genome assembly GCF_031450995.1 of Caballeronia sp. LP006. Lineage (NCBI taxonomy): Bacteria > Pseudomonadati > Pseudomonadota > Betaproteobacteria > Burkholderiales > Burkholderiaceae > Caballeronia > Caballeronia sp. LP006. The sequence continues at coordinate 1,044,942 of NZ_JARTVW010000005.1, read as the reverse complement.
GGCTCATGCGAGCAGGGTAAATATGCTCCAACTTACGCGATGCCGGTACGCGCGCCGCTGCAGACCGCGCTCGATCACTGGCAGGTCACGGCCACGATTCCCGCTAACGTCACGGAGGACATCAAAGGCTACGTGCTGGCCGTGAACTGGCTGACGCGCACCATCGCGCCCAAGGTGACTTTCGGCTGGCAGATCAACCTTTGGGGTGTGGGCTACTCGGAGTGGATCTACGAGGCCGACGTCGATCCCGCGCAAATGGCGCAGCAGACGGCGAGCTATGTCCAGAGCCTTGGCGTCTACGACGAGCCGTACAAGCCCGACTTTCTGGCTATCGACCGGTACGAAGCCGACGACTTTACTCAGCGCGCCTACGAGAATGGCTACTGCTACGGCCCACGCGAATGGGATCGCTTTTTCGACTTTTGCAAGGCCGTCAGTCGTGCGCTCAAGTTGCCCGTGATGCCGTGGCAAATTCCAGCCAGCCACATACCGACCGTTGACGACCCGGTCGCGGACCCGTTCGATTCGCAGCACTGGGGCACGGGCGGAAGCTGCATTCTCGGCGATCCGGCAATCGGCTCGGATGCGAGCCACGTCAATGCAACCGTGCTTGCGCTGCCTTTCCCGGATGCGTTCACGCAATACATGGGCAACACGGTCGCGGACATGTTCACGCGCTCCGAGCCGTTCGATATCACCACCCCCCTCTACGGCGACTTTCCACTGCGTGGCATCTTCACCTTGTTGCTCGGCGGCGGCGCGACGACGGGCATCGTCACGACCATAGGCAACCCGGAACCGTGGACCAGACAGAAGCTGAATATCTATATGGATAACCCGATCTCGCTCGATCACTAGGAATCTGGGCGAGACGCGTAAAAAAAACGGCGCGGATTCGATCCGCGCCGTTTTTGTCTTCAACCGCAAAAAGCTCAATCTACCTCGATCGCTTCCGGATTCGGATTACGCGGCGGAGCCGTGTTTTCGTCGAAGGTCAGTTGCACCTTGTCTTCCGCATCGACGTCCACCGTCACGCGACCACCGTTGAGCAGCTTGCCGAACAACAACTCGTCGGCGAGTGCGCGGCGGATGGTGTCCTGAATCAGACGCTGCATCGGTCGCGCGCCCATCAGCGGATCGAAACCGTGCTTCGCCAAATGCTTGCGCAATGCGTCGGTAAAGACCGCGTCGACCTTCTTCTCGTGCAGCTGATCTTCCAGTTGCATGAGGAACTTGTCGACCACGCGCAGGATGATTTCCTCGTCCAGCGAACGGAAGCTGATGATCTGATCCAGCCGGTTGCGGAACTCAGGCGTAAACATCCGCTTGATGTCGGCCATTTCGTCGCCCGACTCGCGCTTCGCGGTGAAACCGATCACCGCCTTGCCCATGGCCTCGGCGCCCGCGTTCGTCGTCATGATGATGATGACATTGCGGAAGTCCGCCTTGCGGCCATTGTTGTCGGTCAAGGTGCCGTGGTCCATCACCTGCAACAGCACGTTGTAGATGTCCGGGTGCGCCTTCTCGATTTCGTCCAGCAGCAGCACGCAATGCGGCTTCTTCGTGACGGCCTCGGTCAGCAAACCGCCCTGGTCGAACCCGACGTAGCCCGGCGGCGCGCCGATCAACCGGCTCACCGCGTGACGCTCCATGTATTCCGACATGTCGAAGCGCAACAACTCGATACCCAGCGTGAACGCCAGTTGTTTCGCGACTTCGGTCTTGCCGACACCGGTCGGGCCGGAAAACAGGAACGCGCCGATCGGCTTGTCCATCTTGCCGAGACCCGCACGCGCCATCTTGATCGACGCCGACAGCGCATCGATAGCCGGATCCTGACCGAACACGACCGCCTTCAGGTCGCGATCGAGCGTCTGAAGCTTGCTGCGATCGTCCTGCGACACGCTTTGCGGCGGGACGCGCGCGATCTTCGAGATGATCTCTTCGATCTCGCTCTTTCCAATAGTCTTCTTCTGCTTCGACTTCGGCAAAATGCGCTGGGCCGCGCCCGCTTCGTCGATCACGTCGATCGCCTTGTCCGGCAGATGACGATCCGTAATGAAGCGCGCCGACAGTTCAGCCGCCGCCGACAGCGCGCCCGACGAATATTTCACGCCGTGGTGCTCTTCGAAACGCGACTTCAAACCGCGCAGAATCGCAACTGTCTGCTCGACCGAAGGCTCGGTGACATCGACCTTCTGGAAACGCCGCGAAAGCGCCGCGTCCTTCTCGAAGATGCCGCGATATTCGGTGAACGTGGTCGCGCCAATGCACTTCAACTGTCCCGACGACAACGCCGGCTTCAGCAGGTTCGACGCGTCGAGCGTACCGCCCGAAGCCGCGCCAGCGCCGATCAGCGTATGAATTTCGTCGATGAACAGAATGGCGTGCGGACGCTCTTTCAGTTCCTTCAATACCGTCTTGAGACGCTGCTCGAAGTCGCCGCGATACTTCGTGCCCGCCAGCAACGCGCCCATATCGAGCGAGTAGACCTGAGCGTCGGCCAGAATGTCCGGCACTTCGCCGCGCGTGATGCGCCAGGCGAGGCCTTCCGCAATCGCGGTCTTGCCCACGCCCGCTTCGCCGACCAGCAGCGGATTGTTCTTGCGGCGACGGCACAGCACCTGCACCACGCGCTCGACTTCGGACTCGCGGCCGATCAGCGGATCGATCTTGCCGTCCTTCGCGCTTTGGTTGAGGTTTTGCGTGAATTGCGCGAGCGGCGTTTCCTTCTGCGCCGCGGCGTCTTCCGACTCCGGATTCGCCTCGCTGCTCGCCTTGGCCGCATCGCCGCTACTGCTCTTGGCAATACCATGCGAAATGAAATTCACGACATCGAGACGCGTCACGCCCTGCTGTTGCAGGTAGTAGACCGCATGCGAATCCTTCTCGCCGAAGATCGCGACGAGCACATTCGCGCCGGTCACTTCCTTCTTGCCGTTCGAGGTCGATTGCACATGCATGATCGCGCGTTGAATCACGCGCTGGAAACCAAGCGTCGGCTGAGTATCGACGTCGTCCGTGCCGGGCACGGTCGGCGTGTTGTCATGAATGAAATTGCGCAGGTTCTGACGCAAATCTTCAATGTTGGCTGCGCAGGCACGCAACACCTCAGCCGCGGTCGGATTGTCCAAAAGGGCGAGCAAGAGATGCTCGACCGTAATGAACTCATGCCGCGCCTGACGTGCTTCCATAAACGCCATGTGCAGACTGACTTCCAGTTCCTGGGCAATCATGCTTCCTCCATCACGCACTGCAGCGGATGACCCGCCTGCCGTGCATGGCTAACGACTTGCTCAACTTTGGTCGACGCAATGTCTCGCGTGTAGACCCCACAAACTCCCCTGCCTTCGCGATGAACCTTCAGCATGATCTGCGTCGCAGTCTCACGATCCTTATTGAAGTATTCCTGCACGATCATCACGACGAATTCCATCGGCGTGAAGTCGTCGTTCAGCAGCACTACCTTGTACATCGCCGGCTGCTTGAGCTTCTGCTCCTGCCGCTCAAGTACCGTGCCGTCCTGCTTGTTGGGATTTGTCGCCATACACCCATTCTAAACAACACCGATTCCATCGCAATCGTCGCACCAGCGCCGGTCACCCGGTCGATGTTACTGCTGGCTGCAACGCTCGCAGATGGAACGTCCATTCAATCCTGCCGCTGCTTATCACGTCAGCGCGGCCCGCTTGCACCTCGTTGAAACCAGTATCGCACAGCTTCAAAAAAAACAAACTGCACGCCGGGTGCCGGGGGCCGCCGGGTTACCACACAAGTGAGACGATTATGCGACTTTTCAAGATGGCTTGCTTGGGCGGCTACGCACACGCAATGCAGGAATTACCCTACGAATGCGACATACACAACGAGCTTAACGGCCATCTCAAAATTTCCTTGACACCCGATTTAAGAGATTCAACAATCAAACTGGCACTTTTTTCCGGGGGCCTCCGGAAATAGAAAAAGAGCCGAGGTGAGCTAGTGAGGAGGACGCGGTTCACAAAGTGGGGTGGCCGACGAGCTTTTCGAGCGTGCTCTGGTTGCGACGAGAGTTAGAGGGGATGTACGAATGTCTACTGGTACGGTCAAATGGTTTAACGACGCGAAAGGTTACGGATTCATCACGCCCGATGAAGGCGGCGAGGATCTGTTTGCACATTTCTCGGCGATTCAAATGAACGGTTTCAAGACGCTCAAGGAAGGCCAGAAGGTCTCCTTCGAGATCGTCCAGGGACCGAAGGGCAAGCAGGCTTCCAACATCCAGGACACTGTCTGAGACGCGGACTGACCGTAAGAAGCGCAAAGCCTTTGAAACCCGGCCCAGGCCGGGTTTTTTTATTGCCTGTTTCTACGCGTTTTACCAAAGACAAAACCCCAAAGACTTTAAACCCTTGGGGTTTTAATGCAAATACCGGTGATTCGTTGCGGCCGCGCAGTCACATATTCTCGATCATTACTTCGCCGAAACCCGAACATGAAACTTGCGTCGCGCCTTCCATGAGACGCGCGAAGTCGTAAGTAACGCGTTTGGACAGAATGGATTGTTCCATTGAATCGATGATTCGATCCGCCGCCTCGGTCCAGCCGAGATGACGCAGCATCATCTCGGCAGACAAAATTTCCGATCCCGGATTCACATAATCCTTGCCGGCGTACTTCGGCGCGGTGCCGTGAGTGGCTTCGAACATTGCAACCGAGTCCGACATATTGGCGCCCGGCGCAATGCCGATCCCGCCGACCTGCGCCGCGAGCGCATCGGAAATGTAATCGCCGTTCAAGTTCAGCGTGGCGATCACGTCGTATTCGGCGGGGCGCAAAAGAATCTGCTGTAGGAACGCATCCGCGATCACGTCCTTGACGACGATATCGCCACCCGTCTTCGGATTTTTCACCTTCATCCAAGGGCCGCCGTCGATCAGTTCCGCGCCGAACTCCTTCTGCGCGAGCGCATAGCCGTAATCGCGGAACGCGCCCTCGGTGAACTTCATGATGTTGCCCTTGTGCACGAGTGAAACCGAGCGGCGCTCGTTGTCGATGGCGTATTGAATTGCCTTGCGCACGAGCCGCTCGGTGCCCTCGCGCGACACCGGCTTGATGCCGAGCCCCGACGAGTCCGGAAAGCGGATCTTCTTCACGCCCATTTCCTCGCGCAGAAATTGGATGACCTTCTTCGCTTCCGGCGATTCGGCGGGCCACTCAACGCCCGCATAGATGTCTTCCGAGTTCTCGCGAAAGATCACCATGTCGACCTTTTCTGGCTCGCGCACGGGCGAAGGCACGCCTTTGAAGTAGCGCACCGGCCGCAGACAAACGTAGAGGTCCAGCTGCTGGCGCAGCGCGACGTTGAGCGAGCGAATGCCGCCGCCCACCGGCGTCGTGAGCGGTCCCTTGATGGACACGAGGTATTCCTTCACCACGTCGAGCGTTTCGTCCGGCAGCCAGACGTCGGGACCGTAGACGCGCGTCGCCTTCTCGCCCGCGAAGATCTCCATCCATTGAATCTTGCGCTTGCCACCGTAGGCCCGCTCGACCGCCGCATCGACCACTTTGATCATGACCGGCGTGATGTCGACGCCCGTACCGTCACCCTCGATATACGGGATGATCGGCTGATCCGGGACGTTGAGCGAGTAATCCGCGTTGACGGTGATCTTTTCACCGTCCGCCGGAACCTGGATGTGCTGATACGGCATGGTCGACTCCAAAGAAGGCCGGGCTCGAATGGAAGCTGGCGCGATAGTGCGGACGATTCGCGGACCATGAACGTCGACGGCGCCCGCGAGCATGGCCAGAACAGCATTCTAACCACGCGCGAGTACAGCCGGTCGCCGTTCGAGGCCTGGCGTCGCGCTTGCGTCGGCTCGCGTCAGGATTGGGGGCGGCTCATTATGCATTAAGATGCCGCTTCGAATTCCGCCGCGCCTTCCTCCGATGCCGCTCATCGCGCTCAATAAACCCTTCGGCACCATCTGCCAGTTTTCCGCGCACGAAACGCGTCCCTCGCTCGGCGACTGGGTAAAGACGCCGGGCGTGTACCCGGCGGGCCGGCTCGACGCCGACAGCGAAGGCCTGCTTTTACTCACCGACGATGGCGCGTTGCAGGCGCGTATTGCCGAGCCGCGTCACAAGCTCGTCAAGCGTTATTGGGCGCAAGTGGAAGGCGCCCCTGACGATGCCGCGCTCGCGCATCTCGCGAAAGGCGTCGATCTGGGCGACTACGTGACGCGTCCGTGCCAAAGCGCCTTCGTCGCCCAAGAAGATAGCGACGCGCTCTGGCCGCGCAATCCGCCGATCCGCTATCGCGCGGCAATCCCCACGACGTGGATCGAGCTCGCCATCACCGAGGGCAAGAACCGGCAGGTCAGGCGCATGACCGCAGCCGTGGGCTATCCGACGTTGCGGCTCGTGCGCGTGGCTGTCGGCGCACTCGATATCTTCGCGCTCGGACTCGCGCCGGGCGAATGCATCGAGGTGAATGCGCGCGCGCCGTGGCGACGCGCTTAAAGCTTTATCGACGATAAGCGTCACGTCGTGCGTTTAAATGGCGTGTCGTGTAACCACGCGTGCAAAGCGCCGAGAAACTTTTTGCCGCGCGTTCGCAAATCTCTTTGAAACGACGTCAACCGAGTCTTCACGCGATGCGTTAAGGACCGCAGATGCCGAACAAAGCTATCCGGCATGAGCGATAAACCAATTGAATATGCTGTGTGCTCCAGGGTATTTGAAAGGTCAAAGCGCTCACAGCTGTATCGAAGACCAGATCATCGATACGACTGTCAACCGAAAGGTGGATGGCTCGTTTACCGACATGACTCCATGACCGGGTCGTTTGGTTAATCAACTCAAGCTAGAGGATTCACAAATGAACAAACTGATCGCTGCTCTCGTCGCTGGCCTGTTCGCAACGGCTGCATTCGCACAAGCATCGGCACCGGAAGCTGCTGCTCCGGCTGCTGCTTCGTCGGCACCGGCAAAGAAGGCTCACAAGTCGCACAAGAGCTCGAAGAAGCACGCGCACAAGAAGGCTGCCGCTTCGGCACCGGAAGCCGCTTCGGCAGCTCAGTAAGTTCGTTGTAAGAGGCGGTATAGCGAAGTTCGATGTTGCAGTACCTGCAAAATCAATAACGAGCAATATCGCCGTCTTTACGGCGTTGAAGGGCAGATGGCCAACACGGCATCTGCCCTTTTGTTTTATCGACTCGCCTCATGGCACGCGCTTCGAGTAACATTCGCGAGTTTGCCGTGAGCCTGCCGGATTCTCGGCGCATCGATTCTTGATAAGGAGCATCGTCGTGATTCCGTTGTTTCATGCCTTGAAGTCTTCATTCGGTCCGAATCATTCAAATTGGCGTTCGCGCATTGCGAGCCGCGCGCTTGCCGCCGTGCGAGCATTAACTATTGCGTTGTTGTTGCCGTTTGCGGCAATGCCGCTTGCACAAGCGCAGACCATGCCGCCCGGTGCCAAGCAACCTTCCGATTTCCCCCGCGCAAGACTCACCGCCGGCATGTTCGTGATCGATGCCGCTGTCGCCGCCAACGATGCCGATCGCGAGCAAGGCCTCATGTATCGCACGCAGCTTGCATCGAACGAAGGCATGCTCTTCGTGTTTCAGGAAAACGCGGTCCACTGCTTCTGGATGAAGAACACGCTGATCCCGCTGTCGATCGCGTTCATTCGCGCGGATGGCACCGTCACCGACATCGACGAGATGCAAGCCGAAACCGAGAACAACCATTGCCCGCGCAACAACGGCGTTTATGCCCTCGAAATGAGCAAGGGCTGGTTCACGGCCAAAGGCATCAAGCCGGGAACGAAGATTTCGGGCTTGCCGGCCGCACAGTAATCGCGGCAATCGCTGGAAAGATAAAGAGGCGCGTCACGTGAACGCGCCTTTTTTTCGTCCATACCGGCCGCATATGGCCGTCTCCGAGCCTTTTCGATTGCCGCAGGAGCGTTCCAACGAGTTTCCTGCAAAGACCTTGCCAACGCGCTATCCTGAAAAGATTATCGCGATGCCGTTGCGAGCCCGGACGGCAATCGTGTGGCGGCGTGCACGGAATATGCGCATGCCGCCAGGGCTTACTACTCCAAAGGAGGTTCACGTGCCCCGCAAGACTCCCATCGAGCGCTACCGGAATATCGGCATCAGCGCTCACATCGACGCCGGCAAGACCACCACCACCGAGCGCATTCTTTTCTACACCGGCGTGACGCACAAGATCGGCGAGGTGCACGACGGCGCGGCCACGATGGACTGGATGGAACAGGAGCAGGAGCGCGGCATCACGATCACGTCGGCTGCAACCACGGCCTTCTGGAAAGGCATGGCGGGCAATTACCCTGAACACCGTATCAATATCATCGATACGCCGGGACACGTCGACTTCACCATCGAAGTCGAACGCTCGATGCGCGTGCTCGATGGCGCGTGCATGGTCTACGACTCGGTCGGCGGCGTGCAGCCGCAGTCGGAAACCGTGTGGCGTCAGGCGAACAAGTACAAGGTGCCGCGCATTGCGTTCGTCAACAAGATGGACCGCGTCGGCGCGGATTTTTTCCGCGTGCAGCGGCAAATCGGCGAGCGTCTGAAGGGCGTGGCCGTGCCGATTCAAATTCCCATCGGCGCGGAAGATCACTTTCAGGGCGTGGTCGATCTCGTGAAGATGAAGGCCATTCTCTGGGACGACGACAGCCAGGGCATCAAGTTCACCTATGCGGAGATTCCCGACAACCTCAAGGAACTCGCGCACGAATGGCACGGCAAGATGGTCGAGGCCGCCGCCGAAGCCAACGAGGAACTGCTCGAAAAGTACCTCGAGAACCACGAAAGCCTGACCGAGGAAGAAATCAAGGCGGCGCTCAGACAACGCACCATCGCCAACGAAATCGTGCCGATGCTTTGCGGCAGCGCGTTCAAGAACAAGGGCGTGCAGGCCATGCTCGACGCGGTGATCGACTATCTGCCGTCGCCGGTGGACGTGCCCGCCATCCTTGGCCACACGGAAGACGACCAGGAAGCGGAACGCCATCCGAGCGATGACGAGCCGTTCGCCGCCCTCGCCTTCAAGATCATGACGGACCCGTTCGTCGGCCAGTTGATCTTCTTCCGCACGTATTCGGGCGTCGTGAATTCCGGCGATACGGTCTACAACCCGGTGAAGGAAAAGAAGGAACGCCTCGGCCGTATCCTGCAGATGCACGCCAACGAGCGCAAGGAAATCAAGGAAGTGCGCGCGGGCGACATCGCGGCGGCGGTCGGTCTCAAGGAAGCGACCACGGGCGACACGCTCTGCGATCCGAACCACGTCATCATCCTCGAACGGATGATCTTCCCGGAACCGGTGATCTCGCAGGCCGTCGAGCCGAAGACGAAGGCCGACCAGGAAAAGATGGGTATCGCGCTGAACCGGCTTGCGCAGGAAGATCCGTCGTTCCGCGTCACGAGCGACGAGGAATCCGGTCAGACCATCATCTCCGGCATGGGCGAACTGCACCTTGAAATTCTCGTCGACCGGATGAAGCGCGAGTTCGGCGTCGAAGCGACGGTCGGCAAGCCGCAAGTGGCGTATCGCGAGACGGTGCGCAACAAGGTCACGGACGTGGAAGGCAAGTTCGTCAAGCAGTCGGGCGGGCGCGGCCAATACGGCCATGCGGTCATCACGCTCGAACCGGACCCTGGCAAGGGCTACGAATTCGTCGATGCCATCAAGGGCGGCGTGATCCCGCGCGAATACATCCCGGCGGTCGACAAGGGCATTCAGGAAACGCTCAAGGCAGGCGTGCTGGCGGGCTATCCTGTCGTCGACACCAAAGTAACGCTGACCTTCGGTTCCTATCACGATGTCGATTCGAACGAAAACGCCTTCCGCATGGCAGGCTCCATCGCGTTCAAGGAAGCGATGCGCCGCGCGCGGCCGGTGCTGCTCGAACCGACCATGGCCGTCGAAGTGGAAACGCCCGAGGAGTTCATGGGCAACGTGATGGGCGATCTGTCGAGCCGTCGCGGCATCGTGCAGGGCATGGACGATATCGCGGGCGGCGGCGGCAAGATCGTGCGCGCCGAGGTGCCGCTGGCCGAGATGTTCGGCTACTCCACTTCGCTGCGTTCGCTCACGCAAGGCCGCGCGACCTACACGATGGAGTTCAAGCACTACACCGAGACGCCGTCCAACGTGTCCGAAGCGATCATCAATTCCAAAGGAAAATGATCGCCGCTTAAGACGTGTAATATCGGAAGTCCGTTGCTCGCGCGTTGTTGGTGGCGGCAACGGACTTTTTTTATCCGCAGACCAAAACGACAGACCCGACGCGATCACCACGACCATCACGACCACTATGAGCGACGCACATCACACTGATTGGCGCGAGCACGGCGTCAAGGTCATCAAGGGCGACCAGCTCGACACCAACACCGCGCAGACGCCGGGCATGAACCGCGCGGCCGCGATCAATGCGGCGCGCGTCGGTGCGCAGAAAATCTGGGCGGGCACGGTCACGATCCATCCGAATGCGAAGACCGGCGCGCATCATCATGGCGCGCTCGAAAGCGTGATCTACGTCGTGCGCGGACAGGCGCGCATGCGCTGGGGCGAACACCTCGAATTCACCGCCGACGCCGGTCCGGGCGACTTCATCTTCGTGCCGCCTTACGTGCCGCATCAGGAAATCAACGCGAGCACCGACGATCCGCTCGAATGCGTGCTCGTGCGCAGCGACAACGAAGCCGTCGTCGTGAACCTGAATATCGATGCCGTGGAAGCGCCCGAGGAAGTCTTCTGGGTCGACCCGATCCACAAGCATCCGCACGATCATTGACATACCGGCCGCACGCCTTGGCATGCGGCCCGTTCCTTGCTTCCTCGAAACGACGCGGCAACGCTTTTCGCGTGGCCGAACGCATAACGACAACCCGCATACGGAACGACCACCGATGAAGAAATCCTCGACCGACGCACATCACCTCGACGCAGCGCGCACTCATGCGGGCGACCTGGGTAATCATGCGATCGACGAATTCAAGGCAGGCCGGCTTACGCGCCGCGAGTTATTGCATCATGCGAGCGTGCTGGGTATCGCGCTTTCGGCTGGCGGCTTGCTTGGACTCGGCGCGACGAACGCTCGCGCTCAGGCTGCGGCCAAGCCGGGCGGCACCATTCGCGTGGCGCATCTGACGCCCGCGGGCGCCGTCGATCCGCTCACCGTCACCGATGCGTCGGGTCTCGCGCTCATCAATCAGACTGGCGAATTCCTGATCGACGACGACAGCGAAAAGCTCGCGCTCAATCCCGCGCTCGCGCTGTCGTGGTCGTCGAATGCGAAGGGCGATGTCTGGACTTTCAAACTGCGCCAGAACGTGAAGTTCCACGACGGCCAGACCATGACCGCCAAGGACGTGGCCGCGACCTTCAACCGCCTGGCCGATCCGAACGCCGGTTCGGCCGCGCTCTCGGTTCTGAAAGGCGTGCTGTCGAAGGATTCCGCGAAGGTCATCGACGATCACACCGTCGAGTTTCATCTGGACGCGCCCAACGGCAATTTCCCCTACTACGTTTCGTCCGACAACTACAACGCCGTCATTCTCCCGGCGAATTTCACGGGTTCGTACGAGAAGACCTTCATGGGCACGGGCGCGTTCAAGCTCGAAAAGTACACGCCGAAAGTTGGCGCGTCGTTCGTGCGCAATCCCGACTACTGGGGCGCAAAAGCGCTGCCGGACCGCGTGAACTTCTCGTTCTATGCGGACCATCAGGCGCAGCTTCTTGCCATGCAAGGCCGCCAGGCCGATGTCATGGGCGACTTCACCGTGCAAGGCGGCGTCTCGATCCTGAGCAATTCGCAGTTTAAGGTACTGGGCGCGAAGTCGAGCTCGCATCGGCAGATTCACATGCGCTGCGATACCGGCCCGTTCAAGGACAAGCGCGTGCGCCAGGCGCTGGCGCTGGCGATCAATCGCGAAGTCATCGTGAAAGGGTTGTTCAAGGGCCGCGCGACCGTCGGCAACGACAGCCCGTTTGCGCCCGTGTTTCCGTCGAGCGATCTTTCCGTGCCGCAGCGCCATCTCGATGTTGCGAGGGCCAAGCAACTGCTCGGCGAGGCCGGCGTGGCGAACGGCTTCGACATCACGCTCACGACCGAAAAGTACATGGAAATTCCTGACCTCGCGGTCGTCGTGCAGAACGCGGCCAAGGCTGTGGGCATCCGCATCACGCTGAAGGTCGAAAGTCAGGATCTGTATTACGGCTCGGGCACGTTCGGCAAGTCGGACTGGCTGGATTCGCCGCTCGGCATCACGGACTACGGGCATCGCGGCGTGCCGAACGTCTTCCTCAACGCGCCGCTCACGAGCGACGGCACCTGGAACGCGGCGCACTTCAAGAATCCGGCTTACGACAAACTCGTCGCGCAATTCGTGGCCTCGCTCGACGTGGCATCGCAGAAGAAAGTGTCGGGCGACATTCAGCGTCTGTTGCTCGATGAAACGCCCGTGATCATCCCGTACTTCTACGACCAGCTGATCGTCACGCGCGCCAGTGTTTCGGGCGTGCGTTTCAATGCGATTTCGCAGATGTGGTTCGACCGGGCGACGGTGTCGGCGGCTTAAAGGAGGTTCGCGAGGATGAGCACGATCACGCCCTCGACCCGCATCGGGCCGGCGCGCAACGGCGGCGCGAAAGCACGCCGCGTGTTGCGCTTCGTCGGCGTGCGCGTGCTGCTTGCGCTCGTCACGCTCTGGCTCTTGTCGATGATCGTCTTCGCCGGCGGCCAGTTGCTGCCGGGCGATGTCGGCCGCGCCATTCTCGGCCCGCTCGCGGATGCGCGCGCTGTCGCCGCGCTGAATCATCAGCTCGGCGTGGACCGGCCGCTTCTCACGCAATATTCGGCGTGGATCACGCATTTCCTGCGCGGCGACATGGGCGAGTCGTATGCGTTTCGCGCGCCGGTTGCACCGTTTATCGGCGAGGCGCTGTGGAATTCGGCGAAGCTCGGCGCGCTGGCGTTCATCGTCGTGGTGCCGCTCGGCATTGCAGGCGGCGTGTATGCGGCGCTGCACGCGGGGCGCTGGATCGACCGGATCATCAGCATTGGCGGACTCACGCTGACGGTCGTGCCGGAATTCGTTTCGTCGATCGTGCTGATCCTCATCTTCGGCGTGTGGCTGCAATGGCTGCCGATAGAAGCAAGCGCCAGCGCCGATGCCGGCATTCTCACGCAATTGCAGCATCTGATTTTGCCGGTGCTGCCACTCGTCTTCGTGTTCTTCGGCTATATCGCGCGGATGGCGCGCGCGGGCACCGTCGAAGCGCTCGATGCCGACTACACGCGCACCGCAATCCTCAAGGGCTTGCCGCGCCGTATCGTGATCTGGCGGCACGTGCTGCGCAATGCGCTTCTGCCAACCGTGACGGTTGCCGCGACGCAGCTCGGCTACATGATCGGCGGGCTGGTCGTCGTGGAGACGCTCTTCCACTATCAGGGCATCGGCTCGCTGATCTACAACGCGGCGAAGGCCAAGGACTTCCCGATGCTCGAAGCAGGCGTACTCAGCATCGGCGTGATCTACACGGCGGCGAATTTGATCGCGGATGCGCTTTACGTCGTGCTGAATCCGCGCCTGCGCACGGCGGATTCGTCGGGAGACGGGCGATGAGCACGCAAGCCCTCGCCCCCGTCAAACCGAAGCGCTTCGAGGCGCTTTTCGCGTTGTCGCGCTCGGCGACCTTCGTCGTCGGCGTGTCGATCCTGCTCTTCTGGGTGCTGTGCGCCTTGTTCGGTCAGCATGCCGTGCCGATCGATCCCTACGCTTCCGATCCCTTGAACTCGCTCGCGCCGCCTTCCGGCGATCACTGGTTCGGCACCGATCAGCTCGGCCGCGACGTGTTCGCGCGCGTGATCGTCGGGTCGCGCGACATTCTCACCATCGCGCCGCTCGCGACACTCATCGGCACGGCGGCGGGCACGGCCATCGGCCTCGTGGTCGGCTACTTCGACGGCTGGGTCGATGCCGTCGTCGGCCGCGCTATCGACGCTCTTCTCGCGCTGCCGCTCGTCATCGTCGCGCTGCTGGCGCTGGCCGCCGTGGGCGCGAGCAATACGACGGTGATTATCGTGATCGGCCTGACCTTCGCGCCGATCACCGCGCGCACGGTACGCGCCGCCGTGCTGGGCGAACGCCATCTCGACTACGTGATGGCGGCGCAGTTGCGCGGCGAGAATGCGCTTTACATCATGTTCGCGGAGATTCTTCCGAACGTGCTGCCGCCGATCATCGTCGAAGCCACCGTGCGGCTCGGCTACGCGATCTTCGCGGTCGCGACGCTCTCGTTCCTGGGATTCGGCATTCAGCCGCCGTCCGCCGACTGGGGACTCGCGTTGTCCGAAAGCTATACGCTGATGGCGGGCGGCGCGTGGTGGACGGTCGTGTTCGATGCCGCCGCCATTGCCTCGCTCGTCGTCGCTGTCAACCTCGTCGCGGATGCCGTGCAAGGAGTGCTCGACCGATGAACGGACCGCCGCCATCGGCATTTCCCACGTTCGGCGCCGCCAAGGGCGAAGCGACGGACGCGCTCACCATCGTCGGACTGACGGTGGCCTACCGTTCGCGCGGACGCGAGCGCGAAGTGCTGCAGGACGTCTCCTTGCGCGTGCGGCGTGGCGAAGCGTACGGACTCGTCGGCGAATCCGGCTGCGGCAAGTCGACGGCGGCGCTCGCGGTGCTGCGCTACTTGCCGAAGAACGGCCGCGTAAAGTCAGGCCGCATCTCGATAGCCGGGCGCGATGTCTCCGCGCTGTCCGCCGACGCCCTGCGCGAAATGCGCGCCGATGCCGTCTCCATGGTCTATCAGGACCCGGGGCGCGCGTTGAATCCGTCGCTGACCGTCGCGCGGCAAGTGTCCGAAGCCTTCGAGGCTTCGGGCGCTTCTGAAAGCGACGCGCTCGAGCGCACGGTGGAGATGCTGCGGCGTGTGCGTATTGCATCGCCCGAACGGGTGATGGAAAGCTACCCGCATCAACTGTCGGGCGGCATGCAGCAGCGCGTGGTGATCGCCATGGCGCTTGCCTGCAATCCCGAACTGCTGATTCTCGATGAACCCACCACCGGTCTCGATGCCACCGTCGAAGCCGAAGTGCTCGATCTCATTGCGCAATTGCGTGAGGAACTCGGCACCGCCGTGCTGTTCATCAGCCACAATCTCGCGGTGATCGGGCGCATGTGCGAGCGCGTCGGCGTGCTGTATGCGGGCAAGCTCGTCGAGGAAGGCGCAACCGCCGATGTCTTCGCAAAGCCGCGCCATCCATACACCGTGGGCCTGTTGCGCTGTCTGCCGACGAGTGGCCGCAGCAAGGAAAATGGCCGGCTCGACACCATTCCCGGTTCGTTGCCGCTGCCGGGATCGGTGACGCAAGGGTGCATCTTCGCCGCGCGCTGCAAGCTCGCCGACGAACGGTGTCTCAAGGAAGCGCCGCCGCCGTATCGGATGAGTGCGGCGCACGGCGATCAGATGGCGCGCTGTCACTATCACGAACGCGCGGAAATGCTGCCGCGTTCGACCGACGAAACGCCCGCCGCGCCTCCACTCGATCATCGAGCGCAACCGACGCTCGCGCTCACCGCACGCAACCTGTCCAAAACCTTCCATGTCGGCGATGAAGAAGTGCGCGCCGTTCACGATGTCTCGCTCGACCTCGTGCAAGGCGAAACACTCGGACTCGTCGGCGAATCGGGCAGCGGCAAGACCACGCTCGCCAAGCTGCTGCTGGGCCTCGTCTCGCCGGACAAGGGCGCGACGCTCGAACTCGACGGCCAGCATCTGCCCGAACGCGTCACGCGGCGCAGCGACGAGCAGGTGAAGTCGCTGCAGATCGTGTTTCAGAACCCGGATTCGGCGCTCAATCGCGCGCATTCGGTGCGCCGGCTGATTGCGCGTTCGCTGTCGAAACTCGCGTCGCTGCGTGGCGAAGCGAAGGAAAAGCGCCTGCAATCGCTGACCGAAGCCGTGCGTCTGCCGGAGCGCTATCTCGGCTCGCGCACGCGCCAATTGTCGGGCGGATTGAAGCAACGCGTGGCGATCGCGCGTGCTTTTGCGGGCGATCCGCGCGTCGTCGTCTGCGACGAGCCGACTTCCGCGCTCGATGTCTCCGTGCAGGCCGCCATCCTCAATCTGCTGGCGGACTTGCAGCGCGAACGGCGCGTGAGCTACGTATTCATCTCGCACGATCTGCACGTCGTGCGCTATTTGTCGGATCGGATTGCGGTGCTGTATCTCGGGCGCATCATGGAGATCGGCCGCGCGGCGGATGTCTTCACGGGGCCGCAGCATCCGTACACCGAAGCATTGCTCTCCTCGGTGCCCGCGCTCGAAAGCGCGCCCGTGCAAAACGAGCGCATTCGCTTGTCGGGCGAGTTGCCTAGCGCGGCGAATCCGCCTTCGGGATGCGTGTTCCACACGCGCTGTCCGCGCAAGGTCGGCGACATCTGCGAACGCGAGGTTCCGCCTTGCCGCGATGCGGGGCACGGTCATGCCATTCACTGTCATATTCCGGTCGAGGAGCTGCGCGCGCTGCAAAGTCCCGAAAAGGTGACTTAAGCGCCGCGCGCCCGGAACCAAAGTGCGTGTTTGCGCCTCTCATCGGTTCACTCTCAAAACAACGAGGATTCAATCGATGAAACCCACTCTCTCGCTCGCTCTCGCCGCAGCTTGTGCCTTCGGTTCCGCTGCCGCTCACGCGCAGACGGCGGCGCCTGCCGCCATCGACCAGAGCTTCACTGCTTATTCGCTCGCGCAGCAATGCGCCCAGAAGGGCGACAACACCGCGCAAGGTCAGTGCGTGGGCGCCGTGCGCGGCATCGTGCGGGGTTATCAGTACGGCGTGCTGTTCCTGTCGCAACGCGCGTCGCTGCAGGATGGCGACACCAAGCGCGTGTCGCTGTGCCTGACGGATACGTCGGTGTCATCGATCGTCGATGACTTCCTCACCGATGCGAAACAGGTGAACGAAGCCGATCTCAAGCGCACGCCGGCTGAAGTGGCGGTGCTGGGGTCGGTGCATTTGCATCACGCTTGCACGTGACTTGCACGTGCTTTGCACTTGAGCCCGCTCAAAGCATCTCCAACCCGCGCTTCGCTTTTGGCGGCTTGAACTGCTGATCGATGTCCGCCAGTTCATTCGCCGACAACGCAAGGTCGAGCGCCGCGCGATTCTCGCGGATATGCGCAATATCCGCGGCTTTAGGAATCGCGAAGACTTGCGGCTGTTGCAGCACCCACGCGAGCGCGACCTGAAACGCCGATACGCCGCGCGCCGCCGCGATCTTCTCCAGCGCCCCGCCCCTCGGTAGACGCGCGTGATCGACGGGGCTATACGCCATCGCTGGAATGCGGCGCTCGCGCAACCACGGCAGCAGGTCGAACTCGGGTCCACGACGCGCGACGTTATAGAGAATCTGATCGGTTGCGCAGGCATCGCCGTGATCGAGCGAAAAAAGTTCTTCCATGTCGTCGGTGTCGAAGTTGCTCACGCCCCAGTGGCGAATCTTGCCATCGCGCCTGAGTTTTTCGAAGCCCGCGATCACGCCTTCCAGATCCTCGCCGCCGCGCCAGTGCAGCAAGTAAAGATCGATGCGGTCCGTCGCCAGTCGCTTCAGGCTGCGCTCGCACGCGCTCTGCACGCCGCGTTCATTGCCGTTATGCGGATACACCTTGCTGACGATGAACAAGTCCTCGCGCCGGTCGCCGAGCGCTTCGGCGATCAGCTTTTCGCTTTCGCCATCGCCGTACATTTCGGCGGTATCGATGAGCGTCATGCCGAGTTCCACGCCCTCGCGCAATGCGGCGATCTCGGTCTGGCGGGTGTTCGGGCGTTCGCCCATCTCCCAGGTTCCCTGGCCGAGCTTTGGAATGGTTTCGCCGTTCGGCAACGTGACGGTTGGCAGTGTGTACGCCATGGAAAGCCTCCTTGTGCTGAAGGCCGATTATGTCGCAAGGAGCACTCCAGGTATTCGCTAGACCAGTCCGACGACGAGCGGCCCGAGCAAGGTCAGAAGCACGTTCGCAAGCGCGTAGGTGACGGCGAACGCAGCCGTCGGCACCGGGCTTTCCGCCTTGTCGAGCACGCCGCCGAACGCCGGATTCGCACTGCGCGACCCCGACAGCGCGCCCGCGAAAACCGCCGCGTTGTCGTAGCGCAGGACATATCGGCCGAACAGCATCGTGAGAAGAAGCGGAAACAGCGTGACGAATACGCCGAGCAGAAAGATGGTCACGCCGCTTTGCTTCACCGTCACGACCGCCTGCAAACCCGAGTTCAGGCCGACCACCGCGACGAACGCGGCCAGCCCGAAGTCCTTCAGCAATTGCGATGCGGCGGGCGGCATGACGCCATACATCGGATGCTTGCCGCGCATCCAGCCGAACAGAAGGCCCGTGAGCAGACAGCCGCCGCCCGAGCCGAGCGTGATCGGTATGCCGCCCACGCGCACCACGATCAGCCCGATCAGCAGTCCCAGCACGATACCCACGCCCATGTAGATGAAGTCGGTCTTGTCGGTGAAGGGAAGCTCGTAACCGGCGGCATCGACGGCGCGCTTCGTGTCTTGCGGCGCACCGTAGACGGTGATCACATCGCCATGTTCGAGGCGCGTCTCCGGCAACACGGGCATAGGCGAACCGGCGCGCGAAATCTCCTGGATATAGACGCCGTGCCGCATGTCGCGATCCACGGTCGCGCGCAGCGCGGCGATCGTCGTGTGGTTCATGCCGCGCTTGGTGAACACGCCCTGACGCTTCTGCATGACGACGCTGATGCCGTCGGTGTCCGCGACTTCCTCGCCGAGTTGCGCCGCCGCGCTCACCATTACTTCGCGCCGTCCGACGACGAGCACGATATCGCCTGCCGAGAGCATGACGTCGGGACGCGCTTCGAGCGCCTTGCCGCCGCGCCGGATGCGCTCGATGGTGATCATGTCCGCTTCGGCCATTTCGAGGTCGGCCACCGTGCGGCCCGCCGCGCCGCTTGCCGCCGTCACGCGAAACGCCCGCCCGACGAGCGCGGGCAACGCGGAAACCTGGCCCGCCGCGGGCCCGGATGCGCCGCCGCCCGCAAGCTGCCGCTCGGCGTCGACGGATGCTTCCTTCAGGCTCTGTCCCATGAACTTCGGCAGGATGTTCACGCAGACGATGATCGCGCCGAGCGAGCCGAAGACGTAAGTCACGGCATAGGCAATGGCGACATCGGACTGGAGCGCCTTCGCTTCGGCGGCCGGCAAGCCGAGCCGCGCGATCGCGTCGCCCGCCGTGCCGATGATCGCCGATTGCGTCAGCGCCCCGCCCGCGAGTCCGGCCGCGAGTCCCTTGTTCAATCCGAAGACCTTCGCGCAGACGATCACCGTGACGAGCGCGGAGACAGCCAGAAACACGGCCATCGCGATTTCGCGCAGCGTCTTGCGATTGAGCGAGTTGAAGAACTGCGGCCCGGAGTCGTAGCCGACCGCATAGATGAACACGGCGAACATCACCGCCTTCACGCCATTGTCGATTTGCACGCCGATCTGGCTGATCGCCACCGCCGCGAGCAGCGAGCCGCCCACGCCGCCCAGCTGGAACTTGCCGAAGTTGATCTGGCCGATGAGATAACCCGCCGCGAGCGAAAGAAAGAGCGCCGTTTCGGGCGACTTCTGAAAGACGAGGTGCATCCATTCCATGTCGATGTCCCCTTCAGCCGAGCTTGCTTGCCAGCCCGACGACGAGCGGCCCGAGCAGCGGCAGCAGCACGTTCGAGATCGCATAGGTGATGGTGTAGCCGATCACGGGCGTCGCGTTGCCCGTCACGCCGACGAGCGCGCTGATGGCGGGCGTGCTGCACTGCTGGCCGGCGATCGCGCCGAGCAGCATCGGCACTTCGAGCTTGAGCAGCATCCTGCCGATAAAAAGCGACGCGAGCGCGGGCCCCAGCGTGATGACGATGCCCGCAAGCGGCAGCGCGATACCGAATTCGCGAATCAGCCGCAGCGCGTCCGCGCCCGCCGACAAGCCCACCGCCGCGATGAAGGTGCACAGTCCGAAGTCCTTGAGAATCTGCGCGGCAGCGGATGGCAACGAGCCGATCACCGGATAGCGCGAACGAATCCAGCCGAACAGAAGACCTGAGAGAAGACAACCGCCGCCCGTGCCGAGCGTGATGTCGATGCCGCCGACACGCGCCGAAAACCGCCCGATCGCGATGCCCGCGATCACGCCGAGCCCGAGATACACGAAGTCGGTTTTTTGGGTCGCGCGGATGATGTAGCCGAGCTTCGACGCGCCGCGCGCGACATCTTCCTTGTTGCCGACGAGCGTAAGCACATCGCCGCGATGCAGTTGCGTGCCGGGCAACGCGGGAATGGTGCTGTCCAGTCGCGTCACGGCCGCGACGAAGACGCCGCGCCCTTCGCCCGGCGCGGCGCGGGCGCGCGCCTGGGCAAGCGTGAGGCCGTGCAGCGCGCGCGCTGTGAGCATGACATCGACTTTCTCGACGTAGACATCCGAGACGCCGCCGCCGAACACTTCCTCGCCGATAGCGGGCAGTGCCTCGACGATCGCCTCGCGGCGGCCGCCGACCATCACGCGGTCGTTCGCCTTCAGGATGACCGACGGCTGCGCCTTGATGACCGAGCGGTCGCGCAACACGCGCTGCACGCTGATGTTGTTGCCGAAGCGCTTTTCAAGATCGCCGATGGACTGGCCCGCGCCCGCCGTCACTTTCAGTTCGCGTCCGGCGAGAGGCGGCGCGGCAAGCGTCTGCCCTTCGGACAGCGCGCCGTCGCCACCGAGCTTGCGCCACACGCGCTCGGCTTCATCGCGCAGATTAACGCGCAGGATGAGCGGCGCGAACTGGCTCGAAAAGAGCACGATCGTGACGAGCCCGAACAGGTAGCTCACGCTGTACGCGGTCACGATATTCGCCTGCAAGCGCGCGATTTCCGCGGCCGGAAGCCCAAGCCGCCCGATGGCCTCGGACGCCGTGCCGATCACGGCCGATTCGGTGGCGCCGCCGGCCAGAAGTCCCGCCGCCGTGCCTGGATCGAGCCTGAGCAGGCGCACGCTCAGGAGCACGAGCGCCACCACCACCACGACTTCCACGAGTGAGAGGATGCCGTAGCGCCAGCCGCGTCCGACATTCGCGAAAAACTGCGGGCCGCCCGTGAATCCGAGCGCAAAGATAAAAAGCGCGAAAGCGATATTTTTCAGATCGGGGGAAATTCGCGCGCCGCTTTGCCCGAGAATCAATGCGACGATGAGCGTGCCGCAAACGCCGCCCAGCTGAATCGGCCCGAGTTTGAAAGACCCAATAAAAAAACCGATCGCGAGACTCGCGAAGAGAGCTATTTCCGGTTGCGCCTTTAACAGAGTCCACAGCATGGTTGGTGTAGATCCGGTTG
This sequence comes from Caballeronia sp. LP006, assembly GCF_031450995.1. NCBI lineage: Bacteria > Pseudomonadati > Pseudomonadota > Betaproteobacteria > Burkholderiales > Burkholderiaceae > Caballeronia > Caballeronia sp. LP006. Next base: position 1,023,526 of record NZ_JARTVW010000005.1, on the reverse strand, counting down.
ATTGTCGACAAAACCTCGGGCTTATTTATTAGCTCTCAAGCCGGGAAAATCCCGATTGGATTTTATCCAATTCAGCAAAGCGGAGATACGTTTCCTAACATAAACCCGCTACTAATCTCACGGTTAATTAAAATGCTGCTTTTTAGTATCCACACAATACTTCATACGACTTCGTTATGGCTTTGCCGGCAGGCATAAGCGCGGTTCCGTGCGATATCGCACCTTCAGGAGTAGATTCGTATAAAAATCAACCATCAAGTCCGTGCATCTACGAAAAACCGAAATAAAACCCGTCACGTGCGCAATTACTCTATTTACCTTAAAAAATTAAATATTGCATTTCTTTCGTCCTGTCAATATTATCCGTTTAAAGAACAAAACGAGGGTCAACAAAAGTGAACGGCCGTATCTTTGGATGCGCCTAACTCACTCCATCGCTGTACAACCTGAGGGCTGCACAATGAATCAGATCCATGCAATGCGAGTTTTCGTTCGGGTAGCCGATACCGAAAGCTTCAGACGAGCCGCCCAGCAACTAGACGTCTCAAATGCCTTGGTGACGCGGGCAATTGCCATGCTCGAAGCGCATTTGCGAACGCGTTTGATTAACCGGACCACGCGAAATCTTTCTCTCACGGAAGCCGGCACACGCTATCTCGAAGGCTGTCGGGCTCTGCTGGAAGAATTGGATCATCTTGAGTCGGCAGTTACCCATACCGAAGGCGAACCTAGCGGCACTTTGCGCGTGGTGGCATCGAGCGCGCTTTCACTCCTAACCCTTACTCCGTTAATCGACGGATTCAGAAAGCTTTATCCGAAAGTCAATGTGCGCCTGACGCTCGCCGAACGTCACGTCGATCTCGTCGAAGACGGCTATGACGTGGGAATCGTCACCGCGTTCATGGTGTCGAGCACCGCGCTCGTGGAACGTCCCGTCGGCAATAACGCGCTCGTGCCCGTTGCCACGCCCGCGTATCTCGCTGAACACGGCACGCCCGCCACGCCAACCGATCTACAGTCCATGCCGTCCGTTGGGCTACCCAGCGAGATACGAAGCTCTTCCTGGCATTTCCGGCACCGCCATGGAGCAGCGGACCAAGTTGCCCTCGCTCCCGTCTACTCGGTCAACAGTGCGCTGATGGTGCGCCTTGCGACGATGCGTGACATGGGCTTTTCGATCCTGCCCGAAGGCATCGTCAACCGGGATATCGCAGACGGCACGCTCGTGCGGCTCTTGCCCGAGTACACCATCGACGACCCGGAGATGAAAGTGTCGATCGTGTATCCGGGACGTCAATATCTGCCTGCCAAGACGCGCTTTTTCATCGACTACGCGCTTGAAAGGCTCACTCAGGAAGTGACCTCGGCATCGTCCAAGCCAGATGAAATCTACCGGCCGACGCCCCCCGCCTTTAAGCCCGCACCGGGCGCAGGCGTGACGCCTGCCGTCACCTCGGCGACCCACCACTAACCCCAAAGGCGTGCGGCTTATCTCACAGGCCGGTACGCGTCGATTCTTGCCTGTGACGAAACATGTCGAGCGCCCATTCCCATCGCCTCATTCTCTTTAGCAGCCGTCAGTACGACGCCGATACGTTTTGTCAGGCTAACGAATCGTTCGGCGTCGAGCTCGATTTTCGCGAAACTCATCTCGACGCGCAGACGGCCATCCTTGCGCAAGGTTTCACGGCCGTCTGCCCGTTCGTCAACGATCTCGTCGACGCCGCCGTACTCGAAAAGCTCCACGCAGGCGGCACGCGTCTGGTCGCATTGCGCTCGGCGGGCTTCAATCATGTCGATCTGCATGCGGCCAAGCGCCTTGGCATCGCCGTCACGCGCGTTCCCGCGTACTCGCCGCATGCGGTGGCGGAACACGCGGCCGGCATGATCCTCACGCTCAATCGCCGGCTGCATCGCGCGGTGGCGCGCACGCGCGAAGGCGATTTCTCGCTCAACGGCCTGCTCGGCTTCGATCTGTATGGCAAGACCGTCGGCGTGGTCGGCACGGGTATCATCGGGCGCACGTTCGGCAAGATCATGGCGGGCTTCGGCATGCAGGTGCTCGCCTACGATCCAGGACCGCCCGCCACGGACCTGCTCGAACGCGGCGCGCGCTATGTCGCTCTGGACGAACTGCTCGCGAACTCCGATGTCGTCTCGCTGCACTGTCCGCTCCTGCCCGCGACCTATCACATGATCGACGAACGCGCGCTCGCAAGCATGAAGCGCGGCGCCATGCTCATCAATACCGGACGCGGCGGGCTCGTGGAAAGCAATGCGTTGATCGGCGCGCTGAAGAGCGGCCAGTTAGGGCATCTCGGACTGGATGTCTACGAGGAAGAAGGCGGTCTTTTCTTCGAAGACCATTCGGACCACTTGCTTCAGGACGACGTGCTCGCGCGTCTTCTCACGTTTCCGAACGTCATCATTACCGCGCATCAGGCGTTTTTTACGCGCGAGGCGTTGATCGAGATTGCATCGACCACGCTCGGCAACCTCATCGCATGGGCGAACGGCACGCCGCGTAATCTGGTCGATGCCCCCGCCGCCTGACCGGCGCAATCACATATCGCCGTATTCCGCGCTCGCTTCGCCGGGCGCGGCGCACATGGCAAGCAGCATGGCCGCTTCGCGCTCGTGCACTTCCACCGGCATGCAAAGCGCGCCCGCATGAGCCAGATAGCGCGCGCGATGCTGCCCGTTGCGAAACGCGATCACACCCTCACGATGCACGCCCAGCAAGCCTAGAAAACCCGACGAGCGGCGCACGCTGATGGTCACGTAAGGCATCTCCGGCACACGCGGATTGTCCGGGTCGAGAAACTCGCGGATCCCGCGCACCTTGCCCGCGTGCCAGTCGGTGACGGCCTTGAGCACGTAGTCGGTGTCGTCGCGATTGGCGCATTCGAGCAGTTTCCTGACATCGACGAGTACGACCTGATGGCGGGAACCCGGGTCGTTGAAGACCCGTTTCAGGCGCACGAAGTCGTACTGAGGATGGCCTTGCAGCCTGACGATCCAGACCGCTTCTGCGGCGGTCGGCGCTACGATCGTATCCATGTTCGGCACCAAAAAGACGAGCGGCGCGCGCCCCGTGCGCGCGTATCGCGAGATGAAGCGGCGATAGATGAGTCAGTTAAACTTTTACACCCTAGCGGTTAATCGTGAAAGCACCATGACGGGCACGTGGCGTGCTTTTGTGGTCGGAATCGAACACTAATGGCAAGCTGCATGCCTCAACGTCTCGTGGACACCTCTTCCGACCTGATCGTCGCGCGGCCCGAAGGGCTGTTTTGCCCGCCGGGCGGCTTCTATATCGACCCGTGGCGACCGGTCGAACGCGCCGTGATCACGCACGCGCATGCGGACCACGCACGCTTCGGACATGCGCACTATCTCACCGCCGAAGCGGGGCTGGGCGTGTTGCAGTCGCGCCTTCCGGGCATCGACGTTCAAGGTCTGCCTTATGGCGAGAGAATCGACGTGAATGGCGTGACGGTCTCGCTGCATCCCGCCGGACATGTGCTCGGCTCGGCGCAAGTGCGCGTGGAGCACGGCGGCCGCGTGTGGGTCGCATCCGGCGACTACAAGGTCGAGCCCGATCCGACTTGCGCGCCCTTCGAGCCCGTGCGCTGCGATACCTTCATCACGGAATCGACCTTCGGCTTGCCGATCTATCGATGGGAACCGTCCAAGGCCGTGTTCGATGGCGTCGATGCATGGTGGCGGCATAACGCCGCCGAAGGCCGCGCTTCCGTGCTCTTCTGCTATTCGTTCGGCAAGGCGCAGCATGTGCTCGCGGGCATCGACAGGAGTATCGGGCCGATCTTCTGTCATGGCGCGGTCGAGCCGCTGAATCGCGCCTATCGCGATGCGGGTGTCGACCTGCCGCCGACGCGCCTCGTCAGTGAAATCGCCGCGCGCGACAAGGCCGAGTTCAAGGGCGCGCTGATCGTCGCGCCACCATCCGCGCAAGGCAGCACGTGGATGCGCCGCTTCGGCGATTACAGCGATGCCTTCGCGTCCGGCTGGATGCGTCTGCGCGGCACGCGGCGGCGCAAGGGCGTGGACCGCGGCTTCGTGTTGTCCGACCATGCGGACTGGCCGGGCCTGCAACTCGCGATAGGCGCGACGGGCGCGGAACGCGTGATCGTCACGCACGGACAGATCGAGCCGATGGTGCGCTGGCTCACCGAGCAAGGTCTCGAAGCAGGCGCGTTCACGACCGAATACGGCGACGACGCCATCGAAGCCGATGCCGCCGATGCGCCCGCCGAAGTCTCTGCGCCAGCCGCGACCGACGCGTCAGCCGAGACGGCGCCGCAATGAAACGCTTCGCGACGCTTTATACGGCGCTCGACGCCACCACATCGACGAACGAAAAGCTCGAAGCGCTGATCGCCTACTTCTCGGGCGCCGCGGCCGAAGACGCGGCGTGGGCGTCGTACTTCCTTGCAGGCGGCAAGCCGCGCCAGTCGGTGCCGACGCGCCTTTTGACCGAACTCGCCCGCGAACGCGCGGGTCTGCCGGATTGGCTCTTCGAGGAGTCGTATCAGGCCGTCGGCGATCTCGCGGAGACGATTGCGCACGTGCTCCCGCCCGCCTCGCGCGAATCGGAACTCGGGCTTGCTCAATGGATCGAGGAGCGCGTGCTGACCTTGCGTGGCGTGTCGCCGGCGGAGTTGCGTGAGCGGCTGCTCGGTTACTGGGACGAACTCAACTGGGGCGAGCGCTTCCTGCTCACCAAGCTGATCGGCGGCGGTTTTCGTGTGGGCGTCGCGCGGCAACTCGTCGTGCGCGCGCTCGCGCAAGTGGCGGGCGTCGATCACAAGCGCATCGCGCAACGCATGGTCGGCTGGACCGACTCGCGCCAAAGCCCGAGCGCGGCGCGTTATCTTCGGCTGATCGCGCCGACAGCCGAAGGCGATGACGTCGATACCCCGCACGAAAGCGATATCGGCTTGCCGTTTCCCTTCTTTCTCGCGCATCCGTTGCAGATCGATCCGGCGACGCTCGGCGCGCCATCGGACTGGATCGCCGAATGGAAGTGGGACGGCATTCGCGCGCAGATCGTCAAGCGCGCGGGCCGCGTGTGGATCTGGTCGCGCGGCGAGGATCTCGTCACGGAGCGGTTTCCGGAGCTTGCCGCGCTCGGCGCCGCACTGCCCGACGGCGCCGTGATCGACGGCGAGATTCTCGCGTGGGAACCGGGCGCGGACGCACCGCTGCCGTTCGCGCGTCTGCAGCCGCGCATCACGCGCAAGTCGCTGACGAAGAAAGTGCTCGCTGATTCTCCCGCCGCGATGCTCGCCTACGATCTGCTCGAAGCCGATGGCCGCGACCTGCGCACCGAGCCTTTGGAAACGCGTCGTGCGAAGCTGGATGCGCTGGCGGCATCGCTCGCGGTGGATGTCTTGCGCGTGTCGCCGCTCGTGGTGGCGCCCAATTGGGAGACGCTCGCTGGCTTGCGCGACGAAAGCCGCGCGCGCGGTGTCGAAGGGCTCATGCTGAAAGAGCGCATGTCGATGTATGGCGTCGGCCGCACCAAGGCGTCGGGCACCTGGTGGAAGTGGAAGATCGATCCCTACGCCATCGACGCCGTCCTGCTCTACGCCCAGCGCGGCCATGGCCGGCGCGCGAGCCTCTACACGGATTTCACCTTCGCGGTCTGGGACGAAGCGGACGGCGTGCGCACGCTGGTGCCGTTCGCCAAGGCCTATTCCGGCTTGACCGACGAGGAAATGCGCAAGGTCGATGCAATCGTGCGCAAGACGACCATCGAAAAATTCGGTCCGGTGCGCAGCGTCACGCCGACGCTCGTGTTCGAGATCGGCTTCGAGGGCATTCAGGCGAGTCCACGCCACAAATCGGGCATCGCGGTGCGCTTTCCGCGCATGCTGCGCTGGCGGACCGACAAGACTATCGAGGACGCCGATACGCTCGACATGCTCAAGGGGTTTTTGAACGAGGCGGTGGCATGAGAAGCTCGCGCGGAGCATCGGCATGAGTGAACTCGACGATGCGGACGGTATCGACACGCCCGACACGCCCGACACGCCCGACACGTCGGCGCGATCCAGGCGCCGTGCGCCGCGTCCGCGTCGCGTGCCGCGCACGCAGGCGGCGCAGGCCAAGCTCGATGCCGCCGCCGAGCTATTCAAACCCGCGCCGTTTGAATACGACGCGCAGGAAGCCGCGAAGCCGATGGACGAACGCATCACGCGCTGGTTCGATTCGCGCGGCTGGCAGCCGTTCGAGTTTCAGCGGGAAGTCTGGCGTGAGATCGAACGAGGCGCGAGCGGCTTATTGCATGCGACCACGGGCGCGGGCAAAACATGGGCCGTGTGGCTCGGGGCGCTTGCGGCGTACGCGGGACCGCCGAAGCCCAAAGCGGGCGCGAAGCGTAAAGGCAAAACCGCCGGCAATTCCCGGCTCGACGAGAAAGGCCGCGCGCTTGCCGTTGCGGACCCTGAGGACAGCGCGCAATCCACCGCAAAGACCGCCGACCGCGTTGCCACCATCACTGACAAAACGCCCCTCCCCGCGCCGCTCACCGTGCTGTGGATCACGCCGATGCGCGCCCTCGCCGCCGATACCGCCCGCGCCTTGCAAACGGCGGTGACGGCGCTCTCGGTGCCGTGGACCGTCGGCCTGCGCACGGGCGATACGTCATCCACGGAACGCTCGCGTCAGAACCGCCGCATGCCTTCCGCGCTCGTCACCACGCCGGAAAGCCTCACGCTCATGCTCACGCGCGCCAACGCGCGCGAAGAACTCGCGCACGTGCGGCTCGTCGTGGTCGACGAATGGCATGAACTGCTCGGCAACAAACGCGGTACGCAGACGCAACTCGCGTTCGCCCGCCTCGCGCGCTGGCGTCCCGAGGTGCAGATCTGGGGTCTCTCCGCCACGCTCGGCAATCTCGCGCTCGCGCACGACGCGCTGCTGCATCCCGTGCGCACGCCACGCGTCATCGTGCGCGGCGCGCAGCCGAAATCGCTCGTCGTCGACACGCTGATTCCCGAGACCATCGAGCGCTTTCCGTGGGGCGGCCATCTCGGCGTGCGCCAGGTCGGACCCGTCGCCGATGAAATCGAGCACGCGCAAAGTTCGCTCGTCTTCACCAATACCCGCTCGCAATCCGAGATCTGGTATCGCGCGCTTCTGGAGTTGAAGCCGGAGTGGGCCGGACTCATCGCGCTGCATCACGGTTCGCTCGACAAGGAAGTGCGCGACTGGGTCGAACTCGGTCTGAAGAACGGGCAACTGAAAGCCGTCGTATGCACGTCGAGTCTCGATCTCGGCGTCGATTTTCTGCCGGTGGATCGCGTGTTTCAGATCGGCTCGCCCAAAGGCGTCGCGCGTCTCATGCAGCGCGCCGGACGTTCGGGACACGCGCCGGGGCGTGTGTCGCGCGTGACCATCGTGCCGACGCATGCGCTCGAACTCGTGGAGGCGGCCGCGGCGCGCTGGGCCATCGGCGAGCGGCGTATCGAAGGACGGGACATGCCGCTCAAGCCGCTCGATGTCCTCGTGCAGCATCTCGTGACCGTGGCGATAGGCGGCGGCTTCACGCCCGCCGACATGTTCGACGAAGTACGCACGGCGTATGCGTATCGCGATCTCACGCAGGCCGAATTCGACTGGGCGCTCGCCTTCGTCGAACGCGGCGGCACTTCGCTGTCGGCGTATCCGGATTATCACCGCGTCGTTCATGGCGACGACGGCGTGTATCGCGTGCCGCGCGAGGACCTCGTGCGCAGGCATCGGAACAATGTCGGGACCATCGTCGCCAATGCGACCATCAGCGTGGCCTACATGACCGGCGGACGGATCGGCGCGATGGAAGAATCGTTCATCTCGCGCCTGAAACCGGGCGATGTCTTCACCTTCGGCGGCCGCGCGCTCGAACTCGTGCGCGTGCGCGACATGACCGCCTACGTGAAACGCGCGACCTCCTCGCGCGGCGCGATGCCGCAATGGGCCGGCAGCAAGATGCCGCTCTCGTCCGAACTCTCCGAGGCCGCGCTCGTCATGCTCGCGCGCGCCAACGACGGCATCTACGACGAACCCGAAATGCGCGCCGTGCAACCGCTGCTCGACTTGCAGGCGAAATGGTCCGCACTGCCGGGACCGGGCGTGCTGGTCGTCGAAAGCGTGCGGTCGCGCGAAGGACATCATTTCTTTTGTTATCCATTCGCCGGGCGCATGGCGCACATCGGCCTGGGCTCGCTCATCGGCTGGCGCGTCGCGCGCGATCAGCCCAGCACCTTTTCCATTTCGATGAACGATTACGGCTTCGAACTGCTGTCGGCGCGGCCGTTCGACTGGGAGACGCTCATCGAGGAAGGGCTTTTCTCGGCGGAAAATCTCGAGCACGACATTCTCGCGAGCCTCAATGCCTCGGAATTGTCGGCAAGGCGCTTCCGGGAAATTGCGCGCGTGTCGGGGCTGATTTATCAAGGGCATCCGGGGCAGCAGAAAAGCGCGCGGCAATTGCAGGCGTCGAGCGGGCTTTTCTACGAAGTGTTCCGCAAGCACGACAGCGGCAATCTGCTGCTCACGCAAGCCGATCAGGAAGTCATGTTGCAGGAACTCGAACTCGGCCGCATCCGCGCCGCGCTGCAACGCATGAGCGAAAGCCGTCTCGCGCTCACGCATCCGAAGAAGCCGACGCCCTTTGCGTTTCCGCTGATCATCGCGCGTCTGCGTGAAAAGGTGAGTACCGAAAAGCTGTCGGACCGCGTGGAGCGTATGCTTGCCGATCTGGAAAAAGCAGCGCAAGCATAGGATGCAAATGGCAATTGAAGCACTGACGGTCGATGTGAACGGTCACGCGCTCCTGCTTTCGGCGGAGCGCGCGGCCTTCGATCCCATTCTGATGACGCTTTTCATCGCCGACGCCCACTTCGGCAAGGACGCCGTGTTTCGCGCGCGCGGCATTCCAGTGCCAGTCGGCACGACGGCGGAAAGCCTGATGCGGCTCGATACGCTCGTCGCCACGCATAAACCTGAAGCGATCGTGTTTCTCGGCGATCTGCTCCATGCGCGCGAGTCGCATGCCGATGAAACGCTCACGGCGCTACATGCGTGGCGCATGCGGCATCGGCAAATGCGGCTCGTGCTGGTCGAAGGCAATCACGACAAGCACGCGGGCGCGCTGCCCGAAGCGTTCGGCGTGGAACTCGTGAAGGAGCCGTATCGGCTGGGACCGTGGGCGCTTTGTCATCATCCGCAAACCGTGGACGATGCCTACGCGCTCGCCGGACATGAACACCCTGTTTACCGGCTCGCGACGCGTGCCGACAGCGTGCGGCTGCCGTGCTTTCGCTTCGGCCAACGCTCGGGCGTGCTGCCCGCGTTCGGCGCGTTCACTGGCGGTTTCGAGGTCAACGGCGACGTGCGCGGCGAAGCGGTTTATGTCGTGGCGGGCGAACGCGTCTTCAACGTGCGCAACTGAGTCAGTGATACGTCGACGTCGACGATTGCAGCTTGGTCAATGTCCCGCGCTGATAGCCGTACCAGCCGGACGACGTCTGCATGACGACTTCCTCGCCTTGCCAGAACACGCGTTTGACGACGAGCCTCTTGCCGATGCGCTGCACGAGCGGCGGCTTGTGACGAAAGTCGTAAAGCACGGGACCGACGTCGGTCTGCACGAGCGAGCGCGTGAGCGTGTCGGATGCGCCCGTCTGGTCGAAATGCACGACGCGCTTGGCGTCGAAGCGGTCGAAGGTATCGGTTCCGAGCACGGCGGCGAAGCCCGATTCGTCGCGCAGAAAATTGAGCGCGCCCGCCGACGTGGCAATGGGTCCGGTGGCGCTGCTTTGCGCCTGCGCGTGAACCGAGACGAGCAGCGCGGCAGCAAAGGCGGCGCCGAAAAAACTTTTGAGTTGGGACATGTCAATCAGTGGATGCTGCGTTTTTCCAACACTCGCCCAGAACTTCGCTCGCGCAAGCAATGGCGTCCTGTCAGAACATTACTAGAAACATCTGACGTCAACTAGCGGCCGCGCGGGTAAAACTCCGTCGACGAGGCGGCATTCGTCAAAATATCCGTTCGCGGGAGTGCATTGTCCGGGCCGAGCAGACTAAGGGTTTCCACCAGCATCAAAAATGACCTTTCGGTAGAATCCGAGCCTTCACTCGCCGACTCTCGCGCCGCTCATTCCGACGACGCGCACCGCGCGACACACCGCACTCGCACCCTCCGCCATGCCTCTGCCCCTTCTCGCTCTCGCCATCGCCGCGTTCGGCATCGGCACGACAGAATTCGTCATCATGGGCCTGCTGCCCAACGTCGCGCGCGATCTCGCGGTATCGATTCCGGCGGCAGGCATGCTCGTTTCGGGCTATGCGCTCGGCGTGACCATCGGCGCGCCGATTCTTGCCGTCGTCACGGCGAAGATGCCACGCAAGAAGGCGCTCATGGGGCTGATCGGCGTGTTTATCGTCGGCAATACGCTTTGCGCGCTCGCGCCGAATTACTGGGTGCTGATGGGCGCGCGTATCGTCACCGCGTTCTGTCATGGCGCTTTCTTTGGCATCGGCTCGGTGGTCGCCGCCGATCTGGTCGCGCCGAACCGCCGCGCGCAGGCCATTGCGCTGATGTTCACCGGCCTCACGCTCGCCAACGTGCTCGGCGTGCCGCTCGGCACCGCGCTCGGCCAAGCGGCCGGCTGGCGCGCGACCTTCTGGGTCGTGACCTTGATCGGCCTCGCCGCGGCGGGCGCGCTCGCGGTTTGCCTGCCGAAGCACATCGAGATGCGCGAGACCAGCATCCTGCGCGAATTCGACGTGCTCAAGAACCCGCAGGTGCTGATGGTGCTCGGCATCAGCGTGCTGGCTTCGGCGAGCCTGTTCTCGGTCTTTACCTACATCACGCCGATTCTCGAGGATGTCACCGGTTTCACGCCGCACGCCGTGACTTACGTGCTGCTGTTGTTCGGCCTCGGCCTCACGGTCGGCAGCACGCTTGGCGGCAAGCTCGCCGACTGGAAGCTGCTGCGCTCGCTGCTGACGTTTCTCCTGTCGATCGTCGTGATCCTCACGATTTTCGCGGGCACCATGCACGAACCGGTCTCGGCGATGATCACCATCTTCCTGTGGGGCGTGCTCGCGTTCGCGATCGTGCCGCCTCTGCAGATCCTGATAGTGAACCGCGCGAGCGATGCGCCCAATCTCGCCTCCACGCTCAACCAGGGCGCGTTCAATCTGGGCAACGCCACGGGCGCGTGGCTGGGCGGCTGCGTCATCAGCGCAGGCGCGCCGCTGACTTCGCTGCCGTGGGTCGGCGTGCTGATGGCGTGCTGCGCCTTTGCGCTCACGCTGCTTTCCGCGACGCTCGACAAGCGTGCGCGGCGCGTTGCGTTCGGGCAGGCCGCTTGAGGCTGCTGCCGATCCTCACGGGTTCTCGGCGAAGCGAGCGGCACGGCGGTATATGAAGGGCATTCTTTCTCGCGACTTTCTCGCGCTCATCCTGAGTGTCGCGGTGGTCGGCCTCGGGCTAGGCGCGACCATTCCGCTCACCGCGCTTGCACTCACGCAAGCCGGGTTCGGCACGGGCATCGTCGGCCTGATGACGGCGATGCAGGCAGGCGGCGGGCTGGCCGTCGCGCCTTTCGCAAGCCGCGTTGCGAGTCGGCTGGGCGCACGCGGGACGATTGTCGGGGCGGTGATCGTCGCAGCGTTCGCGACCATCGCAATGCAGTTCACCGTGAATCTGTGGCTATGGGCCGTGCTGCGCTTTCTATGCGGCGCGGCGCTGATGCTGCTATTCACCATTGGCGAAGCATGGGTCACGCAGCTCGCCGACGACTCCACGCGCGGGCGCGTCGTCGCCATTTACGCGACCAACTTCACCCTGTTTCAGATGACGGGGCCGGTGCTCGTCAGCGCCATCGGCGGCTGGACTTCGGCGCGCTTCGCCGTCTGCGGCGCGATCTTTCTGCTGGCGCTGCCCGCGCTCGCCTCGATTCGCGGCACGCCGCACACGCTTGCATCGCACGACGAACACGCTACCGCTGGCGACTGGCGGCATGTGTTGCCGCGCATGCCCGCGCTCGTGATCGGCACGGGTTTCTTCGCGCTCTTCGACACGCTCGCGCTTTCGCTGATGCCGCTCTTCGCGATCTCGCACGGCGTCGGCGCGGACGTGGGCGTGCTGTTCGCCTCCGCCATCCTGTTCGGCGATACCTTGATGCAGTTTCCCATCGGCTGGCTGGCGGACCGTATCGGGCGCACGAAGGTGCATGTCGGCGCGGGCGTGGTGGTCACGCTGCTGCTGCCGCTGCTGCCGTGGGCGGTCGAGTATCCGTGGTTGTGCTGGCCGCTCCTGTTCGTGACCGGCGCGGCGGCGGGCAGCGTCTATACGCTGTCTATCGTTGCGTGCGGCGAGCGCTTTCGCGGCACGGCGCTGGTGTCGGCGACGGCTATCGTCGGCGCTTCGTGGAGCGTGGCGAGTTTCGGCGGGCCGATCATCGCGGGGACATTGATGGATCGCGTGAGTCCGGATGCGCTGATTGGCGTGCTGGTGGTCGCGGCGGCGGCGTTTCTGGGCGCGGCGGCTTGGGAGAAGCGCGCTTCGACAGATGACGCTGATTGCGTTTCCTGAACGTCCAGCGCGCCGTCTTTCTGTCGGAGCCGGCTGCGAGCGCGCCACCGGATGGGTCGCCCTCGCAGGCATGGCGCACACGCCGTTACGCGTGGGCCTTCGTTGCACATCTGGATCGTGCCGACCGAAGGCCACGCGGCGGCGTGGCGCGACATCATGCGCCGGCGCCGGCTTCGCCTGAAGAATCAAGTCTCCATCACATCAAGCCGTCTGCGCCGCCCCACTTTGCTCCCGCCGCACGAAAGCCAGCACGCCAACCAGCAACGCCGAGCAGAACACCGGCAACGCCGCCGCATGAAAGAGCGACGCATTGCTCCATCCGAGCGCGATCATCTGTCCGCCGACGAGCGGCCCGATCACCGACCCCACGCGTCCGATGCCCAGACTCCAGCCGATGCCCGTAGACCGCAGCGAGGTCGGATAAAAATGCCCCGCGAGCGCATTCACCGCAGGCTGTCCACCGACGATGCAGAACCCGCCGGCAAACACCGCGACGAATAGCCAGAACTGCACGTGCGCCACGCCGCCGATCATCCCCACGCTCACCGCGCCCACGAGAAAGCAGGCCAGCAACACACGCACGAAGCCGAATCGTTCGATGAACCAGCCAAGCATGAGCGTGCCCACCACGCCGCCCGTCTGCAACAGCGTGCCGACCAGCACGGCCATGCCCGGCGAGTATCCCGCATCGCGCATCACGGTCGGCAGCCAGTTCGACAGGAAGTACAGATCGATGAGATTCATGAAGCTGATCGCCCACAAGATCAGCGTGACCGGCCCGCGGCCCGCGCGGAACAGTTCGGCGACCGGCGCGCCCGAACTCGCTTTTTCGCGGACGACGAGCCGCGTCGAGGCATCGATGGCAAGCGACGGATCGAACTTCGCGAGCCAGTCGCGGGCGCGCGCCTCGCGGCCCTTCAACACGAGAAATTGCAGCGATTCAGGCAGCGCGATGACCATCCAAACCGCGAGCAACAAAGGCACCAGGCCGCCGACCCAGAACACCGAACGCCAGCCGAAAGCAGGGATCAGCGCCGCGCTCACGAAGCCGCCCAGCGCCGCGCCGAGCGTGAAGCCGCACGAGACGAGCATCATCCGCTTGACGCGATGCTCGGCCGTCGAGAACTCGCCGACGAGCGCCATTGCGTTCGGCATGATGCAGCCGAGGCCAAGACCCGTCACGAAACGCAAGGCCGCGAGCACCGGCAAGCTGTCGGTGCTCGCGGTTGCGATCATCGAGAACGCGAAGAAAAACGTCGAGCCGATCAACACCGGCCTGCGCCCGATGCGATCCGCCAGCACCGACAAGCCGAGCGCGCCAAGCAGCATGCCGAAAAGACTCGCGCTGAAAACCGGCCCGAGCGCCGCCTTCGACACGTGCCAGTCCGCGATGACGGCCGGCGCGACGTAACCCATCGCTTGCGCGTCGAAGCCATCGATCACGAGGCATAGTCCGCACAACACGAGCAGCATCGCCTGAAAGCCGGGCCGGTGCGCCTGGCCAAGCGCGCTCTCCACATCGACCGCATTCGCCATGTTCAATCCTTGAAGTTAGTTGCGCGCCGCGAGGATGCGCCCCGCGCACTCGCCGAAACCAATGCGATAACCCTCGCCCTGACACCATCCGCGCAAGGTGACCTCATCGCCGTCCTGAAGGAACGCGCGCTCGCCGCCTTCGACGAGGCTCAACGGCCGTTGTCCGTTCCACGTGCTTTCGAGCAAACTGCCGCACGATTGCGGCGTCGCGCCACTGATGGTGCCGGAGCCCATGAGGTCACCCACGCGCGTATTGCAGCCCGATGCCGTGTGATGCGTAAGCTGCTGCGCCATCGACCAGTACATCAGCCTGAAATTGGTGCGCGAGATGGTCGTGGCGCGGCTCGCGCCTTCCGGCCTCAGCGTCACTTCCAGGTCGATGTCGAACGCGTGCTCGCCCTCATGCCGCAGATACGCGAGCGGTTGCGGCTCCTGCACGGGCGTCGCGGTGCGGAAGGGTTCGAGCGCGTCGAGCGTGACGATCCACGGCGAAATGGTGGTCGCGAACCCTTTCGCATTGAACGGTCCGAGCGGCACGTATTCCCATTGCTGGATGTCGCGCGCGCTCCAGTCGTTGAGCAGCACCATGCCGAAGATATGCGACTCCGCATCCGCGCAGGCAATCGGTTCGCCGAGCGCATTACCGCGCCCGATGATGAAACCCGTCTCCAGCTCGATATCCAGCTTGCGGCATGCGCCGAACACCGGCCGCTCTTCGTTGGGCGCTTTCAACTGGCCGTTCGGGCGGCGCACCGGCGTGCCGCTCACCACCACCGACGACGCGCGTCCGTTATAGCCGATCGGCATCTCGGACCAGTTCGGCAGCAGCGCATTCTTCGGATCGCGGAACATCGAGCCGACGTTGGTCGCGTGTTCCTTCGAGGAATAGAAGTCCGTGTAGCCGGGAATCTCGACGGGCAGATGGAGCGTTGCATCGGCGCGCGGAACGAGCGTGCGGCGGCGCAATGCGGAATCGTCGCGTAGCGTGGATGCGCCCTCTTGCAGCAGGCCGCCGAGCGCGCTGCGCACCGCGCGCCACGTATCGCGTCCGAGCGCGATGAAGTCGTTCAGACGCGGCGCGTTGAAGGTGCCGTGACCATCGACGAGACGCGCTTCTTCGAGCGCCGCCAGGTCCACGATCCAGTCGCCGATAGCCACACCCGCGCGCGGCCGCGGATTCACCGGGTCGCTGAAGATGCCAAACGGCAGGTTCTGGATCGGAAAGTCGCTCGCCGGATCATTGGCGGAGTCGAGCCAGCTTCTGAGTTGCGGCGCACGCGTCGCGGGAAGCGCGTCGTTCATCGTTGCTCCGGGTTGAAGTGTTTCGTGAGCCCCTGCCAGCACTCGTAGTAATGCGCCTGCAATTGCGCGGTTTCGAGCGCGAACTGCGTCGGCTTGATGAGCGTGCGCGTCTCGAACATGAAGGCGAGTGTGTCGCCGACCTTCGCGGGCTTCGAGGTATCGCTTCTCGATGCCTTTTCGAAGGTATCCGCGTCCGGCCCGTGTCCCGACATGCAGTTGTGCAGACTCGCGCCGCCCGGCAGGAAGCCCTCGGCCTTCGCGTCGTAGACACCATGCACGAGGCCCATGAATTCGCTCGCCACATTGCGATGGAACCAGGGCGGCCGGAACGTGTCCTCGGCGGCGAGCCAGCGCGGCGGAAAAATCACGAAGTCGATGCTATCGACGCCCGGCGTATCGCTCGGCGATTGCAGCACGAGAAAGATGGACGGATCGGGATGATCGAAGCTGATCGAACCGATGGCGTTGAAGTGGCGCAGGTCGTATTTGTACGGCGCGTAATTGCCGTGCCATGCGACCACGTCGAGCGGCGAATGGCCGATATCCGCGCGCCACAGCACGCCATTCATCTTGGCGATGAGTTCGAACGCGCCTTCGCGGTCCTCATAAGCCGCGTGCGGCGTGAGGAAATCACGCGGATTGGCGAGCCCGTTCGAACCGATAGGCCCGAGATCGGGCAGCTGCAGCAACGCGCCGAAGTTTTCGCAGATATAGCCGCGCGCTTCGCCATCCGGCAGCGCCACGGCAAAGCGCACGCCGCGCGGAATCACCGCGATCTCGAACGGCGCGATATCGAGCTTGCCGAGTTCGGTCCAGATCGCGAGCCGCCCTGCTTGCGGCACGATCAGCAATTCGCCGTCCGCGCTGTAGAAGAAGCGCTCGTGCATCGAACGGTTCGCCGCGTACAGATGAATCGCGCAGCCGCTCATGGATTCGGCGGCGCCGTTGCCGGCCATCGTCACCCAGCCGTCGATGAAATCGGTCGGCGCGGCAGGCATCGGCAGCGGGTCCCAACGCAACTGGTTCGGCGGCGTGGGCGGCACATCGGCGAAATTGGCGACGAGCCGCGCGCGCGAGGCATCGCCAGTCAGTTGCACGAACGGCCGATGCACTGCCGCCGGCCGGATGCGGTACAGCCACGAGCGCCGGTTATGCGCGCGCGGCGCGGTAAAAGCCGTGCCGGAAAGCTGCTCCGCATAAAGACCGTAGGCCGCGCGCTGCGGCGAGTTGCGGCCGATGGGCAGCGCACCCGGCAACGCTTCGGTCGCGAAGTCGTTGTCGAAACCCGACTGATAGTGCGCGCTGGCGCCGGTATGCGTGTCGAACGTCGGCATGGTCGTGATCCTCGATGAGTGCCATCGCATGGTATTTACGAATGGTAAAACCAATTACGTTTAGTGAAATTTGTCGTAAACCCTGAGCGTGGCTTATCCCACCCGCATATGAATATGTGAATTTGGCGCAAGCCACGGCGCCATGCGCTGGTACCATCGACGGAATTCGTCCCACATTGGAAGCCTTAACGCCGAACGCGCCATGATCACCCCGTCCGTGACAGAACTCGTCAACCGCGCCAAGGCGCATCCGTTTCTCGGCGCGCATATCGTGCTGGGCGAAGGCGAGCACGCGGGACAAGCGGTCGCGAACTATGGCGAGTTGCGTATTGCAAGCGCGTATGAGCCGATCTTCGATGTCGGCACGCATAGCTTTCCGCAGGTGTTGAGCGCGTCGCCCGAAAGCGCGGAGCGTTTCGGCGACGAACTCGGCGTGCAGGCGCAGACGCTGATCGAAGGCGATACTCCGCACGATCCCTTTGGCCAGCTGGACAACGACCGCGAACTCGTCGCGCTCGACCGGTTATCGCGCGCGCTGCATGCGTTCAATTTCTTCGGCGCGCAAAAGCCCGGTCTGCTGTTTTTGCGCGTGCATGAGCGGTTATTGAAGAGCGTGAAGTACGACCACGGTCTGCACTTCTCGTCGGTGTTGCTGGAGTTCGGCGTGAATCCCGGACGCATCGTGATCGAATTGCCGGCGGCGGCCGTCGCGCACAAGACGTTTCTCGGCTACCTCATCAAAAGCTATCAGCGCTACGGTTTCAAGGTAGCGGGCAATCTGCCCAATGCCGGGCAGATCATGGCGGTATCGGACATGGCGCGGCTCGACTTCATCAAGATGGATGCGCGCGCCGCCTTGCGCGATTCCGTGGTCAAGCATCTGGTGGCGTATGCGCACAGGCTGCGCATTCCGCTCATCTTCAGCAATGTCGCCGATGCCGCGCAGTTCAATGCGCTCGAACAATACGACGTGCACTTCGTGCAAGGGCCGGTGTTCGACGCGCATCCCGGAGAATTGCGTTAGCTGTCGCTGCGCAGGCGATGCATCAGCGGCTTCAGCGCCGGATACAGATCGAGATAGACGCCGAAGCGGTCTCTATAAACGCGTTGCCGTGCTTCGTCCGGCTCTGCGCGATCCACGAGCGTGACCCAGCCGCCTTCCGCCGTTTCGCGTGAAATGAGATTGGCACCGAGCGCCGCGAGCAAGGCCGCGCCCATCGCCGCTTCGACTTCCTGTTCGATGGATTGCACGGGATAACCCGTTACATCCGCGATGATCCGCATCCACAGGTCAGAATGCGCCGCGCCGCCGACCACGATCAGCTTGTCATCCAGCGATTGCGCGCCGCGCCGCCCTGCTTCCATGTTGTGCTTCAACGCAAACGCGACGCCTTCGAGCACCGCGCGATAGAGCGTCGCGCGCGTGTGAAAGAGATTCAAGCCCACGAACGTGCCGCTCGCGTGGGCATCCCAGACGGGGCTGCGCTCGCCCATCAGATAAGGCAGGAACACGACGCCGTCCGAACCCGCCGCGACCTTGGCCGCCGCATCTTCGAGCAGCCGATGCGGATCGCCATCGGGTATTTGCTTGGCTGCCGCGATCTCGGCCTGACAGAACTGATCGCGATACCACGCGACGCACGCGCCGGCCGTGCTGGCGCCACCGAACACGTAGAGATCGCGCTTGCCGTTGTAGACGTGCGGCATGGAGACGAGACCGTGTTGCGCATCGACGCTCTGGTTGATGTAGCCCCAGCACATGCTCGTGCCGATCATCGCGACATGGTGACCCGCGCGCGTCACGCCCGCCGCGAAAGTGGCGACGGCCGCATCGACGCCGCCCGCGACGATCGGTGTGCCCGCCGCAAGCCCGAGCTTGTCCGCCCACTGCGGCAACAGCCCGCCCACGATCTCCGACGACTCGACGAGCCGCGCGGGCATCATCGACACGGGAATGCCGAGCATGTCGAGCGCTTCTTCCGACCACGCGCGGCGGCCGATGTCGTACACGCCGCCGATATTGCCCGCCGAGCTGTGATCGATCGCGAGTTCGCCCGTGAGGCGCTGGATGATGAACGCATTCGGCGGCAGGAAATAGCGCGTCTTCTTCCAGACTTCCGGCTGCTGCTCGCGCATCCACAGAATTTTCGTGAAGCCGTAGTAGCTGTCGACGCCGTTGCCGGTGATCGCCTCGATGCGCGCCATATCCACGTTCTGCCGCACCCATTCGACTTGCGCGGTCGCGCGGCGATCCATCCAGATGAGGCACGGGTAAAGCGCTTCCATGTCGTCGTCGACGGGAATGCCCGAGCCGCCGTAGAGACTGCTCACGCAGACCGACTTGATCTGATCGGCCGCGACGCCCTTCGCGCGCGCTTTCGCGACGCAGCCGCTCAAGGCTTCGGTCACGGCATCGAACCAGACGGACGGCCATTGTTCCGCCCAGAGCGGCTTCGGTGTATCCGGATGATAGGCGCTCGAATGTTGCGCGATGATTGCGCCAGTCGTATCGACGAGAAGCGCCTTCGTGCTCTGCGTGCCGATGTCTATGCCGATCACGTAATCCATGCTTTGTCTCCGACTCGTATCTTTCTGTGTGGTTTGCCGCGTCATTGCCTATGGTTGATGCAGACCTTCGTTCAACGCCGGCCATGCTGACTATCCGGGTTATTCCCGATTCGTCCTGTAACGGCGCGCTGGGCTACGTCCGGCGCTTAAGCGCCGCTGCCGCGCGCGGCCGCATGCGGCACCGCGCCTTGACTTTCGCGATGCCCAATACGATCATTCGATCAACCAAAGAGCAAATGCTCACCACGGCTGCGTAAATTGTGAGCGCAAGGCGTCGCAAACGCAAACGGTCGTCCGCGAAGAACGGGCGCACATCCAATCAAAGGAAGCGAGACATGACGAGCGAAAACAATGTGATCCTGCACATCGGCGCGGGGTCTTTTCATCGCGCGCATCAGGCGTGGTACTTGAGCCGGCTGATCGAATCGGGCGATGCGAGCTGGTCGCTCGCCGTGGGCAACATTCGCGGCGACATGAACGCCGTGCTCGATGCGCTCGCCGCGCAAAACGGCGAGTACACGCTCGAAACCGTCACGCCGCAAGGCGAGCGCGACTACGAAACGGTGCGCTCCATCCGCCGCGTGATTCCCTGGACCGCCGATCTCGACGGGCTCATCGCGGCGGGCAGCGCGCCCGAATGCAAGATCGTATCGTTCACCGTCACCGAAGGCGGCTATTACCTCGACGAACACGACAAGCTCGAAACCGGCAACGTCGATCTCGCCGCCGACCTGAAAGGCGCGAAGACCACCATCTACGGTGCCATTGCCGCCATTCTCGACGCCCGCATGAAGAACGACGCGGGCAAGCTGTCGCTGCAGAACTGCGACAACCTGCGCAGCAACGGCGACCGCTTCAAGGCGGGCATGCTCGAATTCCTCGAACTGCGCGGCGAAACGAAATTGCGCGACTGGATGATCGCCAACACCTCGTGCCCGAACGCGATGGTCGACCGCATCACGCCGCGTCCGACACCCGATGTCGCGGAGCGCGTGAAAGCCGCGACGGGTTTCGACGACCGCGCGCCGATCATGGGCGAGAAGTTCATTCAGTGGGTGATCGAGGATCACTTCATCGCGGGAAGGCCCGCTTGGGAGAAGGTGGGCGCGGAGATGGTCGAGTCCGTGCTGCCTTACGAAGAGGCGAAGATCCGCATTCTCAACGCGAGTCATAGCTGCATTGCGTGGGCGGGAACGCTCGTCGGCCTGCAGTACATTCACGAAGGCACGCAGGACCTGGAGATTCGCGCCCTCGCCGAAGCCTATGTCACCGACGACGTCATCCCGTGCCTCACGCCTAGCCCGATCGATCTGGCGAAGTATCGCGATGTCGTGCTCGACCGCTTCAGCAATCCGTATATCAAGGACACGAATCAGCGCGTCGCCGCCGATGGCTTCTCGAAGCTGCCGGGCTTTATCGCGCCGACGCTCGCGGAATGTTTCGAGCGCGACGTCGATCCCGACTCGACCGCGATTCTGCCCGCGCTCTTCTTTCGCTTCCTCGAACGCTGGCACGAAGGCAAGCTGCCTTATACCTATCAGGATGGCGTGATGGACCCCGCCGTCGCGCATGGCTATTTCACGGCCGACGATCCGATCAAGGCCTTCGCCGGCGACAAGCTGCTCTGGGGCAGCATGGCGCAGACCGAGAGCCTGGAGCGCGTGCTGCGCGCGGCAATCGGGCGCGTCGATGCGTGGCTCAAGAACCGGCCTTGATTGGCTCGCTTGGGTGTTGTGCTCATGGCGCATTGAGGCGCACGGCGTTACATTAGCGCCTCCGGTTTTCTGCCGGGCTTCGCGCCTGGCTTCGACAAAGGTCCGTTCATGTATTTAGGTATCGACCTCGGCACCTCCGAAGTGAAAGTGCTGCTGCTCGCAAGCGACGGCAGTGTAATCGGCACGGCGGGCACGCCTTTTACGGTGTCGCGCCCGAAACCGCGCTGGTCCGAACAAAATCCGCTCGACTGGTGGGCAGGCACGCGCGCCGCCCTCTTCGCCTTGCGCGACAAGTTTCCGAAAGAGTTCGCGCAAGTGCGCGGCATCGGCCTGTCCGGGCAGATGCATGGCGCGGTGCTGCTCGATTCGAGCGATCGCGTGCTGCGCCCGGCCATCCTCTGGAACGACATGCGCAGCGACAAGGAGTGCGCCGAGCTTTACGAGCGCGCGCCGAATCTGCACGAGATCGCCGGTAATCTGGCGATGCCCGGTTTCACCGCGCCCAAGCTGCTCTGGGTCGCGCACAACGAGCCGGAAATCTTCCGGCAGACGGCTTGCGTGCTGTTGCCGAAGGATTATCTGCGCATGCATCTCACGGGCACGAAGGTGTCCGATCCATCCGATGCCGCCGGCACGCTTTGGCTCGATGTCGCGCGACGCGACTGGTCGGACGAACTGCTCGCCGCGTGCAGCATGACGCGGCAGCAGATGCCGAAGCTCGCCGAAGGCAGCGAGCCTTCGGGCACCTTGCGTCCGGAACTCGCGCGTGAACTCGGCTTGCCCGATGGCGTCATCGTTGCGGCAGGCGGCGGCGACAATGCGGCGAGCGCGGTGGGAATCGGCGCAACCGAACCCGGCGATGGCTTCCTCTCGCTCGGCACGTCGGGCGTGTTGTGCGTGGTGGGCGATCGCTTCAGGCCCAATCCGGCATCGGCGGTGCATGCGTTTTGTCACGCCATTCCGGATCGCTGGCATCAGATGAGCGTGGTGTTGTCGGCGGCGAGTTGCCTGCGCTGGGTATGCAAGCTCACGTCCACCGACGAGCCCACGCTGCTTGCGGAAATCGAGGCGCTGCCCGCCGATGCCTTATCGACCGCGCCTTTGTTCCTGCCGTATCTGAGCGGCGAGCGCACGCCGCACAACGACCCTTACGCGCAGGGCGTGTTCTTCGGCATGACGCACGCCACCGATCGCGCCTTGCTCGGCTATTCGGTGCTGGA
The DNA here is from genome assembly GCF_031450995.1 of Caballeronia sp. LP006. Taxonomy (NCBI): domain Bacteria; kingdom Pseudomonadati; phylum Pseudomonadota; class Betaproteobacteria; order Burkholderiales; family Burkholderiaceae; genus Caballeronia; species Caballeronia sp. LP006. The sequence goes on along the minus strand of NZ_JARTVW010000005.1, from coordinate 1,001,238 downwards.
AGGCGTGACGCTCGCCCTGACCGATGGTCTCGACGCCTTGCAATCCGCGGGCACGGAAGCGCATGCCTTGTCGCTGCTTGGCGGCGGCGCGCGCAGTGCGTACTGGGGCCAAATGTTCGCCGATGCGCTCGATACGCCCACGCGCACGCACGGCGGCGGCGAGACGGGCGCGGCGCTCGGCGCGGCGCGGCTCGGCTGGCTCGCGGCGGGCGGCGATCCGGCGACGGTGCTGACTAAACCTGCCATCAAACAGGAGTTCACGCCGAATGCCGAGCGCCACGCGGCGTTGCGCCAGCGGCTCAAGGGCTATCGCGAGCTGTATCAGCACGTGCGGCCGTTGTTCGATCCGGCGCGTCCGCGACTAGCCTGACGCCGAGAGACGTTCGAAAGCCGGCTGTTGCCGTTAAGCGGGCAGCCGGCTGTTTCGTTTTTCAAACGGCATTCATTGGCCGCCTTGCTTGGCCTGAATGCAGCGTTTCGGTCGTGCGGGTAAATATTCGGCGATGGTTTCCGACGATAAACCGCGCCGCGCGCTATAAAAAGAACTACAACTGAAGCAGACTCAATTCAACGACCGTGCCCAAGCCCAACGAAAAACTCGATCTGGCGACGCGCGCCGCGTGGCTCTACTACGTCGCGGGCAATACTCAGAATGAGATCGCCGAAAAACTGCAAATCTCGCGACCTGTCGCGCAGCGGCTCGTCGCCTTCGCGGTCGAAAAGAACCTGATTCGCGTGCGAGTCGATCATCAGATCGCCGATTGCCTTTCGCTTGCGAAGCAACTCAGCGACCGCTACGGACTCGCGATGTGCGAAGTGGTGCCCATCGACGGCGACAGCAACGAGCAAGTGGACCGCAAGCTCGCGGTAGCAGGCGCGCAGGTGATGGAACGCTATCTCGTCGATGAGAAACCGCTCGTCGTCTCCATCAGCAGCGGGCGCACGCTCAAGGCGGTGGTCGCGCAGATCGGGCAACTGGAGCGGCCGCAGCATCGGCTGGTGTCGCTCGTCGGCGCGATTGCGCACGATGGTTCGTCCAATCGCTACGACGTCGCGCAGCAGCTCTCCGAAAAGACCGGCGGCAAGCACTTCATGCTGCCCGCGCCGCTCATGGCCGATAGCGAAGCCGAGCGCGCGCAATGGTGCAATCACCGTCTTTATCGGATCGTGGATGCGCTCGCGCAGAAAGCGGACGTGGCTTTTGTCGGCATCGGCAATGTGGGCATCAATTGTCCGCTGCACGAGGACGGGTTCATCTCGAACGCCGAAGTCCACGAGTTGATGAAAGCGGGCGCGGTGGCGGAACTGCTCGGCCTGCCGATCGATGCGAACGGAGCGCGCGTCGATTCGAGAACAGGCGCGCGCGCGACGAGCCTCCGGATCGATTCGCCGCCGAAACGGCCGACCATCGGCTTTGCCGGCGGCGAGCGCAAGCGCGCGGCGCTGGTCGCGGCGTTGAAGGGGAAGTGGTTGTCTGGATTGGTGACAGATGAGCTTTGCGCGCGCGCGGCGCTGGCGGCTTGAATCGCTCGTCCCATGACGCCGGCGTCCACGCGAGACACCGGCGCCACTGCGGAAATCAAGCCCGCGCCACGCTCGGCACAGCCAATTCCGGATGCTCCACGAGATAAGCTTCCACCACGTGCCGCCTGAACGCGATGCCGTCGGCGTTGAACAAATGGCAGTGTTCCGGCGACGCGCCCACCTTCAGCTTCTCGCCCCGCGTGTGCTTCTCCAAGGGCGGAATCCGCGAGATCAAGCCGTCCGGCGCCACCGATGTCTCCGCGTACAGATAAGCCGCGTCGCCGAGCGTTTCCACGGTCATCGTCGAAGCGGACACGCCGTATTCCGAAACGTTCGGCTGTAACGCTTCCGGACGAATGCCGATAGTCACCGCATCGCCGGGCTTGGCATTGCCTGGCAGCACGCCGGCCAGTTGCGTCTCGCCGGTGGAATACTTCACGAGCACGCCATCGTCCTGAATGCGCTCGACCGTGCCCGAGAGAAAGTTCATCTTCGGCGAGCCGATAAAACCCGCCACGAACTTGTTGGCCGGCGCGTGATACAGCGTGTTGGGCGTGCCGACCTGCTCGATATTGCCCGCCGAGAGCACCACGATCTTGTCCGCCAGCGTCATTGCTTCGACCTGATCGTGGGTCACGTAGATCATCGTCGTCTTGAGATCGTCGTGCAGGCGCGCGAATTCCAGGCGCATCTTCACGCGCAACGCGGCGTCAAGGTTGGAAAGCGGTTCGTCGAAGAGAAACACTTTCGGCTTGCGCGTGATCGCGCGGCCAATCGCCACGCGCTGGCGCTGCCCGCCCGACAACTGCTTCGGCTTGCGGTCCAGCAAGTGATCGATATGCAAGATCTTCGCGGCGTTCTTCACGGCCGCATCGATCGCGGGCTTCTTCTCGCCCGCGAGCTTGAGTCCGAACGCCATGTTGTCGTAGAGCGTCATGTGCGGATAGAGCGCGTACGACTGAAACACCATCGCAATGCCGCGCTTCGCGGGCGGCAACTCGTTCACGCGCACGCCGTCGATCGACAGATCGCCGCCGCTGATCTCCTCCAGCCCCGCGATCATGCGCATCAGCGTGGACTTGCCACAGCCCGACGGTCCGACGAACACGACGAACTCGCCGTCGTTGATATCGAGGTTGACGCTCTTCATCACCTCGGTGTCTTCATATCGCTTGTTGATGTTACGCAGTGTCAGACTAGCCATGATCCGTCTCCATGTTTCTTTGTTTGCGACGCTTAGCCGAGCCTCTTTTCAAGGCGTCTCGAAGGTCGCATGCTGCAGCCATTGTTCGACGAGTGCGGGCAAGCGCGCCATGTCGTCGAAGACGACTTTCGCGCCCGCGCGCTTCAACGCGCCGATCTGTCCTTCCGTCGCATGTCCTCCGCCGATGAACCCCAGCACCTGCATGCCCGCCGCGCGCGCCGCCGTCACGCCGGTCACGCTGTCCTCCACCACGAGGCAGCGCAACGGGTCGACCTTCAACGCGCGCGCCGCCGCTAAATACACGTCGGGCGCAGGCTTCGGGTTCGCCACCATGTCCGCCGTGAAGCGCCTGTCGCCGAAAAACTGCACGAGGCCCGTGCGATTCAGGACGGTATCCACGTAAGCCGCGAAGCTGTTGCTCGCGCATGCCTTGGTGAGCGGCACGGCGGCAAGCGCCTCGGCGATGCCCGCGACCGGCGGCGCTTCTACCGCCGCCGCTTCGACCGCGCGGCGGATCGACATGATCTGATCCTGCGTGAGCGTGCGGTTCACGGTGTCCGCCGCGCTCGCGAGCACGGCTTCGATGCGCAAGCCGAGCAGCGGCATCACCACGGGTTCGATATCGACGCCTGGCCACAGCGTCTGCAATTCCGTGACGAGCATGCGCGCCGCCACGGCTTCGCTGTCGATGAGCACGCCGTCGCAGTCGCAGATCATCAGTCGATCTGCGAGCGCGGCTTCTCTGGAAGGTGTCAGGTTCACTGGGTACGCCTCACTTCACCGCGCCGAAGGTCAGGCCGCGCACCAGTTGCTTCTGCGAGAGCCAGCCGACGATGAGAATCGGCGCGACGGCAAGCAGCGACGCCGCCGAAAGCTTGGCCCAGAACAAGCCTTCCGGACTCGAATACGACGCGATGAACACGGTAAGCGGCGCCGCGTTCGAGCTCGACAGGTTGATGCTCCAGAACGCCTCGTTCCAAGAGAGGATCACGAGCAGGAGACCGGTCGATGCCAGTCCCGGCAGCGACATCGGCATGAGCAGATAGACGATCTCCTGCCACGTCGTCGCGCCGTCTATGCGTCCCGCTTCGAGAATGTCGCGCGGCACTTCGTTGAAGTAAGTGAACGCCATCCACACGGCAATCGGCAAATTGATCAGCGTGTAGACGATGATGAGACCCGACACCGTATCGAGCAGGCCCGTGTTCTTCCACAACAGATAGATCGGCACCAGCACGCCGACCGACGGCATCATCTTCGTGGAGAGCATCCACAGCAGCACTTTCTGCGTCTTCTTCGTGGGGAAGAAGGCCATCGCGTAGGCGCAGGGCACGGCGAGCAACAGACAGATCACCGTGACGCCCAGCGAGATCAGCACCGAGTTGAGCGCGAAGCCCCAGTAGTTGCTGCGCGCGAAGACCTCGCGGAAGCTGTCGAGCGTCGGCGTGAAGAAAAGCGACGACGAGTATGCCTGCTGCTCGGTCTTGAACGCGGTGATCGTCATCCAGAAGATGGGGAAGAACAACAGGATCGAAACGATCCACGCAACGATGCCAGGCACGATGCGCTTCACATGTTCGAACACGGGCACGGGCGGCCTGGTGGAAACCGGTTGAGTGCTCATGACTCGTACTCCCCTTTGAGGTTCTTCGCAAGCATTCTCACGAGGAAGAACGCAACCACGTTCGCGAGGATCACCGCGAGGATGCCGCCCGCCGATGCGAGACCGACATCGAACTGCTGCAGACCGAGCGCATAGATGAGATACGACAGGTTGGTGGTCGCGGTGCCCGGACCGCCGCCGGTGGTCGTATAGATTTCAGCGAAGATCGACAGCAGGAAGATGGTTTCCATCATCACGACGACGGCGATTGCGCGACGCAAGTGCGGCAGCGTGATGAAGAAGAACATGGCGAACGGACCCGCGCCGTCGATGCGCGCCGCTTCCTTCTGCTCCTGATCGAGCGACTGGATCGCCGTGAAGAGAATCAGGAACGCGAACGGCAGCCATTGCCACGACACGATCATGATGACCGCGAAGAGCGGGTAGTCGGCGAACCAGTCGATCGGCTGCATGCCCATGGAACGCATCAGCGAGGCGACCAGGCCATACACCGGGTGCAGGATCATGTTCTTCCAGATCAGCGCGGACACCGTCGGCATGACGAAGAACGGCGCAATCACCAGAAGCCGCGCAATGCCCTGCCCGATGAACTTGCGGTCGAACAGCACGGCAAGCAGCACGCCGCCGATCACCGTGATGCCGAGCGTCGAGCCGATCAGGGTTAGCGTATGGCCAATGGACGGGCCGAACGCCGGGTCGGTGGCGAGGAACTCGTAGTTATCGAAGCCCGCGAAACCCTTTACATCGGGATTGAGCAGGTTGTAGCGCGAGAACGAAAACCAGATCGTCATCGCGAGCGGGATCGCCATCCACAAGAACAGGAGACCGGTCGAGGGCGTGATCAGCCAGCGTACCGACTTCGCGCGCTTCTTGTCGCGCTCGGCCGCGGACTCCTGGTAGTGGTCGGAGATAGGGGGATTCAGTTGACTCATCGTGACACCTCTCGATGATTGACCGGCCGCGCATCTTCGGAGGGCGAAGACGCGCGGCCTGCGAACTACGTGACTTACTTCTGATAGCCCGCCTGTTTCACTGCGCGATCGGCTGCCGCGTTGGCGGCCTTGAGCGCGCTATCGACGCTGCCCTGATTCGCGACGACGCCGGCGATCGACTGACCGACCACCGTGCCGAACGACTGGAACTCGGGGATGCCCACGAACTGGATGCCGCTATACGGCACCTTCTTGAGCGACGCATCGTTCGGATTGGCGCTTTCGATCGCCGCCAGCACGAAGTCGCCGAACGGCGCGGCCTGTTTGTACTCGGGGCGCGCGTAGGTGGACTTGCGCGTGCCCGGCGGCACCGAGGCCCAGCCCTCGTCCTTGCCGACCATTTCGATATATTCCTTCGACGTGGCCCACGCGGCGAACTTCTTCGCGGCGTCCTGCTGCTTCGACGTCTTCGGGATCGCGAGCGACCACGACCACAGCCAGTGCGAGCCCTTCGGCGTCACGGCGATCGGCGCGGCGGCAAAGCCGATCTTGTCCGAGACCTGCGACTGCGCCTTGTTGTAAAGCATGCCGGCGGCAACCGTCGCGTCGATCCACATCGCGCACTTGCCCGAGGACATCAGCGTGAGGTTTTCGTTGAAGCCGTTGGAGCTCGCTCCCGGAGGGCCGTCGGCCTTGAGCAAGTCCGCATAGAACGACACGGCCTTGTGCCATTCGGGCGAATCGAGCTGCGCCTTCCATTGTTCGTCGAACCAGCGGCCGCCGAAGGTATTCACCACCGTCGAAACGAAGGCCATGTTCTCGCCCCAGCCTGCCTTGCCGCGCAGGCAGATGCCGTATTGGCCCTTGGCCTTGTCGGTCAGCTTGTCGGCGAATTGCTTGATCTGATCGTAGGTCGGCTGATCGGGCATCTTGAGGCCGGCCGCGTCGAACAGATCCTTACGGTAATAGGTCATCGAGCTTTCGACGTAGAACGGCAGCGCATAGAGCTGGCCGTTGTACGAGAGACCGTCGCGGGCGGTTTTCACCACGTCGTCGAGATCGTAGTTCGCGGGCAGATTGGCCATCGGCGTGAGCCAGCCACGCTTGCCCCACTGCGGCGCTTCGTACGTGCCGATGGTGAGCACGTCGAACTGGCCGCTGTTGGTCGTGATGTCGGTGGTGGCGCGCTGACGCAGCACGTTTTCCTCGAGAATCACCCACTTCAGCTGGATGTCCGGATTAGCCTTCTCGAACGCGGGCGAGAGCTTCTTCAGCTCGATCATGTCCGGGTTGTTGAGCGTGGCCACCGTGATGGTGGTCGCTGCTTGCGCAGGCGGCACGAAGGCCGCGCTTGCCGCGATGAGCGATGCGACGACGCCGGTCACGGCAAGCTGTGCACGCGGCTCTGTCCGAACGATAGTGTGGATGCGTTTCATTGTGGTGCGTCTCCTTTTTTGTTGGCATGGGCGCCATGCGGGAAACAGGCCGTGCGGCGATGTCTTCGATGCCGTCGGTGCCTGTCTCGCAAGCGCCGGTGTGCCGCTGCCTGCTGCCTCAGGGATGCGCGATGGATATCGCGTGGATTCCGGTTTTGCTTCGGGTTTTCTTTTGAATCTTCGCTGCGGTATCGCCTCTTACCTTTCGCTGCCTTCTCTGGTCTTGCGCCCTACCCTTGCGTGCTTATCGTGCCGTTTCACTATAGACGGTGCGCCTCGCGCTGCAAGGGCCGTCAACTCGTCCGCTTGCCGCTTTTCGACGCTGAGCTTGCGGGCCATGATGTCGTTGACCGCGAAGACATGGCCGTGGATATCCCGCGATTTGCCGAGGATTGGGTGCAAGTCGATGAGCGCCGCGTGACTGAAGGGAATGTCGATACCGCCGGAACGCTCGACGGTCTTGGCGACGATGCGCTCGAACACATGTACGCGTTCGCCAGCGTCTTCGGAGCGCCGACGGAGTTCGCTCTCGTCTTCGACCACGAGCTTCGCGCCTTCTTCAAGAAAAGACCGCGCCACCGCTTCGCCGATACCGCTCGCGGCGCCCGTGATGATCTCCACCCTGTCGCTCAGTCTCACCGAGATCTCCGAGATTTTTGTTTGGTTCGAAGTGAGCGAACGCTCTGGCTCCGATCAATTGCTCTTTGCGTGGTCGAATGATCGGCGTTGTGTGCAGAAGTGTCAAGGCGGGAAAACCAGTTTCGATGGTGCGACGCGCAATTGCGTCCGCGGCGGAAAGCCGCGCCAGTCGCTGCTCCGAGCAACGGTCGTTCCTAAAGGTGCACTCGACGCTGATACGTTATATCATCTCGGAATTCTCCGATTCGGCATTCGACATGAACGCCGTGTCATGCATCAAACCCGGACACCGAGCCTCAACATGACCGCATCCGTCGAAACCATGCTCGCTCGCGCGGAAGCGCTGGCCATCGAGCGCGGCGTCGCGCTCACACCCTTGCGCCGGCACGTGTACGAACTCGTGCTGAAGGCGCACAAGCCGATCGGCGCCTACGACCTCATCGACGCGATGGAGCCGAAGCGCGGCGCGCGCGTGCCGCCCACCACTGTCTATCGCGCGCTCGACTTCCTGGTCGAGAACGGCTTCGTGCATCGCATCGAATCGAAGAACGCGTTCGTCGCCTGCTGCGATGCCGGCAAGCCGCACGAAAGCCAATTCCTCATCTGCGATGACTGCGGCAACACGCTCGAAATACAGGGCCGCGATCTGGCTTCGTCGCTTTCGGCCACGCCGCCCGCGCATGGCTTCGAAGTACGGCATCAGGTCGTCGAATTGAGCGGACTGTGCAGCGATTGCCAGAAGAAGCACCGCCACGCCTGAGCGCACGTCGTTCGAGCCACGAACCTTACCCTGCCGCACCGCGCCGGCACGCCCTTCAACGACTCAAGGAACCCGATGAAACTCGCGCATGTCCTCACCTGCCTCGTCGCCGCATTCGGCTTTTGCCAGGGAGCTTTCGCGCAAGCCACGCGCGTGCCCGTCGTGGCGGCTGAAAACTTCTATGGCGATGTGATCCGCCAGCTCGGCGGCGATCACGTGCAGGTGACGAGCATCCTCAGCAATCCGGATGAAGATCCGCATCTCTTCGAAGCCAGCCCGAAGACCGCGCGTGCGCTTCAGCACGCGGCGCTGGTCGTCTACAACGGCGCGGACTACGATCCATGGATGGACAAACTGCTCGCGGCATCGAGAAAGAACGACACGCGCACGATAATCGTCGCGGCGCAGCTCGTCGGCAAGAAGTCCGGCGACAATCCGCATCTCTGGTACGACCCGGCGACCATGCCCGCCGTCGCAAAAGCGGTGAGCCAGTATCTCGTAAGCGCGGACCCGTCCCACAAGAGCGATTACGACGCGCGCCTCGCGACCTTCCTGAATTCGCTCAAGCCGATCGATGCCAGCGTCGCGCAATTGCGCGCACACTTCAAGGGCGTGCCGGTGACGGCCACCGAGCCGGTGTTCGGCTATATGGCCGATGCCATCGGCTTCGAGATGCGCAATCAGCGCTTCCAGATGGCCGAGATGAACGAGACCGAGCCGAGTCCCGCCGATATCGCCGCTTTCGAAAAAGACCTGAGCGAGCGGCGCGTGCACGTGCTCATCTACAACAGCCAGGCGACGGGCGCGCTCACGAAACGCCTGCTCAACGTGGCGAAGGACGCGCATTTGCCTAGCGTCAGCGTGACGGAGACGTTGCCTGCCAACAAGACCTATCAGCAATGGATGCTGAGTCAGCTCGATTCGTTATCGGGCGCCTTGCAAGGATGGCAAAGATGAGCGTTCACTCGGGACCCGCGCTCGAAGTCGATCGCGTGACGCTGGAACTCGGCGGCCGCACGATCCTCGACGACGCGAGCTTTACCGTCCACACGGGCGAATTCATCGGCGTGCTCGGGCCGAACGGCGCGGGCAAGACCACGCTCATGCGCGCGCTGCTCGGCCTCGTGCCGCTCGCCGGCGGATCGATTCGCGTGAACGGCGCGGCGGTGGTGCGCGGCAATCCGACCATTGGCTATATGCCGCAGATTCGCAGCGGGCTTGCGGGCCGGCGAGTGTTGGGCCGCGATTTCGTCGCGATGGCGGCGGACGGACATCACTGGGGCGTGCCGCATCGCAATGCCCGCATTCGCGCGGATGTCGAGCGCGTGCTCGATCTCGTCGGCGCGGTGCAGCTCGCCGGGCGGCCGCTGTCCGAGTTGTCGGGAGGCGAGCGGCAGCGCTTGCTGCTTGCGCAATGTCTGCTCGGCGATCCGCGCCTTCTCTTGCTCGATGAACCGCTCATCAGTCTGGACCCGCGGCATCAGACGAGCGTGGTCGAACTCGTGCGGCGTGTGCAGCGCGAATTGAACATCACCGTGTTGTTCTCGGCGCATGAACTCAATCCGCTGCTCAACTCGCTCGACCGCGTGCTGTATCTCGGCAATGGACGCGCGGCGCTCGGCACGGTCGATGAAGTCATCTCGAAGCCGGTGTTGTCGAAGCTGTATGGCTCGCCGATCGACGTGATGCGCGTGAACGGCCGCATCTTCGTGATGTCGGGCGATGTGGAGATCGACAAGCTCGATCACGCGCACGAAGAAGGCGACGAACATGCTCATGGGCACGAGCATGAGCACGATCACGGTCATGGCCACGCGCATGCGCACGGTCACGACACGAAGGGAAAGCATACGCACAATGTTTGAATACGACTTCATGGTCAACGCATTCGCGGCGTCGGGGATCGTCGCGGTGCTGTCGGGGATCGTCGGCTATTTTCTGGTGCTGCGCGGGCAGACGTTCGCGGGTCACGCGTTGTCGCACGTCGGCTTCACGGGCGCAACGGGCGCCGTGTTGATCGGCCTGCCGCCGCTTTGGGGGATGATTGGCGTCACGCTTGCGGCGGGCGTCGGCATGGGCGCGCTCGGCGAGAAGCTCGCGGGACGTGACGTGGCGATTGGCGTGATTTTGTCGCTATCGCTTGGCTTCGGTTTGTTGTTTCTGCACTTCTTCACGGCTTATGCGACGCAGGCTACGGCTCTCTTGTTCGGCAATGTGCTGGGCGTGAGTCATAGCGTGTTGATCGTGCTGGCGGGGCTTGCGGTCGTGAGTCTGGGCGCGTTGGCGGTGATCATGCGGCCGCTGTTGTTTGCTTCGCTGCAGCCGGAGCTGGCGGAGGCGAAAGGGGTTTCGCTGCGGCTCGTGTCGACGTTGTTTCTTGCGATTACCGCGTTGGCGGTGGCGGCTTGTACGCAGATCGTCGGAGTATTGCTCGTTTTTGCGTTGATGGTCGGGCCGGCTGCCGCTGCGCAGAATTTGACGACGCGGTTGTCGTCCGGGTTGGTGTTGGCTGGTCTTTTTGCGCTCGCGCAGGCTTGGGTGGGGTTGACGCTTGCCTATTACACGGATTGGCCTACCAGTTTCTGGATTACGATGCTCGCGGCTTTGGTTTATGGGGTTAGTTTGTTGAGGAAGGGTTGAGAAGGTTTTTTGCTGCTTTTGCGGGCGCGGTGGGTTGGGGTTTTGTCGTTGTCTTACGTTTTGGTTTAGTAGCCGTCTCCGGTCGGGGGTAGCTTTCTTTGCGGCTGCAAAAAAGTTACCAAGGAAAGCAGCTTCCATCCGCTTAGCGGGTTGCATTCTTTATTCGGCGCGGTTGAGAAGTTGGGCCGCTCTCTTGCGTTTTTGTTCAGTAGCCGCCTGCCCGGCGGAGGGGGTTACTTTCTTTGCAAAGCAAAGACGGGTTTGAGGCTGAACCCCTCATGGATAGGGATTTACAAGGAAAGTCCGGCTTTTTCCGTCCAACACCGTCGCTCACCGGCGCGCGCGGGCTTGTTGCCCCAACCGAAACCGGCAAGACAGAGCAGGTTTTGCGAATGGGTATCGGCTCCGCCGTAACGGAAGGTTTCGGTATAGCGATACTTCTTCCATGTGCGATACAGCAGCGTCACGAATCGCTGATGGAACTGATCGAGGAACGCTTCGACCGCTTCGTGTCCTTCTTCGCGTTGCGCGATATCGTCGAGGTAATGGCTCGGCATCGCGGCATCGACACCGTACAGACCCATGAAAGTCGTGCGAACGACGGGCGGCAATGGAACAGCGTACGGGCCATCGCTAGAGTCATCGAGTTCGACACGCGCGATCTCGCCCGCAGGGAAACCCATGCGGGGATGCAAGCCAAAGCGCACCGGCTCATGCTCGTGCGTGTCTCGCTCGCCAAAGCCAAAGCCGTTTGCCATCTCGGGGTGGCTTGCCTCAAGCGATCGGCACAGTTGCGTGAAGCTCATCGCCGGCGCATGTGCGAGCAAAGCCGCGATAAGCGGTTCGATCGACTGTTGCATATCGGGCAGATCGCGCGGTTTCATAGTGGCGAGCGCCACGTCTTGCCGCGCGGCCATTCGACGCGCTTCTGCGTCGGCAGACTGATGACCTCGAGCTTCGTGAACAGGTTGATCTCCGCGTAAAGCTCGAAGAACCGATGCAGCAGTTCGCCGAACAACATCACATCGCCGTCACCCGAGAACGCCTGCGAATCGATCGTCACTTCGATCAACACGCCACGCTCTACGGCCCCGCCCGACACCTCTTCGAGCAGCGTCTCCGATACCCACAGAATGCCCGCCAGCCGCCTGCGATTGAGTTCGTCATTGGTCCAGTCGTAAAGCGCCAGCGCACCGCGCAACACTTCGGCATTCATCATCGACAGGAAGTTGGGCGCGAGGTGTGACAGCACGCGCCACTGGAAGCGATCGCCGGTCGGCGGGTACAGCGGCATCGTCGGCGCGACGAGGTTTCTCACGCCGACAAGCTCTGCTGCGCCGCCCACCATTTCGTCGATGCGTGCTTCACGCAGGCCCTTGCGCGGCAACAGGCCATTCGTGCCGGTCACGCGCAGTGACACGCTTTCTTCCGGCAAGTCCTCCATCGACTCCCATGCGTTGCCGCCGAAGATCAGCCACGTCTCATGCAGGCCGTCCATGCCGGGGCGCACGCGCGTATGGAAATAGCGCTCGGGCGACTCGTGCCGCATCATGCCGCCGCGATGACGGAAGGTCGAGAACGGCACGTATTCGAAACTTTGCGCTGTGACGTGATCAAAGCCGACCACGCCATCGACGGAATAGGTTTCGATGTGCTCGCCCTGATGGCTCGCCGGAATTACGCAATATTCCGTTTCATGATGGTCGATCACGAGCGGTTCGGCGTCCAGTTCGAACAGATTGATGACCGGCGTGCAGAACAGCCGCACGTTGTCTTTGCTGAAGCGCATGTCGTACGGATAGGTTTCTTTCAGCACGATTTCCAGTTCGAAATGCGTGGAGCGTTCCGGCAGCTCGTTCACGTCGAGACCGCAGATATCGACGAACAGGAATTTTTCGCGGAACGTGAAGTATTCGAGCAGCAGTTGATAGCCCGCGAACGCCGCGTCGGACTTGGGCCAAAGGCGTTCTTCGGGCGAGAAGCCAGCCGGTTCGATCGTCACGCCATCGAGCGGTAGAGCTTCGCCATCGCGCACTTCAGGGATACGCCAGTCGATCGCATGCACGTGTCGCGTGAGCGCGAGGTGCATGGCGAACGCGACAGGCTGATCGGCGCTCAGGTGCAGGCGCAGGCGCGAGAGGTCGGTTTCGTTGCGCTTGGCGGCGGCATCGAGTCTGAAGGCAAGCCGGATGATCGAGCGGCCATCGTGACGCACGCCCGGTCCCGCCTGCTCCAGACGCACGGGGTGCAAGTCCACCGGCTGCGTCGTGCGATACAGGCATTGGACGTTCTTCTGCGTAATACCGTCCGATGCGTCTCGGGTCACCGGAATCGGTTTGGATCGGACCGTTACGCCTGCGGGCACTTGTTCGGTGCGCTCGTGTTTCTCCATACGCGGGATCAATTCGACGATCGACAGCGACGGGATCATGCGCAGGTAATGCGGCCATAGCAGGCTCACGAGTCCTTCGGTCAGTTCGGGGAGTTCGTCGTCGAGTTTCTGCTGCAAGCGGCCGGTGAGGAACGCGAAGCCTTCGTATAAGCGTTCGACGTACGGATCGCGGTCACCGACGCGATCGAGATTGAGCATGCGGGCGCGGTCGGGATGAGCGCGCGCGAACTCGCGGCCCGACTCGCGCAGATAGCGCATCTCGGCTTCGTAGTAGCGCAGAACTGGGTCCTGATCCTGGCGAGATGGCGGGAAGTCGGGTTCGATGCCGCTGGTGGTGTCGTGCTTCATTCTGTTCAAACGGGTTACTGCAACTCGGGTGGCAGCGGCGGCAGCACGGGCGTTCCTGCGACCACGCCGCCCTTGCCGACGATAAACACGCGCTGCGGCATCTTGAAACCGCGCAGCTTGAGCAGATCGAGCGGTCCCGCGCCAACCTGTGCCTTCAGGTCGTAGTGCAGCGGAAAGCCGCTGTCCTGATTGAAGGTCAACGCGTAGCTTGTGCTGTCGAGCGGCTTTACTTTGGCGGTGCCAAGCAGACGCAACAGCGCCCAGTCACCATTCGCCTGGAACGCGATGCGCGTGCCCGCCGTATCCGATTCCCACGTCAGCGTCGTGCGCCCATTCTGACCGTTGCTCGGCCACACGATCGACGTGTACTGCTCCAACTGGTTGAAGTACTCGATCTTCGTGCCATCGATCGTCAGCACATTGCGCGTTACCTCAGGCGTCGGATGCGGCATAAGCTGAAACCGATAGTTCGCATCGCCCTGCGTGTAGAGTTGCGCGCCCAGCGTCGATAACTGGCGCAGCGCCGACAGGAACTCGGGATCGAACTGCAGCGCTTGCGGGGCGAGGTCGTTCGGGACCCATGCGTTGCCTTGCTGCTGCAAGATACCGGCGAGTTGCGTCGTCACGAAGCGCGAGATCAGCCCCGTATCGGGCTTGATGTAGCGGCCAAGTTCGACGAAGGACGCGTCGGCGTCCGTGTCGGCGAACGGGTAATGGCCGTCGAATGAACTGGCGAACGGTGCGGCCACTGCCGAGCGCCACAGGTCGTTCAGACTGGCCGCGGCGGGTTGCAGAATCGTTTACCATGCCACATCGAGCGGACGAGCGAACAGCGCGTCACCGAAGCCCGACCATTGCGAGCCGAGGCTCGCGGCGGTGAGTGCGGCATCGTCCCGCGCCTGCGTGAGTTCGGAGAGCTTGCCCTGAAACACGGCCTGCGCCATTTGACGCGCCATCGCCTGCGCATCCGCGCCGGTGGCGATCTGTTGCAGCTTTAGGCGCATGGTGGTGGCGACTGTCAGAAAGTGCGCGAGGCTGACGCCGCTGAAGTCGGCTGCGTTTTTGCTGCCGGATCTGCTGTTGGCTTTGGCGCCTGTCATCACGTCATCGCCCATCAGCGCGAGCAGCGGGCCGAAGGGTTTGTCGAGTGGATTGACGATCGGTTCGCTCGGATTGTTCGTCTTTGTACCGATCGTGTCCTGAGCCTTGCGCACCAGCGTGTCGGTCAGCGCCTGCGACGGACGGCCCGCTCCGGCCTGATATTCGACCGACTTCATCAGCGCGATTAACGGTGATGTCTGCGCATCGGTCAGGCGCGTAAGCTGGCTGATCGCTGCACTCAAGTTCGTGGCAGGCTGCCACTGGATGCTGTTTAGCATCGACTGCCACGCGGCGGCGTATTCGGAGAAGTAGCGCGCCCGCAGGCGCAGGCGCACTTCCTCCATGTCCTGCTGCGCTTCGAGCGCCGCACCGGGCACACGTGCGGCGCGTGCATCGGCGAGCACCCAATCGGCGCTGACGCGGCCTTCCTTCGCGGCCTTGTCGATGGCATCGCTCACGATCCCGTCCCACGCGGCGCGCGTATAGACGCCGGGAACCGTCTGCGCCGATGCGAACAGGCCGCGCGCGTCCGCGCCGTTGAGCAGTGTCGGCAAGGTCATATCCGCGTACTTGCCTTTCACCTGCGCGATCACGGATTGATAGAGCGTGTCATCGGAGTTTTGCAGACCGATCTGGTTGACCAGCGTGTTACGCGCCATGCCGACGAGATCGCTTGATCCGCTGAGACGCCATTCGGGATGCGCGCGGAGATGATTGGCATAGAAGGAGGCGAGGCGCTGCGAGAGATCGAGCCACTCGCCGGTGCGCATGTCTGGGTTCGCGGGCCATGCGCTTGGGAGTTGCCTGGACAGGAACGCGGCATCGGCGTGCTTCGGGTCAGCGAGCATCAGATAGGCTTTAAGCGCGTCGTAATCGCGTTGTTGCTCGTCGGCGTTAGGCAAAGCGTCGGCGCGGGCTTGCGATAACTGCGTGAGCGATGCTTCGAGGTGACGTCCAATCGGATCGCGCAGGTTTCGTGCGGCGATCGTCGAATACGGTTGCCAGAGTGCGGCCAACAATTCGTCATTGCGATTCAGGCCCGCGCGCAGATACCACGGTGCACCGTGCTGCTGGCGGTATTCGAGCTTCTCGATTTGCTGTTGAAGGTCGAGTTGCCTGCGTAAAGCGGCAGAGGTGTTCGGTTGAACGGCGAGCGCCGCATCGACCGTACTGCGCGCATCCTGAACGAGGGAGCGGTTGCCGATGAACGAGATCGTCATCGCCGCGCACCAGGCGATGGCGCCGATCATCACCAGAGCCGCCAGCGCGTTCGGCCAATAAAAGCCGATACGCCGTCCTTTGCGCGGATCGACGCGTGCGCCGATTTCACGCCAGATTGGCAGCAGCGCGCGCGGTTGCTCACGCGGCACTGTCGTCTTGTTCGCAATCCGTTCGGCCACTTCCTGCGCAACATCTTCCTCGTGTGCAGGAATTGGCGTCGGAACGGCGGGCGTCGCATAGACCGGCGCAAACATAACGCCCGCGAGCGATGCACGACGCCACTTCGATGCACATAACGTTTGCCATGCGCTCACGATTTGCTCGCGCCGCACATCGAGATACTGCGATATTTCGGCCAGATACCAAACCGGCTTCGCGTTGCCCAATAGCGCCACGCCAACGTCCGCTGCCGCCTTTTCGATCACGCTCAGTTCGTGAGTCAACAAGTTGGTCGATGCTTGCGTATCCGCGTTCAACGGCGTCGGAATGAATGCGCCCAGCGCATGAAATTCGTCAGGGCGCTCGCCGCGTACGCTCACCGTGTGCAGCAACGTCACCGGGGCTGCCCAGCCCAACTCACGCGCCAGATTCGAGAGCGCACGGGGCCGCTCCTCATTCACCGGCAGCGCTTCGCTGGCCTGCATCACGGGAATGACGGCATCTACCGGGCGCGCGCGGCGCAAACGGCGAAGCTGAGTGCGCCACGTTTCAGGGTCGATGCCATCGGGCGCGGCATGCACGAGGATCGTATCGCCCACCCGCAGTACGGCCGATTGCTTGAGACCGGGCGCGACTTCATCGACGAGCGCGTCTTCGCCCGTGAGCATGAGCCACGGCATCGCGCTTTGCCAGCGCCATCCGATCGAGACGCGCAGTTCGTCGCACAGCAATTGCAGACGAGGATCGCGCTTCTGCGCTTTCGCGGAACGCGTCGCTTCGCCACTTTCACCGATATCGCCGATCCATCGCGCGAACTTCCTGTACAGACCGAGCCACAGCGCCCCCGCGTGCACAACTAACACGACCGCAAGCACAAGAACGATCCTGAGCAACGCAGAAATGCGCATTTCCAGCGACGTGAGACCGGTGATGTCGGCACGTCCCCACCATGCGAGCGCGCCCAACAGCGCAGCGATCAGGAAAGCGCCCAGCGCGACGCCCCAAATGATAAGGAAACCAGACGATAGTGATGTGGAAGCTTTCGATTCAAGCGCTTTCAGGTTGTTGCCCGGCGTACTCGGTGTGGTCATGCAAAGGATTCGTGTTGACGTAGAGAATGGCAGACTGCAAGCGATCGACAATCAGGTGTGGGCCTGCCAAACGCGATTCGATCGCGGCTGCGATGGAAAGCCATGCGTTTGCTGCGCCTGCATCGCCCAATACGCGATCCAGACGGCCATGCGATTCGCGGGTGGCGATGCCGGTGAAAGAGGCTTGTTTGAGCGTATCGAGTAGCGTGCTGTCGTGATTGCGCTCGAGACGCGTGAGCCACGCACGTGTGATGGTCTGAGGTTCGGCCTTGCCCCATATCGTTGTGTTGCAAATGAGATCGCGCAGCGACTCGACGCCGGCCAGTTCCTCGACCGGGCGGTGTAAGGTCGCAAGCACACGTATCGGCTCGGGAAGTTGATAGAAGCCCGGACTCAGCAGCACCGCAACAGCCGCTTCGCTGCTGTTGGCGGGCGGATCGGCGTCATGCCAGGCGAAGGCCAGAATCAACAACGCGCGACGCTCGCGCGAGTCGAGCCAAGCGTCGGCCAGCATCAGATTGTGCGGCGCTGGCTCAGCCGCGCATTCGAGTGCGGGCGCGCCTGCGATGCGCAACGCATCGCGCGCTTGCTGTGTGCGCAGGTCCATTTCGTCGGGATGCGCCAGCACGCGCGCGAGCGGTGCGTATTGCGGACCATATTGCGCGAGCGCTTGCAGCGCCGGAATCAGCGGCGCGAGTGCATCGACGAGCTTCAGTACGACGGTGGCGATTTTAGGTACGGCTTCGCATGCTTGATCATGCTCTTCGTTCGCCTGGTCCTCATTGTCCTCGGGCTCGGGCTGCGGCTCTTCAGACCACGCTTCATCGTCGAAGCGGTTGTGAACGACGAGCCCCGCTCCGCTGCGTGGCATTTGCGATTTGAACAGCGGCGTCGTCATGGTAACGATTGCGCTCAACTTGGACGTCACGGATGGCACGCAGTAACCCACGCCCAATACCTGCAAGGGCTTTTGCGCGATGCGCAGACGCGCAGCGAGCCGCGCGGCGCGCGCTGTGTTGCAGTTGTGCGCGTAGTGCCACGTCGCTTCATATGCGATGCGCGCGAAGCACAACAGGCCGAGAAACACCGCATGCGGGCCGCCAATCACAGCGACCCAGAACGCAGCGCCGCTCGCGGATTCACTCGATGGCCATATCAGCAGGATAAGCGGCGCGCCCACCGCGCAGCACGTAAGCCAAATACCGAGCCACGGCAGCAGGCGCGGGCCATGTGCCGGATACGGATAAGGCTCACCGATGTCGGACAGATCAACCGGCATGTTTTACGCGAAGTTCACGTTCTGCAAGGATGAGATAAGGCGACAGCTGCACGCGCAGCGATGATCCTGCATCGCGTAGGGCTTGCCGTCGCGATCGGGGAACCGTTCGTCGCCCTCGGCAATCGTGGTTTGACCGTGGAGGTCGCATTGGGCGCTGTCGTCGCGGCGCGCGAGTGCGCGGCCCATGAACGTGCTGAATGGCGAGCCGCTTGTGACTTCGCCGCCGTGCTCGAGTTTGTCGCCGCAGCGGATGGGGGATTTCATTTGCAAACCTTTTTATTTGCATGCCCAACTTGAGGACACGCATTACAGAAAGCTACCACTGACAACCCTTCTCAAGGCTAGGGGTGACGTTTGGATCAAGAGTAAAGCTTGACTTTTTCCGTGTACCATAATTTGTATATACCATTGAATAAATGTTGGCTCCTTGACTTACCATTTCGTATTCACCGGTAATCTTTCCGCGATTAACTTCAAGCCACGTCGAGGTTAATTCGTCCGGCCTACCTGCACTCAACGTCTGTTCGTCAGCAGATTTCAGCACCAGCGGAATTACAGATTTCGAATTCTGATATCGGACAAACCCACTTGAAAATTTAGTTGACTGATCGAAGAGCATGCGAAATTCGAAGTCTTCAATGCCCTTAGTGTCTGATGAGAAGCAATAAACATCCGCAAGTGCATCGCAATGGGCTACCATCGGGATGAAAAGCGATAGAAGGGAAAGCACCTTTATCAGTTTTAATATCATAACTTATTTTTCACTCGGCTCGATCCGGAGGACCGAGGCTCCGTCTTTGCGTTTACGTAAATTAAACAGCTCCAACCCTGCCGTTCCTAGTCGATACGCAGTCATCTATACGCGTTTGAGCAACTAATATTTTTGTCTCTTTCCACCTAATACTAAATAGCATTGCGATGGCTTATAAATGTGACTCGCTTGACTCCAAACATAGATTACGTGAGTTTCCGGATAGCCAGGTGATGCCTGCGTCTATGTTTTCCATCGTATTGGGTTTGCAGTCACACTACGTTGGCTCACCGGAGAGAGACTGGCAACAGGCGGTGACGTAAGTACGACGCACCAACTCCCACCAGCGCGCCCCTAAAAAATTGTCCGTGAGGAATTTGTACCCGAAGTACGATCGCCCGTGAGAAGTATCTGATATCGGATCGGTTTTCCACTTCTCAGCAGGCATGGTAAGGCCTTCGGCCGTAAGGAAGGGGGACAACGCATGATTCTTATCTACACTCTTTCAAGAGCAGCTTAAGTGTGGCTAGCTGTTGTTTTGCGAAATGTAAATCTAGCTTATCTTCCAACCAACCTGGTTGATCCGCTGCTTCCTTTTTAATACGTTCGGATGCTTGCGAAAATATACTCAGATAATCCTCCGCAACCGTTACGCATGAGGAACTGACATTATTTATCTGCAAAACAATTTTTTCGGAATTCCGATTCAATTCGGATACCCCCTCCTCGTAGCACTGATGCAAAATCATTCCGCATCCAGAACCACAGGTTAGCCTATCGTTACTTGTGCGAGCCATACATTGCGAAAAAGCATCGCCGCTACTGTTTGGGCTCGCTGAGAAAACAGAAGCTGAGCAAGCAAGCAAGCAGAGCCGCAAAAAATAACGTGTCTTTAATTGTTTTTGGACGCGAGTCGCTCGTGACTTCGCCGCTGTGTTCGATTCTGTCGCCGTAGCGGATCGGGGATTTCATTGTGGGCTGAGCGTTTTAGACTTTGTTCGACACAGCACGGCTTCGTTTCTTTCGTAATACGTGCTAACCAATTCACGTCTGACGTTGTCAATTTGAAGGTTAACAAAGTCGTCCCCACAAGCGGGCCGAATTTCGACGAATCGATGTTGTTTCAATGAGAATAGAAACACCATTGAGATCGTGTCTTTACCCATTCCTTCGTCCAGGTACCACACGGAAAAGCCCTTCGTCCCGTTAAAAGCATAGTCCGCTACAGCCAGATGCAGCGTGCTTTCGGTATCAAAAGTCAATACTTGATACCGTTCTTTTTTACCTACCTCCGAAATCTTAACTTTTACTGAGCTATCGACACGATAAATGGACGTCGTCACAGAAGGAGCCACACGAAAATTCTTGTACTGGTCCGCTGCGACAGTTGGTCCGGTCAAAAAAAACCATAGAACAAACATAAAAAGTTTTAATATTTTCAATTTAGTTCTCTATGCGAGTCAGATCCGGCTTTATTGCCGAGCGGTGAGCGGGCGTCAGCAACTCAGGGAAGAAGTCAGGCATCGCATCCCATAATTGGTTCAGCATAAACACTGTATAAGCCTGTCTTTCGTTGTAACCATTCGGGCCACCGTTGACAAGTCGATTGACGAAACCTACGTTATCCGCTGAATAATCTCTACGCTGTTGAGGCAAGCACTTCTATTTTGACTAAGTCCATCAACAAGATTCATCAATCGATATATGTGCTGCTGACGAAAATTACTCAAGCATCGCCGAATCCTCTTGCTTTTTGTTCACCTTTCGTTGAAGGACGACGTATACCTCATTTAGGTTATTTGCCAAATAATGAACTACATGCACTACTGTCAGTGACAACCCGCTCATTTTTTAATATGTCCCAAACACCTGGGTAAGAGTTTTCCTCGCAACCAACTTCTCCGTTCGGTGCAACAAATTTACCATCTAAGGAAATGATAGAACTACCGGCATCACCACTGCCTCCAAATGAAAACTTCTTCATATTGGAAAGCGACTGCCTGGGAATATAAGCGCCACGGAGAGAGACTAAATTTTTTGACGTACCAAGCTTAGCAATGGTCGCCAGCCATGTATAGGGCTGCACTGTCACAAAATCCAGCGCAACGTAGAGCTTTTGCTCAACATTGACATCTGTTAGAACACCAACATGTCCCGGAATATTATGTACATGTATTTTTTTATTATCGGAGCAATCTTCAAGATCTTTTTTTTCTACATATCCGCGACCGGAGACAATGATTGCAGCCTCGTCGTAAGTTTCTGTTGCATAAATAGCTGGTGCGTCCAATTTACACAACTGAGTAGTCGTAGCGTGATTGAATAATCGAATGGCGTCGCCTTGAACCTCATACTGGCCTTCCGCCATTATCGAACCCGAACTTAGCGACAAGAATCCGATTAACAATAAAAGAATATACTTCCTAGTCACAAATAATCTCCTTTGCTGCATGCGTATATTCTAATCTACGCGCGTCATCAATGTAGCCACCATTGATCGCATAGGTGACTGCTCTAGAAATCTCTCGTTCACTATTTCTTTCTTGATCGTTACTCGCAGCACGCAAAGTCTCGCGATCAATTTCTTGCACCACTTTTGGCCGCTCAACACGTATATAGAATGCTCCGCTATCGATGCAATTTTCGATAAAGGCGACTCTATGTGGGTCCTCAATATTCGCTGGAGTTTTTGTCATGCCGTTTCGATCATGCCGCCTGAATGCTGCATCATTCCACCATGAATCCGTAAATGAAGAACGCGTAATCCAGCCCCGAAACAGCCAGTAACTTGCGTAATTGCTCCTGCCTGTAAGTTGCTTAAATCCACGCCCGCGAAATTTTTGAGCATCATCCTTGTCACAGTTTCCATTTTTCCAGTCGTAGCTACCCGCTACCCTGCCACCGTGGCTATTGAATTTCTCAGATTTAAACCAGAGATCTTCTTCTGACGGCACTTGTCCGTACCAATGCCCGAGATCGGATTCTGATATTTTCGAGGCTGGATTAATTGCGGCACCGTGAAGCGCGCCCGCGGTGACAGTTCCTAGCATGCTTGTTTCTTGCATTGACATCAGCCATGCACTCTCGACAGCACCTTGCCCCAAAAAATGTGCTAATCGCGAGGGGGTTGCAAGGACAAACTTCCTTGTCGCGAGGTTTAGCGGCGTTAGATATGTAGACCGCAACTCTTCTCCGCTGGGGCGGACATTTCTCGGATAATGGTTGTCGGAATAAATCCGTTTGAATTCATTCGCACTCAACCACCCACACTTCCTAAAGTGCCGAATAAACGCAAGCGGATGGAAGAACCAAAGCTTGTTGTCCTCACCCGACTGCACCTGCACTTGCCCCATGAATTGCGACTGCTCCACAAACTCGATGAAACGCGTGTACCCGTCAGGATCGACATCCTTGCGCTTTCCAAAAAACCCCTCCGGCTCTTTTAAGCCGCCGTATCGAGCTTCATTGTTACTCGCGTCCCACTCGCTCTTCGCATGGCAAATAAAGCCCTTTAGCTTGGCACGCACCGCCGCCTGTCCCTGTACGTACGATTTCAGGCTTTCCTCTTTACTGAATTCCTGAAGCGTAGCCGCATCAGCCGACTGTAGATCGGTCACGCCGGTGATCCGGCATAGTTCGTCATATCCGCACAGACCAGCTTGGTCAAACGGCGTATTGCCGTCCTCGATCTTCTGCCAATCCATAAAGAACGGGAAATTCGCATCCGACAGTTTCTTGACCATCTGCTGATTCACATCGATATATCCGACCTTGCCCTGATCGAACGGCACAGCCAGCCACGTCGCCTGCGCCTCTGCCGACAGCGAGGGCGTATCCGTACTCAGAATCCGCCCGAAGCGCAGCATCTCGTAGCCATCGCTCGGACACGTTCCGTAAAGCTTCGTGGCACGTTCGTATAACTGATACTCGTATTCGTCGAACTTATCCTTGATCGGCTCATCCGGCGTAAGCGCGACCAGCGTACCATCGCCCCGATCGATCCACGCGCGCATGAACCGCTCGCCGCGACTGAAATACGTCTGGACATACAGCGTATTGCCATCGCCCAAGACGCCCTCATTCAGCGCCGGAAAAAATGGCTTTGGGGTGTGTCCTCCAGTGTTCAGGCTTGCCATTCCCGGAGGCACGCTGACGAATGCGGATTTCTCAGGGATGACGAAGTACGTATGCCCCCAATAGTCCTTTGACACTGGCGTCTCCGGGTGCGACTCTCCCAGTGCCACCTTATGACCATTCTGCTCAAACCACGCCGTGAAATCCGCCTCGGTCATGAAGATCTCGAAGTGCAGATGCGTCTCGTTGTGATACTTCCCGACATAGCCGAGCTGATCCTTGCGATACACCTTTTTGCTCCCGCCGGGTTGAACGCCTTCGGTCTCGGCGAGCAGCCACGCAGGTAGCGCGTTAGGCGAACTGTTTTGCGGAGCCTGGCTTGGCTGCAGCTGCGGCACAAGCCCCTGCATGCTCACGAGGTCGAGCAGGTGCATGTACAGCGAATAAAACGTGATCGTGCGACCTTCGCCCGTGTCGGTCGTATGTTTGAGCAGCACGAAACTCGTATTGCTGTTCAGCGCATTGGTGCCATCGGACTTCTTCTGCCCATCCGATACTGCATTCTGCGCCACGCGATACGCCACGACCTCGCCATCAGCAATCGCGCGCACCGGCTCTTTCTGGCCAAGTCCGCAATCAGGCACCAGATGCATGCCGCAATGCCAGCGACGATCCGAGGCAATCGGAAAGACACCGCTATAGGTCAGCTCGAACTTATCCACCACATCCATCATCGGATCGGTTTTCCACTTCTCGGCGGGCACGGTGAGGCCTTCAGCCGGAAGGAACGGGGGGCTGATAATCATGTTTTAGCGAGATTGAATATAAGTTTCTGCGAGCTTGAAATCGCTCTTGGGTAAATTCGGCAGCGGCGGATTCAGGCTCTGCGGCCCCTCAAACGTGAACGACGCCGCCTTGATCTTGAAATCCCCCGGACAGACCAATTCGATGCTGCCGTTCTCGATCTTGATCGCCGCGCCGCCGCAGGCGAGGACGGCGCGGGTTTTGCCGTTGACGAGCACATTCGCGTTGGCGCTGGAGACGTGCAATTGCTGGTCGGCATAAAGGTTCAGCGTGCTGTCGTGAGCCTGAATATCCACCGGGCCTTTTGCGAACAGCTTCATGCCCAGCTTCTGCGCGCACAGCGAAATCAATTCGCCCGCAGCGACCGTGAAGCGCCTCACCGCACTGATATCGACGTGCTTGCCCGCATTGACGATCACGTTGTCGCCCGCCGCCTGCTGCACCGAGCGCGGCGTCACGAAGGCCATGCCGCCCGGCGCGCTCGCGAGCAGGCCAGCGCTTTTGAGTTGATCGAGCGTGTCCATCAAGCTTGCCTGCGTATCACGATCAGCAGGCTCGGCCTTCGCCTGCGTCGTCGCCCGAACCAGCGACGTCACGCGCGTCAACGCCGATTGCAGTTCCTTCAGCGCGGCGTTCATCTCCAGATGCGGCGCATTCGGACTCGACAACGCGTCGGCAGAAAAGAACAGCCCCTTCGATCCGTGAATGGTCGCGTGGCCCTGCGTGTGAATTTCGACGCCTTCACCGCGAAGCTGCTTCTGGTTGTCCACCAGATAGCCCATGCTCACCGACGACTTCTGATAGATCGTCGCCAGCTTCACGCCTTCGCGGCCTTTGAAGTCCTCGAAGCGCACCTTGTTGGCGAGCAGCGCCGAGCGCCACACCGAACGCGAGTTCCAGCCCTCAAGCCCGTGAACGTGATTCGTGTGTGAATAGTCGAAGGCGGCGAATCCTATATAGGGCCTGTCGATATCAGAATTTGTGAAAAAAATTCTGACTTCCGTTCCGGGTAGCAAGGGCGCATGAAACCCGCCTTCGCGCGAGGCCGACGGCGTCATCAGCCGTAGCCGCATGCTGTTCGATCCCGACTTGCCCGCGCCATGATGGAAGTGGAACCGGACAAGATATCGACCATGCTGGTCTAAATCCGGGTACGGGCTACCCTCGGCGCTCGATTCGATCGTCGCGATGATCGAGCCGTTCATCCATTTCCAGTCGCGCTCGGGGACGTACTCGGGCCGCCATATCTTGTCCGCAGGCGTGGCTTCGAATTCGTTCAGAACCGGCTTGGAGAGCGAACCCGTCGTCTTGAGCTTGACGATCACCAGACCATAAGGCGCTTTCGGCAACTTGTGGTTGGTGGTCGTCAGCACCCAGCCCGGATACAGCCCGGCGATGTTCGTCGTGCCAGTGTGGATGACCTGCTTCGAAGCAATGTCCTGCGCACGAACTTTGGTGAGCGCCTGCGCCTCTTCCGGAGTATGGAAATGCTCGCTGCTCCGATCGATTTGGCCATGGAGCGTTTTGTCGCCTCGATCCACATACGCGATCGCGGACACCGGCGCATTGGGCGTCCGATAGTTGTGATCGCGCAACTCGACGCTTTCAGGCAGCAGCGTCTGCCTGCGCTTGATGCTCAGCAGCGCTTCGTGAAACTCGCCGTCCAGACCATTGGGACGGATGTAGGGCACGTCGATCGAACGCATGTAACCGTTCGCACGGTTATCCACCACGAGCGTATCGCGATGGGTTTTACTGTCGAGCGGAGCGTGCCTGAAGTACCAATACAGCCCATGCCGTAAGCACTGACGTCGGAAAAATTCAAGAACACTTTCCTCGTGCATCAGCAGTTGATCGTAGCGCTGATCGACGCCCTCAAAATTCAACTCGATATCATGCGGAAAGAGATGTTCACGATCGACCAATAGCTCGTAGAAAATGTCCTTGAGCGTCTTCTGTAAAAAGACGTTTGACGTCTTCGTCAGATCGAGTAAGGACACACGTGGCGCGATCTTCAGACGGAATTGCGCACCATCGTTGCTTGAACTCTGGTGCGTGAATTCACGGACTACGCCGTGCAAGGTCCGCGCGTGACGCGATGCGGTGTCGAGGTACTTCAGCGCCGCGCGCTCCTCGACGACGAAGGACACGTTCTTGCCGAGAAAGTGGACGCCATCGAGCGTCTGATCGTCGGAATAGATGAGGATATTGAGTTCGAACAACTCGTTCATCGCTTCCGTGATGGTGTATTCCAGCGGACGGACCGGGACCTTAAGTCCTGCGACAGTCAATGAGAGGTGCTGGGAAAGCCATGCGTTGCGATCTTTGATCGCCGTCAGAAAATCGGTTGCAGCCATGTCTTGCGTTGCCTCGTGTTCGAAAGGACGACGAAATTATATTTTCGACCACGGGCCATTGTGACGCAATAAATCGCTGCCATTAGGCAATGAACTGAGCGGGATTCTGTCGGAACCGCTGAATATTCCGCAGATTCAAGAAGTTATATGCGTGTGTGCTGGAACGGTTCAGGTCAACATTCGGACTTGTCCGATGCGACATTCGATGCCTGGGCCACGCTTACCGATATTGGTCCGCACCACACCAGACCGGCGGCTTGCTGTTTGAACTCCGGGGAAAACGTACGTCGTTGCTTGCTCATCAGACACCTCGTCATGGCGACCATTCTCGCCTAAATCAGCGTCCGGATTCATTAGACCACTACACAGCGCAGTCAAAAACGCCGCATACCTAATAATTGGTTAACCACAAGCGCGAACAATGGGAAGTGCTCAAAGGGTTTGTGGGAAATAGCGAGGAACCAGTTGTGCTTCAGAAGCCGGTTCCAAAGCTGCTTTCTTTGGTTACTTTCTTTGCAGCAGCAAAGAAAGTAACCCCTCCGCCGGGCAGGCGGCTACTGCAAAGAACCGCAAGAAACCAGAGCAACTTCCCCGAAGAAAAAAAGCGCCCTAACCAGATACAAAAACCAAAGCCAGCCGAAACCCAAAAAAATCACTTACACAAAACCCGCGCATGATGCGCAACATGCTCCCCCACGAACGTGGAAATAAAAAAGTACCCATGATCGTACCCATCGTGCTTACGCAAGACGACCCCTCGATGCCCCGCCTCCCGAGCATTGCGCTCGAAAACATCCGGAAAAAGCTGCCCGTCGAGAAACTGATCCGCAAGTCCTTGATCGATCAAGATCCCGCCATCGAAACGCGAAGCCGCATCGCCAATAACGAGTTCGCTGGCATCGTATAGCTTCCACGCTTCGCGATTATCACCAAGATATCCGGAGAAAGCCTTAACGCCCCAGGGACACAAAGACGGCGCGGCAATTGGCGCAAACGCCGACACCGAGCGATAAAGATCAGGATTACGCAACGCGAGCACGAGCGCACCATGCCCACCCATCGAATGCCCGAAGATGCCAATCCGGTCCTCGCGCAACAGCAGCTCTCGCAAAACCAGCTCACGCAACTCCTGCGTCACATACGAATACATCCGATACCGCTCGGCCCATGGCGCCACCGTCGCATCGACATAAAAACCCGCGCCAACGCCAAAATCCCACGCATCGGATTCGCCCGGAATACCCGCTCCTCGCGGGCTCGTATCCGGCGAAATCAATGCAATGCCATGCTCGGCGGCGTAACGTTGCGCACCGCCCTTGATGGGAAACGTCTCTTCGGTACAAGTCAGGCCGGCAAGATAAAACAACGCCGGCACGCGCGAATGGGCAGCCTGCGCGGGCAGGAAAACCGAAAAGCGCATCGGCAGGCCAATCACGTCCGACTGATGCCGGTAAATACGCTGCACGCCATCGAAACAACGGTGTTCTTCGACGAGTTCGAGCATGGCTGCATCCTCTCTCAATAGATCACGACGGAACGAATGGATTCGCCCTTCTTCATCAGGTCGAAGCCTTCGTTAATACGTTCAAGCGGCAAATGGTGCGTAATCAGATCGTCGATATTGATCTTGCCTTCCATGTACCAATCGACGATCTTCGGCACATCCGTGCGTCCACGCGCGCCGCCGAATGCCGAGCCCTTCCATTCGCGCCCGGTCACGAGCTGGAACGGCCGCGTGCTGATCTCCTGCCCCGCCGCCGCCACGCCGATGATGAACGACTGTCCCCAGCCCTTGTGCGTGCATTCGAGCGCCTGACGCATCAGCTTCACATTGCCCACGCATTCGAAGGAATAGTCCGCGCCGCCATCGGTGAGTTGCACGATATGGTCGACCACGTTCTCCACTTCGTTCGGGTTGATGAAGTGGGTCATGCCGAACTTCTTCGCAAGCTCCACGCGCCCCGGATTGATATCGACACCGATAATCTTGTCCGCGCCCACCATCTTCGCGCCCTGGATCACGTTCAGGCCGATGCCGCCCAGCCCGAACACGACGACGTTCGCGCCCGCTTCGACCTTCGCCGAATACACGACCGCGCCCACGCCCGTCGTCACGCCGCAGCCGATGTAGCAAATCTTGTCAAAAGGCGCGTCCTCACGCACCTTTGCGACGGCGATCTCCGGCACCACGATGTAGTTCGAAAACGTCGACGTGCCCATGTAGTGAAAGAGCGGCTTGCCGTCGATGGAAAAGCGCGAGGTCGCATCGGGCATCAAGCCCTTGCCCTGCGTCGCGCGAATTGCCTGACAAAGATTGGTCTTGCGCGAGAGGCAGAATTTGCACTGACGGCATTCCGGCGTATAGAGCGGAATGACGTGGTCGCCCTTCTTCAGCGTGCCGACGCCCGGCCCGACATCCACGATCACGCCTGCGCCTTCGTGGCCGAGAATCGCCGGGAACAGGCCTTCGGGGTCGGCGCCCGAGAGCGTGTAGTAGTCGGTGTGGCAAATGCCCGTCGCTTTCACTTCGATCAGCACTTCGCCCGCGCGCGGGCCTTCGAGATCGACTTCCTCGATGGTGAGCGGCTTGCCTGCTTCCCATGCGATTGCTGCTTTGGTCTTCATCGTTCAAGGCTCCTGATGTCGTTTGATAGGAATTAGCGGATCACGTTCAGCGCTTCGTAGCATGCGCCCATCGTGTGATAGTCGGTCTTGCCGGCGGGGCTTTTCTCGTCGTTGTACTGGCGGTTATCGCGCGTGAGGATGCGATACCACGCGCCGTACTTGTGATCGACGAAATGCGCCCAGCTATAGGTCCACAAACGGTCGTAATCGTTCCAGTAGCGCGTCGCGGCGGCGCTGACGCCATCGCGTTCGGCGCGATCCGCGAGCAAGGCCGCGGCCGCGAACGATTCCGCCTGCACCCAGAAGTACTTGTCCTCGTCATAGAACTTGCCGTCGGGGTCGAAGCCGTAGACCATGCCGCCGTGCTCGTCGTCCCATGACAGTTCCATCGCGCGATCGAAAAGCTCACGCGCACGCGCGACATGCCACGCTTCCGGACGATGCCGGTCGAGAATCATCAGCAGCTTCGCCCATTCGGTCTGATGTCCCGGCTGAAAACCCCAAGGCCTGAAGATGTTGCTGCGATCGCCCTTGTTGTAATCCCAGTCGACAGACCAGTCCGGCTTGTAGTGCTCCCACACGAGCCCGCCCGCAAGCGCTGCCTGACGGTTCACCATGTTGTCGGCGAGGAGCGCCGCGCGGTCGAGATAGCGCGCTTCGCCGGTCGCCTCGAAGGCGGCGAGAAACGCTTCGCACGTGTGCATGTTGGCGTTCTGGCCGCGATAGTCCGACACCTTCCAGTCGGCGCTCGCTTCGTCCTTGTACAAGCCGTGGGCGGCGTCCCAAAAGTGCGTCTCCATCAGTTGCCAGGTTTCGTCGAGATAGGCGCGTGCTTCGTCGAAACCC
Source organism: Caballeronia sp. LP006 (assembly GCF_031450995.1). Taxonomy (NCBI): domain Bacteria; kingdom Pseudomonadati; phylum Pseudomonadota; class Betaproteobacteria; order Burkholderiales; family Burkholderiaceae; genus Caballeronia; species Caballeronia sp. LP006. The sequence continues at coordinate 971,431 of NZ_JARTVW010000005.1, read as the reverse complement.
GCTTCGATCGCCTTCGCATACGCAAGCACGACGAACGCAAGGCCATAACAATGATTCGTCGCATCGGTGACGTCGCGGCCGGAGAGCGTCCACGCGTAGCCGCCCGTTTGCGGGTTGTAGTGAAACTCGCGCAGATAGTCGATGCCGTGCTTCACGCCGCCGCGATATTCGTCGAGGCCGAAGTGCTTGTGCGCCATCGCGTAGTTGAAGACGAAGCGCGTGCTCGACACGAGATGCCGCGACTTGCGGTCGTAGATCGTGCCGTTGTTCTTGTAGTAGTGATAGAACCCGCCGTTCGGATCGAGACAGTGCGGATGATAGAAGATCATCGTGTGCAGCGCGTGATCGAGCAGGAATTCGCGCGAGCGGAAAGCGGGTTGCGACGGTGCGGATGCGGACATGGCTGATTTCGATGTGGTCAGGGGCAGCTCATATGAAGCGGTTCTTCATGAACCGGACGGCGCGAACTTCGGTCGAGCGCAAAGTTTAAGCGGTAAAAGAAAAACGCGGCGCGGGGTCGGCGTGGGCTCGCTCTAGACATGGCACTTTGCGTAGCCGATGCCGCGAGCGCCCACGCTCAAAACCAGTCATGCGCGCGCTGGTACAGATCGATGAAGCGCGCATACCGCGTATCGAGTGCGGGGTTCGTTTGCGGAATCGCGACCCGTGTCGCGGATGGCGTGAGCGCGTGAATCTCGTCGATACGAAAGTGCCCCGCCGCGATGCCGCCGAGCATCGCCGCACCGCGCGTTGCCGCGTTCGGGCAATCGACGGCATGGAGTTCGGCTTGCAGGGAATCCGCGAGCAATTGACGCCAGCGTGCATCGATGGAACCGCCGCCCGCAAGCCGCAACGAAGTCAGCGGCGTGCCGTGCTGTCTGATGGCATCGAGTCCCGCACGCAATGCGAACGTCACGCCTTCGAAGGCGGCGCGCATCAACGTGCCGCGCGAATCGTTGAGACCGAGGCCGAGCCAGCCGCCGCGCGCTGCCGGGTTCATCCACGGCGAGCGCTCGCCGCTCAAGTACGGCAGGAAGGTGACGGAGGCGCTCGGGTCGGCGGCGAAAGCGTCGTCGTAAGCGGCCGGCCACGATGCATAACCAAGCCAGCCGCGCACCGCTTCGAGCGCGACGCCCACGTTTTGCATGGCCGCCATGCGATACCACGCGCCGCTCGCCGCGCGATACGTATGCAGTCCGTGCACGGGTGCGGGCGCGGCGTCGCACATCACGATGATCTGGCCGCCGGTGCCCGTGGTGAGAAGCGCGTCGCCGTCGGCGGTGAGGCCGCTGCCGAGCGCGGCGCATGGCGTATCGCCTGCGCCGACGGCGAGCGGAATGCCCGCGCGCAGGCCCAGTTCCGCCGCCGCTGCCGCCGACAACGTGCCCGCCGTTGCATGCGATGCCGCGAGCGGTGCGAACCACGCGCGCTGCAAACCCAGCTTGTCGATGAGCGCATCGTCCCATTCGCCCGATGGCGCGGCGAGCGCCGTGGCGCATGCATCCGATGCATCCGTCACGAACGCGCCGCCCAGACGCGCGCGCAGCCAGTCCTTCGGCTGCAACGCCCAGCGCATCTGCGGGACAAGCGTGCTTTCATGCGCGACGAGCCAGCGCAACAGCGGACCGGCCATGCCCGGCGCGACGGGGTTTTGCTGCGGCTCGGGCCACGCATCGAGCAGATGGCTCGCGCGCGTGTCCGGCCAGAGCATCGCGGGGCGCAACGCGCGGCCGTTGGCATCGGCGGGAACGACGCCATGCATCTGACCGGAGAAGCCGATCGCGCGCACCGCCTGACGTTCGTCGACAGGAAGATGCGCGGCGGCATCGGCGAGCGCGGCGTACCAGGTATCGACGGAAGTTTCAGCCCAGCCGGGATGTGCGCTCGTGACCGAATAAGCACGGCTCGTCATGGCGACCTCGTGGCCGCGTTCATCGATGATGGCCAGTTTCAGCGAACCCGTACCGAGATCGATGCCTAAGAAACGCATGGGATTTCGTGCTTCGGAAGGAGTAAGGGAAAACGCGTAAATCGCGGGTTAACCCCGCCAATACGCGACGAGCATGAAAAACGGACTATACGCGCGCCGCCATGAACATCATAACGAGCACACGAAGATGGCGGCCTTTCGTCACACGACGGTTCTGCTTCGATAACCGCCAAACCCCTTGTAGCAAGGACTTCCGCGAAACGCAAACGATCCGGGCGCGCTAAATATATATCGGCGTGCGAACGCGGCGTATAGCGTCCCGTGGTCTTGTTCGCGCATTTTGATGCACTTACCGTGGAGGCCACACAAATGCCAAGGCATACAAGGAGAGAGACATGGCTTCGAACAAGGTGCATCCGGTGGACGAGCGTTTGCCGACAGGACAGTTACTGACACTTGGCATCCAGCACGTTCTCGTGATGTACGCGGGCGCGGTTGCGGTGCCGCTGATTCTCGGCGCCGCGATGAATCTGTCCAAGGATCAGATCGCGTTCCTCATCAGCGCCGATCTGTTTTCATGCGGCGTCGCCACGCTGATCCAGACGCTCGGTCTCTGGATCTTTGGCATCCGCTTGCCGGTCATCATGGGTTGTACTTTCGCCGCCGTCGGCCCGATGGTCGCCATCGGCACCAATCCTTCGCTCGGCATTCTCGATGTGTTCGGCTCGACCATCGCGGCCGGCGTGATCGGCATCGTGCTCGCGCCGATGATCGGCAAACTCCTGCGTTTCTTCCCGCCAGTCGTGGTCGGCACGGTGATCGCGGTGATCGGCTTGTCGCTGATGGGCGTGGGCATCAACTGGGCGGCGGGCGGTGTGGGCAATCCCGACTACGGCAATCCCGTTTATCTGCTGCTGTCGCTCGTCGTGCTTTCGCTGATTCTGCTCATAAACAAGTTCGCGCGCGGCTTCATCTCCAATATTTCGGTGCTGCTCGGCATTGTCGCGGGCTTCGTGATCGCCGCCATGCTCGGCCGCGTCAACATGGACGGCGTCGCGCACGCCCCGTGGGTCGGCGTCGTGCTGCCGTTCCACTTCGGCTTGCCGCACTTCGACGCGCTGTCGGTGGCGACCATGGTCATCGTCATGTTCGTGACCTTCATTGAATCGACCGGCATGTTTCTCGCGGTCGGCGATCTCGTCGATCGTCCGGTGGATCAGAAAGCGCTCGTGCGCGGCCTGCGTGTCGATGGCCTCGGCACGCTGATCGGCGGCGTATTCAACTCGTTCCCGCATACGTCGTTCTCGCAAAACGTCGGGCTGATCGGCGTGACGGGCGTGAAGAGCCGCTTCGTCTGCGCGACCGGCGGCGTGATTCTGGTCGTGCTCGGCCTCTTTCCGAAGATGGCGCAAGTGGTCGCATCGGTGCCGCCGTTCGTGCTTGGCGGCGCGGGCATCGTGATGTTCGGCATGGTCGCGGCGAACGGCATCAAGACGCTGTCGCGCGTGGACTTCTCGACGAACCATCACAACCTGTTCATCGTCGCGGTGAGCGTGGGTATGGGCATGGTGCCGGTGGTCGCACCGAAGTTCTTCACGCAACTGCCGCATGCGCTGGAGCCGATTCTTCACAGCGGCATCTTGCTGGCTTCGGTGTCGGCGGTGATTCTGAATATCGTGTTCAACGGCGTGCGCAAGGAGCGCGATGCGCGCCGCGAGATTCGCGAGGCCGCACACGAGTTCGACGGCGCGGCTCATGCGCGTGAAGCGCAGTAAGAGCAGATTCCTGTAGTGCTTGCGTTGAGCGCCGCGGTGTAAGCCGCGGCGTTTTTTTACGTCGCGCAAGAACAGCAGGCGCTGTTTCGCACGATCTCAACCCGCCGATGCCGCAACCGGCGCATCTGCCTCGCGCGGCATGTCTCCCGTATGCTCGATCCATCCGCCGCCGAGCGCCTGATACAAGCTCACCAGATTAGACAAACGCTCAGTGCGCGCCGTGATCAGCATCTGCTGTGTCGAATACAGATCCTGCTGCGCTTCGAGCACGCCGAGATAGCTATCGACGCCCTGCTTGTAGCGCAATGTCGAAAGATCGAGACGCCGCTGCTGCGCGCTCACATCGCGCGTGAGCGCCGCGATTTGCTGATCGTAAGTGCTGCGGGCCGCGAGCCCATCGGCGACTTCGCGGAAGGCCGACTGAATGGCCCTCTCGTACTGCGCAATCTCGATCTTCTTCTGCACGTTCGCCAGATCGAGATTGGCCATGTTCTGACCGCCTTCGAAGATCGGCAGCGTGATGGTCGGCGCGAAACTCCATGCTGCCGAACCCGGCTTGAACAACCCGCCGAGCGACGGACTCAGCGTGCCGAAACTGCCGGTGAGCGAAATGCTCGGGAAGAACGCCGCGCGCGCCGCGCCGATGTTCGCGTTCGCCGCCAATAAATTCTGCTCGGCCTCCATGATGTCCGGACGGCGCGTCAGCAGATCCGACGGCACACCCGCCGGAATATCGGTCAACAGGTGCTGATCGTCGAGCGGCATGCCGCCCGTCATCTCGGCGGGCATCGGCTCGCCGAGCAACAGCACGAGCGCATTGACGGCTTGCGCGCGTGCGCGCTCCTGCGCCTGGAAATTGGCCGCCGCGCTTTCGACCACGGTCTGCGACTGACTCAGTTCCAGTTCCGATGCCGTACCGTTATCGAACTTGAGCTTGTTGATACCGTATGAATCGCGCGCGGTCTTGAGCGTCTGTTGCGTGACTCGAAGCAGGTCGTCAGCCTGCAGCACTTGCAGATACTGCGTCGCCACCTGGGACACGAGCAATAACTCCGCTGCCTTGCGTGCGTACGCCGTCGCAAGATACTTCGCGAGCGCCTGATTCCTGAGACTTTGCACGCGGCCGAACAGATCGATCTCCCACGCGCCGTTCAACCCGACCGAATACTGATTCGAGATCGTCTGATCGAGAAACGACAGATCTTTCGGCGTGCGCTGCTTCGACTGGCCCGCTTGCGCGCCGATAGTCGGAAACAGTTCCGAACGCACGACACGGTACTGCGCTTGCGCCGCCTGCACGTTGAGCACGGCGACGCGCAGATCGCGATTGTTCTTCAATGCGATATCGATAAGCTGCTGCAAACGCGCATCGACGAAGAAATTGCGCCAGCCAGTGTCGGCCGCGGCCACGCCGTTTGCATTGTGCGCGCCCGGCGGTTGCGTCTCGTACACACCGCCTGTCGGAAAGCTCGCTGCGACTGGCGGCAAGGGGCGCTCGTATTTCGGCGCCATCGTACAGCCGGTCGCGATCACGGACACGGCTGCTGCAATCAAAGAAACTCTACGCATCTCAATGTCCCTGCTTGCCCGTGCCGTTGCTGTTGCTGTTGCCCTTTCCCTCGCCGTGCGAGGCATTGGCACGTTGCCGTTCGTAGTGCGCGATCGCCGCGTCCGCGTCTTCCTTGTCGCCGCCGAAGCGCGCGCGCACGACGACGAAGAACATCGGGACCATGAAGATGGCGAGGAACGTCGCGGTCACCATGCCGCCGATCACACCGGTGCCAATGGCGTGCTGACTCGCCGAGCCCGCGCCATTGCTGATTGCGAGCGGCAAGGTACCGAGAATGAAGGCGAGCGAGGTCATCAGGATGGGGCGCAGACGCAGACGCGCGGCTTCGAGCGCGGCCTCGATCGGTCCGATCTTTTCGGAAATCTGCAAGTCGCGCGCGAACTCGACGATCAGAATGGCGTTCTTCGCCGACAGTCCCACCGTGGTCAAAAGACCGACCTGGAAGTACACGTCGTTTTCGAGTCCACGCAAGGTGACGGCAAGCAACGCGCCGACCACGCCGAGCGGCACGACCATGATCACGGAGAATGGGATCGACCAGCTTTCATAGAGCGCCGCGAGACACAGGAACACCACGAGGATCGAAATGCCGTACAGAACCGGCGCCTGCGAACCGGATTGAATTTGCTGGAACGACAAACCCGTCCATTCGTAGCCAATGCCTGCCGGCAACTTCGCGGCGATGGCTTCGATGGCCTGCATGGCTTGGCCCGTGGAGCGACCCGGCGCGGCCATGCCCTGGATTTCGACTGACGAATTGCCGTTGTAGCGTTCGAGCTTTGGCGAGCCGAAACTCCATCGGCCGGTCGCGAACGACGAAAACGGCACCATCGAACCGGCGTTGTTGCGCACGTACCAGCTATTGATGTTGTCGGGTGACATGCGGAACGGCGCGTCGCCCTGCAGATACACCTTCTTGATCCGGCTGTCGACATCAAGGAAGTTGTTGACGAACGAAGACGCCCAGGCGATCGAAAACGTCTGGTCGATATCGGACGCCGACACGCCCTGCGCAAGCGCCTTCTCCCGATCGATGTCGACCTTGAACTGCGGCGTATCGTTCAAGCCGTTCGGGCGCACCTGCGCAAGCGACGGATCTTTCGCGGCCAGACCGAGCAGCATGCCGCGCGCTTCCATCAGCTTTTCGTGGCCCACGCCGCCGCGATCCTCCAGCTCGAAGTCGAAGCCCGACGCGGTGCCGAGTTCGGGAATCGACGGCGGATTCACCGGAAATACGAGCGCATTGCGATAGCCCGCGAACTGTCCGAAAGTTCGGCCGACGAGCGCCTGCACTTTTTCGTCCGCGCTCTGGCGCTTGGCGAAGTCCTTCATGCGCACGAACACGAGGCCGGAGTTCTGGCCACGGCCCGCGAAGCTGTAGCCGTTGACCGTGAAGACGGACTCGACGATCCCGCTTTCTTTCTTCAAAAGATAGTTGGCCACGTCGTTCAGCGCGCGCTGGGTCATTTCCTGCGTGGAACCGGCGGGCGTGGACACGAGCACGAACATCGTGCCCTGATCTTCGTCGGGCAGGAACGCTTTCGGCAGCTTGGTGAACAAGAGGCCAACCACCGCGATGACCGCGAGGTATAACACGAGGAAGCGCCCCGAGCGCCGAATCACACGCGCAACGCCGACCTGATACTTGTCGCGGCCCTTGTTGAAGGTCCGATTGAACCAGCCGAAGAAACCCGTGGTCTTTTCCTCGTGACCTTGCGGCAAGGGCTTCAGGATGGTCGCGCACAAGGCCGGCGTGAGGATCATCGCGGTCAGCACGGAGAGCACCATTGCCGAGACGATGGTCAGCGAGAACTGGCGATAGATCGCCCCGACCGAGCCGCCCGAGAACGCCACCGGCACGAACATCGCCGACAGCACGAGCGCCACGCCCACCAGCGCGCCGGTGATCTGGCCCATGGCCTTGCGCGTGGCTTCCTTCGGCGAAAGCCCTTCCTCGCTCATCACGCGCTCGACGTTCTCGACGACCACGATCGCGTCGTCCACCAGCAAGCCGATGGCGAGCACGATGCCGAACATCGACAGCGTGTTGATGGAAAAACCCACCGCCGCCATCACGCCGAAAGTGCCGAGCAGCACCACAGGCACCGCGATGGTCGGAATGAGCGTGGCGCGGATGTTCTGCAAGAACAGATACATCACGAGGAACACCAGCACGATGGCCTCGATGAGCGTCTTCACCACGTCGGAGATCGACTGGCGCACGAACGGCGTCGTGTCATACGGATACTTTACGACGAGACCGGGCGGGAAGTACTTCGACAGCTCCTGCACCTTCGCGCGCACCGCGTCCGCCGTCGCCAGCGCGTTCGCGCCAGTCGCCAGATTGATACCGAAGCCCGCCGCCGGAGAACCGTTGTACTGCGTCTCGAAGTTGTAGTTCTCGCCGCCGAGACCCACCTTCGCCACGTCCTTCACCCGCACCTGCGAGCCGTCCTGATTCACCTTCAGAAGCACGTTGCCGAACTGGTCGGGCGTGCGCAGCAAAGTAGCTTCGGTGATCGTGGCCTGCATTGATTGGCCGGGCACCGCAGGCGTGCCGCCTAGCTGGCCGCCCGAGACTTGCACGTTCTGCGCCTTGAGCGCGTTCTGCACGTCGACCGGTGTGAGCTGGAAGTTGCTGAGTTTGTTTGGATCTAGCCAGACGCGCATGGCGTACTGCGTGCCGAACAGGCTCACCGTGCCCACGCCGTTGACTCGGCTGATGGGGTCCTGCAAATGCGACGCGACGTAGTTGGAGAGATCGTTGCGGCTCATGCTGCCGTCTTCAGAGACGAACGCGAGCACGAGCAGGAAGCTGTTGCTCGACTTCGAAACCGACAACCCGAGTTGCTGCACGATCTGCGGCAAGTTCGGTGTCGCCAGTTGCAGCTTGTTTTGCACCTGCACCTGCGCGATGTCGGGGTTGGTGCCCGCCGCGAAGGTCAGCGTGATGGTGGCCGTGCCGAAGTCATCGGAGGTGGACGAAATGTAGAGCAGATGGTCGAGCCCGTTCATCTGCTGCTCGACCACCTGCGTGACTGTGTTCTCGACCGTCTGCGCCGATGCACCGGGATACGTCGCCGTAATCTGGATGCTGGGTGGCGCGACCGTCGGATATTGCGCGACCGGCAGCGTCGAGATCGACGCGAGGCCCGCGAGCATCAGGATGATGGCAAGCACCCACGCGAAAATCGGGCGATCGATAAAAAACTTGGCCATGTGGCGTATCCTCCGTCCCTACGCGCCAGCAACGGCTGAAGCAGCCTTCGCGGGAGCGGCGGCCTGATTGTCGGAAGAAGGCTGCGTGGAAGGCCCGGGCGACTGAACCGTCACCGCTTTCACCGGCATGCCGGGACGCACCTTCTCGATACCCTCGACGATCACCCGGTCGCCCGCCTTCACGCCGCTGTCGACGACCCAGTTCTGCCCGACCATGCCGGAGGTCACGAGCTCGCGTAGCGCGACCTTGCCGTCGGTATCGACGATCAGTGCGATTGGCGTGCCCTTCTGGTCATGCGTGACGCCCGTGACAGGCACGACCAGCGCCTGCGGATTCACGCCCTCTTCGATACGCGCTCGCACGAACATGCCGGGCAACAACACGCGATCCTTGTTCTCGAACACGGCGCGCACGGTTACCGAGCCGGTGGACGGGTCCACGGTTACATCGGAAAACTGCAGGCGGCCTTGTTCGGGATAGACGCGGCCGTCTTCGAGAATCAGCGAAACCTTCGCGGCGTTCGGACCCGACGCGGTAAGACGCCCTTCCTGAATCTGGCGGCGCAGCTTGAGCCCGTCGAGGCTGGATTGCGTGAGATCGACATACACCTGGTCGAGCTGCTGCACGGTTGCCATGAGCGTGGCTTGCGCCGCTTGCACGTAGGCGCCCGGCGTGACCTGCGAGATGCCGATCTGGCCGGTCACGGGCGAGGTGACATCGGTATAGCCGAGGTCGATTCGCGCGGTCTGCACGGAGGCGCGAGCCTGTGCCACGTCGGCGGCGGCCTGACCGGCCGACGCAACAGCGTTGTCATAGTCCTGCTTGCTTACCGCGTTCGCGGCGACCAGTACCTTGTAGCGCTCGGCTTGCGCATTGGTCGATGCGAGATTCGCCTCGGCCTTCGCAAGCGACGCTTTCGCGCTGTCCAGCTTGGCGATGTACGGCGCCGGGTCGATCTTGTAGAGCCGCTGACCGGCCTTGACGAGACTGCCTTCGGTGAATTCACGGCGCAGCACGATGCCATCGACGCGCGCACGCACTTGTGCATCGATGAAAGCGCTGGTGCGGCCCGGCAGTTCGCTCGTGACGGGCACCGCGACCGGCGCAAGCATGACGACGCCGACTTCGGGCGCATGCGCCGGCATGTCCGGATGTTTTTCACCGCATGCGGCCGCTAGCGTGACGACCGACAAAGCGCAGATGAGGCGGTATGGAATCCGTTCGAAACGCATGGAGCGACGACCTCTGTGGTTACCGGGATAAATAGATGAATAGATACGCGCGTCCTCGGTCGAGAACGGACGGAAAGAACGTCGTTGCCAATCGTCTTTTCGGGATACCTAATCTTCCCCATTGAATGAAGCCTGTGGCCAGGAAGCGCTTCGTCGATTGCAGCCCATTTGCAGTCCAATCTCAGCCGATTCACATGCAATCGCAACTGATTTGCGTGTCGATTAATGCCGATACGCACGCAGTTGCACAGGAAAGCTGACATGCCTTCAGCACGCAGGCACGTTGGAGGATGCCGATTATAGTTAGCGCGTCGATCAGTAACGCTAAACAAAGGTAATAATTTGCTGAAATTTGGCACGACCTGTCATCGCGCGACGCGTTTTCCCGGTACATTCAGTGTCACGCCGCGACGTGGACCATGGACGAAAAAAAGCCCGACACGAGGTCGGGCTCTTCACTGCATCATCCCACTATCAACCATCACGGACAGCTTGCGAAAGTGACTACCGAGCGCAACTTGCGAACCTCAACTCGCCGCGTCGGATGCCGCCTTCGGCGGAGTAGCCGAGCCGAAATCCGTGGGAGTGTCGGCCGGACGCGGGGCATCGCCGGAATGCTCGATCCATCCGCCGCCGAGATACTGATACAGATCGACGAGGTTGGTCAGGCGGTTCAAACGCGCGCTGATGAGCGTCTGCTGCGCGTCATACAACGAGGTCTGCGCGGTCAGAACAGCGAGATAGCTGTCCACGCCATTGCGATAGCGCAGGTCCGACAACTCCAGCCGCCGGCTCTGCGAACTCACGAAGCGTTGCAGGGAGCGAATCTGCTCGTCGTACGTGCCGCGCGCGGCGAGACCGTCGGCCACTTCGCGGAACGCCGTCTGAATGGCCTTCTCGTAGTTGGCAATCTCGATGCGCTTCTGCACGTTCGCCAGATCCAGATTGGCGACGTTCGTGCCGCCCTCGAAGATCGGCACGCTGATCTGCGGTGCGAACGACCACGCCGCCGAACCCGGCTTGAACAATCCGCCAAGCGTGGGCGAGAGCGTACCGAAACTGCCCGTCAACGAAATGCGCGGAAAGAACGCGGCCCGCGCCGCGCCGATGTTCGCATTGGCCGCAAGCAAGCTCTGCTCGGCCGCCGCGATATCGGGACGGCGCGTGAGAAGGTCGGAAGGCAGACCTGCCGGAATGTCGGCGAGCAAGTCCTGCGCATCCAGCGGCATGCCGCCCGGCAGATCGTCCGGCAACGGTTCGCCCACGAGAAGCACGAGACCGTTTTCCGCTTGCGCACGCAGACGCGCCTGCGACTGCAGATTCGCCTGCGCCTGTTGCACCACGCCCTCGGACTGACGCAGATCGAGTTCCGAACCCGTACCGTTGTCGAACTGCAGCTTGGTGATGCGATACGACTCCTGCGCCGTCTTCAGCGTGTTCTGCGTGACGGTAAGCAGATCGTCGTAGGCAAGCATGGTCAGATACTGGTCCGCCACCGAAGACACCAGCGAGATTTCCGCCGCCTTGCGCGTTTCCGCGAGCGAGAAATACTGCGCGAGCGCCTGATCCTTCAGGCTGCGAATCCGCCCGAAGAAGTCGATTTCCCACGACGCATTCACGCCCACCGAATACGTGTTCGAGATGGTCTGATCGAAGAACGACAGGTTGCGCGGCGTGCGCTGCTTGCTTTGCGAGCCAACCGCATCGAGCGTCGGGAAGAGGCCCGCGCGCGTGATCTGATACTGCGCGCGCGCCGCATCGACGTTGAGCATCGACACGCGCAGATCGCGATTGTTCTTGAGCGCGAGTTCGACAATACGCTGCAGACGCGCATCGGCGAAGAAATCGCGCCAGCCGATATCCGGCGCGGTCTGCCCGCTCGCGCTGCGGCTCTTGTCTGCCGCGCCTTCGGCAGTCGGCTGCGTGGCGTACACGCCGCCTTCCGGGAACGTCTGCGTGACGGGCGCGGCCGGCCGGTCGTACTTCGGCTCGAAGGTGCAGCCCGTGGCCACGAAAGCCACGGCGGCTGCGATCAACGAAAGTTTTAGCATTTCAATGTCCTTCCTTGCCAGAGCCCGCGGGCGCGCCGCCATGCGGACCTTCGATATCGCCGCCGGACGAACCCGGTGCCGGCATGTCCTTGCTCTTGCTGAACTTGCTGATCACGACGAAGAACATCGGGATCATGAAGATCGCAAGGAAGGTCGCGGTCAGCATCCCGCCGATCACGCCGGTGCCGATTGCGTGCTGGCTCGCCGAACCCGCGCCGTTACTGATGGCAAGCGGCATCACGCCGAGAATGAACGCGAGCGACGTCATCAGAATCGGACGCAGCCGCAGACGCGCCGCTTCCATCGCGGCTTCCACCGTCGACATGCCCTGCATGCGCAACTCGCGCGCAAACTCGACGATCAGAATGGCGTTCTTCGCGGACAAACCCACCGTAGTCAACAGGCCGACCTGGAAGAACACGTCGTTTTCCAGACCGCGCAGCGTCGCCGCGAGCAGCGCGCCGAGCACGCCGAGCGGCACGACCATGATGACCGAGAACGGAATCGACCAGCTTTCGTACAGCGCCGCGAGACACAGGAACACGACGAGAATCGAGATGCCGTACAGAATAGGCGCCTGCGAACCCGACTGACGTTCCTGATACGACAGCCCCGTCCATTCGTAGCCAATACCCGCCGGCAACTTCGCCGCGATGGCTTCGATGGCCGTCATGGCCTGACCGGTCGACTTGCCAGGCGCGGCCGCACCCTGGATTTCCACCGCCGAGATACCGTTGTAGCGCTCGAGCTTCGGCGAACCGTAGATCCAGTCGGTGGTCGCAAAGGCCGAGAACGGCACCATCGTGCCCGAGGTGTTACGCACGTACCACTTGCCGATGTCTTCCGGCGACATACGGAAGCGCGGCTCGGACTGCACGTACACCTTCTTGATCCGGTTATCCACGTCGAGGAAGTTGTTCACGTACTGCGACGCCCACGCGATCGAGAAAGTCTGGTCGATATCGGAGATGGAGACGCCGAGCGCATTCGCCTTCTCGCGGTCGATGTTCACCTTGAACTGCGGCGTGTCGTTCAGGCCGTTCGGACGCACCTGCGCGAGCACCGGGTCTTTCGACGCCATGCCGAGCAGCATGTTGCGCGCTTCCATCAGCTTCGCGTGCCCCACGCCGGCGCGATCCTCCAGCTCGAAGTCGAAGCCCGACGCGGTGCCGAGTTCCGGAATCGACGGTGGATTGACCGGGAAAATCATCGCGTTCTTGTAGGGCGCGAAGTGCATGAACATCCGGCCGACCAGCGCCTGCACCTTGTCGTTGCTCGCCTGACGCTGCGCGTAGTCCTTCATCCGCACGAACACGAGACCGGAGTTCTGGCCGCGACCCGCGAACGAAAAGCCGTTCACCGTGAAGACGGATTCGACGATCGCCTTCTCGTCGTTCAGCAGATAGTTCTGCACGTCGGCGAGCACACCGGCCGTGTATTCCTGCGTCGAGCCGGACGGCGCCTGCACGAGCACGAACATCGTGCCCTGGTCTTCATCGGGAAGGAACGACTTTGGCAGGCGCAGGAACAGCATGCCCACTGCCACGATCACGACCAGATAGATGATGAGCCAGCGCCCCGAGCGCCGGATCACGTGCTGCACGCCCTTGTGATACTTGTCCTGGCTCTTGTTGAAGTTGCGATTGAACCAGCCGAAGAAACCCTTCTTCTCGGGCTGATGCCCTTCCGGATGCGGCTTCAGAATCGTCGCGCACAGCGCCGGCGTGAGCACCAACGCGACCATCACGGACAGCACCATGGCCGCCACGATGGTGAGCGAGAACTGCCGGTAAATGGCGCCGACCGAACCGCCCGAAAACGCCACCGGCACGAACACCGCCGACAGCACGAGCGCCACGCCCACCAGCGCGCCCGTGATCTGGTCCATCGCCTTGCGGGTTGCGTCCCGTGGAGACAAGTGCTCCTCGGACATCACCCGCTCGACGTTTTCCACCACCACGATGGCATCGTCCACCAGCAAGCCGATGGCAAGCACGAGGCCGAACATCGACAGCACGTTGATGGAGAACCCGACCGCCGACATGATCGCGAACGTGCCGAGCAACACGACCGGCACGGCGATCGTCGGGATGAGCGTTGCCCGCAAGTTCTGCAGGAACAGATACATCACGAGGAACACCAGCACGATACCTTCGATCAGGGTCTTGACCACTTCCTCGATCGAAAGCCGCACGAACGGCGTGGTGTCGTACGGATACTTCACGACCAGCCCGTTCGGGAAGTACTTCGACAGTTCGTCGACCTTCTGGCGCACGAGCTTCGCGGTGTTGAGCGCGTTCGCGCCCGTTGCGAGCTGGATACCGAAACCGGCCGTCGGCGCACCGTTGTACTTGGTGTCGAAGTTATAGTTTTCGCCACCCAGATCGATACGCGCCACGTCCTTCAGGCGCACCTGCGAGCCATCCTGATTCACCTTCAGCAGAATGTTGCCGAACTGCTCGGGTGTTTGCAGAAGCGTCGCTTGCGTGATGGTCGCCTGCAACATCTGCCCCGGAACAGCCGGAGTGCCGCCGAGCGAGCCCGCCGCCACCTGCACGTTCTGCGCGGTGATGGCGGTCTGCACGTCGACCGGCGTCAGACTGTAGTTGGTGAGCTTGGTCGCATCGAGCCAGATACGCATGGCGTACTGCGAGCCGAACAGCGTGACCGTACCCACACCATCGATACGCGAAAGCGGGTCCTGAATTTTCGACGCCACGTAATTCGCGAGGTCGTACTTGTTCATGCTTCCGTCCTGCGACACGAACGCAAGCACCAGCAAGAAGCTGCTGCTCGACTTCGTGACCTTCGTACCGAGCTGCTGCACGACCTGCGGCAGCAATGGCGTCGCAAGCTGCAGCTTGTTCTGCACCTGCACCTGCGCGATGTCCGGATTCGTGCCCGCCGCGAACGTCAGCGTGATGGTGGCCGTACCCGAGTCGTCACTGGTCGAGGACAGATACAACAAGTGATCGAGGCCGCTCATCTGCTGCTCGATCACCTGCGTCACCGTGTTTTCGACCGTGCTCGCGGATGCGCCCGGATACGTCGCGCTGATCTGGATGGCAGGCGGCGCGATCGTCGGATACTGCGCGATAGGCAGCGTGAAGATCGACGCCATGCCCGCCAGCATCAAGATAATCGCGATCACCCACGCAAAAATCGGGCGATCGATAAAAAACTTTGCCATGAAACAGGCTCCCTGTTATTACGCGCCCGATGCGGCCGATGCCGGCGCCGCTTGCGCGCCGGATGCGTTGCCCGAAGCTGCGCCCGGCGCGGCTGCGCTCGGGCCCGTGGCGCCGCTCGCGCTGTTGGCGTTGTCGGGTGTCGCGCCCGCGCCGGATGCCGCCGGCGCCTGACCGGCCGCCGCGCCCGAGGCCGGCTGTGCGGGCAGTTGCGCCGCGACCGGCTTCACTTGCATACCGGGCTTCGCCTTTTCCACGCCGTTCACGATCACGCGGTCGCCCGGATTCAAGCCACTGTCGACCACCCAGTTGTTGCCGAACGTGCCACCGGTGACGAGCTGACGCAGTTCGACCTTGTCGTCCTTGTTGACGACGAGCGCAGTCGGCTGGCCCTTCTGGTCATGCGTGATGCCGATTTGCGGCACGACGAGCGCCTTGTCGTTCGTGCCTTCCTCGATACGCGCCCGCACGAACATGCCCGGCAGCAGCACGCGATCCTTGTTGTCGAAGATCGCGCGCACGGTGACCGAACCCGTGCTTTGGTCGACGCTCACATCGGAGAATTGCAGCTTGCCCTGCTCCGGATAGACGCGGCCGTCTTCCAGCACCAGCGACACCTTCGCCGCGTGGATGCCCTGAGTCTGCAAACGCCCGTCCTGAATCTGACGACGCAGCTTGAGGCCGTCGACGCTCGATTGCGTCAGATCGACGTAGATCGGGTCGAGCTGCTGCACGGTGGTGAGCAGCGTCGCCGCGCTCGCCTGTACATACGCGCCCGGCGTGACTTGCGACAGACCCGTGCGGCCGGTGATCGGCGAGACCACGTCGGTGTAGCCGAGGTTGATCTGCGCGGTATCGACGGCGGCCTTGCCCGCGGCGACATCGGCGACGGCCTGGCCTTGCGCGGCCACGGCGTTGTCGTAGTCCTGCTTGCTCACCGCATTGGCCGCGACCAGCACCTTGTAGCGCCCGGTCAAGGCGTTCTGCGACGCGACGTTCGCCTGCGCCTTGGCGAGCGTCGCCTTGGCGTTGTTCAGTGCGGCGATATACGGCGCCGGGTCGATCTTGTACAGACGCTGACCTTGCTTGACTTCCGCGCCTTCGACGAACTCACGGCGCAGGACGATTCCATCCACCCGCGCGCGCACTTGCGCGACCAGGAACGCGTTCGTGCGGCCCGGCAATTCGGCGATGACCGGCACGCTGGTCGGCTGCACGGTGACGATGCCCACTTCGGGCGTTTGCGGCGGAGGTGCTGACTGTTTTTGTCCGCAGGCAGCCAGGAAAACGGCAGCCGTCGCGGCGGTGATTAAGCGGAATGGAACCCGTTCGACGCGCATAGAGCGACCTCTGTCTAAGACTGAGAGTGAAGTTGGGTGCGCGACGGCCTTCCCCGGGCGATGCCGCGCACAAGCGTCGCAAGACGCTGACCAATAACCAAGCAGTGAGACCAGTGAGCGCAACGACCGGCCAGTGGCCGGCTCGCTTGCCTGTATTCCTGCCCGTGCGCGGCGCTATGCAAGCGCCGCCGATGGCCAAGAGGACGGCCAGAACGGGCAATCGAAATGAAAGCTTGGTCGGATAGTACTCGCCCTCTCCAGCTTGGGCTATCGGTCGACGGGTGGTATTGTATATACATTCACGAATGAATGTAAAAAACTGAGACAGCGATCCGTCGGCAAGGCGTAGCGAAATCGCCTCGACGGAATCGATTACGTTCGACGAACCTTCGACAACCGGCCTTCGCCCGGTCGAACAGCAAGGCAGGAGCAGACGGCCAACGGCCGCAGAATATGGTCAGACGAACCAAGGAAGAAGCACAGGAAACACGCAACCGCATCCTCGACGCGGCGGAGCGCGTCTTTTACGAGAAAGGTGTGTCGCGAACGACGCTCGCGGATATCGCGCACGCCGCGGGCGTCACGCGCGGCGCGATTTACTGGCATTTCGCCAACAAGGGCGACCTCTTCAACGCCATGTTCGACCGAAGTCTTCTTCCGCTCGACGAACTCGTGGAAGCAACGCTCGACGGCAAGGAGCCCGACCCGCTTGCGCGCATCCGCGAAATCTTCATCTGGTGCATGCGCAGCATCACGGCCGATGAACAGCGCCGCCGCGTCTTCGACATTCTGTTTTTGAAGTGCGAGTTCGTCGAGGAAATGGGACCGGTGCGCGAGCGCCATCAGAACAACATGCGCGACGGCATGGAGCGCATCGAGCGTGCGCTGCGTAATGCCATCGAAAAGAAGCAACTGCCGGCGGCGCTCGACACGCGACGCGCCACCACGCTGTTGCACGGGCTTTTCACCGGCATCCTGCACGATTCGCTGATGCTGCCTGGAAGCGTCGATCCGGAACACGACTCCGAAGCCGTTATCGATGCCTGCTTCGACGCCTTGCGGTGCAGTCCGGCCTTGCTCAAGAACGCCGGATACCCCGAGCGTTCGATGCCCGCCTCATTGCAGGCCAACGTACTCTGCGAAGAACACAAAGAGTCCGACGCAAACTAGCATCGCGAGCCACGCCCAGGCGGGCAGACCGAACACGCGCGGTGCGCCCGCGCCATCGCGACTACGGCGCACGAGGCCATGCGCGGCCAGACGATGACGCAGCACATTGGTCGCGGCGCCATCGCTGGAGGTTCCGCCCATCGCGCGAGCGGTCGCGCCGCCGCGACGCGAGAACGCCGCCGACATCGAACCCGGTCGCAAGAAGAGATGCCGGCGCGGCACGGCTTCCTGTTCCGCACGCGCCGATGGCAAACCGTATTTCGCCCGCACGACTTCGCAGAATTCGGCGAAAAAGTCGTCGGCTGCTTCGTGCAGCGCGTTTTCGATCTGCCGTGGCGGCAACGCGGCGAGCGGCCCCGAAACCGTCGCCCAGACCGTATATTCGATCCACGTGTCCGCGCCACCGTCCTCCGCGTTCACCGCGACGGCTATCTGACCGCGCAACGAACCCACGCCTTCGCCGCGCGCCTTGAAACTGAGCGTGCTGGTGTCGTCGTCGATTTCTTGGCTTTCGTCGGCCTGCGTCAGACGCCTGCGACGAGCAATGTGCGCGCGAATTTCGTAACGCGCGCGCAAGGCGCCGATCGGCATGACGAGCGTCAACACGTACTCGCCGCTCGGCGTGAGCGTAAAGGACTCGCAATTATCGAGACTCGCGCGCAACAGCGTGAGATCGCTCAACGCCGCCTTCACATGCGCCGGATCGAGCGGAACGCGCAACGCTTCGGTGACTTCCATCCGCTTCTCCGGGCAAGGACCGCGTTCTGGCTATTGCGTTTCGGCTCGCGCGCCTCGAGTTCGGCGCTTTTATTCGACGCCCTGCCTAGGAAGTCACGTCGATACGATCGACGCGCGATGGATAAAACGCGAGGTATCCGCCGATCTGCCGCGCGCTTTCGAGCGGCGCCTCGTAACTCCAGGCGGCGTTTTCGACCGGACCTTCCTCGGTCATCAGATGGTAGTGCGTGGCCTGCCCCTTGAACGGACAGTCCGATGTATGGATGGAGCGTTGCAGGCGCGCCATGTTGACGTCGGCGCGCGGGAAATAGTGCACGTCGTCGGCGCCCGTTTCGGAAAGCGTCACGGCTTCGTGCGTGTCGGCGTAAGTGACGCCCTGGTGAATCACGCGGCAGCGCCGTCCGTTCGGCGCGATCTCGATCCGATGCGCCGCTTCATGCCCGTCGTTCAGATCCGTGCTCATCGTGGGCCCTCCGGCCTCTGCCGAATTTGCGAGGCGCGTTGGACGCCTCGTCTTAAAAAAAAGCCACGAGCGTGCTGCCCGTGGCTTCATTATGAGACAAACTCTAGTCGCCGGGTGGACGGGATTTCGCCCGGACCGGCGGGAATTATCGTTACTGGATGCTCCAGTGAAACGCCGCCTTTGCCTTGCCCGGTCCGGAGACATTGACCGACTGCTTCTTCTCCTGATCCTTGTATTTGGCGTAGACCGTGTAGCTGCCCGCCGGCAGCTTGACAAGCATGTAAGGTCCCATGGAATCGGTGCTCAGCACTTCGCCGCCTTTGCCGCCGACGATCCGCACGTGCACGCCCGACAAGTAATCCGCGGTCGGACCCGTAAAGCGCAGCGATAGCGGCCAATGCGCTTGTTCGCGCTGCAAGGCGTGCGATTCGTCGAGGCCGACGCCGCCCGACGTGTAGGACACGTCGCCTTGCTGTTCGATTTGCGGCAGTCCGCCGCCGTTTTCGTTGCCCGCGCTCGACGTATCGCTCGTGCCGGCGCTCGATGCCTGCGCCCATGCGCCGCCTGCCATTCCAGCCGAAAGCGCCGTCACCAGCAACGCGGTTGCCAGTTTTCCCGTGGTCTTGCTCATCATTATGTTGGCTCCTTTATTCGATGCCGCGGCATGCGAACACACCGACGACGCCACGCCCGATGCGTCTTTTCCACGCGATGGGGCACCGAGTGGGGTGTAGAGCATGCTTTGTGCCTGCGCGTTCGGGCGGGGGGTTGTTGATCGTGCGGTGGGACGCGCTTGGTGGAGTGATCCGAAAGCCATTGCAGAACGTGCTATCCATTGCGTGTTCGGAAAAGCACGCCGGACGACTCAGCGACGCTAAGCGCCATTCATGCCGCATGCGCAAGCGCGGTTCGGGGCGACGCGAACACGCCACTCCGAACCGCACGACGCGCATCGACGTACACCATCAGCCAAGATCGACCGGCACAAAAATCTGCGCATTGTCCCGCTGAATCAGCAGCGCGATGCTGTCGCCCGCGTGCGAGATCATTGTCTTCAACTGCTGCGCCGTCGTGACGGGCTGGCCATTGACCGCGAGAATCACGTCGCCTGCCTGAATACCCGCATTCGCCGCCGCACCGTTCGATTGCTGCACGAGCAAACCGCGCGACACCGAGCTTTCCTGCTTCTCTTCCGGCGTGAGCGGGCGCACCGCGACGCCAAGGCGCGCGTCCTGTGCGGCGGCGCCGCCATCGTCGTCGCCCTTCACGTCAGCGCTCGCGGTCTTGGCGTCCTTGAGCGCGCCGATCGTCACGGTCAGATCCTTCGCGCTCTTGTCGCGCCACACCTGCACCTTCGCCGATGTGCCCGGCGAAAGACCCGCGACTTGCGACGGCAACGAGGTCGAATCCGTCACCTGCGTGCCGTTCAGCGAAAGAATCACGTCGCCAGGTTGCAAGCCAGCCTTCGCTGCCGGTCCGCCCGGCTCGACCGAACTCACGAGCGCACCTTGCGGCGACTTCATGCCGAACGAATTGGCGAGCGTCTGATTCAGCCCTTGCACCGTTACGCCGAGCCGGCCGCGATCGACGTGACCCGTTTTGATGAGCGCGTCCTTTACCTTGATCGCCTCGTTGATCGGGATGGCGAACGAAAGCCCCTGGAAACCGCCCGTCTGCGAATAGATCATCGAGTTGATGCCGATGACTTCGCCTTGCAGATTGAAGAGCGGCCCGCCCGAATTGCCCGGATTCACCGGTACATCGGTCTGGATGAACGGCGTGTAATTCTCGTTGGGCAGCGCGCGCGACTTCGCGCTGATGATGCCGGAGGTCACCGTGTTGTCGAAGCCATACGGCGAACCGATGGCAACCACCCACTGACCGACCTTGCTGCCGTTGGGGTCGCCGATTTTCACCGTGGGCAAATCTTTCGCGTCGATCTTCAGCACCGCGACGTCCGATTGCTTGTCCGCGCCAACCACCTTCGCCCGATATTCGCGCTTGTCCGTGAGCTTGACGGTGACGACATTCGCGCCATCGACCACGTGCGCGTTGGTGAGAATGTAGCCGTCGTTGCTGACAATGAAACCCGAACCCAGCCCTTCGCTCGGACGGTCCGCGCCGGGACCCGCGCCATCGCCGCCGCCCATGCCAGGCACGCCGCCATAAAAGCGCTTGAAGAACTGATAGAACGGATCGTCGGGGTCCATCGGCACTTGATTCGCGTTGCCGCGTCGGGCGGACGTTTGCTTCACGACATGCTTCGCGCTGATATTCACCACGGCCGGACCATACGTTTCGACGAGGCCGGAGAAATCGGGAACGCCGGTCTTCGCCGCGGCTTCGGCAGGCATCAGCGCGGCTTGCGCGGGCGCGATGACCTGCGGCGCAGGCACGTTGTTATGTCCGGCCACGTAGCCCGCCGACAAGGCAACGGCGACCGCTGCTGCGACGGCGCTGCGTGTGAGAATCTTCGCTTTCATCGTGTGTGCTCCTGACGGGTTGCGCTTGAGAAGGCGCCATTGGATGAACGAAGATTACGGGGTGTCGCTTAAAGCTTTCTTAAGGTGCGTAAAAATGCAAAAAAGGCGGCTACCCTTTCGGATAGCCGCCCTGCTTACTGCCTTATCGATGCTTCGTGCTTCTGGTTTGGTCTCGCTCGCGAACCGCGTGCTTAGAACTCGTAGCCGACTTGACCGCGCACGCCTGCGTCGCCGTGCGGCGTGATCGAGGCTGCAGCGTTGACGAGCCAGCGGCTGTCACGCGAACGGTAGGTGCCGCCAATGCCCATGGCCGTGTAGCCCTTGTAGTTCGCGACACCGGCTGCGACCACGGTCTTGCCCGGCTGACTCGGCGTCAGGTTCGGCATGGCCATCGCGGCGGCGACGCCGGAAAATGCCTGACGAGCTACCGTATCGACGTTGCTTTGAACTGCGTTCAACTGGTTCATGTTGACACCGTCGGTACCGTTGATGCCCGGCGCGACGTTCGTCAGGCGACGTTCGTTGCCCTTCGAGCCGATCGAGACGGTGTTGTCTTCGTCCGCGACAGAACCGCTACCCAGCGCGACGGAGTTGTTACCCGTTGCCTTCGAGCCATTTCCGAGGGCGGTCGAGTCGGTGCCGGACGCAACAGCGGGGGTGTCGGTCTTTTGCGAAGCGACCGTTGAAGCAGCGCCTTCGACGTTGCTCAATTGCTGCGCCAGACTCGAAACGTTCTGGTTCGTTTGATAAAGCTGCGAGCCGTTGACTGCGTCGGTACTGTCGGCGCTCAAGGCGCCAGCGGATACGCCGGTCACCGTACGCGTGCCATCGGTGCCCGTCATGTCGACGACCGTGCCGCCCGTGTCCTTCGCAACGGTGATGTTTTGCGTCGTTGCGTCTTGACGCACCAGACCGACGTTGCCGCTGGCGATCTGTTGATTGATGTTGCTGATGTCGCTCGTATTCTGCGCGATATCCGACGAGTTCTGCGCAACGTTGGTTTTCAGCGACGAGATATCAGACGTGTTTTGAGCAACGTTCGTGTTCAGCGCCGCGATGTCGGACGTGTTCTGCGCAATGTTGGACGTGTTTTGTGCCACGTTCTGGTTCGTAGCGTAGAGCTGCGAGCCGTTGATTGCATCTAGACTCGATGCGGAAATGACGCCAGGAGCAACGCCCGTGACCGTGCGAGCGCCCTGCGAGCCCGTCATATCGACAACGGTACCGTCCGTGGACTTTGCCACGGTGATAGTGCGTGTCGTCGGGTCTTGCTGAACCAAGCCGAGTGTGCCGTTTGTGAGTCCGGTGTTGAGGTTCGCGATGTCGGCTGTGTTTTGCGTCACGTTCGAGTTGAGCTTGCCCAACGCTGCATCGACCGTACCGAAAGCCGTGCCGACGTCGGTAGCGGCGCCAGACGTACCATTGATCGAGTTTGCGTTCGTCAGCGCGAAGCTGGGAGCCGAAATCGTGCCGTCGCTATTCAGGGCAGAACCGCCGCCAATCGCCTTTGCCGTGCTTTGTGCGGTGTTCTTCAACTGCCCGAAATTCACCGAATCCGTATTCGCCGTGCCAGCTGCAAGATTGGTTACCTTGCCATTGTTGAGTTGAATATTGGCGCCCGTTTTCGAAACGGTCAGCGCGTTGTTATTAGAATCGGCGCCATTGATAAACTGATAACCCCCGACAGAGATCGAAGCATTCGCGATCGAAACTGAGCCCGTTTGGGTAACCGTGTTGTAACCGGCAGTGGCAGACGTGCCGCAATTTTCCATGCCAACGGTTGTTACGGCTTGACCCGACAGAAATTGACACTGGCCCGGATCAGGCGTACCAAAATCCATGTCATTGACGATCAATGGTGCAGTAACAGCTGACGCCGTCATCGGCAATGCAATTGCAACAGCGCCTGCAGCGAGAGCGGCGGGCATTACTTTTTTGATCAGGCGCGATTGCAGTTTCGAGGGACGAAGAACTTTGTTCATGAATAAACCTAAGAGTAAAAATCGAATGCGATAAAACACTGCTTCGCACGAGAATCCGTTCAAAGCAAAAAAGGATCGCGAGTTAAAAACGAATCAAAGAGAGCAATGTCACCGAATAGGCGCAGCCGACGTTGACAGTTGCAAGCATTAGGGGTCTCGTTGATTTAACTGCCTTGAAGCACGTCGATCAATCGAAACTAGCTCGCCTGCAGTGAGACGAAATTTACGGCAATTTGTTGTCAGGAGACATAAGCGCGCTCCTAATGTCTGCCGATGTCAATAGACTTACGTCTAACCGATAGAAAATCAGGTCTGAAACGAGTAATTAATTGTGTGGATTTGAAAAGATCCTGTGTTACCGCATTACAGCTTTCCTTCAAATCGCTAACTTGGTTGTTCTTCATTCCGGCGATCGCGTTTGAACAAACCGGAGAAGAATCGGAATTTGGAATTCTTTTTAAACAACGACGGCGCCTAAAGGCGGACGCTGTTTGGCCTGCCAGCGCAGCCCAACGCCCTATGCGCCCATCAGCGCATGACGATCCGATAGGGACCAGCGCGTGAAACTCAAAACGTGACCACGACTCGAAGTCCGCCTGCGACGGACGCTCCAAGGTGAACAGCCGCCCCATGCTGATCCGCAATCCGCCGCACGATGGCAAGCCCAAGCCCGCTGCCCGCCACATCCGTACGCACGCGGTCCACGCTTTCGCCCACGCGATAAAACCGGTCGAATACTCTTTCTCGTTCGTTCTCTGGAATGCCCGGCCCGGAATCCGCGATTTCGACTACTGGATGTCCATTTTTTATTTTTAGGCCGACATCCACGCGGCCGCCGCGCGGCGTGTATTTCGTCGCGTTATCGATGAGATTGTTGAACATCACGCGCAATGAATCCGCGTCGCCCGTCACGGTGGCGGGCTCGCTTGCCTCGATGCCAAGGTCCACGCCGCGCTCCTGTGCCACGAGCACGTAACCGCGCACGCACGTTTCGAGCAACGCGGCCAGATCGACCTTCGTCGCCACGCCCTTGCCGTCCGGCTCCGAGCGCGCGAGCGCAAGCAACTGCTCCGCGAGCCGCGTGGCGCGCGCGATGCCTTCGTGCAAATCGAGCAACGCCTCGCGCCGCGACGCGTCGTCCTGCGCGCGCGCCACGAGCTGCGCCTGAATCTGCAAGGCGGCAAGCGGCGTGCGCAACTCGTGCGCGGCATCGGCGACGAAGGCTTTTTGCGTATCGAGCGCCGTCGACAAACGCGCCAGCAGCGCATTCAGCGCCCGCACGACCGGCTGCACTTCCTGCGGCAAGGGTTGATTGGGAAGCGGATCGAGTGCTTCGGGATGCCGTGTATCGAGCGCGCTCGTCACACGCTGCAAGGGCGCAAGCCCGCGTCCGACGATCACCCAGATCGCAAGCCCGAGCAGCGGCAGCAACAGGACCAGCGGCCACAACGTGCGCCACGCGACGCCCGCCGCGACGCGGTTGCGTATCGAAAGCGGCTGCGCAAGTTGCACGACGTTGTCGCCGACGATCGCGCTATACACGCGCCACTCGCCGCGCGCCGTCATTTCCGTCGAGAAGCCGAGTTCGGCGTGCGGCGCGAGCGGCACGCGCGGATGCGAGTAGTACATCAGCACGCCGTTACGATTCCAGATCTGGATGACGACGCCCTCGTCGCTTTCGCTGCGCGACGTGAGCACCGACGAAAACGGCTCCGAAGGCAGCGCCGCGGCGATCTGCTGCAATTGATAATCGAAGAGTTCGTTGGCTTCGGCGAGCGCCTGCCGGTAGATGAGCCATCCGGCAAAGCCCACGCCAACAATCACGAGCGCGAGCAGCCAGATGAGCAATTGCCGGCGGATGGACCGCATCAGGCGTCCTTCGCGACCATGTAGCCCAAGCCGCGCACGTTGCGAATGAGGTCCGCGCCGAGCTTCTTGCGCAGCGAGTGGATGTAGACCTCGACCGTATTGCTGCCGATTTCCTCACCCCAGCCGTAGATTTTCTCTTCGAGCTGACTCTTCGAGAGCACGGCGCCCGGACGCGCCATCAACGCTTCGAGCAACGCGAATTCGCGCGCCGAGAGCGCGACGGGCGCGCCCGCGAGCGTCACCTGATGACCGACCGGGTCGAGCGTGAGTTGACCATGGCGCACGAGCGATTCGCCGCGTCCAGCGTGACGACGGATGAGCGCCCGCATGCGTGCGCCGAGTTCGTCGAGATCGAAGGGCTTGACGAGGTAATCGTCGGCGCCGGCATCGAGTCCTTTCACGCGATCGGCAATGGCGTCGCGCGCCGTCACGATCAGCACCGGCAATGCGTTCGCACGTGCGCGCAGCGTCCTGAGGACGTCGATGCCATCGCGCTTGGGCAAGCCGAGGTCTAGCAGCATCAGGTCGTAGGGCTCGCCGCCGACGGCCGTCAGCGCGGCCTCGCCGTCCTGCACCCAGTCGACCGCGAAGCCGTCCGCGCGCAGCGCCTTGCGCACACCTTCGGCGATCATCCGGTCATCTTCGACTAGCAGGATTCGCATGGCATCTCGTCTTCGTGGTTGGGGAGACCGGCTTTGAAAGTCCTAGCCATTCTAGCTTCGCCGCGCGCGGGCAGGCTTAAGCAAGGCTTAATGGGTGGATGTGATGGAACTTGCAGGGTGCTGGAATCTATGACGCTTGATCACGCGATGTGACGAGGGGCGCGCTTGCTCGCCGCCCTTGGCCAGCCCACAAACCCCTATTCGTACGATTTTCGCAAGCCAGCTTGTCTACAATGAGCCTTTCGCCCGTGTGGGCTTCGCCTAACAACACCAAAAGCACGCCCATGCCGCTTGTCTCGCTCGTTTCTCGCTGTTCGTCGTTTGCACTCGCCGCCGCAATCGGCTTTGCCGTCATCGCTCACATGCCCGAAGCACAAGCGCGTGGCGGCTCGAAGTCCGAATCGCAAGCGCAGGTGCCCGAGCGCGCGGCGCATGGCGGCGCGAAGGCAAAACACGCAGGCAAGGCGTCCAGAGCCGAGAAAGCCGTCGCCGCACGAGAACGCGTGCCCGCCGGGCCACTGCCCGCGCCGGTCATGGCGGCGCTCGCTCACGCGCACATCCCGCTTTCGTCGATGAGCGTAGTCGTGCAACGTATCGGCGCGCCCGTGCCGCTCGTCACGATCAACGCGGACCGGCCAATGCTCCCCGCATCGACGATGAAGCTCGTCACGACTTACTCGGGCCTCTCGCTGCTCGGCCCCGACTATCGCTGGAAAACCACCGCCTACGCCGATGGCGATGTTGACGCACAAGGCGTGCTGCACGGCAATCTCTACATTCAGGGCACGGGTGACCCGAAGCTCGTGCCGGAAGAATTGATCGATCTCGTCGATCAGATACGCAAGAACGGCATCACGGGAATCGATGGCGCGCTCGTGCTCGACAAGCGCTATTTCGACGCCTCCACGCGCGATCTGCCCGCGTTCGATAACGACGATGCCGCGCCCTACAACGTCGGTCCCGATCCGCTGCTCTACGCGTTCAAGTCGCTTACCTTCACGCTCACGCCGAATCCGGACGGGCAGGTATCCATCGACGTATTGCCGCAACTGGCGCAACTGCAGATCGACAACGAATTGCGCGTGACGCGCGGCGCGTGCGCGGGCACGTTGCCGTCCGCATCGCCGAGCGTGGCGCAGACGCAGGGCGGCTTCGTGCAGGCGTCCTTCATCGGCGACTATCCGTTGCGCTGCGGCTCGCGCACCATCAACGTCGCCGCGCTCGACCATTCGACGTTCTTCGCAGGCGGCTTCCTCGCGCTGTGGAAGCAGGCGGGCGGCACGTTTCAGGGCGCCACGCGCGAAGGCCCGACGCCTTCGTCGGCGCGGCTCGTCGGCACGCATCGCAGCCCGGTGCTGTCGGATATCGTGCGCGACATCAACAAGTTCAGTAACAACGTGATGGCGCGAAATCTGTTTCTGACCATCGGCGCGGCGCAACTGAAACCGCCCGCGACGACCGCCAAATCCTCGCAGGCCATCCAGACGTTTCTCAAGAAAAGCGCCCTGCCAATGGCCGGTCTCGTGCTCGACAACGGCTCCGGACTCTCGCGCGACGAAACCATCTCCGCGCTCTCGCTCGCCGACCTTCTGCAAGCGGCCAACGCCAGTCCGGTCGCGCAAGTGTTCGTCGAATCGCTGCCCATTGCCGGCGTGGACGGCACCATGCGCAACCGCCTGACCAACGCGGGCGCGTTCGGCAATGCGCACATCAAGACCGGCACCTTGCGCGATGTCCGGGCGATCGCGGGCTACGTCGGCGCGGCCAATGGAGAGAGTTATGTCGTGGTGAGCTTCATCAACGATCCGCGCGCCGAGGCAGCACGCGCCGCGCACGACGCGCTCCTCGAATGGGTGTACGAAGGCGCGCGCAAGCCGGGCATCGAAGACTGAACGCGCGTTGCGCCAAGCATAGGAGGCAGGCGCGACGCAATTGAGCCAAACCCGCGCCCGGCAAGGCGGACCGAAGATTTCTTCTACGAAGACCGCCCGCGCCTGCACGCGCGCCGTGTACGCTGTCGGGCACGCATGACGGAAGGATGACTCGACCACCTTCGTGATGCACAATTCGTTCGAGCGCACGCGCGTATCGAGGCGCACGCCGAAACGCAGACAGACACGCGGGCCAGCACAAGGCACACGCGCTGCGGATTCAAACAGATAACACCGAAAATTGGAGACGAGGTCCATGAAGAAGCAACTCTCGACGCGCGCCGCCCTGGTGCGCTACGCCCGAATCGCCACGGCGAGCGCCGCTTTCGCCCTGATTGCCGCGTGCGGCGGCGGTGGCGACGACAACAACAATTCGTTGCCGCCGGGCGGTGTCAAACTGCAAGTCGTCTCTTTCGGCGATAGCCTCTCCGACGTCGGCACCTACGCGCCGGTGGCGGCGGCCAACTTCGGCGGCGGCCGCTTCACGACGAATCCCGGTCAGGTGTGGGTTCAGGATGTCGCGCAATACTACGGCGACACGCTCACGCCCGCGATGACCGGTGGCTTCGGCACGCCGCCCCAGGCGCAATCGGGGCTCGGCTACGCGCAGGGCGGATCGCGCGTGACCAATCCTATTGGCGTGAGTCATGCGACGACCGATCCGGCCAATTACACGGGCGCGCTGACGGTGCCGGTGGCGCAACAGGTGACGAACTATCTGGCGTCGCACGGTAGCTTCAATTCGAATCAGCTCGTCATCGTCAATGGCGGCGCGAACGATATTCTGTACAACCTCACGGCCGTGCAGGCAGGACAGATGACGCCAGCGCAGGCGACCACCGCCATCGTGCAATCGGCGATCGATCTGGCGGGCGTCATCGGCTCGGTGCTGCAGCATGGCGCAACGCATGTGCTGGTGTCGAACGTGCCGGATATCGGCACCACGCCGCAGGGCATGATGAGCAACGCGGCCGTCAAGGCGCTGCTGACGCAGGCATCGCTTGGCTTCAATCAGGCGCTTGCCGCCGCGTTGACGCAATCGGGCCTGATGTCGAAGGTGATTTATCTGGATATCGTGCCGGCGCTCGCCAATATCACGGCCAACTTCGGGCAGTACGGATTCACGGTGTCGAATACCGGCACGGCGTGCAATCTGCAGGCGATGGCCGCGGCAGCAGCGGCTTTCGGCGAGCCGAATCCGCAAGCGTTCGCCACTTCGCTTTTCTGCTCGCCGCAGAACTACACGGTGGCCAACGCGGATCAACTTTATATGTACGCGGACACCGTGCACCCGACGACGCATCTGCATGCGCTGTATGCGCAGACGGCGGAGCAAAAGGTCGCGGCGGCGGGGTTGGGTAAGTAGTCCGGTTTATTGGAAGTCGGCGAGCCGCCCGGAGATGGTCTTCCGGGCGGTTTCTTTTTGCCGTGGACAATCCTTCGCGTCGCTGTCGAAGCGAACATGAGCGAGCTAAGCGCCTTCCCCTTCGAATGCCGCCGCCGCTCTTCCCAGCCGGTCATTCACCGCGATCCACTCGACCGATTCCGGCAGCTTCTCGATGAGAATGCGTTCGACATTCGCCCGATCCAGCGCCCGCAGCAAGCCATACAACTCCCGCGCGTAACTCTGCGGGTCTTCAGGTGCAGCCACGAAGTGCACGCCGGAATCGCGCGCCCAATCGCCTGCGCTCGACGCACGCGCCACCAGCGCGATCTTCTTGTCGCGCGCATTGGCACGGGCCGCAACGAGGATCGGTTCGATCGCCGCGAAAGGCAGCAACGCGAGCGGCGTCCTCGGCGCGTAATGCGCCTTCAGCGTGCCCGAGGCGCGCGGCGCGGTGGCATCCGTTCCATCCGGCAATCTCGGCGCGACGCCGATCACATCCGCGATCTGCAGCGGACTCACGTGTCCCGGCCGCAACAAAGCGGGAAAGCCGCGCGATAAATCCAGAATCGTCGATTCGATTCCCACTTGCGCCGTCCCGCCATCGAGCACATGAACGCTCGCGCCGAATTCATCGCGAACATGTTGTGCGCTCGTCGGACTTACGTGTCCGAAGCGATTCGCCGAAGGCCCCGCCACGCCGCCTTGCTTGCCCGTTCCGCTGCGTAAAACGTGAAAGGCCGACAACAGCCGCTGCGCCACCGGATGCGACGGGCAACGAATGCCCACCGAATCCTGCCCGCCGCTCACCGCCGCCGGAATACGCTCCGCGCGCTTGAGGATGAGCGTCAAGGGTCCGGGCCAGAAGGCGTCGATGAGCTTTTGTGCGTCCGCCGGCAACGCGCTTACCCAATAGCCTGGATCGGCTTCGGGCGCAAGATGCACGATCACCGGATGATTCGCCGGCCTGCCCTTCGCGGCATAGATGCGCGCGATGGCTTCGGGATTCTCGGCATCGCCGCCGAGGCCGTAGACCGTTTCAGTCGGAAACGCGACAAGTTCGCCTGCGTCGAGCAGGGCCGCTGCTTCGTCGATCTGCGCGGCGCTCGGATGGATGATGGTCATTGCCTTACTGCTTCAAGTCTTTCAATCGAGCGCGATATGCAGCATGCGCGCACAGTCGCGCGCCGCCGTGCGCGCCTCTTCCAGCGTCGCCGCCGTGAAGTTGATGTGGCCCATCTTGCGGCCATGGCGCGCTTCTTCCTTGCCGTACAGATGCAGGCGCGCAGCCGGCATTGCCACGACGTCGGTCCAGGCGGGAGCGCGTTGCTTGTCGCCGTTGAACCAGATATCGCCAAGCAGATTCAGCATTGCGGCGGGCGAATGCTGGCGCGTATCGCCGAGCGGCATGCCGGTCATCGCGCGGACTTGCTGTTCGAACTGGCTCGTGGCGCAGGCATCGACCGTGTAATGGCCAGAATTGTGCGGACGCGGCGCCATTTCATTGGCGATGAGCGTTCCGTCTTCCAGCACGAAGAATTCGACGCACAACACGCCGACATAGCCCAGCTTCGCCGCGATGGTCAACGCCGAATCCTGCGCCTGCGCGACGAGCGCGGCGGGCGCATCGGGCGCGGGCACCACGGTCTTTGCCAGAATGCCGCCGACATGCGAATTCTGCGCGAGCGGGAACACGGCCGACTTGCCGTCGCCGCCACGCGCGATCAGCACGGACACTTCGTACTTCAACGGCATGCGTTTTTCGAGCACGCACGGCACGCCCGAAAGCGAGCCATACGCGTTCCGCACTTCCTGCACGTTGCGCACGCTCACCTGTCCCTTGCCGTCATAGCCAAGGCGCGCGGTCTTGAGAATGCCGGGCAGCACCGCCGCGATCTTCTCGTCCGACAACGCCGCGAGCGCTTCCGGCGATTCAATCACCACGTGCGGCGCGACCGGCACGCCCGACTCGGCGATGAACCGCTTCTCCGCGACGCGATCCTGCGCAATTGCCACGCAACTCGCCGCCGGGCTCACGAACGTGCACGAAGCGAGAAATTCGAGACTTGCCGACGGCACGTTCTCGAACTCCGTGGAAACCGCCGCGCACAAGCGGCCGAGTTCGGTGAGCGCGGCTTTGTCTTCGTAACCGGCGTGGATGTGACGATCAGCGACCGCGCCCGCCGGACTCGTCTGGTCGGGATCGAGCACGGCGACGCGATAGCCCATCGACTGCGCGGCAAAGCAGAACATGCGGCCGAGCTGGCCGCCGCCGACCATGCCGAGCCACGCGCCGGGCAGGATGGGTGAGTTCGGGGATTTGTTTGGGTTCATCGTGGGCTGGGGCTTGCCGGGACTGATTTGCTGGTTTGATTTCCAGACGCCGCGCAAAGGGGCGCGCGGCATCGCACTTCAATGCTTCGACGTTTCAACGCTTCAGAGCGGAGGCAGCGCCATATCGCGCGCGGCCTGGTTTTGCTTCACACGGAACGCGGCCAGCGCTTCGGCGTAACGCGCATTGGTCACGCTCAGAATGGACACCGCGAAGAGCGCCGCGTTCGCCGCGCCCGCCTCGCCGATGGCGAAGGTCGCAACCGGCACGCCCTTGGGCATCTGCACGATGGAATGCAGCGAATCCACGCCCTTCAGATACTTGCTCGCCACCGGCACGCCGAGCACCGGCACCGTGGTCTTGGCGGCCAGCATGCCCGGCAGATGCGCCGCGCCGCCCGCGCCCGCGATGATCGCCTGCACGCCGCGCGCGCGCGCGCTTTCGGCATAACCGAACATCTCGTCCGGCATGCGATGCGCGGACACCACCTTCGCTTCATAAGGCACGCCGAATTCCTGCAAGATCGCGACGGCGTGCTTCATGACGTCCCAGTCGGAGCTGGAACCCATCAACACGCCGACGAGCGGCGCATCGTGCGAATGCGCTCCGGTCTGTACTTCGCTCATTTAGCTGCTTTCCTTGGGCGTTGGTTTGGGCGCGCCGTCATCTCTTCCAAATGACCGCGCGCGATACGGGTGTTACGCGAGCGTCTGCCCGGTCAGGCGCTGCAACGCTTCCTGATACTTCTCGGCGGTCTTGGCGACGACTTCGTCGGGCAGCTTCGGCGCGGGCGGTTCCTTCTTCCACGGCTGCGTTTCGAGCCAGTCGCGCACGAACTGCTTGTCGAACGACGGCGGGTTCGTGCCGACCTGATAGCCGTCGGCCGGCCAGAAGCGCGAGGAGTCGGCGGTGAGCACTTCGTCCATCAGAAACAGCTCGCCCTTGTTGTCGAGGCCGAACTCGAACTTGGTATCCGCGATGATGATGCCGCGCGTCGCCGCATACTCGGCCGCTTCCTTGTACAACTGAATGGAAATGCGGCGGATGGTGGCCGACAGTTCGGTGCCGATGCGCCGTTCCATGTCGTCGTACGTGATGTTCTCGTCGTGATGGCCCATTTCGGCCTTCGCGGCGGGCGTGAAAATGGGCTCGGGCAACTTCTGCGCGTTTTGCAGGCCGGGCGGCAATTCCACGCCGCAGACCGCGCCCGTCGCTTGATAGTCCTTCCAGCCGCTGCCCGCGAGATAGCCGCGCACGACCGCTTCCACCAAAATCGGTTCGAGACGCTTCACCACGACCGCGCGGCCCGTCACCTGCGCCACCTCGTCCGGCGCGACGACGCTCGCCGGATCGATACCCGTATTGTGATTCGGCACGATATGACCGAGCTTCTCGAACCAGAAGTCGGCCATCTGATTGAGCACTCGGCCCTTGTTCGGAATCGGCTCGCCCATGACGACGTCGAATGCGGAGAGGCGGTCGGTCGTAACGATCAGGAGCTTGTCCTGACCGACGGCATAGTTGTCGCGAACCTTGCCGCGGCCGAGCAGCGGCAGCGATTTGATCGTGGATTCGTATAGCGTGGACATCGTCATGGTCCGAAGAGGTACGGAGAAATGTTGACCGCCGCTCAGGTTGCCATGAGCAGCGAAAAGAAATGGGAACGGGTCCCGTCGCCGGAACCCGTTGATTTTACTGTACAAATAACGCCTGGCTCGGATCAGGCTGAATTCGCGCTCATCCGAAAGCGTTTTTTCGCTCTACGCGCGCTCAGAAATGATCGCCGACGCGCACGATCTTCAGCGTGTTGGTGCCGCCCGCCGCGCCCATCGGCTCACCGACGGTGAGCACGACCATGTCGCCGCGCGCCGCGTATCCCTTCGACACGACCACTTCCAGCGCCTGATTGAGCGCGTCGTCGCGGTCCATGTTGGTATCGAGATGCAACGGCGTGACGTTTCGATACAGCGACATCGTGCGCTCGCTCGCCACGCGCGGCGTGAGCGCGAAGATCGGCACATGCGTCCAGTGACGCGACATCCACAGCGCGGTCGAACCGGATTCGGTCAGCGCCACGACCGCCTTCGCGCCGAGATGGAATGCCGTGAACAGCGCGCCCATGGCGATGGACTGGTCGATGCGCGTGAACGTGCGGTCGAGGAAATCGCGGTCCAGTTGCGACTCTTCCGACTTCTCGGCTTCGACGCAGATGGCGGCCATCGTCTCGATGGTCGTCACCGGATACTTGCCCGCCGCGGTTTCGGCCGAAAGCATCACGGCGTCGGTGCCGTCGAGCACGGCGTTGGCCACGTCCGACACTTCCGCGCGGGTCGGCACGGGCGCGTGGATCATGGATTCCATCATCTGCGTGGCGGTGATGACGAGCTTGTTCGACTCGCGCCCCATGCGGATCATGCGCTTTTGCAGCGCGGGCACGGCCGCGTTGCCCACCTCCACCGCGAGATCGCCGCGCGCGACCATGATGCCGTCCGACGCATCCAGAATGCCTTGCAGCGCCGGAATGGCTTCGGCGCGCTCGATCTTCGCGATCATCTTCGGCTTGATGCCGTAAGGCGCGCCCGCGATGTTCGCGAGTTGACGCGCCATTTCCATGTCCGTCGCGTTTTTCGGGAACGACACCGCGACGAAATCCGCGCCGAGCGACATCGCCGTCTTGATGTCCTCCATGTCCTTCTCGGTCAGCGCCGGCGCCGTGAGTCCGCCGCCCTGCCGGTTGATGCCCTTGTTGTTCGACAACTCGCCGCCGACCTTCACGACCGTGTGAATCTCTTCGCCGATCACGCGCGTGACGTCGAGGACAATCAGGCCGTCGTTCAGCAGGAGCACGTCGCCGGCGCGCAAATCGCGCGGCAGGTCTTTGTAGTCGAGTCCGCAGCGCTCGTTGTTGCCGAGTTCGCAATTGGCGTCGAGCACGAAACTGTTGCCCGCGACGAGCATCGTCTTGTTGTTCTCGAACTTGCCGACGCGAATTTTCGGGCCTTGCAGGTCGGCCATGATGGCGACTTCGCGGCCCGTCTGGCGCGCGGCCTCGCGCACCCATTCGGCGCGCTGGCGATGATCGTCGGCGGTGCCGTGCGAAAAGTTGAAGCGAACGACGTCGAGCCCCGCTTGCATCATCTGCAGCAGGATCTCGGGACTGCTCGATGCCGGACCGATGGTGGCAACAATTTTGGTAGCGCGATGCATGGAATTCCTCGTCTCTGTAGGACCGCCCGTGACGCTGCGAGCACGTTGCGCCGACGGTGAGGTGTTGCTCACCGGTTGCGCGCGCGCGCCGGATCGTGCCGGCGTCGCTTTATCGATTTGCTTGATTGCATGAGCGGGCAAGCCGCCGATGATGACGGGCGCCGCCGTTGGTGCCGGCGATGCCGCGTCTTCGTTCTGCCTCGGTTGCTGATTCTGCGCGCGGGCTTCGCCGGACGACGGCTCGGTGTTCTGAGCCGCTTCGGCAATGGCCCGCGCCGCGAGCGCGGCGGCGTCGAGCTCGTCGCCCGATGCCCCGCCCGCCACTACATTTCTGATTCCGTCTTTTTGCGCGCCGCCGGCTTCCTGCGCGCCCTTCTTGCCTGCCTTCGCCGGATTTCCTCGGGTCGTCAAGACCTTAAGCCCGCGACTCGAGCACTTCGACCGCGGGCAGCGTCTTGCCTTCCAGGAATTCGAGGAACGCGCCGCCGCCGGTCGAGATGTAGCTCACCTTGTCGTGAATGTTGTACTTCGCGATGGCCGCGAGCGTGTCGCCGCCGCCCGCGATTGAGAATGCCGACGAACTGGCAATGGCCTGCGCGAGCGTCTTCGTGCCGTTGCCGAACTGGTCGAACTCGAACACGCCGACGGGGCCGTTCCATACGATCGTGCCCGCCGTTTCCAGTTGCGCGGCGAGCGCCTTCGCGGTGTCCGGACCAATATCGAGGATCAGGTCGTCGTCGGACACATCCGCGACGGGCTTGGTTTCGGCTTTCGCGGTCGCGGCGAATTCCTTCGCGGTGACGACATCGCTCGGAATAGGCACCGATGCGCCGCGCGTGCGCGCCTGATCGATGATTTCCTTCGCTTCGTCGACGAGATCGGCTTCGGCGAGCGACTTGCCGATTTTCAGGCCCGAGGCCAGCATGAACGTGTTGGCGATACCGCCGCCGACGATCAGTTGATCCACCTTCTCCGCCAGCGACTTCAGAATGGTCAGCTTGGTCGAAACCTTCGACCCGGCGACGATGGCGACGAGCGGACGCTTCGGGTTGCCGAGCGCCTTGCCGAGCGCATCGAGTTCGGCGGCGAGCAGCGGGCCCGCGCACGCGACCGGCGCGTACTTCGCGATGCCGTGCGTGGTTGCTTCCGCGCGATGCGCGGTGCCGAAGGCGTCGTTCACATAGATGTCGCAGAGTTTCGCGAGCTTTTGTGCGAGGCCGTCGTCGTTCTTCTTCTCGCCCTTGTTGCAGCGGCAATTTTCGAGCAGCACGACGTTGCCCGGCTGAACCTCGACGCCATCGACCCAGTTCGCGACGAGCGGCACGTCGCGGCCGAGCAATTCGGACAGACGCTTCGCGACGGGCGCGAGCGAGTCTTCCGGCTTGAACTGGCCTTCGGTCGGGCGGCCCAGATGGGACGTGACCATTACGGCAGCGCCTGCATCGAGCGCGGCCTCGATGGCCGGCACCGAGGCGCGCACGCGCGTGTCTTCGGTGATGTTGCCGGCATCGTCTTGCGGCACGTTCAGATCCGCGCGGATGAACACACGCTTGCCGGAGACTTTGCCTTCGGAGATGAGGTCGGTGAAACGCAATACTTTCGTCATGGGAGTCAACGTAGGTAGAAAAGCGGTTCGGGCGAGGAAGACCGGCTTGTGCCGGCCGGTTCGTGGGGTGGCCGCGTGACTTCGAGGACTTCTTTTAGCCGTGGCAACGACACGCGGATCATGCCGGAGGCGAAGGCCGCGCGAGCGGGCCGAACGCGCGGGCAAAACAGGCAATGCGAGGAACCGGGAAAGCAGG
Organism: Caballeronia sp. LP006; assembly: GCF_031450995.1. Lineage (NCBI taxonomy): Bacteria > Pseudomonadati > Pseudomonadota > Betaproteobacteria > Burkholderiales > Burkholderiaceae > Caballeronia > Caballeronia sp. LP006. Next base: position 935,102 of record NZ_JARTVW010000005.1, on the reverse strand, counting down.
AGATCGAAGGAACAGACAGGCGGCGGCGCTCAAGTAAAAGCACATGCCGGGCGCGCTCCGTTGAGGCGGTGAGCTTGGGAACCGTTGCGCGGTGACTGCCGGACACACTCTCGACCTCGCTTGATGCAACAGGAAAGACCAGCATTTTAACCGATAGCACCGGATGCTTTTAGCGGCCAATCCATGATGACGCGTATTTGGCCGCTTCCAACCGATGCGCCGGGCGCTGGCTCCACGCTGGTTCCGATCCCGCGCGTAATCCGGCGCGTAATACCGCGACGAAAGGAAACTTTGCCGGCAACTTGGCGGCGAAAGGGAAATTATAGCGTCGTGAAAGCCGCTTCGAGATCGGTTCCGTCGCGAAATCACGCTAAAATAACGGTCTTTCGCCGCCTTTCGGCCAGCGCCGCACTCATGCCGAACTATGGCGCCAAGCCCCGCATTCACTGAACGAGACAGCTAGGAGAACCGTATGTCAATGGCCGACCGCGACGGCAAGATCTGGATGGATGGCAAGCTGGTCGACTGGCGTGACGCCAATATCCACGTTCTGACCCATACCTTGCACTACGGCATGGGCGTGTTCGAAGGCGTGCGCGCATACAAGACGTCACAAGGCACGGCCATTTTCCGCCTGAAGGAACACACCAAGCGTCTCTTCAATTCGGCCAAGATATTCCAGATGGAAGTGCCGTTCGACCAGGCCACCATCGAAGCCGCGCAGCTCGAAGTCGTGCGCGAGAACAAGCTGGAATCCTGCTATATCCGCCCGATCATCTGGGTCGGCTCGGAAAAGCTCGGCGTGTCGGCCAAGGGCAACACCATTCACGTGGCCATTGCTGCGTGGCCGTGGGGCGCGTATTTGGGCGAAGACGGCATCGCGAAGGGTATTCGCGTCAAGACTTCGTCGTTCACGCGCCATCACGTCAACGTGTCGATGGTGCGCGCCAAGGCCTCCGGCTGGTACGTGAACTCCATCCTCGCGAATCAGGAAGCCATCACCGACGGCTACGACGAAGCCCTTCTGCTCGACGTGGACGGCTATGTCTCCGAAGGCTCCGGCGAGAACTTTTTCCTCGTCAACAACGGCAAGCTGTACACGCCGGACCTGGCTTCGTGCCTCGACGGCATCACGCGCGACACGGTCATCACGCTGGCGCGCGACTTCGGCATTCCGGTGATCGAAAAGCGCATCACGCGCGACGAGGTTTACACCTGCGACGAAGCGTTCTTCACCGGCACGGCCGCCGAAGTCACGCCCATTCGCGAACTCGACAACCGCACCATTGGCTCGGGCGCGCGCGGTCCCGTCACGGAGAAGCTGCAAAGCGCATTCTTCGACGTGGTCGGCGGCAAGAACGAGAAGTACGCAAGCTGGCTCGCCAAGGTTTAATGCAAGCTGCGGCGGGCGAGGTTTCAAGCGTCCCGCCGTGTCCCCGCACGCAACACAAGTCATTCAAAAGAGATTGCAATGAGCGACCTGAAGGAAATGCCGCTGGTTGAACTGTCGGCCAAGGACCTGCCCGCGTTCTGTCCGAATCCGAAGATGCAGCGCTGGAGCACGCATCCGCGCGTGTTTATCGACATCACGCACGGCGAAGCGCGTTGCCCGTATTGCGGCACGCGCTACAAGCTGAAAGACGGCGAAGTCATCAAGGGGCATTGAGCAGCCGCCCTCTTACGGAAGGCCGAAGCCACGCCTCGTGCCCGCTTCGGCCTTCGTCCAATGCGCGAAATCGCAATCACACATTGCGCGCTCAAGCCACTCACCCACATCAACCGACGACTCGCCATAAGCCGCGAGCCGCGTATATTTTGAGATCGGAAAACGACTGATGCGCCGCGCGCTGGTAATAGCACCGAACTGGATCGGTGACGCACTCATGGCGCAGCCGCTTTTCACGCTGTTGAGAAAGCTGCATCCGCGCATCGTGATCGATGCCGTCGCGCCCTCGTGGGTCGCGCCCGTGCTCGAACGCATGCCGGAAATTCACGACGTCTACGCTACCGACCTCGCTCACGGCAAGCTGCAACTGCTGCGCCGCTGGCAACTGGCGAGCGACCTGCGCGATGTCGGCTACGACGCCGCCTACGTGCTGCCCAATTCCGCGAAATCCGCGCTGCTGCCCTGGATGGCGGGCATCCGGCTGCGCATCGGTTACAAGGGCGAAAGCCGTTACGGTCTGCTCAACGTGCGGCATGCCAATCCGCCGAAGACCGAGCGTCCGCCGATGACCGTGCACTACGCCGCGCTCGCTTATGCGCCGGGCGCGAAGCTGCCGTTCGTCGACAAGTTCGCGCAACCGCAGCCCGAAGGCATCGAAAATCCCGCGCCAACGCTGCCCGTGCCGCGCCTGGAAAACGATCCCAACGAGTCCGCGCGCGTGTCGGCGCGCTTCAATCTCGATACGCGCACGCCGCTCGTCGTGTTTTGCCCCGGCGCGGAGTATGGTCCCGCCAAGCGCTGGCCGCCGGAGCATTTTGCGTCGCTGGCGCAGTTCGTCGCGCAGTCGTTTCCGTATGCGCGGATCATCGCGCTGGGATCGAATAAAGATTCCGCCGTCGCCGATGCCATCGCCGCCCGCGCACCGAATGTGCGCAACCTGTGCGGCCAGACATCGCTCGGCGAAGCATGCGCGTTGATCGCGCGAGCGAGCGCGGTGGTCACCAACGATTCCGGCCTCATGCACGTCGCGGCGGCCATGCGACGGCCGCTCGTCGCGGTGTACGGCTCGACCGACCCGCGCCACACGCCGCCCTTGTCCGATCTCGCAAAGGTACAATGGCTGCATCTTGAATGCAGTCCGTGCTTTGCCCGCGAGTGTCCGCTCGGCCATCTGAACTGCCTTCGCGAACTTTCCGCCGAACAGGTTTTCGGCGACTTGCGCGGCATGCTGCTCGCGCATCGTTGATATCTCGAAGATTGATCCGCTGCGACATCCGCTAGCGGTTCTCCGACGGCATCGACCCAAGTGTGCGGGCGCTCACACGCGAATGCCTCCGAACGGGGGCATGCTTTGACCAATGACCGATGCGGCGCTAGTCCGGCACTACGGGCGCGCGCCGTAACGAAAGCCTGAGACCCACGAGCCATGCCACGTTTCGCCCGCCTCTTCGAAGCCGCAGCCGACACCCTCAACGCTTATTACCAGGCTGTCGCGGACGCCAGCATCGACAGCGTGATGTCGTTGTGGATCGACGAGGAATTCGCCACGTGCATCTGCGCGGACGGCACGCATCTGCATGGTCTGCCGAGCATCCGCGCCGGGATCGGCAAGCAGTTCGAAGCGCAGGCGGTGACCATCGAGCCGCTCGATATCCGCGTGTACGACAGTCTCGGCACCGTCGTGTATGCGATCGCGGAGGCGCATCAGCCAGCCGGAACGGTGGCGCCGCGCATGGTGTTCACGACTTATGTGATGGTCCACGAACGCGGCGAATGGAAAATCGCGCACATTCACGCGAGCGAGATGCCGATGGAAACAGCCGGCCAGTTCGCGGTCAAGATGCGCCACGGTCAGGGGCCGCTGCACTAAAAAACGCGGCCCGGTTGCAGAGCAGCACTAAGAAGACGTATGTCGGGGAGTGGCCATGAAGCGCGATCCTTTGTTGAAACACGATTCGTCATTCGTGGATACGGGGCCCGCAGCGGCGCTTAAGGAAAGCGTGCAGGCAGCCGGGCGAACGCTCGGCGCGCCGGTTGCGGACTGGCTCTACAACGCGCCGCGCTGGCTGCCGACGAGCCACGCGCAGACCATCGTGCCGGCGCTCTTCGGGCGCAAGCCGGCGGTGCAATACCGGCGCGAACGCTGGACCACGCCGGATGGCGACTTCATCGATCTCGACTGGGTAGCCGACGAAGCACCCGCCGACGCCCCGCTCTTCGTGCTGTTTCACGGCCTCGAAGGCAGTTCGGACTCCCACTACGCCCGCACGATGATGGCCGCCGCTCAAGCGCGCGGCTGGCACGGCGTCGTGCCGCACTTTCGCACGTGTAGTGGAGCGCTCAATCTGCTGCCGCGCTTTTACCATCTCGCCGACAGCGCCGAAGTCGACTGGATTCTGCGACGCCTGCGCGCCAATCACGCGGGGCCGATCGTGGCGGCGGGCGTCTCGCTGGGCGGCAATGTGCTGCTGCACTGGCTGTGCGACCGCGGCACCGAGGCTTCGTCGATCATCAGCGCGGCGGCCGCCATCTCCGCTCCGCTCGATGTTCACGCGGGCGGCGCAGCGATCTCGCAAGGCTTCGGCATGATCTACACACGCAGCTTTTTGAAGTCGCTCAAGCGCAAGGCGCTTGCGAAGCTCGGACAGTTTCCCGGCCTTTACGACCGCGACGCCGTACTCGCCGCGCGCACGCTGTACGAGTTCGACAACGTCGTGACCGCGCCGCTGCACGGCTTTCGCGACACCAACCACTATTGGTCGACCGCGACCACGCGCGCGCATCTGAACCGCATCGCGGCGCCAGCGCTTATCCTCAACGCGCGTAACGATCCGTTCTTGCCCGAGTTCGCGTTGCCGTCGCAGGCGGAAGTGTCGTCGCGCGTCACGCTCGATCAGCCGAACCACGGCGGACATGTCGGCTTCATGACGGGGCCGTTTCCAGGGCGGATCGACTGGTTGTCGCAGCGTGTGTTCGGCTATCTGGAGAACTTCGTCGCTCATGGATGACATCGTCAGGCAGGCGCTTGCCAAATGGCCGAACGTGCCGCATTGCACGGGCTGGCTTCTGCTCGACCGACGCGGCCAGTGGCGCATGCGCGACGATGCCGCGCAAGCCGCGGGCGAACTCGGCAGTCCCATCCGGCATGAGGCGCTGATCGGCTTCATCAACCGCAACTACGAGCGCGACGACGAGGGTCAGTGGTTCTTCCAGAACGGTCCGCAGCGCGTGTATGTGGAGTTGGCTTATACGCCGTGGATCGTGCGGCTCGATGTATCGGCGGATGGTTCGTTGCAGCTGACCGATCAGACGGGCGCGGCGTTCGAGCCGGAACAGGCGTGGATCGACGATGAAGGCGGTGTGTTGTTCGCCGATGCTTCCTCGCCGGCTCGCGTGGCCGCTTTGCACGATCATGATCTGGAGGTGCTGGCGGATCATGCTTCGCTGGATGAGGCTGCTTCGCCCGAGCACGGTGGCGTGTTTCATTGGCGCGACGGCATTGATCTTCCCTTGCAGACGATCAGACGGACGGATGTCGCGGCGCGTTTTGGCTTTGTCGCGAGTCCGGCTGCGCGGGCTATTGGCGTGCAGGGTTAGAGGTTATCGGCGCACGGATCGTGTACGGTCGTGGCCAAGGTCGGGCGCTCGCTTAGAGCTACCCGTAGCCCGCCGCCGTTCAGCTGTTTTTCTCCTCCTCGCGCTCCTCCTTGTAGCGCGTTTCGAAATCGCGCAGACGGGCGGAGATCGTCGAGAGATCGTAGAAACTCGCGGTTTTCAGGTCGCGCGCTTCCTTTAGCTGCCGAATCGCGGATGGCCATGCGCCGTCGAGCGCGAATTTCTCGGCCATCGCCTGATGCTGGCTCAGCGGGTCGTTGAGGCCCGCGCTCGCCTGCGCGAGATAGAGCCACCAGTCGGGGCGTAACGGGTCGGCGCGCGTTTCCTGGCGCGCGAGCGATTGGGCATCGGCGTAGCGGTGCGCCGACAGCAAGGCTTGCAGATGGATATCGATCGCCGCGTGCGAGTCCGGCCAGCGCTTCTGCGCTATTTCCGCGAGGCGGATGGCGTCGTCGTTACGGCCGGCGCGGCGGGCGATATCGGCGGCTAGCACGTCGAGGCTAGGCGTGCTGCGGGGCGTTGCGGGCGCTGGCGGCTGCGGTGGCGCGGCGGGTTGTGGGCTCTGGCGCGGGATCGAGGTGCTCGTGACGTGAACTGGCGGAAGCGGGATCGTGTTCTTCGAGGTTGGGGTGTTGGATGCGGTCGTGTGGCGGGAGTTGCTGTTCGCATCGGTGGTTGTCGCAGCGCCCGCGCGATTCGTCTCGGATGGATTGTTTTGGTGGCTCGACGAATCTTTCTCTGCGGTTGAGACGTTTGCGGTTTTCGGGCTTTTTGCGTTTGGGTTGTTTGGGTTGTTTGCGCGGTTAGTGCCGTTCGCCAGCGTTGCGCCGCCTGTGTTGGCCGCGCTCTTGACGTTGAGCGGATTGTTCGGATTACTCGCGCGATTGCCGCTCCCCGAAAAGCTCAGCACATCGTGCGCACTACTGCCGAGCAGCGAAGACATACCTTCCGATAACGCGACGCCATTCGTCCTTGCATCGGTGACGGCAGGCGCATGCCTCGTCTGTGCGGATCTCGCGCCGTCGGTAGCGAGATTCAACCCGGCATCGACGGAAGCAGCCGCCTTCGCCGACGATGCCGCCCCACGCTGCGCTTTCGAACCCCGTGCGCCGCTAGCCGCATCCGCGCCGCCGATACTCTTCAACTCCTGCCGCGCCTGCGCCGATGCCACCGCCGCATTCGCCTCCTCGCCTTCGAACAGACGACGCGACTTCGCGAGCGCATCGTTGGCGGCGTCGTAATCGCCGAGCAGCGACTGCGCGAGCGCGACGCCATACCAGTTCGCCGCCGGATTGAGCGCGGTCTGATCGCTGATCTCGGTCTTCAGCCGGCTCGCGACCTCGCGATAATCACTCGCATAATTGACCTGCAACACCCGCGCGCGCGCCCGCACGAACGCGTATTCGGGCGACTGACGCGGCTGCCGATACGGCACGCGCCGCGCACGATCCTCCATATCGGCGATGCGCTCGACGGTCAGCGGATGCGTGCGCGCATAAGGCGGCACGCCGTTATCGGACATCGTCAGGCGGTCCAGACGCGCGAAAAACGCGGTCATCGCGTAGGGATCGTAGCCGGCGGCGGCGAGCATCTGAAAGCCGACGCGGTCCGCCTCGTGTTCCGCCGCGCGCGAAAATTTGAGCTGATTGTCGACGGCGAACGCCTGCCCGCCCATCGCGATACCCATGCCGAGATCGCCGCTGCGCGCCATCACGCCAGCGAGCAAGCCGGCGAGCATGGCAGCGAGCGCGGCATAGCCGCTCTTTTTCTGCGCGCCGATCATGCGCGCGATGTGCCGCTGCAGCACGTGCCCCATCTCATGACCGATGACCGACGCCAGTTCCGACTCGGTCTGCGTCGCGGAAATCAGCCCCGTGTTCACGCCGATGAAACCGCCGGGCATCGAGAACGCGTTGATTTGCGGATCGCGCACGGCGAACAGGTCGAAGTCCGGCCGATAGCCACCGAGGTACTGCGTCGCGGCGGCGGCGGAGAGCTTGGTGGCGATGGAATCGAGGTAATCGCGCATCAGCCAGTCGTCGAGATAGTCGGGGTCGGCGCGGACTTCGCGCATCATCCGTTCGCCGAGCGTGCGTTCGGCTTGCGGTGAAAGCGTGCCGTCGGAGCCATCGCCGAGATCGGGAAGCTGCACCGAGGACAAGGGCGCACGCAGGCCGCTCATTTCGCCAGGCCGATTGGCGAAGCGGCTTTCGGCGCCGCCGTAGACGCCGAAGACGCCGTCGGCCAGGTTGGCGGGGGGTGAGGCGGGGACGGTGGTGGTGGTCGCGGTTGCTGCGGTTGCGGTTGCGGTGGGCGCGGTTGCGGTGGCCGCATTTGCGGTGGTCGCATTTGCGTTGGTCGCATTTGCGGTAATCGCATTTGCGGTAATCGCATTTGCGGCGGTCGCGTTTGCGGCGGTCGCGGTCACGTTCGCGGCGGTCGCGTTTGCAGCGCCCCTCGCGCCCGCCTTCGCCGAATCATCCGCGCGAGCCACGGACGCGCCAACCTGCGCCATCGCAACGGGCGGCACGGCGAGACTCAGGCACAGCACGAAAATGAGCGCACGGCTCGAACGTGTCAGATTCATGGCGCGAAACCGGCGTCGGCGAGCCGGTCAGCTTGATGACGAAAACGGGCTTATCGTATCAAGTGTTCGGCGCTCGGCGGTGGATTGAATCGGACCGAAGACGCCGTATCGCGCTGGTATGATGAGCGCCCGTTCGAAGGAGAGGCTATGTCCGGACTCACACATTTCGATGCCGCCGGCGAGGCGCACATGGTCGATGTCGGCGACAAGGGCGAGACACGCCGCATCGCCGTCGCGCGCGGTTCCATCGCCATGCTCGATGGCACGCTGGCCCTGATCCGCGAAGGCCGCGCGAAAAAAGGCGACGTGCTGGGCGTGGCGCGCATCGCCGCTATTCAGGGCGCGAAGCGCACGGCCGACCTGATTCCGCTGTGTCATCCGCTTGCGCTGACGCGCGTGGCGGTGGATTTCAGCATCGACGAAACGCTACCTGGCGTGCACTGCGAAGTGCGTGTGGAAACGGTCGGGCGCACCGGCGTGGAAATGGAAGCGCTCACCGCCGTGCAGATCGGCTTGCTGACGATCTACGACATGTGCAAGGCGGTGGATCGCGGCATGACGATCAACAATGTGAAGGTGCTGGAGAAGCATGGCGGGAAGTCGGGGGATTGGGTGGCGACGTAGTCCTCGCGCCCGGAGCCGACGCCGACCTCACTCATCATCGTCGTCATCATCGGCAGCGGCGTCCCCCACCCCCGGCTCTCCATACAACTTCACCAGATCCGCCTTGAACGAAGCCAGCGGCTTCCCCGTCTCATCGATGAGCTGATAAACCGACGCCAGTTGCTTCGGCCAGTCATGCAGTTGGGTCGCGAAAATCTTGAGCTTCGCCATCGTGTCCAGCGCTTCGTCGCGCTGACCAGCAAGCGCCTGCAGCACCGCATATCGCCGCAACACCGTCTCGCCCGGCAGTAACGCAATCGCCTTGCGATGCATCGCGAGCTTCTCTTCGAGGTTCTGCGCGTTGATCGGCACGAGCGTGGCGGCGCCGTATTCGCCCCACGCGGTGAAGAGAAACGAAGGATCGTCCCGATACTGCTCCGCCGGCCGCGATCCGTAGTAAAGCACCTCGGCCCGATGATAGTCGAGCATCACCGGATACAACGCCGCCAGCCCGCCCACCACGAGCACCACGTACACGCCGAACGACAACGGCTTCGCCACCAGCCGCAACGGCCGCGTCTCCAGCAAGCCGATCACGAGCATCGCCGGCATTAAAAAGAACATGTATTGCTGCGGATACTCAACCAACGCATGCATCAGCAGAACGCCAAGCAGCGAAAGCCCGAAAATGCGCGCGGGCGTCTGCGGCGCGCGCAGCACGCGAATCAGCCAGAAGACGAACCCCAGCACCAGAATGCCGAGGCCCAGCGCGCCCGTCTTCGCGAGCAAATCGATGAAGATGTCATGCGCATTGTTCGCGATCTCGACGCCGCCCAGCTCGCGCACCATGTCGAACTGATAGCGCGGAAACTCGCCCCAGCCGACGCCGAGGATGGGATGCGTATGGAACATCGTCCAGCCGTATTTCCACAACGCAAGGCGCGGCGCGATCTGATTGGCGTCCTGCATGCGCTCGGCGGCCGATTGCGCGAGGTCGAAGTGGAAGCGCACGTTGGCCCAGCGCACCGCCGCGTTCACCGCGAAGAACACGAGCGCGAGCACCACCGGCATGAGCCACGCGCGAAGATCGCGGCGGCCGGGTCCGTCGAAACCTTCCGCCACTGCCGGCCGCCCCTGCACGAACGCCATCCAGAATCCGGCGACGACGATCACCGCCATCTGCAACCAGGGTCCGCGCGAAACGGTCAGCGCATGTCCTAGCGAAAACACCGCCGTCAGCGCGAGCCACACGATAACGGGCAAACGCCGCGTCTGCACGAAGTACAGCGCGCCCGCCATCGCGAAGGCGATCACCGTTGCGAGGTGATTCGCCTGCGCCATGTTGCCGAACGGCCGCCGCTCAGCCATCACGTTATAAGCGACGACAAACGGCGTGAACTTCACCTCCAGATGCAGCAACTGCACGATCTGGCAAAAGACCGCGAACAGACCGCCCGCCATGAACGCGGCCGCGCCGATGCGCAACGCCTTCTCCGACAAACCCGCGCGCACGAGCCCGTAGCCGGTATGCACCGCGATGAACGAGGCGAGCAGATACGCGCCGCCGAGCCAGTTCATCGAAGGCTGCGATACCGGCAGCAACACCGTCTGAGCGATGAGCAGCACGCCGAACGCAAGCGGCATGAGCGCAACGACCGGCGAGGCGAACGACACGCGCGGCTCCGACACGCGCACGAGCAGCGCGACCGTCGCCCCGAGCGCCAAGTAAAGCGCCAGCGCGCTGTATTCGGCGTAGAAGGTCGGAATCGGATACGTGTGGTTGACGACGCCAAACGGCAAGGTCAACGCAAGGCACAGAACGGCAAAACAAAGGTAGCGCGCGTATTGAGAAGGCATGAGGGGCTGTGAACGTCGGCAACCGGCGCACTATACAAAACTTTGCTGCCCATGTCCGGTACACAGCCCGATTTGCGACGAAATCCCCGCGTTTCCAACAAAAAATCCCCGCACCTGACCGCTTCTTGCCGATGGCAGACGAGCGATGCCGACGCACCGCTCGTCTGCCCGTCGTCAGCGATGCACGTCAGCCACGGCATTCCGCCGGCGCGAGATTGGCGGGCAAGCTCGGTGCCTCCGCGGGCGACGGTCCCGCGCCCGGCGCCGGCAACGACGACGCCGCCTTGCCGCCCGCGAAGCATTCCCACGTCAAGGTGCCTGCCTGCACCGATCCGCGCGCGAGCGACACGCGGGCCGTCGGAGTCTCGGCGTTGTCGGGCGTGGATGGCACGAGCACGAGCGTGTTCGATCCTGCTGGTGCGACGCGCGTCGAATAGGCAATCGTGATCTGGCCGTTGTCGCTGTCGATGTGGATCGAGTCGACGTTGCGCGTGCCCGGCGGCGAGGCATATCCGCTTGCGAGATCGGCCGCGCTCGCCGCGTTCTCGGCCACGGCAAGCCGCGCCGATGCCGCGAGCGACAAGCCCTCGCCCACCCGGCTGCGCGCCAGATAATCCTGATACGCGGGAATCGCATACGCGGCCACCACGCCGACGATCGCCAACACGATCATCAGTTCGATCAGGGTGAAACCTCGCGTCGCCGCGTCGCCGGCAGAGCGCAGCCAGCCGTGCATCGCGCGCCAGGCACGCGGCGAATTCGTGTTGCAGGTGATCGTTGTCATCGGTACTCCCAAAAGGACAAAAAGCGCCCGGATGCATGATGCAATCCAGACGCTTCGATCTTATTCAGGGAGCTTTAGCGGTGACAGTCGGCCGAATGGCTAACGTGGGGGCCTGGGGTGAGCGTCTTTCGGTAAAGGCCTTAGCGTGAGCGCGTTCCCGGTCAACGCGATTGGGCGGAGTGCGCCTCAGTCACCGCACTGCATAGAACAGCCTCACCCCGGCGCCCGTTTAGCACTGGCGAGCGCGCGCCGCTTGATCAGCACGCCCGCCGCGACCACGAAAATCGCGCCCACCGCTCGCGCGGTATACCCGACGAGCTCCGTGTTCAGCTCGGGCCATCGGTCGATGAAGGGATCGTCGATGATCAAGCCGCCCGCGATCCACCCGAGCAACGCCGCGCCAAAAAGCACGATGACTGGGAAGCGATCGAGCAGCTTCAGCACCAGCGTGCTGCCCCACACGATGAGCGGAATGCTCACTACCAGCCCGAAGACGACGAGCGTGAAGCGATGCCGCGGGTCCGCCGCCTCCGCCGCGCCCGCAATGGCGATGACGTTGTCGAGGCTCATCACGGCGTCCGCGATGACGATGGTCTTGACCGCTGTCCAGAGCTTGTCCGATGCGTTGATCTCGTGCGCGTCGTGGTCGGGCTGCATCAGCTTCACGCCGATCCACAGCAGCAGGATGCCGCCGACGAACTTGAGGAACGGGATATCGAGCAGAAACACCGCGAACGCGATCAGCACGACGCGCAGCACGATGGCGCCGAGCGTGCCAAGCAAGATGCCACGCGTGCGCTGGCCGTCGGGCAAACCGCGACAGGCGAGCGCGATCACGACCGCGTTGTCGCCACCGAGCAGAATGTCGATGACAATGATCTGAAGCACCGCGCCCCAATGGAGCGTCGCAAAAAAATCGAGCATGTAGTAATAAAAAAAGCGAGGAAGCCAACGCTCCCTCGCTTTCTATTCGGCGGTTACGAAAGGATTCGGTAAGAGTACCAAACCCCAGGCCGTTCTGCCGATAAACCCGCTTAGATCACCGACTTCAACAGACGACCCATTTCCGACGGGTTCTTCGTGACCTTGATGCCGCACGCGTCCATGATTTCGAGCTTGGCATCGGCCGTGTCCGCGCCGCCCGAGATCAGCGCGCCTGCGTGACCCATGCGCTTGCCCGGAGGCGCCGTGACGCCCGCGATGAAGCCAACCACCGGCTTCTTCATGTTGTCCTTGATCCAGTAAGCGGCGTTCGCTTCGTCCGGACCGCCGATCTCGCCGATCATGATGACGGCGTCCGTTTCCGGATCGTCGTTGAACATCTTCATCACGTCGATGTGCTTGAGACCGTTGATCGGATCGCCGCCAATACCGACTGCCGACGACTGGCCAAGACCCAGCGCCGTCAACTGACCCACTGCTTCATACGTCAGCGTGCCCGAGCGCGATACCACGCCGATGCGACCCTTGCGGTGGATGTGACCCGGCATGATGCCGATCTTCAGTTCGTCCGGCGTGATCGTGCCGGGGCAGTTCGGTCCGAGCAGCAGCGTCTTGCGATTTTCGCGGCGCATGCGGTCCTTGATTTCCAGCATGTCGCGAACCGGAATGCCTTCCGTGATGCAGATGGCGAGATCGAGATCGGCCTCGACGGCTTCCCAGATCGCGGCGGCGGCGCCCGCGGGCGGAACGTAGATCACCGATACGGTTGCGCCCGTTTCGGCCTTCGCTTCCTTCACGCTCGCGTAAATGGGGATGCCTTCGAAATCTTCGCCGGCCTTCTTCGGGTTCACGCCCGCAACGTACGCTTCGCGGCCGTTCGCGTATTCGCGGCAGGCGCGCGTATGGAACTGACCGGTCTTGCCGGTGATGCCCTGCGTGATGACCTTCGTGTCTTTGTTGATCAGAATCGACATGTAGTGACCTCTGTTCGTTTGGCGTCGCGACGCTTTCTCATATGGAAAGCCCGCGCCGCCATTCGTGTCTGGTGGAACGCTCTTGTCAGACTAGGAAGCGGGCGCGCTTACTTGCCTTCGGCCGCCGCGACGACCTTCTGCGCGGCTTCTTCCATGCTGTCGGCGGAGATGATCGGCAGACCGGAGTCCGCGAGCATCTTCTTGCCGAGGTCTTCGTTCGTGCCCTTCATGCGCACGACGAGCGGCACCTTCAGGTCCACGGCCTTCGACGCGACCATCACGCCTTCCGCGATCACGTCGCAGCGCATGATGCCGCCGAAGATGTTGACGAGGATCGCCTTCAGGTTCGGATTCTTGAGCATCAGCTTGAAGGCTTCGGTTACCTTCTCGGTCGTGGCGCCGCCGCCGACGTCCAGGAAGTTGGCCGGCTCGCCGCCGAACAGCTTGATGGTGTCCATCGTGGCCATGGCCAGACCCGCGCCGTTCACGAGACAGCCGATGTTGCCGTCGAGCGAGATGTACGCGAGGTCGAACTTCGACGCTTCGACTTCAGCCGGATCTTCTTCGTCGAGATCGCGATACGCGACGATTTCCGGGTGACGGAAGAGCGCGTTCGCGTCGAAGTTGAATTTGGCGTCGAGCGCGATGACCTTGCCGTCGCCGGTCAGGATCAGCGGGTTGATTTCCGCGAGCGATGCATCCGTCTCGTAGAACGCCTTGTAGAGACCCTGCAGAATGGTGCGTGCTTGCGGCAACGATGCGTCTGGAATGCCGATCTTGCGCGCGAGGTCGTCCGCTTCGGCGTCCTTCAAGCCCGTGGCGGGATCGACCGGCAGCTTGTGCAGCAACTCGGGCGTCTTTTCCGCGACTTCCTCGATGTCCATGCCGCCTTCGCTCGACGCCATCACGACGACCTTTTGCGAAACGCGGTCGAGCACGAGGCCGACGTAAAGTTCCTTCTTGATGTCCGCGCCTTCTTCGATCAGAAGACGGTTCACCTTCTGGCCCTCGGAACCGGTCTGGTGCGTGACGAGCTGCATGCCGAGGATCTGGTTCGCGTATTCGCGGACCTGATCGATTGACTTCGCGACCTTCACGCCGCCGCCCTTACCACGGCCGCCAGCGTGAATCTGCGCCTTGACGACCCATACCGGGCCGCCCAGCTCTTCCGCGGCCTTGACCGCATCATCCACCGAGAACACGGGTTTGCCGCGCGGGACCGCGACGCCGAATTTCCGCAGGATTTCCTTACCCTGGTACTCGTGAATCTTCATGCGTGATTCCTTCAGTCTGAGAGTTGGAGTGAACTTCGATTTGCTGAACCGCTGATTTCATCGATTCTTGTTTGAATGCTGATCGCCGCGTGCGCGCTAGGTGTCGCGCGGCTTGGTGTCGCTTGTGCCTGCGCGCTCGAACCAGCGCGGATAGTACTCCTCGACCGCGGGGCCGTCGAAGCGCAATGCGTGACAGCGCCCGAGTTGAAACGGCGGTGTGTCCGATGCTGCCTTTGCGTCCTTCGAATCGAACGGATTACCCGATTCGGTATTCCAGACCTGACCCGCGAATCCCTGGATGGCGACGGTCGGCAGGACGGCGCACAACTCGGTGAGATGCGTGCAAGCAGCCGCGCCGCCAATACGCTGATTGACTTCGCGGCGAAAATTCTTGAGGAGATTGAGCCCGATGAGCGAGCGATAAGCGGGATTGGACTCGGCGCAGAGACCAGCATAAGGCGCCCACTCCGAGGACGCTTCTGCGCCGACGATAGTGAGTTCGCGGTCGATGGTGATGCGTAGCCAGAGTTCATGGATTGGCTGACCGTATGGCCGTACGCCCGTCACGAGTTGAAAGTCGCGCGTCTTCTCGTCGGTTAGAACGGCTTCGATGTCCCAAAGGCCGTCATCTCGCTCGAACGCTTCAATCCGAATCGCGCGACGATGGCGCAATTGTCGGGAAACGGGCGGGGAAAGAGGCATGCTGGACCAAAGCCGGAACGGGAAAACCGTGGAATTTTAGCATATTGGGTATTTCAAGCCGGGGATGACTCAGGCACCAGAAACGTGCGCGGGGAAAGCTTGAGAAGCCTGTGCTTATTAACGCTTCGGCGCGGTGCGGGATTTTCTTCCCGCCTCGGAGCTTGCATGCACGCGGTCGTTTGAAATCACTTCTTACTTTGGTGGACTAGAAGCCCAACGCGCGGATGTGGAAACATGAGCCCGAACTCTTTGCATGCGCGCGAAACCTGAAATTACTCAGCGGTCGAAATCCGCCAGCACGACGAGGCAAGCGCGTGGAGCATGGAATAATTAACCTAATGCTTCGCGTGTGAATGGTTTTGAACCGAGTCGTGATGGAATGCGGCTTCGCCATGAGTCCAGCACGTGTAAGCATGAAATGTATGCACGCGGCGCTCGGGCAATCACATGGCGCTCGAATGCGCCCGTACTGAACTAGACGGCGTTCGCCATCAATCGTCGATGACTTCGTCGGTCCAGTCTTCGTCGCTTCCCTTCAACACCTTGCTGATCGTGCTCATGGAAAAGCCGCGCGCCGCGAGAAAGCGCGCTTGCTTCGCACGCTCCGCGGGCGTTTCCGGTACGACGCCGTACTTCCTCTCCCATACGGACTGCGCTCGC
Source organism: Caballeronia sp. LP006 (assembly GCF_031450995.1). Taxonomy (NCBI): domain Bacteria; kingdom Pseudomonadati; phylum Pseudomonadota; class Betaproteobacteria; order Burkholderiales; family Burkholderiaceae; genus Caballeronia; species Caballeronia sp. LP006. The sequence goes on along the minus strand of NZ_JARTVW010000005.1, from coordinate 919,438 downwards.
GCGGTTTCGGTCTGCGCGAGTTTGTCGGCAGTTTCGCCGATGAGCGTCTCTCCCACTGCATGACGCTTCAATTCGTGGATGATCCGGCTGCCGCCCATGCGCGCCGCTCTTCGATGCACGACGCTTTCGACAAAGCGCTCGTTCGAGAGCCAGCCGTCGCGTTCGAGGCTATCGAGCAGTGTTTCGAGCGAATCGGCTTCTTCGACGTAGGGACGCAACTTGCGCGATAACTCCGCGCGGCTATATTCCCGACGAGACAGGTAAGCGAGCGCGCGTCCTTTAAGCGAACGTTGCGGACGCTTGGAATCTTTGACTTCGGCAGCGGAAGTTTTGCGAGCGCGTTGACTTGAACGGCTGTAGACCGATTCGGATGCTGTGTTGACGCCTGCATCCGGCGTGCACTGCTCGAAGGGCTCGAAAGGATCGGCGTCTTCGAAGGCGTCGATTGCAGATGATTGGTTTGGATTGGCAATCCGGCTTGCCAAGGGTGACGCGTTCTGCGCACGGTTGGTCGCCAGAGTCGGCCTTTCCACTGCCGGCTTGGAGGTTGCGTTTCTCGACGGTGCGTTGCCCTCACGAATGGACGCTGCCTGCATCAGCAACGCGCGGGCTTGCTCCAGACGCGCCCGGCGATCTTCGGACGACGGTGTCTGACTTTCCCGGACAGCAGCAGCATCAACATCGGCCGCCCTTGCGTCCAACTCAGCAGCATCACGCGCATTCACCGGCAACTCTCGCCGCCAGCCACCACGCAACGCCTTCGCCGAATCGCGCGACTGAGTGTCACGCGACTGAGGATCACTCGCGCCGTTCGGATCATCAGAACCAGCAGACCGCCCGAACCTTCCGTCCGTTCTGCCAGCCTTCGATCCGAACCGGCGCTTCAACATCGTCAGTGACCAAGTGAGTATCTAAACAACGAGACGACGACTATGTGACGATAAAGCGACAACTCACTCGTCCGCCACCGTGGCGCCCGGCGCCACGGCGTCAGCCATTGCCGCCACGCCGAGCGACTCGCGGATCTTGTTCTCGATCTCGCGGGCGATGTCCGGGTTCTCGCGCAGGAATTCGCGCGCGTTGTCCTTGCCCTGACCAATACGCTCGCCGTTATAGCTGTACCAGGCGCCCGCCTTGTCGACCAACTTGGCCTGCACGCCCAGGTCGATGATCTCGCCCTGACGCGAAATGCCTTCGCCATAAAGAATGTCGAAAATGGCTTCGCGGAACGGCGGCGAGACCTTGTTCTTCACGACCTTCACGCGCGTTTCGTTGCCGATGACTTCGTCGTTCTTCTTGATGGAACCAATACGGCGAATGTCCAGGCGCACCGACGAATAGAACTTCAGCGCGTTGCCGCCCGTGGTGGTTTCCGGGTTGCCGAACATCACGCCGATCTTCATGCGGATCTGGTTGATGAAGATCACGAGGCAGTTCGTACGCTTGATGGTGCCAGTTAGCTTGCGCAGCGCTTGCGACATCAGGCGCGCTTGCAAACCAGGCAGCGAGTCGCCCATTTCGCCTTCGATTTCCGCCTTCGGCACGAGCGCCGCGACGGAGTCGATGACGATCATGTCGATGGAGCCGGAGCGCACCAGCGCATCCGCGATTTCCAGTGCCTGCTCGCCCGTGTCCGGCTGCGAGATCAGCAGTTCCTGCGCATTCACGCCGAGCTTCTGCGCGTATTGCACGTCGAGCGCGTGTTCCGCGTCGATAAACGCCGCCGTGCCGCCGACCTTTTGCATCTCGGCGATCACCTGCAGCGTGAGTGTGGTCTTGCCCGACGACTCAGGCCCGTAGATTTCCACGACACGGCCGCGCGGCAAGCCGCCGACGCCGAGCGCGATATCCAGACCGAGCGACCCTGTCGAGACCACCTGAATGTCTTCCACCACCTCGCCTGCGCCGAGCCGCATGATCGACCCTTTGCCGAATTGCTTTTCGATCTGCGCGAGCGCGGCGGCCAATGCCTTGCCCTTCTCCGCAGTCATGCCAGCCGGGCCTTTCTTGCTTTCTTCCATGAATCGTCCTTTGCTATGATGAACGGCGTCTGAGGCGGGTGCCGGCAAGCTCGAAACGAACTCGAGCCCGTCTGTAGCACTCCCGCAGACACTGTATAAAAAAACAGTAGTTTTTGCAAGCCCGATCGCGCGACGCAGTCTTTTTTCCACGCCGCGCGCACCGCGCAAAAACCGCAAAACACCTGGAGACCGCCGCGCCGGGCGAAATGCGGTGTCGGCAATGACTGCGCTTTGCCGCGCACGAAGGCGCACAACACGATGCGAATCCTCATTGCCGAAGACGACAGCATACTCGCGGACGGTCTCATTCGATCACTCCGCCAATCGGGATACGCCGTCGACCATGTGAAGCATGGCGTCGAGGCAGATACCGCCCTTTCGCTGCAAACTTTCGACCTCCTGATTCTCGATCTCGGCCTGCCGCTCATGCCCGGTCTGGAGGTGCTGCGCCGCCTGCGCGCACGCAATTCGCAGATGCCGGTTTTGATCCTGACGGCGGCCGACAGTGTCGACGAACGCGTGAAGGGACTCGACCTCGGCGCCGATGACTATATGGCCAAACCCTTCGCGCTCAACGAGCTCGAAGCGCGCGTTCGAGCGTTGACGCGACGCGGCGCGGGTGGCGGTCCGACTGTCGTGAAGCATGGTTCGCTGGCGTTCGACCAGGTCGGACGCGTCGCGCATATCGGCGAGCAAGTCGTAGACCTGTCCGCGCGCGAACTCGGCGTGCTCGAAGTGCTGCTCCAGCGCATCGGGCGGCTCGTGTCGAAGGAACAGCTCGTGAATCATCTGTGCGAGTGGGGTGAAGAAGTAAGCAACAACGCAATCGAGGTGTACGTGCACCGCTTGCGCAAAAAAATCGAAGCGAGCGGCGCGCGCATCATCACGGTGCGCGGGCTCGGCTACACGCTGGAAAAAGCCGTCGCCACCGTCGACAACGGCGCCGTTGCCCAACCCGCGGCGAGCGATTCCCTGCCCGCCAGCCCTCAATACAAGTAGCCGCGCATGGCGTCGCCCGTTTCCACCGAACCAAGCGAAGCCCGGCACGGACACGACCACGCCGCCACCGAAAGCGACACCGACGCCAAGCGCGACGCGCGCTACGCCAACCCGTTCGCGCCTCCCGACGAACTCGAACCCGACAACGAAACGCATCCGCGCTCGCTCTTCGGCGAGATTCTCGACTGGATGCTTGCGCCGCTTCTGCTGCTCTGGCCGATGAGCATCGCGGTGACGTATCTGGTCGCGAAGTCGATTGCCAACGGTCCGTTCGACCGCGCGCTCGAAGCCGACGTCTACATGCTCGCGCGCCAAATCCAGCCGGTGAACGGCGTCGCCGAACTGCGTCTACCCGATGTCACGCGCGATTTCCTGCGCGCCGACAACGTCGACAGCGTGTTCTTTCAAGTGCTCGGCACGCGCGGCGAACTGGTCGGCGGCGACCGTGACATGCCCTTGCCGCATGACGACGATCGTCCGCAGCCGGGCATCGTCGAATTTCGCGACGACGCCCTGCGCGGCAACGACATTCGCGTCGCCTACACGACGGTCGATGTGCCCGGTCTCGCACCGGGACGCGATCCCGCCGAGACGCAGCCGGTGCTCGTGCAGGTCGCCGAGACGCTGGACAAACGCAGCCAGCTCGCCAACGACATCATCAAAGGCGTGATCCTGCCGCAGTTCGTGATCCTGCCGCTCGCCATCGTGCTCGTGTGGTTCGGCCTCTCGCGCGGGCTCGCGCCGCTGCACGCGCTGCAGTCGAACATTCGCGCGCGGCGTCCGGACGACCTCTCGCCGCTCGAAGCGGCCCGCGCGCCGCCCGAGATCGCGCCGCTCGTGGCGTCGTTCAACGATTTGCTCGTGCGGCTCGAACAGAACATGGAGTTTCAGAAGCGCTTTATCGCCGATGCGGCGCATCAGATGAAAACGCCGCTCGCCGGCCTGCGCATGCAGGCGGAGTTTGCGTTGCGCCAAGAGGTATCGACGGAAGTGCAGCGCTCGCTCGAACAGATCGCCACGAGTTCCGAGCACGCGGCGCGGCTCGTCACGCAATTGCTCGCGTTGGCGCGCGCGGAAAATCGCGCGACGGGGCAGATTTTCTCGCACGTCGAACTGACCGATCTCGCGCGGCTCGCCGTGCGCGACTGGGTGCAGGCGGCGCTCGCGAAGGGTATCGATATCGGTTACGAGGAGCCCGCGTATCCCGTCGAAGTAGAGGGCAACGCGGTGATGCTGCGTGAATTGCTGTCGAATCTGATCGATAACGCCATCCGCTACACGCCTCCGAGCGGACGCGTGACCGTGCGTGTGCGGACCGGCGAGCACGATCTCGGTCACGTTCATCTCGAAGTGGAAGACACCGGACTTGGCATTCCGAGCGCCGAACGCGAGCGCGTGCTCGAGCGTTTCTATCGCATTCTCGGACGCGAGGGCGACGGCAGCGGCCTCGGTCTCGCCATCGTCAAGGAGATCACGGCGATGCACGGCGGCACGCTCGTCATCGAAGATCATGTGTATCAGGAAGCGCCGCGACTGGCTGGAACGCTGGTTCGCGTGAGCTTACAGCGGGTTTTTCCTATGCGGGACAAACCCTGAGCCCGCCCAGCGCCCAACACCTCGACAAACAACATAAAACGCGCATTGACGCAAGAATGAACGAGATAAAAAGAAAATAGCAGATGGTTCGCCGAAGATGTACTTTATGCGCCGATTCAACACGCATCCGAGCGAGTCAGAACGCCGTAAGTTTTCGTTCCAATAATCGTTGCACCGGAGCGCCTCGGGCGTTTCCGACACGTACGCGAATTCAAATCAGGAGACGATTCATGGCTACGGTTGAGGGGCGCATTTCCCACGCACCGATGACGAGCGAGGAAAGGAAGGTCATCTTCGCTTCGTCGCTCGGCACGGTGTTCGAGTGGTACGACTTTTATCTGGCGGGCTCGCTTGCCATCTACATCAGCAAGACGTTCTTCTCGGGCGTCAATCCGACCGCTGGCTTCATCTTCACGCTGCTCGGCTTCGCGGCGGGTTTCGCGGTGCGTCCGTTCGGCGCGATCGTGTTCGGGCGGCTCGGCGATATGGTCGGGCGCAAATACACGTTTCTCGTGACCATCGTCATCATGGGTTTGTCGACGTTTCTGATCGGCTTCCTGCCCGGCTACGCGACCATAGGCATTGCGGCGCCGGTCATCTTTATCGCGATGCGCTTGCTGCAGGGCCTCGCGCTCGGCGGCGAGTACGGCGGCGCGGCGACCTACGTCGCGGAGCACGCACCGGCCAACAAGCGCGGCGCATGGACCGCGTGGATCCAGACCACGGCGACGCTTGGCCTTTTCATTTCGCTGATCGTGATTTTGGCGGTACGCACGATGGTTGGCGAAGAACAGTTCGGTGCCTGGGGCTGGCGCATTCCGTTCCTCGTGTCGATCCTGCTGCTCGCGGTGTCGGTGTGGATTCGCATGAAGCTGCATGAATCGCCGGTGTTCGAGCGCATCAAGTCCGAAGGCAAGACTTCGAAGGCGCCGCTGACCGAAGCGTTCGGCGAATGGAAGAACCTGAAGATCGTGTTGCTGGCGCTGTTCGGTTTGACGGCGGGTCAGGCGGTCGTGTGGTACACCGGGCAGTTCTACTCGCTCTTCTTTCTCACGCAAACCCTCAAGGTCGATGGCACCAGCGCGAATATCATGGTCGCGGTGGCGCTTTTGATCGGCACGCCGTTCTTCGTGTTCTTCGGGTCGCTGTCGGACCGGATCGGCCGCAAGCCGATCATCATGGCGGGCTGCCTGATCGCCGCGTTGAGCTTCTTCCCGCTCTTCAAGGCGCTCGCGCACTACACCAACCCGACGCTCGAAGCCGCGACGCAGAAGTCGCCGATTGTCGTGATCTCCAATCCGGACGAGTGCTCGTTCCAGTTCAATCCGGTGGGCACGTCGAAGTTCACGTCGTCGTGCGATATCGCGAAGAGCGCGCTGTCCAAGGCCGGTCTCAACTACGAGAACGTCGCGGCACCGGCGGGCACGCTCGCGCAGATCAAGGTGGGCGAAACGGTGGTGAACACCTACGACGGCAAGGCGGCCGACGCGAAGGCGCAAGGCGCGGCCTTCGACAAGACGCTCGCCGGCACGTTGAAGAGCGCGGGCTATCCGGCGAAGGCCGATCCGGCGCTCATCAACTGGCCAATGGCGATCGTCGTTTTGACCATCCTCGTGATCTTCGTGACGATGGTCTACGGCCCGATCGCGGCAATGCTGGTTGAGATGTTCCCGGCGCGGATTCGCTACACGTCGATGTCGCTGCCGTATCACATCGGCAATGGCTGGTTCGGTGGATTTCTTCCTGCGACGGCCTTCGCTATCGTCGCCGCGAGAGGCGATATTTATTCGGGCTTGTGGTATCCGATTGTGATTGCGCTGGCGACGTTCGTGATCGGCATGTTGTTCGTCAAGGACACGCGCAAGACGAATGTCTATGACGAAGATTGATGACGATGGTGCTTTGCTGCCGCTTTCCTGCCGCTTGAATAAACCGAGCGGCAGGGGTTGACAGCGGTTTCACCTATCGCCATAATCTCGCTTCTTTCGGCGAATTAGCTCAGTCGGTTAGAGCGACGGAATCATAATCCGCAGGTCCGGGGTTCGAATCCCTGATTCGCCACCAGCATCAAAAGAAGCCGCTGTTCCGCAAGGATCAGCGGCTTTTTGCTTTCGGCGCGCTTCCCGGCATGCCAGCGTTTTTTTGTCTTCATGCATGACCGGCGCCTTTCCGCATCTCGTTGGTTACGCGCTCGTCGCCATGACACTCGACACGCGTGACTTGCCCGCCGCGAAGTGACGCGACGCTTCTCAAACGCCTCCTCGTTCGAATCAAGCGGAGATGTTTGCTTACAAATGTCACACCGAACGCGTCCACCGGGCAGCAAACGCGGCGTTATAGCAAGCAGGCATCAATGCCTTGCAAGCACTCAACGGAGACGCTGCCATGAACGCCGTACCCCAGTTCGATCAAAAGCCCTCGCGTATTCATCCGCTCATGGCGGCGGCGGCCGTCTCGGTGATCCTCGCTTGCGGTACAGGCGTGGCCGCGATGACCGGCCTTCTGCCGTCATCGAAAGCCACCGCGACGGCCGTGACGGCTTCGCCGCTGGTAGATGGGCAAGTCGCCAAGGCGTCGCCCGCAAGCGCGCCGGCTCTGACTGGGAGCGACGCGGATCGATTGCCGCGTGCGGTTCGCGGGCATCACTTGAAACCGGCGTCGACGACGGCACATAGCGTGGCGGTCGCGGCGCCCGCAGCGGTCGAAGCCCAACCGGCGTACGATCCGTATGCCGGCCAGGTCATGGCGGTGAACGCGGTGCAGACCGCGCAACCCACCACGGGTCTCGGTGCAATAGGCGGCGCGGTCGTCGGCGGTTTGGCGGGGACGCAGATCGGTAACGGTCGCGGACGCACGGCGGCGACGATCATCGGCGCACTTGGCGGCGGGCTCGCGGGCAATCAGATCGAACATGTCGTCCACAAGACGACGACGTATCAGGTGCAAGTCCGCATGAACGATGGCAGCGTGCGCAGCTTCAATTACGACAGCGCGCCCGGCGTCGCGGTCGGCGAGCGAGTGCGCGTGGCGGGTGAATCGCTGAGCCCGGCTTGAGAACGGCGCGCCTTTGCAAAGCCTGACGCGTCTTAAGACAACACTAATTATCGAGTGCGATGATGTTTCCATGCTCATCGCACGAAGCGTCCCGGCCCGCCGGTTCGGGTGCGCGAGCAAGAACCTGTTCCGGAGAATTCCGTGAAGAAAAAATCGACGAATACGAAGTCCGGCCGTCCTGCCATGTCGCCGCTGTTGCGCGCGCTGACCTATAGCCGCGCCGCCCGCGAACCGATGACCAACGCCATGCTGCTTCAAGCCTATGCCGCACTCGACGCCTTCCGGCGCGGACACGGCTCGAAGCCGCTCTTCATGGCGCTGTGCCGGCATCTGCTGATCGCGGAAGAACTCGGCCAGCTCGGTCACGTGACGGATCACGCCGACGACATCACCGCAGCCTACGAAGCGCTCGTCGAACTGGACGAGCGGCACACCGGCACGGGCGAGTGGACGCTCGACGACGCGGCGCACGCCAACCTGTGCGATGCACTCGCCATCTATGCCGACCAGCTCGAAGACGCGACGCTCGAACACATCGCGCAAGCCGAAGCACGCATGGTCACGCAATCGCTCGTCGCGGCAAACTTGCGTCACGAGGCCAAACACGAAGAACTGGCTTAGTCGAAAAGCCGATCGGACGGTTAAGGGTTTATCCGCCACGCATCTTGCTTGCGTGTGTTCGAGAACGAACACTCATACAAAACCGTTGCCTCGATACTGTGTCTGCGCACGGGGGAAGTCGATTCAAGCGCAAACGGACCACAAAGAAGATGGGCGGCATTCGACCGAGTTGTGGGTAAAGGCACAGGCGCGCCAGGCAGGTAACGAATAACGAGCGCACGGTTTTGCCAACAGCCCGGCGAGTAGCAGGCGAACCACGCCATCGCTCCGACAAAGAAGCTCAAAAGCCGGCACTCGCCGGCTTTTCTTTTTTGCGCGACTCAGCGGTACTTCGAGAACACCGTCCGGCCGCACTCCGCACACCATGAACGCTGCGCGGATTCGATATCCGCATCCCATACGTGTCCCCACGCGCATCGCCAGGAAGGCGGCGCCTTGATGTCGGCACGGCCCGGCGATAACAGCGCACCGCCGCGCATCTGCGCGATGCCATGCAAGCGCTGCATCTCGACCTCGCGCCGGTGCGACGCGCAGTTCATGCAACGAATGTTCTGAGCCGCATCTACCGCGTCGTCCCAGTGATGACCACGGTCGCAAGCCCAGAGCGTGAGCGTCGCATCGTTCGCGTCTTGCAGATAACGGTCGCGATAGCGCGCGGCGTCATTCATCAAGGCGTTTCGTCTCTTGTCGTTATTCTGATTGTTCATTGCCTCTGCAACCTCTCAATGACGTCCGCCGCCCTCCGCCTCCGAGCGCGAAGTCGTCACCACGATGCCGTTCGGGTCGAAATGCGCGTTGAACATGGCGTCGCGATTCACGCCATCTTCGAGCCAGTGCCAACTCCACACGCGTTCCTGCTTCAGTCGATACTCCGCGACGGTGGTCGGCTTGCCAAGCAACCGGCGCACTTCATCCTGCGTCATGCCGGGCCTTACCTTCGCGATATTCGCCGCGGTCAGAACCTGCGTCACCGACACGAAGAGTCCGTCGGCGTCGAGATCGACGAAATAGGTGTTCGTTCCCGCCGGGCCGCGCGGATATTCGAGCCGCTTGGAACCGTCGGTGAAAGTCCGTTCGATTTCCGGGTCGCCCATCTGACTGCGAATCTGCGCCTCGGTCGTGACGCCAGGCTGCAAATCCTTCAGCAGCAGATTGTCGGGCTTCACGGCATTAAAAATTGCCTTGAGCTTGTTCAACCCATCCTCGCTTTGCTGCTGATCGCAGCCAGCAAGCAATGACAGCGCGACACATGCCGCGCCCATGACTTTCTTCACCATCACTCTCCTTCGACCTTCATTTTTCAACCTTCATTCTTCAACCACCTGCGCCAAGCAGGGGCAACGGGTCAACCGCCGCGCCCGACTTGCGTACTTCGAAATGCAGCTCCGGAGAGCCGCTCGGTCCCGTGCCCATGTCGGCGATGGTCGCACCTTGCTTGACCATATCGCCTTCGTGCACGAGCAGCTTGTCGTTATAGGCGTAAGCGGTCAGAAAATCGTTGCCATGCCGCACGATGATCATGCGCCCATACGAGCGCAAGCCGCTGCCCGCATACACGACCTTGCCGCCGGCCGCCGCCTTCACGGGTTGCCCGACCTTGCCGGAGATATCGATTCCCTTGTTGCCGCTTGCGCCGAACTTGCGCACGACCTCGCCCTTCGCGGGCCACACGAACGTGCCCCTGGCGGCGCTCACATGTTCTTCGCTGGCTTCGGGCGCGGGCTTTTGCACGACGGACTTTTCGGTCTTGTCGCTCGATGACTTCTGCGGTGTGGGAATGAGCGGCGGCATGTCTTTCTTTTGCGCCGTGCTCGCGGATGCCACGGCTGCGCCCGGCGGCACCACGCGCAACAACTGTCCGATATTCACCTGCTTGCTTTCGGGCAGCGTGTTCCATTTGGCGAGGTCGTCGGGCTTCTGCTTGTAGTTTCGCGCGATGCCATAAAGCGTGTCGCCCGGCTTCACGCGATAGAAGCCCGGCTCCGCTGGCGGCGCGTTGAGCGGCACGACCGGCGCGGGAATGACGGCGGGCGACGTCGTCTGAACGACAGGCGGCGCGCTCGACGCCGAACTCTCGACGATAGGCGCGGGCGTGCGCGGTGTGGAGGAACATCCGGCGAGCATTGCCGCGACCGCTGCCCCCGCGATGCCCGCGCGGCTGAATAGCTTGAAACCTTCCATTTGCATCGACACCAACGTTCTCATTCTCTTGTTCTAGTCTCTTGCAGCGTGTTCAAAGCCCACAGCGCCGATTACAGCAATGCGTCGCGCCGCTCCTGTTGCAGTACGTGAAACGATCAACATCCGCCAGCATAAAACATTACCGAAACAATTCCGCCGTCGTGACATAAACGACACAAGTGGCCATTCGGTGCACCGGGCGTTTCGGCATTCTAAATTTTGATCAAATTACACACTATCTTCGGCGCGCTTGCCGTGTCTGGCGCGAGCCGTGGCATCGACAAAACTTGACACTCAGGCCGGTCCGCGTGGCCGTTCTTTGGGCTAAATTCACCGCGCTCGAAAGCAGGAGCTTCCTGCAGTCCTGCAATCATCTAATCTCTCGGAGTTTTTTCTCATGAATTTCTTGCAACACGGAATCATCCTCTGGCTGATCATCGGCGGCGTCGCGGGCTGGCTCGCCGGTCTCATCATGAACGGCAGCGGCTTCGGCGTGATCGTCGACATTATCGTCGGCGTGGTCGGCGGTCTGATCGGCGGCTGGCTGTTCGGCACGCTCGGTATCTCGTTCGGCGGCGGCATCTTCGGCTCGCTCGTGACGGCCGTGATCGGCGCAGTCGTGCTGCTGTTCCTTATCCGCCTGATTCGCCGCGGATAAAACGCATCGAGCGAGGCGCGCAGTAACACGCGTCTCGCTCGATTTCAGTGCCCCGAAGCAGCAATCGCCGTTGCGGCTTACGCCTTCGAGCGCCGCCGCGTCAGCTTCCAAAGCGCACCCAGCGCGATCGGCACCACTGCCGCGCCGATTCCCACCAGCACGATCACGTTCAAATACTGCCGAATGAACGGAATGTTGCCGAAGAAGTAGCCGAGTAGCACGAGCAACAGGACCCAAACCAGCGCGCCCAGAATATTGAAGAACTGAAAGCGCGTGTGATTCATCGACGAAGCGCCCGCCACGAACGGCGCGAAGGTCCGTACCACCGGCACGAAGCGCGCGATCACGATAGTCTTGCCGCCGTGATGCTCATAAAAGTTGTGGGTCTTTTGCAGCGCCGCGCGGTCGAGAAAGCGCTCCAGCACGGGAATGTTGGTGTCGAACACCTTCGGGCCGATAGCGCGCCCGATCCAGTAATTCACCGTGTTCCCCAGAACAGCCGCCACGAGCAGCAGCACGATGAGCGCGCTCAAGTCCATCGCGTGGGACGCGGCAAACGCGCCGCCGATGAACAACAGCGAATCGCCCGGCAGGAACGGGAATACGACGAGCCCGGTTTCGCAGAACACGATAAGGAACAACACCGCATAGACCCAAGCGCCGTAGTGCTGGATAAAGACACCGAGCGACTTGTCGATGTGAAGGATCATCCCTAGAAATTGCAGCAGCGTGTCCAAAAGCTTTCCTCGAAAAAAATGGCCCGGCGCGACAGGAATCTGCCCGCCGTCAAGAACCGTGGAAGGTCGCGCCATGATACCGAACGCAAACGCGCCTTCAATTAGGAAGCGCTCATCCAGACGCCGTCTCGACGCCCTTTTGCCGCCAAAATCGCGCATCGGGACGCTCGGATGCGAATCGCTATAATTCGGGATGGCCGAACTCAACGATCCCTCCGCCTACACATTGACCGCAGACGCCGCGCGCGGTTCGCGCGCCATCGCGCCGCTTCCCGACCAGCTCATCAGCCAGATCGCGGCGGGCGAGGTGGTGGAACGGCCGGCATCGGTCGTGAAGGAACTGCTGGAAAACGCGCTCGATGCAGGCGCGCGCACCCTGCGCATCACGCTCGATGAAGGCGGCGTGAAGCGAATCGTCATTGCCGATGACGGCAGCGGCATTCCGCCCAACGAACTTCCGCTCGCGCTTTTACGCCACGCGACCAGCAAAATCCGCTCGCTCGCGGACCTGGAAGCCGTCGCCACGCTCGGCTTTCGCGGCGAGGCAATTGCCTCGATCGCTTCCGTCGCGGAGTTGTTCATCACGAGCCGCACCGAGAGTTGTCCGCACGCGACGCGCATCGACGCGCAAACGGGCGCCATTTCCCCGGCAGCCGGCACGGTCGGCACCACCATGGAAGTGCGCGAGCTGTACTTCAACACGCCCGCGCGGCGCAAGTTCCTCAAGAGCGAACAGACCGAACTCGGGCATTGCCTCGATGTGATCCGGCGCATGGCGCTCGCGCGCCCGGACGTCGCCATTTCGGTGATGCACAACGGCAAGGCCGTCGAGCATTGGAACGCGAGCGATCCGCGGACGCGCGTCGCGAAGATTCTCGGCGAGGTGTTCGAAACCGCGCATCTGCCGCTCGATGAACGCGCCGGGCCGCTCGCCGTCTACGGTTGCGCGGGCCTGCCGACCGCCAGTCGCGGACGCGCCGATCAACAGTATTTCTTCGTCAACGGCCGCTTCGTGCGCGACAAGCTGCTTACGCACGCGGTGCGCGCGGCCTATGAAGACGTGCTGCATGGCAATCGCTATCCGGCCTATGTGCTGTTTCTCGACTTGCCGCCCGAATCGGTGGATGTGAACGTGCATCCGTCGAAGATCGAAGTGCGCTTTCGCGATTCGCGCTCGATTCACCAATACGTGTTTCATGCCGTGCAGCGCGCGCTCGCGCGGCAAGCGGGCGCGTCGCCGGAAACCACGTCGGGCGGGCATGCGGCGCAGTTGTCGCCGACCGGACCGGCTTCGTTCAGCGCAAAGCCTTACGCCACGGGCAGCGGCGATACGGCGCCGATGCGCGGCGAAAACGGCACGTCATGGATGCGCCAGTCGCGCATGACGCAGGGCACCTTGCCTGTCGCGCAGCCGCTTGCGCTGTACGACGCGCTCTTCGGCCGCAAGGACAACGCCGCGCCCGAGGCGTCGCCTTCGGTGGCGTGGGCCGGCGAAAGCGCGCCGGCTTATGCGCCGCGACCCGCTCCGCTCGATCACGCCGATGACCAGCCGCTCGGCTTCGCCGTCGGGCAGATTCACGGCATCTACGTGCTTGCGCAAAACGCGCGCGGACTCGTGATCGTCGACATGCACGCCGCGCACGAACGCATTCTCTACGAGCAGTTCAAGAATGCGCTTGCGGATCGTGCGATCGCCGTGCAGCCGCTTCTCATTCCGGTATCGATGACGGCGGATGCGGTCGAGATCGGCATCGTCGAGGAGGAGCGCGCCACGCTCGATGCGCTCGGCTTCGATCTGGCCGTGCTCTCGCCGACATCGATTGCCATTCGCGCAGTTCCCGCGCTGCTCAAGGATGCCGATCTGCAAGCGCTTGCGCGCGCCGTGCTGGCGGATTTGCAGGCGTATGGCGGGTCGCGCGTGCTCACCGAGCGTCAGCACGAGTTGCTTGGAACGCTCGCGTGCCATCACGCCGTGCGCGCCAACCGGCGCCTTACGCTCGATGAAATGAATGGCCTTTTGCGCCAGATGGAAGCAACCGAACGCGCCGATCAATGCAATCACGGCCGGCCGACGTGGTTTCAACTCACGCTCGCCGACCTCGACCGCCTCTTCATGCGCGGACAATGACGGCTCGTTCCATCGCGTGTTTATTGGGGCCGACGGCATCGGGGAAGACAGCGGCGGCGCTTGCGGTTGCCGCGCGCTCGGCGCGGCCGGTCGAGATTATCAGTGTGGATTCGGCGCTGGTTTATCGCGAGATGGATATCGGCACGGCCAAGCCGAACGCGGAAGAACGCGCGCTGGCCGCGCATCATCTGATCGATATCATCGATCCCTCACAGAGCTATTCCGCCGCGCAGTTTCGCGGCGATGCGCTGCGGCTCGTCGGCGAGATCGTCGCGCGCGGGCATGTGCCGCTGCTGGTCGGCGGCACGATGCTGTACTTCAAGGCGCTCACGCAGGGCTTGAACGACTTGCCTCCCGCCGATGCCGATACGCGCGCTCTTCTGGATGCCGATGCCGCGCGCGACGGCTGGCCGGCGTTGCATGCGCGACTTGCGTCAATCGATCCGCAAACCGCCGCGCGTCTCGCGCCGAATGACTCGCAGCGCATTCAACGCGCGCTCGAAGTGTTCATGCTCACCGGGCAGCCGATGTCGGCGCTGCTTGCCGCGCCGCGCGAGTCTTCGGGCGATGCGCCGTATCGCTTCGTGCCGATTGCACTCGAACCTTCGGATCGCGCGGTGCTGCATGCGCGTATCGCGGCACGCTTCGATGCGATGCTGGCGCACGGTTTCATCGACGAAGTGAAGCGGCTGCGCGCCCGTGGCGACCTCGATCTGTCGATGCCGTCGATGCGTTGCGTGGGTTATCGGCAAGCATGGGAGTATCTCGACGGCGCGACACGCTATGACGAAATGCGCGATAAGGGCGTCTTCGCGACGAGGCAGTTGTGCAAGCGGCAGTTGACGTGGCTGCGTTCGATACCGGAGCGGGCGGTGGTGGATTGTTGCGCGGGGGATGCAACGGAGCGGGCGGTGGCGACGGTGTTAGCGGTCGCGGGGTGAGTGGCGTCAAGAAAAGCGGCGGAACCGGTTCTCGCTTGCGCTTCATGCCTCAAGGCAAAGCCGCGTTATCATTCATGCGTGGCTTCTTATCGTTCCGTCCCATGACCAAACCTTCATCAGCGCTCGAAGTGCATCGCAACGACGTTCGTCGCATCATCGCGGCCAACCATGCGGCAAATCCGCGGGTATTCGGCTCGGTTCTTCACGGCGAAGACGACGACGGCAGCGATCTCGACATTTTGGTTGATGCTCTACAAGGAGCGACGCTTTTCGACCTTGGAGCAATTCAGGTCGAACTGGAAGAACTGCTCGGCGTGCCGGTGGACGTCGTGACACCGCAAGACTTGCCAATGAAGTTTCGATCCGTTGTTCTGAGTGAGGCGCGCGCGGTATGAATGCAAAACAGCGCCAGTTGCGCCTGACCGACTATATCGACCACTTGCTGGACGCTTCGCGAACTGCACGCGGCTACGTTCAGAAGCTGAGCAAGGCAGACTTCGTCGCGAATCGGATGGTTCAGCAGGCAGTTATTCTGAACCTCATCGTAATAGGGGAAGCCGCGGTTCAGATTGAGACCGAGTTTCCCGGCTTCGCGAAAAGCAACGCTACCGTACCGTGGAAAAGCTACGCGGCATGCGCAATCGCATGACACACGGCTATTTCGATACGAATCTGGACATTGTTTGGGAAACGGTGCAAAGCGCGCTGCCCAAACTCGAACGCGTCCTCGCGCAGCCGTCTGAGTAATGTCGTTGCTGTAGTTGAAAAACAAAAACCCCCGCCACCAGCGAGGGTTTTCAACACCGACATCACAACGCGGCAAGCATTCAAACCACCACCGTCTGCGCCTCCCCTTCCGCGCTTTCCCGCACCACACCAATCTGCCAAACCTGTTCACCCGCTGCCGACAGCAAGCCGGTGGCTGCCTGCGCGTCTTCCGCCGCGACGATCACCGCCATGCCGATGCCGCAGTTGAACACGCGATGCATCTCCGCATCCGCGACGCCGCCGTGCTTCTGCAGCCATGCGAACAGCGGCGGCAAAGGCCAAGCGCGATGATCCAGCTCAGCCGTCAACCCTTCGCGCAGCACACGCGGAATGTTTTCGACGAGACCGCCGCCCGTGATATGCGCCATGCCCTTCACGGTCACGGTCTGCATGGCCGACAGCAGCGACTTCACGTAGATGCGCGTGGGCGCCATCAGCGCGTCGGCGAGCGAACGGCCGTCGAAATCGGCGTTCAAGTCGGGATTTGCCCGCTCGATGATCTTGCGCACCAGCGAATACCCATTCGAATGGATACCGCTCGACGCCAGACCCAGCACGACATCGCCCGGCTTGATCGTGCTGCCGTCGATAATCTTGCTCTTCTCCACCGCGCCGACCGCGAAGCCCGCGAGGTCGTACTCGCCGTCCGGGTACATGCCCGGCATTTCCGCCGTCTCGCCGCCGATCAGCGCGCAGCCCGCATATTCGCAACCCTGCGCGATGCCCTTCACCACGTCCGACGCCGTATCCACGTCCAGCTTGCCGCAGGCGAAATAATCGAGGAAAAAGAGCGGTTCCGCGCCCTGCACGAGGATGTCGTTCACGCTCATGGCGACGAGATCCTGGCCCACCGTGTCGTGCCGGTTCAGTTCGAACGCGAGACGCAGCTTGGTGCCGACGCCGTCCGTGCCCGACACGAGCACCGGTTCCTTGTACTTCTTGGGCACTTCGAACAGCGCGCCGAATCCGCCGATGCCGCCCAGCACGCCTTCGCGCAAGGTTTTCTTGGCGAACGGCTTGATCCGGTCGACGAGCGCGTCGCCTGCGTCGATGTCGACGCCCGCATCGCGATACGACAAACCGGGAGCATCAGGGGCGGATTTCGGTTGATTCATGGGGGGAGCGCAAGAAGGTCGGTAAAATGCGATTTTACCCGATGACAGCCGTCCGGCTGGTTTTCCCGCGCGTGCATCGAAGCCTGCCGACGCTCTTTTCGAGATCGAATACGGTCCGGCGAAAGCAGCGGCGCCGCGCGCGAAAGGCGGCCAGCGGCGGCGTTTCGAACATCGGCGCACCCGAACCGCCTGTTTTCAAGACACGACGAAGACAAGACGAAGACACAACCGATCCGCCCAAACAGCCCGAACCGACTCCTTTCTCACGTGCAACGCCAACTGACGCTCGACCTGGGCACACCACCGCCCGCCACCTTCGACAACTTCTTCGCCGCGAGCAACCACGAACTGGTGACGCGCCTGCGCGAGCTCGAAGGCGCGCTCGCGGCCGGACCCGTCGCGGATCGCACGTTCTATATCTGGGGCGAAGCCGGCAGCGGCCGCAGCCATCTGCTGCACGCGCTCGTGTACGAGG
Source organism: Caballeronia sp. LP006 (assembly GCF_031450995.1). Lineage (NCBI taxonomy): Bacteria > Pseudomonadati > Pseudomonadota > Betaproteobacteria > Burkholderiales > Burkholderiaceae > Caballeronia > Caballeronia sp. LP006. The sequence continues at coordinate 902,144 of NZ_JARTVW010000005.1, read as the reverse complement.
CGAACGGCCGCGCGCGCTTTCTGAGCCCGCAAAGCGCGCTGAACGCGTTCGGTTTCGATCCGCGCGTGACGCTCTACGCCGTCGACGATTGCGACGGCCTCTCGCCCGCGCAGCAAATCGCGCTGTTCAATCTCTTCAACGAAGTGCGCGCTTATCCCGCCAGCGCGCTCGTCGCGACCGGCAACGTCGCGCCAATGCAGCTCGCCGTGCGCGAGGACCTGCGCACGCGGCTCGGCTGGGGCCTCGTGTTCCATCTGCTGCCGCTCGCGGATGACGCCAAGGCGTCGGTGCTGCGGCACGCGGCGCGCGAGCGCGGCATCGTGCTGGCCGAAGGCGTGCCCGCTTATCTGCTCACGCATTTCCGGCGCGACATGCCGAGTCTCATGGCGCTGCTCGACGAACTCGACCGCTTCTCGCTCGAAAAAAAGCGCGCCGTGACCATGCCGCTTTTGCGCACCGTGCTCGCGCGCTTCGGCCAGCCTTCGTGGGACCTGGCCGGGTCCGAGACGGAAAGCGCATCGCCCGATTCCATCGACCTGTTCGGCGAGCCTCACGCGCACGCCGCTACAGACAACGCTCCGACCCGCTTCAAGTAAAATGCGCTCCCATGAACCTAGCCCTCTTTGATCTCGACCACACGCTCATTCCCACCGACAGCGACCACGAATGGGGCCGCTTCATGGTCAAGCTCGGTATCGTCGATGCAGACAGCTTCGCGCGGCAAAACGATGCCTTCTACGCTCAATACCAGGCGGGCGTGCTCGATATCAACGCGTATTTGCACGCCATGCTGGGGCCGCTTGCCAAGCATTCGCGCGAGCAACTAGACGACTGGCACGCGCAGTACATGCGCGAGGTGATCAATCCGCGCATCGTCCCGGCTGCCGTCACGCTCGTGCGCGAGCATCAGGATAATGGCGATCTCTGCTGCCTCGTCACCGCGACCAACGCGTTCATCACCGCGCCTATCGCGGAAGCGTTCGGCATCGAAACGCTGATCGCTTGCGAATTCGAAACCGTCGACAACGACCCGCAAGGGGCGCTCACGGGCCGGCCGACCGGCACGCCGAGTTATCGCGAAGGCAAGATCGTGCGGGTCGAGGAATGGCTCGGCACGCTCGGCAAGTCGCTCGCCGACTTCAAACACAGCTATTTTTATAGCGATTCGCACAACGACATCCCGTTGCTCGAACGCGTGACCGACCCGGTCGCAACCAATCCCGACGACACCCTGCGCGCGCATGCGCAAGCCAAAGGCTGGCGCATTCTGAACCTCTTCGATACACGTGATTAAAAAACTCATCCGCAAGCTGTTCGGACAAGAAAGCGCCGATACCACCGATGGCGACGTTCAAGCCAGCGCTTCGTCAGAAACGAAACCGGCTCGCAAGAGCACGCGCAAGAAAACCGTCGCGCCGCCCAAGCGCGATCCGAGCGTGCCGGTCATCCTGTCGTCGGATGTTCATGGCATCGATCCTTCGCTCATCTCGAAGAACGCGGTGCGCGTGACCGACGGGCTGCAACAGGCGGGGCATCGCGCATTCATCGTCGGCGGCGCGGTGCGCGATCTCCTGCTCGGCGTCGCGCCGAAAGACTTCGATGTCGCGACCGACGCCACGCCCGACGAAGTGCAACGGCTTTTCAGGCGCGCGCGCATCATCGGGCGGCGCTTTCAGATCGTGCACGTGCAGTTCGGGCAGGAGATCATCGAGACTTCCACGTTCCGCGCGCTCGTGGATGCACCGCCCGCGCAAACCGCGCCCGCCGCCGAAGCGCCGCGCCGCTACAAGCGCAGCGAACTCGACACGCGCACGCACGCGGTCGACGCGAGCGGCCGCGTCTTGCGCGACAACGTGTGGGGCGAGCAGCACGAAGACGCCACGCGCCGCGACTTCACCATCAACGCGATGTACTACGATCCGGCCACGCAAACCGTGCTGGATTATCACGACGGCATGGCCGACATCCGCGCGCGCCTGTTGCGCATGATCGGCGACCCGGCCACGCGTTATCGTGAAGACCCGGTGCGGATGCTGCGCGTCGTGCGCTTCGCGGCCAAGCTCGGCTTCGAGATCGACGACGCCACGCGCGCGCCCATTCAAGAACTCGCCGATCTCATGGACAACGTGCCCGCCGCGCGTCTGTTCGACGAGATGCTTAAGCTCTTGCTTTCCGGTCACGCATTGGCGTGTCTCACGCGTCTGCGCAAGGAAGGGCTGCATCATGGTGTCCTGCCTTTGCTCGACGTCGTGCTGGAGCAACCGCATGGCGAGAAGTTCGTCACGCTCGCGTTGACGAGCACCGACCAACGCGTGCGCGCGGGCAAGCCGGTGTCGCCGGGCTTTCTATTCGCCACGCTGCTTTGGCACGACGTGCAGACGCGCTGGCAACAGTTCACCGCAGCCGGCGACTATCCGGTGCCGGCGCTGCATCGCGCAATGGACGACGTGCTCGACATGCAGACCGAAAAGCTCGCCATTCACAAGCGTTTTTCGTCGGATATGCGCGAGATCTGGGGGCTTCAGCATCGGCTCGAAAAGCGCGGCCGCACCGCCTTGAAGCTGCTGGAACATCCGCGCTTCAGAGCGGGTTATGATTTCTTGCTGCTGCGTTGCGAGTCGGGCGAACTGGATGCCGAGATCGGTCAATGGTGGACCGATTTCATCGAAGCCGATCACGCCGATCGCGAAGCATTGCTTTCGCAAGGCGGCACGAAAGATCGCGGTCCGAAGAAGCGCCGGCGGCGCAGCAACGCAAAGCGCAAGAACAGCGAGACCGCGGAGCACGAAGCACACGAAGCAGGCGCGGCGAGCGACTCGGGCCCAGTCGAAGGCGCCGACAACGAATAACGCCGCTTTTCGTTACAGTAGCGAATACAGGTTTGCCCCCGGGCCGTATCGCCGGGAACTACCCGCTTTTCGCCGAACGACGGCGTAGGACTTCTGCCATGACGATTGCTTATCTGGGCCTGGGAGCGAATCTCGGCGATGCGCGCCAGACCCTGAAAGACGCAGTCGTGTGTCTCGCCCAGCAGCACACGATCACCGTGCTCGCCAAATCGAGCCTTTACCGCACCGCGCCGATCGACTCTTCGGGCGACGACTATTTCAATTGCGTCGTGAAGCTCGAAACATCGTTGCCGGCGCGCGCGCTTTTGCGTTTGTGTCACCACATCGAGGAACAATTCGGGCGCGAGCGGCCGTATCGCAATGCGCCGCGCACGCTCGACCTCGACATCCTGCTGTATGGCCAGTCGGGCATCGACGAAGCGGACCTGATCGTGCCGCATCCGCGCATGACGGAGCGCGCGTTCGTGCTCGTGCCGCTGCTCGAACTCGAACCCGAACTCGTCATTCCGCAACGCGGCCGCGCCAATGCATTTCTCGCGGGCGTCGCCGATCAGCGTATCGAGCAGGTCGCGACCTGCCAATGTCAGGTGCTCACGCGCGCCGCTCCATCCAGTGCAGCAGAGGCACCCGCTGCCGCCACCAAACCCAATTGCCGATGAGCGCTCCGCCTCTCACTGTCACCGCGCCGCAACTGCGCCCGCCGCACCGCTATATCGCGATCGAAGGTCCTATCGGCGTGGGCAAGACCACGCTTGCAACCTTGCTCGCCGAACGCTGGTCCATGCGCACGCTGTTCGAGCGCCCGCAGGACAACCCGTTTCTCGAACGCTTTTATCGCGACACCACGCGCCATGCGCTCGCGACGCAACTGAGTTTCGCGTTGCAGCGCGTGACGCAGACGCGTGAAGCCGCGGAAATGCTCACCGGCCACACGCCGTTGATCGCGGACTTTCTCACGCAGAAGAGCGAGCTTTTCGCACGCCTCACGCTGCCCGACGACGAGTTCCAGTTGTACAAGGACCTGGCCTCACGCATCGGTACGACCGGGCCCGCGCCGGATTTCGTCGTGTATCTGCAGGCGAGTCCCGAAGTGCTGTTTTCGCGCATTCAAAAACGCGCGCTGCCCATGGAACTGCAGATTTCGGATTCGTATCTGCGCGCACTGTGCGATGCGTATAACGAGTTCTTCTATCACTACGATGCAACGCCGCTGCTCACGGTGAACGCGGAGCATCTGAACCCGCTGACATCGGAAGAAGATCTCGCGTTGCTCGTCGAGCGCATCGAGACCATGCGCGGACGCAAGGAATCTTTCGTGAAAGGCGTGTCGGTCTGAGCGCCAGGCTTGCTGCTGTTTTCCCCTAATCGAGTTTTGAAACGACCATGACGTACTTGCAGGAAACGAGCCGTTCGGCGATCACCGTCCCGAAACTCCAGGCCATGCGTGAAGCCGGCGAGAAAATCGCGATGCTCACGTGCTACGACGCGAGCTTCGCCGCGCTGCTCGATCGCGCGGGCGTCGACGTCATGCTGATCGGCGATTCGCTCGGCAACGTGCTTCAGGGCCATGCGACGACGCTGCCGGTCACGCTCGCGGACATCGCGTATCACACGGCTTGCGTGGCGCGCGGCAGCAAGGGCGCGCTGATCGTCGCGGATATGCCGTTTGGCACCATCGGATCGCGCGAGGAAACCTACGCCAACGCCGTGCAACTGATGCGCGCCGGCGCGCAGATGGTGAAGCTCGAAGGCGGCGAATGGCTTGCGGACACGGTGCGCTTTCTCGTCGAGCGTTCGATTCCCGTATGCGGACACGTCGGTCTCACGCCGCAATCGGTGCACGCGTTCGGCGGGTTCAAGGTGCAGGGCAAGTCCGAAGCGGCCGCCGAGCAAATGCGCCGCGACGCGCTGGCGCTCCAGCAGGCGGGCGCCCGCTTACTCGTGATCGAAGCCGTGCCGACGCTGCTCGCGCGCGAAGTGACCGAAAGTCTGGCGATTCCGACAATCGGCATTGGCGCGGGCATCGACTGCTCGGGACAGGTGTTGGTGCTGCACGACATGCTCGGCATCTTCCACGGCAAGCGTCCGCGTTTCGTCAAGGATTTCATGCAGGGACAGCCGACCATTTTCGCGGCGGTCGACGCGTACGTGCGCGCAGTGCGTGAAGGCACATTCCCCGGCCCGGAACACACCTTCTAATTTTTTTGACGCCGATTGCGTTTTGTCGTACATATGGCGAGATTCTTGCAAAGTAAGCTGCGAACAGTCACCAAGAACGAGAACAGCCATGTGGCAAGTCCTTCCCGATGAATATATCCGCGCGCAGATGGCCGTCGGCGCGCTCGTCGTTTTCGGCGTCGCGCGCGTCGTTGCGGCGGCAATTGGCGCGCAGCGTGGCTGGCGCATTCCTGTCGTTACTAACTGGTTCATTGGCGTGGCGGGCATTTTCTGCGCGCCGCAAATGCTCGAAGTGCTGCTCGTTGCAAGCTCGCACACGGCTTATGTCGAATTGCAGGGGAAAGTGATCGGCTGCGCGGTGGCGCTGTTCTGCGCGCCGATCGTCAGCCATCGGCTGGGATACGAGTAAGCGTTCGAAACGCGTTCAGCCGGCGAGTGCCGCGCCCGGCACGCCGTGAGACAACACCGACGCCGTGGCGAACACGCAAAGCATCAGCACCGCTTCAAGGCGCATCACGTTGATGACCGTGTGCGCATCCATCGTCGATGCCGTGCGCTGCAGGCGCGGCAACACCGACCAGCGGTTGAGCGCGCCCAAGGCGAGCGCCGCCAGAACCAGTCCCGTTTTCACGATCAGCGCGTGCCCCCAGTTGCTGTCGAGGAGCACCGCCGCCGATCCGTCCGTGCCGCGCCACGCGTTGAACACGCCCGTCGCGATGATGACGATCACCGCGAGCGTCGCCGCCCGCGACATGCGCGCGACGTTGCGAATCAACGACGCACGCGCCACCGATGTTCCGAGCGCCGGCAACATCGCCAGCGCGCCCACGATGACGATCCCGCCCCACACGCCCGTGGCAAGCAGATGCAGCGTCTGCACGGCTTCGGCGAGGGAAAACGCACCGGCATCGGCGGCATGGCCGATAGCCGCTTTCCCTGCAGCGGCCACGAGCGCGCCGAAGATCGCGAACCCTGTCTTCGATGCGCCTTGCGGTCTGCCCGTCGCGCAGGCCAGCACGATCACCAGGCCGCCCGCCAACGCCACCAGCCAGCCGATGCCCGCTTGCGTGCTAGTCGCGACGAGCCACAGCGACGCGCCCGCATCGCTGACAGGCGAACCGCTCATCGCCGCGGCCTGAAGCCACAAGCACACGAAGTTGCAAGCCACGAAGGTAATTGCGGCCACGGTTCCGGCACGCGCTGCATGCCGCCAACCCCGATGCGCAGGCGAAACGACCGCGTGCGCTCTTTCGCCGCAGAGCCACGCGTCGAGGAGCGCCGCGCCAAGCGCACAGGCAAACGCGGTATCGCTCAATGCTCCGAATACGACCTGCGCGAGCCAGAGAAAGTCGAAATCGCCGTTCATGGAGCCGCCGTGGACGCTTCGGGAACGCCAATTGTTGGATGTGAGGCTGGGGAAATCATGGAAGAACCTGCGAGTCTCGGCCCGCGCAGTCTAAACGAACGCACCTTGCGCGGCACCATTGAAAGGTCTTGAACCTGTGCATCGAGCTTCCTAAGCTTGCCGTGAGAATGGAGTGCAGCGACCCCGTTTTTCGCACGAAGAAAGTCGATGCTTTGTCGACATGCATTTGTGTTGCGCTATGTCAAAGTTCTTGGTTGCGACGCGGCAGATTGTCGCGATTGCACCTCAGTGAGGGCGGAAAGTTGTGTCAAATAGTCATCATCATGCATCGATGATAGAATTCCGCGTCGCATCAGAGGCTCGTCGAGCCACTATGGCCGTGGCCCGCCACCCTCCGCCACCCAACGCGTGGCCGTGGTTCGCCACCTTCGCACCGAGCCGCACGAAGCTCGGCAGGTCCCCGAATTTCATGGAGTGTCGCGTGTTTTCAAGACGCATTTTTCGTCCGCTGCTCGCTTTGGCCGTCGTCAGCAGCGCCGGCGTATTCGGCGCGGGTCAGGCACAAGCCCAGGCGCAGAACCAGCCGATCGCCCCGGACACCATGGCAGCGCGCGTGCAAGGCTGCACGGCATGTCACGGTGTTCATGGCGAAGGCACGGACAATGACTATTTCCCGCGTCTTGCCGGCAAGCCTGCCGATTATCTGTACAACCAGCTCCAGAATTTCCGCGAAGGCCGGCGCAAGTATCCGCCTATGAACTACCTCGTCACGTATCTATCGGACGACTACCTTCATCAGATTGCCGGATACTTCTCGAGCCAGCGCCCGCCGTATCCGCCGCCCGCCAAGACGAATGTTTCGGCTTCCACGCTTGCGCGCGGCCAGCAAATCGTGCTGAACGGCGATGCATCGAAGAACATTCCCGCCTGCGCGGCCTGTCACGGCAAGGGTCTGACCGGCATGCAGCCGGCCATTCCGGGCCTCGTCGGGTTGCACTCGGATTACATCAGCGCGCAAGTCGGCGCATGGAAATCGGGCACGCGCCACGCGAAAGCGCCTGACTGCATGCAGCAAATCGCCTCGCGCCTGACCGACGACGACGTGACCGCCGTCGCTGCCTGGCTCTCTACGCAAACCGCACCCGCCAACCCGGTGCCCGCGCCCGCTGGCTCGTTGAAGATGCCGCTGACCTGCGGCAGCGAACCGCAATAAGGCGTCTGGAGCGACAACATAATGAAACGCAAGTCTCTGTTCGCACTCTCCTCGGCTGTCGTGGTGGCAGCCGTCGCAGCCGCCGCCGTCCTCTGGTCGGGCGGCGACAACCTGCATTCGGGCGGCGCCGTCGCGGCGACGCCTACCGACAAAGCCGCGCTGATCAAACAAGGCGAATACCTCGCGCGCGCCGGCGACTGTATCGCGTGCCACACGGTGCGCGGCGGCAAGGAATTCGCGGGCGGCCTGCCCATGGCGACGCCGTTCGGCACCATGTTCACGCCGAACATCACGCCGGACGATCAATTCGGCATCGGCAAATGGACGTCGGACGACTTTTATCGCGCGATGCACACCGGCCGCTCGAAGGACGGCAGTCTGCTCTATCCAGGCTTCCCGTTCACGAGCTACACGAAGGTCACGCGCGCCGATTCGGACGCAATCTACGCGTATCTGCGCTCCGTCCCGCCGGTCAACGAAGCGAGCCGTCCGCATGAACTGCGCTTCCCGTTCAACAACCGCAATCTGCTGATCGGCTGGCGCACCCTGTTCTTCAGCGAAGGCGAGTACAAGCCGGACCCGACCAAATCGGTCGAATGGAACCGCGGCGCGTATCTGGTCGAAGGCCTCGGCCATTGCGCCATGTGCCATACGTCGATCAACGCCATGGGCGGTCCGGTCAGCTCGGCGGCATTTGCCGGCGGTCTGATTCCGCTGCAAAACTGGTATGCGCCGTCGTTGACGTCGAACAAGGAAGCCGGTCTCGGCGACTGGGACATCAAGGACATCAACGACTTGCTGAAGTCCGGCGTGTCGCAGCGTGGCGCGGTATTCGGCCCGATGGCTGAAGTCGTCCACAACAGCTTGCAGTACATGACCGACGGCGACATCAACGCGATCTCGACGTATCTCAAGTCGATTCCGCAAAAGAAGGAAGCGCCGGAGTCGTTGCAGCTCGAAACCTCCGAGAAGTTCGGCGGCGAATTGCTGACCATGGGCAAGAAGGTCTACACCGAGAACTGCGCGAAGTGTCACCAGGAGAATGGTCTTGGCAAGCCGCCGGCATATCCGCCGCTCGCGAATAACCAGTCCATCCAGATGCCGTCGGCCGTCAACCCGATTCGCATGACGCTCAACGGTGGTTATCCGCCGAGCACGGGTGGCAACCCGATGCCGCACGGCATGCCGCCGTTCGCGCAGTCGTTGTCGGATACGGAAGTGGCCGCGGTCGTGACGTACATCCGTATGTCGTGGGGCAATCACGGCACGCCGGTGTCGCCGCAGCAGGTGAGTAATCTGCGTTCGGCGCCGCTCGACTGACATTCGGGAAAGACAGCGTACAATACGCATTGGGGCGCAGCCTTCAACTTAGGCCGCGCCCCTTGTCTTTTGTGGCGCGTCACCGGCGCGTCTTTCGGTATGGATCGGGCATGTACGTAGGCGAGCGGTTCAACAGCATCAGCCATTTGATCGGCACGGTCTTGTCGATCGCCGGTCTGGTGGCGCTCGTCGTCATGGGTGCGTTGGACGGCGATGCCTATAAGGTCGTGAGCTTCGCCATCTATGGCGCCATGCTCTGCGCGCTCTACCTGATTTCGACGCTGTACCACTGCGTGCGCTCGCCTCGCCTAAAGTCGATTCTGCAAAAGTGCGACCATTCGGCAATTTATTTGCTGATAGCAGGCAGCTACACACCGTTTACACTAGTGACATTGCGCGGTCCCTGGGGCTGGTCGCTATTCGGCGTAAGCTGGGGCCTCGCGGTTCTCGGCATTACGCAGGAACTCACGCTCGGGCGCCGAACCCGCAGCGTTTCGATGGTGCTGTACGTGTTGATGGGCTGGCTCGCGCTCGTAGCCGTCCGTCCGCTCGTGACGGCGCTGCCGCCCGCGGGCACCGCGTGGCTGGTGGCGGGCGGCGTGATCTATAGCGCCGGTATCTACTTTTTTATCAACGACGAGCGTATCCGGCACGGCCACGGTATCTGGCATCTGTTCGTGCTGGCGGGCAGTCTCTGTCAGTTCGTGAGCGTCGCGCGCTATGTCGCGTGAAACGGCGAACAGCGAGTGAGCCCGGGCATCGCGGCTTCATCGATGCAACTTACGGCCAGCCGGCGTGTCTTGATAACGCGTCGAATCCCCGCGGCAACGCTTCGCGCTCGTCGATGAATCGATGAACGCTCGATGGCAAGCCGCCCGATTTTTTTCCGAGCGTCGCACATGCGCGCAACCGGCAGAACCACGGTTCGCCGCAACGTCATTCGCATGCACGCCGTTCGACACAACGAATTCGAAAATCCCTTATGTCCTTTGATTCACTCGGCCTGTCCGAACCTCTGCTACGCGCTGTCAACGAACTGGGCTACACCGTTCCGACCCCGATCCAGCTCCAGGCCATCCCCGCCGTTCTGAAGGGCGGCGATCTCCTGGCGGGCGCGCAGACCGGCACGGGCAAGACCGCCGGCTTCACGCTGCCCATCCTGCAACGTCTTTCGCAACTGGCGCCCGCTGCCGCCGGAACGAAGCGTCCGATCCGCGCGCTCATCCTCACGCCGACGCGCGAACTCGCCGCGCAGGTCGAGGAAAGCGTGCGCGCCTACGGCAAATATCTGAAGCTCAAGTCGACCGTGATGTTCGGCGGCGTGGGCATCAACCCGCAGATCGACGCGTTGAAGCGCGGCGTCGATATCGTCGTGGCAACGCCGGGACGTTTGCTCGATCACATGCAGCAGAAGACCATCGACGTGTCGCAGCTCGAGATTCTCGTGCTCGACGAAGCCGATCGCATGCTCGACATGGGCTTCATTCACGACATCAAGCGCGTGCTCGCGCGCCTGCCCGCGAAGCGTCAGAACCTGCTGTTCTCGGCTACTTTCTCGGATGAAATCAAGGCGCTGGCCGACAGCCTGCTCGATTCGCCCGCGCTGATCGAAGTCGCGCGCCGCAATACGACGGCCGAGCGTATCGAACAAAAGATTTATCCGGTGGATCGCGACCGAAAGCGCGAGATGCTCACGCATCTGATCCGCACGAACAACTGGTTCCAGGTGCTCGTGTTCACGCGCACGAAGCACGGCGCGAACCGGCTTGCCGAGCAATTGGGCAAGGACGGCATCAGCGCGCTTGCGATTCACGGCAACAAGAGTCAGTCGGCGCGTACGCGTGCGCTGGCCGAGTTCAAGGATCAGACCTTGCAGGTGCTCGTCGCCACCGACATCGCGGCGCGCGGTATCGATATCGATCAGTTGCCGCACGTGGTCAACTTCGATCTGCCGAACGTGCCGGAAGATTACGTGCACCGTATCGGCCGCACGGGTCGCGCGGGCGCGGATGGCGAAGCGGTATCGCTCGTCTGTGTGGACGAGCTTCAGTTGCTTAAGGACATCGAGCGTCTGATCAAGCGCCCGATTCCGCAGGAAGTGATTCCCGGCTTCGAGCCGGACCCGGATGCGCGTCCCGAACCGATTCAGCGCCGCAGCCAAGGGCGCGGCGGTCCGCGTGAAGGCGGCGAAGCGAAGCGCAGCAGCGCCCCGCGACGCGAAGGCGAAGCGAAGCGCGGTGGCGGCGAAGCACGACGCGATGGCAGCCGTGCAAGCGGCGCGGCATCTGGCGAAGCGCGCGGCAGTGGCAAGCCGGCGAACGGTAATCGCAACGGCGGATCGCAAGCAGCGAATTCACGCGATGGCCGCGATGCACGCGGTCCCAAGCCTGCCGGCGCGAAGCCCGCCGCTCCCAACGCCAATGCAGGCGCGGCAACGCGCCGTCCGGATGCGGCACGCGCGGCGAATCCGAACGCAAAGGCCGGTAATCCCGGCGCGCTGCTCGGCGGCAAGGCGCGCAGCGACAGCGGCGGCGCGCGGCGCGACGGCATGCGCTCGGGCGGCCGCGGACGTTAAGTATTCGTAGGTGTGTTTCAGGCGGCAGCGCTCGCTGCCCGCTTCAGCCAGTCAAGCTGCTCACGCCAGCGCGTGGGCACGCTCTCGGTCTCCGTCAGTTCGAACGTAATCCCGCTCTTCAAACGCGCATAGGCGACACGTTGCGCTTCGCCGCTTTCGATCGTGGCGACAAAGCATGCGAGCGGGACATCGTCGAGCGCCACGCGGCGCGTATCCAGTTGAACCTGAAAGAACGCTTCGTCGAATACGAAGGCGATGGTCGCGCGCCCGCTCGCGGCGATCGCCTGCGCGGTACGCGAGCCGGGCCACAACGCGAACACGAGCGTGCGCGCGTCGGGCGCGAGCAGCTCGCCCGCACTTAGGAGCGCGGTGCGGACGCGCCCGCCGCTGTCGACGGCACATAGCGACGCCGTGAAGCCGACGGGCGCGCCGGTCAGCGTGCCATCGAAGAGCGTCCTGAGTTCAGGCGGCCATTCATCGAAAGGCGTTTGCGACGAGAGTTCGGCCTGACGCGGCGTGGCATCGGTCATGGGGAAATGACTTGAAAGGCAGATCCACCGAATGCCCGCATGAACCTGAGCGGGCATCGTCCTGATTAGCGGAAAAACAACTGCGTGATCTTGGCAAGCGGATAGTGAACGCCCGGCTGAATACGCGCGGGCAGATCGAGCGGCTTCAGTAGCATCTTGATGCACTGATCCGCCGAAAGATTGCGCCGCACGAGCGCGTTCACCTGCGCGAACAGTTCGCGGTTATAGCTCGAGTCCTTGACGCGCTCGGGATAACGCACCGCAAACACGTGCCGTAGCGCGATCTCCGAGTCTTCGCTCTTCAGTTCCATCACGCGACGGATCAACGCGCCAAGCACGGCGAGACGCCCGTTGCCTTCGATCTTGTTCCACTTCTTGAAGAAGCGGAAAAAGTGCTTGTAGTGGCGCACTTCGTCTGTGCGGATGTTGTCGGTAATCTCCTTCAACACCGGCTCGTCCGAGCAGTCGTTGATCGCGCGATACAGCGTGGCCGTGCCCGTTTCGACAACACACCGTGCCACCATTTCGAGCGCACGCTTTTTCTCAAACGCTTCGTAGGAACACGTTAGCGAGTACTCGTCGAAGAAGCTCTTGAAAGCCCGGTCCCAGTCGAATTCCGGCCAGATGTGGTTGATGTAAATCTTGAGCGCCCGGCCGTGCTGCATTTCTTCGGGCTCCCATTCGTCGTTCAGCCACGCCGAAATCTCGGGGTCATCGTGAAAATACTTGCTGAGATTGCTCGTGTAGAGATCCGTGCCGCTCTCGATGAATGAGCATGCGCACAACAGCAAAAGAAGATGTTCGTTGGATGCCGCCTTCTGACGATCGATCCGGTTGAGATCGATGTCTTCGATGCGCCACGGCATCACATGGGTACTATCGGTGTGCATGTATCGCGCTCCCTGGATGGACTGAACGCGCCATCGGCCAACAAGAGCGGGCCGAGGTTCAGGCGACGCCGCGAACCATTCGGCTCGGGCGACTTCAACTTCGCGTCTTAACGGCTTGTTTTTCCATCTTAGCCGTCCTGCAATGAATTTGCAGACATGGGGACAGACTTGCGCCGCATCAGCGCAGTTCCGTCTATGTCAAATTCTCACGAGTCGATGCGCAAGAACGGCTGGCGCACGAAGGAGCACGAAATGTGCCGCCAAGGGAGGTTGCGCGATTTGGCGTCGACGACGCGCCTGCCGCCGTGATTAGCTGCCGGCGCGTGCATGCTCAGAAGCCGGCCGCGAGCCCGTCGCGTCGACTGTCGCTTGCGGCAACGTAACCACGCTCTGGATCGTGGCGATCCAGCTTCCAGATGTATTGTCCCGAGCCGAAATCCATGTATGGATCGTCGACCGACTTGATGGTGTGGCCGAGCCCTTCGAGCGCGCGGGCCGTTTCGAGGTCGAGTGTCGCTTCGATATCGATCGTGAAATCGTGATTCACCTTCCAGCGCGGCGCGTCACAGGCGGCCTGAGGCTGTTGCCCGTAGTCGAGCATGCGCACGATCGACTGCAGATGTCCTTGCGGCTGCATGTCGCCGCCCATCACACCGAAGCTCATGACGGCCTCGCGCTGGCCATCCACTTCTTGCGTGAGGAACGCAGGAATGATCGTGTGGAACGGCCGCTTGCCGCCCTCGACCACGTTCGCTGACTTCGGGTCCATCGAGAACCCGCAACCGCGGTTTTGCAGCGAGATGCCCGTATCCGGCACGACCACGCCCGAGCCAAAACCCATGTAGTTCGATTGAATGAAGCTCACCATCATGCCGCGCTCGTCGGCGACCGACATGTAGATGGTGCCGCCCGCTTTCGGCATGCCGAAGTCGAAATGCCTTGCCTTGTTCGGATCGATCAGCTTGGCGCGTTCCGTGAGGTAGGCGTCGTCGAGCATTTGCTCGGGCGTGACTTCCATCGAGCGCGGATCGGCGACATAGCGATATACATCCGCGAACGCGAGTTTCATCGCCTCGATCTGCAGATGCTGCGACTCGATGCGGTCGACGGTCAGCGCGCGGACATCGAACTTGTCGAGGATGCCAAGCGCGATGAGCGCCGCGATTCCCTGTCCGTTCGGCGGAATCTCGTGCACGGTGTAGCCGCGATAATCCTTCTGAATCGGCTCGACCCACTCGGCGCGGTAGTTTCGGAGATCGTCCATGGTCATGGCGCCGCCGCCCTGCCGCGAGAACGCAGCGATGCGCTCGGCGCTTTCGCCTTCGTAAAACGCGCGCGGGCCGTGCTCCGCGAGCCGTCGCAACGTGTTCGCATGGCCGGGAAAACGCACGAGTTCGCTGACTTCGGGCGCGCGTCCACGCGGCATGAAGACATCCGCGAAACCTGGCTGGTCTTTCAGTTCAGGCACGGCGGCCGCCCATTTATAGGCGACGATGCTGGCCACCGCGTGTCCGCGCTCCGCGATTTCGATGGCCGGTTCCATCAAATCGGCGAATGGCAGCGAACCGAACTTCGCGTGAAGCGCTTCCCATCCGGCGATGACGCCGGGCACCGTCACCGCGTCCCAGCCGCGTTTGGGCTGACGGGCAAGACCGTTCTCTTCGCCGTATTTGTTGCGGAAGTAGTCCACGTTCCAGGCCGCTGGCGCCACGCCCGAAGCATTCAGTCCATGCAATTTGTTGCCATCCCAGACCAGCGCGAACGCGTCGCCGCCGAGCCCGCATGAAACCGGCTCGACGACCGTGATGGCGGCCGCTGCGGCGATGGCCGCATCCACGGCGTTACCGCCCTTCCAGAGCATGCGCAAGCCAGCTTGAGCGGCCAGCGGATGCGACGTCGAAACGATATTGCGCGCAAAAACCGGCAAGCGCGGAGTCGGATAAGGGTTCTGCCAGTTGAAACGAGTCATGTGATTGATGTCCGGATTAACAGCGAGCCGATCTGGTCTGACGGCTTGCCGCGTCGATCAGCCGACAGTTCAAAAGAACGAATGGTGCATTGTCTGCTTAATTCAAAGCAAATTCATTTGCCGCCGCAATTGATGAGTCAATGGCATGGCGCTGAAAAAGACCTAGTTTGAGGTGTTTGCAGTGCGGCAAAACCTTCAAGTAATTTCTTCAAGTTCGGCTGACTTGGGACCCGCTTGCGCGACGAGGAAATGTCAAAGCCAAAATTTTCACCGGGAGTTTGGCACTCTTCAGACGCTTGCCTACAATCCGAATTCCCGGCAAACGCAGCACACGACAACGCGACTGCCCGGCAGATTGAAGTCTTCCAAAGAAACGCTTAGAAGCAAAGAGACCCGGCTCACAAAGCCGGTCGCCTTGCCGTTCGGTCTTAATGGAGAACACGAATGCTGAGTCCGCACGAATTCGCCACGCTGCTGCTGGTTCAGGAAGAGCCCAATCAGGTCGACATGGAACGCGATGAACTCGATGCATTGCTCGAACGTCAACTCGTTCAACTCGAGAACCTGGCTTCGGGCCGACAGCAATGGCGCCTTACCGCAACTGGCGACTCCACCATCAAGGCATTCAAGCGGTTCTCCTAGCCTTCGCTTCCGAAGCGATTTCGGACGCGGACTTATCTGCGCCGCGTCCTATCCTGCGCGCAGCGTCGGGTCGACTGCCGCGCGCCAACTCAAAGCCTGCGCCCGCTGATCCAGAAAGAAGCTGGCCCACGCACTTTGCGCCTCCGGCCCCGGATTCGCGCGATATACGCCGTAGCGCGCGGCGATCGTCCCCTGAAACGCGCAATAGCGATCCTTCGATAACCCGCCGCGCCGTTGCGCCACGTAAGCGTCGAAGAACGCCGTGTAGACGGACGGCGCGTCCCCGCCGTAGTCCACCTGCGTGGTCCCGCACATTTCCTGCAACGCGCTGAACGACGGCGCACCGCTCGATCCGTCGATATTCGGCGTCGCTACACAGCCGGCCAGAACAGCCACGCCCAGCACGCCTGACACAACCTGCATTCGCATTGCATTCACCCGTTGCCCGATTTCGAGTTGCCAGTATCGGACGAACCGCGAGTTCGCGCCACTCGGCCAAATGGCATAGGCATTCTTACGGTTTCCTTGGCGCGAACGGCTCCTTACGGCGCTATGTGCTAATGGCCTATGCCATCCGGCCAGGTTGTACGCATGCCGCGCGTCCGATAGATTGCGCATGCAGACCTCGCACGGCATCGCTCGATTTCACAAGCACGCCGATCCGTGCACTTTCCGGAGATGAACATGCAGGATCAGTACGTCCTCGCGCTCGACCAGGGCACGACCAGTTCGCGGGCCATGCTGTTCGACAGGAATGGCAATGTCGTTTCGGTGGCGCAGAAGGAGTTTCAGCAGATTTATCCGCAAGCGGGCTGGGTCGAGCACGATCCGCAGGAAATCTGGTCGACTCAGGCGGGCGTCGCCGCCGAAGCCGTGACGCGGGCAGGTTTGAGCGCGTCGTCGATTGCGGCGGTGGGCATCACGAATCAGCGCGAAACGACCATCGTGTGGGATCGGGAAACGGGTAAGCCGATCTATAACGCGATCGTCTGGCAAGACCGGCGCACGGCCTCGCTGTGCGACGAATTCAAGGCGCGCGGGCTCGAAGCCATGGTGCGCGCGAAGACGGGGTTGCCCATCGACGCGTATTTCTCGGCGAGCAAGATCCGCTGGATTCTCGATAACGTCGAAGGCGCGCGCGACAAGGCGAAGCAGGGACGGCTCGCGTTCGGCACGGTGGATAGCTGGCTCGTGTGGAATTTCACGCGGCGCGGTTTGCATGTCACCGACATCACCAATGCGTCGCGCACCATGCTGTTCGACATCCACGCGCGCCGCTGGGACGACGAACTGCTCGATGCATTCGAGATACCGCGCAGCATGCTGCCGGAAGTACGTAGTTCATCTGAGGTGTATGGCACGACGCAGGGCACCGTGTTCGCGGCCGATCTTCCACTCGCGTCCATTGCCGGCGACCAGCATGCCGCGTTGTTCGGCCAGATGTGTATCGATACCGGCATGGTGAAGAACACTTACGGCACCGGCTGCTTCCTCGTGATGAACACGGGCGAAACGCCGATCGAGTCGAGCAACAATCTCGTGACGACGATTGCCTGGCAAATCGGCGATACGGTGAACTATGCGCTCGAAGGCAGTATTTTTATTGCGGGCGCGGTCGTGCAATGGCTGCGCGACGGGTTGGGACTAATTCGCCGCGCGAGTGACGTCGAAGCCCTTGCGCGCGGCGTGCCGCATAGCGATGGCGTGTATCTCGTGCCCGCTTTCGCTGGCTTGGGCGCGCCGCACTGGAACGCGCGGGCTCGCGGCACACTGTTCGGCGTGACGCGCGGGACGACTTCCGCCCATATCGCGCGGGCGGCGCTGGATTCGATCGCTTATCAATCGGTCGATGTCTTGCGCGCGATGGAAGCGGATTCGGGCATACGCATCGCCCAATTGCGGGTGGATGGCGGTGCTTGCGCCAACGATCTGTTGATGCAGTTTCAGGCGGACATCCTGGGTGTGGATGCGGTGCGACCGCGCATCGCCGAAACGACCGCGCTTGGCGCGGCTTATCTCGCGGGGCTCGCGGTCGGATATTGGAAGGATATCGACGAGCTGAAATCGCAGTGGCAACTTGAGCGGCAGTTCACACCGACGATGCCCGCCGACGATGTCGAGGCGTCTCTCGCGGGATGGCAGCGGGCGGTGAAGGCGGCGAAGGCGTGGGCGGATGGTTAAGCATTCGAATCCGCCGCTTTCACCCCCGACCTGACCTGCGGCGCATCGAAGCGCGCCGCGAACCACGTCACCCCAAGAGCGGCCACTGCGACCATCGCCGCCGCCCAAGGCAACACATCGAGCCCAAAACCATGCGTCAATACCGCGCCGCCGAGCCAGGCGCCACCCGCATTGCCGATATTGAACGCGCCGATGTTCAACGTCGAAGCAAGATTGGGCGCGTCCTTCGCCTTCTCGACCACGCGTGTCTGCAACGGCGGCACCGTCGCGAACGCCGCGATGCCCCAGACGAAGATCGTCACGATCGCGCCGACCTGACTGTGGCTCGTCTTTGCGAACACGGCCATCACGATGGCAAGCGCCAGCAAAATGCCCATCAGCGAAGGCATCAACGCGCGGTCCGCGAGCTTGCCGCCAATCGTATTGCCGACCGTAAGCCCGATGCCGAACAGCACGAGCACGAGCGTCACGCCGCGCGGCGAGAAGCCGCCGACCTGTTCGAGAATCGGCGCGATATACGTGAACACGACGAACACGCCGCCGAAGCCGAGCACGGTCATCGTCAGCGCGAGCCAGACCTGCGGGTCGCGCAACACGCGTACTTCGCGGCCGAGTCCGCTTGGTGCCGCATCGTGACGATTCGGCACGAGCGCGGTCACGCCGAGCGCGGACAGCAAGCCGAGACCGGCGACGATCCAGAACGTCGCGCGCCAGCCCAGTTCCTGACCGACGAACGTCCCGAACGGCACGCCCAGCACGTTCGCGAGCGTGAGGCCGGTGAACATGAGCGCAATGGCGCTCGCGCGCTTGTCGGCGGGCACGAGCGACGCCGCGACCACCGCGCCGATGCCGAAGAACGAACCGTGCGCGAACGAGGTCACGACGCGCGCGATCATCAGCAAACCGTAGTTCGGTGCGAGCGCGCAAAACACGTTGCCGACGATAAACACGAGCATCAGCAATTGCAGCGCGAGCTTGCGCGGCATTTTGCTCGTAAGCACGGCGAGCAGCGGCGCGCCGACCGCCACGCCGAGCGCATAGCCCGTGACGAGCAGCCCTGCCGATGGAATCGACACGGAAAGATCGCGTGCGACGTTGGGCAGCAAGCCCATGATGACGAACTCGGTCGTGCCGATGGCGAACGCGCTGATCGCCAGCGCGAGAAGAGGTAAAGGCATGGTCATGCTCCGAAATAGATCAATGGCGCGCGGTCACGAACTCGACGACCACGCCCGGCGCAAGCCGCACGAAAAGCTGACGTTCGCGCGCAAGCGGCACTTCCGCGATCCGATAGGCGTAGCCGCGACATTCGAGACGGTCGATGAGCGTGCGCCACTCGGCTTCGTCGTCGATACGCAGCGCGAGATGGTCGATGCGCGTCGCATCGGGGTGCGCGGCGACAGACGCATCGCCCGTCGCGATCAGATGCACGGCCGGCCGCGCGCCGAGATACAGCCAGTAGCCGCTCACACCGAATGGCGGTCGCGGGCCCACCGACATCCCGGCGACATCGACGAAGAAACGCATCATCGAATCGCAGTCCGGCGCGACGATAGTCACGTGATCGAGTTGCATGGCGTTGAACCTGAAACGAGTTGGACGGATTGTGACCGCATGGCGCGCCGTTGATAATTGGGCTAGCCTTTGAATCATTGTCAAACCGGATTTGAAGATGACAATGGATCGGCTTGGCGACATGCGCCTTTTCACCGAAGCCGCCACGCTCGGCAGCCTGTCGGCGGCGGGACGCAAACTCGGCTTGTCGCCAGCGGCGGCGAGCGCGCGGCTCATCAAGCTGGAAAAAGCGCTGCACGCGCGCCTCTTCGAGCGCACCACGCGCCAATTGCGCCTGACGGACGAAGGGCGGCTGTACTTGCAGCATTGCCGTATCGCGCTGCAGGCTATCGACGACGCCGAAGCGGCGCTGCAAGCCGGGCAAAATCGCGTGCGCGGCAAAGTCCGCATTTCCGCGACGTCGGATTTCGGCCGGCACATGCTGCGCGGCTGGCTCGACGACTTCAGCCGCCTGCATCCGGACGTGAGCTTCGCACTCACGCTGTCGGACTCGGTGTCGAATCTGCTGCAGGAGGAAATCGATCTGGCGATTCGCTTCGGCGCGCCGCCGGACAGCGGGCTCGCGGCACGCTCGCTAGCGCCGAATCGGCGCGTGCTGTGCGCGTCGCCGAACTATCTCGCGCGCAAAGGCGTGCCGCAAACGCCCGCCGAACTAACCGGGCACCACTTCGTCGTGATTTTCACCGCTGCGGGAACCCTCAACGAACTGGCTTTCGTGCGCGGCGAGGAGCGCTATTCCTACACCTTGCCCGTCGCCGATGCCTGGGAAACCAACGACGGCGCCATCGCGCGCGCCTGGGCGCTGGCGGGACATGGCATCGCGCATCAGTCGATCTGGGACATTGCCGCCGACGTGCGCTCGGGCGCGCTGCAGTTGATTCTGCCCGACTGGTGCACGCACGAAGCGCCCGTACACGCGCTCTTCCACGCCAATCGATATATGGCGCCGCGCGTGCGCGTGCTGCTGGATTTTCTGATCGAACGCTTCGAGACGACCACGGGCGAACTGCTTGGCGATCTGGCGTATCCGCCCGAGCGCGTCGGGCTTCGTCAGGATTTGTCGCCAGAGCTATAATATCGGCCTAATTACAAGTAGAAGCCGTGCAGATTGCTGCAAAAGCGCGGCACTCACGCGCAAAACCCTCTCAATCTCTTTTAGCGCCCCCAGGTTAACCACTGCGACCGGCGACCATTCATGACCAAGAAAGTATATGTAAAGACCTTCGGCTGCCAGATGAACGAGTACGACTCCGACAAGATGGTCGACGTGCTCGGCGCGGCGGAAGGGCTCGTCAAGACCGACACGCCTGAAGATGCGGACGTCATCCTGTTCAACACCTGCTCGGTGCGCGAGAAGGCCCAGGAAAAAGTGTTCTCCGACCTCGGCCGCGTGCGCGAATTGAAGGAAGCAAACCCGAATCTTCTGATCGGCGTAGGCGGTTGTGTCGCGAGCCAGGAAGGCGCGTCCATCGTTTCGCGCGCACCTTACGTGGATCTCGTGTTCGGTCCGCAAACGCTGCATCGCCTGCCCGCCATGATCGACAAGCGCCGCTCGACCGGCCGCGCGCAGGTGGACATCTCGTTTCCGGAAATCGAAAAGTTCGATCACTTGCCGCCCGCGCGCGTCGAAGGCCCGAGCGCGTTCGTATCGATCATGGAAGGCTGCAGCAAGTATTGCAGCTATTGCGTCGTGCCCTACACGCGCGGCGAGGAAGTCTCGCGCCCGCTCGACGACGTGCTCACCGAAATCGCCGGCCTGGCCGACCAGGGCGTGCGCGAAGTCACGCTGCTCGGCCAGAACGTGAACGCTTATCGCGGCGCGCTGACGCTCGGTTCGCAGGAAATCGCCGACTTCGCCACGCTCATCGAGTATGTCGCGGAAGTGCCGGGCATCGAGCGCATTCGCTATACGACGTCGCATCCGAAGGAATTCACGCAGCGCCTCATCGATACCTACGCCAAGGTGCCGAAGCTCGTGAGCCATTTGCATTTGCCGGTGCAGCATGGTTCCGACCGCATTCTCATGGCGATGAAGCGCGGCTATACCGTGCTCGAGTACAAATCGGTGATCCGCAAGCTGCGCGCCATTCGCCCGGACCTTTCGCTGTCGACGGATTTCATCGTCGGCTTCCCCGGCGAAACCGAAGACGATTTCAACAAGATGATGGCGCTCATTCACGAGATGAGCTACGACACGAGTTTCTCGTTCATCTACAGCCCGCGTCCCGGCACGCCCGCCGCGAATCTGCACGACGACACGCCGCGCGAAGTCAAGCTCAAGCGCCTGCAACATTTGCAGGCGACTATCGAGCAAAACGTCGTCAAGATCAGCAATTCCATGCTCGGCTCGGTGCAGCGTATTCTCGTGGAAGGCCCGTCGCGCAAGGACCCGAGCGAGCTCGCCGGACGCACGCAGAACAATCGCGTGGTCAATTTCCCGGCGCCGCTTTCGGCTCACAAGCGCCTGATCGGCCAAATGATCGACGTCGAGATCAATCACGCGTACCCGCACTCGTTGCGCGGCGCACTGGTGCTCGCGCCGGATACGGCGGCGACGCCCGAGTTGGCCAACTAAGTTAAGGACACCCCCTTCGCCTTGAAGAACGCTCCTCAGCAGCATCTGGAATTTACCGCTCCGCGCGATGACAACGCGCGGCTCGCCAACCTCTGCGGCCCGCTCGACGAGAACCTGCGGCAAATCGAGCAGGCGCTCGACGTGACGCTTTCGCGGCGCGGCCACAAGATCGCCATTCGCGGCCGTGGCGCAAAGGTCGCGCTTACCGCGCTCGAAAACTTCTACAACCGCGCGCGCGATCCGCTCTCGGTGGACGACATCCAGCTCGCGCTGGTCGAAGCGCGCCACGCAACGCGCCGCGCGAAGGCGAAGGAAGAAGAAGCGCCGATCGATCCGCGTTTTCGCGGCGATCCGGACCATCCCTTCGACGAACCCAGCGCCACCATCGACCTGGGCGACGAAGAAGACCACGGTCCCAAGCTCTACACGCGCCGCGCCGATTTGCGCGGCCGCACACCCGCGCAACGCGATTATCTGAAGCAGATCATCGCGCACGACGTGACCTTCGGCATCGGGCCGGCGGGCACGGGCAAGACTTATCTCGCGGTTGCCTGCGCGGTGGACGCGCTCGAACGCGATCAGGTCAAGCGCATCGTGCTTACGCGACCCGCCGTGGAAGCGGGCGAGCGGCTCGGCTTCCTGCCGGGCGATCTCGCGCAAAAGGTCGATCCGTATCTGCGCCCGCTCTACGACGCGCTCTACGACCTGCTCGGCTTCGACAAGACCGCCAAGATGTTCGAGCGCCAGATGATCGAAATCGCGCCGCTCGCCTACATGCGCGGGCGCACGCTGAACCACGCGTTCATCATTCTGGACGAGGCGCAAAACACCACGCCCGAACAGATGAAGATGTTCCTCACGCGTATCGGCTTCGGCTCGAAGGCGGTCGTAACCGGCGACACCACGCAGGTCGATTTGCCGCGCGGACACAAGAGCGGCCTGATCGAAGCGCAGCATGTGCTGGCGGAAGTGCGCGGCATCGCGATCACGCACTTCACGTCGGCGGACGTGGTGCGCCATCCGCTGGTCGCGCGTATCGTCGAGGCTTACGACGCGCAATCGCAAAAAGATGCGGCAATCGCGGAAGCGCGGCAAAGGTCCGAGTGAAGTCATGCCTCGCCTCACTTTGACGCTGCAGTTTCCTGCCGCGAAAGCGTATCCGTCGCACAAGGCGCTGTTGCCGCGTGCGACGGTTGCGCGCTGGATCAAGGCTTCGCTCTTCGCTGACGCCGAATTGACCGTGCGTTTCGTCGATGAAGCAGAAGGCCGCATGCTGAACCGGACGTATCGGCAAAAGGATTACGCGACCAATGTGCTGACCTTTGCCTATGCCGAGTCGGAAGAAGATCCGGTCGCCGGCGATCTCATTCTTTGCTGCCCGGTCGTCGAGCGCGAGGCCGCCGAGCAAGGCAAGCCGCTCGCCGCGCATTACGCGCATCTCATCGTGCATGGCACGCTGCATGCGCAAGGCTATGACCACGAGGTCGAAAGCGAGGCGGAAGAGATGGAATCGATCGAGACGGATATCATGCAGTCTCTGGGTTTCACCGATCCCTACGTGCCGCTCGTCTGATCCCCGGTCTTCATCGAGATGCCTTGCCACGCGCCGTGAACGACAAGACGCCTGAACCCACGCCCTTTTACGAACCCGCCACGCCGTGCCCCGACTATCCGCCGGTGCTGGGCAACTCCGCGCTTCTCACCGACGAGGAGCTCGCCGCCTCGCGCGCGGTGACTTTTGCCGATTGGGACGGCAAATCCGACATCTGGCTTTTCGGCTATGGATCGCTCATCTGGAACCCCGGCTTGCCGACGCTCGAAGCCGTGCGCGGCAAGGTGCATGGGTATCATCGCGGGCTCTACTTATGGTCGCGCGTGAATCGCGGCACGCCGGAACAGCCGGGCCTCGTGCTCGCGCTCGATCGCGGCGGCTCGTGCACCGGCATGGCGTTTCGCCTGTCCGGAACCGAGGCGCACGAACATCTCGAAGTGCTCTGGCGACGCGAAATGGCAATGGGCTCATACCGTCCCGCGTGGCTGCCGTGCACGCTGATCGACGGCCGGCGCGTCGATGCGCTTGCCTTCGTGATGCGTCGCGACGTGGTGTCGTACACGGGCAAGCTCGCGGACCCGATCGTTCGGACCGTGCTCGGCTGCGCGAGCGGCCGTTATGGCACGACGCTCGATTACGTGAGCCGCACGGTCGTGGCGCTGCGCGAAAGCGGCATGCCGGACCGCGCGCTGGAAGCGCTGTTGCGGCGCTGCAAGGGGCAAAACGCGGAGTGAAGGCGCGCGCTCGGGCATCGTACGAAGATCGTCCGGATGGCCAATCCGCGCACGAGACACACATCTCGCATAATTCTCGGCTAGCATCTCCTTCGCAGAAGAAGCGCGCGCGCCGCTTCACCCCGGCCGCTATTTTCCTTGGTGTATGCTTAACTTTCCGCTAAAACGCGCCCGGGCATTCCCGGGCGCTCCGCTATGAACGAACCCTATCCCAGTCGACGACACTCCGAAAAACCGCCGGAAAAGCGCTCGTTGCTCGAACGCCTGACCGACTTCATCTCGCACGAACCCGAGTCGCGCGACGAGCTTCTCGAAGTGCTGCAGGACGCGCACGAACGCAACCTGCTCGACGCCGATTCGCTTTCGATGATCGAAGGCGTCTTTCAGGTGTCCGATCTCTGCGCGCGCGACATCATGGTGCCGCGCGCCCAGATGGACGCCATAAACATCGCCGAAACGCCCGCGGAATTCATCCCGTTCGTGCTGGAAAAAGCACACTCGCGCTATCCGGTGTTCGAGGGCAATCGCGACAACATCATTGGCGTCCTGCTCGCGAAGGATTTGCTGCGTTATTACGCGGAAGAAGAATTCGATGTGCGCGGCATGCTGCGCCCCGCCGTGTTCATTCCGGAATCGAAACGTCTGAACGTGCTGCTGCACGACTTTCGTGTGAACCGCAATCACATTGCCATCGTCGTCGATGAATACGGCGGCGTCGCGGGCCTCATCACCATCGAAGACGTGCTGGAGCAGATCGTCGGCGATATCGAGGACGAATACGATTTCGACGAGGAAGCGGGCAATATCATCGCGTCGCCGGACGGAAAGTATCGGGTGCGCGCGCTGACGGGCATCGAACAATTCAACGAGCAATTCGGCAGCGACTTCTCCGACGAAGAAGTGGACACCATCGGCGGGCTCGTCACGCATCGTTTCGGGCGCGTGCCGCATCGCGGCGAGAAGGTGCGCATCGACGACTTCGTGTTCGAGATACTGCGTGGCGATGCGCGGCAGATTCACGTGCTGCTCGTGAGGCGCGTGCCGAGCGTGGCGCAGCATCGCCGGCATGATGCCGATGACGAGGATGAGCTGCGGGATTGAGGGGTGCGCGATTGATAAAGTCTCGATCGCAAACCACAACCACGCCTCCGCTCCCGCACGGCTCCGCCGTCAACCACGTATTCCATGACCGACTCATCGTTCCGTCTTCTCTCGCGCCGACGCGCGGCATCTGAATCCGCAACCGGCAATACGCCCCGCGCTCTTCCCTTCTGGCATTACCTCGTGGCCGCCGTGCTCGGCGCGGCCAACACGCTTTCGTTCGCGCCGACGCCGCATGGCGGCTGGATCGAGCTCCTGCTCTTCACGCTGTTCTTCGCGTGGCTCTCACGCACGACCAGTTGGAAGAGCGCGGCGGCAACCGGCTGGGCGTTCGGTTTCGGCAATTTCGTCACGGGCGTGTGGTGGCTCTATGTCAGCATGCATGTGTACGGCGGCATGGCCGCGCCGCTCGCGGCGGCCGCCGTCGCGCTTTTTTGCCTGTATCTCGCGATGTATCCGGCGTTATCGAGCGCGCTCTGGGCGCTCGTCGCAGGGCGCGCGCGTTTCGGCGATGAAGACGCGGCCACCGTGCAAGATATCGAAACCGCGTCGCGCTATGTGCCCACCTGGCACGGCGCGTTCGCCTTCGCGAGCGCGTGGGCTATCGGCGAGTGGTTGCGCGGGCTCGTGTTCACGGGCTTTCCGTGGCTCGCAAGCGGCTATGCGCAAGTCGATGGACCGCTCGCGGGCTTCGGTTCGGTCGTCGGTGTATATGGCGTTGCATGGGTGCTGGCGCTCGTCGCCGCGCTGATCGTTCAAACGGTCTATCAAGTCAGCCGAGCCCGCGCTGCGCGTTTTGTACCGGGCGCGGTTGCGCTCGCGCTGATCGTCGCCGGCATGCTGCTCTCGCTCGTGCAATGGACGACGCCCGCCAACGCGCCGCTCACCGTGCGGCTCCTGCAAGGCAATGTCAAACAGGAGATGAAGTTCGAACAGGCGGGCGTGGATGCATCGCTCGCGCTTTATGAGCGGCTCATCACGGAGAAACCCGCCGATCTCATCGTGACACCCGAAACCGCGCTGCCGGTGCTGGCTGTTCAGGTGCCGCATGATTTCGCCGTCAAGATTCGCGGCTTCGCCGACAATACGAAGTCATCGATCCTGTTCGGTGCAATTGGCGTAACGGTTCTGCCCGATGGCCGCGTGACCGACTTCACGAACAGTCTCTTTGGCATCACGCCGGGGACGCTCGATGTCTATCGCTACGACAAGCATCATCTCGTGCCGTTCGGCGAGTTCGTGCCGCTCGGGTTTCACTGGTTCGTGCAACTGATGGGCATTCCGCTCGGCGATCTCGCGCGCGGGCCGATCGCGCAGAAGGCGTTTTTCGTGCATAACCAGCCCGTAGCCGTCGATATCTGTTACGAGGACATTTTCGGCGAAGAGATCGCGCATACGATCCGCGAGCAGGAAGCGCCTGCGGGCGTGCTGGTGAACTCGACCAATCTCGCGTGGTTCGGCAATACGATCGCGCTCGACCAGCACTTGCAGATCGCACGCATGCGTTCGATCGAAACCGGCCGGCCTATGCTGCGCGCGACCAACACGGGAATGACCGCGGTGATCGCGGCGAACGGCGATGTTGTCTCGCGTCTGCCGACGTTCACGACAGGCGTGCTGGAGGCGACGGTGCAGGGAATGTCGGGGCGCACGCCTTATGTGACGAGCGGGAACGTCATCGTGATTGCCGTTTCGCTGTTGTTGCTGGCGTTGGCATTTGCGTTTGCGCCGGGGAGAAAACGCTCGTAAATGCGACTGCGGCGTGCGCTCATGCCGGTGCGCGCGCCGCATCGATCCAAGCTGCCGAGTCACGCGAAGGCTCACCGCGCATGGGATCGGTCCAACACCCTATCCGCGCTCGGCAACGCATACGCAAGCTCCCCCACCCCGCCATACGCTAGAATCGAGAGTTTCGGTATTCCGCCGAGCTTCGGGTCCGTGCCGTCACGAGCACCATGACGTCTGCGTCCACGGCCGCGTCCGGTCCGCATCAAAGGCAATCATGCTCACCTTTCAGCAAATCATCCTGACGCTGCAGTCCTACTGGAACGACAAGGGCTGCGCGCTTCTTCAGCCGATCGACATGGAAGTCGGCGCCGGCACCTCGCACGTTCATACGTTTTTGCGCGCCATCGGCCCGGAACCGTGGCGTGCCGCCTACGTGCAGCCGTCGCGCCGCCCCAAGGACGGCCGCTATGGCGAGAACCCGAACCGCCTGCAGCACTACTATCAGTATCAAGTGGTGCTCAAGCCCGCGCCGGAAAATATCCTCGATCTCTACCTCGGCTCGCTAGAAGCGCTCGGCTTCGATCTGAAGCAGAACGACGTGCGCTTCGTCGAAGACGACTGGGAAAATCCCACGCTCGGCGCTTGGGGTCTCGGCTGGGAAGTCTGGCTGAACGGCATGGAAGTCACGCAGTTCACGTACTTCCAGCAAGCAGGCGGTCTCGACTGCAAGCCGGTGCTCGGCGAAATCACCTACGGTCTGGAACGTCTCGCGATGTATCTGCAAAAGGTCGATAACGTCTACGACCTCATCTGGACCGAATGGCAGGAAGACGGCCCGAATGGCCGCGAACTGCGGCGCCTTACGTATGGCGATGTCTATCACCAGAACGAAGTCGAACAGTCCACGTATAACTTCGAACGCGCGAACGTCGATCTGCTTTTCACCTTCTTCAACAGCTATGAAGCCGAAGCGAAGAAGATGATCGAAGCGAAGCTCGCGCTGCCCGCCTACGAACTCGTGCTCAAGGCCGGCCACACATTCAATCTGCTCGATGCGCGCGGCGCCATTTCCGTGACGGAGCGCGCGGCGTATATCGGCCGCATCCGCGCGTTGTCACGACTCGTCGCGCAGGCGTATTACGATTCGCGCGAAGCGCTCGGCTTCCCGATGCTCGGCAATCCGGTGCACGCCGCAGCCGGGCTCATCACCGACAGCGAGGAAGCGGCGCGTCCCGCCTGGGCGCCCGCGTTGAAAGTCGAAAGCAATCCCGGCAACACCGAACAAGCTTGACGAGAGACGACAGAACAATGACGCAATCCACTTCCGCTTCTCTGCTCGTCGAGCTGTTGACCGAAGAACTGCCACCGAAGGCGCTCGCGCGTCTCGGCACCGCTTTCGCCGAAGGCATCGTCGAGCGTCTGGCCGCGCGCGATCTGATCGAAGGCGCGGCTTCGTTCGAAAAATACGCCACGCCGCGCCGGCTCGCCGTGCTGATCGAAAACGTGCGCAACGTCGCCCCGGAAAAGCAGGTGCGCGAGAAGGTGCTGCCCGTGACCGTCGCGCTCGACGCGAGCGGCAATCCCACGCCGCCGCTCGCCAAGAAGCTCGCGGCGCTCGGCTTCCCCGACTTCCCCGTTGGCGAACTCGAACGCGCGCAGGACGGCAAGGCCGAAGCGTTCTTCCTGCGCTACGCGGCGCCGGGCGCAAGGCTCACCGAAGGCTTGCAAGCCGCGCTCGACGAAACCTTGGCCAAGTTGCCGATTCCAAAGGTCATGACGTATCAACGTCCGGACGGCGCGAGCGTGCAGTTCGTGCGTCCGGTGCAGCGTCTGGTCGCGTTGCATGGCCGCGATATCGTGCCGGTCAGCGCGCTCGGCATCGATGCGGGCGACACGACCATCGGTCATCGCTTCATGTCGGAAGGCTTCGTTGCGATCGCTCGCGCGGACGACTATGCCGAAACGCTGCGCACCAAGGGCCATGTCGTCGCCAATTTCGACGACCGCCGCGAATCCATTCGCACGCAATTGCAGGCGTTCGCGGGTGAAGATCGCGTCGTGATGCCCGAAGCGCTGCTCGACGAAGTGAACGCGCTGGTCGAATGGCCGGTCGTGTATCAGTGCCGGTTCGACGATGAGTTCCTGCAAGTGCCGCAGGAATGTCTCATCCTCACGATGCAGACCAACCAGAAATATTTCGCGCTCACGGACCAGGACGGCAAGCTGCGCTCGCGCTTTCTGATCGTCTCCAATATCGATACGAAGACGCCCGGCGAGATCATCGAAGGCAACGAGCGCGTGGTGCGTCCGCGTCTCGCCGATGCCAAGTTCTTCTTCACGCAGGACAAGAAGAAGCGCCTCGAAGACCGCGTGCCGCAACTTGCGAACGTCGTCTATCACAACAAGCTCGGCTCGGCCTTGCAGCGCGTGGAGCGTCTCGAAGCGCTCGCGGGCGAGATCGCGCCGCTCGTCGGTGTCGATGCCGCGCTCACGCGCCGCGCCGCGCGTCTTGCGAAGGCGGACTTACTCACCGACATGGTCGGCGAATTCCCCGAATTGCAGGGCACGATGGGCACGTACTACGCACGCCACGACGGCGAACCGGAGGAAGTGGCGCTCGCATGCTCGGAGCACTATCAGCCGCGTTTCTCGGGCGACGACACGCCGTCCACCGGCGTCGGTTGCGCGGTGGCGCTCGCGGACAAGCTGGAAACCATCGTCGGCATCTGGGGCATCGGCCTTGCGCCGACGGGCGAGAAAGATCCGTTCGCGCTGCGCCGTCATGCGCTCGGCGTGCTGCGCATCCTGCTCGAAAAGAAGATGCCGATCGACCTGCGCGAGCTCGTCAACGCGGCCCAACGCCAATTCGCCGGCATGCCGCAAGTCGCGGATTCGACCGAAGCAATCTACGCGTTTTTCCTCGATCGTCTGCGTGGTCTTCTGCGCGAACGCGGCTTCAACGCGAGCGAAATCGACGCCGTGCTGAGCCTGAATCCTACGCGTCTCGACGACATCGTCGCGCGCCTGGATGCCGTGCGCGAATTCGCCTCGTTGCCGGAGGCGGCATCGCTCGCGGCGGCCAACAAGCGCATCTCGAACATTCTCAGGAAGTCCGAGCAAGGCGTGCCGACGGCGGTCAATCCGGAACTGCTCGTCGAGGCTGCGGAGAAAGACCTTTACGCGCAGATCGAAAGTGTCACGCCGCGCGTGCAGAGCCAGCTCGCCGCACGCAACTACACCGAAGCGCTGACCGCGCTCGCCGCCCTTCGCGCTCCCGTCGACACATTCTTCAACGACGTGATGGTGAACGCGGAAGACGCGGCGTTGCGTAACAACCGCCTCGCGCTCCTCAACGCATTGCATCAGCAGATGAACTGCGTCGCGGACATCTCCAAACTGGCCGCATGACGACGATGAATCGCAAACTGGTCATTCTCGATCGCGACGGCGTCATCAACGTCGACTCCGATGCCTTCATCAAGTCGCCGGACGAATGGGTCGCCATTCCCGGCAGTCTCGAAGCCATCGCGCGGCTGAATCAGGCCGGTTTTCGCGTGGCGATCGCATCGAATCAGTCGGGGATCGGGCGCGGCCTGTTCGACATGGCCGCGCTCAACGCCATGCATCAGAAGATGAATCGCGCGGCGGCGGCAGTCGGCGGGCGTATCGACGCCATCTTCTTTTGTCCGCATACGGCCGAAGACCAATGCGATTGCAGAAAGCCGAAGCCTGGCATGTTGCAGCAGATCATCGAGCGCTTCGAGATCGACCCGGAAGACACGCCGGTCGTCGGCGACTCGCTGCGCGACCTGCAAGCCGGCGCGGCGCTCGGCTTTCCCGTGCATCTCGTTCTGACCGGCAAGGGACCGATTACGCTCGCGGAAGGCAATCTGCCCGAAGGCTTAAGCGTTCACAAGGATTTGCGCGCCTTTGCGCTCGACTATCTCGCGCGGCATCGTGACTGACCGGCCGCCGCATCACTGACCTTCCATGCGCTTCATCCGTTCGTTGCTGTTGATGCTTTACTTCGTCGCGTACACCGTGCCGTACGCGACCGCGTGCTTCATCGCGTTCCCCTTCATGCGGGCCGACAAGCGTTACTGGATGGCGGCCGGCTGGTGCAAGTCGACCATCGTCGTGTTGCGCTATCTGATCGGCATTCGCTACGAGATCGTCGGCATGGAGAATCTGCCGCATGGTCCGGCGGTGCTGTTGTCGAAGCATCAATCGGCCTGGGAGACGCTCGCGTTTCCGGCGCTCATGCCGCGTCCGCTCTGCTATGTGTTCAAGCGCGAGCTGCTCTATGTGCCGTTCTTCGGCTGGGCGCTCGGCCTCCTGAAGATGGTGCATATCGACCGCAAGCAAGGCCGCGACGCGTTCGTGTCCGTCGCGCGGCAAGGCCGTGCGCGCATGGACGAAGGCGCGTGGGTCATCATGTTTCCGGAAGGCACGCGCACACGCACCGGCACGCAGGGCAAGTACAAGACGGGCGGCGCGCGCTTCGCGGTGGCGACGGGCGCGCCGGTCGTGCCTATCGCGCATAACGCGGGGCGGCTCTGGCCGCGTAATTCGTTCATCAAATATCCGGGTATAGTCACGGTGTCGATTGGCCAGCCGATCGACACTGCCGGACTCACGCCCGAGGAAGTGAACACGCGAGTCGAGAGCTGGATCGAAATGGAAATGCGCCGCATCGATCCGCTCGCGTATGCGACGCCCGACGTGCGACCGGGTGAACCTGGCGCGGCGGGCGCTGGCCGCTGACGCGCTCGTTCGCATTCGCATCCGATCGAGCCGCGGCGTGCCTTTCTCGTTCTTCTCGTCATTCCTGCGCCGGGAGCGCAAAGCCGAGCCGATGCAGAAGCAACCTTCGCGACAGCGCCCCGCCGTCGCGCTCGATACCCTGCAACTCGATCTACCGTTCGAGCATGCGCCCGAGTTCTGTGCGCCATCCACGGCGCCCGCGCCTCTGCGCGGCGAAGTTCCTCCTTCAAGCGCACCACTGCCGGAAGGCGTGCGTCAGCGCCGCATCGTCCTGGGTGCGCGCGCGCTCGACTATCGGCTGAAGCGGTCGGCGCGGCGCACCATCGGCTTTTGCATCGATGGCACCGGACTCACCATCACCGCGCCGCGCTGGGTGACGATCGCCGATATCGAAAGCGCGATCGGCGGCAAGCAAAGCTGGATCTTCAAGAAGCTGACCGAATGGCAGACGCGTGTGGAAGAGCGCGCGTTGCCGCGCATCGACTGGAAAGACGGCGCGCAGTTTCCGTATCTCGGCAAGACCATACGCGTGGCGCTGAATGCGGGCGCGGGATCGCTTTCGTTCGATGACGAGACCGGCGTGCTGCGTGTGCCGCTTCCCGCACTCGCGGATGCGCAGCAGATCAAGGACCGCGTGCAAGGCTGGCTGCAAAGCGAAGCGAAGCGCATCTTCGGCGAGCAGCTCGCGGTCTATGCACGAAAGCTCGGCGTGGAATACCGGGCGTATGCGCTTTCGTCGGCGGCGACGCGCTGGGGCAGTTGTTCGAGCGATGGCAAGATTCGCCTGAACTGGCGGCTCATTCATTTTCCGATGTCGATCATCGACTATGTGGTCGCGCACGAGCTTGCGCATCTGCGCGAGATGAACCACAGTCCGCGTTTCTGGCAGACCGTCGAATCCATCTTTCCCGAGTTCCGCGAAGCCCGGCATACGCTCAAGCATCATCCGCCGGATCTGCTGCCCGCGCTTTGAGCGCCCGTCAGCGCACGCCGCGGGTGCCCGGTACAATTCGAGACGAGAACCGCGCCGCCCGACCAATCGATAAAAATGAACCGGGCGCGTCGTCTTTTCGCAATCAAACAACAGGAACCCCACCATGCGACTCCTTCACACGATGCTGCGCGTCGGCGATCTGCAACGTTCCATCGATTTCTATACGCGCATTCTCGGCATGAAAGTGCTGCGTCAAAGCGAGAACACCGAGTACAAGTACACGCTCGCGTTCGTCGGTTACGGCGATGAGAGCGAAACCAGCGTGCTCGAGCTGACCTACAACTGGGGCGTCGAGAAGTACGAGATGGGCACGGCATATGGTCATATCGCGCTGGAAGTGGACAGCGCCGCCGACGCGTGCAACCGTATCCGCGAAGCCGGCGGCAAGGTCACGCGCGAAGCCGGCCCGGTGAAGGGCGGCACGACGGTGATCGCGTTCGTCGAAGACCCGGACGGGTACAAGGTCGAGTTGATCGAAAAACATTCTTGATCGACGTCCGACGTTGGACGTTCGATTTAGGGCAATTGCGGAAATCGGAAGCGGCGAAGTGATGCCGTTTGCTCAAGCAGACCGTGCTTACCGCTTCCAAACGACGTGCGCTTGCGCACGACGGCGCTTGTCGTCAAGCCGAACTCGGCGTGTTCGAACGTCAGGCTGTGGGCGCACGACCGACCACGGCTAAGCCGGCCGTGATCATCGCGCTCGAACGTAAGGCCGGTCACGTTTTCGCATCACCGTCGTGCTATTTCTGGTTTTTCACGGGCAGCGTCACCACTTCGCTGGCACAATCGACGCTCCAAAACAGTGCGACGTCGATGCGTGAACATGAGCACATCCTCTTTCGCCCTGCGCCGCGCGCCCGACCTCACGGCCGTCGCCGTGATGATTGCGCTGTGCGGCGTGTGGGGCTTTCAGCAAGTCGCCATCAAGGAAGCGAACAGCTTCATTCCGCCGATGCTGCAAGCGGGCGTACGCTCGCTCATCGCCACTTTTCTGGTGTTGATCTGGACGCGCACGCGCGGCGTGCCGCTCTTTCAGCGCGACGATACCCTGCCCGCCGGAATCCTTGCCGGCATATTGTTCGGCGGTGAATTCGTCTGCATTTTCTTCGGCCTGAGTCTCACGACAGCCTCGCGCATGGCCGTCTTTCTCTATACCGCCCCCTGTTTCACCGCACTTGGCCTGCATTGGTTCGTCGCCGGCGAGCGGCTTGCGCGCACGCAGTGGTGCGGCATCATGCTCGCGTTTTGCGGCATGGCGCTTGCCTTCGCGGATGGTTTTCTGCACGGCGCGCCGCAAAGCGCATCGACCTTGCGCGGCATCGCAGGCGATGCGCTCGGCGTCATGGCGGGCCTCTTCTGGGCCGCGACGACGGTGGTCGTGCGCGCCTCGTCACTCTCGCGAACGAGTGCGAGCAAGACGCTCTTCTATCAGCTCGCGGTATCGGCGGTCATGCTGCTCGCGCTCGCGGCCGTCACTGGACAAACCCATGTCGACGCGCTGCCGCCGCTCGCTATCGCAAGTCTCGTTTATCAGGCCGTGGTGGTGGCGTTCGTGAGCTATCTGACCTGGTTCTGGCTGCTCACGCGCTATATGGCGTCGCGGCTCTCCGTATTTTCGTTTCTGACGCCGATCTTCGGTGTGACCTTCGGCGTGTTGCTGCTCGGCGAGCACTTCACCGCGCGCTTCATGGTCGCCGCGGCGATGGTGCTTGCGGGCATCGCGCTCGTCAACCGGCGCGGCGGGAACGCTTGAATTTTTATTCGAGCGCCGACCTGGAGCATGGGCGCTTGCGGCTATCACCCGAGTAAGCCGGCGCGGCAGGACCGCCCGAGTTTCGATTACTCGGGCGCCGTCGCGCGGATCGTGACCATGTCGTCCATGTCGCTGTCTTCGTGCGTATCGACGTGCGGCTTTTCCGGCGGAATGGATTCGATCGGATAGCCGTGCTTCTCCCACGCGTCCAGGCCGCCCTTGAGCGGACGCACGTTGGTGAAACCCTTGGCGCGCAGCCGACGCGAGATAGACTTGGCCGTCGCTTCGTTCGGGCAGACGCAATACACGACGACTTCGTGCTCCGACAGCAACTGATCGACGCGGTCGGGGGAATCGAGATCCAGCGCGACCGCGCCCGGAATGCGATACGGCTCCTTGCGGCGTATGTCGATTGGCCGTGCATCGTAGATGACGGGCGGCGTATCGCTTTGCATCATGGCGTCGAGCTGGTCGGGCGTGATGTGATACTTCTCCAGCCACTGGTGAAACTGCACGCGCCGCACCCATCGATACAGAATGAAACCGACGCCCGCGAGCACGAGAATATCGATCACGGTCGCGCCGTTCGCGCGAACCAGCACGACGAGGCGCGCGATCTGCTCCTGCAGCGCCGCGCCGCCCAGAATCCAGAAACTGGCCCAGGCGGTCGCGCCGATCAAGTCCCACAACACGAACACGCGCACGTCGATCTGCGTGGTGCCTAGCAGCGGCGCCGACACGAGCCCGAGTCCGGGAACGAACTTGGACAACGCGAGCAGCGGCACGCCGAAGCGTTCGAACCAGCGACGCGCGGTGCGCAGCGTGGAGTCGATCGAGAGGGAGAAGCGCACCAGCGAGTTGAGGAAGCGTCGGCCGTAGAGACGGCCTGCCGCGAACCAGAGCGAATCGGCGATGAGCACCGCGAGCACGGCCGCGCCGAGCATCGGCCAGAAGGACGACTCGCCGGACGCGACGAGCGAGCCGGCGAGAATCAGCATCGGCGCGGCGGGGACCGGCACGCCAAGTTGCGTCGCGAGGACGCTGACGAACACGGCCCACGCGCCCCACGACGACGCAAGCGAAGTCGGGACGTGCGGCATTCAAACTCCTTCACGAGCTAGCGCACGGTTCTTCGATGCGGGCGTGCTTTCGGTGCGGTGCGCAAGGGGTCCACTTTATCGCGATCGTGAACGGTTTGCCTGAATGTAGCGGTGTCAGCGGGGCGTTTGGGTCGTGTGTGCGTGGCGCTGTCACTGCGGTGTGATGTGCGAGGAAGAAGGCGCGCATTGCCTTCTTGCCGATGAACACCAGCCGGTTCGGCGACGACACATGCCGAGGTCGCAGGACAGATGGTTCATGCCTCCGATGTACGCCTCGATCTACTGTCTGCTATCTGCGATTGCGTCACGCCAAAGCCGATTGGCCGGCGTGCGTCGTGCGTCGTGCGTCGTGCGTCGTGCGCCGTGCGTCGTGCGTCGTGCGCCGTGCGCCGTGCGCCGTGCGTCGCGCGTCGTGCGTCGTGCGTCGTGCGTCGTGCGTCGTGCGTCGTGCGTCGTGCGTCGTGCGTCGTGCGCCGTGCGTCGTGCGTCGTGCGTCGTGCGTCGTGCGTCGTGCGGCATCGCGCACGATGATCCACCGACGCACGCCTCAACTCTCGATCCGCGACCGCGTCACGCCGAGCAGATCGGCCATTGCGCGGCGAGCGGCGCCAGCATTGCGCGCGATGATCGCATCGAACACCGCCGTGTGTTCGGCAAGCGACGCGTTGTACACCTCCGCGCGCTTCGCGTTCAGCCGAAGCTGGCCTTCCAGCGTGCGTTCGATCAGCGCGCCAAGCGGAATCAGCAACTCGTTGCTGCAGGCGGCCAGCACGCACAAATGAAAATCCAGATCGGCGCGTACCCATTCGTCGACGTTCTGCGCGCCGACCATCGCCTGATGCGCGCTCGTGAGCCGCTCGCGCGTCTGCGCTTCGTGATTGTCAGCGGCGAGCGCGGCTGCGTATGGCTCGATCATCTCGCGCATCTCCTGCAGCTTGAGCGCGAATTGCAGCGGCGGCGCCACGCGCGAGTACCAGTCGAGCATGTCGGCATCGAGCAGATTCCACGCGTCCTTTGCGCGCACGCGCGTGCCGACCTTGGGCCGCGATTCGATCAGCCCTTTCGATGTGAGCGTGCGTAGCGCCTCGCGCAGCACCGTGCGGCTCACGCCGAAGCGCTCCATCAATTCGGCCTCGCGCGGCAACGAAGTCTGCGGCGCGAAATCGCCGCGCAAAATGGCCATGCCGAGTTCGTGAGCGACGCGGCCGTGTAAATCGCGATGAATGATCTCGTTCTCCTGCTCGTTTGCGCACGATTATCGGGCATTGGCCGAGTGTGCCGAAGCGGTTTCCTTGGAACGAAGCGGCTTTGCATGGAGCGGATGGGGCATGCGCGAGTGTCGCCATATCTCCACCACTCCACCATCCGACTGCTCGTGCACCGATCCGCGACTTCGCCACTCTGCTGTTTCACCTCGCACCTTGGTCACTTAACCATCAAGCTACTTACGACTCCCACGACTCCCACTACACCAACTCACCACCGAACATCTAGCGAATCTGCGAATCCGCAGATTGGCAAATCCGCCATTCCGCCACCCGCCATTCCGCCATTCCGCCATTCCGCCAATGCCTTTCGGCCTTTCAGCCATTCCGCCTTGCCGTCTTGCCGCCTTGCCGCCAATCGCCAATCGCCAATCCGCCAATCCGCCAATCCGCCAATCCACCAATCCGCCAATCCGCCAATCAGCCAATCCGCCAATCCGCCAATCCGCCAATCCGCCAATCCGCCAATCCGCCAATAGTACTATTAATACTACTTCACGCCGCGTTTTGCTAAGATAGCGAACCCGTTTAGGAGACGTCCATGAAAATCACGAAACTGGAAACCTTCATCGTTCCACCGCGCTGGTGCTTCCTCAAGATCGAAACCGACGAGGGCATCACCGGCTGGGGCGAACCCGTTGTCGAAGGACGCGCGCATACCGTCGCCGCCGCCGTCGATGAACTCGCCGACTATCTCATCGGCAAAGACCCGCGACATATCGAAGACTTGTGGCAAGTGATGTATCGCTCGGGCTTCTATCGCGGCGGGCCTATCGGCATGAGCGCGATTGCAGGCGTCGATCAGGCGCTCTGGGACATTCTCGGCAAGCATCATGGCGTGCCGGTTCACGCGCTGCTCGGCGGACAAGTGCGCGACAAAATCAAGGTGTATTCGTGGATCGGCGGCGACCGTCCGAGCGATGTCGCGAACAACGCGCGCGCGGTCGTCGAACGCGGGTTCAAGGCCGTGAAGATGAACGGCTCGGAAGAGCTGCAGATGATCGATACCTTCGACAAGGTGCAAGGCGTCATCGACAACGTGCGCGCCGTGCGTGAAGCGGTGGGACCGAACGTGGGCATCGGCGTCGATTTTCATGGCCGCGTGCACAAGCCGATGGCGAAGGTGCTCGCGCGTGAACTCGATCCGTTCAAGCTGATGTTTATCGAAGAACCCGTGCTGTCGGAAAACGTCGAGGCGTTGCGCGATATCGTCAGTCAGACGAGCACGCCCATCGCGCTCGGCGAAAGGCTCTATTCGCGCTGGGACTTCAAGCACATCCTCGCGGGCGGTTATGTGGACATCATTCAGCCGGACGCGTCGCATGCCGGCGGATTGACCGAGTGCCGCAAGATTGCCTCGATGGCCGAAGCGTACGACGTCGCGCTCGCGCTGCATTGTCCGCTCGGGCCGATTGCGCTTGCCACGTGTCTACAGATCGACGCCGTGAGCTACAACGCGTTCATTCAGGAACAGAGCCTCGGCATTCACTACAACAAGGGCAATGACCTGCTCGACTACATCAAGAATCCCGAAGTGTTCGCTTATGCGGACGGGATGGTCGCGATTCCTCAAGGACCGGGGCTGGGAATCGAGGTCAATGAAGAGAAGGTGCGCGAAATGGCGAAAATCGGTCACCGGTGGCGCAATCCGGTCTGGCGGCATGCGGATGGAAGCGTAGCCGAGTGGTGATTTCCTGACGCGCTGACGGCTCGTCGAGATCGCGAGCCGTCACCGTCTCAGACGCGCCTTCACCCCGCCGCGCAACGCATTGCTGATGAGCAACTCATCGGCGCCCTCGAGGTCTTCGGTCGTCATTACGCGCTCGGCGGCTTCCAGTTCTTCGATCAAC
Organism: Caballeronia sp. LP006; assembly: GCF_031450995.1. Lineage (NCBI taxonomy): Bacteria > Pseudomonadati > Pseudomonadota > Betaproteobacteria > Burkholderiales > Burkholderiaceae > Caballeronia > Caballeronia sp. LP006. Next base: position 863,437 of record NZ_JARTVW010000005.1, on the reverse strand, counting down.
ACCGCGCGCATCACGCCCGGCAGCACGCCCGCCTCGATGGGCGGCGTCCACCACTTTCCGTCGATGCGCGCAAACACGCTCGACCGCCCGCCTTCCGTAATCTCGCCGCGTTCGTTGCAAAAGAGCATGTCGAACGCGCCCTCCGCTTCCGCCGCTTTCCACGCGCGATCGTAGTCGGCACGATGCGTCGTCTTGTGACGCAACAGCGCGTCGCCGGAGTATCGCGGCGCAAACCCGCGATCCGAAGCGAGCAACACATCCACGCTATCCGACGCCAACGGCGCAAGCCGCGCGCTCGTCAATGCAAAGCGTCCGCTCTTGTCGAGCGCGATGCGCAACCGATACGGCGCGCCCGCCTCGAAGCCCGCACGATGTTGCGCGAGTTGCGCGTCCAGCTTGCGCTCATCGAACGGAAAACGAAGCCACGCGGCGCTCGCCTTCAAACGCGAAAGATGACGCGCGGCGTGGCGCACGCCGTCATCGCGCGTGGCGTGCGTCGTCTCGAACAACTCGAAGCCGGGGTCCGCGCCCATCAGAAAGCGCGCCTTCAACAGACACTCTTCGTACTCGCTCGCGGCATCGCTATCGAGCACGATTCCCGCGCCGATACCGATCACGCCGCGCGTGCCGTCGGCATCCACGACGAGCGTGCGGATCGCGACCGACAGACAAAAGTCGCCGTGCGTATCAAGCCAGCCGATCGCGCCGGTATAAAGACCACGCGGCGTGCTCTCGATTCCGTCGATGAGCTGCATCGTGCGGTATTTCGGCGCGCCCGTGATCGAGCCGCAGGGAAACAGCGCGCGGACGATATCGGCGAACGAAGCGCCCGGATTCACGCGCGCCTCGATGGTCGACGTCATCTGCCACACCGACGCATAAGCCTCGACCGAGAACAACGCCGGCACATGCACCGAGCCCGTCGCCGCCACGCGCGACATGTCGTTGCGCAACAGGTCGACGATCATCACGTTCTCCGCGCGATTCTTCGGGTCGTCGTGGAGCGCGGCGGGATCGGAGTCGCGTGGCGCGGTGCCTTTCATCGGCCGCGCGCGCAAAAGCGCTCCTTGCTTCTCGACGAACAACTCCGGCGAACACGAGACGACCACGCGGCCGTCCGGCATGGCGATGAACGCGCCAAAGCGCACCGGCTGACGCTCGCGCAAACGCCGATACAACGCGAGCGGCGTGCCGAATACATCGAAATTCAACCGGAACGTGAAGTTGATCTGATACGACTCGCCTTCGCGCAGCGCGTGATGAACGGCGGCGATGGCGGTATCGAATTCGTCGCGCGTGATGCTCGGCTCGATGCCCGCCACGCCCGCCACCGAGGGCGTCTCACAACCGCCATCTCGCGATGCAAGCCACGCGCTGGCTTCGTCGCGAGACATGGGCGCGCACTCGCGGAACATGAGCACTCGCAACGCACGATCCTCGCCGCGCCCGATACCGCCGAACTGGAGATTGCGGCCGAACTCGTAATCCGCGACGACGAGCGCATGCAGGCCGCTCTGCAAATCGGCATCGATGGCCGCACATACGGCGTCGAGCGTGCGCCCGTCTTCGCAGACATGGGCGCGCACGAATCCCGTGTACAAACGACTCGACCGCCTTTCGGCGGTCGCTTCGCAGTCGTCGAGCAGCGCGAACACCGCGCCGCGCTCTTCAGTCGTCATGGCAACACTCGCTGCCGGTCGTGCCACGTCTTACACATCAATCGAAGAAGCTTTTCACGCGGTCGAACCAGCTCTTGCTTTGCGGGCTGTGGCGCGCGCCGCCTTCCGTCAGCGACTTCTCGAACTGCTTGAGCAGATCGCGCTGCTGATCGGTGAGTTTCACGGGCGTTTCGACCTGTACATGCACATACAAGTCGCCCGCGATGCTCGAACGCAAACCCTTGATCCCCTTGCCGCGCAACCGGAACGTCTTGCCCGACTGCGTGCCTTCCGGCACCGTGAAGCTCGCGCGGCCCGCCAGCGTCGGCACTTCGATCTCGCCGCCCAGCGCCGCCGTGGTGAACGGAATGGGCATCTGGCAATGCAGGTCGTCGCCGTCACGCTCGAACACCGAGTGCTGCTTGATGTGGATCTCCACATACAAGTCGCCGCTCGGACCGCCATTGAGACCCGGCTCGCCGTTGCCGGCGGAGCGGATACGCATGCCGTCGTCGATGCCCGCCGGAATCTTCACTTCCAGCGTCTTCGTTTCCTTCACCTTGCCCGCGCCGTGGCAGTTCGTGCACGGGTCCGGAACATAGGTGCCGCTGCCGTGACACTTCGGGCACGTCTGCTGGATGCTGAAAAAGCCCTGCGACATGCGCACCTGGCCCTGACCATGACAAGTCGGGCAAGTCTCGGGCTTCGTGCCGGGCTTCGCGCCCGAGCCGTGACAAACATTGCAGTTGGCCCAGCTCGGCACGCGAATCTGCGTGTCGTAGCCGTGCGCCGCCTGCTCCAGCGTGATTTCCATGCTGTAGCGCAGATCCGCACCGCGATACACCTGCGGACCCGCGCGGCCGCCACGCGCCGCGCCGCCTGCGGCTTGCCCGAAGATGTCGCCGAAGATGTCGCCGAAGGCATCGGCAAAACCGCCGAAGCCCTGCGCGCCCGCGCCGCCCATGTTCGGATCGACGCCAGCGTGGCCGTATTGATCGTAGGCCGCGCGCTTCTGCTGGTCGGAGAGCATTTCGTAGGCTTCCTTCGCCTCCTTGAAATTCTCCTCGGCCTTCTTGTTGTCCGGGTTGCGGTCAGGGTGATACTTCATCGCGAGCTTGCGATACGCCTTCTTGATCTCTTCGTCGCTCGCGTTTTTCGCGACGCCCAGAATGTCGTAGTAATCCCGTTTCGCCATGTCGGTTCGATTCCGCCGCGCTTCTAACCCGACGGTTCCTCTGAGATGCTCCGGGCCATTCGACCCGCGCTTGAAACCTCTGACGCCTCGCCCCAAACTCGGCTCGAAGCAAGACGCCTCTAAAAACAACGTGCCCGGAGAGCCGTCAGGCTCGCCAGGCGCGTTCCACGTCAGACGCTAGACGCGTCCCGATGCCGGTCTTCGCGTGACGCATACGCGCCGCGAAACGACCAAGGGCGCATGAATGTCGCCACTCACGCGCCCTCCGGCTTAGTCCTTCTTCACTTCCTTGAAGTCGGCGTCGACCACGTCATCGTGCTGCTGGCTCGCACCCGCTTCCGCCGATGCACCCGCGCCCGCCGCACCGGCCGCACCTGCCGCCGCGCCCGCCGCGCCTTGCTGCGCCTGCATGTCGGCGTACATCTTTTCGCCGAGCTTCTGCGATGCCGCCGCCAGTGCTTCGACCTTCGCTTCGATGGTCGCCTTGTCGCTCGCGTTGTCCTTCAGCGCGTCTTCGAGTTCCTTCAACGCAGCTTCGATCTTTTCCTTCTCGCCGGCTTCGACCTTGTCGCCGTACTCGGCAACCGCCTTCTTCGTGCTGTGGACCAGCGCGTCGCCCTGGTTGCGGGCATCGGCCAGTTCACGCAGCTTGTGATCTTCCTCGGCGTTGGCTTCGGCGTCCTTCACCATCTTGTCGATTTCCGCGTCCGTCAGACCCGAGTTCGCCTTGATGGTGATCTTGTTTTCCTTGCCCGTTGCCTTGTCCTTCGCGCCGACGTGCAGAATGCCGTTCGCGTCGATGTCGAAAGTCACTTCGATCTGCGGCACGCCACGCGGCGAAGGCGGAATGCCTTCGAGGTTGAACTCGCCAAGCAGCTTGTTGCCCGCGGCCATCTCGCGCTCACCCTGGAACACCTTGATGGTCACGGCGCCCTGGTTGTCGTCCGCCGTCGAATACACTTGCGCGTGCTTCGTCGGGATGGTCGTGTTCTTGTTGATCATCTTCGTCATCACGCCGCCGAGCGTCTCGATGCCGAGCGACAAAGGCGTCACGTCGAGCAGGAGCACGTCCTTGCGGTCGCCCGACAGAACCTGACCTTGAATCGCGGCGCCAACGGCCACGGCTTCGTCCGGGTTCACGTCACGGCGCGGTTCCTTGCCGAAGAATTCCTTCACCTTCTCCTGCACCTTCGGCATACGCGTCATGCCGCCGACGAGGATCACGTCGTCGATATCGCCGACCTTCACACCCGCATCCTTGATGGCGGTGCGGCACGGTTCGATCGTGCGCTCGATCAGCTCTTCGACGAGCGCTTCGAGCTTGGCGCGGGTGAACTTGAGGTTCAAGTGCTTCGGGCCCGACGCGTCAGCCGTGATGTACGGCAGGTTGATGTCGGTCTGAGCCGTCGACGACAGTTCGATCTTCGCCTTTTCAGCCGCTTCCTTCAGGCGTTGCAGCGCGAGCACGTCTTTCGACAGATCGACGCCTTGTTCCTTCTTGAACTCGCCGATGATGTAATCGATGATGCGCTGGTCGAAGTCTTCACCGCCGAGGAACGTGTCGCCGTTGGTCGAGAGCACTTCGAACTGCATTTCGCCGTCCACGTCCGCGATTTCGATGATCGAGATGTCGAACGTGCCGCCGCCCAAGTCGAACACGGCGATCTTGCGGTCGCCCTTTTCGGCCTTGTCGAGACCGAAGGCGAGCGCGGCTGCCGTCGGTTCGTTGATGATGCGCTTCACTTCCAGACCGGCGATGCGGCCTGCGTCCTTCGTTGCCTGACGCTGGCTGTCGTTGAAGTACGCCGGGACCGTGATGACGGCTTCCGTAACCGGCTCGCCGAGGTAGTCCTCAGCGGTCTTCTTCATCTTGCGCAGCACTTCAGCGGAAATCTGCGACGGCGCGAGGCTCTTGCCGTGCGCTTCGACCCATGCGTCGCCGTTGTCGTGCTTGACGATCTTGTAGGGCATCAGGCTGATGTCCTTCTGCACTTCCTTCTCGTCGAAGCGGCGGCCGATCAGGCGCTTCACTGCATAAAGCGTGTTGCGCGGATTCGTAACCGACTGACGCTTGGCAGGTGCGCCAACCAGAATTTCGTTGTCGTCGACATACGCGATGATCGACGGCGTGGTGCGCGCGCCTTCCGAGTTCTCGATGACCTTGACCTGATTGCCTTCCATCAGCGCCACGCACGAGTTCGTGGTGCCGAGGTCGATACCAATGATTTTGCCCATTTTTTATACTCTCCTAGCTTTAATCGCTTTAGCGCTGCGGCCGGAAAACGCCGGCTTTTGCGGCCGATTTACCGGGCCGAACGCCCAAATATTCATACCTGTACGCAAGATAAGAACGCGGATTTCGTTTTCAAGACCCTGAAAGCGATGCGGTCTATATCTTTTTTCACTCGGAAGCCTTGCCGCGGATCTTTTCCCGCGCCGCCACGACCGCCGCTTCGAATTGCGCGAGACCATGCCAGCCGGTGGCGCGCCCGAGACGCTTGCCGCGATGAAAGAAAAACCACGTCGGCACGCCATGCAGCAAAAAGCGCCGTCCCAGTTCCCGATGCTCGTAGACATTGCTGTGAAACCACTTCAGTCCGAGCGCGCGGATTTCATCGGGCTTCGCGAGCATCGCTTTTTTGGCGATTTCGCAGTTGAAGCAGTCGACGCCCCAGAAGAACACGACGGCCAGATCATCGCCCGCCGAAGCCAGCCCGGCGTCGAAACCGGGCGCGTCGAGCTCCTGCATGGCGAAGACCGAAAACGCGGTGGCATCGACGGGAACGCGATTCTCCGAGGTGGCCATGGCGTTCTCGCGGCGCGTTACTTCGGTGCGGCGACGGTGACGAGAGCCGGACGCAGCACGCGATCCGAAATCACGTAGCCTTTTTGCAGCACGGACACGACGGTATTCGCTTCCTGCTCGGCCGGCACCATGGAAATAGCCTGGTGACGATGCGGGTCGAACTTCTCGCCCACCGGATTCAGCGCGGTGACGCGCCCCTTTTCCAGCGCGGCGGTCAGTTGACGCAGCGTGAGTTCGACGCCCTCCCGCACCTTGACGAGATCGGACGATTGATCGGCAAGCGCGGCTTCAAGGCTGTCGAGTACCGGCAGCAGATGTTCGGCAAAGCTTTCGATGGCGAACTTGTGCGCCTTCTGCACATCGTCCTGACCGCGGCGACGCACGTTTTCCGTTTCCGCCTTGGCGCGCAGGAACTCTTCCTGGAGCGCGGCGATCTTCGCCTGCGCTTCGGCCAGCGCGGCTTCGTTCGCGTCCGGCGCGACTCGCGGCGCATCGGCGCCCGTCGGCGCTCCGGTTGCGCCGGCTTGGGTCGGGTCGGCGGCCTGGCGCGCGGTTTCGTCTGCGGGCGTGGGGTTCTGGCTCGCTGGATTCTCTTGCGTGTTTTCCATGTCGCTGAATGTATTGCTGTGAGTGAAATGGATGCGATCGGCCGGGAGTCCTCTTACCGCCGAGAACCAGGCCAGGCTTTTTCGCACTAGCGGCGGAATTTGGGGCATCCGAGGGATTTTCAAGGCTCCAGAAGCGGTTTTTCGGACGAAACTTAGCTTTTTCGCGTGCGCTTCAAACATCGGACAACGGCGGGCCACGCTTGTCGGCTGCGTGACGCGTTAAGTGCAAAATTCGCCACATTTGACTGCGAGAAACACTTCGTAATGGGCGTTTCGTCGCAGTAAGCCAAAATCAGATTGAGGCGATTGCGTTGTTCGCCTACACTTCGAACATGCGTCGCAGGAACACGTTAACCCTAATCCTACGAATGCAGTAACCGCTCAGCCCTTGCCCGTTTCCTTCCGGTTTTCACGACCGGTTATCCCGCTCACCGGGGGTACCATGAAACTGACCTTTGCTATCGCGGTGGTCGCTCTGGTACTGGTTGCGGGAACGACCACCATATGTATGTCCGGCGCTGTCACCGCCCGTAACACCGAGTACGGCGGCGTTCATGCGACCATCGAAAATTACTTCAATCCGAACCTGCCAGTTTGTCGATAATGCGCCGGTCGCGCTTCGTCGGCCTGCCCTGAATTCCGAGAGCCGGCTCGCGAAACGTCTTGCGCCGCTCGGCTTCGGCTAACCGCTTCACTCGGCCCTCTTCCGTTTCCGCGTAAAGCGTCTCGGCCACGCTAGCCGGTCCGCGCACGTCGCACACGCCCTTTACTTCCACTTGCCAGACGATCCGCTCGATATCGATCTCGACGAGATCGCCGACGCGCACGTCCTTCGACGGCTTCACGTTCGCCCCGCCGATCTTCACGCGGCCTTTTTCCACCGCGTCGCTCGCGAGCGAACGCGTCTTGAAGAAGCGCGCCGCCCAAAGCCATTTGTCGATGCGCAGACGCGCGCCTGGTTCCGTCGAAATCGTGTAATTCATGAATAACCGTTCGTTCAGGCGGCAACCGTCAATGGCTGCACGGCCTGCACCGGCCAGCCTTGCAGATTCTGCGCCGCGATTTCTCCCAGCGCCTTGATCCACGCCGGCGATGCATTCAGGCAAGGAATGCGGTGAAACTGCTTGCCGCCTGCGTGCAGAAATTCGTCGCGCACCTCGATGCCGATTTCCTCGATCGTCTCAAGACAATCCGCCGTGAAGCCGGGACAAAAAACGTCCACGCGCGCAACACCCGCCGCGCCGAGCTCCGCGAGCGTCGGCGCGGTGTATGGCTGCAGCCATTCCGCGCGGCCGAAGCGCGACTGGAACGTGACGCGGCATTCCACCGGCGTGAGCCCCAACGCGGAGGCGAGCAGCGAGCCCGTCAATTGGCACTGGTCGTGATACGGATCGCCGAGATCCATGGTTCGCTTGGGGACGCCGTGAAAACTCAGCACGAGCTTGTCGCCGGCGGCAAAATCCGGCACGCCGTGATGACGCCAGTAATCGCGCACCTGCTCTGCAAGCGCGGAGATATACGCCGGATGATCCGCGTAATGACGAATGGTGCGAATCTCGGGCTGATTGCGCACGCGCTTGAGCGCGGTAAAGGCGTCGTCGAAAGCGGTCGCGGTGGTCGAAGACGAGTACTGCGGATACATCGGCACCAGGAGAATGCGCTCGGCGCCTTCGAGCTTGAGCTGATTGAGCATGACGCCGATGCCCGGCGTGCCGTAGCGCATCGCGTAGTCGACGAGCACGTGATAGTCGTTTGCCGCAAAGAGGCGCCGCAAGCCCTCGACCTGCTTCTCCGTATAGACACGCAAGGGCGAGCCTTCCGCCATCCAGACCTGCGCATATTTCTTTGCCGACGCGCGCCCGCGAAACGGCAAGATGATCAACCGCAGAATGATCTGCCAGAGCAAGGAGGGAATCTCGACCACGCGCGGATCGGAGAGGAACTGCGCCAGATACTTGCGCACGGCACGCGGCGTGGGCGCGTCCGGCGTGCCGAGATTGATCAGCAGCACCGCGACACGATGCGAAGCGCTAGGCTGCGAAGGCAACTCGAGATCGAAACGCATAGGGCAAGGCGGCCGGAAGTGGTCGAAAGGTGAAACCCATTATAGCGGCGCGTTTCACGCCGCATCATTGGCCGAACGGCCTAGTGGCGGCGCGGCGCGCGGGCCGGCATGATGGGCTGAAGGAAAAGCTATTGAGAACTGAGCGACATGGACAACAAGCGTGCGGTGATATCGACGATGGGAATCACGCGGTTGTAGGCCATGCGCGTGGGTCCGATCACGCCGAGCGTGCCGACGATCTTGCCGTTGACTTCATACGGCGCGGTCACGACGCTCATTTCCTCGATCGGCACCAGATTAGATTCCCCGCCGATAAAAATCTGCACGCCCTGCGCGTGACTCGAAACATCCAGCAATTGCAGGAGGCTCGTCTTTTGGTCGAACAAATCGAACAGCTTGCGCAGCCGCGCCATGTCGGACGAAAGGTCCGCCACTTCGAGCAGGTTGCGCTCGCCGGAAATCAGCACGGTCTCGCCCGGATCGGTTTCGGCGGTGCTCGCGACCACGGCCGCCTGCATGAGCGCGGTCATGTCGCCGCGCAATTCGTCGATTTCCTGACGCAGCCGCAGACGCACTTCGTCGAAGGACAGGCCCGCGAAATGCGCGTTGATGTAGTTGGAGGCTTCCGTGAGCTGCGACGGCGAATAGTCGCGCTGCGTCGCCATCATGCGGTTCTGCACGTCGCCTTCGGGCGTCACGATGATAAGCAGAATGCGCTTGTCCGACAGCCGCATGAATTCGATCTGCTTGAACATGTGACTGCGGCGCGGCGTGAGGATCACGCCAGCGAACGACGAGAGACTCGACAGCACGCTCGCCGCCGCCGCGACGATCTTCTGCGGCTCCTCGCCTTGCAGGCGCGTCTTCACGGCGGTGGTCATGGCTTCGTCTTGCGGCGCTTCCACGGTGAGCATGGTGTCGACGAAGAGCCGATAGCCGCGCGGCGTGGGAATGCGTCCCGCCGACGTGTGCGGGCTGACGACGAGACCGAGGTCTTCCAGGTCCGACATCACGTTGCGAATGGTCGCGGGACTCAGCTCCAGGCCGGAATGCCGTGATAACGTGCGCGAACCGACCGGCTGACCTTCGGCGATGTAGCGCTCGATCAGCGTTTTGAGGAGGGTTTGTGCACGTGGGTCTAGCATGGGGAAATTTTAGCCTAACGTGTCGTGGCGCGGCGAACGTACCCGCCGCGATGAATCGCTTGTCGAGCGATTCAATGTCCGCTCCATTCTAGCGATAAACAACGGGCGCGCCCCGGCGTGATCGGCTGGCGTCGCAGCCGCCCTTCGCGCACGGTTCTTTTCGCCTTCCACCTATGGTGTAATGCCGGCATGGAAATTGGCCAATTCAAGACTGTCGCGCTCATCGGGCGCACCAATACGCCCGGCATCGAGACGCCGCTGCGCCTGCTCGCGGAGCTGATCTCGAAGCAGGGTTTCGAGGTCGTGTTCGAGGCCGGCACCGCGAAGGATGTCGGCGTGACCGATTACCCGGCGCTCTCGGTCGCCGAAATCGGCGCGCGCGCGGACGTGGCGGTCGTGCTGGGCGGCGACGGCACCATGCTCGGCGTGGGCCGCCAACTTGCGCCGTACAAGACGCCGCTCATCGGCGTGAATCACGGGCGGCTCGGCTTCATCACGGACATCCCGCTCACCGAGATGCGCGAGATCGTGCCGCAGATGCTCGCCGGACAGTTCGAGCGCGAGGAACGCAGCCTGCTCGAAGCGCGTATCGTGCGCAACGACAAGCCCATCTATCACGCGCTCGCCTTCAACGATGTCGTGGTCAATCGCAGCGGCTTTTCAGGCATGGCGGAACTGCGCGTGTCGGTGGATGGCCACTTCATGTACAACCAGCGCTCGGATGGTCTGATCGTCGCGACGCCCACTGGCTCGACCGCCTACGCGCTTTCGTCGGCGGGGCCGATTCTTCATCCGCAGTTGCAGGGCTTCGTGCTCGTGCCGATTGCGCCGCATTCGCTCTCGAACCGTCCGATCGTGCTGCCCGACGACTCCAAGGTGACCATTCAGTTCATCGGCGGGCGCGATGTCAACGTGAACTTCGACATGCAGTCGTTCACGGCCGTCGAGCTGAACGACGCCATCGAAGTGCGGCGCTCACGGCACACGGTGCCGGTGCTGCATCCGGTCGGCTACAGCACGTACGCCACGCTGCGCAAAAAGCTGCACTGGAACGAGCATCCCTCGCAAGACTCCGCCCTCTGAAGCGCTCACCACGCCCTTTCCAAGCGTCCATGCTCCGTCATCTCTCCATTCGGGACTTCGTCATCGTTGCCGCGCTGGATATCGAGTTCGACTCCGGCTTCACGGTTTTTTCGGGTGAAACCGGCGCAGGCAAATCCATCCTGATCGACGCCCTCGCGCTCACGCTCGGCGCCCGCGCCGACGCGAGCGTCGTGCGCACGGGCGAAGCGCGCGCCGACATCACCGCTGAATTCACCACGCACGCGCAAGTGGCGCGCTGGCTGGACGAGCACGCGCTCTCGCAAGACAGCGACACCGTCATGTTGCGCCGCGTGATCGATTCCGGCGGCCGCTCGCGCGCGTTCATCAACGGCACGCCGGCCACGCTTACGCAACTGCGCGAAGTGGGCGAAATGCTCGTCGACATCCACGGCCAGCACGCGCATCAATTGCTGATGCGCCCCGACGCGCAACGCGAACTGTTCGACACGCACGCCGGTCTCGTCGACACAGCGAGCACCGTGAATCGCGCGTGGCGTGCGTATCGCGAGGCCCAGCAGGCCGTAGAAGCCGCGCAAAGCCGCGACCGCGAACTGCAACTGGAACGCGAGCGTCTCGCATGGCAGTTGAGCGAGTTCGACAAGCTCGCGCCGCAGCCGGGCGAATGGGAGGAAGTGAGCGCGGAGCATCATCGGCTCTCGCACTCGGCAAGTCTCATCGACGGCGTGCAAAGCGCGCTGTCCGCATTGTCCGAATCCGACGAAGCCATGATTTCCCAACTCGCCGCCATCATCACGAAGCTGCGCGATCTGGCCGATATCGATCCCGCGTTGAGCGACGTGCTCGCCTCGCTCGAACCCGCCGAGATTCAGTTGCAGGAAGCGTCGTACTCGCTTTCGCACTACGCGCAGCGTCTCGAACTCGATCCTGACCGGCTCGCGCAGGTCGAGCGTCGCATGGATCAGCTTCACTCGACGGCGCGCAAGTTCCGCCTTCAGCCCGAAGCGCTGCCCGAGGAACATGAAGCGCGCCGCAGCCAGCTAGCGGAACTCGATGCCGCCGCGGACCTCGACGCGCTCAACGCCGTCGCCGAGAAAGCGAAGGACGCTTATCTCGCGGATGCAAGAGCGCTGTCGAAGGCGCGCGCGAAAGCGGCCAAGACTTTGTCGAAGGCAGTAACCGAAGGCATGCAGGAATTGTCGATGGCGGGCGGCAGCTTCGAAGTCGCGCTCGTGCCGCTTGCGGAAGGCGGCGCAAACGGGCTGGAACAGATCGAGTTTCGCGTGGCGGGCCACGCTGGCGTCGCGTTACGGCCGCTCGCGAAGGTCGCATCGGGCGGCGAACTCGCGCGCATCAGCCTCGCGCTCGCCGTGATCGCGAGCACCGCGAGCCCGACGCCCACGCTGATCTTCGACGAAGTGGATACGGGCATTGGCGGCGGCGTGGCGGAAGTGGTCGGACGGCTCTTGCATCAACTCGGACGCGACCGGCAAGTGCTGTGCGTCACGCACTTGCCGCAAGTCGCGGCGCGCGGCGATCAGCATTTCCAGGTGGCGAAAACTTCCGACGATGCCGGCGGCACGGTCAGCACGGTGACGCCGCTTGACAAGTCGAAACGCATCGAAGAAGTGGCGCGGATGCTGGGAGGAATCGAAATCACGGCGACGACACGCAAGCATGCAAAGGAGATGCTCGCGGCTTGAGGCGCGGGCGAACGAGGCGGCGCAAAAACGCTGCGCCGCCTTCCACCTTACTCGGCAATCGAGAACACGCGTCTCCACAACGCCGTCACCGCTTCCCTTTCGCCCTTCACCGCATCCGGCGCGACGCGCGCCTTCTCCATTCCATCGAGCCGCAGCGTGTGCTGCAGCTTGCGGTAGTGCCGGTACACCGCGCCAATCGTTTCCGCTTCGTCCGCGCTGATCAAGCCGCTCTGCGCCGCGATCTTGAGCAAGGTGATATTGCCCGCATTGCGCACGAACTCGCGATGCTCGCGCGAGTGCAGCAACACCCAGTACTGCACGATGAACTCGATATCCACCATCCCGCCGCGATCGTGCTTCAGATCGAACAATTCGCTGCGATTGGGATGCCCCGCCGCCACACGCTCGCGCATCGCGACGATTTCGCGGGCAAGCGATGCCGCATCGCGCTCCATCACCAGCACGTCCGCGCGAATGGCTTCGAATTGCGCGCCGATCTCGGCGTCGGCGGCGCTGTAGCGAGCGCGCGAAAGCGCCTGATGCTCCCAGACCCACGCGGTATTCGCGGCATCGCCTTCACGAATCTGATAGCGGCGAAACGACTCCAGACTCGTCACCAGCAAACCCGATTCGCCGTTCGGCCGTAGACGCAAGTCCACATCGAACAGCGTGCCCGCGCCGGTCGCCGCCGTGAGCCACGTGATGAGACGGCGCGCGAACATCGCGTAAATGTCGGCGGCGCTGTCGTTCGAATCGTCGGGATCGTCGTAGAGAAAGATCAGATCGAGATCGGACGCATAACCCAGTTCCTTGCCGCCGAGCTTTCCATACGCGATGACGGAGAAGCGCGGCGTATCGCGATGCCGCTTCGGAAACTGCCGCCAAACCGTCTGCACGGTTACGTCGAGCACGGCATCGGCGAGTTCGGACAGACGGTCGCTCACATGTTCCACCGACAGATGTCCCGCCAGATCGATCAGCAGAATGCGGAACACTTCGGCTTGATGCGCGTGACGCAGCAAGTCCATCTGATGCTCCGCGTCCTCCGCTGCCGCAAGCCGGGCGAGCAGCGAACGCTTGAACCCATCCCAGTCGAACGGGCTGGCAATGGCTTCGTCATCGAGCAATTCGTCCAGCAATTGTGGATGGCGAATGAGATAACCCGCCGCCCAGCGCGAGCCGGACAACACGGACAGCACGCGTTCGAGCGCCGCCGGATATTCAGTCAGAAGCGCGAGATACGCGCCGCGTTTGCCGATGGCTTCGAGCAAGTCGAAAAGCCGCGCGATCACATCGCCGCGACGCGCGGCATCGATCGACTGCACGACTTCGAGCGCGCGCTGCGCGACCACGTCGAAGCGCTCGCGGCTGTGCTCGTTCAGGCTCGCGTAACGCGTGGAATTCCACACGCCCGTTAGACGCGCGAGCACCGGCGCCGGGTCCGCGAAGCCGAGTTCGGACAGACGGCCGGCGAGTTCTTCCTGCGCGGAATCGTCGGCGAGCGCGCTGCTCCAGATCCACGATGCAGCCGAATCGTCCGACACGCCGCAGCCGTTTTCACCGCCGATCTTGTCGGCGAAGATGGCATCGAACTGTTGTTCGACGAATTCGCGATGCGCATCGAGCTTGTCCATCAACGCGGCGTAGTTCGCAAATCCGAGCGATGCCGCGAGCAACGCGCGCTCGTCGTCGGCAACCGGCATCGCATGCGTCTGCGCGTCGTTGCGATACTGCAGCCGATGCTCCACCGTGCGCAGAAACAGATACGCGTCGGTGAGCGAGTCGCACACGTTCTGCGCGATCAGCCCGTGCGCGGCGGCGCGTTCGAGCACCTTGAGCGTCGGACGAATGCGAAAATCCGCCGCCTGTCCGCCGCGAATCAACTGGAACACCTGCGCGCTGAACTCAATCTCGCGGATACCGCCGCGTCCGAGCTTGATGTCGTCGGCCTTGTCGGGGCGCATGGACGCGCGCCGCCGCGCTTCCTGCCGAATCTGCAGATGCAGCGAGCGAATCGCGGCGATCACGCCGTAGTCCAGGTATCGCCGATAGATGAAAGGCGTCGCAATGGCTTCGAGTTGTTTGACGAGACGGCGCGCGGCATCGCTCTTCGTCTCCGAGACGACGCGCCCCTTGATCCACGCGTAGCGTTCCCATTCCCGCCCTTGCACATAGAAATACTCTTCGAGCATGCCGAGACTGCACACGAGCGGACCCGAATCGCCGTTGGGACGCAACCGCATGTCGACGCGAAACACGTAGCCGTCTTGCGTCATCTCCGCGAGCGCGCCGATCACGCGCCGCCCGAGCCGTGTGAAGAATTCCTGCACCGAGAGCGGCGAGCGCTTGCCGCCGGCGGTTTCGCCATCGTCTTCATAAACGAAGATCAGATCGATATCCGACGACGCGTTCAGTTCGCGCCCGCCAAGCTTGCCCATGCCGACGACGCCGAGCGTAAGCCGTTCGCCTTCGGGTGAGCGCGGCTCGCCGAAGAGCGCTTCGAGGTCGGCCGCGAGTACCGCGATGGCGCGTTGGATCGTTACTTCGGCGAGATCCGTCATTGCGCCGGTGACTTCGGCGACATCCGCCGTGCCCGCTAGATCGCGCTCCATCGCCGTGCAGAAAACCTCCATGCGCAAGCGGCGCAACGCCGTCTTGAGCGCGGCTTCATCGAGCGTGCCGGTTTCGACGCACGGCACGCAATGAGCGTCGAGGCGCGCTTCGATCCATTGCCGCGTGATCGGCGTCCTTGCCCACTGGGCGACATCGGAGGCTAGTTCCGGACGCGCCGAATAGGCGCGCGACGCGTAGTTGGAATAGCTGGAACTGAGGAGTTTCGCGTCGGTCATGAAAGGGTAGGCTCGCTCGTTGCTTGGTACAGAAGCTGATCGTACACCGGCAGCGAAGCGGTTTGAACCAACGGTCCGCGAGGCTTGTCCGAAGCGGCTCCGAGAGACTTTTCCAGAGCGGCGCGGCCAAGCCTTGCCCGCTTTTCCCTGTGTTACATTGCAGCGTCAAACACGCAAAACTACCATATCGCCGACTAGCCGCAGCATGTCCGACAGCAGACGATCCGTCGACCCGACCGAAGTTGGACAAGCCCAGCCCAGCGGCAACGCCGAGCGCGTGCTTTCACGCGTCTTCAAAATCGTTCTCGTGTTCGCAGCCGTGGTGTACTTCGCGGTTGCGGGCATCTATCTCGCGCTGCGCTATATCGTGTTGCCGCAGGTCGATTCGTTCCGGCCGCGCATCGAGCAACTCGTTTCCTCGCGCATTCACGCGCAGCTACATATCGGCCGGATTACGGCGGTCATGGCGGGTTCGCAACCCACCTTTCTGATCGACAATTTGCGTATCGACGCCGCCGACGGATCGCCCGGCGTAGCGGTGCCGCATGCGCGCGCGAGCATTGCGTGGGGCTCGCTGCTGCATCTTCGGCCGAAGCTTGCCGATCTCACCGTCGATGGTCCCGATGTCATCGTCGCGCGCAATGCCAAGGGCGAACTGACCGTGGCGGGCGTGCCTGTTCCCACGCATCGCACGGGTTCTGGCGCGTTCACGAACTGGCTGCTCGGACAAGACCGCATTCGTCTGCGCGACGGCACGCTGCGTTGGCGCGATGCCGAACGCGACGCGCCCGAGGTGGCGTTCAAGCGCCTGCAACTGACCATCCTCAACGACGGCTTGAGGCATCGGCTCGCACTCGATGCACCCGCCGACGGCGACGTGCTGCACGGCCCGCTCGATGTGCGCGCGGACTTTCGCCACGAGCCGTTCACCGCGATGGGCGCGCCCGCAAACTGGACCGGACGTCTCTACGTTTCCACCGGGCCGCTCGACCTGCCGACGCTCGGCCGCTACGTGAAGCTGCCTTTTCAGATCTACGATGGCCGCGTCGAAAACCGTATCTGGGTGGACTTCGCGCGCGGCCAGTTGCAAAAGGCAGGCGGCGATCTAAACGGCGGCAACGTCGCGCTGCGCGTGCGCGCCACCCAGCCGCGCCTCGAATTGCCGATTGCGCGCTTCGACTGGACCATCGACAAGAACAACACGGCCTACACGCTGAATCTGTCCGACATCCATGCCGAACTCGGTCAGCCCGCGCTCTCGGACGGCACGCCGGTCGCGCGTCTTCTGGCGGCGCATACGCTTACGGGCACGTACCGGCCGGCATCGGTTGGCAAGGGATTGATGTTTCGCGTCGCGGGCGATCACGTCGATCTCGGCATCCTCGCGGACTTCGTGCGGGCGCTGCCCGTGCCGCCGCGCGTGCTCAACGAACTCGTGCGCTTCAATCCGCGCGGGCAGATTGCGAACTACTCGATCTACACGGAGCGCGCGGCGCCGCGCAATGAAGAAGAGGTAAAGCAGCAGCACGAAAAAGGCGACGCCAAGCTCTTGCACTTCACGCTCAAGGCCGACTTGCAGGGCATCAGCGTGCAGGCGCAGGAACCGCCGCCGGGACTTACCGTGAACAACCATCCGCGTGCGGGCATTCCGGGCATCGAAAACCTGTGGGGTCATGTCGATGCCAACGAGGCGCAAGGCGCTATCGACATCGATACGAAAAATGCGGCCATCACCATTCCCGGCGCGTTCGATGATCCGCGTCTGACCTTCGATACGCTGCAAGGCCACGCAACCTGGACCGTCGCCGATGAAATCGCGCCCGGCGAATTGCGCCGCGCATTCACCATTCACCTCGACACGCTGCGTGTGAAGAACGCCGATGCCGAAGGCGACGTCACCGCTTCATATTGGAATCAAGGCCACGGGCGCGGCAATCTCGATCTCAAGGCGAAGATCGCGCACATGCAGGTCACAAGGCTCGTGCGCTATCTGCCGACGAGTCTCAACGAACGCGTGCGCGTCTATCTCGGGCATGCGCTGCAAGCGGGCGTGGCGCGCAACAGCGTGCTCGAAGTGCATGGCGACCTCACCAAGTTCCCGTATGCGAAGGCGCCGGACGCGGGCGTGTTTCGCATCGAGGCGCCGTTCACCGGCGGCCGTTTCGATCCGACGCCGTTCCCGCCGCGCAAACTCGCCAACGGCATGCCGAGCATCTGGCCGGGTTTCGACGGGATCGACGGCACGTTCAAGCTCGCGCAAAACAAGCTGCGCTTCGATGTCGAGCGCGGACATTATCGTGGCGTGAAGGTATCGAATCTGAGCGGGCGAATCGACGATACCGGCGATCGCGAATCGAAACTGTGGATCGACGGGCAAGCGCGCGGACCGCTCTCGGACATGCTTCAGTATGTCGACGACAGTTCGCTCGGCCTGATGGCCAAGCACGCCACGCGCAAACTGCAAGCTAAAGGCGATGCCGCGCTCGCGCTTACGCTCGGCATTCCGCGATTCCGGCCGCCGCCGCCCGCGCCGCCGCTTCGCACCGAATATAAAGGCTCGCTCACGTTCGCGGACAACGAAGTCGCTTATGCCAATCTGCCGCCGCTCGAACATCTGCGCGGCAAGGCGAATTTCGCGGCGAAGACCGTGACGCTCGACGGACTGAACGCGCAACTGCTTGGCGGCGACGTGCGCGCGAAAGGCGGCGTGCAACCGGACGGCAGCTACACGTTCGATGTGAACGGGCGCATCGGCGCGGACGCGGCACAGCGTCTGAACACGCGCATCACGCCGCAGGTAGCGCAGTTCCTGAAGCGCATCGACGGTTCCGCGCCGTATCAGGCGCACGTGCATGGCGTGAAGAACGCGTTGCCTGTCGTGCAGGCGAGTTCGGATCTGACGGGCATCGGCTTCGATCTGCCCGCGCCGTTCGGGAAGGCGAAGGGCACGCCCATGCCGTTCGCGTTCACCTTTCAGCCCGCGCCTGGCGGGCCTTCGGATCTGCATGACGCGCAACTCACGTTCGGGCCCGTGCAGGCGCATTACTCGCTGCAGCAAATCGGCCGCGCGCAGGTCACGGTCGATCCGCAGAACCCCGCCGAGCCGATGAACATGCGCGCCCGGCTGAAGGTCGCGCGCGGCGCGATCGCCGTGAACAAGCCGGCGGCGTTGCCCGCCGAAGGCGTGTCGGCATCCGTCGATATGGACACGCTCGATGCCGACGCGTGGCGCAAGTTCATCGCCGATATCAACGCATCCGCGAGCGCTTCACCCGTGGCCGATACGGCCGCGCCCGCCTCGCCACCGATGAACGATATGGTCAGGCAGTTCATCCCGACGCGTGCCGACATCCACTTCACCACGCTCAAGCTGCTCGACCGCCGCTGGGACAACGTGCGGATCGGCGCGAACGAAGAGCCGGCGAATCGCAAATGGCAGGCGAACGTGGCGTCGAATCAGGTGACGGGCACGCTCGCGTTCACGCCGGGCGCGCTCAAGGGAAGTCCGGGCGCATTGCAGGCGCGCCTCGACAAAGTGGTCATTCCCGAGAAGATAGCGGCGACGAACGCGCCGGACGAACGCATCGTGAGCAAGCCGCCGCGCAACATGCCCGCGATCGATCTCATCGTGAACGAGCTCGTATATCGCGAGCACGATCTCGGCCGGCTTCAGGTCGATGCGCATAACGAAGTCGTCGCCGATCAACCCGTCTGGACGCTCGACAAGCTCGAACTCGCGAACCCCGACGCCACGCTCACCGCAAACGCGACGTGGCGCACGCTGCCGGGCGGCGTGGTCTCGACCGCCGTGAAACCCGCGAACGACGACACCCTTCCGCGCCGCACGGCACTCGACTTCAAGCTCGACGTGAACGACGCCGGTCAGTTGATCGACCGCTTCGGTCTGCCGCGCACGGTCGATCACGGCGCGGGCACGGTGTCCGGTCACGCGGCGTGGAACGGCGGCCCGACTACAGTCGATCCAAATTCGCTCGATGGCAACGTCGCTGT
The DNA here is from genome assembly GCF_031450995.1 of Caballeronia sp. LP006. Classification (NCBI taxonomy): domain Bacteria; kingdom Pseudomonadati; phylum Pseudomonadota; class Betaproteobacteria; order Burkholderiales; family Burkholderiaceae; genus Caballeronia; species Caballeronia sp. LP006. The sequence goes on along the minus strand of NZ_JARTVW010000005.1, from coordinate 844,335 downwards.
CGATTTGCGTCACGGCCAAATTCTGCGCGCGCCCGGCGCCGCGAAATGGCTCGGCATCTTCAGCTTGCGCAGCCTTGCGAATCTGCTCACGCTGCATTTTCAGGATGTCGTCGGCAAGGGACTGCCGTTCGAGAAAGTCACGGGCGACGCGCATATCGAACAGGGCATCGCGAGGACGGACGATCTGGTGATGATCACATCGCCCGCGCGCGTGCAGATGCAAGGGCTCGTCGACCTGCCGCAACGCACGCAGGATTTGCACGTGAAGGTCATACCGACCGTCGGCGCGGGCGCGGTCGCAATCGGCGCGGCGGTCATCAATCCGCTGCTCGGTCTGGGCGCGCTGGCCGCCGATCTCGCATTGTCGAAGTCCATCCAGAAGGCGTTCGAACTCGACTATTCGATCACCGGTCCCTGGTCGAAACCCGTCGTTCAGCGCCTGCGGGGCGATCAGGGTAAGATCGAAACACCTGCCGCCGCCGCTGTCCCTGCTGCCGTACCAGCAGTCGCTCCGTGAAGGCGGCACGGTTCCGCCCTATTTTCGTCACCTTTTTTGGCAAACGCGCACAAAAATATGAACGATAAATCGAGCGAAAGCGCGACTTTCCGCGTCGCCGCGCTGCAGATGGTCAGCGCGCCGGACCGCGATCGCAACCTGACCGAGGCCGGCCGGCTGATCGCGGAAGCCGCGCGCGACGGCGCCCAACTCGTGCTCCTGCCCGAATACTTCTGCTACATGGGCTTCAAGGACACCGACAAACTCGCCATTCGCGAGACGCCGGGCGCGGGTCCGATCCAGCAATTCTTGTCCGATGCAGCGCGCGAGCATCGCGTGTGGGTGATCGGCGGGACTTTGCCGTTGCAGTCGGCGGAGCCGGATCGCGTGCTGAACACCACGCTCGTGTTCGACCCCGCCGGCAAGCAGGTTGGGCGCTACGACAAGATTCACCTCTTCAATTTCGAGAAAGGCGAGGAATCGTTCGACGAAGCGCGCACCATCTGCCCCGGCAGCGAAGTGCGGACTTTCGACGCGCCATTCGGACGAGTCGGCCTTTCGGTGTGCTACGACCTGCGATTCCCGGAGCTGTACCGAAAAATGGGCGACTGCGCGTTGATGGTCGTCCCCTCCGCGTTCACCTACACGACCGGCAAGGCACATTGGGAAATCTTGCTACGCGCCCGCGCCATTGAAAACCAGTGCTACGTCCTCGCCGCGGCACAAGGCGGCAAACATGAAAACGGCCGGCGCACTTTCGGCCACAGCATCCTGATCGACCCTTGGGGCGAAATCATCGACGTGCGCGATGAAGGCGCGGGCGTCGTGGCCGGCCAGATCGATCCGGCGCGCATCGCGTCAGTGCGACAGAGCTTGCCGGCGTATCGGCATCGCGTGATCGGCTGAGACGCGCGCGCTAAGTATCTTGAAAATAGGTTTTCCGACGGTCTTGAAAGCGCGATTTTTTCTCCGCACATGACCGAACCCCGTCAGCCATTAGAATGGTCTGAAATATCACCGAACTCGCAACAGGCACCGCATGAACATCATCGAACCCGGCATTAGGAATCTGGTCACGGCGAAGGACGTTTTGCTTACGCCGTATGGCCTCGACGAGGGGCTTATCACGCGTACGCTTGCGGAAATTTTCACGCATCGCGTCGATTACGCCGACCTCTATTTTCAGTCCACGCGCAGCGAAGCGTGGAGTCTGGAAGAAGGCATCGTCAAATCGGGCAGCTTCAGCATCGATCAGGGCGTCGGCGTGCGCGCCGTCTCGGGCGAGCGCACGGCTTTCGCCTACTCCGACGATCTTTCGCCCGAATCGATTCGCCAGGCGGCGCACGCAACACGCGCGATCGCCAAGGCGGGCGGCGGCAAGCACAAAATCAAGTCGGCGAGCACGCTCACGGGCGTGTCGGGCCGCGATCTGTATTTGCCCGCCGATCCGCTGCATTCGCTCGATTCCGACGCGAAGGTGAAGCTGCTGGAGCGCGTCGAGCAGATGGCGCGCGGCCGCGATCCGCGCATCACGCAAGTCATGGCCGGGCTCGCCGGTGAATATGACGTCGTGCTGGTGGCGCGCAGCGACGGCGCGCTCGCCGCCGACGTGCGACCGCTCGTGCGCGTATCGGTCACGGTGATCGCCGAGCAAAACGGACGCCGCGAGATCGGCACGGGCGGCGGTGGCGGACGCTTCGACTACGGCTATTTCACCGACGACATCCTGAACCGCTACGTCGACGACGCGGTGCACGCGGCGCTGGTGAACCTGGAAGCGCGTCCGGCTCCCGCAGGCGCCATGACCGTCGTGCTTGGGCCGGGCTGGCCGGGCGTGCTCTTGCACGAAGCGATCGGGCACGGGCTCGAAGGCGACTTCAACCGCAAGGGATCGTCGGCGTTCGCGGGTCGTATCGGCGAACAGGTCGCGGCGAAGGGCGTGACCGTGGTCGATGACGGCACGCTGCCGAATCGGCGCGGCTCGCTCAACATCGACGACGAAGGCAATCCGACGCAGTGCACGACGCTGATCGAGGACGGCATTCTCAAGGGCTACATTCAGGATTCGCTCAACGCGCGTTTGATGAAAATGCCCGTGACGGGCAACGCGCGCCGCGAATCCTACGCCGCCCTGCCGATGCCGCGCATGACCAACACGTACATGCTCAACGGCGACAAGGACCCGAAGGAGATTCTAGCTTCGGTGAAGAAAGGCTTGTACGCGGTGAATTTCGGCGGCGGTCAGGTGGATATCACCAACGGCAAGTTCGTGTTTTCGGCGTCCGAGGCGTACATGATCGAGGACGGCAAGATCACGTATCCGGTGAAGGGCGCGACCTTGATCGGCAGCGGACCGGAATCGCTCAAATACGTGACGATGATCGGTAACGACATGTCGCTGGATACGGGCGTCGGCGTGTGCGGCAAGGAAGGCCAGAGCGTGCCGGTGGGCGTTGGGCAACCGACGTTGCGCATCGAAAAAATGACGGTGGGCGGCACGGTTTAATGTTTTCGATGCGGGCTTTCCGCGTCGCTTCGGGCTGGGTTTGCGATTGCACGGGCCGGCGATGCGGGATTCCCGCGTTCTTCGATTGGAAGGCTTGCCAGCGCCGCGTGTTTGCGGTTATAAAAGCAGCTACCTGATTTTTTGCGACAGACTTTTCTCTCTTAAGCCATGACCGCCAAGTTTTATTTTTATTTCTTTTGGCATCTCAAGCCGCTGGCGGATGGAGAGGGGTCGTTGCAAGTACGGTAAGTACGCAAAACCAAATTCCCGAAAAACCGCCAGCGAGTCTGGCGGTTTTTTTTTCGCCCTTCACACGTTGGTTTTGATTGAAAGAGACGCAGGAGAAAAGAAATGCCCCCGCACAATACCGACGATGTCCGCATTCGTGAGCTGAAAGAACTGACGCCTCCCGCGCATCTGATCCGCGAATTCCCTTGCGCCGAACCCGTGTCGGAACTGATCTACAACGCGCGCAAGTCGATGCATCGCATACTGCACGGAATGGATGATCGCTTGATCGTGATCGTCGGACCGTGCTCCATTCACGATCCCAAGGCGGCGATGGAATATGCGGGGCGACTGATCGAGCAGCGTAAGCGCTTCGCGGGCGAATTGGAAATCGTGATGCGCGTGTACTTCGAAAAGCCGCGTACCACGGTGGGCTGGAAAGGGCTGATCAACGATCCGTATATGGATAACAGCTTCAAGATCAATGATGGATTGCGGGCTGCGCGGGAATTGCTCATGCATATCAACGAGCTTGGTTTGCCGGCCGGCACCGAGTATCTGGATATGATTAGTCCGCAGTACATTGCGGACCTGATTTCGTGGGGCGCGATTGGGGCGCGGACTACCGAATCTCAGGTTCACCGTGAGCTTGCATCGGGATTGTCTTGTCCAGTGGGCTTTAAAAATGGCACGGATGGAAACGTCAAGATTGCCGTCGATGCTATCAAGGCCGCTTCGCAGCCGCATCATTTCCTGTCGGTCACGAAGGGCGGACATTCGGCGATCGTTTCCACCGCCGGCAACGAGGATTGCCATATCATTTTACGCGGCGGTAAATCGCCGAATTTCGATGCCGCTAGTGTCGATGCGGCTTGCAGCGATATCGGCAAGGCGGGATTAGCGGCGCGCTTGATGATCGATGCCAGTCACGCGAATAGCTCGAAGAAACACGAGAATCAGATTCCGGTTTGCGAGGATATTGGCAAGCAACTCGCTTCCGGCGATGAGCGAATTATCGGCGTGATGATTGAATCGCATCTGGTTGGCGGCCGGCAAGACCTCAAGCCAGGATGCGAGCTGACTTACGGACAAAGCGTGACGGATGCTTGTATCGGCTGGGATGAGAGCGTGACTGTACTCGAAGGATTGGCAGCGTCGGTTAAACAGCGGCGCATTGCGCGAGGCGGCGGCAATTAAGATATAGACAGCGGCCGCTAACTCAGCGGCCGCTGTCTATTTGTTCACGGTTAATCGGTTGCCGCGTCGCGCTGATGCTTCCACAAGACATCGTTCTGGCCATCCGCGCGATTCAAAGCCCGCGCCAGTACAAAAAGCAAATCCGACAGCCGATTGACATACCGCCTCGGCGCTTCATTTACTCCGGCTTTATCGATTTTCCCCAGCGCCACGATCGACCGCTCCGCTCTTCGGCAAACCGTCCGCGCCACATGCGCCACTGCCGCCGCTCTCGATCCGCCCGGCAGAATGAATTCAGCCAACGGCGGCAACGTCCCGTTGTATTCCGCGAGCCAGTCATCGAGCTGCGCCAAATGCGATTCCTCTATCATCGAATGCCCGGGAATCGATAACTCGCCGCCTAAATCGAAGAGATCGTGCTGAATCGTCGTCAACGCATCGCGCACGTCCGTTGGCAGCGGTTCGCATAGCAATACGCCCAAAGTCGAATTCAATTCATCGACATCGCCGATTGCGGCAATCCGCGCATCGTCCTTGGAAACGCGACGGCCGTCGCCGAGCCCCGTGGTGCCATCATCGCCGGTACGGGTGGCGATCTTGCTCAGACGGTTGCCCATCGTTTTCTCCTTGCTCGTTGATTCATCGTTCGAAACGCGCGTTCACGCTCTGAACCGCGCCGAAACTCCGACCCATTATAGGCACGCGGTCCCACGGTTTTACCCGCCTGCCGCCTTCCATCTCATCGGCGTAAAATGAGATGGAAATCGTGAAGCAAGCACTCGACCACGCCGAGCGCAGCAGCCCAACGAGCGCGACGATTAAGCACCGGCGCGCAAAAGGCAACGTGCTCGATCCGTCGCCTGAAGCGGTTAGTGGCACGAATAAGCAACACGCAACGAATCCGCTGCGAAAATCGACCGAACAATCGCAGCGCCCAAGCTGCCCCGGAGACACCGTGAACCACCCCGCCGAAGCCGCACGAACCGCCTTCCGCCGCCCGTTCCCCGCCGCCCTGCTCGATGCGCTGCGCTCAAGATTCGCGGAGCGCGTTTCCACCGCCCAGGCGGTGCGCGAGCACCACGGCCGCGACGAATCCCCGTTCGACCCGCAACTGCCCGACGCCGTCGTCTTCGCGCGCAGCACAGATGACGTGCAGACCATCGTCAGACTTTGCGCCGAACACGACACGCCGATCATCCCTTACGGCAACGGCTCGTCGCTCGAAGGGCATCTGCTGGCAGTGCAAGGCGGCGTTTCCATCGACTTGTCGGAGATGAAAAACGTCATCTCGATCAACGCCGAAGATCTCACGGTCACCGTCGAACCCGGCATTTCGCGCAAGCAACTGAACGAAGCGCTGAAAGACACCGGCCTCTTCTTCCCGATCGATCCCGGCGCGGACGCGAGCATCGGCGGCATGTCGGCAACGCGCGCTTCCGGCACCAACGCCGTGCGCTACGGCACGATGCGCGAAAACGTGCTCGGCCTCACGGTGGTTACCGCCGATGGCCGAGTCATCAAAACCGGCACGCGCGCGCGCAAATCGTCGGCGGGATACGACCTGACGCGTCTTTTCGTCGGCTCGGAAGGCACACTCGGTGTCATCACCGAAATCACCGTGCGGCTTTATCCGCAGCCCGAAGCCATTTCCGCCGCCATCTGCGCTTTCCCGTCGATGGGCGATGCGGTACGCGCCGTCATCGAGACCATTCAGATGGGCGTGCCGATTGCGCGCGTCGAATTCGTCGATTCGCTCGCCGTGCGCGCAATCAATCGTCATTCGAATCTGACGCTCGCCGAATCGCCGACGCTGTTCTTCGAATTTCACGGCACCGAAGCCGGCGTCAAGGAGCAAGCGCAAACGGTGCAGGACATCGCCGCCGAGAACGCCGGCACCGGTTTCGAATGGGCGACCCGTCCCGAAGACCGCAGCCGTCTCTGGAACGCACGCCACAACGCCTACTTCGCGATGCTGCAACTGAAGCCCGGCTGCCGCGCCGTCACCACGGATGTCTGCGTACCGATCTCGCGTCTCGCGGAATGCGTCGAGGAAACGGAAAAAGACCTGGTGGATTCGCCGCTTCCCTGCCCAATCGTCGGCCATGTCGGCGACGGCAACTTCCACGTCGCCATGCTGCTCGATCCGGCCAAGCCCGAGGAACTGGCGGAAGCCGAACGGCTGAATCACCGCATCGTCGAACGCGCGCTGAAGGTCGGCGGCACCTGCACGGGCGAACACGGCGTCGGCTTGCACAAGATGGGCTTCATGATCGAGGAGCACGGCGAGGACGCGATCGCCGTGATGCGCTCGATCAAACACGCGCTCGACCCGAAAAACCTCATGAATCCGGGCAAGATCTTCGCGTTCGAGCAGTAATCGCGCGGTTTGCGCTTCATTTCGCGCACACGGCGACGGCAATGGACGCTGTCGCCGCAAGCGGGCAAGATGGACCGCGGTAACCCAATCATTCGTCGACGAAGAGCATCTGCGTCGATCAAACCGAACGAAGCGCCGCCGAGCGCCCGGAGGAGACATGAACGCACCCGACGAGCTCAAGACCGCACTCGTGACCGACACTTCGCCGAATTTGCCGCATGCGGACGCGCCTCGGTTCTCCGAGGAACAACTCGCGGCGCGTCAGCGCGATGTCGTGCAGGCGCTGATGGCCGTGCTGCCCACGCATTGCCTCCTGTTTCGCGAGGAAGACACGGCGCCATACGAATGCGACGGTCTCGCGGCGTATCGCCGTCTGCCGCTTGCGGTCGCATTGCCGGAAACCGAAGCGCAGGTGCAGCGCGTCGTGCAGATTTGCGCGCGCCTCGACGTGCCGATCGTGCCGCGCGGCGCGGGCACGGGGCTCTCGGGCGGCGCGATGCCGATCCGTCATGGCATCGTGTTGTCGCTTGCGCGCTTTCGCAAGATCATCGAAGTCGATCCGTACGCGCGCACCGCGACGGTTCAGCCGGGCGTGCGCAATCTCGCCATATCGGAGGCCGCCGCCCCTTACGGGCTCTACTACGCGCCGGATCCATCGTCGCAGATCGCGTGCACTATCGGCGGCAACGTCTCCGAAAATTCGGGCGGCGTGCATTGCCTGAAATACGGCCTTACCGTGCATAACGTGCTGCGCGTGCGCGCCGTCACCATGGACGGCGATGCCGTCGAATTCGGCTCGCTCGGACCCGACGCGCCCGGCCTCGATCTGCTCGCCGTGCTGATCGGCAGCGAAGGCATGTTTGCCATCGTCACCGAGATCACCGTCAAGCTGATCCCGAAGCCGCAGACAGCGCAAGTCATCATGGCGAGTTTCGACGACGTGGTCAAAGGCGGTAACGCGGTCGCGGCGATCATCGCGGCAGGCATCATCCCGGCCGGCCTCGAAATGATGGACAAGCCCGCGACGCGCGCCGTCGAGCAATTCGTCAACGCTGGCTACGACCTGGACGCCGCCGCCATCCTGCTGTGCGAATCCGATGGCACGCACGACGAAGTCGCCGAGGAAATCGTCCGCATGACGGCGGTGCTGCGCGAGTTCGGCGCATCGCGCATCCAGATTTCGCGCACGGAAAGCGAGCGGCTCAAGTTCTGGTCGGGCCGCAAGAACGCCTTTCCCGCCGCCGGCCGCATGTCGCCCGACTATTACTGCATGGACGGCACGGTGCCGCGCCGCTCCATCGGGCCGCTGCTCAAGCGGATCGAAGAGATGGAACAGAAGTACGCGCTTCGCTGCATCAACGTGTTCCATGCGGGCGACGGCAACATGCACCCGCTCATTCTCTTCAATGGCAACGATCTCGACGAATGGCATCGCGCGGAGGCGTTCGGCAGCGATATCCTCGAAACCTGCGTGGAACTGGGCGGCACGGTGACGGGCGAACACGGCGTGGGCATCGAGAAGATCAATTCGATGTGCGTGCAGTTCTCGCCCGAGGAACGCGACGCCTTTCACGCGGTCAAGCGCGCCTTCGATCCGCCCGGCCTGCTCAATCCCGACAAGGGCATTCCCACGCGCGCGCGCTGCGCCGAATACGGGAAGATGCACATTCGCGGCGGGCTTTTGCCGCACCCGGAGATTCCGCGCTTCTGACGAGTGCGCGATCCCGCTATCCACGTTTGTCCGACTGTGGCTGCGTTAAGCGCCCGGTACAATCGACCGGACGAGACGGAATAGAAAAAGCATCAATCAAGCGGGACACCCATGGAACAGGACGACATCGTCGCCGGCTGGTCGGAGCGGATTGCACACGCCACCGAGACCGGCACGCCGCTGCGCATTCGCGGCGGCGGGACGAAGGACTGGTACGGACAGACGCTCCAAGGGGAGATTCTCGACACGCGCGCGCATCGCGGCATCGTCGAATACGATCCGGCGGAACTCGTGATCACCGCGAAGAGCGGCACGCCGCTCGCGGAAATCGAAGCCGCGCTCATGGAGCACGGGCAGATGCTCCCCTTCGAGCCGCCGCACTTCGGCCGCAACGCGACCTTCGGCGGCTGCATCGCGGCGGGACTTGCCGGCCCGCGTCGCGCATGGACCGGCGCGCCGCGCGATTTCGTGCTCGGCGCGGTGGTAATGAACGGGCACGGAAAAGTGCTGCACTTCGGCGGCCAAGTGGTGAAAAACGTGGCGGGCTATGACGTCGCGCGCTTGCTCGCGGGCTCGCTCGGCACGCTCGGCCTCATGCTGCAACTGTCGATCAAGGTGCTGCCCCGCCCCGTCGCCGAAGCCACGCTCAAATTCGACATGCATGCAACGGACGGCGTGCGCAAGCTCAACGAATGGGGCGGTCATCCATTGCCGATCACCGGCAGCGCGTGGCGCGACGGCACGCTCGCGCTACGTCTCGCGGGCGCGGAAGCTGCTGTTAAATCCGCGCGCAACACGCTCGGCGGCGAGGTGGTCGACGCCGTCGAAGCCGACCGTTTCTGGATCGGCATGCGCGAGCAGACCGATCCGTTCTTCGCGGTCATTCAGCCGCGCTCGGCGCTTTGGCGGCTCGCGTTGCCGTCCATTGCGGAGCCGCTGCATTTGCCGGGCGCGCAACTCATGGAATGGGGCGGTGCGCAGCGCTGGTGGATCACGGACACCGACCCGCAGACCGTGCGTATCAGCGCGAAGCAGGCGGGCGGGCACGCGACCATCTTCCGCGCCGGTTCCGCGTATGACCGCAATGCGGGCGTGTTCACGCCGTTGCCCGCGCCGCTGATGAAAATCCATCGCGGGCTGAAGGCGGCGTTCGATCCGGCGCGCGTGTTCAATCGCGCCCGGCTGTACCCCGATTTCTAGGCGCCTCGATGCAAACCAATCTCGCCGATTTCATCCGCGGCACGGCCGATGGCGACGAAGCCGACGCCATCCTGCGCAAATGCGTCCATTGCGGCTTTTGCACGGCGACTTGCCCGACCTATCAAATTCTCGGCGACGAACTCGACGGACCGCGCGGGCGCATCTATTTGATGAAGCAGATGTTCGAAGGCGCGCCGGTCACGCGCAGCACGCAACTGCATCTGGATCGCTGCCTCACCTGCCGCAATTGCGAGAGCACGTGTCCGTCGGGCGTGCAGTACGGGCGGCTCGTGGAAATTGGCCGCAAGGTGGTCGAAGAGAAAGTCGAGCGCCCCATGCGCCAGCGTTTGCAGCGGCGCTTGCTGGCGAGCTTTCTGCCGAACAGCACGCTCTTCACGCCGGCGATGAAACTCGGCCAGCAGTTTCGCGGCATCCTGCCACGCAATCTGCGCGCGAAGATTCCCGTCCCGGAGAAGCCGCTCGCCGCGCCCACGCGCAAACACGAGCGCAAGATGCTGATGCTTTCCGGCTGCGTGCAACCGGCCATGATGCCCAACGTCAACACGGCGACCGCACGCGTATTCGACGCGCTCGGCATCGAGATCGTCACCGCGCCGGATGCGGGCTGCTGCGGCGCAATCCGCCTGCATCTCGGCTACAACGACGAAGCGCTCGACGACGTGCGCAACAACATCGACGCATGGTGGCCGTATGTGGAGAACGGCGTCGAGGCAATCGTGATGAACGCATCGGGTTGCGGCGCGACGGTGAAGGAATACGCGCACCTTTTGCGCGACGATCCGGTCTACGCGGACAAGGCAGCGCGCATCGTCGAGCTTACGCGCGACCTCGCCGAAATCCTGCCGATGTACGAGGAAGAACTCATCGCGCTGGCAAGACGCCGCAGCGTGCATACGGTCGCCTACCATCCGCCGTGTACCTTGCAGCACGGGCAGCAGATTCGCGGACGCGTCGAGCATCTGCTGACCGCGCTCGGGCTCGAAGTGCGTTTGCCCGCGGATAGCCATCTCTGCTGCGGATCGGCGGGCACGTATTCGGTGCTACAGCCAAAGCTCTCATACACGCTGCGTAATCAAAAGCTCGACCGGCTGGAAAAGACCGAGCCGCAGATGATCGTGTCGGCGAATGTCGGGTGTATCGCGCATCTGCAAAGCGGCACGTCCACGCCCGTCGCGCACTGGATTCAGTTGCTCGAGCATCTGCTTTACGGTTGAGCGCTTCGTATAATGGCTGGATTGCTTTTCAGGCGGCCAGCATGTCTATCGCTCAACATCTCGAAGAAGTCCGGCAGCGTATCGCGAAGGCCGCGGCGGACGCCTCGCGCGACGCCGCGTCCGTGCAGCTTCTCGCCGTCTCCAAGACCTTTCCCGCCGAAGACGTGCGCGCCGCGTTCATTGCCGGCCAGCGCGCGTTCGGCGAAAACTACGTGCAGGAAGGCATCGCGAAGATTGCCACGCTCGCCGACTTACGCAGCGACATCGAGTGGCACTTCATCGGGCCGCTGCAATCGAACAAGACCAAGCTCGTCGCCGAGCAGTTCGACTGGGTGCATTCCATCGACCGGCTGAAGATTGCCGAGCGTCTGTCCGCGCAACGGCCCGAAGGCACGCCCGCGCTCAATGTCTGCGTGCAGGTCAACGTGAGCGGCGAGGCTTCGAAGAGCGGCGTGGAACCGGCAGAAGCCGCCGCGCTCGCGCATGCGGTCGCGGCGCTTCCCGCCCTGCGCTTGCGTGGCCTGATGGCCGTTCCCGAAGCCGCCGACACACTCGACGCGCAACGCGAGCCGCACGCGCGCCTTCGCGAACTCATGAACAAGCTGCGCGCAGACGGTCTCGATCTCGACACGCTTTCCATGGGCATGTCCGCCGACCTCGAAGCCGCCGTGCTCGAAGGCGCGACCATGGTGCGCATTGGCACCGCGATCTTCGGTGCGCGCGACTATTCGCATTGATTTCACTCTCGACTACTTCACCATGAAAATTGCATTCATCGGCGGTGGCAACATGGCTGCCGCGCTCATCGGCGGTCTGGTCAAGCGCGGCGTCGCGCCGGCGGATATCTATGCCGTCGATATCAACGACGAAGCGCGCGAACGCACCGCGAAGCAGTTCGGCATTGCGACGGGCGCGACCATCGACGAGAAACTCGCGGCCTACGACGCGATCCTGCTGGCCGTGAAGCCGCAAGTGCTCAAGAGCGTGGCCGAATCGCTCGCGCCGCATCTGTCGAAGCAAACCATCATCAGCATCGCGGCGGGCATTCGCGCGACGGATCTGTCGCGCTGGCTGAACGGCTATACGCAGATCGTGCGGACCATGCCGAATACGCCCGCGCTGATCGGCATGGGCGTGACCGGACTCGCCGCGCTGCCGGGCGTGAGCGACGACGCGAAGGCGCTGGCATCGCAAGTTCTGGAAGCGGTGGGCTCCTCCGTCTGGTTCGACGACGAAGCGAAACTCGATGCCGTCACTGCTATTTCCGGCAGCGGTCCGGCCTACGTGTTCTACTTCATCGAAGCGATGCAGGAAGCCGCGCGCGCACTCGGCCTTGACGAAGCCCAGGGCCGCGAACTCGCGGTGGCGACCTTCACCGGCGCGGCACAGCTTGCTGCACAATCGGGCGAAGCGGCGAGCGTGCTGCGCGAACGGGTGACATCGAAAGGCGGCACGACGGCGGCGGCGCTGGCATCGTTCGAGGCTGAAGGTGTGAAGGACGCCATCGTGCGTGGCGCGCTCGCGGCGCAGGCGCGCGCGAAGGAGATGGGTGACGAGTTGGGCGGCTTGTGAAAACGTGAATCGTGCGCGGTGCGCTGGCAACTCGCATGCGCACAAAAGGAACTGGCGGCACGGCAACACGTGCAGCTTGCGCGGTGCGCGGGCTTCGCACCCGCGCATTGAAGGATTCGCTCGCGCTCACCGCCGCCGCGCGAGCTCGCTCAACCGATATTGAGCACGCCATCGCGCTCGTTCAAATGAGCATGCAGCGGATCACCCTCGGCGATGGCAAGCACATTCGGTTCGACCGAATAAAACGTCTCGTAGCCAACGCCTCTCAGATAGTCGCGAATATCGTTCTCGCTGCCCTTGATCCATTCGACCAAAAGCGCAGGCTTGCATCGAAGCAAGGTCTCGCGCGCGCCTCTCAACACATCCATTTCCATGCCTTCGACGTCGATCTTCAGAAGATCGACGCGTTCGAGCTTCAGGGAATCGATACTGATCATCGGCACCGTCGTGCTTGCGGCGGCATCGTAAGAGATAGCCTGGCCGATGAACTCGGTGTGCTCACGCGGCCTGATCTCCAGACTGCCGAAGCTCGCCGAAGAGAAGTAATCCGGTTGAGGAATGCCGATCTCGCCCACGGACTCACCCAATGCAGCCAGCCTGGCCCGCGCATTGAGGCAGTTGTTGAGCGCGAGATTGCCGGCCAGCGCGTAGTAGATGATCTCCTGCGCCTCGAAACTCAGCACCCGTCCCCAGCCGTTCATGTGACGCGCCCATTCCACGGAATGCACGCCGATATTCGCGCCGCCGTCTATGGCGAATACGCCGTCACCGAAATAACGACGACGCAGCGCGAGAAGAGAGAGCACGAACTGCACTTCTTGCGGATCGAAGCTGGACTTGCTGAGGATCTGATGCCCGACGCCGTAGGTGTAGTTCGATACGGCGTTCTGCACGGCGTTGAAGTCGTTGCGATTGACGATCAGCGTGCCATGGTTTGACGCGGCGAGAATGAAGGCGATGGGGCGCTCGATGTGACTCATGCGGTTTTAAGTGTGTCCGGAAATCCGCAAGAGTCTAGCCACTGGATGGATTGACGCAATCAGTCGATGGCCCGAAAACTGTCATAAAGATGCGTCGGCAAGATCAACGGCGCATCAAGCCAGCGCGTAATGCAGCGCAATTCCCACGAACAACATGCCGCCGAGCCAGTTGTTATGTTTGAACGCAGCGAAACATCCCATGCGGTCGCGCTCGCGAATCAGCGCGTAGTGATAGACGGCGCATGCCGCGGCGGCAAGCCAGCCAAGCCAGTACGCGCAGCCAAAGCCAAGCGCCACGCCTATGCCCACATAGATGGCGAGCGTCACGGCATAGCAAAGCATGACGGCGAACACGTCGTATCGCCCGAAAGTGAGCGCCGATGTACGGATGCCTATCTTGATGTCGTCGTCGCGATCGACCATGGCGTATTCGGTGTCGTAGGCCACCGACCAGAACACGTTGGCCGCGAGCATGATCCACGCGAGCGCGGGCACGTGATTCTGCACGGCGGCAAACGCCATGGGAATGCCGAAGCCGAACGCAATGCCGAGATACGCCTGCGGTATGGCGAAGAATCGCTTGGTGAAGGGATAGCTGCCCGCGACGAACAGCGCGAACACCGACAGTTCTTTCGTGAGTGTGTTGAGCGGCAGTATCAGCAAAAACGCAAGGAGCGATAAAGCCGCCGCGAGCGCCACCGCTTCCCATGCCTTGATCTTGCCCGACGTGATCGGACGCTCGGCCGTACGCTTCACGTAGCGGTCGAAATCGCGGTCGGCGTAGTCGTTGATGGCGCAGCCCGCCGAGCGCATGAGAATGGTGCCGATCACGAAGATGACGAGCAGCATTGGCGAAGGATGCCCGTTGGATGCGATCCACAATGCGTTGAGCGTCGGCCACAACAGCAGCAGGCTGCCGATGGGTTTATCCAGGCGCACGAGGCGCATATACAGCGGAAGGCGGGCGAGCATGGCAAGGCAGCGAAAGTTCGATGGCCTATTCTAGACCAGCGTGCTGGCGCAAGCCCGCGCATTGCGCCCACAAAAAAACCCCGCGCACGGGGTTTTCATCGAAGCGTTTGAAGCTTTCCAAGCGTTTGAAGCCGAGACGTCAGGCCAGCATGGCGCGCAACATCCACGCGGTCTTTTCATGCGTCTGCATGCGCTGCGTGAGCAAGTCGGCGGTCGGCTCGTCGTTGGCGGCGTCCGTCGCGGGGAAGATTTCGCGCGCCGTGCGCACCACCGCTTCCTGACCTTGTACCAACTGGCGAATCATCTCTTCGGCCGAGGGCACGCCATCCGCTTCCGGAATGGTCGACAGCCGCGCGAAGTCTTTGTAGCTGCCCGGTGCATGCACGCCCAGCGCGCGAATACGTTCGGCGATGGCATCCACGGCGAGTGCGAGTTCGTTGTATTGCGTCTCGAACATCAGATGGAGCGTGTTGAACATCGGCCCCGTGACGTTCCAGTGAAAATTATGCGTCTTCAGGTATAGCGTGTACGTGTCGGCCAGCAGACGGGACAGCCCGTCGGCGATCTTCTTGCGATCCTCGTCGTTGATGCCGATGTTGACGGGAGGTGCAGCGTCTTTGTTCGCCATATTGACTCCGTGAAAGTGTGATTCGAACGTTGAGTGCGCCTATTGCTCAAGCGAGGCGCGAAGCTACAGACCGTCCGCTAGTTTATCGTAGAAACAAGGTCACTTTTTTATATGGCGCGGCTTTGCATGCGTGGAAGACAGGCCGCCGCGTCGTGCTGACAGAGCGGCCTGTCTTCGTGTCGATAGACGTCCTGCCTCAGGCGAAAACGCCCGCGCCCGCGCCATGCAATGCACTGGCAACGACGAGCCCGTAACCCATCGCGACGGCGCCAAACGCAAGCGTCACGCGCACTTTGCGACTAGTGGCTTCGATATGTTTCATGGCCTGCTCGATGGTGTTGAATGCCTGATTCATGGTCGTTTCTCCCTGGCCGATCACGCGGCCGCGGTATCTTCCTCGTCCTGCTTCACGGTTACTTTCTGTCCGAGCTTGATAAGAGCATCTATCACGCCTGCCGCATAAGCCGGGTCCGCGCGGCGGAAGTGTTCGATCTGACGCGCGACGATCTCATCCGGTACGCCGAAGATATGCCGCGCGATATTGCCAAAGAACCGCTCGCGCTGCGCTTCGTCGAAGAGACGGAAAAGCGCGCCTGCCTGGCTGTAGTAGTCGTCGTCCTCACGGTGATCGAAGCGATACACCGTCCCCGCCGCGAGCGGCGGCTCGTTCACGCTCGCGTCCTGCGCGAATTCGCCAAAGCGGTTCGGCTCGTAATTGACGCGCGATCCGAGATTGCCGTCGACGCGCATTCCGCCATCGCGATGAAATGCATTCGCCACCGGCACGCGCGGCGCATTCACCGGAATCTGATGATGATTGATGCCGAGCCGATAGCGCTGCGTGTCGCCATAAGAGAAGAGGCGCCCTTGCAGCAAGCGGTCCGGCGAGAAGCCGATGCCCGGCACCACGTTGGCGGGCGTGAACGCGGCCTGCTCGACTTCCGCGAAATAGTTCTGCGCATTGCGGTTCAATTCGATCACGCCGACATCGATCAGCGGATGGTCCTTGTGCGGCCACACCTTGGTGACATCGAACGGATTGATGCGATAGCGCGCCGCTTCCTCCTCGCTCATCACCTGAATGCGGAAATTCCAGCGCGGAAACTCGCCACGATCGATGTTGTCGACCAGATCGCGCTGCGCGCTTTCCCGATCGTTGGCGATCACGGCGCCGGCTTCGGCATCCGTGTAGTTTTCGAGCGGCTGCTGCGACTTGAAATGGAACTTCACGTAGAAGCGCTCGTTATCGGCGTTGATGAACGAGAACGTGTGCGAGCCGAAGCCATGCATCTGCCGATAGTTCTTCGGAATACCGCGATCGCTCATGAGAATCGTCACCTGATGCAGCGATTCCGGATGACGCGACCAGAAATCCCAAGCGGCGACATTGCTGCGCGTGTTCGTGTATGGGTCGCGCTTCTGCGTGTGGATGAAGTCGGGAAATTTCAGCGGATCGCGGATGAAGAACACCGGCGTGTTGTTGCCGACCACGTCCCAGTTGCCTTCCTCGGTGTAGAACTTGATGGAGAAGCCGCGCACGTCGCGTTCGGCATCGGCGGCGCCGCGTTCGCCTGCCACCGTCGAGAAGCGCATGAAAATCGGCGTTTCCTTGCCGATCTCCGAGAAAATCTTGGCTTTCGTATAGCGCGAGATGTCGTGCGTGACGCGGAACGTACCGAAGGCGCCCGAACCCTTTGCATGCACGCGGCGCTCGGGAATCACTTCGCGGTCGAAATGCGCGAGTTTTTCGATCAGCCAAAAATCCTGCAAGGTCACGGGACCGCGCGGACCGGCGGTTTGCGAATTCTGATTGTCGCCGACGGGTGCGCCAGCGGCAGTCGTGAGGCGTTCGTTGGTCATCGTGATACTCCTGTTTTTGCGTTGGCTTGAGATGAGTGATGCGACGGTTCGCCGAGTTTCAGGCGACGCGGGCGAAGTCCGCTAGAACGCGCACGGCGACGTGGCGCAGTTCGTTCCATGATTTGGCGATGGCGGCGTGGCGGTGCATGACGTTCCTCCGTGGGCTTGGCCGGAGTGGCCAAGCGCTGTCGATGGAGGAATCTTATAGAAAACTATCGAAAACAAAAATTTGATTGAATTTATCTATTCGATAGCTGGGGGCGCCACCCAAATAAAAAAGCCGTGACTTCGATGAAGGCACGGCTTTGCAATGAAACGTGAAACTTGCGGCGAACTCAGTTCACCGCCACTGGTATGTCCAGCTTTCTCACGCCAGGCAAATCGCAGGCAGCGATGGCATCACTGATCGCGTCGATGGCAGGCACGCGCGTGAAGCTCTTGCGCCACGCCAGCACGACGCGCCGGTCCGGGACGGGGTCATCGAACGCGACGTAACTAAGCAGGCCGGAATCGATGCCCGCCGCGTGCGGCTTCACTTCATGCACCGACATACGCGGCAGGACCGTGATGCCGACGCCGCTTGCCACCATATGCCGGATGGTTTCCAGCGACGAGCCTTCGAAGGTCTTTTGAATGCCGTCCGCGTTCTGCGAGAAGCGCATCAGCTCCGGACACACGCCGAGAACGTGATCGCGGAAGCAATGGCCGCTGCCGAGCAGCAGCATGGTTTCCTGCTTCAAATCGTCCGGATCGATCTTCGCGCGGTTTTCCCACGCATGACCCGAAGGCATGGCAACGACGAACGGCTCGTCGTACAGCGCGCGCACCATGAGGCCCGTTTCGGGAAATGGCAGCGCCATGATCGCCACATCGATCTCGCCCTGCTTCAGCAGTTCGATCAGCTTGAGCGTGTAGTTTTCCTGGAGCATTAGCGGCATCTGCGGCACCGCCTTGATCATCTGCTTGACGAGCGTCGGCAGCAGATACGGCCCGATCGTATAAATGACGCCTAGGCGCAGCGGTCCGACAAGCGGGTCCTTGCCCTGTTTGGCGATTTCCTTGATGGCGAGCGTCTGTTCGAGCACGCGCTGCGCCTGCGTGACGATCTGCTCGCCGATGGGCGTCACGCTGACTTCGCTCGTGCCGCGCTCGAAGATCTGCACGTTGAGTTCGTCTTCGAGCTTCTTGATTGCCACCGACAGCGTCGGCTGGCTGACGAAGCACGCTTCGGCGGCGCGGCCAAAGTGCCGCTCGCGCGCAACCGCGACGATGTACTTCAGTTCAGTGAGCGTCATTGGAGGCCAATGGAATACATTGATTCGATAGGTTTATCTTATACACCCGCCAAGCGCAATTCGACAACTCTCGCGGCTATTGCAAACGCGGCTGTGTATCTAGCAAATAGGGACCGACGACGCCCGCTCAAGTTCATCCATCATGCTTTTAAATACTGTTCGCGCACGCCCAGCCAGCGGGTGAGATGGCGCGTAACGGCGTCTGGGAACGCTTCGAGCATGCGATCCGCGGCCGCGCGCGCGGGTTCGATCAGCCAGCCGTCGTTTTCGAGGCTGGCAAAACGCAGCATCGCCTCACCGGACTGGCGCGCGCCGAGAAACTCGCCGGGACCGCGAATTTCAAGATCGCGGCGGGCGATCTCGAAGCCATCGGTCGTTTCGCGCATCGTTTGCAACCGGGAGCGCGCGGTTTGCGAGAGCGGATTCGCGTACATCAGCACGCACACGGAAGCGGCGCTGCCGCGCCCCACGCGTCCACGCAACTGATGCAGCTGCGCGAGCCCGAAACGCTCCGCATGCTCGATCACCATCAGCGACGCATTCGGCACGTCCACGCCCACTTCGATCACCGTGGTCGCGACCAGCAATTGCACTTCGTTGCGCGAGAAGGCGTCCATGACCGCCGCCTTTTCAGCGGGCGCAAGCCGACCGTGAACCAGCCCGACGCGCAGTTCGGGCAGCGCCGCGACGAGCGTTTCGTAAGTCTCGACGGCGGTTTGCAACTGCAGCGTCTCGCTTTCCTCGATCAACGGACACACCCAATAAACTTGCCGGCCAGTCAGCGCCGCCTCGCGCACGCGGCCGATGATCTCGTCGCGGCGGCTGTCGGAGACGATTCTCGTGAGAATCGGCGTGCGGCCAGGCGGCAGTTCGTCGATGGTCGAGACATCGAGATCGGCGTAATAGGTCATGGCGAGCGTTCGGGGGATCGGCGTCGCGGACATCATCAGCTGATGCGGCTGGAAGTCCTTCGCCCCGTTCGATGCTTTCTGCGCCTTCGCCCGCAGCGCAAGCCGCTGCGCGACACCGAAGCGATGCTGCTCATCCACGATCACGAGGCCCAAACGCGCGAACTCGACCGAGTCCTGAATGATCGCGTGCGTGCCGATGACGAGGTGCGCGGTGCCGAGCGCGGCGGCCTCGCTTGCGCTGCGTTTGTCCCGGGCTTTGAGACTGCCGGCGAGCCACGCGACCGACACGCCGAGCGGTTCGAGCCAGCCGCGCAGCTTGCGCGCGTGCTGTTCCGCGAGAATTTCGGTCGGCGCCATGAGCGCGGCCTGATAACCGGCGTCGATGGCCTGCGCCGCCGCGAGCGCCGCGACGATGGTCTTGCCGCTGCCGACATCGCCTTGCAAAAGACGTTGCATCGGATGCGCGAGCGTCAGTTCGTGCGCGATTTCCGCGCTGACGCGCTGCTGCGCGCCGGTCAGCGAAAACGGCAGCGCTTTCAGTAGACGCACGACGAGCGAGGCGGAATCGCCAGCGGCACGGCGCGGCATGGCAGGCGCGGCGCGAGTGCGGCGCTCGGCGTGCGCGCGCTTGAGCGACAACTGCTGCGCGAGCAGTTCCTCGAACTTGATGCGCGTCCACGCCGGATGCGTGCCGTCGATAAGCGCGGTTTCGTCGGAATCCGCGCGCGGATGATGCAGCGTGCGCACCGCGTCGAGCAGGCCGGGCACGTTGAGCGGGGCGAGATGCGCGCGCGCGATCGGCTCGGGCAGCAACTCCGGCAGAAACACGCGAGAGAGCGCGCTGTCGATCGCCTTGCGCAGATACGCCTGCGAGACGCCCGCGGTCGCCGGATAGACGGGCGTGAGCGCTTGCGGCAGCGGCGTGTCGTCATCGACGGGGCGCACGACCGGGTGCACCATCTCCAAGCCGAAAAAGCCGCCGCGCACGTCGCCGCGCACGCGCAGGCGCACGCCGACGGACACCTGCTTGACTTGCGAACCGTAGAAGTTGAGAAAGCGCAGCGTCAGGTCGTCGCCGGCATCGTCGCGAATCTTCACGAGCAATTGCCGCTTCGGCCGATACGCGATCTCGTTATCGAACACGACGCCTTCCGTCTGCGCGATGTCGCCGGGAATGAGTTCGGCGATTGGCGTGAGCGACGTTTCGTCTTCATAGCGCATCGGCAGATGCAAGACGAGGTCGATGTCGGTCTTCAAGCCGAGCTTGGCGAGCTTGTCGGCGGGTTTGACGAGCTTGGGCGCGGTTTTGCCGGCGCTAGTCAGACCGGCGTTCCCAGTTTTCGCGGCCGACGCGGGTTGGGCGGCGCGAGTGGACTGCGCGTCCGCCACGCTTGGCTCCTCGAAGGTTTCGGCGGCGCTGTCGAAACCCGCGTCTTGAGCCTTCGCCGCCGAAGCAGTCGGCTGCGAATCACCGTCGTCGAGCGCGGACGCCCGCACCTCGCCCTCCGGCTGGATCGTGCCCGTTATCACCGGCTTCGGCGCTTTCTTCCGCGTGCGCGCGGCCTTCCCTTCGACACGCGCGCCGCTGTCTTCGGCGCTTGGAAACGCTTCGTCGGGAGAAGTCACGCGGCGGTCGGACAAGGGCATCTGCTCTCTTCGCAAGTACAATATGGGGTTTTGGTCGGCGCGCCTGTGCCGCCCTCAAGCAACATCGGGCAACTATCAAACGCCATGTTCACGCTTTCCGATTTCGATTTTAATCTGCCGCCCGAGCTGATCGCGCAGAGTGCGCTCACCGAGCGCAGCGCGAGCCGTCTGCTCGAAGTGGATAATCGCGTTTCGCCGGCCACGCTCATCGACCGGCGTTTCTCCGATCTGCCGAACCGGCTCGACGCCGGCGATCTGCTCGTCTTCAACGATACCAAAGTACTCAAGGCGCGCTTCCTCGGCCAGAAGGCCAGTGGCGGACGCGTGGAAGTGCTGGTAGAGCGTCTGACGGGCGCAACCACCGCGCTTGCGCAGATTCGCGCGAGCAAGAGTCCCGGGCCGGGCACGACCATTCGCCTCGCCGATGCATTCGATGTCACCGTCGGTGAGCGCGTCGAACCGTTCTATACGCTGCATTTTCCGGCCGAATGCCTGACGCTCATCGAGCAATACGGGCGCTTGCCGCTTCCGCCGTATATCGAGCACGACCCCGACGCCTACGACGAAACGCGTTATCAGACCGTCTACGCAGCGAATCCCGGCGCGGTAGCGGCGCCGACGGCAGGCCTCCATTTCGACGATGCCCTCTTCGCCCGGCTCGACGCGCGTGGAGTCGAACGCGCCACGCTCACGCTGCACGTCGGCGCGGGCACGTTTCAGCCGGTACGCGTGGACAATATCGCCGAGCACAAGATGCACAGCGAGTGGTACGAGTTGCCGCAGTCGCTCGTCGATAAAATCGCGGCGGTGAAGGCGCGCGGCAATCGCGTGATCGCCGTGGGCACGACGTCCATGCGCGCGCTGGAAGCCGCCGCCCGCGACGCCGCCGAAGCCGGCCGCCCGCTCGCCGCGACGAGCGCCGAGACGGATATCTTCATCACGCCGGGCTACACCTTCCGCGTGGTCGACCGGCTCGTCACCAATTTCCATTTGCCGAAGTCGACGCTCCTGATGCTCGTGTCCGCCTTCGCCGGCATGGACGCGATCCGCGCGGCTTACCAGCACGCCATCGACGAGAAATACCGCTTCTTCAGTTATGGCGATGCCATGCTTTTGACTCGCCATTCCCAAACTTAACCATCTACGCGCCGGACGTATCGACCGAAGCTGACGGCTTGACTTCCATGGCCAGCGACAGCGCTTACCATGGCGACAATCTCTGCACTCCCCGGCGGCCCAGGAACCACAATGACCGAGAATCACACTCCGCCCGACAACGGCCTCAAGTTCGAACTGCTCGCCACCGACGGACAGGCGCGTCGCGGCCGTCTGACGCTGAATCACGGCGTCGTCGAAACGCCGATCTTCATGCCGGTCGGTACCTACGGCACCGTCAAGGCAATCCAGCCGCGCGAACTCGAAGAGATTCGCGCGCAGATCATCCTCGGCAATACGTTTCATCTTTGGCTGCGTCCGGGTCTCGAGACCATCGGCGCGCATGGCGGGCTGCACAGGTTCATGGGATGGAACCGTCCCATTCTCACGGATTCAGGCGGCTTTCAAGTGTTTTCGCTGGGCGAACTGCGCAAGATCACGGAAGAAGGCGTGACGTTCGCTTCGCCGATCAATGGCGACAAACTTTTTCTCTCGCCCGAAGTGTCGATGCAGATTCAGAAGGTGCTGAATTCAGACATCGTCATGCAGTTCGACGAGTGCACGCCTTACGCCACAAACGGCGTACCGACGACGCACCAGGAAGCCGCCGACTCCATGCGCATGTCCATGCGCTGGGCGAAGCGCTCCATTGACGAGTTCAGCGGACTCGGCAATCCGAACGCGCTGTTCGGCATCGTGCAGGGCGGCATGTTCGAGGACTTGCGCGACGAGTCGCTCGCGGGTCTCTCGGAAATCGGCTTCCATGGGCTCGCCATAGGCGGCCTTTCGGTCGGCGAGCCGAAGGAGGACATGATGCGCGTGCTCGATCACATCGGTCCGAAGCTGCCCGCCGACAAGCCGCATTATTTGATGGGCGTCGGCACGCCGGAAGATCTGGTCGCGGGCGTGGCCGCAGGCGTCGACATGTTCGATTGCGTGATGCCCACGCGCAACGCGCGCAACGGCTGGCTCTTCACGCGCTTCGGCGACCTCAAGATCAAGAACGCGACGCACAAGAACTCGCAAAAGCC
Source organism: Caballeronia sp. LP006 (assembly GCF_031450995.1). Lineage (NCBI taxonomy): Bacteria > Pseudomonadati > Pseudomonadota > Betaproteobacteria > Burkholderiales > Burkholderiaceae > Caballeronia > Caballeronia sp. LP006. The sequence continues at coordinate 821,334 of NZ_JARTVW010000005.1, read as the reverse complement.
GCTCGACGAAAGCTGCGGTTGTTATACGTGCCGCCATTTCACGCGCGCTTATCTGCACCATCTGCATCGCGTCGGGGAAATTCTGGGCGCGCAACTGAACACCATTCACAACTTGCATTACTACCTGGAACTTATCGGCGAAGTGCGCCAATCGATCGAAACACACACGTTCGAGGCATTTCGCAAGACGTTCGCGGAGAATCGGGCGCGCGGCGTCGACTAAGGCGGGACGGATATCGCCCGGACAAGCATTACAATCGCCTTTCCGTCGCTCGCAACGGACTCTCGAAAGTCGCGGTAACGGCTTGATGCCAAAGCGCATTCCAGCCATTTGAGGGGCGCGGCGAGTGGTAGAATATCGGGCTAATTTCTGGCCCAGGTTTTCAAACGCATTTGCGAACGTCATTTCGAACGCAATTCTGAACGTATTAACGGAGAGACCAACGTGTCGTTCATTTCCAATGCCTTTGCACAAGGCACCGCCAGCAGCGCGGAATCGAGCCTGATGAGCTTCCTGCCGCTGATCCTGATGTTCGCCGTGTTGTACTTCATCATGATCCGTCCGCAGATGAAGCGTCAGAAAGAACATCGCAACATGCTGTCGGCCATGGCCAAGGGCGATGAAGTCGTCACGAACGGCGGCATCGTCGGCAAGGTCACGAAGGTGTCGGAAGCTTACGTCGGCGTGGAAATCGCCGAAGGCACGGAAATCACCGTGCAGAAGGCTGCCGTCACGACCATTCTCCCGAAGGGCACCATCAAAGCGCTGTAAGGCCACGTTCCTTCGCGTCCGGCGCGGCCTCGCCACCGAGCCACCGGGTCTTCCCATGCGGTTCGCAGCGCATGACGCCGGACGCCCCCTCCCCCGCAGCCAACTTTCCGTTCGGCCATCCCCATGAATCGTTATCCCCTCTGGAAGTATGTCGTGATGCTGGTGGCGCTCGTCATCGGTCTCGTCTACACGCTTCCCAATTTCTTCGGCGAAGCGCCTGCCGTGCAGGTATCGAGCGGCAAGGCAACCGTGAAGCTCGACTCCGCCACGCTTTCGACTGTCGAGAGCGCGCTCGCCGCGGCAAAGATCCAGTCCGACGAAGTCACGTTCGACAACTCGGCGGCGAGTGCGAACATTCGTGTGCGTCTGAAAGACACGGACACGCAGTTGCATGCGAAAGACATCATCACGAAGGCGCTGAACAGCGACCCGACCGACCCGCAGTACATCGTCGCGCTGAACCTGCAGAGCGCATCGCCGCGCTGGCTCTCCGCGCTGCATGCATTGCCGATGTACCTCGGTCTCGACTTGCGCGGCGGTGTGCACTTCCTGCTGCAAGTGGACATGGCCGGCGCGCTCAACAAGAAGCTCGATTCCGACGCCGCCGACGCGCGCACGTACCTGCGCGACCGCAATATCCGCGATGGCGGCGTGAATCGCGTGGGGCAATCGGTGGTGGTGAATTTCGCCGATGCGGCCGCGGCCGACAACGCGCGCACGTTGCTCACGACGGGCGTCGCCGAATTGCAATGGACCACGCGTCAGGGCGGCGACGGCTATCAGGTGGTCGGCACCTTCACGCCGGGCACGCAGCGCACGGTGGAAGACGGCGCGCTCAAGCAAAACATCACGACGCTGCATAACCGCGTCAACGAACTCGGCGTGGCCGAGCCCGTGATTCAGCAGCAGGGTTCGGACCGGATCGTCGTCGAGCTGCCGGGCGTGCAGGACACGGCGAAGGCAAAGGACATCATCGGCCGCACGGCGACGCTCGAAGCACGTCTCGCCGATCCCGTGAACACCTACGGAAACGCAACCGACCCGGTGCCGCCGGGCGACGAAGCGTTCAAGCAGGGCGACCGCACCGTGTTCCTGCGCAAGCAGATCATCTTCACGGGCGACCGCATCATCGACGCGTCCACGGGCTTCGACGATCATCAGCGTCCGTCCGTGAATCTTCGCCTCGACTCGGCCGGCGGCCGCGCGGTGTCGAGCGTGTCGCGCGACAACATCGGCAAGCCGATGGCCATGGTTCTGTTCGAAAAGGGCAAGGGCGAAGTGCTGACGGTCGCGACCATCCAGTCCGAACTCGGCGACCGCTTCCAGATTACCGGCCAGCCGACGCCGCAAGCCGCCACGGATCTCGCGCTGCTCTTGCGCGCCGGTTCGCTCGCAGCGCCAATGGACATCATCGAGGAACGCACGGTCGGGCCGAGCCTTGGCGCCGACAACATCAAGAAGGGCTTCGATTCGGTGCAGTACGGTTTCGCCGCGATCGCCATCTTCATGATCGTGTACTACATGCTGTTCGGCCTGATCTCCATGTTGTCGCTGTCGGTCAACCTGCTGCTGCTCGTCGCGATCCTCTCCATGCTGCAGGCCACGCTGACCTTGCCGGGTATCGCGGCTATTGCGCTTGCGCTCGGCATGGCGATCGACGCGAACGTGCTGATCAACGAACGTATCCGCGAAGAACTGCGTAACGGCGCGCCGCCGCAAACGGCGATACAGGAAGGTTTCAAACACGCCTGGGCGACCATTCTCGACTCGAATGTCACCACGCTGATCGCCGGTCTCGCGCTGCTCGCGTTCGGCTCGGGTCCGGTACGCGGCTTCGCGGTCGTGCACTGTATCGGCATTCTGACCTCGATGTTCTCGGCGGTGTTCTTCTCGCGCGGCCTCGTGAACCTGTGGTACGGCGGCAAGAAGAAGCTGAAGTCGCTGGCTATCGGTCAGGTGTGGCGCCCGGAAGGCGGCAACACCGAAGCTGCGGCGGCCGCGTATCTCGCCGCCCAACGCGGTGACGATTCGCCCGTCGACGAAATCATCAAGACGGCGAAAGGCAAGACCAAGACGGCTGTTCCCGTCGCGGCGCCGCGTGCTCAGGTTCAGACGCCTGCGCGCGGTGGCAAGCCGAGCGTGCGCCGCCGTTCTGGTCCTGGCATCGATGAGGAAAAACCGGGTTCGCCCCGCTGATTGACTGAACCCCGGAGAAACGAAACATGGAATTCTTCCGCATTCGCCGCGACTTGCCGTTGATGCAGCGCGCGTTGATCTTCAACGCGATCTCGCTCATCACGTTCCTCGCGGCTGTTTTTTTCCTCGTGCATCGAGGCCTGCATCTGTCGGTGGAGTTCACGGGCGGGACGGTCATCGAGGTGCAGTATCCGCAAGCCGTGCCGCTCGAACCCGTGCGCGGCACCATGGCCAGGCTCGGTTACGCCGATGCGCAAGTGCAGAACTTCGGCACATCGCGCGACGTGCTCATCCGTTTGCCGATCAAGCAAGGCCTCACGTCGGCGCAGCAGAGCGATCAGGTGATCACCGCGCTCAAGGTCAACGACCCGCAAGTCACACTGCAACGTGTCGAGTTCGTCGGGCCCCAGGTGGGCAAGGAACTCGTGACCAACGGGCTGTTGGCGCTGGCTTGCGTGGTGATCGGCATCGTGATCTATCTGTCGTTCCGCTTCGAGTGGAAGTATGCGGTGGCGGGCGTTATCGCCAACTTGCACGACGTGGTGATCATTCTCGGCTTCTTCGCTTACTTCCAGTGGGAGTTCTCGCTGTCCGTGCTGGCGGCGATTCTCGCGGTGCTCGGCTATTCGGTTAACGAGTCGGTGGTTATCTTCGACCGGATTCGTGAAACCTTCCGCAAGCAGCGCAAGATGACGGTGATCGAGGTCATCAACCACGCGATCACGAGCACGATGTCGCGAACCATCATTACTCACGGCTGTACGGAAATGATGGTGCTCTCGATGTTCTTCTTCGGCGGTCCGACGCTGCATTACTTCGCGCTGGCGCTGACGGTGGGTATTCTGTTCGGTATCTACTCGTCGGTGTTCGTGGCCGCCGCGCTTGCGATGTGGCTGGGCGTGAAGCGTGAAGATCTCGTCAAGGACAAGAAGGACAGGTTCGATCCGAACGATCCGAACGCGGGCGCTCAGGTTTAAGGCGCGTCGTAACGATGGACAAGCAAAGGGCCGGTCTTCGAAAGGAGACCGGCCCTTTGCATTTGGCACGGGCGCAAAAAAACCGCCTCACGCACAGCACGCGAGGCGGTTTCATTCCACAATCGATGAAACTTACTGCTTCACCCCTTCGGCCTGGATATGCAGCGTCGTCTTCAGGCTGAAGCCGTACGACTTGCCGTAGTCCATGCCGAAGTCGCCGCGATCGAACGTCGCCGACGCTTCCGTGCCGCACACTTCCTTCTTCATCATCGGATTGACGAAGCACTTGAAGGTGTCGAGCTTCAGGTTGAGCGGCTTGGTCACGCCGTGCATGGTCAGCGTGCCGATGACTTCAACCGGCGTGTCGCCGTTGAAGCGGATCGACGTGCCCTTGTACACCGCGGTCGGGTACTTGGCGACATCGAAAAATTCGGCTTTTTGCAGATGCTCGTCGAGCTTCGCGTTGCCGGTGTTGATCGATGCAATGTCGATCGTCACTTCAGCCGTTCCAGTCTTCGCCGCGCGATCGAGCACGACGGTGCCGCTGCTCTTGTTGAACTTGCCGCGCCACGTGGACACGCCGCCGAAGTGATCGGATTCGAAGCTCGGATACGTGTGGTTCGGATCGAGCTGGTAGGTATCAGCGGCCATTGCGCTGAACGAAAGGCTGGCTGCAAGCGCGCCTGCGGCGAAAACGGAAAGTTTGTTCAAGTGCTTCTCCTGGTTGAATCGTTGCGATGCAATGAGTTGGCTTTGATTTGCTTGAGTCGGCCGCTTACTTCTTCGCGGCGACGATATGAAACTTGATGACGACATCGTCGGCGACCACCGACGTGTCTTTCCATTCACCCGTTCCAATGTCGAACTGGTTGCGCTTGATCGGCAGCGAGCCGTCGAACGTTTCCGTTGCGCCCTGCTGCGTGATGGTCACGGGCACCGTGACCGTCTGCGACTTGCCCTTGATGGTGATTTTGCCCGTCACCTTGTATTGATTGCCGCCCGCCGGCGCAATGGCGCTCGAAACGAACGTGGCGGTCGGATAGGTCGCGGCATCGAACCATTCCTTGCCGCGCACCTGCTTGTTGTAGTCGTCGTCGCCGAGATCGTAGCTGCCGGTATCGATCGTGATATTCGCGCTGCCGGCGGCGGGCTTGGCCGGATCGAACGAAATCTGCGCCGTGAACTTGTTGAACTTGCCGTCCGTGGGCACGTTCATCTGCTTCGATGTCGCGGTCACGCTGCTCTTGCTCACGTCCACTTGCGCATGTGCGCCGATGGCGAGCGCAAGCGAGCTCGCCGATACGGCGGCCAGCATCCAACGATTGAGTTTCACTTTCATGTGTACCTTTTCCTGATCGGGTCCGACGAACATCCGGTATTGGAAATCAAAAGAATGCTGGAAAAAACAGCAGGCGGGAAACGCCTTGCCAACGCACAGGAAACAATCGCATCGGCGGCTTAGCGCAGAAACGGAAGCATGCGGCCGAGCAAGCCATCGCGATCGACGAAATGATGCTTGAGTGCCGCGAGCACGTGCATCACGACGAAGAAGAGCAACGTGTAGTTCAGCGCAATATGCACGATTCTCAACGTCGCCTTCAAAGCCTTGTCCGGCCCGATGATGGTTGGCAACGGCAACACGCCGAGATAAACCACCTGCAAGCCGGCCGCGGAACTATAAAGATAACCCGATGCGGGAATCACCAGCATGAGTGCGTAAAGGAGGAAATGCGTGAGATGCGCCGCGCCCTTCTGCCAGCCCGGCATGTCGACGGGCATCGGCGGCGCGCGATGCGTGGCGCGCCACACGAGCCGCAGAACGGCAAGCGCGAACACGGTCACGCCAATCCACTTGTGCCACGAAAAATACTTGAGCTTGGTCGGCGTGAACCCCGGGATGTCCGTCATGATCCAGCCGAGATAAAAGCCGCATACGATCAGCAACGCAATCAGCCAGTGCAGGCCGATTGCCGTGGCGCTGTATCGTCCGGTCGACTGAGCCGACGCGATGCGAACGCTGCTTTCCATATTGCTTCACCCTGATATTCATCGTTATGCGGCTGGCCGTCCGGAACGACGGGTCTTCAAGGCCGCAATCCTACATCAACAATACGGAATTGCCAGCGCGTGCGAGGTGTCTGCCCAATAGCCGCAAAGCCCCGCCGCCATTGACGCTGCGCGCTCTTTTGCTGCTACGTCGCACTGTTGCAACGAACTATTCCGCCCATGCAACGGTCGATTGATTCATTCGGCTTCAGTCGCCCGCGCGCCCTGCAAGACGCCTATTACACGCCCGACCGACGCCCGACCGGCGCCCAATGAGGAATAACGATGGAGCATGCGCCAATATTCCCGCGCTCGTTTCACCGCGTCCACCACCTGTCCGCGCCGCCGGATAAGCGTCAGTCCCGCGACGTTTGTTACCATGCTGCTTCCGATCGCGCTGGCTCGTAATTTGCTGTGCTCGCTCCGAGCCGATCTTCGCGGCGCCAGATCAACCCGCATCAGAAGGCTCGGCTTCAGACCATGAACGAGAACGAACCGGATGAACTCATTGCGTGCCACGAGTGTGACGCGCTTTTCAAGAAGCGCGCGTTGCCCCGGCATACGTCGGCGCGCTGTCCGCGTTGCGGTGCGCTGCTCTATCGCAGTATCGCGGGCAATCTCGATCGCATCAGCGCCATGACGCTCGCCGCGCTGATCACCTTCGTGATCGCGCAGGCGTTTCCCATCGTCGAACTGGACGCCAACGGCATCACTTCGCAGACCACGCTGATCGGTGCAATCGTTTCCTTGTGGAACGAGCAGATGGAGATCATCGCGGTGCTGGTGTTCTTCGCCACCATCTTCGCGCCGCTCGCCGAACTGCTCGCGCTGCTCTACGTGCTCGTGCCGCTGCGCGCGGGTTACGTGCCGCCGGGCTTCAATGCCACGTTACGCACCATTCAGTTCGTGCGTCCGTGGGGAATGATCGAGGTGTTCATGCTCGGCGTGCTCGTCACGCTCGTGAAGATGGTGAGTCTCGCGCGCGTGATTCCCGAAGCCGCGCTGTTCGCTTTCGGCGCGCTGACGCTGATGGTCGCCGTGGTCGTGAGCTTCGATCCGCAACGGCTGTGGGATATCGCCGAAAAGCTGCCCAAGCGCGCGGAACGCAGACAACGCATCGCACCGACGGTGAGGCAGAAATCATGAATCCGGATCAAACCAGCGCGGCCGTCGATGAACCCGCAGCGCCTCCGCCTACGCTCTACACCACGGCATCGCGCCAGAACGTCGTGGCGTGCCACGCATGCGGTCTGGTGCAGCCGCTCGCGCATACCATCGAAAGACAGCGCTGCACGCGCTGCGACGCGGTCGTGCACCGGCGGCACCCGGATGCCATCGCGCGCACGTGGGCACTTCTTATCAGCGCGGCGATTTTGTACATTCCGGCAAACCTGTTTCCGGTCATGCACACGTCGTCCATTCTCGGCTCCGAGGACGACACCATCATGTCGGGCGTCGCGCTCTTCTGGAACGATGGCGACTATCCGCTCGCGGCAATCATCTTCATCGCCAGCATTCTCGTACCGATGATGAAGCTCGCCACGCTCGGCTTCCTGCTCATCAGCGTACAGCGACGCTCGGTGTGGCGACCGCGCCAGCGGACCACGCTCTTTAGAATCGTCGAAGGCATCGGACGATGGTCGATGCTCGACGTCTTCGTGGTCACGCTCACCGTCGCGCTGGTGCGTTTCAAGTCGCTCGCGGTCATCACGGCGGGACCGGGAACCATCGCCTTCGCTTCGGTGGTCGTGCTTACCATGCTCGCATCCATGCAATTCGACCCGCGCCTCATATGGGACAACATAGAACCGTCAGGAAAGAAACATGACTAGTGGCCAGGGGCCGAACGGGCCGAACGAATCCACGCGTGGTGACGAGCCGTCGAAACAAGGCGGCGGACTGCCGCCCAATCTGCCGGAACCGGTGATCGAGCCACGCAGCCGCTGGCTGCCTTCGCTCGTGTGGGTCATTCCGCTCGTGGCGGCGTTGATCGGCATCTTTCTGGTGGTCAAGACGGTGACGAGCCGTGGACCGACGGTGACCATCAGCTTCGTCAGCGCGGAAGGGCTCGAGACCGGCAAGACCAAGGTGAAGTACAAGGACGTGGATATCGGCACGGTCAAGTCGATCACGTTGTCGAAAGACCATTCACGCGTACTCGTCGATGTGCAACTCACCAAGGAAGCCACCGATTTCGCCGTGAAGGACACGCGCTTCTGGGTCGTGCGCCCGCGCGTGGCGGCAAGCGGGGTGACGGGGTTATCCACCTTGCTCTCGGGTGCGTATATCGGTGTCGATGCGGGCAAGTCCTCCGAGGATCAGAGCTATTTCGTCGGGCTGGAGACGCCGCCCGCCGTCACGGCGGATCAGAAAGGCCACACTTTCACGCTGCACGGAGAATCTCTCGGTTCGTTGGACATCGGCTCGCCGGTCTATTACCGGCGCGTGCAGGTCGGTCAGGTGACGGCGTTTTCGCTCGACAAGGACGGCACCGGCGTCACCATGCAAGTGTTCGTCAATTCACCCTACGATCAATACGTAGGCGGCAATTCGCGCTGGTGGCATGCGAGCGGCGTGGATCTGCGCCTGGATTCGAGCGGCTTCACGCTGAACACGCAGTCGCTCGCGACGGTGATTCTCGGCGGCATTGCGTTCCAGACGCCGCCGAACCAGCAGTCGGGCGCGCAGGCAAAGGACAACTCCACGTTCCGCCTCGCCGCCGACCAAGCCGACGCCATGCGCGATCCGGACGGCGAGCCCGTGCACGTGGTGATGAACTTCAATCAATCGCTGCGTGGCTTGTCGGTCGGCGCGCCGGTCGATTTCCGCGGCATCGTGCTCGGTCAGGTGACGGGTATCGGCGTGCGCTACGACCAGGAATCGCATTCCTTCATGATGCCGGTGACGATCGACCTCTATCCGGACCGCCTCGGCCGGCGCGCGAAGGAAGCGCTCCCCGACAAGGGGTCGCCGGCGAGCCAGGACATGCTCAATCTGCTCGTCAAGCGCGGTCTGCGCGGCCAGTTGCGCACGGGCAATCTGCTGACGAGCCAGCTTTACGTCGCGCTCGACTTCTTCCCGAAGGCGCCGGCCGCGAAGGTGCTCGCCAACACAGACCCGATCGAGTTGCCGACCGTGCCGAACACGCTCGACGAATTGCAATTGCAGATCGCCGACATCGCCCGCAAGCTCGACAAGATTCCGTTCGACGAGATCGGCACGAATCTGAACGGCTCGCTCAAGCAGGCCAATGCGCTCTTCAAGCAACTCGATACGGAAGTCGTGCCGGAAATGCGCAGCACGCTGACCGAGGCGCAGAAAACCTTCGGCGCGGCGCAGTCGACGCTTTCGCAAGATTCGCCGGTCCAGTCCGACGTGCGTCAGGCCATGCAGGAACTCACGCGGACGCTGCAATCGCTCAATGCGCTCGCCGATTATCTGGAACGCCATCCGGAATCGCTGTTGCGCGGGAAAACGGGAGAAAAACCATGAGGTTCGTCGCGTCGTTGTTGACTCTGGGCGCGGCAGGCGTGCTCGCCGCCTGCGCCTCGTCGCCGTCGAGCCGCTTCTACACGCTCACCGGAACGGACGCGCCGGGCGCGGCGCCCGCGCAGCCGGCCTCGCTCTATTTCGAACTCGCGCCGGTGGACATGCCGCAGCAGGTCACGCGCAACCAGTTGGTCGTGCAGACGAGCCCCGCGCAGGTCAAGGTGCTCGAAACGGAACGCTGGGCCTCGCTGCCGTCCGACGAAATGCGGCGCGCGCTGTCCGCGGATCTGACACGCCAGCTCGGGGCAATCGATGTCTCGGGCACGGCGCGGCCGGAAGGAACGCCGCTGTATCGCGTGAAGGTGAACGTGCAGCGCTTCGAATCGTGGCCGGGCTCGCGGGCCGTGATCGACGCCGTGTGGAGCGTGCAGACATCGGCGGGAGCGCAGACGACGCTCACGTGCCGGACCGTGGCGCAGGAACGCGTCGGCGATGGTTTCGATGCGCTCGTCGACGGGCATCGGCAGGCGGTGAGCGAGATTGCATCGGCGATTTCGAGCGGCGTGCGAAGTGTCGCCGCGCTGCCGCCCGCGCCCGCCGTCTCGTCGTCCGCGAAGGGCAAGACGGCCGCCAGCACGCCGAATGCGCCGCTCTTGCCGTGCCCGGCGGGGAATCTGGCGGCGTTGTCACCAGACGACACCCACGCGCGGCGTCCCCTGTAATTTGCCGATGGCTTGCGTGCGTCCGTTAAGATCATTCTCGACTGCATTAAGAAATGATCGCGAAGATAGATAATGAAACTGATCGGTTCGCACACAAGTCCATACGTCCGCAAGGTTCGGATCGTGATGGCAGAGAAGAAGATTGATTGCGAACTGGTGCTCGAGGACGTATGGGCATCCGATTCCAAGATCCACGACTACAACCCGCTCGGCAAGGTGCCCTGCCTGATTCTGGACGACGGCGAAGCGGTGTTCGATTCGCGCGTGATCTGCGAGTTCGTGGATACGCTCACGCCTGTCGGCAAGCTTCTGCCGCAGGAACGCCGCGAGCGCACCGAAGTGCGCTGCTGGGAAGCGCTCGCCGACGGCATGCTCGACGCCGCCGTGCTGATTCGCCTGGAAGGCGTGCTGCGTGAGGAAGGACAGCGCAGCGAGGCGTGGATCAAGCGGCAGCGTTTGAAGATCGACGACGGCATTCGCGCAATGGCGCGCGGTCTTGGCTCGAAGCAATGGTGCTCGGCGAACCGTTTCACACTTGCCGATATCGCCTGTGGCTGCGCGCTCAGTTATCTGGATTTCCGCCTGCCGGAGTTGAATTGGCGCGATGCGCACCCGGCGCTCGATAAGTTTTACGCGCGGCTTGCGCAACGGCAGTCGTTCGTGGATACGGCGCCGGCTTGAACGCGAGCGGACGCTTCGCTTCCCGGATTGACGCGGCCTCGATGGCCGCGTTTGCTTTGTTAAAAGCTACGCGTGGCCCATTCAGCATTAGCAAATCGATCTTGTCACGATAATCGCGGCAAATTTCCGATTGTTTTGCGGCTTGCTTCATACGACGACTGCTGCACGAAATCGTCACTAATCCGCAATTCAAATTGAATCTACTCCTAGATAGATTTTCGTAACGTTTAAGCCGTTGCAAATAATTAATATGCGACGGAATTCAAGCCGCAAGCTTTAAACGGCGGCTACTGTCGCTCAATTGGCCGCACCGACACCATTCGAAGGCAAAGTAAAACACCTCCCGTCAAAATCTATCTACCTAAAGATAGGTTACACAACGCGAAAACCCATGAAATCCACATAGTTATCCACAGGGTTATCTACCGTCTGACAGCGTCGACAACTTCGTCCAGTCTGGCGCGCGTTTGAAAAAGCCGGCAAGCAAGCAAACTGCCTTGAAATGCGGCATATAAGGCGCGCGCCGCCGCTTCCGGCTTGCCACCCGCATCGAGCGTGTCTTGCGCTTCACCTTCCGCGAGCACTTTCGCCAGCCAATTCTCGTTCGCCTTGAAAAAACCCTGCACGGCTTGACGAACCTTTTCGGGTAACGAATCGAAATCCGCCGAAAGCATGCCGCACAGGCACACTTGCTTCCCGTCGCCGAGAATGCGCCCAAACAGCTTCGTGTATCGATCGAGTTTTTTGTCGGCCGCCGCGGAACTGTCGATGGCATAAACCGACGACATGACATCCGCGCTGTAGGCGTTCACGGCTTCCAGCGCCAGGTCTTCCTTGGCGGGAAAGTAGTAATGGATGCTCGACGTCTTCACGCCGACCAACTCGGACAAGTCGCGATAGCTGAAGCCGTTGTACCCGCGCGTCATGATGAGCGTCTGTGCATGTTCCAGCAGTGCTTCGCGTACGGTGTTCTTGTCCATTGCGCAGTCTCCGGATTTTCTGACACTAACAATAGTTATCGCATCCCACGCCGGAGAATTTATCTATCGCTAGATAGACAGTCAAGCACTTGTATCAAAAAAGCTTTATTGCGTCGGTGGAAGTCGGCGAGTCTCGATGATCCGGAAAACTCGCCGATAAGCGTCAAAGCGCCTGCGTGGCCAACTGCTCCGCGCTCATCGCGGAAGTCTGCCCCGAAGCCGCCTGTTCGATGATGCCGCCACCAAGACACACATCGCCCTGATACAGCACCGCCGATTGCCCCGGCGTCACCGCCCATTGCGCGTCGTCGAAATGGAGCGCGAAGCGGGCATCGTCGGCGCGCGAGAACTGGCACGCGGCATCCTGTTGCCGATAGCGCGTCTTCGCGCCGCAAGCCGCGCCTTCTTCCGGCGCAAACCCGGCGACCCAACTCGTGTTTCCCGCTTCCAGCGTGTTCGACAAGAGCCACGAATGGTCATGCCCCTGCACGACATAAAGCGTGTTGCTCGCCATGTCCTTGCCCGCGACGAACCACGGCTCGCCGCTGCCGTCCTTCGCGCCGCCGATACCAATGCCCTTTCGCTGCCCAAAGGTATAGAACGCCAGTCCGATATGCTCGCCGACGACCTTGCCATCCGGCGTCTTCATCGGACCGGGCTTGGTCGGCAGGTAGCGATTCAGGAATTCGCGAAACGGCCGTTCGCCGATAAAACAGATACCGGTCGAATCCTTCTTCTTCGCGTTCGGCAAACCGATCCGGGCCGCGATCTCGCGGACCTGCGTCTTCGGAATTTCTCCGAGCGGAAACAGCGTCTTCGATAACTGCTGCTGATTCAACCGATGCAGAAAGTACGACTGATCTTTCGTGGAATCGGTCGCCTTGAGCAACTGGAACAGGCCGTCTTGCTCGCGCACGCGCGCGTAATGCCCGGTCGCGATGGTTTGCGCGCCAAGCGACATCGCGTGATCCAGGAACGCCTTGAACTTGATCTCGGCATTGCACAGCACGTCCGGATTCGGCGTGCGGCCGGCCGAGTACTCGCGCAGGAACTCCGCGAAGACGCGGTCCTTGTATTCCGCGGCGAAGTTCACGGCTTCCACGTCGATGCCGAGCAGATCCGCCACCGACACCACGTCGATCCAGTCCTGACGCGTCGAGCAATATTCGCCGTCGTCGTCGTCTTCCCAGTTCTTCATGAAGAGGCCGACGACGTCGTAACCCTGCTCTTTCAGAAGCCATGCCGTGACCGACGAATCCACGCCGCCCGACATGCCCACCACTACTCTGCGCTTGCTCATAGGAATACCGCGGCTCAAGTCTGCTTAAGAGGCGCGACCGGCGCGACCGAATGCGTATGAATGAAATCGAGCGGCACGCGCCGCCCGGATAAATAATCGTCGACCCGCTGCATGACGAGCGGCGTCCGATGCCGCTCGCTGATCGCGCGGAGCTCGTCGGCGGTCAACCACATCGCGCGGACAATGCCTTCGTCCAGCGCCCGCCCCGCCATCTCGCCGAGCGACTTGCCGCAAAACGTAAAGCTCAGATACGTGACATCGCCGCTCGCCCGCGTGAAGTGCGTCATGTACGCGCCGACGAGGGCCTCGGGTTCGAAGCGATACGCCGTTTCCTCCAGCGTCTCGCGGATAGCTGCCTGAACCAGCGATTCGCCTGCTTCCAGATGACCGGCAGGCTGGTTGATTTTCAGGCCGCTGGATGTGTGCTCCTCGACGACGAGGAAGCGTCCATCGGCTTCGATGACCGAAGCCACCGTGACGTGAGGAGCCCAAGTATCTGATTTCATGTTCGATATTTTATCGTGCCGACGCTCATCGCGCCCGGCGCCTTCGAAGCTCGCTCGTGAGAACGAGTGACAACCCTCGGCGGGAAAGAACGAGTGCCGGATCGGCTCATTCTTCGGTTACAGTGGAGACAGCCGTTGATTCCAGCATTTGAAACGAAACTCAGCCCCGAGTTTCCTGACGCCAGCCCCGGCGCGGAAGCGAGAAGACAGGAGGATTCGAATATGCACATCGGAGTGCCTGCTGAAACGGGGGCGAACGAGGCGCGTGTCGCCGCCACGCCCGAAACGGTCAAGAAACTCGTCACTCAGGGGCATCGTGTTTCGGTGCAAAGCGGCGCGGGCTTGCGAGCAAGTTATGTCGACGACGCCTTCGCGCAATCGGGCGCCGATCTCGTCGATGCCGCCACCGCTTTTTCCGCCGAACTCGTTCTAAAAGTTCAGTCTCCGGGCATCGACGAACTCGCGTGGCTCACGCCGGGCGCCGTGGTCATCGGCATGCTCGATCCATTCAATACCGAAAACACCGCGCGGATCGCCGCCACCGGCGTGACCGCGTTCGCGCTCGAAGCCGCGCCGCGCACGACGCGCGCGCAGAGTCTCGACGTGCTGTCGTCGCAGGCGAACATCGCGGGATACAAGGCGGTGCTCGTCGCCTGCCAGTATTACCAGCGCTTCATGCCGATGCTGATGACCGCCGCCGGCACCGTGAAAGCCGCGCGCGTGCTCGTGCTGGGCGCGGGCGTCGCGGGACTGCAGGCGATTGCGACGGCCAAGCGCTTGGGCGCGGTGGTCGAAGCGTCGGATGTGCGGCCAGCCGTGAAAGAGCAGATCGAATCCCTGGGCGCGAAGTTCGTCGATGTCCCCTTCGAAACCGACGAGGAACGCGCGGCGGCGGAAGGCGTGGGCGGCTACGCGCGGCCCATGCCGCCGAGCTGGCTCGCGCGTCAATCAGCGCAGGTGCATGAACGCGCGAAGGCGGCGGATATCGTCATCTCGACCGCGCTGATTCCCGGCCGTCCCGCGCCCACCTTGCTGTCCGTGGAAACGGTCAAGCATATGAAACCGGGCTCGGTGATCGTCGATCTCGCGGCGGGACGCGGACCCGAATTCGACGGCCGCAAAGGCGGCAACTGTCCGCTCACCGAAGTCGATCAGGTGGTGATGAAGCATGACGTGCATATCGTAGGCTTCACGAATCTGGCGTCGATGGTCGCCACCGACGCCTCCGCGCTCTACGCGCGCAACCTGCTCGACTTCCTGAAGCTGATCATCACGAAGGAAGGCACGCTCAACATCGACCTTGCGGACGATATCGTCGCGGCCACGCTTCAGTGCCGCGACGGGCAAGTCACGCGCCCGGCGGCTTAAAAGCACACGGAGATCAACATGGACGTCATCAATCACACGGTGATCAATCTCATCATCTTCGTGCTGGCGATTTACGTCGGCTACCACGTGGTCTGGAACGTCACGCCCGCGCTGCACACACCCTTGATGGCGGTGACGAATGCAATCTCGGCAATCGTCATCGTCGGCGCGATGCTCGCGGTCGGTCTGACAATCGGCGGCGCTGGCAAGTTCTTCGGCACGCTCGCGGTGCTGCTTGCGGCGGTGAACGTGTTCGGCGGCTTTCTCGTGACCCGGCGAATGCTTGAAATGTTCAAGCGCAAAGAGCCGAGAAAACTCATCAAGAAGGAGGGCGCGTAAATGAGCATGAACGTCGTCACTCTTCTGTATCTCGTCGCTTCGGTATGCTTCATTCAGGCGCTGAAGGGCTTGTCCAATCCGAAGACCGCGCGCATCGGCAATACGTTCGGCATGGCGGGGATGGCGATCGCCATCGTCACCACGCTCGCGCTCATTGCGAAGCAGGCTTCCTATCTCGGTTCCAATCTCTCGCTCGGACTCACGCTCTTGTTCGCGGCGCTTCTGATCGGCGGCGCGGCGGGCGCCTATATCGCGGCGAAAGTCGAGATGACGAAGATGCCCGAACTCGTCGCCGCGATGCACTCGCTGATCGGGCTCGCGGCGGTCTGCATTGCGTATGCCGTGGTGTCGGAACCTTCGGCGTTCGGCCTTGCGCCGCCGGGCTATTACATGCCGTACGGCAATCGCGTCGAGTTGTTCATCGGCACGTTCGTCGGGGCGATCACGTTTTCCGGTTCGGTGATCGCGTTCGGCAAGCTGTCGGGCAAGTACAAGTTCCGGCTCTTTCAGGGCGCGCCCGTCACGTATTCGGGACAGCATCTCATCAACTTGCTCCTTGCCGTGGCGATGATCGGCTTCGGCGTGATCTTCATGCTGACGCAATCATGGTTGCCGTTCATCGTGATGACGTTGATCGCGTTCGCGCTGGGCGTGCTCATCATCATTCCGATTGGCGGCGCGGATATGCCGGTGGTCGTGTCCATGCTCAATTCGTACTCGGGCTGGGCGGCGGCGGGCATTGGTTTCTCGCTCAACAATCCGATGCTGATCATCGCGGGTTCGCTGGTGGGATCGTCGGGCGCGATTCTGTCCTACATCATGTGCCGGGCGATGAACCGTTCCTTCTTCAACGTGATTCTCGGCGGCTTCGGCGGCGAAGCGGGCGGCCCGGCGGTGGGCGGCGCGCAGGAACAGCGCCCGGTGAAATCCGGTTCCGCCGATGACGCGGCCTTCATGCTCGGCAATGCGGAAAGCGTGGTGATCGTGCCGGGTTACGGGCTTGCGGTGGCGCGCGCGCAGCATGCGCTGAAGGAATTGACGGACAAGCTCGTGGAGAAAGGCATCGACGTGCGCTATGCGATTCACCCGGTCGCGGGGCGCATGCCGGGGCACATGAACGTACTGCTCGCCGAAGCGGAAGTGCCCTACGAAATGGTGCAGGAGATGGACGACATCAACAGCGAGTTCGGGCAGGTGGATGTGGTGCTCGTGCTCGGCGCCAACGACGTGGTGAATCCTGCGGCAAAGACCGACCCGAAATCGGCGATTGCAGGCATGCCGATTCTTGAAGCGTACAAGGCGCGCACGATCATCGTGAACAAGCGGTCGATGGCGGCGGGCTACGCCGGGCTCGATAACGAACTGTTCTATATGGACAAGACGATGATGGTTTTCGGGGACGCGAAGAAGGTGGTGGAGGATATGATGAAGGCGGTGGATTGAGGGGCTGACGTTCATTTTTGCCTGGTCCGAGGGAGCATCTGGACCAGGCAAGCATCAGTTATGAAAATCTTGAATCCGCATTGCGAGCGAGAGCAGATCACGATGATAGTCGTAACGCGCGACCACGCTGCTCAGGAAGAGCGCACCGATGGCAAAACCCACTTGCGTAGAAGTGGTCCCCAGCGCGACGAGACCCGCTGCTGCAGCCTCGAAGCTCTTAAAGTGAATAATCGCATCCACACCTTTAAGGGTTCCACTCGCTTCGACAAGAGTCGCGACTAGTGCCGATAGCGCGATTTTGTCGACGGACCCAATGCATCGTGCAATGGCGGCTTTTCGACGCTCGGAGACAATACGAATCCATTCGGTGGCGCTCTGCAAGTCTGCTGTTGGAAATGCAGCTAACCTGCTGGCAAACGTCATATCGTGCTCGAACTCTTTTCGTTCGCGCAGGTTCTCGTACTGCCTAAACTGAAAGGCTAGCTTTAATTGGCCGCTTTCTGGCCAAGCGATAACAAGATTGGAAACCAGCCAGATCAACCAGACGACAGTAAAGGTTAGCAGCCAACCCGTCCTCCCAGGCAGAAATTGATGTTTTGCCATCCAAGCGAAAAACCCTGCGAGGAAGACAACGAAGAAACCTCCATAAAAGACAATACTTGTTAGCCGCTTTCTCTTTTGATGTTGCGGCTTTTTTTCTTTCTCAAGAGCTTTCGCTCTGAGTGGCTCTGCATCTCTGAGCGCGTCTAGTACATGCTGCACTGCGGCTTCCATCTTTTTTTCCCGACAAGTTGGACGAGCTACTATCTGGCCGCCATGAAAGCAACGGCGGTGCGACGGTAAATGTTAAGCGGCTGGTACACAACGTGAATCGTCTGAAATGCGCCGCCGGTCGGCCGAACCACCTGCCGCGTACAATGTCGCCTTCCGATTCACGCAAACGAAAGCCCCCTCATGTCCTCCCCCCTCTTCGACTGGTTTGTCCCCTGCCCGCGCGGTCTCGAAGCGCCGCTTGCCGCCGAGCTCGCCGAGATCGGGGAGCGCCATGTCGCAAGCGCGCCGTTATCCGGCGGCGGAACGCTTGCCGTCGGCGCACAGGTTCCCGGTGGCGTGCACTTCCGGGGCGGCTGGGTCGCGGGCATGGCGGCGAATCTGCATTCGCGTATTGCGAGCCGCGTGCTCTTGAAGATCGCGCATGGCCCGTATCGCAACGAACACGATATCTACGAACTCACGCACCAGCAGCGCTGGGAGCAATGGTTCACGCCGAGCCAGACAATGCGCGTCGATCTCACCGCCATCAAGTCGCCGGTGAAGAGCCTCGAATTCACGACGCTGCGTGTCAAAGATGCCGTCTGCGACCGCCTGCGAGATGTTGCCGGCGCGCGCCCGAGCATCGACACCGCGCAGCCGGACGTGCGCGTGTTTGCGTTCCTCACGGTGAACGAATGCACGCTCTATCTCGATACCTCCGGCGAGCCGCTCTTCAAGCGCGGCTGGCGTCTGGACAAGGGCGCGGCGCCCCTGCGCGAAAATCTTGCAGCCGGCATCCTGCGTCTCACGGGATGGACGCCCGGCACGCCGCTCTTCGATCCGATGTGCGGCAGCGGCACCTTCCTCGCCGAAGCCGCGCAGACCGCGCTCGATATCGCGCCGGGTAGCGAACGGCGCTTTGGCTTCGAGAAGCTCAAGCCGTTTCATCCGGGCATGTGGCAGAAGCTCAAGTCGGCCGCTGGCGAAGCGAAGCGCGCCGCGCGCTCGGCGCGCTCGGAGTTGAACATCTTCGGCAGCGACATCTCCGGCGACATGCTGGAAAAGGCGCGCGCCAATCTGAGCCGCGCCGGTGTATCGAACCTGCAGCTCAAACAGGTCGATGCCCGCAACATGATGCCGCCCACGGAAGCGCCCGGCATTCTCGTGGCGAATCCGCCGTATGGCGAGCGGATCGAAGTGCGTGGACGCGGCCCGCGCGGCGAGATTCGCGACACGCCGCGCTCGCGTCGCGACGATCGTGACGACGAAGAAGCCTTCGCGCGCGCTCAACCCGATCCCGCCGATACCGAATTCTTCATCTCCTTCGGCAACGCGCTCAAGCAACGCTTCCCGGGCTGGCGCGCTTACGTGCTGACTTCGGACCGCAAGCTGCCGGGCATGTTGCGGTTGCGCGAATCGACCAAGACGCCGCTCTTTAATGGCGCGCTCGAATGCCGTTTGTTCCGCTTCGATCTGATCGCGGGCAGCGTGCGAAATCGGGCGAGCGAAGAGTAAGCAGCTTGGTTTGCGAGTGGGCGACACGTGGCAGTGCGGCGTTCGCCGCTTCGCTTCGGTGACTCGACTGCCGACAGTGCGCACCACGGAGGTCGAAGACATGCGACGAATCAATCCGTGATGCTGCGTAGATCCATCGGGCCTGAGACCCTGCGCATCGCCGAAAATCGACATTCCGCGCGCCGATTCGTCCGCGACGAAAGCACATACGCCCCGCGCGCTCCACTCGACCGCAAATTCTGCCCTACCCTCACCGCACTCACCAACAGGCCGAATGGCCGAGTCCCCCTGCATCGAAACCCGGCGCTACAATCGGCGAATGAACTCACTCACCGAACTTGCCAGCCCCATCGCCGTCGACGTCTATCGCGGCCGCCGCGAACGCGTGCTCGCCGCGATGCGCGCCCAAGGCGGGGGCATCGCCGTCGTGGCTACCGCGCCGGAAGTCTTGCGTAATCGCGACGCCGACTACCCCTTTCGCCACGACAGCTATTTCTACTATCTGACAGGCTTCACCGAGCCCGAGGCGACGCTCGTGCTGAACGCGAGCGCGCAAGACGGCGAGCCTGCATCCATCCTCTTTTGTCGCGAAAAGAACGCCGAGCGCGAAACCTGGGAAGGCTTTCGGTTTGGCCCCGAAGCCGCGCGCGATGCCTTCGGTTTCGATGCCGCCTTCGCCATCGATTCGCTCGACGAGGAGATGCCGCGTCTCATCGCGGATAGACCCGCGTTGTACTACGCGCTCGGGGCATCGGCGGAAGTGGACGCGCAAGTGCGCGGCTGGCTCGCCGCCGTGCGCGCGCAAGGCCGCAGCGGTGTTCGCGCGCCGGAAGAGGCACGCAATCTCCTGCCGCTGCTCGACGAGATGCGGCTCGTGAAAGACGCGCACGAAATCGCGATCATGCGACGCGCCGGGTCGATTTCAGCCGAAGCGCATCGGCGCGCCATGCGTGCGTGTCGTCCCGGCATGCACGAATACGAGATCGAAGCCGAACTGCTCTATACGTTCCGCCGACGCGGCGCGCAGGCGCCCGCTTACGGTTCCATCGTCGCGGCGGGGGCGAATGCCTGCGTGCTGCACTATCCGGCGGGCAATGCCATCGCGCGGGATGGCGACCTGATCCTCATCGACGCCGCCTGCGAACTCGACGGCTACGCCTCCGACATCACACGCACTTTCCCGGCAAGCGGTCTGTTCACGCCGCCGCAGCGCGAGCTTTACGACATCGTGCTGGCCGCGCAAAGCGCCGCCATCGAAGCGACCCGCGCCGGCGTCAGTTTCGACGCACCGCATCAGGCTGCGGTGAAAGTGCTGTCGCAAGGTTTGCTCGATACCGGCATCCTCGATAAAGCGAAGTTCGGCAATGTCGATGACGTGATCGGCGAACGCGCCTTCGCGCGCTTCTACATGCATCGCACGGGGCACTGGCTCGGCATGGACGTGCATGACGCGGGCGACTATCGCAACGCCGACGGCCCGCGCGATGCGCAGGGCGCGCGCGAGTGGCGCACGCTCGCCGCGGGCAACGCGCTCACCATCGAACCAGGCCTTTACGTGCGCGCCGCCGAAGACGTGCCCGAGCGCTACTGGAACATCGGCATTCGTATCGAGGACGACGCCATCGTCACGCCTAATGGCTGCGAGTTGCTCACCCGTGAAGTGCCCGTCGATGCCGACGAAATCGAAGCGCTGATGCGCGAATCGAACCAAGACTGATATGAACGACACGACCAGGCCCGTGCAGGACGAAGGGAATTTCGACCATGACATCGCCATTGTCGGCGCGGGGCCGGTCGGGCTCGCGCTCGCGGGCTGGCTTGCGCGGCGCAGCGCCACGCAACGCTTGTCGATCGCGTTGATCGACGCACGCACGCCTGAAGCCGCCGCGAGCGATCCGCGTTCGCTCGCGCTCTCGCATGGCAGCCGCGTGATGCTTCAGCCGCTCGGCTTTCCCGCCGATGCCACGCCAATCCGCCGCATCCACGTGTCGCAGCGCGGGCACTTCGGCCGCACGCTGATCGAGCACGACGAACACGAGTTGCCCGAGCTGGGCTACGTGGTGCGCTACGGTTCGCTCGTCAGTGCGCTTGCCAGCGGGGTGCGCGCAACGAACGTGGACTGGCTCACCGAGACCTCCGCGCTGCCGCCGCTGCAGGACGACGAGGGCGTCACCTTGCCGCTCAAGTCGTCGGCGGGCGAACGCACGATCCGCGTGCGCGTGCTGGTGAACGCGGAAGGCGGGCTGTATCAGCAGACTTCGGGCGAGAGCGCCGTCTCGAACGAACGGCACGCGCGCGATTACGCGCAAACGGCGATCGTCGGTACGGTGAGCGTATCGGAGCCTCAGGCGAACGTGGCATGGGAGCGCTTCACGCGCGAAGGTCCGATTGCGTTGCTGCCCTGCGGCGGCGCGCGTCACGCGGACTATTCGCTCGTCTGGTGCGGTTCGCCCGATGAAGCCGCGCGGCGCATGCAGCTCGACGACTCGGCGTTTCTCGCCGAACTCGGCGCTGCCTTCGGTACGCGCATGGGCCGCTTCACGCGCATCGCGTCGCGGGCGGCGTTTCCGCTCGGGCTCACCGCGCTCCACGCGCTGGTGGATCGCCGCACGGTCGCAATCGGCAACGCGGCGCAGACCTTGCACCCGGTCGCGGGTCAAGGCCTGAACCTGGGCTTGCGCGATGCACGCGCGCTGTCGGATGCCTTGTCCGCCGATGGCGCGCGTCCGCTTGCGCTTCTGCGCTTCGCTCAACGCCGCGCGCTCGACCGGCGTCTGACGATCGGCGCCACCGATACGCTCGCGCGCATCTTCACGGTGGACTTCGCTCCGCTTGCCGCGATGCGCGGGCTTGCCTTGACGGCGCTCGAGTTCCTGCCGCCATTGAAGACGGCGCTCGCCCGTCAGATGATGTTCGGGCAAAGACGCTGATCCGCTTTCTATCTGTATTCGGCGGCGGGTCGCACGACGCGACGCCGCCTCATTCGTCAGCACAAAGCCCGACTTATCCTCTATGAGCTCGTCCGCTTTCATAGAAGATTTAAAGACTTGCGCGCGATTGCTCTTAATTTCAGCACCCGCTTCGCGTTAAAATACGCGTTTCCCTTCATCACTAGCAAACGCTCGACGCAGCGCGGCGCTTTTCATGGCGCCTTGCTTCATGTCGTCGGCGCCACGCCCAAGCCTTCATGCCAAGCATTGGTTCGCACGTTCTGCGCAACAACCTGTTCGTCGCCCCGATGGCAGGCGTCACCGACCGTCCGTTCCGTCAGCTCTGCAAGCGCATGGGCGCGGGCTACGCGGTGTCGGAGATGGTCGCTTCGAACGCGCAGTTGTGGAAGAGCGAAAAGACCATGCGGCGCGCCAACCACGCGGGCGAAGTCGAGCCAATCTCCGTTCAGATCGCGGGCGCCGACCCGCAGATGCTGGCCGAAGCCGCGCGCCACAACGTCGCGAACGGCGCGCAGGTCATCGACATCAACATGGGATGTCCCGCCAAGAAGGTTTGCAACGTCGCGGCGGGTTCCGCGCTCCTGCAGAACGAAGAACTCGTGGCGCGTATCGTCGAGACGGTGGTTCAGGCCGTCGGCGTAGGGCCGGATGCCGTGCCCGTCACGCTCAAGATTCGCACGGGGTGGAATCGCGAGAACAAGAACGCGCTGAACATCGCGCGGATCGCGGAAGATGCCGGCATCTCCATGCTCACCGTGCATGGCCGCACGCGCGCGGACCTCTATAAGGGCGACGCCGAATACGAGACCATCGCGGCCGTCAAGAACGCGGTGAAGATTCCAGTGGTCGCGAACGGCGACATCACGACGCCCGAGAAGGCGCGGCACGTGCTGACGGTGACGGGCGCGGACGCGATCATGATCGGCCGCGCGGCGCAGGGTCGACCGTGGCTCTTTCGCGAGATCGAACATTTTCTGACGACGGGCGAACGGCTGCCGCCGCCGCTCATCGAAGAGATCCAGCAGGTGATGAACGAGCACCTCGAAGATCACTACGCTTTCTACGGGGAATTCACGGGCGTACGGACTGCGCGCAAGCACATCGGCTGGTACACTCGCGGCCTTTCCGGCGCCAACACCTTCCGGCACCGGATGAATACGCTGGACACGACCAAAGAACAATTGCTCGCGGTCAACGAATTCTTCGACGCGCAAAAAGCGTTGTCCGACCGTCTGGTCTATGTCGACGAGAGCGGCGACGACTGCGACGCGGCTGCCGAAGAATCGTGCGGCGGGCATCACGACATAGACCGACAAAAAGCCGCATGAGCAGACATAACATCGAACAATGCGTCCGCCAGAGCCTGGACAATTATTTTCAGGATCTGGACGGCTCCAACCCGCACGACGTCTACGACATGGTGATTTCGTGCGTGGAAAAACCGCTGCTCGAAGTGGTGCTCGAGCAGGCAGGCGGCAACCAGTCGCTTGCGGCCGATTATCTCGGCATCAACCGCAACACCTTACGCAAGAAGCTTCAGCAGCACGGACTGATTTGATTCATCGGACCGGGGCGTCCGCCCTGGTCTGGCCTGGCTATCCTTTTTGGTTTCAGTGTTCACCATGATCAAGCAAGCGCTCATTTCCGTTTCCGACAAATCCGGCATCATCGACTTCGCCAAATCGCTGGCGGAGCTCGGCGTCAAGCTCCTCTCGACCGGCGGCACGGCGAAACTGCTGGCCGACGCGGGCTTGCCCGTCACGGAGGTCGCCGACTACACCGGCTTTCCGGAAATGCTCGATGGGCGCGTGAAGACGCTGCATCCCAAGGTTCACGGCGGCATTCTCGCGCGCCGCGATCTGCCGGAGCACATGGCGGCGCTGGAGAAGCACGACATTCCGACCATCGATCTGCTAGTGGTGAATCTGTATCCGTTCGTGCAGACCGTGGCGAAGGAAGAGTGCTCGCTGGAAGACGCCATCGAGAACATCGACATCGGCGGGCCGACCATGCTGCGCTCGGCGGCAAAGAATCATCGCGATGTCACCGTGATCGTCGATCCGGCCGATTACGCCACCGTGCTCGACGAAATGCGCGCGAATCACAACAGCGTGGCCTACAAGACGAACTTCCGTCTCGCCACGAAAGTGTTCGCGCATACCGCGCAATACGATGGCGCGATCACGAACTATCTGACGAGTCTGACCGAAGAGCTTCAACACGCAACTCGCAATACGTATCCGGCAACCTTCAACGTCGCTTTCGAGAAGGTGCAGGATCTGCGTTACGGCGAGAATCCGCATCAGAGCGCGGCGTTCTATCGCGATCTCGCGGTGCCCGCTGGCGCGCTCGCTAACTACGAGCAGTTGCAGGGCAAGGAACTCTCGTACAACAACATCGCCGATTCCGACGCGGCATGGGAATGCGTGAAAACCTTCGACGCGCCCGCCTGCGTCATCATCAAGCATGCGAATCCGTGTGGCGTGGCGCTCGGCGCAAACGCGCACGAAGCCTACTCCAAGGCGTTCAAGACCGATCCTACGTCGGCGTTCGGCGGCATCATCGCGTTCAATCGCGAAGTGGACGAAGCGGCGGCGCAGGCCGTAGCCAAGCAGTTCGTCGAAGTGCTGATCGCGCCTTCGTTCAGCGATGCCGCGCGCGCGGTGTTCGCGGCCAAGCAGAACGTGCGTCTCTTGCAGATCGCGCTCGGCGACGGTCATAACGCGTTCGACCTGAAGCGCGTGGGCGGCGGGCTGCTGGTGCAATCGCTCGATTCGAAGAACGTGCAGCCGCATGAACTGCGCGTGGTGACGAAGCGCCACCCCACGCCCAAGGAAATGGACGACCTCATGTTTGCGTGGCGCGTGGCGAAGTTCGTGAAGTCGAACGCCATCGTGTTCTGCGGCGGCGGCATGACGCTTGGCGTCGGCGCGGGGCAGATGAGCCGCGTGGATTCGGCGCGCATTGCGGGCATCAAGGCGCAGAACGCGGGTCTCACGCTGACCGGCTCGGCCGTGGCTTCGGACGCGTTCTTCCCGTTCCGCGACGGGCTCGACGTGGTGGTCAATGCAGGCGCGACCTGCGTGATCCAGCCAGGCGGCTCCATGCGCGACGACGAAGTGGTCGCCGCCGCCGACGAGCACAATGTTGCGATGATTCTCACCGGCACGCGTCATTTCCGCCATTAATCGCTGCGGCATCCTTTATTATTGGCCTGTTTGCGCTGCCTGCTGATTGGCGGCACAGACAGGCCAATTTCATTTCGAACGACCGCCACGCCGGAGCGCATTTCCGCAAACATGAGAATTCTAGGCATCGATCCGGGCTTGCGCGTGACCGGCTTCGGCATCATCGACAAGACCGGGCACTCGCTCACCTACGTGACGAGCGGCGTGATCAAGACAGCCGACGCAGACTTGCCTTCGCGTCTGAACACCATCTTCGAGGGCATTTCCACGCTCATCGGGCAGCACAATCCAGATCAGGCGGCGATCGAAAAAGTCTTCGTGAACGTGAATCCGCAGTCCACGCTGCTGCTTGGCCAGGCGCGCGGCGCGGCCATCTGCGGCATGGTGGCGAGCGGCCTGCCGGTCGCGGAATACACCGCGCTGCAATTGAAGCAAGCCGTGGTCGGCTATGGCCGCGCCACCAAGGAGCAAATGCAGCAGATGGTCGTGCGTCTGCTCGGCCTGACAGGCGTACCCAGCACCGACGCAGCGGATGCGCTCGGCATGGCGATCTGCCACGCGCATGGCGGCACCGGCCTCGCGGCGCTCGGCACGATCGCGCCGTCGCTGGCGAAAAAAGGCTTGCGCGTCAGGCGCGGTCGTCTCATCGGCTAATCAACCTCGATACTTACTGCAAATATGATCGGTCGCATTGCCGGCGTTCTGCTGGAAAAAAATCCGCCGCATCTGCTCGTCGATTGCGGCGGCGTCGGCTACGAAATCGACGTGCCGATGAGCACCTTCTACAACCTGCCGCATGCCGGCGAGAAGGTCGTCCTGCTCACGCAGATGATCGTGCGTGAGGACGCGCATCTGCTGTACGGATTTCTCACCGCGCAGGAGCGTTCGACGTTTCGCGAGTTGTTAAAGATCAGCGGCATCGGCGCGCGCATGGCGCTGGCCGTGCTCTCCGGCATGAGCGTGCAGGAGCTCTCGCAAACGGTGACGACGCAGGACGCCGCGCGCCTCACGCGCGTGCCGGGCATCGGCAAGAAGACGGCCGAGCGTCTGCTGCTCGAACTCAAGGGCAAGCTCGGCGCCGATCTCGGCGCGATGGCAAGCGCGGCTTCGCAGTCCGATCACGCCTCCGACATCCTCAATGCCCTGCTTGCGCTCGGCTATTCCGAGAAAGAAGCGCTCACCGCGATTAAGAACGTGCCTGCCGGAACCGGCGTCTCCGAGGGCATCAAGCTCGCGCTCAAGGCGCTCTCGAAAGGCTGATTCTGCGGGCGTTTCGCGTGTTGCGCCATTAGGCCGTTCGGCCAGGTTTATCGCGGGAAAGCTCGCTGTACAATCGACGGATGATCGAAACCGACAAACTCGCCGCTGAGCGCATCATCGCGGCCACGCCCGTCTCGCCGAACGAAGAAGCCTTCGAGCGCGCGTTGCGACCGCGCCAGCTCGACGAATACGTCGGCCAGGAAAAGGTGCGCGGCCAGCTCGAGATTTTCATCGAGGCGGCCAAGCGCCGTTCGGAAGCGCTCGATCATGTACTGCTGTTCGGGCCGCCGGGTCTCGGCAAGACGACACTCGCGCACATCATCGCGCGGGAAATGGGCGTTAATTTGCGACAGACCTCAGGGCCGGTGCTGGAGCGCGCGGGCGACCTCGCTGCCCTCCTCACCAATCTCGAAGCGAATGACGTGTTGTTCATCGACGAGATTCATCGGCTCTCGCCGGTCGTCGAGGAAATTCTTTATCCGGCGCTGGAGGATTATCAGATCGACATCATGATCGGCGAAGGCCCGGCCGCGCGTAGCGTGAAGCTGGATCTGCAGCCGTTCACGCTCGTCGGCGCGACGACGCGCGCGGGCATGTTGACCAATCCTCTGCGCGACCGCTTCGGCATTGTGTCGCGGCTCGAGTTTTATAACGCGAGCGAACTGGCGCGTATCGTGTCGCGTTCGGCTTCGTTGCTGAAGGCGGAGATCGTGCCCGAGGGCGCGCTCGAGATTGCGCGGCGTTCGCGTGGCACGCCGCGTATCGCGAACCGGCTGCTGCGCCGCGTGCGCGATTTCGCCGAGGTGAAAGCGGACGGCAACATTACCGCCGAAGTCGCGGATGCCGCGCTGAAGATGCTCGATGTCGATCCCGTCGGCTTCGACCTGATGGACCGCAAGCTGCTCGAAGCCATCCTGCAGAAGTTCGATGGCGGCCCGGTGGGCGTGGACAATCTCGCGGCGGCTATCGGCGAAGAGCGCGATACCATCGAAGACGTGCTGGAGCCGTATCTGATTCAGCAAGGGTATTTGCAACGCACGCCGCGCGGGCGCGTGGCGACGTTACTGACTTATCGGCACTTCGGGCTGGCTGCGCCCGATGCAGGGCCGATTCGGGAGCTTTGGGATGCGAAGGGGTGAGGGTTAGGCTTGCTTTCGCAACCCATCGTCGTCCGTATCCGTCGCCAGATGCGAAACGTCGCCCCACGAAACCACCCTCGCCGCATCCCCGTCGTAATCCACGACATTGACGCTGCAATTCAACAACGGCCAGTCGCGAGCGTCCTGCAACGACAGCTGCTTAGCAAACCGATAGATGCAGTCCAGCACGCCGCCATGCGCCACGCACGCAATGCGCCCGCCCGGATGCGCGGCTAGGATAGGCTCCATTGCATGCACGACACGGTGATAAAACACCCGCTGTGATTCGCCACCCGGCGGCGTAAAACCCGGGTCCCGCGTTTGCCATTCGACGAACTCCGCAGGAAACTTCTCGCTGATCTCGTCGCTGTCGTGACCTTGAAACGCGCCGTACAAGCGCTCGCGCAGTCCCTTCGAAAGACACAGTTCGAGCCCGAGCGCATCCGCGAAAGGACGCGCCGTTTGCTGCGCGCGTTGCAGGTCACTCGAATAGACCGCATCGAGCCCGCCCTCACGCGCCAAGCGCCGGCCCAGTTGCTCGGCCTGCAGACGCCCGTGCTCGGAGAGCGGAATGTCGATATGCCCTTGTATGCGCTTGATGCGATTCCAGTCGGTTTCGCCGTGGCGAATGAAAAGGACCTGAGTGGTCATGGCGTTTCCGGTTGCGGCCGCACTTGCAGCCAGAATGTGACCGGCCCGTCGTTCACGAGCGATACCTGCATGTCCGCACCAAATTCGCCGGTCTCGACCACCGGATGCTTCTTGCGCGCCTCGCGCACGAAGTGGTCGAAGAGGCGCTTGCCTTCGTCGGGCGGCGCGGCGGGCGTGAAGCTCGGACGCAAGCCGCTCGACGTATCGGCGGCAAGCGTGAATTGCGACACCAGCAAGACGCCGCCCGCGCGCCCCGCGCCATCAATGTTCTGCACGGAAAGATTCATCTTGCCGGCAGCGTCGCTGAAGACTCGATACGCAAGCATCTTCGCCAGCAGCTTGTCGGCGGTTGCTTCGTTGTCGCCGCGCTCGGCGCAGACCAGCGCGAGCAAGCCTGCGCCGATGGCGCCCGTGACACGCTCGCCCACGCGCACGTCGGCGCGCGCCACGCGCTGGATGAGCGCAATCATGCGGTCAACGTGATCCGCGCAAAACGGCGCTTGCCGACTTGCACGACGAACTCGCCCGCCTCGACCTTCAAGCCTTTGTCGGTGATGGTCACGCCATCGATCTTCACGCCGTTCTGCTCGATGTTACGCAGCGCTTCGCTCGTCGATGGCGCGAGTCCCGCCTGCTTGAGCAACTGACCGATCGCGAGCGGCGCACCCGCGAGCGTGACGCTCGGGATATCGTCCGGCACGCCGCCCTTCGCGCGATGATTGAAGTCTTCGAGCGCGCGCTCGGCATCTGGCGCGGAATGAAAGCGCGTGACGATCTCCTGCGCCAGCAACACCTTGAAGTCGCGCGGATTGCGGCCGCCTTCCGCTTCCTTCTTGAAGCCCGCGATTTCCTCGATGCTGCGGAAAGACAGCAGTTCGAAATA
This sequence comes from Caballeronia sp. LP006, assembly GCF_031450995.1. NCBI lineage: Bacteria > Pseudomonadati > Pseudomonadota > Betaproteobacteria > Burkholderiales > Burkholderiaceae > Caballeronia > Caballeronia sp. LP006. Next base: position 792,175 of record NZ_JARTVW010000005.1, on the reverse strand, counting down.
TCGCCACATGAGCACGTCGGAGATGCTCATCAGCTTGCCGAACATCTCCGTTGGCTTCTCGCTGATGCCAACGTAATTGTGCTTCGACTTCGACATCTTCTCGACGCCATCGAGACCTTCGAGCAGCGGCATCGTCAAAATACATTGCTGCTCTTGACCGTATTGCTTTTGCAATTCGCGGCCGACAAGCAGATTGAATTTTTGGTCCGTGCCGCCGAGTTCGAGGTCCGCGTTCAGCGCGACGGAGTCGTAGCCTTGCATCAGCGGGTAAAGCAACTCGTGGATGGAAATGGGCACGCCGCCCTGAAAGCGCTTGGTGAAATCCTCGCGTTCCAGAATTCGCGCGACCGTGTAGCGCGATGCCAGCTTGATCATGCCGTCGGCGCCGAGCGGCATCGACCATTCGCTGTTGTAGCGAATCTCGGTCTTCTCGCGGTCGAGCACGAGCGCGGCCTGTTCGAAATACGTCTTTGCGTTGTTTTCGATCTGCTCGCGTGTGAGCGGCGGGCGGGTGGCGTTGCGGCCGGAGGGATCGCCGATCAGCGAAGTGAAATCACCGATCAGAAAAATGACCTGATGCCCGAGGTCCTGCAACTGGCGCATCTTGTTCAGCACGACCGTATGGCCGATATGAATGTCCGGCGCCGTCGGATCGAGGCCGAGCTTGATGCGCAGCGGCTTGCCCGTGGCCGCGCTTTTGGCGAGCTTCTGCGCGAATTCGTCTTCGATCAGCAGTTCGTCGCAACCGCGCTTGGCGATGGCGAGCGCGTTGCGCACTTCGTCGGTAATCGGAAAGGCTTGCGCGGCAGGTGCGTTGGATTCAGTGGTCATGCTTTGCGGCTTGTGAGGTCAAAATGAGCGGTCGCGGGCGGCACTAACGCCGATGACGAAGCCGTCCGAACAACGCGGCGACATTCGCGAAAATGAGTGCAATTGCAGGTTCGAGCCGACGATTTTACGCGATGACGTGCCCTTTCGCGCCCTTTCGGCCAGCAATCGCGCCCGAATTGCAGAGCGAGGCTTTTGACGCCGCTTAACGATTCGGCCAGTTACGCGGATAATCGCGGCTTAGCGGACTCGAGCGAATCGAAGGAGAGCAGCGTGGGTAAAAAGACCGAGGTAATCGAAAGCGGCGCGGCGGACGGCGTGTACTTCGGTTTGATGTCCGGCACGAGCATGGATGGCGTCGATGGCGTCGCGGTGCAGTTCGCGACCGGCAAGACGCCCGTTGTTCTTGGCGAGGCTCACGTCTCGTTCTCGAAGGGTCTGCGCGACGCGCTTTTCGAACTGCAAGCGCCCGGCGCCAACGAGCTTGAACGCGAGGCGCTCGCCGCCAACGCGCTCGCCACGCGCTACGCCGTTTGCTGCCACGAGTTGCAGAGCATGAGCGGCTATTCGTCCACAAAGGTGCGCGCAATCGGCGTGCATGGCCAGACGGTGCGGCATCGGCCGGAAAAGGGTTACACGCGCCAGATCAACAATCCCGCGTTGCTGGCGGAAATGACGAACATCGACGTGATAGCAGATTTCCGCAGCCGCGATGTCGCCGCCGGCGGCCAGGGCGCGCCGCTCGTGCCGGCGTTTCACGCGACACTCTTCGGCGCGAAAAACGAAACGCACGTGGTCTGCAATCTCGGCGGTATCAGCAACATCACGATTCTCTCGTCGAGCGGCGCGGTACGCGGCTTCGACTGCGGCCCGGCAAATGCGCTGCTCGACGAATGGGCGCTTCGTCATTTGCAAAGACCCTATGACGATGGCGGACAATTCGCGGCATCGGGTCAAGTCGATCAGGCTCTCTTGAACGCGTTTCTCGACGAACCGTTCTTTCAGGAAGCACCGCCCAAGAGTACCGGGCGCGACTTGTTCAATCCCGCATGGCTCGACGCCAAACTCGCGGCGTTCACGGGCCTCGCTCCCGCCGATGTACAAGCCACGCTCGCCGCGCTGACGGCGACTTCGGTGGCGCGCGAGATCGAGCGTCACGCATCCGACGCCCGCGCGGTCTACGTTTGCGGCGGCGGCGCGCGTAATCCGGTGCTGCTCAGGATGCTTCAACAGGCGCTGGAAGAAAGCGGCGTGGCGGGCGTTCCCGTCATGACGACCGACGCGCTCGGCGTGCCGCCGCAACAGGTCGAGGCTTTTGCCTTCGCGTGGCTCGCAATGCGCTGCGTCGCGCGCAAGCCCGGCAATCTGGCAGCCGTGACGGGCGCAGCGGGCGAACGCGTACTCGGCGCAATCTATCCGCACTGAGCCCACTAAAGCCTGAAACGAAAACGGAGCCCGAAGGCTCCGTTTTTCATTCGACCGCTAAACCGAACTCAGACCGAGAACGACGATCCGCAACCGCAAGTGGTCGTGGCGTTCGGATTCTTGATCACGAACTGCGCGCCGTTGAGGTCGTCCTTATAGTCGATCTCCGCGCCGACGAGATATTGATAGCTCATCGAATCGACGAGCAATTGCACGCCCGCCTTGTCCATTACGGTATCGTCTTCGTTGACGGCTTCGTCGAACGTAAAACCATACTGGAAGCCCGAGCATCCGCCGCCCTGCACGAACACGCGCAGTTTCAGTTCCGGATTGCCTTCTTCATCGATCAATTGCTTGACCTTGTCCGCGGCCGCGTCGGTGAAGACGAAGGGCAAAGGCATCTCGGTCGTGGGGGTGTCGCTCACAGTGCTCATTCGAATTCTCCAATTAAGCTTCTAACCGCTATTGTAGGGCTCTTCCTAACATCGTGCTCGATGTCCATGAAATCAATGGGCTAAAGCAAATTCGACACAATTTGGCGCAGCGCGCGTCAGAACAAAAAAAGCCGCCGGCACGTGCGGTGCGGGCGGCTTTTTCGGGCAACTTCGCGTCCAGTAAGACGGAGGCGAAGCGCCAAAGCGCTTAACGCTTCGAGAACTGCTTCCGGCGGCGTGCCTTGTGGAAACCGACCTTCTTACGTTCCACTTCACGCGCGTCGCGGGTGACGAAGCCAGCGTTCGACAGTTGCGACTTGAGCGTTGCGTCGTAGTCCATCAGCGCGCGGGTGATGCCGTGGCGAACCGCGCCTGCCTGACCCGTTTCACCGCCGCCCGACACGTTGACCTTGATGTCGAACGTGCTTGCGTGATTCGTGAGTTCCAGCGGCTGACGCACGATCATCAGCGAGGTTTCGCGCGAGAAGTAGTCGGCGATGGGCTTGCCATTGACGACGATATCGCCCTTGCCCGACTTAATGAAGACGCGAGCGACGGCGCTCTTGCGGCGGCCCGTACCGTAGTTCCAGTTACCGATCATGTGGGCTCCCCTTAGATCTCGAGCGCTTTAGGCTGTTGAGCCGTATGCGGATGCGTTGCTTCGGCGTAGACCTTCAGCTTCTTGATCATTGCGTAGCCGAGCGGACCCTTCGGCAGCATGCCCTTCACGGCCTTCTCGAGCGCGCGGCCCGGGAAACGCTCTTGCATTTTGCCAAACGTCGTTTCATAGATGCCGCCCGGGTAGCCCGAGTGACGATAGTACTTCTTGTCCGTAGCTTTATTGCCCGTGACCTTCAGCTTGCCGGCGTTGATGATGATGATGAAATCACCAGTGTCGACGTGCGGGGTGAATTCAGGCTTGTGCTTGCCGCGAAGACGGCGTGCCACTTCGCTGGCGACACGGCCGAGAACCTTATCCGTCGCGTCAATCACGTACCATTCACGCGTCACCTCATGGGCTTTTGCGGAAAACGTCTTCATGATCGATCCAAAAATTTAAATCTGCCCTTGGCTGTTTTCAGCCTTTACCTTTGTTCGGTCCTGCTTATATGAGCGTTCAAGAACTCGCGTTCAGGACGCGCTGCAGGCTCTCCCTGACTTCTCTTCGCGGGCGTGGAACGAAGAGAACTTTGAATTATAAAGGGAAATAGTCGCGGAGGTCAAAAGAATGACGCTTTTGGGCCCGCCACAAGGGCGCTGTGGGCGAAAAAAAAGCCCGAGCGCTGAGGGCTCGGGCTTAATCCACCAAAGGAGGAGGTGGAGGAGACGCGGTAGATGTGTCTAACTGCGACAATCAATGAGACGAGTATAGGCACGGTCATGCGGGGAGGCAAGAAGATTTGCATCGTGAAAGATGAGTTCATAATGTGGAATTTCCGTAAAGGTGCAGTGCGCGCGACTTCCCCTTATAAAACATCGCGATAGAACGGATTCAGCGGTCTTCCAGAGCGATTTAACCCGCTAGAGTCCTTCCTCCACTTCGCGAATCTGTTATCCGGCGGCAATACCCTCACGTAAAGGTTTGCTCGTCAACCGGTAGATGCGCGCATGCGCAGCCATCCCGACGACCGCGAGCCGCTACAATGAAAACCCTGTAAACGTAGAACGCTGGAGCCTGAGCATGGAAAGCAAAGTAAGCTGGATGGGACCGGACGGCATGGCGTTCGCGGCCGAAACGGGCAGCGGTCATATCGTCACGATGGACGGAGCGCCCGAAGGCGGCGGACGCAATCTCGCGCCGCGTCCGATGGAAATGGTGCTGCTTGGCACCGGCGGCTGCACCGCCTACGACGTGGTGATGATCCTGAAAAAGAGCCGCCAGGAGATTCAAGGCTGCTCCGTCACGCTCAAGGCCGATCGCGCGAGCGAAGATCCCAAGGTCTTCACGAAGATTCACTTTCACTTTACGGTCACGGGCAAGAATCTGAACCCGGCGACCGTCGAGCGCGCGATCAACCTGTCGCATGACAAGTATTGCTCAGCGTCGATCATGCTGGCGAAGACCGCGGAACTGACGCATTCGTTCGATATCGTCGAAGTCTGAGCGAGCGCGCAAGCAAAAAAGAGCCGGCGTCACGCGCGTGACGCCGGCTCTTTCTTTTGGAATACGACAAAGCGGGCCGATAAGCCGGATTCTGTGCACGCAATACGCCCGAAAGCGATCGCGCGTGGCAGTCATTCCTCTAGACGCGCCATTGCTGACGCGCTCAAGCTTCCTACCCGCAGACGAACGGGGGCACCGTCCTGCATCTCGAAGATGCGCGCCTGCCTATTTGGAATTGCTCCGGGTGGAGGTTACCGTGCCGGCCAGTCTCACGATGGCCGCGGTGCGCTCTTACCGCACCGTTTCACCCTTACCTGATCTCCCGACTTGCGCCAGGAGCCATCGGCGGTTTGCTTTCTGTTGCCCTGTTCCGCGTGTTGCCACGGATGGCCGTTAGCCATCACCCTGCCCTGTGGAGTCCGGACTTTCCTCGCCCTCGACGCACGAAACGTCGAAGCCGCGACTGCCTGGCCTGCTTTGCGGGGTCGATTCTAGCATCGGGTGTCTACCGCATCTCGAGGAATAGTTTTTTGCCTGCGAATCGTGCGCGCTGCGTTGGCCGCGACGTCTCACGCGCTGCGTCGGCCTGGACGAAACACTGTCGTATCGTCGTAAAACTCGGGGGATTCGTTTGCTTGCCACCAGCCCGGCACGCCAAGCACAGGTATCGGCGAGAAGGCGCGGCTTTCGATCGTCCCGGCATTCAGGCTTGCCGTTACGCGTTCATCGAGCAAGGCGCGGCGGGCGGTATCGTCAAGAGAGAAGTAGTCAGCGGGCACCGGCACGAGCCACGCGTGCCCTGTGCACGCCTTGTACGGCGCAACGAGTTTCTCCAGCAGCGCGTGTCCGAAAATGCGCGCCTCACAGCGCTTACCCCACGCCGCACGGCCCTCGATGAAGAGCGCACGCCAGTCGAAGCGGCGCAAGGCATCGGCGAGCATTGCGTCCGAGTACGCGAAAAACACCGCGTTTTCGTCGAAAAGCGTAAGCGCGTCGCGCACGCCGCCGCGCGTCGGACCGATACCGCGCGTCTCGATCTGCTCGGCCTGTCGCGCATTGAGCGCCGCCTTGACGCGCGGATACGCAAACCACATCAAGCCGTTGAAAAAATCGTGGAGGTTATGGCGCGTGGGCACGCATCCCGTTTCGGCGATATGCCCTTCATACGACGCCCCGTCCGGCAAGGCTTCCTGCGCGATAAACGCGAGCGGCCGAGCGCGCCCCGTGACATGCGCGGCGGCTCGGGCGTCGTCGTTCATGACGGACAAATAGCGCGCCGGGCTATCGAGCGCGGCGGCTTGCCAGCGCCTGCCGCGCGTTTCGATCGATGGTAACCACGGGCGCGTCCAGTCGATTGCCGCGAAACGGCCAACGCCGTCTTCAGCCGCCCCCGACGCGCCGCTCACTCAACTTGCCTCCACGAAGCGCCATCCGATCGATTCCCCGCCACGCAGCGGCACGACCTCTTCGTCGCCGACGGAAAATTCGGCGGGCAGCGTCCACGATGCGCGCTCGAGCGTCACTTTCTCCGCGCTGCGCGGCAGGCCGTAGAAATCCGCGCCATGAAAGCTCGCGAAACCTTCCAGTTTGTCGAGCGCGCCGGCTTTATCGAAGGCTTCCGTATAGAGTTCGAGCGCGTGGAGCGCCGTATAGCAGCCCGCGCAACCGCACGCGTGCTCTTTCAAGCCTTTCGGATGCGGCGCGCTGTCCGTGCCGAGGAAAAAGCGCGCGTTGCCGGAAGTCGCCGCCTCGACCAGCGCCACGCGATGCGTCTCGCGCTTCAACACCGGCAGGCAGTAGTAATGCGGCCGGATGCCGCCCACGAGAATGGCATTACGGTTGAACAGCAGGTGATGCGCGGTGATGGTCGCGCCGATCGTGCCATCGGGACCTTCGGCGTCGCGCACGTAATCGGCGGCGTCCTTCGTCGTAATGTGCTCGAACACCACCTTGAGCGCGGGGAAATCGCGGCGCAGCGGCAACAGCACGCGGTCGATGAACACCTTCTCGCGATCGAAGATATCGATATCGCCATCGGTCACTTCGCCGTGGATGAGCAGCGGCATGCCCGTTTCCTGCATGACTTCGAGCGTCTTCGCGCATTTGCCGAGGCTCGTCACGCCCGCGTCCGAATTGGTCGTCGCGCCCGCCGGATAGAGCTTCACACCGTGCACGAAACCGCTTTCGCGCGCCCGGCGGATCTCGTCAGGCGGCGTGTTGTCGGTGAGATAGAGCGTCATCAGCGGCTCGAAACGCGCGGCGGCGCCGTCTTTCGGCAGCGCGGCCAGAATGCGCTCGCGATAAGCCGCGGCCATTTCCGTAGTCGTCACGGGCGGCTTCAGGTTCGGCATGATGATCGCGCGACCGAACTGGCGCGCCGTATGCGGCAGGACGGCGGCGAGCATCGCGCCGTCGCGCACGTGCAGATGCCAGTCGTCGGGACGCGCAATCGTGAGTGTCGTGAGCGAATCGGGCGAGGCGGAATTGGACATGGCGTGATGGCGGCGGAAACGTTGGAGTCGGGAGATCTAAAGACCTGGCAAAAACATCCGTGGAAAATTGACAACGCCGCGTTTTGCCCGACGCCGTTCGAATTTTGGATGACTGCCCCGGTGATATGCTTGTCGGACGTATTGTAACAACGGGCTCAATGCCCTTACCGGCTCTCGCTTTCAGCAACATGTGCCAACTTCTCGGAATGAACTGCGCCGAACCGACCGATGTGACGTTCTCGTTCACCGGGTTCGCCGCGCGTGGCGGGGTCACGGATCACCACGCGGACGGCTGGGGTATCGCGTTCTTCGAGGACAAGGCGTGCCGGCTTTTCATTGACCATGAATCGTCCGCCAAGTCGCCGCTCGCGGAGATGGTGAAGCGCTATCCGATCAAATCGAAGAACACCATCGCGCATATTCGCAAGGCGACGCAAGGGCATATCCTGCTGGAAAACTGCCATCCGTTCCTGCGTGAGTTGTGGGGACGGCACTGGATCTTCGCGCACAACGGCGATCTCAAAGACTACGCGCCCGAACTGAACGGCCTGTATCAACCCGTCGGCAACACAGACAGCGAGCTTGCCTTTTGCACGCTGCTGGAAGGTTTGCGCAAGGCGTTTCCGCGCTCGCAACCGCCGCTGGAAGAATTGTTCGACGCGCTCGCCTCGCTCACAGGCGAGATCACGAAGCACGGCGTGTTCAATTTCCTGATGTCCAACGGCCAGGCGCTCTTCTCGCACTGCTCGACGCATTTGTACTATCTGGTTCGCAGTTGGCCGTTTTCGACCGCGCATTTGATCGACGCGGACATGTCGATCGACTTCGCCAAGTACACGACGCCGGAAGATCGCGTGGCGGTCATCGCCACCTCGCCGCTCACCGATAACGAAGTCTGGACGCGTTTTGCGCCCGGCGATCTCGCCATGTTCCAGAAAGGCGCGCTCTCGCGCACGGTGAACATTCCGGTGCCGGATGAAGTCGCGAAGAAGGCCGCCGAGCCGCTTGCCAAAGCGTGCGTGGGATCGGCGCTGAAGATCGAGGAAATTCAGTCGACGGCGTCGGTGGAAACCGAACTCGGGATCGAATAAAACGAATCGAACGCTGAATATAAACGGCCTTCCTCACGGAAGGCCGTTTTGCATGACGCCGCTAAAACGCGTCAATGCAGGATTTTCGCCAGAAAGTCCTTCGCGCGATCCGACTTCGGATTCGCAAAGAACGCTTCCTTCTGGTCGTCCTCGACGATCAATCCCTTGTCCATGAAGATCACGCGATGCGCGACCTTCTTCGCGAAGCCCATTTCGTGCGTCACGCACATCATGGTCATGCCTTCCTGCGCGAGTTCGACCATCACGTCGAGCACTTCGTTGATCATCTCGGGATCGAGCGCGGAGGTCGGTTCGTCGAAGAGCATGGCAATCGGGTCCATCGACAGCGCGCGGGCAATCGCCACGCGTTGCTGCTGACCGCCCGACAACTGGCCCGGAAACTTGTCCGCGTGCGCGCGCAGGCCCACGCGATCGAGCAGTTTGAGACCCTTCGTCGTCGCTTCGTCGCTCGAACGGCCCAGCACCTTGATCTGCGCGAGCGTCAGGTTCTGCACGATCGACAGATGCGGAAACAGCTCGAAATGCTGGAACACCATGCCGACCTTCGAACGCAGCTTCGAGAGATTGGTCTTCTTGTCCGTGAGCGATTGACCGTTGATGGTGATCTCGCCCTTCTGAAACGGTTCGAGACCGTTCACGGTCTTGATGAGCGTCGACTTCCCCGAACCCGACGGGCCGCACACCACGACGACCTCGCCTTTCTTCACTTCGGTCGTGCAGTCCGTCAGCACCTGGAACTGCCCATACCACTTGGAAACATTCTTGATAGAGATCATCTTGCGACCTTTTTCTGAAGACTTTTTACGAGTGCCGATGCCAACACGCAAACCACGAAATAGCACGCGCCGGCGAACAGCACCATCTCGACGGTCGTGCCGTCGCGGTCGCCGATGTTCGTCGCCGTGCGGAAGAAGTCCGCGAGACTGATCACGTAGACGAGCGACGTATCCTGGAACAGGACGATCGCCTGCGTGAGCAACAGCGGCACCATTGCGCGGAAAGCCTGCGGCAGCACGACGAGTTTCATCGCCTGGCCGTAGGTCATGCCGAGTGCGAACGCCGCGTTCACCTGACCGCGCGCCACCGCCTGAATGCCCGCGCGAATGATCTCCGAATAGTACGCAGCTTCGAAGAGCGAGAACGCGACCATCGCGGAAGCGAGGCGAATGTCGATATCGGCGGATAAGCCGAGCACATTCTGCAGCAACTGCGGCACGATCAGGAAGAACCACAGCAACACCATCACGAGCGGAATCGAGCGGAACACCGTGACGTAAGCGCTCGCGAACCACTGCAAGGGCTTCACGCCCGACAGACGAAACAGCGCGAGCACCGTGCCCCAGACAATGCCGATCACGATGGCGAGCACCGTGATCTGCAGCGTGATGATGGCGCCCGTCCACAGCGTGGGCCACGCGCCCACAATGCCGCTCCAGTTGAATTGATGCATTACTTGCCTCCGATGTAGCCAGGCAACCGGGTTTTCGCTTCGACCCAGCGCATCAGGTTCATCACGACGAGGTTGATGAGCATGTAAGCGAGCGTCACCGCGATGAACGACTCATACGTCTGCGCCGTGTAGTCGACGAGTTGCCGCGCCTGCGCCGAAAGGTCGAGCAGACCGATGGTCGACGCGACCGCCGAATTCTTGAACACGTTGAGGAATTCCGACGTGAGCGGCGGCACGATGATGCGATAAGCGACCGGCATCAACACATAGCGATACGTCTGCCATTGCGTGAAGCCCATTGCGAGACCCGCGTTGCGTTGACCAGGCGGCAGCGCGCTGATGCCCGAGCGCACCTGTTCGCACACGCGCGCGCCGGTGAAGAGTCCGAGACAGATGATCGACGAGGAAAAGAACTGCGCCGATGGCGGCAGTTGCTTGAACCAGTTGCCGATGGAAGGCGGCAGCAACTCGGGTATCACCAGATACCAGACGAAGAACTGCACGATCAATGGAATATTACGGAAGATCGCGACATAGACAGTGCCGATGGCCGCCAGGAAGCGATTCGGGACCGTACGCAAGATGCCGAACAACGAGCCGACCACAAGCGCGATCACCCAAGCCGCGAGCGACACGGTAATCGTCACCCAGAAGCCGGAAATCAGCCAGCCGAGATACGTGGTGGGCTCGCCGGTCGAAACCGGACTCAGCAGAATGCCCCAGTTCCAGTGGTAAGACATGGACCTCACTCCAAAAAGAAACGGAAGAAGCAAGCTCCTTCCGTCTCGTTCGCTCGATAGTCGAACCGGTTAGTCGATTACTTTGTCATTCGGGCTCTTGAAGAGAGCCTTGATGTCGTCGCTTTCCGGGAAGTTGAGGTTGAGGCCCTTCGGCGGAATCGGGCTTTCGAACCACTTCTTGTAGATCTTGTCGGCGTCGCCCGAGGTTTCCACCTTGGCGATGGCGTCGTCCACGACCTTCTTGAACTCGGGGTCGTTCTTGCGCATCATGCAGCCGTACGCTTCATGCGATTGGGGCGCGCCGACGATCACGAAATCGTTCGGCGTGTTGGACTTGGCGCGTTCGCCCGCGAGCAGCGCATCGTCCATCATGAACGCGACGGCGCGGCCGGTCGACAGCGTGAGGAACGACTCGCCGTGATCCTTCGCGCTGATGATGTTCATGCCCATGCTCTTGTCCTGATTCATCTTGCGAAGCAGGCGCTCGGAAGTCGTGCCGGCGGTCGTCACGACCGTCTTGCCCTTCAGGTCCGCCCAGTCCTTCACGCCGGAATCCTTCTTGGTCATGAGGCGCGTGCCGATCACGAAAATCGTGTTCGAGAAGGCCACTTGCTGCTGACGTTCCGCGTTGTTCGTGGTCGAGCCGCACTCGAGGTCCACCGTGCCGTTCTGCACGAGCGGAATACGGTTTTGCGACGTGACCGGCGTGAGCTTCACCTTCAGATTCGGCATGTTGAGCTTCTGCTTGACCGCTTCCACGACCTGCAGCGCGAACTCATGCGAATAGCCGACGACGTTCTGCTTGTCGTCGTAGTACGAGAAAGGAATGGACGACTCGCGATGCCCCAGCGAGATCACACCCGTGTCCTTGATTTTCTTGAGCGTCCCGGCGTCTTGCGCGTGAGCGCTAGCCGCGATGAATCCGAGCGCGGCGATGAGCAGCGCAGCTTTTTTAATCTTCATGTGTTCGATCTCCTGTGGCAAAAATCGGGGCAAGTTTAGCAGGGTAATTATTCTGAAAGAATGATTGTTAACCCACTCTGTCTTATTTTCGGGATGTCGGCGGAAAGGTCACCGGCATTGGCGCTTGAGCACTTACTTCAGTCGAGCCGCGTCGCGACAGAAAACCGCGATGTTATAGCAATCCTCATGCAAATGCGGGCGACGTCCCGAAGGAGCGTCGCCCGCAAATTTCATCGATCGTTCATGCGGCACGCGTCATGCGAGCCGCTTGCCTCATGCCACATCCGACACGAGCGCGTGGCCATGCGATCAGGGATACAGGCCGCGCATTTCACGCGCCATGAGAATGCGCGTACAGGCCACGATGAAGGCCGCCGTGCGCACCGAAACCTTATGCTCGCTCGCCACTTGCCAAACCGCCGCAAACGCTTCACGCATGACACGTTCGAGCCGCTGGTTGATCTCGTCCTCGGTCCAGAAGAAGCTGGAGAAGTCCTGCACCCATTCGAAATACGACACCGTCACACCGCCCGCATTCGCCACCACGTCGGGGATCACGAGCACGCCCTTGTCGTGGAGGATGTCGTCGGCGGCCGTCGTGGTCGGGCCGTTCGCGCCTTCCACGACGATCTTCGTTCTGATCTTCGGCGCGTTCTTCTCGGTAATCTGGCCTTCCAGCGCGGCCGGAATGAGGATGTCGGTCTCGATGGTCCAGAACTCGTCCGCCGATACCGGATCGGCGCCAGCAAAGCCGCCAACGCCGCCGTTCTGCGCGACGTGCTCGGCGAGCGCGAGCGTGTCGATACCCTTCGAGTTGTACAGCGTGCCCGTGTGATCCTGCACCGCGATGACCCGCGCGCCCGCTTCCTGGAACAGCCGCGCCGCGATTCCGCCGACGTTGCCGAAACCCTGCACCGCGATACGCGCGCCTTCGATCTCGAGCCCCATGCGACGCGCCGCTTCCGAGCCGACGACGAACACGCCGCGCCCTGTCGCTTCCTTGCGGCCGAGCGAGCCGCCAAGCGCGATCGGCTTGCCGGTCACGACGCCCGTAGCCGTTTGCCCCTGGTTCATGGAGTACGTGTCCATCATCCAAGCCATGATCTGCTCGTTCGTGTTCACGTCCGGCGCGGGAATGTCCGTGTTCGGCCCGATGATGATGCCGATCTCGCTCGTGTACCGGCGCGTCAGGCGTTCGAGCTCGCCACGCGAGAGCAAGCGCGGATCGACGCGAATACCGCCTTTCGCGCCGCCGTACGGCACGTTCACTGCCGCGTTCTTTACCGACATCCACGCGGACAAAGCCATCACTTCGGAAAGCGTCACGTCCTGGTGATAACGCACGCCGCCCTTGCCGGGACCGCGCGACGTGTTGTGCTGCACGCGATAGCCTTCGAAATGCGCGACGGTGCCGTTGTCGAGTTCGATCGGGCAATCGACTATGAGAATGCGCTTCGGGCGCTTGAGGGTTTCAAGCCAACGGGAGAGAGAACCGAGATACGGTGCGACGCGATCGACCTGCTGCAAGTAGTTGCCCCAGGGGCCGAGATCGTCGGCATGGAGGTACGACGGGATCGCGTGTTTGGCGTCCGGCGCTTGCAGCGAGTGCTTCGAAGAGGACAATTGATGCTCCAGCGGTGAAGGAATGCGCCCATTGTCGAAAAACAGCGTGCGCAATGCCAATGCCGTTTGCTCATTCGATCATGCGTTTCTTGCATAACGTTGCAAACGCTTATCCACCGGGCTTTTGCGCCGATGCATCGAGCACTTCTTCGCCTACTGCATCCCATAGCGCGCGGATCAACGCCTGACGCGGTTCCTCCCCTTGAGCGGCCAGTTTGTCGCGGTAGAGGCGGATCTCCATCGTCAGCGTGAACTGACCGGCGCTCGTGCCGCGTGTTCCCCTGTCGAGCCGGATCAGCTTGCCTTCTTCCACTGCGTCTTCGACCGCGCTGTGCGGCAGGAACGCGACACCGTGACCGGCAAGCGCCATTGCCTTTAGGCCTTCGGCCATGTCGGTCTCGTAGACCTTGTCGAGATAGAGGCGCGTGGGCGCCGTCGCAATGATCACCTCCGTCATGCGGCCGAGATACGCGTTCTGCGTGTAGGACAGATACGGCGCGGGCGCATCCGCGCTTGCAGGCAGCGTGTAGCGCGCGCGTCCGCCCTTGTTGGGCGCGGAGAATGGACTGATCGGTTCGCTACCGAGCGTGAGCATGTCGTAACGCGCGGGATCGAGCGCGACGGGATGACTCGGATGGTGATAGCCCATCACGAGATCGCAGCCGCCTTCGACGAGCGACAGCACCGCGTCGTGCACGTTGAGCGCGCGCAAGCGTGTGCGGATGCGCCCGAGCCGCGCTTCGACGTGTTCGAGCCAGCGCGGGAAATAAGTCAGCGACAACGTGTGCGGCACCGCGAACTCGATGGTCGCCGCGGGCACGCCGCCTTGACCGCGCAGCAGCATGCGGGCTTCGTGAAACTGCGAAAGCATGGCGAGCGCTTGCTCGTAGAAGACCTGACCGGCTTGCGTCAGACGCGTCGGATACACCGACCGGTCGATGAGCTCGGTGCCGAGCCACGCTTCGAGCGCCTGGATGCGCCGCGAAAACGCGGGCTGCGTGATATGCCGAAGTTCTGCCGAGCGGCTAAAGCTGCGCGTCTCCGCGAGCGAGACGAAGTCTTCGAGCCATTTGAGTTCCATCGTGGATGAGCGCCTTGCGCGCGCTATGCGGCGAAGAAAGCATTTTATAGGGATGCGCCCTGCACGCCCCATGAACCTCACGCAAGCGCGACGCACCATACCCATGCGGCTCGCGCACGAACGCGGTGCCGCAGCGCGCGCCTCGTCGCGTGGACATAAGGCGGGCAAGCGGCTCGCAAGCGTAAGCGGCACATGCCCTCAAGCCTCGCCGATAAGGGCGTCGCGCAGCCAGCCGATTGCGCACACATTTCTTTGGCATGGTGCTTGCAAATTTTCCTGGTCCCGCTCAAGCCGATTGCTCGCCTATGCGCTGCATGCTGATCGGTCAACCAGGCAGAAGCACTTCGCCACACGCCTACATCTGGAATTCGCAATGTCCAATCTGATCGCATCGCTCAAGAGCGGCAACTGGCGCTCGCTGCTCGCCTGTTTCCTGTACTTCGATACGGGCTTCACCGTCTGGGTGCTGTATGGACCGCTCGCGCCGTTCATCGGCCGGGACATCGCGATGACAGCGGCGCAGCAGGGCTTTCTCGTCGCGGTGCCGGTGCTCGCGGCGGCGATTCTGCGCGTGACGCTCGGCAACCTCTATCAATCGACCGATGGCCGTCGCGTCGCGCTGATGGGCGTGGTGCTCTCGTCGATTCCGTCGATCGTGCTGCCGTTGTTGCCCGGCGCGCCGTCGTATGCGCTCTTGCTCGTGCTCGGCGTATTCCTCGGCATGGGCGGCGCGAGCTTCGCCGTCGCGTTGCCGATGGCCGGCAGCAATTATCCGCCGAAGGTCCAGGGGCTGGTGCTGGGTCTCGCGGCTGCGGGCAACATCGGCGCGGTGCTCGACGGCTTCCTGTTCCCGCATCTCGCCGATGCGTTCGGCTGGCAGCTCGCCACCGCCGCAGCGCTGCCGTTGCTCGCGCTGACCGCCATCGCGCTGTACGCGTGGGCATCGGATCTCGGCGAGAAAAGCGGCAGCACATGGCGCGCGCTGTCGAGTTTCGCGGTGACGCTCGTGAGCCTCATCGTGCTGGTGCTGGCGGTGAGCGGCGGCGTCTTCGGTGCAGGACGCACAGGCGTGTTGCTGCTGCCGGTGATAGGCGCGATCATCGCCATCGCGGTGTTGCCGGGCCGGTATCGCACCGTGCTGCGCGAGCGCGATACGTGGGTCATCATGCTCATCTACAGCATCACGTTCGGCGGCTTCGTCGGCATGTCGTCGTATGTGACGCTGCTGCTTACTTCGCTCTATCAGATGCCCGAGCTCGAAGCCGGGCTTTTCATGTCGCTGCTCGCGTTCCTCGGCGCGATCGTGCGGCCGTTTGGCGGCTATGTCGCGGATCGCGTGACCGGTGTGCGTGCGCTGCTCGTGCTGCTTGCCGTGATCGCCGTGGGCGACTTTGCCTTCGCCATCTGGATGCCGCCTGTCGCCGGCGGTCTGGCATTGCTGATCTGCCTGTATATTGCGTTCGGGCTTGGCAACGGCTCGACGTTTCAGCTCGTGCCGCATCGCTGGAAGGGCAAGACGGGCTTGCTGTCGGGGATCGTAGGCGCGGCGGGCGGTATCGGCGGATTCTATCTGCCGGTGGTGATGGGCATTGCGAAGGAAAGCACCGGCAGCTATCAAATGGGCTTCGCGACTTTCGGCGTGATCGCTACGTGCGCGTTCGGTGCGCTGTTCGTGCTGCGCGCGCAGTGGCTGCGCTGGTCATCGACGGCGGCGCTCGGGGCCGAAGGCATGGCGATGAACGGCGCGCATGCGATGGAGTAGCGCGCATTCCGAGGCGAGGGCGATCAAACCCCCGCCGTATCCCGCTGCCCCATCGCGGCGACATCATCGCTGCCGCGCTGCTGCTGAAGGGCCCACATTTGCGCGAAGAGACCACCCGCACGCAGCAGCTCCGCGTGCGTGCCGCGCTCCACGATGCGCCCGTGATCCATCACGATGATCTGCTGCGCATGCACCACCGTCGAAAGCCGGTGCGCGATGATGAGCGTGGTCCGCTCGCGAGCGATGTTATCGAGTTCATGCTGAATCGCGCGCTCGGACTTCGAATCGAGCGCGGAAGTGGCTTCGTCGAAGATGAGGATCGGTGGATTTTTCAAAAGCGTGCGCGCGATGGCCACGCGCTGCTTCTCGCCGCCCGACAACTTGAGGCCGCGTTCGCCGACCGGCGTGTCGTAACCCGCGGGCAGCGTTTCGATGAAGTCGTGGATATGCGCCGCGCGCGCCGCCGCGATCACTTCATCGCGCGATGCAGTGGGCTTTCCGTAAGCAATGTTGTAGTAGATCGAGTCGTTGAAAAGCACGGTGTCTTGCGGCACGATTCCAATTGCCGCGCGCAACGAATCCTGCGTCACGTCGCGAATGTCCTGACCATCGATCAGAATGCGGCCGCCCGCCGCGCGGTCGAGATCGTAGAAGCGAAACAGCAGCCGTCCCAGCGTCGATTTACCGGAGCCGCTATGACCCACCACCGCCGTCGTCGTGCCAGCGGGAATGGCGAAGTCGATGCCATGCAGGATGGGCCGCGCCGCCTCGTAGGCAAAATTCACGTTCTCGAAGCGCACCGCCGCGCCCTTCACCGCAAGCGGCCGCGCATCGGGCGCGTCCGGCACTTCGCGGCCCGCGCCGAGCAGCGTGAACATGCGGTCGGTATCGGTCAAAGCCTGCTTCAATTCCCTGTACACCACGCCGAGAAAGTTCAGCGGAATATACAACTGCAGCATGAAGGTGTTGATGAGCACGAGGTCGCCGAGCGTGAGCCGTCCGGCCATGACGCCTTCTGTCGCGCGCCAGAGAATGAACACGAGCCCCGTGCCGATGATCGTCTGCTGCCCGAAGTTGAGCATCGACAAGGAACGCTGCGACTGGATCGCCGCCGTTCTATAGCGCTGCAAATTCTCGTCGTAGCGGCGCGCTTCCCACTCTTCGTTGCCGAAGTACTTCACCGTTTCGTAGTTGAGCAGGGAATCTATCGCGCGGGCGTTCGCCTTCGAATCGAGATCGTTCATCGTGCGGCGAAAATGCGTTCGCCATTCCGTCACCTTCACAGTGAACACGATATACGTCACTAACGCGATGAACGTGACGATGGCGTAATACGCTTCGTACTTCGTCGCGAAGAAGGTGAGCACGAGCCCCACTTCGACGAGCGTCGGCAGAATGCTGTAGAGCGAATACGACACGAGTTGCTGAATGCCGCGCGTGCCGCGTTCGATATCGCGCGACATGCCGCCCGTTTGCCGCTCCAGATGAAAGCGCAGCGACAGCGCGTGCAGATGCCGAAACACCTTGAGCGCAAGCTGGCGCACCGCGCTCTCCGTGACCTTCGCAAAGAGCAGTTCGCGCAGTTCGGTGAAGATCGAAGTCGACAGCCGCACGAGCGCATAAGCGATGACCAGCAACCCGATTCCGCTAATCAGCACGAGCCCCGGCGCGTCCTGCGCGCGGCCAAGCGCGGTGAGATGCTGCACGGACGAGAGGCTATCGACGATATGCTTCATCACGATAGGCACGCCAAGGTTCGTCACCTTCGCACCGATGAGACACGCAAGCGCGAACGCCACGCGCATCTTGTACGTGGCGAGGTAAGGCAACAGCGAGCGGATCGTCTGCCAGTCGCGGCGCGAGCCCTTGGCAGGCGCGTCCGTCTCTCTCGTGGGGATGCGGCGCATGAGTCGTATTTTTCGGGCGCCTTCGGGCACGTTGCGCGGGGGCGGCGTTTCAGACGCTTGGGGGTTCTTGCGGGAGCGCGATCTACGCGTGCTATCCCGGTACAATTCGCGAGACTCGCTGGCTTGCTGCTCGCGAGTCATCTATACATATGCATTGTCGCAGAAGGTTCAAGGCCCCGCTCATGGCCGCTGCGACGCAACACCGGACCCTTTCCATGCCCCAAGAATCCAGTCTTCCCCAAAAGCCGGTCGCCCTGCGTGTCGTTCCGCAGCCCGCCGACGCCAACGTGCACGGCGATGTCTTCGGCGGCTGGATCATGGCGCAGGTGGATATCGCGGGTTCCATTCCCGCGAGCCGGCGTGCGAACGGACGCGTGGCGACCGTCGCCGTGAACTCGTTTCTGTTCAAGCATCCGGTATTCGTCGGCGATCTGCTGAGCTTCTACGCGGACATCGTCAAGACGGGCAACACGTCGGTGACGATATCCGTCGAGGTCTATGCGCAGCGCATGAGTCTCGCGGAAGAAGTGGTCAAGGTGACGGAGGCGACACTGACCTATGTCGCCACGGATCGCGACCGTCGCCCGCGCGTGTTGCCCGCGCTCGATTGACCTTTTCGCAGACGTCTATTCGGTCAGGCCGAATTCGCGCATGGCCGGCAAGAAGTCGTGGTTGAGTTTGTCTGCGTTGCGCGAGAGCTTGGCTAGCGCGTAACGCTGGAAGCGATCGAGCTTGCCCCAGCGCGACAAGCTTGGCGCGCTCACACCAGCTAGACTGCTCTGACGAATCACGGATTCAGGCACGGCATCGGCATGTGCCCAGACGGGATCGGTGTCGCGCTCGATTTGTTCCGGCGTGGCATTGGCATGTGTTTTCAGCATCTCCTCGAGCGCGAGATCGAAGTTCTTTTCGAGTTCCGCATCGTCTTCCACGGGAAAGCGTGCAAGCAACGCGCGATCTTCATACGGAAGCTGTTGCCATTCCTCGAGCGCGATACGCATGCCAAAGCGATCCAGATTGAAGCGCACGGCAAGCGGAATGAAACGCAAGTTGTCCGAGGATTCAACCTCGAAGCCGAAGAGACGAGCGGCGTCGTAAAGTCCCATGACGTTAGCCTCGTTGGATTGAGGGGCGCGCGCGGCGCGCATCGCCCGCTTAAGTTATTGTAGGGCTCTGAATCTGGCTGGAACCGTTGCAAATGAACCGCTGGCGCGCGCTTTTGAAAACGCGGACAGCATGACATGGCAGCAAGTGTCATACCCACACTTTACTTGAACGCGGCGGCCATGCGGTAAAGAAGGAGCAGCAAGTGAGTCGACTCGATACCGACGATCAACCCGGCTATGTCGAACGCAACGTGCGCAGACATCGCAAGGGCGAGAGCGCGATCGTCACAGATAACGTGGGCCAGGAATGGCCCGTTGCGCTCGTCTACAACGGCATTTCGCACGCGGTCATGATGTGCACGCCGCGCGATCTCGAAGCCTTCGCGGTGGGCTTCTCGCTGACGGAAGGTATTGTCGAGCGGGGCAGCGACATTCACGACATCGAAGTCTATTACCGTGATGAAGCAGACGCGCTGCCTCATGCCGAAGTGCACTTGCAAGTCGTGCAGCAGGCGTTCGTTTCGCTGAAGGACAAGCGGCGCGCATTGGCGGGCCGCACGGGTTGCGGCGTGTGCGGGATCGAGAGTATCGACTTGCTGGATTTGCAGCCCGAAGCCGTGCCGGATACCGGCTTTCTCGCGAAGCTCGCGCCCGATGCCATCGAACGCGCCGCGCGCGATCTGCCCGCGCATCAGCGGCTGACGAAGCTCACCGGCGGCCTGCACGCCGCTGCATGGTGCGACGAAACAGGCGCGGTGCTGCACGCGTTCGAGGATGTCGGCCGCCATAACGCGCTCGACAAACTCATCGGCCATCTCGTGCTGCAGCGTGTGGACACGACGCAAGGCTTCGTGTTTCTGTCGAGCCGCGCAAGCTACGAACTCGTGCGCAAGTCGGCGCGCGTCGGCGTTCCGATGATCGCGACTATCTCCGCGCCGACTTCGCTTGCCATCGCCATCGCGAAGAAAGCGAGCCTGAGGCTCGTCAGCTTCGCGCGCGAAAACAGCTTCGTCGAGTACGACGCGGATTGAGCGCGCTTCAGGCGTTTTGCGCAGGCTTTATTCGAACGCGCTGAAGTTCGGTTTGCGTTTCTCGAAGAACGCCTGAAACGCCTCACGCGCTTCCGGCGCGGCGAGCATGCGCGCAAAGTGCCCCGCTTCCTCGCCCATGCGCGCGGTGACTTCCGCCGCCTGTGCGCCCTTCAGCAAGGACTTGGTCGTGCGCAGCGACGACGCCGGCAACGCGGCCAGCTTCCTCGCCTTGCCAAGAGCGTAGGCATCGAGTTCGGTGGCAGCGAGCACGCCGTTGATAAAGCCCATTTCGGTGGCTTCCTTGACATCGAATGCTTCGCCGAGCAGCAGCTTTTCCGCCGCACGCTGGTATCCGGCGATACGCGGCAACAATAGACTCGATGCCGCTTCCGGACACAAGCCGAGCTGCACGAACGGCAGCGAGAACCTCGCGCCCTCGGCCGCGTAGACGAGATCGCAATGCAGAAGCATCGTCGTGCCAATACCCACCGCCACACCCGATACCGCCGCAACCACCGGCTTCGGCATCGCGCTCAGGCGGCGCAGGAATTGAAACACGGGCGCGTCCTGGTCTTTGGGCGGATCGTTGAGAAAGTCTTCGAGGTCGTTGCCCGCGCTAAAGGCGCCGCCGTTGCCGCGAATCAGCACGGCGCGCACGGAAGGATCTTTCTCGGCTTCGTAAAGACCGTCCGCCATCTCCTGATACATCGCAGCCGTGATCGCGTTCTTTTTCTCGGGGCGATTCAGCACGATGCAGAGCACGCCATCCGCGCGTTCGATGAGAATCTCCATCTTCCGTCTCCTGTCGTATGGTCCGCCAACGCTCGACGCGCTGGCGGACCACGTCATCACAGCCGCTCGATGATGCCCGCAGCGCCCATTCCGGTGCCGACGCACATCGTCACCATGCCGTACTTCAGATTGCGGCGGCGCAGGCCATGTACGACGGTCGCCGCGCGAATCGCGCCGGTCGCGCCGAGCGGATGCCCGAGCGCAATCGCGCCGCCGAGCGGATTGACCTTCGAAGGATCGAGCCCGAGGTCCTGAATCACCGCGAGCGACTGCGCCGCGAATGCCTCGTTGAGTTCGATCCAGTCGATGTCATCCTGCTTGAGACCGGCGGCCTTCAATGCAGCGGGAATCGCTTCCTTCGGCCCGATGCCCATGATCTCCGGCGGCACGCCGCGCACTGCAAAGCTCACGAAGCGCGCGAGCGGCGTGAGGTTGAATTGCTTCAACACTTTCTCCGACACGACGATCAACGCGCCCGCGCCGTCCGAAGTCTGCGAACTGTTGCCCGCCGTCACCGAGCCCTTGTTCGCGAACACCGCGCGCAGCTTCGCGAGACCTTCGACGCTCGTATCGGCGCGCGGACCTTCGTCGAGCGCGATCTCGCGGGCATTCACGCGCACTTCGCCCGAAGCGAGATCGGGGAAGCGTTCGTTGAGCGTGTAAGCCGCGATTTCATCGGCGAATTCGCCCGCCTTTTGCGCCGCCAACGCACGCCGATGCGACTCCGCCGCGAACGCGTCCTGCGCCTCGCGGCTCACCTTCCAGCGCTCGGCCACGCGCTCGGCGGTCAGCCCCATGCCGTACGCAATGCCGACGTCCTCATTGCGATCGAAGATATGCGGCGACAGCGACGGCTTGTTGCCCATCATCGGCACCATGCTCATGGACTCGCAGCCGCCTGCGATCATCGCGTCGGATTCGCCCACGCGGATGCGGTCCGCGGCCATCGCGAGCGCCGTCAGACCCGATGCGCAGAAGCGGTTCACCGTCACGCCGCCGACCGTGTTCGGCAGACCCGCGAGCAAGGCGCCCATGCGCGCGACGTTCAGCCCTTGCTCGGCTTCGGGAATGGCGCAGCCGACGATCGCGTCTTCGATCACGCTCGTGTCGAGTCCGGGCGCTTGCGCCACAGCCGAGCGGATGGCGTGGACCAGCAGTTCATCCGGGCGCGTGTTCTTGAACACGCCGCGCGGCGCCTTGCCGATAGGCGTGCGGCTCGCGGCGACGATATATGCGTCTTGCAATTGCTTGCTCATTATTTGCAGCTCCAATAGGTCGCGTGTTCAGTTGCGAACCGGCTTGCCGGTCTGCAGCATGCCCATGATCCGTTCCTGCGTTTTCTGCGTGCCGAGCAACTCGACGAACGCGCGGCGTTCGAGCGCGAGCAGCCATTCTTCATCGACGAGACTGCCGGCTTCGACATCGCCGCCGCACATGGCTTCCGCTATGCGGCTCGCGATCAGATAGTCGTGCTCGCTGATGAAGCGGCCATCGCGCATGTTGACGAGCGACGCCTTGATGGTCGAAATCGCCGAGCGGCCCGCCACCGGCACCTGTTTCACGCGCAAGGGCGGGCGGTAGCCGGTATCGGCGAGCGCGCGCGCTTCCTTCTTCGCGATGTCGAGCAACTCGTGCACGTTGAAGACGATGGTGTCCGTGGGCTTGAGATAACCCATCGCGCGGGCATCGAAAGCGGAGGTGGAAACCTTCGCCATCGCGGCGTTCTCGAACGACTTCTGCAGGAACTTGAGCAGATCGGTCGTTGCGTTGACGGCGTTCGCGGCATCGGCGGCGCGCAACGCGGCTTCCTTCAGGCCACCGCCCGCAGGCACGAGACCCACGCCTACTTCGACGAGACCGATATAGCTTTCGACGTGCGCCACGCGCTTGGCCGAATGCAGCAGCAACTCGCAACCGCC
The DNA here is from genome assembly GCF_031450995.1 of Caballeronia sp. LP006. Classification (NCBI taxonomy): domain Bacteria; kingdom Pseudomonadati; phylum Pseudomonadota; class Betaproteobacteria; order Burkholderiales; family Burkholderiaceae; genus Caballeronia; species Caballeronia sp. LP006. The sequence goes on along the minus strand of NZ_JARTVW010000005.1, from coordinate 769,406 downwards.
GCCAAGCGCGATGCCCGACACGGCCGCGATGACCGGCACATTCGCGTACTTCACGCGCAACATGCCTTGCTGGAACTTCTTCACGAACGGGTCGATGCCCTTCGCGCCGCCCATCATGAACGCGGGCATGGCTTCCTCGAGATTCGCCCCCGCCGAGAACGGACCGCCCGGCGCGCCGAGCGCAAGCGAAGTCGGCTGCCAGATCACCACGCCGCGATACGCTTTCTCGGCGAGTTCGATGGCTTGCGTGAGACCGTCGATCACGCCCGGGCCAATGGTGTTCAGCTTCGTCTTGAACGACACGATGACGACATCGCTTTGCTCGTCATCGAGCCAGGCGCGCACGCTTTCGGTTTCGAAGAGCGTCTTGCCGAAGGTCTTGGGATCGGCGCCGGTCTCGCCGACGAGCGGCGCGCGAAATACTTGCTTCTCGTACACGGACAAGCTCGAGCGCGGCACGAAGCGGCGTTCCTGCGGCGACCACGAACCTTCGCTCGTATGCACGCCGCCTTTTTCCGCGACGGGACCGTCGAGCACCCACGCGGGCAGCGGCGCTTTCGAGAGCGCCTTGCCTGCATCGATATCTTCCTGCACCCACTTCGCGATCTGCTGCCAGCCCGCGGCTTGCCAGCTTTCGAACGGCCCTTGATTCCAGCCGAAGCCCCAGCGAATGGCGAGATCGACGTCGCGCGCGTTATCCGCGATCGATTCGAGATGCACCGCGATGTAGTGGAACACGTCACGGAAAATGGCCCAGAGGAACTGTGCCTGCGGATTGTCCGTCTCGCGCAGCAGCTTGAAGCGCTCGGCGGGCGGACGCTTCAGAATGCGGCCGACGAGTTCATCGGCCTTCGCGCCGCCATCGACGTATTGCGCGGTCTTCGGATCGAGCACCTTGATCGCGCGCCCTTCCTTGCGATAGAAACCGGCGCCCGTCTTCTGGCCGAGTGCGCCGTTTTCCACCAGTTTCGCGAGCACGGGCGGCGTGGCGTAGATGGGCAGGAAGGGATCGTCCGGCAGGTTGTCCTGCATCGTCTTGATGACATGCGCCATCGTGTCGAGACCGACGACATCCGCGGTGCGGAAGGTGGCGGACTTGGCGCGACCGAGACGCGAACCCGTGAGGTCATCGACCTGATCGAAGCGCAGACCGAACTTTTCCGCTTCGGCGATCACGGCGAGAATCGAGAACACGCCGACACGATTCGCGATGAAGTTCGGCGTGTCTTTCGCGCGCACCACGCCCTTGCCGACCACGCTCGTCAGGAACGTTTCGAGTTGATCGAGGATATGCGGTTGCGTGGTTGCGGTCGGGATGAGTTCGACCAGATGCATGTAGCGCGGCGGATTGAAGAAATGCACGCCGCAGAAGCGCGCCTTGAGTTCATCCGAAAAGCCGTTCGACAGTTCCGTGATCGAGAGGCCGGACGTATTGCTTGCGAAGATGGCGTGCGGCGCGATGTGCGGCGAGACCTTCTTGTAGAGATCGTGCTTCCAGTCCATGCGTTCGGCGATGGCTTCGATGACGAGATCGCACTCGGCGAGTTTGGCGATATCGTCTTCGTAGTTAGCCGGCTCGATGAAGTTCGCGTCGTCCTTGATACCGAGCGGCGCGGGCGAGAGCTTCTTGAGATTGTCGATGGCTTTGAGCGCGATGCCGTTCTTGGGACCTTCCTTGGCTGGCAGATCGAATAGCAGCACGGGTACGCGAGCGTTGATCAGATGCGCGGCGATTTGCGCGCCCATTACGCCGGCGCCGAGCACGGCGACTTTGCGAATGTTGAGAGTGCCCACGAATAAGCCTCCAAAAAAAGGGGTTGTGCGCGACTTGTATCGAATGGCTGCGCGCTACCCAATGAGCGCCAAAACTAATGAACGAAACACGTTAGTCATTGGAAGTGCTCAAAGGGCCTGTGATAAATAGCGGGAAACCGGTAGTGCTTCAGAAGGCGGGCTCGCCCTGAGATGAACCTGAGGCGTTGGACATTGGGAGCGCTCAAAGGGTTTGTGGTGAATAGCGGGGAACCAGTTGTGCTTCAGAAGCGGGTTCAGAAGCTGCTTTCTTTGGTGACTTTCTTTGCTGCTGCAAAGAAAGTTACCCCTCCGCCGGGGAGGCGGCTACTGCATGTAACCGCACGAAAGCAGCACAGGCTCCCTTAAAACAAATCAAAACAAAGCCTCGTCGTAATCCATCATAGGCTTGGCCCCCGCGCGAGCAGCACGAATAGTAGAGGCTGTCTCGGGCAGCAGCTTGGCGAAGTAAAACCGCGCAGTAGCGAGCTTGGCCTTATAAAAAGCATCGTCAGAAGAAGCGTTATCGAGCGCGACTCGAGCCATCCGCGCCCAAAAATAAGAAAACACCAAATGCCCGACCGTACGCAGATATGGCACCGCAGCCGCGCCCACTTCATCGGGATTCTGCATGGCTTTCATGCCGATCTCCATGGTGAGCTTCTGCACCTTGTCGCCGATATCCGCGAGCGGATTGATGAACTCCTGCATCTCCGGCTTGACGCCCTCTTCCTCGACGAAATCCGCGACCAACTTGCCGAAGCGCTTCAACTTCGCGCCCATGTCGCCGAGAATCTTGCGGCCGAGCAGATCGAGCGCCTGAATGGAATTCGTGCCTTCGTAGATCATGTTGATGCGCGCATCGCGAACGTACTGCTCCATGCCCCATTCGGAGATGAAGCCATGACCGCCGTAAATCTGCATGGCCATGTTCGTGCCTTCGAACGCGTTATCGGTGAGAAACGCCTTGATGACGGGCGTGAGCAACGCGACGAAATCCGCCGCCTCGCGACGCGCCGCTTCATCCGCGTGCGAAAGTTCCTTGTCGATATTGAGCGCCGCCCAATAAGCAAACGCGCGCCCCGCTTCGGCATAGGCTTTTTGCGTGAGCAGCATGCGCCGCACGTCCGGATGCACGATGATCGGATCGGCCGCCTTCTCCGGCGCCTTCGGACCGGTGAGCGAGCGCATCTGCAAGCGCTCTTTTGCATAGACGAGCGAGTTCTGATACGCGACTTCGGTGAGACCAAGACCCTGCATGCCGACACCCAGGCGTGCCGCGTTCATCATCACGAACATGGCGTTCAAGCCCTTGCTCTCTTCGCCGACGAGCCAGCCCTTCGCGCCATCGAGATTGATCACGCAGGTGGCGTTGCCGTGGATGCCCATCTTGTGTTCGATCGATCCACACTTGACGCCATTGCGTTCGCCCAGTGCGCCGTTCGCGTCCGGCACGAACTTCGGCACGATGAAAAGCGAAATGCCCTTGGTGCCGGCAGGTGCGCCAGGCAGACGCGCCAACACGAGATGGACGATGTTCTCCGCCATGTCGTGCTCGCCGCTTGAAATGAAGATCTTCGTGCCGGTGAGCGCAAAGGAACCGTCGCCGTTCGGCTCGGCCTTCGTGCGCAGAATGCCGAGGTCGGTGCCGCAATGCGGCTCGGTCAGACACATCGTTCCGGTCCATTCGCCCGAAACGAGCTTCGACAGATACGTGCTCTTTTGCTCCGGCGTGCCATGCGCGTGCAGACATTCATACGCGCCATGCGAGAGGCCGGGGTACATCGTCCAGGCCTGATTCGCGGAGTTGAGCATTTCGTAGAGCGCGTTGTTCACGAACGCGGGCAAGCCCTGTCCGCCAAACTCGGGATCGCAGCCGAGCGCGGGCCAGCCCGCCTCGACATACTGGCGATACGCCTCCTTGAAACCGGCGGGCGTGCGCACGACGCCATCGCCTTCATACGTGCAACCCTCGCGGTCGCCACTCTGGTTGAGCGGAAAGACGACTTCGGCGCAGAACTTGCCGGCTTCTTCGAGCACCTGATTGATGGTGTCCGCGTCGAGATCGGCGTGCTTCGGCATGTTCTTCAGTTCTGCTTCGACATCGAGCAATTCGTGCAGTACGAACTGCATGTCGCGCAACGGGGCGGCGTACTGTCCCATGAGTCTCTCCAGTTTCTTCGGGCTTCTCGTCAGGCGCCGCCAAACCGTTGTGCGATTCGTGCGGCGCCGCTAACGGCTATCGGGTTGTGGTGAAGCTAAAGTCGCCGTGGCGCCCACGCTTGCCGCGATACTGCTGTGCACGCGCGCGGTCGATTCCGGCGACTGATACGAATCGATCGTTTTTTCCAGCGCATCCCGCGTCAGTTGCACGGCTTCCGGCAAGTGAAGGAAGCGCGCGTCGTGATGCAGGCCGAGCGTGAAACTGTACAACTCGAAGAGCATCAGTTGCGGATCGGTATCCGGCTTCAAATGCCCCTCGTCCTTCGACTGGCGTATTGCGCGCAAGAGCGCCTCTCGCCAGGTCGTCACGCTGCTTACCAGTTGCTCTCGCACGGCGCTCGCCGCGCGGTCGTCGTATTCCACCGCGCCGCTGATATAGATGCAGCCCGTGGTCACCTCCTGGATGCGCTTTTCCATCCAGCGATCCATCATGGCGCGCAGCCTCGGCAATCCGCGCGGCTCTCGCAGGCTCGGGAAGAACACTTCGTCCTCGAAGCGGCGGTGATACTCGCGTACCACTTCGACCTGCAAATCTTCGCGCGATCCGAAATGCGCAAACACTCCGCTCTTGCTCATTTGCATCCGCTCGGCCAGCAACCCGATGGTCAGCCCTTCCAGCCCGTCCCGGCTCGCCAATTCAAGCGCTGCGTCGAGAATCGCGGCCCGCGTCTGTTCGCCTTTTCGCATGATGTCTCTACCGTCCTCTCGTGACCCGATTTAAAACGAACGGCCGTTCTATTATTATGGCCAGTCGCCAATGAAACAAGAAAATTATTAGAAAACCGTTTCTAACCCGCCGCCAACGTCAATAGGATAAGTCTCAACATTAGCCGCTCGATTGTCCCTTTTTAATTGATAACTGCATGCTAGTGACTGCCCGAGTTCCCATTTTCTGAACCGGGCATGTTGCAATGCATGAAGGAACAATTTGCTGATCGTCAGCAGCAATCTACACGAATCGGGAGCTGAAATCGTAGTGATCAGTCGTATTGACCGATCGTGATGACTTTCATCATCAGACGATAAGTGTTGTAGGCGAACCAGCTCAGCATGCGCTCGGTGACGGGGCGCGCGGCGTAATGCTTCTGGTCGATAGGACGGCCTTCGTCGAAGGCGTTGAGGATGGCGTCGTGCAAACCGGCGATTTCCGGGTGATTCACGAGCACCATGTTGGCCTCGTTATTCAAGACGAGACTAAGCGCGTCTAAATTGGAGGAGCCGATGGTTGCCCAGTCGGAATCCACGACGGCGACCTTGCCGTGAAGCATGGTTTTCTCATATTCGGCGATACGCACGCCGTGCTTGAGCAGGTTGCCATAGAGAAACGGCGTGGCGTAGTCGAGCGCCACGAATTCCTTGCGGCCAATCAGCAGTGAAACGCGCACGCCGCGCCGTGCCGCATACACGAGCGCACGCCGCAGTTTGCGTCCAGGCATGAAGTACGGATTCGCGAGCAGCACTTCGCTTTCCGCATGCGAGATGGCACGCAGATACGCCTTCTCGATAGCTCGCCGGTTCAATAAATTATCGCGCGCGACGAAAGCGACGCACGGCTGATCGACCGCGTGGATTTCGCCGAGCTGGGCGCGTTTGCGCGCGCGCATCGAACGGCGCGCGCTCCAGCGGCTTTGCTGCGGCTCGGGCTCGCATCCCGGCTGGCGCGGCTGACGCGGTTTCACGCCAAGACGAATACGTTGCCATTGCAAATCGATCGCTTCGCCTACGTCCTTCACCACCGGACCTTGCGCTTCCATCGCGAAGTCCCAGCGTGGTTGTTCGAGGCGCGTGCCGTTCTGATCGTAATCGTCGACGATATTGATGCCGCCGCAAAACGCGTAGGTCTCGTCGACGATCGCGAGCTTGCGATGCGTGCGCGACCATCCTTGCGGCCCGAACAAAAGATGCGGATTGTAGATGCGATGCTCGACGCCGCTTTTCTTCCAGAGCGTGAACATCGGCAGTTTGCTGTCGGTGCCGATGCCATCGGTGATCACGCGCACCGTCACGCCGCGTTGGGCCGCGCGCACGAGCGCATCGGAGACGGCGCGGCCGATGTCGTCGTTGGCGAAGATATACGTTTCCAGCGACACCGACGTGCGCGCATTGTCGATGCGCTCTATCAACGCCGGGAAGAACTGCACGCCGCACTTGAAGATACGAACGTGATTGCCCGACGTGAAGCACAGACGCGACGGCCGACGGCCCGAGAAAAGCGCCTCGCGCAGCCGCTTGAATTTGCGTCGCGGGCGAATGTCCATCACCGGCTATGCGCCGCGAGGCGCTCGGGCAATTGCAGAATGGCTTCGCGGTTCGACCACGAGAAGCAGCGATCCGCGGCTTCGCGCAGAGGCAGCCACAAGTGTGAAGTGTGTTCGCGCGGCGCGAGTGTCACTTCGAGACAGTGCGGCACGAGCAGGCTGAACTGGTGTTCGGTATTGTGCGTGACGCCTTCGGCATAGCGATGCCGCCACCGCGGATAGATCTCGTACTGAATGCTGTGATTCCAGTCGAGCAACGCGTTCTCCGGCACGAGCGGACTGCCGATCACGATCCCCGTTTCCTCTTGCACTTCGCGCGCGGCGGTCTCGGCAAGCGGCTCGTCGATACGGTCCTTCGAACCCGTCACGGACTGCCAGAAGCCCTCGTGATCCGCGCGTTCGATGATGAGCACATCGAGCATTGGCGTGTGGATGACGACGAGTACGGATTCAGGGATTTTCGGCGGCTTGAGCATGACGGTTTATGCGCGCGTTTCATTGTGTGCCTCTATGGCGAATGACTGTAACGCAAAAACAGAAAAAGGCGCACTTGGCGCCTTCTTCATCGTGCTGTAGCGAACGCGGGTTACTGCGCCTTCTGCTCCGGCTGACGCAAGCGAATATGCAACTCGCGCAACTGGCGCTCGTCCACTTCGCTCGGCGCTTGCGTGAGCAAGTCCTGCGCACGCTGCGTCTTCGGGAACGCAATCACGTCGCGGATGGAATCGGCGCCGGACATCAGCGTGACGATACGATCCAGACCGAACGCAATGCCACCATGCGGCGGCGCGCCGTACTGCAACGCGTCGAGCAGGAAGCCGAACTTCAGGCGCGCTTCTTCAGCGCCGATCTTGAGCGCGCGGAACACCTTGCTCTGCACGTCTTCCTGGAAGATCCGCACCGAGCCGCCGCCGATTTCCCAGCCGTTTAGAACCATGTCGTACGCCTTCGCGAGACAGCGGCCCGGATCGGTTTCGAGATATTCGAGATGCTCGTCCTTCGGGCTCGTGAACGGATGATGCGCGGCCACGTAACGGTTCTCGCCTTCGTCGTATTCGAACATCGGGAAGTCGATCACCCACAGGGGCTTCCAGCCCGTTTCCAGCAGACCCGTGGACTTGCCGAATTCCGAATGACCGATCTTCAGGCGCAGCGCGCCGAGGCTGTCGTTCACGACCTTCGCGCGATCCGCCGCGAAGAAAACGATGTCGCCGTCTTGCGCGCCGGTACGCTCGAGAATGGCTGCGAGCGCTGCGTCATGCAGGTTCTTGACGATCGGGCTCTGCAGGCCGTCACGACCACGCGCCTTGTCGTTGACCTTGATCCACGCAAGACCCTTCGCGCCGTAGATACGCACGAATTCCGTGTAGCCGTCGATATCGCCACGCGAAAGTTCGCTGCCCTTCGGCACGCGCAAGGCGGCCACGCGGCCGTCTTTCGAGTTGGCGGGCATGCTGAACACCTTGAAGTCGACGTCCTTCACCGCGTCGGTGAGATCCGCGAATTCCAGCTTCACGCGCAGGTCGGGCTTGTCGGAGCCGAAACGACGCATGGCTTCTGAGTACAGCATGACCGGGAATTTCTCGGGCAGCGCGACGTCCATCGTCTCCTTGAAGACGTGGCGGATCATGTTCTCGAACAGATCGCGAATTTCCTGTTCCGTCAGGAACGAGGTTTCACAGTCGATCTGCGTGAATTCCGGCTGACGGTCGGCGCGCAGGTCTTCGTCGCGGAAACACTTGGTGATCTGGTAGTAACGGTCGAAGTTCGCGACCATCAGCAATTGCTTGAACAATTGCGGCGATTGCGGCAGCGCGAAGAACTGGCCGGCGTTCACGCGCGACGGCACCAGGTAATCGCGCGCGCCTTCGGGCGTGCTCTTGGTCAACATCGGCGTTTCGATGTCGATGAAACCTTGTGCGTCGAGATACTTGCGCACTTCGATCGCCACGCGATAACGCAAACGCAGGTTCTTCTGCATCTGCGGACGACGCAGATCGAGCACGCGATGCGTGAGGCGCGTGGTTTCGGAGAGGTTGTCGTCGTCGAGCTGGAACGGCGGCGTGACCGATGCGTTCAGCACGGTCAGCTCGTGGCACAGCACTTCGATCTTGCCGCTCGTCAGATTGGTGTTGATCGTGCCTTCCGGACGGTTGCGCACCACGCCCTGAACGCGCACACAGAACTCGTTGCGCACGCCTTCGGCCACCTTGAACATATCGGCGCGGTCCGGGTCGCAGACGACCTGAACGAGCCCTTCGCGATCGCGCAAGTCGATGAAGATAACGCCGCCGTGATCGCGGCGGCGATGCACCCAGCCACACAGCGAAACGGTTTGGCCCAGCAGGGCCTCGGTCACCAGACCGCAGTATTCAGATCGCATCGACATGATGTTTGTGTCTTTCGTTGTTCGTTGATCAACGGCTCGCGCGCTGTGGTCATGTTCTTGATTGACTGACTGACTCACGTTTGGCGCGCGTGCCGGCATTACATCGGCGGCTCGGTGGGGCGGCGGGCAGGCGCGACCGGGATCGGTGCGCTCGGCGCCGGGGCTACCACGCCCATCGAGACGATGTACTTCAGTGCGGCGTCGACGGTCATATCCAGTTCGACGACTTCGCTTTTCGGCATCATCAGAAAAAAGCCGGAGGTCGGATTCGGCGTGGTCGGCACATAGACGCTCACGTGATCGCCCTCCAGATGATTCAGGACGTCGCCACCCGGAATGCCCGTCAGGAACCCGATGGTGTAGGAGCCCTTGCGCGGATATTCGATGAGCAACGCCTTGCGAAACGCATTGCCGCTCGACGAGAGCAGCGTGTCCGACACTTGCTTCACGCTCGTGTACAGCGGGCCGACCACCGGAATGTGGCGCACGATGGCGTCCCACCACAATACGAGTTTCTGCCCGATGAAGTTCTGCGTCAGCAAGCCGACGATAAAAATGAACGCGATAGTCAGTACCGCGCCCAGTCCAGGCAAATGGAAACCGAAGATGCGCTCGGGCTGCCATGATTCGGGCAACAGGAGCAGCGTCTGATCCATGGTTCCGATGACGAGGCCGAGCACCCACAGCGTGATGGCCAAAGGCACCAGCACGAGCAGGCCAGTCAGAAACACGGATTTCAGCGTAGTCTTTTTTGTCGTCACGTTGTAGTCGCTAAGGTCTTAGCCGAAGGTTGCACCGTTTCAGTTCGAAACGGCTGGCGGATGCCCGAATCGACGAGCGCGACAGCGATATTCGCCCGGAGATGCCGGACGGCATGCATATCGCGCAATGGCCGCGCTCTTGCGTTCAGCCGCTCAGGCCGCGCCCGACGTGGATGTGCCGGAAGAAGGCGTACTGCTTGCGGGCTTCGACGCTTCTGAGGACGACGCCTTCGCGCCGGCGTCATTCGAAGCGTTTGCATTGCCTGAACTGCCAGCTTCCGACGAAGCCGCGGGCGCATCCGAAGAGCCGTTCTCCGATTTGGCGGGCGCCGCCGCGTCCTTGGCCTTGCCGCCGTTATTGCCGCCGCGAAAATCGGTGACATACCAGCCCGATCCCTTCAACTGGAATCCGGCGGCAGTGACCTGTTTCGAAAACGTGGCCTGTCCGCAAGCGGGACATTGCGTGAGCGGTGCGTCGCTCATTTTCTGAAGCACGTCTTTTTCGTGGCCGCAGGAGGCGCAGCGGTACGCGTAAATCGGCATGGTGCTATCCCTACAATGATCTGTCGACGCTTGCAAAGCCTTGAATTATAGCCGCAAACGGATTTTGACCCGCGATTTTCGGGAGTTTCCGGCTACGACTTCCTGCCGCTAAATGGAGGCGTCGATGCCGAATTTCAAGCGCGCCGCCAGGTCATCCAGCGTTCGCGTCCGGCAAATACGGGAATGGAGTCTCGAACTTCCCGCTCGTCGATGAGTTCGAAGCGCGGCGTAAGAAGCGCGTGAAGTTCATCGCGTTCGATGCCGAACGGCGGACCTTTCGGCGTCGCGCCGAGGAAATAAAAGCCCGCGAGCAGCGCGCCGGGTTCGAGCAAATCGGCCATGCGCTGCGCGTAATCGGCCCAGCGGTTTTTCGGCAGCGCGCAAAGAAACGCGCGCTCGTAGATCCACGCGGGCGAAAACGGCGGCTGATAAGCGAAGAAATCCGCCTCTTCGACGTTTTTTCCGTACGCGCCCAGTTGCGCGCGTGCCGTCGCGACGGCGACCGGCGAGAAGTCGATCGCGCGCACCGTCCAGCTTCGCTCGGCCAGATAAAGCGCCTCGTACGCGCTGCCGCAACCGGGAATCAGCACATTGTGCAGAGCGCGCGACGACGCAAACGCCTTGAACGCCTCCTGAACGCCCGCCTGATCCCACGGCATGAAACGCCGGTCGAAGCGTTCGTCCCAGAAATCAGGCGAATTGGGATCGCGATGATCGAAAGTTGGGACGTTGGGATCGCTCATCCGCCGTGCCCCAGCCACAACTGGGCGATAACTACGCCCGCACCCGCCATGGCTACGAGTCCGACCGCGAGCAGCGTAATCAGCAAGCGGTTCGTGCGCTTTTGCTCCGCGAGCAAGAGGCGCATGGTTTCGTCGCTGCTGCCTTTGGGCGCGTCGTGATGCTCGGCCAGAAGGTGATGAATCAGGCGCGGCAACTGCGGAATGGTCTTGCTCCATTGCGGCGCTTCTAACTGCAGACGTTCGTACCAGCCGCGCCAGCCGATCTGTTCGTTCATCCAGCGTTCGAGATACGGCTTCGCGGTCTTCCACAGATCGAGTTCAGGATCGAGCGAACGGCCCAGGCCTTCGACGTTCAGCATCGTCTTCTGCAAGAGCACGAGTTGCGGCTGAATCTCGACGTTGAAACGACGCGACGTCGAGAAAAGCCGCATCAACACCTGACCGAGGGAAATATCCTTGAGCGCGCGATCGAAGTACGGCTCGCATACGGCGCGGATCGCGCTTTCCAGTTCCTCGACGCGCGTGCTCGGCGGCACCCAGCCGGATTCCAGGTGCAGCGTGGCGACGCGATGATAGTCGCGCTTGAAGAACGCCAGAAAGTTCTGCGCGAGATAGTTCTTGTCGAAGTCCGACAGCGCCCCGACGATGCCGAAGTCCAGCGCGATATAGCGCCCGAAGGTTGCCGGATCGAGACTCACCTGGATATTGCCGGGGTGCATGTCGGCGTGAAAGAAGCCGTCGCGGAACACTTGCGTGAAGAAAATCTCCACGCCTTCGCGCGCCAGCTTCGGAATATCGACGCCCGCCGCGCGCAGCGTTTCAACCTGGCTGATCGGCACGCCGACCATGCGCTCCATCACGAGCACCGTGGGCGCGGACAAATCCCAGTACATTTCCGGCACGAGCAGCAGATCGAGACCCGCGAAATTGCGCCGCAACTGACTGCCGTTGGCGGCTTCGCGCATGAGGTCGAGTTCGTCGTGCAGATACTTGTCGAATTCGGCGACGACTTCGCGCGGCTTCAGCCGCCGTCCGTCCGGCCACAGGCGTTCGGCCCAAGTCGCGGCATCGCGCAGCAAGCCGAGATCCGAATCGATCACCGGCAGCATGCCGGGGCGCAACACCTTCACGGCGACCGACTTGCCCGCGTGCTCGCCGTGCTTGATTTTCGCGAAATGCACTTGCGCGATGGAAGCCGACGCCACCGGCACACGCTCGAAATCGTCGAACAACACTTCGATAGGCGCACCCAGCGATTTTTCGATGATCTCCATTGCCACCGCCGAATCGAAGGGCGGAACCTGATCCTGCAGCTTGGCGAGTTCATCCGCGATATCGACGGGCAGCAGATCGCGCCGCGTCGACAACACCTGACCGAACTTGACGAAGATCGGGCCGAGACTTTCCAGTGCGAGGCGCAGCCGGATGCCGCGCGCCACTTCGAATTTGCGGCCGAACGTCGTGATGCGCATGAGATAGCGCACGCGACGATCGTTGATGCCGCTCATCACCAGCTCGTCGAGCCCGAAGCGGACAATCGTGAAGAATATTTTGAGGAAACGCAGAAAACGCATATTCGGCTTCGCTTCAGCTCGTTATTCGCGCGAGTCGCGCACGGACTCGCCACCGGGCCGCGCTGAGGCGCCGCGTTCCGGTTGTCGTCTTTCCAGTCTTTCGATGCGCTTTTCGAGGCGCGCGAGGGCGTCGCGCGTCGCGGAAAGCTCGGCGTTGAAACCGTCGAGGGCGCTTTTGCGTACGAGTTGCGGACGTTCGTCGAGCAGATATTCGGCGACCGTATCCAGCAGATTGCGGCCGGTGCGTTGCGCCTGCTCCTGAACCGTCCGCGCGATTCGCCCGACGCGATGCGCGGGCGCGTCGCCGATGACGCGCGCCAGATCCTCTTCCGGGTCCCAGCGCAAGTTTTCGGCGAGTTTGGCGAGCGTCGTGGCGAATTCGGCATCGCCTTCGATTCGAACGTGCTTCATCACGGCCGCCTGGCCGCCTTGCAGGAACGCGGGCAACGCGTCGAGCGGAACCGCGATGGTGACATCGAAACGCCCGGCTTCACCTTCGCTCGTCGCGGCAAAGAGACCGCCCGGTTGCACCACGAGCGCGATGGGAACAGGTCCGCAAGTCAGCTTGACGCACTTGCCGGCGTAAGGCTTGACGCGTTCGAGCGCCCACGGCTCGCGCACGAGCAGATGGTTCACCACGGCCGAGAAGGCGCCGGATGCGGTCTTGAAGGCAGGATTTACTGCAAAACGGGCGGATTCGTCTGCGTTCGTCATCGGCTCTGAGATGAAAAAACCCGCGCCAGCGGTGACCGGCGCGGGTTTCTATTCTACCTTCGCAACCGGCGTGATACCGGCCGCCGCCCCCGGTCTTTCGACCGGGCGCAATTGGATCGACAACTCAACTGACTTGCTGAATACCTGCCAGCAGCCAGCCTTCGTTGCCCGTCTTCTGCTTCGAGAGATTCCACACTTCGACGAACGGTTCGGCCGCTGAACCCTCGGACTCGCGAATGAGGCCGTGGAAACGCACGCTTGCCAGATACTCGTTCGCACGGTCTTCGACGCCGAGCAGATCGGCATTGAGTTGCACGACGTCTGTACGGTTTGGCGTGCTGCCGCGCGCATCGACGTCGAGTTTCACTTCGGCGAACATTTCGGGCGTCGTGAACTCACGGATGTCGTTGACATTGCCGCGATCCCACGCGTCCTGCAGGCGCACAAAGTAGACCTTTGCGTTGCGCACGAACGCTTCTGTATCAAAGCCGGCCGGCACGTTCGGGTTTGTCACCGGCGGCTGGTTCGGCGAATCGATATAAGTCGCGCCGAGGCTCGTGGAACGCGGCGTTTGCGGCGGCTCCTGGTTCAAGTCGGTACGCGCCATTGCGCCGTAAGGCGACGCCGCGCCCGAAGCGCCGGCGTATGCGGGCGTGTTGCCCTGATTCGCTTGACGGCGGCGCATGAAGAAGCGGAACAGCATAACGGCCGCGAGCACGATCAAGCCGATGATGATCATATTGGCCATGGCGCCGGCGAAGGCTTCGCCCAAGCCGAAGTGCGACAACAGCGCCGCGATGCCGAGACCCGCCGCCAAACCTGCGAGCGGTCCGAGCCAGCGGTTGCGTGCCGGTTGCGCGGCCGCCGCCGCGGCGGGCGCGGCCGGTGCGCGCTGAGCCTGCGCGGCCTGGCCTTGCTGCATGGACTGTGACGGCGGCGTCGCCTGATGCTGCTGGGTGGCAGTTGCCGACTGACGGCCCATGCTGCGGCCGCCGCCCATGCGACGGGCATCTGCATCTTCAGTGTAGATTGCGCCAACCGTGATAACGCCAGCGAGCGCCAAGATTCCGGCCTTCCTGAACATGCTGCTCAGGAAACCCCGGGATTGGGGTATGCGCGAATCGGACATTTCGAATCCTATTAAGAGTGGAACACTAAAATTTGGTCCCGACGTGTAACGCTACCACGCCACCTGACAAATTGTAATATTCGACTCGATCCAAGCCAGCTTGTTCCATCATTGTTTTTAAAGTTTCTTGGTCCGGATGCATGCGGATAGATTCCGCAAGGTAGCGATAGCTGTCCGCATCCTTCGCGACTTTCTCTCCAAGCCACGGCAAAATCTTGAAACTGTAGATATCGTACGGCTTCTTCAGCGGCTCCCAAACCTTCGAGAACTCCAGAACTAGCAAACGGCCACCGGGCTTTAGCACACGCTGCATTTCTGCAAGCGCGCGGTCTTTGTGGGTCATGTTGCGTAGACCGAAGGCGACTGTAACCACATTGAAATAATTGTCTGGGAAAGGAATCTTCTCGGCGTCGCACAGGAGCGCGGGCGTAATCACGCCTTTGTCGACCAAGCGGTCGCGCCCGACGCGCAACATCGATTCATTGATGTCCGTGTGCCAGACTTCGCCGCTTTCGCCCGCTTGCCTTGCGAAAGCCATCGCCAGATCGCCCGTGCCGCCTGCCAGATCCAGCACCTTGTAGCCCGGCCGCACTCGCGCCTGCCCGATCGTGAAGTGCTTCCAGATCCGATGCAGTCCGCCGGACATCAGGTCGTTCATCAAGTCGTAGTTGCCCGCGACGGAGTGGAACACGCCCGCCACTTTCTTCGCCTTGTCCTGCTCGTCGACCGTTTCGTATCCGAAGTGGGTCTTGCTCATCGCGCTGATTCCTCGCCTGTCGTTTGTCGTGTACCCGCGCAAGCATCGCGCCGGGTCCGCGGCGTTATGCCGCGTATTTGGATTGAGTTCGAGTTTAGTGGCAATGCCCGCCGGACGCCTTCGCCGTCATGGGCGCGTCGCGGTCGAGGCCGGCAGCTTCCAGTTTCGCCAGATACTCGCGCCACAAATCGTCCTGCCGCGTCGCCAGCTTGTGAAGAATGTCCCAGGAATAGATGCCGGTATTGTGCCCGTCCGAAAAGTTCAGCTGCAGCGCGTAGTGACCGACCGCATCGACGCCGATCAGCGTGACATCGCGCTTGCCGGTCTGTAGCGTTTCCTGGCCGGGACCGTGGCCCTGAACCTCGGCGGAAGGCGAATAAACGCGCAGCAGTTCGAATGGCACGCGATACGACGTGTCGTCCGCATATTGCAGTTCGAGCACGCGGGATTTCGAATGCACGACGACGCCGGTGGGAATCGGCGTCGTGGAAGTGAGTCCGCTCATGGGGAGCCCTGGCTTTTGATGATGTTGTCTTATGGAGAGCCGAAGACCTGATTCAGCTCATGGCGCACGGCTTCGCGCAGCAAGGTGGCCTGCGCGCGGCGCTTCGAAAGCTGCGCTTCGGAAACGGTGCGCTGACGCGGCGCCCAAATGGGCAGGGGAAAGCGGGAATCGTTGGAAAAGCGCGGAATGACGTGCCAATGCACGTGCGGCACCTGATTGCCGAGACTCGCCAGATTGACCTTCTCCGGCACGAGAATGCGCCGCAGGGCGCGCTCGACGCAGTTGACGGCGGTCATCAAGCGCGCGCGGTCGTCGTCTTGCAGATCCGACATCTCGGCGATATGCGCGCCCCAGATCACGCGGCACAAGCCGGGCCAGTCGGCCTCATCGGCGAGGACGACGCGCAATGCGTCGTCCGCCCACAGTACCTCGCCGCCGTCTTCACGGCAAAACACACAGTCCATCTCAAACCTCTAGCGAATCGAAACCTGATTTCGCTATTACACCAGTACGCGCTCGATACCGCCATTGTTCGCGCGCTCGACGTACTGTTCCATCCAGTTCTCGCCGAGCACCTTGCGCGCCATTTCCACGACGATGTAATCCGCCTCGGTGTTGGCGTCCTCGTTGTAGCGCGACAAACCCTGCAGGCAGGACGGGCAGCTCGTGAGGATCTTGACGTCGGTGACGGCATTGTCCGGCTGCGGACCATCGCCCGCTTTCAGCACCGAACCCGGCTGCGCGCCCGCCGCACCGGCCGAGGCGTTCGCCATGTTGATGGCGTTCGCGCCCGCCTCCGCGACGAGCGGAATGCCGCGCAACTTCGCCGCGCCCTTGCGCATTTCCTCTTCCTTGCGAAAGCGCACTTGCGTGGAGATGTCCGGCCGCGTCACCGCGAGCGTGCCCGACTCGCCGCAGCAGCGATCATTTTTTTCGATCTTGTAGCCGTCCTGCTGCGAACCCATCAGCTCGTTGACGAGTTTGACCGGGTCCATCGTCTTGATCGGCGAATGACACGGGTCGTGATACATGTAGCGCGTGCCCTTCACGCCATCGAGCTTGATGTTCTTTTCGAGCAGGAACTCGTGGATGTCGATGATCCTGCATCCCGGGAAGATCTTCTCGAATTCATAGCCCGCGAGCTGGTCGTAACAGGTGCCGCACGACACGACCACGGTCTTGATATCCAGATAGTTCAGCGTATTGGCCACGCGATGGAACAACACGCGGTTGTCCGTGACGATCTTCTCGGCCTTGTCGAACTGTCCCGCGCCGCGCTGCGGATAGCCGCAGCACAGATAGCCCGGCGGCAGCACGGTCTGCACGCCCGCTTCCCACAACATGGCTTGCGTGGCGAGCCCGACCTGCGAGAACAGACGCTCGGAACCGCAACCGGGGAAATAGAACACGGCTTCCGAATCCACCGTGGTTTTCTGCGGATTGCGGATGATCGGAACGATCTTGTTGTCCTCGATATCCAGCAGCGCGCGCGCCGTCTTTTTAGGCAGATTGCCCGGCATCTTCTTGTTCATGAAGTGGATCACTTGCGTGACCACCGGCGGCTTGCCGACCGTCGCGGGCGGTTTGGCCGTCTGCTTCTTCGCGAATTTCTTGAGGATGTCGTTGCCCAGACGCTGCGCCTTGTAGCCCACGCCCATCATCGCGGTGCGTGCGACGTTGATCGTCTGCGGATTCGTCGCGTTGAGGAAGAACATGCCCGCCGCGTTGCCCGCGTTGAACTTCTTTTTGCCCATTTTGCGCAGCAGATTGCGCATGTTCATGGTGACATCGCCGAAATCGATCTTCACCGGGCACGGCGTCACGCACTTATGGCAGACCGTGCAGTGATCGGCGACATCGTTGAATTCGTCCCAATGCTTGATCGACACGCCGCGGCGCGTCTGCTCTTCGTACAGGAACGCCTCGATGAGCAGCGAAGTCGCGAGAATCTTGTTGCGCGGGCTGTAGAGCAGGTTCGCGCGCGGCACGTGCGTCGCGCACACGGGCTTGCACTTGCCGCAGCGCAGGCAGTCCTTGATCGATTCGGAAATCGCGCCGATATCCGACTGCTGCATGATGAGCGACTCATAGCCCATCAGGCCGAAGCTCGGCGTGTACGCGTTGCGCAAGTCCGCGCCTTCGAGCAATTTGCCCGCGTTGAAGCGCCCCTGCGGATCGACGCGCTTCTTGTAATCGCGGAAATCGCGGATTTCGTCATCGGTCAGGTACTCCAGCTTCGTGATGCCGATGCCGTGCTCGCCCGAGATCACGCCGTCCAGCGAACGCGCGAGCTTCATGATGCGCGCCACCGCGTGATGCGCGTCCTGCAGCATCGCGTAGTTGTCGGAGTTGACCGGAATGTTGGTGTGCACGTTGCCGTCGCCCGCGTGCATGTGCAGCGCGACGAACACGCGGCCGCGCAGCACTTGCTTGTGGATGGCCTGCGCTTCGTCGAGGATCGGCTTGAATTCGCCGCCGTTGAAGATTTGGCGCAATTCACCGCGAATCTCCGTCTTCCATGAGATGCGCACGGTGCGGTCTTGCGCGACATGGAACACGCTCGCATCCGGCTGGGTATCGACGCGATCCGCGAACTTCTCGGCGAGCCCTTCGTAGCCGAGATTCACGAGATAGTGCTGCGCCTCGCGCAAGGACATGTCGAGCTTGTCGCCGACGAAAGTCCAGCGCTCACGCACGCGCTTCATCAAATCGAGCGCCTGTTGCACGCGATCTTCGAGCAATTCGGCGGACGGAATCTCGTTCGCGTCGTCGCTCTTTCCGAGCGGCAGCTTGCCGGTCTTGAAGAACGCCTCGAGCGCGTCGACCAGTTGCAGCTTGTTCTTGATCGACAGCTCGATATTGATGCGCTCGATGCCGTCCGTGTACTCGCCCATGCGATTGAGCGGGATCACCACGTCTTCGTTGATCTTGAACGCGTTGGTGTGCTTCGCGATGGCGGCCGTGCGCGAACGGTCGAGCCAGAAGCGCTTGCGCGCCTCGGCGTTCACCGCGACGAAGCCTTCGCCGCTCTTGCCATTCGCCATGCGGACGACTTCGGAGGCGGCTTGCGCGACGGCATCGGCGTCGTTGCCGACGATATCGCCGATCAGCACCATCTTCGGAAACGCGTTGCGCTTGCTCTTGGTCGCATAGCCGACCGCGCGCAGATAGCGCTCGTCCAGATGTTCGAGTCCCGCGAGAATCGCGCCGCCCTCCTTCGACGTCTCGAACAGATAATCCTTTATCTCGACGATGCTCGGAATGGCGTCGCGCGCCTGGCCGAAAAATTCGAGACAGACGGTGCGCGTGTGCGCGGGCATCTTGTGCAGAATCCAGCGCGCCGACGTGATGAGCCCGTCGCAACCTTCCTTCTGCACGCCCGGCAAGCCCGCGAGGAACTTGTCGGTGACGTCCTTGCCGAGCCCTTCCTTGCGGAACGTGCGGCCGGCGATATCGAGCGCCTCGGTTTTCAGGAGCTTTTCGCCGGGCGCGCGCGTGCCGTCGAACCAGTCGAGCCGGAAGCGCGCCACCGGAATGTCGTGGATCTTGCCGCAGTTATGTTCGAGGCGCGTGACTTCGAGCCAGTTGCCTTCCGGGTCCACCATGCGCCACCAGGCGAGATTGTCGAGCGCCGTGCCCCACAGCACTGCCTTCTTGCCGCCCGCGTTCATCGCGACATTGCCGCCGACGCACGATGCATCGAGCGATGTCGGATCGACGGCGAACACGAAGCCCGCCTGCTCCGCCGCTTCCGTGACGCGCCGCGTGACCACGCCCGCGCCGGAGAAAATGGTCGCGACCTTGTGATCGACGCCCGGAAGATCGGTCATCTCCACCGGCCCGAGTTGTTCGAGCTTTTCCGTGTTGATGACCGCGGAAAACGGCGTGAGCGGAATCGCGCCGCCGGTATAGCCCGTGCCGCCTCCACGCGGAATCACGGTGAGGCCGAGCTCGAAACACGCCTTGATGAGACCCGCGATCTCCGCCTCGGTGTCCGGCGTGAGCACGACGAACGGATATTCGACACGCCAGTCGGTGGCGTCGGTGACGTGCGAAACGCGCGACAGGCCGTCGAACTTGATGTTGTCCTTCTGCGTCTGTTTGCCCAGCACGCGCGACGCGCGGCGGCGCAATTCGGCCATGCGGCCGAATTCGGCGGAGAAGTCGTCCACGGCGCGGCGCGCGGCCGCGACCAGTAGTTGCACGCGTGCGGCGCGTTCCTGGCCTGCGTCGTCGCCGTGTTGCGATAGATCGGCGTTACGGCGCTTTTCGATTTCAGCCAGTCGATGATTCAGCGCTTCGACGAGCAATACGCGACGCTTCGGGTTGTCGAGCAAATCGTCCTGCAGATACGGATTGCGGCGTACGACCCAGATGTCGCCGAGCACTTCGTACAGCATGCGCGCCGAGCGGCCGGTGCGTCTTTCGCCGCGCAGTTCGTCGAGTGCGGCCCAGGCTTCGTCGCCGAGCAGCCGCATGACGATCTCGCGATCGGAAAACGACGTGTAGTTATAGGGAATTTCGCGCAGACGGGGCTCGACGTCGAGCGGCAAGGCGGCATGGGCGCCGTTCGGATCGAAGGCTTGAGGTGCGTTCATGTTCGACGGTTCGGTGAGCCGGCGAGCGCGTCAGGAAGCGCAAAGTCACCGGCGATGCGCGTGGGGGCGCAGATTTTTGGATGAGACTGTTCTGTAGGAAGGCCGCCGCATCGCGCAAATCCGGCAATGACACGGATGTAATGACGAGCCAGATGCGACACGGCGCCTTCAATGTGCCCGGATCAACGCCACGATCGCGCATGGCGCGCATGCCGCTCCGCCGCAGCGTGAAGCTCGCGGGGGACATACGCCAGTAAATCGATCCGAAGCTGCCAGTGCATCTGCCGATCCTGATTTGTAAAACGAAATTCTAACCCATCGCGAAAAAGGCCGTTCGTGACGGCTAGCAGGCAGAAGGGGCATTTGCGTGCCCGTTCACGACATGTTTCGGGCATTTTCCGCGCTTTTACTCCCGGCCGGTCGGTCGGCGATAAGGCGTCATAGCCGGAATGCTGCTTCTTCCGCGCTATCATTCATGCTTTCGCCCTCAAAAAAGCAGCGCGCGGCCGGCCTGCGCGACGATTTCGACGCATGACACATCCCGACTACCTGAAGAAAGTGCTGACCGCGCGAGTCTATGACGTCGCGCGCGAGAGCGAGCTCGAACCCGCGCGCAGTCTGTCCGCGCGCCTGCATAACGCCGTCTACCTCAAGCGCGAGGACAACCAGCCGGTGTTCTCCTTCAAGATTCGGGGCGCTTACAACAAGATGGCCAACCTGCCCGCCGACGTTCTGGCGCGCGGGGTCATTACGGCGTCGGCGGGCAATCATGCGCAGGGCGTGGCTTTGTCGGCGGCGCGGCTCGGCTGTCGCGCGGTGATCGCCGTGCCCACGACCACGCCGCAAGTGAAAATCGACGCGATCCGCGCGCATGGCGGCTCGACCGTCGAAGTGGTGCTAGCGGGCGAATCGTATAGCGACGCCTACGCGCGCGCCGTGCAGCTTCAGGAAGAGCGCGGCCTCACCTTCGTCCATCCGTTCGACGATCCCGACGTGATCGCCGGACAAGGCACCGTCGCCATGGAAATCCTGCGCCAGCATCAAGGTCCGATTCACGCGATCTTCGTGCCGATCGGCGGCGGCGGCTTGGCGGCGGGCGTGTCGGCGTACGTCAAGGCGATCAGGCCGGAGATCAAGGTCATCGGCGTGCAGACCGAGGATTCCTGCGCGATGGCGCAATCCATCGAGGCGGGCGAGCGCGTTACCTTGAGCGAAGTCGGCCTGTTTTCGGACGGCACGGCGGTGAAGCTCGTCGGCGAGGAAACCTTCCGCCTGTGCAGCGAGTTGCTCGATGAAGTCATCACCGTCGATACCGACGCGCTTTGCGCCGCCATCAAGGACGTCTTCCAGGACACGCGCAGCGTGCTCGAACCGGCGGGCTCGCTCGCGGTGGCGGGCGCGAAGGTCTATGCGGAACGCGAAGGTATCGAAGGAAAGACGTTGATCGCGGTGACTTCCGGCGCGAACATGAATTTCGACCGCATGCGCTTCGTGGCGGAACGCGCGGAAGTGGGCGAGGCGCGCGAGGCCGTGTTCGCGGTGACGATTCCCGAGGAACGCGGCAGCTTCAAACGCTTTTGCGAACTCGTCGGCGATCGCAGCGTGACCGAGTTCAACTACCGTATCGCGGATGCGGCGGCCGCGCATATCTTCGTCGGCGTGCAGATTAAGTCGCGCAACGAGACGGTGCAGATGCGCTCGGCGTTCATCGAGCACGGGTTCGCGACGGTCGATCTGTCGCACGACGAACTCTCGAAGCAGCACATCCGCTACATGGTCGGCGGCCATTCGCCGCTCGCGCATGACGAACGCCTGCTGCGTTTCGAATTCCCCGAGCGGCCGGGCGCGCTCATGCGCTTCCTTTCGTCGATGGCGCCGGACTGGAACATCAGCCTGTTCCACTATCGGAATCAAGGCGCGGACTATAGCTCGATTCTCGTTGGCATTCAGGTGCCGCGGGCGGATAACGCCGAGTTCGAGCGCTTTCTCGCGACGCTCGGTTATCCGTGGTGGGACGAGCAGCAGAACCCCGTCTACAAGCTGTTCCTGGCGTAAGTCGAGACTTCATGTCCAAGTTCACGCTCGAAGACAAGCTCGTCGTCGCGATTTCGTCGCGCGCGCTCTTCGACTTCGAGGAAGAAAACAGCGTGTTCGAGGCGGGCGATCTCGCACGTTACGAAGCGCTGCAACGCTCGCGGCTGGACAATCCCGCGAAACCGGGCGTGGCGTTCGGGCTCATTCGCAAACTGCTCGCGCTCAATGCGGGCGAGCAGCGCGTGGAAGTAGTGATTCTTTCGCGCAGCGATCCTATCAGCGGCCTGCGCGCGTTCCATTCGTGCCGTGAGCATGGACTGGCGATCGAACGCGGCGTGTTCACGCGCGGCCGTTCGCCCTTCAGCTACTTGAAACCGCTGCGTGCGTCGCTGTTTTTATCGGCGAATCCCGACGATGTACGCGACGCGCTCGCCGCCGGTTTTCCCGCCGCGCGCGTGCTGCCGGAAACGCCGCGCGCAGCGAGCCGTTACGCGGATGAAATTCGCATTGCGTTCGATGGCGACGCCGTTCTCTTCTCCGATGAAGCCGAGCGCGTGTTTCAGGCCGACGGTTTGCTGGCCTTCGTCGGCCATGAAACGAACAAGAAAGATCTGCCGCTGCCGGGCGGACCGTTGAAGCCGCTGCTCGAAGCGCTGAACAAACTGCAACGCATTGCCGCCGCGAATGAAGGCGAGCAGGCGGCCATGCATATCCGCACCGCGCTCGTCACCGCGCGTTCCGCTCCCGCGCACGAGCGCGCGATCCGGACGTTGATGGCGTGGGACATCGAAATCGACGAAGCGATGTTCCTGGGCGGTCTGGACAAGGGCGAATTCCTGCGTGAATTCGAGCCCGACTTTTTCTTCGACGATCAAATTCGCCATTGTGAATCGGCCCGCGGCGTGAGTCCGACAGGGCATGTTCTCAGCGGCATAGCGAACGCAACATGACACCCGAACAATCTCCGCTCGGCAAGCCCGTCCACTACACCGAACAGTACGATGCGTCGCTGCTGTTTCCGATAGAGCGCAAGAGCGCGCGCGATGCCATCGGCGTCGGCGTGCGGCTGCCGTTCTTCGGCACCGACATCTGGAACGCTTACGAGCTTTCGTGGCTGAACGCGCGCGGCAAGCCGCAGATCGCGGTGGCGACGTTCTTCGTGCCGGCGGATTCGCCGAATATCGTCGAATCGAAGTCGTTCAAGCTTTACCTTGGCTCGTTCGCGCAGACGAAGTTCGACTCCATCGACGACGTGCGCGCGGCCATCAAGCGCGACGTATCGGCGATCTGCGGAGCGACCGTATCGGTGCAACTTGCCGCGCCGGCAGATTTCGGCAAGCTCGCGATGGAAGAGTTCGATGGCTTGTCGCTCGACAGGCTCGATCTGGATACGGACATCTATATGCCCGATCCTTCACTGTTAAGCGCGACGCATGGCGAAGCACCCGTCGACGAGACGCTGTATTCGAATCTGCTGAAGTCGAATTGCCCGGTGACGGGACAGCCGGATTGGGGCAGCGTGCAGATTCGCTACTACGGCGGGCAGATCGATCACGCGGGTTTGCTGCGCTATCTGATTTCGTTTCGCGGACATACCGGTTTTCACGAGCAATGCGTCGAGCGCATTTTCATGGACGTGATGCGGGAATGTCAGCCGGAAAGGCTCGCGGTGTACGCGCGTTACACGCGGCGCGGCGGGCTGGATATCAATCCGTTCCGGACGAATTTCAATTTGCCGATGCCGGATAATGCGCGGTTGGCGCGGCAGTGAAGCTCGTCAATGCGGCTCCGACTTCCCGGAGCCGCATTGATGTTCAAGCCGACGCCTTCTTATAAGCCACGCAATCCACCTCGACCTTGCAATCGATCACCATTGACGACACCACGCAAGCTCTCGCCGGCGGATTCGCGCCGAAGTACTCCTTGAAGATCTTGTTGAAAGAAGCGAAATCGCGCGGATCGTCCAGCCAGACGCCGCAGCGCACGACATGCTCCGTGCCGTATCCCGCTTCCGTCAGAATGGCGATCACGTTTTGAATTGCCTTGTGCGTCTGCTCGACGATTCCGCCGTTGATCACTTCGCCGTTCTCCATCGGCGTCTGGCCCGACACGAAGAGCCAGCCATCGGCCTCCACCGCGCGTGCAAACGGCATATGCGCGCCGCCTTGTCCCTTGCCGCCTTCAACGCCATATCGCTTCATCGTTCAACTCCTTGATTCAATCGTAAAGAATTCAAAACGCACCCTGCGCATCCAGCTTGGATGCCGCGCCGCGCGCCACGAAACGTCCCGCGCGCGCGCCGGTCACGGCGGCATCGCGATACGTCAAAACCCCATTCACCCACACCGCGTCGATGCCGTCCGCCGCCTGCTGCGGCTTCGCGAAGGTAGCGGCATCGCGCACACGCTCGGGATCGAACACGACCAGATCGGCGTGATAACCCACTTTCACTTCGCCACGCTCGGGCAGGCTGAAACGCCGCGCCGTCAGGCTCGTCATCTTGCGCACCGCTTCTTCGAGCGGCATCAGCGCCGTATCGCGCGCGTAGTGGCCAAGCACGCGCGGAAACGCGCCCCACAAGCGCGGATGCGGCAGCGGATCGTTCGGCAAGCCATCAGAGCCAACCATCGTCGCGGGATGCGCGAGAATGCGCCGCACATCGTCTTCCGACATGTTGTGATACACCGCGCCCGCCGGCTGCAAGCGTTTCGCCGCATCCTGCTGGCTCACGTTCCACTCGGCCGCCACCTCGCGAATCAGCTTGCCCGCCATCTCCGGATGCGGCTCCGACCACGTGATGGTGATGTCGATATCCCCCGTCACCTGCTTCAGATCCAGCGTCGACGAACTGCGGTTATACGGATAACAATCGCAACCGAGCGGCTGACCTTCGCGCACCGTTTCGAGCGACTTCAGCACTTCCACGCTGCGTCCCCAGTTCGACGGTCCCGCGCACTTCAAATGCGAAATCACCACCGGCACACGCGCATGGCGACCGACGCGATACGCCTCTTCCATTGCATCGAGAATTGCATCGAACTCGGTGCGCATGTGCGTCGTGTAAAGCGCGCCTGCCTTGGCAAGCGGCTCGGCAAGCGCCTCCACTTCCTCTGGCGGCGCGTTGAACGCCGAACCATAAGCCAGCCCGCTCGATAACCCCAGCGCGCCGTTACCCAGCGCTTCTTCGAGTTGCGCTCGCATGCCTTCCACCTCAGCGCTGTTCGCCGCGCGATCCAGCCGGTCCATGTGATTGTTGCGCAGCGCCGTATGGCCGATCAGCGCGCCGACATTCACGGCGGGACGCGCTTCGTTGACGGCATCGACATAAGCGGCGAAGGTCGGATATTTGAACGCGTCGGCGTCGCCGAGCAGATTCATCGGATCGGGCGGGTTGCCCTTCAACGTCACCGGCGACGCGCTGATCCCGCAATTGCCGACGATCACCGTGGTCACGCCTTGCGTGATCTTCGGCATCATCTGCGGCGAGCGGATCACGTGCGTGTCGTCGTGCGTATGGACGTCGATGAAACCGGGCGCCAGCACCTTGCCCTGCGCGTCGAACACTTCATCGGCGTTCCAGTTGGCGAGGGCGCCGGGCGCCACGATGGCGACGATGCGGCCATCGCGCACCGCGACATCGCGCTCGACGGCGGGCGCACCCGTGCCGTCGATCACACGCGCACCGATGATCAACGTATCGGCCTTCTGCTTCGAGGGCGATTCCATGTCAGTCTCCCAAAGGTTGCCGCTCGCCGCCGCCACGATGCGCATCGAGCGCGTGCTTCATGCGGCGCAGCAGTTCACGGCTGTGATCGGCCTGCTTCACCGCGAGTTCGGTGACGAGCAGATCGAGCGCCATCATCATTGCGTAACGCGACGACGAAGGCTTGTAGATGAAATCCGTTTCTATTGCGATGACCGGAATGAGCCAGTCCGCGAGCTTCGCCAGCGGCGACGCCGGCGCGGTCAACGCGATCACGCACGCGCCGTATTCACGCGCGATTCGGCAGCTTTCGAGCATCTCCGGCGTCTGCCCCGTCACGGACAGCGCGACAACGACGTGTTCGCTCGATAACGTCGATGCCACCATGCGCTGCAGCAGTCCGTCCTGATACGACGCCACCGGCCGCCCGAGCCGCACGAGACGAAAGCGCATCTCGTCGGCGAGCGCGGTCGAGCCGCCGCCCATGCCGAACACGTAGATCATCGACGCAGCCGCGAGTGCATCGGCGGCTTGCGCAATGGGCGCGGCACGCAGCGCCCCCTGATTCTGTGCGAGCGTGGCCTGCACCTCCTCGAAGATGCGCGCGGCGAGTGTTTCAGGCACGGCGTCCGGTTCGGGCTTCAAAAAGCGTTGCCCGACGCCCGCCGCCTGCGCGAGCCGCAGCTTGAGTTCGCGCACGTCCTGACAGCCGACCGCTTTCGCAAAGCGCGTGACCGTGGCGATACTTACTTCCGCCTTGTCCGCAAGCGCGCCGATGCTTGCCCGCGACGCGCCCGTGAGATCGTCGAGGATCAGCGCGGCGACCTTGCGCTCGGCGCTGCGCAATTCGGGCGCGCGTTGCGCGATGCGCGCGACGATATCGAAGGTGAGCGAATCGGCGTGGCCGTTCATGGTGCTGACAGGGTTGACCCACAGTGTATGTTACTAAATAACATTTCAACGAGAATGCTACTTTGGGTAACATGATACCGTCAACCGCGACGCCATTTTAAGTACCGACAGAATCTATTCATCCGGACGATGGAGTAGCAGCACATGAAAGTTACAAACTATCAGAACGCGACAATCGACCCGTTTGGCAAGGGTCTCGGCATGGTGCCGGGCACGGGCATCAATCTGACGGACGCGGCGCGTCTGCAATGGAACCTGCTTGAAGAGGACGTGAGCTTGCCTGCCGCCGTGCTGTATGCAGAGCGCATCGAACACAATTTGAAGTGGATGCAAGCGTTCGTCGAAGAGTACGGCGTGAAGCTCGCGCCGCACGGCAAGACCACCATGGCGCCGCAACTCTTTCGCCGCCAACTCGACACCGGTGCGTGGGGCATCACGCTCGCCACGGCGCATCAGGTGCGCGCGGCGTATCGCGGCGGCGTGTATCGCATCCTGCTGGCGAATCAGCTCGTCGGCAAACGCAACATGGGCATGATCGCCGAGCTGCTGACGGACCCGAACTTCGAGTTCTTCTGTCTCGTCGATTCAGCGGATGGCGTCGATCAACTGGGCGCATTCTTCAGCGACGTGCACAAGAAGCTGAACGTGCTGATCGAACTCGGCGTGCCGGGCGGACGCACGGGCGTGCGCGACGACGCGCAGCGCGAAGCCGTGCTCGCGGCCATCGCGCGCTGGCCGGGCACAATCGAACTGGCGGGAATCGAACTATACGAAGGCGTCTTGCAGGACGAATCGAAGGTACGCGACTTTTTGAAGAGCGCCGTCGACACCACCCGCGCTCTGATCGATGCTGGCAAGATCGCGCGCAAGCCGGCGATTCTCTCGGGCGCGGGATCGGCATGGTACGACGTCGTCGCCGACGAATTCGCCAAGGCGAACAGCGACGCCATTGAAGTCGTACTGCGTCCCGGCTGCTATCTGACGCACGACGTCGGCATCTACAAGAAAGCGCAGAACGAAATCTTCGCGCGCAATCCCATCGCGAAGAAGATGGGGCAAGGGCTTAAACCCGCGCTGCAATTGTGGGCGTACGTGCAGTCCATTCCCGAGCCGGACCGCGCGATCATCGGGCTCGGCAAGCGCGATTCCGCATTCGACGCGGGCTTGCCGGAACCGGCGAAGCATTTTCGTCCGGGCACGGAAGCGCCACGCGATATCTCGACGGATGAAGGCTGGGAAATTTTTGGCCTGATGGACCAGCACGCTTACTTGCGCATCAAGCCCGGCGATGATCTCAAGGTCGGCGACATGATCGCCTTCGACATCTCGCACCCGTGTCTCACTTTCGACAAGTGGCGTCAGGTGCTCGTGGTCGATCCTAAATACCGCGTCACCGAAGTGATCGAAACGTTCTTTTGACGCGTCAGGCTTTTTCGGCGGCGGTATCGACGAGTGCGGCGTTCGCTGCATTTTGCACCGCGACTTCCTGAATGCGCGCTTCGAGCATATGAAGCGCGCCCGACAGCGCCTCGATGGCGTCGTCCGGCAACGATGCCATGGTGTCGTGCAGAAACGCCGTGCGGCGCGGCATGCCCTCTTCCGCCGCCGCGCGGCCTTGCGCTGTCAGCGCGACATTCGACACGCGATTGTCGCGGACATCCACGCTGCGCACGACCCAGCCGAGACCTTCCAGCGTCTTCAACTGACGAGTCAGCGCGCCCGGGTCCACGCGCAGGCGTTCGACGAGTTTCTTCTGCGACACCTCGCCCTCGTGCTCATGCAAGGCGAACAGAATGCGCCAGCGCGGCATCGGCTGGCCGACGGCTGCTTCGAACGCCGACATGAAAGCGCGATACGTCCGCCCGAACTGCTGCACCACCGCGATACGTTCCTGTTCGTTCATGCTCTCGATTCCGTTGTAATTCATTCGGCGAGGATGACCGGTTCGTGCGTTCGTTTCAAGCGCACGGGCGGCACGCGGCGCGACTGCCAGAGCGAAACGACCGCGACGACGGCCGCGACCGCCAGGCCGATGTGGATTGCCGCCACCAGCGATTCGCGCGCGGATTCGAGCAGCATCGCGCCGTTATGACCCGCAGCCGCAAGCTGCGCGAGCAGCGTGTCCTGTCCTTCGCGATTGATGAGGATTTGCGGATCGGAAAGATCGCCGAGCCAGTGCATTGCGTGATCTCGTTCAAGCGCGAGGCTCACGCCGCTCGCGTACAGATGGCTCACGAGCGTGCCGGTCAATGCCGTGCCGATCATCCCGCCGATCATGCGTAGCGATTGCAACAATGCCGTCGCAATTCCCAGATGCTGACGTCCCGCGGTCTGTTGCGCGAACACGGTGAGGTTCGGCATGACGAAGCCCAGGCCGAGCCCGCCCATCAGCATGACGACGAGCAGCATGGAACGCGGCATCGTATGCGTGGCGATCACCACGCCGAAACACGACGCGGCGAGAAACGCGAAACCCACGTACAGCATGAGATTCGCGTTCTTCAAACGCGTCACGATTCGTCCGTTCACGATACTGCCAATGGTAATGAACACGACGAGCGGCGTGATCATCATGCCCGCGTCTTTCGGCGACATGCCGAAGCCGCCCTGGAACAGCAGCGGCGCATAGAACAGCAGCGAGAACATGGTGAAGCCGCCGAGAATCGCCAGCGTGAACAGCGCGGCGAGGCTCTTGTTTCGGAACATATCGACGGGAAGAATCGCGTAGCTGCAACGCAGTTCCCACTTCCACAGGCTGTAGGACGCCACGATGGCCACCGCCAACAGCATCGCCGTCTCGACACTGATGCCGTGTTTCGGCAACATCTCGACGAACAATTGCAGCGCGCCGAGCGCAACCGCGATCAGCGCGGCGCCGGGCCAGTCGAGCCGCATCTTGCCTTCGTGCGCGACATGACGCAGATGCGGCAAAAAGCGCCAGACGAAGAACAGCGACAGCACGCCGACGGGCAGATTCACGTAGAAAACCGAACGCCAGCCGTAATACTGCGTGAGAATCCCGCCGAGCGAAGGGCCGACCGCATTGGCGATGCCGAAAGCGGAACTCATCAGCACCTGCCAGCGCAGGCGCACGACCGAATCCGGGAACAGATCCGCGATGCACGCGAACGCGGTGCCAACCAGCATCCCGCCGCCGATGCCCTGCAAACCGCGCGCGAGCACCAAAAACATCATGCTGTTGGCGAGTCCGCACAACACGGACGCCACCGTGAACACGATAATCGAAGCGATCACGAAGGGTTTGCGACCGTAGTAGTCACCGAGCCGCCCGAAAATAGGTACGGTAATGACGGAGGTCAGCAGATAGGAGGTCGCGACCCAGGCGTAGAGATCGAAGCCTTTGAGTTCGGCCACGATAGTAGGCAGCGCGGTGCCCACGACGGTCTGGTCCAGCGCGACAAGCATGGTGACGAAAGAGATGCCCAACATCGCCATGAGCGATTCGCGGAAGGGCAAGACCTGTCCGCTGGAGTGATGCGCGGCTGTGTGAACGGCCATTTTTGTGGACGCAATTATTGACGAGTCAAAGAATGGGGAATCATAGCACGCTCGCGTGCTCTAAGCCGTGTGGCCCACCGCTCTCTTTATGCACGTTCCCGGACATTTTTCGTATGCAACCGACGCCCATCATCACTTCGCCGCTTACTGCCGAAGATTTCACCGCTCTGTCCCGCGCGAAGGAGGCGCTCGAAAGCCCTTCGCTCACGATGAAACTGGCGAGCGTGGTCGGCGCGCCGATCGAAAAACTCATGGGACGGCTTCCAGCCTCGGCTCAGGGGAAAGTCGACGAAGCCACGCAAGTCGCGCTCAAGAAATGCCTGCAGCTTGCGCTGCGCACGCTCGGCAACAGCGCGCCGTCCGACTCGCTGCTCGCGCCGCCGCCGGACAAACCGCGCAATCTGATGCACAAACTCGCCGTCGCGACGACGGGCGCGGCGGGCGGCGCATTCGGCTTGTTTGCGTTGCCCGTCGAGTTGCCCGTCACGACCACGTTGATGTTTCGCTCGATTTGCGACATCGCGCGCAGCGAAGGCGAGGACGTGCATCGCGTGGAGACGCAGTTGCAATGCATGATGGTGCTCGGCATGGGCGGCACCCACAAAGACGACGATAACGCCGACATCGGCTATTTCATCGTTCGCGGCGCGCTCGCGCAGTCCATCTCGCGCGCGACCAACGAAATCGCGGCCAAGGGATTGAGCAGTCATGGCTCGACCGCGTTGCTCAAATTCTTGCAGACCATCGCGTCGCGCTTCTCGGTGCAGGTCAGCGAGCAGGTCGCGGCCAAGTCGATTCCGGCCATCGGCGCGGTTCTCGGCGCCATGGTCAACACCGTGTTCATCGACCATTTTCAGCAGATGGCGCTCGGACACTTCACTGTGCGCAGACTCGAACGGCAATACGGAACGGCGGCGGTCGAGCGCGCGTATCAGACCATCGAGGTGATCGGCGGGCGCTGAGCGTTGCCGGCGCTCGTCGTGGTCGCTATGAAACGCGCGGCTTGCGTGAGCGCATCGCGCGCTTCGGGCATGAATGGCGCCCAGATCTGGAAAATATGCGGGACGTTGCGCCAGATTTGCAATTGCACGTCCACGTTAGTTTCGCGCGCTATCTTCGCGACGCGCGTGGCATCGTCGAGAAGCAATTCCGTGTCGCCTGCTTGAATCAGGAGCGGCGGCAGGCCTCGATAATCGCCGAAAAGCGGTGACGCGTAGGGATCACGCGAATCGGCATCGCCGAGATAGAGCGCGGCCACGCGCGGGAAGACCGATGCGTGGAACATCGGGTCACGGCCTTCGTTTGCTTGCATCGACGCGCCGCCGCAGGTCAGGTCGGTCCACGGCGAAAACAGAACCGCGCTGGCGGGCAATTGAACCCGTGCATCGCGAAGCGCGAGCAATGTGGCGAGCGCGAGGCCACCGCCGGCCGAATCGCCCGCAATGACGATCGATTTTGCATCGATGCCCGACGCGAGCAGGCGGCGGTAAGCGGCAACGGCGTCGTCGAGCGCGGCCGGAAAGCGATGCTCGGGAGCCAGCCGGTAGTCGAGCGAAAACACGTCGGCATCCGCACGCGTCGCAAGACCGAACGTGATCGCTCGATGACTGCGCGGCGAGCAAAAGTAATAGCCGCCGCCGTGGAGATAAAGCACCGTTCGTCGATCACGCGCGGCGCTCTCGCGGCGCAACCATTCGCCATCCGGCTCGATATCGAGTCGCCATCCCTTCGGTACACGCGGCAACCAGATTCGACGCGATGCGTAGGTCCGCGCGCGCTCGACATCGAGTGTCGGCTTCGCCGTTTCCGGCCGCATTTGCCGCTTGAGCAGCCAGCATGCGAACGCGCTTTGCCAACTCATCGTAGCGGGCTCAGGCTTTGAGTCGAGCCGATCAGTTCGATGGCATCACCTGACCGCGAATCTCGCCGGTCGGGTTTTCCCGTGTGTGAATGTTGAAATACCATTGCCCGGCCATGAGGTCCGTGACCTGCTGCTCGGTGAGCGTGGCCCGACCTTTCATCGGACTGGCGAGCGCATGTTTGTCGGCGGGTACTTGCGGCTTCGCGTTCTGACCGACGGGCGCGGGACCGTGGAAGTGGGCCATCGTGACCGGGCCGGAAAGCTCGGCGTAAGTCGCGGTCCAGGTGATGACCTTGGTGTCGGTGTCGAACGTGGCGTCGAGCATGCCGTGCCCTTTGCTGACGCGCGGCGGGACTTCGCTCGATGGCTGTAGATTCGCCTTCAGCGCGATGGTATCGGCGAATGCCGCCGAGGATGCGAGCAACGTGAACATCATGGCTGCGATGCAGCGGACATGTGGTCTGCATGTCGGGATCATTCTGGCTCTCCTTGGTGACGGCCAAGCGCTTCGCTTTCATATCGTTGATGCGCTTACGGCATCGCCATGGTAGAGCATTCGGATGATCGATGTTTTCCAGCGTACGCCGTTCGCGCGCGCGAATGCAAAAAGGGCGCCGCGCGGCGCCCTTTTCTTTTTACTGCTAGCTAGCTACTGCTTACAACTCAGCCCGCTTTAGAAGCGGTGACGGATACCAGCCGTCACGAGAACCTGACGGCTGCTCGACGATGCTGCTGCACCGCTGATTTGAGCCGACGGGTATTCGTTTTCCGGCAGACCGCTTGCAATTTGCATCACGCCTTCAGCGTAGACGTCCGTACGCTTGGACAACGCGTAGTCGGTCTGCAAGCCGAACTGGTGATAGCGAACGCGCGTCGATTCGCCTGCGGCACCCAGCTTCTGGTTGGTGAACGTGTAGGCCGCACCCAGCGACAGCGCCGGCGTCAGAGCGTAACGAGCGTTTGCTTCGTAGTTGTTCGTGACGGCCGTAGCGTCGAAGTTGCTGCCGTCTTGACGAACTTGCGTCCAC
Source organism: Caballeronia sp. LP006 (assembly GCF_031450995.1). Lineage (NCBI taxonomy): Bacteria > Pseudomonadati > Pseudomonadota > Betaproteobacteria > Burkholderiales > Burkholderiaceae > Caballeronia > Caballeronia sp. LP006. The sequence goes on along the minus strand of NZ_JARTVW010000005.1, from coordinate 736,364 downwards.
AGCAGGCCGAATTGCATAGCATTCGTCGAGTAGCTGGCGCCTGCGCCGAACGTACGTTGACGGATCGTGCCGAATGCGGCTTCTGCTGCCTCTGCCGGCTGACCGGCTGCTACAAACGCGTCACCGACGACATGCGGAACGACCGTAGCACCGTTGATGGCGCCAGCGTTGTTGCTGTTGATGCCGTTTGCCTGCGTGTAAGCAATGCCAGCCTTGATCGGGCCGTTAGCGTAGCCAGCACCCAGGCTGTACGCGCGATTCGCCGCGAAGCTGCCTGCCGAGTTCGAGAAGCCGTACTCGCCGCCGAACGTCAGACCAGCATAGTTGGCGCTCTGGAACTTGACCGAGTTGCTGAGACGGAAGTTGTTGCCGTCCAGGTTATCCAGGTTGTCCGGGTGCGCGAAGTACGTGCCGCCGAACGTGCCCGTTGCGCTCAAAGGACCGAGGTAGTCAGCCACGGCGTCGTTCTGACGACCCAACGTTACCGTGCCTTGGTTCGTCGAAATGCCGACATACGATTGGCGAGCAGCACCGGCGCCGCTACCGTTTGCCGGGTTGAAGCCGCTTTCCAGCCTGAAGACTGCCTTCATGCCGTTGCCCAGATCTTCAGCGCCCGTCAGGCCCCAACGGCTGTCTTGCACGTTGTTGCCAGTGACGCCCCATGCGCTTGCCTTGTTGTAGTCCGAACCCGGTGCCGAGCGCACGTTGTTCACGAACGTGAAACCTGCGTCCAACGTGCCGTACAGCGTGACGCTGCTTTGTGCGCTTGCAGCCGTGGCGAACGATGCAGCCAGAGCGGCCACTGCGGCTCCGATAAGATTCTTTTTCATGCGAATTCCTTTGATTGAGTCACGAGACTCGATGAGTTGCTTAAGGCCGCGGCGCGGCACATCTGGGATCGAAGCCCCGGAGAAAGCCTCACACCGATATTCGGCAGCCCAAAGTGTATGGCGCAGCTTTTTGCAGAGACCACCAAGGAACACGCAAAAGGTCTTTCGAATAAATCAAAAAATAGAATTTCAATATGACTTAACGCTTACACATCTGGTACTTACCCGAATGCTTTTTCTTTAACGAGATGGACCAGGCGCAGCATCGTTGCACACATGCGACAGTGGCTGACGAGCGACAGCGAGAAGACTTCGGAGTCATCCTATTCACAAGATGTATCGGGCTACGTAACATCGCGCACGCGAGGCGGCACTCCTGCCCTTGCTGACTTCGCACCGATCACCCGCAGTTCACGCTTTCGCCAGGCCATCCGCTCATGAACCAATTACAGGCGATGCGCGTCTTCCTCAAAGTCGCGGAGACATCTTCTTTTGGCCGCGCGGCCGCAGCGCTCGATCTTTCGAACGCCGTGGTCACGCGCTATGTCTCGCTACTCGAAGCGCATCTCAATACCCGCTTGCTGAATCGCACGACACGAAGCGTGTCGCTGACCGAAGCGGGCAAGGAATACGCCGATGGCTGCCGAACAGTGATCGAACACGTCGAGAATATCGAGGCATCAGTAGCGAACAGTTCAGTCGATCCATCCGGAACACTCAAGCTCGTTGCATCGGCATCGTTTTCCTTGCTCGAACTCACGCCCATGCTGCGCGCTTATCGCGATCGCTATCCGAGCGTGAAGCTCAGTCTTACGCTGCTCCATCGGCCGGTCGATCTCGTCGATGAAGGCTTCGATGTCGGCATCGTCGTGCCGCATCTCGTCAATAGCGGCACGCTCATCAACCGGCCGCTTTTCAAGGTCGCCGCGGCACTCGTCGCATCGCCCGACTATCTCGCCCGCCGCGGCATGCCGGCGCGGCCCGCCGCTCTCGTCAAACACGAGTTTCTCGCGCCATCCACGGATATTCACGGATCGAAGTGGTCATTCACCAGTCCGACGGGTTCGCGCGAGGAAGTGTCGATCGACCCGTCGTACACGGTGAACAGTTCACCCATGTTGCGGCAGGCGGCGATATTGGGAATGGGCATTGCCGTATTGCCCGAGAGCTATGTCCGGCAGGACGTCGAAGCGGGCGCGCTCGTGCGCCTGCTGCCGGCCTACACGCTGAACGACGCGGACAAGGAAGTGTCGATCGTTTATCCGGGACGCAGACACGTATCGGCCAAGACGCGTTCATTCGTCGACTTTGCGCTGACGCATTTCCGGGACCGTGCGACGTCCGATTTCGGCGCGGCCAGTCTTTCCGACTAAAAGAAAAAAGCGCGACGCAGTTTGATTCGCGTCGCGCTTTGATTGATTCGACCGCTTAAACGAGCTCGGCGCCTTGCGCCTCTATGCGTTCGAGCAATTGCCTGCAGCGAACGATCAACAGATTTCCATCCTGTCGACGCATTGCGAGTGGCTTACTCGACAAGTCACGCCTGAATGTTTCCAGCGCATCAAGCAGCGGCCGATACTGCAAGACGCTCGCCGCCCCAGACACGCGATGATGCCATTCGCGCAAGTGTTCCACCGTGCCGCGTGCAAGCAGTGGTTCGAGCGCGGCGAGATCGTCGCGGAACGAGGATACGAAGGCATCGAGAAGCGCCTTGACGGTCGCCTCGCTGCCCCAAAGTTGCGCCATCGCGCCAAGGTCGATTTCGTCTTCTTCCGCGTGCCTTGCTTCGGCGTCGCCGACTGCCCGTCCTTCCGGCTCAGGCGCGACCGTGTCCTTCAACCACCACCGGTTAAGATGCTCGCGCAGCGTCGCGAGCCGAGTGGGTTTGATGAGGCAATCGTCCATACCCGCGTCGCGGCACATGGTGCGCTCCTCGGCCGCCGTGCTAGCGGTGATACCGAGAATCGGCAGTCGGACCGCTGTTCCCGCTTCGTTGGCGCGCACGCGTCTCGTCAGCTCGTAGCCGGTCATGTTCGGCATATGGCAGTCCGTGATCAGAAAGCCGTAATGCGTCTGTTCGAGCGCCGCAAGCGCCTCGACGCCATCCTGCACGACATCGCAGGCGAACCCGAGCAACGAAAGCTGGTGGCGAATCAACTCCTGATTAACGGGATGATCCTCCGCCACGAGCACGAGCCTGCCGTTGCGCAAAGCATCCTCGCGGTCGGGCGCTTCCTTCTTCGGTTCGAGGCCCATTGTCGCGCGCGCCGCAATCTGCGGCATGCCGGTCAAGGCCGCGACGCAGGCAGCGCCAAGCCCTCGCCAAGAGATGGGATTGATGCTGACGCGAATATCGTCTTCGAGAATTCGATAACCCGTTGGCTTCGGCTTTTCCGTCGCGTGAATGACGCGGGAGCCGAACGGCAGCTTGTCCTTGTGCGTATCGCTCAGAAATACGATATCGACGCCTTCGAACGTCTCCGGAAGCATCAGGCTCGGGCTATCCGACGGAATGCGCTGAAGCACCAGACCGAGCGCCTGTCCGTAGTTCACCAACGCGTCGGCGACGCGCTCTTCGTCGATCGCCACGATGCCTCGCCGGCCGCGCAAGCCGTCGATCTGATACTGCAAAGTCTCGACCGGCAGTTCGAGGCGAAGCGTCATGGATGTGCCGACGCCTACTTCGCTCTGTAACGTCAGTGTGGCACCCATCAAGTCCACGAGCCGATTGACAATGGTCAGTCCGAGGCCCGTACCGCCGAAGCGTCGGGTAGTGGACTTTTCCGCTTGCACGAACGGCTCGAAGAGACTCGCCTGCGACTCGGACGCGATACCAATGCCCGTGTCCTTCACGCAGAGTTCGAGCAGCTGAGTGGACTCCGTCGATCCCACTTTCCGTACGTGCACGGCGACTTCACCAGCGCTGGTGAACTTGATCGCGTTGCTCAGCAGGTTGAAGATGATCTGCCTCAGACGCACGCTGTCGCCCTGCACGGTAGCCGCCACTTCCGGCGCGACATTGACTCGCACGCGCAAGCCCTTTTCGTGTGCCCTGCCCGCCAGCAAGCCGACGGCGCTATCGACGAGTTCGCGCAAATCGATCGCGGTCGGCTCGATCGTCAGACGGCCTGCTTCGATCTTCGAATAGTCCAGGAGATCGTCGAGAATCTGAAGTAAAGCGCTGGCTGAATCCTGAATCATGCCGAGCATTTGCGACTGATCCGGATTGAGCGGCGTATTTTCGAACACTTCGACGAGACCCAGAACGCCGTTCATAGGCGTGCGGATTTCGTGGCTCATCATGGCGAGAAAATCGTCCTTCGCTCTCGATGCGGCTTCCGCGATATCTCTCGCCCGCGCAAGCTCTTCAGCGCGCGCGTGCTCGACGCTCGCATCCACCCAATATCCGCTCCAGACCACGGCGCCGTCGTCTTCGCAATGAGCGACGAGGTCTGCGCGAAACCAGCGCGTCACGCCGCCGACGACGGCTCGAAATTCTGTATGCAAGGGCTCAAGCGTGAGCGATGACCGCTCGATTTCCGCCAGCAGGCGCACGCCGTCCTCGGAATTGACTTGACGCAATACCTTGAGCGGATCGTTAGCCAACGCTCCAAGATCGAGGCCAAGCAGTTGCCGCGTGTCGCCGTCGATATACGGAAGACTGTAAGCGCCATCGCGCGCACGCCGCAGTTGGAAGACGACAGCGGGAAGCGAGCGTGTAACATCGTGCAGGCGCCGTTCTGTGCGACGGGCGTGCATCTCGGCGTCGCGAATATCGGTAATGTCGATCATCGTGCCGACTACGCCGGCTCGCTCGCCGTCCGGTGCCAGAAATGCACCGGTCCAAAAGAGGCCGTAGCGCGATCTGCCGAACTCGTCGAAGAACTCGGCCTCGACTTCCTGACGCTTGCCCGTGGCGAGCGTGCAACCAGAGAGATCGTGCAGCAAACGGCTGTGCTTTGCTCCCCACGCGCCCACTTCGAGCGCCGTCTGTCCGACGATATCCGTCCTGCGAACGCCCAGGGCCTCCTCGAACGCACGGTTGACCGCGACGTAGCGATTGTCCATGTCCTTCGCGACAAGCGGATACGGCACGACTTCCATCATGGTCTGCTGGAAGCTCAACTGCGTCGCGAGTTGCTGTTCGATCTTGAGACGCTTTCGCATTTCCCGCTGCAACAGGACGAATGCCCGAAGCGTGACGATCAAAACGGCCAGCACGCCAATGAGTGCAGGAAGCAGGCGCAGTGCGGTAACGCTCAGAACACGGGACGGCGCTGCCGAGACATAAACGTTCGAGAGCGCGTCGTTAGCGCGAAACATGAAGGCATCCGCATCGATAGGCGGAATGCTTTCTCTGGCGGGCGAGATATCTGCCGCCGTTGCACGCGCGTCGGACGCGACACTATCCGCGCGCACCTCCGTGCAATACGGTGACAGGAGCACGACGAGCAGGAACCAGCAACGCACGACGACGGAACTCAAATCGAATCTCTCAAAGGTAAAAGTCGGCGTCGTTGAGAGGACGCCGCATGGGAAATCTTGCGTACGCTGCAACACAGGCTGTCGCTGGCGCCGTCAAACAGTAGAGTCTGATACGCATCCGTTGGCGCAGACATCGGAACCGTCTTAAATAATTCTGATGACGCCAACCGTCCGCTTCAGTCAGACGAGGCCCACCTGCCTGAAATACTCGACGAGATCGGCCTCCGAACTTAGGCCCAGCTTCCGCATGCCACTGCGTTTCTGGGTAGCGATGGTTTTACTGCTTCGTCCGAATCGGCTTGCAATCTCGTGCACCACCATGCCACTGGCGTACAGCCGAAACACTTCCCACTCGCGCCGGCTCAATACGCCGACACATGCGGGCATGGTTTCTGGAAGGCTGCTCAACGCATCTATGGCAAGCGGCGAGGCGAACCGTCTGCCTGCGCTGATGGCCGCAATTGCGGTTTCGAGAGACTCCAGTCCGTCGCGCTTGTCGACCACACCGTCGACGCCCATTCGTAAGAGTCCCGCTAGCATTCGAGCTTGTGAAAGCATGGTGATAACGACCAGCCTCGGCCGCTCGACCCGACTGGAAAAACGCCTCAGGAATGTGATGGAACTGCTCTCACCTTCCATCCCCTGCATTCCAATGTCAGAAAAGACGAAGTCACAAGCAGTCGAATCCAGCGCTTCGGCCAGCTCTTGGGTGTCGTGCGCCGTCGCCACTACTTCGACGGCGCCGTCCCGTTCGAGATAGCTCTTGATACCCTTCACGACAATTGGGTGATCATCGGCGATGATTGCCCTCAGCGGCATTCTTGTTTTCATTGGTCTCTTTTATTTTAAAAGCCGGCATGCCCTTCTAACGAGGGCAATGCGTCTCTACGCCGGCCGATCAAAGCTGCTTGTAAGCGCGCGTCAGATCAGGTTCGTGTCCGCGACGAAGCGATACAGATCTGCGTCCGTGGACAGATCCAGCTTGCGCATGGCGGCGCATTTCTGAGCGCTGATGGTCTTTACGCTACGGCCCAGCTTCCTTGCGATCTCAGTCACGTTGGCACCGCGCGCATAGTTTTCAATGACTTCCATTTCCCGGCTAGTCAGTCTCTGCCGAATGAACAGAGCGTGACTTTCCGTATTCGCAATGGCCAAAGCACGGCGAATTGCAGGTCCGAGATAGGTCTCGTTGGCAATGACCGAGACGATCGCGACATAGATGAGGTCAAGCCGGTCCTCTTTGCTGAGGAACGCGTGCGCGCCCGCGTCCAGCGCCTGCTTGATGAGCGTCGCGTTATCGGTGCGCGATAGCACGACGATGTGCACATTCGGATAAGTCGCAGAAATGTGCTGCACGAGTTGAACGCCGTCACCATGGCGCCCCCCCGGCATGAAGAAGTCGACGATGGCCACGTCGCATTCACCGCGTGCCAGACACTCGTCGAGCTGCGTGGAATCGATGCTTCGACTCACCACTTCTACATTGGGAAAATTCCCAGCCAGCCGTTCGATAGCGAGAATGACGAGCGGATGATCGTCCGCTATTGCTAACCGAATTCTCCTGGCATGCGAGAACACTTGACCTTCATTCAATGATTCCATCACTTAAAACCTTCACGCGTTGAGCGAACTCAAATTCATTCTTGACACCGATAAGAATCGGATACCGAAACATTAAAAAACATAAGATGCATCCGAATTCGAACTCACCACACCGATAACTCAGCCGAGTCCTTGAGCGCGTACAAACGCGAACAAACCCGGGTCGTTTCTAATTCCGAGCTTGTTCATCGCATCTCGCTTCTGTCGACTGATAGTGCGCACATCGCGGTTCAACGCTTTGGCGATTTCGGTAATCGTGCGACCCTTGGCGAACAAACGAACGACTTCTTCTTCCCGGGGCGAAAGCCGCGGTTCCTCTGGTGATGACTCGGTTTCCGCGCCCGCTTCCGCTAACGCGGTAACAAAAGACCCACTGACATAACGGCGATCGATTCCCGCATGGCGCACGGCAGTCGCCACGAGTTCAATAGCCTCCGCCTTATTCACGAGTCCGATGGCACCGGCATTCAGAATAGAACGAAGAATCGCGACATTACTGACGCTCGTCAGCACGACGATTTTGATGCTTGGCCACTCTTGCCTGACTCTACGAATCAGCCGTAATCCGTCTAAAGCGTCCGGCCCAGGCTCAGGCATGGCGAAATCCGTGACAAGCACGTCACATGGCGTCTTCGCGAGTTCGACCACGAGGCTGCTCGCATTATTCGCCTCACCGACGACATCGATCCCTTCGTCGGCCTTGAAAAGCGCCTTTACGCCAAGGACCACGAAAGGATGATCGTCGGCCAGCACTACGCGAAGTTTCAAAGTCGCCCCTCTAAATGATGTTGTTGATTTTTAGATTTTGGTCAGAACGCATTTATTGCTTTATGCAATCAACGAAGTCTCTCTTCCGTAACGTTTGCTCGAACTCAATAAAATCGAGTAAACATCTGAAATCAATAAATGAATGCCTAAAAGCAGCGAGTAACTAAACGTTCTAAACTCGATGAATCAAAGTAGGACGCAAACAAGCCGCGCACCATAGGACTACTCCGATTAGGCTTCCAATGACTCCTTGTTGACGGGATTAAAGCCACCTATTCGCGGTTAATCGGAAGCGTAATACGGCTGCGGGAATCGCGGAGAGCCTCGAAGTTATATTTCGGAAAACGCCTTGCCGATTTGATAAAAAAAAGCCTCCGACAATTAATGCCAGAGGCTTAGTGTTTAAACGAATTTGTTGCGACTTGTCAGAACGGGATATCGTCGTCCATGTCTTCAAAACCGCCGCCCGCAGGTTGGCTCGGACGGCTCGATCCGCCACCCGCTCCACCGCCCGCAGCGCGCCCGCCTGCCGGCGCGCGGCCGCCACCACCGCCGCCTGAGCGCTCCATCGGCGCGCTGCGGCTGTAGCCGCCGTCATCGCCGCCGCCTGCTCCGCCGCGGCCACCGAGCATTTGCATCTGATCGGCAACGATCTCGGTCGAATAGCGCTCTTGCCCCGCCTGATCGGTCCACTTGCGCGTGCGAATGCGCCCTTCGATATACACCGACGAGCCCTTCTTCAAATACTCGTTCACGATCTCGGCAAGACGCCCGAAGAACGCCACGCGATGCCACTCCGTGAGTTCCTTCATCTCGCCAGACGACTTTTCCTTGTAACGGTCGGTCGTCGCGAGACGAATGTTGGCCACGGCGTCGCCGCTCGGAAGGTAGCGCGTTTCCGGGTCGGCGCCCAGATTGCCTACGAGAATGACCTTGTTGACAGATGCCATGATTTCTCCGGTAAATTCCTTGCCCACTAGCAGTTATGCGACGTTATCAGTTCAACCCTCTTCCAGGGAAGAGGACGGGAAACATCGCACTGCCTCAATATGATTAATACAGATTCGCTACGCCGCGCGCTCGACCCTGCGCGGCGGCGCCTTCATTTTCGACGCGACGATCAACCATGCCAGCACCAGCGCCGAACACGAGAAGAACACCGCACTCGGGCCATCCAGCTTGAGCAGCCAGCCGCCGATCACGCCACCAAGCGCGAGCCCGATAGACTGCGTCGTGTTGTACACCCCGGCGGCCGCGCCCTTGCGCGTGCCTGGCGCCAGTTTGGACACAAGCGAAGGTTGCGACGCCTCCAGCACGTTGAAGCCCAAAAAGTACACAAACAGGATCGCGGCCACGGACCATAGCGTATGGGGAGCCGCGCCTAATAACAACTGGCCGATCAGGATAAGAAAAATCGCACTCAACATGACCGCTTTCATCTTGCCGCGCTTCTCGGCGGCGATGATTGCCGGAACCATCATCACGAAAGCGAGGCCCATCACCGGAAGATAAATCTTCCAGTGCGAGGCGACCGGTAACCCGCCCGCTTCGAGAATGCGCGGCACGACGAGAAAGAGCGCGGTTTGGGTTGCGTGCAGCACCAGCACGCCGAAGTTCAGACGCAGCAACTCGACGTTGTGCAGCACCTCGGCGAATGGTGCCTTGACGTGAACCGGCGGCACGGGCGGGTCCGGCACGACCCACAGGACCACGCCGACCGCGACGATCGACAGCACGCCGATCACCGTGAACAAGCCGCTCATGCCGACCCAGTGGAACAGGATCGGTGCGCCAACGATAGCGACCGCGAACGAGACGCCGATGCTCGCGCCGACCATCGCCATGGCCTTGGTGCGATTTTCTTCTTCAGTCAGATCGGCGATGAACGCGATCACCGCCGACGACACCGCGCCCATGCCCTGAATCACACGTCCGGCGATGATCCACGCCATGGAGTGCCCCGCCGCCGCCACGAAGCTGCCGAGCGCGAACACGAGCAGGCCGAATGCGATCACGGGTTTGCGGCCCAGCTTGTCCGAAATCCAGCCATAGAAGATATACAGCATGGACTGCGTGACGCCGTAAGCGCCGAGCGCTATGCCGACGAGAAACACGTCATCGCCGCCAGGGATGGTTTTCGCGTAAATGGAAAACACCGGCATGATCATGAAGAGGCCGAGCATGCGCAGCGCAAAGATCGCGGCGAGCGACACGGTTGCGCGCAATTCCGGCGCGGACAAACGTGTGGACGTGGCAGACGGATTGGACATCAGGAACGGAAATGGGTGAGGGTCGCGACTGGCCTGACGCGTGGGGAGCGCGGCGCGGCCGCCTTGTTCTGGCTCGAAACGGCACTATATGCGACACACGGCGGCTCGCGCGCCGCACGACCTGCGGCCATTAACGCGAAAGCGCCTGGGAAACGGAAAAGCCGTTGGAAAGCCGCCGAGAAGCCTTGAGAGCCCCCGAGAGCCTTTTGGCACGGGCGCCGCACCCTGCAAAAGTCGTTATAGTAGCAGGTTTAGCCCCCTTACTTTGTCGTCCGGTAGTCGCAGGAAACCCCGCGCCACGACCTAAAAGACGCCCGAAAGACCCCCGAAAGAACCCGGAAGAGACTCGTGGAAGAAATTCGTATTCGTGGGGCTCGCACCCACAATTTGAAGAACGTCAATCTCGACTTGCCGCGTCACAAGCTGATTGTGATTACGGGGTTGTCCGGGTCGGGCAAGTCGTCGCTCGCATTCGATACGCTTTACGCCGAAGGTCAGCGCCGCTACGTCGAGAGCCTCTCGGCGTACGCGCGGCAATTTCTGCAGCTGATGGAAAAGCCCGATGTCGATCTGATCGAAGGCCTTTCACCGGCCATTTCGATCGAACAAAAAGCCACCTCGCATAATCCGCGTTCGACGGTCGGCACCGTCACCGAAATTCACGATTATCTGCGTCTGCTGTTTGCGCGCGTCGGCACACCTTATTGCCCCGATCATCTGATTCCGCTCGAAGCGCAAAGCGTCTCGCAAATGGTCGATGCCGCGCTCGCGCTGCCCGAGGAAACCAAGCTGATGATCCTCGCGCCCGTCGTCGTGGATCGCAAGGGCGAGCACGTCGAGTTATTCGAAGAGATGCAGGCGCAGGGCTTTATCCGCTTTCGCATTCGTTCGGGCGGCGGCACGGCGAACGAAGGCGTCGCGAAAATCTATGAAGTGGACTCGCTACCGAAGCTCAAGAAGAACGACAAGCACACCATAGACGTGGTGATCGACCGGCTTAAAGTGCGTCCGGACATGAAGCAGCGCCTGGCGGAATCGTTCGAGACCGCGCTGCGTCTCGCCGATGGCCGCGCGATCGCGCTCGAAATGGATACCGAAAACGAAAAGCTCTTCAGCTCGAAGTTCGCGTGCCCGATCTGTTCGTACTCGCTGCCGGAACTGGAGCCGCGCCTTTTCTCGTTCAACAATCCGATGGGCGCGTGCCCGGAATGCGACGGCTTGGGCCAGATCACGTTTTTCGATCCGAAGCGCGTGGTCGCGCATCCTTCGCTCTCGCTCGCGGCGGGCGCGGTGAAGGGCTGGGACCGGCGCAATCAGTTCTATTTTCAGATGCTGCAAAGTCTCGCGGCGTTCTACGAATACGACATCGACGCGCCGTTCGAGGAACTGCCGGAAAAGGTGCGCAAGACGCTTTTGTACGGTTCGGGCAAGCAGGTCATTCCGTTCTCGTACATCAACGAGCGCGGGCGCGCTTCGGTGAGAGAGCACGCATTCGAAGGCATCCTGCCGAATCTGGAGCGTCGTTATCGCGAAACGGACTCGGCCGCCGTGCGCGAGGAACTGGCGAAGTATCAGAACAATCAGGCGTGCCCGGCCTGCGAGGGCACGCGTCTGCGCCGCGAGGCGCGTTTCGTCAAAGTCGGTTCCGGCGATGACGCTCGCGGCATCTACGAAGTCAGCGGCTGGCCGTTGCGCGATACGCTCGGCTACTTCCAGACGCTACGGCTCGACGGCGCGAAAGGTGAGATCGCGGACAAGGTGGTCAAGGAAATCGTCGCGCGGCTGTCGTTCCTGAATAACGTCGGGCTCGATTACCTGTCGCTCGAACGCAGCGCCGAAACGCTCTCGGGCGGCGAGGCGCAGCGCATCCGGCTCGCGTCGCAGATCGGCTCGGGCTTGACCGGGGTGATGTACGTGCTCGATGAGCCGTCCATCGGCCTGCATCAGCGCGACAACGACCGGCTCATCGCCACGCTCAAGCATCTGCGCGATATCGGCAACTCGGTGATCGTGGTCGAGCATGACGAAGACATGATCCGCATGGCCGATTACGTCGTCGACATGGGGCCGGGCGCGGGCGTGCATGGCGGCGTGATCGTCGCGCAAGGCACGCCGAATCAGGTGCAGAAAGACCCGAATTCGATCACGGGACAGTATTTGTCGGGCAAGCGGACTATCGGTTATCCGTCCGAGCGGACCGCGCCGGACGAGCGGCAGCTTCGTATTGTCGAGGCGTATGGCAATAATCTGAAGCGCGTGACGCTCGATTTGCCCGTCGGGCTTCTGACTTGCGTGACCGGCGTCTCGGGTTCGGGCAAGTCCACGCTTATCAACGACACGTTGCAACACGCGGTTGCCCAACATTTGTACGGATCATCGACCGAGCCCGCGCCGTATGAGTCCATCGAAGGTCTCGAACACTTCGACAAAGTGATCGCCGTCGATCAATCACCGATCGGCCGCACGCCGCGCTCGAACCCGGCCACTTATACCGGACTGTTCACGCCCATCCGCGAACTCTTCGCCGGCGTGCCGGCCGCGAAGGAGCGCGGTTACGATCCCGGCCGTTTTTCGTTCAACGTGAAGGGCGGACGCTGCGAGGCGTGTCAGGGCGATGGCGTCATCAAGGTCGAAATGCACTTTCTGCCGGATGTCTATGTGCCCTGCGACGTGTGCCACGGCAAGCGCTACAACCGCGAAACGCTCGACATTCAGTACAAGGGCAAGAACATCAGCGAAGTGCTCAACCTCACGGTGGAAGCCGCGCACGAGTTCTTCAAGCCGGTGCCGGTCGTCGCGCGCAAGCTGAAGACGCTGCTGGAAGTGGGCCTCGGTTATATCCGGCTCGGCCAGTCGGCGACCACGCTTTCGGGTGGCGAGGCACAGCGCGTCAAGCTTTCGCTGGAACTGAGCAAGCGCGACACCGGTCGGACTCTTTATATCCTCGATGAACCGACGACCGGTCTGCACTTCCACGACATCGCGCTTCTGCTCGAAGTGATTCACCGTCTGCGAGATCAGGGCAACACGGTCGTGATCATCGAGCATAATCTCGACGTGATCAAAACGGCGGATTGGGTCATCGACCTCGGTCCGGAAGGCGGCGCGGGCGGCGGCCAGATCATCGCTCAGGGAACACCCGAGCAGGTCGCGAAATCGAAAGCGAGCTTTACGGGCAGATATCTGGCACCCTTGCTGCAACGGCCCAAGTCGGCGGCGTAGCATGGTTGCGGCGCGTCACTTGCGCCGCGCGCCATAGCCGTTCGAAATGCGCCGCGATACGCGGCACGAATAACCGTCGCAAGCAGGGAAAAGGAACGCAGTCATGGCGAAGCGCAACGAAGCGGCCAACGAGGAGCGACGCATACGGGATCTTCCCGCGCGCCCCGTCAGGCTGACGAGCGACATGAGCATGCCGAAGTTGTCCGCCGTGGAGATCGGCAGCTATCTGGCGGCGTTCGCGGGTATGTACCTGGTTTTGCAGCTGAAGTTGCTGGGCGGACTGCTCGCCGGCATGCTGGTGTTCCAACTGGTTCACATGATCGCGCCCGTGATCGAGCGGCACGTCATGAGCCGCGGCGCGCGGCTGGTGTCCGTCGTCATCATCTCCACGATCATCATCGGCGGGCTCACGTTCGCGACGATAGCCATCATCGAGCACTTCCAGCAAGACGTGCCGAGCCTGCAAAAATTGCTGGATCAGTTGATGAGCATCACGTCGCACGCAAGGCTGCGCGTGCCGGATTGGATCGCCAATTACCTCCCGGTCGATGCCGATCAGATGAAAGACCGCGCCGCCGACCTCATGCACAAGCACGCCGAGCAATTGCAGCAAGGCGGCAAGGAAATGGCGCGCGGCTTCGGGCATATTCTGATCGGCATGATCATTGGCGCGATCATCGCGGTCGGAGCGCCGAAGCAGGCGCATCGGTTGCCGTTATCCACCGCGCTCGTCACGCGCGTGTCGCGTTTTTCGGATGCCTTCCGCCGCATCGTCTTCGCGCAGATCAAGATTTCGGCGATCAACGCGGTTTTCACCGCGCTGTATTTGCTGGTCGCGTTGCCGCTCTTTCACGAGCGTTTGCCGCTGTCGAAGACGCTCGTGCTGATCACGTTCATCGTCGGTCTGCTGCCGGTAATCGGCAATCTCATTTCCAACACCATCATTGTCGGGATTTCATTGTCGGTTTCGTTCGGCACGGCGGTGGCGTCGCTCGGCTTTCTCATCGTCATTCACAAGCTCGAGTATTTCCTGAACGCGCGCATCATCGGCGGGCAGATCGAGGCGCGCGCGTGGGAACTGCTGCTCGCCATGCTCGCGATGGAAGCCGCGTTCGGTCTTCCGGGCGTAATCGCCGCGCCGATTTTCTACGCGTATATCAAGCGCGAACTGATTTATTTGCGGCTCGTCTGAAGCGTGCATCGACATAAAAAAACCCCGCTGAATCTTTGAATTCAGCGAAGTTTCTCGTTTTGACGGCGATGCTTACCGGAACACCACCGTCTTGCTCCCATTCAGCACGACGCGATGCTCCACATGCCACTTCACCGCGCGCGCGAGCGTCACGCATTCGACATCGCGGCCAATGGCGGTCAGTTGATCCGGCGTCATGTTGTGATCGACGCGCTCCACTTCCTGCTCGATGATCGGCCCTTCGTCGAGGTCGGACGTCACGTAATGGGCGGTCGCGCCGATCAGCTTCACGCCGCGATCGAACGCCTGATAGTACGGCTTCGCGCCCTTGAAGCTCGGCAGGAACGAGTGATGAATGTTGATCGCGCGGCCCGCGAGTTTGTCGCACATTTCGGTGGAGAGAATCTGCATGTAGCGCGCGAGCACGACGAGGTCGGTATCGTTCTGGTCGATGATCTCCATCACGCGCGCTTCCTGCGCGGCCTTCGCCTGCGGCGTGCCGTTGAGAAGCGGCAGATGATGGAACGGAATGTCGTAGCTCGCGGCGAGCTGATAAAAATCCTTGTGATTCGACACGATAGCCGCGATGTCGATCTGCAACTGGCCCGTGCGATACCGGAACAGCAGATCGTTCAGACAGTGGCCGATCTTCGACACCATGATGACCACGCGCGGCTTCACCGATGCATCGTGCAACTCCCAGCGCATGCCGAACGTGTCGGCCAGTTCGCCGAACGACGTGCGCAGCGCTTCGAGGCCGGGATCGCCGCCGACTTCCTGAAAATGCACGCGCATGAAGAACTCGCCGGTGTGGCTGTCGCCGAACTGCGCCGAGTCCAGAATGTTCGCGCCGAGATTGAACAGAAACCCGGAAACGGCATGCACGATTCCCGGACGGTCCGGGCACGACAACTTCAGGATGAAACTATGTTCGGTCGACATGACCCGGTTACTCCTTAATCATTGTTAGAGCGATGGCGGCGTGTAGAGCGCGGCGATGCCTTCGCACGCTTCCTCGTCGATCCAGCGGTGGCGCAGCAGGCAATCGAGGGTGGCGAGCGTCGCATCGACGGTGAATTCGCCTTCCTCGATCCAGCGCGCGACATCCTCGATGCGCGCCAGGCGATGTTCGCCGACTTCGCCGTCCTGATTTTGCGGCGTGAAGTCGTCCGGAAGCTCGATGTCGTAGACGAAAAGCTGCTCGGCCTGCGTGCCTTCGGGAATCATCTGCAGCACGTGGAGCGTGCCGCCGGGCGTGGCCGTCGACGCGAGTTCGGCCGGCATGCCCGCTTCTTCCCAGCATTCCTTCACGAGCGTCGGCTCGATATCCATACCCCAGCCGATGCCGCCCGCGACCACGTTGTCGAGCCTGCCGGGATCGACGGACTTGGTATCGCTGCGGCGCGCGATCCACAACCGCGGCGCGCCATCGCGATATTTTACGATGCCGTTCAGATGCACTGCGTAAGTCATCGTGCCGAAGAAGCGCGAGGCCGCGCGTTCGATGAACGCGAGCGGCGCTGCTTGGAAGTCGTTGCGAATCGCGTAGGTTTCGTTGCGCCAGCCGGGAATCTTGCCCTGTTGAGCGAGCGTGTCGATGACATCGTGAAGCGCGGCCGTGCGCGCATCGACGTCGTTCAGCGATGGATGCAGCCGCACCGCGGTTGCATCGACTACGAAGATGTTCGGCCAGCGCGTGAGCGATGCGACATCGAAAGCGCGGATCCAGCCGACGCGCTCCTCGCCGATCAGAAAAGGCACATGCAGGGTGGCGTCGAAATGGCGGGCAGCGGCGATCGAAGGCAGGGACATGAAGGCTCCGGCAGGCTCGGCGGCCCGTGAAAGGCCGAAAATTGTAGCGCGGCCAATTGAATCGAAGGCTGGGCTTTTGCGCTCGCGGCTTGAGCGTTGGTGAGCGTTGGTGAGCGCTCGTGAGCGTTCGGTGAGCGCTGGTGAGCGCTGGTGAGTGTTCGTGGCGTTCGTGAGCGTTCGAAAGCGCCCGCCTCAATCCTTCAACGCGACGCGAATCCCGAGCGCGATGAACGTCACGCCAGCCAGACGATCCAGCCACAAGCCCACGCGCGGACGGCGCTTGAGCCACGAACCGATCATGCCCGCGCCGATGCCGAAGAGCGAGAACACCACGACCGTTTGCAGCATGAACGCGCCGCCAAGTTCGAACATCTGCAGCATCACGCTTTGCGCGCCGTGCGGATCGACGAATTGCGGCAGAAACACGATAAAGAACAACGTGACCTTCGGATTGAGCATGTTGCCGATCACGCTCTGCCGGAACACGGTCGAAAGCGGTTGGCTCGCGCGTTCATGCGCGGTCGCGATGCCACGGCTGCGCAAAGCCTTGATGCCGATCCACACGAGATAAGCCGCGCCCGCGAGCTTCACGGCCTCGAACGCCATCGGCGACGAGCGCAAGAGCGCCGCAATGCCGAGCGCCGCGAGCGTCGTGTGAAAGATCACGCCGCACGCAAAGCCGAGCGCCGCCACGATGCCCGCAAGCCGTCCTTGCGAGATGCCGCGCGCAAGCACTTGCAGATTGTCCGGCCCCGGCGCGACGGTAATCGCCACCGATGCGGCAAGAAAGAGGAGGAAATTCGGCATCTCAATGCCCCGCGAATTCACAAACGGTGTAAAGCGGCACGCCGCTTTCACGCAGCAGTTTCGAGCCGCCCAAATCCGGCAAGTCGATGATCGCCGCCGCTTCCACCACTTCCGCACCGAGCCGGTCCAGCAAAATCTTGCCTGCCATCATGGTGCCGCCGGTCGCGACCAGATCGTCGACGAGCACGATGCGATCGCCCGGTTTGCACGCGTCTTCGTGAATCTCGACGGTCGCGCTGCCATATTCGAGCTCGTAGGACTGTGAGAGCGTCTTGTACGGGAGCTTGCCTTTCTTGCGGATCGGCACGAAACCCAGGCTCAGTTCGTACGCGAGAATCGGCCCGATGATGAAACCGCGCGCATCGAGACCGGCGATCGAATCGAGTTTTGCATCGATATAACGCTGCACGAACAGGTCGATCAACGTGCGCAGCGCGCGCCGGTCCTGCAAGACGGGCGTGATGTCGCGAAACTGCACGCCGGCCTGCGGCCAGTTTTCGACGGTGCGCACGCGCTCCTTGATGAAACGCGCGGCGTCCGGCGTGACGTTCGTAGGGGTAAAGGACATGACTTCTCCAAGTCCGCGCTGTGAGGCCGCGCCCGCCTTGACGATGAAGAGAAAAAGTTACGCTGCCCGGCGGTTGCGCGAAAGCCGCTCTTCGGCTTGCGCGAGCCCTTCGGGCATGCCGCGCAAGACGACGATGTCGTTCGCGCGCAGCTTGGTGTCGGGGGCGGGTTCGACGCCCCGGATGCCGTGGCGCCGGATCGCGGTGACCTCGACACCGTTGCCGACGAGCCCCAGATCGTCGAGCGAATGCCCGACCGCGTCCGATTTCTCGTCGATCGGTACGGATTGTAGCCGCACCTGCTCGTGGCCATCGTCGTCGTCATCGTCATCGGCGCCGTGAAAGTAGCCGCGCAGCATGCTGTAGCGCGCGTCGCGCATTTCCTCGACGCGCCGCACGACGCGGCGCATCGGCACGCCCATCAGCACGAGCGTGTGCGACGCCAGCATCAGGCTGCCTTCGACGATCTCCGGAATCACTTCCGTCGCGCCCGCTGCGGTGAGCTTTTCGAGATCGGCGTCGTCGACGGTACGCACGATCACCGGCAAGGTGGGCGCGAGTTCGTGGATGTTGTGGAGCACGCGCATCGCGGATGGCGTATTGGCGTAGGTGATCGCGACCGTCGCCGCGCGATGCAGACCCGCCGCGAGCAACGATTCGCGGCGCCCGGCATCGCCGAACACGACCGATTCGCCGGCCGCCGCCGCTGCCGCCACGCGATCCGGGTCGAGGTCGAGCGCCACGTAGGAAATGCCTTCCTGCTCCAGCATGCGCGCGAGATTCTGCCCGGCGCGGCCGTATCCGCAAATGATCACGTGACCGCTTTGCTTGAGACTTTGCGTCGCGATCTTCGTCATTTGCAGCGATTGCAGCATCCATTCCGTCGACGACAGCCGCAGCACGATCCGGTCGGCGTTCTGGATGATGAACGGCGCGGCGAGCATGGACAGCAGCATCGCGGAAAGAATGGCCTGCAGGATGGTCGGATCGACGAGATGCGAATCCAGAATCAGATTCAGCAGCACGAAGCCGAATTCGCCCGCCTGCGCAAGCCCGAGACCCGTGCGCATGGCGACGCCCGGCGTCGCGCCGAACAGACGCGAGAGCCCGGTGATCATCACGGCCTTGAGCAGAATCGGCAGGATCAGAAAGCCGAGCACGAGGAACGGATGCTCCCAGATCACGCGCGGGTTCAGGAGCATGCCGGTCGTCACGA
The DNA here is from genome assembly GCF_031450995.1 of Caballeronia sp. LP006. Lineage (NCBI taxonomy): Bacteria > Pseudomonadati > Pseudomonadota > Betaproteobacteria > Burkholderiales > Burkholderiaceae > Caballeronia > Caballeronia sp. LP006. The sequence continues at coordinate 717,594 of NZ_JARTVW010000005.1, read as the reverse complement.
AGAAAAGCCCGAGCAGCACGTCGCGAAACGGCTTGATGTCCTCTTCCACCTGATGCCGGTAAGGTGTCTCGGCGATCAACATGCCCGCGATGAATGCGCCCAGCGCAAGCGACAGCCCAAACTTGTCGGTGATGAACGCGGCGCCGAGCGTCACCAGCAAGAGGTTCAGCATGAAGAGTTCTTGCGAGCGCCGGCGCGCGACCAGATCGAACCAGCGCGTCATGAACTTCTGGCCGATGAACAGCAGCACCGTCAACGCGACCACGATCTTGATCGCCGCGATGCCGAGCCACATCGCGAGTTGCGACGAATTGCCGTTGCCGAACGCCGCGATGATGATGAGCAGCGGCACCACCGCCAGATCCTGAAACAGCAGCACGCCGAAGATGTTGCGGCCGTGCTCCGATTCGAGTTCGAGCCGTTCCGCGAGCAGCTTGCTGACGATCGCGGTCGAGGACATCGACAACGCGCCGCCGAGCGCGAAGCTCGCCTGCCAGGACATCGGAATCCAGAAATTGGCGATCCAGCCGAACAGCAGCGCAAGCACGATGGTCGCCCCGACCTGGCTCGCGCCGAGTCCGAACACGATGCGCCGCATCGAGCGCAGCTTCGACAGCGAGAATTCGAGTCCGATGGAAAACATCAGGAACACCACGCCGAATTCGGCGAGATGCTGGGCGCGGTCGCTATCCGGCGCGATGCCGGCCGCATGCGGACCCACGATGATGCCGACGGTCAGATAACCGAGCATCGGCGGCAAATTGAAAAAGCGAAATACGACGACGCCTGCCACTGAGCAGAGCAGCAACAACAGCGTCATTTCGAGCGGAGAAATCATCCGTCCAGCGTCCTCGTTCGTCGGCGTTCCGGCACGCGCGAAGGCCGCGCGACGGTGTCGTGGAAAGGCCCCTGACGCCGGGGCCTGCGGGGGCGGATAGGCGGCGGCGCGTCACGCCCTTGAGCGGCGCGGCGAAGAAACGCCTTTGCTATACTCCGCGCATGATAGCGAAAATCAATGGCGACCGGGCACTGGGACTCGCTCGCGACGTGATCCAGATCGAAGCCGACGCCGTTCGCGGGCTCTCAGAACTTCTCGACGAAAACTTCACGAACGCAGTCGAAACGCTGCTTGCCTGCCGCGGGCGCGTGGTCGTGTCCGGCATCGGCAAGTCGGGACACGTGGCGCGCAAGTTCGCCGCCACGCTCGCAAGCACGGGCACGCCGGCGTTCTTCGTGCATCCGGCTGAGGCGAGCCATGGCGACCTGGGCATGGTCACGGCCGACGACATCTTCATCGCGTTGTCCAACTCGGGCGAAACCGAGGAACTCGTCGCTATTTTGCCGCTCATCAAGCGTCTTGGCGCAAAACTCATCGCCATTACGGGACGGCCCGAATCCAGCCTCGCGCAACTTGCGGACATGCATCTGAACGTGCGCGTCGAAAAGGAAGCGTGTCCCATGAATCTCGCGCCCACGGCCAGCACCACGGCCGCGCTTGCCATGGGCGATGCCCTCGCCGTCGCCGTGCTCGATGCGCGCGGCTTCGGTCCCGAGGATTTCGCGCGTTCGCATCCGGGCGGCGCGCTCGGCCGGCGCCTCCTGACTTATGTGCGCGACGTAATGCGCGTGGGCGACGAAGTGCCGGTCGTCTCGCTCGACGCCACGGTATCGGACGCGCTCTTTCAGATCACAGCCAAGCGCATGGGCATGACGGCGGTCATCAACGGCGATCGTCACGTGGAAGGCATCTTCACGGACGGCGACCTGCGTCGCATCCTGCAGCGCGACGGCGATTTCCGCGCGCTGAAACTCGCCGATGTCATGACGCGTAATCCGCGCACAATCGGTCCGGACCATCTTGCCGTCGAAGCCGTGGAACTGATGGAGCGCTTTCGTATCAATCAGATGCTGGTCGTGGACGCCGACGCGACACTGATCGGCGCGCTGAACATGCACGACCTCTTTTCCAAGAAGGTGATCTGATGGCGCAAACGCCTTCTTCCGCCGCTTCTGACGTATCCGCCGCGTCCGCTACCGAACGCGCGAGCCGCGTGAAGCTCATGATTTTCGATGTCGACGGAGTCTTCACCGACGGCAGCCTCTTCTTCACCGCCGAAGGCGACGCGATGAAATCGTTCAACTCGCTCGACGGCCACGGCGTGAAGATGCTTCAGTCGGTCGGGGTACAGACGGCGATCATCACGGGCCGCAAGTCGGGCATCGTCGCGGCGCGCGCGAAGGAACTGGGCGTCACGCATCTTTATCAGGGCGTCGCGGACAAGACCGTTGCCCTCGCCGGGTTGCTCGCCGCGACCAAAATAGCCGCCGACGAAGCCGGCTACATGGGCGACGACTGGCCCGACCTCGCCGTGATGCGCCGCTGCGGTTTCGCGGCCGCGCCGGCGAACGCGCATCCGGAAGTGATCCAACGCGTGCATTTCGTGGCCGAAGCGCGTGGCGGTCAAGGCGCGGTGCGCGAAGTCTGCGACGTCATCTTGCGCGCGCAGAACCGCTACGACGCGCTGCTAGCCGCGGCGCTCGGAGAATAAGCCAATGCCTCGTCCCGGCCGTTTCTCCTCCTTGCTGCCGCTCGTCGCCATGGCGGCGCTCGCGGGCATCACCTATTGGCTTCTGCAGAGCACGCTGCCGTCCGGTGCGCCCGCGCCCGAGCAGCCAAAGCGTCATACCGCCGATTACTTCGCCGAGAATTTTTCCGTCTCCGAACTCGATACCTCGGGCACGACGCAGTATCGCCTCACGGCCAAGTCCATGGTGCATTACGAAGACGACGAAAACAGCGACCTGACGCTGCCCGCCATGCGCATGTTCCAGCCGCAAAAGCCCACCGTCACGGCGACGGCGCAGCGCGGCACGGTGAACGGCGACGTGTCCATCGTCGATCTGTACGACAACGCCCGCATCCTGCGCGCAGCCGGTTTCGGCGATCCGCAGATGCAAGCGGATTCGCAGCATTTTCGCGTGCTGGTGAACGACGATGTCATCGAGACGGAAAAACCGGTTAGACTTCAGCGCGGCCCGTCCGTGATGACGGCCAACGGCATGAACTACAACAACGTGACCCGGGAAATGAAGCTCTTTGGTAACGTGCGCGGCGCGATAGCCGCGTCGGACATCAATGGCGGCTCGTCAAAGTAACCTAGTTATCCCGGCAAATCCTTCCGAATTTTGTGACTGCATGAACCAAAGCTTCCCTCGTCCCGATGGCGGCCACACGCGCGCAATGTTCGCGCGCCGCACCGCGCACGCCGTGCGGGCTGGGCTCGCGGCCGCCCTGGTCTCGCTGACTTCGCTCACCGCGATGCTGGCGCTGCCAACTCCGGCGCACGCCGAAAAGGCCGACCGCGACAAGCCGCTCAACATCGAAGCGGACAACATGTCCTACGACGACCTGAACCAGAAGAACGTGTTCACCGGTCACGTCGTTGCGACCAAAGGCACGATCGTCATCAAGGCGGATCGCGTCGATGTCACGCAAGATCCACAGGGCTATCAGTACGCGACCGGCACCTCGACCGGCAACAATCTCTCGTACTTCCGTCAAAAGCGCGATGGCCTCGACGAGTACATCGACGGCAACGCGGTCCGTATCGACTACGACGGCAAGAACGACTTCACCAAACTCACGACGCGCGCCACCGTGCGCCGCCTGCAAGGCCTGACCAAGGTGCAGGACGAAGTGCACGGCAGCGTCATCACCTACGACGGTCAGAAAGACTTCTACACGGCAACCGCTGGCAAGGACGTGGCCTCACCAGGCAATCCGACCGGCCGCGTGCGCGCCATGCTCGCGCCGCGCAGCGGCAACGCGGCGTCGCTGGATGGCCCGCCCGCCACGCTTGCACCGTCGAACACTCTAAAGGGAACGCCGCAGCAGTGAACTCGCCAGCCATGCCCCACCGTAAGCCGGAAGGCCAGTCGAGCTCGCTGGTCGTGCGCAATCTGAAGAAGCGTTACGGCTCGCGCACCGTGGTGAAAGACGTGTCGCTCGATGTGAAGAGCGGCGAAGTCGTCGGTCTGCTCGGGCCGAACGGCGCAGGCAAGACTACGTCGTTTTATATGATCGTCGGCCTCGTGCCGCTCGACGCAGGCGAAATCGTGCTCGACGATACCTCGATCAGCCTTCTGCCCATTCACCAGCGCGCGCATCTCGGTTTGTCGTATCTTCCGCAGGAAGCCTCGGTGTTTCGCAAGCTCACCGTCGAGCAGAACATTCGCGCGGTGCTCGAACTGCAGACGGACGAAACGGGCAAACGCCTGTCCAAAGACGCCATTACACAGCGCGCCGAAGCCCTGCTCGATGAACTGCAGATTGCGCATCTGCGTGAGAATCCGGCATTGTCGCTGTCGGGCGGCGAACGCCGACGCGTTGAAATTGCGCGCGCGCTTGCAACCAACCCGAGCTTCATCTTGCTCGACGAGCCGTTCGCGGGCGTCGATCCTATCGCGGTGCTGGAAATCCAGAAGATCGTGAAGTTTCTGAAGCAGCGCAACATCGGCGTGCTGATCACGGACCACAACGTGCGCGAGACGCTCGGCATTTGCGACCACGCGTACATCATCAGCGATGGCAGCGTGCTGGCAGCGGGTGCGCCGAGCGAGATCATCGAGAATGAAAACGTGCGGCGCGTTTATCTGGGTGAGCATTTCCGCATGTAACGCGTAGGACGAAAGGCGCGCGTACCGCGCCGCATCAAGTCGCAAGTGCAATTTTTACGTGCCGCCCACCGAGGCGGCACACGCTTTTTTGGATTCGCCGCGAGGTTTCGCGCGCGTGGCAAACTCTCTACAATGAATAAAAATTTGCCATGAAAGCCAGCCTCCAACTCCGACTATCGCAGCATCTTGCGCTGACCCCACAACTGCAGCAGTCCATCCGGCTGCTGCAGTTGTCGACGCTCGAATTGCAGCAGGAAGTGGCGATGGCCATCGCGCAAAATCCGCTGCTCGAGAACGAGGACGACTGGATTGCAAGCCCGCTGCGCGTCGCGGCAGACGGCTCGCTGATCTCGTCTCCCGCTTCGAACAATTCGGCGCCCGAACCCATGATGAGCAACGGCTCGTCATCGAGCACATCGAGTTCCGATCGCTCGGAGAATGGCGAGCCGCAAGGTGTCGACGAATACAACGGCATGGGCTCCGACAACGGCGCGGATTCCAGTTCGTGGAACCTCGAAGACTATGGCCGTTCGAATAACGCCTCGGACGACGACGATCTCCCGCCACTGCAAATCCACGAATCGACCACGACGCTACGCGACCATCTGACCGCGCAGTTGCGCATGACGTCGGCGAACCAGCGCGACCGCGCGCTGATCACGTTCCTGATCGAGTCATTGGACGAAGACGGTTATCTAACGGCCACGCTCGAAGAAGTCCAGGCCGATCTGCCCGACGAACTGGAAGTCGATGTCGACGAACTTAGCGCGGCACTCGCCTTGCTGCAGAGTTTCGATCCGCCCGGTGTGGGCGGCCGCTCGGCATCCGAGTGTTTGAAGCTGCAATTGCTGCGACTGGATGGTTCGCCCACGCGCACGCTTGCGCTGGACATCGTCAACAATCATCTGGAATTGCTTGCCGCGCGAGATTTCACGCGTCTGCGCAAGCACCTGAAGGCGAGCGACGATTCGCTGCGGGACGCGCATTTGCTGATCAAGTCATTGGAGCCTTTTCCAGGAGCTGCCTATGGCAAGAGCGAAGCCGATTACGTCGTACCGGACATTCTCGTGCGCAAGATGTCTGGCGGGTGGACCGCCGAGTTGAATCCGGAGATTGTGCCGAAGCTGCGTATCAACCACTTGTACGCGAACATTTTGCGCAACAACCGTGGTGATCCGGGCAGCGGTTCGTTGCGGCAACAACTTCAGGAAGCGCGCTGGCTCATCAAGAATATTCAGCAGAGATTCGAGACGATTCTTCGCGTCGCGCAGGCCATTGTCGAGCGTCAGAAGAACTTCTTCGCTCATGGCGAAATCGCCATGCGGCCCTTGGTTTTGAGGGAAATAGCTGATACGCTGGGTTTACACGAGTCGACGGTTTCACGCGTGACGACCGGAAAGTACATGCTCACCCCATTCGGGACGCTTGAATTTAAGTACTTCTTCGGATCGCATGTTTCGACTGACACTGGAGGCGCGGCATCGTCCACGGCGATCCGGGCCCTCATCAAGCAACTGATAGGAGCGGAAGACCCCAAAACTCCTCTTTCAGACAGCCGCATCGCCGAACTGCTGGCGGAACAAGGCTTCGTGGTTGCGCGGCGCACTGTCGCCAAGTATCGCGAGGCACTGAGAATTCCCGCAGTGAATCTGCGCAAGTCTCTTTGACCCGTCTCTATAGTCTGTCGCATGTCGCGACGGACGTTTACCGGCCGCAGCGCAAATGCGCGGACGAGCCGGTCGGTGCGCCTTTCCTCACGCGCTCGTAGCTCATGCGCTCTGGAGTCGCATCGCCGACCGGTATCGGACGAGCCTTGGCCTGGCGGCCATCAGCTTGGAGAGCAACTATGAACTTGAAGATCAGTGGACACCACCTCGAATTGACGCCTGCGTTGCGCGAGTACGTGATCACGAAACTGGACAGGGTGCTGCGTCACTTCGATCAAGTGATCGACGGCAGCGTTGTCCTCTCGGTCGACAATCATAGGGAAAAGGACAAGCGGCAAAAGTGTGAAATCAACTTGCACGTGAAGGGCAAGGACATTTTCATCGAGAGTTGTGACGTTGATATGTACGCGGCCATCGATCTGATGGTGGACAAGCTGGATCGTCAGGTCATCAAGCACAAGGACAAGATCCAGGGCCACGCTCACGAGGCCATCAAGTACCGCGCCGAAGCGCAAGAACTGGAAGCGCCGTCGCCCTGAATGCGGCGCGTCGCGTGATCCGAAGTCGTTTTGCACGTGCCCGCCGCCAGCCGGTGGGCGAGTTTGGAGGAAATCCTCCAACCTTGGCCGAACAGTCATCGAGAGCACAGACCAGAGCAAAGCCGCCCGCCTTGGCGGCTTTTTTGTTGGGAATCGGTGACGAGTCAGTACAAGCCATTGATTTCCCGGGTTTTGTACTGCACATTGAGTTGCAATAGGGCAATGGCGCGCCGCACCATCACGCATTACCCTGTTCTATAATGGCCCGGTTGTTACAGGGGTTAACCAAACAGATACGCTGCAGGAAGCCCAAGCGCATTTTCCGTCCGATCGTCGCCGTGAGCGCTTACAGTAGCCACGATGAGGAGCTATCAGGCCACGCATCAGCCTGCCAACATGAATCGTTTAGCCAAATTTCTTCCCATCGAGAACGTGGTTCTCGGACTGGCCGTTACCAGCAAGAAGCGTGTATTCGAGCAGGCGGGTCTGATTTTCGAGAACCAGAACGGCATCGCCCGCAGCATCGTCACCGACAATCTCTTCGCTCGTGAGCGTCTCGGCTCGACTGGCCTCGGCGAAGGCGTCGCCATTCCACATGGCCGCATCAAGGGGCTGAAGCAACCGCTCGCCGCCTTCGTGCGCCTGGCGGAGCCTGTCGCGTTCGAATCGCCCGACGGGCAGCCGGTTTCGCTCCTGATCTTCTTGCTCGTGCCCGAGCAGGCGACCCAGCAGCATCTTGAAATTCTCTCGGAGATCGCGCAATTACTCTCCGACAGCGAAGCGCGCGAGCGTTTGCATAAGGAAGAAAATCGCGAGGCCCTGTATCAGGTCCTCACGCAGTGGCAGCCGTAAGCGGCGCGCTCGCACTGCCGAGAGCCGCATTTGCAGCAGGCCGGCCGCCCTTTCCAGGCTTTTTGGGGCGTCTCGCTTATGCGGTGCTTCTGCGGCACAATCGTTTCAAACGCGGTCTGAACGCGGGTCAAACGCAGTGAAATGCAGCACCATGCGGCTGATTGAAGCAATTCGCTTCGGCGCGCGTTGGCTGCTCCCGGCTTCCAACGGAGTTCCGGCCTCATGGATACGTCCAGCATCAACGCCCAAAGCATTTTCGACGACAACGCCGCCACTTTGAAGCTCAGTTGGCTGACTGGGCACGAAGGCTGGGAACGCGGGTTTTCGAGTGAAACCGTTGCCAACGCGACCTCCAGCGCGGACCTGGTCGGCCACCTGAATCTGATTCACCCCAACCGTATCCAGGTGCTCGGCGACGCCGAGATCAACTACTACCAGCGCCAGTCCGACGAAGACCGTTCGCGCCACATGGCCGAACTGATCGCGCTGGAACCGCCGTTTCTCGTGGTGGCCGGCGAAGTCGGCGCGCCGCCGGAACTCGTGCTGCGCTGCACGCGATCGTCCACACCGCTTTTCACGACGCGCATGTCCGCGGCCGCGGTCATCGACAGTCTGCGCGCTTACATGTCACGCATTCTCGCACCACGCGCCACGCTGCATGGCGTGTTCATCGACATTCTGGGCATGGGAGTGCTTCTGACCGGCGACTCCGGCCTCGGCAAAAGCGAACTCGGGCTGGAGTTGATCAGCCGTGGCCACGGTCTGGTGGCCGATGACGCCGTGGATTTCGTGCGCCTTGGTCCTGATTTCGTCGAAGGGCGCTGCCCGCCCCTGCTGCAAAATCTGCTCGAAGTGCGCGGTCTCGGTCTGCTGGACATCAAGACGATTTTCGGCGAGACCGCCGTGCGCCGCAAAATGAAACTCAAGCTGATCGTGCAATTGGTCCGTCGGCCGGATGGCGAGTTTCAACGGCTTCCGCTGGAAAGTCAGACCGTGGATGTCCTCGGTCTGCCGATCAGCAAAGTGACGATTCAAGTCGCCGCGGGCCGAAACCTTGCTGTGCTGGTAGAAGCGGCGGTACGCAATACGATCCTGCAATTGCGCGGCATCGACACGTTGCGGGACTTCATGGACCGTCAGCGGCTCGCCATGCAGGACCCGGATAGCCAGTTCCCCGGCAAACTGATCTAATTTCCCGCCCGAGTTCACGCTCGAAGCGCGAAAAACGGACTAAAAGCCAGTGCTAAGATAAGGCAATTGAAGCGAAGCCCATGCGTATCATCCTGATCACCGGCATCTCCGGCTCTGGCAAATCGGTTGCGCTGAACGCTCTCGCGGACGGCGGCTACTACTGCGTCGACAATCTGCCGCCGCGCTTCTTGCCCGAACTGGCCGATTACCTGTCGAGCGAAGGACAGCAGCGTCTCGCCGTCGCCATCGACGCGCGTTCGAGCCATTCCCTGGACGATGTTCCCGGCATCATCCACACACTGTCTAGCAAGTACGACCTGCGCTTGTTGTTCCTCAACGCAAGCACGCAGTCGCTGATTCAGCGCTTCTCCGAGACGCGTCGCCGTCACCCGCTTTCCGGTTCACCCATGCACGAGGCCGATGTCGGCGTGCTCAACTCGCTCGCGGAAGCTATCGAGCGGGAACGCGAACTCGTGGCCGACCTGGCCGAATACGGCCATCAGATCGACACCAGCAATCTGCGCGCGAACGTTCTGCGCGCGTGGGTCAAGCGCTTCGTCGAAACCGATGCCGCCGACCTCACCCTCATGTTCGAATCGTTTGGCTTCAAGCGCGGCGTGCCGCTCGACGCCGATCTTGTTTTCGACGTGCGCACGCTGCCGAATCCGTATTACGACCGCGAGTTGCGCCCGTTCACGGGCCTCGATCAGCCGATCATCGACTATCTTTCGGCGCAGCCCATGGTCGGCGAGATGATCGACGACATCGGCGAATTCGTCGGCAAATGGCTGCCGCGCTTTCGCGACGATAACCGCAGCTATCTCACGGTTGCGATCGGCTGCACGGGCGGGCAACATCGCTCGGTGTACATCGCACAGGCGCTGGCCGCGCACTTTCGCGGCGACGCCAATGTGATCGTGCGGCATCGTGACGCGCCCATCCCCGTGGATGACAGCGCAATCCACACGCGAACCTGATCGCCGCGTCGGCGGTCGCAAACTGGAGGCGCGCAATGTCCTCGAACCCCGTTCTAGCCGACTTGCCGCTGTTTCCGCTTCACACCGTCCTCTTTCCCGGCGGCCTGCTGCCGCTCAAGATTTTCGAGGCGCGCTATCTCGACATGGCGCGTTCGTGTCTGCGCGAGAAGTCGCCGTTCGGCGTGTGCCTGTTAAAGAGCGGTCATGAGATCGCGTCGCCGGGAGATCCGTCGGTGCCGGAAAGCATCGGCTGTCTTGCCGAAATCACGGAATGCGATGTCGATACCTTCGGCCTCCTGCTCGTGCAGGCGCGCGGAACGGAACGCTTTCGGCTCGTGACGCATCGCGTCGACCCGAGCAATCTGCTGGTTGGAACGGCGGAAGTGCTGGGCGAGGATCAGCCGCTGCATGGCGCCGAAACGCTCGCCAAGTTCGGCGCGTGCGCGGAGGTGCTGGAGCGCATCATCGAGACCATCAAAACGCGCGAGCCGCAGAACCTTCCGTTCGTCGAGCCCTATCTCTTCGACGACCCCACCTGGGTGTCGAACCGTCTTGCCGAAATCCTGCCGATTCCCATGCGCGCGCGCCAGAAGCTCATGGAACTGATGGATGCCGGCGCGCGTATCGACGTCGTGCATCACTACATGCAGCATCATCAACTGCTTTAGCGCTTCAGATGAGCGAGCCGGTGAGCCCGTCGAGCAGCTTGCGAACGGGCGCGGGAACGCCGAACGCATCGAGCCGGGAAAGCGGCGCCCAGACGGTTTGCGCGTTGTTCAGTTCGCGCGGCGTGCCACGGGTTTCGCCGAGACGCGGCTCGATTTCCAGTTTGAAATGCGTGAACGTATGCGAAAGCGGCGCAAGCCGCTGCAAGTGCGCGTCGCCGCCAAAACTGTGCGCCACGGCCGCGAGCGCGGCTTCGTCGGCGGCTTCGGGCAAGCTCCAGAGACCGCCCCAGATTCCCGTCGGCGGACGCTTTTCTAGCAGGATCGAATCGCCGTCTTTCAGCACCAGCATCCACGTCTTGCGCGTCGGCACCGCTTTCTTCGGACGCGCCGCCGGCAACTCGCGCTGACGTCCTTCCACGTTCGCCACGCAATCCGGCGCGAACGGACAGCGCGCGCAATCGGGCTTGCCGCGCACGCACAGCGTCGCGCCGAGGTCCATCAGGCCTTGCGTGTAGGCGGTGACTTCATCCTTGTTGGCGGCATCGGGCAAGAGCGATTCGGCGAGCGTCCACATTGCGTTCTCCACACGCTTTTCGCCCGGAAAACCTTCGACGCCGAACACGCGCGCAAGCACACGCTTCACGTTGCCATCGAGGATCGTCGCGCGCGCAGCGAACGCGAACGATGCAATCGCCGCCGCCGTCGATCGGCCGATGCCCGGCAATTCCGCGAGCGCTTCGACTGTCCGCGGAAACGCGCCGCCGTGTTCGAACGCCACGACCTGCGCGCAGCGATGCAGATTGCGCGCGCGCGAGTAATAGCCGAGCCCGGCCCAGAGCGCCATCACGTCGTCGATCGGGGCGTCCGCGAGCGCAGTCACGGTCGGGAAACGTTCGAGAAAACGCGCGTAGTACGGAATGACCGTGCTGACCTGCGTCTGCTGCAGCATGATCTCCGAGAGCCAGATGCGGTAAGCATCGCGCGTGTTCTGCCACGGCAGGTCGTGACGGCCGTGAATGCGTTGCCACGCGATCAGGCGCGCGGAAAAGTCTGTAAGAGCGAGCATTGAGTTCAACGTTGGCAGCGCGGGCAGAAGTACGTCGAGCGTTGCCCCTGGACGATTTGCTTGATGGCGGTGCCGCAAACATGGCAGGGCAATCCGGCGCGATCATAGACGAAATAGTCGAGCTGGAAGTAGCCCGATTCGCCATTGCTGCCGACAAAGTCGCGCAGCGTGCTGCCGCCCTTTTCGATCGCCGCCGCGAGCGTCACGCGCACGGCATCGGCGAGCAGATCGTAGCGCACGAGCGAGATGCGCCCGGCGGCAGTCGTCGGACGAATGCCCGCGCGAAACAAGCTCTCCGACGCGTAGATATTACCCACGCCCACGACGATTCCACCCGCAAGCAGCGCCTGCTTCACCGACACCTTGCGCCCGCGCGTCGCGCGAAACAGCAGCGCGCCCGAGAATTCGGGCGAGAACGGTTCGACGCCGAGACTCGCGAGCAAGGGATGAGCGAGGACGTCGCCATCGGCGCGTGCGTGCCACAGAATCGCGCCGAAGCGACGCGGATCGCGAAAGCGCAGGATGAAGTCATCGAACACGATATCGACGTGATCGTGCTTGGCGGCATCCGGTGGGCGCGGCACGTTACGCAAGACGCGCAACGTGCCTGTCATGCCGAGATGCACGATGAGCCAGCCTTCGGCCGTCTCGAAAAGCAGATATTTGCCGCGCCTTTCGACCTTCTCTATTTTCAGGCGCGCGAGCGTCTTTGCGAGATGCGCCGGAATGGGCCAGCGCAGCGCGGGCGTACGCACATCGACATGCTCGACGCGCCTTCCGGCGACATACGGTTCGATTCCGCGACGGGTGACTTCTACTTCCGGCAGTTCTGGCATATTTCCTGGAGAGCGTCTTGCTGGGACGAGTGTGCCGGTATTTTAGCCACCGCGTTACAATCGACCGAAACATCGTCTGGATTTCCATGAACCCGTTCGAAATCAAACTGAATACGTTGCGTCAGGCCGGCCTCATCCGATCGCGTGCACGGTCAAGGGCGCGGTTCACGCGCATGGCCGGCGCGATTGCAGTTGCATTGTCCGCGATCGCTTTCACGCCCGCGCACGCTCAGGTACCGAACGCGACACCCGTGCCGAGCACCGACGATCAGGCTGCGGCGCAAAACGCGTCTGATCTTCTGACCGCGCCTGTCAATAACGCGGAGTCGCAGGATTTGCCGAACGTGGCGGCATCCAGCCAGATCGTCTTTCAGGTGTTGGCGGCGGAAGTCGCCTTGCAGCGCGGCCAGGCCGCGCCCGCCTATCAGACTTACCTCTCGCTCGCGCGCGACACGCATGATCCACGCTTCGCTCAGCGCGCCACGGAAATCGCCATTGCCGCGCAGAGCCCCACCGACGCAATGACCTCCGCGCAGCTTTGGCAGCAATTTGCGCCGCATTCCGAGCGCGCCGCGCAGTTGAGCGCTTCGTTGTTGATCGTGTCCGGCAAGCCCGACGACGCGAAGCCCACGCTGCAAAACGAACTCGCCAAGGTTCCGGCCGAGCAACGCGGCGAAGCCATTCTTTCGTTGCAGACGCTGCTTGCTCGCGGACCGAATCGCGTAGGCGGCCTGAATGTCCTGAAGGATCTCTCCGCGAACGACTTGGATCTGCCCGAAACGCAACTCGCGCTCGCCCGTCAGCAGTTGCTCGCGGACGACCAGCCGGGCGCGAAGGCATCGCTGGAAAAGGCGTTGAAGCTGCGCCCGGATTACTTGCCCGCGGCGCTCACGCTCGCGCGCATGGGCCCGGAAGAGCGCAAGGAAGGCATCGCTTCGTTCGAGAAGTATCTCGACAAGAATCCGAAGTCGCATGACGCGCGGCTCGCGCTGGCGCAGTTGTATCTGTCGTCGGACCGGCTCGACGACGCGCAGAAGCAGTTCGAGATCATGCGCAAGAACGACTCGAAAGATCTGACGCCGCTCATGGCGCTCGCGCTCATCGACATTCAGAAGAAGCAGTTCGACAAGGCGCAGGACCTGCTCAAGCAGTACGCGCAGGCTGCGGAGGCGTCGCCCAACGGCGATCCGGGACAGGCTTACATCTACCTCGCACAACTGTCGCTCGAACAGAAGGACGAGGCGCAAGCAAGCCAGTGGCTCGACAAGATTCCGCGCACGAGCCAGCAATATTTGCCCGCGCAGATCACGCGCGCGCAACTGCTCGCGAAGCAAGGCAAGGTGGATGAAGCGCGATCGCTTCTCAATGGCCTGCAAAGTTCCGATCCGCGCGACCTCGCATTGCTCGCGCGCACCGACTCGGCGATTCTTTTCGAGGCGCATCGCTACGACGAAGCGGAAGCGAATCTCGCGAAGGCCGTGGCCGCGTTCCCGGACGATCCGGATCTCGCCTACGACTACGCCATGGCCGCCGAAAAGAATGGTCACTACGACGTAATGGAAACGCAGTTGCGCAAGCTCATGCGCGTGGACCCGAGCAATCCGCAGGCATATAACGCGCTCGGCTACTCGCTCGTGGATCGCAACCAGCGCGTCGACGAAGCGGTGAAGCTGATCGAGAAGGCGGTGTCGCTCGCGCCGAACGACGCCTTCATCATGGACAGCCTCGGCTGGGCGCGCTTTCGCCAGGGCAACGCGGCCGAAGCCGAAAAAATTCTCTCGGACGCCTACAAGATTCAGCCGAACGCGGAGATCGGCGCGCATCTCGGCGAGGTGCAGTGGAAGTCCGGGGAGCAGGATCAGGCGCGCGCCACGTGGCGTCAGGCGCAGAAGCTCGAACCCGACAACGACACGCTCGTCAAAACGCTCAAACGACTTCAGGTAAACGATCTTTGATGGCTTTCGATTTCATTGCCGGCGCGTCGCGCGGTTTCATGCGCAAAGGCGCGCTCGGTTTCACGGCCGCGACCGTGTTGATGCTTGCCGGTTGCGCATTGCAGCCGCGTTTGCCGACCACATCGGATAAGACGACTTCGCTCACCACGCAGACGAGCCGCGCGTATCACGGACGCTTCGCCGTGCAGTACAACGACCAGAACGGCACGACGCGCAACGCCTACGGCAACTTCGACTGGCAGGAAACCGGGGACACGGTGACGCTCCAGTTGCGCAACCCGCTCGGCCAGACCATGGCGATCGTCACTTCGTCGCCGTCGCTCGCGACGCTCGAACTGCCGAACCGGCCGCCAGTGAACGCCGAGAACGTGTCGGAGCTGATGCAGAACACGCTTGGCTTCGCGCTGCCGGTCGAGGGCTTGCGCTACTGGCTGCAGCCGTCCGCGGCGCCAACCTCGCGCGCGCAGACCACGCTCGATCCCGAAGCCAACAACGGCCGCCCCAAAGAGATCAGACAGGACGGCTGGACCATCGACTATCTCGCCTATGCCGACGCGCCCGCGACGGGCGTCAAGCGCGTGAACCTGGTCCGCTCGGAACCGCCGCTCGATATCAAGCTGGTGCTCGATGAATAACGCCTTCGCATCAGAAATGTCATCGACTCACGACTCGCTTTGCAACTGCCTCGCGCCCGCCAAGCTGAACCTCTTTCTGCACATCACGGGCCGTCGTCCGGATGGCTATCACTCGCTGCAGACTGTCTTCCAGTTGCTTGACTGGGGCGACATGCTGCACTTCAAGCGACGCGATGACGGCATCGTTACGCGCAAGACGCTCGTGCCGGGCGTACCGGAAGCGGACGATCTGGCCGTGCGCGCGGCGCGCCTGCTGCAGAAGCACACCGGCAGTCGCTTTGGCGTCGAGCTCGAGATCGACAAGCATCTGCCGATGGGCGCGGGGCTTGGTGGAGGAAGTTCCGACGCGGCAACGACTCTTTTAGCGTTGAATCGTCTCTGGGGTGTTGATCTTTCGCGTGAGATTCTGCAGAATCTCGCCCTGCAACTCGGCGCGGACGTGCCGTTTTTTGTCTTTGGGCAAAATGCTTTTGCAGAAGGTGTTGGCGAAGCGCTGCAGGCAGTCGTTCTGCCCAAGCGTTTTTTCCTGGTAGTTACTCCTTCAGTTCACGTCCCGACCTCGGCGATTTTTTCGGAAAAGGCCTTGACAAGGGATACGAAGGTCGCCACAATGACGGACTTTCTTGCAGCGCAAAAGTCAGACACTAACTGGCCAGACAGCTTCGGTCGAAATGACATGCAGGCTGTAGTTGCAAGAAAGTACGCGGAAGTTGCACAGGTGCTCGAGTGGTTTTCCAATCTCGCACCCGCGCGAATGACCGGATCTGGAGCAAGCGTGTTCGCCGCTTTCCCGAGCCGAGCCGAAGCAGAGATGGCGCAAGCCAAACTCCCGGCAAGCTGGAAGAGCGTGGTGACAAGCAGTCTGGAACGTCATCCTCTCTTTGCTTTCGCGTCATAGGTTTCGTTTTGCCGGGTATGTCCTACACTTCCCGGCGAGACTCAAAGTTGTGTAGGGGAGTCGCCAAGTTGGTCAAGGCACCGGATTTTGATTCCGGCATGCGAGGGTTCGAGTCCTTCCTCCCCTGCCATTCCTTTTCTCGCGTTTTTCCTCTCGCCTCCAGCCGCAGACAGGTGCACGATGAGCAGTGACGGCCTGATGGTATTTACTGGCAACGCAAATCCCGCGCTTGCACAGGAAGTCGTCAAGATCCTTGGAATTCCTCTCGGCAAAGCGATGGTCAGCCGTTTCTCCGACGGCGAAATCATGGTCGAGATTCAGGAAAACGTTCGAGGTAAAGACGCATTCGTTCTGCAGTCCACCTGCGCACCGACGAACGACACCCTGATGGAACTCATGATCATGGTCGATGCGCTCAAGCGCGCATCAGCAGGCCGGATCACTGCAGCCATCCCCTATTTCGGCTATGCGCGTCAGGACCGCCGTCCTCGTTCGGCGCGAGTGGCCATCTCGGCGAAGGTCGTCGCGAACATGCTGGAAATTGCCGGCGTCGATCGCGTGATCACCATGGACCTTCACGCCGACCAGATTCAAGGTTTCTTCGACATCCCCGTCGACAATATTTACGCTACGCCCGTTTTGCTCGGCGATCTGCGTAAGCAAAATCACGATCATCTGCTGGTTGTATCGCCGGACGTCGGCGGCGTGGTGCGCGCACGTGCACTCGCCAAGCAGTTGAATACGGATCTCGCGATCATCGACAAACGTCGTCCGAAAGCGAATGTCGCCGAAGTGATGAACGTGATCGGCGAAGTGGAAGGCCGTACCTGCGTCATCATGGACGACATGGTCGACACCGCCGGCACGCTCTGCAAGGCAGCGCAAGTGCTGAAAGATCGCGGCGCGACTCAAGTTTTCGCATATGCCACGCATCCGGTGCTGTCGGGTGGCGCGGCGGAGCGTATCGCGGCGTCGCAATTGGACGAACTCGTGGTGACGGACACCATTCCGTTGTCGGCGGAGTCACTCGCGTGCCCGAAGATTCGTCCGCTGTCGAGCGCGGGTCTGCTCGCCGAGACGTTCTCCCGAATCCGGCGCGGCGACTCGGTCATGTCGCTTTTCGCGGAAGGTTGAGCAAGAATTAGCAAGGAACGCGGAGCACGAGCTTCGCGTTTTTGCATGATCGGCAGGAACGAACGAAGGTTCTTGCCGTTGTTGTGGGATCAGCGCATTTTCGTTGATCCCGATTTTCACTGCCTGGTCGCGGGCAGATATAGGAGTTTCAAATGAAAGTCGTCGCTTTCGAGCGTAGCAAGCAAGGTACGGGTGCGAGCCGCCGCCTGCGCAATTCGGGCAAGACCCCGGCTATTGTGTACGGTGCGGACAAGGACGTTCAACTGGTCGAACTGGACCACAACGCCCTGTGGCACGCGCTGAAGAAGGAAGTTTTCCATTCGTCGATTTTGGAACTGGAAGTCGCTGGCGGTTCGCAACAAGTTCTGCTGCGCGACGTGCAATATCACCCGTTCAAGCAACTGGTGCTGCACGTGGATTTCCAGCGTGTCGACGCGAACAAGAAGCTGCACACCAAGGTGCCGCTGCACTTCATGAATCAAGAGACCAACCCGGCCGTGAAGCTCGCGGGCGCGGTGATCTCGCACGTCGTGACGGAACTGGAAGTGGAATGCCTGCCGGCAGACCTGCCCGAGTTCCTGGAAATCGATCTGGCGACCATCGAAGCCGGCCAGACGATGCACGCAAAGGACATCCCGCTGCCGAAGGGCGTGAGCCTGACGATCGCGATCGAAGCGGAAAACCCGGTGGTTGCATCGGCGACCATTCCGGCTGCTGTCGTGTCGGATTCGACGGACGAAGCCACGGGTGAAACGCCGGCTGCTGAGTAAAACGCATCAGCTAGCGAAGTATCGCTATCCTCTCGATCCGTTCGCAAGAACGGTCGACGTGACCCGCCGGCGCGCAAGCCTCGGCGGGTTTTTTTTCGCATCAACACCAAACGATACGAGCAGGCTTCTTAGCCTGCGATGATTCGACATGATCAAGCTGATCGTTGGCCTGGGAAATCCGGGCGCCGAATACACCGCGACGCGCCATAACGCGGGCTTCTGGCTAGTCGACCAATTGGCGCGCGACGCCGGCGCGAGTCTGCGCGACGAGCGCCGCTTTCACGGTCACTATGGGCGCGGACGTCTGAACGCGCATGAAATCCATCTGCTGGAACCGCAGACGTTCATGAACCGCTCGGGACAATCGGTGGTTGCGGTCGCGCAGTTCTTCAAGATTCTTCCCGATGAGATTCTCGTCGCACACGACGAACTCGATCTTCCGCCCGGCACCGTCAAGATGAAGCTGGGCGGCGGCAGCGGAGGCCACAACGGGCTCAAGGATATTTCCGCACATCTGTCGTCGCAGCAATATTGGCGGCTGCGCATTGGCATCGGGCATCCGCGTGATCTGATTCCCGAAGGCGCGCGTGCGGGCGCGAAGCCGGACGTCGCCAATTTCGTACTGAAGCCGCCGCGCCGCGAAGAGCAGGACGTGATCGATCAGTCGATCGAGCGCGCGCTCGCCGTCATGCCCTTCGTCGTCGCGGGCGAAAACGAACGCGCGATGATGAACCTGCATCGCAATCCCTGACTTCCACTGGAGCAGACCGTGAGCCGTTTCTGGAGCGATATCGTCCATCGACTGACGCCTTATGTGCCGGGCGAACAGCCCGCGCTGGCACATCCCATCAAGCTCAACACCAACGAGAATCCGTATCCGCCGTCGCCGCGCGTGGTCGAGACGATTACGCGCGAACTCGGCAAGGACGGCGCGTCGCTGCGCAAGTACCCAGATCCGACCGCGCGCGCGTTGCGTGAGGCGGTGGCGAAGCATCACGGTTTGCGCGTGGAGCAGGTGTTCGCGGGGAACGGTTCGGACGAAGTGCTCGCGCACGCGTTTCAGGCGCTCTTGAAACACGACAGGCCGATTCGTTTTCCCGACATCACGTACAGCTTCTATCCGGTTTATGCCCAGTTGTACGGTGTGGAATACGAGGCGATCCCGCTGAACGCGGATTTCGGTATCGATACCGACGATTACCGCGCGCCAGGCGGCGGCGTGCTGTTGCCGAATCCGAATGCGCCGACGGGCCGCGCCCTGCCGCTCTCCGAAATCGAGGTGCTGCTGAAGGCGAATCCGGATGCGCCAGTCATCATCGACGAAGCGTACGTGGATTTCGGCGCGGAATCGGCCGTGAATCTGGTCGATGCTTATCCCAATCTGCTGGTTGTGCACACGACTTCGAAGGCGCGTTCGCTTGCGGGCATGCGCGTGGGTTTCGCATTCGGCGATGCAAGCCTGATCGAAGCGCTAACGCGCGTGAAGGACAGCTTCAACTCGTATCCGCTCGACCGGCTCGCGCAAGTAGCGGCGCTCGCTTCGTATGAAGACCGCGCGTGGTTCGAGGAGAGTTGCGGCAAAGTCGTCACGAGTCGCGACAAGTTGACGGCGCAATTGAGCGCGCTGGGATTTGAAGTGGTGCCGTCGGCGGCGAATTTCGTCTTCGCGAAACACCCCGCGCACGACGCGCTCGCGCTCGCCACCGCGCTTCGAACGAAGGAAATCTTCGTGCGGCATTTCAAGCTGCCGCGCATCGACCAGCATTTGCGGATAACGGTCGGCACGCCAGACGAATGCGATGCGCTCGTCGCTGCACTGACCGAACTCGCCGGCGCGTAAGAACAGAAATAAGGCGGTTACTCGCCTTTCGCCGCCATCAACGCGCGGCATTTGTCCATCAACTGCTCCGGCGACTCGACGTGCGCCGGGTCGCGCGGAATGCATTCGACGGGGCACACCTGTTGACACTGCGGCTCATCGAAGTGGCCGACGCATTCCGTGCACTTGTTCGGATCGATCACGTAGATCTCCGTACCCATCGAAATGGCGTCGTTCGGGCACTCGGGCTCGCACACGTCGCAGTTGATGCACTCGTCGGTAATGATCAAAGACATGATGCTTCACTCTCTTGCGCCGGCGATGTTCCGGCATGGAGTCCGCGCATCGCGCGAGCGCTGATACGCGGACCCGGCGCTCAAGGCGCCGAAGGATCTTTCTGGGCGGCCACGCCGACCTTGTCGGTCAGCCGCTTCTCCACCGATGGAAACACGAACTTGCTCACATCGCCGCCAAGCTGGGCGATCTCGCGCACGATGGTGCCCGAAATGAACTGGTACTGGTCCGACGGCGTCATGAACATGGTTTCGACGTCGGGCAAAAGATAGCGATTCATGCCGGCCATCTGAAACTCGTACTCGAAATCCGATACGGCGCGCAGGCCCCTCACGATCACGCGCGCGTTGTTCTTGCGCACGAAATCTTTTAGTAGCCCGGTGAAACTGCTTACCTGGACGTTCGGATAATGCCCGAGCACGTCGTGGGCGATATCCAGCCGTTCCTGCAGCGAAAAAAACGGCTTTTTCGCGCGACTGTCGGCCACGCCGACTACCAGCGTATCGAAAATGCTCGATGCGCGCCGGACGATGTCTTCATGCCCGCGCGTCAGCGGGTCGAACGTTCCCGGGTACACGGCGACAACCATGAGCTTTCTCCTCTTTTATTTACCTTGGACCGCGTGACAGCGATGGCCCATTTTCCCCGCCCCCGTCCGAACGCGCCGGGCGCGCCAGATCGGGGAACGCGCATTATTCATCATTTTGGCGGCGCAGCAAATGATAGCGAACCATGCCCGCTTTCCCTTCGCGCGTGATTTCCCAGCCCGCCAGAGCGTCGATGCTCGCCGGTTCCAGCGAATCGCCGCATTCGACGTAGAGCGCGCCATCTGCGGCGACGAGCGGCGCGGCGATCTCAAGGGCGCGCAAGAGCAAAGCCTGATCGCCGAAAGGGGGATCGAGGAACACGACATCGAACGAGCCTGGCGCGAGACTGCGAGCCAGACGCAGCGCGTCGGCTTCGGCGATCTCGATGTTGCGCGCATCCAGCCGCGCCTGATTCGCTTTGAGTTGCGCGACCGCGCGGCCGCTACGCTCGACCATGAGCACGCGTGCCGCGCCGCGCGACGCGGCTTCGAAACCGAGCGCGCCGCTGCCGGCGAACAGGTCGAGACAGCGCTGGCCATCGAGGTCCTGGCCGAGCCAGTTGAAGAGCGTTTCGCGAACACGGTCGGGCGTGGGTCTCAGACCGTCGAGATCGAGGACGGGCAGCGGCGTGCGCTTCCAGTTTCCGCCGATGATGCGAATGGTGTGCGGCTTGCCGCTGCGCGATGACGCGCGGCTCGAAGAGGCCGAGGAACGGGCCGGAATATGCGGACGAGTGTCGGACGAACGGGACATAAAAGAGATTGAGTGAGACTGGCGCGCGGCCCGGCCGATGGGCGTTTTGACTGTTCCCGGCGACTGGCGCGGGCCGTGAGCGCCCACGTTACCACAGCGCGGCGTCGTGCCGGGAGGCGCACAGGCGCGTCGGGCCGCGCCTGATAAAATACGCGGCTTACACATCTCAGCGCGAGCCGCGCAAACGCGAGCGCATCGGCGCGTAGACGCGAACCGGCAAGCACGCGCGCTCTCCTCACATACTATGTTCAGCTTCTTCAAACGATTCAAAAAGCCGGCTGACGAGCCGCTCTACACGCCGGAAGAGGACAACCTCGAAGCGGACGACGACGGTTCCTCGGTTGCATTAGAGGACGAGGCGTCGGGCGAGCATGTTCATGGTGAAGACGCGGCGGCCTCGAACACGCAAGCTATTCGCGGCGACGCGGCGGCGTCTGACGAACATGTTCATGGCGGCAACGCGAAGCCGCATCAGGCTGAAGCTGCAAACACATCATCACATCGAGCACCGGCGCCTTCGGCCGCAGAGCCTACGCAATACTGGCAAGGCCGCACCGAATCTCAATGGCTGCGCGCGCCCGAGACCGATCAGGCGAGCGAGGAAATCATGCCGCCGCCCGAGCCCGATCCGGCCGCGCGCAAGTCCTGGCTCGCGCGTCTGCGCAATGGGTTATCGAAGACGAGCACGAGCCTCACGGGAATCTTCGTCGGCGCGAAGATCGACGAAGATCTCTACGAGGAGCTCGAAACCGCGCTTCTGATGTCCGACGCGGGCGTCGATGCCACCGAATATCTGCTTGAATCCTTGCGCGAAAAAGTGCGCGCCGAGCGTTTGACGGACGCCACGCAAGTGAAGGCCGCACTGCGCGTGCTCTTGATCGACTTGCTGCGTCCGCTCGAAAAGTCGCTGATGCTCGGCCGCGCCCAACCGCTCGTGATGATGATCGCGGGTGTAAACGGCGTCGGCAAGACGACGAGTATCGGCAAGCTGGCGAAGCATCTGCAGCATTTCAATCAGTCGGTGCTGCTCGCCGCCGGGGACACATTCCGCGCCGCCGCGCGCGAACAACTCACGGTCTGGGGCGAGCGCAACAACGTGATGGTGATCGCGCAGGAAAGCGGCGACGCGGCCGCCGTCATCTTCGACGCCGTGGGCGCTGCCCGCGCGCGCAAGATAGACGTGATGATGGCCGACACCGCCGGCCGCCTGCCGACGCAGTTGCATTTGATGGAAGAACTGCGCAAGGTGCGCCGCGTGATCGCCAAGGCGATGCCCGACGCGCCCCACGAAGTGCTGCTCGTGATCGATGCCAACACGGGACAGAACGCTCTCGCGCAAGTGAAGGCTTTCGACGACGCGCTCGGCTTGACGGGTCTTATCGTGACCAAGCTGGACGGCACGGCGAAAGGCGGCATTCTCGCGGCTATCGCGCGTCAGCGGCCGATTCCGGTGTATTTCATCGGCGTTGGAGAAAAGGTCGAGGATTTGCAGCCGTTCAGCGCGGAAGAGTTCGCGGACGCGTTGTTGGGGTGAGGTGTGGCGCTGATGAGATTCGATGAGATCGGCGTTAATCTTATCAATCTTATCAATCTTATCAAGCCGATGATAAGATTAAGCTATTCTTATCATCGGCGCCGTTATGATCGACCAATCGCTTCTTCTAGCCATCGTCCAGTGCGTAGCGCAACGCATCGAGGCGGGTGATCCCGGTGTTTCTGCTGGCGTCATCGAGGCAAGCATCGGGCCGTGGTCCAGACCGACAGTCAACCGCGCTCTGGCCCGGCTGGTCGCGCAAGGCTCACTGGAGCGACAAGGCGCGGGAAGGTCGACCATCTATCGAACGCCCAATTCTTCGTCGTTGGTCGAGGTGCAAGAGGAACTCCGCGGGCCTGCCGGTACACGCTATCGTGCGTTGGATGACGAAGCGCGGAAACTGATTGCCGCGCTGTCGGCTCCGCTGGGAATGCGACAACCTGTCTCTTATCAACGCTCATTTGTCGATGCTTATCGGCCGAATTTCGGCGGTCTACTGCCCGCCGCTCTAGCCGAAGATCTGTATTCAAAAGGCAAGTCGCAGGATCAACAGCCTGCCGGAACATATGCGCGAAAAGTTTTGGAACAACTGCTCATCGACTTGTCATGGTCGTCATCGCGACTCGAAGGCAATCAGAAGACCCTGCTAGATACGCGAGAACTGTTCGAAAGGGGACGAACGGAAACCGATGACCGCGACGCGACCATGCTTTTGAATCACAAGGAAGCGATCGAATTCATGGTCGATGCGGTTCCCACCGAAGGCATGACGGTGCCTGTCGTTCGAAATTTGCAGAGTCTGCTCATGCGCGATCTTCTGCCGGATGCAGCCGATCTCGGTGCTATCCGAAGCAAGATCGTTAGCATTCATGGGTCGGTGTACATGCCCAGTCAGGTGCCGAAGCTGCTCGAAGAGATGCTTTTGCAAATCATCGATAAAGCGACTCGAATCCATAATCCTGTGGAAGCAGCGTTTTTCGTTTGGGTGAATCTCGCGTATCTGCAGCCTTTCGTCGACGGGAACAAGCGCACTAGTCGCCTGAGCGCAAATATGCCGCTCATGTTGTCGAATTGCGCACCCTTGTCCTTCCTCGACGTCGAGCAAAGCGATTACGCGCTGGCGATGATAGGCGTCTACGAGCGACTCGACGTCACTTTGGCAATCGATTTGTTCGAGTGGACCTACCGCCGCTCGATCGATAAATATCAGGTCATCGTCGAGTCCATGGGCGGCCCAGACCCGTTGAGAGCCCGCTATCGTGAGCAGCTTGGTGAAGCGATTCGACAGATCGTGTTTTTCGGTTCTACCTTGAATCAGGCAGTCGAAGGCGCAGGCTTATCCGAAACCGATATGGCCGCTTTCAACGGAATGCTCAGGACAGAACTCGAGCACCTCGAAGCGTTCAACTGTGCAAGATATCGTCTCCCGATGATCAAGACACAGGAATGGATAGACAAAGGACGCCGCTTCTAGCGTCGGCTTGCTTCATGGCGCGCTGGACTCTTCACCGCGCCACCACCAACGTCCCCGCAATCCACCACATCACGCAGCCGACGATCACATCCAGCACGCGCCACGACACGTCCTTCTCGAACCACGGTTTTAGCAACCGCGCGCCGTACCCTAGCGCCGTGAACCAGACGACCGACGAACACATCGCGCCCGCCGCGAACCACGCGTTTCCCGGCCACGCATAGCGCGCGCCGATTCCACCTAGCAGCACCACGGTATCCAAATAAACATGCGGATTCAGCAGCGACAACGCAAAAACCGTTGCCGCCGCGCCAGCCGCCGTCTGCGAATCGCGCTCCGAGGCATTCAAATGTCCCGGCCCGCGCCACGCCGCGAGAAACGCCCGCACGCCGTACAGAAAGACGAAAGCCGCGCCCGCCCAGCGGATCACGTCGAGCAGAACCGGCGCACGTTCGATCAGCGCGCCCATTCCGCCAATGCCAAGCCCGATCAACATGACGTCGATAGCCGCGCAGATTGCCACGACGATCCCCACGTGCTGGCGTTTCAGACCCTGCCGCAACACGAACGCGTTCTGCGCGCCGATCGCGACGATCAGACTCGCGCCCAAACCCGCGCCTGACAGATAACTCGACAGCGCACCCGCCGGAATCACCGCCGTCATTCGGCGTCCGGTTGCTGGCCAGGCGCGGCGCGCGCGAAGGCGTCGATCTGGCCGGCGTGATCGGCAATGCGCGTGATCGTCGGATACGCATTCAGATCGATACCGAAGCGTCGCGCATTGAACACCTGCGGCACGATGCATAAATCGGCGACGGTCGGGGTATCGCCGAAAGTGAGCGCGCCGACGCGCTCGTCGCGCGCCAGCCGCTTCTCAAGCGATTCGAACCCCGCCTCCACCCAGTGCCGGTACCAGGCGTCCTTCACGTCATCAGGCGTCTTCACTTCGTGCTTGAGGTATTTGAGCACGCGCAGATTGTCGAGCGGATGAATCTCGCACGCGACCTGCAGCGCGACCGAACGCACGAACGCGCGATCCACCGGGCGCTCGGGCAACAGCGGCGGCTGCGGATGCGTCTCCTCCAGATACTCGATGATCGCGAGCGACTGCGTGAGCACGTCAGCGCCATCGACGAGCGTCGGCACGATGCCGTCCGGATTGAGCGCGCGGTATTCGGGCTTCAGTTGCTGACCGCCTTCGCGCAGCAGATGAACGCCCTCGTACTCGTAGCCGAGCCCCTTCAGATTCAACGCGATACGCACCCGATACGCCGCCGAGCTGCGAAAGTAGCTATAGAGCTTCACGGGTGAGCCTCAAACCACGCGCACGGAGAAATCGCCGATACCTTCCACGCCGCCCTTGAGCAGATCGCCCTTCACCACCGCGCCGACGCCTTCGGGCGTGCCGGTGAAAATGAGATCGCCAGGGAAGAGTTCGAAAAGCGTGGAAAGGTAAGCCACCGTCTCGCCGACCGACCAGATCAGCTGCGAGATGTCGGAGCGCTGCTTTTCCTCGCCGTTGACGGTCAGCCAGATCGCGCTTTTTTCCAGATGCCCGACTTTCGATACCGGATGAATCGGACCGATGGGCGCGGAGCGGTCGAAACCCTTCGCGGTATCCCACGGGCGACCCATTTTCTTCGCTTCGGCTTGCAAGTCGCGACGCGTCATGTCGAGGCCGAGCGCGTAACCGTAGACGTAATCGAGCGCCTCGTCGGCGGGAATGTCCTTGCCCTGCTTGCCGATAGCGGCGACGAGTTCCATCTCGAAGTGCAGGTTTTTCGTCTGCGACGGATACGGAAACTCGCCCGTGGCTCCCGGCGCGACATACAGCACGGCATCGGCGGGCTTGCTGAAGAAGAACGGCGGTTCGCGGTCGGGATCGTGGCCCATTTCACGCGCGTGCGCTTCGTAATTGCGGCCGACGCAGTAAATGCGGCGCACCGGGAATTGCTCGCTCGAACCGTCGACTGGCACCGCCGCTGCGGGCGCCGGAGGAAACACGTAACTCATTCCGCTCTCCTTTTGCTGTTTTCTGGGTTGCCGCCTCGTTCGGTGCGAACGCGCGGCGAGAGAGCGAGTGTAACGCGCGAGGCCGAATCGTGGCGGCGCTTGTCTGGCGGGCTTTCGCGGGCATTCGCGTGCTTTCGCCGAGCCGACAGCGGGCTTACCGGCGCGAACGGATTCGGCGTTGGCAACTTGCCAGCATCGCTTAAATGCGATACTGAAGGTCTATCCCGCTCCTTCGAACTCGCGTGCCGCATCGCTCACGAACTTGAACATCGAGCCTGCGGCCCGCGCAAGCCGCCAATGACAGAGACAGAAACCCCCGCCAACCACTTTGCCTGCGCACGCTACATCAAGGAAATCGGCCGCGGGCCGAACGGCGCGCGCGCATTGTCTCGCGACGACACCTACGCGCTCTACGAAGCCATGCTCGACGGCCGCGTGTCCGATATCGAACTCGGCGCCGTGCTGCTCGCTTATCGCGTGAAGGGCGAGACATCAGCCGAACTCGCCGCTATGCTTGCCGCCGCGCATCGCTCGTTCGAGCCGCTGCACGTGCAGGAAGGCCGCGAACATGCGCGGCCCGTGTCGATTCCAAGCTACAACGGCGCGCGCAAGCAGCCCAATCTCACGCCGCTCCTGTCGCTTTTGCTCGCGCGCGAAGGCGTGCCGGTGCTGGTGCACGGTGTCGTCGACGATCCCGGCCGCGTGACGAGCGCCGCGATTTTCGGCGAACTCGGCATTCCGCACGCGGCTTCCCGCGACGAAATCGAGGATAGTCTCGCGTCCCGCCGGCTCGCGTTCGCGCCGATCGCCTCGCTCGCGCCGAAGCTCGCGCGCCTTTTGAAACTGCGCCGCGTGATGGGCGTGCGCAATTCGACGCATACGCTCGTGAAGATTCTTCAGCCGTTCGCCGATCCGGGCTTGCGGCTCGTGAACTACACGCATCCGGAATATCGCGAAAGCCTGACCGGGCTTTTCACCGAGCATCCGGACGCCGCTGCCGGTGGTGCGCTGCTCGCGCGCGGCACGGAAGGCGAAGCGGTGGCAGACACGCGCCGGCAAGTCCAGGTCGACTGGTTCCACGACGGCCACGCGGAAACGCTGATTTCGCCCGAACATTCGCAACCGGATGCGCCGCCCATCGATTTGCCCGAGTCGCTCGATGCCGCGATCACCGCGCGCTGGATCGAAAGCGTGATGCGCGGCGACGTGCCCGTGCCGCCCGCCATCGCGCGTCAGGTGGAAGTCATCGCCGGGATCGTTCGAAAGCCGGTCTGAGTGCCCCGGATTCGGCTTGTGCCGATTGCAAAAAGATTCAGCACGTATTTGACACGATCTTAAGCAGTGGTTTAGAGTGCAAATATGCGTCTCACCCAGTCTTCCTCCCTCCGAATTATTTCGGGCCGCCTAGCGCGGCCCCTATCGCTACGTCTAGCGTAAATCGCCAGGCGTAGCGCCTCGCGTCGTCAAGGCGCGCGGTCCTGCCAGTAGTTCTCGTAGTTCCTTCCTTACCACTTGTAGTCGTCAGCTTTTCGGCTCGCTCATCCTGCGAACTGAAAACGCGAGGGTCAAATGCACGCTGCTTCGCGCACGTTCACGTTGGTCGCAGGCGTCACCATCGCCGGGACGCAACGTGTACGCTCGCCAGGCGCTGTCTCACGTGCATCGCGCCATTGCCGGCCAGCCGCCGGTCAAGGCATCTCTTGCAGACGCTACGCAAACTGTCCGAAGAGAGATCGACGATCATGATGCCGAACCCCGCCGAGAAATACCGCCCGTTTCCGCAAGTCCGCCTGAATGGCCGCCGCTGGCCGAACCGCACGATCGAAAAAGCGCCCATCTGGATGAGCACCGATCTGCGCGACGGCAACCAGTCGCTCATCGAGCCGATGAGCATCGCCGCAAAGCTCGTATTCTTCGAGATGCTGGTGGCAACGGGCTTCAAGGAAATCGAGGTGGGGTTTCCGTCGGCATCGCAGACGGATTTCGATTTCGTGCGCAAGCTGATCGACGAGAAGCGCATCCCGGACGACGTGACGATCGAAGTGCTGGTGCAATCGCGCCGCGAATTGATCGAGCGCACGTTCGAGGCAGCGGAGGGCGCGAGCAAGGTGATCGTGCACTTGTACAACGCGATCGCGCCATCGTTCCGGCGCATCGTGTTCAATCAGTCGCAGGAAGAAGTTAAGGCGCTGGCGGTGGAAGGCACGCGCATCATCAAGGAATGCGCCGATGCACGGCCGCAGACGCGCTGGACCTACCAGTACTCGCCCGAGACCTTCAGCATGACGGAGTTGCCGTTCGCGCGTGAAGTCTGCGACGCCGTCGCGCAAATGTGGCGTCCGACGCCCGATCACAAGATGATCGTCAATTTGCCGGCCACGGTGGAAGCCGCGACGCCGAACGTATTCGCCGATCAGGTCGAATGGATGGACCGCAATCTCGGTTATCGCGACAGCATCGTGCTTTCGGTGCATCCGCATAACGATCGCGGGACGGCGGTCGCGGCCGCGGAGCTTGCGGTGCTCGCGGGCGCGGAACGCGTCGAAGGTTGTCTTTTCGGCAACGGCGAGCGCACGGGCAACGTCGACCTCGTCACGCTTGCGCTCAATCTCTACACGCAGGGCGTCGATCCGGGCCTCGATTTCTCCGATATCGACTCGGTGCGTCGCGTCGTCGAGCGCTGCAATCAGTTGCCGGTGCATCCGCGTCATCCGTATGCGGGCGATCTCGTTTTTACGGCGTTTTCGGGCTCGCATCAGGACGCCATCCGCAAGGGTTTTGCGCAGCGTCAGCCGGGCACGGTCTGGGAAGTGCCGTATTTGCCGATCGATCCCGCCGATCTCGGTCGCAGCTACGACGCCGTGATCCGCGTGAACAGCCAGTCCGGCAAGGGTGGCGCGACTTATCTGCTCGAACGCGGGCTCGGCTTCACGCCGCCGCGCCGCGTGCAGATCGAGTTCAGCCACGCCGTGCAAAGACTTGCGGACATGTCGGGCGAGGAAGTCACCGGTGACGCAATCTGCACACTCTTCACGCAAGAATACTTCGACGCGGGCGGCGTGGTCGCGCGCGTCGATGCGGCGACGCTCTCCGTGTTCGGGCGCAACGTCGCGGTGCCGCCGGCATCAGGCGCGACGAGCGGCGATGTCTACGCGCAAGCCGTGGCGGCGTGTTTCGATGTATCGGCAAACGTGAGCTGGTTCGAAACGGCGGTAACGGCGAGCGGCGATACGGCCGTCTTCGTAGGCTGCCGCGTCGGCGACGAGCCGTTGCGCTTCGGCGTCGCGGTGCACGCGAATCCGGCGTTGGCTGTCGTGGATGCGGTCGTCAGTGCGGTGAATCGGTCGAAACCATTGGGCCGTCAGGCAGAGCGGCAAGACGAAGCGGTCGAGGCTTGATGCCTCGACGTCGCGCGCGGCGGCTACTCCAGCGCCACGCGCGTCGCCTGCAAGGCTAGCAGCAGCCATTGGCCGTCGGTCTGAACGTGAACCGCGGTATAGGCAATGGGAAACAGCAGCGCGCCGTTCTTCGATTCCATCTCGATCAGCGCCCGTCCCGAGACGAGGCAGGTGTCCTTGCCGGCGACGATCACGTCCTGCGACTGGATCTCGATCTGCCGATAGCGGCGTCGACCAGCGGTGATCGCGTCGATGAACTGGCGCTTCGTCTCGCGCTTGCCGTTCGTGTGAACGTAGCTGACGTTCTCGGCGAGAAGCGCATCCAGAGCCGGGCCGTCGCTGTCGACCATCGCCCGGAAGCGATCGCGCTCGAGGCCTCGAATGGCCTCCATGGATTTTGCCGGCATCTGTCGGTTCCCCTTGTGTCGAGAAACCGATGCGCCGGCGCCCCGTCAGAAGTTGTATTGCAGATATAGCTGGCTGAAATTTATACCAGGATTCGGCTCTTTGATACTGGCGTTCGACAGATGCTGAAACCGGAAGCCCGCCTGATAGTTCTGCTTCTCGCCGAAGATCGCACCGACGCCGACCATATCCGCGAACTGGAACGCGGACGACACCGTGAAATCCGTCGTGATTCGCGTATGCGACAGAAGCCGCACGCCGACGCCCGCTTCAATGAACGGCCGGATATATCCCGAACTCTTCACGAAGCGCAGAACCGGCGTCACACCGAATTCCCAGATGTTCGGGTGCACGGCGTTGCTTTCCTGCGAGTGCCAGTAGGCAACGTGACCTTCGCCGAGCAAGGTGAAGTGGAAGCCGCCGATTTCCCACCAGGTCAGATTCGGGTCCCATACGAAGCCGAGATCCGCCTTTTTGATGTCGCGATCGGCCACGCCGCCCGCGATTTGCAAACCAAAGCGGTCGGCATGCGCTGCCGCCGACGTGACTCCTAGCAACAGGGCAATTGCGCCGTGGGACAACAGATGACGCCAAGGGCCTTTATTTTTCTGCATGGACACCCCATCTGTGGGTTTGACGAGTCGAGCCGCCAAGCGGGCTTCGCGCATTGTAGATTCATCGTCTCATAATTGCACGAATGATTGCCATTAGCCTATTTGCTTGAATATCCTGTCTTCCTTACGTCAAAGTAAGGTAACTAATTCTATCGCACGCGACGAATCGGTAACAATGGTACGATTCGGATACAGTGCTCGGCTATGAATCCACAAAGTTGATAGGCTTTGTGGGAACTCTCACATTCGTTTCCCCTCTAACACTTAGCACTCGTTGAAGCGGAGTGCTAATATCATGTCTGACTTGCCGCGCCTTTGCGGCAACAGGCATTTGTTGATAAGGAGCTTATGAGCGTGTCCAATGCGATGACCCTTCCGAATGTTCTTAGCTCGGCACCTGCCAAGGCAACTTCGGCAGGCGCGCTGACGTACGCACAATCGTCCATGTTGACCGGCCAGATCGGCAACATCGATTCATACATACAAGCGGTGAACCGCATTCCAATGCTTTCGCAAGCAGAGGAGCGTCAGTACGCCACCGAGTTTCGCGAACAGGGCAACCTGAATGCGGCGCGGCAACTGGTGCTTTCGCACCTGCGCCTTGTCGTGTCCATCGCCCGGAATTACCTGGGTTATGGTCTGCCGCACGCGGACCTGATCCAAGAAGGCAATATCGGTCTGATGAAGGCCGTCAAGCGCTTCGATCCGGAACAAAACGTACGCCTCGTGTCGTACGCCATGCACTGGATCAAGGCGGAGATTCACGAGTACATCCTGCGCAACTGGCGCATGGTGAAGGTCGCGACGACCAAGGCGCAACGCAAGCTGTTCTTCAACCTGCGCAGCCACAAGACCGGCACTTCGGCGTTCACACCGGAGGAAATCGAAGGTCTGGCAAGCCAGTTGAACGTGAAGCGCGAGGAAGTCGCCGAGATGGAAACGCGTCTGTCGGGCGGAGATATCGCGCTCGAAGGCCAGATCGAAGATGGCGAGGAAGCCTATGCGCCGATCGCCTATCTGGCTGACTCGCATAGCGAGCCGACGAATGTCATCGCCGCGCGTCAGTTCGACAAGTTGCAAAGCGACGGTCTGGCTTCCGCGCTGGAATCGCTGGATGCGCGTAGCCGCCGTATCGTCGAAGCGCGCTGGCTCGAAGTGCAGGACGACGGCTCGGGCGGGATGACGCTTCACGAATTGGCGGACGAATTCGGCGTATCGGCTGAGCGTATCCGTCAGATCGAAGCGAGCGCGATGAAGAAGATGCGTTCCGCGCTGGCCGAGTACGCGTGATATCGCGGTAGCTCGATGACCGTAGTTCGGTGCTGAAGTAAGTTCGAAGCCCGCTGTTCCGAAAGGACAGCGGGTTTTTGTTTTCGTCTATCGATGGCGGCGCGCGGAGCAATGTAGTGCTTGGCGTTTTTTTCTGTCCATGACGCTTGTTGGCATCGGCGCAAAGGGCTGTGCGGCAGGACTTGAAGTACAAGTGAATCGGCTTGGGCGTTGGCTTCTTGGCCTCTTGGCCTCTTGGCCTCTTGGCCTCTTGGCTTCTTGGCTTCTTGGCTTCGTGCTTCGTGCTTCGTGCTTCGTGCTTCGTGCTTCGTGCTTCGTGCTTCGTGCTTCGTGCTTCGTGCTTCGTGGTTCTTGGCTCTCGGTGACTCAGCCGCTCAATCTCCCGAACAAAGAACTCCGCCTGTCACGCAAAACTTGCCAGGCATAAAAAAACGGCGCCCGAAAGCGCCGTTCATCAAACCAGACCGAATCTCGCATCAAGCCGGCAACGGCGATGCCCCGCCGCCACTTCCCGGCACGCGCGTCGCGAGTTGTGCCGCGTAACGCTGCGCGGCCGCGCCCACGACAATGTGGAACGTATCCGCCGACACCCACGCGACATCCAGCGTCGACAGGCGCTGACGATCCACCGCCGAAGGATCGCGCACGACCACGCGCAGTCGCGTTTGCGCGACGGCATCGAGCGTGACGACATTGGTCGCGCCGCCGAACACCGCCAGCCAGCGCAGCGGATCGGGATCGAGCGGGCCGGCAGTCTGATCGAAGGCGCCAACGTTCGCAGAAGCCACCGAAGCAGCCGCCGGAGCGGACGAAGCCGGCGTCGCTCCGCGCGTCGACGAATGTTCGAGTTCACCGCGAATTTCATCGGCGATGATGTCCGCTTCCGGTCCGATGATCACCTGCACGTTCGTCGCGCCCCGCTTGAGCACGCCACGCGCGCCGATGCTCTTCAACTGCGCTTCCGACACCTTCTCCGTATCCGCCACCGACAAACGCAGACGCGTCGTGCAGGCATCGACGAGCGTCAGGTTCGACGCGCCGCCCAGCGCCGCAATGTACTTCGCGGCGCGCGTGTTCGCTGCACCCGGCAGCGGCGTGCCGTAGCCGCCTGCAACCGGCGTGGCGGACGTTTCGGCATCGGTCGTGGCCGGCTCGCGGCCCGGCGTCGCCATGTTGAACTTGCGGATGAAGAAGCGGAACAGGCCGTAATAGATCACGCCGTAGACGAGCCCGAGCGGAATCGCCATCCAGCCGCGTTGCGACAGACCGTAGTTCAGCACGTAGTCGATCGCACCCGCCGAAAACGTGAAGCCCAGATGAATGCCGAGCGCCGAGCAGATCGCGAGCGACACGCCGGTAAGTACCGCATGGATCGCGTAAAGCACCGGAGCCAGGAACATGAAGCTGTATTCGATCGGCTCGGTCACGCCCGTCAGGAACGCGGTGAGCGCCATCGAAAACAGCAGGCCGCCGACGACCGCGCGGCGCTCTTTCGGCGCTTCGTGGAACATCGCCAGACACGCGGCCGGAAGGCCGAACATCATGATCGGGAAGAAGCCCGTCATGAAGCCGCCCGCGGTTTTATCGCCGGCAAAGAAGCGGTGCAGATCGCCATGAACGACCGCGCCACCATCCGGCGGCGTAAACGAGCCGAACACGAACCACGCGAGCGAGTTGATGATGTGATGCAGACCCGTCACCAGCAGAATGCGGTTCAGCACGCCGAAGACGAAAGTGCCGAGCGCGCCCGCCGTCGTGAGCCACGTTCCGGCCAGGTCGATAGCCGCCTGCACCGGCTGCCAGATGTAGCCGAATATGATGCCGAGCGCGAGACACGCGACCCCCGTGACGATGGGCACGAAACGCTTGCCGCCGAAGAACGCCAGATATTCCGGCAGCTTGATGTCCTTGTAGCGGTTATACAGATAGCCCGCGACCACGCCCGCGACGATCCCCGACAACACGCCCATGTTGAGCTTGTCGTTGATGTCCTTCATCACGGCGATCTCGATGAGATAGCCGATGGCACCGGCAAGACCCGCCGTGCCGTTGTTGTCCTTCGCGAAACCGACCGCCACGCCGATGGCGAACAGAAGCGGCAGGTTCGTGAAGATGGCGTCGCCCGCGTCGGCGATCATCTTGATGTTGAAGACATCGGGCTGGCCTAGACGCAATAGCAGGCCGGCTACCGGTAGTACGGCAATCGGCAGCATCAGGGCTCGGCCCAGGCGCTGCATCTTTGCAAACGGGTTAGCGTCCATCGGGGTTCTCCAAAAGATATAGGTCTTGTCTTTGCTGCTTGGGGATGACTGCGTTCGTCAGTCTTGCGGCCAGATTTCAAGGCTGGCCGCTCTTACTGCCTGCGCGGATTCGAGCGCGAGCACGTCTTCCGCGCGCTGCCGGCAAAGCTGGTAATCGAGATTACGCACGCGCGCCTTGATGCCGGGCACCGCCACCGGATCGACCGACAATTCCGTCACGCCGAGGCCGATCAGCAACGGCACCGCGAGCGGATCGCCGCCGAGCGCACCGCACACGCCGACCCACTTGCCGTGCTTTTGCGCTCTTTGCACGGCCGTCTTGATGAGCCGCAGCACGGCCGGATGCAGGCCGTCGGATTGCGCGGCGAGATCGGGCTGGCAACGGTCCATCGCGAGCGTGTACTGCGTGAGGTCGTTGGTGCCGATGGACAGAAAATCCGCGTATTTCGCGAGCTGATCGGCAAGCAGCGCCGCTGACGGCACTTCGATCATCACGCCGACTTCGATCGGTTCCGTGCGGCCCGCTTCGCGCGCCAGTTCGTCGATCCGTACCCGCAGGCGTTGCAGTTCGCCGGAGTCGGTGACCATCGGCAGAAGAATGCGCACCGCGCCGAGCGGCTTCACGGCGAGCAGACCACGCAGTTGATCGTCGAGCAGATCGGGCCGCACTTGTGCGAGGCGAATGCCGCGCAGACCGAGCGCCGGATTTTCCTCGGGCGGCAGCGTCAGATAATCGACTTCCTTATCCGCGCCGACATCCAGCGTGCGAATGATCGCGGTGCGGCCCTGCAGCGCATCCACGATTCCCTGATAGCTCGACGCATGTTCGCCGGGCGTCGGCGCCGACTGACGATGAATGAACAGCAATTCGGTACGCAGGAGGCCGACCGCGTCGGCGCCATTTTCGACAGCGGCTTGCGCATCTTCGAGCGTGGCGATGTTCGCGGCGATTTCGACGGCGTGACCGTCGCGGGTCGTCGCGGCCTGTCCCGACATCTTGCGATTCGCCTCGCGCACGTTCAAAAGACGATCGCGTTCGTTGCGCGCGCGTTCGACATCGAGTTCGGTCGGCGCATGTTCGATACGTCCCGCCGACGCGTCCACGACCACTTGCGTGCCTTCGGGAATCGCGTGCAGTGCATCGCCGATGGCGACGAGGGCCGGAATGCCCACCTGTCGCGCGATGATCGCCGCATGCGACGTGGCGCCGCCGCGCGACATCACGAGCGCGGTCACGCGCGTGCGGTCGAGCGAAGACAAATCGGAAGGCGTGAATTCGACAGCCGCGAGCACGGCTTCAGCGGGCAATTCGCGCGCGGCGGTGTTCGTGTGGCCGAGCGCGCGCAGCACGCGTTTCTCGATATCGCGCAGATCGGCGGCGCGTTCGGCGAGCAGTTCGTCCTTCACGTTGTTCAAGAGCGCGATTTGCGCGCGGATCGCCTCGCGCCACGCGAAGCCCGCGCTCTTGCCGAGGCTGATGAGATCGCGCGCGGCATCGACGAGCGTCGGGTCTTCCAGCAACACGCGATGCACCGCGAAGATTCCCGCCTCGCCGACCGCGCCGCGTTGCGATGCGGTGCGTACGGTTTCGTCGAGTTCGGCATCGACTTGCGAGATGGCGCGGTCGAGTGCACGGCTTTCCGCCGCCGACGATTGCGTGGCCGCTTCGGGCGGCACGATTTCCTTATCGTCCCAGCGCACCAGTTTCCCGACCGCGATGCCCGGCGCCGCGCACACGCCCGCAAGCGTGTTCGGCGCGAGCGGTTGCGCGACCGCGCTCGCAGCGACGACCGGCGCGGGCGATTTCGCGCGTGCCGGTGACTCTTCGACTTCGCCCTGACCCGCGCGCAGCAACTCCGCCGCGACGGCTTCGACGGCTTCCTTCGCCTGCGCGCCGATACCCAGCAGCTCGACGGTCGCGCCTTCGCCCGCGCCGAGACCCAGCAACCCGACGACGCTTTCCACCGGCGCCTTGCGGCCTTGATAACGGATCTCGACCTTTGCATCGAAACCGCGTGCGGCTTCGCGCGCGCGCGCCGCCGGACGCGCATGCAAACCGCCCGCGTGACCGAGCGTCAACGTGCGGCGCGCTTCTTCCGTCACGTTCGCGCTCGAACGCGCGCTTTCGGCCCTGGCGCCGTCTTTCGCGCGCAGCACGAGCATGCGTGCGCCAGCCTTCAACATGCCGCGACCGGCACGCTCGATGACTTCGAAGGCATCGCCATTGGCGACGGCAATAACGGAGACGAGACTCGGCGCGTGCTGCGCGACGAAATCCGCATTGAACTCGATGAGCGGCTGACCCGCGCGCACGGTTGCGCCCTGCTCGATCATCGGCGCGAAGCCCTGGCCGCCCAATTCGACCGTATCGATGCCGATATGCACGAGAATTTCCGCCCCGTGCGGCGTGCGCAACGTGACCGCGTGATGCGTGCGCGCCAGATGCGTCACCGTCCCGTCGCAAGGCGCGACGAGCACGCCATCGAGCGGATCGATGCCGATGCCGTCGCCGAACATGCCTTCCGCGAACACAGGGTCCGGCACGTCGGCGAGCGGGACGACGGGGCCGGTGAACGGCGCGAGCAACACGACGTCGTTCGGGTTATCGATGGGATGATTCAACAGTGACTCCTCGGCGCGACGCATCGGCTTACTCGCTTAGTGGGTTTCGGTGACCTTGTTCAGGTGGCGCGGCGCGTCGGGATTGCGCCCGCGCGCGGCGGCCAGACCCGCGGCCATCACATAGAACGAAAGGATTGCGGCGATCGGATCGAGCGCCGGGTGATTAGTGGCGACGAGCGGCAATTCCGCGCCGGGCACGTCGGCAGGCGCCGCGAGCAGCACGCGTGCGCCGCGTGCGCGCATGTCGGCCGCCAGTTGAATCAAGCCTGCCTGCTCCGGCCCGCGCGGGGCGAACACGAGCAGCGGATAGTCCTTGTCGATGATCTCCATCGGACCATGACGCACTTCGGCGCTGGAGAACGCTTCCGCCTGAATGCCGGAGGTTTCCTTGAGCTTGAGCGCCGCTTCCTGCGCGATAGCGAGACCGAGACCACGGCCGATCACGATCATGCGATCGACGTTCGTGAGTTCGTTCACGGCACGCGTCCAGTCGAGCTTGCCCGCCGCGCGCAAGGCGTCCGGCAACGACTCGAGCGCGTCGAGCAGTTCGGTATCGCGTTGAACATGCGCGACGACGATGGCCGAGAGCGACAGCATGGCGATATAGCTCTTGGTCGCCGCCACCGACAATTCCGGCCCGGCGAAAAGCGGCAGGTACCACTCGCACGCCTTTTCCAGCGGGGAGTTCGCGACATTGACGGCAGCAACGGTGAACGCGCCCGCATCGCGCAACGCCTGCATCGTGCCGACGAGATCGGGGCTCTTGCCCGACTGCGAGAACGCGACCGCGAGCTGGCCCGACACGCGCAGCGGTGCTTGTTGAAGCGTCGCCACGGACATGGGCAGCGAAGCAACCGGCACGCCGATGCGGCTCATCGTCAGGCTTGCGAAATAACTGGCGGCGTGGTCCGAACTGCCGCGCGCAACGGTGAGCGCGACATGGCGCGGCTGCTCGGCGAGCTTGACCGCGAGCGCTTCGATGCGCGAGGTATCGGCGAGCTGGGCCGCGACGACGTCGGCGGACTCCAGGGCCTCGTTAAGCATATTCGACAATTGATTCTCCTTCGACATACGTGGCGCTCAGCGCGAGTTCCCGGTCGAGCACGACGAGATCGGCCCATGCGCCACGCGCGATGCGGCCGCGATCTTCGAGTCCGAGGTAATCGGCGGGAAAGCGTGACAAACGGTTCGAGACGTCCGCGAGCGGAATGCCCAGCGAGACGAGATTGCGCAGCGCCTGATCCATGGTCAGCGTGCTGCCGGCGAGCGTGCCGTCCGCGAGACGCACGCCGCCCATGCACTTGGTGACGTGCTGGCTGCCAAGGCGGTATTCGCCGTCCGGCATGCCGGCCGCCGAGGTGCTGTCGGTAACGATGTAAAGGCGCGGAATTGCGCGCATCGCGGCGCGAATCGCGCCCGGATGAACGTGCAGCAAATCCGGGATCAGTTCCGCGTACTCGGCGTGCGCGAGCGCGGCGCCGACCATGCCCGGATCGCGATGATGCAGCGGCGACATCGCGTTGAAGAGATGCGTGAAACCGCGCGCGCCGTGCTTGAGCGCATTGACGGCGTCATCGTAAGTGCCGAGCGAATGACCGAGCTGCACGCGCACGCCGCGCGAGGCGAGTTCGGAAATGATCTCTAGATGCCCGGAGATTTCCGGCGCGATGGTCACGACGCGAATGGGCGCGAGCGACAGATATTCGAGCACTTCATCGCGCACCGCGACGGCCGCGGCGTCCGGCTGCGCGCCGAGCTTGCCGGGATTGATATACGGCCCTTCGAGATGCACGCCGAGCACGCGCGCGCCGCTTGCGGCACGGCGCTTCGCCTGCTCGCCCAAGCCCGCGAGAACTTGCAGGAGTTCGTCGCGCGGCGCGGTCATCGTGGTGGCGAGCAGGCCCGTGGTGCCGTGTTGAGCGTGTTGCCGCGCGACGGTATCGGCTGCGTCGCCGCCTTCCATGATGTCGCGCCCGCCGCCGCCATGCACGTGCAGGTCGATGAAGCCGGGCAGGATATACGGCGCGTCGTTCGTGGAGGGATCGGCGATATGACCTTCCAGCGCCGTCACCCGACCGTTTTCGAAGCGAAGCGAACCGTTGATCCAGCCATCGGTCGTGAGTATGTTTCCTTTCAGCATGAAGTTCTCTGGAAGTGCGCTATGCATGATGAGGTTCAGTGCCATCCGCGCCTTGCTGCGAGCAGGCCTGTTCGCTGGCCCCGTGTGACCGGCGAACGTGCGGTGGCGGCTTTCGGGTCCTCTCGTTCTGATCTTGCTGCTTCTGCTTTCCCGCTTTTTATCGATGCAATTCCGCGACGAAGTCGTAGTAGTCGTCGCGGCAATACGTGTCCGTCAGTTCGATGGCGCGCTGCTCCGCCGAGTAGCCGATACGGGTGATCACGAGCAGCGCCGCGCGTGGCGCAATGCCCATCAGCCGCGCAATCTCGGCTCCGGCGTTGACCGCGCGAAAGTGCTGCAACGCGCGCACCACCGACTGCCCGCGCGCTTCGAGATAGCAATACAGCGACGCGCCGATCTCGAACGGCTCCGGAACGACGGACACCGGTAACGCCGAATGTTCGACCGCCATGACGATGCCGTTCGCGCGGCGAAGTCTGCCGAGACTCGCGACCGATGCGCCCGGCGCGAGCCCGAGACGGACGGTTTCATCGCGACTCGCTACGCGCACGTCGCGCTGGAGCCACACCGAGTCAGGTGCGAAACCGCGCTGTTCCATCTTCTTCGTGAAGCCCGTCAGCACCGACAGTGGATCCTGCGTGCGCGGCGTGATGAAACTGCCTGCGCCGCGTACTCGCCGAATGAGCCCGCGCTCGACTAGCAAAGCCAACGCCTTGCGCGCGGTGATACGCGAAACCCCGACCGCTTCCGACAACATGCGCTCGGCTGGCAACGCCTCACCTGCATTCCAGGCGCCGCGCTGAATAGCTGCAGCAAGACGCGTGGCGAGCTGCAGATACAGCGGCGTGGGACTCGACGCGTCGGGCGCTAACTCCCGCAAGCGTCCATTCATGGAGGTCTCTGCAGGGCTCGAATTGGAGCCCATTATATAACCAACATAATACCAGTCAAACCTTCTGCGTCACTTGATGCCAACAGGCAATAACATCGCAAAATCAATGATTTATAACAACAATAACTTGAACAACTTGGAGACGACAGCCATCGGGATTTACCCTCATGTCAAGCCCAAAACTACAAAATGGTCTACATATCGACGGGCGCTTAAAATCAGGCCAATTGGCAATAGCACGATCGTTCTTTCTTTGGCACAATGGTGCAATTGGTTCGGAATCGCAACTAATTAAATAATAAAACTGATTATTGAGAGAGATAAAAGTCGATGGGCTCTTCAGATCCGAGTCGAGCGGTAGACGTCGTCAGACGCTTTAATCGCTTCTTCGCTCGCCATGCGGGCGCCTTGCACGAGCGGCTTCACAAAAGCCACTTTTCCCTAACGGAGGTGCGCATCCTCCACGAACTTGCGCACGATCGCGCACGCACCGCAGCCGACTTATCGCGCAATCTGGGCCTGGACACAGGCTACCTGAGCAGGCTGCTCACCAACTTCCAGAAGCTCGGGCTTATTGTGCGCGGCAGGAACGAATCCGACGGCCGCGCGCATTTGCTCACCATTACAGCGGACGCGCGAGCCAAGGTCGACGAGATCGACCTGCATGTCTCGGCCGAAGCGGCCACTCTGCTCAGTCGGCTCACAGCCGGCGAGATCGAGCAGTTATCCAATGCAATGATCGACATCGAGCGGCTGCTCAGTCCTCATCATGGCGAAGGCCACAACACGCGTTTGCGCAGCCCTCGCCGTGGCGACTTCGGCTGGATCGTCGAGCGTCACGCGCATCTGGAATCATCCGACCGTGCGGCCCATTCCAACGAAGCCTATTCGGCGAAAGTCGTCGCGCGTTTTCTCGGCGCCGTGCAGAGTGGAACGCCACGCATCGCTTGCTGGGTGGCGGAACGTGAAGGCGCCGCGCGCGTCGGCGCGGCGCTCTTAAGCGCGCAGTCGGAGAAAGAGGCGCGCATCGAGTTGTTGTTCGTCGAACCGGGCGCGCGTCGGCGGGGCTTGGGCGTGCAACTCGTATCCGCCTGTACGAACTTCGCGCATGGCGCGGGCTACGATAACGTGATCTGCCGGATGCCAATGGTGCATGAGGACCTGTGCGCGCTATTCAAACGCACTGGCTTCACGGCGAAGCAGGATGGCGATTCGGGTGTGATCTGGCATCGCGAGCTTCGGCGTGTTTATGCGGACTGAGTGCTGATTTCGCTCGCTCGTCGTGTCGCTTCAGATGAAGAGAGACGGCAGCGAGCATTCAGTCACGTCGCGCCATGTGAAAGAAGGCGATACGCACGTGATCGGCGTGGTAATGCTTCGAGATGTTTGCGTGGACCGAGTGCTGACTTAGCCCTCGGTCCCAAAGGCGTCGGACAGCAAAACGGCGTCCCAAGGGACGCCGTTGGCAAACCGTGCGTTCTCGATCAGAACGAAGGTACAACCGAGCCTTTGAACTCGCTCTTCATGAACTGGCGCACGTCTTCGGACTGATACGCCGCGACCAGCTTCTTCACCCACGGCTGGTCTTTGTCCTTGGCGCGCACGGCAATCAAGTTCGCGTAAGGGCTGTGCACGTCCTCTAGCGCGATAGCGTCCTTGGTCGGCTGCAAGCCCGCCGCCAGCGCGAAGTTCGTATTAATGGCGGCGGCATCGACGTCTGCGAGCGTGCGCGGCAGTTGCGCGGCGTCGAGTTCGAGTAGCTTGACTTTCTTCGGGTTCTCGGCGACATCTAGCGGCGTCGCGCTGTTTCCGTTCACGCCAGCGCCGGCCTTGAGCTTGATCACGCCCTGCGCTTGCAGCAAAAGTAGCGCTCGGTTTTCGTTCGACGGATCGTTCGGCACCGCGACCTTCGCGCCTTGCGGCAGATCCTTCAGCGACTTCAGCTTCTTCGAATACACGCCAAGCGGCGAGATATAGGTCAGTCCCGCATTCACGATCTTATAGCCGCGCTGCTTCACCTGACTGTCGAGATACGGCTGATGCTGGAAGCTGTTGGCGTCGAGGTCGCCAGCATCGAGTGCGGCGTTCGGCTGAACGTAATCGTTGAACTCGATCACCTTGACGTTGAGGCCTTCTCGCTTCGCGACCTTCTGCACGACTTGCCAGATTTGCGCGTCGGGTCCGCTGATGGTGCCGACCTTGATGACCTTGTCATCGGCATGCGCGGTGACGCTAATGAGATAAGCGGCAGACGCCGCGACGACGGTAAGAGCTTTAAGCAAATTTCTGCGCTGCATGGTGTTCCTGGTTCAATGCGAGGTTGC
The DNA here is from genome assembly GCF_031450995.1 of Caballeronia sp. LP006. Taxonomy (NCBI): domain Bacteria; kingdom Pseudomonadati; phylum Pseudomonadota; class Betaproteobacteria; order Burkholderiales; family Burkholderiaceae; genus Caballeronia; species Caballeronia sp. LP006. Next base: position 675,309 of record NZ_JARTVW010000005.1, on the reverse strand, counting down.
TGCAAAATTGCCGCTTGAGTGCCCGCGATGGATTCATCGCCCTCGGTCGATGCCAACCGGGAAACGAATGTTCGCACGGCTTTGGTGCGACGGAAAAGACAGAATGTTCATGTCGATATCCGGCTCGCGCTTTGACGTCTAGAATCGCTACAGACCGATTTCTGAGACACCATCATGTACATGATCAATCTGCGTTATACCGGCGCTCTTGCGGAGATCGACGATGCGCTCGAAGCCCATCGCGAGTATCTGCAGCGCTACTTCGCCGCTGGTGTCTTCGTGATCGCGGGTCCGAAAGTGCCGCGCGAAGGCGGCATCATTCTGGCGTCGGCTATCGAGCGTGAGCGGCTCGACGCGATCATCGCGGAAGATCCGTTCGCGCAGCAGAACTTGGCTCACTACGATGTCACCGAGTTCAAGGCGACACGTCTTGCGCCCGGACTGAAGTTGCCGGAGCCTGCCGCGGAATGAAGAAAGCGGCCCGCAGGCCGCTTTCTCCAAACCAACGATGCGCCGATCTCAGTCGATCAGCAGCTTCAAGTCATGCACCCACGCCTCGACGCCCTGACCGTCGCGCGCGAAAAGACGCAGTTTGCCGTCCTTGTCGAACACGTAGCTCGCGGCGGTGTGATCCATCGTGTAGTCGTCCGCCGTCTTGCCGTTGGACTTCGCGTAGTACACGCGGAAATCCTTCGCGATTTTGGCAAGCTCGGCGTCGTTTGCCGGCCGCAAGCCGACATACGCCGGGTTGAACGCCGTCACGTATTGACCGAGAAGATCGGGCGTGTCGCGCGCGGGATCGACCGTGACCATGAGCACCTGCACGTCCTTCGCTTTACCGCCGAGTTGCTGCAATGCTTGCGAGAGTTCGGCGAGCGTGGTCGGGCAGACATCCGGGCAATGCGTATAGCCGAAAAACAGAACCACGGCCTTGCCTTTGAAGTCACCGAGCGTGCGCGTCTTGCCGCTGGTGTCGGGCAACGAGAAGTCGCTGCCAAACTGCTTGTTGCCCGTGATGTCGAGGTTCTTGAAATCGGGCGCCTTCTCGCATGCAGAGAGCAACGCCATGCTCGCCAGCGCGAGCAAAAGCGGAGCGAGGATCTTGCGAAAGAAAGCCCTCATGCACCGATCACCGTGCGAACGTAATGATCGACCAGAAGCGCGCCGAACAAGAGCGACAGATACACGATCGAATAACGGAAGGTCTTGCGCGCCAGCGCGTCCGAGTAATCGCGATAAATCTTCCACGCGTAACCGAGAAACACCGCGCCCAGCGCAACCGCGCTCGCCAGATAGATCACGCCGCTCATGCCCGAGATGAACGGCATCAGCGTGACCGCGAACAGGATGACCGTGTACAGGAAGATATGCAGACGCGTGTACTGCTCGCCATGCGTAATAGGCAGCATGGGCAGACCGGCGTTTTCGTAATCCTTCTTGCGATACAGCGCGAGCGCCCAGAAATGCGGCGGCGTCCAGACGAAGATGATGAGCACGAGAATCCACGCGTCGCCGGGAACCGCACCCGTAACGGCCGCCCAACCGAGCGCCGGCGGCATGGCACCCGAAGCGCCACCAATGACGATGTTCTGCGGCGTATAAGGCTTGAGCAGCAACGTGTAGATGACGGCGTATCCCACGAACGTGGCAACCGTCAGCCACATCGTGAGCGGATTGGTGAACGTATAAAGCGTCCACATGCCGATACCGCCGAGCACCGCCGAGAACGTGAGAATCTGCGCGCTCGTGATTTGCCCGCGCGCCGAAGGACGCCACGCGGTGCGACGCATCTTGGCATCGATCTTCTGTTCGACGAGGCAGTTGATGGCGAATGCAGCGCCCGCCAGCAGCCAGATGCCGACCGCGCCACCAATCAAAACGGTCCACGGCACCATGCCGGGCGTGGCGAGGAACATGCCGATGACGGCGCAGAACACGGCAAGCTGCGTGACGCGCGGCTTGGTCAGCGCAATGTATTGCGATACGCGGCTGCCAAGCGGGGAGTGAAGTGTCGTGCTATCCATGATGTGGAGTCACGCTGAAACGACGTCGCGCGCGGGAACCGCGGCGCGGCCGGGACGGCTGGAAGAGATTCGAAAGTTTAGCATAACGAGTAGTAGCAACAGGATGGCAGCCCCGCCATTGTGCGCCACTGCGATAGGCAGCGGCCACTGCAACACGATATTGGACAAACCTGTGAAAAATTGAATCAGGATGACGACGAGCACGGCGGTAGCGGGCGTGCGTAGGGACTCGAAACGGCGCAGCATCGCGGCGAGCCAGAGCAGATAAAGCACGACCACTATCGCAAACGTGCGATGCGTCCAATGGATTGCCACCAACGCGTCCTGCGAGATGACGTCGCCGTCGCCGGTCATGCCGAGCGCGCGCCACAAGTGGAAACCGTGTTCGAAGTTCATCGGCGGAATCCATTGGCCATTGCAGAGCGGAAAGTCCGTGCAGGCGAGCACCGCGTAGTTCGTACTGACCCAGCCACCCAGCGCAATCTGCACGACGAGCAACACGATGCCGACGATCGCGGCCGGCATCCATCGCGCGGCGGCCGGGTCGAGCGAGGGAATCGGCGTTTGCCGCGCGGCGAGCCAGCCGAGCGCGGCCAGCAACGCAAGCCCGAGCAATAGATGCGTCGTGACGATGACCGGCTGCAACTTGAGCGTGACGGTCCACGCGCCAAAAGCGCCTTGCAGCAGAATGAGCGCGAGGATGCCCGTCGGCCACCACGGCGAAACATGCAGCGCCTTTCGTCTGATGCGCGCGGTCCACGCAATGACGACCTGCGCGATGATCAGCACGCCGATCGCCATCGCAAAGTAGCGATGCAGCATCTCGATCCACGCCTTCATCGGGCTGACCGGACCGGTGGGCATGGCCTGATGCGCGGCCGCGATCTGCGCGTGCGCGATGAACGGCGACGCCGTGCCATAACAGCCCGGCCAGTCGGGACAGCCAAGGCCGGAATCGGTCAGGCGCGTGAAGCCGCCGAACATGATCAGATCGAGCGTCAGAAAAGTGGTTAGCCAGACGAGCTTCCTGAACTTGTTGTCATCGGCCTTGACCCAGACGAACGAGAGCGGCAGCAGCGCAATGCATAGGCCGATCAGACCGAGTTCTAATACAAACATACTTTCACCTTCGTTTTGGTCGTGGCGTCTCGGCGTATCAGCCGATGCGCGACCACTTCAATAGCTTCGCCACGTCCGTGTTGATCTTCTTGGGATCGGGGTCTTTTGGGAAGCGCATCATCAGGTTGCCGTTCGGATCGACGAGATAAATGTGATCCGAAAGCTTCGTGCCGGCGTCCACCGGCAGCCAACCCGAGAGGGCTTGTTCGTGCGTCACGAGCATGCGTGTGTCCGGTTGCGGATACGCGGTCTTGATGACATTCGCGACGGGCTTGTCGTCCGTGCGCAGCCAGACGTTCAGCACGCGCTCGCGCTCGCCCGACTGTAGCGCGCGCACCTGGCGCATGAAATAAAGGCGCTTCACGCAGACTTCGTCGCAATCGCTGCCGTTGACGGTGATCATCAGCCACTTGCCTTCGAGCGACTTGAGTGGCACCGGCTGACCTTTTTCATCGGTGACGACGATCTGTTCCGGAATCGGCCGTTGCGGTTCGATCAACGTGCCGTAGCTCGTCGTGCCGCCCGCGGGCTTGACGACGTAGTACATCAGATACGAGGCGATCACCGGCGCCGCGCAGACCAGCGCGAGCAGTACCAGCATCCACCGGCCGCTGATCCAGGAGCCTTTTTTCGCGGGCGGTCGGGTTGTAGTGGTGCGTTGAGCTTGCATGGATTCTCTATTCGGTCGATGCCACTTCCATTGGACGCGGCATCATGGGTTCATGCTTCTTTCGCGGCCTCGTCGTCGGCGGCTTCGTCGGCGGCGGCCGGGTCGCTGTCTTTCCTCGCGGCGCGCCGTGCGGCATACAAGCCGAAGGCGATGGCCGCTGCCGCCATGCCCCACCACTGGAACATGTAGCCGTAGTTGCGATCGACGCCAAGCGAGGCCGCCGGCCAGTCGCGCACGAGCTTGTCGGCGGTGGCGCTCGTCTGTTGGATCACGAACGGCTGAAACGCGAGCCCGGTTTCCGCCGCATACGAGGCGACGTTCAGGTTTTGCCGGATCTGCTGACGCGCAGCGGAGCCGCCGCTGCCGAGCTCGAACGCCTCCGATGCATTCGAGCGCGCGATGCCCTTCACGTCCACGATGCCTTTCGGCGTCTCATAGGGCTCGATGCCCGTACGGTCCGCCATGTTGCGCGGCAGCCATCCGCGATTCACGAGCACGTAGCCGCCGCCCTCGAGTTTAAGCGGCATCACGACATAAAAGCCCGGCTGGTCGTTATACGGACGATTGTCCAAATAGACGACGCGCTCCGGCATGAACTCGCCGCGCGCCTCGACGCGATGGAATTCGATCGACTTGAGCGGCAACGGATCGACGCTCACGCGTCGTGCGGGCGCATTTTCGAACGCGACGATCTGCGCGTTCAGCGCTTCCTTCTGATGCGCGCGGTCGCGCTGCCAGAAGCCGAGCCGCAGAGTGATTGCGACGACGATCAGTATCAGCACCGTGGGCCAGAGGCGGATTTTCATGCCGCACGCTCCGGAACCGACGCCGCACGCACCGATTCATCGAGTGCGATAATGAGATGACTCGTTTTCATATTGCTCACGGCGTTTCGCGAGCGGTCGATGCAACTATTGCAGGCTGGTTTCATGCACATCATCGTTGCTATTGCATTCATCCTCATCATTGGCAGCCTGGGCTCGGCCCTGTACTTCATGATGACCGATAAAGGTCAGACGAAGCGCATGGTGTGGTCGCTCGCCACGCGCGTCGGGCTGTCCATTTCGCTCTTCCTGTTCATCCTGTTTGCGCACTGGATGGGCTGGATTCAATCGGCCGGTATTCCGCTCGGACGATAACGCGTCTCGAAGGTTTCCCACGCGGGACCGATTGTCGCGGCGCGACACAATCGCGCGCATTCACTCACTTCCCAAAACAAAACGCCGCCCGCGAAGGTCGAGGGCGGCGTGGCATGTCTTGCGTGACTGCGTGCGCGCCGAATTGGCGCGTCCTCGCTCGAAGCAAACGCTTACAGCCAGTAGACGACGACGTACAGCCCGAGCCACACGACGTCGACGAAGTGCCAGTACCACGCGGCGCCCTCGAAGGCGAAGTGGTGTTCCGCCGTGAAGTGGCCGCGAATCAGGCGCACGCATACGACCGCGAGCATGGTGCCGCCAAGGAACACGTGAAAACCGTGGAAGCCGGTGAGCAGGAAAAACGTCGAGCCGTACACACCCGACGAAAGCGTCAGGTTCAGTTCGTTGTAGGCGTGGAAGTACTCGTAGCCCTGACAGAACAGGAAGATCACGCCCAGCGCGACTGTCGCGGCCAGCCAGATGATGGCCTTTCGGCGATGATCTTCACGCAGCGCATGGTGAGCCACCGTGAGCGTCGCGCCCGAGGAAAGCAAGAGCGCCGTGTTGATGGTCGGCAGCGGCCACGGCACCATCGAACGGAAATGCGGCACCAGCGCGGCGGGGCCGTTGTTCGGCCACACGGCGGTGAAGTCCGGCCAGATCAGCTTGTAATCGAGGCTGCCGAGTTCGTGCATGGCAATGGCGCGCGCGTAGAACAGCGCGCCGAAAAACGCCGCGAAGAACATGACTTCGGAGAAGATGAACCAGCTCATGCTCCAGCGATACGACACGTCGACGTTCTTGCCGTACATGCCGCCTTCGGATTCGGAGATGGCGTCGCCGAACCAGTGCCACAGAACGAACAGCAGAAACAGCAGGCCGACGAACGTGGTGGCAGGCGCCCACGAATGACCGTTCACCCACGCCGCCAACGAGGACAGCATCACCAGCAAACCGCACGCAGCCATGATCGGATGGCGTGACGGATGCGGCACGAAATAGTACGGGCTCTCGTTTTGACCGCTCATTTGATTCTCCACTTCGATCCAGTTGCTTGAGTTTTCTTGTATCGCCGCGCGTTCGACCGCTCGCCCGACGTTTTGTCTATCCGACTACCGCGCGCACCACCAGCAGCAACACGACGATGAACACCACCGCGCCGATCACCCCCGCCGCGATCAGATGCAGCGGCTTCAACTGCGCCGCGTCGTTTTCCAGATCCGCCCGGCGGCGCACGCCGAAGAACGACCAGAACACCGCCTTCACGAGCTTCAGGAAACCGCCGCCATTGCGTCCGTCACGTCCATTGCGTCCATTTCGTGCTTCTGGGTTCATGATCATCACGTTCCCTTGGCCGCGGGTTTCGGTGTGTCGAGTTCGAAGAACGTGTACGACAGCGTGATCGTCTTGACGTCCTTCGGCAGCTTCGGGTCCACGACGAACACCACCGGCATGCGCTTCGTCTCGTTGGGCCCGAGCGTCTGCTGCGTGAAGCAGAAGCATTCGATCTTCTTGAAGTACTCGGTGGCCTGCTTCGGCGCATAGCTCGGAATGGCTTGCGCCTTCACGGTGCGGCCTTGCTCGTTGGTCACCTGGTACATCACCGTCATCACTTCGCCGGGGTGAATGTCGAGACTGTTCTGCTCCGGCTTGAACTGCAGCGGACCGCGCGCGTTCGCATCGAACTCGATGGAAATCGTACGGCTCGCGTCGACCTGCGTGTTCTTCGCCTCGCGCGCGCTCGCATCGCGCTGCACGAGATTGTTGATGCCGGTGATCTGGCAGATTGCCTTATACATCGGCACCAGGGCGAAGCCGAAGCCGAACATCATCGCGGCCACGACGAAGAGCTTCACCAGCATCGACCGATTGAACGACCGGTCGACTTGAGAATCATCCTGAGTGGACACTTGGCTTTCCTACCCTCGCGACAACAGGTATTGCCTGACGACGATACCCAGAAAGAAGACGGCGGCAATCAACATCATGATCAAACCGAGCCGCTTGTTGCCCGCGCGGATTTCTTCGGGCGAACGTCTTTTTTGTGGATTCGGGGCCATGCTTCCTTTGATCTTTGTGACTGCAAGGCTTCGGAGCGAAGCCTTGCAGCCTTCGAAACCAGACTATTATTCGACCGTCGGCGGTTGCTCGAAGGTATGGAACGGCGCCGGGCTCGGCACGGTCCATTCCAGTCCTTCCGCGCCATCCCACGGCTTGTCGCCTGCCTTTTCCAGCTCACCACCGCCGCGATACGTCGGCAGCGCCACCGCGAACAGGAAGTACACCTGCGCGAGACCGAATCCGAACGCACCGATGGTCGCAACCTGGTTGAAGTCCGTGAACTGCGCCGGGTAATCCGCATAGCGACGCGGCATGCCCGCGAGACCCAGGAAGTGCATCGGGAAGAAGGTGATGTTGAAGAAGATCAGCGACGCCCAGAAGTGGATCTTGCCGCGCATCTCGTTATACATCCAGCCAGTCCACTTAGGCGCCCAGTAGTACCAGCCCGCGAACAGCGCGAAGAGCGAACCCGCCACCAGCACGTAGTGGAAGTGCGCCACCACGTAGTAAGTGCCGTGCATCTGGATGTCGAGCGGGGCCATGGAGAGGATCAGGCCCGTGAAGCCGCCCATCGTGAACACGAACAGGAAGCCGATTGCAAAGAGCATCGGCGTCTCGAAGGTCAGCGCGCCGCGCCACATCGTGGCGACCCAGTTGAACACCTTCACGCCCGTCGGAACGGCGATCAGCATGGTCGCGTACATGAAGAACAGCTGGCCCGTCACCGGCATGCCCGTGGCGAACATGTGGTGCGCCCAGACCATGAACGAGAGAATCGCGATCGACGAAGTGGCGTACACCATCGAGCTATAGCCGAAAAGCGGCTTGCGCGAAAACGCCGGAATCACCTGCGAGACGATCCCGAACGCCGGCAAGATCATGATGTAGACCTCGGGGTGTCCGAAGAACCAGAAGATATGCTGGTACATGACCGGATCGCCGCCGCCCGCTGCATTGAAGAACGACGTGCCGAAGTGACGGTCGAACAGCACCATGGTGATGGCGCCTGCCAGAACCGGCATCACGGCGATCAGCAGGTACGCGGTGATGAGCCACGTCCACGCGAACATCGGCATCTTCATGAGCGTCATGCCGGGCGCGCGCATGTTCAGGATCGTCACGACGATGTTGATGCCGCCCATGATCGACGACGCACCCATGATGTGGACCGCGAAAATGGCGAAGTCCATGCCCGGGCCCATCTGCGTGGAAAGCGGCGCGTAAAGCGTCCAGCCCGCTGCGGTCGCGCCGCCCGGCACGAAGAACGAGCCGACCAGCAGAACCGCGGCGACCGGCAGGAGCCAGAAGCTGAAGTTGTTCATGCGCGCGAACGCCATGTCCGACGCGCCGATCTGCAGCGGCACCATCCAGTTCGCGAAGCCGACGAATGCCGGCATGATCGCGCCGAACACCATGATGAGGCCGTGCATGGTGGTCAACTGGTTGAAGAACTCGGGACGCATGATCTGCAGTCCCGGCTCGAACAGCTCGGCACGAATGCCAAGCGCCATCACGCCTCCGGAGAGGAACATGATGAAGGAGAACAACAGGTACAGCGTCCCGATGTCCTTGTGGTTGGTGGCGAAAAGCCACCGGCGCCAGCCATGCGGCAACTCGTGCGCATGGTCGTCGTGCGCGTGGTCGTGACCCGCGGCTACATCGTGTCCGATGCTAGACATGACAATCATCTCCTAAAGCAAATACTCGGGGCACTTGGCTATGAAGCGGACCTTTCCGTGGCTCGCAGTGTTGCGATGAGGGAAAGGTGCGCTCGTCAGGTCAAGCAGCCGGACTGATTTCTACGCGACGGGCTTCCTTCGCATCCGTGCCGCCCGTGACGGACTCGGGCTTTTTCAACACGATACGATCTTCCGATACACCTGCTGCCTTCAACGCGTCGCGCACGGCTTGCGCGCGTTGCTTGGCGAGTTCCGCGTTCAGGTCTGCGCCGCCGGAGGCATCCGTGAAGCCGGATATAGCGAGCTTCGCTTCGGGATGCGCCTTGGCATAGGCCGCTGCGGCCTGAACCGCGTCGTTGGCTTCCGCGGGCAGCGTGCTCTTGCCCGTTTCGAAATAGATGCTCGCGGGCAGATTGGCGCTCGCCGTTGCCTCGGCACCGGACGCCGCCGCAGCCGGCGCCGCGCTTGCGGCTTCGGGCGTTGCCGCAGCCGCTGTCTTTTGACCGCCGCCTTCGGGCATCTTGCCATTGCGCGCGTCGGCAACTTGCTTCGGCTGCAGAATGTCGCCCGTATGGTTGCCCCAGGTATTGCGCTCGTAAGTGATGACCGATGCGATCTCGACATCGTTGAGCGTACTCTGCCACGGCGGCATGGCGCCCTTGCCGTGCAGCACGATGCTCACGTGGTCCGCGATCGGGCCGTTGGCAACCTTGCTGCCGTCGAGCGCCGGGAACGGACCGCCGCCCTTGCCGGTCGGCTGGTGGCAAACCGCGCAGTTCGACGCGTAGACTGCCGCGCCGCGCGTCTTCAGCTCGTCCATCGTGTAGGTCTTGTTGGGATCGTCGGCGGATGCGGCCAGTTTCTTCTTTTGCGTGTCGACCCACTTCGCGTAGTCGTCGGCGGAAAGCACTTCGACGACCACCGGCATGTACGCGTGTTCCTTGCCGCAGAGTTCGGTACAGAAGCCACGGAAAGTGCCGATTTTCTCGGCCTTGAACCAGGTGTCGCGCACGAAGCCGGGAATGGCGTCCTGCTTCACGCCGAAGGCCGGCACGTACCACGAGTGAACGACGTCGTTCGCGGTGGTGATGATGCGAATTTTCTTGTCGACCGGCACGACGAGCGGATTGTCCACTTCCTGCAGGTACAGCTCGGAAATCGGCTTCTGGCCGTTCACTTCGCTACGCGGCGTGGTGAGCGTGGAGAGGAAGCTGATGCCCTCGCCCGGACCCTTCACGTAGTCGTAGCCCCATTTCCATTGGTAGCCGGTGACTTTGACGGTGAGGTCGGCGTTGCTGGTGTCCTTCATTGCGACGACGGCCTTGGTGGCCGGCAGCGCCATCAACACGACGATGACGAACGGCACGATCGTCCAGATGATTTCGACCGTGGTGCTTTCGTGGAAATTAGCGGGCTTGTGGCCTTTGGACTTGCGGTGCGCAATGAGCGAATAGAACATCACCCCGAACACGCCAAGAAAAATGACGAGACAGATGATGAGCATGAACGTATGGAGGCCGTAGAGCTCCTCGGCGATCTTCGTCACTGGCGGCTGAAAGTTCAGCTCGTTTACAGCTGGGCCGCCAGGACTGTCGTTGACCGCCAGGGCTACGCCGGCGTTCAGCAGTGCGCCTGCCGCCAGCACGCCCGAGAGGGCTCGCTTGATTGTTTTCATAGCATCCTTACCCAAAATTTCCATTCAAACCCTCGACCCCCGTGGGCATCGCGCCGAGCCGTCAGGCCACATCATGCCTCTTAAGCAGAGCGTCTCAGCGACGCTCGCAACTCGGCAGCAAATTGTTTGCGACGATGCTGTGCAAGGTGTTGTCCGATTTTCACCGATTGACCGCGCGACACGATCGTGAGCGGCTCTCTCGGCGTCGCGCCCGTTTCGACCCGCACCCAGCGCGGATTGAATTCGAACTGCGTCAGTTCCTCGGCGTTCATCTGCTCGATCAACAAGCGGTTTTCAAACAACCGGATTCGTTCGTAGTCGACTGCGTGCCGCGCGTAGATGAGAAACGCGACGCCGACCACGGTCAGCTCGATCCCGGTGAACGGCAGCACCAGCCAGGCGCCGTTCAGAAACAAGAGCGTTGCGATGAGAAAGGAAAACAGCGCCAGCGACAGATAAAAGACCACGAACTGACGCGGCGAAGCGGAGCAGTTCCGTTTCATCAGCCAGTCTTTGATGACTGGCTCGTCGTCTGTCAGCGCGTGGCTTGCTTGCATCGCCGCCTCCTTCCCATCCGCATGCAATCACATACTTTTGCTCGGATTTCGCCCAAATTTGTCACAGCCCGGGCGACAAACTGACGCATTATAGGCGCGTCGGGTAGTATCCACAAGCAAGGGTCGTAACCTCTGAAACCCAAGCGCCACAAGCTTCTGCGCCCTTTTGACGCACCTTTTGGCGCTGCTTTTGCCCGCAAATTTCAGACATAACTGACGCCCTCTTTACCCCGTCACCGATTCCGTTTTGGGCCTCGTCCTATATCTTCTAGCCGAATGATTCCGTGACCTTCGGCGGTCGTGCGCGGCACCGCTTTCCATGCGTGACCGTAGATCACTTCGAACGTGAGCGGGATCGTTCCGTCGTCGCGACGCAAGGCTTCGAGCGCGCTGTGAACCGCGCTGCGTCTGGCTTTCGCGTCGATTTGCGAGTCTGCGGCCGCGCTTCGTTCGAACGGATAAGCACCCCAGCGCGTGACATCGGCAAGCAAGGATTCCGGCGAACGGTAAGTGATGGTGAGCACCTCCTGATCCATCACGGGAATCTCGAAGCCGCTTTCCACCAGCATGTCGCCCAAGTCGTGCATGTCGACGAAATCGATCGTATGCGGCTGCGGCGGCAAGCCCAGCGCGCGCTCGGCCTCGCGATACGCCGCGGCGAGCTCACGCAGCGTGTCTGGGCCGAAGGTGCTGAACATGAGAAGGCCGTTGACCTTCAGCACGCGTTGCCACTCAGGGAAAACGAGGTCGGGCCGCGAGTGCCAGTGCAGCGCGAGGTTCGACCAGAGCATCTCGAACGCGCCCGATGCGAACGGCAGCTCGGAGAAATCCGCCTGCGCGAGTTGCGGTCCGCGCGCGCCGAAGGCCTTGGCGAGCGTGGCCGGCAGGAACCGCCGCCAGCCCGCGCCGTTTTCGGCTTCCGCCGATTCCGCATCGCGGGCGCGCGCGAGCATCGCGGAAGAAATATCGACACCCAGTACCGATGCCTCCGCAAAGCGCTCGCGCAGCGCGGGCAGATCCGCGCCCATGCCGCACGCCGCATCCAGCACGCGCGTCGGCGCGACCTTGATGTATTCGAGGCGCTCGCGCATCCGGCCGGCAATCTCGCGAGGCAGGAACGCGACTTCGTCGAAAGTCGCGGCGCGACGGTCGAAGATCGCGCGCAAACGGCGCGAATCATAGGCCGGTCGGCTAGTTTGAGGGGGCGTTTGGGACATGACGATCTATTCGCGAAGAGTGCGAAGTATACTCGGTCGTCTTGAAATCAGCCCGTGCTTAGGGCCGATACGGGGCATAACCGTTCCGATTGTTTCTCCGCACGTGCATGCGCTCGTTCGAGTTCGTTGCCTGTTGCCTACCATTCGTCCGCGCCGCCATGAATGTCTTCAGCAATTTCTTCCCGTCATCCGCACGCGTCGCGATAACCGCGCGCGGACTTGGGAAACGGCTGCTCGATGCCGCGCTGCCCAGCCAATGCGCGTTATGCGGCAATTTGTCGCAAGACGTGGTGTGCAGCGATTGTGACGGCGAGTACTGGAACGAGTCGCGCCTGAGGTGCGCGACCTGCGCGCTTCCGCTGGCAGCGTTTGCGCTGGACAGAGAACGCGAAGATACGCGGATGCACTGCGCGGCGTGCCTCGACAATCCGCCTGCGTTCAATGACACGATCGCGCTTGCCGACTATCGCGCGCCACTCGACACACTGGCCGTCGAGTTGAAGTTTCGCGCGCGGCTGGCGACAGGCGCGACCTTCGCGCGGCATCTCGCTGCGTTGTTCGATGACAGCGATCTGCCTTTACCCGACGTGATCGTGCCGGTGCCGCTATCGCGCCAGCGCCTTGCCGCGCGCGGCTACAACCAGGCGTGGGCGATTGCGCATCCGCTCGCGCGTCGCATGCGCGTTCACGGTGACGCCGCGCTCGTCGTGCGAAGAATCGACACCGCGCAGCAATCCAAACTCGATCTCGATACGCGCCGCCGCAACGTTGCATCCGCGTTCGAGGTAAAGGGCGACGTGCGCGGCAAGCATGTCGGCGTGGTCGATGACGTGATGACCTCCGGCGCCACGCTCGATGCCCTCGCGCGCACATTGAAGCTGGCGGGCGCGCGGCGCGTCAGCAATTTCGTGGCGCTGCGCACCCCCAAAGATTAACCAATCCACCACTGCAATCCATGTTCAACGTCGTACTCGTCGAGCCCGAAATTCCGCCGAACACCGGCAATGTGATCCGCCTGTGCGCCAACACGGGCGCGCGTTTGCATCTGATCGAGCCGCTCGGCTTTCCGCTCGACGACGCCAAAATGCGCCGCGCCGGTCTCGATTATCACGAGTACGCGGAGATGAACGTGCACGCCAACTGGAGCGCCTTCCTCGCAAAGGAAACGCCCGACCCGGCGCGCATGTTTGCCTTTACCACGCGCGGCTCGACGCCCTTTTTCGATCACGCGTTCCAGCCCGGCGACTGGTTTGTGTTCGGCGCGGAAACACGCGGTCTCGCGGCCGACTTGCTGGATGGTTTTCCGACGCAACAACGCGTGCGCCTGCCCATGCGTCGGGGCAACCGCAGCCTGAATTTGTCGAACACGGTGGCAATCGTCACGTTCGAGGCGTGGCGTCAGGCCGGATTCGACGGCGGCGAGTGAGCGTCGTGAACCGCTTCGGTCCGCGTCGCGACGCAGACTAAAAGCTACTCGGCCTTCGCGTCCCGGCTGAGCAGCGCCTGCACCGCGTGGCGCGGCGTGACGTTATCGAAAAGTACGCGGCATACCGCCTGTGTAATAGGCATGTCGATGCCACGCGACTGCGCAAGCGAAAGAACCGCGCGCGCGCAGCGCACGCCTTCAGCTACATGCCCGAGCGCCGCGAGAATCTCGTCGAGCGTGCGGCCGCTCGCCAGTTGCACGCCGACCGTGCGGTTGCGCGAAAGGTCGCCGGTTGCGGTAAGAATCAGGTCGCCGAGGCCCGTGAGACCGGTGAAAGTCTCCGCGCGCCCGCCCAACGCGACACCGAGCCGCGACATTTCCGCGAGACCGCGCGTGATGAGCGCCGCGCGCGCGTTGAGGCCGAGGCCGAGGCCATCGGAGATGCCGGTCGCGATGGCGAGCACGTTCTTCACCGCGCCGCCCACTTCGACGCCGACGATATCGTCGCCGGTATAGATGCGCATGGCGCCATGATGGAACGCGGTCACCGTGCGCGTGCCCAAGGCCGCCGATGCGCTCGCGACCGTCAACGCAACTGGCAAACCACGCCCGACTTCGCGCGCGAAACTCGGACCCGACAGCGTGCCGTTACTGACATGGTCAGGCAATTCGGCCGCGACGACCTCGTTCGGAAGGCACTGCGTATCCGCTTCGAAGCCCTTGCATAGCCAGAGAATATGCGCGGGAACGATGCCCGCCTGGCGCATCGAGCGGCACATGGCGCGCAGGCCCGCGACGGGCGTCGCGACGACGCACAACGCGTCGTCAGCGGCGGCGTGTGCGAGGGCCGCGTCGAAATCGGCGGAATACGCCAGCGCTTCTGGCAGGCCTACGCCCGCGAGATATCGCGCGTTTTCATGCGTTTGGGTAAGCGATTCGATGAGCGCGCCATCGCGCGCCCAGAGCAACGTGTCGTGCCGTGCCGCGAGGTGGCCCGCTAATGCGGTGCCCCACGCGCCGGCGCCGAGGACGGCTACTTTCATGCTCGGCTCCGGTTAGGCAGAGTGAGACCAGACTGGTTGATACGTTAAGCGTCAGTGCGTCGCGCCGTTCGCCGCGCCTTCCTGCGAGCCCGCAAGTTGCGACAGGCGCTGCTCGTACAAGGCCTGGAAGTTGATTTCGGCGAGGTGGATCGGCGGGAAACCGGCGCGGGTGATCGCATCGGCGATATTCGAGCGCAGATACGGGAACAGGATGGTCGGGCACGCAATGCCGACGAGCGGGTCGATCTGTTCAGCCGGAATATTGCGAATGTCGAAGATACCTGCTTGCTTTGCTTCGATCAGGAATGCCACCTTGTCCGTGACTTTGGCCGTAACCGTGCCTGTTACCAGCACTTCGAAGACACTTTCAGCCAGACGGTCGGCCTTGACATCGACTTCGACCTCAACCGCGGGCATGTCCTGTTCGAGGAAGATGGCGGGCGAGTTCGGCTGCTCGAGCGACATATCCTTCAGATAAATGCGCTGGATGTTGAAAAACGGTTGGTTATTCTCGTCGGACATAATGGTTTCCTAGATGATTCGAAGTTCGGCGCGCCAGTCTCTCGGCGTGCGCGCCTTCGCCGCCGGCGCAATGCGCGAGCGGCGCGCGGTGGTGTCAGGCCGACTCGAGAAGCGGCACGAGACCGCCCTTGCGGTCCAGCGCCGAAAGATCGTCATATCCGCCGACGTGCGTGTCGCCGATATAAACCTGCGGCACGGTCCGGCGGCCGGTGCGCGTCATCATTTCCTCGCGACGGCCCGGCTCACGGTCGATCAGCACCTTCTCGATGTTTTCGACCCCGCGGGACTTTAAAAGACGTTCGGCCATCTGGCAATACGGGCACACTTGGGTGCTGTACATGAGGACTTTGTTCACTTGACTGCTCCTTGTTTCACGACCGGCATTCCGGCCTTTTGCCAGGCATCCACACCGCCTTGCAAAACATGGACCTCAGCGTAGCCAGCCTCCGAAACGGCGCGGCTGGCACGCTGCGATTGTTGACCGGTCTGGCACACGAGCACGACCGGATTGCCTTTATTTTTGGCGATCTGGCCAATTTTTGCTTGGAGCTCCGTCTGCTCGATATTGCGGGCCGACGGCAAGTGGCCCTGCGCGAACTCGGACGCGGGCCGCAAATCGACAACCACCGCGTTGCGCCGGTTGATGAGCGTGACGGCTTCAGCGGCCGAAATGCCGCCACGGCCGCGCCGCATGAGGACAGGCCAAAGCAGCAGCGCGCCGGAGATGAGCGCAATCGCGATGAGTGCGAGATTCGTGTAATCAGTGAAAAACTTCACGTCGAGGGCCGCCGAAAGGTAGTAATGAAGGAAGAAAGGGAAATGAGGGCAATCCGAACATTATAAAATAACCGTCTACCGCGATGGCCTTGTCCATCCGGCCGATGGCGGCACCCCGCGCGCGTGGGCAGGATATCGGGGGTGCGATCGGCGCACCGCTTCCTAACTGACCGACCTACAAACATGTACAAGCTAGTGCTCATCCGCCACGGCGAATCGACGTGGAACAAGGAAAACCGCTTCACCGGCTGGGTGGATGTCGACCTGACCGAGCAGGGCAATCGCGAGGCACGCCAGGCAGGCGTGCTGCTGAAGGAAGCGGGCTATACCTTCGACATCGCTTATACCTCCGTGCTCAAGCGCGCCATCCGCACGCTCTGGCACGTGCAGGACGAAATGGACCAGATGTACATTCCGGTCGTTCATTCGTGGCGTCTGAACGAGCGTCACTATGGCGCGCTTGCCGGGCTGAACAAGGCCGAGACCGCGAAGAAGTACGGTGATGACCAGGTGCTCGTCTGGCGCCGCAGCTACGACACGCCGCCGCCCGCGCTGAATCCGGACGACGAACGCGCTTCCTTCAACGACCCGCGCTATGCCCGCGTGCCGCGTGAACAACTGCCGCTTACCGAGTGCCTGAAAGACACGGTCGCGCGCGTGCTGCCCATGTGGAACGAGTCAATCGCGCCGGCCATCAAGTCGGGCAAACAGGTCGTGATCTCGGCGCATGGCAATTCCATCCGTGCGCTCGTGAAGTATCTGGACAATATTTCGGACGACAACATCGTCGGACTGAACATCCCGAACGGCGTCCCGCTCGTATATGAACTGGACGAGAACCTGAAGCCCATCCAGCATTACTACCTGGGCGATCCGGACGCCATCGCGGCGGCGCAGGCGGCTGTCGCCAAGCAGGGCAAGGCGGGATAAGCACGACAAGCGCTTTGCATGCGCGGACCACGGTGGTCCGCGCGCCCATGTCCGCTCGCTGACAGTCTTCCGTCGCGCCCGACACATTCGTCGCAGGGCCCGCTGTTTCAAGCGCTGCGTGCCCGGGCATTTAAGTTGCGTTTAAGTCGTCATTGAAGGTGAGCGGGTATACTGGCCCGTCACCCACGATGCAGCCCATTCGTTTTCCAAACGCACTCCTCTATGCGAAAGAACCTGAAAAACTTCGGTCTCATAGCCGCGGGCGTTGCTGCCGGCGCACTTGCAACTCTGCAGATTTCCGCGTCCGCCCAGCAAGCGGCCTCATCGCCGCTGCCGCTCGATCAGTTGCGGCTCTTCGCCGAAGTCTTCGGGCAGATCAAGCACGAATACGTCGAACCCGTCGATGACAAGAAGCTCCTCACCGCCGCCATCAAGGGCATGGTGTCGAGCCTCGATCCGCACTCGTCGTATCTCGACAAGACCGATTACGAAGAGCTTCAGGAACAGACCAAGGGCCGTTTCGCGGGCCTCGGCATCGAGATTTCCTCGGAAGACGGTCTCATCAAGGTCATCTCGCCTATCGAAGACACTCCTGCGTTCCGTGCCGGCATTCGTCCGGGCGACCTCATCACGCGCATCAACGACAAGCCGGTGCGCGGCATGACGCTCGACAAGGCCGTCAAGCAAATGCGCGGCGAACCGGGCACCAAGGTCACGCTCACCATCTTCCGCAAGAGCGACGACCGCACGTTCCCGCTCACCGTCACGCGTGCGCTCATCCGCGTGCAGTCGGTCAAGATGAAGGTGCCTGAGCCGGGCTATGGCTATATCCGCATCACGAGCTTCCAGGAACGCACGGTGCCGGACCTCGCGGCCAAGCTGCAGGATCTCGCGCGTCAACAACCGAACCTGAAGGGCCTCGTGCTCGACCTGCGCAATAACGGCGGCGGTCTGTTGCAGAGCGCGGTCGGCGTGGCGGGCGCATTCCTGCCGGACAACTCGGTGGTCGTGTCGACCAACGGCCAGATCGCGGACGCGAAGCAGACTTTCCGCGACACCTACGACAACTATCGTTTGCCCTCCTTCGATTCCGATCCGCTGAAGAGCGTGCCGGACATTTTCAAGAAGGTGCCGATGGTCGTGCTGACCAACGCCTACTCGGCGTCGGCATCGGAAATCGTGGCAGGCGCATTGCAGGATCATCACCGCGCGCTGATCGTCGGTAAGACGACCTTCGGCAAGGGCTCGGTGCAGACGGTTCGCCCGATGACCGCGGACACCGCGCTGCGTCTGACAACGGCGTACTACTACACGCCGAGCGGCAAGTCGATCCAGAACCAGGGCGTGCGCCCCGATGTGCCGGTGGATCAATACGCGGATGGCGACCCCGACGACGCGCTCGTCACGCGCGAAGTCGATTATTCGAATCACCTCGCCAACACGCAAGACCCGAACGAGAAGAAGGAATCCGAACAGCGCGAGCAGGACCGCCTGGAACAACTGCGCATTCTCGAAGAGCAGAACGACAAGAAAACGCCGGAGCAGCGTCGCAAGGATCGCGAACGCAAGCCGGTGGAGTTCGGCAGTTCGGACGACTTCATGCTTGCGCAGGCGTTGAACAAGCTGGAAGGCAAGACGGTCGTCGAATCGAAGTCGTACAGCGAACGCAAGCTCGCGCAGAACAAGCCCGGACGTTCGGCTTCGGCGCCGGTGGTTGCGGCGCCCGCACTGCCGGCCACGCCGGGTTCGGCGCCGGCATCGGGCGCGGAACCGGCTTCGTCGCCCACGGCTCAGTCGAAGTAAAAGGCAGGGCAACATCAGTAGTACGGCTTCGCGGTCACGCGCCGCGAAGCCTTTCCTCCCGCGCGCGCTTAGAATATCCGCCTCAAGCGCGCCGCTTCCACGGCGTTCCCTTCGCAGCACAGACAGCGCGTTGCCACGCGCCCGCTCGATGAACGACGACCAACTTCTCCGCTATTCCCGCCATATTCTCGTCGATGAAATCGGCATCGAAGCGCAGCAGCGCTTTCTCGATGCTCACGCGATCATCGTCGGCGCGGGCGGCCTAGGCGCGCCTGCCGCGATGTATCTCACGGCAGCGGGAATCGGCAAGCTGACCCTCGTCGATGCCGATACCGTCGACCTCACGAATCTGCAACGGCAGATCGTGCACGCAACGCGTTCGGTCGGAGAGGCCAAAGTGGAATCCGCGCGCGCGACGCTCAACGCGCTGAATCCGGATGTCGAGATCGAAGCGGTCAACGCGCGTGCCGACGCGGCCTGGCTCGATGCCAACGTGCCGGGCGCGTCGGTCGTGCTGGATTGCAGCGACAACTTCGCCACGCGTCACGCAATCAACGCCGCGTGCGTCGCGCATGGCGTCCCGCTTGTGTCGGGCGCGGCCTTGCGTTTCGACGGGCAGATCAGCACATTCGATTTCCGCTCGGAGCAATCGCCGTGTTATGCATGCGTGTTTCCGCCGGATCAGGCGTTCGAGGAAGTCGCGTGTTCGACGATGGGCGTGTTCTCGCCGACCGTGGGCATCATTGGCGCAATGCAAGCGGCGGAGGCGCTACGCGTGATCGGCGGCTTCGGCGAAACGCTCGCCGGCCGGCTGATGATGCTGGATTCACTGCGCATGGAGTGGAACACGATGAAGATCGCGCGCCAGGCCGATTGCGTGGTCTGCGGCGAGCGGCATGCGCGTGCTTCGTAAGCCTCAAATCTTCTGAAGCCGCGCCAACGCTGCTTGCAATTCATCCGGCTCGTAAGCCGCGAGCACGTCCGCTACGGGCTTATCGAATGCCTTGAGATTCGAGCGCAAGATTTCCTGCTTCACGACAAGCAACTGGCTCGGATGCATCGAAAACTCGGTCAGACCGAGCCCGAGCAACAAGCGCGTAACCGTCGGATCGCCCGCCATCTCACCGCACACCGAAACCGGCACGCCGGCGCGCTTCGCTTCGCGCAGCGTGAACGCGATCAGATTCAGCACGGCCGGATGCAGCGGATCGTACAGATGCGCGACCGCGTTATCCGCGCGGTCGATGGCGAGCGTGTATTGAATCAGATCGTTGGTGCCGATCGACAGAAAATCCAGCCGGCTCAGGAAGAGCCGCACAGCGATGGCGGCGGCGGGAATTTCGATCATCGCGCCGACCTGAATCTGGCGGTCGTAGGCGATGCCCGCGTCGTCGAGTTGACGCTTCGCCTCGCGGATCAGATCGAGCGTCTGATCGATCTCCTGCGCGTGCGCGAGCATTGGAATCAGAATCTTGGTCGGACCGAACGCGGACGCGCGCAAGATGGCGCGCAGTTGCGTCATGAACATTTGCGGCTCGGACAGACTCCAGCGAATGGCGCGCAGCCCGAGCGCCGGGTTCGGCGCGACTTCGTAGCCGTCGCCGGCGCTCATCGAATCGAGTGGCTTGTCCGCGCCGACATCGATCGTGCGAATGGTCACCGGCTTGCCGTTCATCAGTTCGATCGCGCGCTTGTAGGCCTCGAACTGCTCCTCTTCCTCCGGCAACTGGTTTTTATGATTCATAAAGAGAAACTCGGTGCGAAAGAGGCCGACGCCCATCGCGCCCGCTTCCACCGCGACCTTCGCATCCTCGGGCAGTTCGATGTTCGCGCACAGCTCGATCTTCGTGCCGCATAAGGTTTGCGTCGGCGAAAACTTGAGGCGCTGCAGCTTGCGCTGCTCCAGCACCTTTTCGCTTTGCCGGTACGAATACTCTTCGAGCACGATCGGCGCGGGATCGACGATGACAATGCCGTGATCGCCGTCCACGATGATGAGATCGTTCTGACGAATCAGCACGCTCGCCTGCTGCACCCCGACCGACGCGGGAATGCCGAGACTACGCGCGACGATCGCCGTATGCGACGTGCGGCCGCCGAGATCGGTGACAAAACCTTTGAATGCTTGCGTCTTGAACTGCAGCATGTCGGCCGGCGCGATGTCGTGCGCCACGACGATCATCTCGTTGTGGCCGTTGCTCGCAACCGTATGCGCCACCATCGATGCAGTGGTCGGCGCGCCTGCAAGCGCCTTGAGCAGCCGTTCCACCACTTGCTCGATATCCGCCTTCCGTTCGCGCAGATACTCGTCTTCGATTTCGTCGAAGTAGCGGCTCAGGATTTCGAGTTGTTCGGTGAGCGCCCATTCGACGTTGTAGCGCCGCGTGCGAATCAGATCGATGACTTCCTGCACGAGCATGGCGTCGTTCAGGATCATCATGTGAACGTTGATGAACGCTGTCATTTCGCCAGGCGCGTCCGCGGCGAGGTCGTTGCGAAGCGTTTCGAGTTCGGCGAGCACGCCCGCTTGCGCGGCATAAAACCGCGCGATTTCAGCGTCGATCTGGTCGGGATCGATGAGATAGTGAGCGACATCGAGCGCCGCAGGCGCGATCAGATACGCTCGCCCAATGGCGATGCCTCGTGAGACGGGAATTCCATGCAGCGTGAAGGACACGCGCACCTCCTCTGTAGTTTCTGCGCGGTCTCTAGGGGCCTGCGGCAGGCGCTTAGGACCGCGCTAGCATTATAAGTTCGAATGAGGCTGCGGTCGCCGAACGGCCGTCGCAGCGAGGCGCGGCCGTTTGTCCTGCAAAGAACGCGGACGCAAAAAAGCCGCGTCGAAGCGCGGCTTTTCGTTGGCTACTTCCGATGCGGGATGAAGCGCTTACTGCCCTTCCCCGAACTTGTCGGCGATAAGCGCGAGGATCGCTTTCATCGCATCGGCTTCGTCGGCGCCTTCGGTTTCGATGGTCACCGTGCTGCCGATACCCGCTGCCAGCATCATCACGCCCATGATGCTCTTGGCGTTGATCCGGCGACCGTTACGGCTCATCCAGATTTCCGACTGATAGCTACCGGCCAGTTGCGTGAGCTTCGCCGATGCCCGCGCGTGGAGTCCCAGCTTGTTTACGATCGTTGTTTCCTGTTGCAGCATGATGCTCCGGGCGCTAGTGGATGAATTGAGCGGCGTCAGTGACTCGCGGCTTTCGCGGCGACGAGATCGGCACTCGCGGAGCACGCCGGATCTTGCGAACCGGCAGCCTTCGTCGCGAGCGCGCAAGGATTCAGCGGCGTGGAGGAATCCAGTTCCTGGATGCCTTTCGAGCCGCCTTGCAGAATTTTTTCGGTAAGCGTGTCGATGGGAGTCGCGCGATAACACACGGCGCGCACGAGCATCGGCAAATTGACGCCTGCGAGCACGCGCACGTCCGTTTCCGCGAGACTCGCCGCGATGTTCGCGGGCGTCGCGCCGAAGACGTCGGTGAGCACGATGGCGCCATTGTCTTCTCGCAGACGGTCGAGTTCCGAGCGCGCGAACGCGCGGACTTCGACGGGATCGCAGTCGGGCGTTACGTCGACAACGCCGATGCGTGCGGGCAAGCCGCCGTAAATGTGCGCGACACACTCGCGTAGCGCGGTAGCGAACGGAGCATGCGCGATGATCAGAATGCCAGCCATGTAAGGATTGCTGCCTCTGTAATGACGCCAGGGTTGCCGGCATCTAGAGATCGCTCGAAAACGCGCGAGCGGCGCGGGATCGATGCCTATATGGTCGTACGCGGGCCGAAAATCAACCCGCCTTACGCCAGACACCGTTCCACCATTACCACAGCTTACGCTTGCACTCTTAAACACAGTTTAAGACCGGAAAAAGCACGTTCCAACCCTAAAACTTGCAAGCAACCGGGAAATAATTGTAACAGCGTCGGCGATTATGTTTTTGCAGTGCGCCAATTCGAGCGTTGGCTAGCGCTCGAAAGGCCGTTTAGCCGACCGCGCGTTCGAGCGCGTCGATGAACATTCCAGCAACGTCGAAGCCTGTCTGATCCATGATTTCGCGGAAGCATGTCGGGCTCGTCACGTTGACTTCGGTCAGGTAATCGCCGATGGCATCGAGGCCGGCCAGCAAAAGCCCGCGTGCTTCAAGAATTGGCCCGAGCGTTTCGGCAATCTCGCGATCGCGCGCCGACAGCGGTTGCGCACGGCCAAGACCGCCCGCCGCCAGATTGCCGCGCACCTCGTTGCCCTGGGGAACACGCGCCAGCGAATACGGCACCGGCTGACCGCCGATCACCAGAATGCGCTTGTCGCCGTCCGTGATCTGCGGGATGAACTTCTGCGCCATCACCGTACGCGCGCCGTCCTCGCTCAGCATCTCGATGATGGACCCGAGGTTCATGCCGTCCGCTTTCACGCGGAACACGCCCATGCCGCCCATGCCATCGAGCGGTTTCAGAATGACATCGCCATGTTCCGCGTGAAAGCCGCGCAGGCGAGCCGCATCGCGCGTGACGAGCGTGGGCGCCACGTACTGCGGCCATTCGGCAATAGCCAGCTTCTCCGAATGATCGCGAATGGCTTGCGGCTTGTTGAAAACGCGCGCGCCGGCGCGTTCCGCGATTTCGAGCAGCCAGGTTGCGTTGACATATTCGAGATCGAACGGCGGGTCTTTGCGCATCAGCACCGCGCCGAAACGCGTGAGCGGCAAATGCTCCGCCTGTTCCGCCGCGAACCACGGCCAGCGGTCGCTGTTCGCTTCGTCGCCGACAATCGCAATGCGTCGCACGCTCGCGTCGACCGTCGTGCCAGTCCACGCCAGATGCTGCGGCTCGCATGCGTACAGCACGTGACCGCGCCGCGCGGCTTCGGCCATCATCGCGTAGGTCGTGTCTTTATAGATCTTGAAACGATCGAGCGGATCGGCGATGAAGAGAATGTCCATGTGTATTCGCTTGAGCTAGTGACCGTGGCCATGAGTATTGGCCACGAGAGCAGGGCATTATGCACTCAGACCTGAATCGCTTCCGGGTCGGTCTTCTCGAGTTCCACCGATGCCGCCAGCAACCCAAGCCTGGCCACCACGCCATACATGTAAAAGCGGTTCGGCGGCGCGGCGCCGGGCTTCGCATGCGCATCCGGCAGCGCGGTGTGCTCGAAGCCGAGCGGCACGAAATGCATGCCGGGCGCGTTGAGGTTCTGGTCGCGTTCGCGCGAGTCGTGCACGCGATAAAACCCGCCGACCACGTACCGGTCGATCATATACACGACCGGCTCCGCCACCGCATTCTCCACGCGCTCGAATGTGTGCACGCCTTCCTGCACAATCACATCGTGCACCTGCAGGCCTTCCTTCGCGTCGTTCATGCGCGTGCGCTCGCGCTTGGTCAATGCGGCGACCTCGCTTGCGTCGTGCACGGTCATCACGCCCTTGCCGTACGTGCCGGCATCGGCCTTGATGACGACATACGGCTTCTCGCTGATGCCGTACTCGCGGTACTTCTTCGCGATCTTCTTGATGACGCCGTCGATTGCCTCGGCCAGCGCTTCCTCGCCCGTGCGCGCCTCGTAATCCACGCCTTCGACGTGCGCGAAGTACGGGTTCACCATCCACGGATCGATCTCGACGAGCTTCGCGAACTTTTTCGCGACATCGTCATAGCAGGAGAAGTGCGTCGACTTGCGGCGCACCGCCCAGCCCGCATGCAACGGCGGCAGGATGTATTGCTCGTGCAGATTTTCGAGCACGGGCGGAATGCCGGCGGAAAGATCGTTGTTGAGCAGGATCGAGCACGGATCGAAATTTTTCAGGCCGAGACGGCGCGGCGTGCGTTCGAGCGGTTCGAGCACGACCTTTTGGCCATCGGCGAGCGGAATGGTCACGGGCCCGTGGATGTTTTCATCGAGCGTGCCGAAGCGGACGTTGAGTCCCGCCTGACGCATGATGGTCGCGAGCCGCGCAACGTTCTCCAGATAAAACGCGTTACGCGTGTGCCGCTCCGGAATCACGAGCAGATTCTTCGCGTCTGGACAAATTTTTTCGATGGACGCCATCGCCGCCTGCACGGCAAGCGGAAGCACTTCGTGCGGCAGATTGTTGAAGCCGCCGGGAAAGAGATTGGTGTCGACGGGCGCGAGCTTGAAACCGGCGTTACGCAGGTCGACGGAACAGTAAAACGGCGGCGTGTGCTCCTGCCATTCGAGACGGAACCACCGTTCGATGGAAGGCGTAGCCTCGAGAATTCTCCGCTCGAGGTCGAGCAGCGGGCCACTTAACGCCGTAACTAAGTGCGGAACCATTGATTTCTCGTGGACAGCGTTTTGCGTGGGACTGGGCAACCGCCAAGGCGATCGTTCCAGCCGATACAGGGACGAAAGATTGTAGAGCAATTGCCCTGCCTAACTGGGTATGGACCGCCATTTAGCAAGGCTTTGCGGCCCATCGCGGCAATCTACACAGGCAATCCGGGCATTTGCGGCGCGAGCCGCGCTGGACGAAAACCCGACGTAACGCGCGGACGAAAAAAAACCCGCCATGAAGGCGGGCCAAGTCGCTGCGCTCGTTCGTTTGCCGTCGCCCCGGCGACATGCGCCGAGCGGAGGAGAACCGGCGCGCCCTCTCGCGGCACGCCGGATCGCGGCTCAAATCCCTTATTCGACGTGCTCGCCATGCAGCGTGACGTCGAGACCTTCGCGTTCCTCTTCTTCCGTCACGCGCAGACCCATGACCATGTCGATGATCTTGAGCAGCACGAAGCTGACGACGCCGCTATAGACCAGCGTGACCAGCACGCCCTTCGCCTGCACGATGACATTGCCATCGAAGCCGCCGATGTCCTTCACTGCGAACACGCCCGTCAGCAAAGCGCCGATGATCCCGCCCACGCCGTGCACGCCGAACGCATCGAGCGAATCGTCGTAACCGAACTTGTGCTTGAGCCACGTCGCCGACCAGAAGCAGACCACGCCCGCCACGATGCCGATCACGATAGCGCCCGTCACGCCCACGAAGCCCGAAGCCGGCGTCACTGCAACGAGACCTGCAACCGCGCCCGAGATGATGCCGAGCACCGAAGGCTTACCCTTCGAAATCCATTCCGCGAACATCCAGCCGAAGGCGGCGAATGCGGTGGCGATCTGCGTCGTGAGCATGGCGAAGCCGGCACGGCCGTCAGCCGCGACTGCCGAACCCGCGTTGAAGCCGAACCAGCCCACCCACAGCATCGATGCACCGATCAGCGAGAGCACGAGGTTGTGCGGCGCCATCACTTCACGGCCGTAGCCAACGCGCTTGCCGAGCACCAGACAGCACATCAGGCCCGCGATACCGGCGTTGATGTGAACCACCGTGCCGCCCGCGAAGTCGAGCACGCCCGCGCCTGCCAGCCAGCCGGTCGGTTCCCAGACCATGTGCGCGATCGGCGAGTAGACGATGATCGACCACAGCGTCATGAACACGAGCATCGCGGAAAACTTCATCCGGTCGGCGAACGCGCCGGTGATGAGCGCCGGGGTGATGATCGCGAACGTCATCTGGTAGACGAAGTAGACCGATTCCGGAATCGTCGATGCCAGATGGCTGACGGTCAGCGTCGTGGCCTTGTCGCCCTTGATGTAGTTCATGCCGTGCAGGAACACGCGCGAGAAGCCACCCAGGAACGAATTGCCCGGCGTGAACGCGATGCTGTAGCCCACGACCGTCCAGATGATCGTGACGAGACAGCAGATCGCGAAGCTCTGCATTACCGTTGCCAGCACGTTCTTCTTGCGAACCATGCCTGCGTAGAACAGCGCGAGGCCCGGAACCGTCATGAACAGCACGAGTGCGGTCGAGGTGAGCATCCACGCGGTGTCACCCGAGCTGATCTTCGACGAATCGACCGAGAATGGTTCGGTCGGCGCGGCGGGAGCGGCGTCGGAAGCTGCCGCCGCTGCGGAAGCGCCTTCCGCCGACGAAGCCATCGCCGTGTTGGCGCTGGCCGGTGCGCTTGCAGGCGCCGATGCGGCGTCGGCCGCGGGTGCCGAGGCAGCGGCCGGAGCGGACGCGTCCTGGGCGAGTGCGGTGCCGACATTGGCGCCGACCAGGGCGCCCGCCACCAGCAATGACATCAAAAAGTTACGCATTCTTCGGTTTCCTCTTATCGCCGATTTCTTTTCTTAGAGCGCGTCCGCGCCGGTCTCACCGGTACGAATACGAATGACCTGTTCGATTGCCGTGACGAAGATCTTGCCGTCGCCGATTTTTCCCGTGCGCGCCGCGCGTTCGACCGCTTCGATCGCCTGATCGACGATGTCGTCCGACACGGCCGCTTCGATCTTCACCTTCGGCAGGAAATCGACGACGTATTCCGCGCCCCGATAAAGTTCGGTGTGACCTTTCTGGCGGCCGAAGCCTTTTACCTCGGTCACCGTGATGCCCGAGACGCCGATCGCCGAGAGCGCTTCGCGCGCTTCGTCGAGCTTGAACGGCTTGATGATTGCGGTAATGAGCTTCATGTATCCCTCGCTGTGGTGTGCCTCTGATCCTTCGATGCCTTCTAAAGCGGGATGCCTCGGTTGCAAGCCCACGTCCATCCTGTCGGGCCGCTGAAAGAAGCGTGCAGAAAAGGTCCGCGCCACTTATGCAACTCGTATGCCAATCGAGTGCTCACGGGGCTTTGCACGATTTCACGAAAGGCGCGCGCAAGGGATCTGCCGAATGGCTAACGCGCGCCGTACCTGCTGGCGCCGGGGTGGGTTCGTTGCTAGAGTGCTCGCAAGGTCCCGTAAAAAGGGGCAAAGGCGGAAAACGCGGGAGCGCGGGAGCGCTAAAATCGCGGCGCCTCGAATGTGCCCGGCAGTGCGTGACGAATGCACCAAAATCGATCATGCAACCGGCCGGGGCACTGACCTAACAATGAATGCACTTTTTTTGTGCAAAGGGAGAAACGATGAAGCAGCCCAACGACGTTTTCAATGACCTGCAGCAGAAGATGAGCGAGCTCTTCAAGAATTCGCCTGCTAAAGACGTTGAGAAAAATGTGAAAGCCATGCTTTCGCAGGGCTTCTCGAAGCTCGATCTCGTGACCCGCGAAGAATTCGACACGCAGACTCAGGTGCTCGTGCGTACGCGCGCCCGGCTGGAAGAGCTGGAAAAACGCGTCGCGCAACTGGAGCAGCACCAGCCGGGCGGCTCCTCGTCGCAGGACTGACTGCTTCAACTACTGTCGACCTCGGCCGGCGAGCCGTGAAGTCCTAGTCTCATTGCCGGCGCCGCCTTCGAGCGCGCGCCGTTTCAGGTGAAATCATGTCGCTTGCCGTGGTCAAGAGCCGCGCGCCCGCCCCTGGGCGCGCGCCGGAAGTGGTCGTCGAAGTTCATCTCGCAAACGGATTGCCGTCGTTCTCCATCGTCGGCTTACCCGATCTCGAAGTTCGCGAAAGCCGCGAGCGCGTGCGCGCCGCGCTGCAGAATTGCGGACTGGAATTCCCCGTCAACCGCATCACCGTCAATCTCGCTCCGGCAGATTTGCCAAAGGAGTCGGGACGTTTCGACTTGCCTATCGCGCTCGGCATTCTGGCGGCGAGCGGACAGATTCCGGCTGCGTCGCTCGAAAATCGTGAGTTCGCTGGGGAGCTGTCGCTGACCGGCGCGCTGCGGCCCATGCGCGGAGCATTCGCGATGGTGTGCGGAGCGGCGCGGCACCATGCATCGACCGGTTCGGAGAGCGGGCGTGCGCCGGAAATCTATGTGCCGCTCGCAAGTGCTGCCGAAGCCGCGCTGGTGCCCGGCATCGAAGTGTTCGGCGCGGCGGATTTGCCGACGCTCTGCGCGCATCTGAACGGCGTTCCGGATGCGCGGCTTCGTCCCGCGCGGGCTTTTGCGCAATTGAATGCGTCATCGCGGCCGACCGCGCCCGATCTCGCGGATGTCATCGGGCATCCGGCTGCGCGTCGCGCGCTGGAGGTTGCGGCGGCGGGTGGTCATCATCTGCTGATGGTGTCTCTATAGGACCCGACAGCATGTAGCCAATGTATTCCTTGTTACCTCTTTACATACCGACAAATGTACCGCCTAAATCTGGCTCGAAGCTCAAGTGCTTTGTTAGGTGAATTATCTGTACCTCGAACAGGTGAAGAGCTACACCGCCACCGAAACCCTTGTACGCCTCCGCACCTGCGATAACGCGAACCGTCGCGGCAGTATCGATTTGCAGAGCGTGAAACGTCTCTAACGCAAGCAAGCGGGACCGCGAGTCGTACACCTTCGGCTTAGCACGGCTCCTGAACTTCAGGGTAACTGTGCCGTCCCTGCTCTCAAGGCATGGCAAGGTTGCTATTGCCGCCTTGCTAGGACCGAGTGTTTTAACCGCTTCCCTCTTGCAAACGTCGAGTATCGGACGCCCTTCGTCGATCTTCAAAGTAACGTCCAATCGATATGTGCCCCTCGAATCGAATCGAGTGTCTGGGGAGGTCAGAAAAACAGCGCTAGCCGTACCTTTTGGCGTTTTGATTTTGATCATCGATCTCTTTTATCCAGACGGAACCACCAACGAAACGGATCACGAAGACTTTTCAGCAGAAAAAGGTTGTAGCGACCCGCACTGGAGCAATTAAGCGTACCAACATGGTGCGACGCAAGTCCCGCCTGCCCTAATCCAGGCGAAGGGTATCGCTACAAAAGGAGACGCGGCGCATGGATCCTTTTTTCCTACTGGGTTAAGATTCGTCGCCTCAGGCCGTTTATGTTGCAAGGAGCGTCTCGACCGATCGCGCCATTCAACCTACTTCGAATATAGCTGCGGAATACACATGATCCTGGATAAGTTCACACTGAATAGTGTCATTGTCCAAACGGTATACGCGGATGCCTTCGTTCTGTGGGACCGCGCTGGAGAGATTGCCCGTCGAATGTCCGAGATATGGCCGGGGCTGAAGGTCGCTGAGGGGCAACCGAATCAGCAGACCTTGGGAGCGCCGGGTATTCAGATCCAGACTGGATTCCGGGCAAGCACCTTTACGGTGCGAGGACCGAAGGCGCTGGATCAGTCACGGATACGCCAATTCACAGAGTCCTATGCGCTACTTAGGGATCGACTCGAAATTCCTGAACTCACACGGGTGTCCGCTCGCTCGTTGTATGTGCGCAAGTTTGAAAGTTTGAAAGAAGCCAACGCAGCCGTCTTTGATTTGGGGCTGGTGAAGTGGCCCAACGAGCGCGTTTTTGATCAGCCTATGGAGGCGGACAGAAACGGATCGGAGCTTCTGTATCGATTCGAAGACAAGGCGTCTTTCACGCTGCTGCGGCTGAAAGCCGAGGAGTTGAAATTGGAGACGGAGCTTGATCCCGAATTTTTTGACGAGCCTATCAACCGCAGCCAGTTCAGGATGATCATTGACTTCGACAGGGGGAACCTTGGTGCCATCAACGCACAGAAGTTTAGAATGGATGATTGGCTCAAAGGCTATTCACACGTGTTACGCCGCGATATCGACAAAGTCTTGAGGCCGGCCAAATGAATTACAGTACTAGCGCACAAACTGACGCAGAGGCAGCGCCGCATGCCAGTTCAAGCGTGGATATTGCGACAACCGTGATTTTTCGGAAGACGGTGCCGGTAAATCGCGCAGTAGATGCGACGACCGTCTACACAACTGCTAATGTCCGACCTGAGCGGGGAACATCGAGTCCATTGCGTTCCGTCGCTCCAGAGCCTGAGCAGGTTTATCCGCATTTATTCGACCCGAAGGAAACAGCAGGACAGGCGCTCGATCTTGTGGGCGGGGCGCTCGATGATGCGCGAGATGCGCTGATTGCTTTTGGCGAATCGGACCTGCAAGCGGTGGGCTCGCGCTTGGCTCAAATCGCCGTTGCGATGCAAAAAGCGCATAAGCTCACTACGTTCAACGAGGATTTTGGAGCTGTCGTTTCGTTCATACGGCGAGCAAGCCTTATGGCGGACCCTGTCGAAGTCACTCGACCGATGCTCAACGCCCAAGTGCAAGTCCTGGTCGCGCTGAAAAAATCGCCAGCAATCGATCTCGATGATGCGAGCGAAATGGTTGACCGACTCGAAGATGCAGGCTGGCGAGGCGAACACCCCGCCGTAGAAGCAATATTGGCAGCGCTGAGTCTAGACAAGGACGACAAGGTGCTTGAGCTGCCCGCCGACACCGCGAAGGCGGAAGAATAAATTAACCGGGTCGAGAGGGTCTCGCGTGGCAGGTTGCTTTTTGGACACTACACTTGTGGTGGAATTTGCAGAGAAAAGCTCCCTAGCAGCTGATTGGGGCGACGATCATCTCAAAGAACACACACCTGCAGAAGCCCCCTTTTACGCTTTACGGGAGCTCCTTGCGGGCAAGGTGAGTTACCTATGTGACGCGCACAATCGGTTGCAAGCAGCTGAGACATTGCCCGAGGCGTTGCGCGCTTTTTCTAGGATGCCTTCGGTCGTGGGGCGACGGAGAGACGTGCCGTTACAAGCGCTGATCGACGAATTGACCAACGTGTACCCCGGTAATCCCGGAGCCACCCTTGACGAATTAAAGCGCGAAATGTTGCAGTCGCTAGCACTTCGCATTGCACGTCTGTGGAACAACGCCCGTAAGTCAAAGCAATACTCAGTCATCCAGCATTTAGCCTGTTTCAGCGGTGGCAAACTTACTCGGGATGCGGCCAACGCGCTGCGAGGACCGGGGGACTCGTTCGGGTGCGATCCAAGTGAGCGATGTGCTGCTGCTGCCTACATATACGATGACCAAGCTGCGTTAGGAAGCATGGTGAACGCGCTTCACCCGACAAGTCTGGGAGCTCTCGCCGAAAAGAATGAAAATAAGCAAAGACGGGTAGCGTTGAAGGAACTGAAGTCCCAAGGGCCAGAAAGGTTCTCTAAGAAGCGGTGTCGTGCACTAGGGGACGCTTACTTCGCTGCTATGTGCCCCCCCGGCTCCCATGTTGTTACAACTAACGCTGCAGATCACGTGCCACTTTGCTCCGCGCTTGGGAAGAGCGTCGTATCTCCTTCCTAACCTATTTCCTCCTCCGATGGACCCTTAAAAGCACGCCAGAGCGCTCCATTTAAAACTCTGGGGACATAGTCGTCTCCCCACGCGCGCTAATCAGCCCAACTTCCCAAAATAGCCCCGGCCCCCACCGGGGGTCACCCATCTAGAAAAGAGGCGCCCTGTTTCCGTGGGACCTATGGTGAAACCTGGATTCGGATTTAAACTTTCGAAGATTTTTGGCGGGCATCTCTCATGCACAAGGTCACAACAACCAACAACAGGATATGTTTTAGCGGTCTTTTTGAAGCCCTCGAAAAGCTGGCATACCCGGTACTATCAAAACCACAACTCGAAATAAATCAGACGAAAATGTGCGCAATACGCGCCGCTTTGACGGTTTGAGCTATGCCATGGGTTTTAAAGCCGCGTCGTTGGCTTTCCCAACATCGGGAAATCCAACCTTTGAACGCTTGACGGCGGCGGCCATTGCAGCAAAAAAGTTCCCGTTCTGGCCGCAACATTCATTTTCAATTTTCAAGCAAACGGTTAGACGATCGGCGAAATCCCGCGACTACGCTCAAATCTTTTGAAATTGCGAGAAATGTTCACTTCGCCTTAACGAGTTAAAGGTCCGATGACAAGAGTTTATCGGAGCGTGCGCAAGCACACAAAGCTACATGCATTTCCTTGCGTGTAAATTGCATTATTCCTACACTTACCGAGTCACGACAACGTTTGCTAATCCCATGTCAACAGCTCTTCACGGATGCATCTATGCAAGTTATACATTGGGGATCACGTGTATTAGGCACGTGCTTAGTTGCTATTCTTTTTTTGCAGTCTGCTAGCAGTAGGGCTCAGTTTTTCGTTCCAAGAAGCCAAGTCGAAGATTTTGGAGCGCCACTGGGCGCAGCACCTTTATCTCCTCCACCTCCCATAAGCCCATTGGGCATTGGGCTGATCAAAGATTTTGAAGGATGGCAACCAATTGCATACGACGACCCGGCTGGTTATTGCACAATCGGGTACGGTCATTTGATCGCTAAGCAAAAATGCTCCCAAGTCTCCTTAGAAGACGAGTTTCGCGGAACATGGTCGTTGGACAAAGGAAATGATCGTTTAGAAATCGATACTCGAACATCGCGAGCAGCTGTCCAAAGGTTAGTTACGCGGGAACTTGAGGACTACCAATTCAGTGCGCTTTCTTCTTTTGTTTTTAACGTTGGAAAGGAGAATTTTGCCGGATCCACTTTGTTGCAATTAATAAATGATGGTGATTTGCAAATTGCTAGAAATGAATTTGCGAAGTGGGTAATGTCTAAAGGTAGAGTGTACAAAGGATTACAGGACCGTCGTGCTTGCGAAGCCGCCCTGTTTTCAAACGGTCTAGAGGGGCGCCAAGGAAAATTTGAACGAGTTGAATGTGTCAGTCTTGGGGCAGCTCCGTCGACGCAATCGCTCATCGATATAGACGTAGGCGAGAAAAAATAGGGGATTAAAGTGAAACTTACTTCCTTGGTGCTTCTGCTCGCGCTAATGTGCCTTTCCTCCATTGCAAGAGCTGATTCGCCCAAGCGTTGCGCTCGCATGTATGCAGAAAATCTTAAGAACGAGGGCTCCTCGCTGGGCTTTGCTCCCTCCGATGCAGAAGCAATGGTTGCGGAAGTTGCGAGATCAATCGCATTTCAACAAAGTATTAAAGTGATCTACTGTGACTATGTCACAAAAGCCCTAGCTTGGCCTGCAAAGGGCGAAGACGGAATACCGGACGGCGACTTCATCGAAGTCAATCCAATCTGGTTTCAAGAAGTTATCGGAAACGATAGAGTTCAGGCAATTGCTCTACTCGGACATGAATTGGGCCATTATCTAGGACGGCATTTCGAAAGCCGCTCTGGAATTCCCGGCATACAGAAAGAAACAGAAGCAGATGGTTTCGCGGGATGCGCTGTTGCACGTCTCTCCGGTGATTGGACGACCCTTGAAAATTTGCTAAGCCGCATACGGTCTGTTGATGGAGGAAACGGCTATCCTACTAGGACTCAAAGTCTGGATGCAGCTCGACATGGTTTTGACGATTGCGGAGGTAGCAAGCCGAGACCTTTGTCTTCCAGAGCAGCGTTACGCGTGGCTGCCGTCCCTGACACCGTGTCAATTCCGATTAACGGCTTCAGTGCGGTCGATTATCCATTCAAGGAGACGAAGGGGATCGATGTGCAGATCGATAGCGAAGACACCCAATGGTTTCTTATTAACGGCGAGCCGCTGACACCAATTTCACGGAATCAAAGAATTCTAGGTGGCTCATTTCCAGTATCTGGCTCTAGCAGCGAAACTTATCATAATAATATCTATTTACCCCCGAATATTGCAGCGCTTGCCAAGGCGAAAGGGCAAAACGTGGTGCAATTGAAGCACACGTTTAACTGCCGCGACCAAAATGATAATCTTTCGCAGGTTTCGGCAATTCTAAAGATTTATATTCAGTAAGGCTTTCTCGCGAATCAGCGGGGATTGTTGCGCCGAATGTACCTCCTGCTGTGGGGCAATTGATGCCAAAGTAAATAGGCCGGCTGCCAGTGTGTGTCAGAGAGACTTCCTAAGTCCAACACTCTCCGTGCGTAGTTGCTAGGTTTGCCACGTATTGCGTTCGTATGACTATTTTTGCTAGGTATAAAGCCGTCTCTCTGCTACAGGTAGTTGTAGCGATTTGCACCTGCGCCTGTATCGAACCGCAGCCCACCCCGGGGGTTACATCCGCGCAAACGGAAGGCCCCCTTGATTTGCTGAGGGTCCCGTGGGGGATGGGGGTACTGTTGCCAGATCGATCTAAATTTTCTAGCGGCCTCTCTCACAACACAGGCTCAACAACAACGTGGGCATCGAGGCTTTACCGGAGTTTTTGAAGTCACGGACCCCGGGGTATGCAGGGGGTCTTCTAATGGCTAGGTTCGAGCATTTTCGATAGCTTCCTCACCGCAAGAAAAGAGCTCTACCTTTTCTCCGTAGCACGCTTCGCTATCTCACAAGGTGTAAGTAGCGACAGCACCGTGGAACCGATGCAACGCCCCTGTCAAATCTCCTGTTGACGGATTGCGATAGTACTGTCATTATTCGATCCAACATATGACAAGGCCTAACGGGGGGCAACCATGGCACGCATCGCTTACTACCGAGTCTCGACTCGGGACCAATCCATCGAATCCCAACGCACCGCTATGGGGGGTGGATTCGACAAGGAGTTCTCCGACCAAGGCATTAGCGGATCCGTCCTCGCTATGGAGCGACCCGGGTTTAGGGCCTGCGCTGACTATCTCCGCGAAGGAGACACCCTGCAGGTGTATGCAGTCGACCGCCTAGGACGCGACAGTATTGATGTGCAGACCACGGTTCGCGACCTTCGGGCCAAGGGTGTGGTTGTCGACATTCATGGCCTAGGGCCTATCGTCGGCGAAGCGGGCGAGTTGATCGTGACGCTCCTAGCCCAGATCGCTCAGATGGAAAAGAACCGGATCATCGCGCGGACGGACGTTGGCAGAGAGACGGCAAGGCGCTCCCTTGCTGCCACTGGTCGGACCCACCGAGGCAAGGCCAGCCTAGGCCGCCCGGTCCAACATGACGCAGCTGCAATTGCCGCATGGTCCTGGGAGAACGGCAGCATCACTAAGGCTGCGGAGCATTTCGGGGTCAGCGAGGCCACCGTCAGCAGAGCACGGCGAGCCTTCCCAAAGGCAGCCTAAGAGCAGCAAGGGACCGTACAGGACAAGCTGCGCTGGGCCGACGCATTGATACTGCAATTCAAGGTCTGGCGGTCTCGCAAGCAGTCAAACAACACTACAGAAAAACGGCAAATAGCCGATAGCCAAATCAAACGCGAAGCCCTGCACCGAGGGCAGCCGCCATACGAGGAAGTAGCAAATGCCGAACAAAGCAGCGAACGAGACCAGCCAAAACGAAGAAATCGCCTATGTCATTGACGCGGGGAGCGGATGGGAACAGGACGACGACCTAGTTTGGATCATCGACGAGGCCAACGAAGCCGCATGGGAGAACCAGGTCGCGTTTATCTTGGACTGAGTTGGATCAGGCCAGCAACGCAGTTTGCTCCGTGGAACAAATAGTTGAGCATGTTTCACGGGTACTCTTTTCAACAGGCGGACGGGACGAGCATCCCTCAGGTAGACGAGCCCAGCGGCAAAAACAGCCTTGTTCTCCGAGCTGCCCGCTTCAGTAGATGATTCCCCGGATCACTGGATACAGAGAAAACGACGGTTTCACTCCGCCCCCATCTTGAACCCTTGCTGGGCGCGGCTTTCGAATTATTACGTCCGAATGAAGAGAAGGGTCACGCGTGAGGGAAAAAGTTTTTCCTTCCCTAGGGGCGAGATAAATTAATCGACACCATCCTAAGAATGCCGCGCGGTGCCCCGACCGCTAATGGCCTACAAATCAAGCACATCGTCGAAATCCTTCCCATAGAAGAGCCTGATTAACCCGTACTAGCGAAGGAAGGGGCGGTGCTCCTTAGAAATCAAGAAGATCGGATAGGTCTACACCATGGAAGAAAAAGCCCTGACTTAGTCGACACTTCTCTATGAAGAAGCTGCCTCAACTTTTTGTACAACACAGTCCAGCACAACACCGCGCGGCTCCGCAATATCTCGCAGTATCTCAAGCACCCTTTCCTGTAACATCGTTTAGCCTCTCTGCCCTCATCAGGCTACCAACCCCTTAGTCCTCCCCCGCCAGCCCGTTCTAGGTGTGCATGGGAACCCTAGTGACACCCCCTCGACGGCGCCCTGGCTTGCTGGTAGGTCACGATTACGCCGTACCTCTAGAAAGAACCGGTATTTCAATTAGTCGACGCTTTAGAAAGAAACACGCGGGTCGCCCCATGCCGGCGCTATGTCTGCACGGGCTTTGCAAATTACCCCGCGCTTTAGAGAAGGCAGTATTTCAATTAGTCGACGCTTAAGAAAGAAGACCCACGCATTCGTACTCCCCAGTCCGGCAGCACCGCACCCTCCCGTAGCATCCTAGCAGCCCCTCGGCGCCCCTCAAGCCACCTTCCTATTCACCTCTTCATTGCAGCCCGTTCTAGGCGTCCATAGACAAGTCGCACGGCCCATTCACGCCCTTAGGATTCCTACAGGTATGGGTGAAAAATTTTTTAGCCCAACAAATACCATGTTCACACGATCACCATGACCACGTTCAATATTCTCCCCCCTTCGCCCAAGACCCGCGCCAAACGCGGCACGAAAGCAGCAGCGCTAACCGCAGCCCGGAAAGCCGGTTTCAAGACCCTGATCTGGCGGTGCCCTCACCACGGCGAGACCCTCCACGGGACCGCAGGATCCGGCCAATGCCGGCTCTGTGTCGCCCGTTTCAAGAAAGACCGCGCGGCCCGCCTGAAAGCACGGCGAGACCCCAAGGGCACCAAGGGAACCGCAGCCTCCACCATCGACGAGCTGGCAATCATTGCCAAGGCCGAAGCGTTCCTTTGTGGCCTCCTCGCGGACCGAGGAGCCGTGCAATGAGCGACTTCCAAATGGCCGCAGTCTTGGCGCTGATGTTGGCACTCGGAGCGGCATCCATGGCCGGCACCGTGGCCGCAGGTTGGGCCGCCAGTCGCCTTGTAGACGCCGTCACCGGCTTGGTGGTGCAGACCATTGACGCGACCGCAGCCACTTTTGACGAGAACGAATGAAGATGACCAAGAAAGAAGCAGCCGCGCAGGCCCGTGCAGCCGGCGAGAAACGGTTCATGTGGGCCTGCGAGCAGCACGGCGAAACAGCCCACTACAGCAACGCCCGCGAAGCGTGTGTCGAGTGCTGCGCCGAGCGGAACCGGCTAGGCCACGCGCGACGCATGGCGACCCCTGGAGGCCCAGAAGCCCGCAACAAGAAGCAGCGGGAACGCCGCAGCAATCCTGAGGTTCGTGACGCTGTGAACGCCTACCACCGCGATTACGAACGAAGCCGAAAGGCCAATGACCCTTCGTTCCTAGGAGCCGCCAGGGAACACGTGATTGCGCACCAATGGCGAAAGATGACCGGCGCGAAGGCAATGCCTGCTGGGTACGCCGCAGAGCAGTCAGCAATTCGGCGCGTGTATGCCGAGTGTCCCGAGGGTCACCACGTCGATCACCTAATCCCCCGGGTAGCGAAAGACATCGGCGGCAACTTGGTAGCGGTCGGTCTCCATAGCCTTGCCAACATCCGAGCTGTCCCCCAGCGCCTGAATCTGAAAAAGGCGTCCTTCTTCGACCCCGACAACTTCCGGGACCAGCGGCCCGCCAACGCGTTCCCCGGGGGCGCTTGGGACCCCGAGCTAACCGAGCAGGAATGGTCACAAGTCGCCTTGGTGGTCCTCCGCTACGGCGAAGACCGGGAGACCGCCGTCCGCACCATCCAAGCCCAGATTGCCCGCCAGCACCAGGCGGCGCTCTCCGAGCGTATCTAACCCGCGTAGCACCACCCTTAACCTTTCAAGACATAAACCAGCAATGACCAACGATAGTTTCTCTTTCGACATGCCCCCCGGAATCGACCCCCGAGACGATGGCTCCCATAGTCTCCCAACGTACCTGGGGCAGGCGCTTCAGTATTACGGCACCGGCAACTCCAGCCCGCTCCCTAGCTTCCTCAGTTACCCGCTGAACAACCAGCCTGGTCAATCGATGTTCGGAGGCGGAGCTCCGCTTCAGTCGCCCATGGAGGAAGCCATGAATCCACCGAGGGTGCGCACGCCCATCTCGGATGCGATGAACCCGCCGCCCTCCGACACCCCCATCTCGCGAGCGATGAAGATGTTTGAGATCCAAGCCACCGACCCTAACCAGTCCATGGCGAACGGCATGATTGCAGCAGGCTCGGCCCTCATGGGCGGTAGGGACCTCAAGGACGGGCTTGCGGCCGCCGGCCCCGCGTTCAGCAACACATTTGACGCGACCTTGAATCAACAGCGGGACCTCAACACACCGAAGGTGACACCGATTGCAGATGGCGCGTTCACCATGGTCCAGCTCCCAGGGCAGCAGGCCCAAGTCATCCCAAATGGGCAAGTCGCTGGGTTCCTCCAGGGGCAGAAGGTCCTCGCGGGGCAGCTCGCCATGCAGAAGGAAATCGCGACGGTGAACCTGCAAGCCCAGAGGGACCAGGCGAAGGATGACCGTAAGAACGCCGACGAGTACCAGGCCAAGCTGACGCAGACGGATACGGCACTGGCGGCAAACCAGCGGGCGCTCGATGCAGCTAGGGGACAGGCGCAGAACTCGCCGAATATGTCCCGGATTGCGGGCGCGGTCCCGGGGATTGCACAGACCTTGGGATGGGATGATGCCGCTCCCAACCTGGTTATTCAACGTGCGCACATCGACGCGGCGCTTGTCCAAGATGCCCTGAAGAAAGGGGCCATCACAGACGAGCAAGCAGGATTCCTCAACTCGGATATCCCCTCCGCGAGCGCCGACCGCGAGAAGGTGACTATTCCGTGGCTGGAGCAACAGCAAGAGATTTTGCAGAAGGTCCGAAATTTCCAAGCGTCCCAGGTTGGCAAGGCTAACCCCACGGCACCTCAGGGCTTCGCGACCGGTGGCACCAGCAACACAGGCAGCATGCCCCGAGGCCAGTCGACCGGCTCCGGTTCGTACCAGCCTGTAGCGGTCTCGGACAAGGCGAGCTATGACGCCCTGCCCTCGGGGACCGTGTTCAAGGCCCCGGACGGCAGCATTCGACGGAAATCGTAGGACCCAAGGGACCGCAGGGGCCGCAAGGCCTTTGCACCCTGAACCCGTACACATAGGGGGCCGTAATTACGGTTTCCCCAGAACACTGAGAGAGAGGCGAATATCGATGAAACCCAATCCTGGCACGGGCCTGCGCCCAAAAGAGGAGACTATCGAGACCCTTAAATTCCACTGGTCTAAACCCAAAATTTCTGAGACAGGCATCCGCGAGATTCCGGTGTCTAAGCTGGTCGTCTGCCCAAAGGCATTTCAGATGCGGCGCGTGGATCCTCGCAGCCGTACGGGGGTTTCCGACCCTGCGCACGTTACCAAGCTGCGCGAGCGTCTAGGGCGTGAAGGGGCTCTCGATCCCATTCGGGTCTTACCGATTAGCTATGGTCGATTCGTGGTCTTCGACGGGTTCCACCGAGCGCACGCATACAAGCTTGAAGGGCGCGAGACTGTCCCGGCAGATGTCTTCGGCGGCACGCCGTCCGAGGCAAAGATGGAAGCAGCAAAGGAGAACGACAAAGTGAAGAAGGAGCTTACGAACACCGAGAAATCCGAGTACCTATGGACAATGCTATGCGAACGGCCCTCCGACACCCTGACGGGAAAGCGGTGGACGTTGGCGCAGTGCGCAGAAGCCGCGAAGTGCTCGCTCAGCAAAGCGGAGAAGATAGAAAAGCAGCGGCGAAAATTCCTCGACGCAAACCTGCCCGTCCCAGCGCGGTGGATCGACGTTATTGCTACGCTGCATGAGCACAACGCAGAGGAATTCAGCAAATCGGTGCGTGAGATGGGCGATAAGCTGAAGGAGATCCTCGGACCCTTGGATACCCCCGGGAAACTTCGGAAAGCCGCTAAGGCCATCCGTTACGCATCCGAGCGTGCTGGCGAGCTGGCCCGCGACCTTGTAGAAGAGACAGACAGCTATGAGGCCCTCCATGCGGATCTGGAGGAACGCGTCGCCGGCGCGTGTGAGGAAGCCGTCAGCGAAGCCCAGGAGGCATGGAAGCACGAAACAGGGAGCGCGGTGAACACACTGCGCGATCAGGTGGGAGCGGTCGAAAAGCACATGCGCGACCTCAAGGTGCATGGGTCGCTTACCCGCTTGATTTTCGGGTCCGCGCGGGAAGCGGCGAGCATTGCAGAATACCGGCAGGCGATACTCGTAGCTTAATAGAATGGCGCTTCTCGCAACCCGCGTACGTAGAGCCCTACTGATCGGCACCGCCCTCGGCTAGGCAAGTTGAGGTGAATTCCAACACTTGCCAGAGTCCGCTGTCCGAAAGAACGACTCCGACCAATTCGTCTGGGTCCCGTCCTCCGGATTGGCCGCTATCCTTGAACCTGGTCCGGAATGAATAGCCGTACTCGTCGCGGCGAAATAGACTCTGATTGGCCGGGATCATTCGTACTTGTGAAACCAGCTCTCGTCGAAACTGCGCCGGGTAACAACGCGAACCACGCGCCTGCAAACTCCCTATGAACGTCTCCCGGCTCTGCATGGCGCGTACCGAGGGGTCCAGATTTTGATACGCCTCGGAGTAATTTCCTGCGTCGACCAGCTTGATAAATCTGTTGGCAAACTCTTCGGCGCTCTCTTTTGGATAGCGCACGACATTAGGCACCAACCGCATGCTGCCGATCTGAACCCGCTTGCTTTCCGGCACGTTTTCCGTTTTTTGCGTCTGTCTCACGTACTGCAGCAATTCGTCCGCAACCACCTTCTTACAGTCCTGTGTGTCGCGTCGGACTTCCTTTAGCTGGTCGCGCAGCGGACCCGCGTATTTCCCCCCGTCCACGCCAACCTTCCCCGTCACCCGCGCGTCAAACAATTTCTTAAAAAACTCGCCGAGAGGGGCATCAACACCGGCATTGGCGGATGCGTCAACATTCCAGCCCGAATCAGGCACGTCACCGCAGATCTTCGATGCTGTATCAGCCACAAGATTGAACACACTTTCGGTAGGTAGCGTGCCAGTGCCCGCAGCGATAGCTGGTGCCACCACGCAGTATGCCGCTAGGGCTAGGCTGGCAAATGCAAGAGGATGTCTCATTGAGCGCTTGCGGCGATCTTGATTGTAATTGGCCCGTATTGTATTCACATTCATTGGCGGTGGCGATGCCTCAGGCGTTTATGCCGAGTGCCGCTCTTCAGGCCACTGGTAGGTCACCCGCAGCACTGCCCCGCTATGGGCATGCATTTCCAATTCGCCCGCCCTGTACTCGACCACGACCGAAGCAAACAGCTCCCGCATAGCGGTGTTGAGTGTCCCCGCCTCGCCGTCCACGGCCCCCTTCAGATCTGTTAGCCGAGCCGCAAGGCTCCGCGTGCCCATCGTCGACCGCTTGGCCTTGATGTCCGCCTGCAAGGCCGCTAGCCCAGTCTCCAACTCGCGGAGACGCCGCGTCAGGGCGTTGGACTTGCCCAAATCGGCAATGGCGGATACCACCTCCTCGATCTGGTCGACCAGTGCCAACTCATTCCCCTCAAGCCGTGCTAGGTCGCTTGCTGCCCCCTCGAACCCGTAGGAAGTCAGCGCCTGGGAAATATCCGGATAGGCGCTCCGCACGGCCGCCTCCACATTGTCGAGATGCACCGCCTTATACGTGCAACCTGCGCCGCCCTTGGCCTTGGAGCAGACCAGATAAGGCTTCCCCGCCTTAGCGCCAGTACCCTTCATCACCCGAGTCATCCGAGCGCCGCACAGGGGACACACGGCAAGCCCCGCCAGGACGTTCTGGACGGGTGCCCTGCCTTTGGTCTTGGTGCTGGTGGTCTTCAGCGCCTGTACTCGGTTGAAGGTCTCTACGTCAACGATAGCCGGGTAGTAGTCCGGGACCGTGCCGAGACGCTGGCGCTGTGCCCTGCCGTCGACGTGCTCCAGCGTGCCCGTGGCAAGCGTGCCGATAACGGCCGGATTGGTCAGTACCTTTTGGACATACGAGGGATGCCACTGCGCCGCCCTACCGAAAGGGGGTACGCCTTCCTCCGTAAGACCGCGTGCGATGCTCTCCTTCCCCTGGCCCTTTAGGGTCAGCGCGAAGACTCTTCGGACCACATCGGCGCGGTCCTCGATCACTTCGAAGCAGCGAGCGCCACCGCCCTCGGCACCGTCGACCACCCGGAGCCACCCAGGAGCCTTGGAGGTCAAGATCGCAGTTCCCGCTGCGACCCTTTCCCGCTTACCGACCCAGGCCTGCTTCAGCCGTTTGGACTTGGTGGCGGATTCTTCGTGAGCGCGGATCATCACCAGCAAGGAGACAATAAGGTCGACAGGGTTGGCGTTGATAGCGTCATTGCTATACACCTTGCCATCCTGCAGGGTCACTAGGGTGATGCCAAGTCCAATGAGCTGGAGAAACAGCCCCTGAGCGTGAGTAACCGCATTTCGGGATATACGGTCGAGCGACTCGACAAGCAGGTAGCTCCCCTCCTCGATCTCTCCCACCTGCACAGCCGAAATGAACCGAGAAAGCGCGCCTGTCGCCGCGTTTTTTCCTCGAAATGCCGAGACGCCCTCATCCGCAAAGCGGAGCGTTGTGTCGAGCTCAAGCCCGTGTTGGCGGGCGTATGCCTCAGCCAGAACAGTCTGGCGGCGGAATGAATCACCCTGGGCTTGCTCGGGGGTCGAGAATCGAAGGTAGCTGTATGCTTTCAATGCGATGCCGTTATCGGATTGCCACGGCACCGAGTATAACCCGGGTCCTATCGACATGCCATGCTGATGGTCGGGCCGCCCGGCGCGGGCAAATCCATGCTCGCCGCGCGCTTGCCCGGCCTGCTTCCGCCAATGACCGACGACGAAGCGCTCGCCTCCGCCGCCATTCTGTCGGCAAGCTCGCTCGGATTTACGCCCGCGCAATGGAGGCGGCGGCCGTTTCGCGCGCCACATCATTCATCGAGCGCGGTGGCGCTGGTTGGCGGTAGAAATCCGCCGCAGCCGGGCGAGATCACGCTTGCGCATCTCGGCGTGCTTTTTCTCGACGAGTTGCCCGAATTCGATCGCAAGGTACTCGAAACGCTGCGCGAGCCGCTCGAAGCGGGTTGCATCACCGTGTCCCGGGCGGCGCAACAGGCGGAGTTTCCTGCCGCGTGTCAGCTCGTCGCCGCGATGAATCCGTGTCCGTGTGGATGGCGTGGCGATCCAGGCGGACGTTGCCGATGCTCACCCGACGTCGCCGCGCGCTATCTGCGCAAGTTGTCCGGACCGCTGCTCGATCGCATCGATATTCAGATCGAGTTGCCTGCGCTCTCGCCCGCTGAACTCTCGGCGCGCGGCGCCAAGCATGGCGAATCCAGCGCAACGGTGGCTTCACGCGTCGAGGCGGCGCGCGCTGTCCAGCTCGCGCGGCAAGGCAAGACCAATCGCGAACTCGATGGCCGCGATGCCGACACGCTCTGCCGACCCAATGCCGAAGGCGCCGCGCTCCTGCGCGCCGCGAGCGAGCGCTTCGGTTGGTCGGCGCGCGGCTATTACCGCGTTTTGAAAGTCACACGGACCATTGCCGATCTGTCCGGCGCGCACATTCCGACCGCGGCGCATGTCGCGGAAGCCGTGCAATACCGTCGCGCGTTTCCTGCGGCATGAGCCTCAAGGTCATCGGGCGCGAAATATTGCCTGTCAAGACTTGACTTATGCACACCAAGCCGATCCGCCCTTCTTTTTCCTACTATCAACCTACATGACAGAAGGTATTTCACAGACCATTGATTTTATTGAACTATTTAACTTGCCATGAAGGGAGGCAAAGTAAGGCCGACCGCACGAAGCGGGCTTCAAGCGACTCACCGACACTGTTTTCCACAAAGTTATCCACAGACTCTGTGGATAGCGAAAAAAGTCCTGACAAATCCGGGCATTAGACGTCAAAGCTGTGAATGAACTTCGGCTTTGTAAACCTCACGAGCAGCACTCTTAAGTGAGCAGTCGCAGAAAACCGAGGTTTCCCTCTAAAACAATTTGAAGGAAGAAAAGAATTGGTCGGACTGTTCAGAAGGCGGCGCTTTGTCCGAGACAATCGCGACTTGGTAGACATGCATGCCATGCGCCACGAAACGCGCGTGAATCGTCCGGCTCTCGCGCTGATTCCCGCTTGGTCCCTTGACTTCCATCTCGCTGCCGAGCACTCGACCGCCGACAGCGAGGTCGATCTGCGTCGCGCGCGCGGCCGGCTGGGCATTCACATTACGAGCGAGGCCTTGCTGGAGGAAATCGAGCGCGGCGCGTTGCAACGCGGGATCGGCGCTGGGCAGGACAACCGTGCCGATTGCGAA
The DNA here is from genome assembly GCF_031450995.1 of Caballeronia sp. LP006. NCBI lineage: Bacteria > Pseudomonadati > Pseudomonadota > Betaproteobacteria > Burkholderiales > Burkholderiaceae > Caballeronia > Caballeronia sp. LP006. The sequence continues at coordinate 630,670 of NZ_JARTVW010000005.1, read as the reverse complement.
CACCGCGTCATTGGCTTCGGCGGTCTGCATGCGCATGGTCATCGGCTGGCCGGCGATCTGAATCTTGCGCTCCTCGGCGTGCGGCTTGGCGGGCAGCGTGACTTCGTAGCCGTCGTCGTTGTTCATGATCGTGCGCCAGTCATACGACGGCGTGCACGCTATCAACGCGCCGCATGCGACACATGCGCACACCATCGCGCTCAGTGAACGTGCGCGCATGGAACGACTCGGAACATTGCGCACGAGAAACCGGCGCAGACTGGCCGTATTCGCAGAAAGAACTCGCTTCATGGCTGACCGTTGCGTGAAAAGCATCATTATCGCGCCGCGATACCCGGATTTCGTTCGGCGGACCGGATGCGTCACGACTGCGCCGCACGTTTGGCGCTAAAATAACCAGCACTTTCCCATTGCAGTTGCGCCTTACAAGGCGCTTCGCTCGACTACGAGCCGTTCGAGGTTGCCATGTCCCAAGCCACTCAAGATACTCAGACTCGTACCAAGAGTCCGTTGCGCTACGTTGTAACGGCGCTCGTCGCCGGCGTGATCGCGTGCACGGGGTATTTCGCGTTCGGCGGACAACAGAAGGTGCCCGATGCAACCTTCACGCTGCTTTCAGGGCAGAAGATTTCGACATCGAACGATCTCAAGGGCAAGGTCTATCTCATCAACTTCTGGGCGACGAGTTGCGAGACTTGCATGAAGGAAATGCCCCAGATGATCGACACGTACAACAAGTTCAAGGGTCGCGGGCTCGAATTCGTGGCCGTCGCCATGAATTACGACGCGCCGATGTACGTCAGCAATTATGCGCAGACGCGCAATCTGCCGTTCAAGGTCGCCATGGACGACGGCAGCGCCGCCAAACAGTTCGGCAACGTCCAACTGACGCCGACGACGTTCGTGGTCGACAAGGACGGCAAGATTCTCAAGCGCTATGTCGGCGAACCGACTTTTGCCGAGCTGGATGCATTGCTCAACAAGGCGCTTGGAGCGGCTTGAAGGAACGGGCGCGTTGAGCAGCGTCGGGTTGGGGAACAACTTACGACTGGCTTGAGCGTGCGGCGTACCGAGGCGCTCAGGATGGCTAGCAGCGCTCAACGGTGGATCTAGGTAGTAACGCGGCGCAAAAAGCGATTCAAGGAACGGGCGTTGAACCGTTCATCCGCCGTTCGACTTTCGCCCGGCTTAAAGGCCAGCCCGAACCGGCCAGCCAATACGCGCCAGCACCCTACCGCTCAGCATCCCCCTTCACTGCAATCCCGTATCGCTTGATCTTCTCGTAGAGCGTCGCCTTGCCTAGCTGCAGGCGATCAGCCGCCACCGCCACCGCCCCGCCGCACTGCTCCAGCGTCTGTGCAATCACCGCGCGCTCGAATTGCTCCGTGCGTTCCTTGAGCGGCTGCGTGGACGTATCGATCGCGGCTCCCGTATCGTCGATGACACCGAGCACCATGCGATCCGCCGCATTGCGCAGCTCGCGCACGTTGCCAGGCCATTCGCGCTGCATGAGTTCGGCGCGCTGACGGTCCGTGATGAGCGGCGCAGGCCGTTCGTAGCGCACGGCGGCATCGAGCAAAAAGTGTTCGAAGAGCGGCACGATGTCCTCGCGACGCTCGTTGAGCGGCGGCAGTGAAATGGTTACGACGTTGAGCCGGTACAGCAAGTCGCGGCGAAACGTGCCGTCCGCGACGTGTTCGTTCATGTCGCCTTTCGCGGCGGCCACCACGCGCAGATTCGCGCGTACCGGCTGATTCGAGCCGAGCCGCTCCAGCACGCCGTCCTGCAGCACCCGCAGCAGTTTCACTTGAAGCGAGAGCGGCATGCTCTCGATTTCATCGAGGAACAGCGTGCCGCCCGATGCCGCCTCCAGCCTACCGATGCGCCGTTTCTGCGCGCCGGTGAAGGCGCCGGCCTCGTAGCCGAACATCTCCGATTCGAACATCTGCTCCGGCAACGCGCCGCAATTCACCGCGATGAACGGCTTGTCGCGGCGCGCCGAAAGATCGTGCAGACTGCGCGCGATCAGTTCCTTGCCCGCGCCGGTATCGCCGTTGATGAGCACGGACGCATCCGTCGGCGCCACGTTGGCGATCAGCCGCCGCACTTGTTCGATAGCCGGACTGCGCCCGATGATGCGGCTCTGCCCCGCCAGTTCGCGCCGCAGCGCCTGGTTCTCGAGCACCAGCGTGCGTCGCTCCAGCGCGCGGCGTACCGCTTCGATCAGCCGCTCAGAGGCAAACGGCTTTTCGATGAAGTCGTACGCGCCGTCGCGCATGGCTTGTACGGCCATCGAAATGTCGCCGTGCCCGGTGACGAGTATCACCGGCACTTCGGGTGCGCGCTCCCGGCATTGCGCGAGCAGGTCGAGACCGCTCGCGCCCGGCAAACGGATATCGCTCACGATCACGCCCGTATAACTCGCGTCGATGGCGCGCGCCGCCGCTTCGACGCTGCCGTGGCCGATCACGTCGAAGCCCGCGAGCTGCAGGCTCTGCACGCTCGCGCGCCGCACGAGTTCGTCGTCTTCGATATAGATCACCTGCGAACCGGTGCTCATGGTCTTGCCCCTTGTGTTGCCTCATGCACGCCGGCCTTCAGGCGCGGCGCAACGTCAGTACGAATTCGGCGCCGTAGGAACCGTCGGCGTCGGCTTGCGTGCCGCCTTCGGGACCGGCCGCGACGATCGGCGCCACGCGATTGCGCGCGATCAGCGTACCGCCATAATCTCGCGCGATCGCCGACGAAATGGCGAGTCCCAAACCGAGCCCGTGACCCGTTTCCTTCGTCGTGAAGAACGGCTCGAAAAGGCGCGGGAGCACGTCGGCGGGAATGCCGGGGCCGTTGTCGCGCACCACGATCTCGACCACGGTTTCGCGCGCGTCGAGTTCCATGACGATGCGCGGGGCATCGCAGGACGCGACGGCATCGAGCGCGTTGCCGATCAGGTTGATGAGCACTTGCTCCAGCCGCAAGTCCTCGCAACGCACGAAGACCGACGCGCATTCGCCTTCGATCTCCGGCGCGATATCGAGCGCGACGTTCTTCATGCGCGGCCGCAGCATGGCGAGCGTGTTGTGCAGCGCCCGTGCGACGTCAGTGCGCGCGTTCTTCGGCCGCGCCTTCGCGACGAAGAGCTTGAGCTGATTCGTGATCTTGCCCATGCGCTCGGTGAGCGACGCAATCGCTTCGAGATTCTCGCGCGCCGCCGCCTGATCGCCGCGCTCGATCAACACGCGCGTGTTGTCCGAAAAGCTGCGCAGAGCCGCAAGCGGCTGATTCAATTCATGCGTGATGCCGGCCGCCATTTGCCCGAGCGCGGCGAGCTTGCTTGCCTGGATGAGTTCGTCGTGCGCCGCGCGCAGGTCCTGTTCGGCGCGCGTGCGTTCGTTGACTTCCTTCGTCAGTTGCTCGTTGGCCTCAGACAGATCCGCTGTGCGTTCCGCGACGCGTTGATTCAGTTCGGCATACGCGGTCTGCAGCATCTCGCGGCTGCGGATCATCTCGCGCACGCGCGCGCGCCGCATGCGCCAGTAAAACGCCAGCAGACACAGCGACACGAATACGAGGGCCGTCACGACCACCGCGTTTTGCGCGGCGCTCTCGACCGGATCGAGCGGCGCCATCGTGATCAACTGCCAGTCGGGTTCGCCGATAGAACGCCGCGTCGCCAGAAAGCTCGGCGCATTTCGCCCGCCGCCGACGCGCACGATCTGCGCGCCGCCTTCGAGCGTCTTTGCGATGGTCATCGGCAAGGGCGTGATGGGCTGTTGCGCGTACTGGCGCGTCTGATAGACGGACGCCTCGACGCTTTGCGGCAACGGCCTCACGGTGTGATATTTCCACGAAGGCACCGAGGAAAGAAAGATCACGCCGTGGTCGTCGGTGACGAGTAGCGGCTCCGTGGCATCCGCGCCTTGCAGCCATTCGAGATTGAGCTTCACGACCGCCACGCCGATCAGTTCGCGCGTGCCTTCCTTGAACACCGGCTGCGAGATGTAATAGCCCGGTTCCAGCGAAACGGTGCCGAGCCCGAAAAAGCGTCCGACGCCGCCCTTCGCGGCATCGACGAAATAAGGTCTGAAAAGATATTCGACGCCGACAAAACTGTCCGGTCCGCGCCAGTTGCTAGCGGCGACGCAGAAGCCGTCCTTGCGGATCAGATAAGTCGCGGTGGCGTGCGCGCGCTGGTTGAGGTCTTCGAGATACTGGTTCGCGCGATCGACGTTGTTGCGGTCGGGCGTGTCGAGCACGTTCTGCACGAGCGGATGGCGCGACAGCAGATACGGCAGATATTCGTAGCGGTCGAGCGTGCTTTTGAGCGTGTTCGTAGTGCGATCCACGCGCACCGCGGCATTGAGCCGAAGCTCGTCGATACCCCGCCGCCACGCGATCTGCCAGGTGAGCGCGCAACACGCCGCAAGCAGAGCGGCGAGCGCGAAGAACACGAGGATGCGGCGCGACACGTGAGCAGATTCCCGCAAATGAGTATCTGGCATTGTGGCATACGCGCCTTCGATGTAAGGCCGCGGCGAAGCGCCGGTTGGCTGATGCTTCGCCGCGTGCATGGCTGCTTTCCGCGGCTTTAAGCGACGGTTTCGGGTTCGTGCTCGGCCGCGCCGTGCTTAAGCGCGTCGCGCAGCTTGTTGCGATCGAGCTCGTTCTCCCACGCCGACACCACCACCGTCGCCACGCCGTTGCCGACGATATTCGTCAGCGCGCGGCATTCGCTCATGAAGCGGTCGATGCCGAGAATCAGCACCATGCCGGCGAGCGGAATAGTCGGCACGACTGCAAGGGTTGCCGCCAGCGTGATGAAGCCCGCGCCGGTCACGCCGCTTGCGCCCTTGGACGTGAGCATGGTCACCGCGAGCAGCGTCAACTGCTGGCCCCAGCTTAAGTCCGTGTTGGTTGCCTGCGCGATAAACAGCACCGCCATCGTCATGTAGATGTTGGTGCCGTCGAGATTGAACGAGTAGCCCGTCGGCACGACGAGACCTACGACCGAGCGCGAGCAGCCGAGCTTTTCGAGCTTGAGCATCAGTTGCGGCAACGCGGCTTCGGACGAACTCGTGCCGAGCACGATCAGCATCTCTTCCTTGATGTAAGCGACGAAGCGCAGGATCGAGAAGCCCACCATTCGCGCGATGGTGCCGAGCACCACGAGCACGAAGACGATCGACGTCAGATAGAACGTGCCGATTAGCTTGAGCATGGGCAGCAGCGAGCCGATCCCGTACTTGCCGATGGTGAACGCCATCGCGCCGAACGCACCGATGGGCGCGAGTTTCGTGATGATGCCGACCATGCCGAACAGCACGCTCGACAGCCCTTCGATGAAGCTCGTCACCACGCGGCCGCGTTCGCCGAGATGCGCGAGCACCGAGCCGAACAGAAGCGCGATCAATAGAATCTGCAGGATTTCACCTTGCGCGAACGCGGAGATCAGCGTGTCGGGGATGATATGCAGGAAGAAATCGACCGTGCTTTGGCCGTGCGCCTTGGTCGCGAACGACTCGACGGCCTTGTGGTCGAGCGTCGCGGGATCGACGTTGAAGCCGACGCCGGGCTTGAGCACGTGCGTGGCGATGAGGCCGAGGACGAGCGCGAAGGTCGAGACGACTTCGAAATACAGCAGCGCCTTGCCGCCGACGCGTCCGACCTTCTTCATGTCCTCCATGCCGGCAATACCGGTCACGACGGTACAGAAGATGATCGGCCCGATCACCATCTTGATGAGTTTGATGAAGCCATCGCCGAGCGGCTTCATGTCGGTGGCGAGAGCGGGATAGAAATGCCCGAGCGCGATACCGATGGCGATGGCCAAGAGCACCTGCACGTACAGGACTTTATAGAAAGGTTTCTTCACGATAGTTCCAGGCAAAGGTCAGGCAGTTGGCGAAAAAAGAGCCAGCGGCGGGCTTTGACGCTTGATGCGTGTCGGTTGTGTTGGCGACGAGCATCGGAAACGCGTCGTTCGAGCGAGAGCCGCTACGTCGACGGATTCAGGAACGGATGGATGCGAAGGGATTCATCAGCTTGTCTCCTTGACTTTTATAGACGGCTTCGCGGGCCGTAACTCTTCTATTGCAAGGGCAATGCCAGTTTTTTTGCTGCGTAACCTGCTGATTTAGCTGAATATTTTTAGGACCTTGGCGATTGCCAATCCAGCTTTCCGGAAATCCGGAAAATGCTTGTCCGGGAGTTCGGACTATTCGGTGCCGTTTGGCAAGACGTCTTCGTGTGGGCGAAGTTCACGCCATTTGCGCGCTGTCGGCCAAAAAAAACCCACGGTCTCCGTGGGCTTTCTTCTTCGTGCGAAATGCAGAAAAGGCAGTAAGTAGCTTTAAACCACGCCAGCGCCATGCGCCTGCAAATCCGCGTGATAGCTCGAACGGACCATCGCGCCGACTGCCGCGTGCGTGAAGCCCATCTTGTACGCTTCTTCCTCGTACATCTTGAACGTGTCCGGATGCACGTAAGCCCGCACCGGCAGATGATGCTCCGACGGTTGCAGGTACTGGCCGATCGTCAGCATGTCGACGTCGTGCGCGCGCAAATCGCGCATCACCTGAAGAATTTCTTCCTCGGTTTCGCCAAGGCCGACCATCAGCCCGGACTTGGTCGCGACTTCCGGATGCAGCGCCTTGAAGTCCTTCAAGAGCTTGAGCGAATGATGATAATCCGAGCCCGGACGCGCTTCCTTGTAGAGACGCGGCACGGTTTCCAGATTGTGGTTCATCACGTCGGGAGGCGCGGCGGTCAAAATGCCGATCGCGCGATCCAGCCGGCCACGGAAGTCCGGCGTCAAGATTTCGATGCGCGTTTCCGGCGAATGCTCGCGCACCTGCCGAATGCACTCGACGAAGTGCGCCGCCCCGCCGTCACGCAGATCGTCGCGATCCACGCTCGTGATCACCACGTACTTCAGCTTCAGCGCGCCGATGGTGCGCGCGAGATTCAACGGCTCCTCCGCATCGAGCGGGTCTGGACGGCCGTGGCCCACGTCGCAGAACGGGCAACGGCGCGTGCATTTGTCGCCCATGATCATGAACGTGGCCGTGCCCTTGCCGAAGCACTCGCCGATATTCGGGCAGCTCGCTTCTTCGCAAACCGTATGCAGATTGTGTTCGCGCAGAATCTGCTTGATCTCGTTGAAACGCGAACTGCCGGTGGCCGTGCGTACGCGAATCCATTCGGGCTTCTTGAGCTTTTCGATCGGGATAATCTTGATCGGGATGCGCGCGGTTTTCGCCTGCGCCTTCTGCTTCGCGGTGGCGTCGTAGGCGGCGGGCGGAACGGCGGTGTTGCCGTCGGTCGATCCAGCAAGATTTGCGGTTGCGTCAGTCATTCGCTTGATCCGTTTGAGTCTGCTTGGACGGCGGCGCCGTCGTGCAATTGTGCGGCGGCAGCAGGAACGCCGTCGATCTGATGCGCCAGCCGTTCGGCGAGCGTTGCGGCTACGTCGCGCCAGTCGGCTTCGACGCCGAGCGTCGCCATGTCGACCGTTTCGAGTCCCGCGTAGCCACACGGGTTGATCGCGAGGAAGGGCTGCAGGTCCATCCTCACATTGAGACTCACGCCGTGATAACTGCAGCCGTTGCGAATCTTGAGTCCCAGCGCGGCGATCTTCGCGCCTTCGTGCAGCGCGTGTGAATTGGCGTTGGCGCCCAGTTCCGTGTGCAGCGCGGAAGGCTTCGCGACATAAATGCCAGGCGCGCCGACCTTACGATCCGTGACAAGATTATACGATGCAAGGGTTTCGATCACGGCCTCTTCGATCCGGCGCACCAGTTCACGCACCATCAGCTTGCGACGCCGCAGATCGAGCAGCAGATAGGCCACGATCTGACCAGGCCCGTGATAGGTAATTTGTCCGCCGCGATCCACCTTGATGAGCGGAATGCCGCTGTCGGCCAGGAGCAGATGCGCCGGGTTGCCGGCAAGTCCGAGCGTGAACACGCGCGGATGCTCGACGAGCCAGATTTCGTCTTGCGTCTCGGCCGTGCGCGCGTCGGTGAAGGCGCGCATCGCGTCGAAGCTTTCCTGATAAGGCTCTAAGCCGCGCCAGCGCAAAGTGACCGGATGGTCGCCGAAGCGGAAGACGCTGGACGGTTCGGCGGGAGTGGAGCGTTCCGGCGCGAAAGCGGTGGAAATGGCGGACATGATTCCGATAGTTTACCGAAATCGCTCGATGCCCGCCGACGCTGAACCCGAAGATAATGCGCCGGACCGCGCTTCAGACCGTGCGCCAGCCCGAACGCAACCGCTGCGCGAGACGTTCAATGCTCGTCGATACCCAGTGGATCGCGCGCTCGTCGCAGCGCGGCACAATGGTGAAGACGACTTGCGCGGGGCGGTCGCCGTCCACCGAAAGCCATAGGCGTTCGCGTTCGCGCAACTTGAGCTGGTCGCCGGGCACGAGCCAATAGTCTTCGGTGTCGTTGCTGCGCGTCGCCCAGACCGTGCTGCCTTGCACCGAAAGCCGCGTGCCACGCACGATGCGCATCGGCACCGTTTCGCCCGGCTTGATTTCAAAGATGACGCTTGTTGATATTTCTCGCATGATCCACTCCGCCAAAGGAACGTTTCGATGACTACAATCCTAGGCGTGGCAAGGCGTTGAACCAAACGATCAATTTTCACTGCTATGTGAGCCAGATTGACAACCGACCCTCAGACTATCCATACAGATTTGCGCCAGTTGCCCGCTCTGAATGCGCTTCGAGCGTTCGAAGCCGCCGCGCGTCATGAGAGTTTTTCGCGCGCCGCCGACGAGCTTTTCGTGACGCACGGTGCGGTGAGCCATCAGATTCGCGCACTCGAAGCCGAACTGGGCGTGCCGCTTTTCGCGCGCGACGGCAAGCGCGTGCGCCTGACCGATCGCGGCCGCCAGTACGCCGTCGAAGTGCGGGCCTCGCTCCTTTCGCTGGCCGAATCCACGCGACGGATTCGTTCCGGCGACCGAGACCGTCGCTTGATCGTGTCGATGCTTTCGTCGTTCTCGGCGCGCTGGCTGACGCCGCGCGTGGGCAAATTCATCGAGAAGCATCCGGAAGTGGATCTGGAACTGCACTCGACGAACGCGCTCATCGACTTCAATCGCGACGACGTGGACCTCGCGATTCGCTTTGGCTACGGCAAATACGCCGGTCTGCATACAGAAGAGTTGCTCGACGAAGTGTTCTTCCCCGCGTGTTCGCCGCGCTTCAACGGCGGCAATCTGCCGCGCACGCCGGCCGATCTGGCGAACCTGCCGCTGCTGCGTTCGAACGACGAGTTGTGGCGCCCGTGGTTCGACGCCGCCGGCCTGACTGAAACGCCGGAACCGAAGCGCGGCGTTCTGTATGAGGATTCGTCGAATCTGCTGCAGGCGGCGATCGACTGTCAAGGAGTCGCGCTGGTGCGAAGGTCGCTGGCGATGCAGGAAATCATTGCGGGAAGGCTCGTGCGGCTATTCAACGTGGATGGTCCGAGCCCGTGGACCTATTTCTTCGTCTGCCCGCCCGCGGCGATGCAAACCGCGCGCGTGCAGGCATTTCGCAACTGGATTTTCGACGAAGCCGAGCAGTTCCGGCAGCTCTACGAACGCACGCCCGCAGTCTGCGACGCACCCGAAAGCACGCTCAAAGCACTACCTTGACCATGGGATGGCCGGTCAGCGCGCGATAGATGTCGTCCAGATGCGCGCGGTTCTGCGCGCGCACGGTGCAAGTCAGGCCGGTGTAATTGCCGCCCGACGAAGGCCGCGCTTCGACGCGCCCGTCGTGAAACTCGTTGTCGTATTCACGCAGTACGTTGACGATCGCGTCCTGAAACTCCGGATGCGTCTTGCCCATCACCTTGATCGGGAAGTCGCACGGAAAGTTGAACAACGCGTCGATGTCGGGGTTTGCGGCGGTTTGGGGTTTGGATTCGGACATGGCTTTCTCCTTCGCATGGCGCGGTTCGCTCACAGGGCGAACTCGCGCGTCTTGGCTCGCTGATAAGCGCCATACAGCGCAGCATAGACCGCGCCGGGCCGGCCGTCGCCAACGCGCTGACCGTCGAGCGTCGTAATCGGCATGACCTCTTTGGTCGCCGAACTGATCATGAGTTCATCGGCCGCGCGCAGTTCGGCTTCGGTGATGTCGCGTTCCTCGAACACGATTCCCGCTTCCTTCGCCAACTCTTCGATGAGGCTGTAACGGATGCCTTCCAGAATGCGCGGTCCACGCGGCGCGCCGAGGAGCGTGCCGCCTTTTACTACCCAGACATTTGAGGACGAACCTTCGGTTAGCAAGCCGTCGCGCAACTGGATGGTTTCCAGCGCGTCGTGTTCGGCGGCGTGCTGCGCCATGAGCACATTGCCGAGAAGCGAGGTCGATTTGATATCGCAATGCAGCCAGCGCTTGTCTTCGGCGGTGACGGCGGCCGCGCCGCGAGCCCGCGCCTCGACGCTCGGAAACACGAGTTGTCCGACCATGACAAACACGGTCGGCGTGATGCCCGCCGGAAAGGCGTGGCCGCGCCGCTTCGCCACGCCGCGCGTGACCTGGATGTAGACGAGCGCATCGCCGGCGCCGGCGTTCGCTTCGATCGCACGGGCGATCAACGCGCGCCAGCCGGCATCGTCGAAAGGATTGGCGATGCTGATCTTGCCGAGACTGCGTTCGAGTCGCGCGAGATGCTGAGTCAGGCGAAACGGCAGACGCTCGCCGTTTGCCTGCGCGTAGAGCGGCACGACTTCGTAGATGCCATCGCCGAAAATGAAGCCCCGGTCCAGCACCGGAATGCGCGCTTCGGAAAGCGGGCCCCACTCTCCGTTCAGATAGACCGTCGGGTCGAAGTCTTCGGCGATGCTCATCGAACCTGCTCCTTACTTACGCTTTTGCCACATCAACAAAGCCGAATCCCACAAGCGGCCGAAGATGCCGGCTTCTGGCACGTCCTGCAGCGCGACCAGCGGGAACTGCGCGACGTCCTTGCCGTCCGCGACCATCTTGACGGTGCCGATCTGCTGGCCCTTCTTGATCGGCGCGATCAGCAAATCGTTACGCGTGACCGTGGGCTTGACCTTTTCGCCGAGACCCTTAGGCACGGTAATGTACTGATCCGTCTCGACGCCCGCCTGCACGTTGTCGGACGCGCCCTTATACACGCGCGGCGATTCGATCACCTGATTCGCCTTGAAGAGACGCACCGCGTCATAGGCCGTGTAACCGTAGTTCAGCATCTTCAGGCTGTCTTGAACGCGCGCGGATTCCTTAGGCTCGCCCATCATCACGGCGACCAGACGGCGGCTCGCGTCGGGCGTGCCGACGAGCGGGCGCTTGGCCGTCGCGATCAGGCAATATCCCGCCGCCTTGGTGTGACCGGTCTTGAGACCGTCGACGGAAGGATCGAGCCACAGAAGACGATTGCGATTCGGCTGCTTGATCTTGTTGTACGTGAAGTCGCGTACCGAGAAGATGCTGTAGTACTCGGGGAAGTCGCGGATGAGGCGCGTGGACAGCACCGCCAGGTCGCCCGCCGTCGTGTAGTGCTGCGGGTCGGGCATGCCGTTCACATCGGCGAAATTGGTGTGCTTCATGCCAATGCGCTTGGCGCCGGCGTTCATCAGCGTGACGAAGTTGCCTTCGCTGCCGCCGACGAGTTCGGCAAGCGCGATGGCCGCGTCGTTGCCCGACTGGATGATCATGCCGTAGACCAGGTCATGCACGGTTACCGGCTTGTTCGCCTCGATGAACATGCGCGACTCGTCCGTCTTCACGCGGCGCACGGCCTCGGTCGGCATCACCGTCTGGTCCATGTTGATCTTCTTCGACTTCAACGCGTCGAAGACGAGATATGCGGTCATCAGCTTGGTGAGCGATGCCGGTTCCACACGCTCATCCGGATTGCCCGATGCGAGCACCTGGTTGCTGGTGGCGTCGACGAGCACCCACGAATGCGCGGTGACGTCCGGCGGCGGGACTTGCGCAAAGGCGCTCGCGGCGGCGAGCACGGCGGGCATCACGATAGCGGCTTGCAACGTGCGACGCTCGACTGCTGAAAGGGGAGAAACAGACAAGCCGGAAGGGAAAAAGCGCATAGGATCGGTCGGAAGAAGAAGCATCGGCGTTTCGCCGGGTGTGATCGGCGTTGGCGAAACGCGGGTTGAACAGGTGGACCGTCGATACCGGTCGCGCTAGTCGCTCGTGTTGCCAGCCAATGGTCTTCGACTGGTCATGCGAACTCGCGCTTACTCGACAGACGGACGCGCCATCGAAGTCTATCGCCGCGCACGCGGAGAAAACCGTGAGCGTTCCGACGCCCGGGCGACATGGGTACGAAACGCAGGTCTTCGAATATCGCGTGAGCCCGCATGAAAGCTTGCGCGCTCGGGCGCCGGGTCTTCGCTGCGTCACGCAACATGAAAGGCCATTCGGCAGGACGTTTGCTCACGCTCGCAGCAAAAAATTCTGCGTCATTATACGCGCGCCGAGGGTGCGGTTTCCGATGAATCTACGGACAAGACGCGTGTTTTCACGTTTGCCGCGCTGCAATTCGAGGGATTACGCCGATAGCCATTCGAGCGCCGATTCGCGCGGCGAAACGCTCGATGACGACGAGATTGAAACGCTCTTTCAGCGCCAGGCATCGACGATGATGCGTTTCAAAACATGCAGTTTGCGATGGAAGAAATGCTCGCCGCCCGGTATCACGACAACCGGCAATTCCTGCGGGCGCGCCCAGTCGTAGACGGAGGAAATGGGCACGGTCTCGTCCACTTCGCCGTGGATCACGAGCGTGCTTTCGGGCACGGGCGCGACTTCCCAGCGGCTCGCAGCGGTGCCCGCAAAGACCATGCGCTCGATGCTCTTGCCGCTTTCGACCAGCCGCTTCGCGACATGCGACAGCACGAAGGTGCCGAACGAAAAGCCCGCGAGCACGAGCGGCACGTCTTCCTGACCCGGCTGCGCGCGCATGTGGTCGATGAGCGCGAGCAAGTCGTCCTGTTCGCCGATACCGTTGTCGTGCTCGCCCGCCGACTGGCCGACGCCCCGAAAGTTCGAGCGATACGTCGTGTAGCCGAGTTGCACGAAGGTACGCGCGAGCGTCTGCGCGACCTTGTTGTCCATCGTGCCGCCGAAGAGCGGATGCGGATGCGCGACGAGCGCGATTCCGCGCGGCGCTTTATCGGCGGCATCGGTCCGGTCGAGCGCGACTTCGATCTTGCCCACTGGACCGTCGATCAGGAATTTTTCGGTTTGCGCGTTCATCGGGTTACTGAGTCTGGGTCACAAGCGGTCACGCGGGTTGATCGATCAGAAGGCGCTCGACGATCTTGCCGTTCGCAAGATGCGAATCGACGATCTCGTCGATATCGGTTTCGTCGATATACGTGTACCACGTGCCTTCCGGATACACGACGAGCACAGGGCCGAGTTCGCATCGGTCGAGACAGCCAGCCTTGTTGATGCGCACGTTGCCCTCGCCCGCGAGGCCGAGTTTCTTCACGCGCTTCTTCGCGTGTTCCTGCATTTGCTGCGCGTTGCAATTGGCGCAGCTCGGGCGCGCGGCGTCGGCATCGCGCTGATTGAGGCAGAAGAACACGTGGTACTTGTAGAAAGAGTCCATGGCGTGGGGCCTTGAGTGTGTTCGGATCGATTATAGCGAGCGATGTTCATGCCTACCCGGCCCGCGCCCGCCGCCGCGCGAGCCACGCGCGCTCCGCCGCCGACGCGAGCCAGCCGAGCGCCGCGTAAGGCCACACCCACGCGAGCCAGTGCAGAAGGCCGTTGAAGTGCAGATAGCGCCCTTGCCGCCAGTCGGCCAGCACGATGTCGAAGTACGGATTCAGCGGCAGCAGATTGACGAGCGCAAGCCCCGCGACCAGCGCCGCGCCGGCAAGCACGGCGCGCAACGAGCGTGGCAATGCAACCGACAGCACGGCGGCCAGCGCGCCGATCGCGATGCCTTCGAGCGCGCCGTCCGTTGCCCAGTCGTAAAAAAGTCCCGCGCGCGATTGCAGAAACGTCGCGGCCGCCTTGGCGAACAACGTCGCGACGATCAGGCCGAGCATCAGCCGGATGCGGGGCGCGCGCTCGCGCGTGAGCAAGGTTGCAAGTACGAGCGCAGCATACAGATTGCACGACGTGATGATCGCTTCCCATGCGTCGTCGGGCAGGAGCGCGCCGAGCCGGTCCGACCAGGTTTCGAGGTCCCACGAGGCGGGTGCCCAGGCGAGGATCGCGTCCTGCATCGCGGGATCGAGCCCGTCCCAAAGCGCGCGCGGCAGGTCGCCACCGCCGAACAGATAAGGCGCGGGGAACATGCCGGCGAACGGCCACAGCGCCGTCAATCCGATCACATACGCCGCGTGCCGCTCGAACCAGGTGAAGCGGATGCGCCTGAGCCAGCCGCGATCGAGCAGCGCACTCGTCGCGGGCGCGATCAGCACGCCGCCGACAAGCGCGCCGAACGCATTGGCGGCGAGATCGAGATTGGAGGCGACGCGCGTCGGCAAGTAAGTCTGGATGGCTTCCATCGCGCCCGACAGAAGCGCGCCGCCGAAGAGCGCGAGACACACCGCCACCGATCCCCTGAAGCGCGGATAAAGCGCCAGCACGATCAACGCGCCGAGCGGCATGTAGCCGAGCACGTTGGTGATGACATCGAACGCGGTCAGATACTGCGGCAAGGGATCGGCGATGAAAGCAAACGGCCCGATGCCGAGCGTGCGCCAGCCCGAAAACGGATACAGCGACGCATAGACTACGAGCGTCGCGTAGGCGGCGAGCGCCTGCCGGGAAAACGCCGACGGGCGGCGCTGCCATTGCTTGATCGTCATGAGCCGCGCGAATGCCTCATTGTGCGGCGGCGGTGAGCGGCTGCTTGTCGAGCCACGCGCTGAGTTGCGAAATCATCTCGTTGGACGCGGCGGCGAGCGCGCGTGCGCCGCCCGCCGCGTCGCCGGTGGGCGCGCTCGCTTCGGTGCTGAAGCTGCGTTGCGCGACGACGCGTCCTTGCTGCGTGAGCGTCGCGCGCACCGCGACCAGACCGTGGCTGCGCTCGGGCGCATCGAAGACTTGCTCGAAGCGCGTGAGTTCGACTTCGAGCAAGGCCGCGCGCACCGGATCGGCGCCCGTAAGAACCGGACCGCGCGCCGACAAGCTGTCGCGCAGACGTTGCGTCAGGAGTTGCGCGGGCGGCATCGTCCAGTGACTGTTCGAATAGTTGCCGGTGCGTTGTGCATCGACATAACTGAGCCGGTAGATGAAGTCGTCCGTTTCGAGATTGCGCGGCGCGCTCACGGCCAGCACCTTGACCGGCGGCGTGGTGGCCGGCGTGGTAGCCGGCGTGCTGTTCGCGCTCTGGTCGATGGCGGGCGCGACGCCCAGGTCGTAGCGCACGTTCGGCATCGCCGATGGCGTGGACGCGCACGCCGCGAGCATCGTCATGCAGGCGAGCGCGAGCGCGGCGGTCATCGTCATGTTGCGGTGGTCGTTATGCATAGCGTTCCTTCGAATCACGTCAATGCGCCGTCGGCGTCGGGCTTGCGGGCCACGCGAAACCCGGTTCGCCCGGCCCCGGCGACTTCTGCGGCGCGCCGAACAACACGCTGCGCGGATTGGTGCTGAATGCATCGGCGGCGCGGTCGACGGAACGCGCGGCGCTGCCGACGTCGTCGGTGAACGAGTAAAGGCGCGGCAACGCTTCGAAGCCCACGCGCGCCGTCACGTTGCGCAGCGACTCGTTCATGTCGGTGAGCGCCGCAGCCGCCTGGTCGGCCGCGTTGCCTGCCTTGTTCAGATTGGTGACGAACGGGCCGTCGGGCCGATTCAGGTTTTGAATCAGCGTATTGGTCGATGCCAGCGTGCGGTCGAGTTGCTTGAGCGTCTGCGGCAAATGCTCGGTCGCGGGCGACACCTGATTGGCAAGTGTCGCAATGCCGTCGGCGGCATTTTTCAGGCTCTTCGTCGTGTCGAGCAACTGGACGCGCACATCGTCGGAGAGGAACTTGTCGGCATCTTCGGAGAGGCGTTCGAAGCGCTTCAGGATAACGTCGCCGCGCTCCTGCAATTGCTCGAAAAGACCGGGACGCATCGGCACTTCGGCCACGTTCTGCGCCGACGATGGCAACGCGCTCGGGTCTTTCCCCGTGTCGTCGAGCTGCACGAACGCGATGCCCGTCACGCCCTGAAAGCCGAGCGTGGCGAAGGTGGAATGCGTCATCGGCGCGTTCTGGTCGACGAGAATGCGAATGCGGATCTGCCCCGGATGCGCTTTATCGAAGCGAATGGACTGCACCTTGCCGACGCCGAGACCGCGATAACGCACGGAGGCGTCCGTAAAAAGCCCGGTCACGTTGGTGCGGGCGATGAGGTCGTAAGGCACGCGCACCGTGCGGTCCACGTTGAAGAAGAACACCGCGAACGCAATGGCGAGCACGAGAACGATGGTGAACAGTCCGGTCCAGAACGCATGTGATTTGTTTTCCATCGTCATGTTCCTTTGCTTGCTGGCTCGCGCGTGCGGTGGCCTTCGCGTCGTTGGCGGGAGGTGCTCATTTGTTGACGCTGATGGTCGCGTCCTCCAGCGCGGCGGCGGGCAGCTTTGCGCGGCGTTCGGGTGGCAGCGCCTGCAATGCGCGCCGGCCCCGCCGCCCCAGAAAATATTCGCGGATGAACGGATGATCCACCGCGCACGCTTCTTCCACGGGCGCCGCGACCAGTACGCGCCGGTCCGCCAGCACGGCGACACGGGTGGACAGCGCGACCATGGTATCGAGATCGTGTGTGACAAGCACGACAGTCAGCCCGAGCGCGCGATGCAGGGTCGCGATGAGATCGACGAATTCATCGGAGGCCTTCGGATCGAGACCGGCGGTGGGTTCGTCGAGAAACAGCAGTTCCGGTTCCAGCGCAATGGCCCGCGCAATGCCCACGCGCTTCACCATTCCGCCCGATAACGCCGACGGCATCTTGCTCGCGTGCTTGCACGACAGCCCGACCATTTCCAGCTTGAGCATGACGAATTCGCGGATCAGGTCTTCGGGAATCTTGCCGAGCTCGCGAAACGGCTGCGCGATGTTGTCGTACACGGAAAGCGACGAGAACAGCGCGCCTTGCTGAAACATCATGCCGGAACGCGTGCGCATCATCTTCGCGGTTTCGTCGTCCATGTGCGCCCATTCCTCGCCGAGCACGCGGATACTGCCCGAAGTCGGCGATTCGAGGCCGAGAATCTGCCGCACGAGCGTGGTCTTGCCCGAACCCGAGCCGCCCAGCAACGCGACGATCTCGCCGCGCCGCACATCCAGATTCAGATGCTCGTGAATCACCGTTCGGCCATAGCGCTTGGTGACGTCGCGCACTTCGATCACCGGCTCGGCGATGACGGGCGGCGGCTGATGACGAACGGCGGTGGCAAGGGTCGTCGACATATGCGCCTATAGCCCCACGTTCTGAAACAGGATGGCGAAGACGGCATCCGCGAGAATCACGATGGTGATGGAACTGACCACGGAAGTCGTCGTGCCTTCGCCGAGACTCTGCGAATTCGCCTTGATGCGAAAGCCGAAGTGACACGCGGCAAGCGCGATCAGCATGCCGAACACCACACCTTTGCCGAGTCCGATCCACAAATTGGCGATAGGCACGACCGAAGGCAGCGAACGAATGAAGAACGAGATGTCGATGGACAATACGAGCTTCGCCGCGACCGCGCCGCCCGTCAGCGCGATGATGTTGGTCCACATGACGAGCAGCGGCATGGCGATACCGAGCGCGATCACGCGCGGCAAGACGAGCCGCAGACCGTGCGGGATACCCATGACCTGCATGGCATCGAGTTCTTCCGTCACGCGCATGACGCCGATCTGCGCGGTGATGGCCGAACCCGAGCGTCCGGCGACGAGAATCGCGGAGAGCACCGGCCCGAGTTCGCGGATCACCGAGAGCCCGAGAATATTCACGATGTACTGATTCGCGCCGAACACGCGCAACTGCTGCGCCGACAGATAACTGAGCACGATGCCGATCAGGAACGCGACCAGCGCGGTGATGGCGAGCGCCTGCGCGCCGGCGCTGTAGATGTTCGCGGAGATTTCGACCCAGGGAATGCGCCTCGGCCGCCGCACGAGCCCGAAGAGATCGAGGACGAAGCCGCCGAACATCGACAGGCCGCCTTGCAGATGGTCGAAGAAGCCGAAGATCAGTTCCCCGAGTCGCGTGACCGGGTTGGTGCGCGTGACGACTTCGGGCTCTTCGCGTTCGGCGTCGAGCAGCGCGACGCGTTCGAAGATTTCGCGTTGCGTGTCCGACAGCGCGATGGTCGCCGGCATGCGGCGGCCCCACACGCGCCAGAGCGCTTGTCCGCCGACGTGATCGAGCCGCTCGACCGACAGCAGATCCCATTGGCTGATGGCTTCGCGCCCGACCGCGCGCAGCCGCCGCGTCACACCGCTCTTGGCCCGGTCGCGCGCGAGCGCAAGCGCGGTCCACTGGCCCGAGAGCCGAACCACCTTGCCTTGCTGACCAGCTTCCACACTGAGGCGGGGCGGCGTGTCGAAGTTCAAGGAACGATGCGCGTCAAAACGCGGCGTGAAGGGGAGAGGACATTGTAACGAAGGTTAATGAGGCGGCGCTGTTATGGCGCGGGGGGTTGTGGGATGGCTGTATCCGCCGTGTTGGCCGTTCGGCAGACCTATGACGCGTGTGCCCCCTTGCGATATCATCGTTTGACCAGTCAACTTGAATGCGAAATGGCTAAAGACCTCGACCCCCTGATTCACGAATTCGATACCGTCGAAGAAGCCGAAGCCTATGACAAGTGGTTTCGAGCGGAAATCGATGCTTCGCTGGAAGACGCGCGACCGTCCATTCCGCACGACCGGGTGTTGGCGGACATGGAGGCACTGATTTCAGCGAAACGAAAGACACGCAATGATCGTTGAGTGGCGACCGCGTGCAATCAGGCGGCTCACGGAGATCTACGAGTACATCGAAGAACGCGATCCGCAGGCAGCCGAAAAGCTTTTTGAGCTCGTGATGAATGCTGTGGCAACTTTGCCTGACAATCCCTACGTTTATCGACGCGGACGCGTGCCAAATACCCGCGAGCTCGTCGTTCATCCAAACTATCTCGTGATATATCGCGTCACGGATCGAATTACGGTTATTAACGTGCTTCATGCGCGGCGTCGTTATCCGAGAGACAACGATAGCTGACGGTTTCCGGGCTCGCGAGAAAACTGCAGCGCCTATGAATCATAGGCTGTGATTTCTGCTTTTCGCGCGCCCGAATATTCGCTGTCCGGGCGCACGCGTCGTATGTAACGAGCGCCGGCGCGCCGCTACAATACCCGCCATGAACCCACCCTCTTCCTTCGCCCCGGACGCGCCGTGGCGCATCGACCGTAACCGGCTCGCGACGCTGGCCGAGCGGCCTGCCCGCGAGTGGACCATCGAAATCGTCGATGAAACGGGCTCCACGAATGCCGACCTGCTCGCGAAATTTCGCGCCCAGCCGCGCGACAAATCGCACGAGGAAGCGAGCGCGCCGCTTGCGCGCATCGCTTATTTGCAGACAGCGGGACGCGGAAGACGTGGCCGCGCGTGGCTCGCGGAGCCGGGCAACGCGCTTCTGATGTCGGTCGGTTATGTGCTGAAGCGGCCCATCGAGGGGCTTTCGGGTCTAAGTCTCGCCATCGGCACCGCCGTGCTCGACGCGCTCGCGCGCCTACCGCTCACGCCGTCCGCGCGTCCGGCGCTCAAGTGGCCCAACGACGTTCTGCTCGACGACGGCAAGCTCGCCGGCATCCTCATCGAAACGGCATGGAGCACGCCGCAAGCGACGGCGGTGGTGATCGGCATCGGCATCAACTTGCATGGCGTCGAACGGCTCGCCGCTCAGGTCGACGACGTGCACCGCCAAGCAAACGTCGCCGCACCGGGCGCGACCCCGGCCGCGCTTGCGCGCGCCTGGCCGGATGCGAACCTTACCGAGACGCTCGCTGCGCTATTGAACGCGCTCGACGCCGCGCTGCCGCGCTTCGAAGCCGAAGGCTTCCGCCCGTTTCGGCAGCGCTGGATGGACGCACATGCCTACGCCGGGCGCGAAGTCGTGTTGATCGATCAGGGTCTGGAAGTGACGCGTGGCATTGCGGCGGGTGTGGATGACGGAGGCCATCTGCTGATCGACGCGCCCGAAGGACCGCGCGTCGTCGCAACGGGCGAACTGAGTTTGCGCCTGGCGAAGGAGCGTCCGTGAGCGAGGCGCCGTGTTTGCTGATCGACGCGGGCAATAGCCGGATCAAATGGGCGCTCGTGGATTCGCGCGGCGAGTGGATGGCGAACGGGGCGTTCGAGCATGAGCGTGATGAGACGGGTCTTGGCGACGTCGTGAAGCCGCTTCATGGTGCGCTCGATGCACGCGGCTCCGCGCTCTCGCAAACGCCCGCGCAAAGTGACTTAGCGCCGAAGTCGCCTCATGACGCGGCCGATGCACGCGGCTTCGCGTTCGCACAAGCGACCATGCAAGCTGACCCGGCGCCGAAGCCGCTTCATGACACATTCGAGGCACGCGATTCGTCGGCGCACACGCACGCGAATAAAGCACCCGACGGCGATGACGCGTCCATAACGTCCGAAGCAACAGCGCCAGCGACGCCATCGACCGAAGCCGCCTGGTCCGCGTTACCCACGCCATCGAGCGTGTGGATTTCCAACGTGGCAGGTGCATCAGTGCAAGCGCGCATCGAACGTATGCTGGATGCACGCTGGCCCGATCTGCGGCGAACGGTCGTCCGGGCGAAAGCGCGGCAATGCGGCGTAGTCAATGGCTACACGTCACCGGAACGCCTCGGCAGCGACCGCTGGTCAGGCATGATCGGCGCGCGGGCAGCATTTCCGGGCGAACATCTGCTGATTGCCACCTTCGGCACGGCGACGACGCTCGAAGCCTTGCGCGCGGATGGCACGTTCATCGGCGGCCTGATCGCGCCGGGCTGGTCGTTGATGATGCAATCGCTCGGCAGCAACACGGCGCAGTTGCCGACGCTCGATGCCGCATCGGCACGCGCCGCGCTCGACCGAACCGCGAGTCGCTTCGCCACCGATACCGCCGCCGCGCTTTCCGCCGGCTGCCTGCTCGCGCAAGCGAGTCTCATCGAGCGCGCGTGGCACGATCTGCGCGCGCAATGGCAAGCCGAAGTGCGCCTCGTGCTGGGCGGCGGCGCTGCGAATGAAATCGCGGGCGCGCTGTCCGTGCCGCATACTCGCCATGATTCACTCGTGCTGTCCGGCCTGGCGCTCATCGCGCGCGACGCGACTGCGCCGATATCTCGCAAACTCTCTGATTGATTGACGGAGCCCAAGCATGCTGCGCTGGCTGATCGCCCTACTCATTTTGGCCAATCTGCTGATGTTCGCGATCGTGCGCAGCACTTTCGGACCGCTGCCCGCGGCCGGCGCGCGCGAGCCGCATCATCTGCTGGAACAGGTGCATCCGGAAACGCTGGTAACGCGGGCGCTGCATCCCGAAGAGGCGGCGGATCAGCCGCAAGTCGGCGCGCCCGCGCCTGCTGCAAATGTGCAGGAGCGGCCGCTTGGCCAGTGACTGCGTACGGCGCGCGCTTCGTTTTCGATTCCGTGCCTGTCGCGAATTCAGGTGCGCTCACTTGGTCGGTGAGTGCATATAACTTGTGAGTTCGTCGCTGTTCGTGAATGTCTCACCGTGCGGCCCAGCGTGATATTCGGCAGGTGATTCAATGCGTGGGCTCGCATCTGCGCCGGCGGTGTCAGCGTGTTTGTCGGTCTGCGATTCGGCGTGGAGTTCATGTACTGCTCGGCGTGCAAACCCTTATGTGTGCCTTGGCGAATGAATGCGCGCAGCCTTGACGGGCGATTCCCGTGCCTTGCGCCTATGCCCAACAAGCACCTCAACCCTGCGCGCGAACCTTCCTGAGCAACGCAGTCGTCGACCGGTCATGCTCGAACGGAATGGCCAGCGCCGTGCCGCCCCAACCCCGCACGAGCGCCGATTCCGCGAGCTTGTCCATGTCGTAATCGCCGCCCTTCACGAGCACATCGGGATGCACTGCATCGATGAGTTGCAGCGGCGTCGTCTCTTCGAATTTCACCACCCAGTCCACGCTTTCGAGCGCTGCCAGCAACGCCATGCGATCGTCTTCGCGATTGATCGGCCGATCGTCGCCCTTGCCGAGCGTGCGCACGGAGGCATCGCTGTTCACGCCGACGATGAGCGTCGCGCCAAGCGCTTTCGCATCCGCGAGATAACTGACGTGACCGCGATGAAGAATGTCGAAGACGCCGTTGGTGAAAACGACCGGTCCGGCGAGGTTTAAGCGAAGCGCGGCGAGCGCATCGCGCGTGGTGATCTTGCGTTCGAAAGTGGCGGGCATGGCGGCGCTCAGTGCAGTAGAACTCGAAGCGCGATTGTGCCACGCGAGTACGTTCCTCCGAACGTCATCCAGAGGTCATAAGCAAAACGGCCCGCCGGATTGCTCCGGCGAGCCGTTTCACCCATTGCGTCCGACGCCAGCCAGAACTCAGGCAGGCTGTTCCGCCGCACCGCCCGATGCCGCTTGCAGACGCTGCACCACTTCCTTGCGATAGCGGTTCAACTCCTGCGCGGTCACGAACGAGCGCTCGAAAAGAATCGAGAGGTTGTGCAGAATGCGCTCCACGACCTTCTTTTCCCAGCTGTCGTCAAAGCGGATCTGGTCGTCGAGCCAGCGCTCGAGCCATTCGGGGTCCGGCAGACGCGACTGCACCGTATCACGCGGAAAGAGCGCCTGATTCACATGCAGATTCGTGGGATGCAGCGGCTTTTCCGTGCGACGCGCCGACGCCATCAACACGCCAATCTTGGCGAAGGCGGCGCGCGCGGTGTCGCCCGCTTGCACGAGCGCCTTCTTCATGTAGCGAAGATACGCGCCACCGTGACGCGCTTCGTCGCGCGAAATGGTTTCGTAGATATGCTTGATGACAGGCTCGGTATGCCATTCGGCCGCACGGCGATACCAATGATTCAGGCGAATCTCGCCGCAGAAATGCAGCATGAGCGTTTCGAGCGGCGGCGCGGGATCGAATTCGAAGCGCACTTCGTGCAGTTCTTCTTCGCTCGGCACGAACTCGGGTTTAAAGCGCCGCAGATATTCCATCAGGACGAGCGAGTGCTTCTGTTCTTCGAAAAACCACACGCTGATGAAAGCCGAGAAGTCACTGTCGTTGTGATTGTCACGCAGGAACATCTCGGTTGCAGGAAGAGCGGACCATTCGGTGATCGCGTTCATCTTGATCGTCTTGGCCTGCTCGTCGGTGAGCAGAGACGCGTCGAACTTGTCCCATGGAATGTCCTTCTCCATGTCCCAACGGACGGATTCCAGCGATTTGTACAGTTCCGGATAAAGCATGGTGTTCATTGTCCACCCCTGATGCCACTTATGCGACGTTATATCTAAGATCTTCGGCACGAGCGTGCGGCGCGAATTGCTGCACGCAAGCAGCCAAGCTTTCAATTTTACGCGGGATTGCGACGGCCAAAGACGAAAACCGACAATGAAGCGCCAGATAATGGCGCGCGGTACGCGTTGCGCTCCGCGTAAACACTGCACTTACGTGCAATGTTGCGTTGTCAGCGTCTTTTCTACCGTGGGTGAGGAGCGAGTCCTGTGCCTGAGGTATGTTCGATCGGCAGCCGCGTGTGCTGCCCGAGGCGTTGTTCCGCCGATGATGCCTGCCGCTGCCGACTGTCATGTGACATGGTCGAGGCTCGCCGCAATTGCGCCGAGCCCTGCGTCAGCGGCGTTCGCCGATCATAGCACGGCGGATTGACGCCACTCGGCCACTGTTTCGTCGATAGGTCCAAGTCCAGGGAGGTGGTCGACGCCTTCCTGAAACTTGCGACGCAATGCAGGACTGCTACCGCCGACCCAAATGCGCACGTGTGGTGGAAGCATGTTGCGCAGGTCCGTTACGCCATTGGCGATGGACTGCGCCGGAAGCACGGCCGAAAACGACAGCGCCACGATATCGATGTCATGCATCTTCACCGCTTCGACGATATCGGTGAGCGGTGTCTGCAGGCCGAGCTGCATGCAGTCGCATTCAGACAGAGTAAACATGGCCTCCGCCATCAGAATGCCAAGCCCGTGACCTTCGCCCGACAAAGTGGTGAGCAGCACGCGCGGCCGTCCGCCACGTCCGCGCAGCGCATCGGAGAGCGGTCGAATCAGGGAACGCAGAGTGCTTTGAATCGCCTCGCTAAAGAGATGCTCGTGGTACACCTGCAGCGTACCCGCCGCCCACGCATTGCCGACGCGCGCCGCGAGCGGCGCCGCCACGTCCACGACGAAACGTTCCAAACCGTCGCGGGTCGCGCGCTTCAGGAGCAGAAAGCGGAACTCGTCGTAGGCACCCGAACGCAGCAGCGAAACCATGTGATCCAGTTCGACGTCCGGCGCATCCTGTCCCACACCCGACGACTGCGCCAGTTCCTGCAGTGCTTCGACTGGCTGCACGAGAACCTTGCTCGGCCGATGCCCCGCATCCAGCAGACGTTTGACGAGCCGCAGCTTGGACACCTGCTCTTGCGGATACAGGCGTTCGCCGCCGGCTGAACGCATGGGTTGCGGAAAGCCGTAGCGGCGCTCCCAAACGCGCAAGGTGTCTTTTGTCAGACCTATTTCCTGCGCGATTGCACCAATACCAACGCCGGATACCGCGAATTCAGCCGAATGGCTGTAGGACGATCTTTCGGATGACGCCGTCCCGTCGGGCACCCGTTCGAATTCTTGCTCAGATTGATTTGTCATGGACAATTCGGATTGAAAGCGAACACACGTACACTCGCACAGGGCGTTCCCGGCAACGCGGTTGGACAAAACCTTCCGAACAACCATCCAATCATAGACAAAAACTAGTCTGATCAGCGGCGTTGCGATTGCGGGGAACGAACGATTGCCATACAACGAACCGCCCGCGATACGTCCGGGCGGACTGTTGCGCTATTGGATATACGGAGTGGGTTGGCGTTTGGACGCACGCCGAGCGTTAAAAGTGGAATCGGGCAGAGCATACGAGGAACTTGCCCGAAAGCAAAAATAAGCCGGAGGAATGTGTGTGCCCCCGGCAGCTAGCTCGACTACTCTGCTTTCTTGCGCGGCGCGGCTTTCCTTGCGGGCGCTTTCTTCGCGGCGGTATCGGACGCCTTGTCGCCGTTATCGGAGTCGGATGTCGAGGACGCCGCGGCGTCACCGGATTCCGGCTGTACACCCGGCGCGCCCGTCATGCCGGGCTGCATCATGGCGAGATGCGCCAGTTGGTTGAACTGCGATTGCAGCACGTTCCACCAGCCGCTCGGGTCGAACCCGGGCGGCAGCGCGGCATCCGCATTGGCTTCTTCCGACTCCTCGCTCGACGCCGCCGGTTGCGCCGCCGCTTGTGGCGGAGGCGTTTCCTTCGCCGCGCCGGTCATCGGCCAGCCGGCTGCAGACTTCGGCTTCTCGGCAGGCGCTTGCTTGCCTTCCATCGACGTCTGCGCGTACGCGCCGAACGCACGCAACGTGGCGAGTGTCGCCCGCTGCACCTCTAGCGCCTGAATCGCCGATTGCAGCATGCTGAGGTTGAGCTTCAGCCACTGCTCGACCGCGCGCATGTCGGTCACGCGCTTGTCGAGTTCCTCGATGTTGGTGAGCGGCGCCATCATGTCGGACATCGCCGAAAGCGACGGACCCATGCCCTGACCGCCGCCCTGCATCGCGGCGGCGAACGGATTCAGGCGCATCAGCTCCCACATCTTGCCCATCATGTCGGCCTGGCCGAATCCGGGAAAACCGGGCATCGTGAATGGCGAGTTGCCGCCGGCGTTGTCGGTCATTGTTCTCTCCTCAGCAAGGTGTTCGGGTGCTCCGATTCAGAACGGCGCGCCGCCGGGGAAGTCCGGCGCGCGACGCTCTCGCAACGAGCGCATGCCTTCGTGCACGTCTGGTCCTGCAAAACCCATGAATTCGAGCGCGAGGGACGTATCGAATGTGGGTCCCGCCGAGCGCAGCCAGTTGTTCAGCGCGTACTTGGTCCAGCGGATCGCGGTCTGCGAGCCATGCGCGAGACGGTTCGCGACTTCGAGCGCCTTCGGCATCAAGTCGCTTTCCTCGACCGCGAGCGACACGAGCCCGATGCGTTCCGCTTCCTCGCCGCTCACCGGCTCGCATAGCAACAGATAGTACTTGGCCTTGGCCATGCCGCACAGCAGCGGCCAGACGATGGCCGCGTGATCGCCCGCTGCAACGCCCAGGCGCGTATGGCCGTCGATGATGCGCGCCGTCTTCGATGCGATCGAAATATCCGCGAGCAAACCCGCGACGAGTCCCGCGCCGACGGCCGGACCATGCATGGCGGAAACGATAGGCTTGCTGCAGTTGATCACGTTGTACACGAGATCGCGCGCCTCGCGCCACACGCGGGCGCGCACGTCGAAGTCGTTGGCCATTTCCTCGACGAGCCCGAGATCGCCGCCCGCCGAAAAGCCCTTGCCTTCGCCGCGAATCAGCGCGACGCGCGTGTCGGGATCGCGGTCGATATCGCGCCAGATTTCCGCGAGTTCGCGATGCATGTTGGCATCGGCGGTAGAGAGGCCGCTTTTGTTCGCGCCCGCGCCGGGCATCACGACTTCGAGCACGCCATCCGCATGGCGGCGCAGTTCGAGCGAGCGGTAATTCGAGTACAGGGCAAGGTCGGTCATGTCGATGTTAGGTTGCGTTCAGCGCGGCTGATAGATCCAATTGCCGTCGCGAATCTCGACCATCACGCGCGCGCGTTGATCGAGACCGATGTGATCGTTGGGCGTCATGTTGACCTGCCCGTTGGTATCGGCGAACTGCTTCGTGCTTTCGAGCGCGTCGCGCAGCGCGGCGCGAAACGCGGGCGTGCCGGGCGCGCCCGCTTTCAACGCGATGGGCACGGCGCGATCGAGCAGCATGCCCGCATCCCACGCATACGAGCCGAACGCGGAGACCGAGCCCGCGCCCTGCTTCGTTTCATACAGCTTGATGTAGTCGAGCGCGAGGCGCTTCGCCGGATGATCGTCAGGCAACTGGGCGGCGACAAGCACCGGGCTCGCAGGCAGAAAGGTGCCGTTGCAGTCCGTGCCGCACACGCGCAGGAAATCGCGATTACCCACGCCGTGGTTGTGATAGACCTTGCCCTTGAAGCCGCGCTGCGCGAGCGTCTTGGGTGGCAAGGCGGCAGGCGTGCCGGCCGCGCCGACGACCACGGCATCAGGCTTCGCCGCAAGAATCTTGAGAATCTGGCCGGTCACGCTCGGGTCGGTGCGATTGAACCGCTCGTTGGCCACGACTTCGATCTTGTGGATCTGCGCGAACTTCGCGACTTCCGCGTAGAAGGTTTCGCCGAGCGCGTCTGCCTGGCCGATGAACGCAATCGTCTTCACGCCGTGATTGCTCGCGTGTTCCGCAATGGCCGATGCCATCATCGCGTCGGTCTGCGGCGTCTTGAAGACCCAGCGCCGTTTATCGTCCACGGGCTCGATGATCTTTGCCGACGAAGCGAGCGAGATCATGGGCGTCTGACCTTGCGACACGACATCGATCATGGCGAGCGAGTTCGGCGTGATCGACGAACCGATGATCGCGTCGACCTGATCTTCGCTGATCAGCTTCTTCGTGGTCTGCACCGCTTGCGTGGTGTCGGATGCGTCGTCGAGCACGATGTAGTCGACCGCTCGGCCGCCCATTTCCTTGGGCAGAAGCGCGACGGTTTCGCGAGCCGGAATGCCGAGCGATGCAGCCGGCCCCGTCAGCGAGAGCACGAGACCGATCTTCACGTGCGGCGTCTGCGCGATGGCCCCGGTCGTCATAAACACCGAGGCGAATGCCAGCGCCGCCGCCATCCTCCACTTGCCTTTGCGCATGGAACGTCTCCTTGTTGTTTTATTCGCGCTTTAGTTCGAACTTCATTCACGCCGCAGCGCCCGGCAAGTGTAAGAGGGCAAAGGCTCGCGACGCATCGGGCTAAACCCCGCCGCGCGCTCGGTGCCTTAGTGCTCCAGTTGCGTCACGGCCTGATCGATCGCGCCGAAAATGGACTTGCCGCGCTCGTCGAACATCTCGATCTTCACGCTGTCGCCGAACTTCATGAACTCCGTCTCTGCCGCGCCGTGCTCGATGATTTCGAGGCAGCGCTTCTCCGCGATACAGCAGTAGCCGCGCTGCGCGTCCTTGTTGGAGATGGTGCCCGAGCCGACGATGGACCCCGCGCGCAGGTTGCGCGTCTTTGCCGCGTGCGCGATCAACTGGCCGAAGTGGAAGACCATGTCGACGCCGCATTCCGGCTGACCGACTTTCTTGCCGTTCCAGTGCACGATCATCGGGCGATGCACGCGGCCTTCGCTCCAGGCGTCGCCGAGTTCGTCGGGCGTGACGGCCACGGGCGCGAACGCGCTTGCGGGCTTGCTCTGAAAGAAGCCGAAGCCTTTCGCCAGTTCGGGCGGAATCAGATTGCGCAACGACACATCGTTGACGAGCATCAGCAAGCGCACGCTCTTCAACGCTTCATCGGGCGTGGGCGCCATCGGGACATCCGACGTGATGACCGCCACTTCCGCTTCGAAGTCGATGCCGAACGATTCGGACGCGCACACGATATCGTCCGTCGGCCCGATGAAATCGTCGCTACCGCCCTGATACATCAACGGATCGGTCCAGAACTCGGGCGGCATTTCCGCGCCGCGCGCGCGCCGCACGAGTTCGACGTGATTCACGTAGGCCGAGCCGTCCGCCCACTGGAAGGCGCGCGGCAGCGGCGCCATGCAGGCTTTGGGATCGAACGTGAAGCTATTGCGTGCGCGCGATTGATTCAGCGCTTCGTAGACGTCCATGAGTTGCGGCGCATAGAAGGCCCAGTCGTCGAGCGCGCGTTGCAGCGTCGAGACGATTCCATCGGCGATGGCCGCGGTGCGCAAGTCGCGCGAGACGACGACGAGTTGGCCGTCGCGCGTGCCGTCTTTCAGCGTGGCGAGTTTCATAGAGCGAAGGGTAAGCCGTGATGACGTTAAGGAAAATCTATTTTACGATGGTGAATCGCCGGTCGATGAGTCGGCCATTCGGCATAAGCCCTTTTACGCGCTCCAGATGGATGAAACCCAGGACGACGACCTCGTCGACACCGCTTCTGAAAAAACCCGCTCGGGCATTCAATCGATCGAAGTCGGCTTTCGTCTGCTCGACGTGCTCACCAACGAACCGCGTGCCATGATGTTGCGCGATCTTGCGCAGCGGGCCGGCATGAGCCCGGCGAAGGCGCATCGCTATCTGGTGAGCTTCGTGCGGCTTGGGCTGGCATCGCAAGATCCTTTGTCGGGGCGCTACGAGCTCGGCGGCTTCGCCTTGCAGATGGGACTGGCACGCCTTGCACGCGTCGATGGCGTGAAGCTCGCGCGTCTGGCGCTTGCGCAATTGCGCGACAGGCTGGATCAGACGGTCGGCATCGCCGTGTGGGGCAATCAGGGGCCGACCGTCGTGCACTGGATGGAATCGAGCTATCCGGCGAAGGCATCGCTCAAGCTCGGCGATGTCATGCCGCTGCTTTCGTCGGCAACTGGTCTGCTGTTCGCGGCTTACCTGCCGCGCAGCAAGACGCAGGCGATGCTCGCGCGTGAACTCGCCACCACGAAGAAAACGCTCGCGGATGTCGAGCCGCTTCTTGCCGATGTGCGCGAACAGGGCGCGGCGCGCGTGGAAGGCATGCTGTTGCCATCGATTCATGCATTCTGCACGCCGGTTTTCGATTCGACGGGCGAACTCGCACTGGGTTTGATCGCACTGGGTCACGAAGGCGCGTTCGACACGCGCTGGGGCGGTGAAATCGATTCCGCGCTGCGCGAGTGCGCGCGCGGTTTGTCGTATGAGCTGGGTTATGCGGAAGACGAGCGCTCGCTTTGACGCGTTTTGTAAAAGCTTCGCGTGCGAGGCGCATTCAAGGAACATCGTTTCGTTCAAATGTGTCGAAAACGTTCCTTGTGTTCCGTAACACGCGCCTTTCCGTCGCTTCGTTCAATGCCACTTTTCCCGTTTCGCCGTCGAAGTACTGCTTTCGCATCCGGCGAGCCATCCGATGCCGAAAACCCGCCGCGCCGCTGGGGCCGCTGGGCGCTAGTCATTCTCATCGTCGTGTGTCTGCACTTGGGCGCGATGCGCTGGGTTGGCCGTGCGCAACAGCCGGTTAATCCGCCGCCGGAAAACCCACCCGTGCAGGTCGAACTGTTGACACAGAAACCGGTTGCGCCGCCTGCGCCACAGCCTCCCACGCCTGCACAGACGCCCGTCAAACCTGCACCGACGAAGGCTGTCGAACCACCGAAGCCCACACCCCAACCGAAGCCAGCCGCACCGGCGCCAACGCCCACACCGTCAACAACGCCCGCGCCGCCTGTCACCCCAATCGTTGCCGATGACGACACCGCCCAAGCACAAGCCGCCGCGATTGCAGCCGCTTCTGCCGCTTCTGCCGCTTCTGCCGCTTCTGCATCCGCGCAAGCTGCCGTGCCTGCATCGCAGCCAGCCGTCGCATCCGGCGACAAATTCAGCGTGCCGCCATCCGGCGAGCTTCGTTACGACACGCTCGTGAACGGCGTTATGAATCAGACCGGCACCATTCACTGGACGAACGATGGACAGCATTACGAGATGGTCGTTTCCATTCCGCTGCCCTTCGTCGGTCCATACGTCTATTCGAGCAAAGGTCACATCGATACCTTCGGCATCGCGCCGGACCAGTATTCCGAACAACGCGGCCGCCGCGCCGCCGATATCGCCGTGTTCAATCGCGAGACCAGACAGATCGTCTATACGCGTACGCCCAATAGCCAGCCGCTCGCCGATGGTGCGCAGGACCGCTTCAGCGTGGTCATGCAATTGTCCAGTCTGGTGCGCGGATCGCCCGATCAATACAAGCCGGGCGTGACGCGCCAGTTCAGCGTCGCCGATAACGACAGCAACGAAGTTTGGGCACTCGAAACCGTCGGCGACGAAAACGTGCAGTCGCGCGGCGGATTCACCACAGCGCGCCACTTCACGCGCCTGCCGCGCCGCGAAGGGGACAAACGCAAGCTCGACATCTGGCTCGCGCCCGCGCTCGGCTGGCTGCCTGTGCGTATTCTGCAAACCGAACCGAATGGCATGCAGATCGAAATGCTGTGGGCGGACAAGTTGGGAATAGCTCCCGAAGCGCGCTAAGACGACGATTCAGGCACGCCGGATGCGTATGAAGAATCCGCGTCACGGCAATGCAGTGGCCCGGACCTCGAACTGACACCGCCGCGCGCACGAAAAACGGAGACAGCAGCGCAAACCGCATTCTCCACGGAGCCGATATGCAGTTGACGATCAATGGCATCGACACACGGTATGTTCTCGACAACGAAGGCGGCGGCCCGACGCTCACCTTCATCCACCAACTTGGAGGCGATCTCTCGGTGTGGGACCAGATGGCGGGATACTTCCGTCATGGCTACAACGTGTTGCGTTATGACCTGCGCGGACATGGAAGGACTGCGGTATCGCAGGACGCGTTCAGTATCAGGGACCTCGCCGATGACCTGGCCGAATTGCTCGACGAGCTCGGCGCAAAGACCACGCACCTTGTGGGCTTATCCATTGGCGGCATGGTCGCGCAGACGTTTGCGATCAACCATGCGGATAAAGTGGATTCGCTGACGGTCGTCGGTGCGCCGGCGTTTATTCCGGAAGAAGCGCAGCCTACCTTTCGTCAGCGGGCAGCTTCCGTGCGCGAAAACGGCGTAGCGAGTATGGTGGATGCAACGCTCGAACGCTGGCTAACGCCGCAATTTCGCAAGGCGCATCCGGAAGCGGTCGAGCAAATTGGCGAAACGATTGCGCAAACGCCCGTCGAAGGTTTCGCCCGCGCGGCCGAAGCAGTCAGCCGTTTCAACGTTGGGGACAAGCTCGCAGCCATCGACAAACATACGCTGATAATTGCCGGCGAGCACGACAGTGGCACGCCACATGCTGCATCTCAGGTGATTGCCGATACCGTACCAGGCGCGCGATTCGAACTACTCAACGCAGCGCACCTAAGCCCGGTCGAGGAGTCGCAACGGTTTTGCGCATTGTTGAATGACTTCTTGCGCACGTCCGCGTCATAAGCTTTTCGCGTCAAAAGCTTCACAAGAAAGCCTCGATAAACCGGCATCACGTCGAGGCCACCCCTTGAATTCCCACCCGAGCGCTCCAATTACGGTGCAGGATTGCCAGGAGCAACAGGAATAAGGAGTGTCGCCATGCAAATGATCTACAACAGCCCTAACTATTGCGTCGTTGAGTTCCCGCCGCAGGACAATCATCTTGCGATGATGTCGGGCGGCTATGAGATCGTCGACAAAAATACGCAGCGGGAAATCTTCATCGACGGTGCGCTTGCCGCCAAGTTTCGCGAGCACGTGCAGAAACTGATCGAAGAAGAACCGTCGCTCGAAGACGTCGATGAATTCCTCGGTCAGTTCGATATCTTGATGAATCAGCCGGTGGTGCTCCACTGAAACTCGACTGCGCGCGCGGTTGAGTGCCGCGTCGCGCCCGCTCCAGCAGCGGTGATCACGGCAGCATGCGACACGAAAGACCCCGTCCGGGCAACCAGGCGGGGTTCTTTTTTTGCATCGGCGCCATGTCCGCGAGCGCTCCCGCACACGGCGATCGAGCCGCGCTGCGGCTACAATGCAGACTATTTCACATTGGTGCAGGGCCCGTCCGTCATGAACCAGAACGCCATATCCAAAGCTCCTTCGCGCGTCTACACGCGCGGCGCCGCGCTCCCCGCGCTCTTGCAGAAACGCATCCTCATCCTGGATGGCGCGATGGGCACGATGATCCAGCGCTACAAGCTCGACGAAGCCGCGTACCGTGGCGAGCGCTTCAAGGACTACGCACGCGACATCAAGGGCAACAACGAACTGCTTTCGATCACGCAGCCGCAGATCATCCGCGAGATTCACGACAAGTATCTGGCGGCGGGCGCGGACATCATCGAGACGAATACGTTTGGCGCGACACGCGTGGCGCAGGCCGACTACGGCATGGAAGACCTGGCTATCGAGATGAACGTCGAGTCGGCAAAGCTCGCGCGTGCCGCCTGCGATGCCTTCTCCACGCCCGACAAGCCACGCTTCGTGGCGGGCGCGATCGGACCGACGCCCAAGACCGCAAGCATCTCGCCCGACGTGAACGATCCCGGCGCGCGCAACGTGACCTTCGACGAATTGCGCGAGGCTTATTACGATCAGGCGAAGGCGTTGCTCGACGCGGGCTGCGATCTGTTCCTTGTCGAGACCATCTTCGACACCTTGAACGCGAAAGCCGCGCTCTTCGCGCTCGACGAGCTGTTCGAGGACACGGGCGAACTCCTGCCGATCATGATCTCGGGCACGGTAACGGATGCGTCGGGCCGCATCTTGTCGGGACAGACGGTCGAAGCCTTCTGGAACTCGCTGCGTCATGCGAAGCCGCTGACTTTCGGCCTCAACTGCGCACTGGGCGCGGCGCTGATGCGTCCGTATATCGCCGAATTGGCGAAGCTCTGCGATACCTACGTTTCGTGCTATCCGAACGCGGGCCTGCCGAATCCGATGAGCGATACGGGCTTCGACGAGACGCCGGATGTGACCTCGGGCTTGCTGAAGGAGTTTGCGCAGGCGGGGCTCGTGAACCTTGCGGGCGGTTGCTGCGGGACGACGCCGGAGCACATTGCGGAGATCGCGAAGGCGCTTGCCGAGGTGAAGCCGCGCGCGTTTCCTTCGCAGTATCGCGACGCTGCTTGACGACGATACCGACATCGACCGACGACAAGATAAAAGACACCATGACCGACCACACCATGCGCCTTTCCGGCCTCGAGCCGTTCAACGTCACCGACAGCTCGCTCTTCATCAACGTCGGCGAGCGCACGAACGTGACCGGCTCGAAGGCGTTCGCGCGCATGATCCTCAACGGCCAGTTCGATGAAGCGCTCGCCGTCGCGCGTCAGCAGGTCGAGAACGGCGCGCAGGTCATCGACATCAACATGGACGAGGCCATGCTCGATTCGAAAGCCGCCATGGTGCGCTTTCTGAATCTGATCGCCTCGGAGCCGGATATCGCGCGTGTGCCGATCATGATCGACTCGTCGAAGTTCGAGGTGATCGAAGCCGGTCTCAAATGCGTGCAAGGCAAGGCTATCGTCAACTCGATCTCGCTCAAGGAAGGCGAGGACGCGTTCCGTCATCACGCGAACCTGATCCGTCGCTACGGCGCGGCATCCGTGGTCATGGCCTTCGACGAGCAAGGGCAGGCCGATACCTTCGAGCGCAAGACGCAAATCTGCAAGCGCTCCTACGACATCCTCGTGAACGAAGTGGGCTTCGAGCCCGAGGACATCATCTTCGATCCGAACATCTTCGCTATCGCGACGGGCATCGAAGAGCACAACAACTACGCGGTCGATTTCATCAACGCCACGCGCTGGATCAAACAAAATCTGCCGCACGCCAAGGTGAGCGGCGGCGTGTCGAACGTGTCGTTCTCGTTTCGCGGCAACGACCCCGTGCGCGAAGCCATCCATACCGTGTTCCTCTACCACGCCATTCAGGCGGGCATGGACATGGGCATCGTCAACGCGGGCCAGCTCGGCGTTTATGCCGATCTCGACGCCGAGTTGCGCGAACGCGTGGAAGACGTCGTGCTCAATCGTCGCGACGACGGCACCGACCGTCTGCTCGAAGTCGCCGACAAGTTCAAGACCGGCGCGGCAAAAAAGGAGGAGAACCTCGAATGGCGTAATCAGCCGGTCGAAGCGCGTCTGTCGCATGCGCTCGTGCACGGCATCACGAACTTCATCGTCGAAGATACGGAAGAAGTGCGCGCGAAGATCGAGAAGGCAGGCGGCCGGCCGATCAACGTGATCGAAGGGCCGCTCATGGACGGCATGAATGTCGTCGGCGACCTGTTCGGCGCGGGCAAGATGTTCCTGCCGCAAGTGGTCAAGTCCGCTCGCGTGATGAAGCAGGCGGTTGCGCATCTAATTCCGTTCATCGAAGAAGAAAAGAAGCGTCTCGCCGATGCAGGCGCCGACGTGCGGCCGAAGGGCAAGATCGTCATCGCGACCGTGAAGGGCGACGTGCACGACATCGGCAAGAACATCGTCTCGGTCGTGCTCCAGTGCAACAACTTCGAAGTGGTCAACATGGGCGTGATGGTGCCCTGCGCGACCATCCTGCAAAAGGCGAAGGAAGAAGGCGCGGATATCATCGGGCTCTCGGGACTCATTACGCCGAGTCTCGAGGAGATGGCGTACGTCGCGTCCGAAATGCAGCGCGACGACTACTTCCGTGGCAAGCAGACGCCGCTTCTGATCGGCGGCGCGACGACTTCGCGCGTGCACACAGCCGTGAAGATCGCGCCGCATTACGAAGGGCCGGTGGTGTATGTGCCGGATGCGTCGCGTTCGGTCTCGGTGGCGTCGAGCCTGCTGTCGGACGAGGGTGCGGCCAAGTATCTCGACGACCTGAAGACCGACTACGACCGCATCCGCACGCAACACGCGAACAAGAAGGCGCTGCCCATGGTCACTTACGACCAGGCGCGGGCCAACAAGACGAAGATCGACTGGAGCGCGTATCGGCCGAAGAAGCCGGGCTTCATCGGGCGGCGCGTGTTCAAGAATTACGATCTAGCCGAGTTGGCGACTTATATCGACTGGGCGCCGTTCTTTCAGACATGGGATCTCGCGGGCCCCTACCCCGCGATTCTCAACGATGAAATCGTCGGCGAATCGGCGCGGCGCGTGTTCTCGGACGGCAAGTCCATGCTCTCGCGCATCATCCAGGGCCGCTGGCTTCAGGCGAACGGCGTGGTCATGCTGCTGCCCGCGAACACCGTGAACGACGACGACATCGAAATCTACACGGACGACTCACGCTCGCAGGTCGCAATGACATGGCGCAATCTGCGTCAACAAAGCGTGCGTCCGATTGTCGATGGCGTGCAGCGGCCGAACCGCTCGCTTGCCGACTTCATCGCGCCGAAAGATTCCGGCGTGGCCGACTACATCGGCATGTTCGCGGTGACGGCGGGCCTTGGCGTCGACAAGAAGGAAAAGCAGTTCGAAGCCGATCACGACGACTACAGCGCAATCATGCTGAAGGCGCTGGCCGACCGTTTCGCAGAAGCATTCGCCGAAGCACTGCACGCGCGCGTGCGTCGCGATCTGTGGGGCTATGCGGCGAACGAAACGCTGGACAACGAATCGCTGATCGCGGAAAAGTACGCCGGCATTCGCCCGGCGCCGGGTTATCCGGCGTGCCCGGATCACCTCGTCAAGCGCGATATGTTCGAAGTACTTCAGGCAGGCGAAATCGGCATGAGCGTGACGGAGTCGCTTGCCATGTTGCCGGCCGCGAGCGTGTCGGGTTTCTATCTCGCGCACCCGGAGAGCACGTATTTTTCGGTGGGCAAGATCGGCGACGACCAACTTGCGAGTTTCGCCGAACGCATGGCGATCTCGAACGCGGATGCGGAACGCGCCCTCGCGCCGCAGCGCTAATGCTGCAAAACAACATATGCAATCTGTGATAACGAAAAAAATGCACGCTATCGGCGGGAAAATTTTGATTTCCGTAGACTTGTAGCCGCGATAGGTCGTCACCACGACGGCCGCGCATTTCTTTTCGTCACGGAGAAAGTCGCATGAAGAAGATGACGTCCGCCGTAACCGTAGCGCTTGCGGCAGCCGTACTTGCAGCATCGAGTTCGGCTGCGTTCGCGCAGGCCAGCACCACCACGGCGTCTTCGTACTCGCCGCCCGTTACCGAGCACAAGAAGAAGCCGAAGAAGCCCAAGAAGCCGAGAGCGTCCGCCAAACCTGCTCCGGCGGAAGGCGGTCAGTCGCAGTAAGCGGCAGCATCGCGACTCAGCCGTCTGACGTTATGTCCGCTGCAAAGTAAAAACCCGCATCGTCGCCGATGCGGGTTTTTTTATTCGCCAATGCAAACGAACGTTCAGACGCCCCAGAGAATGTCCGTATGCTCTTTCTGCGCAAGACGCAGCATGTCGAGAAACGGATAAGCGCGTTGCGCCAGCCCGATAGGAATCTCGTGCGGTTCGTGACCGTCCTCACCTTCGTGGAAGTGGCCGTCGTGCTCGGCGCGCTCTTTCTTGTCGGTCGACACGGCGGCTTCGAGTTTTTCGATAGCCGCGGGCAGTTCGTCGTGAGTGATGACGCCCCGTTCGTTCAGCTGTTTACCAATGATGCCAAGCAGATACTCGGCGAGGTTTTGCAGCATCATGACGTCCGGAGCCGCGCTGGTTTTGAAAGTGATCAGCATGGTTAGGTCCTTTTCTTTATGTTGA
Organism: Caballeronia sp. LP006; assembly: GCF_031450995.1. NCBI lineage: Bacteria > Pseudomonadati > Pseudomonadota > Betaproteobacteria > Burkholderiales > Burkholderiaceae > Caballeronia > Caballeronia sp. LP006. The sequence goes on along the minus strand of NZ_JARTVW010000005.1, from coordinate 593,265 downwards.
TATGCAGCTTTGAAAGCTGCACGATGTTGCCGCGAGTCGCGCCGACTGCCCGGTATGCACCCTGATTCGACATATTAGCACCTGCTAAAATCCCGCTTTACGCGTAGTTTGATTCCCGCGGCCTGTCGAGGCCTCTTACGGCCGGACCAGCATCGCGTCGCGCATCCGCGCGCACCGCCCTCGCCTACGCCACACCACATCGGACTCGCTCCACTGGATCATTTTCAGCATGCTGCCCGCACACAAAGAAACCCTAGAAACGCTCCTCACCGACGCGGTCAAGCAGGTCGCGCAAGCCACGCAGGGCGCGACTGAAGCGGCCTTCGTCGCGCCGACCATCGTGCTCGAACGACCGAAGGTCGCGGCGCATGGCGATGTCGCCTCGAACGTGGCGATGCAACTCGCCAAGCCACTGCGCGCCAATCCGCGTCAGCTTGCGCAACAAATCGTCGATGCGCTACTCGGCAACGCAGCAGCCAAGGGGCTCGTGGAAGGCGCGGAAGTCGCGGGACCGGGCTTCATCAATCTGCGACTCGCGGCAACGGCGAAGCAAGCCGTGATCCCGGCAGTGCTGTCCGAAGGCGCCGCATACGGCGACTCGCAGCGCGATGCAGGCAAGCAAGTGTTGATCGAATTCGTCTCCGCGAACCCAACCGGACCGCTGCACGTCGGTCATGGCCGTCAGGCCGCGCTTGGTGACGCGCTCTCGAACTTGCTCGGCACGCAAGGTTACGCGGTGCATCGCGAGTTCTATTACAACGACGCGGGCGTGCAGATCGGCAACCTCGCCATCTCGACGCAAGCGCGTGCGCGCGGCTTCAAGCCAGGCGACGCCGAGTGGCCGGAAGCGGCCTACAACGGCGAGTACATTGCCGATATCGCGCGTGATTACCTGGCGGGCGCAACCGTCGCGGCGAAAGATGGCGAGCCGGTCAAGGGCGTGGGCGATGTCGAGAATCTCGAAGCCATCCGCAGCTTCGCGGTCGCTTATCTGCGTCACGAGCAGGACATGGATCTGACCGCGTTCGGCGTGAAGTTCGATCAGTTCTATCTGGAGTCGTCGCTGTACAAGGAAGGACGCGTCGAGCAGACCGTCGAGGCGCTCGTGGCTGCCGGCAAGACCTATGAGCAAGAGGGCGCATTGTGGCTGCGCACCACCGACGACGGCGACGACAAAGACCGCGTCATGCGCAAGACCGACGGCACCTACACCTACTTCGTGCCGGACGTGGCGTATCACGTCGCCAAGTGGCAGCGCGGCTTCACCAAGGTCATCAACGTGCAGGGCTCGGACCACCACGGCACCATCGCGCGGGTTCGCGCTGGGCTGCAAGGGCTCGGCATCGGTATTCCGAAAGGCTACCCCGACTACGTGCTGCACAAGATGGTCACCGTCATGCGCGACGGCCAGGAAGTCAAGATCAGCAAGCGCGCCGGAAGCTACGTGACCGTGCGCGATCTGATCGAATGGTCGGGCGGCATGACGCCCGGCAACGAAGCCGCGCCCGATCAACTGGACGAAGACACCATCCGCCGCGGCCGCGACGCCGTGCGCTTTTTCCTCATTTCGCGCAAGGCAGATACCGAATTCGTCTTCGATATCGACCTCGCGCTCAAGCAGAACGACGAAAATCCGGTCTATTACGTGCAGTACGCCCACGCGCGCATCAGCACGATTCTCAACGACTGGAAGGAGCGCTACGGCGGCGATCTGGCCCAAGCCGCGCACGCCGATCTCGAGCCGCTGTCGAGCCCGCGCGCCATGGCGTTGCTCAACAAGCTCGCCGAGTATCCGGAAATGCTCGCGCACGCCGCCGAAGAACTGGCGCCGCATGCCGTCGCTTTCTATTTGCGCGACCTCGCTGGCGAATTTCACTCGTTCTACAATGCGGAGCGCGTGCTCGTGGACGAACAAAAGGAACGCGACGCGCGCATCGCGCTGCTTGCCGCGACGCGTCAGGTGCTCGCCAACGGTCTCGCGACCATCGGCGTGTCGGCTCCCGAAAAGATGTAATGGTCAGAAGACGTCCGTCGCGCCGAAAACACGACTTTCGACGCGCGCGGACGGCTGCCTGGCGCGGACTTGGCTTTAAGCCACCGTTATAATCGTCGGCCAACTCGAAGACTTTTTGCAGGTGATTCATACGATGGCAAAACCACGTCGCACGTCGAAGCAGTCGCAGTCGAAGCAAACCGGGGGTACTTTTCTCGGCATCGTGCTGGGCCTGATCGTCGGGCTCGCGATCGCCGTGATCGTCGCGCTATATATCACCCGCGCGCCCACGCCGTTCGTGGCGAAGGTTGCGCCGCCGCCCTCCGACACCAGTTCCGCGCCCGCCGCGCAGCCTTACGATCCGAACCGTCCGCTGCAAGGCAAGACGCCTGGGCAGGCCGTGCCGCAAGCCGCGCAACCCACGCCACCTAATACCGCGCCGGGCCAGAGCACCAATCAGACGCAATCGTCGGGCATGCTGGACGAACCGCAGATCGTCGAAGTGCCGCCTTCCGGTTCGGCCGCGTCCACGCCGAGGAACGGCAACGCCGCGAATCCGAAGACGCCCGACAACGCGACGAGTTCCGCCGCCGCCACGCCCAAGCCGAGCTCGACGACGGGCACGGCCAAAACCACGCCGCCCGCTCCTGGCGACGTCAACACGGGTTACTTCCTGCAGGTCGGCGCGTACAAGACTCAGGCCGACGCGGAACAGCAGCGCGCGCGGCTCGGCTTCCAGGGTTTCGAATCGAAGGTGACGCAGCGCGACGCGGGCGGCGTGACGTACTATCGCGTGCGCGTCGGCCCGTTCGCGAAGTTCGAGGACATGAACACGGCACGCCAGCGTCTGTCCGATGCAGGCGTCGATACCGCCGTCATCCGGTTCTCGAAGCAATGACGGGCGTGGCCCGCGTCGTAATCAACGCGATGCGGGCCGACTTTAAGCTCGGCTTAAGCGTCGTATGTCCCACTTATGGACCTTCTGTGCTTCCTCTCAAATCATGAAAAAACTGCTTAGCGCCCTCGCTCTTTCTTTCGGCATCGCGGCTCTTTCGCTGAGTGCGGCCAATGTCGCATCGGCGGCGCCCGTTTCGGGCAAGGACTATACGGTGCTTTCGGCGCCTCAACCGGTCGGCGCGCCCGCGGGCAAGGTCGAAGTCATCGAATTCTTCTGGTACGGCTGCCCGCATTGCAACGAATTCGAGCCGTACATCGAGACGTGGGAAAAGAAGCAAGGACCGGACGTCGTGTTCAAGCGCGTGCCGGTTGCCTTCCGCGACGACTTCATCCCGCACTCGAAGATGTATCACGCGCTCGTCGCGCTGGGCGTCGCGGAGAAGGTCACGCCGGCCGTGTTCAACGAGATCCACGTGAAGAAGAACTATCTGCTGACGCCCGAGGCGCAGGCGACCTTCCTTGCGACGCAGGGCATCGACAAGAAGAAGTACATGGACGCGTATAACTCGTTCTCGACGCAAAGCGACATCAAGCGCGACGCCAAGTTGCTGCAGGACTACAAGATCGACGGCGTGCCTACCGTCATCGTGCAGGGCAAGTACGTCACGGGTCCGGCCGCGACCAACAGTCTGCAAGGCACGACCGACGTGATGGACTTTCTCGTTCAGCAAGTTCGCGACAAGAAGATGTAATCGACACGGGCCGGCATGAACGCAGTTCGTCTCAAGGTTTTCCTGACCGGCGCGTCGAGTGGCATCGGCCTCGCTTTAGCCGAAGAGTATGTCAAGCGCGGGGCCGTACTCGGCCTCGTCGCCCGTCGAGTCGATTCCCTCGCGGCATTCGCCGCCCGCCATCCGCAAGCCTCCATCTCGATCTACCCCGCCGACGTGCGCAACGCGAACGCGCTTGCCGATGCCGCGCGCCTTTTCATCGAAGAACACGGTCCCGCCGATATCGTGATCGCCAATGCAGGCGTAAGCCGTGGCGCCCTCACCGGCCACGGCGATCTCGAAGCCTTCCGCGCCGTCATGGACACCAACTATTTCGGCATGGTGGCCACGTTCGAACCGTTCATCGCGTCGATGACGGCGGCGCGAAACGGCGCGCTCGTCGGTATCGCGAGCGTCGCAGGCGTGCGCGGGCTGCCGGGATCGGGCGCCTACAGTGCGTCGAAATCGGCGGCGGCGAAGTATCTGGAAGCGTTGCGTGTGGAAATGCGGCCACAAGGCGTCGCGGTCGTGACCATCGCGCCGGGCTACGTGCGCTCGGAAATGACGGCGCACAATCCCTATTCCATGCCCTTTCTCATGGACGCGGACCGCTTCGCCGCCAAGACCGCCGACGCCATCGCGCGCAAGGTGCGCTACGCGACCTTTCCATGGCAAATGCGCATTGCGGGCATGCTGCTGCATGTCATGCCGCGCTGGCTCTACGACTTCATCTTCGAACGCGCGCCACGCAAGCCGCGCGACGGCCAATAAAAAATCCGGCAACGCGCTCAACGCTGCCGGATTTTTTTGCTTCGAACTTACTGGCCGATCAGAACGCCACGTAAGGCGAGCTTCCCTGCGGATCGTAGCCGACATACACGTGCCGTCCGTAGAAGAACGGCATGCCGAAGTCGAAGAAGCCCGTCATGCCCAACTGACCGCCGAGACTGTCGAATGCGTATTTCCCGCCGCCCGAGGTCAACGTGCGCGCGCTTACGAGACTGAACGGCACGGTGGCGGTATTGCCCTCGCTGCCGGTGATCGTGGCCGACAACTGTTGCTCGGAACTCGGGCAATAGAACGAACTCGTGCTCGAACAGAGCGTGAAGCTGTCCTGGAAGAAGTTGCCGTTCGAGCCGGTATCGAAGAAGGTCTGATACGTCGTGCCCTTGTAGGAGCCCGTCAGATCGCCGAATTGGTCCGTGCCGTACTTCGTGACGCCCGAAAGCGAGTTATTGCTCTGCGTGCCAATGCCGAATACCAGCGTGCCGGCGGCACTCGCCGCGCCGTTGTCTGGAATGGGCGGCAACTGCACGATCACGCCGTTGTTGTCGGTCGGAAAGCGCATGACCGGGTTGACGACCTGCTGCGCGAGCGGCACTGCCGTGCCCGTGCAGTTCGTGCCGTTCTGGCAGGAGAAGTAAGTCGCGTTGAGCGCGGAACTCACGCAGGACGTGCCGCAGTCGTAGGTCGCGGGACCGACGCCGAGAATGCCGTTCGCGCCGATATCAGCGGTCGTCGCTTCGTCATTGCCGGACGGGCAGCCGTTCATGCCGGACGGCGCCGAGGTCGAAGCCAGATCGCCGATGATCTGCAACGGCACGTTGCTCGCGACTTCGGTACCGATACGCACATCCGCCTGACGCACCGTGCCCCACGTGTAGCCATCCGCGAAACCGGCGCATTCGGCGAGCTGACCGCCGTTCCCCGCGCTCGTGACAGGCAGGCTGCCCAGTACCGACTGCGCCGCCGTGTTCAGGATACGCAGGCCGTAGGAAGCGGTATCGAGCTGAATGTTGTCGATGGTCTGACATACGTTCGTGCCCGGCGCGCAGACCGTCACCGACACGTTCGGAATATTGACGAAGCCCGCCACACCCGCGTTGACGCTGATCGGCACGGCATTGGTGCCGTTGGCCGCAACGGGCTGCGCGTTCGCCGTGCTGGTGGAACCGCCGCCGCCAACCGAGCCGCCGGATGAGCCGCCGTTCGAACCGCCGTTCGAGCTGGATTTGTTGTCGTCGCCGCCACCGCCGCATGCGGCCAGCGCGAACGCGAGGAACAGCGCGCCGAGCCAGCGCACGCAGTTGCGTGCGCTCGAAGAAGAGGAAGCGCCGAGGCCGAGTGTAGTTCTACGCATACTGGGTTCTCCCGTCGCTTACTGAATGTCGCTGGCGGATACGCCGGCGGGCAAGGATTGCGGCAGATAGGCGCTGCCGGCAAATGCACCCATGTGTCCGCCCGAGCGCACGACGAGACCCGAATCCTGCACGCTCACCTGACCGCGTGCGCCGCGCTCGGCGCGTTGCGCGAGCAGGCCTTGCTGATACTGCGGGAAATAGCTGCCGAGCAGCGTGGCCAGGTCGGGCACACGCGGTCCGCGCCAGGCGATGCCGAACACCGTGCCTTCCGTGGACAAATACTCGTTGACGATGGTGCCGCTCGCAAGCGTGGTCGACCGGACCGTATAACTCGAAGCGCTGGCAGACGACGCGCCCGAGGCGGCCACGGCTGCGCGCACGACCGCATTCGTCGCCGTGGCGCCCGGTGGCGCGGTGAGCGGATCGCCGCCAAGCGCGGCCAATGCCGGTGCTGCGGCGCAGATGCCGAACGCTCCCGCTAGCAGAACGAAGTGTCTTTGCAGATGCCCAAGACGGGGTTGCTTCAGTGCCTTCACTGGGCCTCCTGATATTCGCTGTCCATGATGTTTGACGCCGCCGGCGCACTCGCAAGCGGCCGGCTCATGACGTTCCGGTGACGCAAGGACCGCCGATTTGCGCACCGCCAGGGTGCCGCTCAACCGTCAGTATGCCAAAGTCCTCGGAATTGTCCGAACGTTCGCCAGCACGCGCCGTTTGCGTTTTGGCGAGTTGGACCGGAAACAGTGCGATTCATTCACACGAATTTACGACGCGCGCGACAAAACGCGACGCGCACTCTTCGTGCGCGCCGCGTCATTCGCGGGCGGGAAAGCCGCCGATGCAGGAGCTTAAAAACCCAGGCTCGCCAGCAGGTCGTCCACTTGCGACTGATCCTGCACGACATCGCTGCGGCCTTGCGGATTGATCTGCGGACCGTTGAGCAAGGCTTCCGGGCTGCCGCTCGAAGAGACGAGCGCCGCCGCCGATGCCGCGAACTGCTCGCGCCGCTCCGGTGCGATGTTTTCGAGCAGCACGCCAAGCAATTGCTGTTCGATGAGATACACGACATCCGTGATCTTGTTGATGACCTGTCCGGTCAAATCCTGGAAATCCTGCGCGAGCATGATTTCGAGCAGTTGCGCATTGGTCGCCTGCGTCTTCGCCGGAACGCTTTGCAGAAACGTGCGCGTATCCGCGAGCAATTCGCCCGCTTCGCCCTGTCCGAGCGGCGCGCCGTACCATTGCTCCCAGCGTGCATCGAGCGCCTGCGCTTCGTGCTGCATCGCTTCTTGCATCGGCTTCGCGAGTTCGATCGCGTTGAGCGCGCGCTCGGCAGCCTGCTCGGTCATCGTGGCGACGTACTTCAGGCGATCGCGTGCGTCCGGAACGGCAACGGCTGCCGCTTCCACCTGCTTGTCGAGGCCGAGTTCGCGCATCGAGTCGCGCAGCGTGCGCGTCAGTTGCCCGATGCGGGCGAGAATCCGGTCAGTGGACTGATCGTTCTCGATCTCCGCCTGGATGAGCGGGGCGGCAAAATCAGTGGTCAGATCGTTCACGATCAGCTCCCCGCTTTGGCCATCTTCTCGAGAATCTTGCTGAGCTTCTCGTCGAGCGTGGCGGCCGTGAACGGCTTAACGACGTAACCATTCGCACCGGCTTGCGCCGCCGCGATGATGTTTTCCTTCTTCGATTCCGCCGTCACCATGAGTACCGGCAAATGCGAGAGGTTGGCGTCCGCGCGAATCTGCTGCAGCATGGCGAGGCCGTCGAGGTTCGGCATGTTCCAGTCGGAGATGACGAAGTCGAAGCCGCCGCCGCGCAGTCGCGCGAGACCGGCGGCGCCATCTTCGGCTTCATCGACATTCGAATAGCCGAGTTCTTTCAGCAGATTGCGCACGATACGGCGCATCGTCGGAAAATCGTCGACGACGAGGATCTTCATGTTCTTGTCCATCACTACTCCCGGTTGTTTCAATGCGGCGCGACGCCGCGAATCCAAAGTGAAAAATCAGACGCGCTGCACGCGTTCGCCCATCGAGGCAAGCCGCGCCATGACGCGCCGGCTCATTTCGTTGAGCGGCGCGATTTCGCTCGCACCGCCCATTGCAATTGCTTCGCGCGGCATGCCGAACACCACGCAACTCGCTTCATCCTGCGCAAGCGTGTAAGCGCCCGCCTGCTGCATGTCGAGCAGGCCGGCCGCGCCGTCGCGGCCCATGCCGGTCAGGATCACGCCGATCGCGTTCTTGCCCGCGTGCTGCGCGGCCGAGCGGAACAGCACATCCACCGAGGGACGATGCCGGTTGACCGGCGGCGCGTCCGACAGATGCGCCACGTAGTTCGCTCCGCTGCGCGCGAGCACCAGATGCGCGTGGCCCGGCGCGATATACGCGTGGCCCGGCAAGACACGCTCGCCGTGTTCGGCTTCCTTCACCGTGATACGGCACAGTCCGTTCAGACGCTGCGCGAACGACTTCGTGAAGCCGGGCGGCATGTGTTGCGCGATCAGCACGGCGGGCGCATCGGGCGGCAGCGGCACGAGCACTTCGCGGATCGCTTCCGTTCCGCCCGTCGATGCCCCGACGATCACCAGCTTTTCCGTCGATACCAACGGGTTGTTCAAATGCGGCGCGGGCCGCACGGCCGCAGCCGACCCCGCGCTGGCCGGCGCGCTCGCCGCATGCGTGGTCTGCCGCACGCGAGCGCGCGACGCCGCGCGAATCTTGTCGGCGAGCTTCTCCGCGTAATCGAGCATGCCGTCGCGGATGCCGACTTTCGGCTTCGTCACGAAATCCACCGCGCCGAGTTCCAGCGCGCGCAACGTGATTTCGTTGCCGCGCTCGGTCAGCGACGACACCATCACGACCGGCATCGGCCGCAGGCGCATCAACTTTTCCAGGAAGTCGAGGCCGTCCATGCGCGGCATTTCGACATCCAGCGTCAGTACGTCCGGGTTATGCAGCTTGATGAGCTCACGTGCGACGAGCGGATCGGGCGCGGTCGCGCACACGTGCATGTCGGGCTGCGAGTTGATGATCTCGGTCATCAGGCTGCGCACCAGCGCCGAATCGTCGACGCACAGTACGTTGATCTTCGGCGTCGCCGGCTTGTTGTTCGCGTTGACGATACTCATGCTTCCTCCGCCGCTCTGGTGCTGCGCGGCGCACGCGCCAGGCCGCTGCTGAAAAGCTCGGCCCGGGGCTTTGCGCCCGCCGCACTCGATGCGCCGAACAGTTCCACGCGCGGCTTGCCCGTGGCGCCCGCCGCACCCGGCTTCGTGTTGAATAACTCGACCCGCGAGCGTGCCTTTGCGAGCCGCTCCGCGCGTTCTTCCGGCGTGCGCTGCACGAGCGCCTGCTCGCGTTCCACCACCACCGGCTCGTGCGCGGCCTTCAGTTTCTTGACCATCACTTGTCCCGAGCGCGGCATGAACGCCACCTTGCGCGGATGCATGCCCTGCAAATCCTCGGCGACGATACGAATCTTTTCCAGCGCGAGATAACGCCGCACGAACTCCGAATTACGATCGCCGATATTGATGGTCGTCATGCCCGCGAGCACCGCGCCGCCGCCGAACACCTTCGCTTCGAAACGCTCACGCCGTCCGCCGCGCTTGATGAGTTCGTTGATCAGCACTTCCATTGCATAGGCGCCGTAGCGCATCGAATCGGACGCCGCCGCCGACGCATCCGAACCGTCGTCGGGCAACATGAAATGATTCATCCCGCCAATGCCCGCCGTGCGATCGTTGATGCACGCCGCCACGCACGAGCCGAGCACGGTCACGAGCACCATGTCTTCGCTCGTCATGTAAAACTCGTTCGGCAGGAGCTTCACGCCCGGCTTCTGAAAGTGATTGTCGAAATACAGATTCGACGCGATCGGCAGGCCGCTCATGCCACTTCTCCCGCCAGCGCCTTCGTCTGTTTCGCCGCGCCCGCGTTCTTCATGTCGCGCGTCAGTTCGTACACAGTCTGGCCGCGCAGACGGAACGCCTGCGACACGTACGTGAAGTTTTCCGAGTGTCCCGCGAACAGCAGGCCGCCCGGCTTCATCAGCGGATCGAAGCGCGACAGCACGTGCGATTGCGTCGGCTTGTCGAAATAGATCATCACGTTGCGGCAGAAGATCGCGTCGAACGGACCCTTGATGTCGTAGCGCGCATCCGTCAGATTCACGCGTCCGAAGTTCACCATCGCGCGCAGCTCGGGACGAACCTTCACGAGGCCCGCATGCGCGCCCGTGCCCTTCAGGAAGAAACGCTTGAGGCGGTCCGCCGGCAGCGTCTTCACCTGATCGAGCGAATACACGCCGGCGTCGGCCTTGGCGAGCACCTGGCTGTCGATATCGCTTGCGAACACCGTGCACTGGCGCGCGGCGTGATCGCCGAGCGCTTCGACGAGCGTCATCGCGATCGAGTAAGGCTCTTCACCCGTCGATGCCGCCGAGCACCACACCGACACCGGTTGCTGCCGGCGCTTGGCGAAGTCCGCGAGAATCGGAAAGTGATGCGACTCGCGGAAGAACGCGGTGAGGTTCGTGGTCAGCGCATTGACGAAGGCTTCCCATTCGTTACTGTCTTCGTTGGCTTCCAGCCGGTCCAGGTACAGCTTGAACGTGTCGATGCCGCATGCGCGCAGACGGCGGGCGAGACGGCTATACGCCATGTCGCGCTTGTGGTCGGAGAGCGAAATGCCCGCGCGGCGATGGATCAGTCCGCGAATGCGAGCGAAGTCCGCTGCCGTGAATTCGAAGTCGCGTTCGACTTCGGAGCCGCGCGTGCCGGCGGCCGGGTCGATGCGTGCGTTGCGCGTTGCCGTCATGATGCTTCGTGCTTCCCTGGCGTCTTCTTCGGCGACGCGCGCCGTTGTGTCGTTGAATGCGACCTTGCGTGGCTTTGTCGTTGCTGTTCTCCGCGAACGGAGGTCATGTCGAAAGCCTGCATGGTCGCTGCTGTTTGCAAACCCGGCTTAGAAGGTTTCCCAGTCGCCGTCGTCCGCGGTCGTCGCCTTGACGCGCGGTGCGCTCACGGCGGCTTTCGCTGCCATACGCGGCGCGGGCTTCTTCGCTGGCTGTTGCGCTTCGCTTGCCGTTACCTTGATAACGGCCGGTTCGCGCGCGACGTTAGCCTCGTGCGAAACTTTTGTGGGTTCGGCGCGCTTGAACGTCTTCGCCTTCGAGACGGCAGCCTTCGGCGCCACGCGTGTAGCGGGCGCGGCAACCGTCTTGGTGCCTGCTTCGATGCGCCATTGGCCGACCACGTCCTTCAGTTGCCGCGTCTGCTCTTCGAGCGATGCCGCGGCAGCCGCCGCTTCCTCGACGAGGGCCGCGTTCTGTTGCGTGACGCTGTCCATCTGCGTGACGGCGCGATTCACCTGCTCGATGCCATCGGACTGTTCTTCCGATGCCGCGCTGATCTCGCCCATGATGTCGGTCACGCGGCGCACCGCCTGCACGATCTCGCCCATGGTTTCACCGGCGCGCGTGACGAGTTCGGAGCCGCTTTGCACCTTGCCGGCCGAGTCGCCGATGAGCGCCTTGATTTCCTTCGCCGCCGCCGCGCTGCGTTGTGCAAGCGAGCGCACTTCGCCCGCCACGACCGCGAAGCCGCGTCCTTCCTCGCCTGCACGCGCCGCTTCCACGGCCGCGTTCAACGCGAGAATGTTGGTCTGGAACGCGATGCCTTCGATCACGCCGATGATGTCCACGACCTTGCTCGAACTCGATGCAATCGCGTTCATCGTATCGACCACCTGCTCGACGACCTGGCCGCCGCGCGACGCGATATCCGACGCGTTCACCGCAAGCTGGCTCGCCTGACGCGCGTTGTCCGCGTTCTGCTTGACCGTGCTCGTCAGCTCTTCCATGCTCGACGCCGTTTCCTGCAGCGACGCCGCCTGTTCTTCCGTGCGTTGCGAGAGGTCCGTGTTGCCGCTCGAAATTTCATGCGCGCCGACATCGATCGATTCCGCGCCGCGATGCACCGCGCCGACCATATGCGTCAGGTCCGTTCGCATGCGTTCGATGCCCGCGAACAGACGCCCGATCTCGTTCGTGCTGTCGGTATGCGCCGACTTCGTGAGATCGCCGCGCGAGATGCGGTCGAAGTGATCGACGGCGTCGTTGATCGGCTGCACGATAAGGCCGCGCAACGCGATGCGCGTCCCGATGAGAATGAGCACGGACAACGCGAGCAGCGCGCCGATGGTCAGGCTAAGCGTCGAGATGTGCGACGCCGTGTTCGAGCGCGATTCTTCCGCGTGCTTCTGCTGGAACGCCACCGCCGCGACTACCGCTTGATCGAAGGACACGAACATCGGGCTGATCTTCGTATCCGCGATGGCGTGATACGCGGCCATGTCGTTCGCGCGGATCGCGGTGAATTCCGGCTCGACGCCCGTCTTCACGAGGGTGTCGTGCTGCGCCACGAGCTCATCGAGCGTGGTCTTCGGCAGCATCGGCTTATGGGTGTCGAGATAGAGCTTCCAGTTCTCGTTGCTCTTGTCGAGCAGATACTGGCCGCGGTCCAGCGCTTTCTTCGCTTCCGCGTCGTTGCCCGCTTCGGCGAGCGAACGCACGCGGTCGAGCGTGATGCGCGAGCGCAGCAGATACGACGAGGTCTCCGCGAGCGCGCGCATCGCAACCATGTCTTCCTGCGCGAGCGACGTGAGCGAATGGCTCGCCGAGTTCAGGCCGACGAGCGACAGCGCGCCGATCACGGCCGCGCAACTGACGAATAGCAGTCCGACGAGCGTGAGCATCGTGCGGATCGACAACTTCTTGAACATGTCTTTCTTCCCTGAGCCCGCGCTTCGGTACACGAACGCGGTTGTTTTAAGCGGCAACCGAGTCGATCAATTCCATCTCGCGGCTCGTCATGAGCTTCTCGATGTCCATCAGAATCAGCATGCGGCCATCCACGGTGCCTAAGCCCGTCAGATATTCGGAGGTCAGCGTCGCGCCGAATTCGGGCGCGGGCATCACTTGCTCTTGCGTGAGCGTGAGGACGTCCGAGACGCCGTCGACCACCATGCCGACCACGCGATGCGCGACGTTCAGAATGATCACGACCGTCTGGTTGTCGTACTCGACGCGACCCAGATTGAACTTGATGCGCATGTCCACGATCGGCACGATGATGCCGCGCAGATTGATCACGCCCTTGATGAACGAAGGCGCATTGGCAATGCGCGTCACGTTGTCGTAACCGCGAATCTCCTGCACCTTCAGGATGTCGATGCCGTACTCTTCGGCGCCGAGCGTGAACACCAGAAACTCTTGTCCGGCGGCTTCCGCGTGTTGCGCGTCGCGACGCGAAGACGTCGCGGAATGGATGTTTTGAATGTCTGCCACGGTAACTCCTTCGATGCGGGTGTTAATGAGCGTGCGCGCTGTGCTGCACACGCGATTCGCGGTTGAGCGCGGCCACGTCGACGATCAGCGCGACGCTGCCATCGCCCAGAATGGTCGCGGCTGAAATGCCGTGCACCTTGCGATAATTGGTTTCGAGATTCTTCACGACCACTTGCTGCTGGCCGACGAGTTCGTCGATCAGCATGGCGAAGCGCCGGCCTTCGGTCTGCATGATGGTGACGATGCCTTGCGTGGGCTCGGTGCGCGCGTTCTCTACGTCGAACACGGCATGCAGCGCCACGAGCGGCAAATACTCACCGCGCACGCGTACCACGCGCTCGCCGTTGGCGACCGTGTAGATGTCTTCGGCCACCGGCTGGAGCGACTCCATCACGAAGTTGAGCGGCAGAATGAAGATCTCGCTGCCGACCTTCACCGACATGCCGTCGAGAATCGCGAGCGTGAGCGGCAGCACGATCTTGGTGGTCGTGCCCGCGCCTTCACGCGACTTGATTTCGACGTGGCCGCCCATCGACTGGATGTTGCGCTTGACCACGTCCATGCCCACGCCGCGGCCGGAAATGTCCGTCACCTGTTCGGCGGTCGAGAAGCCCGGCATGAAGATGAGCTGCCACACTTCCTCGTCGCTCATCGACTCGGAAACCTGCATGCCCTGCTTCTGCGCCTTCGCGAGAATCTTGTCGCGGCGCAGGCCCGCGCCGTCGTCGCTGACTTCGATCACGATGTTGCCGCCGTGATGCGCCGCCGACAACACGAGCTGGCCGGTCGTCGACTTGCCCGCCGCGCGACGCGCTTCCACGGTTTCGATGCCGTGGTCGAGCGAGTTGCGCACGAGGTGCGTGAGCGGATCGATGATGCGTTCGATCAGGCTCTTGTCCAGTTCGGTCGCCTGACCGAACGTGACGAGTTCCACGTCCTTGCCGAGCTTGCCCGCGATATCGCGCACGAGCCGGGGGAAGCGGCTGAATACGTAATCCATCGGCATCATGCGGATGGACATGACGGCTTCTTGCAGATCGCGCGCGTTGCGTTCGAGCTGCGCCATGCCGTTGAAAAGACGGTCGTGCAATGCGGGATCGAACGTGCTCGTCGTTTCCGCGAGCATCGCCTGCGTGATGACCAGTTCGCCCACCAGGTTGATGAGCTGATCGACCTTCTCCACGCCGACGCGAATCGAGCTGCCTTCCGCCGATGCGGCCGCTGCCGGACGCGCCTTTTTATCGGCATCGTTCGTATTGGCGTTGGCCGGTTTCTGTGACGGTTGGGCGGCAGTCTCCGGGACCGCCGCCGTCGCCGCTTGTTGTTTTTGTTGCGCCGTGGATGCAGACGCGTCGAGCGCCTGCGATGCGTCCGGCTGTTGCTGTAGCGCGTGATGCGCCGCCGTTGCCGGCGGTACTTCGACGGACGCGGCCGGCGACTGCGCCGACTGATCCGCCGCATTGCCACGGCCGATTCCGATCTGCGATTCATCGATCACGAAGCAGCACACGGCCACGATGTCGTCGGCGCTCACGTCCGACTCGAGCCAAAGCACGAGTTCGGCGTCAGTCTTCTTTTCTCCGACGATACTTCCCAGGTTACCCAGCTCCTCGGTCAAAGTCGCCAGGTCCTTCTCGCCCACCCCCCGTAGCGTAATTTTCAGGTGGGGTCCTGCTTCCGCTGCCGATGCTGCCGCAGCGGTTCCTTCAATCGGTGCGCCGTCCGTGACTTCGAACGCGCCGTCCCACGTGCCGTCGTCCTCGATCGCTTCCGCAGCCTGCGCGATGACATGCGCGGGCGGAGCGTTCGGGCCTTCGTAGGCGGGTTCGTGTTGTTGCGCCTTCTCCATGACGGCGGCGGCTTCTTCTATCGCCGGTGCCGCCGGCGCTTCCGGGTCTTCGTGCTTCAGACGCTCGAGCTTCGCGCAGATCGCGGCGGCCGCGGCCGCATCCGGCTCGGCGCTCGCGCGATACGCGGCGAGCTGGTCCGAGAGCACGTCCTTCGTCGCGAGGAAGGTATCGATCATGTCGCGGCGCAGAACGAGTTCATTGTTGCGCGCGCGGTCCAGAAGCGATTCGAGGATGTGCGTCGTTTCCGTGAGCGCCGTGAAGCCGAAGGTCGCCGCGCCGCCCTTGATCGAATGCGCCGCGCGAAAGATCGCCGCGAGGTCTTCCGGATCGGGATTCGCAATGTCCAGAACGAGCAGCAGCTGCTCCATCTGCGCGAGCAGTTCGTCTGCTTCGTCGAAGAAGGTCTGATAGAACTGGGTAATGTCGAGTGTCATGCTTGAGTCACCGCAGAAATGCTGTTCAGTCGCGTTATTCGGTCGAGGTTTGCTTCGTCTTGCTCAGTGCTGCTCTTCGGGTTCCGACAGTGCCGCCACCAACTCGGTCAAGAGCTCGGGATCGAGCGGCTTCTGAATCCAGCCGGTCGCTCCCGCCGCGCGCGCCGCGTCCTTGAACGCTTCGCTGTCCTCGGTCGTCAGCACGAGCACCGGCGTTGCCTGGTAGGCGTGATTCACCCGCAACTCCGCGATCAAATCGAGCCCGCTCTTGCCGGGCATGTGCTGGTCCGTCAGGACGAGATCGAAACGCTCGGCGAGGGCCCATTCGAGCCCTTCGTTGCCGTCCGACGCGACGGTCACTTCGTAGCCCGCCGTCGTCAGCGTGGCGGAGAGAATCTGCCGCATGGCGGCGGAATCGTCGATTGCCAGAATGTTCTTGATCATGTGTGTCTCTTGCGGTCTTGCCGGGTTGACGGCTAAAACGTGTGGAGTCTTGAGAGTCTTTCGCGCGGATTTCGCTTTTATTGCGGTCGCGCTTGGAATACGGGCGCGAGTTTGTCCAGCACGGGAGCCGCGCCCGCCGCGTTGTCGAATGTCGCGGGCGGCGCGCCGTCGTCGCGCAACATGGCGCTCTCCGCGCGCCGGTTGAGCACGATGATGCTGATGCGCCGGTTTTCCGGGTCCATCGCGTCCTTGCGATTCAGGTTCTGCGTCGATGCAAGCCCGAGCACGCGCAGCACCTTCGCTTCGTCCATGCCGCCGTAGATCAGCTCGCGCCGCGACGCGTTCGCGCGGTCCGCCGACAGTTCCCAGTTGCTGTAGCCCTTGTCGCCGCCGGCGTACTTCACGGCATCCGTATGTCCTTGCACGACTATTCGATTGGGCACGTCGTTCAGCGTCTTGCCTATCTCGCGCAAAATGTCGCGCATGTACGGCTGCACGGAGTCGCTGGAGAGCGCGAACATGGGCCGCTTCTGGGTATCGACAATCTCGATGCGCAAGCCCTGCTGGGTCGAATCGATGCGTATCTGCTGCCTGAACTGGCGCAAGGTCGGGTTGGCCTCGACGGCCGACATGAGCTTCACCTGGAGGTCGTGCAGGCGCTCTTGCTCGCGGCGTTCGATCTCGCCTTCGGCTTGTCTCAACGCGGCTTCATCGGGTCTTGCCGACGAACGCACCGCGAACGGCGTATTGCCTTCGGTGGTGCGCACCGTGCCGGGCTCGGGACTCGACAGATCGCGCCCGCCGCCCATGATGATGCTGGAGTCCATGCCGACGGTCTTGCCGCCGACCATCGCGGCCTTGAGCGGCGTGTTGAAGTATTCGGCGATACCGCGTCGTTGCACCGGCGAAGTCGAACTCAGAAGCCACATGAGCAGGAAGAACGCCATCATCGCGGTCATGAAGTCCGCGTAGGCGAGCTTCCACGCGCCGCCGTGATGTCCCTTGCGGCCCGCGACGATTCGCTTGATGAAAATTGGCCGGTCTTTGTCGGGTGAGCTCATGGCGTCGTTCCTCGCTTCACTTCGCGCGGACGCGGCGCACGTGTTCTTCCAGTTCGGAGAACGACGGGCGCTCGGTCGAGAACAGCACCTTGCGGCCGAACTCCACCGAGATGGCGGGCGCATAGCCGTTCAGACTCGCAAGGATCGTCACCTTGATGCACTGAAACATCTTGGTCTGCTCGGCCACGCGCTGCTCCGCCACGCCCGCGAGCGGGCCGATGAAGCCATACGAAAGCAGAATGCCGAGGAAGGTGCCGACGAGCGCCTGCGCGATCATCTCGCCGAGAATCGCGGGCGGCTGATCGGCGGAAGCCATCGTGTGCACGACGCCCATGACGGCCGCGACGATACCGAACGCGGGCATGGCGTCGCCCACTTTGTGCAGCGCTTGTGCGGGCGCTTCGCCTTCGGCGTGATGCGTCTCGATTTCCTCGTCCATGAGGCTTTCGATCTCGAACGCGTTCATGTTGCCGCCGACCATCAGCCGCAGATAATCCGTCAGGAATTCGACGATGTGCTCATCCGCGAGAATCTTCGGGTACTGACCGAAAATCGGGCTTTTATGGGGATCGTCGATATCGCTTTCGAGGGTGAGCGTGCCTTCCTTGCGCGCCTTGGCGAGCAGGACGTAGAGCAGGCCCATCAGTTCCATGTACACATCCTTGTTGTACTTGGAGCCCTTGAACAGCGTGGGAATGACGCGCAGCGTCGACTTGATCGTCTTGATGCCGTTACCGAGGATGAATGCGCCGACACCCGCGCCCGCGATCATCAAGATTTCGACCGGTTGCACGAGCGCGCCAAGGTGGCCGCCTTCGAGCGCGTAACCGCCGAATACGGACAGCAATGTCACGAGCGTTCCAACGAAAATCAGCACAGTCGAGTCCTCAAGGTAGTTGCGGGATGACCGCCGTTATGTGGGTTTACGGCACGGCAAGGGAAAACTTTGGTGCATGACCGGGAGGTGAGGCAAACGCTAAAACCCGCGTGGGATGGGGCTCTGACGACATGCGGCGCAATGGCGCATGGCGCGCGGGGACGCTACGGTGCGAGTGCCTTTTCGTGCGGGCGATGGCGGCGTATATCTCTTCGCGATAAGCCAGTTGTTCGTGGTTAAAGACGAGTTGACCGCGAGACGTGCGTCGATCTGGCAGCGAGGCGGCTCACTGCATGGGTCGCCTGTCATGGGCCGCAGACGTATGCCGACCAACTTACGAGGTGTTGGCACGGCGGCCGCTCGTCTGATCGGTTCATGCCGGCTGCGCGCCGTTGCGTTCGGTCAGCGCTGTGAACGTGGAACGCAAACGCCGCCGTGATCGGCTCGAATCAACGCGCAGATCAGCCGGCCTCTATCGCCAATGCATCCGCGAGGAGGGTCGCGTCCGGCGCTGCGCTTTTGTCCTTTTCGTCGAGGGAAGAAAGGATGGCGTGATCGTCGAAGCGAAAGCGGCACAGCAAATGGCTCGACGACGCCACCCTCACCGCCTGCGCGGGCGAAAGCGAAGCCAGTAACTGCGCCACGTCGTCCGAAAGCGCCAGCCGAGCCATGGCCGAAGCGCGGTCCGCAAGCAATAGCTGCTGCGCCAGAAGCAAGTACGCGAGATTAAGCTCGCGAATCTCCGTGAGCGTGGTGGTTGTGCTGGCCGTCATCTTTTCCCCGAATCGATACCCGGCTCGTCAGGCCGTGCGGGAAACGTTTGCTCGGATCGCTCTGGATTGCGGCGATTCGGCCCCGCTCATGGTGTGGATTCGATTGTCGATGAGGCTTCGAGCGCGCGCCAATCGGATAAATCGACCGATTTACCGACGGAAAAGCCGCGACGTCGTGTAAGAAAAATTCCTACGCGAAATAGTTGAACGGCTGTTTGAGCGAATCGGGAGCACCAAACTCAACTATCGGCTGCTTCTCATCTGACTTGAAATGCCTCGAGCACGAATCGCCCCGTGCCATGCGCAGAACCGGCCCATATGCCTTAGGCCCGATCCGTGCTACTTCAATGCCTCGCGGCAATGCCCTGCGTGCGTCGAATTCGTCTACGTCATTGATATCGATGCACTTTTTGACTTCGTAACAGCCGTTGTTTCGCGCTGTAACAAGGTTAAGCGTTTGAAAAATGAAGTGTAATGCCGCGCTCGATCCCGATAATGAGCAGTAAGGGATAACCCGGTTGAACAGTTTCTTGTCCGGGCCAGTCTCGGGCGGCGTCTTCTACACGAACGCGGCCCGCCCGAACGGCATGCGTCGAGCGCTCGACCGGAGCGTGACTGCAATGCCTTAAATAACAGGAGAGTCACGTTATGCGAATCGCACAAATTGCACCGTTGCACGAAGCAGTTCCCCCGAAGTTTTACGGCGGCACCGAGCGCGTCGTGTCGTATCTGACCGAC
The DNA here is from genome assembly GCF_031450995.1 of Caballeronia sp. LP006. Classification (NCBI taxonomy): domain Bacteria; kingdom Pseudomonadati; phylum Pseudomonadota; class Betaproteobacteria; order Burkholderiales; family Burkholderiaceae; genus Caballeronia; species Caballeronia sp. LP006. Next base: position 573,934 of record NZ_JARTVW010000005.1, on the reverse strand, counting down.
GCACTCGTCGACCTCGGCCACGATGTAACTCTGTTCGCCAGTGGCGATTCGCAAACCAAGGCGACTCTCGATGCGGCCTGGCCGCGCGCGCTGCGCCTCGACCCGACCGTGCGCGACGCGCTCGCGCCGCACATGCTCCTGCTCGAAACCGTCCGCCGCCGCGCGCATGAATTCGACGTGCTGCACTTCCACCTCGATTACATGCCGTTTCCGCTGTTCACGCAGATGGACACGCCTTTCGTGACGACGCTGCACGGCCGTCTCGACCTGCCTGAACTCCAGCCGATCTTCAACACGTTCACGAAGGCGAACGTGATCTCGATCTCGGACAATCAGCGCACGCCGCTGCCGCAAGCGAACTGGCTGAACACGGTCTATCACGGTCTACCTGAAGATTTGCTCACGCCGCAGCCGCACAAGAAGCCGGAATACCTGGCGTTCCTCGGTCGTATCTGCCCGGAAAAGCGCGCCGATCTGGCCATCAAGATCGCGGCGCAAAGCGGTCTGCCACTGAAGATCGCCGCGAAAGTGGACAAGGTCGACCAGGAATATTTCAAGTCGACCATCGAGCCGCTCTTGTCGCAGGCGCATGTCGAGTTCATCGGCGAGATCAATGAAGCGCAGAAGCCGGAATTCTTGTCGGGCGCAAAGGCGCTGCTATTCCCGATCGACTGGAACGAGCCGTTTGGCCTCGTGATGATCGAAGCGATGGCATGCGGCACGCCGGTGATCGCGTTCAATCGCGGCTCGGTGCCGGAAGTGATCGATCATGGCGTGACCGGCTTTATCTGCGAAGACGTGCAAGGCGCAGTGGGCGCACTGCATCGGATAGATGAGCTATCGCGCACGGAAATCCGCGCGCAGTTCGAGCGTCGTTTCAGCGCGAAGACCATGGCGCAAAATTACGTCGATAGCTATACGGCCATGCTTCAGGCGGCGAAGCGTCCGGTGCTTCGTCAGGTCGCAGTGGGCTGATATGCAACGCGCTAGACCTTAGGTATCGTTTAAAAAAACCGCCCGACAACGGGCGGTTTTTCATTGTGTGAGCCCAATTCAACCCGCTAAGGATATTCCGAAGATTCTGCCGTTATCGCGTGAATTGACTGCAAATCAACCATTTTTGACAGTTTTGCCAAAGAGTCGCGCTTAAACTCCGCTGCGCAAGAGGAGTTGAGCTTTCTTGCATTTTGTCAACGGTTGTTCATATTTTTCACGAAGGCAGGATCATGCAATTGTCGAAGCGTCTCGGCGCTGAAATTTTCGGTACTTTCTGGCTTGTGCTGGGCGGTTGCGGAAGCGCCGTGCTTGCCGCGGCCTTTCGTCATGTCGGCATTGGCCTGGCTGGCGTTTCGCTGGCGTTCGGTCTCACCGTGCTCACCATGGCTTATGCCATCGGCCATGTGTCGGGTTGCCATCTGAACCCGGCGGTCAGCATCGGGCTCGCGGTTGCGGGCCGCTTTCCGGTACGCGATCTCGGTCCGTACATCATCGCTCAGGTGATCGGCGCGACGCTCGGCGCATGGGTTTTGTCGCTGATCGCCACGGGCAATCCCGACTTCAATCTGGTTGCCAGCGGCTTCGCGGCGAACGGTTTCGGCGAGCACTCGCCGGGCAACTATTCGATGCTCGCGGCACTGGTTTGCGAAGGCGTAATGACTTTCTTCTTCCTGTTCGTCATTCTCGGCGCCACCGACGACCGCGCACCGAAGGGCTTCGCGCCGATCGCCATCGGCCTGTGCCTCACGCTCATCCATTTGATCTCGATTCCCGTCACCAATACGTCGGTGAATCCGGCGCGTTCGACTGGCCCGGCATTGTTCGTCGGTGGCTGGGCACTCGACCAATTGTGGCTGTTCTGGATCGCTCCGTTGGCCGGTGCAATCGTCGCGGGCGTGGTGTACCCGATCCTGACGAGCGAACGCAGAAAGGCACTGATCACTGCCTAAGTACGTTTGATCATGCTTCGAAAACGGGCGCCTCGTGCGCCCGTTTTGCTTTTCCAGCGCGAATTCTGTGCTATTAGATTAAAGCGGCGAGACAAATGTAATGGGCAATTACGAAGCATGCTTACTATGTTCGTTTTGCGCGCCGTTCCCTCGCTCGAAAGCCTTGCTGGACAAGGCTCCGACTCGCTTCACGTCTTTACGACGCGCTTTCATACCGTAACAACTCGTCGAGGCTTGTAAGACGCGCGGCGCTTACATTGGACTCATGCGACACGCGTCGCTCTAAAGGAGAACACCATGAAGCGCATCGTTACCCACATGCTCGTAGCTGCCGGCCTCGCGATCGGTGCGGTTGGAGCGGCTCAGGCCCACAGTGATCTTCACATCGGCGTTTCGCTCGGCGCACCCGCGTATGTGGCGCCGGCTCCGGTTTATGTGCGCCCGGCGCCGGTGTATGGCGGACCTTATTATCGTCATGAGGAACCGCGCTGGCATGGCAACTACGGCCACGACAATGGCCGATGGAATCGCGCCGGCTGGCATGACAACGGCAATCACAATGGCTGGGGACGTCGCGGATAAGAGTGGCGCAGTCGGTTGCGGCTGCGGCTGCCGGAGCTGCGGTGGCCGGAGCTGCGGTGGCAGTCGCGGTGGTATTACGGTGGCAGTCGCAGTTGCACTTACGGTCGCGTTCGCCTTCGCAGTTGCGATGGCACTCGCGGTCGCCGTTGCCGTCGCAGTTGCGTTGGCAGTTGGAGTCGCAGTCGCAGCGCAGTCGCAGTCGCACTTACGGTGGCAGTCGCCTTCGCAGTTGCGATGGCACTCGCGGTCGCCGTTGCCCGTCACAGTTGCGTTGGCAGTTGGAGTCGCAGTCGCAGTCGCACTTACGGTGGCAGTCGCCTTCGCAGTTGCGATGGCACTCGCGGTCGCCATTGCCGTCACAGTTGCGTTGGCAGTTGGAGTCGCAGTCGCAGTCGCACTTACGGTGGCGTTCGCCTTCGCAGTTGCGATGGCACTAGCGGTCGCAGTTGCGTTGGCAGTTGAAGTCGCAGCACGAGCCACCGACGCCCCGCACGCTCCATCAACAGGTCAGGCACCCGCAATGTCGTCGCGAATCCCGAAAAGCTTACGCAACTGATGCGCGACACCCGCCTCGAAGTTGTTGCCAATACGCGGTACGTCCGGCAGCCGCTTGATGAGATCGGGATTCGCGTTGTTCATCATGAACGGATGCCCCGCCGTTTCGAGCAGATCGATGTCGTTCATGTTGTCGCCAAACGCGACGCATTGCGCGGGATCGATATCCAGTCGCTGTAAAACGTAGCGCAGCGCGCGTCCCTTCGATACATCCGAAGTCATCACCTCGAGACAGTCGGGCAGCGAATAGGTGACGTACAGCGAGTCGCCGAATTCGCGCTCCAAATTAGCCGCTGTCTCTTTCAGATCGGCCGGCTCGCCGATATAAAGCACCTTCGCGATGTTCTCGCCGTCGTGCTCGCGCAGATCCATCACCTCGTACTTGAAGCCCGAATCCTGATGGAAAACGAGCAATTGCGGCGCGTGGCGGTCGATCAGCCACGCGTCGTCGGCGAAGAGGTTGACGATCACGCGCCCATTGCCGCCCGCGAGATCCGGTTGCACCAGACGGCGAACGGCGGCGGGATCGAGATCGCGCGAGTAGATGCGTTCGTCGCCGGGCGCGTGCACGCGTGCGCCGTTCGACGTGATCAGATAGGCGTCGACGCCGAGCACATCGCGAATACCCGCGACGTCGCGATAATGCCGCCCCGTCGCGATCACGATAGGCACGCCGCCCGACGCGAGCGTGCGAACGGTGGTCGCGGTGAAGGGGTCGAGCTGGTGGTCGCTGTTGAGAAGCGTGCCGTCGAGATCGGTTGCAATGGCCGAGTACATGAACTGCCCTGTGTGAGCGGATCGAAGCTGCCGCGAAGCAGGCTATTTTATCGCGCCCGACGATGCGCACGTCTCGCCAGTTCCAACGCGCCAGCGGCCGAATCGGCGCGCGGGGATCGCACGCGTTCGCGCAAGGCGGCAGGCACGAACGGCTCGTAAAGCGCGGCTAGTCCGCCGCACAACGCAACAGGCAGCTTGCCCGCGGGATCGAGCGCGCCGACGAGCGTCTCGATCTCCCGTGCGGCCTGCGCGAGCAAACGCGCCGCCGCCGGATGATCGCGGAACTCGAAGACGAGCGGCGCGAGCGTGGCGTACACCGTCTGATTGGCGGCGCAGAGCCACACGACAAGGCTGTCGCGATCGCTTGCGCCGGTGCGTTCGAGCAGTGCGCGCGACCAGCCGTCGGCATCCGCGCGACCGTCGAGAACGCGCTGAAGATGCACGACCGCACGCAGGCCGAGCCACGCGCCGCTGGCTTCGTCGCCGCTCGGAAAGCCATAACCGCCGGCGATTCGGCATACACCGGCTTCATCGAGCGATGCCGCGATGCTGCCCGTACCGAGCGCGACGATCACGCCCGCGTCGCCTCCGTGCGCGCCCAGAACCGTGGTGTAGGCGTCGCTCTCGACGCTCAACGCGCGCACGCGTGGCGCGTGAGCAAGAAAGCCCGCGAGCCAGTCCGCGTTATTGACGCCAGCCAGACCGCAGCCGAGCGAGCACGCGTTCCAGTCGAACGGCAGACCGGCGCTTTCGAAGGCGCGCCGGCAGGCATCGCCGATAGCCTGCCACGCGCGCTCCACGCCGAGCGCGAGCGCCGAGGGACCGCCGCTCGCGCGCGCTAGTTCGGCGCCGCCAGCATCGGCAAGAATCACGCGCGTGCCGCTGCCGCCGCCGTCGATGCCCAGCAGAAAGCCGTCAGAAGAAATAAGAGTCGAGGTAGTCATGGCCGCAAGCTTACCGGTGCTGGCGGCGCGCGCCAATTGGCCGAATGGCCGAGGTGGCGGAAAGCGGCCCTTCGGCTATCCTGACGCGATCCGAAAACCGAGAAACGCAATGGCCGATACCGACGCAACCCGCTGCTCCTGGGCGACCGCCACGACGGACGCAATGGTCCACTATCACGACACCGAATGGGGCGTGCCCTCCCGCGACGATCGTCACCTCTTCGAAATGCTGGTGCTCGAAGGCGCGCAGGCCGGGCTTTCGTGGTCGACCATTCTCAATAAACGGGAGGGCTACCGCGCGCTGTTCGCGGACTTCGATATCGAGAAAGTCGCGCGCTTCACTGCAAAGGACATCGAGCGGATCGTCGGCGACGCGCGCGTGGTGCGTAACCGCATGAAGATCGAATCGGCGGTGCTCAATGCGCGCGCGGTCCAGCAAATTCAGGCGGAGCACGGGTCGTTCGCCAGCTTCGTGTGGTCGTTCGTCGGCGACGCGCCGATCGACACGCCCCGGAGCGCGGACAATCCAACACCAGCATCGACGCCCGAGTCCGACGAACTCAGCCGCGCGCTCAAGAAGTACGGCTGCAAGTTCATCGGCACGACCATTTGCTATGCGTTCATGCAGGCGACCGGCATGGTCAACGACCACGCGGTGACGTGTCAGGCGCGGCAAAAAATCAAGACAAAACGGAAAGCGCCCGCCAAGGCCAAGCAATGAGCCCAGTCCGATATGGAAAATCTTTGCTTTTTGGCAACATGCCTGAGTGCAAAAACTACGTATCAGGGAAGATCCTTATAGCTGACGATTTTTTGCAGTGAAGCAGCGCGAAAACCTTACTGGTTAAGGGTTTCCGATGCTTCTTCCGCACTGCACGAACGTGCGGTTCATGTAAAAATGGCGTCCTCGCGTGCGCCACCGCACCTTTTTACCGAGCCGAACCGTTATAACTGTCGGTAAGCGGATCGTTCAAGGAATCAAGAATCCGACGCGAGCATAAGGACGCTATGAGACCCAGGCGTTCAGGCCGGGAAAACCATCATGCTCGAAGCAGTACCCGGACAGCAGTCGCAACAATGCCGCTGTTCCGGTGCCGCAAGTGCAGGTTGCTCGAACTACTCAACGCTTGGCCGCTGCGCAGGGGCGCAGGGGAGATTGAATATGAAAAGCCTTAACTTCCTGACCCATCAGGACATTTTCAACCGCGCAGTCCAGCATCTTCTCGTGCAAGGACAAGCCGCATTGCTGCCACACGGCGGCGGCGCGTATCGCGGATACTGCGGCGGCTGCCCGATCGGCAGCTTCATTCAGCCGCGCGACTACATCACGGCGATGGAAGGCATTCCCATTCGCTACATCGCGAAGGCGCCCGAAGTGGTGCCGGCGTATATGGATGTAGGCGTCGCGGGTCTCAAGCGTGCGCTCTTGCGCGCGCGTATCAACGTGTTCGATCCCAACACCGTCGAGTTGCTCTCCTGCCTGCAGAACGTGCATGACGTTTTCGGCAAATGGGAATGGCGCGAGCGTCTTGCTTCGATCGCGCGCCAGTTCGGTCTGTCGGCCGAGCTCCTGAAAACGGCTGCATAAGCGCTTCGGGTGTCGAGATGTTGAGCCCAATCACGATGTTGAGTCCGAAGGACATCTACCAACGCGTCAGCCGGCATTTGCTGGATCAAGGCGCGGTATCGGAAGATGACAACGGTTCCTGCCGCCTGCGCAGCGCGAACGGGCGCAAGTGCGCAATCGGTTCGCTGGTGCGCGACGAGCATTACGACCCGGCGCTCGAAGGCGTGGGAATTTCGTACTACCGGCACGCGCACGACGGCAAGCTATTGCGCGCGTTGTATGCGTCGAATGTGAATGCGTACGATCCAAACGTGATCGATCTATTGATGGAACTGGAACAGATTCACGACGACTCGAGCGTCGAGGAATGGCCACATCGGCTCGCGGTACTCGGCAAGCGTCACGCGTTCGTCTAAAGACCGGCGGTAGAAAGCAAAACGGCGGTGCGCCCTTACGGGTCGCACCGCCGTTTGCCTTTGCCGAACCAGATTCGCACCCGGCCCGAGGCGAAGACGCTTAGTGCATCTTCTTCGGCAGCATCTGGCTGCGCAGGCGCTTGCGCAGACGCGAAACGGCTGCTGCCTTCTTGCGCTTGCGCGCGGTGGTCGGCTTTTCGTACGACTGGCGCTCGCGGAGTTCCGCGATCAGGCCATTCTTTTCGATCGTGCGACGGAAACGCCGAATCGCGACATCAAACGGCTCGTTTTCTTTAAGGGTAATGGTGGTCATGTAAATCCTGTTTCGCTAAACGTATTTCTAACTGCACGACGGACAAACCCGCCGCGCGCCGGCACTCCGATCGTCCACCCAACACGGCGGACACGAGCAAAGCGGCCACGGAGGCCGGAAAAGAGAGAGAGTTGAGATTCAGTTGCGCGCTCGCTGGAACGACGTGAACGCGCATTTGGAGCCGTCTGCTGCACATTGAGCATTTTCACGCTCGACGGCAAAGGCAAAAATCGGACACATTTCTCGATTCGGGCGCGATGTTACCAGAACCTCGCGCCCGTGCCAACACCCCGGTTCACTGCAAGCCTTTGATGCAGCGGAATTATTTTTGCCAGGCGCTGGCTTCGTCGAGCGCTTTGACATCTTCCGGCGTGAGTTGCAGGCGCGTGGCTTCCGCAAGGCTTTCCAGTTGCTGCACGGACGTCGCGCTGGCGATAGGCGCGGTCACGCTCGGGCGCGCGATGATCCACGCAAGCGCGACCGTCGCCGGCGCCGTGTCATTGCGTTTGGCGACTTCGACGAGCGCATCGACAATTTTCAAACCGCGGTCGTTCAGATACTTCTCCACACGCGAGCCGCGCGCCTTCTCCTGCGTGTCTTCCTTCGAGCGATACTTACCCGACAGAAAGCCACTTGCCAGACTGAAGTACGTCGCCACGGCGAGGTTGTTGGCATTGACGACCGGTTCGAGATCCGTCTCGTAGGCTTCGCGATCGTAAAGGTTGTATTCCGGCTGAAGGATTTCGTATGCGGGCAGTCCCGACTCCTTCGAGATCTTCAGCGCCTCTTCCACCCGCGCGCCCGAATAGTTCGACGCGCCGATCACGCGCACCTTGCCTGCGGCGATGAGCTTCCGATAAGCGCCGAGCGTTTCTTCGAGCGGCGTGTTTTCGTCGTCGCGATGCGAGTAGTACACGTCGATGTAATCGGTCTTCAGGCGCCGCAGCGAGTCGTCCACCGCCGCCGCGATATTCGCCGCCGAAAGCCCCGAGCGCGTGCTCAGCATGCCGACCTTGGTCGCCAGCACGATCTTGTCGCGCTTGCCGCTTTCCTTGAACCACTTGCCGATGATCGTCTCCGACTCGCCGCCCTGGTGCCCGTCGATCCACGCGGAGTAAACGTCGGCGGTATCGACGAAATTGAGGCCGTGATCAACGAACGCGTCGAGGATGGAGAACGACGTGCGCTCGTCCGCGGTCCAGCCGAACACGTTGCCGCCGAAAGAAAGCGGCGCGACTTTGAGATCCGATTTGCCGATGGTGCGTGTCTGCATGTGTGCTCCGGATGCTTGATGGGTACGGATCGAAAAGGATACGCGGGAACGCGCCCGTGCGCTCGGCGCGCTTTTCGGTGCCTCGCGCAAAAGCGCCGAACTGAGCGGTTTTTCCCCGCCAGTTCCGCCCTTCGGCTCAAGGTGGACGGCTCGATAATCCGTGCAACGCTACCGAAATGCCGAGACCATGAACACCTTCGAAGCACTAGACCAAACGCCCGCACACGTCGCGACGAACGCCGACCAGCAGTTCGAGGCCGATCTCGCCGATGTACTGCAGGCCGCGATCCTGCAGCATCAGACGCTCAACCTGCACGAGGCCGAAAAGCTCTATCTCCTCGTTCTGGACGCGCGGCCGCAACACGCCGACGCCAACTTCAACCTCGGCATGCTGATGGCGCAGCGCGGTCAATACGAGGCAGCCGTGCCGTTCTTCGAAACCGCGATCGGCACGGACCCGACGCAGCATATCTATTGGGCTACGTATATCGACGTGCTGACGCGCAGCGGTCAGGTCGCGGCGGCGAATATCGTGTTCGAAGTCGCGGTCGCGCAAGGCATGAGCGGGCCGGCAATCGAGAAACTGGCCGCCGAACTGCGCGATGCGACAAAGTCGCGCGAAGGCATCACGGCGCCAAACGGCCGCACGACGCCGACGCCGCAGGAAGTACAGCAGTTGCATGCGCACTTCAATGGCGGGCGACTCGAAGAAGCCGTGGCGCTCGCGAAGACCCTGACGCAGCGCTTCCCCACTTTTCTGCTGGGATGGGAAGTCATGGGCGTGGCCCAGGTTCGCCTGATGGACCTGCAGTCGGCCATTCCCTCGCTGCGCCGCTATCTAGAATTGAAGCCGGATGGAATCGACGTTCGTCGAATCCTGGCCGACTCCCTGCGCCTTTTCGACAAGTTCTTCGAAGCGGAAGCCGAATGCCGGCGCATGATCGAGCAGGACCCGAACTATCCGGAAGCGCACCGCATTCTCGGCGTGACGCTGCGCTCGCTGATGCGCCTCGACGACGCGCAAGCTGCTTGCCGTCGCGCCGTGGAACTCGCGCCGTTGTCGGCGAAAGCGCACGAAACGCTCGGCGTGGTGCTGATGGACCAGACGCGGTTCGACGACGCGGAGAAGCATTCGCGTCGCGCGATCGAACTCGATCCAACTTGCGACAGCGCGCACGAGAACCTGTTGTTCTGCTTGTCGCACAAGGAAGAAATCGACCGGAAGGCGTACTTCGAGCAGCATCTGTACTTCGCCGAGCAATGCGCGAAGCCGCTGCAATCAACGTGGAAGAAGCATCGGAACCAGCCGGACCCGAACCGCTGCATTCGCGTGGGCTTCGTCTCGGGCGACTACAACCAGCATCCGGTGGCTGTCTTCATCGAGCCGGTGTTCCGCTATCTCGTGAACGATCCCAGCGTTAGGGTGCACGCGTACTACAACCGCTCGGTGACCGACGAGGTCACGCGCACGCTGCGCGATATCGTGCCGCGCTGGCACGACGTCTCGGGTTGTAGCGATGCCGCGCTCGCCGACAAGATTCGCGCGGACGGCATCGACGTGCTGATCGATCTTTCGGGGCACACGGCCTATAACCGCCTGCTGACTTTCGCGCGCAAACCCGCGCCGATCCAGGCAACGTGGATGGGCTATCTCGGCACGACCGGCATGACCGCGATGGATTACTACATCGGCGATCGCCACTATGTGCCTGAAGAACAGATCGACGGTCAGTTCGTCGAAAAGCTGGCTTATCTGCCGGCGTATGCGCCTTTCAAGCCCTCGGAACATGCGCCGGCGCTCAACGCGTTGCCCGCGCTCACCAACGGCCACATCACTTTCGGCAGCTTCAACCGCTTCAACAAACTGCGTCCGCGCACCATCGCGCTGTGGTCGGAACTGCTGCGCGCGGTGCCGCATGCGCGCATGTTGATCGCAGGCGTGCCGCGCGACGACAGCCACACGATTCTGATCGATTGGTTCGAGAAGGAAGGAATCGATGTGAGCCGGCTCGAGTTTCGTCAGCGCTCGTCGCTCGTGCGCTATCTCGCGCATCACCTCGACGCCGATATCGCGCTCGACACGTTCCCTTACGCGGGCGGCGTCACCACCATGCAGGCGCTGTGGATGGGCGTGCCCACGCTCACCTTGCCCGGCGAACTGATCGCGAGCCGAGGCAGCACGTCGGTGCTTTCCAACACGGGCCTCGGTGACTTCGTGGCTCGCGACCGCGCGGACTTCGTCGCGAAGGGCATCGAATGGGCGGGCCGGGTCGAAGAACTCGCGCAGATCCGCGCCGGCATGCGCGAGCGCTGCCTGCAGTCGCCGGGGTTCCAGCCCGACACGGTGGCCCGCGCGCTCTCCGCCAGCATGCGCCAGATGTGGCAGCGCTGGTGCGCCGGCAAGGCTGCGGCCACGTTCGACGTCTGAAGCGAATTTTTAACGAAAGAAGTCGCTCCGTCTGCCGTTAAAGCTCTCAGACGGGGCATTCAAAAACCGCGAGCATCGGCAGCAGAGCCCCGCTGGGCAAGCTTTAGCACGGATTTCCAGCTATTTATCAGGCAAATCGAATCGAGCACTAAAGTTTGCCTAGCACGGGCCGAAAACCTAAACAAGCGGCCAAACAAACAAACGACGGACGCTTCCGCCAAACGATGGCGTTATCAACTCAGATAAATGCGCCAGGCCTCATCGGAGAAACAAAATGATCGGTATCAATAGCAACATCAACTCGCTGGTCGCTCAGCAAAACCTGAACGGCACGCAAAGCGCACTGTCGTCGGCAATCACGCGTCTTTCGTCGGGCAAGCGCATCAACAGCGCAGCAGACGACGCAGCTGGCCTCGCAATCGCTTCGCGCATGACCTCGCAGATCAACGGCCTGAACCAAGGCGTTTCGAACGCGAACGACGGCGTGTCGATGGTTCAGACGGCTTCGAGCGGTCTGTCGCAGATCACGGACAACCTTCAGCGTATCCGTCAGTTGGCCGTGCAAGCATCGAGCGGCTCGCTGTCGACGGCTGACAAGACCTCGCTGCAACAAGAAGTGACGCAGCGTATCAGCGAAATCAACCGTATCTCGTCGCAAACCACGTTCAACGGCACGAACCTGCTCGACGGCACCGCCGGCAGCAAGACGTTCCAGGTTGGCGCGAACGTCGGCCAGTCGATCACGATCGACCTCGGCTCGGCAGCAAACGTCTCGGCTCTGTCGCTCGGCGGCAGCAACCCGCAGAAGGGCACGGTCATCGGCACGGTCGACGGTCTGAGCCTGGGCAACACGGGTGCATCCGCAGCTGCCAGCTCGGCAACGATCACGTCGGTCAACGTCATCGCTGACGGCTCCGGCGGCTACACGTTCACCGACCAGGACAACAAGGCGCTCGGCAGCTCGTTCGCCTCGTCGAACGTGTTCACGGGTCTGTCCGCAGGCAGCACGAGCATCAGCCTGAACAGCACCAACGTTCCTTCGGCAACTGCAGCTCAAACGTCCGAAGTCGGCGCGCTGACCGCGAACAACACGCCGCCGCAAGTGTCGCAAATCGACATCAGCAAGGCGAACGGCGCATCGTCCGCAATCGAGGCAGTCGACAACGCACTGGATGCAGTGAACTCGCTGCAAGCTCAGTTGGGCGCCGTGCAGAACCGCTTCAGCTCGGTTGCCGCTACCCAGACCGCGCAGTCGACCAACCTGTCGTCCGCTCAGTCGCAGATCACCGACGCGAACTTCGCGCAGGAAACCGCGAACCTCTCGAAGGCTCAGGTTCTGCAACAAGCTGGTATCTCGGTTCTGGCGCAAGCGAACTCGATGCCCCAGCAGGTTCTGAAGCTCCTCGGCTAAGCATCGCCGACGCAGTAACCGGCGCGTCTCGATCACGGCGCGCCGGCGACGTACCCAGGGAGGCTTGCCTCCCGATTTGCATTTCCGCCAGAGGCGCCTTCATGACGAGTCGCCTGCTGACGGCGCAGTAAAACGCATCTTCAACCGCTCACGGCAAGAAGCCAGAAACGGAGCCATACATGTCCACGGTAGCAACCACTTCGGCATCCACGGTCGATCCGACCAGCGCCGTCCAGCAGGCCGCGCAGTCGATCATCAGTGGCTCGACCAACTCCACGATGGATGTGAACTCGCTCGTCACCGCCATCGTCAACGCGAAGGTCGCCGGACAGACGGATGCGCTGACAGCCAAGCAAACCAAGGACAACACCCAGCTCACCGCGGTCGGCACGCTCAAGTCCGTGCTGTCGCTTTTGCAAAGCTCGGTGAGTTCGCTCGCGGACGGCACGACGCTCGGCGCCTTCACGGCGACCGGCAGCGGCAAGGGTCTGACCGGCACGGCCAGCACCGGCGCGGTCGCGGGCACTTATTCGGTCGCGGTCAGCAATATCGCCACCTCGCAATCGCTTACCTCCACCGCGTTCACCAGCACCGCGCAACTCGGCACGGGCACGATGAAGCTGTCGGTGGGCGGCAAGGACATGTCGATCAGCATCGACTCTTCGAACAACACGCTCGCGGGCATTGCGTCCGCGATCAACAAGGCAAGCGGTAACCCCGGCATCACGGCGGCGGTCGTCAACGGCACCGATGGCGCGCACCTCGTGCTGCGCTCGGCGTCGACGGGCCAGGCCAACGGCATTACCGTGGCGGTCACGCCGAACATGCAGTCCGACGGCACGACGCCCGACGACAACGGTTTGTCCAAACTCAACGTGGCATCGACGTTGAGCGCCGCCACGACAGACTCGAACGGCAATGCGGTTCCGGCGCAGACGGCCATCAGCTCGTCGAACTGGACGCAGACGACGGCCGGCATGGACGCCAACTTCACCATCGCGGGCACGCCTGCCAGCAGCTCGACCAATGCGGTCACGACGGCGCTGTCCGGCGTGACGCTGAATCTCACGTCGGATGCGGTCGGCACGACGCAGACCTTGACCATCGCGCAGGACACGGCCACGCAGAAGACGGCCATCGATGGCTTCGTCACCGCGTACAACAACTTCATCACGACGGCCGCGTCGCTGACTTCGTTCGACTCGACCCAGGCAGCCGGTTCGCAAGGCGGCGCGCTGCTCGGCGACTCGATGATGAACACCATTCGCAACGCCCTTTCCAGCACGATTGCCAAGGGCGTGGGTTCCGGCACGAGCCAGGTGAACCTTGCATCGATCGGCATTACGCTGCAACCGGACGGCACGCTCAAGACCGACGAAGACGCGTTGACCGCGGCATTGTCGAGCAACTCGGGCGCGGTGGCATCGCTCTTCAATTCGAGCACGGGCGTAGCCGCGCAACTGAACAACAGCCTGACCGGATTTCTCGCGACAGGCGGTATTGTCGATACGCGCACGACCGCGCTCACCGCCGATCTTTCGAGCATCACGGACCAGCAAACCGCGCTCGCTTCCTACACGGCGCAACTGACCACGACCTACAACGATCAGTTCACCGCGCTCAACACGCTGATGTCGCAGATGGCGACGCAGGGCAGCTACCTGACCGCGCTCTTCGGCGGCACCAACAGCGCGGGCGCGCTGGCAAGCAACAAGTCGTAAGGAACGAACATGAACCAGCAAGAAATGATTCAACACGCCTGGGCACTGACCGAGGCGATCGAAGCAGCGGTCAACGAAGAAAACTGGGCGCGCGCGGCCGAACTCACAGAGGCGCGCACGCCGCTCCTGATGGCCGTGGAAGCGAATCAGCCGGCTGAATCGCTCGCGACCATTCGCCGGATTCAGGCGAGCATCGAAGCGACGATGGGCCGTGCAAACGCCGCGCAAGCCATGTTGTCGACGGCGTACCGCAAGTCGATGGATCAGGCGAAAGCCGCCGGACGATATCAACAAGCCGCGCGCTTCTAAAGTTTTTCCGGCACGCGCCGATAACCTTAATAAGAACAACGAGAAGAACGCGTCAGACATGACGCGGCGCTTCGCTCTTGATGCCCGCCTCGCGCGGGCATTTTTTATTTGAGTCGCTCGAAGGCTTCAGCGGCCGAGGGTTAAGGTCAGATAAGCCGCGTACAAGATGCCATTGCCAAGCAATGCCCATAACACCACGCCATTGCCGCGCGCGTTGAAGCGCAGCCATGCCGCCGCCGCGAGCGTGATCAGCACGCCGGTCAGCACTTCCACGCGCGGCTCCCACGGCGTCAGCATGATGCCGATGCCCGGCAGCAAGGTGCCCTGAAATACCATCGCGCCTGTGATGTTGCCGAACGCGAGCGTATCTTTTCCGCGTCGCGCCCAAAGAATGCTGTTCACCTTTTCCGGCAGTTCGGTCGCAATCGGAATGATGATGAGCGAGAGCAAGAGCGGCGATATGCCAAGCGCCGCCGACACGCCTTCCACACCGTGGATGAAGCCCTTCGCCCCGCCGACGAGCAGCACGATGCCGATCAGGAACTGCAGCATGATCGACCCGATACCGTTCGGCAAACCCACGCGCGTGATGAAGAGACGCTCGGGCGCTTCCGTGCCGTGTCCGCTTTCGACAAGACTCGCCGATGCCTTGAACGTGGTGATCACGTAAATCACGTATAAGCCGACGAGGCCGACCGCGAACATCGCCCGCACCTGCCACGCATGATGCGGCACGAACATGGCGCCGGCCGCAATCAGGAACGCGACGAGAAAGAAGTTCAGGTCGCGCGTGAAGCCGCTGCGCTCGGGCACGATCCGGCCGCGCAAGCCACGCGATTTGATGACCGCGAGCGTCATCAGGAAAGTGGAAAGCGTCGCGAGCATGAGTGGCGCGCCGAGAATGGCGCCGACACCGATCTCTTCGTTAACCGAACGGCTCGCCGTGCCGCCCAGCAGCGCGATGATCGGCACGGTCGTTTCCGGCAGCGCCGTGCCGACCGCCGCGAACAGCGATCCAGTCACGCCCTCCGATATGCCGAGCCGTTCGCCGAGATGTTCGAGCGCATTGGTGAAGAGTTCCGATGCGATAAGAATGACCGCGAGCATCAACGCGAGTTCGACGAAAAGCATCGTCATGCGGCACCTCGCGGGAAACGATGCAACGCGCATGCGCGAATGAGCGCGCAGCGAGACAGGGATTTTTGTAGTTGTGGGGACACGATGATTCCACGGTCGGACGTTCAGCGAACCACGATGCGCCATGCGCCGTCCGACCAAGAACGACAAAGCGCATCGATGGTCTCGCCAAACCGCCGGATGCGACAGCACCGACCGGTCGAACGCGCCACGGCAGCAAGGCCGAGGATGTTGACGCGTTCTCCTTCGCTGATGGAAGGAAGGCTACTCCCCAAAGACCGGGGCAGTGTAGCCTGAGCCGCCCGGTTCGGCAACCCGCACGGCGCGTTCGAGGCATAAGCGTATGCGCAACGATTCGTTGTCGAGCGGCGAGCGCTTCGCTAACCTAGCCGCGCGGATGCGCTACTTGCTCGCCACACGCGCACAGGGTAAAACCAGCCACAAGAACAATCGTAATGTGACCAGCCGGGTCACGGGAGATCTCATGCGCAACACACTTTTCGCTGCCGCCATCGCCGCGACGTTCGCCGCCGCGCCGCTTATTGCAATGGCCAAGCCGCTCACCATCTGTACTGAATCGAGCCCGGACGGCTTCGATGTCGTGCAGTTCAATTCGCTCGTGACGACCAACGCGTCGGCGGATGTCATCTTCAACACGCTCGTGTCATACGACGAGGCCGCGAAGAAAGTCGCGCCCGCGCTCGCCGAGAAGTGGGAGCTCAGCAGCGACGGTCTCACCTACACGTTCCATCTGCGTCCGAACGTGCAGTTCCAGACCACCGACTACTTCAAGCCAACGCGTCCGCTCAATGCCGACGACGTCGTCTTCACCTTCGAGCGCATGTTGTCGGACAGCAACCCCTGGCACAAGATCGCGGGCGCGAGCGGCTTTCCGCATGCGCAATCGATGGGTCTCGTGAAGCTCATCAAGGCCGTGACCAAGGTCGATGACAAAACGGTGAAGTTCGAACTCAACGAGCAGAACGCGACCTTCGTGCCGATCCTCACGATGGGCTTCGCATCGATCTATTCGGCGGAATATGCGGACAAGCTGCTGAAAGCGAACCAGCAAGTCGATCTGAACAGCAAGCCTGTCGGCACCGGTCCGTTCGTGCTCAAGAGTTATACGAAAGACGCGGTGATCCGTTATGACGTGAATCAGAGCTACTGGGGGCCGAAGCCTAAAGTCGATCGCCTGATTTATGCCATCACGCCGGACGCCGCCGTGCGCGCGCAGAAGATCAAGGCGGGCGAATGTCAGATCGCGTTGTCGCCGAAGCCGCAGGACGTGCTCGACGCGAAGAAGGACAAGTCGCTGAAGGTTAGCGAGACGCCCGCATTCATGACCGCGTTCGTCGCGCTGAACACGCAGAAGAAGCCGCTCGATAACCCGAAGGTGCGGCAGGCGTTGAACATGGCGTTCGACCGCACCACCTATACGAAGACGGTGTTCGAAAACACGGGAACGCCCGCGGTGAACCCGTATCCGCCGAACACGTGGAGCTATGACAAGAACATCGCGGCGTACAAGTATTCGCCCGATGCCGCGAAAAAACTGCTCGCGGATGCAGGCTTGCCCAATGGCTTCGAAACGACCATCTGGGTGCGTCCGAACGGCAGTGTGCTGAATCCGAATCCGAAAGCTGGCGCCGAACTGCTGCAGGCGGATCTCGCGAAGATCGGCGTGAAGGCGCAGGTGAAGATTATCGAGTGGGGCGAACTCATCAAGGAAGCCAAGCAGGGCCAGCACGACATGCTCTTCATGGGCTGGGCCGGCGATAACGGCGATCCGGACAACTACCTCTCGCCGCTTTTCAGTTGCAATGCGGTGAAGTCGGGCATCAACTTCGCGCGCTTCTGCGACCCGCAACTCGATAAGCTCATCGCGGATGGCAAGGTCACCTCCGACGTCGCGAAACGCACGAAGGCTTATGGGGACGCGCAGAAGATCATCCACGATCAGGCGCTGTGGATTCCGCTCGTTTATCCGACTGCGGCGGCAATCACGCGTGCCAACGTCAGCGGCTATAACGTGAGTCCGTTTGGGCGGCAGAACTTCGGGGCTGTGACGGTGCAGTGAGGGGTTTTACGCGGGCGAGTACCGGATCACCCCGTCCTCGCCCGTCTCGCGCGTAAGCGTGCCATCCAGCCACAACAAGTTCAGATGCGCGAGCGCTTCGCCAAGTGCGAAGGTCATCTGATGGATATCGAGCTTGCGCTTGAACATGATCGGCACGATATCTCCCGCGCTGCACGGACGCTGCGTGCACGCCTCGACCACTTCCGCAAGCCGCGCGCGATGATGGTCCCGCAACTGACCGATACGCGTGAGCACGCCGCGAAACGGCTTGCCATGCGAAGGCAAGGCGAGGACATCGGCGGGCATGTGTTCGTAGCGTCCCAACGATTCGAGATATAGCGCAAGCGGATTGCCTTCTGGCTCGATAGCGAACACGGACACGTTCGTCGAGATGCGTGGCAAAACCATATCGCCGGAAATGAGCAACTTGTCCGCCGCGCAATACAGCGCACTATGTTCGGGCGAATGACCGTAGCCCGAAATGATTTGCCATTCGCGTCCGCCAATCGCGATGCGGTCGCCATCGCGGATACGGCGGAACTCGGCGGGGATGGAAGGCACGAGCGTCGGGTAATAGCTGTCGCGCTTTCTCAATGCATCGAGCGATGCCTCGTCCGTTAGACCATGCGCCCCGAAGTGCTTCGCCGCGCGCTCGCCGCCGGCGTTCGAGCCATCGCCCGCGGCCATCACGCGGCCCATTGCATACTCGCCGAGCGCAATCCAGAGACGCACGTTCCAGCGTGCCTTGTCGCCACCCTTGCAGATCCAGTCGGCAAGACCGAGATGATCCGGATGGCAATGCGTGACGATCACGCGCAGCACAGGCAAGCCGTCGAGCGCGCTGTCGAACACGCTTTCCCAGTTCGCGCGAATATTTTCGTTCGAGATGCCGCAATCGATGATGGTCCAACCCTGCACGCCATCGATCTCATCGCGCAATAGCCACAGATTGATGTGATCGAGCGCGAACGGCAAAGGCATGCGCAGCCAGTAAAGGCCAGGCGCGACTTCCTTCACGCGCCCCGCTTCGGGCAATTCGTCGGCAAAAACATAATCGAGTTGATGTTCGAGTGCGTTCATTCTTTTGCGCCTCTGAAGTGTGCATGAATGCGGGTTCAAGCCACGTTGCAATTTCGCCAGGTTGACGATAACGTAAACCTCATTCTAACGTCGCATGTGTGATCACGTGCTCCGGCGCCGGCAATGACTCAAGCAATTCACTACACCATCAGCGAACTGGCGCGCGAGTTCGACATCACGTCGCGCGCCATTCGCTTCTACGAAGACCACGGTCTACTCGCGCCCGAGCGCGAAGGCGCGAACGGCCTGCGGCGTGTGTATTCGTCACGCGATCGCACGCGCCTGAAACTCACGCTACGCGGCAAGCGGCTCGGCTTTACGTTGTCGGAGATTCGCACGCTGCTGGACTTGTACGACTCGCCCACGGGCGGCACGCGGCAGTTGCAGGCTTTTGTCGATACCATCGCGGCGCATCGCGAAGTGCTTGAGCGGCAACTCGTCGATCTCACCACGACACTCGCCGAACTCGAAACATACGAGAAGCAAGGCCGCGCGCTCCTTGCCGCTGGCGTCGAAAAGCGCGCCCGCAGAGCCAAAGCCGCATGATGGCCAACGAGACGCCCAGCCGACATGAATCACTTCCCCAAGCTGCTCTCGTCGCAAATAGGCTTCGATGTCGCGCAGACGATACTCGAAGGCTTCGATCGCCATTACCGCGTCTTTCGCGAAGCGGCAGTCGAGGCGAAGCATCTGTTCGAGGAAGGCAACTGGCAAGCGCTCGCGCAACGCGCACGCGACCGCATCGCGTCTTATGACGATCGCGTCGCGGAATGCGTGACGTCGCTGGAAGACGAGTACGACGCCGAGACCATCGACGATGAAATCTGGCAGCAGATCAAGCTGCACTTCATCGGCTTGTTGACGACGCATCGGCAGCCGGAATGCGCGGAGACGTTCTTCAACTCGGTGTGCTGCAAGATCCTGCATCGCTCGTATTTCAACAACGATTTCATCTTCGTGCGGCCCGCCATTTCGACCGAATACATCGAGAACGACGAGCCCGCCGCCAAGCCGACGTATCGCGCGTATTACCCCGAGAAAGACGGGCTGCAGGCCACGCTCGAACGCATCGTCACGAACTTTCAGCTGGAGCCTTCGTTCGAGGATTTGCCGCGCGACGTGCATTGCGTGGTGGATGCAATCGAAGAGGCCTTTGGCCAACTCACGCCCGCGCCGAACTTTCAGATTCACGTGCTCTCGTCGCTGTTCTTTCGCAACAAGGCGGCATATGTCGTCGGGCGCATCATCAATGGCGATGCCTTACTTCCGTTCGCGGTTGCCATCCGTCATACGCAGCCGCACTTGCTGGCGCTCGACACCGTGCTTTTGAACCGGGAGCAGTTGCTCGTCATCTTCAGCTTCTCGCATTCGTACTTTCTCGTCGACATGGAAGTGCCGTCCGCGTATGTGCAGTTCTTGCGCAGCATCATGCCGGGCAAGCCGAAGGCCGAAATCTATACCTCGGTGGGCTTGCAGAAGCAGGGCAAGAATCTGTTCTATCGCGACCTGCTGCATCATCTGAAACATTCGAGCGATCGCTTCATCGTGGCGCCCGGCATCAAGGGGCTCGTGATGATCGTGTTCACGCTGCCTTCGTTTCCCTATGTGTTCAAGCTCATCAAGGACGCGTTTCCGCCGCCGAAGGAAACCACGCGCGAGAAGATTCAGGGCAAGTATCAACTCGTCAAGCGTCACGACCGCGTGGGCCGCATGGCCGACACGCTCGAATATTCGAGCGTCGCGCTGCCGCTTGCGCGCCTCGACGATGCGCTGATCCGCGAACTTGAAAAAGAAGCGCCTTCGATGATCGAATACGAAGGCGACAAGCTCGTCATCAAGCACGTGTATATCGAACGGCGCATGGTGCCACTCAATCTCTTTCTGCAAGGCGGCAGCGACGCGGACGTCGATCACGGCATCCGCGAATATGGCGACGCAATCAAGCAGTTGATTCAGGCGAACATCTTTCCCGGCGACATGCTGTACAAGAATTTCGGCGTGACGCGCCACGGGCGTGTCGTGTTTTACGATTACGATGAAATCGAGTATCTGACCGATTGCAACGTGCGTAGCGTGCCGCCGCCGCGCTACGAGGAAGACGAGCTGTCCGGGGAACCGTGGTATACCGTCGGGCCGCACGACATCTTTCCGGAGACGTACGGCACGTTCCTGCTAGGCGATCCGCGCGTGCGCGAAGCATTCATGCGTCATCACGCGGATTTTTTCGATCCTGCGCTGTGGCAGCGTCACAAGGAGCAGCTACAACGAGGCGAACTCGCCGATTTTTTCCCCTACGACCGGGCCCTGCGATTCTGCATCCGCTATCCGGAGCGTTTCGACAAGGCAACGGCATCGATACGCGCGGCTTGATACATCATCGAGCGCGCAAGTACCCGAAACACGACCATCACCATGACTGAGCAAAACGACCAAGCCTTCCATCCCCTCGCCCATCTCTTCGACAACAATCAGGCGTGGGTCGAACGCAAGCTATCCGACGACGCGGAGTTCTTCACGCGCCTCGCGCACCAGCAGGCGCCGGAGTATCTGTGGATCGGCTGCTCCGACTCGCGCGTGCCGGCGAACCAGATCATCGGCTTGCCGCCCGGCGAAGTGTTCGTGCATAGAAACATCGCGAACGTGGTCGTCCACTCGGACCTCAATGCGCTGTCCGTCATTCAGTTCGCGGTGGACTTGCTGAAGGTGAAGCACATCATGGTCGTCGGCCACTACGGCTGCTCGGGCGTGGGTGCGGCGCTCGTCGGCCAGCGCGTGGGTCTCGCGGACAACTGGTTGCGGCACGTCGAGGACGTGCGCGAAAAACACGCGGCGCTGCTCGATGAATGGCCGGTTGGAGAAGCGCGGCACCGGCGTCTGGTCGAACTCAATACCATCGAGCAGACGCTCAACGTGTGCCGCACGACCATCGTCAACGACGCGTGGGCGCGCGGTCAGGACCTCACCGTGCACGGCTGGACCTATGGCGTGCACGATGGCCGCTTGCGCAACATGGGCATGATGATCAGCGCGCAAGACCAGGTGGATTCAACCTATCAGGCATGCCTCGCCGCGTTGACGCGCGGCGGCGCGCATGCTGCGGCGAACGATGTGATCGCGTCGGATGCGGCGCGGCTCGGCGACGTTCCCGCCGTCATTCAAGGCGTCATCAAGGAGCTGAAACATGAGTGAGACATCGAAGGATTCCGTGGTCATCGTATCGGCGGCACGCACGCCGATGGCCGCATTTCAGGGCGATTTCGCCGCGATGACCGCGCCGCAGCTCGGCGCGGTCGCGATTCGCGCGGCATGCGAACGCGCGGGTCTCGAACCCGCGCGGATCGACGAAGCGATCATGGGCTGCGTGCTGCCTGCGGGCCAAGGTCAGGCGCCTGCACGGCAAGCGGCGCTCGGCGCGGGCTTGCCGCTTTCCACCGGCAGCACGACCATCAACAAGATGTGCGGCTCCGGCATGCGCGCAGCCATGTTCGCGCACGACATGCTGCTGGCAGGCTCGGCCGATGTGATCGTCGCGGGCGGCATGGAAAGCATGACGAATGCGCCGTATCTGTTGCCGAAGGCGCGCGGCGGCATGCGCATGGGTCACGGTCAGGTACTCGACCACATGTTCCTCGACGGCCTCGAAGACGCTTACGACAAGGGGCGTCTCATGGGCGCGTTCGCGGAGCAATGCGCGTCGTCGTATGAGTTTTCGCGCGAATCGCAAGATGCGTTTGCCGTCGAGTCGTTGCGACGCGCTCAGCGCGCCAACGACGACGGTTCCTTCGCCTGGGAAATCGCGCCTGTCACGGTGCAAGGCAGAAAGGGCGATACGGTCATCGCGCGCGACGAACAGCCGTTCAAGGCGAACATCGAGAAGATTCCATCGCTCAAGCCCGCGTTTGCCAAGGACGGCACGGTGACGGCCGCTAATTCGTCGTCCATTTCTGATGGCGCCGCCGCGCTCGTGATGATGCTCGAATCCACCGCCAAGCGGTTGGGCGTGACGCCGCTCGCGCGAGTCGTGGGTCACAGCACGTTCGCGCAGCAGCCCGCGTTGTTCACGACCGCGCCGGTTGGCGCCATTCGCAAGCTGTTCGAGAAGAACGGCTGGCGTTCCGGCGATATCGATCTCTACGAAATCAACGAGGCCTTCGCCGTAGTCGCCATGGCCGCGATGCGCGAGCACGATCTGCCGCACGACAAGGTCAACGTGAACGGCGGCGCGTGTGCGCTCGGACATCCTATCGGCGCGTCCGGCGCGCGCATTCTCGTGACCTTGCTTGCGGCGCTGAAGGCTCGTGGGCTCAAGCGCGGCGTTGCGAGCTTGTGTATCGGCGGCGGCGAAGCGACGGCCATGGGTATCGAACTGGTCTAAAGAGTTGGCGCCGTGCCACGACCATCCATAACAAGGGAAGATTGCACGTGACTTATCAGGTACATGGCGTTTCGTCATCGGGAAACTGCTACAAGGTGCGGCTCGCGCTCGAACAACTGAATCTGCCCTACGTCTGGCACGAAGTGGACATGATGAACGGCGCCACGCGCACCGAGTCGTTCCTGAAGCTCAATCCGAATGGCAAGGTTCCGGTGCTCGTCATCGACGAACAAACGGCGCTCACCGAATCGAACGCCATTCTCTGCTATCTCGCCGATGGCACGCCGCTCCTGCCCGCCGACCGGCTCGAACGCGCGCGCGTGCTGCAATGGATGTTTTTCGAGCAATACAGTCACGAGCCATATGTCGCGGTGGCGCGCTTCATCAAGCAGTTCCTGAAGAAGCACGACGATCCGCGGCTGCCCGACAAGATCGCAGGTTCGTACCGCGCGCTCGACGTGATGGAGCAGCATCTCGCCACGCGCACGTTCTTCGCCGCCGAGCGCTACACGGTGGCCGATATCGCGCTTTACGCATACACGCATGTCGCGGATGAAGCCGGTCTCGATCTCGCTAGCTATCCGGCCATTCGCGCCTGGCTCGCGCGCGTGAAGAACCAGCCGGGGCGCATCGACATGCCGAGCGTGGATCAATGAAGCCGGTGGAATGTCCTTGCGGCGGAGCATCGCCCAATCAACATCCGAACGCCCGCGCGCCGCGTTATGAAGCGTGCTGCGGGCGCTTTATCGAAGCCGGCGCCTTTCCGGCGAACGCCATGGAACTCATGCGTTCGCGCTATACCGCTTACGTCCTCGGCAATACGACCTACCTGCGCGCGACCTGGGACGACAAAACCCGCCCGCCCGATCTCGATGTCTCGAACGACACGCACACACGCTGGCTCGGTTTGCAAATCAAACGTCACGCTGTGATCGATACACAACACGAGGAAGTCGAATTCGTCGCGCGCTACAAGGTCGAAGGGCGAGCGCATCGCTTGCACGAAGCCAGCCGCTTTTGCCGCGACAACGCCGGCCACTGGGTCTATATCGACGGTGACGCAAAAGAAAAGTAAATGTCTCTTTAAAACATATAAATCCGATTCAGTATTAATTTCCTTGATTTCTCCTTTCAAATTAAATGGTTACGGGGTTACGCTTATTGTGCAGTGCAATTTTGAACAGTTAATCTCTCTTCACGTCAGGGCGCAGTCATTGCCGCGCCCCGATGTTCGCAGCGAAGCCCCGTATTGAAGCCAATTGTCATGCCTTTTCTAGGCATGGCTCCCGGAACCCGCATTCGATACTGCTCATCATGAGCAGCGAGATAGGTTTGTGACTTCAATCGTGCATTTGGGGCCAAGCCAATCAAGCCTTAATCGGAGCGAGGCGGAGTTAAGGGATGGCGATCAGAACCTGGTTGGTCGGATGCAGCATGGTGTGCTCACTTGCGACATCGTTCATCACGACTGTCGTGAAAGCCGAACCGATCGGCGGCGTTCGTCCCTCCGAAGGGCTTTCAGCCCCCGTCTTCGGCCAGATACCCGACGCGCTCGACGCTCACCTTCCAGTCGTCGGCAATGGTCTGAACGAAAGCATCGTTCAAATTCCCGAAGCCGACATCTCGCTCGAAACGACCGTTTTCAAACCGGACGGCGCGGGTCCTTTCCCGATGATCGTCTTCAACCACGGCAAGCTCCCCGGCGACTCCCACGCCCAACCGCGCAATCGGCCGGTCGCGCTTGCACGCGAGTTCGTGCGTCATGGCTATGTCGTGGTCGTGCCGAATCGCCGCGGCTTCGCGGGCTCGGGCGGCGACTACGCCGGCCATGGTTGCGATGTCGAAGCCAACGGCTTCGCGCAGGCGGAAGACGTCGCCGCAGCGGTCGCGTACATGAGCCAGCAGTCTTATGTCGACAAGACGCATATCGTCGTGGGCGGCACCTCGCACGGCGGCTTGACGACCATGGCCTACGGTGCGCGCGAAGCGGTCGCGGCGCCGGGCGTGCGCGGTCTCATCAATTTCTCGGGCGGTCTGCGTCAGGACGAATGCACCGGCTGGCAAAAGAATCTCGTCGATGCCTTCGGCGCTTATGGCGAGAACGTTCGTTTGCCTTCGCTGTGGCTCTACGGTGACAACGATTCGGTGTGGCAAGGCGACTTGTCCACGCAGATGTATGCCGCGTTCGTGTCGCACGGCGCACGTGCGCAGATGACCGACTTCGGCACCTACAAGAACGACGCGCATCGGCTCGTCGGCGACCGCGACGGCGTGCAGGTCTGGTGGCCGCGTGTGAAGGCGTTCCTCGCGCAAGTCGGCATGCCGACCACGGTGCAATATCAGGTCGCCGAGCCGCATTCGCCGAAGGCCACCGACTTTGCGAACCTCGATGCCGTGCAGTCGGTGCCCTTCATCGATGAAAGCGGCCGCAACGGCTATCGCAACTTCCTGAGCCAATATTCGAGCCGCGCGTTTGCCGTGTCGAACTCGGGCGCGTGGTCGTGGGCCGAAGGCGGCGACGACCCGATGTCCGTCGCGCTCGCCAGTTGCCAGAAGCAGAGCGCCGATCCCTGCAAGCTCTACGCGGTGGATAACGCCGTCGTGTGGAACGAAGCGGGCGAGCAAACGCAGACGGCATCGCGCTGATACGCTTCTTCCCTCCAAAATTTTTTGAACGCCGGCCTTGCGCCGGCGTTTTTGCTTCTTTCGCCCGTGTTGGCGGTCCGTTCGGCGAAGTTAGCCGCGATCGTGCTTTTCACCACTTCGTGGAAGCGTGCGCAGGCGATCCAGGACCCGGCCGAAAAGCGAAGCTTCCGGATATTTTCGCCATAATCGAAGCGCGCGAAGTCAGGCGCAATCCTCGAATAGCGCAGGCCCTCGCGGCTTGCCCGATGTATCCGGCTGGCGCCATGCGCCGCCTGGGAGCCGTTTTTGAACACAGAAGACAATCAGGACTGGGTCGCGCGCTCGCTCGCCGCGGTGTGGCACCCGTGCACTCAGATGAAACACCACGAGCGCATGCCGCTCGTGCCCATCGCGCGCGGCAAGGGCGCGTGGCTCTACGACCCGGCGGGCAACCGCTATCTCGACGCCATCAGTTCGTGGTGGGTCAATCTGTTCGGCCACGCGAATCCCGAGATCAACCGCGCGCTCAAGGATCAGCTCGATACGCTCGAACACGCGATGCTCGCGGGCTGCACGCATGCGCCCGCCGTCGAACTGGCCGAACGCCTGTCCGCGCTCACACGGCACACGCTCGGTCATGCTTTTTTTGCGTCCGATGGCGCGTCCGCCGTCGAGATCGCGTTGAAGATGAGCTTTCACTTCTGGCGCAACCGTGGGCAAGGTGAAAAGCGCGAGTTCGTGTGCGTGGCGAACAGCTATCACGGCGAAACCATCGGCGCGCTCGGCGTGACCGATGTCGCGCTCTTCAAGGACGCATACGATCCGCTGATCCGTCACGCGCATGTGGTCGCATCGCCGGCGGCGAGTGGCGAAGACCAAGCCATCGACGCCATGCGCGCGCTCTTCGAACAACGCGCCGCGCATCTCGCCGCCGTGATCGTCGAGCCGCTCGTGCAATGCGCGGCCGGCATGGCGATGTACGACGCGTCGTATCTCACCCGCTTGCGCGCCCTGTGCGATGAACACGGCGTGCATTTGATCGCCGATGAGATCGCGGTCGGCTGCGGCCGCACCGGCACCTTCTTCGCGTGCGAGCAAGCGGGCATCTGGCCGGACTTCGTGTGCTTGTCGAAGGGCATCAGCGGCGGTTATCTGCCGCTTTCCATCGTGCTCACGCGCGATGACATCTACGCCGCTTTCTACGATGACGACGTTACGCGCGGCTTTCTGCATTCGCATTCGTACACGGGCAATCCGCTTGCATGCCGCGCCGCGCTCGCGACGCTCGATCTGTTCGAAAGCGCCAACGTGCTCGCGGAGAATCGCCGCAAAGCCGCGCTTTTGCGCGAGGCCTTGCAGCCGATCGTGAAGCATGAACGCGTGCGCAATCTGCGCGAGCGCGGCACGATCTTCGCGTTCGATGTCGTCACCGAAGATCGCGCGTTCTCGCGTCGCTTCTTCGAGTTGGGGCTGCAGCGCGAACTGTTGCTGCGTCCTATCGGCAAGACGGTTTATCTGATGCCGCCATACGTGCTCACCGACGACGAACTCGCGCTGCTCGCCAGGCGCACGCGCGAAACGCTCGATGCCACGCTGGCCGCCGCCGAGGCCACCGCATGAGCGACACATCGAAAGCGCTCTACGAAACGCTGCAGCAAGGACTCGCCGATATCGACGCGCGCGGTTTGCGCCGCCGTCGCAGAACCATCGACAGCGCGTGTTCGGCGCATATGACCGTCGATGGCCGCGCGATGATCGGCTTCGCGAGCAACGACTATCTCGGGCTCGCCGCCCACGAAGCGCTGCGGGAAGCGCTTGCCGAAGGCGCGTCGCTGTATGGCGCGGGCAGCGGCGGCTCGCATCTGCTGGGCGGCCATTCGCGCGCCCACGCGCAACTCGAAGACGATCTCGCCGCGTTTTCGGGCGGCTTCGTCGACAACCCGCGCGCGCTTTACTTCAGCACCGGTTACATGACCAATCTCGCCGTGCTCTCGACGCTCGCCGGACGCGGCACGATGGTGTTCTCCGACGCGCTGAATCATGCGTCGCTGATCGATGGCGTCAGGCTCTCGCGCGCGCAGGTGCAAATTTATCCGCACGCCGACATGGAAGCGCTCGACGCCATGCTCGATGCATCGCAAGCGGACGCGACGACGAAGCTCATCGTGACAGATACCGTGTTCAGCATGGACGGCGATATCGCGCCGTTGCAAAGTCTCGTGGAACTCGCGGAGAAATACGGTGCGTGGCTCGTCGTCGACGATGCCCACGGCTTCGGCGTGCTCGGTCCGCAAGGTCGCGGCGCGCTCGCGCAATTCGCGCTGCGCTCGCCGCATCTCGTCTATGTCGGCACGCTAGGCAAGGCGGCGGGCGTTTCCGGCGCGTTCGTCGCGGCAAGCGAGACGGTCATCGAATGGTTGATCCAGCGCGCGCGGCCTTATATCTTCACGACCGCGTCGGCGCCTGCCGTGGCGCACGCCGTATCCGCGAGCATCGGGTTGATCGGCAGCGAAGACGGCGATGCGCGACGCAAGCATCTGGCATCGCTCATCGAAACGATGCGCGGCATCTTGAAACGCACACGCTGGTTGCCGGTCGAATCGAAGACGGCGGTGCAGCCGCTCGTCATCGGCGGCAACGACGAG
The DNA here is from genome assembly GCF_031450995.1 of Caballeronia sp. LP006. Lineage (NCBI taxonomy): Bacteria > Pseudomonadati > Pseudomonadota > Betaproteobacteria > Burkholderiales > Burkholderiaceae > Caballeronia > Caballeronia sp. LP006. Next base: position 545,750 of record NZ_JARTVW010000005.1, on the reverse strand, counting down.
ACGCTCGCGCTCGCCGCCGCGCTCGACAAACGAGGCCTCTGGGTTCCCGCGATCCGCCCGCCGACCGTGCCCGCGGGGACATCGCGCTTGCGCATTTCGTTATCGGCCGCGCATGGCGACGACGACCTCGCCCGACTCGACGAAGCACTTGGCACGCTCAGTAAAGAAACGACATGACCGCTTTATCGCTATTCGTCGCCGGCACCGATACGGAGATCGGCAAGACCTTCGTCTCGTGCGCGCTGTTGCATGGCTTCGCGCGCGCGAACTTGCGCGCCGCCGCGATGAAACCCATCGCGTCCGGCGCAATCGAACGTAACGGCGTGCTGCATAACGAAGACGCCGATCAACTCGATGCCGCCGCCAACGTCGCGCTCCCGCCCGCCATTCGCACGCCGTTCATGATGCGCGAGCCGATTGCGCCGCATATCGCCGCCGCGCGTGAAGGCATTGCGCTGGATATCGGGCGCATCGTAAAGGCGCATCGCGTGGCGTGCGATCATGCGGATATCGTCGTCGTGGAAGGCGTGGGCGGCTTTCGCGTGCCGCTAGACGATACCCATGACACCGCCGATCTCGCCGTCGCGCTGAAGCTGCCGGTCGTGCTCGTGGTCGGCATGCGGCTCGGCTGCATCAGCCATGCGTTGCTGACCGCCGAGGCGATCACGTCGCGCGGCTTGCGCATCGCGGGCTGGGTGGCGAATCGCGTCGATCCGCACATGCTTTATCCGGAAGAAAACATTCATTCGCTGCAACACCGGCTCGATGCACCGCTCATCGGCGTGATTCCGCATTTCGCGCCATCCGACGCCGCGCGCGCCGCCGATCATCTCGACACGCGCCTTCTGCTCGACCGGCTTTTACTCAAGGACTGAATTCATGACGCAGACCATCACTGCCAACGCATCGTTGCAAACTGCCGCGCAAACCTCCGCGCCGACGCAAACGCCCGCGCAGGCGCGCTGGAAAGTCGCCGATATCGTCGCGCTTTACGACCTGCCGTTCAACGACCTGCTGTATCGCGCGCAAACGGTGCATCGCGAACATTTCGATCCGAACGCCGTACAGCTCTCCACGCTTCTGTCGATCAAGACCGGCGGCTGCGAGGAAGATTGCGCGTACTGTCCGCAGTCCGTGCATCACGACACTGGCCTGCAAGCCGACAAGCTAATGGCCGTGGATGAAGTGCTGAAGGCCGCCGAAGCCGCCAAGGCCAACGGCGCGACGCGCTTTTGCATGGGCGCGGCGTGGCGCAATCCGAAGGATCGCCATCTTGAGCCGATCAAGGACATGATCCGCGGCGTCAAGGCAATGGGACTGGAAACCTGCGTGACGCTTGGGATGCTGGAGCCGCATCAGGCAGAAGGCTTGCGCGATGCCGGCCTCGATTACTACAACCACAATCTCGATACGTCGCCCGAGTTCTACGGCCAGATCATTTCGACGCGCACGTATCAGGATCGGCTCGATACGCTCGAACGCGTGCGCGATGTGGGCATCAACGTGTGCTGCGGCGGGATTGTCGGCATGGGCGAATCGCGGCGTGAACGCGCCGGTTTGATCTCGCAGCTCGCCAACATGGAGCCGTATCCGGAGTCGGTGCCGATCAACAATCTCGTGCAAGTGGCCGGCACGCCACTCACGGGCACCGCGCCGCTCGATCCTTTCGAGTTTGTGCGCACCATCGCGGTGGCGCGTATCACCATGCCCAAGGCGATGGTCCGTCTTTCGGCCGGACGCGAGCAGATGGATGAAGCGTTGCAGGCGCTTTGTTTCGCGGCGGGCGCGAACTCGATCTTTTACGGCGATCAGTTGCTCACGACGAGCAACCCGCAAGCCGAAGCGGACCGCAAGCTGATCGAGCGTCTGGGAATGCGCGCGGAATCGGCGCAGAACGTCAGCGCGGAAGAGCGCGGCTGCTCGAACTGAGCGGAGAGTAAAAAGAAAAGGGCTCGCGCGTGGCGAGCCCTTTCGGTTATTTCTTCTCGACCACCTGATCGAAAGTCCCGCCATCGGCGAAATGGGTTTGCTGCGCCTTCTGCCAGCTACCGAAGATCTGCTCCACCGTGAACGTCTTGAGCGGCTTGAACTCGCTTGCATGCTTGGCCAGCACCTCCGCGTTACGCGGCCGCAAATGATGCTGCGCGATGATCTCCTGCGCTTGCGGCGTGTAAAGAAAGTCCACGTATGCCTGCGCTTCCTTGCGCGTGCCGCGCTTGTCCACCACCTTGTCGACGATGGAAACCGGCGGCTCCGCCAGCAGGCTCGATGACGGATACACCGCATCGAAGTCCTTCGCGCCGACGCCTGCTTCGATCAGACCGACTTCGTTCTCGAAAGTCACGAGCACGTCGCCGATATTGCGCTGCGTGAAGGTCGTGGTCGCACCGCGCCCACCGGTGTCGAGCGTCGGCACGTTGGCGAGGATCGCTTTCTCGAAGTCCAGCGCCTGCGCATCCGTTGCGCCCTGCTGCTTCTTGTAGCCCCACGCCGCGAGATACGTGTAGCGGCCATTACCCGAAGTCTTCGGATTCGCGATGATCACTTGCACGCCCGGCCGCGCGAGATCGCTCCAGTCCTTGATGTTCTTCGGATTGCCCTTTCGCACGAGAAACACCATGGTCGTCGTGTAGGGCGCGCTGCCGTTCGGAAGACGCGTGCGCCAGTTGGCCGGAACGAGTTGACCGCGTTCGGCAAGCAGGTCGATGTCGTTGGGCTGATTCATCGTCACGACATCGGCTTGCAGTCCCTGAAGCACCGACAGCGCCTGCGCGCTCGATGCCCCATGCGACTGCTTCACCGTCACCGTTTCGCCCGCGCGGCTTTTGTAGTCGGCGATGAACGCCGTATCGATGTCCTTGTACAGTTCGCGCGTCACGTCGTAGGAGACGTTGAGCAACGAAGTATCGGCATGCGCGATGCCCGCCGTCATATAGAGCGCCGCGGCTGCCATCAGCACGCGCTTACTGTATCCCGCCATATCGTCCTCAAGAATGCGATTGCAAAAGAAAGGCCGCGCGATGGCGGCCGGATGGTTCATGTTCGTCGATGAAACCGGGCGCATCAGCCATACGCGTGCTCGTGCAAGGAGACTTCGCCCGCGAAACTTTCAGCAGGGTAAGCATATTGAGCCAGCGTGTCGATGAAATATTTCGCGCGCGGCCACGGACCGAAACCCGCCGCCGTGTTGATATGACCGGCATCGCCGAGATTCACGAACGCGCTCGAAAGCCGTGCTGCAAGATCGCGCGCGTGGTCGAGCGGCATCCACGGATCGGTTTCGCTGCCGACGAGAATGGAAGGCACGGCAAGACGCGTCGGTTCGAAGTGACCGGCGAAACGGAACTTCTCCGGGCTCGCGGGCGCGACGAACAATACGCCGACGACTTCGGCATCGGTTCGATTCTGCGCGAGCGCGTGCGCAGTCGCGAGACAGCCGAAGCTATGCGCGGCGAGCACGACAGGACGGCGAATGGTCGCGAGTTGCGCGAGCACCGCGTTCGCCCAGATGTCGAGATGCGGTGCGTCCCAGTCTGCCTGTTCGACACGCGATGTATCGGCATACTGATGCTCGAGCCAGCTTTGCCAGTGCGCGCCCTCGCTGCCGTGCAAGCCGGGCACCGTCAGCAGCGCGGGGCGCGGTGTTCGATTGCTGGTCGTCATGTGCGGTTCTCGCTGACATTGTTCACCTTGCATTTTCGCGTGGCGCGCGGCAAGGACGAACGAATCAATCGTCATGTCGATATGCTCGCGGATGCAGCCGCACGCTTTTGCACCCTTTAGAATGGGTGGATCGAACGACGGAGGCGGACGTTGAAAATCATCTTCTACGAAGAGCACGCGGACACCGACGCATGGCTCGGCGGTTTGCGCCGCGAACTGCCGGACGCCGATCTGCGCATCTGGCAGCCTGGCGACACCGCGCCCGCCGATTACGCCATCGTCTGGCGCGCGCCGCGCGAACTCTTCGCGAACCGGCCGGAATTGAAGGCCATCTTCAATCTCGGCGCGGGCGTCGATGCAATCCTCGATGTCGAGCGCAAGGAACCCGGCACGTTGCCGCCGAACGCCACGCTCGTGCGTCTGGAAGACACCGGCATGGCGCAACAAATGGTCGAGTATTCGACGTATGCCGTTCTGCGCTACCTGCGCCGCTTCGACGAATACGAAGCGCTGCAAAGGGAGGGACGCTGGCGGAAACTTACGCAGCATGCGCGCGCATCGTTCACGGTGGGTGTGCTGGGTCTCGGCGTTCTCGGTGGTGAAGTGGCGCGCGGGCTTCTCAAGCTCGGCGTGCCGGTGCGAGGCTACAGCCGCACGGCGAAGACAATAGAAGGTGTCGAGGTTTATGCGGGTCCCGAGCGCTTCGATGCGTTTCTGGATGGCGTGCACGTGCTCGTCAACTTGCTGCCGCATACACCGGACACCGAAGGCATTCTCAACGCGCGCACTTTCGCGAAGCTCGCGCGCGGTGCTTATCTCGTGAACGTGGCGCGCGGTCCGCATCTCGTCGATGACGACCTTCTCGCCGCCCTCGATAGCGGCCAGCTCGCCGCCGCGACGCTCGATGTGTTTCATGTCGAGCCGTTGGCCAAGGAGCATCCGTTCTGGAAGCATCCGCGCGTGTCGGTCACGCCGCATATCTCGGCGGAGACGTTGCGCGAGGAGAGCATCGTGCAGATCGCGGCGAAGATCAAGGCGCTGTCGCGCGGGGAAACCATTGGCGGTATCGTGGATTTCTCGCGAGGGTATTGAATGCGGGGCATCGGGACGTCAGTAAGTCAGTAAGTCACGGAACAGGAGACAGGCATGATCCCCACTCAAGTAAAAATCGTCGAAGTCGGGCCGCGCGACGGCTTGCAGAACGAGAAGGAATTCGTCGCCACGGAAACCAAGATCGAGCTCGTGAACCGGCTCGCGCGTGCGGGCATCGTCAATGTGGAATCGACTTCGTTCGTCTCGCCGAAATGGGTGCCGCAAATGGCGGATGCCAGCGCGTTGATGGCGGGCATCGAGCGTCGCGCGGGCACCATTTACTCCGTGCTCACGCCGAATTTGCGCGGCTTCGAGGGCGCGCTCGAAGCAAAGGCCGACGAGATCGTCATCTTCGGCGCGGCGAGCGAGGCGTTCTCGCAAAAGAATATCAATTGCAGCATCGCGGAAAGCATCGCGCGCTTCGAGCCGGTCGCGAAAGCCGCGAAGGACGCAGGCTTGCGTCTGCGCGGCAGCATCTCGTGCGCGCTCGGCTGTCCGTATCAGGGCGAGGTGAGCGTGGCGTCGGTGGTGGATGTCGTCGAGCGCATGAAGGCGCTTGGCTGCGACGAAATCGATATCGCGGATACGATCGGCGTCGGCACGCCCAAGCGCACGCGCGAAGTGCTGGCGGCGGCGTCGAAAGCGTTTCCGCGCGAACGCCTGTCAGGACATTTCCACGATACTTATGGGCAGGCCATCGGCAACATTTATGCGGCGCTGCTCGAAGGCATCGAGATATTTCATGCGTCGGTTGCGGGGCTCGGCGGCTGTCCGTATGCCAAGGGCGCGACGGGCAACGTCGCGACCGAAGACGTCGTGTATCTGATGAATGGACTCGGCATCCAGACGGGCATCGACCTGGATCGACTGGTCGAGACAGGCGACTTCATTTCGCGCGCCATCGGCAAGCCGAGTTCGTCGCGTGCGGGCAAGGCGCTGCTCGCCAAGCAGCGCGACGCCGTTGCCGCCTGCGTCTGACCCGTTGATCGTTCGATGGAAAGGAAAGCAATGACCGAAGTACAGAATTTCGATGACCTTCCCGATTCCGCGCGCCGCGTCGCGCTTCTGTTGCAGGAACGCGGTCACGCGCGGCCCGTCGTGATGCTGCCGGAAACCGGCAAGACATCGGCGGAAGCGGCGGCGGGATTGAACTGTTCCGTGGCGCAGATCGCCAAGTCCATTCTCTTCCGGCGCCGCGACGACGACGCGCCCGTGCTCGTGATCGCAAGCGGCGCGAATCGCGTGGACGAAGCGAAGGTCGCGGCGCGCGTCGGCCAACTGGCGCGCGCGGATGCGAAGTTCGTGCGCGAGAAAACCGGCTATGCCATTGGCGGCGTATGTCCGATCGGTCATGCGATCGAGCCCGTGACGCTCATCGACGAAGACTTGCTCACGCTCGAAAGCCTGTGGGCCGCGGCGGGTCATCCGCACGCGGTGTTCAATCTGACGCCGCAGGAACTCGTGTCGCTGACGGGCGCGCCGGTCGTCGATGTCGCCTTGCGCGCATCATGAAAGGCGAAGTCGCGTCGCCGTGCGTGGACGTCTGTCGCATGAATCCGGAGACGGGCTTTTGCGACGGCTGCCTGCGCACCATCGACGAAATTGTGGCGTGGTCATCCATTGACGATGACGCGAAACGCAACGTGCTCGCGCGTGGCGAAAGCCGTCGTCGCGGCGCGCGCGTGGTGCGTATCGGCGAATCGTTCGAAGCGACGCTTGCCTTGCCGGCGGATTCCATTCGCCACTTCGCCACGCTCGTCAACGACACCAACCCGCTGCATCACGACGAAGCGTATGCGCGCGCCAGCCGATTCGGCTCGCTGATCGCGTCGGGCACGCAACCGACCGCGCATCTCATGGCGATGATCGCCGAACACTTCTCGACTTACGCGCAACCGCTTGGACTGGAGTTCGGCATCAAGCTCACGCGCGCGGTGAAGGCCGACGACGTGCTCGCCATGCGCTGGCAAGTGCTCGATGCAAAGTGGAAGACGAGCCTTCGCGGCGACCTGGTGAAGCTCGCGGGCCGCGCGGTGAATCAGCTTGGCGAGACGGTGATCGAGGCGACGGCGACTATCGTCGTCATGCCGAAGGAGCAAGCGTGATCGCGCTGCCCGCTTCCATGACGGTGTTCGAGCGCGGCTGGTTGTCGTCGAACAACGTGCTCTTCGCGAGCGATGAGGGCACGGCGTTGATCGACACGGGCTACGTCTCGCACGCGCCGCAAACGCTGGCGCTCGTGCAGCACGCGCTCGGCGCGCGCAAGCTCGATCTGATCGTCAACACGCACTTGCATTCGGATCACTGCGGCGGCAACGCACTGCTGCAACGCACCTACGCGTGCAATACGCTGATCCCGCAAAGTGAAGCGCACGCGGTGCGTGTCTGGGACGAAGAGGCACTGACGTTTCACGCCACGGCGCAGCGTTGTGACCGGTTCACGTTCGACGGCACGGTCGAGAATGGCGCCACGCTCATGCTCGGCGGCTTTGAATGGTCCGTGCTGGGCGCGCCGGGCCACGATCCGCACTCGCTCATGCTGTATTGCGCCGAGGCGCGCATCCTCATCAGCGCGGACGCGTTGTGGGAAAACGGCTTTGGCGTGATTTTTCCGGAACTCGAAGGCGAAAGTGGTTTTGCGGAAGAACGCGCGGTGCTCGATCTCATCGCGCAACTCGATGTCGATGTCGTCGTTCCGGGCCACGGCGCGCCTTTCACCGATGTCGCGCGCGCACTCGACGTGGCCGCGTCGCGGCTCGACTATCTGCGTGCCGACCCTGCCCGCAACGCAAAGAACGCGCTGAAAGTGCTGATCGTCTTCAAGTTGATGGACGTGCGTTCGATGCCCTTCGACACCTTGCTCGCGATGACCGCATCTGCCCGCGCCATGCGCGCCGCCGCGAACGCGCTTGCCGCGCCCGCGCAGCATCGCGCGTTGCTGGAGAAGATCGTCGGGGAATTGGCGCGCGGCGGATCGCTCAACGTGGAAGGCGACATGCTCTCGGCGGTATGAACTCCGCGCGCAAAAAGAAAGCCGCTTGTCAGCTACGGCAAGCGGCGGAATAGTATGGACGTGATCAACGTCGACGTCATCGTAACCCGCCGCTATATCACGTGCATCGGTGCTTTCCCTACAGTAAGTTGACGACAAGCGCACACTAAAGGCAACCATGTTCGCGCTATCGACACTCATTTTAATGCCGTTTAATGCGATTTGCATGTGCGGCAAAGCGATGCATAAAGCCGTAAGCTCAAGGACAAAACAGGCATGACTTTGCTCAAGTAATAAGAAAAATCGGCATTGATGCAGGCAATTGCTTCCGCTACGATTAAAACGCCCGAGATTACTTGAATTTAAGTAATTTTAAGCCTCCATTTTTACAACTCAATACAAATCATAATGGATATTAATCGTAGAAAAATCGTATCCGCATCCACTGTAGCGGTCCCGTTACTAGCGGGGTTAATGACATCCACGGCAAGCCAGGCACAGACGACAACAGCTCAGGGGCGTTATCTCAGTATTCGTTTGAGAGACTCCGAGCTTCTACCTACCACGCAGATTTCGAACGCGAAAAGATGGAATTTCCTGCATTTCGGTTTGCCTTATGACCAGGTAAGCCATGTTAATCCCGATGGTTCATTGAGCCTGCCAAATGGCATGTACGCTGTCGCGGGGCAAATGGTCGTGTCGGTGGCGGACGCGAACTTGGCGCAAGTCTCGATCAACAGAAGCGAGCCGAACCTGGCCGCAAGCGGCAAGGATGCATTCTACGACGACCCCTACTATTTCAAGGTAGCCACCGATCATGGGGGCAAGGCCGGCAATGTTATTATTCCTTTCAGCGGCATGCTTCAGTTGACTACCTGGACCGATTTTGCAATCTACACTTCGACAAACGTCTCCCTGCAGTCTGGCACTACGCTATTTATCTTTCCCGTGATCTAAGCGAGCAGAAGTGCCAAGTGCCGGCAAGCGCAGGCCTACTTCGCCGCTGGCACTGAATAAATGTATCGTTAAAGGTCTTTCTTGAATCAAGCACGAAAAGATATCGGCATACTGGTGTATGTAGACAATATTCCGAGTAACATCGAGGAATTTGGCTGGCTCTATAAGAGCATCATCCATACAGGCTTGTTTGACCGAAGCACGTTAATTGTCGCGTGCCATCCGGAAGCAACATTTAAACTGCCGCGAGACAGTAATATAGTCGTTATTCCGAGCGTTCCTTATTCTCAGAAAAACAGCGAATGGTCGGATTATGGATACATCAATTCTGTCGCCAATCTCTGCGATAAAGCCGTTTTAGACGTTTGTCGGCAGTTCGATTACATTCTGAAAAACAGATTGCGACACCTTTGTGACGCCCGCGCTGTCGAAGTTTCATCCTGCCGGCCTTCGCTTTGGTTTCGGAGCCTACGCATATGAGGCGTCGGTCCGACAGAAACTTAACGAATGCAGTGCCCGGTGGGGATTTCCTCATTCCGGCTTACACAATATCGGTGCGTCGGTGCTGGGGCCATCGACAATGGTGTGCGACTTCCTGCCGGCTCAAATGGACTGTTGCATCCGCCTGCTCGACGAGGAGTTCAAAGACTTCCGTGGAGAGTGGCCAGGCTGGTGCAGAAACGTGATCACCATGTATGCAGGAGAACTAGCGCTACGCCGCACGTATCCGCAGCGTTGCTCCATAGGACTTCTCGACCATTTCCCCTACGCGTCGCTTACGCATGGCAGCGATGTCCTGCATATTCATGCGTGGCAAACAGAAGAGTACTGGTCGAAATTGAAGTATCGCGAAGGCGCATACGATCACATTGCGCTGCAGGACATCGATAGGTCCACGCTGGGTGGTTATTGCCACTGGCTGGCGGCGTCCGATATAGAACAAGTCCGGGCCGAAGCCAACCAAGCACTTTCGACCCATGCGTAAGGCCGCCGCGTCTGAGATCATCGGCTCTTTGTCAGCAGAACTCTGCTTCGAAGAACGCACGCATTTCCACGAGTAACTCCTGCGGCACTTCCTCTGGCACGTAATGGCCGCAATCGAGCGCGCGGCCGCTTACGTCGCGCGCGACGCGCCGCCATTGACCAAGCACATCGAACGCGCGCTCTAGCCCGCCTTGCTCGCCCCATAGCACGCGCACGGGGCACGCTATCTTCACGCCGCGCTCGGTGTCGTCCCGGTCGTGTTCGAGGTCGATGCCCGCCGACGCGCGATAGTCCTCGCATGTCGCAAACACCGCATCGGGCGCGGCCAGTGCATCGCGATATGCCTGCAGCGCGTGCGGCGCGAACGGCGCAAGACCCGCACGGCCACGGCCCATCAAGTGTTCGATGAACCCGGTCGTATCGGCGCCGATCATCTTTTCCGGAAAGGGCGATGGCTGGTTCATCAGGAACCAGTGGAAGTTGGCGCTTAACAACGCGCGGTCAGTGGCTTCGAACATCGCAAGCGTCGGCACGATATCGAGCAGCATCAGGCGATCGACGGCATCGGGAAAATCGATCGCCATCCGATGCGCGACGCGCGCTCCGCGATCGTGCGCGCACACGAGAAAACGTTCGAAGCCGAAGTGACGCATGACCGCGACCTGATCGGCGGCCATGGCGCGTTTGGAGTAAGGCGCGTGGCGTTCGTCGCTCGGCGGCTTGGCCGATGCGCCATAGCCGCGCAAGTCGGTGGCGATCACGGTGAAGTGCCGCGCGAGTTCATCGGCGCATGAATGCCAGATCTCGTGCGTTTGCGGATAACCATGCAAAAGCAAAAGCGGCGGGCCGTCTCCGCCCTTCTCGCCGGCAATCTCGACGCCCGCCGCATTCACGCGAAACGGCTCGTAGCCTCTGAAAGACATGGTGTTTTCTTGTTCGTGGCGTAGCGGTCCATTGTAGGCGCGGCATTCCGAATGCTCGATGAGCAACGTGCACACAAACGGTGAAACCGAGGATTTCCTCGGGAATCGGAGGATGACAGGGCTGCGGCGCCTGTGCCTATAATCGAACGATCGTGCGTCTCAATTTAGCCGCTCGAAGACGACGCCCCAACCGTAAAATAAGTACGACATCCCGGAGACTCGCGCCATGGCACTTCCCGCCGTACTGCAGAACCTTGCATTGCCGGTCGTCGGCTCGCCGATGTTCATCGTCAGCTATCCCGAACTCGTGCTTGCGCAATGCAAGGCGGGCATCGTCGGTTCGTTTCCGGCGCTCAACGCGCGTCCCGCCGAATTGCTCGACGAATGGCTCACGCAGATTCAGGCATCGCTCGCCGAACACAAGGCCGCGAACCCGAATGCGGTCATCGGGCCGATCGCGGTGAATCAGATCATCCACCAGTCGAACGCGCGGCTCGAACAGGATGTGCGCGTGTGCGTCGAGCACAAGGTGCCGATCTTCATCACGAGCCTGCGCGCACCGGTAAAGGAAATGATCGATGCGGTGCATTCGTACGGCGGGATCGTGCTGCATGACGTGATCAACTTGCGGCACGCGCAAAAGGCGCTCGAAGCGGGCGTCGACGGGCTGATTCTCGTGGCGGCGGGCGCGGGCGGCCACGCCGGCACGATCTCGCCGTTCGCGCTCGTCGGCGAAGTGCGGCGCATGTTCGACGGCCCCATCGTGCTGTCAGGCTCCATTGCCAACGGCGGCTCGATTCTCGCCGCGCAGGCCATGGGCGCGGACCTCGCTTACATGGGCACGCGCTTCATCGCGACGCGCGAGGCGCACGCGCTCGACAGCTACAAGCAGGCTATCGTCGATGCCAACGCCGCCGACATCATCTATACGAACCTCTTCACCGGCGTGCATGGCAACTACATTCGCCAGAGTATCGTGAATGCGGGACTCGATCCCGAAGCGCTGCCGCAGTCCGACAAGACCGCGATGAATTTCGGTGACAGCGCGGCCAAGGCGAAAGCGTGGAAGGACATCTGGGGCGCGGGCCAGGGCGTAGGCCTGATGGACGATGTACCGAGCGTCGCGCAACTGGTCGCGCGCTTGCGTCAGGAATACGACGAGGCGAAGTCGCGTTTGCGGATCGGCTGAAACGCTCGTCGCAGAGATTCAGATGAAAAAAAGCGCGTTCCGGTGATGATCCGGAACGCGCTTTTCGTTTGCTGCCGCAAGACTCAGAACTTGGCGCGGATGCCGACGCCGAAGGTATCGCCCGAAGACATGCTCGTGTACTTGTCGTTCAGGTACGCGGCATAGACGTCAGTGCGCTTCGACAGCGGGTAGTCGTAGCCTACGGCCCAGCTCTTATGCGTCTGGTCCAGACCGCCGTTGCTGCGCGAATACGCATAGGACGCCATTACCAGGCCCGGGCCGAGCGGCACCGTCACACCGCCCTGCCCCGTGTTCACGTGGAACGTGCCGGGGTCGATGTCGTTCTTCGTGTACATGTACTGGGCGAAGAACTTCACGTACTTCAAGTCGTACGACGCACCCAACTGGGCAACGCTCTGGCTCTTGTAGCCGGGAATGGCGAAGGCGTTCGAGGTGACCAGATCGCCCGGCGTGTTGTTGAAGTTCACATATTGATAAACGCCGGTCGCGGCGAACGGGCCGTGGAAGTACAGGAACTGCGCGCTGTACTTCTTCGAGCGGCCATCGCCCGCGTTGTTGCCGAAGCTGTACATCGCGCTGCCAGACAAGCCGTTGAAGTCGGGCGTCGTGTACTGCAACGAGTTGTTCCAGCCCGAATCGCCCGTCACGCCCTGATCCGTCGTGTAGGTCGGGAACGTGCCCTGACCGAGGAACACGTGATAGACCATCGGCGAGAAGACATACGAGTCGACGAACGGGTTGAACAGAATCGTCGAAACGAACAACTGCGTCGTCAGGCGGCCAGCGGTGAACGTACCGATTGGCCCTTGAATACCGACATACGAGTTACGTGCAAAGAACGTGTCGCCCTGGAAGCGGCCGTATTGGCCGTTCTGCGCGCGGAAGAAGCTTTCCAGGGTGAAGATCGCCTTGTAGCCGTTGCCCAGATCTTCAGCGCCCTTTAAGCCCCAGTACGACGTGGACATACCGCCGCCGCTCACATTCCAGGCGCGATCGCCGCCGGGAAACTTTTGTGCGCCGACCCATTCGTCGACCTGACCGTAAAGCGAGACGCTCGATTGCGCCTGCGCCGCGCCCGCGGCGAGAAAGCCGAACATGGCGGCGACTACGGTGGCCTTGACCGTGGTCTTCATCGCACGGTTGACGGTTGGCTTCATGAACTCTCCTGTCGTTTGTCAAAAATTGAATGCTTGGCGGGCGAGGAACGGTGCACTCGCCTCTTCTGTCGGCTAATGATTTCGGCGAGAGCGGTGTCGCTAGTGGAGCGGCACCATCTTTACGGACCATTTTTCCGGTCAAAAATGTTTTTGGTTATTGCGGGTATCACGGTTTGAATAGGCAGGCGCGCCTTTTCACGCTTCGATGCGCGTCGCTTCTCGCGTCAAAGCCGAATCGTTCCGAGCGGTCTTTATAGGAAGCCGAGCAACGGCGCGCCTTTGAAGGCGATGAAAGGGAAATCGAAACTGCTTTGGATTGCGAAATCCCGCGCAGGGCGCATTGTCCGTGCAGCGCGAAAAGAGAGGAATGTTTATGCGGTCACGAATGAACAACTGTGGCGTGATTGCGTCACCGTCACGGCGCAACTAGACGCGCAATTAATTTTTAGTTAACCACGAAGTTAACGCGCAAGCATTGCGGAATTGCAACAAGACGTCGCAGCAGATGAAGCTCAGTTGCGGAAATTGGCGTTGCCGGAGGTGCGGCCGTCATCAACCGGGCGGCCGGGTTGACGTGGCAGGCTGCGCTCTTCGTTATAGCGGGCGATGTCCGCGCGAATGGAACCCGCGCCTCTGAGCGACGCCGCCTGTTCGGCGCGCGGCACGGGCCGCACTTCGGCGCTCACTGGCGTGAGACCGTCCTTGGCGGCAACCGGCGTATGGTGCAGCGACTGACGGCTGCTCGCGGAATCTTGAAACACCGCCGACGACAGCCATTCGACACGCGGACCGGCAAGCGCGAGCGAACCCGCGACCGCCAGCGAAGAGATCGCGGTGGCTGCAAGGAAGCGAGTCGTTGTGCGTATGCCGATGAGCGCCATGTCGAGAAAACAGCCAGTGTCCGACACCATTCCTGCCCGTTAGCGACGCAAAAAGAGAAGTCGACGCCCAACGGACAACCGGTCAAAGTCGGACCAATGGCGACGGCGAGGAGATCTCGCGCGCACTCGTCGACCGGCATGTTCCACAATTTATTTCGCCCGGCGTCGGCCGTCGAGCCAAAAAGTGTTAGGCCCGATTCATGGTTGTAACACCATGTTACGTCGGAGTTTTTCCGCTGCATCCCGCTGATTTGAAAGACAAATCGTCCGATGAAAAAAGTCGCTCACGGAGGATTTGCGCACTGTCGAAGTGACCGGTCTGGCGGCCCGGTTGATGCTGCTGCATCGAAGGAAAACAAGCGCGCTCATGCGCGGTGGTAATCAATCAATCCTGTAAATGAATTTGCCTTTTCAATCGCCTACGAGCGAAAATCATGGTTTTTACTGACTTGACGCGCGCGGTACCCGAATACTTCGGCCCGTAAGCACGAGTGCGAGAATCAACCGATGGCGCGGCCCAAACTTCTTCCCGATAACTTCACGCTGGCGCTCGTCAGCACGGTCATCCTCGCGAGCTTTTTGCCTTGTCGCGGCAACGTGGCCACGGCGTTCAACTGGATCACCAACATTGCTATCGGGCTGCTGTTCTTTCTGCATGGCGCAAAGCTTTCCCGCGAGGCGATCGTCGCTGGCGCAACACACTGGCGGCTGCATCTGCTCGTTCTGTTGAGCACTTTCGTGCTGTTCCCGTTGCTTGGCTTCGCGCTCAAGCCGTTGCTCATGCCGCTCGTCACGCCTGCCCTTTACACCGGCATTCTGTTCCTGTGCACATTGCCCTCCACGGTGCAGTCGTCGATCGCATTCACATCGATGGCAAAAGGCAACGTGCCTGCGGCGGTGTGCAGCGCGTCGGCGTCCAGCCTGCTTGGCATCTTCATCACGCCTGCGCTCGTCGGCTTGCTCGTGACGAGCAATGGCGCGACAACGGGTTCGCCGTGGCATACGGTTGGCAGCATCGTCATGCAATTGCTCGTGCCGTTCGTGGCGGGACAGTTGCTACGCCCGGCTATCGGCAAGTGGATCGACCGGCGCAAGGCGGTGCTCAAGTTCGTCGATCAAGGCTCGATTTTGCTCGTGGTCTATGTCGCGTTCAGCGAAGCCGTGAACGAAGGCATTTGGCATTCGATTTCCGCTTCCACGCTTTTGGGCCTTCTCGTCGTCAACGTGCTGCTGCTCACCGTCGCGCTCCTGGTAACGGCCTTCACCGCGCGGCGTCTCGGTTTCAGCCGCGCCGATCAGATCACCATCATCTTCTGCGGTTCGAAGAAGAGCCTTGCTTCCGGCATTCCAATGGCGAAGGTGATTTTCGCGTCCCATACGGTTGGCGCCGTCGTGCTCCCGTTGATGCTGTTCCATCAAATTCAGTTAATGGTGTGCGCGGTCCTGGCGCAACGTTGGGGCGCGCGCAAGACCGCGGCTGAACCCCCGCGCGAAGGCAAGAACATCGCCGCAACCGCGCGGCGCTGACACATCCATCATCGTTTCCCGACAAAGGCCGCCTCGTGCGGCCTTTGTGCATTTGAACCCGTCTGATCGATACCGTCGACTCGGCCGGACGGCGTAAGTCGATTTGCCTGACTCCTGTCCGGCGCCTTTGCTTATCCCGTCTGGCTGGATGGCGTCCGGGCATGTCGCTTGCCACACTCTTGTCCAAGTAATGCGCAAACGAGAACAGGAGATGTCCATGCGGAACGCTAGCGCCCTCCAGCACAGCGAAGATTGGGAATGAGTCACGCCATGTCACTCGCCTCGGCCGCCGAGCCGCTTGTATCGGCATCCGCCCTGCAAGCATGTCTCGGAGATTTGTCTTTTCAGCGCGGCAACGCAGACGACACGGCTCGCGCCCTACGCGTTCTGATCGACGCGCGCCTCGACCGGCTGCCCTTGCCCGGCCGCGGCGCCACGCGCGAGCGCTGGCGCGCGCTCGGCGCCGTCGCCGCTTTCGACCTCGCGCTCGTCAAACTGTACGAAGGCCATACGGACGCGCTCGCCATCCTCGCCGAACTCGACGAAGAGCATCACGCCTCGAACGAAGCGTGGGGCGTATGGGCCGCCGAGCCGCCGAACGCCCGCCTTGCGGCCATCGGCAACCCGGAGTCGGACGACGTGCTTCTTCACGGCGTCAAGGCGTGGTGTTCCGGTGCGGCTTCGGTGACACACGCGCTCGTGACGGCTTGGAACGAGCGCGGAGAGCCGATGCTCGCCGCCGTCGATATCCGCCAGCCGGGCGTCAAGGTGACGCGCGAAGGCTGGTTTGCCGTCGGCATGCAAGCAAGCGCGAGCGTCGATGTCCACTTCGACAACGTGCCTGCGCGGCGAATCGGCAAGCCGGGAAGCTATGTCGAGCGCCCTGGCTTCTGGCAAGGCGGCGCGGGCATTGCAGCGTGCTGGTTCGGCGCGGCGGCGGGCATTGCGCGCTTCGTCGAAAAGGGCGCGCGACGCGGCGCCGATCCGTACAAGCTCGCGCATCTCGGCGCCATCGACACCACGCTTTGCGCCACGGCCGCGCTGCTGCGCGAGACGGCGGCATTCATCGACCGCGAGCCGCAGGCCAACGCCATGCTCGCCGCCATGCGCGCGCGTCTGGCGGCCGAGCGCTGCGCCGCGCATGTCATCGAGCATGCGGGCCGCGCGCTCGGAGCGGCGCCGCTCTGCCGCGACGATCACTTCGCTCACTTGATGGCGGATTTGCCGGTCTTCATCAGACAAAGCCACGCGGAACGCGACGAGGCATCGCTCGCGGAACATCTGCTCGAACGGGAGCCTGACTCATGGAAAGTTTGACGACGCAAGAGCCGAAGGCGCTCGCCGAAACCGGTGCGCCGGAGCACGACAGGGTAATCGCAGGGCGAGGCACGCCCGAGAAAAGCTGGCAAGACTGGGGCAAGCTGAGCGCGCTACCGGAAGTCGATCCCGCCGATCTCGTCCCGCTGGGCGGCCGCGCTGTCGTCGTGGCGCCACACCCGGACGACGAAGTGCTCGGTACGGGCGGATTACTTTCACGCCTCTCGGAATTAAGCCGGAACGTGTTGATCGTCGCCGTGACGGACGGCACCGCGAGCCATCCGGAATCGACCGAATGGACGCCGGATCGCCTTGCCAGCGTGCGTCCGCAAGAAACGCGGGACGCCTTGCAGCGGCTGCATCTGCGTAACGCGCAAGTCGTCCGGCTGGGCTTGCCGGATGGCGGGGCGCGACAAATCGAAGCGGGTCTATCAGTACTTCTGGCTAAATTTCTTCAGCCTGGTGACATCGTTTTCACTACGTGGCGGTACGATGGCCATCCCGATCACGAGGCCGTCGGGCGCGCCACGTGTCTGGCCGCGAACGAGCTTGGTTTGCCGTTTGTCGAAGTGCCGCTTTGGACTTGGCATTGGGCGTCGCCGGACGATTCGCGCGTGCCGTGGAGCCGCGCGCGGCGCATCGCACTGGACGCGGCAACGCACACCAGGAAGCTTCGGGCCGTGCAAGCCTTCAGAAGCCAGACCGAGCCGGATAAGACGACCGGACAAGCGCCGGTTCTGCCCGAGCATGTCCTGGCCCGCCTGACGAGGCCCTTCGAAGTCATTCTCATATGAGCAACATCAACGATCCGAAGCAGTACTTTGACCAGCTTTACAAGGACAACGACGATCCCTGGAAGATCAGGAACCGTTGGTACGAACGCCGCAAGCGCGCGTTGACGCTAGCCACGCTTCCCAACGACCGCTACGCGCGCGCGTTCGAACCGGGCTGCGGCAACGGCGAACTAACGGCGCTGCTTGCGGCGCGCTGCGACGAAGTCGTCGCCACGGACATCAGTGCGGACGCCGTCGAGCTAACGCGGCAGCGCATCGCGCAATTCGACAACGTGACGGTCGAGCACATGCTGCTTCCGGACGCGTGGCCCGAAGGCAAGTTCGATCTCGTGCTCCTCAGCGAAATTGGCTACTACCTCGACGAGCCGCAGCTGTGGCATATCGTCGAACATGTGCGCCGCACGCTTACGCCGGACGGAACGGTCGTGGCATGCCACTGGCGAAAACCCATGGAAGGCTGGACGCATACCGGCGAAGACGTGCACGCGCGTCTGCGCGGTCGAATGGGCTTGCCACTCTTGTGCCACTACTGGGACGACGACCTTCTGCTCGACGTTTGGACGCCCGACAAGCGTTCGGTACACGAGCGCGAAGGTTCGATGTAAATGTTTTCTGCTTTTTACTAAACAAACAAGAAGGCTTCAAACGCCATACAGCATTGGTCTTAGTGGTTTCCCCACCTTGTCTCCACGGTTTGTTTTGCGGTTTTTTACTATACAATCGCCGCAAAACAAATGTAGCCGGTTCGCGCTAAACACCGCACGCGCCGCAGGAAATCCGCGGAGACAGAATCACCACGATGGCCACCACCATTCGCGATGTCGCGCGCGCGGCAAGCGTCTCGATCGGGACGGTGTCACGCGCGCTCAAGAACCAGCCGGGGCTGTCGGAAGCCACGCGCGTGCGCGTCGTCGAAGTCGCGCAGCAACTCGGTTACGATGCCGCGCAACTGCGCACGCGCATTCGTCGTGTCACGTTTCTGCTGCATCGGCAGCACAACAACTTCGCCGCCAGCCCGTTTTTCTCGCATGTGCTGCATGGCTTCGAGGAAGCCTGCCGAGAACATCGGCTCGTGCCGTCGGTGTTGACCGCGGGTCCCACGCTCGATCTCGCGCAGCAAATGCGCCTGCACGCTCCCGACGCCATCGCGGTCGCGGGCTTCGTCGAGCCGGAACTGCTCGCGCATCTGCATTCGCTGGCGCGCCCCACGGTGCTCATCGACCTGCGCGCGCCGGGCTTTCGCTCGGTGAACATCGACAACGTAAGGGGCGCGTCGCTTGCAATGCAGCATCTGTTCGCGCAGGGGCGGCGGCGCGTGGCGTTCATCGGCGGATCGCTCGCGCATTACAGCATCGCGCAGCGCGCGCTTGGCTATCGCAAGGCGTATTTCGATGCCGGCCTGCTGTTCGACCCAATGCTGGAACTCGTCACGCACCCTGGATCGCCTCCCGATCTCGCCGCCGCCGACGCCATGCAGCGGCTGATCGGCGAGTCGCGCGCGCAATCCATTCCTTTGCCCGACGCGGTTTTCGCCTATAACGATGCAGCGGCCCTCGCCGCCATGCGCGTATGCCTCGCGCACGGTATGCGCGTGCCGGAGGACATCGCCTTCGTCGGTTTCGACGATATCCCGGCCGCCGCGCAGAGCACGCCGCCGCTTTCGACCGTGACGGTCGACAAGGAAGCGCTCGGCCGTCGTGGCGTCGACTTGTTGCTGGAGGACAATGCGAACCCGCCGGGGCAGGCCGACACGCTGGTGGGCGTCGATTTCATCGCCCGCGCGAGCTCCGGCCAGATATGAGATGAGCGATACATGAACCTGACCGCATCCCCCGTGGAAACCGCGCCGCAAGCGAGCGTCGATTTCCGCAGCCGCGACTTCCTGCTCTCGCACGTGCGCGACACGCTCGCGTTCTACGCGCCCACCGCGCGCGACGAGTCAGGCGGCTTTTTCCACTTCTTCAAGGACGACGGCCGCGTCTACGACCGCACCACGCGCCATCTCGTCAGCAGCACGCGCTTCGTCTTCAATTACGCGATGGCTTATCGCCATTTCGGCGATCCGTCGTATCAGGATTGGGCGCGCCACGCGTTCCAATTCCTGCGCGACGCCCACTGGGACGCGAAGCACGAAGGCTACGACTGGGAAATCGAATGGCGCGACGGCCAGGCGAACACGCTCGACGGCACGCGTCACTGCTATGGCCATGCGTTCGTGCTGCTTGCTTGCGCGCACGCAGCCATGGCGGGCATCGACGAAGCGAAGCCGCTCATCGACGAAACTTTCGCGCTGATGGAGCGCCGCTTCTGGGACGCCGAAGCCGGTCTCTACGCCGACGAAGCCACGCCCGACTGGCAGTTGTCCGACTATCGCGGGCAGAACGCCAACATGCACGCGACCGAGGCGCTGCTTGCCGCGTATGAAGCCACCGGCCACGTGATTTATCTGGATCGCGCGGAGAAGATCGCGGGCAACATCACGCTGCGGCAGGCGAAGCTTTCGCACGGCCTCGTCTGGGAACACTTCAAGCGCGACTGGTCGGTGGACTGGCATTACAACGAATCCGACAGCTCGAACATTTTTCGTCCGTGGGGTTTTCAGCCGGGGCATCAGACCGAATGGGCGAAGCTGCTGTTGATCCTTGAGCGGCATCGCGCGCTGCCGTGGCTTGCGCCGCGCGCCATCGAATTGTTCGATGCAGGCTTTTGCCGCGCCTGGGACGATCGTCATGGCGGTCTCTACTACGGCTTCGGCCCCGACGACACCATCTGCGATCACGACAAATACTTCTGGGTGCAGGCCGAAAGCTTCGCGGCGGCGGCGCTGCTCGGCGCGCGCACGGGCCGCGAGCGCTTCTGGGACAGCTACGACGAACTCTGGCGCTATAGCTGGGAACACTTCGTCGATCACGAATACGGCGCGTGGTATCGCATCCTCACGTGCGACAACCGCAAGTACGGCGACGAGAAAAGTCCTGCCGGCAAGACCGACTATCACACCATGGGCGCGTGCTACGAAGTGCTGAACGCGCTCGGGTCCCATTCGACACAACGGTGACGCGCATGGCAACCGAGAAGACATCCGAGACCTTTCCGCAATTCGTTTCCGCAGGCGACATCCTCACGGACATGATCCGCACCGACGTGTCGAGCTGGCTTTCGCGTCCGGGCGGCGCGGGCTGGAACGTAGCGCGCGCGGTTGCGCGTCTCGGGTTGCCGACGGCGGCGGCCGGGTCGCTCGGCACCGATAATTTCTCCGACGATCTCTGGGACGCAAGCGTCGCCGCCGGCCTCGACATGCGTTTCCTGCAGCGCGTGGAACGTCCGCCGCTGCTCGCCATCGTCCACAAGACGCAGCCGCCCACTTACTACTTCATGGGCGAGAACGGCGCGGACCTCGCGTTCGATCCGTCGAAGCTGCCGCAAGGCTGGATGGAGCGCGTGAAGTGGGCGCATTTCGGCTGCATCAGCCTCGTGCGTCAACCGCTCGGCAACACGCTCGCCGCGCTCGCCGCGCAACTGCGTCAGCACGGCGTGAAGATCAGCTTCGATCCGAACTATCGCAACTTGATGGAGCACGGCTACGAGCCGACGCTGCGCAAGATGGCCGCCCTCGCCGATCTCATCAAGGTCTCCGACGAAGACCTGCACATGCTGTTCAAGGGCTTGTCCGAAGCGGACGCGCTCGCGCAAATCCGCGCGATGAACCCGCAAGCCACCGTGCTCGTCACGCGCGGTTCGGACGAAGCCACGCTTTATGCGGACGGCCAGGAATATCGCGCGCGGCCGCCGAGCGTGGAAGTGGCAGATACGGTCGGCGCCGGCGATGCGTCCATCGGCGGCTTGCTGTATAGCCTGATGGCGCGTCACGGCCAATGGCCCGATCACTTGAAGTTCGCGCTGGCGGCAGGCGCGGCGGCATGCCGGCATTCGGGCGGGCATTCGCCATCGCTCGAAGAAGTGGAGGAGCTGCTCCGGTAGCACGGCGTCATACGCGTTCCATGACCGCGTGCTAGCATGATTTCGTCCTTGCCGGAGGCGCTCATGGAAGACACGACGTACACGAAAGGCATCTATACCGCGACGATCGGCGTGCGCGCCATCGACGGGGACAAGTATCAGGGTCTCGTCTCACTCGAACGCGACGACGGCGAAGACACCGAGCCGACACTCTACGAAGTGGAAGCCGCATCGGAAAACGAGCACGAAGCGCTGGAAGAAGCGCGCGCGCTTGCGCATCGAATTCTCGGGGAAATCGAACTGTAGGAGCAGCGGCGCGCCGCTGCTTATCCTGATCGGGAGGGCATCATGCCGGAGCAGGTCTTCCTCTATGGCGTCTACGCCATCCACGTCAAGCCGCTCGAATTGCAGGGCGCGCGCTGGGATGCGGAGTACGAAATCCGTCATAACGACAAACCCGTGCAAGCGTGGTCCACGGTCGGCGGCGACGGCCTTGCCGATTCCGCCGCCGCGGTCGAGCTTGCGCATCGACGCGCGGTAGCGGACATCGAAGCCGGTGCGGGAATTCCTAAGCCGCGCACGTTTCCCTAAATCTCATTCAATGCGCGGGCGGCGTGATCGCGCCGGTATGCGGCCGTAACGCGAGCCGCTCCGCTTCCCGATGATCGATCGCCGCCGCGCGTTCATGACCATCGCGCGCCACCGCCCGTTCGACATAATCGAAGAGCACGCCCTGCGGCGCGATCAGCTTCGCCATGAACGCAATCTGCAGCGTGCTCGCCGCGAGGATGTCGGCGGCGCTGAACTGTTCGCCGAGCAGCCACGGGCCTTCTTCGAGCGCGCCTTCGATGGCGCGCTCCACGCGCGCCAGATCGCCCCATCCGAAGCTCACCGTGTTTCCTTGTGCGCCGGTCATGCGTTCGGCCATCGCGGGTTCGAGACATGAACCGGTGAAGAACATCCACTGCAGAAAGCGGCCGCGCAACGGGTCGTGCGGCGAAGCGCCGAGTTTCGTTTCCGGATAGCGATCCGCGAGATACAGCAGCAGCGCGCCCGACTCCGCCACCTTCACGTCGCCGTCTTCCAGCGCGGGCAGTTTCGACATCGGATTGACGCGGCAGAACGCGGGCTCGTTCTGTACGCCCGCGCGGATGTTCACGAACTCGAGGTCGTAAGGCACGCGCATTTCCTCGAGCATCCACAGCGCGCGAAAAGCGCGGGTCTTCGGCCAGTAATAGAGCTTCATCGGCATCCTTCTTGGGGCGATCGTCGGGCGTTCAGGTTAGACCCAAAGCATGCACGATCCCGCTTCGGGTATACGTGAGCACACCGGCAATCGAGAAGATTCCGCTCGGTTATCTCGAAATTAATCCAATTACTTTCCGAGAGAGCGCGATAGTCGGGAAGTGCGCAAAAACTTTCCGCCTTCGACAGCGAAAAATGGAGACCTGCCCCGCGTACCTAAAAGAACGGAGACTCCATGAACGCGCGTGTTCCCGCTGATGCATTCGCCTCGCACTCTAAAGAACCGGCATTGTCGGGCTATCGACTGACCGACAACCTGAGCGCCACGAGCGGCCGCATCTTCCTTACCGGCACGCAGGCGCTCGTGCGGCTCGTCCTGATGCAGCGCGAACTCGACCGCGCGGCGAATCTCAACACGGCCGGTTTCGTGAGCGGCTATCGAGGCTCGCCGCTCGGCATGGTCGATCAGCAATTGTGGAAGGCGAAGAAACTGCTCGCGTCGCACGACGTGCGCTTTCTGCCCGCGATCAACGAGGAACTCGGCGGCACGGCGGTGCTCGGCACGCAGCGCGTTGAATCGGACCCGGAGCGCACCGTCGATGGCGTCTTCGCGATGTGGTACGGCAAAGGCCCTGGCGTGGACCGCGCGGGCGATGCGCTCAAGCACGGCAACGCCTACGGTTCTTCGCCGCATGGAGGCGTGCTCGTCGTCGCCGGCGACGATCACGGCTGCGTGTCTTCGTCGATGCCGCATCAGAGCGATCAAGCGATGATCGCGTGGCACATGCCGGTGGTGAATCCGTCGAACGTGGCCGACATGCTGGAGTTCGGTCTCTACGGCTGGGCGCTGTCGCGCTTTTCGGGCGCGTGGGTCGGCTTCAAGGCGATTTCGGAGACGGTCGAATCCGGCTCGACCGTCGATCTGGACGGCATCCGCCGTGACTGGCCAGCGCCGCAAGACTTCACGCCGCCGCCGGGCGGATTGCACAACCGCTGGCCCGATCTGCCAAGTCTCACCATCGAATCGCGCCTCGCCGCGAAGATAGAAGCGGCGCGGCACTTCGCGCGCGAAAACAGCATCGACAAATGGATTGCGCCGAGCCCGCGCGCGAACGTGGGAATCGTGACGTGCGGCAAGGCGCATCTCGATCTCATGGAAGCGCTGCGCCGCCTCGATCTCACCATCGCCGATCTGGATGCGGCGGGCGTGCGCATCTACAAGGTCGGGCTCTCGTATCCGCTCGAAACGACGCGGCTCGAATCGTTCGTCGAAGGGCTCGCGGAAGTGCTCGTGATCGAGGAGAAAGGGCCGGTCATCGAGCAGCAGATCAAGGACCATCTTTACAACCGCGCGCAAGGTGCGCGTCCCGTGGTGATCGGCAAGACGGCGCAGGATGGCGCGCCGCTTCTGTCCGCGCTCGGCGAGTTGCGGCCCTCGCGCGTGCTGCCGGTGTTCGCGCAATGGCTCGCGCGTCACAAGCCTGCGCTCGATCGCCGCGACAAAGTGGTGGATCTCGTCGCGCCGCAAATTCTGTCCAATATCGCCGATGCCGTGAAGCGCACGCCCTACTTCTGCTCGGGCTGTCCGCACAACACGTCGACGAAGGTGCCCGAAGGGTCGGTGGCGCAGGCGGGCATCGGCTGTCACTTCATGGCTTCGTGGATGGAGCGCGACACGACCGGTCTCATTCAGATGGGTGGCGAAGGCGTCGATTGGGCTTCGCATTCCATGTTCACGAAAACGCCGCACGTGTTTCAGAACCTGGGCGACGGCACCTATTTCCACTCGGGCATTCTCGCGATTCGTCAAGCCGTGGCCGCGAAGGCGAACATCACGTACAAGATTCTCTATAACGACGCCGTCGCGATGACCGGCGGCCAGCCCGTCGATGGCAGCATTTCCGTGCCGCAAATCGCGCGGCAAGTGGAAGCCGAAGGCATTGCGCTGCTCGTCGTGGTCAGCGACGAGCCCGAAAAGTACGACGGCCACGAAGATCAGTTTCCGCGCGGCACGACGTTTCATCATCGCGACGAACTCGATGCCGTGCAGCGCCGTCTGCGCGACACGCCGGGCGTCACCGTGCTCATCTACGACCAGACCTGCGCCGCCGAAAAGCGCCGCCGCCGCAAGAAAGGCGAATTTCCCGATCCAGACAAGCGGCTCTTCATCAACGAAGCGGTGTGCGAAGGTTGCGGCGACTGCGGCGTGAAGTCGAACTGTCTATCGGTCGAACCGGTGGAAACGGAGTTGGGAAGAAAGCGCCGCATCGATCAGTCGTCCTGCAACAAGGACTATTCGTGCGTGAATGGCTTCTGCCCGAGCTTCGTCACGCTCGAAGGCGCGAAGCTCAAGAAGGCGGAAGGCCACGCGTTCGATCCAGCCGAACTCGCGCGAAAGGTCGATTCCCTGCCCTTGCCGCAAGCGCATCTCGACGCTGCGCCCTATGACATCCTGGTCACGGGCGTAGGCGGCACGGGCGTGGTCACCGTGGGCGCGCTCATCAGCATGGCGGCGCATCTGGAAGGCAAGAGCGCGTCGGTGCTCGACTTCATGGGCTTCGCGCAGAAAGGCGGCTCGGTGCTGTCGTTCGTGCGCTTCGCCGCGACCGATGCGCTTCTGAACCAGGTGCGCATCGACACGCAACAGGCCGACTTGCTGCTCGCTTGCGACATGGTGGTAGGCGCGAGTCCCGAAGCCTTGCAAACGGTGCGGCACGACAGAACGAAGATCGTCGTGAACACGCACGCTATCGCCAACGCGAGCTTCGTGCAGAACCCCGAGGCGAATCTTCACGCGGATGCGCTCATCGACAAGATGCGGCACGCAGCCGGGCCCCATGCCGCCGACGCGCTCCGAAGCTGCGATGCACAGGCGCTCGCCACGCGCTTTCTCGGCGACACCATCGGCGCGAACATTCTGATGCTGGGCTTCGCGTGGCAGTTGGGGCTCGTGCCGTTGTCGCACGCGGCGCTCATGCGCGCGCTCGAACTGAACAACGTGGCGGTGGCCGCGAACAAGCTGGCCTTCGCCATCGGACGGCTCGCGGCGGCGGATGCGAGCGCGCTGGAAGCGCTGGCGGCATCGAAGGAAAACAAGCGTGTCGCGATGGCGGACACGCCCTTGCGCGAGCTGATCCGCGACCGCGAGGAACGCCTTCTCGCGTATGGCGGCGCGAAGTATGTCGCGCGT
Organism: Caballeronia sp. LP006; assembly: GCF_031450995.1. Taxonomy (NCBI): domain Bacteria; kingdom Pseudomonadati; phylum Pseudomonadota; class Betaproteobacteria; order Burkholderiales; family Burkholderiaceae; genus Caballeronia; species Caballeronia sp. LP006. The sequence goes on along the minus strand of NZ_JARTVW010000005.1, from coordinate 519,858 downwards.
TATCGCAAGCTCGTCGAGGCCGCATCGGGCGATGACGCCCTCACGCGCGCCGTCGCGGTCACGTTCTACAAGCTGCTCGCGGTGAAGGACGAGTACGAAGTCGCGTGCCTCTACACGGACCCGGCGTTTCGCGCCGCGCTCGCCGCGCAGTTCGAAGGCGCGGCCGGCGACGACTACACCGTGAAGTTCAATCTCGCGCCGCCCGCCATGTCACGCGCGCCGAAAAAGAAGGTGTTCGGGCAATGGATGTGGTCCGTGCTCGGCGGCTTGTCGAGATTTCGCGCGCTGCGCGGCACGGTGCTCGATCCGTTCGGCAAGACGCTCGAACGGCGGATGGAGCGTCAACTCGCCAGCGATTACGAACTCACGATGCAACGCGCGCTCGCCAAACGCAATACGCACAACGCGCAAGACGTGCTGGCGCTTGCCGCGCTATTCGAACGCGTGCGCGGCTACGGTCACGTGAAGCTCGCCAGCCTCGCGATGGTCAAGCGCGGCGAACGCGATATCGCGGCGCGCATCGGCATTGAAGCGGCGACGGGCGACGCGGTGCGCGCGTCCATCGAAACGATGAAGGGCGCATCGAGCCTGAAGGGAATTCCGGTCGTCGTGGCGAAATGATCGGGACGTGTGAGGCCTCGGCTCTCAGACGAGCTCGTCGTCCGAGATCCAGTCGATGTCGCCGCACAGCACGCAGCGCTTGCCGTCGAGCCGCGTCTCCACCGACAACGTGACGCAAGGCATCGCCTCGTTGATCGACAGATACGGCTTCGTCACGTGCACGCGCTCCGGCTCGCCGAGCGCCGCCCGAAAATATGGTCGGCGCAGCCAGTTCGCGCCTTGCGCGTCGATCAGCGGGAGAAATCGTGCTTCGTGCGCCGCGCGGTCGGCGCGCAGCACGACATTACGGCCCGCCTGGCGACCGTTGGCGTCGAGCAGGAAGCAGCGGGCGGCGTTATCGAGCGCGAGGAAGTTCCAGCACACTTCGTCGAGCGGCTCGCCCGCCGCAAGCCGTTCCGCCGCGCGCTCGAAGGCACGCACGTAGGGTTGCAGCCGCGTCGCCACGCGCCGTTCGCGCGCCTCGGTCTGCAAGCGGTAGCGCTCGGTGAGTTCGCCGATGACGGTTTTCGCGTGGTCGCCATCCGCGAGACCCGGATGCGGCCGCGCGAAGAAGAAGCCCTGCACGAAGTCCGCGCCGCTCGCAAGCGCCAATTGCGCCTCGTGTTCGGTCTCGACGCCTTCTATCAGCACGAGCTTGCCCGCTTCGTGCAGCAAGGACACGATGCCCGAGAGCACCGCTTCCATGTTCTGCCGCTGCTTGATCGTGCGCGACGACGAAGGCGCGTGCACGTTCTGCCCGGCGTGCGACAGCATCACGCGATCTAGCTTCACGATATCCGGATCGAGTTGCCAGATGCGTTCGATGTTCGTATGTCCCGCGCCGAAGTCGTCCAGCGCAATGAGAAAGCCCTGATCGCGGAACTGCTGCACGGCGAGCGCGAGCCGTTCCATGTCTTCGGCGCTCTGCTCCAGCACTTCGAGCACGACGCGGCGCGGCTCGATATGCAGCCGCTTGAGGTTGGCCATCAACGCGGCGGCGTGATACGGCTCGGTCAGCGCGCCGGGATGCACGTTGAGAAAGAGCCATTCGGTCTGCGCGCCCAGCATCTTGAAGTTTTCCAGATGCAGCGCCTGCGCCAGCCGGTCGATCAGCATGGCTTCGCCAATACGCGATGCCTGCCCGAAAACATCGACCGGAGGAACCGGACGATCGAGCGAGTCATGCGCGCGCAACAAGCCTTCGTAGCCGACCGCGCGCATATGCGAAAGGCTGAAGACCGGCTGGAAGACGCTCGAGAGCGTCAGGTCGCCATGTTCGACGGAATAGCGGTCGAAGCCCGAGGTCACGCCCAGTTCGAAGCTACGCGTGGTGACCGTCGCCTTTTCCGGATTCGCGATCACCATGTCCGTGCCCTCCCGCAAAACGCCGAATCTCTTGCCTGGCCAAGCCTGACCGGTCCCGCCCCGGCCCCGTCCAATACCGATTTCATAGAACAGCCCTCGTTGATCTGCCGGGAGTCTTGCGTCCCCCGTGGCTGACGATAAAGCAAGCTCCATGCGAGCAATGCATGTGGATTTGTCGGCGTTTTAGGTGGAATGTGCACCGCTATCAGGCGATTTCGCGTGCATGCGCACCGCCGCGGTGCGAGCGTCGTATATCACCGTATATCAACCCTGACCGGCTCACGCGATAAACTTTCGCGTCGCCCGAACAATGCTAGACGGCATCAAGGGCTTTCGCCTCTTTGCGTCGTGCAGTACCGCACATATGGAAATCGTCTTCACCGTACTCATTCTTCTGATGGTGGTCGCGCTGTCCGGCTTCGGACTGAGCCTGCTTCCGGTCAAGCTGCCGCTACCGCTGATCCAGATCGCCATCGGCGCGGTGCTGGCGTGGCACGGCTTCGGGCTTCACGTCACGTTCGATCCCGAACTCTTCATGCTGCTGTTCATTCCGCCGCTGCTTTTCGCGGATGGCTGGCGCATTCCGAAGCGCGAGCTCTACATGCAGCGCCGCGCGATACTCATGCTCGCGCTCGGCCTCGTGTTCATCACGGTCGGGCTGCTCGGCTACTTCCTGCACGCGATGATTCCCGAGATGCCGCTGCCCGTCGCGTTTGCGCTCGCGGCCGTGCTTTCGCCGACGGATGCCGTCGCGCTGACGGGCATTGCCGGGCGCAATCGCATTCCGCCGAACCTCATGCATATCCTCGAAGGCGAAGCGCTGATGAACGACGCGTCCGGCCTCGTCGCGCTGAAGTTCGCCATCGCGGCGGCGCTCACCGGCGTGTTCTCCCTGCGCGACGCGACCATCAGCTTCTTCATCATCGCGGCGGGCGGGCTCGCCATCGGCGCGGCGATCAGTTGGGCGATCACGGAGATACCCGCGCGCATCCTCAAGTTTTCCGAGGACGACGACCCCGCGGCGGGCGTCATTCTCACCGTGCTGATTCCGTTCGCCGCCTACGTGATCGCCGAGCGCGCGGGTTGCTCGGGCATTCTGGCGGCGGTATCGGCGGGGATGATGATGAACATCCAAAGCCTGCGCGACAGCATTCCGAGCGCGGTGCGTATCCGCATGACGAGCACCTGGGCGATGATCGAGTTCGTCTTCAACGGAATGGTGTTCATTCTGCTCGGCCTGCAGTTGCCGCACGTGATCGGGCAGGCGCTGATCGAAGCGCATCACGATGGCGACGCTCAAGTGGGCCTTTTGATCGGCTATGTGCTTGCGACCGTCGTCGCGTTGTATGCGTTGCGCTTCGTGTGGGTGTATTGCCTGCGCTGGGTGGCGAGCCGCAACGCCGCGAAACAGGGCATTGGCGCGGCGCCCGGTTTTCGCACGCTCGCCATGACCACGATTGGCGGCGTGCGCGGCGCGGTCACACTCGCGGGCGTGCTCTCGCTGCCGGTCACGCTCGATAACGGCACGCCGCTCGCGGGTCGCGACGTGGCAATCTTCATCGCGTCGGCGGTGATCCTGGTGTCGCTCATCATCGCGGTCATCGGCTTGCCTATTCTCTTGCGCGGCACCGCGCGCATCGACAAGCCCTACGCGGCGGAGGAGCGCATGGCGCGGCGGCGCATCGCGCAGGCGGCGATACGCGCTATCGACGACACGCACGAGACGCTGATCGAGCAGATGGACGAAACGGCGGCGGCGCGCTGCACGGATTCATCCGCGCGTGTGATGGGCATTTACCGGCGAAGGCTGGAATCCCTCGGCGATGAGGAAGCGCCACGCGTGGCCGCGAAGAGAAGCGAAATGGTCGAGACACGGCTGCGCATGGCCGCGATGCGCGCCGAGCGGGCCGAGTTGTTCAGGTTACGCGCGGCTCAGACGATCAACGACGAGACGTTGAACAAGCTCATCCGGGAGATCGATCTGGCGGAGACCGCGCTGGTGAATCGGAAGCGGGGGTTGTCGGCTTGAGAGCATGCTCTCTTGCCTGCGCGCGCGTTCCACCGGGCGCGCAGGCGCTTTGTCATCAGACCACGCCCGACCCACGCCGGCGCAGCAGCGCATACAGAATGATCGCGCCGAACGTCGCGGTGCCAATCCCGCCAAGCGCGAAACCGCCGAGTTTGAGCGTGAAGTCGCCCGCGCCGAGCACGAGCGTGACGGCCGCGACGATCAGATTGCGGTTATCCGAAAAGTCCACCTTGTTGACCACCCAGATGCGCGCGCCCGTCACCGCGATCAGCCCGAACACCACGATCGACACGCCGCCGAGCACCGGCCCCGGAATGGTTTGAATGACCGCGCCGAACTTCGGCGAGAAGCCGAGCACGATGGCGAACAATGCCGCGATGGCGAACACGAGCGTCGAATAAATCTTCGTGACGGCCATCACGCCGATGTTCTCCGCATAAGTCGTCACGCCCGTGCCGCCCGCGAAACCGGAGACGATGGTCGCCAGTCCGTCGCCGATGAACGCGCGTCCGATGTAACGGTCGAGACTCTGTCCCGTCATCGCGCCGACCGCCTTGATGTGGCCGAGGTTCTCGGCGACGAGAATGATCGCGATGGGCGCGAGCAGGGTCATCGCCTGCGGTTCGAACACGGGCGCGGTGAAGTGCGGCATGCCGAACCACGCGGCGTTCGCGACGATCGAGAAGTCGATCGGTTTGCCCATGCTCAAGCCATTGGTCAGCACCGCGTAGATGATGTAGGCAATCGCCAGCCCGATCAGAATCAACAGGCGCTGCGCCATGCCGCGCGCGAACACGGCCACGCCGCCCACGCAGAGCACGGTGACGAGCGCCATCCACGAATCGAAGTTGCTGGCGCTCACGCCTTTCACGGCGATAGGCGCGAGATTCAGTCCGATCACGCAGACGATCGCACCGGTGACGACGGGCGGCATCAGCGCTTCGATCCACTTCGTGCCGACCGCCGTGACGATTGCACCGATGATCGCGTAAGCCACGCCGCACGCCACGATGCCGCCGAGCGCAACGGGAATGTTCATGTTCGGGCCGTGGCCGCTGTAGCCCGTCACCGCTATGACGAGCCCGATGAACGCGAAGCTCGAACCGAGATAGCTAGGCACGCGTCCGCCGACCAGCACGAAGAAGAGCAGCGTGCCGATGCCCGACATGAAAATGCACAGATTGGGATCGAAGCCCATGAGAAGCGGCGCGAGCACGGTCGAGCCGAACATGGCGACGACGTGCTGAATGCCCATGGCGAACATCTGCGGCCAGGGCAGGCGCTCATCGGGGCCGACGACGCGGCCGCCTTGCGCATCCGGCTGGACGGGCCAGCGCGGGAAATAGGGATTGGACATGGGAAACAACTCCTTCTCGACATTGACGCCGTTTCGTGCGGCGCGGGTGTTCTGGAAACTGGCGCGAGTTTACGGAGTGGGATGCAGGGTGGCAAGCGAGGTGATATTACGGGAGGCTTGCGGCGATGAGCGCTTCGTACACATTGTTGCGAAAGGTGCATTAGCGCCAAGATTCATGCGCGGCCCGCTCGACCGCGACCGCACGATGAGCACCGAAACGCTAGCGCGTCCGCTGCTTGCCGTCGGCGACATTCGACGCTGGCCGCCATCGCAAGCGGCCAGCGCGAACTGAATTACCCGCGCCCGTCCAGTTCGAACACCGCGACCGCGCCCTTCAGTTGCTCGGCCTGATCGGCCATCGCGCCCGCAGCGGCCGCCGCTTGCTCGACCAACGCCGCGTTCTGCTGCGTCACCTGGTCCATTTGCGCCACCGCGCGATTCACCTGTTCGATGCCCGCGCTCTGCTCGTGCGAGGCCGCCGAAATCTGCGCCATGATGTCCGTCACGCGCTGCACGGCTTCCGTCACTTCGGCCATGGTCGAACCCGCGCGCTCGGCAATCGCCGCGCCGCTGTCCACCCGCGCCGTCGACGCTTCGATCAGTTCCTTGATCTCCTTCGCCGACATCGCGCTGCGTTGCGCAAGCGAACGCACTTCACCGGCGACGACCGCGAAACCGCGTCCTTCCTCGCCCGCGCGCGCCGCTTCGACAGCGGCATTCAGCGCCAGGATATTGGTCTGAAACGCGATGCCTTCGATCACCGCGATGATGTCCGTCATTCGCTTCGAGCCCGCCGCGAGTTCGCGCATGTTGTCCACTACTTCGCCGACGAGTTCGCTGCCGCGCGTCGAGACATCCGATGCGCCGCGCGCCAGGCCGCTGGCTTCATCGGCGTTGCTGGCGTTCTGACGCACGGTCGCGGTGAGCTGCTCCATGCTCGACGCGGTTTCTTCCAGCGACGCCGCCTGCTCTTCCGTGCGTTGCGACAAGTCGGTGTTGCCTTGTGCGATTTCACGCGATGCGAACAGAATCGATTCGCTCGAATGCCGGATGCCGCCGACGATCTCCGCCAGCTTCACGCTCATGTTGCCGAGGCTGTGAAGCATGCTGCTGTCGTCGCCCGGACGCGTTTGCACGCGCGCCGTCAGATCGCCTTCCGCGATACGGTTCGCAATTTGCGCCGCATAGCCCGGCTCGCCGCCGAGCTGCGCCGACAGCCGCCTGCCGATCAAGACCGCGAGCAAGCCGCCGGCCGCCATCGCGCCGAGCACGAGTGCGAGCATCACGACGCGCATCGTCTGGTATTCGGACGCCGCGTTGTTGCGTGCGCCGGTTGCGCGCTCACGCTTGAAGTCGGCGAGACGTTCGAGCGATGCGCGCGCTTTCTCGCTGGCATCGATCGCACGGGCAATGAGACCCATCTGATCGACGTCCGTCGGCATGGGTTTCGTGCCGATCTGCATATGCACGATGTCTTCCCATCCGGCGATAGCCTGCGCCGCCGAGTCGTAGAGCGCGCGGCCATCCGTCGTCGTCATCGTGGGGCGCAGGTTGTCGAGCGCCTGATGCATGCTTGCGAGCGAGGCGGTCATGCCTTCCTTGAGCTTGGCCTTGCCGGCATCGTCGGCGAAGGTGAGATTCGCGGCGGCAAGGTCGGTGTTCAGCTTGTGCTTGTTGGCTTCCTCGACCCAGTAAAGGCCGTCCATGTGTTTCGCGCCGATCTCGCCGATCAAGCTGTTCATCTTCGCCAGCGATACGACGCCGGTCACGCCCACGCATGCGGTAAATACAATCACCACCGCGAATGACAGCACGAGCTTGCCAAACACGGAAAGGCGGTCAAACCAGTTCATCGATGTCTCCTCTGTCGACCAGCGCTTCATCGACCGGCGTTCGAGCGTCGAGCTTCCGCGCCGGTCCGTCTGGTCCCACGCCCCGCAGACGACGCCCACGGACGGCGTGGTGCGAACTCAGGTTCGCGCACAGAGAGCTTTACGGCGCGGGTTGCGGCCTTCTTGAGATCGAATGCGGAGAATACGGCGGATGAGATGTGAGGCGAAAGGCGGACGAAAACTGGCGTTGTCATGCAAGCGCTGGACGCTTGCGTTGCGCGTGCGCGCTCGCTGTCGTTCAGTGCTGCGCCGAGGATGCTCGCCGCCTTCAAGTTCCTGCTGAATCGCAGCTTTCTAGGAGTCTTCCTAGATTCGGAATAATCGTATATTTGGCCGCAACGAGTCGACGTATTCTTTCCCTGTGCGTATTCCCCTGTATATGCACGTAGTCGTTGTAACTCTCCGATTACCGCCCTCGTTCCCCCGGCTTGGGCGGTTCTTTTTTTATTGGCGCACGGGCTTCTTCGCCAGCTTCCGCTGCAACGTCCGCCGGTGCATGTTGAGCGCACGCGCCGTCGCCGAAATATTGCCGTTGTTCTCGGCCAGCGCCCGCTGAATGTGCTCCCACTCGAGCCGCGCCACGGAAAGCAAAGTCGGATTCTCAATCGCTTCTTCCGCCGTCTGCTCGCTCGCCTGTTCATGCAGCGCGGCAAGAATGGACTCGACGTTCGCGGGCTTCGCCAGATAATTGTCCGCACCGTCCTTTACCGCCTGAACCGCCGTCGCAATGCTCGCGTAGCCCGTCAGCACGAGAATGCGCGCGTCCGGCTGCAAGTCGCGCAGCGGTGAGACAAGACGCAAACCGGAATCGTTGCCGAGGTGAAGATCGACCGTGATCTGGCCGAACTTGTGCTGATTGGCGAGCTTCAGCGCTTCGCTCGCGTCGTGCGCCTGATGCGCGGTGTAGCCGCGCCGAACCAGGCCGCGCGCGAGAATGCCCGAAAAAACCTCGTCGTCGTCGATGATCAGGAAATTCATGTCGCTCATGCTTCTTTCTCCAATGTTGGCCGGCGTCGTGCTCACGCCGCGCCGCTTGATTCGGTTCGTGCTTCATCGGCGGGCGATGCGCCGATATTCGGCAGACGCAGGATCGCGCGCGTGCCGCGTGGCTGATCCGCCGCGAGTTCTATCGATCCCTGCAGGCGCGCCGCCGCCGCGAACGCAAGGTATAGCCCGACGCCGTGGCCGCCCTGCGTGCTGTCCACTGGCGCGGCGCCCAGGCTCGAACGCAGCGCGGGCGGAATGCCCGGCCCGCGATCGCAGATATCGAAGCGCACCATCTGCACGCCTTCCACCTTTTCAGCCGATGCCTGCAAGGTCACGAGCTCGCTGCTCGCGCGCGCCGCGTTGTCCAGCAAGATCGTGAGAATCTGACCGATGGCAACGGAATCGTCGATGGACATGGACTCCGGCGTCTTGCCCGCGTGCTCGAACTTCACTTGCGGATGCCGCAGCCGCCATTGCTCGATGAAGCTCGCGAGCCATTCGCGAAGCGGCTGGCGATTCGACGGCCCCGTCGCGCGGCTGCGCAAGCGCGCGAGCGCCGAGGTGCACAGCGCCATCTGCTGTTCGAGCAATTCGAAGTCGGCCGCATACGGCGCGAGGTTGCGGTCGTGCGCAGCGGAATCGCGCAATTCCTCGCTCAGCATTGCAATGGTGGACAGCGGCGTGCCCATTTCGTGCGCAACCGTGGCCGCCTGCACGCCAAGCGCAACGGCGCGTTCGTCGCGCAGATGGCGTTGCTGAGCGTCGGCGAGCGCGGCGTCACGCACGCGCAGCGCCCGCGACATGCGCGCGACGAACCAGCCGATCAGCCCGACGCTCACCATGAAGTTCACCCACAGACCCGTGCGGAAGTAGTCGAACAGATTCGATGGATTCTCTATGTTGAGCGGCACGTAGTTGTAGCTCAGGAGCGCATAACAAGAGACCGCGAAGAGCGCGAGCCACGCGGTCATGGTCCACGGCAGAATGGCCGCGGAAATGGCCAGCGACGGCAGATACAAGGTGACGAACGGATTGGTCGAGCCGCCCGAGAGAAACAGAAGCGCGGAGAGCGCGCCTAAGTCGACCCACATCTGGCCGAAGAGTTCGACATTGGTTTCCGGCTGCGCCCGCGCCACGCGCAGCCACGTCAGCCCGTTGAAAAACATTTCGAGCGCGACGACGAGGAGCATGGCCGGCAAGGGCAGCTTCGCGCTGTAGAAAATCTGCACGACGGCGATGGTCGTCAACTGGCCGATGATCGCCAGCGAGCGAAGCCAGAAGAGGTGACCGAGGTTGACCCGTCCGGTATTGGTTATGCGATGCATCGGGTGATTGAGTGCGAGCGGTCCATGCGACATTATCCCGCTTGCGCCTATAGTGAAACCGAACGTGGCGCGATTTGTCGCACCCTGATATCAGCGTGACGCTTGGCCCATCTCGACCGCCAGGCATGCGCGGCACAGGCAAGTCGAGTCCGGCCGCAAGCGTTCGCGCGGCAGCGCGGGCAAGGTTGCGCACCAGCACGTCGCAGCGCCGGCGAGCGCGCCGCAATGAAACGCCGCGCCGCAGCGCGTGCACCGTTGCGTCGCGTCGGAGCCTGATTGAAGCGATACGTTCATCATCGTGTCATCGACATTGATAAGCGATGATCGCATGCCCGGCCGCCATGCCGGAAAACGAGACGGCGCGCGGGGAAAAACGACCTGTCGTGTAACGTCACTCCTGTACAATCCGCGTGTTTAAACGCTCCTCGCCTCATTTGCCGCCATGTCCGAGCTACCTGACCTCACGCAGATCGCGCCTACGCTGAAAGCCGAAATTCTGGCCGAGGCGCTGCCTTATATCCGTCAGTATCACGGCAAGACGGTCGTGATCAAATACGGCGGCAACGCAATGACCGAAGAGCGCCTCAAGCAAGGCTTCGCGCGCGACGTGATCCTCCTGAAGCTCGTCGGCATCAATCCGGTGATCGTGCACGGCGGCGGTCCGCAGATCGACCAGGCGCTCAAGAAGATCGGCAAGCAGGGCACCTTCATTCAGGGCATGCGCGTCACCGACGAAGAGACCATGGAAGTGGTCGAATGGGTGCTCGGCGGCGAGGTACAGCAGGACATCGTCACGCTCATCAACCATTTCGGCGGTCAGGCGGTCGGCTTGACCGGCAAGGACGGCGGGCTCATCCACGCGCGCAAGCTGATGATGCCGGATCGCGATAATCCGGGCCAGTTCATCGACATCGGTCAGGTGGGCGAAGTGGAGTCCATCAACCCGGCGGTGGTGAAGGCGCTGCAGGACGACGCGTTCATTCCGGTCATCTCGCCTATCGGTTTCGGCGAAGACGGACTCTCCTACAACATCAACGCGGATCTGGTCGCGGGCAAGCTGGCGGTCGTCCTGAACGCCGAAAAGCTCGTGATGATGACCAACATTCCCGGCGTGATGGACAAGGAAGGCAATCTTCTCACCGACCTTTCCGCGCGCGAGATCGACGCCCTCTTCGCCGACGGCACCATCTCCGGTGGCATGTTGCCGAAAATTTCCTCCGCGCTGGATGCGGCGAAAAGCGGCGTGCGTTCGGTGCATATCATCGACGGGCGTATCGAGCATTCGGTGCTGCTCGAAATTCTGACCGAGCAGCCGTTCGGCACGATGATCCGCTCGCATTGAGCTTCGTCACTCTTCCTCCAACGCCCGCTGCGGTTTGCTCCGCGCGGGCGTTTTTATTTGCCGAACGTAATCGCGCATGAGTTCATCTCGCAGTGCTCGCCGCCGTCATGTCAAAACGCGCGGCCCAGTTTGGCTCTTCGATCTCGACAACACGCTGCATCACGCGTCGCACGAGATTTTTCCGGCGATCAATCGCGCGATGACGCAGTACATCATCGACCGGCTGGGCGTGGATATCGACGAAGCGAACCGGCTGCGCGTCGGCTACACGGTGCGATACGGCGCGACCTTGCTCGGACTCGTGCGGCATCACAGCATCGATCCCGCAGATTTCCTGCGCGAAGTCCACACCTTCCCCGATCTGCCGTCCATGCTGCGCGCCGAGCGCGGCCTGAAGCGCATCGTGCGCGCGCTGCCGGGCCGCAAGATCGTGCTCACCAACGGACCGACGCTCTACGCGCGCTCGGTGCTCGCGGAACTGGGTATCGGCAAGCTGTTCGAGCGCGTGATCGCCCTCGAGGACATGCGCGACGGCGAACGCTGGCGCGCCAAGCCCGATGCGCCCATGCTTCGTCGCGCGATGCGCCGCGCGCACGTGCATTTGAAAGACGCGATTCTGGTGGAAGACACGCGCGGGCATCTGAAGCGTTACCGGCGGCTCGGCATTCGCACGGTGTGGATCGTCGGCCATTTGCCGATGGCGCGCACGTCAAGCGGCGGCATTTCGCAGCGCTTGCCCGGCTCGGGCCGGCCGCATTACGTGGATCGCACCGTGCGTTCGTTGCGCGCGCTCACGCTCGGCATGCGCGGCGGCGGCTTTCGAGCGGCGAAAGCGACTACATCCTGAAGAGGCGCCGCGCGAGCATGTCTTCGAGGTCCGAGCGCTGATCGACGACGAGATGCACGTAGATGGTTTCGCCATCCACCTTGTAGATGACGCGGTTGGTGCCGCTCGCCACTTCGTAGTATCCCGTCATGCGGAAGTCGACCAGTTCGGGCGGCGTCGCGCCACGACGCGGTGACGCTTCTATCTCGGCGATGGTGTCGGCCAGGCCGTCGCGCGTGGCCTTCCACGCCATCTTGCCGAACTTGTTGATGACGTAGCGTCTGTAGTCGCGCAACTCCTGCTGCACCGGATCGAGAAAGACGGTTTTCACTTGACGCCTTCTTCCCTGTCGAGCCGTTCGAGTTCGCCGAAGAGGTCGATTGCGTCTATGCAATGCCCGGCCTCGATGTACTTCTGCCCCATCGCCAGAATCTTGAGCAAAGCCACGGTCTGATGCAGGTCTTCATAAGACTGCACGTCCTGCACGACCACCCGGCCTTCGCCGTTTTGCGTGATGAGCATGGGCTCGCGGCTCTCGACGACGTTGCGGATCATTTCGGCCGCGCGGCTCTTGAGATGGCTCAGCGGCCTCACACGACTCGGTTTCATTTCCGCTCCAGGGCCCACGCGCAGATTAGACAATATAGACACAAACTCGGGCCATATCCAGAACGCCCGGGCACCGCTATTGGCGGCTTTATTACGTTTTCCGCTATACTTCTTCGCTCAATCTGAATTCGAACACGCGCCGATTTGCTGACTCGATTGCGGGCGCGCGAACCTTCCCAAGCGGTATTGCGGGGAGGTTCAATACAAATGCGGCTAAAGAGGTCGTCAGCCGCGCCGTCAATCCACACGCGCATCGCCGACACCCGTTTAGCCGCTATTTCAAGGCGGAATGAATGGAATCAATCGGCATCGTCACTCCCCAAACCTTGCGCTTCACCGAGCCGCTCGTCATGCAAAGCGGCTCGACGCTCAACGACTACGAACTCGTCGTCGAAACCTACGGCGAACTCAACGCCGCGCGCTCGAACGCCGTGCTCGTTTGCCACGCGCTCAATGCGTCGCATCACGTGGCGGGCGTCTATGCCGACAACCCGAAAGACGTAGGCTGGTGGGACAACATGGTTGGTCCCGGCAAGCCGCTCGATACGAACCGCTTCTTCGTGATCGGCGTGAACAATCTCGGTTCGTGTTTCGGCTCGACCGGGCCGATGAGCATCGACCGTACAAGCGGTAAGCCCTACGGCAAGAGCTTTCCCGTGGTGACGGTGGAAGACTGGGTGCATGCGCAGGCGCGCGTGGCCGACCGCTTCGGCATCGAACGCTTCGCGGCGGTGATGGGCGGCAGTCTCGGCGGCATGCAGGCGCTTGCCTGGAGCACGATGTATCCGGAGCGGCTCGGGCATTGCATCGTGGTGGCATCGACGCCGAAGCTTTCGGCGCAGAACATCGCGTTCAACGAAACGGCGCGCTCGGCGATTCTCTCCGACCCCGACTTCCACGGCGGCGACTACTACGCACACGACGTGAAGCCGCGCCGCGGCTTGCGCGTGGCACGCATGATCGGCCATATCACCTATCTGTCGGATGACGACATGGCCGTGAAGTTCGGCCGCGCGCTGCGCCGTGCCGAAGGCGCGCTCGACGCGTACAACTTCAACTTCGACGTCGAGTTCGAAGTGGAGTCGTATCTGCGCTATCAGGCCGACAAGTTCGCCGAATACTTCGACGCCAACACGTACCTGCTCATCACGCGCGCGCTCGATTATTTCGATCCCGCCAAGGCCTTCGAAGGCGACCTGCGCCGCGCGCTCGCCAACACCACGGCGAAGTATCTGATCGCGAGCTTTACGACCGACTGGCGTTTCGCGCCCGCGCGTTCCCGCGAGATCGTCAAAGCGCTGCTCGACAACAAGCGCACCGTGAGCTACGCGGAGATCGACGCGCCGCACGGCCACGACGCCTTCCTGCTCGACGACGCGCGCTATCACAACTTGATGCGCGCCTATTACGAACGCATTGCCACGGAGATCGGCGCATGAACCAGCACACTCTCGATTCCCTCGCGCTGCGTTCGGACTTTCGCGCCATCGCGCGCTGGGTCGAACCGCGTTCCTCCGTGCTCGATCTCGGTTGTGGCGACGGTTCGCTGCTCTCGCTGCTCGGCGAAGAACTCGAAGTGCACGGTTACGGCATCGAAATCAACGACGCCGGCGTGCTCGCGTGCGCGCAAAAAGGCGTGAACGTGATCCAGCAGAATCTCGAAGACGGCCTGCGTCTCTTCGAAGACGACAGCTTCGATTTCGCCGTGCTTTCGCAGACGCTGCAGACCATTCATCAGACCGCGGCGATCCTGCGTGAAACCGTTCGCGTGGGTCGCGAATGCATTGTCTCGTTCCCCAACTTCGGGTACTGGCAGCATCGGCTCTCGGTTATTCAAGGGCGCATGCCGGTTTCGAAATCGCTGCCGTATCAATGGCATAACACGCCGAACGTGCGCGTTCTGACCATCAAGGACTTCGAGGCGCTCGCGCCCGAAGTGGGCATCGAGATACTGGACCGCGTGGTGCTGCACGACGGGCAAACGGTCCGTTGGGGCGCGAACTGGCGTGGTAGTCTTGCGGTCTATCGCGTGAAGCGCCGTTGAGTTCGAATCGGCCCGTCACGCATCGAAACGCACCACCACGACGTATTACCCACATCGATATGCCCGAAACGCCACGCGAGGCGCCCGCTCTTACAGCTCACGAAGAAGATCCCGGCTTGCACGCGTTCCTCAACGCGCGCATCCTCATTTGCGTCTTTCTCGGCTTCACGTCCGGACTGCCGCTCTTCACGCTCTACAGCCTGTTGCAGGCGTGGCTCTCGACTGCGGGCGTCAACGTCAAGGAGATCGGCCTCTTCGCGCTGATCGGGCTTCCCTATACGTGGAAGTTCGTCTGGTCGCCGCTGATGGACCGCTTCATTCCGCGCTTTCCGGGCTGGCGTCCGGGCCGGCGGCGCGGCTGGATGTTCGTCACGCAAGTGCTCGTGATGGTGGCTATCGGCTCCTTCGGGTTCTTTTCGCCCGCGCAGAACCTGTGGGCGGTTGCGGCCATCGCCGCGCTCGTCGCGTTCTTCAGTGCGAGTCAGGATATCGTCATCGATGCGTACCGCCGCGAACTGCTCGCCGATACCGAGCAAGGTCTCGGCAACGCGGTTCATGTCAACGCGTACAAAGTGGCGGGGCTCGTGCCTGGCTCGCTTTCGCTGATTCTCACGAACGTTCTTCCGTGGAAGACCGTGTTTCTGATCACCGCCGCGTTCATGCTGCCGGGCCTCATCATGACGCTCGTGGTCAAGGAGCCGGCCATTCACGGCGCGCCACCCAAGACGTTGCGCGAGGCGATCGTCGAGCCGTTCCACGAGTTCATCACGCGCAATGGCTGGCAATCCGCGCTGCTGGTGCTGGGCTTCATCTTCCTCTACAAGCTCGGCGACACCATGGCGACCGCGCTTGCCACGAAGTTCTTCATCGACGTAGGCTTCACGCTCACGCAGATCGGCGTGATAGCGAAAGCGGTGGCGTTCTGGGCGAGCATCGCGGGCGGCTTGATCGGCGGTATCTGCCTCGTGAAGATCGGCATTGCGCGCGGACTCTGGGTCTTCGGCTTCTTGCAGATCATCGCGACGCTCGGCTTTGCGTGGCTCACGAAAATCGGGCCGTCGCCCGCCGCGCTCGCGGTGCTTTACGGCTTCGAAACGTTCGCGACGGGCCTCACGCTCGCCACATTCACGGCCTATATCGCGAGCACGACCGATCCGCGCTACACCGCGACTCAGTTCGCGCTCTTCACGAGCCTCGCCGCCGTGCCACGGACTTTCGCGGCGGCGGGCAGCGGCTTTATCGTGAGTGAAACAGGATGGTTTCCGTACTTCATGGTGTGCGTCGCGCTGTCCATACCCGGCATGCTACTGTTGCCGAAGATCGCGCCATGGAGAACGCCACGATGACGGTATCGATGCCGGCCCGGCCCACGCTTGGCGCGCTCATCTGCGCGCTCATGCTGGCGACGCTCGCGCCCATGTCCGCGCGCGCGCAGGACGAAGAGCGCGCGCCGCCTTACACGGCGCCGAACAGCCAGATCCGCTTCGGCAACTCGGCGTTGTTCCGCAATCTGATTCCGCCCGCGACGCTCGAACAGCAGGCGAGCGATGAATATGCACAGATCATTCACGACGCCGAGCGCAACAAGACACTGCTCGGCAATGACAATCCGCTCGTCAAGCGCGTGCGCGATATCGCCACTCACGAGATTCCGTTCGCGCTCAAGTGGAATGACCGCGCGAAGAACTGGAAGTGGGAAATCAACGTCATCAAGTCGCCCGAAGTGCGCATGTACTGTTTGCCGGGCGGCAAGATCGTGGTGTATAGCGGGCTCATCGACAAGCTGCATCTGAACGACAACGAGATCGGCATGATGATCGGCCATGAGATCGCGCACGCGCTGCGCGAACATGCGCGCGAACGGCTCGGGCGGCAGCAGGCGCAGCAGTTGTCGTCGGGTACCATGCCGCAGCTTTTCGGCTTTACCGATTACGGTTCGCAGCCGCTTGGCATCGGCGATCAGTTGCTGGCCATGAAATACGCCCCCGCCGACGAGACCGAAGCGGATGTCATCGGCAGTGAGATTGCTTCGCGCGCAGGTTACGATCCGCGCGCGGCCATCACCTTGTGGAACAAGATCGATACCGCCACGCGACACTCCGACAACGGTTTCATCTGGATGCATCCGTATGGGCCGGAGCGCCGGCAGGACTTGCTCAAGCGCCTGCCGGACATGATGCCGCTGTATGCGAAAGCGGTGGGAAAGAGCATCGACCAGTTGCCGAATTACGGCGGTTTGGGGCGGTTTAAGAAGGGTGGGCGTTAGCCTAGTTCTTCCCAATCTTCCAGTTGTAATCGATAGTCAGCGGCGCGTGATCGCTGAATTTGATGTCGCGGAAAATGGAAGTCTTCTTGGCGGTCGCCGCGACTTCCTGCGTCGCGATTTGATAGTCGATACGCCACCCCACGTTCTTCGCGTACGCCTGCCCGCGATTGCTCCACCACGTGTATTGCTCGGCACGCTGGTCGAGCGTGCGAAAGACATCGACGTAACCGACATCGTCGAAAAGCTTCGTGAGCCACTCGCGCTCTTGCGGCAGACAACCCGAGTTCTTCTGGTTGCTCTTCCAGTTCTTGATGTCAATTTCCTTGTGCACGATATTCACGTCACCGCACACGATCACCTCACGCTCTTGCGAAAGCCCGGCGAGATGCGGCATGAATTCGTCCATGAAACGATACTTCGCCTGCTGCCGCTCTTCGCCGCTCGACCCGGACGGGACATACACCGACACCACGGACAGCTTGCCGAAACGCGCTTCCACGTAACGTCCTTCGGGATCGAACTCCGCACTGCCGAAGCCGATCACGACATCGTCCGGCTCGTGACGCGTGTACAAACCCGCGCCGCTATAACCCTTCTTCACCGCGTGCTGGAAATAACCCTTGAAACCATGCGGCGCGAGAAACTCCGGCGTGAGATCGTCCTGCGAACACTTGATTTCCTGCACGCACACGACGTCCGATTTCTGCTCGCCAAACCAGTCGAAGAAACCTTTCTTGGCCGCCGAACGGATGCCATTCAGATTGGCGGTAATCACCCGAAACATACTTGTCCTCTTTCCTTGTTTATTCGACCTTCACGCCCTTGAGCGATTCCTTGGCGGCCGGAAATTCGAGTTTCATGCCCTGCATCGTGCGCAGCAAAAGCTCCGCGACCATCACGTTGCGATGCGGTTTCGAATCGCCGGGAATGATGTACCACGGCGCGTATTCGGTCGAGGTCGCGCCTAACGCCAGCTCATACGAGCGCTGATATTCGTCCCACAGCTTGCGCGCGTCGAGATCGGAGACATCGAACTTCCAGTGCTTGGTCGGATCGTCGATACGCGCTTGCAAGCGCTCGCGCTGCTCGTCCTTCGAAATATGCAGAAAGCATTTGACGATGGTCGTACCGCTATCCGCGAGCAACGCCTCGAACTCGCGAATATGCCGGTAACGGCGCTCGCATTCGTCATCGTCGATAGACTTCATCACGCGCGGCACGAGCACGTCTTCATAGTGGCTGCGATTGAAGACAGCGAACTCGCCGGCCATCGGCGCCTGCGCGTGCACGCGCCAGAGGAAATCGTGCGAGGCCTCGCGCTCGGAGGGCGCGCGAAACGGCACGATGCGCAAGCCGAGCGGATCGACGTCATGGAACACCGCGCGCACCGTACCGTCCTTGCCGCTCGTGTCCATGCCTTGCAGCACGAGCAGCACGCGCCGAAGACGCTGTGCGTGCAGCTTCTCCTGCAGGTCGTCGAGCTGCGCGCCGATTGCCGCGAGCCGGTCGCGGTCTTCGTCTTTCGAGCCGTTCGAAAACGGCTTGCCGGATGGATCGATCGAACTCAGATCGAAGGGCTTGAGCTTCTTGTCGTCATCGAAATACGGGACGAGGAAGTCGTCCAGAGACGGTTTCTTTGCCATGTCGCCAACCTTTTGTTCTATCCCGAAACGCCAATGAAAACGGGCCGCTGCCAAGCTAGACGGCAACAGCCCGTTCGTCGTGCTACTTCCAGGCGACCGGCTCTCCGTCGACGCGGAGGATTTCGCCCAAGTGCTTGCTCAGGATAGCTTTTTCTTCAGAAGCTCGTTTACCTGCTGCGGGTTTGCCTTGCCCTTGGTCGCCTTCATTGCCTGGCCGATCAGCGCGTTGAACGCCTTTTCCTTGCCCGCGCGGAATTCTTCCACCGATTTCTGGTTCGCCGCGAGCACCTCGTCGATGATCGCTTCGAGCGCGCCGGTATCGGAAATCTGCTTGAGCCCCTTGGCTTCGATGATGCGGTCCGCCGCGCCCACGTCGGTCGCCTTCTCGTCCCAGATCGCCTGGAAAATGTCCTTCGCGATTTTGTTGGAGATGGTGCCATCCGCAATGCGTTGCAGAAGCAGCGCGAGTTGCGCCGCCGCGACCGGCGACTCGCCGATGTCGAGCGATTCGCGGTTCAGTTGCGCGGAGACGTCGCCCATGAGCCAATTTGCGGCGATCTTCGCCTGCGCCGCGCCCGCCGCCTGCACGACGGCTTCGAAATATGAAGCCATTGCCTTCGACGATGTGAGCACGCCGGCGTCGTAAGGCGTCAAGCCGTACGTTTCGGCGAAACGCTTCTGCATGTCGGCTGGCAACTCCGGCAGTTCCGACTTCACGCGCGCCACCCAGCTTTCCTCGATAACCAGGGGCATCAAGTCCGGGTCGGGAAAATAGCGGTAGTCGTGCGCGTCTTCCTTGCTGCGCATGGAGCGTGTTTCGCGCTTGTCGGGATCGTAAAGACGCGTCTCTTGCACGACGGTGCCGCCGTCTTCGATCAGTTCGATCTGACGGCGCACTTCATATTGAATCGCTTCTTCGAGGAACCGGAACGAGTTCAGGTTCTTGATCTCCGCGCGCGTGCCGAATTCCTTCTGACCGACCGGGCGCACCGACACGTTGGCATCGCAACGGAACGAGCCTTCCTGCATGTTGCCGTCGCAGATGCCGAGCCACACGACGAGACCATGCAACGCCTTCGCATACGCAACCGCTTCCGCCGCGCTGCGCATTTCCGGCTCGGTGACGATCTCGAGCAGCGGCGTGCCCGCGCGATTCAAATCGATGCCCGTCATGCCCGCGAAGTCTTCGTGCAGCGACTTGCCCGCGTCTTCCTCGAGGTGAGCGCGCGTCAGATTGACGGTCTTCTCGTATGCGTCCTTGCCGGCCTTTTCATTGGCTGGAACCTGGATGGTGAGCTGACCGCCCTGCACGACAGGAATCTCGTACTGGCTGATCTGATAGCCCTTCGGCAAATCCGGATAGAAGTAGTTCTTGCGCGCGAAGACACTGCGCGGCGCGATATGAGCGCCGATCGACAAGCCGAAGCGAATCGCGCGTTCGACCGCGCCGCGATTCATCACGGGCAGCACCCCCGGCAACGCGAGATCGACGGGACAGGCTTGCGTGTTCGGCGCCGCGCCGAACTGCGTTGCCGCGCCCGAGAAAATCTTGGAAACGGTGGATAACTGCGCATGCGTTTCCAGACCGATGACGACTTCCCACTGCATGCTCATACTCCCGCTGCCGATGGTGCCTTGGCATGCCAGTCGGTCGCGCGCTGGAACGCGTCGGCGACCTGAAGCATCCGGGCTTCGTTGAAATAGTTGCCGACGATCTGCAGACCGACCGGCCGATTCGCATTCGCGCCCGCGCCGAAACCGCACGGCACGCTCATGCCGGGCAGACCCGCGAGGCTCACGGAGAGCGTGTAGATATCGGCGAGATACATCTGCACGGGATCGTCGGCCTTCTCGCCGAGATTCCACGCGACCGACGGCGCGACCGGTCCCATGATGACGTCGCACCGCTTGAACGCTTCCTGGAAATCGCGCGCGATGATGCGGCGAATCTTCTGCGCCTGAAGGTAATACGCGTCGTAGTAGCCATGCGACAACACGTACGTGCCAACCAGAATGCGCCGCTTCACTTCGGGACCGAAGCCTTCCGCGCGCGACTTCTTGTACATGTCGAGCAAGTCCGTGTAGTGCGCCGCGCGATGCCCGTAGCGCACGCCGTCGAAACGCGACAGATTCGACGAGGCCTCCGCCGGCGCGATGATGTAGTACACGGGAATGGAAAGCTCGGTCTTCGGCAACGATACTTCGACGAGCGTCGCGCCGAGCGCTTCGTATTGCTTCAACGCGGCGTCGATGGCG
The DNA here is from genome assembly GCF_031450995.1 of Caballeronia sp. LP006. Lineage (NCBI taxonomy): Bacteria > Pseudomonadati > Pseudomonadota > Betaproteobacteria > Burkholderiales > Burkholderiaceae > Caballeronia > Caballeronia sp. LP006. Next base: position 499,317 of record NZ_JARTVW010000005.1, on the reverse strand, counting down.
GCGCGCACGTCGTCGGCAAGGCCTGCGCCGAAGTACTCCTTCGGCATGCCGATACGCAATCCGGCGAGCGGCTTTTGCGCGTCGCCGCCGTTCCACGTCTGGCCGAGATGGCGCGTGTAGTCTTCGCTGTCGCGTTGCAGGCTGGTGGAGTCGCGTTCGTCGAAGCCACCCATTGCGTTGAGCAAGAGCGCGCAGTCCGCGGCGGTCTGAGCCATCGGCCCGCCCTGATCCAGCGACGACGCGAACGCGATCATGCCGTAACGCGACACGCGGCCGTAAGTCGGCTTGATGCCGGTGATGCCGGTGAACGACGCGGGCTGACGAATGGAGCCGCCCGTGTCGGTGCCGGTGGCGGCGGGTGCAAGACGCGCGGCGACGGCAGCGGCCGAACCGCCCGAAGAACCGCCCGGCACGGCCTTCAGGTCCCACGGATTTTTCACCGCGCCGAAGTACGAATTCTCATTGGACGAACCCATGGCGAACTCGTCCATGTTGGTCTTGCCGAGACAGACCATGCCCGCTTGCTTCAAGCGATCGACGACGGTGGCATCGAACGGGCTCGCGTAGTTTTCGAGCATGTGCGAACCGGCCGTGGATGCCCAGCCGCGCGTCACGAACACGTCCTTGTGCGCAATCGGCAAACCGGTGAGCGCGCCAGCCTTTCCTTCCGCGATGAGCGCGTCGGCGGCTTTAGCCTGAGCGAGCGTGAGGTCGCGGTCCATGCCGATGAAGGCGTTCAGATTCTTCGCGGCCTCGATGCGCTGCAGATACGACTGCGCCAGCTCGACCGCGGAGATTTCCTTGGAGTCGAGCGCGGCGCGCAGTTCGGTCAAACTTTTCTGATGCATTGCAGTTCCCTGATGAGCGCGGCGGTGAACGCCGCGCGGGAGTGTCGTTTCGGCGCTGGATACGCCCGACGCGTTACTTGTTCGATTGCGTTATTCGATGACCTTCGGCACCAGATACAGCCCGTCTTGAACGGCTGGCGCACTGCGCTGGAACTCTTCGCGCTCGACGCGCTCTGAAACTGCGTCGTCGCGCAGGCGCAGCGCGACTTCCTCGATCTGTTCGATCGGATGCGCAAGCGGTTCGATGCCGGAGGTATCCACGGCCTGCATCTGTTCGACGAGACCGAAGAAGTCATTCAGGCGCGCGAGCGTGGGTTCTGCCTCGTGTTCGGGCAACTCGAGCCGCGCGAGATGCGCGATACGTTTTACGTCGGTCAGGGTCAAAGACATGAAAATCACCGGAGATAAGCGTGGACTTCCCAATCTCGAAAACACACTGCGCCGCGATCGTTTGCGGCGCGCGTTGCGATCCTGAGAAAAGCGCTAAAAAGCAGACTGGCGACGGCAAAAAGTGCCATCCTTTTCCTATAGATACGCCCAAATTATAAGGTATCATTACACGTTCGACTCACATCTGGATTGACCTGCCAGCGGCTTTCTCCTTGAATCGTTAAATTGCGAGAAACGTTTACGCGACACGTCTCATCCTGCGGTAGATTTCCTCGCGGATTTGCACTTCACGGCGAACCTTCGCCGCCCCGGCAAACCGTTATTTTTTCCGCTGCCGTCCCCGGCGCTCATAGCGACGCACGGCCACCCAGCGAGACAGGATTTTTGAATGTTCGGTTTTTTGCGCAGCTACTTTTCCAACGACCTGGCGATTGACCTCGGCACCGCCAACACGCTGATCTACATGCGCGGCAAGGGCATCGTTCTCGACGAGCCATCGGTCGTTTCAATTCGCCAGGAAGGCGGCCCGAACGGCAAGAAGACCATTCAGGCAGTCGGCAAGGAAGCCAAACAGATGCTCGGGAAAGTGCCGGGCAACATCGAGGCCATCCGCCCGATGAAGGACGGCGTGATCGCCGACTTCACCGTTACCGAGCAGATGATCAAGCAGTTCATCAAGACTGCACATGAATCCCGCATGTTCTCGCCGTCGCCGCGCATCATCATCTGCGTGCCGTGCGGGTCCACGCAAGTCGAGCGCCGCGCCATCAAGGAAGCAGCGCACGGCGCGGGCGCCTCGCAGGTTTATCTCATTGAAGAACCCATGGCCGCTGCCATCGGCGCAGGTCTGCCGGTCTCGGAAGCCACGGGTTCCATGGTCGTCGACATCGGCGGCGGCACGACGGAAGTCGGCGTCATCTCGCTTGGCGGCATCGTGTACAAAGGCTCGGTGCGCGTTGGCGGCGACAAATTCGATGAAGCCATCGTCAACTACATCCGTCGCAACTACGGCATGTTGATCGGCGAGCAAACGGCTGAAGCCATCAAGAAGGAAATCGGTTCGGCGTTCCCCGGCTCCGAAGTGAAGGAGATGGAAGTCAAGGGCCGCAATCTTTCCGAAGGCATTCCGCGCAGCTTCACCATTTCCAGCAACGAAATTCTCGAAGCGCTGACCGACCCGCTGAATCAGATCGTCTCGTCGGTGAAGATCGCGCTGGAACAAACTCCGCCGGAACTCGGCGCGGATATCGCCGAACGCGGCATGATGCTGACTGGCGGCGGCGCGCTGTTGCGCGATCTCGACCGTCTGCTCGCGGAAGAAACTGGCTTGCCGGTGCTGGTCGCGGAAGATCCGCTGACCTGCGTCGTGCGCGGTTCGGGCATGGCGCTCGAACGCATGGACAAGCTCGGCAGTATCTTCTCCTACGAGTGATACGGCCGTGACCTCCAGACTTTGCTGTTCCACGACCTCACGGTCTTCAACGCACAGTCTGAACGCACCCGCGTAACGCGACGCGCGCACGGCCCGGCTCATGTCCGGGCCGTTGTTGAAACAGCGTAGGGCAGGCTCAGCCGAAACCGGCAAACCTGCAGCATCGATCCACCCGCTCACGCCCTCGGCGCCGACCATGGAATACAGTCCGCCGCCACTTTTCAAGCAAGGCCCTTCCGCGCTCGCGCGACTGATCTTCTTTGTGGTGCTCGCCATCGCATTGCTCGTTTCGGATGCGCGGTTCAATACGCTGGAAATTGCGCGCGGCATGCTCGGCGCCGGCCTCTATCCGCTGCAACGCGCGGCGCTCGTGCCACGCGACATCTTCATGGGCGCGGCCGACCTCGCGGTTACGAGCGCCACCTTGCGCAGCGAGAACCGCAAGCTCTCCGACAAGAATCTGGACCTGTCCGTCAAGGCGGGCGATGCCTCTCAGCTTTCGGCTGAGAACGCGCATCTGCGTGCATTGCTGAATCTGCAATCGCGCGCGACGACGCAAACCACGCCCGTCGAAATCCAATACGACACGCGCGATCCTTTCACGCAGAAAGTCGTGATCGGCAAGGGTTCGCAGCAAAACATCCAGGATGGCGCGCCCGTCGTGACAGAAGACGGCGTGATCGGTCAGGTCACGCGCGTGTTTCCGTTGCAATCGGAAGTCACGCTGCTGACAGACAAGGATCAAGCGGTGCCGGTGCAGATCGCGCGCACGGGTTTGCGCAGCGTGATCTACGGCACGCCGAAAGGCGACACGCTCGACCTGCGCTTCGTGCCGATCAGCGCCGACGTCCAAGCTGGCGACGAGCTCGTGACGAGCGGTCTTGATGGCATCTATCCGCCGGGACTCGCGGTGGCCAAAGTGCTGCGCGTCGACAAGCAAGCGGATACGGCATTCGCGCGCGTCGTCTGCGTGCCTATTGCCGCTGTTCGCGGCGCGCGTCAGTTGCTCGTGCTGCATTACAACGTGAACGTGCCGCCGAATCCGATCGAAGTCGAAGCCGCCGCCGCCGCAAAGGAAGCGAAAGAGAACAAGGGCAAGAAGAAGCCTACGGCGAAGGCCACGGTCTCCGCCGAAGGTGCAAGCGGCGCATCGGCGACGTCGGCCGCGTCGGCTGCCGCTCCGGTATCCGCTCCCGCTGCCGTGGAAAAGCCCGGCGCGAAACCTGCCGCGCCGAAAGCCGCCTCGGCCGCTACCGCCCGGCCATCGCGAAAAGCGCATATGCCTAAGCCCGCATCCGCGAGGGCCGCGCAATGAACCGCCCGCAATACATTCTTCAGCCGGTCAATCCGTACTTCATCACCTTCAGCCTCGCTGCAGCGTTTCTGCTGAATCTGGTGCCTTGGGGCCGGCTTATCGGCATACCGGATTTCGTCGCGCTCGTGCTGCTGTTCTGGAACGTCCATCAACCGCGCAAAGTAGGCATGGGCATCGCGTTTCTGCTTGGGCTGTTGATGGACGTGCATAACGCGAATCTGCTCGGCGAACATGCGCTGGCTTATACCTTGTTGTCTTATGGCGCGATTACCATTCACAGGCGTGTCCTGTGGATGTCCCTGCCTGTACAAACCTTCGTCGTCGCGCCGCTTCTGGTGGGCGCGCATCTCGTGCCGTTCGTGATCCGCCTGATGACGGGCGCCGCGTTTCCCGGCTGGAGTTATCTCGTCAACGGATTTGTCGAAGCCGCGCTCTGGCCGGTCACGAGTTTTCTGCTGCTGATACCGCAACGACGCGCCGCCGATCCCGACGATACGCGCCCGATCTGAGCGCCACCGCGCGCGTGCCGCCCCCGATGCGAACGCGCGCGGACTACACTTGAATCGCGACCCACCGCGAAAGCTGCATGACCGAAATAAAGAACACCGAGCAACAGTTGTCCAGATTCCGCCTGCGCGTCGCGGCGGCGGGAATGTTCGTGTTCGTCTGCTTCGGTTTGATCGGCCTGCGTTTCCTCTATCTGCAGGTCTGGAACTTCAGCAAATACTCGTTGCAGGCAAACGAGAACCGCATCTCCGTGGCGCCGATCGTGCCGAACCGCGGCATCATCACCGATCGCAACGGCGTGGTGCTGGCGAAGAACTATTCCGCTTACACGCTCGAAATCACGCCGTCCAAGATCACCGCGTCGCTCGACGACACCATCGACGCACTCTCGCAAGTCATTCCTATCGATTCACGCGATCGCCGGCGTTTCAAGAAGCTGCTGGAAGACTCGAAGAACTTCGAAAGCCTGCCAATCCGCACGCGTCTCACCGACGACGAAGTCGCCAAGTTCACCGCGCAGCATTACCGCTTTCCGGGCGTCGAAGTGCGCGCGCGGCTCTTCCGGCAATATCCGCTCGGCATGACGGCCGCGCACGTCATCGGCTATATCGGGCGAATTTCGCAGCGCGATCAGGAGCGTATCGACGACGCGAGCGACGCCAACGACGAAGCCTCCGATCACTACGATCCGCGTCTCGACGCCAACAACTACAAGGGCACGGATTACGTCGGCAAGATCGGGGTCGAGCAGAGCTACGAAACCGAACTGCATGGTCTGACAGGTTTCGAGGAAGTCGAAGTCACGGCGGGCGGCCGCCCGGTCCGCACGATGTCGCGCACGCAGGCGACGCCCGGCAACAACCTCGTGTTGTCGCTCGATATCGGGCTGCAGCAGGTCGCCGAGCAAGCATTCGCGGGTAAGCGCGGCGCGCTCGTGGCAATCGAGCCATCGACGGGCGACGTGCTCGCGTTCGTGTCCGCGCCGAGCTTCGATCCGAATTCCTTCGTAGATGGCATTGATCAGCAGACGTGGGACGCGCTCAACAACTCGCCCGATCATCCGTTGCTGAATCGTCCGCTGCATGGCACGTATCCGCCGGGCTCGACCTATAAGCCGTTCATGGCGCTCGCCGCGCTCACGCTGCACAAGCGCACGCCCGGCTGGGGCTTTCAAGACCCCGGGTTCTTCACGTTCGGCGGTCACACGTTCCGCAACGACGTGCGCTCGGGTCAGGGCTGGGTGGACATGAATCGCGCGATCGTCGTGTCGAACGACACGTACTTCTACATGCTCGCGCGCGACCTCGGCGTGAACGCAATGGCCGGCTTCATGAAGCCGTGGGGATTCGGCCAAATTACCGGGATCGACATTTCGGGTGAGGCGCGCGGCATTCTTCCGTCGACGGAATGGAAGCGCAAGGCGTATCGCAAGCCGGAGCAGCAACGCTGGTACGAAGGCGAAACGATCAGCCTTGGCATCGGGCAGGGCTACAACTCGTTCACCATCCTGCAACTCGCGCACGCCACGGCGACGCTTGCCAATAACGGCGTCGTGATGAAGCCGCACCTGGTGCGCGACATCGAGAATCCGCTGACGAAGGCCATGCGCGTCGTGGTGCGCGACCCGAGCGACAAGATTTCCGTGCGCCAGCAAGACGTCGACTTCATCAAGCGCGCAATGGAAGGCGTCATCACGAACGGTACGGCCGCGAAGCTCTTCGTGGGCGCGCCTTATCAGGCAGCGGGCAAGACCGGAACCGCGCAGGTTTACTCGCTGCAGGGCGCGAACTATCACGGTCACGCGACGGCCGAGCATTTGCGCGACCACGCGTTGTTCATCGCGTTTGCGCCGGCCGAGCAGCCGAAGATCGCGCTTGCGCTGATCGTCGAAAATGGCGGCTGGGGCGCGGAATCGGCGGGGCCGGTCGCGCGCAAGGTGCTCGACTATTATCTGGTCGATCGCCTGAAGCCTGGCGCCGAGGCGGCCGCGATCGAAGCCGCCGCATCCGCGACCACGGACGCCGGCCTGCCGATGATCGGCGGCACGCAATCGCCCGTCGCGGCGGCGCTGCCTGCCTCGGTGGTGAACGCGTCGCCGGCGTTCTCGCCGCTGGCGGCGTCGAATCCGGCGGTGGCTCGGGCTGCATCGGCGCCGGCGTTGCCTGCATCATCGCCGAAAGCAGCGAACGCGCGCATCGCTTCGGCGCCAGCGGCGGCGTCTTCAGCACGGGCCGCGAATGCGCGCGTCGCTTCGGCGCCTGCCGCGGCGTTGCCCGCGTCCGCGCCGGGCCGCAAGCCCGCGCCGAACAAACGACCCGCCGAGCCCACGCCGACGATGGTCCGCAGCAACCCGAACGACGCCGTGCGCACGCTGGCGCCGTCCGGCGGTATCGACGAATAAAGGATGACCGGCATGCAACTCACCTTCGACAAGCACGTCTGGAAAGAGCACGCAAAGCGCATGTTCGCGGGCTTCGACAAGCCGCTCGCGCTGATCGTCTTCTTGTTGCTGTGCGTGGGAATCGTGACCCTGTATAGCGCGAGTATCGACATGCCGGGCCGCGTGGAAGACCAACTGCGCAACATCATGCTGACCTTCGGGCTGATGTGGGTGCTCGCCAATATCCCGCCGCAAACGCTGATGCGCTTCGCCGTCCCGCTGTACACCGTCGGCGTGGCGCTGCTGATAGCGGTCGCGGCGTTCGGGCTCACGCGCAAGGGTGCAAAACGCTGGCTCAATGTCGGCGTGGTGATCCAGCCGTCGGAAATCATGAAGATAGCGATGCCGCTCATGCTCGCGTGGTATTACCAGCGGCGTGAAGGCAACATTCGCTGGTGGGATTACGTTGCTGGGTTCGTCATTCTGCTGCTGCCCGTTGCGCTGATCGCCAAGCAGCCGGACCTCGGGACGGCAGTGCTCGTGTTCGCGGCGGGCATGTTCGTGATCTATTTCGCGGGACTCAGTTTCAAGCTGATCGTGCCGGTGCTCGCGGCGGCCGTGGTCGTCATCGCGTGCGTGGCGGTGTTCCAGAACCGCATCTGCCAGCCCGAAGTGAACTGGCCGATGATGCACGACTATCAAAAGCATCGTATCTGCACGCTGCTCGATCCGACTTCAGACCCGCTCGGCAAAGGCTTTCACACCATTCAGGCGGTGATTGCCATCGGCTCCGGCGGCACGCTCGGCAAGGGCTGGCTGAAGGGCACGCAGGCGCACCTGGAATTCATCCCCGAAAAGCACACGGACTTCATCTTCGCGGTGTTCGCCGAGGAATTCGGCCTCGCGGGCGGGCTCGTGCTGCTCTTTCTCTATATGGCGCTGATCGCGCGCGGTCTGTTCATCGCGGCAAACGGCGCCACCTTCTTCGGGCGATTATTGGCCGGTTCGCTCACGCTCGCGTTCTTCACCTACGCGTTCGTCAACATCGGCATGGTGAGCGGAATTCTGCCCGTGGTCGGCGTGCCATTGCCGTTCATGAGTTACGGCGGGACGGCGCTCACCACGCTCGGCGTCGCTGTTGGACTCATCATGAGCGTCGCGCGACAGAAGCGATTGATGCAAGGCTAGCCTCAATCCTCGTGTCCCGAAAAAGCCGCAGTGTCATGTTCACTGCGGCTTTTGCTTTTCCAGCTCCGCGCTCAGTTGCAGGTACTTGAGCTTCGCCGCCGGATCGCCTTGTGCGGCCGCCGCCGCGTAATAAGCACGCGCGACGTTGAGATTGCGCTCGACGCCATCGCCGCCACGTTCGTAGAACGATCCCGCCACGTATTGCGCGGTCATGTCGCCGCCTTCCGCCGCCTTCTTGTACCAGTTGAAGGCCTGCTCGTTGTCGCGCGTGGTGCCGCGTCCATCGAGAAACTGGTTGGCGAGCGCGAGTTCCGCCTGCACGTGTCCCTGACTCGCGGCGCGCAAGAACCAGCGATGCGCTTCCGCCGGGTCCTTGTCCACGAACTGGCCGTCGTCGTACATCTTGCCGTACACGAACTGCGCATGAGACATGTTGGCGTCGGCGGCGCTACGCAACCACTTCTTGCCTTCGGGGACATTGGCGGGACCGCCTTCGCCGTTCAGCAGCATCATCGCGTAATTGAATTCGGCGAGGCGGCTGCCCTTTTGCGCGGCGCGACGGAACTGCGAACGCGCTGAGACGAGATTGCCCGCGTTGTAATCGGCGACGGCGTTTTGCGTCGCGAGGTCCGTCGGCTTTGGCATCGTCTGCGACTGCGCGTTGGCCGCGAACGCCGCGCCGAACATCAAACAGGCTGCAGCGATGCCGCCACGCCAAGCCGTGTTCATGCTCTTGCCTCCTGCAAAGCCTGGCGCGTCGCCTTCAGGAGCCACATGACGTCGGCGGCGAGCGCGATCAGGTTGATGCCGGCTTGCGCATATTGCCGCGCGCCAGCGACATCGATCGCGAAAATGCCGCTCGCGATGCCCGCGCGCTTCGCGGCTGCCGCAACCTTGTCGATGGCTGCCTGCACATCCGGGTGCTTCATGTCGCCGAGATGGCCGAGGCTTGCCGCGAGATCCGCGGGCCCGATGAAGAGGCAGTCTATGCCGGGCGTCGCCGCGATCTCGTCGACGGCTTCGAGCGCCGCCACCGATTCGATCTGCACGATGGTCGCGATCTGCGCGTTCGCGCCCGTCACGTAGTCGCGCCGCATGCCGTACGCAGCCGCGCGCACCATGCCCGCGACGCCGCGCAAGCCGTCGAGCTGGGCTTCGGTCGGATACTGCGTGAGCTGCACGATGCGCGCGGCATCCTCGGCCGATTGCACGTTGGGGAACATCAGCGTGCGCGCGCCCGCGTCGAGCACGCGCTTGACGAGCCAGCCATCGGAGAACGGCACGCGCACGATCGGCTCGCTCGGCAGATGCGCCGCCGCGATCGCGCGCAACTGATCGACGACGTCGCGGCTATCGTTCGGCGAGTGCTCCATGTCGATACACAGCCAGTCGAAGCCCGCGTGCGCGAGCGCTTCGGCGGCATCGGCACTGCCGAGCGACAGCCACAGGCCGAAGAGCGCGCCGGGTTCGGCGAGACGTTGCTTGAGGGGATTCGTGAAGGTGCTCATTGCGCGGCTCCTGGAAGTTGGGCGCGCTTCGAGAAGCGGAAAAACGGCGGAAGGAATGACGGCATTACTCGCGCTCCGTTTGTGTCGCCGCGGAAGACGGGCGATTCAACGAGCGATGATACCGTGACGGCGACGCAGGCGTGGGCCGCGCCGCCGGATGCGTCAGGCGTGTTCCACGTCGGCCCAACAATTGGGCGTTTCGTACAAGCGAAGGCGCTTGAGCTTGAGATTGACGCCGTAATGCGCGTCGTAGACTCCCGCGAGAATCTTGAACGCGACCGCCGCCATATTCTCGACCGTCGGAATGCGGTCGAACACGACGGTCTTGTGATCGGCCATCGACTGCAAGAAATCGCGTACTTTCACGTCGCCTTCGTAGACGATGAAAGCGTGATCCCACTTGTTGACGAGATGCTCCATGGCGAGCGACTTCACATCCGCGAAGTCCATGACCATGCCGCGATCGGGCGCGCCTTCGACATCCACGAGATCGCCTTGCAGCGTGATTTCGAGCACATAACGATGCCCGTGCAAATTGCGGCACTGACTGCGGTGATCGGGGATGCGGTGGCCCGCATCGAATTCGAGTTTTCGGGTAATCGTCTGCACGTCGGCGGGACCGTCTGTCAGGGAATGTTCAAATATTTATGCGTCTGCATCGACAGCCGCCACTTGGGATGCCGCTTGCACCAGTCGACCGCGAGCTTCGTGTTGATGTCGCGCGACGGGCCGTCCATTGGCTGGACGAGGAAGTACTCGAAATCGAGCTTTTCGTAATCGGCGAGGCGCTGGTTGTCCTGCGGCACGACGACCTTCAGCTCATGGCCCTTGGTCACGACGAGCGGTGCGTCGGCTTTCGGACTGACGCAAATCCAGTCGATGCTGTCGAGTACCGGCAGCGAGCCATTCGTTTCGATAGCCATTTCGAAGCCGGCGCCGTGAAGGGCATCGACGAAAGGCTGGTCGATTTGCAGCATCGGTTCGCCGCCCGTGCAGACGACGAACTTGTTCGCCTCGCCTTCGGGCCAGAGCGAGGCGATCATCGCGACGAGTTCGGCGGGCGTGCGGTATTTGCCGCCGTTCTCGCCATCGGTGCCGACAAAGTCGGTATCGCAGAACTGGCAGACGGCTTCAGCGCGATCCTGCTCGCGACCCGACCACAGATTGCAGCCGGCAAAGCGGCAAAACACGGCCGGACGCCCTGCGTTCGCGCCCTCGCCTTGCAACGTGTAGAAGATTTCCTTCACTGCGTACGTCATGACTGCTCTGTGATCAATTGAAGTTCAAACCGGCGCGATAGTGACTTGCTCGCCCGCGCGGTATGCCTCGTAACCGCGTTTGCGCAGCTTGCACGCCGGGCATTGGCCGCAGCCGAAGCCCCAGTCGTGTAGCTCGGCGCGCTCGCCTACATAGCACGTATGCGTTTCGACGCGGATCAATTCGACGAGCGCGTCGCCGCCGAGCGTTTCAGCCAGACGCCACGTGTCGGCCTTGTCGAGCCACATCAGCGGCGTTTCCAGCGCGTAACGCGTCTCCATGCCGAGATTGAGCGCCACTTGCAGCGCTTTCATGGTGTCGTCACGGCAATCGGGATAACCGGAGAAATCCGTCTCGCACATGCCGCCGACGAGAACTTTCAATCCGCGCCGATACGCCACCGCCGCCGCGATCGTCATGAACAACAGATTGCGTCCGGGCACGAAGGTGTTCGGCAGGCCGCTTGCGGTCGACTGAATCTCGATTTCGCGTGTCATCGCGGTATCGCTGATGGCGCCGAGAACCGATAGATCGATTGTGTGGTCTTCGCCGAGCCGCTCAGCCCAATGCGGAAAATCGCACAGCACGGCGGCGCGAAAACCGTCACGACACTCGAGTTCGACGCGATGCCGCTGACCGTAGTCGAAACCCAGCGTCTCGACGGTCTTATAGCGTTCGAGCGCCCAGGCAAGGCATGTGGCCGAGTCCTGTCCGCCGGAAAACAGCACGAGCGCGCTGTCCTTAGCGTCTGTACGAGTCACCGTGAAACTCCGTGTTTGAGAATGGCCTGCGGGCCATGTCGCCGGTCGGTAAGAGAGACATGCTTTTACCCCGACGTTTCAGTATAGGCCGACGACCCTTTCCCCACGTGCGGCGACTCTTATGTCCCATATACGAAGGCGTCGCCAGAATTCGCACGCTTTTGACCGGCCGCACCTGTGAGCCACAACGTCGAAAAACAAAAAGGACCTGCGGTCCGAGGACAGGCAAGTCCTTAATTCGATGCGGATTTTATCACGCAGCGCGATTGTCTGCCGATAGTTAGGCTGGCTGCGTCGAGCGAAGAGTCACCCAAAACGCTTCGAAGATTCAGCACGGATTATCGGTAAGAGCCGGCGATACGCACCGAATTCTGGTTGTTGGAGACATACCACCACGCGGCTGAAGGTCATTCTTCTTTAAGGAAATGCCGTCACTTGAATGAATCATCTTTTCCACACACGCGGTCGTGGATGACCTCCCGGTTATCCGTCGCAACTGTGTGCGACACACTCGAATTCGGAAATATATACTCATCTGCCAAAATGAAATCGGCAAAACTGTCTATAAAAGCTAAAGTTCCGCGCCGAGGAGCCGTAATTATAGGTAATCGTCTAGAAAGATGGTTTGCGTTAAGTAACAAGTTCCGCTTCACCAGAATTCGCGCCTGAGGCGAATTCAACGCGCAAACGTTCAAACGCAGCAAGCGCGTGGCTTTTTCTTCGTGCCGGTCCTTAGGTAATACGCCGCAATCGCTCCAGGCGCTCGAAACGCGTGGACGAACGGTGTGGGTCCGGCTGTCTGGCAGCGTCCGGCATTTGCCGTTGGACTGATCTGCCCACCCTTCGGGGCAATTTCATTCGGCATCCGAATGAACTCGCTCCCGGCACCCATCCGCAGGGTTAAGCGGGACGCAGGTCCGTAACCGATTTGCCGATTCATTTCCGGCGCTTTGGTCAACGCACTCATTTTCTGAGCCGACGCACAACACATCATTAGTAACGCTAACTAATAATATGAAGAATTCGACCCATACCCCTGCCCGTTTCGCCTTCACTGCTCCCAAGGCAAGTCTGATTGCCGCCACGATCGTCGCCAGCGTGCTCCTCACCGCGTGCGGCGGAGCCGGCAACGACGCCTTCGACCTCGCATCGACCGCGGAAGCCTCGAAGCGCAACACATCGGCATTCGTCGTGACGGCGCCGACGGTCAACGCAACCGCGACCGGCACCGTTACCGTGAAAGGCACGACCGGATCGAAATGGACCACGGTTTCTGTCGTCGACATGACGACGGGCAACAAGGTAGCGCGCGATGCCGTGCCCGCAAGCGGCGCATTCTCGACGACCGTCGATACCACGCGCCAGGTCAACGGCGTGCATACGTGGCAGATCACGGCGGCGAATGCATCGAACAGCGTGCGCTCGGTGCAAAACGTCAGCGTGACGGTGTCGAACACGAAGGCCACGACGCCTGCCACGCCGACCACCACCAAGATCTTCTACGGCGCGAACGGCCACAATAACGAAGGCGGCGCATACGACATTTCCAGCCCCGCGCTGCAACTGTCGCAACTGCAGGATCTCGGCGTGAAGCTGTACCGCAACGAGGTCTATAGCCAGGCGGCGGCGACCAAGCTCGCGGGCATTGCGAAGACGATGGCGGCAGGCGGCGTGACCGTGTATCCGGTGATGCTGATGGGTATCGACTTCAACAGCGAAACCGATGCTTATAACGCAGGCTTCGCGCTTGGCCAGCAGACGGCCGCCGCGAGCAAGTATCCGTACTATGAAGTCAGCAACGAACTCGAAGCGGACTGCCTTACGGGCAACGTGGATGGTGTCTATCCCCAGCACTTCGACAACAAGAAGTTCCAGCTTGCGCGTGGCGTGATCCGCGGCATGATCGCCGGCGTGAAGTCGGTGGATACGGCGGGCAAGATCATCATGGGCGGCGGCGCGTGGATGCACTACGGCTTCGACCAGATGCTCGCGGCCGGCACGCAGCCGGACGGCACGACGGGTCACCCGGTTGTGAGCTGGGACGTCACCGCATGGCACTGGTACTCGGACCAGGGCGACATCACGAACGCATGCGGCGGCACGGGCTGCCACGACATCCTCGCGACGCTGCAGGCAATGGGCAAGCCGATCTGGATCAACGAATTCGGCGTGCGTCCGAACATGGGCACGGATCAACAGATCGCGTCGTACCTCGTCGGCAACAAGATGATGGCTCAGTTCGTCTCGGTGGCGACGAAGTACAACATCCAGGCTATCCAGACGTACGAACTGTACGACGATCCGGCGGGCGGCGAAGGTGCTTACGGTCTGATCAAGAACGACGGCAAGACGGTGAAGGCGGCTTACACGGCATTCAAGAACTTCGTCACGGCAAACCCGAAGTAAAGATGTTCTTGCAAGCGGCTCGCAGTCGGGGTCGCATGAAGCAAAAAAAAGCGGACAGGCAAATCAAACGCCTGTCCGCTTTTTCGCTTGTTTCGTGCAGATACCGAGCCTGACAAAGGCCCGCCGCAAAAGAAAAAGCCCGAGAGTGATGACACTCTCGGGCTTCTTAATTCTGGTGGCCTGGGACGGAATCGAACCATCGACACGCGGATTTTCAATCCGCTGCTCTACCAACTGAGCTACCGGGCCATCGGAGAAGTGAGACTATATCAGAGTGATGCACGAGGCTCAAGCCTTGAGCCGAATTTTTCTCTAATTCGACGCAATCGGCTCGATGCCACGGGTCAAACGTCGTTCTTGTTCTTTCCAAGATCGACGCCCAATTGCTTGAGCTTGCGGTACAAGTGTGTACGTTCGAGCCCCGTCTTTTCGGCGACGCGCGTCATGCTGCCGTTCTCGCGCGCGAGGTGATATTCGAAGTACGCGCGCTCGAAAGCATCGCGGGCGTCGCGCAAGGGAATATCGAACGAGATCGATGCCGTCTGTCCCGCGTTCGGCGATGCCCCGCCCGAAGCCGCGTCGCCGGGTGTGGCGTTCAACGCCGACGCGCTCGGCAGCGCAGCGGCCACCGGCACGCCGGATGCCCCCGCGCTCGTCAGCGGCTTGGTCGATGACACGACCGCGGGCGCCGCGCTTCCATGCGCCAGACCCTGCTCGACCGCCTTAAGCAGTTTCTGCAACGCGATCGGCTTCTCGAGAAAATTGAGCGCGCCGATCTTCGTCGCTTCGACGGCCGTGTCGATGGTCGCGTGCCCCGACATCATGATGACCGGCATCGTGAGCTTGCCCTGCGCGGCCCACTCCTTCAGCAGCGTTACGCCGTCGGTGTCGGGCATCCAGATGTCGAGCAGCACGAGGTCGGGCGTCTGCTGCAAGCGGTAGTCGCGCGCGTGTTGCGCGTTCTCCGCCACGTCCACCACGTGGCCTTCGTCGCTCAGGATCTCGGAGAGCAGTTCCCGGATCCCCATTTCATCGTCTACTACCAGGATGGTCGCCATTTAAGCTGCCCTTGTCTGCACTGTTGCTTTTGTCGTTCCGTGATTCGCTGCCGTGCCCGTTCCCCGCGTCGTCGCGCCGGGAGCGGCGGTATCGTCCGCGAGTTGAAGAAACAGAATCGATATCTGCGCGCCCTCGATGACATCCGCGTTCTTCGACCGATTGCGAATGTCGATGCGCGCGCCGTGCTCGTCGACGATCTTCTTCACCGTTGCAAGTCCTAGTCCCGTGCCCTTTGCTTTCGTCGTGACGTACGGCTCGAAAGCGCGTGACAAGATGCGCGCCGGGAAGCCCGAACCGTTGTCCGACACCGTGAGCCGTACCGCGACACGCGCATGGCCCGATGCGTCAGGCTCGCCATATTCTACTGTTCTCGTTTCGAGAAGCACGCGCGGCTCCGCGACATCGGCCACGGCGTCCTGCGCGTTCTGCAACAGGTTGTGAATCACCTGTCTTATCTGCGTGGCATCGCCGCGAATTACCGGCAGTTTCGTGAGGTCCACCTTGATCGCGCTCTTGCCTTCCTCGATGCCATACAAGGTCAGCACTTCGGCGACCAGTTCGTTCAATTGCAGATTACCGAGGACGGCCGGCGGCGTACGCGCATATTCGCGGAAATCGTCGACCATCTGCTTCATCGCCTGCACCTGATTGACGATGGTCGTCGATGCGCGCCTCAGCACTTCGGCGTCGGGCGCGGCGAGTTTGTCCGCGAGCTTCATTTGCAGACGTTCGGCGGAAAGCTGAATGGGCGTGAGCGGATTCTTGATCTCATGCGCAAGGCGCCGCGCCACTTCGCCCCAAGCCACGGAACGCTGCGCGGAGATCACGTCGGAGATATCGTCGAACACGACGACATAGCCGGTGGTTTCCGCGTCGTCGGAGTCGGCGTCGGTGGCGCTTAGCAACTGCGTGCCGCGCACGAGCAAGGTAAGCGGCTCGTTCTCGCCAGGCACCGTCACCGCGACTTGCTGCTGCCAGTGTCCGCGATCGCCAATGGGATGCCCGCTGCCGACAGCGGCGGCATCGCGTTCGGCGAAGGCTTTCTTGACCATCGCGCCGAACTCGCCGAGGGCATCGATCTGATCGAGCGGCTGATTCAGCAAGCCGATAAACCGCTGCCGGAAGATGCGTTCCGCGCCGCGATTGACAGTGGTGAGCCGAAACTGCCGGTCGAACACGAACACGCCCGCCGTGAGATTCGCGAGAATGCTTTCCAGATACGCCTTCGAATGCTCCAGCGCGATGCGGTTGTTTTCCACCGCCGCGCGCGCCTCGGAAAGCTGCCGCGTCATCGCGTTGAACGACTGCGTGAGAAAGCCGAGTTCATCGCGCGAATTGATCTCGCGTTTTGGCGTGTAGTCGCCTTCGGCCACCTCCTTCGTGCCTTGCGCGAGCAGGAACAGCGGTCGCGCGAGCTGATTGCCAAGCGCGAGCGCGAGCATCATCGCGATGAACGTGGCGAGAAAGAGCGCGAGCGTCAGCGTGCCGATATACATCTTGCGCAAGCCCGTGCGCCCCAGCCGCTTTTCCTGATATTCACGATACGCGCGCTGCACGGCATCCGCGTTGCGCGCGAGTTCCTGACTCACCGGCTGCTCGATCTGCAGGAAGCGATCGACGTGCTGAAACTCCGTGGTCGTCGTGGGATCGGGGATCTTCGTGATCACCCGCAATCGCAACGCGCCTTTCGGCCCGGTGGACGATGGATCGCCGTCGATCTCGCCTTCTATCGCGCCATATGGATGATCTTGCGCCTCCTTCAGCATCGAGCCGGTCGGCTCGTTCGTCGGCAACAGCGAATAGTAGTTGCCCGAGGCCTGCGCGATAGTGCGCAATCCCGACACGCGCTGCGTGCCGTTGTTCGCGGACAAATCCTCGCGGTTGTACTGATCGCGCGGACGCTCGAACACGACCGCGTCCTGAATGTTGTATTGATCGCGCAACCGCAGGAGCGAAAGCGTGAGACTCGACTGATCCGCGCTAGCAAGCTGATCGCTCATTTGCCGGCCGCGCGCCTTGAAGTCGGCGAGCGATGTCTGCAACATGCCGCGCCCGAGCGTGAGACCCGACGTGAGCGCGGTCTCGACGTTCACGTCGAACCATGATTCGATACTGCGCGACACGAACTGATACGACACGACGTAGATGATCGCGCCCGGCAGCACGCCGACCAGCGCGAAGATCAACGCGAGCTTGGCCAGTAGCCGCGTGCCGAAGCGGCCCTGCCGCACGCGCGCCACGATGATCGCCGTGAGGCTGATCACGATCAGCATGAAGATGAGCGCAATCGCCACGTTCGCCGCGTAGAGCCAGCCGTAATAGCGGTCGAAGAATTCGGTATTGGCGCTGGCGAGCGCGAGCATCACGAGCAGCAGAACCGCCGTGACCGCCACTGTCGAGACCAGCAACCGGACGACGAGACTTTTCATGTCCGTGCGGCCGCGTCGAAATCTATTTCGCACGTTCTGCCGCCGTAAAAGTAAAACGCTTCCAGTCCGATGAGAGGTTCCAGTCGCGGTTGTTCACCGCGTCGATCTGGAACGGCTTGGGCATCAGCGCGATGTCGAGTTGCATGCGCACCGATGCGTTATAGGTTTCGCCGGGATGCACCTGATTGCGGTCGAAGACATGCCACGATGTCACGTGCTTGATCACCGCCATGGCTTCGTTGAGCGATGCAAAGCGCAATTGCAGGCCGCCTGTCGACACGCGATATTCATTGGTCAACGGCTGATAAGACAGCCGGATGCTCTGCGAAACATTCACCGGCTCCTCGTCGAACCAGTACCAGCGCGGCCGGGACAAGTTGAAGTCGATGGTGAAATAGAGCGGCACGCTGCGGTTCACGGCTTCTTCGAGGCTGCTGTTGAGGTCGAAGTCGAAATGGGCATCGAGATTCCAGCCGTTATTGTCCGACTGCAACGAAGCCCGCTGCACGGAAATGGTTTCGGCGAAGGCGGAATCCGCTGCCGCGAAATACAGGCAGAACGTCAGCGCGGTCCAGACGACGAGCGCGAGCCGAAGCGGAAAAAGGCGTTTGATCGTCACCGTTTCTGAAAGCGCGCGTAGAAGAATCCGTCGTGGTCCGCGCGGTAACTCGATGCAGCTTCCGCGTTCCCGTTCGATGGCTGGCCGGCCACTTGTGTACTGTCCCGTGACCCGTTTGCCGCGCCCGCGCCCGCACCGGCACGCGCCCTGGTCGGCAGCAACTGGCCCGGCGCGTCCAATCGTACCGCATCTTCATGCGTGCTTCCAAACCAGCGGGCCTGCTCTTCGCCTTCTTCGGGAAAGATCGAGCAAGTCACGTAGAGCAACTCGCCACCCTTGGCGACGAGCGGCCAGAGCGCCGTGAGAATGCGCCGCTGTTCTTCGACGAGCGTCGCGATGTCCGAGGGCCGCCGCAACCAGCGGATGTCCGGATGACGCCGCACGATGCCCGAGGCCGAACACGGCACGTCCGCGAGAATGCGATCGAACGGCGCGCCATCGAACCATTGCGAAGGATCGCCGGCATCGCCCACGCAAATCTCGGCGTGCAGCTTGAGGCGCGCGAGATTTTCGCCGATACGTCCCGCGCGAGTCGCATCGCTTTCCAGCGCGACGAGTTCGACATTCGCGAGTTCGAGGATATGACCGGTCTTGCCGCCAGGCGCGGCGCACGCGTCGAGCACGCGCATGCCGTCACGCGCGTCGAGCGCTTGTGCCGCGAGTTGCGCGCCCGCGTCCTGCACGGACACGACGCCATCCGCGAAGCCCGGAATACGCTCGACCGGCATCGGTGTTTCAAGGCGCACCGCGTGCAGGCCGGCGGCTTCCGCTTGGATATGTTCCTGCCGCAAGCGTTCGATATAGGCATCGACGGTGGCGTGACGCGCGTTCACACGCAGCGTGAGCGGCGCCTGCACGTTGCCCGCATCGAGATTCTCTTGCCACGCGTCCGGCCGACCGCGCTTCACGGCGTCGATCCACCATTGCGGATAATTCCAGCGCGCGACTTCGCTCACACGCGCTTCTTCGAGGAGCGCATCGCGTTCGCGCAGAAAGCCGCGCAGCACGGCGTTGACGAGGCCCTTCGCGAAAGCAAACTCGCGGCGCGTGGCGATGGCGGTCACCGCCTGATCGACGACGGTGAACGGCGCGTAGGCCGCGTGCGCTTCGTCGTCGGTGAGCAGCGTGAACGCGCAGACCAGCACGTTGGCCACGTGCGGCGGCGGCGCCTTGCGGACGAGCTTATGCAAAAGCGCATCGGCAAGTGCGAGACGCCGCATCGCGCGATACGCAATGTCCTGAATCGCGCCCCGTGCCGCCGGCTGCCTGCCCGCGGCGATAACCGTCTGCAAGGCGGCCGGCAACGCCGATCCCGCGCGCACGGCGCCGACCGCCTGCGCCGCGCCGTCGAGCGCGAACGCAAGGGAATCGGGAGCAAGATGCAGCGCGCTCAAATGAGTCGCTCCGCGCGCCGAGTGCGGCGCGGTGGAAAGTCGCCGGGAAGGCTTGTCGGTCATGTGTAAGGTCGTGCGACTTCGTGTGAACATCGATTCGAACGACGATTGTAACGTGCAAGGCTTCGTGGCCCGGTGCTTGCGCGTTTCGCACCACAAAAGGAAAAAGGCCGCGCCAGCGTGACTGGAACGGCCTTCGGTGTTACGCGTCGTGACGACGCCCCGGATTACATGCGCCCGGTGCGCGCCATTTCCATCAAGCGCGCGACGCGTTCTTCCGTCGCCGGGTGCGTCGAGAACCAGTTCGCGATGCTGCCGCCCGACAGCGGATTCATGATCATCATCTGCGCCGTGGCCGGGTGCGCTTCCGCCGTGGGGAACGGCACGCCGGACGCGTACGCGTGGATTTTCTCGAGCGCGCTGGCGAGCGCTTGTGGATCGCCGGAAATCTCCGCGCCGCCGCGATCCGCCTCGAATTCACGCGCGCGAGAAATGGCCATCTGGATCAACGCGCCCGCAATAGGCGCGAGGATAGCCACCGCGATGCTCGCAATCGGGTTCGACGGGCGCCCTTCGTCATCGCGGCCACCGAAGAACATGGCGAAGTTCGCGAGCGCGGAGATTGCACCGGCCATCGTTGCCGAAATGGTCGAGATGAGAATGTCGCGATGCTTCACGTGCGCCAGTTCGTGCGCCATCACGCCGCGCATTTCGCGCTCGGACAGCACGCGCAGGATGCCGGTGGTCGCCGCGACGGCCGCGTGTTCCGGATTGCGACCGGTTGCAAACGCGTTCGGCGCGTCTTCGTTGATGAGGTAGACACGCGGCATCGGCAACTGAGCGCGCGTGGCCAGGTCGCGCACCATGCGATAAAACTGCGGCGCAGTGGTTTCGTCGACCTCCTGCGCGTTGTACATGCGCAGGACCATCTTGTCCGAGAACCAATACGAAAAGAAATTCATGCCGAGCGCGACGACGAGCGCGAGCATCATTCCCTTCGACCCGCCGATCATCCCGCCGATCACAACGAAGAGGGCCGTGATCGCAGCCATCAGCATCGCGGTTTTGACCCAATTGAACATGTCAGGAACTCCTATCCCTAATACGGTGCGCAATTTGCGCGATGGTCCCGGCCACACTGGCCAGGACGCTCATTGTAAGCAAATCGTTAGATAGGGGCATCCGCGAAAAATTCAATCGGGTTGTTGCGTTCAGCGATGTGACGTCGCGAGCTTCAGTCCCAGGCCGACGAACGCCGTGCCCACACCGCGATCCAGCCACTTTTTCATCCCCGGTTTGCCCGAAAAACGTTCGGTGACGCTGCCCGCGATCCACGCAACGAAGCTGTTCCAGACCGTGCTCATGGCGATAAACACGAGTCCGAGCGTGAGAAACGCGAGCGTCTTGTGCTGGCTGTCCGCCGCGACGAATTGAGGAAAGAACGAGACGAAGAACAGCACGACTTTCGGATTCAGCACGTTCGTGACGAAGCCTTGCGCGAACAATTGATGCAGCGATTTTGGCGCGGCTTGCGCGATGGTTCGTGCTGCGTGAGCGTCTACGGCCTTGTCGTGCTTCGCGAGAATGAGCCGCACGCCGAGATAAATCAGGTAGATCGCGCCAGCGATCTTGACGACGGTGAACGCCGTGGCCGACGCCGCGAGAATCGCCGTTAATCCGAATGCGCACGCGAGCGTATGAACGATGCAGCCCGCCGAGATGCCGAGCGCGGATACGATTCCCGCGCCGCGTCCCTGCGCGACGCTGCGCCCGACGATATAGGCAGTATCGGGGCCGGGCGTGACATTCAGCAGAAAGACGGCGACGAGAAAGAAGGCAAAACCGGTAATGCCGAGCATCGGAAACTCCAAGCGTGCGCGTGTTGAAGATTCACGATTCTAGCGCCGCGCGACGCATGCGTTACATGTCCGTCGCGCGTGCTTCAAGCCTGGGTCAAGCGTCCGGATCGGTTTCTTGCAGCGCGAAACGCTGACCTCGGGCAAGCGGCGCGCCCGCGAGAAACTCGCGCACGGGCAGGCGCTTGCCGCCGGGCTTTTGCAACTGCGTGAGCCTGAGCGCGCCCGTTCCGCAGGCCATGACGACTCCTTCCGCCGACACATCCACGATGGTGCCCGGATCGGCTTGCCACTCGCCGCTCACCGGCTGCGCGGACCAGATCTTGATCGCGACGCCATCGAGCGTGCCGAACGCGCCGGGGAACGGGTCGAACGCGCGCACCTGACGCGCAAGCGTTTCCGCCGGACGCCGCCAGTCGAGCGCGGCCTCGTTCTTGGCGATCTTCTGTGCGTAGGTCGTGCCGTCGTCAGGCTGCGGTGTCGATGGCAGCGCGCCGTCGCGTTCGAGGTCGCGGAGAGCCGCGACGATCAGATCCGCGCCAAGTTTCGCAAGGCGGTCGTGCAGCGTGGCGGTGGTGTCGTCCGCGCCAATAGCCGTGCGGCCCTCGCGGATCATCGCGCCGGTGTCGAGGCCCGCGTCCATTTGCATGAGCGTAATGCCCGATTCGGCGTCGCCCGCTTCGATCGCGCGATGGATCGGCGCGGCGCCGCGCCAGCGCGGCAACAACGAAGCGTGGATGTTGATGGCGCCGCGCGGCGGAATGTCGAGCACTTCCTGCGGCAGGATGAGCCCGTAGGCGGCGACCACCATCACGTCGTGCGGCGTGGCGCGCAGCAACTCGATGGCATCGGCGGCTTCTTGCGGATACTTCCCCGCGCGCCTGAGCGACGTGGGCTGCGCGACCGTTAGCCCGTGTTCGACGGCAAAACGCTTGACGGGGCTGGCGGTCAGCTTCATGCCACGGCCAGCGGGCCGGTCGGGCTGGGTCAGAACCAGCGGCACGGGAAATCCGGCCGCGTGGATAGCCGCGAGCGCGGCGGCGGCAAATTCCGGCGTACCGGCGAAAACGACACGCAGCGATTGAGTCATCGATTGTTACTACCCTTGAGACAACATAAAGCGCTTTACAGCGCCTTTTCGAGCTTCTTCATCTTGCCGCGAATGCGCGTTTGCTTGAGCGTCGAGAGATATTCGACGAACACGTGACCCGCCAAATGATCCATTTCATGCTGGATGCACACGGCAAGCAGGCCATCGCAGTCCAGTTCGTAGCTTTCGCCTTTCTCGTTGAGCGCCTTCACGCGCACCTTGTCCGGCCGTTCGACGAAGTCGTAGATGCCCGGCACCGAGAGGCAGCCTTCTTCCCACTCTTTCTTAACCTCGCTCGCCCAGACGATCTCCGGGTTGATGAATACGAGCAGTTCGTCGTGTGCATCCGATACGTCGATGACGATTACCCGCTCATGGACGTCCACCTGAGTCGCGGCGAGGCCGACGCCGGGTGCCGCGTACATGGTTTCGGCCATGTCGGCGACGAGCTTGCGAATGCGGTCGTCCACGACGGCGACGGGCTTCGCCACCTTGTGCAGCCGCTTGTCCGGGTAGTTCAGTATCTTGAGCAGAGCCATGATTCGGATTATCTACGCGCGCCGCGACGCGTGTGAAGTCGGCCATTCGGCCAGGTTGCGGGTGGGTGGCGGCATGCCGAAGATATGCAGGTGAATCCGCTGGATTCAACGCCGCCGGCAAGCGGCCAACCGGCGTCGCTCGGCCTGAACACACGGGCGGGCGACACTTCTTAATTACGTTCCGGGACCAAAAATCTTAACATGACGACCGCCTTACCGCCGACCGAGCCTCAACCGGAAGCGCTCACCACGGACCTCGACGAACTTTCCGCCTGGCTGCGGCTCACGCATGCAAAGGGACTGCGTCCCGCCGCCCTGCGCGCGCTCTTGAGCGCGTTTGGCGGACCGAAGAACGTTCTAGCCGAAAGTTTCGCCTCGCTCGCCGAAGTCACCGACACCGATGCCGCGACCGCCGCGCTCGCGCCGCCCGCCGAAGTCGAAGGCGTGCCATTCGGCAACTATATTGAACGCGTGCTGGAATGGGCCGCCGAACCCGGCAATCACATTCTCACTTTCGCCGATACCGCGTATCCGCAAGCGCTCCTCACCATGCCCGATCCGCCCGCGCTCTTGTACGCGAAAGGGCGAACCGACTTGCTGCAAGCGCGCGCGGTGGCGATCGTCGGCAGCCGGAACGCCACGCCGCAAGGACTCGAAGACGCGCGCCGGTTCGCGCGCGCGCTCTCGGACGCCGGGCTTGCCGTCGCGTCGGGGCTCGCGCTCGGCATCGATGGCGCGGCGCATCGGGGCGCGCTGGACGGCGCCACAGGCACGATCGCCGTCATCGGGACGGGCGCGGATCTGGTGTATCCGTCGCTGCATCATCAGCTCGCGCACGAAATCGCCCGCGATGGCGTGATCGTGTCCGAATGGCCGCTCGGCACGCCCGCGCGCTCCGCCAACTTTCCGCAGCGCAACCGGCTCATCGCGGGCCTGGTGCAGGGCGTTTTGATCGTCGAGGCGGCAATGCGCTCCGGCTCGCTCATCACCGCGCGGCTTGCCAACGAAATGGGCCGCGATGTTTTCGCCATGCCCGGTTCGATCCACGCGCCGCTGTCGCAGGGTTGTCATCGCATCATCAAGCAGGGCGCGAAGCTCGTGGAAACGCCGGAAGACGTGCTGGAGGAATTCGGCTTTCCCGCCACACGTCGCAAAAAGCGCGGCAAGGCACCGGCTCCGGCAAACGCCTCGTGGGCTTCGGCGCGTCTGCCCGGCAAACCCGAGACCGACGAAGCCGCCCGCGTGCTCGCCGCGCTCGGCCATGCACCCGCGACGCTTGAAAATCTCGCTGCCCGCACCGATCTCGACGGAGCCGCGCTGCAAAGCGCTCTGCTGCAACTCGAATTATCGGGCTTGATCGCGGCCTTGCCGGGCGGACGCGTGACGGCGCTCGAACGCTCGTGAAGTGGCGTCGTGCTACATTCGCGAAAAATGAGTACGACGCCAAACCCCAGACGAAAGGACGCCAGAAACGCCATGTCCGCGCTGAATCTCGATACCGATGCCGATGAGATCGCCGAGCGCATCGCCGTGCCCGGCACCTTGTTCGTCGCCTGTCTGTGCGCCGAATGGTGCGGAACCTGCCGCGAATATCGCGAAGGTTTCGACAAACTGGCGGCGGCGCACCCGGAAATCTGCTTCGCGTGGATCGATATCGAAAATCACGCGGACCGTTTCGATGACCTCGATGTCGAGAATTTCCCGACCATTCTCATCGAGGACTCGGTGACGACCCGCTTCTTCGGCACCGTGTTGCCGCAGGCTTCCATCGTCGAACGCATGCTGGTCGATCTGACCGCGCTGCCGAACATGGCGGGCGCGCCGAAACTGCGTCCGGCGCTTGCCACGGCGTAGAAAAGTGCGTGCGCGCGGCGTCGCGAAACGAAGCTCGCGGAACTAAACGGCGAGCGTCGCAATTCGTGCTTCGGCGCGCATCGAACAAAGCCTGTGCTATAAAGCGGCGTTAATGCAGTCCAAATCGGACCGCTGCCAAATACCTACTATATTGAGTCATGTCCAAAGCCCTGATCATCGCTGAGAAGCCTTCCGTCGCGAACGACATCGCGCGTGCGCTGGGCGGCTTCACGAAACATGACGAGTATTACGAGAGCGACGACTACGTGCTCTCGTCCGCGGTCGGCCATTTGCTCGAAATCGCGGCCCCGGAGGAATACGACGTCAAGCGCGGGAAGTGGAGCTTCGCCAATCTGCCGGTCATACCGCCGCATTTCGACCTGAATCCCATCGCGAAAAGCGAATCACGGCTGAAGGTTCTGACGAAGCTGCTCAAGCGCAAGGATGTCGACCGGCTCATCAACGCCTGCGACGCGGGGCGTGAGGGCGAACTGATCTTCCGTCTGATTGCGCAGCACGCGAAGGCGAAGCAGCCGGTCCAGCGCCTGTGGTTGCAGTCGATGACGCCCGCCGCCATCCGCGACGGATTTGCGCATCTGCGTAGCGACGCCGACATGCAACCGCTCGCCGATGCCGCCCGTTGCCGCTCGGAAGCGGACTGGCTCGTTGGCATCAACGGCACGCGCGCGATGACCGCGTTCAACAGCAAGGGCGGCGGTTTCTTCCTGACCACCGTGGGTCGCGTTCAGACGCCAACGTTGTCTATCGTCGTGGAACGCGAGGAAAAGATTCGCCGCTTCGTGCCGCGCGACTACTGGGAAGTGCGCGCCGAATTCGTTGCGGCGAAGGGTATTTACGAAGGCCGCTGGTTCGACCCGAAGTTCAAGCGCGTCGAGAACGATCCCGAACAGCGCGACTCGCGTCTGTGGAGTCTCGCCGCGGCCGAATCCGTGGTGGCGGCTTGTCGCGACAAGACCGGCACCGTGACGGAAGAATCGAAGCCGTCCACGCAAATGTCGCCGCTGCTCTTCGACCTGACGAGTCTTCAGCGCGAAGCCAACAGCCGCTTCGGCTTTTCGGCGAAGAACACGCTCGGCCTCGCGCAAGCGCTGTATGAAAAGCACAAAGTCCTGACCTATCCGCGTACCGATGCACGCGCGCTGCCGGAAGATTATCTCGGCACGGTCAAGGACACGCTGACCATGCTCAAGGACAGCAACAACTATCTGCCGTTCGCGAAGCAAGTGCTCGACAAGGGCTGGGTGAAGCCGAACAAGCGCATCTTCGACAACTCGAAGATCAGCGATCACTTTGCCATCATCCCCACGCTTCTGGCGCCCAAGGCGTTGTCCGAGCCCGAGCAGAAGCTGTATGACCTCGTGGTCAAGCGCTTCCTCGCCGTGTTCTTCCCGGCGGCGGAATATCTGGTGACGACGCGGATCACCGAAGTCTCGGGGCATCACTTCAAGACCGAGGGCAAGGTGCTCGTCGAGCCGGGCTGGCTGCAGGTCTACGGTCGCGAAGCGGCGGGCGAGGAAGGCAATCTCGTGCCGGTGCAGAAAAACGAACAGGTCGATGTCGACAAGGTCGCCGCTCACGGTCTCGTCACCAAGCCGCCCGCGCGCTACAACGAAGCGTCGTTGCTCTCAGCCATGGAAGGCGCGGGCAAGCTCGTCGAAGACGAAGAGTTGCGCGAAGCGATGGCTGCGAAAGGGCTCGGCACGCCGGCCACGCGCGCGGCGATCATCGAAGGTCTGTTGGGCGAGAAGTACATGGTGCGCGAAGGCCGCGAACTGATTCCGACTGCCAAGGCATTCCAGTTGATGACGCTCCTGCGCGGTCTGGGCGTGGAGGAACTGACGGCGC
This sequence comes from Caballeronia sp. LP006, assembly GCF_031450995.1. Lineage (NCBI taxonomy): Bacteria > Pseudomonadati > Pseudomonadota > Betaproteobacteria > Burkholderiales > Burkholderiaceae > Caballeronia > Caballeronia sp. LP006. Next base: position 472,619 of record NZ_JARTVW010000005.1, on the reverse strand, counting down.
CGGAACTGACCGGCGAGTGGGAGCACAAGCTGTCGCAGATGGAGCGCGGCAATTTGCATCGCGATGCGTTCATGCAGGAAATCGCCCGCATGACGCAGACCATCGTCAAGCGCGCGAAGGAATACGACTCCGACACGATCCCAGGCGACTACGCCACGCTCGAAACGCCGTGTCCGCACTGCGAGTCGCAGGTGAAGGAGAACTATCGCCGCTTCGCGTGTACCAAGTGCGAATTTTCCATCTCGAAGATTCCGGGCGGACGTCAGTTCGAAATTCCTGAAGTCGAGGAGTTGTTGCGCGAGAAAACCATTGGACCGCTGTCGGGTTTCCGCAGCAAGATGGGCCGTCCGTTCTCGGCCATCCTGAAGCTCGCTTTCGACGACGAGATCAAAAACTTCAAGCTCGAGTTCGATTTCGGTCAGGACAACGGCGGCGAAGACGGAGAACCGCCCGACTTTTCCGAGCAGACGCCGGTCGGCGCGTGCCCGAAGTGCCAGTCGCGCGTGTACGAGCACGGCATGAGCTACGTCTGCGAGAACTACGTCGCGAATCCGAAGACCTGCGACTTCCGCTCGGGCAAGGTCATCCTGCAGCAGGAAATCGCGCGTGAGCAGATGGAGAAGCTGCTGAACGAAGGACGCACCGACTTGCTGACCAACTTCAAGTCATCGCGCACGGGCCGCAACTTCAAGGCGTTTCTCGTCAAGCAGCCGGACGGCAAGATCGGCTTCGAATTCGAGAAGAAGGAAGCCAAACCCGGCGCGAAGACGGCAGCGAAGCGCGGCGCGGCAACGGAAGCGCCAGCCGATAACGGCGACGAAGGCGATAGCGATGTCGCCGTAGCCGCCAAGACGACGCGCGCCAAGCCCGCGACCAAGACGGTCGCGGCGAAGAAAGCGCCTGCGAAGAAAGCCGCGGTGAAAAAGACCGCTGCGCGCAAGACGAGCTAGCTTTAGCTCGCATCGAAAAGAAAAAGCCCCGCGAAGCGATTCGCGGGGCTTTTTGTCATTGGCGGCGCAGCCGTGTTCAGTATGGCGACGCCGCCGGCAAGCGGCCACGCGGACGCGTCGGCTTGGCCAGCTTCGGGCCGAGTTCACTCTGATTCGAACGCGAACGCGACGCCACTTCCTCTTCGGCGCGCCCGTAGTGCGGCGGCGGCGCAGTCGATACCGCGGGCCGGCCCATGCCATCGCGGATCCACTGTTCACCGAGCTGATGATTGGGCGTCTGGCTGAAATACTCGACGAGGTGATCGATGAACGTGCGCACCTTCGCCGGCAGATGCCGACGGCTCGGATAAGCCACGTTGATCTCCACTTGCGGCAACTGGAAGTCGCCGAGCAGGCGTACGAGCTGGCCGCGCGTCGTATCGTTGCCGATCAGATAGCTCGGCAGAATCGCGATGCCCATGCCGAGCAGCGCAAACTGGCGCAGCATTTCCGTGTTGTTCGCGATGATCACGTTGGTCGGCCGCACCCGCACTTCGCCGTCCGGGCCGGTGAACACGCGTTCATCGCCCCAATACTCGGCGGGCAGGCTCAGACACGGATGCTCGAGCAGATGTTCGGGGCGCGTTGGCGTGCCGTGCGATTCGAGGTAAGCGGGCGTGGCGCAGACGGTCATGCAGCCGGTGGTCAGACGCCGCGTAACGACGCTCGCGCTTTTCACTTGCCGCGCGATCACGATGCCCACATCGAAACCTTCCTCGACCAGATCGACCTGACGATCCACGAGCGTTACGTCGGGTACGACTTTGGGATAGCGCTGTGCATATGTCTGTAACACGGGCGCGAGATTATGCAGACCGAACACCACCGGGGCGACAATTCTCAACGAACCCATTGGCTCGTGATTCCGCGCAACCACCATTTGCTCGACATCTTCCAGTTCATCGAGAATCTGCCGCGCACGCTCCAGATAAACCTGCCCGGACTCCGTGAGCGAAAGGCTGCGCGTCGTGCGGTTCAGCAAACGCGTGCCGAGGCGACCTTCGAGGTCGGCGACATGGCGCGTTGCCACCGCATTGGAGATATCCATCGCGTTCGCCGCGCGGGCGAAGCTGCCGAGATCGGCCACGCGAATGAACACTCTCATCGACTGCAAATGATCCATGGGACAACTCCTGCCGCGAGGCGGCTTTCAATTTCTGCTGAAAAGCTATTCAGAATTATCCTAGGACTAGCGATTTCGTGCAGAAGTTGCGAGGGCGCGGAGTTTTTTCGGAAATTTCCGATGAAAATGGCGGCTTACGCGAACGAAAGATCGCCGATTGTTGTCGGCCGCACAACACTCGAACGTACGCGCCACAAGCCCAGATTTTTGGTCAAGCTGGCCGCGCCAATTTTGGCGGGTTAGCGGAAGAAAATGCGAACCGGTATCGGCAGATTCGCATTTAGGGATTGATGCGCTCCGTGAGCGTAATCACGGAGCGCTTGCAACGACGGAAATCAGGCTGCCAGACGCCGTTCGATATCCGCCTTGGCCTCCGGAAGCGCATCCGGCAAGCCTTGATGCAGCTTCGCGAAAAGCTCGTCGTGTAGGGCGAGCTCGTCGCGCCAGGCGGTATCGTTGACGGAAATGACCTGCTCGAATTGCTCGCGCGTGAAGTTCATGCCGCCCCAGTCGATGTCCTCGTAACGCGGCGAGATGCCGAACGCGTGTTCCTCGCCCGCCGCCGTGCCTTCAATACGCCCGACCATCCAGTTCAGCACGCGCATGTTTTCACCGAAGCCGGGCCACGCGAACTTGCCGTCCGCGCCCTTTCTGAACCAGTTCACACAGAAAAACTTCGGCGACTTCGCGTTCATGCCTTCGAGGCGCTCGCCCATCTTGAGCCAGTGATCGAAGTAGTCGCTCATGTTGTAGCCGCAAAACGGCAGCATCGCGAACGGATCGCGGCGCACGACGCCTTGCTGGCCGGCAGCGGCCGCCGTGGTTTCGGAGCCCATGGTCGCGGCCATGTAGACGCCCTCTTTCCAGTCGCGTGCCTCGGTCACGAGCGGCACGGTGTTCGAACGCCGGCCGCCAAAGATGAAGGCATCGATTGCGACGCCTGCTGGATTCTCCCAGTCCGCGTCGATCGACGGACATTGCGATGCCGACACCGTGAAGCGCGCGTTCGGATGCGCGGCTTTAGCGCCGGTTTCCTTCGCGAGTTCCGGCGTCCAGTCGCGGCCTTGCCAGTCGATGAGATGCGCTGGCGGCTTATCGGTCATGCCTTCCCACCACACGTCGCCGTAATCGGTGAGCGCGACATTGGTGAAGATCACGTTTTCCTTGAGCGTCGCCATTGCGTTGAAGTTGGTCTTCTCGCTCGTGCCCGGCGCGACGCCGAAATAGCCGGCTTCCGGATTGATCGCGTAGAGACGGCCATCGCGGCCGGGCTTGATCCAGGCGATGTCGTCGCCGATGGTCGTCACCTTCCAGCCGTTCATGTCTTGCGGCGGAATCAGCATCGCGAAGTTGGTCTTGCCGCACGCCGAGGGAAACGCCGCCGCGACGTGGTACTTGCGTCCGGCAGGCGATGTAACGCCGAGGATCAGCATGTGTTCGGCGAGCCAGCCTTCGTCGCGGCCCATCGTCGATGCGATACGCAACGCGAAGCACTTCTTGCCGAGCAGCGCGTTGCCGCCGTATCCCGAGCCGAAGCTCCAGATCTCGCGCGATTCCGGGAAGTGCACGATGTACTTCGTGTCGTTGCACGGCCAGGGCACGTCTTTGCGGCCATCCGAAAGCGGCGCGCCGACCGAATGCACGCACGGCACGAACTCGCCGTCGTCGCCGAGCACGTCATACACTTCGCGGCCCATGCGCGTCATGATCCGCATGTTCGTGACCACATACGGGCTGTCCGACAACTCCACGCCGATGTGCGCGATTGGCGAACCGAGCGGACCCATCGAGAACGGCACGACGTACATCGTGCGGCCACGCATCGAGCCATCGAAGAGGCCATCGAGCGTCACGCGCATTTCTTGCGGGTCGATCCAGTTGTTCGTGGGACCAGCGTCTTCGGGGCGTTGCGAGCAGATGAACGTGCGGTCTTCGACGCGCGCCACATCCGTGGGATCGGAACAGGCTAGAAAAGAGTTGGGGCGTTTGGCGGGGTTCAGTTTCTTCATCGTGCCGGCGGCGACCATCTGTTCGCAAAGGCGGTCGTATTCCGCTTGCGACCCATCGCACCATTCGATGCGATCCGGCTTCGTGAGGGCCGCGACCTGCTGCACCCAATCGATCAATCTTCGATGTCGTACATAGGCCGGTGCTTCAAGATCTGCGGCGGTTTTGTTGTCTTCGACTACTGCGGGCTGGTTCATCGAGCTTCTCCGTTCTCTGCAATGAAAACCGGTGGCCCAACGACGCTGCATGCGAGAGGCCTTTTGCGACTGAACCGCCGGGCGCTTCATGCGCGTTGGCGCATGAAGAACGGTTCGTGAGCCGTTTGCGCGTCGTGGGCGTGTGTCCCTCAGGCGCTCAAGCGAGCGACTTTGCGCCTTGCGCCTTAAAGGAACAAACTGTTAAAAAGAGATACTAAGTGGCCTGTCTCCTCCTGCCTAACCGCGTTTTCCGCAGTGTGCGCTGTGATTCTTTATTTTTAGCGCATTCGTTCGCGGTCGTTCAAAAATTGGGAGTCAAGCATAACACCGCGTCACACGCCTACCGTGATGCAGCGCGTACATGGATGAAGCGCATATTTATCGGTAGTTACCCGAAGTTAGTGCGTGATTCATTGTCTCGCGAGTTCAATCGAGCAGCACGTTTGATGCCCAACAAAAGCTAATCAATGCACATGAAAATCGCCATTCTCGACGACTACCAGGACGCCGTTCGGAAGCTCGATTGCTTCCATTTGCTCGATGACCATGAGGTGAAGGTCTTCAATAACACGGTGCGCGGGCTCGGACAGTTGGCTAGCAGACTGTCGGAAACAGATGCCCTCGTGCTCATTCGCGAACGCACGCGCATCAGTTCCCAGCTTCTCGACAAGTGCCCGAAGCTGCGCATGATCAGCCAGACCGGGCGCGCGGGCGGCGGACATATCGACATCGACGCTTGTACCGAACGCGGTATCGCCGTACTCGAAGGCACGGGTTCGCCGGTCGCGCCGGCCGAGCTTACTTGGGCGCTCATCATGGCGGCACAGCGGCGCATTCCTCAATACGTCGCGAATCTCAAACAGGGCGCGTGGCAGCAATCTGGATTGAAAACGTCTGCACTGCCGCCGAACTTCGGCTTGGGACAAGTGCTGCGCGGACAGACGCTCGGCATCTGGGGATACGGCAAGATCGGCCAGTTGGTCGCGGGCTACGGCAAGGCGTTCGGCATGAATGTGCTGGTGTTCGGCCGCGAGCATTCGTTGCAGGCAGCACGCGACGATGGCTTCGCCGTCGCCGAAAGCCGCGAAGCGCTCTTCGAACAGAGCGACGTGCTCACCGTCCATCTACGTATGAGCGATGAAACGCGCGGCATCGTTCGAACGGAAGACCTCATGCGCATGAAGCCGACCGCGCTCTTCGTCAACACGAGCCGCGCCGAACTGCTCGAAGAGAACGCGTTGCTCAATTCGCTGCATCACAACCGGCCGGGCATGGTCGCCACCGATGTCTATGAGAGCGAGCCGATTCTGCAAGGCTACGGACTCTTGCGCATGGAGAACGTGATCTGCACGCCGCACATCGGCTACGTAGAACGCGAGAGTTACGAGCTCTACTTCGGCGCGGCGTTCAGGAACATTCTGGCCTTCGACGCCGGCGACAAGTCGAGCGTGTCGAACCCGGAAGCGTTGCAGCACGCGCGGCGGCGTTGAGCGCAAGAGCGAGCGGCCGCGCGGCTTTCGCTAAAGCGTCGATACTTCGATCGTAGGCTCGCATCGCACCGGAAAATTCACCGAGTTCGCGATGAAGCAATAGCGATGCGCGTCTTCATGCAGACGCGCGGCTAACTCGGCGTCGTTCCCCGCGCCGATGGTCACGCGCGGATGCAGCGTCACGTCGATGAAACGGCCGCTGCCGTCCTTGTCTTCCTGCATCGTGCCGATGGCTTCATCGACATATCCGGTCACGACGATCTTGTTGGTCGCGCACAAATGCAAGTACCAGAGCATGTGACACGACGACACCGACGCCACGAATAACTCCTCCGGATTGTGGCGCGCAGGATTGCCGCGAAAGGCGGGATCGCTCGACGCTTCTATCGCGGCCTTGTTCGCCACGCGCACGAGATGGTCGCGCGAATAAGCGTCGTAGGCGGACGTGCCCGAACCGAGATCGCCCGTCCACGCCACGCTGAGCGTATAGGTGTGCTTCTTCGCCACGTTCTGCTCCTTGGCTCTAGTCGAGATGTGAAGCTGCCTCCAGAAGACGCGGCAGATGCGCGAGGAAATCGTCGGCATCGGCGCGGCCCAGATCGTACGCGTGTTGCATCTGCGCGGGGCTCGTATAGTCCCAGCTCGAAATTGGCACCTTGCGCGACGGCTGAACGTAGATGCGTCGCTGCTCGCCGTGCGGCACCACGAACATGCGCTCGCGCGGATACAGCCGCGTGACCATGACGAGCACCGTTCCCGGCGATGCATCGAGCGCGGAGACGGGCACGTTATCGACCATGCCGCCATCGAGCACCGGACGACCGTTGCGCCGCAAAATCGGCGTGAAAGGCGGCGTGCTCGACGACTGCAGGATGAGGTCGGCGAGATCCTCCAGCGTCGCGCACTCTTGCGCGGTGACGAACTCCGGATGAAAACCGAGCGCGGTGCCGAGCGTCGGATGCAGCGTCTTGCGCACGTACTTTTCGATGTTATACGCGATGATGCCCGCCGCCACCGCGCTGCGCGCCCCGAGCCAGCGCGGCAGATGCGACACGCCGATGCGAATCTCCGGCGCCGTTTGCAGCGCGCCGAAGCGTTCCGCGAAAATATCGAGCAGCGCCTGACGGTAGATGCGGTAATGCGGGAACACGGACTGACCGCGCAGCAGGTTGCCCCAATAGGCGTTCTTCGTGTTGCCGCTCAGGGCTTTTGCGTAGTACTTCATCACCCATTGCGCGTTGTTCGTGTAGAGCATGCAGGCGGTGGCCGCGCCCGCCGAGATGCCCGCGATGATGCGCGGCTTGAGATCGAGTTGCGGCTGGATGACGTCCCAGAAACCTGCCTGCCACCAGCAGCGATTGCCGCCGCCTGCGAATACGACTTGATCGAACATGTCTGCTGCTTAAGCCTTTTGCTGATGCGTCGGGTTGATGAGTGCGTAGGTCGTGGTCGCGTGAGCGGCGAGTTCGCCGTCGTCGCCGCGAAGCTCGATTTCGCCGAAGACGAGATTGCGGCCGCGTCGCTGGATTTTCGCGGTGACGAGGACATCGCCGGACTTGACCGGGCGCATGAAGGTCGTGTTGAGCGAGACGGTGGTCATGGGAACGAAGCCGCCCATTGCGTGGGAGATGGCGACGACCATCGCGGTATCGGCGGCGGCCATGAAGACCTGACCGCAGATGACTCCGCCCGCGTGCCGCAGATGATCGGCGTGCGGCAGACGCAGCGTGATCGAATCTTCCGTGGAAGATTGCGGCGCGAGATGCAGTTCGCGGACCCACGGCGCGAGGATCGTGTCCAGCAGATTGCGAATGGCGGAGTCGTCCATGGCTGTGAGTTTTTATGCTGTGTGCGTGATGATACCGGGCGGGACGTTTTTGATTTGCGGGCTGGCCGTTGGTGCGATGCGAAAATTTTCGGACGAAGGACTTGCGCTTTTCGAAATAACCCCGCTATAATTTCATTTCTGTGTTGGGGGCGTTAGCTCAGTTGGTAGAGCAGCGGACTCTTAATCCGTAGGTCGAGTGTTCGAGTCACTCACGCCCCACCAAAGAATTAATGCAAAAAGCCCGGTCCTCGTGACCGGGCTTTTTGCATTCTGAGCCTTGCGACTCTCTCACTCGCATCGGCATGCGGACGGTCGGTCATGTCTGCCGCTTCCGCCCCATCGCGCCAAAAATTAAGAATTTTCGCGCTAGCCCTCGCTTTCAAATCGCTGAACAATCCTTGCCTCTTTCGCTCTCGATGCAACAAGGGCGCTGGTCGATCCGTTACCGTTCACGCGAGTCCGCGAACGCAACTGTCGAAACATCGTGACGCGGAAACCCGCGCTGTTCGCCACCGCATCGAATCCGTCCGGCACGCTGTCTCGCAAGGTTCAAATGGTCTTCACGAAACAACACTTAGTAGTCGCCCTCGCTTCCATTACCGTCCTCTTGAGCGGATGTGCGACGCAGGCATCCAAATCACTGCCCGTTCAGGCGGTCAGCATCGCTCAGACGCCCTATGCGGGCAAGCCGGTAGCCGTCGCCGTTGGCAAATTCGACAACCGTTCGAGCTATATGCGCGGCCTTTTCTCCGACGGCGTCGACCGCGTCGGCAGCCAGGCCAAGACCATTCTCGTCACGACGCTGCAACAGAGCCGGCGCTTCTCCGTCCTCGATCGCGAGAACTTGAACGAGACCAAGCAGGAAGCCGCCATCGCAAACAAGCAGCAAGCGCTTAAAGCGGCCAACTACGTCATTACCGGCGACGTCACCGAATTCGGGCGCAAGGAAGTCGGCGATCGCGAGTTGTTCGGCATTCTCGGCAGCGGCAAGAGCCAGGTAGCCTACGCCAAGGTGAGCCTGAATATCGTCGATACATCGACCTCCGAAGTCGTCGCGTCGAGCCAGGGCGCCGGCGAGTACAGCCTGTCCAACCGGGAAATCATCGGCTTCGGCGGCACCGCGAGTTATGACTCCACGCTCAACGGCAAGGTGCTCGACCTGGCAATTCAAGAAGCGGTGAACCACCTGTCCGAACAAGTCGACGCGGGCGCGCTACGAGCCTCCAAGTAAGCATCACTCATCAACACTCAGAAGCATGAATCACAAGAAACTTTTCTCGACCGGCATTCTCTTGCCGGTCGCGGCAGCGTGCGCGCTGCTGACCGGTTGTGCCACGCAATCCACGCCGCCGCTTTACCAGTGGGACGCGTATCAACCGCAGGTGTATGCCTTCTTCACGGGCGACAAACCCGTCCCCGAGCAGATCGACGCGCTCGAAAAAGCGCGCCAGCAAATCCTTGCGAAGAATAACGCGCTGCCGCCCGGCTTCCGTGCCCACATCGGCGCACTGTATGCAAGCGTCGGCCGTTCGGACGAAGCCAGAAAGGAACTCGAAGCCGAAAAGAACGCGTTCCCCGAGTCGTCCGCCTACATGAACCTTTTGTTGAGCAAACTTCATTAAACGCCGGCCATGATCAAGTTCCTCTCTCATAAACTCTTTGCGGCGCTGTCGGTTTTGTGCCTGTTGAGCGCGTGCGCGTCCACTCCGCAACAGAGCGACTACACCGCATTTCGCAACAGCAAGCCGCGCACGATTCTCGTGTTGCCGCCGGTCAACGAGACGTCGGATATCAAGGCGACATACGGCATGCTCGCCCAAATGACGATGCCGCTCGCAGAAGCGGGCTACTACGTCGTGCCGGTCGCTGAAATGGACGAGACGTTCAAGCACAACGGCCTGACTACGCCAACGGACATCCAGAATGTCGCGCCGGCCAAGCTGCGCGAGATTTTCGGCGCGGATGCGGCGTTGTACACGACAGTCACGAACTACGGCACCAAGTTCGTGGTCTTCGACAGCAGGACCGTCGTCACCGCAAACGCGAAGCTCGTCGATCTGCGCTCAGGCGACGAACTCTGGAAAGGCTCCGCGAGCGCGAATGGCAAGGAAGTGGGCGTGAACGTGGGCGTCGGTTACGGGCTCATCAGCGCGATTGCGCAGAGTGTCGTGACGCAGGTCGCGCATACCTTAACCGACAAGTCCTTCGACGTGGCAGGCCTCACGAGCCAACGTCTTCTGGCATCGGGCGGCAAGACGACCGTACTCTACGGACCGCACTCGCCTAAATACGGCACGGACTGATCGCATGCTCGCCTGAGCCCCACAGCCCAGGCGAGCTAAATCACCACCGCGCCTCTTTCTGCCAGCAACTCCCGCAGCACCGAACGGTGGCACCGCGACTCGTCCTCGCAATAACATCCGACCGACAAATTCGTCGAACGCGATAACGCCGCAAGCAAGTCCAGCGATCGGCTCGCCTCGGAAACCGCCATCTCCGCCTTGAATTTCCTCACGAACGCGCGCCATTGCTTGTCGTCTTCGGCCGCGAGCGCTTCGGCGACAAGTTCTGCCGATGGCGCCAGATTCGGATACCACACGTCGTAAAAGTCGCGGCTCGCGAATTCGGCTTTCGGCACGCCGCGCGGCGGACGCCGAACCGTGCCGATACGCAGCCCTTCGTCCACCGCGCGCGGCGTGCCGAGCCGCACGATTCGAATCGCCATGATCGTTTTCCTTCGAATGTCACCGGCGAAGGATAACCGCCCCGAAGCAACGCGCGATACACGCTGACAACGCTTTGAAAGCTCCCGCGACCGTGGCGAGCGGAATGCGCCGGGTTCCCGTATCGTTTCGGATTATTCCTCTTCCGCTTACATCCGGAACCGCCGACGTGCCCTCCGAAGAACATCCCCAAAACGCGCCCCGTAACCCCGACGCACCCATGTCCTCGCTCGAGCGCCGCGGCATGCTCGCGATCCTGCTGTCCGTCGCGCTCGCCACGCTCGATACCGCCATCGCCAACACGGCGTTGCCGGCGATCGCGGCCGATCTGCATACGACACCCGCCGCGTCGGTCTGGATCATCAACGCATATCAGCTGGCAATGGTCGCCACGCTGCTGCCGCTTGCCGCGCTCGGCGGCATCCTCGGACACCGGCGCGTGTATCTCGGCGGGCTCGTCGTGTTTCTCGTCGCGTCCGCGGTCTGCGCGTTCTCGTGGTCGCTGCCGACGCTCGTCGCCGCGCGCCTGCTGCAAGGGCTCGGCGCGAGCGCGATCATGAGCGTCAACGCGGCGCTCATCAGCGCGATTTTTCCGCCGCATCGGCTTGGGCGCGGCGTGGGACTCAACGCGCTCGTCGTGGGGATCGCGTTCGCGGTCGGGCCGACGGTCGCATCGATCGTGCTCTCGCTAGGCACGTGGCCGTGGCTTTTCGCCGTGAACTTGCCGATCGGCGTCTTCGCGCTCGCCATCGCGGTGCGGTCGTTGCCGCAGACCAAGCGCGCCGAACACGGCTTCGACCGTGTCGCCGCCTTGCTCAACGTGATCACGTTCGCGTCGCTGATCTTCGCGCTCGGCGAAGCGGCCCAGCGCGCGCCGGCGCATACCGTGCTCGCGTCGTTCGGCGTCACGTTGATTGCGGGCGTTCTGCTTCTCCGACGCGAGCGCGGTCATCCCGCGCCGATGCTACCCGTCGATCTCTTCCGCCGCCCGATGTTCGCGCTCTCCACGATGACCGCGATCTGCTCGTTTGCCGCGCAAGGGCTCGCGTTCGTGTCGTTGCCGTTTTTCTTCGAAAGCGTGCTCGGTCGCAGTCAGGTGGAAACCGGCTTTCTGATGACGCCGTGGTCAGCGCTCGTCGCGTTGATGGCGCCGATCGCCGGGCGCTTGTCGGATCGGCACGCGCCGGGTTTGCTGGGCGGCGTCGGGCTCGCGATTCTATGTGTGGGAATGGTGTCGCTCGCGATGCTGCCAGCGCAACCGCATGTGCTCGAAATCTGCATCCGCATGGCGATCTGTGGCGCGGGCTTCGGCTTCTTTCAGTCGCCGAATCTGAAGGCGTTCATGTCGAGCGCGCCGCGCGAACGCGCGGGTGGCGCAAGTGGCACGATCGCGACTTCGCGGCTGATCGGACAGGCCACCGGCGCGGCGCTCGTCGCGTTGTGCTTCAGCATCGCGGGGAAGCATGGTCCGGCGCTCGCGTTGTCGCTTGGAGCGGCGTTCGCGGGCGTGGGAAGCGTGGCGAGCGGATTGCGGTTGGTGACGGCGAGAACGTCGAAGGTGACGTCGTCGGATGGGATTTCAGTCGAGCCCCAGAGGAAAGTTTGAGAGTCGAGCACGGCGCCGTTGCACTGCACGTTTGCAGTTGCTTGGAAACCCGCGCGAAGGCCGAGATACGCTGAATCTGCAAAGCTTTCGCGCGCGCGGCTCGCTTCCGTGATTCCGCGGTGCGGCGCTGCGGGGGCGCATCGGGCGGGCTCGCTTGGAGGACAACCCTTCACGCTACAGTTCCTTAACTAGCTCGTTGGCGACTCACCGGACTCACATCCGCCGCACCTTGACCTTCCGCCCCTTCAACTTCCCCGCTGCCAGCTTGCGCTCGGCATCATCGGCGATACCGCGTTGAACGGCCACGTACGTGACCATGTCCATCACGTTGATCTTGCCGATCTCCTCGCCCTTGAAGCCCGCTTCGCCGGTCAGCGCGCCGAGCACATCGCCGGGACGGATCTTGTCCTTGCGGCCGCCGAGGATTTGGAGCGTCGCCATGGGCGGCTTCAGATGCCCAGGTTCCGCCGATGTCAGCTCCGCCAGCGGATACCATTCCACTTCCTTGCGCTGCGCCACTTCGATCGCGCCGACGCGTCCCATCTCGTCCATGCTCGCAAGCGACAGCGCCCAACCTTCCTCGCCCGCACGCCCCGTGCGCCCGATGCGATGCACGTGCACCTCGGGGTCCGGCGTCACATCGACATTGATGACCGCTTCGAGTTGCGTGATGTCCAGCCCGCGCGCGGCGACATCGGTCGCGACGAGCACCGAGCAACTGCGATTGGCGAATTGCACGAGCACCTGATCGCGTTCGCGCTGTTCGAGTTCGCCATGCAGCGTGAGCGCCTCGAAGCCTTGCGCGCGCAGTACGTCGAGCAAGTCGCGGCATTGCTGCTTCGTGTTGCAGAACGCAAGCGTGCTGATGGGACGATAGTGGTCCAGCAACAAACCCACTGCATGCAGACGCTCGTGATCCTCGACCTGATAGAAGCGTTGTTTGATCTTCGCGTTGCTGTGCTGTTCGGTGAGCTTGATCTCGCGCGGATTGCGCAGGAACTGCTGGCTCAATTTCGCGATGCCCTCGGGATACGTCGCCGAAAACAGCAAGGTCTGACGGTCTTTCGGACACAGACGCGCGACTGAAGCGATATCGTCGAAAAAGCCCATGTCGAGCATGCGGTCGGCCTCGTCGAGCACGAGCGTGCGTATGCCATCCAGCGAAAGCGTTTCGCGCTGAAGGTGATCCATGATGCGTCCCGGCGTGCCCACGACGATATGCGCGCCGTGTTCGAGACTCGCGATCTGCGGACGCATGGGCGTGCCGCCGCATAGCGTGAGCACCTTCACGTTGTCTTCTGCGCGAGCCAAGCGGCGGATTTCCTGCGTGACCTGATCGGCGAGTTCGCGCGTCGGGCAAAGCACGAGCGCTTGCACGGCGAACTGACGCGCATCGAGTTTGGCAAGCAGCGGCAACGTGAAGGCGGCGGTCTTGCCACTGCCCGTTTTTGCCTGCGCGATGAGATCGTGACCGGCGAGTGCGAGCGGCAGGCTCGCGGCCTGGATCGGCGTCATCGATGTGTAGCCGAGCTGCTGCAGATTCGTCTGCATCGCTTCGTTGAGCGGCAGGCTGCTGAATGAGGTATCGGTCGCCATGGTTATTGCGCGCCTCGCGGCGGGGTTTCGGTGACCTGCTCGTAGGTGATGGCGCCATCGGGTGCGTCGTGGCGCGTCACGTAATTGCGCGCGCCGCACATCGGGCAGCGGAACAGCAGGCCCTGACCTTCATTCTTGATGACGACGTCTGAGACGTCCCACGTTGCGTCGCAGGACTGGTTTCGGCAGGTGAACATGTCGGATTTCTCGTTGTTGCGTGATGCACGTAGCCGCGACGGAATGCGGCGACGTGGATTTTCGGTTCAAACCGAAAGTGTACGCGGGTCTGCGGGTGGCGCGGCGGAACCAGGTCCGTGCGTTTTGGGTGGGAGTATGGCGTTGGCGTTCAATAAAAAAACCGTAAGTGCCAGCGCGTTGAAACCTCGCGCGTGGTACTTACGGTTTCGGAGTGATAGCGTCGCGCTACCTACCCCTCAAACATCAATATTCCCCGCCCGCAACGCGTTACTCTCGATAAACGCGCGTCTCGGCTCCACATCGTCGCCCATGAGCGTCGTGAAAATGCCGTCGGCCGCAATCGCGTCCTCGATCTGGACGCGCAGCAAACGCCGCACGGCCGGGTCCATCGTCGTTTCCCAAAGCTGTCCGGGATTCATCTCGCCCAAGCCCTTGTAACGCTGCTTGCTGACGTTGCGTTCCGCATCCGCGATCAGCCACTTCATCGCGCTCTTGAAGTCCAGCACGGCCATCGAGCGCTCGCCGCGCTTGATCAACGCGCCTTGGCCAATCAAGCCCTTGAAGGTATCGGCAGTGGAAACGAGTTGCTTGTAGTCGGCGGTCAATTGAAGATCTTCATCGAACACCGAAACCTTCACGTTGCCATGGTGACGCCGCTTGATATGCAACGAACGCAGCTCGCGAACCTGATCGTATGCCGCCTCGACCGTCACTTCCGGCTTCAACGGGTCCGAACGCAACTTCGTTTCGAGCGCCTTCGCCGATGCCTCCGCCGCTTCCTGCGTCGACAAATCGATGACCGTGCCATCCATCACCGCTTCGAGCGAGGCGGCATCGTAAATACGGCTGATACGATCGATCACCGCCTGGGCCAGCAAATACGCACGCGCGAGTTCGCCCAAGGCATCGCCCGAAATCGGGTCCGCGCCTTCGCTCGGCACCAGTTCAGAACCCTGCAGCGCGAGCTTCAGCATATGTTGGTTGAGCTCGTGCGCGTCCTTCATATACCGCTCGTCCTTGCCCGCCTTGATCTTGTAAAGCGGCGGCTGCGCGATATAGATGTACCCGCGCTCCACGATCTCCGGCATCTGCCGATAGAAAAACGTCAGCAGAAGCGTGCGGATGTGGGCGCCGTCCACGTCCGCGTCGGTCATGATGATGATGCGGTGATAGCGCAGCTTGTCCAGGTTGTAATCATCCTTGCCGATGCCGCAACCCAGCGCCGTCACGAGCGTCACGATCTGCTCGGATGAAATCAGCTTGTCGAAGCGCGCCTTCTCAACGTTCAGCACCTTGCCGCGCAACGGCAGGATTGCCTGGAACTTCCGGTCGCGCCCTTGCTTGGCCGAGCCGCCCGCCGAATCACCCTCGACGATATAAATTTCCGACTTCGCCGGGTCCTTCTCCTGGCAATCCGCGAGCTTGCCCGGCAAGCCGACGCCGTCGAGCACGCCCTTTCGCCGCGTCATCTCGCGCGCCTTGCGAGCGGCATCGCGTGCACGCGCGGCATCGACGATCTTGCCCGTGATGATCTTCGCGTCGATCGGCGTCTCTTGCAGATAATCTTCCAGCGCCTTCGCGACGATTTCCTCGACCGGCGCGCGCACTTCCGACGACACCAGCTTGTCCTTCGTCTGCGAACTGAACTTCGGCTCAGGCACCTTCACCGACAGCACGCACGACAAGCCTTCGCGCATGTCGTCGCCGCTCGTCTCGACCTTCGCTTTCTTCGCGATGTCGTGGTCGGCGATGTACTTGTTCATCACGCGCGTCATCGCGGCGCGTAAGCCTGTCAGGTGAGTGCCGCCGTCGCGCTGCGGAATGTTGTTGGTGAAGCAGAGCACGCTTTCGTTGTAGCTGTCGTTCCACTGCATGGCCACTTCGACGGTGACGTTTTCACGCTCGCCCGTTGCATGGAACACGTTCGGATGCAGCACCTGCTTCTGCTTGTTGATGTATTCGACAAAGCCCTTCACGCCGCCCGCAAAAGCGAAGTCGTCTTCCTTGCCGGTGCGCAAGTCGGTCAGGCGAATGCGCACGCCGTTGTTCAGGAACGAAAGCTCGCGCATGCGCTTGGCGAGAATGTCGTAGTGGAATTCGACATTGCCGAAGATGGTCGCGTCCGCCAAAAAGTGCACTTCGGTGCCGCGATTTTCGGTGTCGCCGACTACCGGCATGGGCGAATACTGCACGCCGTTCTCTTCGATAAGCTCCCGGTTCTGCACCACGCCGCGCGCGAACTCCATGAAGTGTTTCTTGCCGTCGCGGCGCACGGTGAGGCGCAGCCATTCGGACAGCGCGTTCACGCACGACACGCCCACGCCGTGCAGGCCACCCGACACCTTGTAGCTGTTCTGGTCGAACTTGCCGCCCGCGTGGAGTTCGGTCATCACGATCTCGGCGGCGCTGCGCTTCGGGTCGTGCTTGTCGTCGCGTTTCAGGCCGGTAGGCACGCCACGGCCGTTGTCCGTCACCGAAATGGAGTTGTCCGCGTGAATGGTCACGTGGATGTCGTCGCAATAGCCGGCCAGCGCTTCGTCGATGGAGTTGTCCAGCACTTCGAAAACGAGGTGATGCAAACCGGTGCCATCCGACGTATCGCCGATATACATTCCCGGGCGCTTGCGCACGGCCTCCAGACCTTCGAGGATCTGAATGGACGATGCGCCGTAGCTGTTGTCGGGTTGCGAATTTGTGTTTTCAGTCATGGAATTTTCCGGTTCTGCGTCGCTGCTTCGGTTACTGCTCGAAACTTTTCAAAACACCTTAAAAACGCCAAAGGGGCGAGCCGCCCCTTGGTGTGTTCGTGGTACCTGAACGCGTCAGATGCGCATCGGCATCACGACATACTTGAATTCCTCGTTTTCCGGAATTGTGATGAGCGCGCTGGAGTTGGCGTCGCCAAGGCTCACTTGCAGCGTGTCGACCTTCAGATTCGCAAGCACGTCGAGCAGATACGTGACGTTGAAACCGATGTCGACGGTATCGCCCTGATACGCGATTTCCAGTTCTTCCTGCGCTTCTTCCTGGTCGGCGTTGGTCGACATGATCTTGAGCTGACCCGGCTCGACCAGACACCGCACGCCCTTGAACTTGTCCGACGTGAGAATGGCCGCGCGCTGCAGGGAGCGCTGCAGTTCTTCGCGACCGATTTCGAACGTGTTCTTGTGCGCCTTGGGAATCACGCGCTGGAAGTCGGGGAACTTGCCTTCGACGAGCTTCGACACGAGTTCGACCTGGCCAAAACTGAACTTCACCTGCGTCGCGGCGATGTCGATCTTGAGCGTGTCGTCGATGTCTTCCAGCAGACGCTGCAATTCGAGGATGGTCTTGCGCGGGATGATGACTTCCTGACGCGGGAACGTGCCGCCGTCGATCTTCATGGACGAGAACGCGAGACGGTGACCGTCCGTTGCGACGGCCATCAACTGGTCGCCATCTACCACGAGCAACATGCCGTTCAGGTAATAGCGAATGTCTTGCTGGGCCATGGCGAAATACACCATGCCGAGCAACTGGCGAAACGTTTTCTGCGGAACCGAAAGGCTCGCGCCGAAGTCTGTAGCCTGATTGACGGTAGGAAACTCGTCCGCGGCGAGCGTCTGCAGCGCGAAGCGGCTCTTGCCGGAGCGCACGGTCAGGCGCTTGTCGGACAAGTCGAGCGCAACCTCACCCGGCGGCATGGCGCGCAAAATGTCGAGCAACTTGCGCGCGGCGACCGTGGTGGCGATCTGGTCGCTGCCAACGCCGAAATCGGCGCGGGTGGTGATCTGGAGTTCGAGATCCGTCGAGAGGAACGACACATCGGCGCCGTTCTTGGTGATCAGCAGATTGGCGAGGATCGGCAAGGTATGGCGGCGTTCTACGATACCGCTCACGGTTTGCAGCGGCCTTAGAAGATTGTCTCGTTCGGTCTTGACCAGTTGCATAGAGTTCCTTCGTTGATGTGACGGCCTGTCCGCCGGTTTTGCCACCACTGGTTTTGTCACCAGCGGTTGGTTCGCCGCGCTCGCCGGACAACCTCGTAACACGCGTTGCCGGCCCCCCGCCGGTCACTCGCGAATGCTTGACGCCAGCCGCCCAGGCCACGGACAGCTAAACCTATATTGTGCCTTAAAACGGAACCGCCCCCGAAAATTGGGGGCGTTTTTACCAATAAACAGGTCCGGTGGCGCAATAATCGACGCGTTCGCGCCGGCTCAACCCTTCAGCGTTTGTTCGAGCACGTGAAGTTCGTGATTGAGCTGCGCATCCGTGCCGCGTTCGGCCGCGATCTTGCGCACGGCGTGCAGCACGGTGGTGTGATCGCGACCGCCAAAAAGCTCGCCGATCTCGGGCAGACTCTTCTGCGTCAGTTCCTTCGCCAGATACATCGCGATCTGGCGCGGGCGCGCGATATTGGCCGGCCGCTTCTTCGAATACATGTCGGCGACCTTGATGCTGTAGAAATCCGCGACGGTCTTCTGAATGTTCTCCACCGAGATCTGGCGGTTCTGCACCGTCAACAAATCCTTGAGCGCTTCCTTGGTCAGCTCGATGGTGATGTCGCGGCCGTGGAACTTCGAATAAGCGAGGATCTTGCGCAGCGCGCCTTCGAGTTCACGCACGTTCGAGCGCAGATGCTTCGCGACGAAGAACGCGACGTCTTCGGACAGACTCACGCCTTCGGACTGCGCCTTTCTCATCAGAATGGCGACGCGCATTTCCAGCTCGGGCGGCTCGATGGCGACCGTCAAACCGGAATCGAAGCGCGAGATCAGACGGTCGTCGATACCGGAGATTTCCTTGGGATACGTGTCGCTCGTGATGATGACTTGCGCCTTGTTCGCGACCAGCGCCTCGAACGCGTAGAAGAACTCTTCCTGCGTACGCGACTTGCCCGAGAAGAACTGAATATCGTCGATCAACAAAAGATCGAGCGAATGGTAGTAACGCTTGAAGTCGTCGAACGCCTTGCGCTGATACGCCTTCACCACGTCGGAAACGTACTGCTCCGCGTGAATGTAGCGGATGCGCGCGCCCGCCTTGTCCATCAGCAACTGATTGCCGATAGCGTGGATCAGATGCGTCTTGCCCAGGCCCACGCCTCCGTAAAGAAAGAGCGGGTTGTACGAAATGCCGGGATTGTCGGCGACCTGAATGGCCGCCGCGCGCGCGAGCTGATTCGCCTTACCGGTGACGAAATTGTCGAAGGTCAGCACGGGGTTGAGCTTCGAACGTTCGTAAGCGGAATCGGTTTCACCGCCGGCCGATGGGTTGCCGCCCGGACGCCACGTGCGCCGGCCAGCGGCGGCTTCGTTGGCGTCGAGGCTCGGCAAGTCGAGATCGGCTTGTTCGTCCTGCATGGCCTGAGCTTGCTGGGCGGCTTCCGCCGCCAGCGCGTTCACGTGCGCGGCAGCGTTCGCGTGCGCGACGACCGAAGGCGCTTGCGGTGCGGCGGCCGGCGCGGGCGGACGCGGCGCGCCGTCGGCGACACCCGCGCCGGCCGCCGGCCGCGGCGCGGCGTTCGGCGCCTGACCGATGGCGCTGCGCGCGGTCGCTTTCGGGTCGAGTACGAACTGGACGTCGATCGTCGCGCTGAAGTATTCGCGCGCCATATCGGCAATGCGTCCCGAGAACTGGCTCTTCACCCAGTCGAGCTTGAAGCGATTGGGAGCGGCTATGCGCAAGGTGCTCGCGTCGGCATCGAAGTCGACCGGGGCCAGCGGCTTGATCCACGTGACGTACTGCTGCGGCGTGAGTTCACGCTCCAGCAATGCCGAACAGTGTTCCCAGAAATCGTTCATCGAATGCGGTCGTTTTATGGTTGGCTCCGCGCTCCTGACGGCCGTGCTTGCCGGATGCGCTCAAGCGCCTCGGCAAGTCCCGGCACAGCCATGCAGGCATGCTCCGGAGGCTTACGCCGCAAGGGTTTGCGGGCGAACGGCGGGCCGAAGCAGTAGGCGGATATTTGGGAGTAAGGCGAGATTCTAACGCCAAACGGGACCGGCGCGCGAGTTATCCACAGGGTCAAATCAGCGCGTCCGACAAGCTGGAAATGAACATGATGCGAGCATGGCGAGCTTCACTATTACGCTAACCTATTGACGGTCAATAGGAAAACGGTTTAAATAGCGGGTTCCGCGAAAACAGAATTCCTGAACCTCCGGTCGTTGCGCCCGTTGTGCCTCTCGTGCCTGCGGTTATCCACAGTCGGAACACGGTGGCGCCAAAGCCCGCGCGGTCGATCAATACTCAAGTGAGAGCATCATGAAACGTACTTACCAACCTTCCGTGACGCGCCGCAAGCGCACCCATGGCTTCCGCGTTCGCATGAAGACCGCTGGCGGCCGCAAGGTCATCAACGCTCGCCGTGCGAAGGGTCGCAAGCGCCTGGCAATCTAAGGCTTTCCGGTGGCTGGTCGCGCACGTGTGGTACAGGCCGTATCTGTCCTGAAGCCGGGCGCGCATCACGAACCGGCAGGCTGCTTTAGCGCCGCACAGAAGTCTTGAAACAGGACATCGTTCAGTTGCCGGCGCAGGCCGCGTTCCCCAAGGCCGCAAGGCTACTGAAAACGGATGAGTTCTCATCCGTTTTTCGTTTGCGCCCGTGGCGACGTTCGCCGCATTTCGTGCTGTACGGGAAACCGACTGGGCAGGAGGCGCGTCTCGGCCTCGTGATCGGCAAGAAGCAAGCGCCGCGTGCAGTCACGCGCAACTTGATCAAGCGGCACGCGCGTGACGCGTTTCGGTTGCGTCGCGAAGCGTTGAGCGGTTTCGATATCCTCGTGCGCTTGCACGCGAAAATCGACCGCAAGGCCATGCCGAGCGCCAGTTCGCCGCCGCTCGGCGCGCTCGTGCGAGGCGAACTGGAAGCATTGCTGGACCGTGCCGTGCGCGAAGTCGCGCGCCGTGCGGCTGAAACCGTGGCGGCGCCGCCTGGCGTGCCCGCCGTAGACGACACCTCCGGCCCTTCCGGGTCATGAAGCGCAGTCTGCGTCTCGAATCGCCGGTCACGGCGAACGGGGCGCGCGGCGCGAAGCTTATGCAAACGGCACTAATCGCGTTGTTGCGCTTCTACAAGGTTGCTGTGAGCCCGCTGCTCGGCAGCCGGTGCCGTTTTTATCCCTCCTGTTCCGACTACGCGCGCGAGGCAATCCAGTATCATGGCGCCGCGCATGGCACGTATCTCGCCGCCAAAAGGCTTTGCCGCTGCCATCCGTTTTCGGCGGGCGGCGTCGATCTCGTGCCGCAGCCTTCCGATTCGCGATCAGATTCCACGCGGGTTTCCGAGCCGGCCGCGGAATTCGCTCAAGAAAAGCATTCACCACTAAACGGCGCTGATGCGCTTACCGATCGACACTGAGACAACGCATGGATATCAAACGCACCGTCCTATGGGTCATCTTCTTCGTGTCAGTTGTCATGCTGTTCGACAACTGGCAGCGCGACCATGGGCGCCCGTCGATGTTCTTCCCGAGCGCGACGCAGCCGGCCAAGACCGCCAGCAACCCCGCACCGGGCACGGCCGCATCGGGCGCACAGCCTTCCGAATTGCCCAACTCGCCGGCCGGTACCGCCGCGCCGGGTTCGACGACGCCGCCCGCCACGGCGGCCGCGCAACTCGTCAAGTTCACGACGGACGTGTATTCCGGTGAGATCGACACGCGCGGCGGCACGCTTTCGAAGCTCTCGCTCGTGAAGGAAGGCGACGGCAAGCAGCCTGACCTTTACATCACCCTCTTCGATCACACGCCGACCCACACGTATCTCGCGCGCACGGGCCTGCTCGGCGGCGACTTCCCGAACCACAACGACATCTTCACGGCGGTCCCGGGCCAGACGTCCTTGTCGGGCGACGCCAAAACGCTGACGCTCGCGTTCGAATCGCCGGTGAAGGGTGGCGTGAAGGTCGTAAAGACCTACACGTTCACGCGTGGCAGCTACGTGATCAACGTCGATACGAAAATCGAGAACGTCGGTAGCGCGCCGGTCACGCCGAAGCTCTACATGGAACTCGTGCGCGACAACACGCCGGTGGAGACGCCGCGCTTCTCGCATACGTTCATCGGGCCGGCGGTCTACACGGACCAGCATCACTTCCAGAAGATCGACTTCAGCGATATCGACAAGAACAAGGCTACGTTCGCGCCTTCCGCCGACAACGGCTGGATTGCGATGGTGCAGCATTACTTCGCGTCGGCGTGGATTCCGCAGCAGGGCGCGAAGCGTGACATCTATGTGCAGAAGATCGATCCGGATTTGTATCGCGTGGGTGTGCAGCAGGCCGTGCAGACCATTGCGCCGGGACAGACCGCGACCGTCGATGCGCGTCTTTTCGCGGGTCCCGAAGAAGAGCGCATGCTGGAAGGTATCGCGCCGGGGCTTGAGCTCGTGAAGGATTACGGCATGGTGACGATCATCGCCAAGCCGCTTTTCTGGCTGCTCGAAAAGATCCACAGCTATGTCGGCAACTGGGGCTGGGCGATCGTGCTGCTTACGCTGCTCATCAAGGCTGTGTTCTTCCCGCTGTCGGCGGCGAGCTATAAGTCGATGGCGCGCATGAAGGAAATCACGCCGCGCATGCAACAGATTCGCGAGCGCTTCAAGAGCGATCCGCAGAAGATGAACGCGTCGCTGATGGAGCTTTACAAGACCGAGAAGGTGAATCCATTCGGCGGCTGTCTGCCGGTCGTGGTGCAGATTCCGGTGTTTATCTCGCTGTACTGGGTGCTGCTGTCGTCGGTGGAAATGCGCGGTGCACCGTGGATCGGCTGGATTCACGATCTGTCGCAACAAGACCCGTACTTCATCTTGCCGGTGCTGATGGCTGTATCGATGTTCCTGCAGACCAAGCTGAACCCGACGCCGCCGGACCCGGTTCAAGCCAAGATGATGATGTTCATGCCGATCGCGTTTTCGGTCATGTTCTTCTTCTTCCCGGCCGGTCTCGTGCTGTATTACGTGGTGAATAACGTGCTGTCGATCGCGCAGCAGTATTACATCACGCGCATGATGGGACAGCGGAAGAAGAAGGCGGCTTGAGGTTTCTTTAGGTTTGGATGTGGAAGTGGATTTGAAAACGCCCGGCATGCCGGGCGTTTTTGTTTGGTTCGACAGGCGGCTCATGAACTTAATATTTGAGCTCGTCCTCGAATTTGTCGACTTCGACCAGTAGTTGATGGATCATTGATCTGATATTGCGAAGCTTCGAGCGACGATCTTCATTTAACGCGCCTTGACCATACGAGACCGCTGGTTCATTTGCATAATTGTTCACGTAGCTGGAGGAGGAATCGCTTACTCCGAACTTCAACCAATTAACAGAACGGTTCAGCGCCTTCGACAGCATTTGTAAATGCTTTGGCCTGGGCATGTGTATGGCATCGAGCCAGTTTTTCACGGTTGTCGATGATACTTGTTCCGCGATGGGAACGTGGGCATCCAATAGGCGCCGGACATGTCTCGGATTCTCAAAATCAATAGCAGTCTCGGCGGGCCAATGCGCCTTTTTGGAAAGTCGCACGCTCTCTTCAACCAGAGCGTCGCGAAACCGCCTTGCGAAGGCGAGCTTTACAGGATCGGTAACCATGGCGGCAGTGTCCGCGACATTGTTCAAGACGTGGTCAAGGTAAAACTTTTATAACTCAAGTTTTAACGGGCAGCTGATTGTCGGGAAGGCAGAAAACCTTGCGGGACAAGCGTTTAGCGACAATGGCCGGTACAGGCTAGATTTAGCCATCTCGATTGAAACATTCTGTCGCGCTGACGAATTCGAACGTTTACCGCTTCGCCGCCCCATAAAACTGCTGCACGAGTTCCTCGACCAGATACCGATGATGCGGCGACAACGCCTCGATCTTCGACACAAGCTCGAGCGTTTCCCCGGACGCCGGGTATTGCTCATCCCGTACGAGCGGCTTAGGCGTCCCCTGAGCGATACCGCCCGGCGACGGTCCATAGTGCAGCCAGTGCAACTCCACTTTGAACCATTCGGCCAATACTTCCAGCTTGTCGATGGTCGGAATCGAACGCCCAGTGAGCCACTTGTGCGCCGTTTGAGGGGAAACCGCTTCGCCGTGGTAACGAAGACTGAATTTTTTCGCGAGATCGGTCGCGCCGCGCAGCTTCTCAGGTGCGCGGGTCATCGAGAACTTAAGCCGCTCGGAGAAATCGGCTTTTTCTTGTGGTGTAGGCATAGTGCAATTGTGCGAGGCAACCGTTGCCTATGCGTCAACCAATCACGTTAGAAGTGGCGGAAATATTCGTCGTTTTATCTTGCATAAGCGTTACCGATCACTGCCAAAAGGCAATCAAGCTTCGCTCTCAGACCTCCGTCAGTGCTGCCTAAGCCACGAATTTGTTGTAGAAAACGGCGTGAGTTGCATGCGTTCGTCCGTATCTCAAATGAGATACGTCAAGAATTTTCCTAACGGGCGGGATGCCGGCAGCTAAGCGTCTCAGCGCGATACAATCCCCGCACCCGAAATCCCTGCTTTCCTCACATGCTCAGCAACGACTCCGATCCGATTGTCGCCATCGCCACCGCGCCCGGACGCGGCGGGATTGGCGTCGTGCGGCTGTCGTTCGGACGCGCGGGTGAGCGCGCCGCGCACCTCGCGATGTTCGCGCTGTGCGGCCAATCGTTGAACGCGCGCCACGCTAGCTACGTGCCGTTTCTCGACGGCAACGGCGAGGCGCTCGATCGCGGCATCGCGCTCTACTTTCCCGCGCCGCACTCATACAGCGGCGAATACGTGCTCGAATTGCAGGGTCACGGCGGGCCGATCGTGCTTCAACTCGTGCTGCAACGCGCGCTCGACGTCGGACGCGAGTTCGGCCTGAGACTTGCCGAGCCCGGTGAATTCACGCGACGCGCGTTTCTCAACGACAAGCTCGATCTCGCACAGGCCGAAGCCGTCGCCGATCTGATCGAGGCCAGCACGGAAGCCGCCGCGCGCTCCGCGGGCCGCTCGCTCGAAGGCGCGTTTTCGCGCGAAATCCACGCGCTCGTCGAAGACGTCATCAATTTGCGGATGCTGGTTGAAGCGACTCTGGACTTCCCCGAGGAAGAGATCGACTTCCTGGAAGCAGCGGACGCGCACGGCAAGCTCGCGCGCATTCGCGAGCGCTTGAACACCGTCCTCGCCGATGCACGGCAGGGCGCCTTGCTGCGGGAAGGCTTATCGGTCGTGCTGGCGGGGCAGCCGAACGTGGGCAAGTCGTCGCTGCTGAACGCGCTGGCCGGCGCGGAGCTCGCTATCGTCACGCCGATTGCCGGCACCACGCGCGACAAGGTCGCTCAGACCATTCAGGTGGAAGGCATACCGCTGCATATCATCGATACGGCGGGGCTGCGCGACACCGAAGACGAAGTCGAGCGAATTGGTATCGAGCGGACTTGGGGCGAGATCGAGCGCGCCGACGTCGTGTTGCATTTGCTCGACGCCCGAAACGGGATGACGAGCGAAGACGACGCGATCGCCGCGCGTTTCCCCGATGGCGCGCCGGTCGTGCGCGTGCTGAACAAAACGGACCTGGCGGGCGCACCAGCCGCAAGCCGCGACGCGAACGGCGGCGCGCGCCAAGTCAATCTCTCGGCGAAAACGGGCGAAGGCATCGCGCTCTTGCGAGAAATGCTGCTCAAGATTGCCGGATGGCAGGCAGGCGCGGAGAGCGTGTATTTGGCGCGCGAACGGCATCTCATCGCGTTGCGGGCGGCGCGCGAACATCTGGCGCTGGCGGCCGCCCACGCCGATCAGAACTCACAGGCGCTTGATTTATTCGCTGAAGAGCTGCGCCTCGCTCAAGAAAATCTCAATGCAATCACGGGTGAGTTCACTTCCGATGATCTACTGGGCGTGATTTTCAGCCGGTTTTGCATCGGAAAGTAACTCAAGCGAGTTTCGGTTTCCCTATCTCCCGCAACTCGGCGCTCAGTTTGTCGCTTTCCTCCGGCCTTCCATGAAACGCGGCCGGCGTGTTCTGGAACAGCTCGACGCGATACACCCCGTCGCACATCGACAGAACCATGGTCTGAATCGCGTTCAGACTCGGATCGAGCGCCGCCGTGCCGCGTGGGCACATGCCTGCAACCGCACGCAAAAGCAAAGTGTGCCCGCTCGCCATGCGTCTGACTTCCCGCACCTTGGCCACGAAAAGCGGCGTCGGATGCTGCGCGAAAATCGGTTGCAGATGCGCTTCGATGCACGCGCGGCCATCGATCGTGCTGCCGTCGAATCCGACCAGACTGCCGCGCTCGGCGAAACGCGCGGCCATTGCTGCCGCGTCTTGACGATTCCAGTCATCGAGCAAGCCGAAAAATACGCGGCGCGCGCTAGTCGCCCAATCAGCAAAGGCGGTCTGAGTCATGTCGCCCTCTTCCATGCAGCCGCGAAGACGCCGGCGCCCATGAGCAGCGCGCCGCCGGTCCGATTCACCGCGCGCTGCACGGAGGGCTTGCGAATTGCCCGACGCGCGCTCGATGCGAGCAACGCGTAAAAGAACGCGTTAGCCGCCGCCAGCCCGACGAAGGTTGCCTCGAATAGCGCGATCTGCGAGACGCTTGCCGCGTGGGGATCGATGAACTGCGGCAGAAACGCGACGAAGAAGATGATGCTCTTCGGGTTGAGCGTGGTTACCGCGTAGGCGTGAGCCAGGATGCGGCCGGTGCGCAGATCGTCGCCGGCCTTGACTGCGTCCGTGTCGATCACCGGCGCGCGCCACAACTTGATGCCCAGGTAAAACAGATACGCCGCGCCCACCCACTTGACCACCATGAACAGTTCCGCCGATGCCGCCAGCAAAACGCCGAGACCGAGCATGGAAGCCGTCATCGACGTGAGGTCGCCGAGCGCCACGCCGAGCGTCGTCGCGAGCGCGTACTTGCGCCCGTGCCCGAGCGCGTAGGACACGACCAGCAATACGGTCGGGCCAGGGATTGCAACAAGAATGGCCGATGCGATAGCGAACGGCAGCCACTGAGCAAGCGTCATGGGATATCTCCTGATTTCGTTGGGATCGATTTATCCATGAACGGCGGCGCGGCGCAATAGGCCGGAAGGCTAGCTAGACATCTCGGCGAAGAATCGATTGCTTGGAAGGTTGGAAAGCGCTCTTGGTCGGGTAATGCGCCGCACAAGAATCGTGTTGAGATAAATCGCTACCATTGGCAAGTAATAACCGCTTCAATTTCCTCCAAATAGAGTTTTTTAATGCCTTTCATATCAATACGCTGCGTTCTGACGAACTAACGCAAGCGTGCGACATTCCGGCTTGTTGCAATCGCACACAACTTGTGCTTGCAAACTTTCAAACGTCAATTAGCATGGCTTTTGCATTTAGCGGCTTTTAAATACATAGCTAATTTCGAGACGAATTCGTTTGGAGGCTACTCAATGAAGAAGCGCGCCAGTTTTCTCGTTGCAATGGTAGGGACGTTCGCTATCGCTTGCGCTGCGCAGGCCCAGGACAGCGCGGTTCAAGCCCAACAGACATTCACATTTCGGCCTAACTCATATGGTTGCCTGTCCAAGGACAAATTCGATTCGGCCGATGAGCATGCGAAAGCTGGCGAGCATCAAAAAATGCAGCAATATTTCGAAGGCTTCGAATGCGTTTCGACGCCGGTCGATTCGCACTTTCGCGTATTGCGCGTAGTCGGACACGACATCGAATTCGTCAATGCGTCGAATAGCGATACGCAGGGAATGTGGACTGCCGACCGGTTTATCGAGCAGAAAGGGCTTTGAGTAATTACGAATGACGGTGGCCTATGCGCATCGAATGAATGCGCGTAGGTAAATCATTGCCGTTGAAAATGGTGCCATCTTCCGTGGCGGCGAACGCTCGCTGCGCGCATCTTATTCTTCCAATTTGTTCCTGAATCACCGCACAATGTCGGTCGCGTGAGCGTCGGCGTGCAGTGTCTTGGTATTTGTTCGCCGCCTCTTCTACTTTCCTTGCCGGTTTTCGACCGGCCTTTTGGTGTTGCATGGCCCTCAAATCGACAATCTACAAGGCGGACCTTCAGATCGCCGACATGGACCGCCACTATTACGGCGACCATTCCCTGACCATCGCGCGTCATCCTTCCGAGACCGACGAACGGATGATGGTGCGCGTCGCCGCTTTTGGCCTATTCGCGAGCGAACGACTGGAGTTTTGCAAAGGACTATCCGACACCGATGAACCCGATCTCTGGCAAAAGGACCTTACTGGTCAGATTGAGACGTGGATCGAGATCGGCCAACCGGATGAGCGGCGTATCGCGAAAGCGAGCGGTCGCGCGGACCGCATGGTGGTTATCGCGTATGCGGGCAGGACGAGCGATATCTGGTGGCAAGGTGTGAAGGGCAAGGTCGAGCGTCTGCAAAACGTGACGGTGTGGTCGCTTGAGGAGGGCGTCGGCGAGGCGCTTAGCAAGCTGGCCGAACGGACGATGCGGCTGCAGATGACGGTGCAGGATGGTGAGGCGTCGTTGGGAAGCGCGACGGTGGATCCGGTGATGATTCGGAAGGGGGTGTTTAAGGGGGCGGCGGTTTAATGTCGATGCGGGCGGGTTGAACGACGCGCAGTTTACGTGTGGGATGTCATCAATGCGAAAAGGCTCAGCCGAATGGCTGAGCCTTTTGATTTTTCGTGGTGGAGAGGAGGAGGATCGAACTCCCGACCTTCGCATTGCGAACGCGACGCTCTCCCAGCTGAGCTACCCCCCCAACGAAGTAAAAGTGTATCACAAGCATCTCGACGAAACGCAAGCCCGAGCCGCCACCAGCTTACTTCTGCGGCGCTCCCGCCAGCACCCACGCGACCACGGTCTTGATGTCCGCATCGTTCATCGAAGGATGCGAAGGCATCGGTATCGATCCCCACACGCCCGCGCCACCCTTCTTCACTTTCGCTTCAAGCTTCGCGCTGGCGGATGCATCGCCCTTGTATTTGTCCGCCACTTGTTGAAACGACGGCCCAACGAGTTTGCGATCCACCGCGTGACATCCCATGCACGCATTGCTGCGCGCAATCGCCATCGCATTGGCGGCGGATATAGGCTGATCCGCCGCATGAACCAACGCCGACACACTCAAAAGCAAACCAGCCACGACACAACCACGCAGTCGCATCATCACTTACCCACTGGCGCCGGAGCCGCACTTCCCGGATGAACATCCGAATTCTTGACGGGCGCGGGCGTCTGCTGATCCAGCGGACGCGATGTCACCGATGAATCCGGCACCGTTCCAACCGTGGCCTCAGGCGCCGGGGCACTCGCCGCCGAGACGCCGCTCGCATCGGATGCCGCCGCCGCCTCCAGCGCCTTGGCTTCTTCCGGCTTGATGTACTGGAACACCTTCACCACTTGTTCGACGCCCGGCACGCGCGCGGCGACATCCGCGCCATGCGCGCCTTCATCCGGCGTGACGAGGCCCATCAAATACACAATGCTCCGCTCGCACACGACCTTGTAGTAGTTCGCGCGCAAGTCCTTCTCACCGACCATCGCGGTCTTCACGCGGCCTTCGAGGTACGAGTCGTTGGCGCGCGAGGAAATAGAACTCGCGCCCTGCACCGACAGTTCATTGACGATGCTGCCCACGTTGTTGATGTCGTGCACGACAGACTCGGCCTTCTGCTTCGAGGCATCGTCGGGTACTTCGCCCGTCAAGAGCACGCGCCGGTTGAACACGGTGACATTGACATGCGCCGTGTCGGGCACGCTCTCGTTGATCCGCGATAGCGCCTTCACCTGGATCTCGCGATCTTCGGTCTGCGCGCCGAGCGTGCGGCGATCGGTGGCGATCAAGGTGCCGCCGCCCATCGCACCGACCACCGCGAGCGCACAGCCCTGCAGTGTCAACGCAACACCCGACAACATGCTCACCACCAACGTGGCGTTAGCCAGCGTCGCCTTCACGCGTGTCTTGTTCATCAACTCGTTTTCCCCTTTGTGTTCAGTCGTCGCCCAGCAGCATCGCGTCGATGCCGTCGCTCAGGCAGTGAATGGTCAACAGATGGACTTCCTGAATACGCGCCGTCCGCTCGGAAGGCACGCAGATATGTATGTCGGTGTCGATGAGCACTTCGGATATCACGCCGCCGCCCTTGCCCGTTAGCGCAATCACGATCATCTCGCGTTCGTGCGCTTCCTGAATCGCCGCGAGCACGTTTACCGAGTTGCCCGACGTGCTGATGGCAAGCAGGACATCGCCCGCATGTCCCAACGCACGAACCTGCTGCGAGAAGATCTGTTCGAAGGCGTAGTCGTTGCCGACTGCCGTGAGTATCGATGTATCGGTCGTCAGCGCAATGGCCGGCAATGCGGGACGCTCGCGCTCGAAGCGGCCGATGAGTTGCGCGGCAAAACGTTGCGCGTCGGCGGCCGAACCGCCGTTGCCGCATGTGAGAATCTTGGAGCCGTTGGCGAGCGCGCTGAACAGCGTGTCGACTGCCGCCGCGATCGGGACCGCCAGCACATCGAGTGCTTCGAGCGTGAGCGCCGCGCTGTCGCGGAATTGCTGTTGAATGCGTTCGACTGACATCGACTCTCGATTATCGGCCGCGGCGGCGGCGGTTGTTGCGTGTGAATGCTGCGCAGTTTACCGCATGCATGCCGCGGCACACCTCAACATCAAGTGCCGTCGGCACGAAATGCATCCGTCACCCAGCGAATGCGTCCCGCATCGAAGGCGATCACGTCGAAGCGGCACGCGGGCAACGCGCCGCGCCACTTCGTCAGATAAAACTGCGCGGCGCGCACGATCCTCTCGCGCTTTCTGGCATCGACGCTCGCGGCGGCATCCGCGAACCGGCGGCTCGCGCGCGCCCTGACTTCGACGAACACGAGCGCGCCGCGTTCATCGGACATGACGAGATCGATCTCGCCGCCACGGCAACGCACGTTGCGCGCGACGAGCTTCATGCGCTGCCTTTGCAGGTACTCGAGCGCGCGCGCTTCGAAAACATCGCCGAGCGATTTGGACACAGGCACTCCTCAAAAGTTGTCGAGCGTTGAGCGCTTGCACGCGTGGCAAAATGGCAGTCTTTCCTTCGACGCCCGCGCTCATGCTTCAGATCTCCGAATTAGCCGACGGGCAGCACTATCCGACGGGCGCGCTCTATGTGGTCGCCACGCCGATCGGCAATACGGCGGACATCACGGTGCGCGCGCTGCACGTGCTCGATCTCGTCGATCGCATCGCCGCCGAAGACACGCGCAACACCTCGCAACTGCTCGCGCGCTACGGCATCTCGAAGCCGTCGATCGCCGTGCACGAACATAACGAACGCAGCGCCGCCGAACGCGTGATCGAGCATCTGAAGAACGGCGAGCGCATCGCGTGCGTGTCGGACGCGGGCACGCCCGGCATTTCGGACCCAGGCGCACGTCTCGTCGATGCCGTGCGCGACGCGGGCTTTCCCGTCATCCCCTTGCCGGGCGCAAGCGCGCTCACCACTGCGTTGAGCGCGGCCGGTGCGTGGGTCAGCGGCTTCTCGTTCATCGGCTTCCTGCCGTCGAAACCCAAACAACGCGCCGCGCAACTGCGCACGTTGAGCAAGCATTCAATGGCGCTCGTGTTTTACGAGGCGCCGCATCGCATCGTGGAAACAGTCCGCGCGCTTGGTGAAGCGCTCGGCGGCGGGCGGCAAATGCTGATTGCACGCGAATTGACGAAGTTACACGAGAGCCTTCATCGCTGCACCCTGGCCGAAGGGCCAACGTGGCTCGAAGCAGATGCCAACCGGCAACGCGGAGAATTCGTGCTTGTAGTGCAGGGCGCACCGGAGGAAGAAGCATCGGACGACGTCAACGACGAGCTGCTCACCACGCTGCTCGAAGAGTTGTCGGTGAAGAGCGCGGCGCGCATCGCCGCAACGCTCTCGGGCGCATCGCGCAACGTCTTGTACGAGCGCGCGTTGATACTCAGCAAACGCTCGGAAGAATGAAAAAAGGCCGTCGCGATGACGGCCTTTTCATGGATCAGACGCAGGTTCAGTTCACGCCGTCATCCGCCAGCGACTGCGATTGCTCGCGCGCCGCCCGCGCTTCCTGCTGCGTCAGTCCTTCGATCTTCACCTTTTGCGTGCCGCTGCTGCTCATGTCCAGCGCCGATGCAGCCGCGTACGAAAGATCGATCACGCGGCCACGCACGTAAGGTCCGCGATCGTTGATCTTAACCACCACCGTCTTGTGATTCGCTTCGTTCGTCACGCGCACCCATGATGCCAGCGGCAGCGTGCGATGAGCGGCGGTCATCGCATTCATGTTGAATTTCTCGCCGCTCGCCGTCTTGCGGCCGTGGAACAGGCGACCGTACCAGGAAGCCTTGCCCTGTTGCTCGAATTCGCCGACGTTCGGACCGCTGGTAATCGGCTGCGCGTTGGCTAGCGACTCGCCCTGTGCTTGCTTCGGAGCAGGCACGGAGCTCAGGTTGTTGTCGAAAGCGAGGGGTGCGGTGGAGCGGGCACTCGTCGTGCTAGCGGTAGCTGTTGTCTGAGGATTGGACGCGATGTCGCCCGAGCCCGGCGCGGCGCAGCCAGCCAGTACTGCGACGGCTAGCAAGCTACCGACATGTCGAAGATATCGAGCATTCATAGGCGTGTCTTCCTTGTTTGTAGAGCGGCCGCGCCGCGCTCAAAGCGCGCGCAAGACTGCTCGAAAGGCAAGCCGCGCAAAGCAGGACGCCGTTCGAACCAGCGAACGGCGAACTGATGCTCGGATGCGGCGTACTCTTGCCGCAAAGCCCGGTTATTGTTCACGTCTGGCGCAGCCTGTCCCCGGCAGCCTGACCAGACCCCACGTGCCGCCATCGAACGTGACAACGGTTCGCGCGCTATGAGACGTTGTTTCAGCGCAGGAACGGCGGCGTAGGCCCCATCCGGTGCGACGGCAGCTAAGGCCGTCTGACAGACGCGCGGCGCCTGACCGGACAAGACGTGTGCACCAAATGACGGTGCTTGAGTTGCAGTTACGAGGCTTTCAGCCCCCAACAGCGTACTGATAACAATTGTAAAAACGCACTAGCGTTCAGACTTTTGTCCATTGACGGCATGGTCAAAGCCATGCACAAGTGTCGTCATTATACAAAAAAACGGGGGTCCGGCTCCTCCGACTGCATATTTCGTCATTGATTTTCGCTATGACCGTAAGAATTGCAGCTCTGGAAGCGGCCTCCGGGCCTTTATGGAGGCTGACGCGAGCGTGATCCGGCACCGGTACAATGCACCTTTTTACACGCGACTTCGTCCCGGTGAGAGTCTTATGAAAGTCATTCTTGTGCCCGTGACGCCGTTCCAGCAAAACTGCACCATCGTAATCTGCGAGACGACGCAGCGCGCCGCCGTGGTCGACCCCGGCGGCGACATCGAGCGCATCATTGCCGAGGTCGAGCGGCAAGGCGCAAAGGTCGAAAAAGTGCTGCTGACGCACGGTCATCTGGATCACTGCGGCGGCGCGAAGGCACTCGCGGAACACTACGGCGTCACCATAGAAGGACCGCATCGGGAAGACGCGTTCTGGATCGATCAGTTACCCGCGCAATCCAAGCGCTTCGGTTTTTCGGATGCCGAAGCCTTCACGCCCGAGCGATGGCTCGAAGACGGCGACACCGTGCAGTTTGGCGAGGAAAGCATGGAAGTCTATTTTTGCCCCGGTCATACGCCCGGACACGTGGTGTTCTTCAGTCGCGAGCATCGGCTGGCGCTCGTCGGCGATGTGCTGTTTGCCGGCTCCATCGGTCGCACCGATTTTCCGCGCGGCAATCACGCCGAATTGATCCGCTCCATCCGCGAGAAGCTCTGGCCGCTCGGCGACGACGTGACCTTCGTGCCGGGCCACGGACCTGCATCGACACTTGGCGAGGAACGCCGCTCCAATCCCTATGTGGGCGACGGAGTCAGCGCATGAACGCCATTCCCGAAATCTATGTCAGCACGGATGTCGAAGCCGACGGTCCCATTCCCGGTCCGCACTCGATGCTGAGTTTCGCGTCGGCCGCGTTCACCGCGGACAAACAGCTCGTCAGCACGTTCTCGGCGAATCTGGAAACACTCGAAGGCGCGGCGCCGCATCCTGTTCAAGCGGCATGGTGGAAGACGCAGCCTGAGGCTTGGGCCGCGTGCCGTATCGATCAGCAAAAGCCCGAAGTCGCGCTCGTCAAGTACGTCGAATGGGTGGAGGCCCTGCCCGGCAAACCGGTGTTCGTGGCGTATCCAGCAGGCTTCGACTTCACCTATATGTTCTGGTACATGATGCGCTTCGCCGAACGCTGTCCTTTTTCGTGGTCCGCGCTTGACATCAAGACACTGGCTTTTGCGATAACGGGCTTGCCGTACCGGAAGGCGATCAAACCGCGTCTGCCCAAGCACTGGTTCGACGACCTGCCGCATACGCACGTCGCGCTCGATGACGCTATCGAGCAGGGCGCGCTCTTTTGCAACATGCTGGCGGAGCTTCGTGCCTCGCAGGCCGCCACGCAAGCCACTGCGGGCGAAACTGAAAGCATCGTCGAAGGTAAAAACGCGCCGACAGGCCAGTGAGTTAGGGAAACTACCTCAGTGCAGCCGCTTTGCATTGCGTTTCTTTTTCTGCGCCTCTAACATTAGGTCAGATCGCGACCGAATGGAGGCGCAGTTGACTCTAGATACATTCTCACAAAAAATCCTGCGTCTCCTGCAACTCGACGCGCGGCGGTCCGTTCAGGAAATTTCGGATCAGGTCGGGCTTTCGAGTACGCCCTGCTGGCGCCGTATCAAGGACATGGAGCAGTCCGGCGTCATCCAGCGTTACACCGCCCTCCTCGACCGGGAGAAGCTCGGCCTGCACGTCTGCGCGCTCGCGCATATTCATTTGACGCGGCACACCGAAGGCGGCGTTGAACAGTTCGAACGCGAGATCGCCACCTGTCCGGAAGTGACCGAGTGCTACAGCACCACGGGCGAATCCGACTACATTCTCAAGATCGTGGCGCCCGACATCAAGTCATACGACGCGTTCCTGCACGAGCGCATCTTCAAGATTCCGGCCGTGGCGCAGGTTCGCACGAGCGTCGTGCTGCGCGAAATCAAGTTCGATACGCAACTGCCACTCTGAACATCAAGGTCGAACGGGCGCGTCACGCGTGGTTCGAAGCGCATGGGTTACGCGTAACTCGTGCGCGCCAAGCTTTCGCTTGAGGGCATCGATATCGATTCGGGCAAGGCGCGCCGCCGCGTCTTCGCCTAATTGATCTGGCAAATGCGCTGGCAAAACAATATCGATATCGAACCCGCTGCTCAGGTAATGCAGATTCAATTCCTCTATTGGCAAGCTCTCTGCGCCGAAAGCGGCGCGCACGGCGTCCATTGCAGTGGACCGCAACGGGAAATTGCCGGGCAGCGGGTTGAGCGCGTCGCTTTCCGGATCAACGTGAATGAGCGCATCGATCACGCGCGGATCGGTCATTACGTGCGCACGCGCCGATTCGGCAATGAAATGCCCCTCCGAAACCGAAATACGCGGATCGACGAGAATATGCGCGTCGACGATTGCCAGGTCGCCCATTTTCCGAGTACGTAATTCGTGGACTTCACGCACACCGGGCGTGCTTAGCAAAATGGCGCGTAAATCGGCGGCGGCGGTTTGATCGAGCGCCCGGTCCGACAAATCCTGGAGCGCATCCCACGCGAAACTCCAGCCCATTTTGCCGACCATGAAACCGACCAGTGCGGCGGCAATCGGATCGAAAAATTTAAGTCCTGCGAGACTGCCGATAATTCCAAGCGCCACGACGAGTGACGAAGCGGCGTCCGAACGTGCATGCCAGGCGTTGGCCACGAGTAATGCCGAGCGCACGCGTTCTGCCGCGCGCAGCATATATCTGAACAAGGCTTCTTTCGATACGAGGACGATTAACGCAACCACCAGCGCGCTGGCGTGAACGGGAGGAATATCGTCCAGGTTTAGAACTCGCGTGCCGGCGCGCCATAACATTCCCGCACCGACTGCAATCAACAATCCGCCGAGGAATAACGACGCTACCGTTTCATAACGGCTATGACCATAGTTGTGATCGTGATCCGGCGCTGCCGCCGAACGATGGTTGGCAATCAGAACAATGAAATCGGAAACCAGATCGGATAGCGAATGGACGCCGTCCGCGAGCAGCGCTTGAGAATGGGCAATAAAACCCACCGTCAGTTGCGCCGTGCTTAAAACGCAGTTGAGCGCAATGCTGGTCCAGGTAGTCGTCCGCGCAACATCCTGCTTTTCCTTGGCACGAGCCGTCGAAAGCGACATGTAATTTGCCTTAAGCCAAACATGTATGTCGATAAATCTTAACGCCGTGCCTGGCTTCGCGCTTTCAATGCGCTCTTCGCTCGCGGAAATAGGACAGACGGCGACATTAATACGTGCCGTTACGCGTGCGAACTCGCTAGTCGGAAGAAAAGCCGCGTTCTAAGCGCGGCTCTTTTCACTGAAATCTGGCCCGACTTATCTGCCGATCAGAAAACTATCGCGGTCTTGTCCCGCAATCCACTTTGGCGGCTTACCGCGGCCCGACCACGTGCTACCGCTTTCCGGGTCACGGTATTTCGGTGCAACGCCGTTACGGGCACGGGATGCCTTCGGAGTCTTAGCGCCTCGACCACCGGCTAGTTCCTGAAGCGTGATGCCGTAATCCGCCATTTTCTGCTTGATCTCATTGAGCACTTCGGCGTATTCACGCGATTTCGCTTCTTCAATCTGACGTTCCAGAGACTCGCGCTGCGCGAGAAGTTCCTTGTATGAAGGCATGGCAATTTCCTGAGTGGTTTGCTGAATTACGAGTCTGTCGCCCGCTTTACGTTTTCGATAAAGCCTCGGATGGCACGCAGATTAACACATATCGGATTAAGGCGGCATGTGCGCATTGCCACTTAAATTGAGTTTCAGCGGCTTTCCTCGTAACAATGGGTCGTCTGTTCGCTTCTCGCCCGTAGCACCTCTCGGGAAAGTAGTAAGGAATAGACGTCGTTAATCGTGAAAAATTGGCGCGCAATGAAATGCCGTCGACGCTCTTTGGGCAAATATTTCACCGGATGACAGTTTTGATGCAGCCGTTCCTCATAGTAAGCTGTCTTTTTGCCATCCGGTTAATGAATGCTGCCTAGCTTTGCCGCTCGATGCAATCGATTAGCGCGGTCCGCAATTCGTCCCCGTTAAGTTTCGGCTTATCGAAGGTAAAACGATTGCGTGTGCCGTCGCGCAGCAAATCGCATCCGTATCGGTCTATCCCTAATAATGCAAGATTCGCCGGCCGAGCGTTATAAGCATCGAAAATCTTGCAGAGCGCGACTTCATCGGCGGAAGAAACCGGCTCCAGATCATCCAAATCGTCTGCGCGCAGCCAGCCCATTGCACCAAAACCGCCAATAAATCGCATTCGTTCTAGCGACATCAGCCAGAACGAGAAATCACCCAACTCCAGATAACGCCCCGCGTCCGGGTGATATCGCAAATAACGACGCGACAGTTCTTCATATTGCGCAAGCGGCGCGGGCGCGAATGTACCGAGCATGGTCAATCGCTGTCCTTCGAGAACGCGCCCCTTCCGCCGCGTGAGTAATCAGAAAACCGGCCCGTCCGTCTGCCTGAAGATTGCGTGTATGTTCGGCGAGCTGGCTGATCAACAACATTGGCGTATGGTGAGCGGTCGGCGCAAAAGGCAACGCGGTTGGATAAGGAAAACAGCGTGGGTCTCGCGACTGCGTGGCGAGCGTGCCTTCTGGCATGCGATGCAGCAAATGCAAAGGCGCTTGCGACGGGATATGCATGAATCTCCTTTTTGATTATTCGAGTTTGATGCGACCGATGGTAAAGCACGGGCATCGAGCGTGTCTGCTAGCCGTTCGATAGAATCGAAAGCTCCCGCGAAATGAGGCAATCTGCAAGGTTGTCCTGCGTTCGCATCACTCTTTCAAACTGTTCTTTCGTGGCCGACTCGACCTCTCTTTCCGCCTCCCGCGAGTCAAATCCGATGCAAGCCTTGCATCGCAGCCTCCCCGGCCGCCGCCCGCAAGCGCGCCCGCTATTCGACGATGGCCGTGTTCTTCATCGCCGGCATGATGTACGCCTCGTGGGGCGTGCATGTGCCGACCGTGCGCGACAAGTTCGCGCTCAGTCCCGGCATGCTGTCGTTCGCACTCTTCGCCGTCGCTGGCGGCTCGATCTTCGCCATGCTCACAGCCGGTCCGTGGATCGCGCGAGCCGGCACGCGCATGGCCTGCATGGCGGGCGGCCTCACCATGATGTGCTGCGGCGCGCTGATTCTAGTCGTCCCGGCTTTCTGGATGCTGCTCATCGTGCTGGCGTTTTTCGGCTTCGGCATGGCCACACTCGATGTCGCCATGAACGCCGAGGCCAGCGCCGTCGAAGAAGCGCTCGAGCGCCCGATCATGTCGTCGCTGCATGGCATGTTCAGCGTGGGCGGCATGGCGGGCGCGGCGGTCGGCGGCGCGTTGCTCGCGCACGGTCTTGCGCCTGCCGCGCACCTTGCTCTTGTCTCGGGCGTCAGTCTGATCGTCTTGCTCGTGTCGATGCCCTACGTGCTGCCGCACGTGGCGCATCACGATGAACACGCGAAATCGTCGTCGTCGAATCGCTGGCGCTCGGGCGCGCTCTGGGCGCTGGGCGGCATGGCGCTCGTTGCGTTGATCGCGGAGGGCGCCATGTACGACTGGGCCACCGTGTACATGCGCGACGTCGTGCTCGCTACGCCCTCGGTCGCAAGCGCCGCTTATGCCGCGTTCTCGGGCGGCATGGCGGCCGGTCGCTTTGGCGGCGATGCCGTGCGCGCTCGCTTCGGCGCGCCGCAATTGATCTTCGGCAGCGCGGGACTCGCGTTTATCGGCATGGTGATGGCGCTCGTCGTGCCTAACGCGGTCGTGACCCTGACCGGCTTCACACTGATGGGTCTCGGCCTCGCCAACATGATGCCGGTGCTCTTCGCGGCCGCGGCGCGCGTGGAGGGCGTGACGGCGGCGGAAGGGCTCGCGCAGGTCGCGGGCCTCGCGTATTTCGGCTTGCTGCTCGGACCGGTGCTGATTGGCGGCGTCGCGCAAATCGGCACATTGCCCATCGGGTTGTGCGTGGTCGCGGCTTGCTGCGCCTTGATCGCGCTGATCGGACCGAAGATCCTCAAGCGCCTCAAGATATAAAAAAACGCGCGGACCTTTGAAGTCCGCGCGTTTCTTGGAGCCGAAGGCCCGCCGTCATTACATCTTGACGACGTCCAGCAAGCTCTTCTTGCCCTTCTTGTAGTCGTACAACGAGATCACGCCGTGCTTCAGGTCGCCCTTCGAATCGAAGGTCGTCTCGCCGATCACGCCCTTGTAGTCCGTGTTCGGCATGGCGGCAACGATCTTCGCCGGATCGGTCGAGTTTGCGCGCTTCATCGCGTCGACGATGATATACACCGCGTCATACGTGAACGGCGCGTAAATCTGGATAGGCTGACCGAAGCGCTTCTGGAACTTCGCCGCGAACGCCTGGCCGCCTTCCATCTTTTCGAGCGCCATGCCGGCTTCCGAGCACACGATGTTGTCGGTTGCGTCGCCAGCCAGGTCGGCCAGCTTTTCCGTGCAGACGCCGTCGCCTGCGAGAACCTTCGCGCGCAGGCCGAGCTGCTTGGCTTGCTTCGCGAACGGGCCGCCGGTTGCGTCCATGCCGCCGTACATCACCGCGTCGGGGTTCTCACCCTTGATCTTCGTCAGAATCGCGCGGAAGTCGACTGCCTTGTCGTTGGTCGCATCGTGCGAAATGACCTTCAGGCCAAGTGCCTTCGCGGTCTTTTCGAACTCGTTGGCAAGACCCTGACCGTAGGCGGTCGAGTCGTCCACCACGGCGACGCTCTTTACCTTCAATTGCTTCGCGGCGTAGTTGGCGAGCGCCGGGCCTTGTTGAGCATCGGTCGCGACGACGCGATACGTCGTCTTGAAGCCTTGCTGCGTGTAGGTCGGGTTCGTGGCCGACGGCGAAATCTGAACGATGCTCGCGTCGCTGTAAATCTTCGATGCCGGGATGGACGTACCGGAGTTCAAGTGACCGACGACGCCGACAACCTTGTCGTCGACCAGCTTCTGTGCAACCTGCGTGGCGGTACGCGGGTCGGCCGCGTCATCCTGCGCGTCGAGTTCCAGCGTGACCTTCTGGCCGCCGATGGTGAGACCCTTCGCGTTGATTTCCTCGACTGCGAGCCGCGCGCCGTTTTCGTTATCCTTGCCCAGGTGAGCAATGCCGCCGGTCAGCGGAGCGACGTGACCGATCTTGACGACCTGGTCGGCTGCTGCGGATGTTGCCAACGTAGCGAACAGCACGGCTGCAGCGCTGATCGGCAACAGTTTGTGAAGCTTGGTGTTCATGTAAGTCTCCAGTTTCGGTCCCAAAAACAACGTAATCGCCCTGTGCCCCGTCTTTCATCACGATCGCTCAGTCCCGTGGACGACCACGCCGGATGCATCGTCATGCACTTGGCAAGTCCTTCTGGCTGGCCATTTTTGGCGGCCGCCATCCGCACTGCGCGCAAGTGTAGGGGTGTCAAATTAAATTAGGGAAGTTTTTTAAGATACTGGTGTGACTACCGATTAAAGGCCAGTTGAGAAGCGCGGGCGTTTGTGGTGGCGTTCCGTGAAGACGCCCTGTTCATGCGGGTTTCCAAGGGGCGGACGTGTGCCGGTTTGAACGCGCTTCAAGAGCGGCGGCCGTTTGCCGATAATCCCGCGCGCTCGCTTCATTAGCCTGTTTTTAAAGCCGCTAAGTCGCCAAGTGTTTAGACCAGCCGCTCTAAAAATCCTTTTTCCGTCAAAGGTCATGCCAGCGCGGCCCGGACGCGCTCAGGCGTCTGAAAGGGAAAGCTGGCACACTCACTCGCCAACGCGGTCCGAGGCTGGCGAATCAACGCACACAGCCGCCTCAAACGCGCATGTTCAATCGAGCTAAAGGAGCAACGACATGACCATTTCCACCACTTCCCGCTGGATCGACATTCCCGCCGATGGCGGCAGCTTCCAGGGCTATCTCGCCCTGCCAAAGACGGGCACCGGACCCGCTGTGATCATCCTGCAGGAAATCTTCGGCGTGAACGCGCATATTCGCAGCGTCGCCGATCAATATGCGGCAGATGGCTACGTGGCGCTCGCACCGGACGTTTTCTGGCGCACGCAACCACGCGTGGAGTTGGGTTACGACGGCGCGGATCGCGAAAAGGCGATGGAACTGCTGCAAAAGACCAATCTCGATGCAGCCGTCGGCGACGTCGGCGCGTCCGCCCAGGCATTGCGCGCGTTGCCCGAAGTGACGGGCAAGGTGGCGGCCATCGGCTTCTGCTTCGGCGGACGCCTCGCTTATCTGGCGGCGGCGCAAGAGTCGGTCGATCTCGCTGTGGCCTATTACGGTGGCGGCATTCAAAATCAGCTCGATCAGGCCGACAAAATCAAAACACCGATTCAATTCCATTACGGCGAACTAGACGCGCATATTCCTTCCGATGCAGTCGCCAGCGTGCGCGACCGTTTTGCGGGCCGTTCGGATTCGGAACTCTATCTTTATCAGGGCGCCGATCATGGCTTCAATTGCGGCGATCGCGCTTCGTATAACGCGAAGGCATCGGCGCTGGCGCACGGCCGCACCTTGACGTTCCTCGGCGAGTATCTGGTCTGAATATATT
Organism: Caballeronia sp. LP006; assembly: GCF_031450995.1. NCBI lineage: Bacteria > Pseudomonadati > Pseudomonadota > Betaproteobacteria > Burkholderiales > Burkholderiaceae > Caballeronia > Caballeronia sp. LP006. The sequence continues at coordinate 431,203 of NZ_JARTVW010000005.1, read as the reverse complement.
TCGTTCGACGGCGCGTAATGTTCGCGCCTGAAAAGACAAAATCCGGCTTGACGGCATTAGAGCCGTACCGGGTTTCGATCAGCGGCGGACGTGCTGATTAAAGCGCATCCGCCCGCCGCGCCTAAACCAGCGCCGGCAGTCCTTCCACGAGCAGGAACGCAACCAGCACGCCCAATAGCGCGCCGAATACGCGCAAGGCGTTGTTCTTGAAATGCGTTGCGCAGGGAATGGCGCCGAGGAATAAGGCGCCAGCGAGCGCCATCGGGATAATCAGAATGAAATCGCCGATTGTGAAGTAAGTCGTCATGGTGCGTCTCCCTTCTTCCAGCTTCAAGCTCTTGTCGCGGCGCGCTCGAGATAATTCGTCGCGTCGACGCTTCGAGTATAGGCCGGTCGAATCGCCGTGTCGGCCTATATTCGTGCGCCTGAAAACTATTGCATTGCACCAAGCTAATTGAAACAAGGCTTTGCAAACGGAATTATTAAGTAGACGCGGAAAAACCCTTACTTCCCTCATATTTCAACGGGCTTTCAAAATCGCCTCACGGAATAATGACGATTAAGCACTCCGCTCGCGCACATTCAGATAAACCGCGCCCGCCATTCCGACCAGCAGCAAAGCGCCGATCAGCGAAGCCACCCCAGGCCAGCCGAACGCCGTCCAGAAGTGGCCGCCGTACGAGCCGATCAAGCTCGATCCAAGGTAATAAGCAAGCAGATAGAGCGCCGCCGCTTGTCCTTTTGCCTGCGCGGCGAGTCGTCCGACCCAGCCGCTCGCCACTGAATGCCCGGCAAAGAAGCCGAACGTCAGGCAGGCAATTCCGCCGATGATCACCGGCAACGAACTCGAAAGCGTCATCGCGATGCCGAGCATCATCAAAAGCAAACTCGCGATCAGCACGCGCCCGCGCCCGAATACATCGGCGAGTTTGCCCGACCACGGCGATGCGACCACGCCGGTGAGATAAACCGTGAAGATCGCGCCGATCTGCGTCTGATTGAGCCGGAACGGCGCGCCGAGCAGCCGATAACCCACGTAGTTGTAGAGCGTGACGAAACTGCCCATCAGCACGAAGCCGATGAGAAACAGAAACGGCAATCCGCCGTGCCGCAAATGTGCGGCAAGCGAGCGTCGATGATGATGGAAACCAACGCCGCGTCTTGGCTTGAAGCGCCGCGATGGCGGCAGCAACGAGCGGAATGCCAGCGTCGCGACAAGCCCGAGCAGCCCGATTCCTCCAATCGCAATGCGCCAGCCGAACAGATCGGCGAGGATGCCGCTGATCACGCGACCCGCCATGCCGCCTATCGCGGTGCCGCCGACGTAGAGCCCCATCGCAAGGCCCAGGCCTTCGGGGTGCACCTCTTCCGCGAGATATGCCATTGCCACGGCCGGCACGCCGCCGAGCGCAAAGCCTTCCAGCGCGCGCACGATCAATAGCGCGTGCCAGTTCGGCAGCGCGGCGACGATCATGGTGAGAACGGACGATGCGAGCAGCGACATCGTCATCAAGCGGTGGCGGCTCCAGCTCTCCGAAACGAATCCGGCGATGAAAATCGCCACTGCCAGCGCCGCCGTGCTCACCGAGACCGAAAGCGCACTCACCGCCGGGCTTACGCCGAACGCCTTGGTGAACTCCGGCAGCAGCGGCTGCACGCAATAGAGCAGCGAGAACGTGGCGTAGCCCGCGAACAACAAGGCCAGCGCCGCGCGCCAGTAAGCGCGCGAGCCGCGCTCGAGATAGGGAATGGAATCAGCTTCAGTTTCGGTGCGCTGCGGCGCCGGCGATGCATTCACAACCAGGGTCTCCGTGTCGACCAGAGAGGATTATTCTGATCTGGTTCAAAGTTTTCGGCCCACGTTCGGCGGCCCAAAACCGCTAAAGATACGCCGATCCTTAGGGTTTTGCCCGATACAGAAATCGGTCGCATGTGCCGCAGGACACAACTTAATGCCGAAAAACGTCATCCAATGGCAACAAATGATATCGGCAGGCATCGCGCTCACGCGCCGCGATGCGCTAAAGTAAGGACACAATCGTTCATGGAAGCCGTGTGTGCTGCGCGTCGCGCAACAATGACGCGGCAGGTTGTCTGGTGCACGAGCCGTGAAAAGCCTGTGCTTGGTGAAAATATTTGACCGGCGTTTTATCCTCAGCCGGCACGGAAACGGGGATTCATCATGCAAATCGGTTCGATTGTCCGCTCCGTCCATATTGCCGTGCCTCAGGGCGCACGCGGCATCGTGATGCGAATTCTGGGCGACATGGCTATGGTCGCGTGGTACGCGGGCGAGCCCGGTGTCACTCAACTGCTCAACACGGAGCCGTTCTTTCTCGAAGATCTGATCGATACGGGCGAGATCGTGCGCCCCGCGAACACGGTCGTCCACTGAAGGAACGCTGACCCGCGCGCGGCCGGCGAGCCAGTTGTCCGCGCGCGGGGCACAATGCCGGAATGAACTCAACCCATTCCGATACCCCCGGCGCGCCCGCGCCGAGCGAGGCCCCGCCCTTTGCCGGCCTTGCGCCCGAGCGTGTGCTCGACGCGCTCGACAGCGTGCTGATCCCCGCTGGCAAGCGCACTGACGGCCGCCTGCTGGCGCTCAACAGCTACGAAAACCGCGTCTACCAGGCGGGTCTCGAAGACGGGCCGCCGATCGTCGCGAAGTTTTATCGTCCAGGGCGATGGTCGGATGCCGCGATTCTCGAAGAGCACGCCTTCGTCGCCACGTTGACGGAGCGCGAGATTCCAGCGGTTCCGGCACTTTCGCTCGAAGGCGCGACGCTCCATGAATTCGAAGGCTTTCGCTTCTCCGTGTTCGAACGGCGCGGCGGCCGCGCGCCGGATCTCGACGGCCGCGACACGCTCGAATGGCTCGGGCGCTTCATCGGGCGCATTCACGCGGTGGGCGGCATCGAACCGTATCGCGAACGGCCCACACTCGATATCCAAACCTTTGGGTACGAGCCGCGCGAGTTTCTGCTCACGCATCGCTTCGTGCCCGACGATGTCCGCGAGGCCTACGAGCGCGTCGTGGACATGGCGCTCGAAGGCGTCGCGCAATGTTTCGAGCGCGCGGGCGACGTGCGCCATCTGCGACTGCACGGCGATTGCCATCCGAGCAACGTGCTCTGGACCGATGCCGGTCCGCATTTCGTCGATTTTGACGACAGCCGCATGGGCCCGGCCGTTCAGGACCTTTGGCTGCTGCTGCCGGGCGACCGCGCGGAGGCATCGCGCGCGCTTGCCGATCTGCTCGCCGGATACGAAGACTTCTGCGATTTCGACTCGCGCGAGCTGCATCTGATCGAAGCGCTGCGCACCTTGCGGCTGATTCACTACGCTGCCTGGCTCGCGCGCCGCTGGAACGATCCCGCGTTTCCCGCCGCCTTCCCGTGGTTCAACACGCAGCGTTATTGGGAAGAACGCATCCTCGAATTGCGGGAGCAAGTCGGCGCGATGCAGGAAGGACCGCTCTGGCCGGTCTGAAATATTTCGTTAGAAATGATCGTGTTAGTTAGTCGAAAAACGTTGAGTTAGGTTTTTCGACATGTAATGATAACGATTCTCATCTGATTGCCTCTTCGTTGCCTCTCGCCGACGCCGCATTTGAACGCGTGTCTAGCCGACTGCGACGGGGCTTTGCCCGAACCAGACCCACTTCCGGAGAGACGCGTGAACGCGCCCGATACACTGAATCCGCAGCCATCCGCGACTAGCGGCGCTTCCTACCGGCCGCATCGGCTTATTGACGATGCCGAGCAGTTCGTCCGCAAAAATCGGTCGCGCCGTTCGGTTTTTCTCAAATGGCTGCGAAAGGTGCACGGCTGGATCGGCTTGTGGGGCGCGTTACTCGGCTTGCTGTTCGGCACGACCGGTTTCCTGTTGAATCACCGCGCGCCGCCGCTGCGTATCTCGACAGGCGAACCGCAGGTTACGCAGATGCAGATGCCCTTGCCCGCCGAAGGATTCAAGTCGCCGCGCGACATGGGGACGTGGCTCAAGAAGGAATTGAAGATCGACGGTCAGCTTGGCCGTACGCGTCGCGAGCCCGCGCATCCGGTCGGCTGGGGCGACAAGAGCACGATGCAGCCGGAGCAGTGGTCGGTGGCACTGGCCACGCCAGGCGGCAACGTGCAGGCGGAATACTGGGTGGGCAATAACTTCGTGTCGGTGAAGCGCACCGAAAACACCTTCCTCGCAATGATGACGAACCTGCACAAGGGCGTGGGTCTGAGCGTGGGCTGGGTGCTGCTCATCGATACGTTCGCGGGCAGCATCATATTGCTGTCGCTGACTGGCGTGCTGTTGTGGACCGAGCTCAACAAGCGGCGCACGGCGGGTGTGGTGATCGTCACCGTCTCGCTGATCGCGGCAATTGTTTGTGGGTTGATGTAAGGCGCTCCCTAGCGCGCTTGGTGCGTAGCGAAGCGGTTTGGATGCGCGGTGTCGCCGTTTTGCCGCGTTGCTCCGCTTTTCTCCCCATGGCCGGCCTTTGCCATGCCGGCGCGAACCACGCGCGCCGCTCTATGCCTTCCTTTTCCGCGGATTATGCCGCGTGAGCCAAAGATACAAACCGCTTCCCAGCACGACGATAGTCAGCAAATCGAACGCTGCCCAGAAAATTTTGAGCGGCATCCCGCCGAAATCGCCGAAATGCAATGGCTGCGAGCCAAGCAGCACTTTCAGATACCACGGCAATTCGCGTGAATCGGTGAGCGCGCCGGTCGATGCATCCACGAGAACCGGCCGCAGGATTCGCGTCGTGAGAATGCCGTCGCCGCGCATCCACACGGCATAGTGATGCGGACTGCTGAAGCGCGTCCCCGGAAACGCCACGAACGACGGAATCATGCCGGGTGCGACGCCCTGCGCGGTCTTCACGGCGTCGTCGACGGTTGCGCGCACCGTCACCGGCGGCTGGCCATGATAAGGCGCGAGCATCTGCGCGAGTTGATCGTTACGCCAGGCATCGAGCATGAGATCGGCGAGCGTGTTGATGGAACCGGTCGCGCCGACCAATAGCGCCCACGCGAGCGTCAACATGCCGATGGCGTTATGCCAGTCAAGCCAGACGATGCGCCGCTTCTTCGCAAGCCGCACGCGCCCGAGCCCTACCTTGCGCCAGAACGGCAAATACACGACGACACCCGAGACAATCGCCGCGAGAAACATCACGCCCATCGCGCCGAGGAACAGTTTGCCGAAGAGTCCGGCGAACATATCGACGTGCAGTTTGAGCAGCACGAACTTGAGCGATCCCTTTCCCGGCGGCATGCCGAGCGGCCTCGCGGTGCGTGCATCGACGGTGGTGCTTAGCGTGTCGTCGGGCGGTGTATCGGCGCGAGGCGCGGTGACGATGACAGGCAAAAGCGGTTCGTCCGGCTCCCAGATCATGTACTGCGCAACGTGGCCGGAATGCTCCCTCAGCGCGGCGTGCAAGACCGCGTCGTAACTCGCGCGCGCATTCGCCTGCGATGCGGGCAGCGCAGGCGCTTCGATGGCATCGCCCGTCAGCAGGTCGAGTTGGTGACCGAAGACGAGCGGCAGGCCCGTCAGACAGAGCAGCAACATGAACGCCGTGCAGATGAGACTCGTCCAGCGATGCACCACGGACCACCCGCGTAACGCACGGTGGCTCATGTGACGCTGCCCGGTTCTGACGGACGCGGGTTGCGGCGGCGCATCCGCTTGCGCGATTGCGCGGCGGGCATCGCCGGTCAAGGGTTTGCCGGGCATTCGGTGCGGATTGGAAATAGTTCGATGACCTGTCCGCGCAGGCTTGGCGCATCAAAATTAGCCGCGCGGATGAGAACGACGATTATAGGCCGCACGCGATGCGGGCCTGAGCTTGCGAATTCGGGGTCGCCAAACTCATACGCCACACACCTCGCCACTTCCCGCGAGTTCCCGCGCGGCCTTTGCGCCTTCCACCTTCAGCAATTCCGGCAAGGACACGCCGTTCTTCGCCGCCGTGACTTCCGCGAGAATCGACACCGCGATCTCGGGCGGCGTGCGGCTGCCGATATAAATGCCCACCGGCCCGTGCAGTCGCGCGAGTTCGGCTTCGTTGAGATCGAACTCCTTCAGACGCTCGCGCCGCGCGGCGTTGTTGCGCCGCGATCCCAGCGCGCCGACATAGAAGGCAGGCGTTTTCAGCGCTTCCATCAGCGCGAGATCGTCGAGCTTCGGATCGTGCGTCAGCGCGATGACCGCGCAGCGTTCGTCGAGTTTCATGTCCATCACGGTATCGTCGGGCATGGTCCGCACGATGGTCGTGCCCGGCACGTTCCACTCGTCCGTGTACTCCACGCGCGGGTCGCAGACGGTGACCTGATAATCCAGCCCCACCGCGATGCTGCACAGATAGCGCGACAACTGCCCCGCGCCGATCACCAGCATGCGATAGCGCGGCCCGTGGATGGTGAGCAGCGTGGCGTCGTCGAAGAGCACGCCATCGGTAGCTTGCGCCGGTTCGAGACGCGCGCGGCCGGTCGCCATGTCGAGCGTGCGCGCGACGAGCCGCCCGCTTTCCACCGCCGCGCACAGTTCCGCGATGCCGCTGTCCTTCGTCAACGGCTCCAGCACGAGCTGAATCGTGCCGCCGCACGGCAAGCCGAAGCGATGCGCTTCTTCCGCGCTGATGCCGTACTTCACCGCTTCCGGCTTCGTCTGCTCGATACCGCGTTGCCGCACGCGCTCGATCAGATCGTCTTCAATACACCCGCCCGACACCGATCCGACCACGTGGCCGTCGGCGCGCACGGCGAGCATGGCGCCTTCCGGGCGCGGCGACGAGCCCCACGTCTTCACCACCGTGACGAGCAATGCGCGATGACCTTCATCGAGCCATCGCGCGCTGTTTTTCAAGACTTCGAGATCCACGCTGTCCATGATTTCTTTCCCTGTTCCTGCCCTGCGTCGCCGCCGTTTTCAGCGTCCGCCGATTCATTCGCCGGTCCACTCGCGCCCTGCAATTGCGCGCTGAAGCGCTTGAAGAACTCGCCCGCGATTTTGCGCGCCGCGCCATCCACGAGCCGCGAGCCGATCTGCGCCAGCTTGCCACCCACCTGCGCATTCGCGCTGTAAGTGAGCCTGGTGGTGTCGGCGGTCTCGCCCGGTTCCAGGTTCACCGTCGCGCTGCCCTTGCTGAAACCGGCCGCGCCGCCCTGCCCTTCGAACACGATGGTGTACGTCTTCGGCGCGTCGATATTCGTCAGTTCCATGCGGCCCTTGAAGCGCGCCTTGACCGGGCCGACCGCCGCCGTCATCGCGACCGCATACGCATTCTCGCCTTCCGCGTCGATGCTGTCGCAGCCGGGGATACAAAGTTTCAGAATCTCCGTGTCGTTGAGCGCTTCCCACGCCCGCGCCTGGGGCACCGGCAAGACATGCGTTTCGGACAGTTCCATTTTTCGTCTCCCTGAAACTCACGGGACGCGACGCGCGCCTGAATCGTGCCGGCCGTGCGCCGCCGCCAGTTCCCGTCCGACAGCGGTGAGACTGTCGAGATTGTGGGCCGCGAGCATCGCATCGACGTGCGGCAGGATCGCGCGCACGCCTCGGGCGCGCGGCGTGAAATCGGCGAATCTCAGAAGCGGATTGAGCCACACCAGCCGATGCGCGAAACGATGCAGCCGCGCAATTTCGGTTTCGAGCACGTCGATGGCCTCGTGATCCAGGCCGTCGGTGACGAGAAGAACGGTCGCGCGACCTGCAAGCACGCGGCGCGCCCAGCGTCGATTGAACTCGGCGAGCGCCCCGCCAATGCGCGTTCCGCCCGACCAGTCGGCGACCTGAAGCCCGAGCGCGGCAATCGCGACGTCCGGATCGCGCTCACGCAACGCGCGCGTGGCGTTGGTCAGACGCGTGCCGAACAGAAACACCTGCAAGCGCTCGCGCGATTGCAAAAGCGCGTGGCAGAAGTACAGAACGGCGCGCGAATATGCGCTCATCGAGCCGGATATGTCGAGCAACAAGACGAGCGGCGGCCGGCGTTCCACGACGGCGCGGTATTTCCACACGGTCCAGTCGCCGCCTGAACGAACCGCGTGACGTGCGCTCGCCTTCAGGTCGGCATGCGTGCCGCGCGAAGCCGCCTTGAGCCTGCGCGTCGGTTCGCTAGCAAGCGGCAGCCGATGCGCGCGAATTTGATGCCGCAGCGTGCGCCATTCGTCGGCGCTCAGGGTATCGAAATCGCGCTGGCTCAGGCGTTCCCGCGCGCTGAACGAGAGGCGCGCGTGCGCTTCCTCGGTCGCGCCTTCCCGCTTCGTTTCAGCCGATGACACCGCGCGCGTGGCGAGCGCATCGGCGAGACGGTTGTTGCGTTTGGGCGGCGGCATGCCGTTCGTCACTTTCGGCAGCAACAGCATGCGCAGCTTGCCTTCCCAGTCGGGATCGCGCCAAAAGAGATCGAAGGCCGCGTCGAAGATGCCGCGCTCGTCGCTCGCGTGAACCAGCAGACACGCGAGCGTCGCGTGCACGTCGTCGCGACGACGCAGATCGATGAAGCGCAGCGCGTCGATGGCATCGACGGCATGCGCGGGCGACATGCCGAGGCCCGCGCCGCGCAGCAGCCTGACGAAGTGCACGACGTTGCGCGCGATGGTTTCCATCGCTATGACCGCGCCGCCGAAAGACATTGCGCGAGCGTGTCGGCGTCCATGCGCGCGAGGTCGTCCTGATACTTCAGCAGCACGCCGAGCGTGTCGCGCACCGACTGCGGATCCAGTTCCGACACCGACAACGCCGCGAGCGCGCGGCACCAGTCGATGGTTTCCGCGACGCCCGGCGCCTTGAACAGATCCAGCGTGCGCAACTCGTGCACGAAGCCGACCGCTCGCGCCTGCAAGTCGCGGCTCGCTTCCGGTGCGCGCGCCGCGACGATCTCGAGCTCGACATCGCGCGCGGGATAGCCGATCCACTGATAAAGACAGCGGCGCTTGAGCGCATCGTGCACTTCGCGCGTGCGGTTCGAGGTCATCACGACGAGAGGCGGATGCGTGGCGCGCACCGTGCCGTACTCGGGAATCGACACCTGAAAGTCCGACAGCAGTTCGAGCAGGAACGCTTCGAACGGCTCGTCGGCGCGATCGATTTCATCGATGAGCAACACGCGCCGCGCGTTCGCGTTCGAAGGATCGGGCAGCAGCGCCTGAAGCAACGGACGCTTCAACAGAAACTCGCCGCGATACAGCGAATCGTTCGAGGGTGTTTCACCCGATGCTTCCGCGAGCCGCAGCGCCATGATCTGACGCGGATAGTCCCATTCGTAGAGCGCGCTCGCCGTATCGAGACCTTCGTAGCATTGCAGGCGCAAGAGCGTCGTGCCGCACAGACCCGCCGCCGCTTTCGCGAGTTCGGTCTTGCCGACGCCCGGTTCGCCTTCGAGAAAGAGCGGCCGCTGCATTTTCAGCGCGAGAAAAAGCGCCGTCGCGAGCTCGCGGTTCGCGAAGTATTGATGCTCGCGCAGTCGCGCGAGCGTCTCGTCGATGGAATCCGGCTCGTTCGGCATCATGGGAAGGCGCGGCGGACTCGAAATCCGCCGCTTGGTTGCTGAATGACTTCGACGTGCTGCCTAGAACGAGTTGGCGCGTTCGATCGCCCGGCCCGCCAGCACCGGAATCAGATGCGCGCGATATTCCGCGCTCGCGTGCATGTCGTCGTTGAGTTCGCCGGGCAGGATCTTCACGCCTCGCGCCGCGCTGACGGAAAAGTCTTTCGACAACGCCGCCTCCAGCTCGGCCGCACGAAACACGGAAGACGCCGCGCCAGTCACGCCAACGCGCACGCCGTCTTCATGCTTTGCAACGAACACGCCGACGAGCGCGAAGTGCGAAGCAGGGTTGCGAAACTTTTCGTACGCGGCGCGCTTGGCGAGCGGAAATTCCACCGCGACGATCAACTCGTCCGGCTCCAGCGCGGTCTGATACATGTCGATGAAAAACTCATCCGCGCCAATGCGCCTGCGATCCGTCACCACCGTCGCGTTCAGCGCAAGCACGGCGGCTGGATAGCACGCGGCGGGGTCGTCGTTGGCAAGCGAGCCGCCAATCGTGCCGCGCTCGCGCACCTGTCTGTCGCCGATTCGGCCAGCCAGATCGGCGAGACCGGGCAGCGCCTTTCGAACCTGTTCGTCCGATGCAACCTGCGCGTGGCACATGGCGCCGCCGATGATCAGCTTGCCGCCATCGAGCGCGATGCTTTTCATCGACGCGATGCGCGTCACATCCACGAGCGCCGATGGCTGCGCGAGCCGCAAGCGCATGGTCGGCAAGAGACTCTGGCCGCCCGCGAGAAATTTGGCATCGCCGTTAGCGGAAAGCGCGGCAACCGCAGCCTGAGTTTCGCCGGGACGTTGATAGTCGAATGCGTACATGTTCGTTCTCCCTTCAGGCGCGTTGGGCGGCGTGCATTGCGGACCACACGCGATGGGGCGTCGCGGGCATCTGCAAATCCTTCACGCCGAGCGGCGCGAGGGCATCGAGAATCGCGTTGATGACGGCGGGCGGCGAGCCGATTGCGCCCGCTTCGCCGCAGCCCTTCACGCCGAGCGGATTGTGCGAGCACGGCGTGCCCTTCGCGGTTTCGACGGTGAAGTTCGGCAAGTCGATGGCATGCGGCATCGCGTAATCCATATACGAGCCTGAGAGCAACTGGCCGGTGGTGTCGTCGTAGACGCAGCGCTCGAGCATCGCCTGCCCGATTCCCTGGCCGAGCCCGCCATGCACTTGTCCCTCGACGATCATCGGGTTGATCACGTTGCCGAAGTCATCGACCGCCGTGAACTTCTGAATACGCGTTTCGCCTGTGTCCTGATCGACTTCCACTTCGCAGACATACGCGCCCGACGGATAAGTGAAGTTGGTCGGATCGTAGAACGCATTTTCGTTCAGCCCCGGCTCCATGGTTTCCAGCGGGAAGTTGTGCGGCACGTAGGCGGCAAGCGAGACATCGACGAAACTCTTCGTGCGGTCCGTGCCCGCCACGCGGAACGTGCCGTTCTTGAACTCGATGTCCTCCACCGCTGCTTCGAGCAGATGCGCGGCAATCTTCTTGGCCTTCGCTTCCACCTTGTCGAGCGCCTTCATGATCGCCGAGCCGCCGACCGAAATGGAGCGCGAGCCATACGTGCCCATGCCGAACGGAATGCGGCCCGTGTCGCCGTGAATGATCTCGACGTTGTCGATATCCACGCCAAGCCGGTCCGCGACCACTTGCGCGAAGGTCGTTTCGTGCCCTTGTCCGTGACTGTGCGAGCCGGTGAAAACCGTGACCGAGCCGGTAGGATGCACGCGCACTTCGCCCGCCTCGAACAAGCCCGCCCGCGCGCCGAGCGCCCCCGCGACATTCGAGGGCGCGAGCCCGCACGCCTCGATATAGCACGAATAGCCGATGCCGCGTAGCTTGCCCGCTTTCTCCGATTCCGCCTTGCGCATGGCAAAGCCTTGCACGTCCGCGAGTTCGAGCGCGCGGTTCAGACACGCGTCGTAATCGCCGACGTCGTAGGTCAGGCCGACCGGCGTCGCGTACGGAAACTCGCGTATGAAGTTGCGGCGGCGCAGTTCGACCGGATCGATATTCAACTCGCGCGCCGCCGTTTCGACGAGCCGCTCGACGACATAGGTCGCTTCCGGACGGCCCGCGCCGCGATAGGCATCGACGGGAACGGTGTTGGTGAAGACCGCTTTGACTTCGGCGTAGATCGCGGGCGTGGTGTATTGGCCGGCGAGCAAGGTCGCGTAGAGCACGGTCGGAATCGACGAGGCGAACGTCGACAGATACGCGCCCATGTTCGCCGTCGTGTGCACGCGCATCGCGAGAAACTTGCCGTCTTTGTCGATGGCGAGTTCTGCTTTGGTGACGTGATCGCGGCCATGCGCGTCGGAAAGAAACGCTTCGGAGCGCTCGGCCGTCCACTTGATCGGACGCCCGACTTTCTTCGACGCCCACGTCAGCGCCACGTCTTCCGGGTACAGGAAAATCTTCGAGCCGAAGCCGCCGCCCACATCCGGCGCGATGATCCGCAGTTTCGATTCCGGCAGCGACAGTACGAACGCCGCCATCAGCAGCCGCTCGACGTGCGGGTTCTGATTCGCGACGTAGACCGTGTAGCTTTCGTCGTGCTTCGAATAGCTCGCGTTGACGGCGCGCGGTTCGATCGCGTTTGGCACGAGGCGCTGGTTCACGATATCGAGCGTCGTCACGTGCGCGGCCTGCGCGAAGGCGGCGTCGGTCTTGGCCTTGTCGCCGTGGCCCCAGTTGTAGCAGACGTTGTTCGGCACGCTGTCGTGCACTTGCGGCTGGCCGTCGCCGGCGGCGCTGCCGGTATCGACCGCGGCGGGCAGCACGTCGTAATCGACCTCGATGAGTTCGAGCGCGTCCTTCGCTTCCTTGATGGATTCGGCGACCACGAGCGCGACCTGATCGCCCACGTGCAGCACCTTTTCGTTCGCAATGACGGGATGCGGCGGCTCTTTCATCGGCGAGCCATCGGTGCTGTGGATCAGCCAGCCGCACGGCAAGCCACCGACGTTTTCGCCGGCAAGATCCTTGCCCGTGAAAATGGCGATCACGCCCGGCGAAGCCTTGGCCGCTTCCATGTCGATACCGCGAATCTTCGCGTGCGCGTGAGGCGAGCGCAGGAACGCGGCGTAGCTTTGCTGTGGAAGGACGACATCGTCGGTGTACTGGCCGGCACCCGTCAGGAAGCGATAGTCTTCCTTGCGCTTGATGCCAGCGCCAATCAGTTTCTGTTGCTCAGGGGCATTCATCGCGGTCTCCTTGATAGGCGCGAAATCCGGATCGATCGATAGAGTGCAGCTAGTGTTTCTAGCCGCCCGACCTCATGGATTGCGCGCCCTGCAGGACCGCCTTGACGATGTTGTGATAGCCCGTACAGCGGCACAGATTGCCGTCGAGCTGCTCGCGCACTTCCTCTTCGGAGAGATCCGGAGATTGCGCGGCGAGTGCGCTCGCGCTCATCACCATGCCCGGCGTACAGAAACCGCATTGCAGACCGTGGCATTCCTTGAACGCCGCCTGCATGGGATGAAGCTCGCCGTCTTTCGCCATGCCTTCGATAGTCGTCACCGCCATGCCGTCGGCCTGCGCGGCGAGGATGTTGCACGACTTGATCGCGCGCCCTTCGAGATGCACGGTGCACGCGCCGCACTGCGCGGTATCGCAGCCAATGTGCGTGCCGGTGAGCCTGAGTTGTTCGCGTAGAAACTGGACGAGCAGAAGATGCGGTTCGACGTTGGCGGTCACGGGTTTGCCGTTGACCGTCAGGCTGATGCTGAGCGTCATTACTGTCTCCTTTGCGACCCGGCCGGAGCTTTTTCGCTCCATACGCGGGCCTCGTGCAGTTTCTCTGCGACGACTCGAAGCGAAGCTATCCGCTTCTATTCCGGTCACGGCAGACCGACTGCTGTGGGGATGGACCAGCCTTACGCCACTCGCTTGCTTCGCCACTCACGTCAACCACGTCCTGAACCTGCCGACCTGCTGCTGTGAGCGTTTGGCTGGGAAATCGTGTGATGCGCGTTCATGTTTGCAGAGCCGAGTAAAGCACAAATCGGCGAGCGTAGCTATTGGGCTTACTTGCCGGTGGATGCGTTTGCCTGTCTGCGCTCGTCTTCGCTTGCGGCTCTGAAAATAAAAACGCCGCCCGAAGGCGGCGTTCATGCAACCGGCGCGCAAGACGCCTTACAGCACGTTTTTCGAAGCCTGCGCGCGACCGAGCACCGAATGCCGGCGCGAGTAGACGAAATAAATCGCGAGGCCGATCACGAGCCAAACGACGAACGCGACCCACGTCATCGCCTTGAGATTGAGCATCAGAAACAGGCACGACGCCACCGCGAGAATGGGCACCACCGGCACGCCAGGACAGCGGAACGCGCGCGGCAAGTCCGGATGCGTGCGGCGCAGGATCAGCACGGCGATGGACACCATCGAGAACGCCGCGAGCGTGCCGATGTTGATGAGCTCCGCCAGCACGTTGAGCGGCACGAGCGCGCCGATCAGCCCGAAGAAAATGCCGACGAGCCAAGTTGTAAAGAAAGGCGTCGAGTAACGCGGATGAACTTTCGAGAGCCGCGCGGGCAAGAGTCCGTCACGCGACATCGCGTAGATGATGCGCGTCTGGCCGTAGCTCATGACGAGGATCACGGTGAGCATGCCGAGCACCGCGCCTAAGTCGATGAAACCCGCGACCCAGTTCTGTCCGACCACTTGTAGCGCATACGAAACCGGATGCGAAACGCCCGCGAACTGCGCCGACGGCACGATGCCCGTCACGACCGCCGCGACGGCGACATACAGCACCGCGCACACGGCCAGCGACGAAATGATGCCGATCGGCAGATCGCGCTTCGGGTTCTTCACCTCCTCGGCGGCGGACGACACCGAATCGAAACCGATGAACGCGAAGAACATCACCGCCGCCGCGCCGAACACGCCCGACCAGCCATTCGGCATGAACGGATGCCAATTGGCGGGCGTCACATGAAACACGCCGACGGCGATCACCAGCAACACGACGGTCACCTTGATCGCGACCATGATGTTGTTCACGCGCGTGGATTCCTTCACGCCGACCGACAAGAGCGCGGTGATCGCCATCATCACCAGAAATGCGGGCAGGTTGAAATAGGTGACGTGGTCGGGCAACGCGCCGGGCGCGGCGGTAAGTACGGTCGGCAGCGAGATGCCGAAGCCCGACAGTAGCGATTGCAGATAACCCGACCATCCGACCGACACGGCGGAAGTGGCAAGCCCGTATTCGAGCATCAGATCCCAGCCGATGATCCACGCAGCCAGTTCGCCAAGCGTGGCGTAAGAATAGGTATAGATGGAACCGGCGACCGGAATGGTCGAAGAGAACTCGGCGTAGGCAAGCGCCGCGAAACAGCACGCAATTGCCGCGACGATGAACGAAACCATGAGCGCCGGGCCGGCTTGCACGGCGCCGGTTCCCGTCAGCACGAAAATGCCGGTGCCGATGATGGCGCCAATACCAAGGAAGGTGAGATCGAGCGCGCCCAGAGTCTTCTTGAGCGACGTGCTGTGGGTGGCAGCCAGCATGTGCTCGATGTTTTTCTTGCGGAACAACGACATTGCGGTGAGTCTCCTAAAGGCGCTCAAAGGCACCGTACCTCGGGAAAACCCGATAGTTTAGCGGAGACTGGAAGCATGCCCAAAGAACGAGCATTGGACGCCCTTTCCTTGCGCATTTTTTACAGATCGTTCGTTTTTTATCTTGTTTAAGATAAATTCCGGGACTTTTCAGCCCGCTATTGCCGGGTTCATGTCGATGAGGCGATGGCTCATCACATAGAAGGTCAGTTCGGCGTTGTTCGCAAGCTGCATCTTGTCGAGTAAGCGCGCCCGATAAACGCTCACTGTTTTCACCGACAGCGAAAGCGCGTGTGCGATGTCCGTGAGCCGCTTACCCGAAGCCAGCATGCACAGCGTCTGGAATTCGCGGTCAGAGAGTTGCTCGTGCGGCATGCGCTCCGAACCAAGCGAAACGTAGTTCGCAAGCGCTTCCGCCATTTCCGGGCTCACGTATTTGCGGCCCGCCGCGACTTGCTGGATCGCGCCGATCATGAGCGCCGGGTCCGCCGTCTTCGAGAGATAACCCGCCGCGCCGGCCTTGAGCGCGCGCACGGCATATTGATCTTCGCGATGCATCGAAAACATCAGCACGGGCAGGCGCGGCATGTCGCGCTTCAGGCGCTTGAGTACGTCTAGACCGTTTACATCGGGAAGCGAAATGTCGAGCATCGCCACGTCGGGCGCGTGGCGCGCGGCGAGTGCGAGCGCCTGAACGCCGGTTCCGGCTTCGATCACCTCCGAGGCCAGCTCGCGCTCGATCAGCAATTGCGCGACGCCACGGCGCACGATGGCGTGGTCGTCGGCGAGCAGGATGCGCAGCGCCATGCGCGGCCTCAGGCGTTGGCCGCGCGCCGAACCGGACGCGGCGGGCATACCAGCGGAATGCGCGCGTGCACCGCGACGCCGCCCATCTCCGATGCAGCGACGCGCACGCTGCCGCCGAACGCCTCGCATCGCGCACGCATGCCGGGCATGCCGAAGCGGCCGGTCTTGCGACGCGCGGCGGGCGTCATGCCGATCCCGTCATCGTCGATGACGAGCGTCACGCCTTGCGCGTCACGCTCGACATTGACTCGCGCGCGCGTCGCCCGGGCGTGGCGTGCGACATTGGTCAACGCTTCCTGCATCACGCGTAAAAGCGCGACGGCGAGACCAGGCGGGAGATCGTCGAAGCGGGAATCGTCGGGGCAGACGAAATCGACATGAATGGCGGCACGCGCGCCGAAGGTGGCGATCCAGTCGGCAAGTCCGGTGGTGAAACCGGTGTCGAAGGGCGGCGCTTGCAAATCCTCGACGATTCGATGACTCGCTTCGCCCGCTTCCGCGATACAGTCGCGCGCCTGGCGAAGCGCATCGGCGCAAGCGGCAGGGGCATTGGCGGGAAGCCAGTATTGCGCGCGGGAAATCGCCAGGTTGGCGGCGGTCAGAACGGCGCCCATCTCGTCGTGCAAGTCCTGCGCGAGTGTGCCGCGCGTGTGCGCTTCGATGGCGGCCAGTTGCGTGGTGAGTTCGTCGATGCGCGCCGCGAGACTGCGCACTTGGCGATCGCTCTTGAAGCGTGCGTCGATCGGCACGGAGACTAGCGAAGCGGACGCGCGCGGCGCCTTGCGTGTTTCAGGCGGAATTCTGGCCGACGAGTTCATTCAATGTCTCCCAAGTGAGCGCAACTAGAGTTACGTCGCCAGAAGACACATGTGGCGTAACTAAATTTACACTCCGTAACATCGACGACGGACGATACCGTTGCGTCATCCGTCTGAGCGTTGCGGAATCATATCTCAAAATGATTATAAAGCCATATCCGGCAAGGCTTTGAGACATGAAGCTCATGCCGTTTGGCAAACATTGCCACTGTCCGCTGGCAACCGGTGTCATGCCACAGGCGGCCAATTTGTAACAATGCCCCGGCGAATCGGCGCGAAAAAAAACCGGCGCACGAAAGCACCGGTTTTCTCGACAGGACAAACAGCAGTCGAATCAGCCGACGAAAGCCTTTTCCACCACGTAATGTCCCGGATGATTGTTGCTGCCTTCCTTGAAGCCAAGGCTGTCGAGCAACTCGCGCGTGTCGCGCAGCATGTGCGGGCTGCCGCAAAGCATCACGCGGTCGTTTTCAACCGAGAACGGATCGACCGACAAATCCGCGAACAGCTTCTTCGTTTCGATGAGGTCGGTGATCCGGCCGCGATTCGCGAACTCTTCACGCGTGACGGTCGGGTAGTACACGAGCTTCTCCGACACGATCTCGCCGATATGCTCGTGCGCCGGCAAGTGCTCGGTGATGAAGTCCTTGTACGCGAGTTCATCGACGAAACGGCACGTGTGCGTCAGCACGATCTTGTCGAAGCGGTCGTAGACGTCCGGGTCCTTGATGATCGACATGAAAGGCGCGAGGCCCGTGCCCGTCGAAAGCAGCCACAGCGTTTTGCCCGGCAACAAGTTGTCGGCGACGAGCGTGCCCGTCGGCTTCTTGCCGATCAGCACGGGATCGCCCACCTTCAAATGCTGAAGGCGCGACGTCAGGGGGCCGTCCGGCACCTTGATGCTCAAGAATTCGAGATGCTCCTCGTAGTTCGCGCTCGCGAGGCTATAGGCGCGCAAGAGCGGCTTGCCTTCGACTTCGAGGCCCACCATCGTGAACTGACCGTTCTCGAAGCGGAACGACGAATCGCGAGTGCAGGTGAAACTGAAGAGCGTGTCGGTCCAGTGGTGGACGCTCAGAACGGTTTGAGAATTAAGGTTGCTCATGGCTTCTTGGACTGTGCGAGAACGATGATGCGATGACGCGGTGCCGCTCGCCGCCTGCCGAATGCTCTGGCGGGAACGGGCATCGAAAAGACTTTGCCGCGCTTTACTACGCAAAAGGACGATCGTATGGGCTGATGTCGGCGCTTCGGTATCACGCGGCCTGCTCAAGACTTGAGCCGAAGCACGCGCGCAAACCAGACAACCCAGCCGGACAACCCGGCGCAATCGAGCATTTTAACCCGATCGACATTTGCCGTCGTGTCGCGGCCGTGCGGCATAGAGACTGGCTGGACGCGCGTGGGACTCTGCGGGACGGCGCGCACCTGGCTGCTCGGCCTGGCGAATGATTGCGAAGAACGGGAGACGCGCGTCGAACACGCCGCAAATCACAGCCAAAAAGCCGCCGAGCCCGCATGATAGCAACGGATTCCGCAATAATCCCGAAATACCCTTCTGACGGTCGGGCCGGGACAACGGCGGGACGACGCGATCAGATGCGTTGATCCGTCGACGGCTTCTCCCACAGATTCACGCCGCCTTCCTGCGCATGCTTGTCGATCTCGGCGAGTTCCTCTGCGCTGAACTCCAGATTCTTCAGCGCGGCGACGTTCTCGACGACCTGTTCCGCGCGGCTCGCGCCGATCAGCACCGAAGTCACACGGCCACCGCGCAACGCCCACGCGAGCGCCATCTGCGCGAGGCTCTGACCGCGACGCTCCGCGAGTTCGTTGAGCTTGCGCACATGCGCCAGATTCTCGTCGCTCAAATGCTCCTGCTTGAGCGATCCGCCGCCCGCCTTGTTCACGCGCGCATCCTGCGGCACGCCGTTCAAATACTTGCTCGTGAGCAAGCCCTGCGCGAGCGGCGTGAACGCGATGCTGCCGGTGCCGAGATCGTCGAGCGTATCGAGCAGTTCGTGTTCGATCCAGCGATTCAGCATGTTGTACGACGGCTGATGGATCAAGAGCGGCACCTTGTGCTCGGCCAGCAAGCGCGCCATTTCGCGCGTCTTCGACGCCGAATACGACGAAATGCCGACATACAGCGCCTTGCCCGAATGAACGGCGGTTGCGAGCGCCCCAGCGGTTTCTTCGAGCGGCGTGTCCGCATCGAAACGATGCGAGTAGAAAATGTCGACGTAATCGAGGCCCATGCGCTTCAGGCTTTGATCCAGACTCGCGAGCACATACTTGCGCGAACCGCCGCCGTTGCCGTAAGGTCCCGGCCACATGTCCCAGCCGGCCTTCGACGAAATCAGCAGCTCATCGCGATACGGCCGGAAGTCGTCCTTGAAGATCCGGCCGAAGTTCGTTTCCGCGCTGCCATACGGCGGGCCGTAGTTGTTGGCGAGATCGAAGTGCGTGACGCCGAGATCGAATGCCGTGCGCAGAATTTCGCGTTGCGTCGAGATGGGCGTGGTATCGCCGAAGTTGTGCCACAGACCAAGAGACAACGCAGGAAGTTTCAATCCGCTCTTGCCGCACGTGCGGTATTGCATCTGCGTATAACGCTCGGAAGCTGCTTCGTATGCCATATCGAATTCCCTTTGCGTGCTGGTTGACTGAATCGGTTTCGGGGACTGCGTTCGGGCGTTGTGCGGCACGTGCTCGCCGCTCCGCCGGTCGAGGCCGACAATGTTAAGCCAATCCGCCGCAAGCCGTACGACCCTCGTCCAGACGGCCTACGCGGGAACGTTCTGGTCCGACGCCAGACCAATGCAAATCCCAAATGAAGGAATCTGACCGATGAACTCTATCGATAAGCTGCGCCCTGCCTACGATTCCCTGTTAGCCCTTGCCGTGACGTATGGCATCGACTTCCTCATGGCGATCCTGATCCTCGCCGTCGGATGGTGGATTTCGAACTTCGTCGCCAACGCGCTGCGGCGCACGCTCGGGCGCACGCATATCGACGCCACGCTCACGCCGGTGCTCGCCAGCGTGGCGATGTGGGCCATTCGCGTAGTCGCCATCGTGGCCGCGCTCGGCAAGTTCGGCATCGCGGCGGCGAGTATCCTGACCGTGCTCGGCGCGGCCGGACTGGCTATTGGCCTGGCGTTGCAGGGCACGCTGCAGAACATCGCGGCGGGACTGATGCTGTTGTTGCTGCGCCCGTTCCGCGTGGGCGATTACATCGAGGGCGTCGGCACCACGGCCGGAACCGTGAACGAGATCGGTCTCTTCACCACGCGCCTCACCAAGGCCGACGGCATCGTCATGTTCGTGCCGAACAGCACGATCTGGGCGAATCCCATCACCAACTACAGCGCGAACGAACGCCGCCGCGTGGTGCTCAACTTTCAAGTGGCGCACGGTCAGAAGGTCGAACATGTGCTCGAGGAATTGCGCCGGCTCGTGAGCGAAGATCCGCGTATCGTGCAGGAAGCGCCGTCCGCGCCGTGGATCGCGGTAACGGATTACACCGACACCGGCGTCAAGTTCAACGTGGGCGCATGGACGCGCGCAAGCGATCACGCGAGCGTACAGGCCGAATTGCTGCGCAAGATTCAGCCGCTGACGCGCGAGCAGATCACCTGAAACCGGGACGACTGGACGCGAGCGGGAAGATTGAATAACCTGTCGCGCCTTACCTTCCGCGAGACTGGCCCATGACCCGAGCGATTTCCGTTGCGTTGATTGTCGGCGGCATCGTGCTGCTTTATTTCGGCGGCCAGTCGTTTCATTCGTTGAGTAACGACGTATCGCGCTTTTTCACCGGTTCGCCCACGAACAAGACTATCTGGCTGCTCGCGGGCGGCGTCGTGGCCACGCTCGCGGGAATGATCGGCCTTGCGCTGCCGTCATCCCGCCGATAAAACGCAAAACGCGCTCAGACGAGCGGCACTTCCGGTTTCGCGGCCGACCGCGTGCCTGGCAACGGCACGTTGCTCGCACCGTGATACGTGTAGACGAGCGAGAACTTCACCTTATCGCTGAGGTTTTTGCCCGCCGAGTGCAGCGTATTGCAGTGGAAGAACACGACATCGCCAGGTTCGAGCGCGGGCGAAACCGCCGTGCGGATCAGCGCGGCGTTTTCGGGCAGGTCGGAGCGGAAGAATTTCGCTTCATCGAAGCGGTCGGACGTGAACGGCAGCTTGTGCGAGCCCGGCACGAACCAGAGCGCGCCGTTGTCGACGGTTTCATCGCCGATTGCGAGCCATGTCGAAACCAGATCGTCGCGCTCGAAGCCCCAGTAACGCACGTCGCGATGCCAGCCGGTGAGGCTGCCGTAAGCGGGATGCTTCGTCATCACGCAGTTGTGATGCGCACGCGAAAGGTACGGCGTCTCGCCGAAGTACAACTCCATCCAGCCGCGAATCTCGGGCGATGTCGCGAACTCGGCGAAGAGCGGATCACGCACGTAGGCGTCAAGCAGACGGCGCACGGTGTGTCCGCCGGGCGCGTCCCGGGAATCGGGCGCGCCGGGGTATTTCAGATCGGCTTCGAATTCGAGCGGCGTCGCCGCCTCCGCCAACTGGCGGCGCGCAACTTCGCGTAACGCTTGGCAGCGCGCTTTAGGCACCAGCCCCTTGACGACGACGAAGCCCGTCTCGCGCAATTCGCGCACTTGTTCTGATTTCGATTGAAGCGGATTGTGTTCGGACATTTCAGTTCTTACCTCGACGGCTTCACGTGACTTCATTCAACCATCGCAATACCCGGCATCCGGGCGAATAGCACGATTGTAAATCTCACGCGCGGCTAAAGCCCGTTCGGCCTGCGCTTTAACGGCGCGACCGGCGTTTCGTCCGGCATTCAGCAGGGAAAACGCGGACTTACCGGAGTAATAATGGTCCTGTACATTGCCTGCATCAATTCGGTGCAACTTCCGCAGGCTCGTTGGATCGAATCCGTTGATCGCTATTTTTGAGACGACTATCGTCGAGTTGCCTCCATGCAACCGACTCTTCCCGATATGAACCACCGAATCGCTTCCGGCCTGACCCGAGTTGCTTCACACGCCGCGCGCCCGGCTCGACGCGGCGTGGTTCGCGCACTGCGCCACCATTCCGCGCGCACTCAGGCGCTCGCGGAACAGCTCATGCACGTGCATCCGGTCGTTGGCATTCGCTCGTGGTTTCGCGGCTTCTTCTTCAATCTTCGGGCGCGCACGGCATCGCGCAAGGTGTCGTTGAGAGCGCTGCTGCGCCGTCCGATGCAAGCCCGCGCGCCCGCACTGCCGAAGCCTCAGGCGGCGGCCCACACGAGCCGCCGTCCGCGACGTATTTCCGCTAGCAGCGCGGGTTGGTATGCATTCGCGGCACGCTGAAGGCCCGCGCGGCGCGCTTCGATAAAAGCGACGCACAAAAAAACCGGCAAGCGCGATGCTTGCCGGTTTTCGTTTTGCCTGCCGAACCAATACGACGCTTTATGCGACGCTCGCAACCGGTTCCGTGCCCGCGGCTTCCGCGAGCGTGAGAGCCTTGTCGGTGGCTTCCCACGTGAATTCCGGCTCTTCGCGGCCGAAGTGGCCATAAGCCGCCGACTTCTCGTAGATCGGACGCAGCAGATCCAGCATCTGAATGATGCCCTTCGGACGCAGGTCGAAGTGTTCGAGCACGAGCTTCGTGATCTCGGCATCCGACACGCGGCCCGTGCCGAACGTGTTGACCATGACCGAAGTCGGGCGCGCCACACCAATAGCGTACGACACCTGAATCAGGCAACGCGAGGCCAGGCCCGCTGCCACGATGTTCTTCGCGACATAGCGGCCGGCGTAGGCAGCCGAGCGGTCGACCTTGGACGGGTCCTTACCCGAAAACGCGCCGCCGCCGTGAGGGGCCGCGCCGCCGTAGGTATCCACGATAATCTTGCGGCCCGTCAGACCGCAGTCGCCTTGCGGACCGCCGATGACGAAGCGGCCCGTGGGATTCACCAGGAACTTGATGTCGCCCTTGATGAGATCCGCCGGCAACGTCGGCTTGATGACTTCCTCGATCACGGCTTCGCGCAGGTCCGAGAGATCGATGTCCGGTGCGTGCTGCGTGGAAAGCACGACGGTGTCGATGGAATGCGGACGGCCATCGACATAACGCACGGTGACTTGCGACTTCGCGTCCGGACGTAGCCACGGCAGACGGCCGTCGCGACGCAGGTTCGCCTGACGCTCGACCAGACGATGCGAAAGGTGGATAGGCAGCGGCATGAGTTCGGGCGTTTCGTCGCATGCGTAGCCGAACATCAGGCCCTGGTCGCCCGCGCCTTGATCGAGGTTGTTGTCGTGCGCCTTGTTCACGCCTTGCGCGATATCCGGCGACTGCTTGTCGTAAGCGACGAGCACCGCGCAGCCGCGATAGTCGATACCGTAGTCGGTGTTGTCGTAGCCAATGCGTTTGATGGTGTCGCGCGCAACCTGGATGTAGTCGACATTGGCCGTCGTGGTGATTTCGCCCGCGAGGACGACGAGGCCGGTGTTACAGAGCGTTTCCGCTGCGACGCGCGAGTATTTGTCCTGACTCAGGATTGCGTCGAGGATGGCGTCGGAGATTTGATCGGCGACCTTGTCCGGGTGGCCTTCGGAAACGGATTCGGATGTAAACAGATAGTCGTTCGACACGCTTCAGACTCCAATTAAAGTACGTTGTGGTTTGCTCACGTAGCCGACTTCGTTCGGAGTCTGAAGCGGCGACGCTTTAGCGGATGTCATTAAACTCCAGCCCTTCTCCACAGATTGCATGAAGGCCGGCCGGCTTCGCCCCGCAAGTTGTCCATTAACTCGGCGAAGGTCTTATTATACCGGTTTCCCGTGTTTTTACTGAGCCGAACGCTTGTCCCCATTCGTCCCGAAACAATCTTCTGTCCATAGTTCACCTCCGTCTGTTCGCTGGAGCACCTCATGTTAGGGCGCATTGGCGTGGCGCTCGCCTTCGGCTTTCTCAAGTTTCTGGCGCTCATCCCTTACGGCATCACGGCACGTTTCGGCGACGGACTCGGCTGGCTGCTCTATCAGATCCCGAGCAGACGCAAGCGCATCGTACATACGAACCTCGCGCTCTGCTTTCCGGACTGGTCGCCCGAGCGCCGCGAGGAAGTCGCGCAGCAGCATTTCCGCCACGCCATCCGCAGCTATGTGGAGCGCAGCGTGCAGTGGTTCGGCTCGGCCAAGAAACTCGAAAAACTGATCGAGGTGGACAGCGCCGTCGATCTCTCCGACCCGAACCTGCCGCCCACGCTCTTTCTCGGCCTGCATTTCGTCGGCATCGAGGCGGGATCGATCTTTCTGAACTACTCGCTGCATCGGCAATGCGGGTCGCTGTATCAACCGTTCTCGAATCCGCAGGTCGAGGAAATCGCGAAAGCGCAGCGCGCCCGCTTCGGCGCGGACATGGCGAGCCGTGCGGACAGCGCGCGTATCGTGCTGCGCTGGCTGCGCGACCGCAAACCGGTAATGCTCGGCGCGGACATGGACTACGGCATGCGCAATTCCACCTTCGTGCCGTTCTTCGGCATTCAGGCGTGTACGTTGACGGCCGTCGGCCGGCTGGCGAAAGCGGGCAAGGCGCAAGTGGTGCCGTTCATCGGCGAGGTGCTGCCGAACTACAAGGGATATCGGCTGAAGATTTTCGAGCCGTGGCAGAACTACCCCACTGGCGACGACGAAGCCGACGCGCGCCGCATGAACGAGTTCCTCGAAGAGCAGATTCCGCACATACCGGAGCAGTATTACTGGGTGCACAAGCGTTTCAAAACGCGTCCGCCGGGCGAGCCGGGCTTCTATTGAGCGCGCATGGCGCCGTGGTGGCGCAGATCGTCGCGAAACGTCATGAAACGTGACGGTGAGGCTCACATACAATAGCGCCATGAAACTCAAATTCACCAAGATGCAAGGCGCGGGCAACGACTTCGTCGTGCTCGACGGCTACACGCAGGCGCTCGATCTGAGCGCGCAGCAAGTGCGTGCGCTCGCCGACCGTCATTTCGGCGTGGGCGCGGACCAGTTGCTGCTGGTGGAAAAGCCGACCATCGAGGGCGTCGATTTCAAATACCGCATCTTCAATTGCGACGGCGGCGAGGTCGAACATTGCGGCAACGGCGCGCGCTGCTTCGTGAAGTTCGTGCGCGACCGCAAGCTGACCGACGCCGCCACCGTGCGCGTGCAGGTGCAAAACGGCGTCATCACGCTGACCATGCAAGCCAATGGCGAAGTGACGGTCGACATGAGTACGCCGGTGTTTCATGCGCCCGAAGTGCCTTTCGACGCGCACGGTCTGGAAGGCCGCAACGAAGGCAACGACACGCTCTGGCCGCTCGATCTGAACGGCTACGCGAATGAACCGCGCTGGATTTCCGTCGTCTCGATGGGCAATCCGCACGCCGTGCAGATCGTGGATGACGTGGAAGCGTATCCCGTGCTCGTCGAAGGTCCGCTGATCGAGCGTCACGCGCGCTTTCCGAAGCGCGTCAACGCGGGCTTCATGCAGATCGTCGATCGTCATTCGGTCAAGCTGCGCGTCTACGAACGCGGCGCGGGCGAAACGCTCGCGTGCGGCACGGGCGCGTGCGCGGCGGTGGCGGCAGGCATCCGGCGCGGCATGCTCGACACGCCGGTGCGCGTCGAGACGCACGGCGGCACGCTCACCATCGGCTGGGACGGCGCACGCGACGAATCCGCGCCGCTTTTCATGGCCGGACCCGCCGCGACGGTTTTCGAAGGCGAGATCGACCTCGACCGCATCGCCGGCTGAGTTTGCATACGCATCGCATCATTACGACCATCGACCATGAATCCACGCGAAGTCGCCGATTATCTGCTCGACAACCCCGATTTCTTCACCGAGCACGCTGAACTGCTCGGCACGATCCGGTTGTCCAATCCGCATGGCAAATCCGCCGTGTCGCTGCAGGAACGCCAGATGGAAATGCTGCGCGACAAGAACAAGCAACTCGAACGGCGCCTCGCCGAACTGCTGCGCTACGGCCACGAAAACGACAGCATCTCGACGAAGTTCAACCGCTGGACCGTGCGCGTGATCGCGCAGCGCGATCCATACGCGTTGCCCTCGACCATCAGTCGCGGCCTGTGCGAAGTCTTCGACGTTCCGCACGCCGCGCTGCGCGTCTGGGATGTCGACGAAGGGTATCGCCAGGCCGACTTCGCGCGTCAGGTCGGCGAGGAAGTGCGCATCTTCGCGAACAATCTGGAAGTGCCGTATTGCGGCGCGAACAGCGGCTTCGCGGCGGCGCAGTGGCTTGGCGCGCCGAACTCGGCGTCGGCTACGACCGTTGCCGGAGAAGGCGCCGCGCAGCGCAAGATCGAATCGATCTCGCTGATCGCCCTGCGCGATCCGCAAGCCGGTCCGGATGCGCCCACCTTCGGCCTGCTCGTCATGGGCTCGCCCGATCCGCGCCGCTTTCACGACGGCATGGCGACCGACTTCCTCACGCAGATCGGCGCATTGGCCAGCGCGGCTTTGAGCCGTCTGATGCCTTACTGAGATCGCCATGGACGCCGCCGAAGCCATCGCCACGTATCTTTCGATGCTCGAACACGAGCGGCGTCTGTCCGAACACACTTTGCGCGGCTACACGTACGAACTGAGCGAACTGCGCGCGCTCGCCAAAGACCGTCCGCTCGAATCGCTGACCGCGCTCGATATGCGCGGCGCGGTGGTCAGGGCGCATTCGGCGGGGCTGTCGTCGCGCTCCATCGCGCATCGGCTGTCGGCGTGGCGGGCGTTTTATCGATGGTTCGCGCAGCAAGTCGACATGCCCGCGAATCCGGTGGCGACCATTCGCGCGCCCAAGCGCGAGAAGAGCTTGCCGAAGGCGCTTTCCGTCGATGACGCCATGGCGCTCATGGACGCGCCCCAGGCCGGCACAACCGAAGCCGCGCGCGATCACGCGATCCTCGAACTCTTCTACTCGTCCGGCTTGCGGCTCGCCGAACTGGTCGGGCTGGACGTGCATTTCGTCGAGACCGCCGAATACCGCTCGCAAGGCTGGCTCAATCTCGCGCACGAGGAAGTGACGGTGCTCGGCAAGGGCAACCGGCGGCGTTCGGTTCCGGTCGGACGCAAGGCAGTCGATGCCTTGCGCGCGTGGATCGCGGTACGCGGCGAATTCGTCAAGCACGACCCGCACGCGCTCTTCATTTCGGTGCGCGGCAACCGCATGGCGCCCGGCGTGGTGCGCGAGCGCGTGAAGCGCATGGCGCTCCTCGCGGGCATTCCGTCGAACGTACATCCGCACGTGTTGCGGCATTCGTTCGCCACGCATGTTCTGCAATCGAGCGGCGACCTGCGCGCCGTGCAGGAGTTGCTCGGTCACGCGAGCATCACGGCCACGCAGGTCTATACATCGCTGGATTTTCAGCATCTCGCTCGCGTCTACGATTCAGCGCACCCGCGCGCGAAGAAGCGCGATTAACCTGCGGGCGCTTGCATGAGCGCCCGCGCCTGACATTCTCATGCATACCATCACGCTCAAACCGGCGAAGGACAGGTCGCTCGTTCGCCGCCATCCGTGGATTTACGCCAACGCCATCGCGCGGATCGACGGCAATCCCGCGCCTGGCGCGACCGTCGCCGTGCGCGCGGCCGACGGCCGCTTTTTGGCGCGCGCGTCGTATAGCCCGCATTCGCAGATTCGCGCGCGCGTCTGGTCTTTCGACGAAGCCGAACCGGTCGATCACGCGTTCTTCAAGCGTCGCGTGCAGCGCGCGGTCGCGCATCGGCAGACGATGGTGCGCGATACCGGCGCCACGCGTCTCATTTTCGGTGAAGCGGACGGCTTGCCCGGCTTGATCGTCGATTACTACGTCGCCGACGAAGGCGCGCGCGCGCAACTCGTTTGCCAGTTCATGGCAACGGGCGTCGAAGCTTGGAAAGAGGCGATCGTGCAGGCGCTAATCGACGCCACCGGCTGTCCGAACGTCTACGAACGCTCGGATGTGTCGATTCGCCAGAAGGAAGGGCTCGAGCAAACCACCGGCGTGCTCGCCGGCGACGCGCCGCCCGAGACGCTCATCACGAACGAATGCGGCGTGCGCTATCACGTCGATGTCATGCACGGCCACAAGACAGGCTTCTATGTCGATCAGCGCGACAACCGCGTGCTGGTTCAGCAAAACGCGGAAGGCCGCGAAGTGCTCAACTGCTTTTGCTACACGGGCGGCTTTTCGCTCGCGGCGCTCAAGGGCGGCGCCACGCGCGTGGTGTCCGTCGATTCGTCCGGCGACGCGCTCGCCCTGGCGCGCGCCAACGTCACGGCAAACGGCTTCGACGCCGAACGCGCCGAATGGCTCGACGCCGACGCGTTCAAGACCTTGCGCCGTCTTTACGACGAAGGCCGGCGCTTCGACCTGATCGTGCTCGATCCGCCGAAGTTCGCGCCGTCGAAGGAAAGCGTCGAGCGCGCCGCGCGCGCTTACAAGGACATCAACCTCAGCGGTTTCAAGCTGCTGCGTCCGGGCGGGCTGCTCTTCACGTATTCGTGTTCCGGCGCGATCGATTCGGACCTCTTCCAGAAGATCGTCGCGGGTGCGGCGTCGGACGCGCGTGTCGATGCGCGCATCCTCAAGCGGCTCGGCGCGGGCGTCGATCACCCTTTGCTGACGGCTTTTCCCGAAGGCGAATACCTGAAAGGGCTGCTGTTGCAAATTGCGTGAGCGCCCTTATCTAGCGGCCACGTAACCGGGTCGCACGGAGCACCGGTTCGGCAAATATGTTTCAATATTCGACTCATTGCGCCTGCCGCGGCCCGCGCAATCCCCGAACACAGACAAGGACACAGGCGACACCATGATTCCCGTAACCATCCTGACCGGCTTTCTGGGTAGCGGCAAAACCACGCTGCTCAAGCGCATTTTGAACGAGCAGCACGGCATGAAGATCGCCGTGATCGAGAACGAGTTCGGCGAAGAGAACATCGACAACGAAATCCTCGTGCAGGAAACGAACGAGCAGATCATCCAGATGAGCAACGGCTGCATCTGCTGCACGATTCGCGGCGATCTGGCGCGCGCGCTGGAAGACCTCGCTAACCGCAAGAAGGCGGGGACGCTCGATTTCGACCGCGTGGTGATCGAAACGACGGGTCTCGCGAATCCGGGCCCCGTGGCGCAGACGTTCTTCATGGACAACACCGTCGCCGACGAATTCCTGCTCGACGCGATCATCACCCTCGTCGATGCAAAACACGCGAACGCGCAGCTCGACCAGCACGAAGTGGTGCAGCGTCAGGTCGGTTTCGCGGACCGCCTGTTCATCACCAAGTCCGATCTCGTCGATGCCGCCGCGCTCGAAGCGCTCAAGCATCGCCTGCTGCACATGAACCCGCGCGCGGCCATTCGCGTCGTCAATTTCGGCGATGCGGACATCAAGGAAATCTTCGACCTGCGCGGCTTCAATCTGAATTCGAAGCTCGAGATCGACCCGGATTTCCTCGCGGAAGACGACCACGACCACGATCACGGCCATGACCACGCGCACGATCACGGCGACGACCACGATCACGCCACTTGCGGTCACGATCATAGCCACGACCATGAGCATCATCATCACCATCACGCGCATCACGACGACAAGATCAAGTCGTTCGTGTATCGCAGCGACAAGCCGTTCGATCCGAACCGCCTCGAAGACTTCCTGGGCGGCATCTTGCAGATCTACGGCGAGCGTCTGTTGCGCTACAAGGGCGTGCTCTATATGAAGGGCGTGGATCGCAAGGTCGTGTTCCAGGGCGTGCATCAGATGATGGGCAGCGACCTCGCCAGCAAGTGGATGCCGATCGAGAAGAAGAACAGCAAGATGGTGTTCATCGGTATCGAGTTGCCGAAGGATCTGATTTTCGACGGCCTCGACGCCTGCCTCGTCAAATAGATTGGCATGCATATCGCTTGATAGCCGCGGTTCCCGTCTTCCGGAAGCGTGCGCGAAAAGCTGGAAACGCCGCCGCGGCCTATCGCGCGCGGCGTTTTTCGTAGCGTGACTTTCGTGCGGCGTGTGTAGTCGCGACCACGAAGCAGCATCGCTTTTTGTACGTCCACGCGTTATATTTTTGAAATTCCGACATAAATTGACAGGGTTTTCTCGTTGTCGTCGGAAATTGCGGTTCAGTTACAATACAGCCCCACTGGAGAAGGGCAAATCCGTTTGGCGCATGGCTTGAAGTCACATCTGAGCCTTACGCTGTCGGATGTCAGGAGAAGGGATGGCCTGTTTTGCGTTATCTCGATTTAGCGGGGGAAGGCGAATCGAAACAACGCAGGAAGGCCCGGCCCGCGGACATGCGAAAAAATGCCCCGCGTACCGGACACATCCGTAATCGGTTTCCAGAGGAGTTCGGCCCCGCATCGACGTGTCGCGTGATGCCATGACGCTGCATGCGGGTAATGTAGTCGGGGCGTTGCGGAAGACTTCGCCTTACATTGAAGAAGCAAGCAGATGACAACGAAACTCTTGACCGAAGCCGAAATCCTGAAGATGAGCGAGAAGGACTACATGAACGAGGAACAGCTCGCCTTCTTCAAGAACCGGCTCGAACAGTTGCAAGCCGACATTCTCAAGAATGCCGGACAGACGACCGAGAACCTGCGGGAAACGGTGATCGTGCCGGACCCGGCGGATCGCGCGACCATCGAGGAAGAGCATGCACTGGAACTGCGCACGCGTGACCGCGAACGCAAGCTCCTGAAGAAAGTGCAGCAGTCGCTCGCGCGCATCGAGTCCGGCGATTACGGCTGGTGCGAGGAAACCGGCGAGCCGATCGGCATTCCGCGTCTCATCGCGCGCCCGACCGCCACGCTCTCGCTCGAGGCACAGGAACGCCGCGAACTGCGTCAGAAGCTGTTCGGCGACTGAAGCGCGTCTCTCTCGGCGAACGTCGCGGGGCCGCCCGCCACGGGGAAGACGCCGCCGCGAAATTCGCGTGTTCGAACGCTCCGGTACACGCAAGGCACACGCATCCGCGTGTGCCTTTTTGTTTGCGCGGCGCGTCCTGCGCATTGCGTGTCTTGATAAATTCCCCATCGCCCTAAAATGAATCCGACGCGCCCGTTCACGACGACGGCGCGTGCGCGGCGCCGGACGCTCGTCTTTTCGAGTCGGGCGGAACCCCGCGCCGTGCACTCCATCGAATTCTCGACTGCGTGGCGGTTCTTTAGATCGAGCCGCCCGCGTCCTTCGTTTTCTCAAGGAACGCACATGGAACAATTTCACGGCACGACCATCGTCTCCGTGCGAAGCGGCGGCAAAGTCGCGTTGGGCGGCGATGGTCAGGTGACGCTCGGCAATATCGTCATGAAAGGCGGCGCGAAGAAAGTGCGCCGTATCTATGGCGGCAAGGTGCTGGTCGGCTTCGCCGGCGGCACGGCCGACGCGTTCTCACTGCTCGACCGCTTCGAAGCCAAGCTGGAAAAGCATCAGGGCAATCTCACGCGCGCAGCCGTCGAACTCGCCAAGGACTGGCGCACCGACCGCATGCTGCGACGTCTCGAAGCCATGCTGATTGCCGCCGACGCGCAAGCCACGCTTGTCATCACCGGCAACGGCGACGTGCTCGATCCCGAAAACGGCATCTGCGCCATCGGCTCGGGCGGCGCGTACGCGCAAGCCGCGGCACAGGCGCTCGCCGAAAACACCGAACTCTCTCCGCGCGAAATCGTCGAGAAGGCGCTGACCATCGCCGGCGACATGTGCATCTACACCAATCACAATCGCGTCATCGAGACGATCGAGTAAGCGCACGCGCGCAAAGGACCAACGATGACCACCATGACTCCCGCCGAAATCGTCTCGGAACTCGACAAACACATTATCGGCCAGGGCCGCGCGAAGAAAGCGGTCGCGGTCGCGCTGCGCAATCGCTGGCGCCGTCAGCAAGTCGCCGAGCCGCTGCGTCAGGAAATCACGCCGAAGAACATTTTGATGATCGGGCCGACGGGCGTCGGCAAGACCGAGATCGCGCGACGTCTCGCGAAGCTCGCGGACGCGCCGTTCATCAAGATCGAAGCGACCAAGTTCACCGAAGTGGGCTACGTCGGCCGCGACGTGGACAGCATCGTGCGCGATCTGATCGAGATTTCGGTGAAGCAGACGCGCGAATCCGAGATGAAGAAAGTCCGCACGAAAGCCGAGGATCGCGCCGAAGACCGCATTCTCGATATTCTGCTGCCGAGCGCGCGGCCGGTTGGCTTCGGCGCGTCGAGCGCGGCGGAATCGGCCGAGGACAGCAACAACGTCACGCGTCAGACCTTCCGCAAACGGCTGCGCGAAGGCGCGCTCGACGACAAGGAAATCGAACTCGATGTCGAACAGCCGCAAGTCGGCATGGACATCATGGGTCCGCCGGGCATGGAAGACATGACCGAGCAGATTCGTTCGATGTTCGCGAACATCGGCGGCGGCAAGAAGACGCGCCGCAAGGTGAAGGTGAAGGAAGCGCTCAAGTTGCTCACCGACGAGGAAGCCGGCAAGATGCTCAACGACGAAGAGGTCAAGAGCCGCGCGGTGCAGAACGTCGAGCAAAACGGCATCGTGTTTCTGGACGAGATCGACAAGATCGCGTCGCGCAGCGAAACCGGCGGCGCGGAAGTGTCGCGCGCAGGCGTGCAGCGCGATCTGCTGCCGCTCGTCGAAGGCACGACCATCAACACGAAATACGGGATGATCAAGACAGATCACATTCTGTTCATCGCGAGTGGCGCGTTTCACCTAGCCAAGCCAAGCGATCTGATTCCCGAACTGCAAGGGCGTTTTCCCATTCGCGTCGAGCTGGATTCGTTGTCCGTGCAGGACTTCGAGTCGATCCTGAATTCCACCGATGCAAGTCTCGTCAAGCAATACAAGGCGCTGCTCGCGACCGAAGGCGTGGAACTCGATTTCGCTGATGACGGCATCCGGCGTCTCGCCGAAGTCGCGTTCTCGGTGAACGAGAAGACGGAGAACATCGGCGCGCGGCGGCTTTACACGGTGATCGAAAAGTTGCTGGAGGAAGTGTCGTTCGCGGCGGGGAACCACGCGGGCACGCCGGTGCGAATCGACGCGGCGTATGTGGATCGCGCACTGAACGACGTGGCGCAGGACGAGGATCTTTCTCGCTACGTGCTGTGATGTAACTCGGTGAAAACGAACCGGGCGAGCTTCAGACGCCCGGTTTTTTTACGCCCGAAAGCCATGCGGCGCGCGGCATCGCCAAATACGACAGACGAAAAAAAGCCCGCCTAGTTGGCGGGCTGAATCCATATCAGGAGGAGACATGGAGGAGACAGTTCCAATACTACACAGCCACTTGATGCGACGCAATAGTTTTTTTAGTAAAAACCCCTATGGCGCCGAAGTGTGGCATCTGTGCGTCACAATTCTGAAATTGCTGGACGCGGCGCGCGATGACAGCGCAAGAAACGGCGCGTAACCTTTCTCACAGGGCCTTACAGTGGATTCACGCCCTTCCACTGGAGCAGCCATGAACATCGCGGAAACCTTTCATATCGTCCCTGATTTCGATACCGACGCCGGCCGCTGGCAAGCCGTGGTCGATCGCGACGCGCGCGCTGACGGCGCATTTTTCTTCGCGGTGCGCACCACGGGCGTATTCTGCCGTCCGTCGTGCGCGTCGCGGGCGCCGCGACGGGAGAACGTCGAGTTCTTCCAGACGACGGATGCCGCCGCCGAGGCGGGTTATCGGCCATGCAAGCGTTGCCAGCCGACCGGCCTGCCGCGCGAACTCGCGATTGTCGAGCGCGCGTGCAAGGTACTCGACGCCGATCCGCAGCGGCGCCTGACGCTCGCGCAACTGAGCGACGCCGTGCACGTCAGCCCGTTTCATTTGCAGCGCTTGTTTTCGCGCATCGTCGGCGTATCGCCGCGGCAGTATCAGGCGGCGAGGCGCGCGGGCGTGCTGCGTGAAGCGTTGCAACACGGCCAGGACGTCACCCGTGCGACCAACGACGCCGGTTTCGGCTCGCCTTCGCGTCTGTACGACGCCGTTCCCGCCGAACTCGGTATGACGCCATCGGCCTACAAGCGCCGTGGCGCGGGCTCGACCGTGCGCTATACGACGGCCGACACGCCGCTCGGCGTCGTGTTGGTCGCGGCAACCGACAAGGGCATCTGCAAGATCGCTTTCGGCGACGATGGCCGCGCACTCATCGATCAATTGGCGGTGGAATTCGCCATGGCCGAGCGAATCGAGGATGCCACGCGACTGGAGCCGTTCGTCGCGCAAGTTCTGGCCTACGTGCAGGGCACGCGCGAACGTTTCGATTTGCCGCTCGACATCGGCGCGACGGCGTTTCAAGGGCGCGTCTGGGAAGCGTTGCGCAACATTCCCTACGGGCAGACGCGCACCTATTCCGAGATCGCCGAAGCGCTCGGCGCGCCGCGCGCGGTGCGGGCGGTGGCGAACGCGTGCGCGTCGAATCCGGTGGCGCTCGCGATTCCCTGCCATCGCGTGATTGGCAAGGACGGCGCGATCACGGGGTATCGCTGGGGCGTGACGCGCAAGGAGGCCTTGCTCGATACCGAACGCGCGCAAAGGGACGCGAAGTCCTGAGCGCGGCCCTCGCAAACCCCGGAAATCCCCGCTAACGCCCGCCGCCATTGGGCCCAAGCACGTCGAACACCGAGATGTTAAAGTGCCCGCTACCCGAAAATAAGACCGGGCGCGAAACACCTGCGCTCCTCGCTCAACGGCTTCAATGGCAAACCAGCAATCCGCTCACCCCAAGGCCGGCGCCTATCAGCGCCGGCTCGCCGCGCTCGCGTCCGGACCGCACGCCAACGCGTTGCGTCAAGGCTTGCGCGGCATCGAGAAAGAAAGCCTGCGCGTGACGCCCGAAGGCAAGCTCGCGACGACGCCACATCCGCGTTCGTTCGGCTCGGCGCTGACGCATCCGCTCATCACGACCGACTATTCGGAAGCGCTCGTCGAACTCATCACGCCGGCGGAAACGGATATCACGCTGACGCTCGATCGTCTCGATCTGCTGCATCGTTTCGCCTACGCGCATCTCGGCGACGAGTTGCTGTGGAACGATTCGATGCCCTGTTCGCTGCCGCCAGAAGACGACATTCCGCTCGGGTTTTACGGCACGTCGAACATCGGTACGCTCAAGCACGTGTACCGGCGCGGGCTGGCGCTGCGCTACGGCCGCACGATGCAATGTATCGCGGGCATCCACTACAACTATTCGCTCGACGAAAACGTCTGGCGCGCGTGGCAAGCGCTCGATCCGTCGAGCACGCTCTCGGCGAAAGACTTCCAGTCGGAGCGTTATTTCGCGCTCATCCGCAATTTCAGGCGCACGAACTGGCTGCTGATGTATTTGTTCGGCGCATCGCCCGTGCTGAACCGGCGCTTTATCGAAGGCAAGGCGCATAGCCTGGAAGCGCTCGACGCGGACACGTTCTATCTGCCGCACGCCACCAGTCTGCGCATGAGCGATCTGGGCTACACGAACAACCCCGCGCAGGCGGATTTATTGCCGAGTTACGACAATCTCGCCGCGTATGTCGACGTGCTCGCGAACGCCGTGAGCCAGCCATATGCGCTTTATCAGGCCATCGGCACGCAGCGTAACGGCGAGTGGGTGCAGATCAACACCAACGTATTGCAGATCGAAAACGAGTTCTACTCGACCATTCGGCCTAAGCGCGTCACGCGTTCGGGCGAGCGTCCGCTGCATGCGCTGGCCGATCGCGGCGTGCAGTACATCGAAGTGCGTTGTCTGGATATCGATCCGTTCGAGCCGACCGGCATTTCCCTCGCCACTTCGCGCTTTCTCGACGCCTATCTGCTTTACTGCGCGCTCGAAGACAGCCCGCTGCTCTCGCGCGAAGCGAATCTCGAAGCGAACGGCAACTTCACCAAGGTATCGAAGGAAGGACGCAAGCCAGGACTGACGCTCACGCGCGACGGCGCGTCCGTGTCGATGCAGCAATGGGCCGAGGAATTGTTCGACGCCATTGCGCCGGTTGCGAAGATCCTCGATCAACTCGACGGCACGAACGACACCACGCGCGTGCTCGAAGCACTGCGGCCGCGCATTCGCGATGCATCGCTGACGCCTTCGGCACGCGTGCTTCAGACGATGCGCGACAAGCAGCAATCGTTCGATGCCTTCGCGCTCGACTTGAGCCGCCAGCATGCGGAGTTCTTCCGCGAGCGTCCGCTTTCGCCCGAAGAAGCAGGCGAGATGGCCGCGCTTGCCGCGAAGTCGCTGGAAGAGCAAGCCGACATCGAACGCAATCAAACCGAAACGTTCGACGAATTCGTCACCGCGTATCGCGACTACAAGGCGGGCGCGCGCTGAACCGGCGCGTAGTTTTACCTTGCCCGCGCCTCGTGCGCGCGGCAAGCGTTACGCGTGTTTGAAACAACCCGAAACGCGCAGACACGCCGCCCGGCGGGATCAGTCAAAATGATCAAGGACTTATCGACTAGCGGGGATGCAATGAGCACCAAATTACTGAAGGCCGCATCGGCGACGGCAGCGCTGGTTCTGCTCGCGAGCTGCACGAGCGAAGGCCAGGTCAGCAGTCAGACGATGGAGCAGGCCACCGCGCCGCTCACCTGCATGAGCAAGCTGGAATGCGACGCCTGGTGGGCGCGCGCGCAAGTCTGGGTGACGAATCATTCGGAGTACAAGCTTCAGGCGATCACGGATTCGATCATCCAGACGGCAGGACCGTCGAGCGGCAAGCGTGCGCTTGCTTACCAGATCACCAAGACGCCGAGCAACGAAGGCACGGCCACGATCGGTTTCGCCGCGCATTGCGACAGTCCGCTCGGCTGCCAGCCGGGTCCGTGGCAAGCGGGCGCGGACTTCAAGCAGTTCGTGCGCAATGGCGCGACGCGCCCCGTGAGCGCAACGCCGCAAGCCGTGCAGACGAATCCGCAGCCTGTACCGCTCAATCTCGACAGCCAGCCGGGCCAGTCGGGCGAACCGCTCACGCCGCAATAGGCGTCAGTGTCCCGTCGTCGCCGACGCGCCTTTCCTCGGGCGCGTCAGCCAGACCATCGCGGCGAGCACGAGAAACGCATAGAAGGAAATGCGGAAGAAGTCGTTGGTCGACATCATGTACGCCTGCGCCGACACCACGCGGTCCAGTTGCGCCGTCAGTGCCTGCCCTGAAAGCCCCAGTCCCGAGAGAAGGTCCGAATAAGCGGTCGTGCCTTGCGAATAGGCGCTCACCGACTCCGTGAGCACCGAATGATGGCGGATCATGTCGTTCTCCCAGAAGGTCGTGCTGACCGCCGTGCCTATCGCGCCCGACAAGGTCCGCAGAAAGTTCGACAGCCCCGCCGCGCCCGCGAGCCGTTCGTCGGAGACGCTCGATAGCGTGATGGTCGTCATCGGTACGAAGAAGCACGCGACGCCAATGCCCTGAATCAGACGAGGAAAGATGATGTGGCTAAAGGGCGTATCGAGCGTGAAGGTCGAGTTCCAGTACGACACGAACGCAAACACGATAAACGCGAAGCTCGCGACCACGCGCAGATTCATGCGATGCATGTTTTGCCCGATCATCGGCGAGAGCACGAGCGCGAGTATGCCGACCGGCGCGGTTGCAAGACCCGCGAGCCACGGCGTATAGCCAAGCACGGTTTGCAGCCACAGCGGCAATACCACGACCGAGCCGAAGAACGCGAGAAAGCCCAGCGAAGTGATCATCACGCCCATTGCGAAATTGCGGTCGCGGAACAGCAACAGGTCGATCACCGGTTCTTTTTCCGTCACCTCCCACGCGAACATGAACGCGAGCGATACCGCCGCGACGAGCGCCAGCGTGACGATGAACGTCGAGTTGAACCAGTCGCGGTCCTTGCCGAGATCGAGCATCATCTGCAGGCTCGCGACGCCGATCACGAGCAAACTGAGCCCGACGGCGTCGATGCGCTGTCGCGTCGTCTTGGTCTCATGTCCGCGCAGGAGAAAGTACGCAATCGCCGCCGAAAAGATGCCGATCGGCACATTGATATAGAAGATCCACGGCCACGTGTAGTTGTCGGTGATGTAGCCGCCCATCACGGGACCGAAAATTGGCGCGACGATGACGGTCATTGCCCACAAACCGAGCGCGAGTCCGCGTTTTTCCGGCGGATAGCTGCGCATGAGGATGGTTTGCGACAGCGGCACCATGGGGCCGGATACGAGGCCTTGCAGCAGCCGGAAACCGATGAGCGATTCGAAGTTATGCGCGAAGCCGCAAAGCGCCGACGCCACGGAAAACAGCAGCACGGAGATAGTGAACAGTTTCACTTCGCCGACGCGGCGCGCGAGCCAGCCGGTGAGCGGCACGGCGATCGCGGATGCAACCGAGTACGAGGAAATTACCCACGTGCCTTCGCTCGTCGCGACGCCCAGACTTCCTGAAATGGTCGGCACGGCGACATTGGCGATGGATGTGTCGAGCACTTCCATGAAGGTGCCGAGCGCCAAGCCCATTGTCAGCAAGGCGAGGATGCCGCCCGTGAGCGGACGCGGCGCGGGCGTGGCGGGTTCGGCAGTCGCGGTCGTCGACATATCTGTTCTCTTATGCGTTCGAAAGTCCGTGCCGCGGCATTCTCTGCCCAGACAGCGAAATACGCGGCTTTTGGCGGCTACGTTGCCGCTGCTTCGTCACTCCTCGGCGTCTTCCACGCATCCGACGCAACCTGCGCGGCCAGCACCAGGCGAATTGCCGATGATGCGCGCTAGCATCGACGTCAGAAGATCGAGTTCGGCGCGGCTGAAGCCTTCCAACTGCTCGTTCAGCACCGCAGCGCCAAGCGCGGGCAGTTGCGCGGCGGCGGCGCGGCCACGGTCCGTCAGATTCAGTTCGACGATGCGCCGGTCCGCGTCGCTACGCGTGCGGCCGATGAAACCCTTCTTCTCCAGCCGATCCAGCATGCGCGTCATGGAACCGCTGTCGTAAGACATCTCGCGCGACAGTTCCAGCGGCGTGCGCGCTCGACCCGCTGCCAGGAAAAGCAGCACGCCGATTTGTTGCGACGTCAGATCGAGCGGCCGCAGCGCTTCGTCAGTTCGCGCGATCAACACGTTGCGAGCCTTCGCAAGGTAGTAGCCGAGGCTGGTGTCGAGTTGAATCGTGGCCGGATCGTAAAGCGGTTCGCTGGTCATTCGACGGTCCGTGGGACGACGCGCAAAGCTATGCAACGTCCCGGAAAAGCAACATTCCGAAAAAAGCAAT
This sequence comes from Caballeronia sp. LP006, assembly GCF_031450995.1. NCBI lineage: Bacteria > Pseudomonadati > Pseudomonadota > Betaproteobacteria > Burkholderiales > Burkholderiaceae > Caballeronia > Caballeronia sp. LP006. The sequence continues at coordinate 392,202 of NZ_JARTVW010000005.1, read as the reverse complement.
CGGTAGTATCTTGAAAACTACTTGCATAGTCAATATTATTTAAGGCACCGAGTTACGCGCGACATGCGCCACCCGAGACCATGTTCTGATCGCCCGATGCGTCGTTCGCGACGCCCCAAGGACCCTTCGATGACCCGCTTTGCCCGCACCGCCGGCCGACGTTTCGGCCAAGTCAGCAGCTCGATCGCCAACGCATCCCGTCAGTTCGTCCCGCCGAATCTGAACTCGTGGAAATTCGCGTTGTATCTGATCGTGTTCCTGATGCCGGGCGGTTCGTTCATCGTGCTGGCCATGGGATGGTTCGAGAATCGGCAGCGGCGCAAGACTAAAAAGCCCGCGCGTGCATCCAACCGCACCTTGCTTCCCGCGCCGTGCGCTTGCTCCAGTAGCGGCGGAGCAGGCGGCGCCTGAAGCGCGTAACGCGTCGTAACCGATTTCCGCTGCCGCGTAACACCCACCTTACGCCGAAGCCGTTACCCTAACGTCTGCCTGACGCTCGCGCGCAAGTCCCACGACCTGCTTCGCGAGCGTTCCATTACCATCTCGGCAGTCGCATTCGTCGTATCGGACGAAGCGCCGCCGACAGGAATTTCGAAAGCAGATGCCGTCTCGCCTCGCTGTTTCATCCTCGCTGCGCCTTTCCGCCACTGCGCTTGCGGCCACGCTGGCGTTGTCCTTCGCCGGTTGCGCGGTCGGCCCCGACTATCAGCGCCCGTCCACGGCAATGCCCGCGTCCTATAAGGAAGCGCCCGAAGGCTGGAAAGTCGCGCAGCCCGCCGATCAAACCGATCGCGGAACGTGGTGGACCATTTACGACGACGCAACGCTCAACGACCTCGAAGCGCGGCTGAATCAGTCGAACCAGACGGTTGCGCAATATGCGGCGGCTTATCGGCAGGCGCGGGCGCTCGTCGGCGAGGCGCGCGCGGCATATTTCCCGACCATCGGTGCGTCGGCTTCGGGGTCGCGCTCTGGGCAAGGTGCCGGCACGCGTTCCACGAGCACCTCTACGTTCGGCAACAGTTCCAGCACCGTCGGCAACAGCTTCAGCGCATCGCTCGATGCCACTTGGGAGCCTGATCTCTGGGGCAGCGTGAGCCGCACGGTATCGGCGCAGAAGGCCGGCCAGCAGGGCGCGGCAGCCGATCTCGCGAACGCGCGTCTGTCCGCGCAAGGCACCCTCGCGCAGACCTACTTCCAGTTGCGCTCGCTCGACGCGCAACAACGGCTTCTGGACGATACCGTCGCCGCTTATCAGCAGTCGCTCAAGCTCACGCAGAATCAGTATGGGCAAGGAATCGTCGCGCGCTCGGACGTGATTCAGGCGCAGACGCAGTTGCAGTCGGCGCAGGCATCGGCAATCGATAACGGCGTCGCGCGCGCGCAGTACGAGCATGCCATCGCCGTGCTTATCGGCGAGGCGGCTTCGACCTTCTCGCTGACGCAGATGCCGCTCGATGCCACGCCGCCGACCGTGCCCGCGCAGATGCCATCCGCGATTCTCGAACGGCGGCCGGATATCGCATCGGCCGAACGGAAGGCTGCGGCGGCGAACGAACAGATCGGCGTGGAAATTGCGGCGTACTTTCCCACGCTCACGCTCTCCGCGCAGGGCGGCTTCGAAAGCTCGGTGTTGTCGCAATTGCTGCGCGCGCCGTCGCGTTTCTGGACGCTCGGCCCGGACATCGCCGCAACCATTTTCGATGGCGGTTTGCGCGCCGCCCGCACGGACGCCGCGCGTGCCGCTTACGACCAGAATGTCGCGACGTATCGGCAGACGGTGCTGACGGCGTTTCAGGATGTCGAAGACAATCTCGCTTCGCTGCGCATTCTCGAGAAGGAAGTCGTCGTGCAGCAGCAGGCGGTGGAGTCGGCGCAGCAGGCGCTCGCGATCATCAACAATCAGTACAAGGCGGGGACGGTCGCGTTCATCAACGTGCTGACCGCGCAAACCACGGCGTTCACGGCGCAGCAGAAGCTGGCGAATATCGCGGGACAGCGGATGGTCTCGTCGGTGGGATTGGTGAAGGCGCTAGGCGGCGGGTGGGATGTCGCGCAGATGGATCTGGAAACGGGGGCGGCGCAGCCGCCAGCTTCGGCTTCGGCTTCGGCTTCGGCTTCGGCTTCGGCTTCGGCTTCGGCTTCGGCTTCGGCTTCGGCTTCGGCTTCGGCTTCGGCTTCGGCTTCGGCTTCGGCTTCGGCTTCGGCTTCGGCTTCGGCTTCGGCTTCGGCTTCCGATATCGTCAGTCAGACGCTATCGGCTAGCGACAAGCGCGCGTCAGCCGACTAAAACGCCCGTGCAAGCTCGAACGCATGCGTGTTGCCTGGTGCGCCGCGTTGCGGGCAAGCAAGCACAAGCCAGCTGAGCAAAAAATCTCGCGAGCGCAAGCGGTGCGCTCAGTGCGCCTTCGTTGTTCAACGTGCGCGCACGAACCGCTCAATCCGAAGCGCCGTTGGAAAGACAACTTGCACAACCGCACCGGCACTAACGACATCCGAAAGCCAGCACCGCCTCACCGCACCAAGGTCAGCGCCACCGTATCCTGATCCGTATGCCGGCCTAGCAGATTCAACAGTCCCGCCAGATTCTCGCGCTGCTCGGGCGCCGCCGTCGCGGTGCCGTTGAACGCCGTCGATCCCTGCGACACCGTGCCGTTTCCCTTCAGCAGGAGCGGGCCACGCGTAGTCGTGAGATCGATTTCCGCCGATTCACCCTGCGCCTGCAACGCCACCCGATACGACCCGAGCGGCTTCACCCGCGATACTCTCGACGACATGTCGTCCAGCGTGACGACCACCTGACCATACGCATTCCTGCCAAGCACGCGGAACTCGGTCCATGTGAGCCGCACCGAACCATCGAAGTTCAGCGTGTTGAACGGCGCGCCGAGTCCGGAAAGCAACGTGGCCGGCACGGCGATCCCGCCAGCCGAAAGAAACGCGCCGCGCGGCGTGGCATCGACGATCACGGCGTCGGGCATCGCTTCGCTCTGGCGCATGCTCATGTGAACGCGGCCCGTGAAAAGCGGCCAAAACGCCGTCGTCCACTCGATACGCCCCGGCAGCAGCGTCGCGCCGGAAACGTCGCCACCCGTCGCGAGCATGAGCGTGGCTGAACCGCGCCAGAGCGAACCCGCCGGATCGACGAGATTCACGCGGCCGCCCGTTACGCGCGCGAATTGCGGCGTGATCCAGGCGGCGGGCAGCATTACGAGCAGCGTGCCGGCGACCGACAAGATCATCACAAAAAAAGCCGGCAGCGCGTACCGGATTCGGCGAGTCCAATAGCTCATGTCACTTCACGCTCGCCGGTTGCAGCGATGCCGTCAGATCCACCTGGCCATCCGGCTGAAGCGCCGTGACATGCGCCTCCGACACTTGCACCTTGAACTGCTTGCGGGCGTCGTCGAGCCACAGCGTCCAGTTCGGAAACGACGTGTTCTTCAACTGAATCTGCACCGCCGCGCCGATCACCTGCACCTGCGTCGCCTGCATGCCGCTGTCCGCCAGCGACTTGGTGAGCGCATCGCGCAAGGCGCCGCCCGTCGGCGTCACGCTATCCGAATTGCCCGCGAGCGAGCGCGCCTCGTTGGCTTGCGCGGTCATCGTCGCGAGCTGGCGTTGCATGGCGGGCAGCGTGTCGCGCAAGCGGCCGCGTCCTTCGAAGGCAGGCGCCCACAGCACCAGATACACGAGCGCGAGGCCGAGAACCAGTCCGCCCCAAAACAGCAGCGCCTTTTCGCGTGCCGTGCGCGCCTCCCAAAACTCCCCGAGCGAACGTCCGAGTTCCGCTTTCATTGACCGCTCCTGATCGTCCACTTACCCGTGTTGCTGTCGATTGCACCGTTCAGCCCGTTGGCCGAAAGACGCCGGGAAAGATCGCCATCGACCTTCGTCTCCGGTTTGAACGTCACTTCGAGATGCCGATCGCGATAATCCAGCCCCGCGATGCCGTTCACTGGCACCGGCCCGAGCGAACGCGCGAGGCCATCGGCGAGTGTCAGAAAATCCGATGGCGACAGCTCGCCCGACGCCACGCGCAGACGATCGAGATTGCGCGTCATCTGATCGGGCGCGTCGAGCACGACGGTGGTTTTCGGGAAGGCGTTGAGCAGCAACTCCGTCATCTGCGCGCTGATCGCGTCGCGCTGACGCGCAAGCTGAATCCACTGCACGTTGATCCCGATGATCGATACGACGATCGACGCCACCACGAGCGCGATCGGCACGCGCAGACGGCGCATCGTCGTGCGGTCGAGCCGCCACGGCTGCGCGGCGAACTCGAACTGGCACAGATCGAAGCGGCTCGCGAGCGCATTGCGTGCGAGCGACTCGAACGCGAGCGGCTCTGCGCCGACGATGCTCGCCGCCGCCCGCGACGATGCGAGACGCGGCTCGTCGCCCGGAAGATCGAGAAGCGAATACACGGTGACCGGCTGATCGCCCGCGAGAGCGTCGAGCGTTGCGGCTATGGAGTCGGACGGCAAGGCGAGTCCCTCGCCGAGCGCCGCGTGTTCGCCGCGCGCAATCGCCACTTCCATGCGCGGCGTGACAAGCGCGGCCGGCGCGGCCACTTCGCCGATCAGCGCGGGCGCGGTCGAAACCACATGCCCGAGCAGTCCGGCGACGAACGGCGGCGCGGCAAGTGCTTCATCGGCTTCGCGGGACGGAATCGGCAGGCAACGCATGGCGGGCACCGCCTTCACATTGCGATGCCCCGCGCCAGAGAATGCCTCGCGCACGAAGCGGAACCAGCCGCGATCGATGACCGCGAGCACGCGCCGGCCATCGGCGAGCGCGACGGGATCGACGGCGATATGGCAAGTCTGCGCGTCCTGGATCACCTGATCCTCGATCACGTTCGGCAGCGCCTGACGCAAGCGCGGCCCCTTCAGCGGCGGCACTTGCGCGGCGAGCAGCAGCGTGTCGCGCGCGGCGACGATCAGCACGGTCGCGTTCGCACGCGGCAGCAAGCCGAGCGATGCGCGGCCAGCGCGCTGAGTTTCGCCGCGCTTGTCGAGCAGCACGAACGGCAGGTCGGGCAGATGCCACTCTTCCGAGCGCACCGCCGGATCGCGCGGCGGTAGTAGAACGATCAGTGTGCTCAAAGGCCACTTCCTCTCATTTAAAGCGCGTCGCGCGTATAGACGATGCGCGTCGTATGCGTGGTCGGATCGCGGTACACGAGCGTCGAGCGCTCCAGCTGCGCGCGCTCATGTTCGACGCGCCCACGGATCACGAAATAGCGTGTGGTGACATCGAGCTCGCTGGGATCGATCGATGTCGCGGTCTTCACGCCCGCGCCGGTGAGCGCGAGCTGCACGTTGCCGGTATCGTGAAAGAACACCGTCTCGCGGCGCGCGACGAACGCCTGCGCCTGCGAGAGATTCATTCCCGGCACCACGGCCGCGACCACTTCGGCGGGCGCGGTGTTCATGTTCACGGCGGTCGTCGTCGGCAGAACGGTGACGAACGGCCTGAGCTTCGCGACGGCTTCCGGCGAGAAACCCTGCACGTCGAGCAGCGAGTCCACGCTGATCATCTGCAAGGGCGCGACGGGCGCGTCGGTATCCGCGTCCTTCAGGCCGGGATCGTCGGTGAAATTGCCGCCGCCCGTACCGCCGCCCTGCGCAATCGCCGCGATGGTCGCTTCCGGCGTGGTCGTGCTCGTCGTGGTGCTGTTGCCCGTTTGCGTCTGAAAACGCGTCGCGGACCGCGCGAGACCCGCGCGTATCTGCAGCGCCACCGTTTTCGCGAGCGACCCGTTGATGCCGAGAAGCGTAAGCAGCCGCTGGAACGCCTGAATCTGTTCGACGTTGATGGTCAGTACGCCCGGCGTTGGCGTCGACACGAGGTTGCGCAGATTGAACTTCGCCTGCGCGTCTTCAATCGATCCGGACAGAAACGTCTGCGCGCCTTCCTGCGAACGCACTTCACCGATCTGCCCGAGAAAGTCCGACAGCTTCGTCTTCGCGATGGGCACACCCCACACGCCGCCGAGATACGTGACGGTCGGTGAAGTATCGGCTTCCGAGCGCAAAATGAGGCGCGTCCAGTCGAGCGCGCTACGCGAAATCCACTGCGCCTGCGCGAGCAGCCGCTGATTTTCGATACGACGCACCTGCACCTGCTGACGCCACAACATGCCCGACACCAGAATGGCCGACAGCGCGACCACCAGCAACGCGCTGATGATCGCGACTCCGCGTTCTTTCTGGCTTCTGGCGCGCATCGTCATTCTCCGACCATGAATACACGCGTGATCGGCACGGCGAGATTGCGCGCGCCGACCGCCACCTGAATTCCCGAAACCGCGCGCGGCAGCGGCGCGTTGCCGAGCTGCGGCACCTTCAGGTTGTTGTCGTTCTCGTTGATCTGCGAGAACACGTCGTTCATCCTCGTGGTCCAGCCTTTCTGCGGAATATAGAGGCGCGAGGCGAGCGAAGCCACGCCGCCCATCAACTGCACCGCGTTCCAGCCGTCCGCCGTATCGCTCGATGACAACGCGCGCCGCACTTCGCCCACATTTGCGAGCGGCGGCGACGCGAAGCGCACGATGCGTCCGTCCGACAAACGGTAACGCACCACCTGCAAGCGTGGCGGCGCACCGACCGCGAACATGCCGCGCACGATCTGCAGCGAGCCGTTGTCGATCGAGACCGCGGGTTGACCCGCTTCGTCGTCGGTGGCGGCCTGACGCGCGTCGATACGCATCTGGTCGAACAACTGCGCGACCACGCGCTCGTCTTCCATCGAATTGGTGATGGTCGCACGGGCGCGGATGATGGAGTCGAGCCCGCGCCACGACAGCACCGCGATCACCGCCAGAATGGCGATGGCGATCAGCATTTCCAGCAGCGTAAAGCCGCGCTGCCTCGCGGCGTCAGAGGGAGCGGTTCGTTTCATTCGCCACCACCGTGACCATTTGCGCGAGATAGCCCGAACGGCCCGGCGTCGTGACGAACATCTCGACGCGCCGGAAAATCGGGTTGGGCGTCGCGGTGACGCGCTGCGTGCAGACCAGCTTCAGGTTGCCCTGCGAACATTCGAAGGTGCGCGAGCCGATCTCCGGGAACGTGTGCGCCAGCCGAATCTGCGCGAGTTCGTTGTCCGCGCTCCAGCCGGCAAGCAGACGCCGATGCAAATCCGCCTCGCCGTTGGCAATCGCGCCGACCGCCCTCAGCGACGCGGCAAGCGCCACCGCGATGATCGCCAGCGCAACCAGCACTTCGATCATCGTGAAGCCGCGTTCCTTCCGCCGGGTGTGCATCACCGCACCTGAAAGCGGCCATTGCCGCTGCCGACGATGGTCGCGCGCCCTGCCGGCGAAACGAGCGTGACTTCCATGGGCGTGTCGATGGCCTCGGTGCCGAAGACGAGGCGGCTCGCCGACTTGTCGGAATCGAGAAACTGGATCGTCGCGCTCGTCACGCCGCCTTCCCACGGACGCGGCCGCAGCAGATCGTCGCGCAGCGGACGCCAGCCGTCCTCGGTGCGGATATCGAAGCGAAAACCGCCGTCGTAAGGCTGCCACGCGATGGGCCGCGCGCGCACTTGCGCTTCGTCGCCCGCGGATTCGAACAGGAGCGCGAGACGCTGCGCTTCCTCGTTGAGGTCGGTGCGCGGATTGCGCGTGAGCTGCAACGAAGCCAGCGACACGAGCAGACCCGCGATCACCAGCACGACGAGCATTTCCAGCAGCGTGAAGCCTGCTTCACGGCCTCTATGCATATCGCGCCTGCCCACGATCATTCCTTCGATGAGATTACTGCCACGAACCGACGTCGGCGTCGTTGCCGTCGCCGCCCGCCTTGTTGTCCGCGCCGTAGCTGAACACGTCGATTTCGCCGTGCACGCCCGGATTCAGATATTGATACTGCGCGCCCCACGGGTCGGCCGGCAGACGTTCCAGATAGCCGCCGTCCTTCCAGTTGTTCGGCGCCGGTTCCGTGGTCGGCTTCTCGATCAGCGCGCGCAAACCCTGCTCTTGCGTCGGATAACGGCCGTTGTCCAGGCGATACAGCTTCATCGCCTGCATGATGGTGCCGATGTCCTGTTTCGCGGCGACGCGGCGCGCCTCGTCCGGACGACTCATGATCTTCGGCACGATGAGCGCGGCGAGAATACCGAGAATGGCGATCACCACCATGATTTCGATCAGCGTGAAACCGCCCTGACGGCGCGCCTTTGCAACGTTCATGCGGCGTTGTGTCCACAATTGCATGACTACTACCTCTTGATATGAATCCGGGGCTTGCGCCCGCTGTTATTGAAAATTCCCGCCGAGCATTCTAGCGAGCGCGTTCGCATGAACACGCGAACGAACCCGCCGCGCGGCGCTTTAGCGCACGTAGATCGTCGGTCCCGGCGGCATCTGCGGCAGGAAGATCTCCGACTTCGAGCCGTTACGATCGATGATGATCGAACGCGCGCGCACTTCCGAAAGCTTCACGCCTTGCGTGAGCGGACCGCCGAGCGAGATCGCGCGGGCCGGCTCGCCGCCATAACTGACGATAGCCGCCGCGCCGTGCTGCAGGGCCAGGATGCCGAACAGATGCACATCCTGATTCGCTTGCCGTTCCAGTTGTCCGCCGAAAATAGTCGCGGCCTGTTCCACCGACGGCGTGCGCGTGGCGGCGGCAGCGGGCAAGGGCGCGGTCTGCCGCGAAGTCAGCGTGACGACCCAGTACGTCACGGTCACGCAAAAGAGCGCGAGGGCGGCGAGCGATATCAGGCGAATTTGCAGGCTGTTCATTACTGCACCAGATTGTTCAGTTCGATGATCGGCAGCATCACCGCGAGCACGATCACCAGCACGACGCCGCCCATCGCCAGAATGAGCAGCGGTTCGAGCAGACTCGTCAGGAACATCGTGCGACGTTCGAGTTCGCGCGCTTCGCCTTCGGAGGCGCGGTCGAGCATGGTGGTGACGTCGCCGGTGGCTTCGCCGGAGCGGATCAGATGCACCAGCACGGGCGGAAACGTCTTCGTGTTGCCGAGCGCGCGCGACAGCGACGAACCTTCGCGCACGCGCACGATGGCGTCGTCGACGTTATTGCTCATTGCCCGGTTGCTCAGGGTTTCGCCCGCGGCCTGCAGCGCGCGCAGGATCGGCACGCCGGCGGCCGTCAGAATGGCGAGCGTGCTGGCAAAGCGCACGGTGTTATAGCCGCGCACCAATTTGCCGATGAGCGGCGCGGTGAGCAGCCAGCGGTCGAACGCCATGCGCGGCCCGGGCCGCGCGAGAATGCTCTTGACGATCCACGCGAAAAGCGCGACGCCGATCAGCATGGCCCACCAGTAATTTCGCACGAACGCGGAGAGCGCCATCATCATCACGGTGAGAACGGGCAGCGCCTGCTTGGTGCTGGCGAACACGTTCACGACCTGCGGCACGACATAACTCAAAAGAAACGTGACGATGCCAAGCGCGATGATCGTCACGATACCCGGATACGTAAACGCCAGAATGATCTTCTGTTTCAGCGCATTGCGTTGCTCGATGTAGTCCGCGAGACGGGAGAGCACGAGACCCAGCTTGCCGGTATGCTCGCCCGCCGCGACGAGCGCGCGATAGATCTCGGGGAAGTCTTTCGGATGCTGCGCCAGCGCATTGGCGAACGAATGCCCGCCGAGCACTTCGGCGCGGATCGCGGCCATGAGTTCGCGGATGTAATCGCGCTCGGACTGCTCGGTCAGAACCGCGAGCGTTTCGCCGAGCGGCAAACCCGCGATCAAGAGGCTCGCGAGCTGACGCGTGAGAATGGCCTGCTCGCGCTGCGACAGACGCCGCCCGAGCGAAAGGCGTTGCTGCCGTTCGCCGCGCGTCCGCGTACCCGCCGCCTCGACGATAAGCGGCGTCAGACCTTGCGTGCGCAACTGGCTGCGCGCGGCGCGGGCGCTGTCGGCATCGAGCACGCCCTTTTGCGTCTTGCCCGCGTGGTCGATCGCTTCGAAACGGAAAGCCGGCATACGCGTTAATCTCCGCCCGTCACGCGCAGCACTTCTTCGAGCGACGTCACGCCGGTCGCGAGCCAGCGGTTGCCGTCCTCGCGCAGCGTGCGCATGCCTTGCTTGCGGCCCGCCGCGAGAATTTCGGCATCGGCGGCGTTGCGGTGGATCAGCGGACGGATTTCATCGTCCATCAGCAGAAGTTCGTAGACGCCGCGGCGTCCTGCGTAACCCGACTGGCCGCAGCGGTCGCAGCCCACCGGATGCCAATGCGTCACGCCGTCTTCCTCGACGCGCTCTTCCTTGCACACCGGACACAGTTGCCGCACGAGCCGCTGCGCCAGCACGCCGAGCAGCGACGATGCGAGCAGATACGGCTCCACGCCCATATCGGTGAGACGCGTGACGGCCGAAGCGGCGTCGTTCGTGTGCAAGGTCGCAAGCACCAGGTGACCCGTGAGCGACGCCTGCACCGCGATCTGCGCCGTCTCCAGGTCGCGAATTTCCCCGATCATGATGATGTCCGGGTCCTGCCGCAAAATGGAACGCAGCGCGCGCGCGAAGGTCATGCCGATGCGCTCGTTCACCTGCGTCTGGCCAATACCCGACAAGTCGTATTCGATCGGATCTTCCACCGTCATGATGTTGGTGGTGGTGGTCTCAAGCCGCGACATGGCCGCATAAAGCGTCGTGGTCTTGCCCGAGCCCGTCGGCCCGGTGACGAGCACGATGCCGTGCGGACGGCCGATCAGCTTGTCGAAGTTGACGAGCGTGTCGCGCGCCATGCCGAGCTTTTCGAGGTTCAGGCGTTGCGCGTCTTTTTCGAGCAGACGCAGCACCGCGCGTTCGCCGTGTCCGGTCGGCAGCGTCGACACGCGCACATCGACCGGACGCCCACCGACGCGCAAGGTAATACGCCCGTCCTGCGGCAGACGTTTCTCGGCGATATCGAGCTGCGCCATGATCTTGATCCGCGAGATCAGCGCGCCGTGCAGCGCTTTCTTCGGGCGCACGACGTCGCGCAACGTACCGTCCACGCGAAAACGCACGACCGACGCGTTCTCGAACGGCTCTATATGTATGTCCGACGCCTGTTCGCGCGCCGCCTGCGTCAGAAGCGCGTTGATCATGCGGATGATCGGCGCGTCGTCTTCCGATTCCAGCAGGTCCTCGACTTCCGGAATGTCCTGCATCAGGCGCGAGAGATCGACTTCGCCCTCCACTTCGCCGACAACCTGCGCCGCGCTGCCGTCGTTGCGCGCATAGGCGGAATTGATGGCGGCGGCCAGTTCATCGGCGGATTTGCGCTGGATGGACAGCGCGCCGAAATTGCGCGCGACCTCCGCGAGCGCGGCGTCGGACGTGCGCTCGCTGATCCAAACCTCGATGTTGTCCGCATGCTGATGCGCGAGCAGTATCTGCCCGGTTCGCGCGAAGCTGTAAGGCACGAGCCTGGCCGCGAGCGGCGACGCTGCGGCCGGCGCTTCAGCGTTGTGGGCGAGATTCGTGCGATCGGCTTCGGCGTTCAGCGTATTCACGGCCGTGCTCCTGACGAACTGTTCGAATTGCTCGAACTGTTATCCAGCGGCGTGGTGCTCGGCTGATTGTTGGGCACCGCGTAATTGGTTGGCGCATTGCCGTACGGCGGCTGCTGCGGCTGCGGCAACTCCGAACGCTGCGGTGCTTGCTGATACGGCTGCGGCGCGGGACCCGCGTTCGGGTCCTGGGGCAGCGTCGTGCTCGGCGTACCGCGCGTCAGGTTGCTCCAGTCCAGCAGATTCTGGGCCGGGGCGCCACCGCCTTCGCTCGGTCCAAGCGGCTTCGGCGGCATGACCGGTACGTTCTGATCGCGAATCAGGCGGTTGTCCGTGGTCGAGCCGTATTGTTGCTGGCGCATGTAGTCGTAGCGCGTGTTGGCGATCTGCGAAGCCGTCGCCTGATCGCGCACGATCACTGGGCGCAGGAACACCATCAGGTTGGTCTTCGTGCGCGTCTTGCTTTCGCTGCGGAACAGGCTGCCGATGAACGGGATGTCGCCCAGAAGCGGAATCTTGCTGTTGTTATTGTTGTACTGATCCTGCATCAAGCCGCCCAGCACGACGATTTCGCCATCGTCCGCGAGAATGGTCGACTGCACGGAGCGCGTGTTGATGGTCACGCCGCCCGGATCGGTCTTGGTCGTGGCATCGACGCTCGAATCTTCCTGATAGATCTGCATCTTGAGCACGCCGCCGTCGGTGATCTGCGGCTTGACGTGCAAGGTCACGCCGACGTCGCGGCGGTCGAACGTGTTGAACGCCGTCACCGACGTCGCGGCGTTGGCGGTCGGCGTGGCGTAGGAGCCCGTCACCACCGGCACGTTCTGGCCGACGACGATTTTCGCTTCCTCGTTGTCGAGCGTGATCAGGTTTGGCGTGGAGAGGATGTTGGCGTCGGCGGACGTGGACAACGCCTGCAAGAGACCGCCGAGACCGAACAGATTGCCGAAGCGGTGCAGCAAGCCAATGTTCAGGCCGTTCGCCAAAAGACCCGTCGAAGCGGTGATCGCCGACGTGTTTTGCGCGACGGCTGCGCCCTGCACGGTCAAATCGAAGATGTTGGTATTGCCCGAGCCGAAGCTCGTGCTGCCGTACACCGCGTTGTTGCCGCCGTTCGAAAGCAGCAGACCCTGCCATTGAATGCCGAGATTGGCCCCGGTGGTGGCCGAGAGCTCGACGATCAGCGCTTCGATATAGACCTGCGCGCGGCGCGCGTCGAGCTGGTCGATCACGGCGCGCAGGTTCCGATAGACCGGGTCCGCCGCCGTGATGATGAGCGAATTCGTCGCCGAATCCGCCTGGATCATGCCGCCGCCCGAGTCGTTGCCGTTGTCGCTGTCCTTGTTCGACGAGAAACCGCTGTCGCGATTGCCGCCCGAACCCGACATCGGGTTACTGCCGCTGCCCGAACTGCTGTTGCCGCCAAAACCGCCTGGCAACGGCGGCACGCCCGACGTGCCGGTGGAGTTCGACGAATTGCCGAGCCCGCCGCTCTGGCCGAACGAATTCGACGAGTTCGAGTTCGAATTGCTCGACGAGTTGTCGTTGCTGCTGCCGTTGCCCTTGCCCATCATGCCGCGCAGGGTTTTGGCAAGACGCGTGGCGTCGGCGTTGCGCAACGCCACGACGTGCATGTTGCCCGGCTGCGAAGTCGGCGAGTCCAGCTTCTTCGCTAACGTTTTCGCGGCTTCGAGCCGCGCGCTGCTGGAAGCGCGGAACATGAGCGAGTTGGTGCGCGGGTCGGCGGTGACGACGACCTTGAGCGTGGCGTCCGTGCTGCCGATCGTGCCGGGGTCGAGCAGCTTGTTCATCTGGTCGGCCACGTCGATCGCGTTCGCGTTCTTCAGCTGGACCAAGTCCACCTCGCGCCCGGCGGCGGTATCGATACCCGCGATGATTCCGGCGATCCGCCGCACGTTGTCGGCGTAGTCGGTGACCACGAGCGTGTTGTTGCCGGGATAGGCCGCGATGGTGTTGTTCGGCGAGATCAGCGGGCGCAACACCGGCAAAATGTTATTGGCCGATTCATTGCGTAACTGGAACACCTGCGTGATGACCTGATCGCCTCGCGCGGCAGGCGAGTTGCCGACATAGGTCGGCACGCCCTGCAGCTTGGCGTCGGCCTCGGGCACGACTTTCAATACACCGTGATCCTGCACCAGCGCAAAACCCTGCATGCGCAGTGAGGCTTGCAATGTCTTCAGCGCCTGATCCTCGGGTACCGGATTTTCCGAGACGAGGTTCAACTGCCCCTTCACCCGGGGATCGACGATGATTGTCTTGCCAGTGGCGGCGCCGATCGCCTTTGCGACCTGGTCGATATCGGCGTTGACGAAATTCAATGTCACTTGCGCGTGCGCGGCTTGCGCGACGATAAGTCCCGCCGCCAGCAGTGCCGTCGCGATGCGACGCAGTGCGATAGGTTGTCTTCTCATGAATGTGTTGTCTAAGCGAACTTCTCGGGTAAAGCCCGCTAAGGCAGCACCGCTCGTCAAGCAGAGGCGCCGCCGATCGTTTCCGGGCTAGCTTGCCCGGGCGACGATCATTTCAAAAAATTGTGACGATAGCAGCAACGCGTAACGAAATTATTCAAAAAATCGTTCAAGACCAGAATTTTCCCTAGCCGCCTTCGCTTACTGAATTCCGCCGCTCTCAAGCTTTCAACGAACTTGCCGATAAACCGTCTGTGAAGCCTTCACAGGCTGGCCCATGCGCGCGGGAGACGAATTGTAACCCGACTCGAAGTCTTATTATTCAGACGTTTAAGAGCGCCTTCCGCCGCGCGGCTGGCGGAAAACGGCTGACCTATGGCGCGCCCTCGCCGGGGTGTATGTCTGGTGGCTAACTTATGGCGTCAAACTTCAGCGGGTATGATACGGGCGGTTCCGCATTCCGGGCGGCGACATCGGGGGTGGGTTTTCCCGATGCCATACGGCTGCGAGCGTGCTTTGACTGGCGCCGACGCGGATGAATGACGTTAGGCGCCCGGTCGCCGAACTGGCGGCGTGACGCTTTTCCGCGTGGGCGGATGGAGTAGAAAGAAGATGAAGAGATTCCTGCGATTACTTGCGATGGCCAGCGGCGTGATGCTCGCGGCTGCTTCCGCACACGCCGACTGCTTCGACGAGGCGGCGAAGTATCAAAAGGTCAATCCGCTCATCTTGCGCGCCATCGCCTGGCAGGAATCGCACAACAAACCCGACGCCATCAACAAGAACGCCAACGGCTCGACCGACTACGGTCTGATGCAGATCAACTCGATTCATCTCAACACGCTGGCTCAATACGGTATCTCCAGCGGCACGCTGATGGAACCCTGCAAGGCCGTGTACGTGGCCGCATGGCATCTGCGCCAGAAGATGAACAAGTATGGCAATTCGTGGCAGGCCGTCGGTGCTTACCATTCCGAAACACCCGCATTGCGCGACAAGTATTCCTCGCAGATCATCGATATCCTGCGTCGCTGGAAGTTGCTTCAGGCTTCCAAGTAAGTTCGGCCCGGCGCTCAGGCGCTTGCGTCCTTGCGCCTTTCATCTGCATTTGATGCAAAATCCCTTCTCCGACAGCGCGCGCCGTTGACCATTGTCCGGCGTGTCGCTTCGCCTGTGCGCGGGCTTGCCGTTTGCCGCGTGTCCGCCTGCCTCTCAAATGCCGCTCGCCGGTCATCATGCAATGAACTCAACGCCACTCCCAGTCACCGTGATTTCCGGATTCACCGGCGCGGGAAAGTCCGCGCTCGTCAATGCCATGCTCGCCAACGATGAAGGCGTGCGCGTTGGCGCCGTTAGCGTCGCTCACGAAGCGGACCCGGTCGAAGCAATCGAGCGAGACATCGCAGCGCTTGCCGAACAGCAGCGATTCGATGCGATCGTCGTCGAGCTGCCGCCGTTCGTGAACCCGCTCGATATCGCGGAGCAACTTGCTTTCGGCGACGACGAGCAAGCGACGCTCGGCGGTCAGGCCGTGCTCGATACCTTCGTCACCGTGATCGATGCGGCGAGCTTCCTGCGCGATTACGCATCGACGGATTCGCTCGCGCGACGCGGCCTTGCATCGCACGATGACGCGCACGACGAAGGCAGGACGGTGGTCGAGTCGCTCATCGAGCAGATCGAATTCTGCGATGTCATCGTGATCAACAAGATCGACCTCGTCGACGAAGAGGCGCTCGAAACGCTCGCGAGCATTCTTCATGCGCTCAATCCGCGCGCGCTTCAGGTGCAGACGCAGTCAGGCAAGGCGCCCATAGCCGACGTGCTCGATACGAACCGCTTCGATTTCGACAACACGGCAAGCGCGCCTGGCTGGCTCGCGATTCTCAACGACGAGCATCCGTCGAACGGCGAGCCGGATGCGTCGGGTGTCGGGCATCTCGTCTATTGCGCGCGCCGGCCTTTTCATCCGCAAAGACTGTGGGAACTGCTGCATCGCGAATGGACGGACGTGTTGCGCGCCAAGGGATTCTTCTGGCTCGCCACGAGAAGCGAAGTGGGCGGGGCGTTGTCGCAAGCGGGCGGGACGCTGCGGCATGGTCCGGCGGGCGTGTGGTGGGCGGCGCAGGATCGCAGCGAATGGCCAACGGACGATCCCGAGCTCGAAGCGGATATCGTCGCGGAATGGTTCGGTGACCCGGATGACAACAGCGTTGGCGATCGCAGGCAAGAGCTGGTGCTGATCGGCCTCGATCTCGACGTGGCGGCATGGGACGCCAACTTCGATGCATGCCTGCTCACCGACGAGGAATGGCTGCTCGGCTCGGACGGCTGGCGGCATCTGAACGATCCGTTTCCTGCATGGGATATCGACGATCACGAGCATGAACACGGCGATCACGATCACGAGCACGGTCCGGATTGCGGCTGCGACGGCCACACGCACTAAGCCAAACCGCACGAGTCGAGCGCGCGAAAAAAAACCCGCCGAAGGCGGGTTTATGTGTTGCTGCGGTCTGTCTGCGCGCACGCGGATTAACCTGATTCCGAGGCGCCGCGCTAAGAGCGCGTAGCGCCACAATCGGCAAGAAACTTACCGCTTGTTCACTGCGTCCTTGAATGCCTTGCCAGCCGTGAACTTCACCGTCTTTGCGGCCGGAATCTTGATGGACTCGCCCGTCTTCGGATTACGGCCGGTGCGCGCTGCGCGCTTGCCCGAACCGAAGCTGCCGAAGCCGATCAACTGCACTGCGTCACCTTTCGAGACAGCCTTCTTGATCACTTCGAGCAGGGTGTCCAGCGTTTCGCCGGTTTGAGCTTTGCTTGCGCCGGTCTGAGCGGCTACGGCGTCGATCAATTCCTGTTTGTTCATTAAGGTTCCTTTATCAGTTTAGGTTGACACGAACAGCGCGAACGCGCCGATTATACGTGCGCGGGCCGTGCAGTCGAGTAGGGACGGCCTTCCGGCGCGCCTTTGCGACGAACTGGCGTTCTTTCGCGCCACTTCTACGGCCATGCTTCGCTTCATTGCCCTCGCGCCGCCTCTATACGCGGCGCTTGGTATGATAGCGCAGCGCAAACCCAATCAGGACAAGGGTTTCAAAGATTTACCCTTATATTTTCCGGGCTTGCGGGCGGTTTTTTTGAGCATAGAACTCCGGGGTGCGGTCCATGCTACGCGAGCTGATCATCGAATACGGGCTGCCGTTGGTTTTTGCCAACGTTCTGCTGGAATGCCTCGGTTTGCCGCTGCCAGCCTTGCCCACATTGGTTCTGACGGGCGCCATCGCAGTCACCGCGAGCCTCGGAAGAAGCGGTCTCACGGCCATGTTTCCCGCCTCCGCATTCGCGCCGCTCGTCGCTATCGTGGTGGTCGCAAGCACCGCCGCGTTGCTCGGCGACACACTCTGGTTCTGGCTCGGACGCCGTTATGGCAGCCGCGTGCTGGGCGTTCTGTGCAAGCTTTCCATCTCGCGCGACACGTGCGTGAACCGCAGTCTCGACTTCTTCGGCCGCTTCGGCGTGCGTATTCTCGCGGTATCCAAGTTCATCCCCGGCCTTTCCACGCTGGCCATTCCCGTGGCGGGCGCGACCGGTGTCGGCTTCGGCACCTTTCTGTTTTATGACGCACTCGGCGCGATTCTTTGGTCGGGACTCGGCGTGACGTTCGGCGCGATGTTCGCCGATCTCGTCGATAAGGCGCTCGCCCTGCTCGACTGGCTCGGTCGCGGCGTCCTGGCATTCGCGGTCGTCGTGCTCGCGCTATATCTCGGCGCGCGCTGGTGGCGGCGCGTCACGTTGTTGCGACGCCTGCGCATGGCGCGCATCGAGGTTGCGGAGTTGCGCGCGTTGCTTGCGAGTGAACCACGGCCGCTCGTCATCGATGTTCGTCGCGGCGAGCGTCGCGCGATGGACCCGTATGCCATTCCGGGCGCGCTGCTGCTCGATCACGGCGGCATCGCGGCGCAGCTTGCGGGCATCGAGCGCGATCTCAAGATCGTGACCTACTGCGATTGTCCGAACGAAGTATCCGCGGCGTTGGCGGCAAAAGACCTGATCGCGCATGGTTTCGACGATGTCGCGCCGCTCTTCGGCGGTCTCGAAGCATGGCGCGCCGCCGGTCACGCGGTCGAACCGATTGCGCTCGAAGGCACGATGCCCAACGCCTTGCATGCGGCCAAAGCGCCGTCTGTCTAGTACATGCTCGATGTCTTGCCGTCTTCGTCCGGTATAGCGGACGCCTTCGCTTCCCTTCCCTTTTTCGCATGACCGAATCATCGTTGCCTACGGACAAGCTTTTCGAGCTGCACGATCTTCCCGCGCGCTGGCGGCATCGGCGCGTCTTTACTTTCGTCGATACGCAATTCGCGCACGCCAACCGCTTTCTCGACATCTGGCGACGTTGGCGTGATGACAACGCGCGTTGCGAACGTCTGCATGTAGTCGTCATCGCGCCGTTGCATGCGCTCGATGCAGCGCCGTCGAAGAACGGCGACCCGCTCGCGGACGCACTGATAAACGCCTGGCCGATGCGCGTCTCCGGCATGCATCGGCTCGAATTCGATGCAGGGCGCGTGGTGCTGACGCTCGCCATCGGCGATGCGAACGACATGCTGTCGAGACTGTGGCTGCGCGCCGATGCCTTCCATCTCGACGCCGCCGCCTTCGACAAGCCGCAATGGTTGTGCAAGGGCATCGCGCGGCTCGCGGGCGACGACGCAACCGTATCGGCGACGAACATCGCGGACGCCGCCTCGCTGCGACGCGCATTGGAGGCATCGGGTTTCACGTGTGCCGACGACCGAAGCGCGCGCTTCGCCCCGCGCTGGCGCGTGCGTCGTCACGAACCGCCGCGCGCGTCCGCTGTCCAGTCGCGCGAAGCCATCGTGATCGGCGCGGGACTCGCGGGCTCTGCAATGACATCGCGTCTCGCGGCGCGCGGCTGGCATGTCACGCTCATCGACCGGCACGCGCTGCCCGCGCGCGACGCGTCGGGCAATCCGGCTGGCGTGTTTCATCCCATCGTCTGGCGCGATGACAGCGTCGCCGCGCGGCTCACCCGTGCGGGCTTTTTGTTCGCGCTGAGTCAGTGGCAAGCGCTCGAAGCGCGCTCTTACGACTTGCAACGTAGCCGCGATGGCTTGCTGCAAATCGCGGACACGCCCGAAGACGCCGCCGCGATCGCCGACGCCATCGCCCGTTTCGCGTATCCGCGCGACTACGTGAGTTCGGTATCCAGCGCCGATTCATCGCGTATCGCAGGCGTGGATATCGCGCGCGGCGGATGGTTCTTCCCGCACGGCGGCGCGATCTCGCCGGCATCGGTCTGCGCGGCGCAGCTTGCAGATGCCGGCGCCGCGCAGACGACGCGAATGAACACGGAAGTGGCGCGCATCGAACGTGATGGTGACAACTGGCGCGTCTTCGACACGCACGACGCGGAGGTCGCGCGAGCGCCGATTCTCGTGCTGGCGAACGCGCATGAAGCTGCGCGACTCGCACATCTCGATGATGCAACGACGAGCAGCGTTCGCGGACAACTCAGCGTCCTGGACAGCACCACGCTCGATGGATTGCGCGTTCCCGTCATCGGCGAAGGTTATGCGGTGCCTTTGGGCGAACGAGGCACGCTGATCGGCGCGACCTATGACATCGACGATCCCGATATCGAAGTTCGTGACGCAGGGCATCGGGAAAACATCGAGCGCGTTGGAGCCATGCTTCCGGCACTGCAAGCGACGGCGCATGTGAAGCAAGGCCGCGTCGCGTTCCGTTGCGTGACGAGCGACCGCATGCCGATGATCGGCCAGTTCGCCGATGAAGCCGCCGCGCGCGCCGACGCCGCCCGCCTCAAAGGCGCGTGGCCGCTCGACCTGCCGCGCATGCCGGGTTTGTATGGCGCGTTTGCCTTCGGTTCGCGCGGGCTCGTCTGGGCGACGCTCGCCGCGGAACTCATCGTCTCGCAGATCGAAGGCGAACCTTGGGTCATCGAACGCGAACTCGCCGAGTCGATCGATCCCGCGCGCTTTTTATTGCGAGCGCTGCGTCACGGTCAATTCGACGCAACGTAGTTATCCAAGCCGGGTTGTGGATAAGACCCGGGTTTACCGAAGAACGAGTTGTGGACTCGTTGTGCACGTAAACGGGACAACCCGCGCAAGTGCCCGAGCGTCCCGAAAGTTGTTCAAAGTTGACCGCCATGCCTGAACATGTTTACCGCTGCGTTCTGCTTTTCACAATTGCTTGTTTGGAAAGGAGAAATTGGTCTTATCCACAGGTGAGGCAGGTGCTTGTTAACTACTACTACATGTATATACAGTAAACCTGTAAACACCTGACACAGAGGCTATCGGAAGAGGGAAAACGAATCCGCAAACCGCCGGCCGGTCAGCCTTGCCGCCTTCGCGCGTGCGCGGCTGTCGCTTTTACTTTATAAAAATCATGAGCCTGGACTTCCCTGTCACGGTCATCGAGGTATGGCACAATCGCGCTTCTTCCCGCGTCGCGCCGTTCAGACGGCGACCGCTTCAACGGAACGATGAGCGCGCGCCACGAATCTGATCAACCAGGGCCGCGCTGTCGTCTGGCCGTCGGCCCGCCTCCGGGCAAGCGCCGCTTGTCTTGCCCGCATCCGTCACCATCTCAATGCGCGCGAGTCGTAAGCCGCGCGATGGAGCCGGATGCGTCGTCTAATTCGTGCACGGCTGGTTCCGTGACGCCGTGTTCGTTCGCTTTCGTTTCATTTGAATGAACTCATTCGCCTGAACAGGCGAGCCGCTCGGATGCGCCGCGCGCGCAAAGTCACGCAACAGAACGTGCATCCTCTGCTGCAACGAAGGAGAAGCAAACACGATGAATTCGGCCTTTTCGTTTTTGCCCGCCTGGCCGCTCGAACCCAATGCCATTCTTTGGGCAGGTCTTGCGCTCGTCACCGCCGGCCTCGCCGGAGAATTGCTCTGGCGCGCATGGCGTCTGCCGCGTATCACGGGCTATGCGGTCATCGGGCTGATCGCCGGTAACGCGGGACTCGGTGTGATCGACGTAAGCGCAGGCGCCATCTCACGGCCTCTGCTGGATGTCGCGCTCGGGCTATTGCTCTTCGAACTCGGCGGCCGGCTCGATTTGCGCTGGATCCGCCGCAATCCGTATCTGATTCTGTCGAGCATCGCCGAAGCCACGCTTACCTTCGGCTTCGTGCTGATTGCGTTGATGTTATGCAACGTGCCGACAATGCCTTCGATCGTCATCGCGGCCATCGCCATGGCGACGTCGCCCGCAATGGTCATCCAATTGAAGACCGAATTGCGCGCCGAAGGACAGGTCACGCAGCGTCTTCTCACGTTGACCGCGTTGAACAGCATGTACGCGGTAATTGTCGAAAAACTCGCGGCCGGCGTGTTGCATCAGGAAATTTACGGCAATGCGTTTGCAACCATTCTGCAGCCGCTTTATCTGCTGATCGGTTCGCTCGTGCTGGCCTTCCTGCTCGCGCGTGCATGCAACCTGCTGTATCGGCGTCTGAATGCGAACGACGAGCACTCCTTCGTCGCGTTGTTCGGTCTCGTGCTGCTGGCTATCGCGATCGCGCATATCTTCAAACTGTCGATCATTCTTGCGCTGCTTGCAGCAGGCATCATCGTTAAGAACGCTGATGAAAAGCCGCAACTCTGGCCTACGCATTTCGGTTCCGCTGGATGGCTGCTGACCGTCATTCTTTTTGCGCTGACACTGACGTCATTCGAATGGCGCGATATCGCGCTTGGCGGTGTAGCGGCGCTCGCGCTGATCGTCGCGCGCTTCATCGGCAAGCTGGCCGGCGTGATGATTTTTGCAAAGCCGAGCGGCCTCGACTGGAAGCAGGGCGCGGCGTTGGGCGTCGCGCTCACGCCGATGTCCGCGCTTGCCTACCTGCTCGTCGACGACATGTACGTGCTTTATCCGAGCTACGACCCGACGCTTCGTGCGATCGTCATGTGCTCGATCGTCGTGCTGCAAATCGTGTCGCCGTTCCTGGTGTACCGTAGCCTGTCGGCGGTGGGCGAGCGGCGCGAATAGGCGCCGCACCGCACCGCACGGGCATTGAATTTTTTAGAGGCGTCATGGCACTCGAACCATTTATCGACTCCGAGCCGTTCACCTTCGGCGTGGAGCTTGAGATCCAGGTCGTCAATACGCACGACTACGATCTGACCCGCGCCGCGTCGGACCTCATGCGTCTCATCAAGGACGAAGAGATTCCGGGCAACATCACGCCGGAAATCACCGAAAGCATGATCGAGCTTTCGACTGGCATCTGCACGACGCATGAACAGGCCGTCACCGATCTGCGCAAGATTCGCGATACGCTGGTCGCGGCGGCGGATCAACTCAATGTCGGCCTTGCCGGCGGCGGCACGCATGCTTTTCAGCAATGGAGCGACCGGCAAATCTACGACGCGCCGCGCTTCCAGTACATCTCCGAACTCTATGGCTACCTGGCCAAGCAATTCACGGTGTTCGGCCAGCACGTGCATATCGGCTGTCCGGACCCGAATAGCGCGCTGTTCCTGTTGCATTCGATGTCGCGCTATATTCCGCACTTCATAGCGCTTTCGGCATCGTCGCCGTATATCCAGGGTGTCGATACCGGCTTCCATTCGGCACGGCTTAATTCGGTATTCGCGTTCCCGCTTTCCGGACGCGCGCCGTTTGTCCTCACGTGGGACAGCTTCGAGGAATACTTTTCGAAGATGGTGCACACGGGCGTCGTGAACAGCATGAAGGACTTCTACTGGGATATTCGGCCGAAGCCGGGTTTCGGCACCATCGAGGTTCGCGTGATGGATACGCCACTTTCTGTCGATCGCGCTGCGGCGATTGCTTGCTATATACAAACGTTGTCGCGGTATTTGCTGCTCGATAAACCGCTTACGCCGCAAGAAGACGATTACCTCGTCTACACATTCAATCGTTTCGAAGCTTGCCGCTTCGGTCTGGAAGGCACTTGCGTGCATCCGCAGTCGGGTGAGCGGCACACCATCGGCGAAGATATTCTCGCAACGCTGGATGTACTTGCACCGCATGCCGAAGCATTGGGTTCGCAAGCGGCGCTCGCGCAAATCGCGGACATTGCACGCGGCGGCATGAATGACGCCACTTGGTTGCGCGGTGTGTTCGACAAAGAGAAGTCGCTACACGAAGCCGTACGTCAGCAATGCCTGCAATGGCGCGCATGACGCTGCCCTTACACACGCGTTGAAGTGAGAATCAAGACGAAAGGCCGTTTCGATGAAAGTCGAAACGGCCTTCGTGCTTTGAAACTTCGGTCTCGCTATGTTGTGTATGAAACGCGTGCATGCGGAACTTAGGAATAAGCTCGTTGCCTGAACGTTACGTGAATCGTTACGGCATCTCTAAGGTTTCCCGTGAGAAGTCCGTATACCTACGTAATAGAAGGTAACGAGGACTGCGCGACGCTATGGAAAACGTTAAAAAGCGCTGCAAGGTCAACGAATTGGAAAAACGATAAGGCGGTGAATCAAAGTTGAATGGATGCGCGCGGCCAAGGATAAGACAAAGGGTGGTCGAAAGATGCCTTGGCTTATCGAGAGTTCGCTCACAACCAAACGCTACGTTTTTCCACGGGTTATCCACAGTTTTGCGTGAATAATTAAGGTGTACGTTTGTTCTAGGTCGCTTAGAATGGCGACGTTGCCGACGGCGCGTTATAGTCGGCAAAAACATAGCGCCGCAACCGGTCACTTTGGACGCAAAGCAAGATTGTCGAGCAGGGTGGCGAAGTGGCTGGTGACAAGATGGCGCATAACGAAGAGGGTTGCATGTCCCCCAGTCAGGCAAAGCGAATTGGCTTGGTACGCCTGAATTTTGAGACGGCGGGGACCACGACCTGAAGGCGGTCTTTGGAATACTGACAGCAGTGCACAGGCAGCAGGTTCCTGGGGCGGCTTAGGGGACGTGGTGTTCGTTGGTTAGCGAACATGCCGTCAAAACCCATAAGCGGAACAACAAGCGAAAGATCATGAGTGAAGGTTTATACGGAGAGCAGGCGACGGGGCGGGTGACCCACGGCCTGCTGAGGCTGAGCACAGCGATGCGCAGCCAGGCCTGGGAATGGGCGGAAGGCGCGGGGCTTACGCCAACCCAGGGTGAAATTCTCGTACTGCTGATGCAGCGCAAGGGGCCCATGCGCCTCGGCGAGATTGCACGGGAAACCGCGCTGACCGCCGCGACCACCAGCGACGCCGTGAGCACGCTCGAAGGCAAGGGGCTCGTCGAAAAGCGCCGTGCACTCGACGACGGTCGCGCACTGGCGGTGCGTCTAACCGCACGCGGCCGCACGGCCGCCAAGCGCGCGCTGCAATGGCCGGACTTCCTCGCGAAGGCGGTCGGCACATTGCGTGAAGAAGAGCAAGCGGCGCTTTACCGCAGCTTGCTCAAGACCATCCGCCAGCTCGAAACACAACAGCAGATTCCGGCGCATCGGATGTGTCTGTCGTGCGCGCATTTCCAGCCGAGCAAGAATCCGAAGAAGGTGCTGCATCATTGCGCACTGCTTCAGATCGACATGGCGGATACCAATCTGCGTCTCGACTGTTCGGTATACGAAGAAGCCGACGTCGCCACGCAGAAGAAGAGCTGGAAGGTCTTCGCGCAAATCGCCTGAACGGCAACGGCCCGGGACAACCCGGGTCGATCGGTGCAAAGGTACGCTGTGAGGCCGCGTCGAGTCGGTTAGACTGTGCGCGTCGCGCCTCCTGGCGAGGCGCGGCTCGTCTCTACTCCGCAGTCCGAGCCACGGAAACCCGCCGATGAAACATGAAGTCCTGGCGATTCGCCACGTCTATTTCGAAGATCTGGGCAGCCTCGAACTGGTCGTCGGCGACCGCGGCCATCTCGTGCGTTATCTCGACGTGGGGCGCGGACGCATAGACGCGCCCGATCCGCTCGACGCATCGCTCATGGTCGTGCTCGGCGGGCCGATCGGCGCCTACGACGATGCGCAGTATCCCCATCTGGCTCCGCTTTTGTCGATGCTCGAAAAGCGCATTGCGGCGGGCTTGCCGACCATCGGCATCTGTCTTGGCTCGCAGCTGATCGCGCGTGCTCTCGGCGCGCGCGTGTATTCGTCGGGAAAGCTGGAGCTCGGCTGGTCGCCGCTTGCGCTGACCGACGCCGGGCGCGCGTCGCCGCTGCGTCATCTCGAAGCTGACGGCAAACCCATTCCCGTATTTCACTGGCACGGCGACACCTTCGATCTGCCGCAAGGCGCGAGCTTGCTTGCATCGACGGAAGCTTGCGCGCATCAGGCGTTCTCGTGGGGCGAGCATGTGCTTGCGCTGCAGTGCCATCCCGAAGTGCTGCCAGACCGGTTCGAGAGCTGGCTCGTCACCTATCCCGCGGATATCGCCAGGAGCGGCGCCACGGCCGTCACGCTGCGTGAAGAGACGGCGCGCCACGGTCCCGCCCTCGAACGCGCGGCGCGCGCCATGTTCCACGAATGGCTCGACAAGTTTCCCTGCACCGAACGTCAGGGCTGAAGGTCAAGGCGCGGATTGCGGCGGGTGGCACCGCATGCATCCTGCACGGAAGAAATCCCGATGCTATTCTCGATCGCATCTTTTCTCACCGAGCCTTCGACATGAGCGCGCTTTTCACTCCCAAGACCTTACGCAGCCTTCAGCTTCCCAATCGCATCGTCATTTCGCCGATGTGCCAGTACTCCGCCGAACGCGGCGAGGCCACCGCGTGGCACATGATCCATCTGGGCCAACTCGCGCTCTCGGGCGCGGGCATGCTCGTCATCGAGGCGACCGCGGTCGAGCCCGACGGCCGCATCACGCCTGGCGATCTCGGTCTCTGGGACGACGCGACCGAAGCCGCGCTGCGTCCGGTCCTCGCGGCCATCCGCCAGTATTCGGATATCGCCGTGACCATGCAGCTCGCGCACGCGGGCCGCAAGGCGTCGAGCAACAAGCCGTGGGATGGCGGCCAGCTGATCCCGGTTGCCGACGGCGGCTGGATGACGCATGCACCTTCGGCCATTCCGCACAAGGAAGGCGAGACGCCGCCGCTCGCGCTCGATGCGGCCGGCCTCATTCGCGTGAAGGAAGCGTTCGTCGCATCGGCGAAACGGGCGGCGCGGCTTGGTATCGACGGCATCGAAGTGCATGCGGCGCATGGTTATCTGCTGCATCAGTTCCTGTCGCCGCTCGCCAATCAGCGCACCGACGAATACGGCGGTTCGCTCGAAAATCGCATGCGTTATCCGCTCGAGATTTTCGAGGCCGCGCGCGCCGCGTTTCCCGCCGACAAGCCCGTCGGCGTGCGCGTGTCCGCGACGGATTGGGTCGAGGGCGGCTGGACCATCGAGGACACGATCGCGTTCGCGGCGGAACTGAAGAAGCGCGATGTCGACTGGATCGATGTCTCTTCGGGCGGCGTATCGCCGCTGCAGAAGATCACGCTCGGGCCGGGCTATCAGGTGCCGTACGCACAGGCGGTCAAGGAAGCCACGGGCGTGACGACCATCGCGGTCGGTCTCATCACGGAGCCGCAGCAAGCCGAGGCGATCGTTGGTAGCGGCAAGGCGGACTTCGTCGCCATCGCGCGGGCCGCGCTGTACGATCCACGCTGGGCGTGGCACGCCGCCGCCGAGCTCGGCGCGACCGTCACGGCGCCGCCGCAATACTGGCGCTCGCAGCCGCGCGAACTGAAGAACCTGTTCGGCGACGTGGCGTTCGGCCAGCGCTAACCAACATCATCAGTCAATACCCACGGATACTCACGGGCCAGTTGTTCGACAGCGGCCCGGGAGTGTACGATAACGATTGAGTTGAACAGCACGTTCAACCATGCCAACGCGGCGCCTCAGCGGCCACCGCGTTTTTTTTATCCGCTTTCGTCGAGACGATCCAAGACGAAGTGGACATGAAGCCAACCCCACACCTCGTTTATTAAGGATTCGTTCGATGAGTTCACGCAGGATCACCGTCCGCCGCTCGGGAGTACATGGCAAGGGCGTATTCGCCGTGAAGCACATCGCGGCGGGTGAGCAGGTGATGGAATACAAGGGCGAGCGTATCTCGTGGAAGGAAGCGCTGCGCCGGCATCCGCACAATCCGGATGAGCCGAATCACACGTTCTACTTCGCGCTCGACGACGGCAGCGTGATCGACGGCAAGATCGACGGCAACAGCGCGAAGTACATCAATCATTCGTGCAAGCCGAATTGCGAAGCCGAGGAAGTGGAAGGGCGCGTGTTCATCCACGCCCTGCGCGATATCGAGCCGGAAGAAGAGCTCAATTACGACTACGGCCTCGTGATCGAAGGCCGCATCACCAAGAAGCTCAAGAAAGAATACGAGTGCCGTTGCGGCGCGAAGAAGTGTCGCGGAACCATGCTCGCGCTGAAGAAATAGGCGCTTGCAACGCCATGGTAAAGAAGCCACTGCATGGAATCATGCCGTGGCTTTTTATTTTGCGGCGGCTGGCGCCGCGCCGTCCTTGAGCGGCACACGCACGATGAAGCGCGCGCCGCCTTCCGGAGCGTCTTCGTAATGCACCGTGCCGCCGTGCAGCGAGATGATGTCGTGAACGATGGCGAGCCCGAGTCCCGCGCCGCCTTCCACCATCTGACCGTCGCCACGGAAGAAGCGCTTGAAGAGATCGGGTTGCTGATCCGGCGGCACACCGGGACCGTTGTCCTCGATGACCACCTCGCCGAAACGCTTGCCTTGCGCATCGTGCCAGTCGCCGATGGTCAGCGTGATGCGCGATCCTTCATGACGCGACGGCGGCACATACTTGAGCGCGTTGTCGATGAGATTCGCGATCACCTCGCGCGCCAGCACGATATTGCCGCGCGCCATCATCGGATGTTCGTTGTCGGGGTCGTCGAGACGCTGAAAGCCCAAATCCACGCCCGCCGACAACGCGCGCGGCACCCATTCCGCGCCGGTTTCGAACGCGAGCGTGGCGAGATCGAAGTCGGTGAAACGCGCGGCTTGCTCGCCCGGTTCGGCGCGCGCGAGCGAAAGCAGTTGATTCGACAAACGCACCGCGCGATCCGCCGATGCGCGCAGTTCCTTCACCGCTTCGATGGCCTTCGCCGGATCGCGCGAACTAAGCGCTTGCTCCGCGTGCAGCTTGACGGCGGTAAGCGGCGTGCGCAATTGGTGCGCGGCATCGGCGATGAATTTGCGTTGTGCATCGAGCGCGGCCTGAAGACGCACGAGCAAGCCGTTCATGGCGCTCGTGAGCGGACGGATTTCGCTTGGCACGAAGGTTTCGTCGACGGGTTCGAGCGAGATGTGGGTCTGCTGGTTGAGCGTGTCGGCGAGATCGGTGAGCGGGTTCAATTGCTGATTCACCACGCGCCATACGATCACCCAGCCTGCGAGCAGCAAAAGCAGCAGCGGCATCATGATCGCGAAGAGAAACTCCACCGCGATTCTGTAGCGCGAGCCCACGCGCTGCGCCACTTCGACGACGATAGGATTGCCCGTCGGCTGCGGCACGCGCACTTGCGCGGCGCGCACGCTCACGCCCTGATAGTGCGTTTCGAAAACGTATGCATAGTGGATGCGCCGCACGGCGGTGCCGGTCAGCGGCAGATCGGGCTCGCCGGCAATTTCCTGGTCGCCCGTGCTGATGCGATAGACGAGCTGCTCCACCGGATCGGAGAACATCGCCTGGGCGAGCGGCGGAACGGTGACGGGGGCATCGACGCCCGCGAGCTGAATCTGCTTGGAGATGGCGGTGGCGAGATCCGCGAGAGAACGGTCCACCACGTGCTGCGTGTACTGCCACGCGAGCCAGTACGCCATCAGGCCGCTCATCAGCGCGAGCAGGGACAGCGGCGCGGCCAGGCGGCGCAACAGCGTGCGCCGCAGGCTCGGTGACGCGGGAACTTCGGTGGCCTTAGATCGCGCCAGATCGAGCCAATCTTCGCGGGCGAAACGCTGATCGCCCGCGCGCCGGGTGGGAAGTCGCAAACCGTTCTACCGCCGGGACGTCACGTCGCCTGACGGATCTCCTGAAGCAAATAGCCGAAGCCGCGCACCGTCACGATTTCCACGCGCGTGTTTTCGAGCTTTTTGCGCACGCGATGCACATAGACTTCGATGGCCGTATCGCCGAGATCGCCGCCGAAATGTGTCAGGTGATCCTGCAATTGCGCCTTGCTGACGACGCGGCCATGACGCAGC
This sequence comes from Caballeronia sp. LP006, assembly GCF_031450995.1. NCBI lineage: Bacteria > Pseudomonadati > Pseudomonadota > Betaproteobacteria > Burkholderiales > Burkholderiaceae > Caballeronia > Caballeronia sp. LP006. The sequence continues at coordinate 363,075 of NZ_JARTVW010000005.1, read as the reverse complement.
AGCAGCATTTCCAGCACGGCGAATTCGCGCGGCGACAGTTCGAGCGGACGCTCGTCGTTGAAGATGCGGCGATCCACGCCCGACAGACGCAAGCCGCCCAAGGTGACTTCGGGGCGCGGCACGTCGCCGTGCGGGCCGCTACGGCGCATCACGGCGCGAATGCGCGCTTCCAGTTCCTGCGGCTCGAAGGGCTTGAGCATGTAGTCGTCGGCGCCGCTGTTCAGCCCCTGCACGCGGTCATGCAGTTCGTCGCGCGCGGTGAGGATGATGACCGGCGTATGCCGGTTGCTCTGGCGAAAGCGCGCCAGAAGCGTCATGCCGTCGATGCCCGGCAGGCCCAGATCGAGAATGACCAGTTCGTGGCGGTTCTGCGCGAGCGCTTGCTCGGCGAAGATGCCGTCGTGGACCATATCGACCGTGAAGCCCGACTGTTCGAGGCTGCTCTGGATGCCGCGCGCAATGGGGCGGTCGTCTTCAATCAGAAGGATTCGCATGAACTCGCTCAAGTACGATGGGTTTAACCCGAGCCGGCGCCCAAGCCGGTGACATGCACGACGCGGCGGCGCGGGTTCGAGCCGGATCAAATCCGTTGATTCTCATGCGGCGTCGCGCGAACGTAACCTCGAGCCGCGAGCGGCCGTACACCGGATGACTTTCTGCCTGAACGTTGCCCAGGCTAGTTGCGCTGCTGATTGTACAGCGTCAGTCAGAAGTGCCGGTCGATCGGCCGGGTCCACGGGCGCGCGTCACGCGGCTACATTACACGCGCTTATAAATCAGCCTTCACGACCGAAAGATTTCAGCACGATTTCTTTCTCCAAGCTTCGCATCGGCTTCCATCCATGACGTGAAGCTGGCAAAAGGCGCTTTTCGATCCTTTCGATCATGTCACGGTTGGTAATACGGCTGTTACCTTGTCGGTTGCCGTAAGCAGGCGTTAAGCTCCGCGCGAAACGGCCCTTCGGCGCGTCGGGTATGTGAGCGATGGCACTTTCATGCGCTAAAGTCGCATCTTCGTTTTCGCTTTCGCGCGCGCCCAATCATGCTGGAACTCGATCATTTCGATCTCGCTTTGCTCGATGTGCTGCAACGCTTCGGCCGCGCCACGCATCAGCAATTGGGCGAGCAGGTGCCGCTGTCGCCGTCGCAGATCGGCCGTCGACTGCAGCGGCTCGAAGCGACCAGCGTGATCGAAGGATATCGGGTGGTGTTGCGGCCAGAAAAGCTCGGCCTCGGTGTGACCGCGTTCACGAGCCTGAAGCTCAAGCATCACGGCGATTCGATCATCGAGGAGTTTCAGCAGCAGATCGAGACGCTGCCCGAAGTGCTCGAATGCCACGCGACCGTCGGCGATGCGGATTACCTTCTGCGGATCGTCGCGCCCGATCTGAACGCGCTGTCCACCTTCGTGATGAAGAAGCTGATGCGCGTTCCCGGCGTCGATAGCGTGCGCTCGAACATCGTGCTCACGACATTCAAGCGCAACGGTCCGCTTCCGCTAGGTCACTTGTCGACCGATTCCGCCTGAAGCGTCGGATTCAGCAAGTCGACATAAGCAACCGGCACCAGATCCGTCTGTTCCACGCCAAGACGCGCGAACATGGCGTGCGCTTCTTCCTCGCCGCCGGCTTCGTCGTCTTCCTGACCCAGCAGCACTTCGAGTTCGATGAAGTCCCCAAGCCCATCCACGCGATCCAGATGGATGCGCGTGCGCCCGACAAGATAGACATGCCTTTCCTTCGTGACGATGCCGCGCGTGGTCAGCGCCTGCGCGAGCAGCGTATGCATGGCTTCGGGATTCGTCACGGGACTGCGCGAGTAATACGAGACTTTCGGGCCGTCGCGGTCGTCGCGCTGATAGAAGATCAGCTCCGATGGCGTGCCGTCGTCGAACTGGCGCAACTTGAGACGGCCGGTGGGCACGTCGTAGAAGAAGTCCTGCTGGCGAAACACCAGCGGCCTGTCGGTGGCGAGCGCGGCGGCGCGCTCACGCAATTGGTCGAACTGATGAGCGCGTGCCTTGATTTCGATGTTGCGTGCCATGGAGGACTCCGGTTGAGCGGTTTGCCTTGAATGAAGCATCTGCGCTCAAGCCTAGCAAAGTTTCGATGAAGGCCGCTTGAACTTCGCCTTACATCGACCATTGGGCGTCGATGAGCCGCAGCGCCGCCGCAATCGCCGGTTCCTCGCGGCGTTCGGCGAGCGTCACGAACGACAGTTGTGTCGATACCGTGACGCCCTCGACGATTGTCAGCGCATGCGCGTGCGCCTCCCGAAGCGCGATCGAATCGCGGGCGAGCGAAAGGCCCACGCCCGATTTGACGAGATCGAGCATCGACGGCTCCTGATCCACTTCGGCGACGATGGTCGGCGACGCGTTGGCATCGCGGAAAATCTGCGATAGCAGCCGGTTGTGCGCGGATTCCGGCGGCGTCCAGATCCACGGCAACCGCGCGAGCGTCGCCCAGTTGCGCTTTCCCTTGTTCACGCGGTTATGCCAGCCGGCGGGCGCGAGCACGCGATAGTCGAAGGGCGTCAGCCGCACGACATGAAAGCGCTCGCCATCGCGCGTGCCGTCCGCCGCAGGGTCGCCGATGTAGTAGCCGACATCCAGCTCGCGCGACTTCACGCGTTCGAGCACCCAACCCGACATGCCATGCCGCAACGCCGTTTCAATGCGCGGATACGCTTCCACGAGTTGCCGCAGAAAGCCGCCAAGGCGCAGAAATTCGGGGTCGAGAATCGTCCCGATGCGCAACGTGCCGCTCACTTCGTCGCGCAATGCGGCGGCGGCGCGTTGGACATCGGCGGCGGCGACGAGCGCGCGTTCCGCGTGCGGCAGCAGCGCTTCGCCGTCGCGCGTCAGCAAAAGTCCGTGCGATGTCCGCGAAAACAGCACGACGCCGAGCATCTCCTGAAGATTCTTGATCTGCAGACTGACCGCTGGCTGAGTGACATGCAATTGCGCCGCCGCGCGCGTGAGATTGCCTTCGCGAGCGACGGTGATGAAAGCGCGCAAAAGTGTGTAGTCCATGCGCTGATATTAGCGCGACTTATATCGCCGATGAACATATCTCATTGGATTTGCTGCGGCTTGCGGCGTTACTCTCGCCAGACCATGCCGCGACAGACGGCATTGCCGGCCATCAGGAGACAGCGATGAAACAGGACGCCCGCAAGCTGGAAGGTGAATTCGACTACATCATCGTCGGCGCGGGCACGGCCGGATGCGTGCTCGCCAATCGCCTCAGCGAAGACCCCAACGTGAACGTGCTGCTGCTCGAAGCGGGCGGCAAGGACGACTATCACTGGATACACATTCCCGTCGGCTACTTGTACTGCATTGGCAATCCGCGCACGGACTGGCTGTACAAGACGCAAGCCGAAGCAGGTCTGAACGGGCGCGCGCTGTCTTATCCGCGCGGTCGCGTGCTCGGCGGATGTTCATCCATCAACGGCATGATCTACATGCGCGGCCAGCGCGAAGACTACGACGACTGGGCGCATATCAGCGGCGACCCGAACTGGTCGTGGGACTCCGTGCTGCCCATCTTCAAGCGCAGCGAGGATCATCACGGCGGCGCGAATCAGTGGCATGGCGCGGGCGGCGAATGGCGCGTGGAAAAACAGCGTCTCAAGTGGAAGATTCTCGAAACCTTCTCGCAAGCCGCGCAGCAAAGCGGCATTCCCGCAACCGATGACTTCAATCGCGGCGACAACACAGGCGTCGGTTATTTCGATGTGAACCAGCGCGGCGGCATTCGCTGGAACGCGGCCAAAGCCTTCCTGCGTGAAGCGATGAAGCGCCCGAACCTCACGACCATCACCGGCGCGCACACGCAACGGCTCGTGTTCGAGGGCATGCGGTGCTCGGGCGTGGAATATCGCGGCGGCGACGTCGATTACATCGCGCGGGCGCGTTGCGAGGTGATTCTCAGCGCGGGCGCGGTCAACTCGCCGCAGATTCTCGAGCTCTCGGGCATCGGCAATGGCGCGCGGCTGCAGCGGCTCGGCATCGATGTCGTGCGCGATCTGCGCGGCGTCGGCGAGAATCTGCAGGACCATCTGCAATTGCGCATGGCATACAGAGTGAACGGCGTGCGCACGCTCAATACGTTGTCGGCCAAATGGTGGGGCAAGCTTTTCATCGGCATGCAATACGCGCTCTTGCGCAGCGGCCCGATGTCGATGGCGCCGTCGCAACTCGGCGCGTTCGCCAAATCCAATCCCGACGACGCATCCATCAAGCGCTCCGATGTCGAATATCACGTTCAGCCGTTGTCGCTCGAACGCTTCGGCGAGCCCTTGCACGCGTTCAATGCGTTCACGGCGTCCGTATGCAATCTGCGGCCTACGTCGCGCGGCAGCGTGCATATCGGCTCGCCGGATGCGCACGCGGCACCGCTCATCGCGCCGAATTATCTTTCCACGGAACACGACCGCGAAGTTGCCGTCAACGCGTTGAAGCTCACGCGACGTATCGTCAGCGCGCCCGCGCTGGCGCGACATGCGCCCGAAGAGATTCTGCCCGGCATCCAGTTCCAGACGCAGGAAGAACTGATCGAAGCGGCAGGCAATATCGGCACGACGATTTTTCATCCGGTCGGCACATGCCGCATGGGTACGGACAACGATCCCGCCGCCGTGGTCGATAGCCGTCTGCGCGTGATCGGCGTGCGCGGATTGCGCGTGGTCGATGCATCGGTGATGCCGGTCATCACCTCCGGCAACACGAATTCGCCCACGCTGATGATCGCCGAACGCGCAAGCGACATGATTCGCGAAGACCGGCGCGGCATGGAAGCGCAAGAGGTCATCGCAACCGCGCTTGCATGACCGCACGATGAACAGCGCGTTTTGCGGCCTCGCACGAGACGGCGTCATGCGAGGCCTTCGCATGTCCGACAGCCCGAGCTTTCAACGGCGTAAGTAAGTGCAAATCCCAATGATTGCGCTGCATCATTGCGGCGACAATGGCCTCGAATCAGGTGATGCTCGGCTTATCGCGCGCACACTTTTGTGCAACCGCAACAGCGGCGCACGAGGCTAAGCGGTATCGGCGCGAAACCCGCGTCCGGTATGCGCGGATAAAAAATAAGGCGCAGGCGAAGTCATCCGCTTAGCGTTTCACTTCGCATGGAAGGGGACATGATTCTCGGCGACACCATTCTGGAAACGCGAGGGCTCACGAAGGAATTCAAAGGCTTCACGGCCGTGAATGGCGTGAACCTGCGCGTGCGCCGCGGTTCGATCCACGCGCTGATCGGTCCCAACGGCGCGGGCAAGACGACCTGTTTCAACCTCCTCACCAAGTTCCTCGAACCCACCGCGGGCCAGATCGTCTTCAACGGCACCGACATCACGCGCGAACGCCCGGCGCATATCGCGCGGCGCGGCATCATTCGTTCGTTCCAGATTTCCGCTGTGTTTCCGCACTTGAGCGTGCTGCAGAACGTGCGCGTCGGCCTGCAGCGGCAGCTCGGCACGTCGTTCCAGTTCTGGCGCAGCGAGCGTTCGCTCGATGCCCTCAACGACCGCGCGATGGATTTGCTCACGCAAGTGGGCCTGACCGATTTCGCCGATACGAAAACCGTCGAGCTTTCATACGGCCGCAAGCGCGCGCTGGAAATTGCCACGACGCTTTCGATGGAACCCGAACTCATGCTGCTCGACGAACCGACGCAAGGTATGGGGCACGAGGACGTGGATCGCGTGACGGCGCTCATCAAGAAGGTCTCGGCGGGACGCACCATTCTGATGGTCGAGCACAACATGAACGTGATCGCGGGCATCTCCGACACCATCACGGTGCTTCAGCGCGGCGAAGTGCTCGCGGAAGGCAGCTATGCGGAAGTATCGAAGAATCCGCTCGTGATGGAAGCCTACATGGGCAGCGCCGATGCAGCGCTCACCGGAGCGCACGCATGAGCACGATCGTGGAAGCGCGCCGCTCGCAAGAGGCGAACGGCGCAGCGGGTCATGTGCCCGCGCTGGAAATAGCAGGCTTGCAGGCGTGGTACGGCGAATCGCACATTCTGCATGGCGTCGATCTGAAGGTGAATCGCGGCGAAGTGGTCACGCTGCTCGGCCGTAACGGCGCGGGGCGCACGACCACGATGCGCGCCATCATGGGATTGACCGGGCGGCGCACGGGCTCTATCCGCGTGGGCGGACGCGAGACCATTGGGCTTGCCACACACAAGATCGCGCATCATGGGGTCGGCTATTGTCCGGAGGAGCGCGGCATTTTTTCGAGCTTGTCCTGCGAAGAAAATCTTCTCCTGCCACCGGTGACCGGCAATCCGAAAGAGGCGATGCCGCTGGACGAGATCTATTCCATGTTCCCGAATCTGAAGGAGCGGCGCGCGAGTCAGGGCACGCGGCTCTCGGGCGGCGAACAGCAAATGCTCGCGGTGGCGCGCATTCTGCGCACCGGCGCCAATTTGCTGCTGCTCGATGAGATATCGGAAGGGCTTGCGCCCGTCATCGTGCAGACACTCGCGCGCATGATCCTCATGCTGAAGGCGCGTGGCTACACCATCGTCATGGTCGAACAGAATTTTCGTTTCGCGGCGCCGCTCGCGGACCGCTTCTATGTGATGGAGCATGGAAACATCGTCGAGCATTTCGGCGCGGGGGAACTCGAAGCGAAGATGCCGGTGCTGCACGAATTGCTCGGGGTGTAATCGTTCTTAAATCGACAAACGCGGCACGTTGAAGCGGCACGTAAAGCGGCACGGCTCAGGCAGCACGCAACAACCAAAAACTCACGGAGACTGCAATGAAAATGAAGACCCTCGCGCGCCTTTCCACTTTTTGCTTTGCGGCTGCGGCGGCGAGTGTGGCGTCCATGAACGCTGCTCACGCGGCCGACGGCAACACGGTGAAGATCGGCTTCATTACCGACCTGTCGGGACTCTACGCCGATATCGACGGCCAGGGCGGTCTCGAAGCCATTCGCATGGCGATTGCGGACTTCGGCGGCAAGGTGAACGGCAAGCAAATCGAACTCGTGTATGCGGATCACCAGAACAAGGCGGATATCGCGGCATCGCGCGCGCGTGAGTGGATCGACCGCGATGGCGTGAACGTGATCATCGGCGGCACGAACTCGGCTACCGCGCTTTCCACCAATCAGGTGGCGGGCGAGAAGAAGGTTCCGTACATCAACATCGGCGCGGGCGCGGACAACCTCACGAACGAGCAGTGCACGCCGTACACCGTGCACTATGCGTACGACACCATGGCGCTCGCCAAGGGCACCGGTTCCGCCGTGACGAAGCAGGGCGGCAAGTCGTGGTACTTCCTTACCGCCGACTACGCGTTCGGCAAGGCGCTAGAAAAGAACACGGCCGACGTGGTGAAGGCCAACGGCGGCCAAGTGCTCGGCGATGTACGCCATCCGCTGTCGGCGTCGGACTTCTCGTCGTTTCTGTTGCAGGCGCAAGGATCGAAGGCGCAGGTGCTCGGTCTTGCGAACGCGGGCGGCGACACCATCAACTCGATCAAGGCAGCGAAGGAATTCGGCATCAACAAGTCGATGAAACTCGCCGCGTTGCTGATCTTCCTGACGGACATCCACAGCCTGGGACTCGAAACCACGCAAGGCCTCGTGGCGACGGATAGCTGGTACTGGAACAAGGACGACAAGACGCGCGCGTGGGCCAAGCGCTACTTCGACAAGATGAAGAAGATGCCGACGAGCCTGCAGGCCGCGGACTATTCGGCTGTCACGACGTATCTGAAGGCCGTGCAGGCCACGGGCACGACCGACAGCGACAAGATCATGGCGCAGTTGAAGCAGACGAAGATCGACGACTTCTACGCGAAGGGCACCATCCGCCAGGACGGCGCGATGATCCACGACATGTATCTCATGGAAGTGAAGAAGCCGTCGGAGTCGAAGGAGCCGTGGGACTACTACAAGATCACGGCGACGATTCCCGGCGATCAGGCATTCGGCACGAAGGCGGAGTCGCGCTGCGCGGCGTGGAAGTAAGCGCACACGGTTGATGCGGCAAGCGGCTGTCATCGGCCGCTTGTCGCGATGACTTAATCGACCCATTCCTGACGGCAGGTTCAATGGAAATTTTCGGCATTCCGCTCGCCGCGATGATGAGCCAGTTGCTCCTCGGACTGGTGAACGGCTCGTTCTACGCGATCCTGAGTCTCGGGCTCGCCGTGATCTTCGGCTTGCTCAACGTCATCAACTTCGCGCACGGCGCGTTGTTCATGCTTGGCGCCATGCTCGCGTGGATGGGCGCCTCGTATCTCAACGTGCCGTATTGGGCGATGCTCGTGCTCGCGCCGCTTATCGTCGGCCTCTTCGGCATGGTTATCGAACGCTCGATGCTGCGTTGGCTGTACAAGCTCGATCACCTCTACGGCTTGTTGCTTACGTTCGGCCTCACGCTCGTGATCGAAGGCGTGTTCCGTTCCATCTATGGTTCGTCGGGTCAGCCTTACGACGTGCCCTCGCTTCTGACGGGCGCGACCAATCTCGGCTTCATGTTCCTGCCGAACTATCGCGCGTGGGTCGTCGTGGCATCGCTCGCGGTGTGTTTCGCGACATGGTTCGTGATCGAGAAGACGCGCATCGGCGCTTATCTGCGCGCGGGCACGGAGAATCCGAAGCTCGTCGAGGCATTCGGCATCAACGTGCCGCTCATGATCACGCTCACCTATGGCTTCGGCGTCGCGCTTGCGGCCTTTGCGGGAGTGCTGGCCGCGCCGGTGATTCAAGTGTCGCCGCTGATGGGCCAGTCGATGATCATCACCGTGTTCGCGGTCGTGGTGATTGGCGGCATGGGTTCGATCATGGGCTCGATTCTCACGGGTCTTTTGCTCGGCATCATCGAAGGCCTGACACGCGTGTTTTATCCGGAAGCGTCCGCGACGGTTGTCTTCGTCATCATGGCGCTCGTGCTGATGGTGCGGCCCGCCGGACTCTTCGGCAAGGAAAAATGATGCAGAGAAAAGCGCTTTACGGCTTGTTGCTGATCGCTTTGATCGTCGCGCCCTTCGCGGGCGTGTATCCGGTCTTCATGATGAAAGTGCTGTGCTTCGCGTTGTTCGCGGCGGCGTTCAATCTGTTGATCGGCTATACGGGCTTGCTGTCTTTCGGGCACGCGATGTTTCTGGCAAGCGCGGGCTACACCGCGGGCTATGCCATCCAGACATTGGGGTTGACGCCAGAACTCGGCGTGATCGCGGGAACGGCGGTGGCAACCGTGCTTGGATTGATCGTCGGTCTTCTGGCGATTCGCCGCCAAGGCATCTACTTCGCGATGGTCACGCTCGCGCTCGCGCAGATGGTCTACTTCGTGTTCCTGCAGGCGCCGTTCACGCATGGCGAAGACGGCTTGCAAGGCGTGCCGCGCGGCAAGCTCTTCGGCGCGTTGAACCTCGGCAGTGACATCACGCTCTATTACGTCGTGCTCGTCGTCATGTTGCTGGCGTTCGCGTTGATCGTGCGTATCGTGCATTCGCCGTTCGGGCAAGTGCTGATCGCGATCAAGGAGAACGAGCCGCGCGCGGTATCGCTCGGCTACGATACCGCGCGCTACAAGCTGCTTGCGTTCGTGTTGTCGGCGGGTCTCGCAGGGCTTGCCGGTGCGCTGAAGACGCTCGTGCTCGGCTTCGAAACTCTCGGCGATGCCTACTGGACCATGTCCGGCCTGGTTGTGCTGATGACGCTCGTCGGCGGCATGAGCACCATGTTCGGTCCGTTGCTCGGCGCGGCGATCATCGTTGCGCTGGAAGACCGGCTCGGCGATATCGGCGGCGGACTTGCGCGACTCACCGGCGTGGACTGGTTCAATTCGCTGGGTGAATCCGTGACTATCGTGACGGGCCTGATTTTTATCGCATGCGTGCTGGCATTTCGACGTGGCATTGTGGGTGAAATCGTGGCGCGTGTCAGACCGCTACAGGGTTAACCATTTAGTTGGATATCCGAACAAATGCTGTTCAAGCAACGACACGCGCGCAATGCACGGTTAACGACCTCGAAATCGCCCTCTTAAGGTGCTTTTATGCACCACTAGGGTAAATGCTAGGTTGTTGCGAAACGATACAGTCGATAACATTCTGCTTAGTTCTGTTGCACCCAGATTTTTGAGGTGGAGAACGAGGAGACATGAGGCACCAAGTGCCCGACCGAAAGCGCTGTTGGATGATTCCAACAGCGCTTTTTTATTGGCTGTTTTGTTTTACGTCGATATTTCGCGTCGCCGAAATATAATCCGCATACCGTATCGGCGGATTCAAAAAACTCGCATTCAAACCCGGTCGCAGCTTACGTTCGACAGCCGTCATAAGCCCTGCAAAACGCTTGCTGTGCATGACGCGCCTCCGCTAAACTGCATTTCCCGACCCATCGGTCGGTGAAAAGACGCGGGCTTCAAACTGGACGTTTCACGATCAAGACGGGGCGCAAATCAATGAAGTGGGCTTTACGCGTTAAGACGGTTGCAATGGCTGTCGCGGGTTTATCGGTGGTAATCAGCACTCAGGTTTTCGCGGACGTAAAGATAGGCGTGACGGTTTCGGCAACGGGCCCGGCGGCTTCGCTCGGCATTCCGGAAAAGAACACCATCGCGTTGTTGCCAAAAGAAGTGGCGGGGCAGAAGGTGCAGTACATCGTGCTGGATGACGCCACGGATTCCACGCAAGCCGTGAAGAACGCGCGCAAGCTCACGAGCGAAGACCACGTCGATGCGCTCGTCGGTTCCACGGTCGTTCCCAATTCCCTCGCGATGATCGACATCGCCGCCGAGACCACCACGCCCATGATCTCGATGGCGGCCGCGGCCAGCATCGTCGAACCCATGGATGCGAAGAAGGCGTGGGTCTTCAAGACGCCGCAGAACGACATCCTCATGGCGACCGCTATCGCGCAGCACATGTCGAATCATGGCGTGAAGACGGTTGCCTTCATCGGCTTTGCGGACGCCTACGGCGAGAGCTGGTTCAAGGAGTTCACGAAGGCGGCGGAGCTCGCGAAGATTCGCGTCGTGGCCAACGAGCGCTTCGCGCGCAACGACGCATCGGTCACGGGGCAAGTGCTCAAGATGATGTCGCAGAACGCGGATGCGGTGCTCATCGCCGGTGCTGGAACACCCGCCGCGCTGCCGCAGAAGACGCTCAAGGAGCGCGGCTACAAGGGCAAGATCTATCAGACGCACGGCGTTGCCAACAACGACTTCCTGCGTGTATGCGGCAAGGATTGCGAAGGCACGTTCCTGCCCGCCGGACCGTTGCTGGTCGCCGAGCAACTGCCGGACAGCAATCCGGTGAAGCAAGCCGCGCTCACTTACAAGAAGGCTTATGAAGGCGCGTACGGCCCGGGTTCGGTCTCGACGTTCGGCGGTCATGCGTGGGACGCGGGCCTCATTCTCCAGCGCGCTATTCCCATTGCCTTGAAGAAGGGTCAGCCAGGAACGCCCGCGTTTCGCGAGGCATTGCGCGCGGCTATCGAAGGCACCAGGGACTTGCCTGCATCGCACGGCATCTTCAACATGAGCGCGAACGATCACTCTGGTCTTGATCAGCGTGCTCGCGTGATGGTGGAGATCGTCGGCGGCAAGTGGAAGCTCTCGGGCAACTGAGCATGTGGAATCACGCAAACGAAGAAGGCGCGTCTGTCATGGTCGCGCCTTTTTTTCTGCATGCCGTAATGGAAGAGAAGAGGGCGCGAAAACCCCATGCAGCGCCTGCCGACGGTCAGGGAAAACCAGCCTAGGCACGTGGTTTCGCGGTACATAGATTGGGGCGGCTGTTCAGACGGCAGTAAGCAAGCTTCATCGATAACAACTCGCAGCGGCGCGTACAGCCGGTCGCGTTTGGAGACAAGCAATGAAAACGAAGCACACATGGATCAGGGCAAGCGTCGCGCTCGCCATCGCGGGGGGCGCGCTCGTAAGCTCAGGCGCGGCCTTCGCGCAAGTGAAGATTGGCGTGACGCTCTCGGCCACGGGACCGGCGGCATCGCTCGGGATTCCCGAGAAAAATACCATCGCGTTGTTGCCAAAGGAAATTGGCGGCAAGTCCGTCGAGTACATCGTGCTGGATGACGGCTCCGACACGAGCCGCGCCGTGCAGAACACGCGCAAGCTGATAGACGAGGATCATGTCGATGCAGTCGTCGGTTCAACGGTCACGCCCAATTCGCTCGCGATGATCGATGCCGCTTCGGCTTCGAAGACACCGATGATCTCGATGGCGGCATCGGCTTCCATCATTGCACCGATGGATGGCAAGAAAGCGTGGGTCTTCAAGACGCCGCAGAACGACGCGCTCATGGCCGACGCCATCGCCAGTTACATGGAGAAGCACGGCGTGAAGACAGTGGGCTTCATCGGCTTCGCGGATGCCTACGGCGACGGCTGGTACAACGTCTTCAACGCAGCGGCGAGCGCGCACAAGCTCAAGATCGTCGCGAACGAACGCTATAACCGCACGGACACGTCCGTCACCGGTCAGGTGCTCAAGACGGTGGGCGCCAATCCGGATGCCGTGCTGATCGCAGGCGCGGGAACGCCGTCGGCGCTGCCGGCGAAGGCGTTGAAGGAGCGCGGATACAAGGGCAAGGTTTATCAGACGCACGGGGTGGCGAACAACGACTTCCTGCGCGTATGCGGCAAGGATTGCGAAGGAGAGATCCTGCCTGCCGGGCCGGTTCTCGTGACCGAGCAACTGCCGGAAAACAATCCGGTGAAGAAGTCCTCGGCGGCGTACAAGAACGCCTATGAGAAGGCCAACGGGGCGGGTACGCTTTCCACCTTCGGCGGTCACGCGTGGGACGCCGGTCAGATGCTTCAGCGTGCGATCCCCGAAGCGCTGAAGAAAGCGCAGCCAGGTACGCCCGAGTTCCGTGAAGCGCTGCGCGCCGCGTTGGAGAATCTGAAGGACTTGCCCGTCGCGCACGGCATCATGAACACGACATCGAACGATCACAACGGCTTCGACGATCGCGCGCGTGTGATGGTGCAAATCTCCGATGGCAAGTGGAAGCTGCTCAACGACTGATCGGACTTGAGCGCGCGCTCTGCTAAAGGCGCGTTCTTTTCTCCGATTTTCAAGATAGCAAAGCGGTGCGCCGATGTATGCGGCGCGCCGCTTTTTCCCATGTTCACGGGCCGATCCGGCAGCCCGACCTTTTTGCGGAAGCTCTGAAGAGGAAGTATGGACTTATCGATTGCGGCGATCCTCGCGCAAGACGGGATCACCACGGGCGCGATTTACGCATTGCTCGCGCTCGCCCTGGTGCTCGTGTTTTCCGTGACTCGCGTCATTTTCATCCCGCAAGGGGAGTTCGTCGCTTATGGCGCGCTCACGCTTGCCGCGCTGCAGACGCAAAAGCTGCCGGCGACGTGTTACTTGCTCATCGTCATGGGCGCGGGTTGCTTCGTTGCCGAACTTGCGGGGATCGTGCGGCATCCGACGCGGTATCGGCAGATTGGACGGCTGCTTGCAACGCTCGCGGGAAAGTATGTGCTGTTTCCCGTCGCCGTATGGGCACTGACGCAGGCAATCTTCGCGCAGCCCTTGCCGATGTTCGTGCAGATCGCGCTGACGCTGTTGATCGTCGTGCCGATGGGACCGTTCGTGTATCGACTCGCCTACGAGCCGATCGCGGAGGCAAGCACGCTGTTGCTGCTGATCGTCGCGGTGGCCGTGCACTTCGCGATGGTCGGGCTCGGGCTCGTCATGTTCGGCGCGGAAGGATCGCGCACGACAGCGTTCTCCGACGCTACCTTCAATCTCGGCAGCGTGTCGATCTCCGGGCAGAGTGTGTGGGTGGTGGGCACGGCGGTCGTGCTGATCGCGGCGCTCTACTTCTACTTCGACCGGACCATTTCCGGCAAGGCGTTGCGGGCGACGTCTGTGAACCGTTTGGGCGCGCGCCTGGTCGGCATCGGCACGACGCAGGCGGGGCGGCTCGCGTTCACACTGGCGGCGGGGCTCGGCGCGCTGTGCGGCGTACTCGTTGCACCCATCACGACCATCTATTACGACTCGGGATTTCTGATCGGCTTGAAGGGCTTCGTCGGGGCAATCGTGGGCGGTCTGGTGAGTTATCCGCTGGCGGCGGCGGGGTCGCTGCTCGTCGGCTTGCTGGAGTCGTATTCGTCGTTCTGGGCGAGCGCGTACAAAGAGGTGATCGTCTTCACGCTGATTATTCCAGTGCTGCTATGGCGAAGCCTGGCAAGCCCGCATTCCGATGAAGACGAGGAGTAACGCAATGGCATTCCTTCATCGATACCGCTTCTTCTGGCTGTTCCTCGTCGTGGTCTTTGCGTTGCCCGTGTTGCCGAAACCGGTGGCCGTGCCCGAGTACTGGATAACGCTGCTCAACTACATCGGCTTGTATTCGATTGTCGCGATAGGGCTCGTCTTGCTGACGGGCATAGGCGGGATGACGAGCTTCGGGCAGGCCGCGTTCGTCGGCGTAGGCGCGTATGCAACGGCGTTTCTGACGACCCAATACGGTGTGTCACCGTGGCTTGCGTTGATCGCGGGCGTGGTGTTGACGGCGATCATCGCGCTGTTTCTGGGCCTCATCACGATGCGGCTTTCCGGGCACTTTCTGCCGCTCGGCACAATCGCGTGGGGACTGTCGTTGTTTTATCTGTTTGGAAACATGGAGTTGCTCGGCAAGTACGACGGGATCAATGGAATTCCTGTGTTGAACCTTTTTGGATGGCACTTGGAGTCTGGGCGCAGCATCTACTACCTGATTTGGGTCGTCGTGCTGCTCGCCGTCGTATCTGTTCAGAATCTGCTTAATAGTCGTCCGGGCCGCGCTATCCGCGCGTTGCGCGGCGGCGGCACGATGGCGGAGGCGATGGGCGTCAATACCGGCTGGATGCGCGTCGTTATTTTTGTCTATGCGGCGGTGCTTGCATCCATTTCCGGCTTTCTCTACGCGCATTTGCAGCGTGCGGTGAACCCGACGCCGTTCGGGCTTAATCATGGCATCGAGTTTCTGTTCATGGCTGTGGTTGGCGGAGTGGCGCATGTCTGGGGTGCGATTCTGGGCGCGACTATCCTCACCGTTCTGCAAGATTATCTACAGACGCTGCTACCCAAGTTGATCGGTGCGAACGGAAACTTCGAGGTTATTGTCTTCGGCGTGTTGATGGTGCTGCTGCTTCAATACGCGCGTCAGGGAGTGTGGCCGTTTGTGGCGCG
Source organism: Caballeronia sp. LP006 (assembly GCF_031450995.1). Lineage (NCBI taxonomy): Bacteria > Pseudomonadati > Pseudomonadota > Betaproteobacteria > Burkholderiales > Burkholderiaceae > Caballeronia > Caballeronia sp. LP006. Next base: position 347,880 of record NZ_JARTVW010000005.1, on the reverse strand, counting down.
TTTGTTTCCAAGCGCTCCGCGAGCGCGCGTGCCAGAGCGCGGCGAAGCGTTGCCGCAGCGCAGCAAGCCGGCGGCGGGCGAATCGCTTCTTGTCGTCGATAACGCGCGCAAACAGTTCGGCGGGCTTGTTGCAGTAAACGATGTGAGTTTCGATATAAAGGCAGGGGAGATCATCGGGCTGATCGGGCCGAACGGCGCTGGAAAATCCACCACTTTCAATCTCGTAACCGGCGTGCTTCAGGCTACGAGCGGCGCGATCAGCTTTCGGGGCGAGCGTATCGAGAAGCTGACATCGCGGGAGATCGTAAAGCGCGGCATCGGGCGAACCTTCCAGCACGTGAAGATGCTTCCGGGTATGAGCGTCTTGGAAAATGTCGCGATCGGCGCGCATCTGCGGGGAAACACCGGAGTTTGGCGGAGCGTCGCGCGTTTGAACGGTGCGGAGGAAAGTCGGCTGATGGCCGAGGCGGCGCGACAGATCGAACGCGTCGGCCTGGAAAAGCATGTATTCAGTGAGGCCGGAAGTTTGGCGTTGGGGCAACAACGCATCATGGAAATTGCGCGCGCGCTGTGTTGCGATCCAACGCTTTTGCTTCTCGATGAGCCAGCAGCTGGTTTGCGGTATCAGGAGAAGCTTCAGCTTGCCGACCTGCTGCGTAGGCTTCGCGCAGAGGGAATGAGCATCCTGCTGGTCGAGCACGATATGGACTTCGTGATGAATCTCACCGACCGCCTTGTCGTGATGGAGTTCGGGACGAAGATTGCGGAAGGCTTGCCTTCAGAAGTTCAGAAAGATCCTACTGTGCTCGAAGCGTATCTTGGTGGAGTGGAGTAATGCAAAAAAGTGTACCGATTCTTCAAGTCGATGGTTTATCCGTCCGATACGGGAAAGTCGAGGCGCTGCACAGTGCGACGCTCACGGTTGGTGCTGGACAAATCGTGTCGGTGATCGGTCCAAATGGTGCGGGCAAATCCACTCTGTTGAATGCAATCATGGGAGCTTTGCCGCAGACAGGATCGTCTAACGGTGTGATTCGGTATCTGGACGAGGATGTCGCTGCGCTGCCTATCGAGCGTCGTGTTTCACGTGGAATGTGCCTTGTCCCTGAGCGCCGGGAACTGTTTGCTTCGATGTCGGTTGAGGACAATCTTGTGCTAGGCGCGTATCGGCGCAAGCGAGCGGGGGAGCGAAGTTTTTTGGATCAGCTGGAACCAGTCTTTCGCCTTTTTCCCCGGTTGAAGGAACGCCGCAGGCAGGCGGCAGGAACGCTATCCGGCGGTGAGCGGCAAATGCTTGCTGTGGGTCGAGCGTTGATGGCCAAGCCAAAATTGTTGATGCTCGATGAGCCTAGTCTGGGTCTGGCACCTTTGATCGTGAAGGAAATTTTTCATATCGTTAGCGCGCTTCGCGAGACGGGCGTCGCAATACTTTTGATCGAGCAAAACGCACGCGCGGCACTACAGATATCTGACTTCGGCTACGTTCTTGAGACAGGCGAATTCGCCCTGAAAGGCCCCGCGCAAGATTTGCAACACAATCCCCAGGTCATTGAGACTTACCTCGGGTTGGTAAAGAAGGCCGTTTAACGGGTTGCGTCAAATCTCGAAGGCGTGTTTCACGTGAAACACGCCATTTTTTTCGCCTTTTCCGGGTCGTTGGAAAATCGGCGGACGAGAACCCGATATAATTCGTCGATACTCTCTCTTCAGGTTCGCATCGCTCGATGCGAGATCTTCATGCTTTTTCCCTCAGAATTTGATGTGATCGTCGTTGGCGGTGGTCACGCGGGCACCGAAGCGGCGCTTGCATCGGCGCGAATGGGCTGTCGGACGCTGCTCCTGACGCATAACATCGAGACGCTTGGCCAGATGAGCTGCAATCCGTCGATCGGCGGCATCGGAAAAGGACATCTCGTCAAAGAAGTCGATGCGTTGGGCGGCGTGATGGCTGCCGCCACCGACGAGTCCGGTATTCAGTTTCGCATTCTCAATTCGTCCAAGGGTCCTGCAGTGCGAGCCACGCGCGCTCAAGCCGACCGCATTCTTTACAAGCAGGCAATACGCCATCGGCTGGAAAATCAGCCGAATCTCTGGCTGTTCCAGCAAGCCGTCGATGATTTGATGGTGGAAGGCGACCACGTGGTTGGTGCCGTTACGCAAGTTGGCTTACGGTTTCGGGCGCGTGCCGTGGTTCTGACAGCGGGGACGTTCCTCGACGGAAAGATCCACGTGGGGTTGAACAACTTCGTGGGCGGCCGCGCGGGCGATCCTGCTGCGATATCTTTATCCGCACGTCTCAAAGAGTTGAATTTGCCGCAGGGCCGACTTAAGACGGGAACGCCACCGCGCATCGACGGCCGCACGATCGATTTTTCAAAACTTGAAGAGCAGCCGGGCGATCTGGATCCGGTTCCGGTTTTCTCTTTTCTTGGCCGCGTCGAGCAGCATCCACGTCAGGTGCCGTGCTGGGTGACGCACACGAACGCCCAAACGCACGACATTATTCGATCGGGCTTGGATCGGTCGCCGATGTACACAGGGGTAATTGAAGGCGTTGGGCCGCGCTACTGCCCGTCGATTGAAGACAAAATCCATCGGTTTGCATCGAAGGACGCACATCAAATCTTTCTGGAGCCGGAAGGGCTGACTACGAACGAGTTCTATCCCAATGGAATTTCGACGAGCCTGCCTTTCGACGTCCAATTAAATCTTTTGCGTTCCATGCGTGGTCTCGAACACGCCCATATCTTGCGTCCTGGCTATGCAATCGAATACGACTACTTCGATCCGCGTGCGCTGAAGGCTTCGCTGGAAACGAAATCCATCGGTGGGCTTTTCTTCGCCGGACAGATCAACGGCACGACGGGTTATGAGGAAGCTGCCGCTCAAGGACTACTAGCCGGCATAAATGCAGGGCTTCAAGTGCAGGGTAGGGATGCCTGGACACCGCGTCGTGATCAAGCGTACTTGGGTGTATTGGTCGACGATTTGGTGACGCGCGGAGTTTCTGAGCCGTATCGAATGTTCACGAGCCGTGCGGAATATCGTCTGTCTCTACGTGAAGATAACGCGGATATGCGCCTGACCGAAACAGGGCGGGAGCTTGGAGTCGTAGACGACGGCCGTTGGGATGCTTTCAGCCGCAAGCGTGACGCTGTTTCACGTGAAACAGAGCGGTTGCGCTCCACGTGGGTGAACCCTAAGACGCTTCCCGCTGAAGAGGCGACCGCGTTACTCGGCAAGCCGATCGATCACGAATACAGTTTGGCCGACCTGCTACGACGCCCTGGTGTCTCGTACGATGGCGTCTGCGCTCTGCGCAACGGGGAATGCGGTTCAGCCGAATCGTTAGCCGATGATCCAGTTCTGCTCGCGCAGATCAAAGAACAGATCGAGATTGGCGTGAAGTACCAAGGCTATATCGACCGGCAAGCGGACGAGATCGTGCGCAACGGAGCGCAAGAGAACACGCGTTTACCAGACACGATCGACTACCGCGAAGTACGCGGCCTTTCCTTTGAGGCGCGACAAAAGTTAACGCAGCATCGTCCAGAAACGATCGGGCAGGCTTCGCGTATTCAGGGCATCACGCCGGCTGCCATCTCACTGCTCATGGTGCATCTCAAGCGCGGCCTCGGCCGGCGCGGACGCGGCACAGGCAGCGATCAGGATCAGGCCAGCAGCAACCCGGTGGTTCAATGAAGGACCAAAACGAATCGCTGGCTAACTTGCTCGACCGAGGTACGGCTGAACTCGAGCTTGCGCTGACGTCATCGCAGAAACAGCAGCTACTCGATTACGTTGCGCTGCTGGGCAAATGGAACGCCGTCTACAACCTGACGGCGATCCGCGACCCGAAGCAAATGCTCATTCAGCATATTCTCGATTCGCTTGCCATCGTTCCGATGCTCGTGGCGCGCCAACCAAAATCAATTTTGGATGTCGGTTCGGGCGGCGGCCTGCCGGGCATCGTGCTGGCAATCGTCTTCCCCGAAGTGAAAGTAACGCTGAACGATATCGTTCACAAGAAGACCGCCTTTCAGTCGCAAGCGAAGGTTCAGTTGGGGTTGGCGAATCTTTCCGTCGTGACGGGACGCGTTGAGAATCTGCGGCCGGGTTGCGAAGTCCCGGGAAAATTCGACGTAATTGTCTCGCGCGCGTTCGCAGACCTCGCGGATTTCGTTACACTTGCGCGTCATCTGGTTGCGGAGGATGGCCGGATTCTCGCGATGAAGGGCTTGCAACCGGACGACGAGATCGCGCGTCTGCCAGATGGCGCGACGGTGGAGCGCATCGAGCGTCTGAATGTTCCGATGCTCGATGCCGAGCGCCACTTGATCCATGTAGCCGTCGGCGCGCAGTAACACGTCGCGGGCGCTTTCGTCACGGCCGTAAATGGCAGCTGATCTTCTGACAGCGAAGAAACGAGGACATAAAACGATGGCAAAAATCTTCTGCGTCGCAAATCAGAAGGGCGGCGTTGGAAAGACCACCACGGCGGTCAATCTCGCGGCAAGTCTCGCGGGCCTTGATCAACGCGTTCTACTGATCGATCTGGACCCGCAGGGAAACGCGACGATGGGCAGTGGCGTCAACAAAGGCGCATGCGAGAAGACAATCTACGAAGTTCTAGTCGATGGCGTGACGCTACGTGAGGCGGTAGTGCGACCGGAGAGCGTGGGATATCACGTTCTGCCTGCGAATCGTGAACTCGCTGGCGCGGAAGTCGAGCTTGTGGATATGGACGACCGCGAACACATTCTTCGCGTGGCTATCGCTGGCATAGTCGATGACTATGACTTCATCTTGATCGATTGTCCGCCTGCATTGTCGCTGTTGACATTGAACGCGTTGTGCGCCGCGCATGGCGTCGTCATTCCAATGCAGTGTGAATACTTCGCGTTGGAAGGCTTGTCGGATCTGGTGAGCACCATCAAGCAGATCCACGCGAACCTCAACCGCGATCTGAAAGTGATCGGACTGTTGCGTGTGATGTTCGATCCGCGCATCACCTTGCAGCAGCAAGTGTCCGAACAGTTGAAGGAACACTTTGGCGACAAGGTTTTCGATGTCGTCATTCCACGCAACGTGCGCCTTGCCGAGGCGCCAAGTTACGGCCTGCCAGGCGTGGTGTTCGACAAGTCGTCGCGTGGCGCGCAGGCGTATATCCAGTTCGGCACGGAAATGATCGAGCGCGTACGCGCGCTGTAACGCAAACCCATTCGATCTGGCGGACGACGCCAACGGAGGAATCGAAATGAGCGCTGTGATGAAGAAGAAGGGTTTGGGCCGAGGCCTGGATGCATTGCTCGGCGGCAGCGTCGACATTACCGAAGCCGTACGCGGCGAAGGCACGCCGTCAGTCCTGTCGCTCGACAAGCTGCAGGCGGGCAAGTATCAGCCGCGTACCCGAATGGACGAGGGCGCGTTGCAAGAGCTCGCCGCGAGTATTCGCGCGCAAGGCCTCATGCAGCCGATTCTCGTGCGCTCCGTCGGCCCGGATCAGTACGAGATCATCGCGGGCGAGCGACGTTTTCGCGCGGCGCGTCTGGCTGGGCTCGACGAAGTGCCGGTGCTGGTGAAGAACGTGCCCGATCAGGCCGCCGCCGCGATGGCGCTGATCGAAAACATCCAGCGGGAGGATTTGAATCCGCTGGAAGAGGCGCAGGGTATCCAGCGCCTGCTCGACGAATTCACGTTCACGCACGAGCAGGCGGCCGAAGCGGTCGGGCGATCGCGTAGCGCGGTATCGAATCTGCTGCGTCTCTTGAACCTCGCCACGCCCGTTCAGACGATGCTGCTCGCAGGCGATCTCGACATGGGCCACGCACGCGCGCTGCTCGCCGTCGATGCCGCCACGCAGATTCAATTGGCTAATCACGTGGTGAACCGCCGCTTGTCGGTGCGTGAAACGGAGCGCCTCGTCGCCGCGACGACGAAGGAAGCGCCGGCAGTCAAGGCGCGTCCCGCGAACGATGGCGGCCGTGACACGCGCAGGCTCGAAGAAGAGTTGTCGGATCTGCTCGCGGCGAGCGTGAAGATCAAGCTGGGCGGACGAGGACGCGGCAAGGTGATGATCGATTTCGGCAACCTCGACGCGCTCGAAGGCATTCTGAGCAAACTACGCGGCAGCATTGAAGCGCCTAATTCGGCTGCGTGAGTCTTGTCGGAATACAACGTCAAGCAATCGCGGTCCGACCTCCTGACGCGCGTCTGGAGGACCGTCAGTAAAGAGCCGGTCCTCGCCATTCTCGTGCTCGCGCTCGGCGTGTTGCAAGTGGTTCATCCGCGCTCGTGGGCTTCGCTGCCAGGTCTTGTGGATTGGCAGACCGTGCTCACGCTCGCCGGCCTGCTCATCCTGACCAAAGCGATCGAATTGTCAGGATTCCTGATGTGGGCCGCGCATCGGCTGGTGCATCACATCCACGGCGAACGCGGCCTGGCGCTGCTGCTCGTCGCGCTGGCGGCGGCGCTGTCCACGGTGCTGACCAACGATGTCGCGTTGTTCGCGGTCGTGCCGCTCGCGCTATCGCTGCATCGGCTCGCGCCCTTGCCCATCAAGCGTCTCGTCATCGTGATCGCGTTGTCGGTGAACGCGGGATCGATCCTCACGCCGCTCGGCAATCCACAAAACCTCTTCCTCTGGCAGACGAGCGGCGTCTCCTTCGGCGCGTTCGTCTGGGCGTTGCTGCCGCTTTGCGCGGTCCTCATGCTCATGCTCGGCGCCGTGACTTGCGCGATGTTTCGCAACGCGCCGCTCGACCTTTCCGGCGATGCCGAAGAGCACGGCGTCGACCGTGTGTTATGCGGTGTGAGCGTGCTTGCGTTCGCTGGCTTCGTCGCACTGGCCGACGCGCATCATGCCGGGCCCGGCCTCGCTGTCCTTGCCGTCGCGTTCCTTCTTTGGCGCCGCGAAGTCGTCTTGAAGATCGACTGGCTGCTTCTGCTCATCTTCATGCTGATGTTCATTGTGCTGCGCAGCGCGGCCGCGTTGCCGGCCATCCACGGCTTCATCGCGCAGTTGGGTATCGGCACGCCGATGCGTGCTTATGCTGCGGGCGCGGTGCTGTCGCAGGCCATCAGTAACGTGCCGGCGGCCATCGTGCTCGCCGAGTTTTCGAAGGACTGGCGCGCGCTTGCGTTCGGCGTGAGCGTCGGTGGTTTTGGGGTGGCAATCGGCTCGCTCGCCAATCTCATCGCCGTGCGTCTGTCGGGCGAGAAGGGCATGTGGGGTCCGTTTCACCTCGTTTCGATCCCTTTCTGGTTTGTTGCAGCGCTTGTTGGATGGGCGCTCATCTGAGTTTCGCGACGCAATTTCACGTCGTCTGAAAATCTGCTTGTAACCGCAAGAAAAGTCTCGCTTTCGAGACCATCTTTTAAGCTTTGTCCGCTTGGCTTTTGACGCACCTAAACTATTGAATCCCCGAGGACAATCGCTTACAATCCCCCGGATTTATCAGCTAGGCCACCTAGAAAGCGCGGCGAAAGCGCAGGGTGGTTTCCGAACTGTCGGTTGATGTGTTGAAGGGGTTTGAAGACGGTGCGAGAGCAGAATCGAGCGCCGGTGGGCGGGCAAGACAGCGCTCAAAACAAACGCGGAGACATTCACGCTTCAGGAAATCAGCCCCGCAGTTCGTCTGACGACTCGTGGGACGCCGAGGCGCAAGATAACAATATCGTTCCGCTCACGCGGGGCCAGGCAGAGAAGCTGTTCGGTCCTGATGTGAGTCGTCCATCGCGGGTCACGCCTTTCAAGGTAGTGGCCGCGCAAATGGTTTTGTCCCTGGGTGCGACGCTGTTGTGGTGGCTGTTCTACAAGCCGCCGGGCGATGCTGCGCTGTCCGCCTTCCTCGGAGGCGCGATCTGCTGGCTGCCCAGTGCACTGTTCGCGGCGCGCCTGAAGGCGAAGAGCGGAGCCGAGACCATCATGAGTTGGATGATCGGCGAAGCGATGAAAATGGGAGCGACGATTGCTATGTTCGTAGCGGTCGCCTTCTGGTACAAGAGCGCACTGTGGTTGCCTTTGCTCGTTACGTACATCGTCGCGTTGAAGACTTACTGGCTGGCCATGGCTTTGCGTTGACCTCCAGGGTAATCGCCAGCCCGAAGTCAAGTATGTAGCATCACACATGAAAGCGCGGTTATGAACGCCGCGCTCGGGCCGGACGCCCGGAGCCGCAACGCGAAGCGGTGGCTCGGATAAGCGTCTGGCGACGAAAGATTTTTGACAATTTGGGTGGCTTTAACGATATGGCAGCTAGCGAAGGAACGCACGCTCTGGACCCGTCCGAGTACATTGCGCACCACTTGCAGAATCTTTCCACGCACACACAGACGTCGATTTTCGACATCCACGTCTGGAATCTGGACACGCTGTTCTGGTCCATCGTGTGCGGTCTCCTGACCATCGTCATTCTCGGTATCGCGGCGCGCCGTGCGACGTCCGGTGTTCCCGGCCGTTTCCAGTGCGCGATCGAGATGCTCGTCGAAATGGTCGAAGATCAGTCGAAGTCGATGATCCACGGCAGCCGCCGCTTCATCGCTCCGCTCGCGCTGACCGTGTTCGTCTGGGTCGCCCTGATGAACTCGCTCGACTTCATCCCCGTGGATCTCCCAGGCCGCGTGATTGGCTGGCTGGGCCTCGAACAAGTGCTGCCGCATCATCGCATCGTGCCCACGGCCGATCTGAACGGCACGCTCGGCATCGCGCTAGGCGTGTTCGTGCTGATGATCTACTACAACCTCAAGATCAAGGGCGCAGGCGGCTTCGTGCACGAGCTGCTGTCCGCTCCGTTTGGCGCGCATCCGCTTCTGTGGATTCCGAATCTTGCGCTGAACATCATCGAGTTCGTCGCCAAGACGGTTTCGCTCGGCATGCGGCTTTTCGGCAACATGTACGCGGGTGAGCTGCTGTTCCTGCTGATCGCGCTGCTCGGCAGCATGTGGCACTTCGGCGCGGACGCCTCTGTACTTGGCTTTATCGGCCATGTGGTCGCGGGTACGGTCTGGGCGATCTTCCACATTCTGATCGTGCTGCTGCAAGCGTTCATCTTCATGATGCTGACGCTCGTGTACATCGGTCAGGCGCACGACTCTCACTAAAGAGTGTTCGCGGCAGGTCCAGAATCGCTTAGGTTTTAATTTTCAATTTTTATAAATCCAGTTCCAAAGTCTTTAATCAAAGGAGTGAACATGAACGCTTTCATCGCCAACATCCAGGGTCTGACCGCCATCGGTATCGGCATCATCATCGGCCTGGGTGCAATCGGCGCCTGTATCGGTATCGGCCTGATGGGCGGCAAGTACATTGAAGCATGCGCCCGCCAGCCGGAACTGATGAACCCGCTCCAGACCAAGATGTTCCTGCTGGCTGGTCTGATCGACGCGGCGTTCCTGATCGGCGTTGGTGTGGCAATGCTGTTTGCGTTCGCGAACCCGCTGCTCTCGAAGCTCGCAGGCTGAGGTTCCTCGGAAGTGTGCGTCTCTTCTTGCGATGAGACGCAAGACGGAACGGGTGAGGCGCTGATCGAGCACAACGGGCCGATGAGCGCCTTTTAACCGTTTCACTCTCCGACTAAGCAACGTTTAAGGAAACACCGTGAATCTCAACGCAACCCTGTTTGCGCAAATGGTCGTGTTTCTGATCCTCGCGTGGTTCACGATGAAGTTCGTGTGGCCGCCGTTGATCAATGCCCTCGACGAGCGCTCAAAGAAGATTGCCGACGGCCTCGCCGCCGCCGACAAGGGCAAGGCGGAACTCGAAGCCGCGCACAAGCGCGTCGACCAGGAACTCGCGCAGGCTCGCACGGACGGTCAGCAACGCATCGCTGACGCCGAAAAGCGCGCCGCAGCCGTCGCCGAAGAAATCAAGGCCAACGCTCAGGCTGAAGCCGCGCGCATCGTCGCGCAAGCCAAGGCGGACGCCGAACAGCAAGTCGTCAAGGCGCGCGAGTCGCTGCGCGCCGAAGTCGCGGCCCTGGCCGTGAAGGGCGCCGAGCAAATTCTGAAGCGCGAAGTCGATCAGAAGGCTCACGCCGATCTGCTGAATCAACTCAAAACCGAGCTCTGATCATGGCCGAACTTGCAACCATCGCTCGTCCTTACGCAGAAGCGCTGTTCCGCGTAGCCGAGAGCGGCGATCTCGCGGGCTGGTCCACTTTCGTCGAGGAACTGGCCCAGGTTGCGCGTCTGCCCGAAGTGCAGTCGGTCGCCTCGAGCCCGAAGGTGAGCCGCGATCAAGTAGCGGATCTGCTGCTGTCCGCAGTGAAGTCGCCTTTGGCTCAAGGCAATGTACAGGCGAAGAATTTCGTCAGCATGCTGGTGGACAATCATCGTCTGTCGCTGCTGCCTGAAATCGCCGTGCAGTTCGACGAGCTGAAGAACGCCCGCGAAGGTGCGGCCGACGCGCTGATCGTAAGCGCGTTCCCCTTCGAAGGCGAACAATTGAACGACCTAGTCGCAAGCCTCGAACGCAAGTTCGAACGCAAGCTGAAACCGACCGTCGAAGTCGATCAGTCGCTGATCGGCGGCGTTCGCGTGACGGTTGGCGACGAAGTGCTCGATACCTCGGTCCGCGCGCGCCTCGCCAGCATGCAGACGGCTCTGACCGCCTGACGCTTCGTTAGAAGCGAATCGCTGGCACGCAACAGAATTGACTATCAGGAGCGAATAATGCAACTCAATCCCTCTGAGATCAGCGAGCTGATCAAGAGCCGGATCCAGGGCCTTGAAGCGAGCGCGGATGTTCGCAACCAGGGCACCGTGATCTCCGTGACCGACGGTATCGTGCGTATTCACGGCCTGTCGGACGTGATGCAGGGTGAAATGCTCGAGTTTCCGGGCAACACCTTCGGCCTCGCGCTGAACCTCGAACGCGACTCCGTCGGCGCCGTTATTCTCGGCCAGTACGAGCACATCTCGGAAGGCGACATCGTCAAGACGACGGGCCGCATTCTCGAAGTGCCGGTCGGTCCGGAACTGATCGGCCGCGTGGTCGACGCGCTGGGTAACCCCATCGACGGCAAGGGTCCGGTCAACGCGAAGATGACCGACGCAATCGAAAAGATTGCTCCGGGCGTGATCTGGCGTAAGTCGGTGTCGCAGCCGGTGCAAACGGGTCTGAAGTCCATCGACTCGATGGTGCCTATCGGCCGTGGTCAGCGCGAGCTGATCATCGGCGACCGTCAGTGCGGCAAGACCGCGGTGGCTGTCGACGCGATCATCAATCAGAAGGGCAAGGACCTTTTCTGTATCTATGTCGCGATCGGCCAGAAGGCTTCGTCGATCATGAACGTGGTGCGCAAGCTCGAAGAAACCGGCGCAATGGCTTACACCATCGTCGTGGCGGCTTCGGCTTCGGAATCGGCCGCGATGCAATACCTCGCGCCGTACGCCGGTTGCACGATGGGCGAATACTTCCGTGATCGCGGCCAGGACGCGCTGATCGTATATGACGATTTGACCAAGCAAGCATGGGCGTATCGCCAGATTTCGCTGTTGCTGCGCCGTCCGCCGGGTCGTGAAGCGTATCCGGGTGACGTGTTCTATCTGCACTCGCGTCTGCTCGAGCGTGCGGCTCGTGTTTCGGAAGACTACGTCGAGAAGTTCACCAACGGCGAAGTGAAGGGCAAGAGCGGTTCGCTGACGGCACTGCCCGTCATTGAAACGCAAGCCGGCGACGTGACCGCGTTTGTTCCGACGAACGTGATCTCGATTACCGACGGCCAGATCTTCCTGGAAACCGACTTGTTCAACGCCGGTATCCGTCCTGCCATCAACGCGGGCGTTTCGGTGTCGCGCGTCGGTGGTGCGGCTCAGACCAAGGTCATCAAGAAGCTGTCGGGCGGTATTCGTACCGACTTGGCGCAGTATCGTGAACTGGCTGCGTTCGCGCAGTTCGCGTCGGACCTGGACGAAGCCACCCGCAAGCAGTTGGAGCGCGGTCGCCGCGTGACGGAACTGCTGAAGCAGCCGCAGTATCAGCCGCTTCAAGTGTGGGAACTCGCTGTGGCGCTGTTCGCGGCTAACAACGGCTACCTCGACGATCTGGAAGTTGCGCAAGTGCTGCCGTTCGAAAAGGGCCTGCGCGAATACCTGAAGACGAGCCATGCCGATCTGGTTAAGCGCATCGAAGACAATAAAGACTTGTCGAAGGACGACGACGGCGCACTGCATACCGCGCTGAAGGACTTCAAGAAGTCGGGCGCTTATTGATCGGGACTGAGGAGCAACGCGCGGTGCATCGACCGATGAACACCGCGCGGCTTCGATCAAGGAGTAAGCAATGGCTGGAATGAAGGAAATTCGCGGCAAGATCAAGAGCGTGCAGAACACGCGCAAGATCACGAAAGCGATGGAAATGGTCGCCGCATCGAAGATGCGCCGCGCCCAGGAGCGCATGCGTTCCGCCCGTCCGTATGCCGACAAGGTCCGTGCAATCGCGGCGCACATGAGCGCGGCGAACCCTGAGTACCGTCACCCGTTCATGGTGAAGAACGAAGGCGCGAAGACGGCCGGCCTGATCCTCGTCACGACCGACAAGGGTTTGTGCGGCGGCATGAACACGAACGTGCTGCGTGCGTCGTTGCAGCGCATCAAGGAGCTGGAGCAGACCGGCGTGTCCATCGAAGCGTCGGCTATCGGCGCCAAGGGTCTCGGCTTCCTGAACCGGTTGCGCGCCAAGGTCGTGTCGCAAGTCACGCATCTGGGCGACACGCCGCATCTGGAAAAGCTGATCGGCGCGGTGAAGGTGCAGCTCGACTTGTATTCGGAAGGCAAGATCAACGCGGTGTACCTGGGGTACACGCGCTTCGTCAATACGATGAAGCAGGAAGCGGTGATCGAGCAATTGCTGCCGTTGACGGCCGAAGATCTGCAGCAGAAGGCAGACGAAGCCGCGATTGCGAACGACACGCCGAAGACCTCGTGGGACTACATCTACGAGCCGGACGCTCAAACCGTGGTGGACGAATTGCTCGTGCGCTACGTCGAGGCGCTGGTTTATCAGGCGGTGGCGGAAAACATGGCGTCGGAACAATCGGCGCGCATGGTCGCAATGAAGGCCGCGTCGGATAACGCGAAGACCGTGATCAACGAACTGCAGCTCGTCTACAACAAGAGCCGCCAGGCCGCGATTACGAAAGAATTGTCGGAAATCGTCGGCGGCGCCGCTGCGGTCTGATCTTGATGACCGCGTGAAAGAACACAGTATCTAAAGGAAATGCGATGAGTACTACTGCTTTGGTAGAAGGCAAGATCGTACAGTGCATCGGCGCCGTTATCGACGTGGAATTTCCGCGCTCGCACATGCCGAAGATTTACGACGCGCTCATTCTGGAAGGCACCGAGCTGACGCTGGAAGTCCAGCAGCAGTTGGGCGACGGCGTGGTCCGCACCATCTGTCTGGGTGCATCCGACGGCTTGCGCCGCGGCACGATCGTGAAGAACACGGGCAACCCCATCAGCGTGCCGGTCGGCAAGCCGACGCTTGGCCGCATCATGGACGTGCTCGGCCGTCCGATCGACGAAGCCGGTCCTATCGAATCGACCGCCACGCGTTCGATTCACCAGCTCGCGCCGAAGTTCGACGAGCTGTCGCCTTCGACCGAACTGCTCGAAACGGGCATCAAGGTTATCGACCTGATCTGCCCGTTTGCCAAGGGCGGCAAGGTTGGCCTGTTCGGCGGCGCTGGCGTGGGCAAGACCGTGAACATGATGGAACTCATCAACAACATCGCGAAGGAACACGGCGGTTATTCCGTGTTCGCCGGTGTGGGTGAGCGTACCCGCGAAGGGAACGACTTCTATCACGAAATGAAGGACTCGAACGTTCTCGACAAGGTCGCGCTGGTGTACGGCCAGATGAACGAGCCGCCGGGCAACCGTCTGCGCGTGGCGCTGACCGGCCTCACGATGGCCGAGCACTTCCGTGACGAAGGTCTCGACGTGCTGTTCTTCGTCGACAACATCTACCGTTTCACGCTGGCGGGCACGGAAGTGTCGGCACTGCTCGGCCGTATGCCGTCGGCAGTGGGCTATCAGCCGACGCTGGCTGAAGAAATGGGCAAGCTGCAAGAGCGCATCACGTCGACCAAGACTGGTTCGATCACGTCCGTTCAGGCCGTGTACGTCCCTGCGGATGACTTGACCGACCCGTCGCCGGCTACGACTTTCGGCCACTTGGACGCAACGGTCGTGTTGTCGCGTGACATTGCATCGCTGGGTATCTATCCGGCAGTGGACCCGCTCGATTCGACCTCGCGTCAGATCGACCCGAACGTGATCGGCGAAGAGCACTACTCGATCACGCGCGGCGTGCAGCAAACGCTGCAGCGTTACAAGGAATTGCGCGACATTATTGCGATTCTGGGCATGGACGAACTCGCGCCGGAAGACAAGCTCGCCGTGGCGCGCGCTCGTAAGATCCAGCGTTTCCTGTCGCAGCCGTTCCACGTTGCTGAAGTGTTCACGGGCTCGCCGGGCAAGTACGTGCCGCTGAAGGAAACCATTCGCGGCTTCAAGATGATCGTCGAAGGTGAGTGCGATCATCTGCCGGAGCAGGCGTTCTACATGGTCGGCACGATCGACGAAGCCTTCGAAAAGGCCAAGAAGATTCAGTAACGGTCGGGTGTAGACGAAGCGGGCGCGGATCTCAAAACTCCGCGCCTTCGTAATACGCTCAGGAGTCGATATGGCAACCATCAAAGTAGACGTCGTCAGCGCGGAAGAGCAGATCTTCTCGGGCCAGGCGAAGTTCGTCGCGCTGCCGGGCGAAGCAGGTGAACTCGGCATTTTGCCGGGCCACACGCCGCTCATCACGCGCATTCGTCCGGGCGCGGTGCGCATCGAAGCGGAAGACGGTTCGGAAGAGTTCGTTTTCGTCGCAGGCGGAATCCTCGAGATTCAGCCGGGCGTCGTGACCGTTCTTGCCGATACCGCCATTCGCGGCGCCGATCTGGACGAAGCGAAGGCCGAGCAAGCAAAGAAGCGCGCGGAAGAAGCGTTGCAGAACACGGGCTCGAACCTTGAATACGCGACCGCGCAAGCGGAACTCGCGTACGCGACGGCACAGCTCGCCGCCATTCAGCGTTTGCGCAAGCTTGGCTCGAAGCACTAAGCCAGCACGCTTGTAGCGATTCGAAGAAAGCAGCCTCCGGGCTGCTTTTTTTATGGCGAGTCCGGGTTGCTTACCGGCAAATCTGCATGACCGTTGTGCACCCCGATTGCGGGTAACACTTGATGCCAGCGCCGCTTGCCACCGTGCAAAATAGCCTTCCAAACAGCCTACGTCCTTGAGGCTGCATATCTTGCACGGTCGATAGCGGAGACCCTTCGATGGCAACTCAACCGACGCAGGCCAGCGCGCAAGTCGAACCGCGTGACGGTCTTTCCTACGTCCGCGGCGCGACCGACACGCCCTTGAGCGACGCCACCGTTTCGCGCTTTCTTCTCGATACCGCGCGCCGCTTTCCCGGGCGTCCCGCTGTCGTGTTTCGTGAGCAGAACATCCGCTGGACCTGGCGTGAGTTCGCCGACGAGATCGACGTGCTTGCGAGCGGCTTGCTTGCGCTTGGCATCGAAGCAGGCGACCGCGTCGGCATCTGGTCGCCGAATCGCGCGGAATGGCTGCTGACGCAATTTGCGACGGCGCGCATCGGCGCGGTGCTGGTGAATATCAATCCGGCTTATCGGCTTGCCGAACTGGAATACGCACTGAACAAGGTCGGCTGCAAGGCGATCGTCGCGGCGGAGCAGTTCAAATCGTCGAAATATCTGGAGATGTTGCAGACGCTCGCGCCGGAGCTCGCCCATGCGCAACCGAACGCGCTAAATGCGGCGAAGCTGCCGGACCTGCGCGCCATCATCCGAATGGGCGAAGGCAAGACGCCCGGCATGCTCAACTTCGACGCGTTGATGGAAGAAGGCCGCGCGCTCGTCGATACTGCGAAGCTCAATGCGCTCGAAGCCAAACTCGCCGCCGACGAAGCGATCAACGTGCAGTTCACGAGCGGCACGACGGGCAATCCGAAGGGCGCGACGCTTACGCATCGGAACGTGGTGAACAACGCGCGCTATATCGCGATGGCCATGCGCCTCACCGAGAACGACTCGCTGTGCATTCCCGTGCCGCTTTACCACTGCTTCGGCATGGTGCTCGCGGTGCTGGCTTGCGTATCGACCGGCTGCGCGATGGTCTTCCCCGGCGAGGCATTCGACCCCGCCGCGACGCTCGCCGCCGTGCACGAGGAGCGTTGCACGGCGCTACACGGCGTGCCGACGATGTTTATCGCCGAACTCGATCATCCCGAGTTCGCGAATTACGACTTGAGCCGGCTGCGCACGGGCATCATGGCGGGCTCGCCGTGCCCCATCGAAACGATGAAGCGTGTGGTCTCCACCATGCATTTGGACGAGATCACCATCGCTTACGGCATGACGGAGACAAGTCCGGTTTCGTTTCAAAGCTCGACCACCGACCCGCTCGACAAACGCACGACCACTGTCGGGCGCGTTCAGCCGCATCTGGAGGTGAAGATCATCGGCCCGCTCGGCGAAATCGTGCCGGTCGGCCAGACGGGCGAACTGTGCACGCGCGGCTATTCGGTGATGAAAGGCTATTGGGGCGACGACGCAAAGACGCGCGAGGCGATCGTCGATGGCTGGATGCATACCGGCGACCTCGCGACGCTCGACGCCGAAGGGTACTGCAACATCGTCGGACGCCTGAAGGACATGCTGATTCGCGGAGGCGAAAACGTCTATCCGCGCGAGATCGAGGAATTCTTGTTCCGCCATCCGAAGGTGCAGTCGGTGCAGGTGTTCGGCGTCCCGGATGAAAAGTATGGCGAAGAGGTGTGCGCCTGGGTCGTGCTGCGTCCGGGCGAGATCGCCAGCGCCGACGAGATCCGCGACTTTTGCCAAGGACAAATCGCGCACTACAAGATTCCGCGTTACATCCGGTTCGTCGACGAATTGCCGATGACGGTGACAGGCAAGGTCCAGAAGTTTGTGATGCGCGCGCAGATGATCGACGACCTGAAGCTTGCAGAAGCCAAAACGGCGTAATTGAAACGACGAAGGGAGCGCTATTACGCGCTCCCTTCCTGTCATGGCACGAAACGTTCGGCGGCGAAACTCGCAACTAGCGCAAACGTTTGTGCAGGCGAAAAAAAAGCGGGCCTGGAGCCCGCTAAAAACCACACGCTACGGGGTTAGCGCGAGGAGACCAAAGGTGGGATTCGATTCAACGTCAAATCGAAGAACGATCCCAACACTGATGTCCCTTTCAGAGATTCGCCCAAGGCGACCACCGGAAAACGCCGCATTTGCAACCGCGCGCCCGGACACATCCGTGTTGAAACCGTTTGAACAGATTGTGGGCGAATTGATTCTGACCCGCCGTAACAAAGTGTTTCAGGTTGTAACCCCCGTCCCATAAGGCTCTCGTTAAATTTTCGGTCGCGGATGCGTACAAAGCCGTGCAGATATTGTCAGTTATTAAGCTGATTTATTCGATCCGCTAAAACTCCCGGAGTTTTTCCGGTTATATGGGCCGCTGCGTTAATCGGCATTTTCCGGGAAAATCGAACGGGCGCACGTATGAAATCGATACTCATTCGGCCTGAACCGCCAAAACTTCCCGTAAAAGACGCACTTGGAGACTCGTATGACCATTGACGCCGCTCTGCTTCGCTACTACGCCACCGTCGCCGAAGCTTTTCCGCCGCTCGGTCCCGATGCCGACGCGAAGGCAGTGCGCGAGCGCTTCAGCGAAGTGGCGAAAGCCTACGCCCCGGCCCCGGACGAAACCATTTTCGTCGAGGACATCGAAATTCCGCTTGCCGGGCGCACGCTTGCCACGCGCATCTATAAGCCGAAGTCGGCGAACGGTCCGCTGCCGCTAATCGTCTACTTTCACGGCGGTGGCTGGGTGGTCGGCGATATCGAGACGCATGATGCGCTGGTCGCCCGCCTCGCGCGCGATTCGCAGTGCGCAGTCGCGAGCGTCGATTATCGGCTGGCGCCGGAGCATCCATTTCCCGCGCCTTGCGACGATGCCCTCGACGCGCTGATTTGGCTCGCCGAACATCGTTCGCGGCTTGGCTTCGCGACGGACCGGCTGGCTGTCGGTGGCGATAGCGCGGGTGCGCATCTCTCGGTGGTCGCGGCGCGCGGCGCGAACGAGCGCGTGGCCGGTCTCGTCAGTCTCCAGCTTCTGCTGTATCCGGTGATGCGGCGGCAATTCGAGAGCGCGAGCTGTCTTGCAAACGCGAACGGCCCCGGCCTCACCAACGACGAGATGAAGTGGTACTGGACTCAGTTCCTGTCCGGCGTGATGCCCGACGCCCATGATGTGCGCGCCTTTCCGCTCGCCGAGCCGTTCGAGCGGACGCCTGCGCCCGCGTTGATCGTCGCGGCAGCCTACGACCCGCTTTACGACGATGCCCACGAACTCAAGCGCTTCCTCGAAACCAACGGCGGCCGCGTCGAATTGATCGACGCTGCGGAAATGACGCACGGCTTCGCCCGCATGCATCCGCGATCCGAAGCCGCGCTTGCCTGGCTGCGTCGAATCGGCGAGCGCGCGGGCGAGTGGTTGCGCGCCGCGCGCTGATCGTTCATTTGAGCCACTTGTCCACTACAGCCTGAAACTCGCCCGAACCGCGCGCGAGGTGCAACCACTGGTCGACATACTGCTGCCAGACGACATCGCCGCGCGGCAACAGATACGCCTTTTCGCCGAACTGGAACGGTTTGTCCGGATGCACGGTGCATAGGCCTGGATTGAGCTTCTGCTGAAGCAGCGTTTCCGAGGCATCCGTGACCATGACATCTGCCTTGCCGTCCAGAATCTGCTTGAAGATCGTGACGTTGTCCGGGTACTCGATCAACTGCGAATGCGGGAAGAATTGCTTGGCAAAGCGCTCGTTCGTGCCGCCGGGATTCACGATCGTGCGCACGTTCGGCTGATCGATCTGTTCGACGGTCTGGTAGTTGTCCACGTCATCGCAGCGGACAATTGGCGTTTTGCCGTCCTCCATATATGGCGCGGTGAAGAAGGCGCGCTTCTGCCGGTCGAGTGTCGTCGATACGCCGCCGACCGCGATATCGCACTTGTCGATGAAATCGTTCATCAGGTTCGACCACGAAGTCTTCACGTATTCCGCCTTGGCGCCAAGCGACTTCGCGAGGCTTTCCGCCAGGTCGATATCGATGCCTTCGAACTGTCCGTCCGTCCGCAGGAACGTGTACGGCTTGTAGTCGCCGGTCGTGCAGACGCGCAGCGTGTGGCGCCCGAGGATGTCGTCGAGCCGTGTGGGCGGCGCGACGGGCGGCGGAGGCGCGGGCACGGTGCCGACACTTCCCGCCTGCACCGTTTGAGCAAGTGCGGTGGTGGACATCGACCCGGCAAAGACGGCGATTGCGACACTAATGGACGTTAAAAACGCGCGTTTCATCGATTCTCCGTGTTCTATTCGTGTTGGTTGCCGCCGTCGATCATAACGAGCGCGCGTGAGTCTGAACATCACTCTCAGCCGCCGATGACGCGCGCATCGTCCGGTAGAATGGACGATTCCTCGCATTCAGCATCGAGCGCCGTGGCCCACACTCTTCTGAACGACACCTTTCTGCGCGCGCTCTTGCGGCAGCCGACCGAATACACGCCAATCTGGCTGATGCGTCAGGCCGGGCGCTATCTGCCCGAGTACAACGCCACGCGCGCACGCGCCGGCAGTTTCCTCGGTCTTGCGAAGAATCCCGATTACGCCACCGAAGTGACGCTTCAGCCGCTCGAACGTTATCCGCTCGACGCGGCGATCCTCTTCTCCGACATCCTCACCATTCCCGACGCAATGGGCCTCGGGCTGAACTTCGTGCAGGGCGAAGGTCCGCGTTTCGAACGCACGGTGCGCACCGAAGACGACGTAAAGCGCTTGGCCGTGCCGGACATCGACGCCACGCTGCGCTATGTCACCGACGCTGTCAGCCAGATTCGCCGCGCGCTCACCGACGCGGAAGGCCGTCAGCGGGTACCGCTCATCGGCTTCTCGGGTAGTCCGTGGACGCTTGCGTGCTACATGGTGGAAGGCGGCGGCTCGGACGATCATCGCACCGTGAAATCGATGGCTTATTCGCGGCCCGATCTCATTTACCGCATTCTCGATGTGAACGCGCAGGCGGTTGTCGCGTATCTCAACGCCCAGATCGAAGCCGGCGCGCAGGCGGTCATGATCTTCGATACTTGGGGCGGCGCACTCGCCGACGGCGCGTATCAGCGCTTCTCGCTCGACTACATCGCGAAGGTCGTTGCAGGCCTCAAGCGCGAGCACGACGGCGCGCGGGTCCCGGTTATTACGTTCACGAAGGGCGGCGGGTTGTGGCTTGAGCAGATCGCGTCAATCGGCGTGGATGCTGTCGGGCTGGACTGGACAGTGAACCTCGGCGCGGCGCGCGAGAAAGTGGGCGCTCGCGTGGCGTTGCAGGGCAATATCGATCCGAGCGTGCTGTTTGCGCCGCCCGAGGCGATTCGCGCCGAAGCGCGTGGCGTGCTGGAAAGCTTCGGCAATCATCCGGGGCACGTCTTCAATCTTGGCCACGGCATTTCGCAGTTCACGCCGCCCGAACACGTTGCCGAACTGGTCGATGAAGTCCATTCGCACAGCCGGGCGATGCGCGCGGCCGCGTTGGTACGCTAAGCGGTATGTTGCAGTGCAGCGCGATACCGTCGGGTGCAGCGTTTCAGAAATCGTCGGATTTGTCTGAAACGCCCGCCCTTGGTGGAATCGAAAGATGTCAAGACAGCAGTTATACACATTTTGTACGTTGCGGCGCGCCATCAGACATATCGCCTTCCGCGATCAATTAAATGTCGCTATTTGTTGCGTAAGTGCTTGTTTGCATTAATGTTTGTTGTGGTCTGCCCGAAATGTGGGCCGACGCACATAAGTGATCGGCAACACGGTTTGCGGCAGCCCGTAACGCACTTCTCAACAAAGTTATCCACAGGCCTGTGGAAAGCATCGGAAATCTAAAAATAATCTTCGGTTTACCAGCGATTCTGATGTTTTACTTTAAGTTCGTCGCGCGAAGCCTGATGTCATTGTCGGAAAGCCCGCCGTGGCTTGCCGAAAGGCGTCGCGTGGCATGAGCGGCCTCTATGTGCGCGTCGCTATCGATCAGCCGATGTCCGTGCTGTTCGATTACGTCTATCAACTCGACGTCGAGCCTGTGGTCGGCTCGTTGGTGCAGGTGCCGTTCGGGCGGCGCGATGTCGTTGGCCTCATCTGCGAAATCGCGACCTCAACCGACGTCCCCGCCGACAAACTGCGCCACGTAAGCGCCATCTGCGATGCCTGCGCGCCGCTTTCCGCCGAATGGATCGGGCTCGCGACGTTCGCGGCGGAATACTATCAACGCGGGCTCGGCGAAGTTGCGCTGCCCGCTTTGCCGCAAGCTCTACGCGACGCATCGCGCTGGAACCGCCTATTTGCGGTCGAGCCGCGTTACCGGATGCTGGCAGCCGGACGAGCCGAACTTCCGGATGCCTTGCCCGCGCGGGCGAGCGCGTTGCGGCGGCTGGCGGAAGCGCTGGGATCGAGCGAGACGCTGGGTTTGTCCGAAGCGCGCGCCGTACATCCCAAAGCAAGCGCGACTTTCGACGAATGGCTGACGCGCGGCTGGATCGAAAGCGTTGAAGACGCATCGCCGGCGGATCACGCGCCGATGCTCGCGGCGACCGAAGCGCCGCCGCGCCTGACCGACGAGCAACGCGAAGCCGTCGATGCCATCGCGAGCGCGCAAGGCTTCGCGCCATTTCTGCTGCACGGCGTGACGGGCAGCGGCAAGACCGAGGTTTATCTGCACGCGCTTGCCGCGCTGCTCGCCAGACAAGCGGATGCGCAGGCGCTCGTGCTCGTGCCCGAAATCAACCTGACACCGCAGTTCGAGGCGGCGTTCCGCAATCGTTTTTCGATGCTTGCGCCCGGTTCCATCGTCACGATGCACAGCGGTCTTGCCGAGGGCGAACGCGCCCGCAACTGGCTCGCGGCACACACGGGAAGCGCGCGCATCGTGCTTGGCACGCGCCTCGCGATCCTCGCGTCGCAGCCAAAACTGGCGATGATCGTCGTCGATGAAGAGCACGACCCGGCTTACAAGCAGCAAGAAGGGTTGCGTTATTCCGCGCGCGATCTGGCCATCTATCGGGCGAAGCAGCTTGGTATCCCCGTCGTGCTCGGGTCGGCGACGCCATCGCTCGAAACCTGGTGGCAGGCGGAGCAGGGCCGCTACACGCGCCTGACGCTCAAGCGCCGCGCCGTCGCCGATGCGGCGTTGCCAAGCGTGCGGCTCATCGATCTCGAAGAGGAAAGGCAGCGCGGGCGCGCGTCCGTGGAAGGCTTGTCGGGCCCGCTCATCGCAGCGCTGAAGGCGCGCCTGGACCGCGGCGAGCAGAGTCTCGTGTTCCTGAATCGGCGCGGCTATGCGCCGATTCTGTCGTGCGACGCCTGCGGCTGGGTCGCGGGCTGTCCGCGATGCAGCGCCTACGCCGTGCTTCACAAGCCCGAGCGCGCGTTGCGCTGTCACCATTGCGGCTGGGAATCGCGCATTCCAAAGGCATGCCCGGAATGCGGCAACATCGATATCGCGCCGATGGGACGCGGCACGCAACGCGTGGAGGAAACACTCGCGAGCGTGGTTCCCGGCGCACGGGTGTTGCGCATCGACGCGGACAGCACGCGGCGCAAGGGCAGCGCGCAGGCGCTTTTCTCGGATGTCCATGCGGGCGAGGTCGATATTCTCGTCGGCACACAGATGATCGCGAAGGGCCACGACTTCCGCCGTGTGACGCTCGTGGGTGTCCTGAACGCCGACACCGCGCTTTTTTCTCACGACTTTCGCGCAAGCGAACGGCTTTTCGCGCAACTGACGCAGGTGAGCGGCCGCGCGGGTCGCGCCGGACTTCCCGGCGAAGTGATGATTCAGACGCGATATCCGCGTCACGCGCTGTATCAGGCGTTATCGCGGCAGGATTACGTGGGATTCGCCAACGCGACGCTCGTGGAACGTCGCGATGCGCGTCTGCCGCCATTCGTCTATCAGGCCATGCTGCGCGCGGAAGGCCGCACGCTCGAAGCGGCGCTGGCGTTTCTCGGGCAGGCGGCGGCCGCCTTCGCGCCCTTGCCGGGCGCGGACCGCGTGACGGTCTACGATGCCGTGCCGCTGACCATCGTGAAAGTGTTCAACGTGCACCGCGCGCAATTGCTGCTCGAAAGCAGCTCGCGGGCTGCGCTTCAATCCGCCCTGCGCGCGTGGCAACCGGCGTTGCGCGCGCTGAAGGGCGTACTGCGCTGGAACGTGGAAGTGGATCCGCTGGACGTCTAATACTCGGCGCGCGTGGCGCTTCCAGATGCGGATTCGAGGTCGTCGTGCAGATCGTCCGAACGGCCTACATGCGGCGATGCGCCTCGCACAAACAAGACGACGCACACTGCGAACATCACCCAAACGCTGGCTATCACCATCCAAGTGCTCATGCTCGTTATTCTCCGAGAGCCCCGCGGTGGTCCTCCGCGGAATGTGGCGCCGACGGCGCGCATGGCGTTTATATCGGCTGCACTCGGGCAATTACTTAGGGCATGTCCCAAAATAAAAAAGCCTAGGGAAACTACTAGGTGATTTCCGCCAATGTCCGTTCGGCGTCGCATCGCGCAAAGCCTTGTCCCACAAGGGTTCCAACATGGTGCAACCCTCTCGAAATTGTCGGTTGCACCTTTTATTTCAGCGGAGTACGATTCGCCAACTTTTAGGTCTACGGCCGGGTGAGCACGTCCGGCAAACGAAGGAATCATGGCGAGCACAACCCTTGGCGTCAAAGTCGACGATCTGCTGCGTTCACGGCTCAGAGATGCCGCGACCCGGCTCGAGCGCACTCCTCACTGGCTCATCAAGCAGGCGATCTTTGCCTATCTGGAGCGTATCGAGCATGGTCAGCTTCCGCCGGAACTCTCGGGCACGAACGGCTCGGGCGAACCCGGCGAGACCGTAGCCGTCGAGGGCGATGACGACAGCGCGCCGCAACCTTTCCTCGATTTCGCGCAGAACGTGCAACCGCAGTCGGTGTTGCGCGCGGCGATCACGGCGGCGTATCGTCGCCCGGAACCCGAATGCGTGCCGTTCCTGATCGGACAAGCGCGCTTGCCGGCCAGCGTTTCCGCCGATACCGAAAAGCTCGCGACCAGACTCGTCGAAGCCTTGCGCGCGAAGAGCACGGGCGGCGGCGTGGAAGGGTTGATCCACGAGTTCTCGCTGTCGAGTCAGGAAGGCGTTGCGCTGATGTGTCTCGCCGAAGCGCTGCTGCGCATTCCCGACCGCGCGACCCGCGACGCGCTCATCCGCGACAAGATCAGCAAGGGCGACTGGCGTTCGCACATGGGCCAGGCGCCGTCGCTGTTCGTGAATGCGGCGACGTGGGGCTTGATGATCACCGGCAAGCTCGTCACGACGAATAGCGAGGCCGGTTTGTCGTCGGCGTTGACGCGCATGATCGGCAAAGGCGGCGAGCCGCTGATCCGCAAGGGTGTGGACATGGCGATGCGCCTCATGGGCGAGCAGTTCGTCACCGGCGAGACCATCTCCGAAGCGCTCGCGAACAGCCGCAAGTTCGAGGCGCGCGGTTTCCGCTATTCCTACGACATGCTGGGCGAAGCCGCGACCACCGAGGAAGACGCGCAGCGTTACTACGCGTCCTACGAGCAGGCGATTCACGCTATCGGCAAGGCGGCGGGCGGGCGCGGCATCTACGAAGGCCCGGGCATCTCGATCAAGCTCTCGGCGCTGCATCCGCGTTATTCGCGTTCGCAGCAGGAACGCACCATGAGCGAACTGCTGCCGCGCGTGCGCGCGCTGGCGCTGCTCGCGCGTCGTTACGACATTGGCCTGAACATCGACGCGGAAGAAGCGGATCGCCTCGAAATCTCGCTCGATCTGCTCGAAGCGCTGTGCTTCGACCCGGCGCTCGCGGGCTGGAACGGCATCGGCTTCGTGGTGCAGGGTTATCAGAAACGCTGCCCGTTCGTGATCGATTACCTGATCGACCTGGCGCGTCGCAGCCGGCATCGGCTGATGATTCGTCTCGTGAAGGGCGCGTATTGGGATACCGAAATCAAGCGCGCGCAAGTGGACGGACTCGAAGGCTATCCGGTTTATACGCGCAAGATTTATACGGACATCTCGTATCTTGCTTGCGCGAAAAAACTGCTGGGCGCGCCGGATGCCGTCTATCCGCAGTTCGCGACGCACAACGCGTTCACGCTGTCGGCTATCTATCACCTCGCGGGACAGAATTACTATCCCGGCCAGTACGAGTTTCAGTGCCTGCACGGCATGGGTGAACCGCTCTATGAAGAAGTCACGGGCCGCGACAAGCTGAACCGGCCATGCCGCGTATATGCGCCGGTCGGCACGCACGAAACGCTGCTCGCGTATCTCGTGCGGCGTCTGCTCGAAAACGGCGCGAACACGTCGTTCGTGAACCGTATTGCCGATGAATCCATCCCCGTGAAGGATCTCGTCGAAGACCCGATCGACGAAGCGCAGAAGATCGTGCCGCTTGGCGCGCCGCACGCGAAGATTCCGCTGCCGCGTCAGTTGTACGGCGACGAGCGGCCCAATTCGATGGGTCTGGACTTGTCGAACGAGCATCGCCTGGCGTCGCTGTCGTCGGCGTTGCTCGCGAGCGCGAATCATCAGTGGCGCGCCGAGCCGATGCTCGAAGGCGACGATCCGCACAACGGCGTCGCACGCGACATTCGCAATCCCGCCGATCTGCGCGATCTCGTCGGCACGGTGGTGGAAGCGTCGAAGGAACAAGTTGGCGCCGCGATCGCCAACGCCGTGGCCGCCGCGCCGATCTGGCAAGCGACGCCCGTCGATGACCGCGCCGACTGCCTCACGCGCGCTGCCGACTTGCTCGAAGCGCAGATGCACACGCTGATGGGCCTCGTCGTGCGCGAAGCCGGCAAGTCGCTGGCGAACGCGGTATCGGAGATTCGCGAGGCTATCGACTTCCTGCGCTATTACTCCGCGCAGATTCGCGAGGAATTTTCGAACGACACGCATCGTCCGCTCGGACCGGTGGTCTGCATCAGCCCGTGGAACTTCCCGCTCGCGATTTTCATGGGTCAGGTCGCGGCGGCGCTCGCGGCTGGCAATCCGGTGCTCGCGAAGCCAGCCGAGCAAACGCCGCTGATCGCCGCGCAAGCCGTGCGCATTCTGCGGGAAGCGGGCGTGCCGCCGGGCGCCGTGCAACTGTTGCCGGGCAACGGTGAAACCGTGGGCGCGGCGCTCGTCGCCGACCCGCGCACGCGCGCCGTGATGTTCACCGGCTCGACCGAAGTCGCGCGCCTCATCAACAAGACGCTGTCCGAACGGCTCGATCCGGACGGCCGCCCGATTCCGCTCATCGCCGAAACCGGCGGCCAGAACGCGATGATCGTCGATTCCTCGGCGCTTGCGGAACAGGTCGTCGCGGACGTCATGCAGTCGTCGTTCGACTCGGCGGGTCAACGCTGCTCGGCGCTACGCGTTCTTTGTCTGCAAGACGATGTCGCGGATCGCACGCTCGAAATGCTGACCGGCGCGATGAAGCAACTCGCGGTGGGCAATCCTGACCGGCTGTCGGCGGATGTCGGTCCCGTGATCGATGCCGACGCGAAGCGCGGCATCGACGCGCACGTTGCGCAGATGCGCGAGAAGGGCCGCAAGGTCGTGCAACTGCCGCTGCCGGACGGTTGCGCGCAAGGCACATTCGTGCCGCCGACGCTGATCGAACTCGACGGCATCGACGAACTCAAGCGCGAGGTCTTCGGCCCGGTGCTTCATGTGGTGCGTTACCGCCGTTCGTCTCTTGATAAACTCCTCGACCAAATTCGGTCGACCGGTTATGGACTGACGCTCGGCATCCATACGCGGATCGACGAAACCATCGCGCATGTGATCTCGCGCGCGCACGTGGGCAACATCTACGTGAACCGCAATGTGATCGGCGCGGTGGTCGGCGTGCAGCCGTTCGGCGGGGAAGGTTTGTCGGGCACGGGTCCGAAGGCGGGCGGCGCGTTGTACTTGCAGCGCTTGCTGGCCAAGCGTCCCACTGGATTGCCGAAGTCGCTGGCAAGCGCGCTCGTGGTGGACAAGGCGGCATCCGCCGATGCCCCGACCGCCGCTCTCACGGCGCTGCGCGACTGGTCCATCGGCGAACGCGATCCGCAGACCGCGGCGCGTTGCGACGGTTATCTGCAGCACGTGCTCGCGGGCGCGACGGCCGTGCTGTCCGGTCCGACCGGCGAGCGCAACACGTACACGCTCGGCGCGCGCGGCACGGTGCTGTGCGTGGCGGCAACCCCGAGCGGCGCGCGGGCGCAGTTTGCCGCCGTGCTGGCAACGGGCAACAAGGCGCTGTTCGCCGGTTCGGCGGGCGAGCAGTTGGCGGCGTCGCTGCCGGCATCGCTCAAGCCGTATGCCGCGGTCAGGAAAGACGCGGCGGCGGAGTTCGATGCCGTGCTGTTCGAAGGCGACAGCGACGAACTGTTGTCGCTCGTGAAGGAAGTCGCGAAGCGCCCGGGACCGATCGTATCGGTGCAGGGCGTGGCGGCGGGAACATTCGCCGATGCTGATCATGACGGCGAAGACTATGCGCTCGAACGTCTGCTGACGGAACGCTCGGTGAGCGTGAACACGGCGGCGGCGGGCGGCAATGCGAATTTGATGACGATCGGTTGAGAAGTATCCTCTCGCGCTCGATTCAAACAAACGGCAGCAGGCACGGCGATCCCGGCGACGAGCTGCCATTCACACTGGTACTAGGAGAAGCTATGAAGCACACGATGAACAAGCTGGCAGCCGCCCTGACGCTCGCCGGCCTGTCGCTCGCGGGGACTGCGTTCGCGCAAACAGCAGAAGATGTGAAGGTCGGCTTCGCCGGGCCGATGACCGGTGCGCAGGCGCACTACGGCAAGGATTTCCAGAACGGCATCACGCTCGCGGTCGAGGACTTCAACGCCACGAAGCCGGTGATCGGCGGCAAGCCGGTTCGCATCGTGCTCGATTCGGCGGACGATCAGGCCGACCCGCGCACGGGCACGACCGTCGCGCAGAAGCTCGTCGACGACGGCATCAAGGGCATGCTCGGCCACTTCAACTCGGGCACGACCATTCCGGCATCGCGCATTTATGCGAACGCCGGCATCCCCGAAATCGCGATGGCAACCGCGCCGGAGTACACCACGCAAGGCTTCAAGACGGCCTTCCGCATGATGACGTCCGACACGCAGCAAGGCTCGGTCGCGGGCGAGTTCGCGGTGAAGACGCTGAAAGTGAAGAAGATCGCCATCGTCGATGACCGCACGGCTTACGGCCAGGGTCTCGCCGACCAGTTCGAGAAGGCAGCGAAAGCGTCGGGCGGCAACATCGTCGTGCGCGAATTCACGAACGACAAGGCTGTCGACTTCAAGGCGATTCTGACCAAGATCAAGTCGTCGAATCCTGACCTCGTGTACTACGGCGGCGCGGATTCGCAAGCCGCGCCGATGGCCAAGCAAATGAAGACGCTTGGCTTTCGTGCACCGCTGATGGCGGGCGAGATGGTCAAGACCGACACGTTCATTAAGATCGCGGGCGACGCGGCCGATGGCACGGTGGCATCGCTCGCCGGCCTGCCGATGGACCAAATGCCTGGCGGCGCGGACTACACGGCGAAGTACAAGAAGCGCTTCAACGAAGACGTAGAGACGTACTCGCCGTACGCCTACGACGGCGCAATGGCCATGTTCAACGCAATGAAGGCGGCCAACTCGACGGACCCGGCAAAGTATCTGCCGCTGCTTGCCAAAACCGACATGCAAGGCGTGACCACGAAGCATCTGGCGTACGACTCGAAGGGCGATCTGAAAAACGGCGGTATCACGCTGTATAAGGTCGTTGGCGGGAAGTGGACGACGCTGCAGAGCGTGGGTGGGAAGTAAGGTTTAGTGGCTGTTTTGGATGGCCCGGTCGTATGCGACCGGGCCGTTCTTATTTGTGATCCAACGGCAATTTAGCCAGTACGAACTTTCACAGCCTGCAAGCCTCTCGGCGTTTCATTAGCCTGGTAACTCACTTCCATGCCTTCTTCGAGTCCATCCGGGTCGGCATCCGTCAGAACGGCGTATCGGAAGTAGATGCTTGTGTTCGAACCGCTCGCCGGTTTGATGAAGCCGAAGTGATCTTTCAGACTTGCAATGACGCCCATCTTCCAGACATCCTCCGCTGCCCCAGAGGACGGAGGCCTGTCGCGTCTGATCTGAAACAACCCGCTCAAAACGGCCCGCTCGTCTCCTCGCGCGTCATCCATCCGGTCGATGACCTCGGACATCATCAATGGATAACTCACCTCGTTGAGCAACATCTGGCTCGGATTTGCGCCCTTTTGTTCTCCAGTCGTAGTCTCGAATGAGTAAGACCAGCAAACAACCATCACTCGAATACCAAGCGTCTTGAGCTTACGCGCGAGCGGTATGTAATCACTGTCGCCTGCAATAAGGACGACCACATTGAACTGCTTGTAAATGGAAAGCTCGAACGCTTCAAGAGCCAGCCAGACATCGATGCCCTTTTCCTTGCCAGCGAAGCTCATTGGGAAGTAATGCGCCGTGACGTTCTCCCGCATCAGGATGTCGTCGAGTACGCGCTCGTTGAACAGAATGTCGTGGCCTTTGTCCGCGCTCTTGCGCGCTGAGAATCGGCCTCGGAAGTAATGCGCGTCGATCACCTGACAATCGCGCGCGTCCACTGTCTCGACAAGCGCTACTCTGTGGCGAATGTATTCATGCAAACCGTGAATCGAAAGCCATGCTTTTTTCGGATGCTGGTGCATGTAGTACTTGCTCACCAGATCAAAGTAATTCCCATCGTAGAAGACGCCGATCTTCGTCAGTTGCTTCGCTGCGTGAGACATCGATTAGTTCGCTCCTTCTTCAAACTGAGGTGGCTCGCCGAATGGGCGATTAACTCAATTATCCAAAGCGAATGCAGGCTGCTGATAGTGTTTAATGCTTAAAAGAATCGGCTCGTGCGCCGACGTCACCGCTTTGTTGCTGCCTAAATCTCAAGCGATCTATCAGTCATTTGCCGATTAGCTGAATCTGACGCGCTTAGGCATCAGTTGCTCGATCGCTTTCATCGTGCTGTTTAACGCGCTTGAGTCCCGTCACCATCCCGCCGATTAAATTCTCTCGTGTCCACAAGCTCATCGACACCGCCGCGACGACATGCACGCACACGCATATTTCGATCAGATAAGACAGCCATGTGTGGATCTCTTGTGGCCAGTCTTCGCCCCAGAAGGCATCGAGCCGCATGATCCAGCCGGATACCGCGAGCGCCAGTACCAGGAACCACAACGCAACGGCCATCAACGCGCCCAATGGATTATGCGAGACATGATGTAGGGGCTTGCCCGCTGCAAGCGAACGGAGATAGGCACGAAGCTGCGCGGCGCCCGGCCACCAGGCGGCAAAGCGCGCATGCCGCGAACCGACGAAACCCCACACGATACGCGCCAGCACCAACCCCGCCGCGATATAGCCAAGCACTCGATGTGTCGGGTTTGTTGGCCCAAAAAGATTCCATGAAACGACGCCCGCCACAATCCAGTGTGTGAGCCGGACCCAAAGATCCCAGACCTTCACGCGAGGGCCGGCCTTGGCAGACATGACGAAGCGCGCTTATTCGACTTCCGATTTCACGACAGCCAGCGTCTTGGTGTCGTAGTAGATCTCGACCTTCTTGCCATTCTTGTCGTGCCCGTAGATTTCATAGCAGTTGCCATCGATCTTGAACTTGCGGATCTTGTAGCCTTGCGCTTCGAGTTGCGCCTTGGCGTCCGACTCCTTGATCCACTCGCTCTTGGGATGCGCCGTGCAGTCCGCCTTCGCGAACGCGGCGCCGGAAAAACCCATTGCCAATGACAAAGCCAGTACCTTGAACATCGTCGACTCCCGGTGGTTTGAAGTCCGAACACTCTACTTCCACCGGAAGGACATCGCAAGTCAATCGAAAGCTAGCCCTCAGCGCTTCCCCTGCTCCCGAATCTGTTCGAGCGTCGCGCCCGGCGTGCTCTGATCCGCCGGAATCCGAATCTCGATCACCGCGGGCAATCCGGAACTCACAGCGCGCTCGAACGCCGGCATGAACTGCTCCGTCGATTCGACCCGCTCGCCGTGCGCCCCGAACGCGCGCGCATAAGCCGCGAAGTCGGGGTTCGTCAGCCCCGTGCCATGGACCCGATGCGGATAGTGCCGCTCCTGATGCATGCGGATCGTGCCGAACTGCCCGTTGTTCACGACCACGAAAATCACCGGCAGCTGGTACTGCATCGCCGTGGCGAGTTCGTGGCTCGACATCATGAAGCAGCCATCGCCCGCGAACGCGATCACCGTGCGCTGCGGATACAGCGACTTCGCCGCGATGGCCGCAGGCACGCCGTAACCCATCGCACCGCTCGTCGGCGCAACTTGCGAGCGGAAGTGCCGATACGAATAATGCCGATGCAGCCAGGTCGCGTAATTGCCCGCGCCGTTGGTGAGAATCGCGTCTTCGGGCAGGCGCTCCGAAAGCGTGCGCATGATCTCGCCGAGCTGGACATCGCCGAGCATGGGGCGCGGCTTGCGCCACTCGAGATACGCGGCGTGCGCCGTCTCGGCGCTGCCCGACCACGCGATCTGCGCGGGCGCTTCGAGCGCGGCGAGCATCGACGCAATCTCGGGCATGCCGGAGACGATCGGCAGATCGGCGCTATACACGCGGCCCAGTTCCTCCGCGCCCTGATGCACGTGTATCAGCGTCTGCTTCGTCTTCGGGATGTCGAGCAGCGTGTAGCCGCCCGTCGTCGATTCACCCATGCGCGGGCCGAGAACGAAGAGCACGTCCGCTTCGCGCACGCTCGCGGCCAGCGCCGGATTGATGCCGAGCCCGACATCGCCCGCGTAATTCGGATGCTCGTTATGCAGCGTGTCCTGATAGCGGAACGCGCATCCCGCCGGCAACTGCCAGCGCTCGATGAAGCGCGCGAAGTCCTGCGTCGCCTCGGCGGTCCAGCCGCTGCCGCCCGCGATCACGAACGGCGTCTTCGCATTGGCGAGCAGTTCGCGCACGCGCTCGATCTGCGCCTGCGACGGCGCCGCCGCGACGCGCTGATAGCGCGGCACGGGCGGCGCCGCGTCGCACGCTTCGGTCAGCATGTCTTCGGGTAACGCCAGCACGACCGGGCCGGGACGTCCCGCCGTCGCGACATGGAACGCGTGGCTTAAATATTCCGGCACGCGGCGCGGATCGTCGATTTGCGCGACCCACTTCGCCATTTGCCCGAACATGCGCCGATAGTCGATTTCCTGAAACGCCTCGCGATCCATGTGATCCCGCGCGCATTGGCCGATCAGCAGGATCATCGGCGTCGAGTCCTGGAAAGCGGTGTGCACGCCGATGGACGCGTGCGTCGCGCCCGGCCCGCGCGTGACGATAGCCACGCCCGGACGCCCCGTCAGCTTACCGACCGCCTCGGCCATGTTCGCCGCGCCGGCTTCGTGGCGGCAGACGATCGTCTGTATCTGGCTGGTTTCGTCGTGCAGCGAATCCAGGACGGCGAGAAAGCTCTCGCCCGGCACGCAGAACACGCGTTCGACACCGTGATGAACGAGCGCATCGACAATTAGACGCGCGCCGGTGGTCTGGCCATGAGAAGCGGATGCCATGCGAACAAGTCTCCTTTGTCAGTGAGCATCGGTGAGCCCGGGTTTCGAGCCGCAGACCGTAGCTTACGCCGCTGGATGGGACTCTGGCTGATGCAGTCCGGCCGCCTTGGCGCGCAACGCGCCTGCCGCCGCGCGCCTCACAGCCGGACAAACCGCCAAGCGACATCTCTCGTCCCGTCGCGTCGATCGTGCCAGACCGGCATTTTTTCCCGCATGACGCGCGACGCAATCCGCACGGCCGGGTTGTTTCCATCAGTCGAAATACCCCTCTTTCACACCCTTTATCCAGCGATAGGCCCGAAGTGATCTTCGCAATAATGGCTTCACTGAAAAGCGGGCACGGAAATAACCAAAGGGTGCTCGCCTCGCAAATATCGCTGCATCTATCCTCATCGGGGGCCAGTTTGAACATTCGTAAATTCATCGGCGCGAACAGTCGTGACGCTCTGCGCCAGGTCCGTGAAGCGCTCGGACCCGATGCCGTGGTGTTGTCCAACCGCACGCTCGACGATGGATCGGTGGAAATCGTCGGTGTCGCGGATAGCGATCTCGCTTCGATCTCGCCCGCGAAGGCCGCACGCGAACAAGCAGCCGCCGCGCCGTTCGCCAGCGACACGCCGCGCGCCGCGCTTGCACAAGCCGCAGCCGCCGCGATGAAGCAGCAGGCCGCCGCTCCCAGCTCTCCGATGAACCCCTACGCCAGCGGCGATGTTTTCTCCTCCGTCTTCGGCAACACCGCCGACGCCGACGATTTCGACGAGCAAGCCGACGAAGAGCGCATGGAAGCACCGCGCACGATGGCCGATTCCAATCCGTGGTTGATCGAACATGCGCGCCGTATCGCGCAACAGGCTTCGGTGCCGTCGAACCGGCCGCTGACGCCGTCCGCCGCAATTGCACGCGGCATGGGCGTGCCGGTATCGGTCAAGGCAGCCGACGCACCGCGCCAGCAAGCGCCGCGTGCACAAGCCGCCGCGCAGCCGGTTGCCGCCGCGCCTGCCGCACCCGCCGCGCAAGCGCACGCAAAGATCGAAACGCCCGACTGGGCGCGTGAAGCCGCGCAAGTCGCCGCACGCCGCGCCGCACAGAAGATCAACGCAGCACCGCAACCCGCCGACGAAGCGCCGGCCGCATCGGGCAATTTCGAAGGCTTGCCGGCCAATGCCGCAGCCGTCGTGACCGAAGCCATCCGCACGCGCATGGAGCAAGTCGTCAACGAAACGGTGATGAACGAACTCTCGTCGATGCGCGAGATGATGGAAGAGCACTTCTCGGGTTTGCTGTGGGGCGACCGCCAGCGCCGCAACCCGACCAACTCGGCCTTGACCAAGCGCCTCTTCGCCGCCGGTTTCTCCGCGCAACTCGTGCGCATGGTGATCGACAACATGCCGTCGATGGAGAACGTGGAAAACGCGCTCGAATGGGTGCAGCAAGTTCTGGAATCGAATCTGCCGGTGATGCCGAGCGAAGACGCGTTGATGGAACGCGGCGGCGTGTTCGCGCTGATGGGCCCGACGGGCGTCGGCAAGACGACGACCACGGCAAAGCTCGCGGCGCGCTGTGTGATGCGCTTCGGCGCCAGCAAGGTCGCGCTCCTGACGACGGACAGCTACCGGATCGGCGCGCATGAACAACTGCGCATCTTCGGCAAGATTCTCGGCGTCTCGGTGCATGCGGTAAAGGACGGCGCCGACCTGCAACTCGCGCTCTCCGAACTGCGCAACAAACATATCGTGCTGATCGACACGATCGGCATGAGCCAGCGCGATCGCACGGTCTCCGACCAGATCGCGATGCTGTGCGGCACGGGTCAGCCGGTGCAACGCTTGTTGCTGCTGAACGCCACGAGCCACGGCGACACGCTCAACGAAGTCGTGCAGGCCTACAAGAGTGCGCCGGACCAGCCGCCGCTCGCGGGCTGCATTCTGACCAAGCTCGACGAGGCGACCAACCTCGGCAGCGTGCTCGATACGGTCATCCGCTACAAGCTGCCGGTGCATTACGTATCGACCGGTCAGAAGGTGCCGGAGAACTTGTACGTCGCAACCAAGCGTTTCCTCATCAAGAGCGCGTTCTGCATTCCGCGCGATGGCTCGCCTTTCGTGCCGCAAGACGACGATGTGCCGGCGCTTCTGTCCGCACTGTCCGCACGCGCCACGACCGAACTGCATGGAGTCCATTTTGGATAAGTTCGTGCTCGATCAGGCTGAAGGCCTGAGAAGGCTGCTGACGCGCGCCAGTTCTCGCGTGGTGGCTGTAGTGGGCGGACCGGCGGGCATCGGTTGCACGTCGGCGGTAGTGAACCTCGGCGCGGCGTTGTCCGTGCATGGCAAGGATGTGCTCGTCATCGACGAGCGGCATAACGCGGGCTCGGTCAGCCGCATGGCGGGTGTGGATGGCGCGGGCGCGCTCTCGGCGGTGATGTCCGGCCGTCGCGAACTGCAGGATGTCGCGGTGCGCACGCCGATGGGTTTTTCGCTGATCGCCGCACCGCGCGATGAACGTATCAGCCACGACGCAGCGCAAGCACGCGCGCTGCTCGACGGCCCCGCGGATATCGTGCTGATCGATGCGCAACTCGATCGTAATGGCGCGCTCTCGTCGCTCGCGGCGCAGGCGCATGACTTTCTGATAGTGACGCGGGTAGCCGCGTCGGCGATCACCGAGGCGTATGCGTGCATGAAGCGCTTGCACTACGCCCACGCGATCGGCCAGTTCCGCGTGCTGATGAATCACGTGCAGGACGCAGCCGATGCAGCGGTCGCGTTCGACAACCTCTCGGGTGTCGCGAGCCGTTATTTGGCCGTGTCGCTCGTGCAGGCAGGGTATGTGTCCGAGGATGCGCGCGTCGCTCGGGCGAGGGAGCTCTCTCGGTGTGCGGTGGAAGCGTTTCCGGCTACGGCCGCGGCGCGCGACTACCGCTACATCGCAGCCGAGCTGCTGCACTGGCCGATGCGTCCCGCGCCGTTTTCGCGCGGCGACGAAGCGAGCCAGTACGACGCGCACATTCCGGTTGGCGAGTCTGGTGAAAGCGGACGGAAAGCGGCGCACCGAGCGGCGGCGTTTTCCGATCATGCAATGAGCAGCACGGCGTCGATGTGATATTGAAAGGTGAACAGGATGTATAACGCCCAAGGCAAACTCTCGCAGTCCGACGTGCTTACGAAATATGCGCCGCTCGTTCGCCGCCTCGGACTCCAGCTCGTCGCCAAAATGCCGGCGAGCGTCGATCTCGACGATCTGATCCAGGCCGGCATGATTGGCCTCCTCGATGCGGCTAGCCGCTACAAGGAAGATCAGGGCGCCCAGTTCGAAACCTACGCAAGTCAGCGTATTCGCGGCGCCATGCTCGACGAGTTGCGCGCCAATGACTGGTTGCCACGCAGCATGCGCAAGACATCGCGCGAAGTGGAGTCGGCGGTACACAAGGTGGAACAGAACCTTGGCCGTTCAGCCAGCGAGACCGAAGTCGCCGAGCACATGAAGATGCCGCTCGACGAGTATCAGTCGATGCTGCAGGACTTGCATGGCAGCCAGTTGATCTATTACGAAGACTTCGACCGCTCGGCGGACGACGAGCCGTTCCTCGACCGTTACTGCGTCGATCGTTCGGACCCGCTGTCGGCGCTTCTGGACGACAGCCTGCGCGGCGCGCTGATCGAAGCCATCGACAAGTTGCCGGAGCGCGAGAAGCTGCTCATGAGCTTGTACTACGAGAAGGGCCTCAACCTGCGCGAAATCGGCGCGGTGATGGAAGTGAGCGAGTCGCGCGTGTGCCAGTTGCATAGCCAGGCCGTGGCGCGTTTGCGTGCGAAGCTGCGGGAACAGTCGTGGACTAGCGTCGAGGCTTGAGTTCCGAGTTGTAGAGGCGCGCGAAGCCCCGAACCGGGGCCGCGCGCTTTTTGCTCTTGCCTTTGCAAAGGCGCTCGAATGCGCGCGGATGGGCTCAATGCATCTCGAAGTCGCGCGCCTCGGCGAACACCGTCTTGCCTTCGCCGAGACTCTTTGCGCGATACATCGCGCGATCCGCGGCTCTCAGCACGGCGGTGATATCGGCGTCATGCGCTTCTGCCGCGCTCGACAGCAAGCAGGCGCCGATACTCGCCGATACGCTCACTGGCCGCTCCTGCACCAGCGTGAGGTCGGCGAGCGCCGAATGGATGCCATCGGTGAGCGTGAGCACCGCGCTGCGATCGCGCATGTTGCGCGCGAGCACGACGAACTCGTCGCCGCCCAGCCGCGCGATGGTGTCGGTCTTGCGCATGCGCCGTGCAAGCAATTGCGCGAACGACTGCAACAGCACGTCGCCGACCGCGTGACCGTAGGTATCGTTCACGCCCTTGAAGCCGTCGAGGTCGATCAGTAGCAGTGCGCTGGTGTTCGCGTCGGCGGCTTCGGGCGCGGACATCGCGCGATTCACGGTTTGTTCGAGCGCGTAACGGTTATAGAGGCCCGTGAGCGGGTCCGTCGATGCCTGCCGCGCCAGCACGCGATTCGCGCTGCCAAGCCTGTCGACCAGCACACTCAGATACACCGACGCGCCCAGCACGCTCAGCGCGAGCCCGAGCGCGGCGGCGCGGTTTGCCACCCACCACGGTTGCCACAACGCCAGCGCGACGATCGCGACGAGCGCCATCGCGCACGAAATGGCGAGCGTGCGCTTGCCGTAGCGGCATCCCGAGCCGATCAGAAACCAGAACACCACCCACAGCAGCGGCAAGGCGAGCGTGCCGCAGAGAAAGAACATCGCGCCGAGCAACGCCTGATCGAGGATAGTGGTGATGACGAGCCGGACGTTGGACAGCGCCATCATCCGGCTGACGAGCAATAGTGTGATTGCACCGTAGGACACGTAGAGCGCGATCAACCGCGTGATCAGCGACGCGTTGGCCGAAGGGTGCCGCCACGCATACACCGCATAAGCCAGCAGAACTGCCGCTCCCATCCCGATACGCAGCATGGCTTGCTCGCGTTCGGGATTCCGGTTGCCGGACCATGCGAAGGCATAGGCCCGGCGTGCCGGTTGATGCGCCTGCTCCATACTGAACCCCTGGTGGTGATTTCTTGCTGTTATGGTCTTTTGCGCGTGTCTTTGCTGTCGCGCTTTTGTCTTATTGCGGCCCGGTCGCGATGTTCGTCTCCGACGACTGGTATTTTGCAACGTTTTGCCAAGCTGCTGTGAATCGTGTAAGAACGCATCTCGGACAGATGATTAACGGCGTTTTCTGCGGATGCTTCAGTGCTATGAGCGACGACTTTTCTCTCGCTGGCGAATGGCTGGCGGTCTGTAATGGCGATGACGTGCCGGCGGGTTCGACGCGAGCGTTCATCGTCGCGGATGAGCGCATCGTCGTATGGCGCGATGCCGAAGGCGTGGCGCATGTCTGGCGTGACTACTGTCCGCATCGCGGCGCGCAACTGTCGCTGGGCACGGTGACGAACGATCAGCTCGTGTGTCCCTATCACGGCTGGCGCTACGACACGCTTGGTCAGTGCGTGCTGATTCCGTCGAATCCGTCGCTTCGGCCTTCGAAACGCGCGTGCGCCACCGCGTTCGTCGCCGAGGAGAAATACGGCGTCGTGTGGATGTGCTTCGGCGAGCCCGCGCACGCGCTCGATTTCTTTCCCGAAGCCGCGATTCCGGGCGGACGGCGCATCAACCTTGCGCCGCAGACGGTGAAGTCATCCGCGCCGCGTGTCGTCGAAAACTTCCTGGACATGGCGCACTTTTCGTTCGTGCACGTGGGCATTCTCGGCGAGGATGCGCATACCGAAGTGCCGGACTATGAAGTCGTGGAAAGCGCCGACGGACTCGAAGCGCGCCAGTGCCGTTTCTGGCAGCCGGCGGGTTTGCCGGGGCAGGGCGGCGCGATGATGGATTACGTTTATCGCGTGAAGCGGCCGCTGGTTGCGAAGCTCACGAAGATGGCGTCGGGGGCAATGGGCGCACTGCATATCATGCTGGTGGCGTCGCCCGTGACGCAGACCGAGACCCGCGCGTGGCTTGTTTCCATTCACGAAGACGAGACTTCGCACAGCGACGAGGAGCTGTACGACTTCAACATGGAGATTCTGCTGCAGGACACGCCGATCGTGGAGTCGCAATGGCCGAAGCTGCTGCCGCTCGCGCTCGATGCGGAGTTGCATCAGAAGTGCGACCGGATGTCGGTGGCGTATCGGAGATGGTTGGCGGGGATGGCGTTTGGGTGGGGGACGACGAGCGCGTGATTCGATGGCCGGTAAGCCACCGCATCAAACACGCTTGATGAGTCGACCCAGCACGTTCGCCAAGTCGCCGCCGGGCAGGCGGATGCCGAACTCGTCTTGCAGCACGGCCAGCAGTTCGTCGGTGCAGGAAATCTGACGGCGCTCGGCGACCGCATCGAGATGATGGACGCCGTAGTTGCCGTCGACGAGACTCTTGCGTCTTCCCTCGTCCGTGCGCGCAACGACCAATTGCGACGCAAGCGGTGACGCCGGATGCGTCGAGATGAACCAGTTGCCTATCTCGAAGTCGATCTGTTCCTGACGTTGCAAGTCGAATACATATAGCGCGCGCCAGACGCCGTTTATCCGCGCCTGAAGCACGTAATCGGCCTCGCGACGCAGCAGCCTGAAACGTTCGAGCGATGTCGTTTGCTCGGCATCCGTATCGAGCCGCAGCGGAGTCGTCGGCACCATGCGGCCGAAGCCCACATCCGAGATGTAGTCGTCGCCCGGTCCAAACGTCACGAGAATCGACATATGCGTTCGCGGCGCCCACGCGGTTTCCGGGCCGCCCATGACGACGCGTCCCGTCAGGCCGCGCGCTTCGAATCCCAACTGCCTGAGCAATGCGAGAAAAAGCAGGTTGAGCTCGTAGCAGTAACCGCCTCGCCCGCCGAGCACGATCTTTTGTTCGAGCGATGCCACGTCGATGGACGTAGGCTCCCGCAAGAGCGTCGACAGGTTTTCGAACGGAAAGCGGCGGGTGTGGCGTTCCTGCAAGGTCCGCAACGTGGCGAGCGTCGGCTCGGGGCTGGCGCGAAAGCCGAGCTGCGACAGGTAACCGTCGATGTGTTCAAGCCGCGCGGCCGTTTTAACGCGTGCCATGTCAACGCTCGTTGCCCATTTCGCCGATGACCATCGCCGGATTGCCGAACACTTTGGTACGCGCCTTCACGCGTCGCAAGACCACGCTGCCTGCGCCGACATACGCGCGGTCGCCGACGTTGCACTTCGGCAGCAGCGTCGCGCTGCTCGCGATAAACACTTCCTCTCCCACGTTGACGTGACCGTTCAGTTGGCATGCACCGCAAATCTGCGTGTAGCTGCCGATAGACGTGTCATGCGCCACGCTGCTGTGAGTGCCGATAAACACGTGGCGGCCCACGTCGATATCGCACGACATCTGCGTGAACGGACAGATGATTGAGCCCGCGCCGAGCTTCACGTCCCTGCCCACGAGCGCCGTCGGATGCACGAGGATACCGAACTCCGCGCCCTTGTCTTCGAGCAGGGTGACGTAGGCGCGCTTCTGCGACGGATCGCCTATTGCGCAGAGAAAAATGTCGTCGTCGAGCGGCAGATAAGCTTCAGGCGAGCCGATGATGGGCGCGCCGCACGCAAAGCCGTCGAGCATGTCGGTGCGGCTGTCGAGAAACCCCTTGACCTTCCATGGCGTTCCCGCAGCGATGGCCTGTTGCGACCAGACGAGCACTTCCCGCCCCAACGCGCCCGCGCCCACGATGATGAGATTTCTGATGCCGGTCACGGCTGCGAGCGTGTGTGTCATGCGGAAATGTTCACCGAGCGGCCGCCATCGACCACGAGTTGCTGGCCCGTGATCCAGCGTGCATTGTCGGACAACAGGAATTCGGCCATGCCGGCTATGTCGCTTTCACGCCCGAGACCTAGCGGATACGACTCCGTCATGCGCTCGCGCACTTGCTCGTTGCCGAATATCGAATCCGTCATGGGCGTATGAACCGCGCCGGGCAGGATGGAGTTGACGCGAATCGATGGCGCCAGTTCGACGGCGAGCGCGCGCATATAGGCATCGAGCGCGCCCTTGCTCGCGCAATAAACCCCGAGTCCCTTGGCGCCGAACTGACTCGCGGTACTCGACACGAACACGATGTTGCGGAGCGCCTTGTCGTTCACCTTGCGTCGCACGAGCAAGCGAGAAATTTCCATGGCCGACATGAAGTTCACGTTCATGACTTCCACCGCGCTCGCGCGCTCGAGCAAACGAAGCGGGCCGATGATCCACGCGCCGGCGCAGTGGACGTAGTTCTCGATACGCATGCCGCGCGACGATACGAAATCGACGAATCCGGACTCGATCTCGTCCAGTTCGCGAAGATCCTGCACCCACAATGCGTGGGCGTCGGGGTTAGCGCAAAGCTGTCGCGTCTCCTCCAGCCGCGCCCGGTCCCTGCCGTGCAACACGAGCGACCGCGTGGAGGAAAGCTGAATGGCCGTTGCCCGGCCTATGCCCGATGAGGCGCCCGTGATCAGGCTATGAAATTCGTGGCTCATGACTGTCTCGCTCAGGACGCGGTGTAGCCGCCGTCGCAGACCAGCACCGAACCGGTGATCCAGCGACCGGAGTCGGCAACGAGAAAGGCGGCCGCATTGGCGATGTCTTCGGGCGTGCCCAGACCCAGCGGATGCGCGGATTCGATCTGCTTGCGCTGCTCTTCACTCCAGTGCCGGGAGTTTTCGTCGAACATCGCGGTCTTGACGAATCCGGGAGCAATGCAATTGACGCGGATACTTCTCGGCGCAAACTCCAGAGCCGCCGATTTTGCAAGGCCGGTGAGCGCGGCTTTCGACATGGCATAAGCCGACGCACCGGCGGAGCCGACGATGCTCATGACCGACGAGATGAACACCACCGAGCCGCCATTTGCGCGGCATACGCTGCGGTGCTGAAAGCCGCGCAGCAACGCGAGCGCAGCTTCGGCATTCACGCTGAACACTTCACGATAGCGCGCGGGCGTCAGCAAGCGGGTAGGCGCAATGGAACTGATTCCCGCCGCGTGCACGAGCCCGGAGAACGGTCCCCCGGCTTGCGCCAACTCGGCGAAGAGGCCGGGCAGGCGTTCGGTATCGAGAAGATCGAAGGTCACCGTCTTCGCGTTGAGGCCGGCGCTTGCTTGCTGAAGCCGCGCATCGTCACGATCCAGCATGACGACGGCCGCGCCCAGCGCGCTGAACAACTGGCTGGTCGCGAGACCGATGCCCGACGCCGCACCCGTGACGAGGATTCGTTGACCTTCGAGGTTCAGAGGATTCGACATGAATGCTCAGGCGTGCTGTTTTTCGAGCGCGGCGAACAAGTCCGCGGCGCAAGCGAATTCGCTGATGCCCTTGGCGCTGATCGAGACGCCAAGCTCCTTGTCGAGCCACGCAATCAATGCGAGCGCGGTCAGGGAATCCCAGTTGTCGTAATGGTCGAGCGGCAGGTCTGGGTCGACCGAATCGACTTCGAGCAACTCGGCGAGGTTGGTGTAAAAAGCATCTTTCATTTGGACACTCCTGTCAGGGATATTGCACCATTTCACATACGTCCAGCGGTCCGAGACGCATGAGCATCGATCCCCATGTGAGACCGACGCCGAATCCGGCGAGACATACCAGCGCCTCGTGCTGCGTCAGGACTTCACGCAGGTTTTCGACGGTTGCCATTGGAATCGTCACGCCGCTGCTGTTGCCGTACTTTTCCACCACGTTCATGGGCAGCTTGTCGTACGGAATGCCTATCTTGTCCGCGAGCTTTTGCAGCATGAAGCGGTTGGGCTGATGGAACAGAAACCAGTCGATCTCGTCGATGGTCGTTTCCGCCTGATTCATCAGCGCCGTGATCATCGGCGGAACCTCCGTCTGGACGAACGT
This sequence comes from Caballeronia sp. LP006, assembly GCF_031450995.1. NCBI lineage: Bacteria > Pseudomonadati > Pseudomonadota > Betaproteobacteria > Burkholderiales > Burkholderiaceae > Caballeronia > Caballeronia sp. LP006. Next base: position 305,218 of record NZ_JARTVW010000005.1, on the reverse strand, counting down.
GAAGACCTCCGAGCCTTCCATCTTCAAATGATCCAGCGCACGAAAATTGTGATCGCCTTCGTCCCGCAACTCGGCCGTTGCCGGCGAACACGGCATGCGCATTCCGCCGGCGGGAATCATCAGGGCCGCGTGTCGCGTGCCGTCCATCTTCAGATTGGCATGGACCACGCGATCCGGCGCCGCCGATTCGACAATGGCGATGGACGCCGCGTCGCCAACCAGCGGATAGCTGTTGCGGTCCCTGGGCGAAGTCCTGCGGCTCATCACGTCGGCGTTGACGAGTGCGACGCGCCGGATATTCGGTTGTTCGAGCAGCATGAACGCCTGAATGAGACCGACGACGAAGCCCGCGCATCCCTGGTTGATGTCCATGCAGAATATGTCCTGCTTCAGGCCGAGTCTTCCCTGCACGATGCTGCTCGTCGGCGGCATCAGGTAGTCGGGCGTTTGCGTGACGAGCACGAGGGCATCGATTTCGTCACGAGCGATCACCTTTCTCGCGAACAACTGCTCCAGCCCGAAGACGGCGAGGTCCGACACGCAGGTATCGGCATCGACGAGACGGTGCTTGTCGTAGCCCATGACCTGCATGAGTTTGCGCGAGCGCGCCTCTGGAAAGTCGAAGCGCTTCATGTCCTCGACGAACGATTGCTCGCGAGCGGGCACGACGGTCAGCAGACTGCTGATGCGCTTGCCCTTGAAGAACAGGTTCACTGCGTCACTCCATATCTCGCGATGAGCAGGGAAATGGCCTGCACGTTGCGAAAGTGGTCGGGCACGATGTCGAGACCATCGATCGAAATGTCGAATTCGTCGTCGATGGTCGAGACCAGGGTCAGCATGTCGAACGAATCGAGCAAACCGTCTTCGAGAAAATCCTCGGACCGCGTGAAGTCGCTTTCCGGGCGCACGCTCTTGAGCAAGTCCATCAACTTTGCTGCCAACATAAATTCCACTCCGTGTTCGAATACCGGCGCCAATGCGACTTCTGTCGCGGCGAATCCAGCCTGTTTCACGCCTCGACGGCCGGGCGCGGCGCCGCTTGCTTTTGCGAGAGCGCGAGCCTGTCTATCTTGCCGTTGGGGTTTCGCGGCATGCTGTCGATACGCACGAAGGCGGTCGGCAGCATGTACTTCGGCAAGCGCGCGCCGAGCGCCGTGCGGATGGCGGCGGCGGAAACGTTCTCGTCCGATTCGAAATACAGCGCGATCTGTTTCTTCGCCGAGTCGTACACCACACATGCCTGCGCAATGCCTTCGATCTGCAACGCGGCGTGCTCGATTTCGCCAAGCTCGATGCGATAACCCAAATGCTTGATCTGATAGTCGCGGCGGCCGACGAACATGATCTCGCCGCGCTCGTTTCGATAAACCGTATCGCCCGTGCGATAAAGGCGGTCGGGATAATGCGGCTGCAGCGGATTCATCGTGAAGGCATCCGCCGTTTTCCGCGGATTGTTCCAGTACCCGAGCGCGAGCGAACTGCCACGCACGCACAACTCACCATGCTCGCCGATGCGCGCGGCGCGCCCCTCGTCGGTCAGGATCAGCACATCCGAATTGCGGCAGGGAAAGCCGATCGGCAGCTTCTCGTCGTCGCCGAAGTCGCGCTCGACGATGAAGTACGTGCAATCCACCGTCGCCTCGATCGGCCCGTACAGATTCACGAACATGGCTTGCGGCAAGTGCTTGCGCCATATGTTCAGCGGCCGCGTGGGGAATATTTCGCCCGCGAAAAGAATCTTCTTCAGCGCGACGGGCGGCAAGCGTTCGAGCAGCGCCTGATTCGCGATGTTCACCATGATCGTGGGCACCCAGAAAATGAAACTGATGTTCTGATCGATCAGGTGCTGGAGAAGCGAAGCCGGGAAAGCCGCGATCTGTTCCGGGATCAGCGAGATGGTCGCGCCCTTCGCGAGACACAGGAAGAGTTCGAGCGAGTAAATATCGAAGTACAAAGGAGACAGGCTGCCGATCGTCTCGCTGCCATCGAGCGCCAGACGTTCGAATGCCCAGTCCATGAAGTCGATGGTCGCGCGATGATTGAGTGCAACGCCTTTCGGCACGCCCGTGGAACCCGACGTGTGGATGATGCAGAGCGGGTCCGTGTCGATGATATTGTCGAGGCACCAATCCAGTTCGACGTTCGATGAAGCGTGGTCCGTATGCCCCACGTCGTCGATAAGGAGAATCCGCTTGTCATCGATTCCGACTGCGTTCAAGGAAGACGCCAGCGCGGCGTTCGTCACGATGAGCGGTGCGTCCAGATTATCGAGAATTGCCTTGAGGCGGATGGCGGGCAGCTTGATGTCGAGATTGGCGTAGCAGTTTCCCGTGTAGACAATGCCCAAGTCGGCGAAGATGGTTTCGGCGCACTTCGGCAGAAACACGGCAATCGGATGGCGGATCGCATCGGTACGCGCGCGAATGGCGGCGGCGAATGCCTTCGCATGAACTTCGAGCTCGCGAAAGTTATAGCGCTTGTCGGCATCGACGATGGCGGTCTTTTCCGGCATGCGTGCCAGCGCACCTCCTTCGAAATATTCGAGCACGTTGATCATCATGGTGCGGCCTGCGTCCTGAAAAAAGCATCGATAAAAGCGGTCGGGCTGACGCGCGTCGTCGTCATGCGGAAAACATCTAGCGCCGTGCGCCTTGCAGCCCGACTCTCAGGAAAAATTCTGCCATGTCGCTGCACGACCTCATCGCGCGAACAGACGGTGATTTGGCGGTCATTTCAGGTCGTGAGAGCGGCCGTTTGCAGCGCTCAAGATCGTCTCGACGACGAAGGCGACATGCTCGTCGCTCAAGGCCGGGTAGATCGGCAGACACAGTACCTTGCTGGCCGCATTGGCCGCGACCGGCAGATTCGCGCGGCTCGCCGAGGGAAGTCCGCGGTACATCGGGAAATCGGAGATAAGCGGATAAAAATAGCGCCGCGCATAGATCTGCCGACTGCGCAGATGTTCGTAGAGCGCATCGCGGGTGAGCGAGAAATCGGCTTCGACGAGTATCGGAAAGTACGAGCAGTTGGCAACGGTCTGCGAGCCTCTTGGCAGGCAACGGATACCCGGCACATCGCGCAGCATTTCGCGGTACAGCGCGTCTATCTCTCGCCGGCGCGCGAGCGCATCTTCTATGTGTTCGAGTTGAACCAGGCCGAACGCCGCGTTGATCTCGCTCATCTTCGCGTTGATGCCGCTCGCCACCACCGTCGTTTCGTCGACGAAACCGAAGTTCTTGAGCTGGTCTATACGCAGCTTGGTCTTTGCGTCCGGACAGACGATTGCGCCGCCTTCGAAAGTGTTGAACACCTTTGTCGCGTGGAAGCTGAGAACGGACAGATCGCCGTGCGCCAGGATGCTGCCCGCTTCGGTCTGCACGCCGAAGCCATGGGCGGCGTCGTAGATGACCTTCAGGTTGTAGTTGTCCGCGATCCGCTGGATTGCATCGACATCGCACGGATTGCCGTAGCAATGAACCGGCAGGATCGCCGTGGTCTGAGGCGTGATGGCCGCCTCGATCTTCGCGGGGTCGAGATTCAGCGTGACAGGATCGACATCGACGAATACGGGTTTGACGCCGTTCCACAACAGCGAATGCGCGGTCGCCACGAACGAGTACGGCGTCGTGATGACTTCGCCCGTGATGCGCAGCGCCTGCAGCGCCGTGACGAGCCCGAGCGTGCCATTGCTGAACAGCGAAAGATGCCGGACGCCTAAGTGTTCGCCGAGCGCCTGTTCGAAGCGCTGATGGAACGGCCCGCCGTTGGTCAGGACCTTGCTTTCCCAGATTTGCTCGAGGTAGGGCAAAAATTCCGCGAGCGGCGGCAGATGCGGCTGCGTGACGAACATTCGCTCCAGCGGTAGCGCGGAAACTGATTCGGGAGGCAGGCTGGCTGTCATGTCTTTCGTGTTCCGAGGGTGATGTTGTCGCCGCGCGGCTGGCGGCGTCCCACGCGCCAGCCGAAAACACCTATGCCGGCCTGTCAGGGCGATTCCGATGAATTATCTGGTCAAGGCCGCGCAGGCAATGCGGCGAGATAACGTGCCAAAACCGGTCTGTTCGCGTGATCGACGGGACGCGTCTGCCCGCAGACTTCACGCTCGGGAAGATCGACCGCGAAGTGCCGGCGCTCCTCCTCATCCATTCGTCGAACCGGCCGAAAGCCAGCAACCAGACCGCAGGGTAGTGCCACATGAACATCGTCAGCACCAGAGCTTCACGCAAGGGGCATCCGTACTACATCTATGCGCCGGCTTACCGGGAGTCATCGGCCGGGATTGTCGTGATGCACACGCTCTGTCACCTGCTCAATCGCGAGGGATACGACGCCTATATCTCCGCGACCGATGTCGTCAACCCACGGTTCGACACGCCGCTTGCCACATTCGAGGTGCAGGCCCGACACAGGTTGGAGGGCCGCATGCCGATCGTCGTCTATCCGGAGATCGTGTCGGGCAACCCGATGAATGCCGATGTATGCGTACGCTATATCCTCAACCACATCGGGTTCCTGTCGGGAAAGCCGCTCAACGAGGGCAAGGACGATCTGGTCTTCTATTTTTCGGAGAACTTCCTCGGTAGCGCGAACAAGAAGGACGTCGATTTTCTGTTCCTGCCCGTCATCGATACGGAGCTGTTCAAGCCCGATCCCACGGTCAAGAAGGACCGGACGTTCGTCTTCCATTACCGGCATCCGCTCGACAAGATCGACTTTTCGCTTTTCCCGCCCGGCACCGAACTACTGTCGATGGCGAACCCCGTGACGCTTCCCGAACTCGCGAAGAAGCTGCAAGGCGGCCGGGTGCTTTACTCCTACGAGCAGTCGTCTGTCTGTAACGAGGCCATGGCGTGCGGCTGCCCTGTCATCTACCTGCCCGAGGGCGGATTGAAGGCCGTGCCGGATCAGTTCGCCTTCGGCGTCAACGGGGCGGCCATGGCGAACGAGAAGAATGGCTACGCGCGCGCCCTGGCGACCGTGGACACGATATATCCGACCCTGGTGGCGCTCGGCAACGTGTTCCGGGCGGACCTGCCCGTGTTTCTGGAGAAGACTCAGGATGCGGCGCGAAAAGCGCTTCGGCGCCCGGCCGAACTGCGGGTTGCTTCGTCGAACGTGCCGAAGACCCCGAAACGGCGGATCGCGGCACTGACGACCGAGCCGGTCGCGCACCGCTGGTCGACATCGCGCGTCAAGAAGCCGTTCGAACTCCTGGCCGACCATTGGGAACTGATTTGGCCGATCCAGAACACCGAGGAGAAGATTGCGTCGGCCGACATCGTTTTGATGCAGCGGCGCTTTCCGATGGCCGCCACGCCCGAGCAACTCGAAGCGATCTTCGGGCTCGGCAAGCCGGTGATCTACGAGACCAACGAGCCGTATCACGACCTTCCCGAGACCCATCCGCTGCACTTCTTGAGCCGGCGCGCGGGCGAGAAGGTCGAGTACGTCATGCGCCGTGCGAACGCGCTGATCGTCACGACGCCGGCGCTAGCGGAGGCGATGCGTCCGTGGAATGGCAACATTCACGTGTTGCCGACGGGCGTGGACTTCGACCGCTTCTACAGTCCGGTCCGAATGAACGAGGACAAGGTACGCATCGGCATCATGGGTTCGGCGACGAAGCCGTGCAATTTCGCCGTCATCGAACCGGCGCTCATGGCGCTTCGCGCGCGCTTCGCTGGCGACGTGCAATTCGTGTTCGTCGGCGCGCCGCCTCCGCCGGACTGGATGGGACAGCCGGATGTCACCCTGGTTGGCGTAGCCGAAACCTACGAGGAGCACGCGAAGGTCTTCCGGCAACTCGAACTCGATATCGGCCTCATGCCGCGTGCCGCGTCGGAAGTCGACAATGGCGAAGCGCGGACGGAATGGCTCGAATACGCGGCGGCAGGCGTGGCGACGCTCGGCAGCGAGCATCCCGCATACAGCGACCTGGTGCGCGATGCCTGTTCGGGCGTGCGTGTGGATTCGGTATCGGCCGACGCCTGGGTCACTGCGATCGCGAATTTGATCACCAACCCGGCGCAGCGCCGTAGCCTTGCACGTACGGCGCAAGCCATCGTCTACAAGAGCGGTTCAGTGCAGTCGCAACTGGCGCAATATCACGAAGTGTATTTGCGGGGCCTGGGGCTCAAGCTCGGTGGAGCGTCGGCAAGTGGACCGGAGCGGATTCCAGCCGTGTTGATTCTCGACCCGGAAGGCGATGCGCGGAAGGTGCAGGACAGCTTGCGACATCATGCGCGAGGTCCGCTCAGGAATCATATGACCGTGGTGCTGACGACGCAGGAGGGCGAGGTGCCGGAGTGGAGCGACAACCTGCGTTATCTTCAAGCCACGGTGGGCGAATTCTCGAGCGCGATGGAGCAGATTTGCGGGCATGATGAATTCGACTGGAAGGTGGTCACGGAAGCGGGCGTCGAGTTGATCTGAACGGCATTGCCGAGAACTACGTGGTGCGCCCGGCTGGGATCGAACCAGCAACCCCTGCCTTCGGAGGGCAGTACTCTATCCATTGAGCTACGGGCGCGTTGACGAGGATCTTGGCTGCGGGGGACGCTAGAGAAGCGTCTGCAAGACCCATGCGAATCCGAGAGAATACCTGTTTTCGATGAATCCGTCCATCGCGCGGCCCGCGCGAGCGCCTTTCGTGGAAGCTCGGAACCCGCGCCGGTTCGGGTAAACGCGCGTGAAACCAAAGCAGGCGGCCCACGCCCTGCGTTAAACGTTCCGTCTATAATCGACCGTGCCCTCATACAGAAGGAGGGCAATCGCGGTAGCCACACGCTGTCACTGAACCGACTCACCTAGAAAAAACGGGAGACGAGACAAGCATGAGCGAAGCACCCCACGGAGCCCCAATAAAAACACCCGGCCAACTCATCGCGGCGGTGATCGCGGGGTTTGGCATACCGGTCGCCATCATCATCCTGCTCGCGGTCTATGTGAATAACTCGACTCGCACCGGCGCCGGCACCGACCTCGAAGCTTCGGTCAAGGAACGTATCGCACCGGCCGCTCAAGTCGATATCCGCGATGCCAACGCGCCACGCGTCTACAAGACCGGCGAACAAGTCTTCAAGGCCGTGTGCTCGGCTTGTCACGCGGCAGGAACCGCAGGCGCGCCCAAGTTCGGCGATGCCAGCGCCTGGGCCCCGCGCATCAGCGAAGGCTACGACACGCTTCTGCATAACGCGCTCAACGGCAAGGGCGCCATGCCCGCGCGCGGCGGCACGAGCCCCGACGACTATAGCGACTTCGAAATCGCTCGCGCAGTCGTCTACATGGCCAACGACGGCGGCGCCAAGTTCCCCGAACCGGCTCAACCCGCTTCTGGCGCAACGGCGGGCGCCGCGGCTCCCGCAGCCGGAGCATCCGGCGCGGCGGCTGGCGCGAGTTCGACGGAGAACGCTCAGGCTGCGGCGGCAGTCGCCGCGCTGGCATCGGTGCCGCAGGCGGCTGCTCCGGCAGCGGGCGCGCAAAGCGCCGATGCATCGCAAGCCGGCAAGGCGCTCTATGAGCAGGTTTGTCAGGCGTGCCACGCGGCCGGCGTGCTCAACGCACCGAAGTTCGGCGACAAGGAAGCATGGGCGCCGCGCTTGAAAGATCCGATGGACACCGTCTACAACTACGCGCTGCACGGCAAGGGCGCGATGCCGGCGAAAGGCGGATCGAATGCATCCGATGCGGACGTGAAAGCCGCCGTCGATTACATGGTGAATGCTTCGAAGTGAATGGCGGCGGTAAAAGCCCTGCGTGCGTGTGAGCGTCGCGGGGCTTTGCTTTTATAACGCGATATTCGCCGAGCGGGGAGTTAGCCGGCTTGTCGTTCGACCGTAGCCACCGGGACCGCGTCTGCAGCTTTATAGAGCAGAAAAATCTCGTGCATACGCTCGACGCGCTTCAAGACTGCCAAGCGCGCGGCGGTCGTCACCCCTTCTGCAACATCGCCTTCAGCATCGCCATCCGATCCTTCGGCGACAACGGCGCTTCTTCGGCCGTCGGCGGCGGTGCATCGTCGAGCAGCATCTCGGGGATGAAGCGCGATGGCTCGCACACCACCGTTTCCCGCGCGCGCTTGCGCTTCTTGCACCAGTTCAGATGCAGGCTGCGCTGCGCCCGCGTGATCGCCACATACATGAGCCGCCGTTCTTCCTCGATACGCGCGGAATCCACTGGCGCGTCATCGTCCGAACTGCCGCGATGCGGCATGATGCCTTCCTCCACGCCCACCAGAAACACGTGCGGATATTCGAGCCCCTTCGAAGCATGCACCGTCGATAGCCGCACCGCGTCCGGATCTTCATCGCGGCCTTCGAGCATGGACATCAGCGCGACGGTTTGAATCAGGCCGAGCAGATTCTTGCCGTCATCCGAAAGACCGTCGGCCGTATCGAACCCGGTCTGTTCCGCTTCGGCCGATGGCTCCGGCTTCGTGCCCTTGCGCTTGAGCCACTCGCAGAATTCGAGCACGTTCTGCCACTTCGATTGCGCCTGCCGTTCGTCGTAGGCATCGTAGAGATACGCTTCGTAGTGGATCGCTTCCATCATGTCGTCGAGCACGGTGCTCGCCGGATCGCGCGCGGCGCGGTCCGACAGCCTGCGAATCCACTCGCAAAACGTGCGCAGCGGTTCCACTTGCCGCGCCGACAAGCGCGCTTCGATCCCGCCCATGAATACCGCCTCGAAGAGCGACACCTTCGCCGCGCCGGCGAACGCGCCGAGCGCTTCGAGCGTCGTGTTGCCGACACCGCGACGCGGCGTCGTGATCGCGCGGATGAACGCGGGATCGTCGTCGGGATTCGCGATCAGCCGCAAATACGCGATGATGTCCTTGATCTCGGCGCGGTCGAAAAACGACTGCCCGCCCGACAGCACATACGGAATGCGCTCACGCCGCAAAACCTGTTCGAAGATGCGCGCCTGAAAGTTGCCGCGATACAGAATGGCGTAGTCGCGAAACGCCGCGCGCCGTTCGAACTTGTGCGCCGACAGCCGGAACACGACGGACTCCGCTTCGTGCTCTTCGTCATTGCAACCGGTCACGGTGATGCTGTCGCCCATGCCGTGCTCGGACCAGAGCTTCTTCTCGAACAGTTTGGGATTGTTGGCGATCACATTGTTCGCCGCTGTCAGAATCCGCACCGTCGAGCGATAGTTCTGCTCCAGCTTCACCACATGCAGTTTCGGGAAGTCCTTGCTCAACTGTCCGAGGTTTTCCAGCGTGGCGCCACGCCAGCCGTAAATGGCCTGATCGTCGTCGCCCACGGCGGTGAAGGCGGCGCGCGGACCAGCCAGCAGCTTCAACAACTCGTACTGACAGGCGTTGGTGTCCTGATACTCGTCGATCAAGAGATATCGCAGACGGTTCTGCCACTTGTCGCGAACCTGCTCGTTTTCGGCGAACAGTTGCGCGGGACGCAGGATGAGATCGTCGAAATCCAGCGCCTGATACGCATGCAAGGTCGCCGCGTAGCTCCGATAAACAATCGCCGCCTGATGCTCGTCTTCGTTATTCGCGAGCACGGACGCCTGATCGGGCGAGACCATCGCGTTCTTCCACAGCGAGATGATCGACTGCACCTTGCGGATCAAGCCCTTGTCGGTCGTGCCGAGCTGCTCCTGAACCATGCCGAAGCAATCGTCCGAATCCATGATGGAGAACTGCGGTTTAAGGCCGACATGTTCCGCTTCCTGACGCATGATCTGCACGCCGAGCGAGTGAAACGTGCAGATGGTCAACTGATTCACGGGCACCTTGCGGCCTTCCTTGCCGGGCGTCGTGAGCGTTTTGCCTTCGAGCAGCTTCGCGGTGCGCTCGCGCATTTCGAGCGCGGCCTTGTTGGTGAAGGTGAGGGCGGCAATGTGCCTAGGCTCGAAGCCGCGTCCTTCGATCAGATGCGCGATCTTCTGCGTGATCACGCGCGTCTTGCCGCTGCCCGCACCGGCGAGCACGAGACAGGGACCGTCGAGATAGCGCACGGCTTCGCTTTGCGCGGCGTTCAGACCTGCGGACATCGTTTTGGACTTTGAGTTGAGGCTCGCGGCGGCGCCGGTGCCTGATGGACTGCGCGCATCGCAGCGACGCGCGTGCGACCGCAAAAAATCCGCGAGAGCGCGATGTTAACACGATAGAACGCGACGGGTTTTGGCCCTCGTTCGTTCGGACGATGGGTGGCGCTCGCGATTGCGTCTTGTCGCTAAACGGGACCATAGTCCGTCAATTGGCGGATGATCGTGACGCCGCCGTGAACGACGCACCGAGCGCGCCGCGTCCGACTGACATGCCACAATATCCAGCCGGATTACCGATTCAAAGGACGCCAAGCATGAGTTCAAAACTGAAAGTCGGCGTGATGGGCTATGGTCTGGCGGGCGCGACGTTTCACGCGCCGGTCATCGAACACTGCGGCCGCGCGGAGGTGACGGCCATCGCGACGAGCCAGGCCGAGCGCGCCGAGGCCGATTATCCCGATGCACGGATCGTCGCCGATTTCGATGCGCTCCTCGCCATCGACGCGCTCGATTGCATCGTCATCGCCACACCCAACGACACGCACTTCGACCTCGCGCATCGCGCGTTGTCGGCGGGCAAGCATGTGGTCGTCGACAAACCCGTGACGCTTTCCTCGCGCGATGCCCGCACGCTCGCCGATCTCGCCGCATCGCGCGGGCTTCTGTTCGCGCCGTTCCACAATCGCCGTTGGGATGGCGATTTCATGACCGTGCGCGCGTTGATCGAAAGCGGGCGGCTTGGACGCATCACGCATTACGAATCGCATTTCGACCGCTTTCGTCCGAAAGTGCCGCAGCGCTGGCGTGAGGAAGCATCGCGCGGCGGCGGCTTGCTGTTCGATCTCGGGCCGCATCTGATCGATCAGGCGCTCACGTTGTTCGGCGCGCCCGCGACGGTGACGGCGTTCGTGAAGGCGCATCGCGACCACGCGCATGCGCCGGATTACGTGCATCTCGTGCTCGGCTATGCGGATAAGGAAGTCGTTCTGCATGCAAGCGCGCTCGCGGCGCTCGATCCGCCGCGTTTCACGATTCACGGCACGCGCGGCAGCTATGTGAAGAGCGGGCTCGATGTGCAGGAAGATCAACTGCGCTCCGGCATGCGGCCGGGGCATTCGGAATTCGGCAAGAACCCGCCGGGCTTGCTGCGCGAAGTCGATGGCGATCACGATCTGCGTCAGGCTTTCGCCACCCGCGACGGAGCGTATGTGGAGCTTTATCGGGCGTTGGCGGGGGCCGTGTTGGACGGCAAACCGTTCCCCGTTAAGCCGCAGGATGCGGTGGATGTGATGGCGATCATCGAGCTGGCCATTCAGAGTGAAAAGGAAGGGCGGCGGGTGGAGTTTGTTCGACATTGACGAAGCGGCCTTTGCGCTCACTCGAACGATTGCGGCAATAATTCCGTGCCTTCCAGCAGGGGCATTTAATTCACATTAAAGAGACAAACGCCTGGCGCGATCGAGGCGGTAGTATTTCGAATCGACCGCAAACGAATATCCGGAGTGCGTTCCCTTGAATGTCCCGAAAGCTGTTGCAACAGAGTGGCTATGCGATCTGATCGATATGGTGATCACGGCGCAGAGCAACGAATTCCAGGTAAGGCGCATCGAGCGAGAAGCGCTTGCGTTCTTGAGCAAGGGCCGCGAACGTCCTGAGATATGTTGGCTCGTACTCGCATTCACCGCGTTCCTCCGTGGTGATCGCGACGAATGCGTTCGTTGCTCCGAAGCCGCGCAGGCATTGGCGAGGCATGACGTCACCATTCTGACCAATGTGGCGTCGCTAATGTGCGTCTCGGAGAGCCGCGCATGGCGGTGAACTACGCGCGCTTGCTCGCCGATACGCAGCGTAGCGACCCGACAAGCCGGATCAAGGCAGCTCGTGTATTCGTCACGGCGCTGCATGCCGAAGAGGCGGCGGCAATCATGCTTGCTCATGATCTCAATGCAACCGTTGCCGAAGGCGATGCGGAGCTACCGCGCGACATCGAAGCGACGGCACAGATCTTTCTTCGTTGCGGCGTCGATGCCGAGCAACGGCTTGCTTTGTTGGAAACGGCGGTCGAAGCAATCCGCTCGCAAGGCTGCATGATTCGCGGCAGCAGGTTGATGATTTACGACGACACAACGAGATACGAGCTTTATGTCGACGAAACTGCAAGCCAGTGTGGAAACGTCAACTTTGCGATTGCCGGGGCATTGACCACGACCTTCGATAACGCGTACCCAGAGGTGATTACCTTCGTCTGTCGCCCTGTTGGTTCGCTTAGTGCGCTTGCCTCCCGCAGTGCGCTAATGGAGGTGGTGCAATGAGCATCGAGGTTTCCGATCTTCTGCATCTGGCGCAGCAGTTGTCGGCAGGCAATAGCGAATGCGAATGGCGATCCGGCGCGTCGCGAGCTTATTACGCCGCTTATCACAAAACGCTTGCCGTGGCGGACGCCTGCTTGCCGTCAACGCGCGAGGTTGCCGGTCAACATGAACGGCTGACAAATCGGCTCATGACCGTAGGGAACAAAGGCCGCGCGCTGGCCTACGTGCTCATCGACCTAAAAAAAGTGCGTACGCACGCGGATTACCATCTCACGAAGCCGTTTAGTCAGCACGACGCCACCGACCTCGTCGCGAACTGTCTGGCGTTCTTGCCGAAAACCGATACATTTCAGGGGCAAATCAACTCGACCCTGTCAACGACGTTCTGAGGCCGACGCATGGCGAGGCATCGTCGCCAGCCACAACCCGCTCCACCGCACACTCAGCCCCGTCCGAATCCGTTTGACAAGCCTAATTCGGTCGCGTAAATTCGGCCGCACGCGTCGGGAGAGCGCGTGGCTTCTGTCGATTCCAAAATCGACAAGCGAGCCGCGCCGCCGAAGGGGCACACCCACAAACTCTCAGGCAAAAGGACCGGCCGCGTCGAAGAAATCGCCCTTTCGGGCAATTTTTTCGCACTCTGGAGAGCGGCAGCGGCATCGAACGATGTCAGCAGCCCACCGAAGGGGCGCGCGACGGATTTTTTTGATCCGCGCAATCTCTCAGGTACCGAGGACAGAGGGGTCACGCATCGCAACCGCCAGCCGGTATGCGCTTTGCGCTGCTGAAAGTCAGCGAGCAAAGGCATAGTCCGCGGCGAAGGCAGATATCTGCGCGCTGCGTGGCCTTTTTTGTTTCGCGAACCGAGGCCCCGATGACCGCTCTTCAACACACGCCCTTGCATGCCGCCCACCTCGCGCTCAACGCGCGCATGGTCGATTTCGGCGGCTGGGACATGCCCGTCAACTACGGTTCGCAAATCGACGAACATCACGCCGTCCGAACCGACGCGGGCATGTTCGACGTATCGCACATGCGCGTCGTCGATTTCGAAGGCGACGCCGTTCGGCCCTTCTTTCTGCACGCCATCGCCAATAACGTCGACAAGCTGACGACGCCCGGTCGCGCACTGTATTCGTGCCTGCTCAAGACCGACGGCGGCGTCATCGACGATCTGATCGTCTACTACTTCTCCGAAACGAGTTTCCGCGTGGTCGTGAACGCGAGCACGGCGGATAAAGACATCGCGTGGTTCCAGCAACTGAACGCGGAAGGTGGTTTCGATCTGTCGATCCGCCCGCGCGGCGATTTCGGCATCATCGCGGTGCAAGGTCCGAATGCACGCGAAAAGGTCTGGCAAGTGCTGCCGCAGACGCGCGCCGAAACCGAATCGCTCAAACCCTTCAATGCGGCGAAGTTCGCAACCACGCCCTTCGGCGAACTGATGCTTGCGCGCACTGGCTACACGGGCGAGGACGGCTTCGAGATCGTGGTTTCCGCCACACACGTGGAAGCGCTGTGGAACGCGCTCCGTGAAGCCGGCGTGAAGCCCGCAGGCCTCGGCGCACGCGACACCTTGCGTCTCGAAGCCGGCATGAATCTCTACGGCCAGGACATGGATGAAACCGTGTCGCCGCTCGATGCCGGCCTCGCCTGGACTGTCGACCTGAAAACCCCGCGCGATTTCGTCGGCCGCGCCGCGCTCGAAGCGAACGGCTCGCAGTCGAACTTCGTCGGGCTCGTGCTCATCAAGGAGAACGGGCGTGCGGCTGGCGTGCTGCGCGCGCATCAGAAGGTCGTCACGGCGCACGGCGAAGGCGAGATCACGAGCGGCACGTTTTCGCCGTCGATGCAGGAGTCGATTGCGTTCGCTCGCGTCCCGACGCAAGTGGCGATCGGCGATACGGTGCAAGTGCTCATCCGCGACAAGCAAGTTGCCGCGCGCGTGGTAAAACTTCCGTTCGTGCGCAACGGCAAGACGCTCGTGAGCCTTTGAGGCCCGACAGCGGACGAACGTGGCGCGCGCCATCCGATCACGAACCCCACGAACGAATTACGCAAGGAGCATCCAATGAGCATCCCGGCCGATCTGAAATATACCGAATCGCATGAATGGGTCCGCGCCGAATCCGACGGCACACTGACCATCGGCATTACCGATCACGCGCAGGAAGCGCTGGGCGACATCGTGTTCGTCGAACTGCCCGCGGCGGGCAAGGCAGTCGCGGCGGGCGACGCCATCGCGGTGATCGAATCCGTGAAAGCGGCATCCGATATTTACGCGCCGGTGTCGGGCGAAGTCGTCGCGGCGAACGACGCGTTGACTTCGTCGCCGGATTCGGTGAATGGCGCACCGTACGAAAGCTGGCTCTTCAAGATCAAGCCGGCCGCCGACGCCAGTCTCGACAAGCTGCTCGACGCCGAAGGCTACGGCAAGTCGATCGGCGAATAACTCATCTCAATGACGAAAGCGGTTGCGTTTCCAACCGGCCGCTTTGCAGGAATTCACATGAAGCTCGAACATCCGGATCACCTGATGAACCGCACCTCCCTGTCCCTCGCCGCGCTCGAATGCCATGACGCATTCGCGGCACGGCACATCGGTCCCGACGATGCCGACCAGCGCGCCATGCTCGACGCGCTCGGGTTCGCATCGCGCGCGGCGTTCATCGACGCGGTGATTCCGGAATCGATCCGCCGTCAGGAAACGCTGCCGCTCGGCGCGTTCACGCAGCCGAAAAGCGAAGCGGAAGCGCTCGCGTCGCTGCGCAAGCTGGCGAACGAGAATCTCGTGTTTCGCACGTATATCGGCCAGGGTTATTACGGCACGCACACGCCGGGCGTGATCCTGCGCAACGTGCTGGAAAATCCGGCGTGGTACACGGCTTATACGCCGTATCAGCCCGAGATTTCGCAAGGGCGTCTGGAAGCGCTTCTGAACTTTCAGCAGATGGTGATGGATCTCACGGGCCTTGCCATCTCGAACGCGTCGCTGCTCGACGAAGCCACCGCCGCCGCCGAAGCCATGACGCTTCTGCAACGCGTCGGCAAGCCGAAATCGAACCTGTTCTATGTGGCCGACGACGTGCTGCCGCAGACCATCGAAGTGGTGAAGACACGCGCTAAGCCGGCGGGCATCGACGTGCACGTGGGACCGGCCGCGGATGCCGCGAGCGCGAACGCATTCGGCGTGCTGCTGCAATATCCCGGCGCGTATGGCGACGTTCGCGACTACCGCGCGCTCGCCGAAGCGGTGCATGCGGCGGGCGGTTACGTGATCGCCGCAGCCGACTTGCTGGCGCTCACGCTCATCACGCCGCCGGGCGAATGGGGCGCGGACGTGGCTATCGGCAATACGCAGCGTTTCGGCGTGCCGGTCGGCTTCGGCGGTCCGCACGCGGCGTACATGGCCGTGCGCGACGAATTCAAGCGTCAGATGCCGGGCCGTCTCGTCGGCGTGACTATCGACGCGCAAGGCAATTCCGCGCTGCGTCTCGCGCTGCAAACGCGCGAACAGCATATCCGCCGCGAAAAGGCGACGTCGAATGTCTGCACGGCGCAGGCGCTGCTCGCGATCATGGCGAGCATGTACGCGGTCTATCACGGCCCGCAGGGTCTCAAGACCATTGCGCTGCGCGTGAATCGCGTCGCGTCGGTGTTCGCGGCGGGCGTGCGAAAGCTCGGCTACGCGCTGACCAACGACACGTTCTTCGATACCGTGACCATCGAAAGCGGCGCGAGCACCAACGCGCTGCATCAGGCCGCTTACGCCGCGCATGTGAATCTGCGTCATGTGAGCGCGAATCGCGTCGGTGTGTCGCTCGATGAAACCACGACGCGCGACGATCTCACGAAGCTCTTCGCGCTGTTCGCCGAAGTCGCGGGCAAGAACGAAACGTTCGATATCGACGCGCTCGATGCATCGCTTGCCGATTCATTGCCCGCAGATCTCAAGCGCACGAGCGAATACCTCACGCATCCGGTTTTCAATCGCCATCATTCCGAGCACGAAATGCTGCGCTATCTGCGCAGTCTCGCGGACAAGGACCTCGCGCTCGACCGCACGATGATCCCGCTCGGCTCCTGCACGATGAAGCTCAACGCGACCTCCGAAATGCTGCCGGTGACGTGGCCCGAGTTCGCGCAGATTCATCCATTCGCGCCGGCGGAACAGACGGTCGGCTATCGCACGATGATCGATCAGCTCGAACAGATGCTCGTCGCGTGCACCGGCTATGCGGCGGTGTCGTTGCAGCCGAACGCCGGTTCGCAGGGCGAATACGCCGGCTTGCTCATCATTCACGCGTATCACGAGTCGCGCGGCGAAGGGCATCGCAACGTGTGTCTGATTCCGGCGTCCGCGCACGGCACGAATCCGGCTTCGGCGCAGATGGCGGGCATGCAGGTCGTCGTCGTTGCATGCGATACGAACGGCAACGTCGATATCGAAGACCTGAAGGCGAAGGCCGAAAAGCATTCGGCGAATCTCGCGGCGATCATGATCACGTATCCGTCGACGCATGGCGTGTTCGAGCGCAACGTCCGCGAAATCTGCGAGATCGTGCACGCGCACGGCGGCCAGGTGTATGTCGATGGCGCGAACATGAATGCGATGGTCGGCCTCACCGCGCCCGGCCAGTTCGGCGGCGATGTCTCGCATCTGAACTTGCACAAGACGTTCTGCATTCCGCACGGCGGCGGCGGACCGGGCGTGGGTCCGGTAGCGGTTGGCGCGCATCTGGCCAAGTTTCTGCCGAATCAGGCTTCGACCGGTTACAAGCGCGATGACGCGGGCATCGGCGCGGTATCGTCGGCGCCTTACGGCTCGGCCGCGATCTTGCCGATCTCGTGGATGTATATCGCGATGATGGGCGCGGAAGGTCTCACCGCCGCGACGGCAAGCGCGATTCTCGCGGCTAACTACGTCGCGAAGCGCCTCGCGCCGCATTATCCGGTGCTGTATAGCGGGCCGGGCGGGCTCGTCGCGCACGAATGCATTCTCGATGTCCGGCCGATCAAGGAATCGAGCGGCATCTCGGTGGAAGACGTGGCCAAGCGTCTGATCGACTACGGCTTCCACGCGCCGACGATGAGCTTTCCGGTGCCCGGCACGCTGATGGTGGAACCGACCGAATCGGAGTCGAAGGAAGAGCTGGATCGCTTCATCGACGCGATGATCGCCATTCGCAACGAGATTCGCGCGGTGGAAGAAGGCAGCGCGGATCGCGAAGACAACGTGCTGAAGAACGCGCCGCACACGGCGGCGGTCGTTACGTCGGATGCGTGGGACCACAAGTACACGCGTGAAGCGGCGGCGTATCCGCTGAAGTCGCTCGTGACGCGCAAGTATTGGTCGCCGGTTGGCCGCGCGGATAACGCGTATGGCGACCGCAATCTGATGTGCTCGTGCGTGCCGATCTCGGAGTACACGGACGAGTAATCGATCAAAACCGCGGAACCGCCCGGAAACGTCAAGCATTGTCGGGCGGTTTTGCAGCGCGAGTCAGAAGGGCTAACATCTCACCCCGGACCAAAAGCCAAAACAGGGAGTTCATATGGCGACAAGGGTGCGAGAGGTGAACGAGACGAAGCGCTTCCATGCCGCGCGATTCATGCTGTGGGCGTTGGCTTGCGCCGCGCCGTCCGCGCATGCGGCGATGAATTTCTGCGCCGCGCCCGCCATGCAGACGAGCGAGCGCACCAATGCCGATCCCGGCGTGAAGGCGCTCGTGCAGATGGTGCAATCGCACGTCAACGACCAGCCGAAGCCGCTCGCGAAACTGCATACCGAAGGCACGCTGCCGCACGAAGGCATACGCGACGAGAGCATCGAAGCCGAAAAGGATCTCGGCTTGATGCGCGATGCCGCGCTCGCCTGGCGCGCGACCGGCGACGAGCGTTATCTGCGTCTCGTCGACCGCTTTCTGTTCGCGTGGACGACAACGTATCAGCCGAGTTTCAATCCGATCGACGAGACCAACTTCGAGTCGCTGATCCTCGCCTACGATCTGACCGCGAGCGCGTTGCCGGTGAAGACGCGCAACACGGCGAACGCGTTCATCACGAAGATGGTGACGGGCTACGTCGCCGACATGGACAAGCAGAAGCGCCCGCTCACGGGCACGTATCGGAACAACTGGCAGAGTCATCGCGTGAAGCTGGTGGCGATGGGCGCATTCACCATCGACGACCGCAAGCTCATCAACGCGGCGCAGCGGCTGTTCGTCGAGCATATCGGCGACAACATCGCGCCGGATGGGTCGACCGTCGATTTCGCCGAACGCGATGCCTTGCGCTACGTCACCTACGATCTTCAGCCGCTCGTGACGGCGGCGCTGGCCGCGCGACGGCATAACCGCAACTGGCTGCCGGAGCGCGCGCAGTCGGGCGCAACGCTCGCGCAAGCGCTCAACTGGCTTACCCCGTATGCGCTCGGCACCCGCACGCATGACGAATTCGTGCATTCGACCGTGCCTTTCGATGCCAAGCGTCGCGAGGCCGGATTGCCGGGATTCTCGGGTCAGTGGGACCCGAAAAACTCGGCGGAACTCTTTCATCTCGCGGCGCGTCTCGACGGCCGTTATGCGCCGGTGGCGTTGCGGCTCGCGCCGACGCCGCCTGCGTGGCTCGCGGTGTGTCTGCCGTTGCCGGCGCGATGATCCCGTCTCAAGCAGCTCAAGCAAGGAGCATTCATGGCAGTCAGCGTATTCGACCTCTTCAAGATCGGCATCGGACCTTCGAGCTCACATACCGTGGGCCCGATGCGCGCCGCGCTGATGTTCGCGCAAGGGCTCGAACGCGATGGGCTGCTGGACGCGGTGGCATCGGTGAAATGCGAGCTGTACGGATCGCTCGGTGCGACGGGTAAAGGCCACGGCACGGACCGCGGCGTCATGCTCGGCTTGATGGGCGATGCCCCCGACACGGTCGATGCGGGCACCATCGCGCCGCGCCTTGAAACCGTACGCACGTCCAGGACGCTCGCGCTGCTCGGCACGCACAAGATTCCGTTCACGCTGAAGGAGAACATTGCGTTCTATCGGCAGGCGTTGCCGGAGCATCCGAACGGCATGAAGCTGCACGCATTCGATGCGAGGGGCGAGCCGTTGCGCGAGGCGACGTATCTGTCGGTGGGCGGCGGCTTCGTGGTGACGGCGGGCGCGGCGAACACGGCGGTGCTTACGGCCATCGAACACTTGCCCTACGCCTTCAAGACGGGCGATGAGTTGATGAAGATGTGCGCCGATTCGGGCAAGTCCATCGCGCAACTGATGTGGGAAAACGAGCGGGTGTGGCGTAGCGAGGACGAGATTCGCGCGGGCTTGTTACGAATCTGGGACGTGATGCAGGATTGCGTCGCGCGCGGCTGCGGCATCGGCAATCCGGATGCGGATGGGCATCTGCCGGGTCCGTTCCAGGTGAAGCGGCGTGCGCCGGTGTTGTATCGCGCGCTCGCCGGCAAACCCGAGCAGGCGCTGCGCGATCCGCTATCGATGATGGACTGGATCAACCTCTATGCCATCGCCGTGAATGAAGAGAACGCGGTTGGCGGCCGCGTGGTGACGGCGCCGACCAACGGCGCGGCGGGCATCATTCCGGCGGTACTGCATTACTACGATCGGTTTTTGCCGGGATCGAATGCGCAGGGCGTGATCGATTTTCTGCTGACGGCGGCGGCCATTGGCATCCTCTACAAGATGAACGCGTCGATTTCGGGCGCGGAAGTGGGATGTCAGGGCGAAGTGGGCGTTGCCTGCTCGATGGCCGCCGGGGGACTTGCGGCGGTGATGGGCGGCACGCCCGCGCAGGTGGAGAACGCGGCGGAAATCGGCATGGAGCACAACCTTGGGCTCACGTGCGACCCGGTGGGCGGCATGGTGCAGATTCCGTGCATCGAACGTAACGCGATGGGGTCGGTGAAGGCCGTCAACGCGGCGCGCATGGCGATGCGCGGCGATGGATCGCATTATGTATCGCTGGATTCGGTCATTAAAACCATGCGCGAGACAGGGGCGGATATGAAGACGAAGTATAAGGAGACTTCGCGGGGTGGGTTGGCGGTGAATATCGTGGAGTGTTGAGGCTCCAAGCAGAAATTGTCAGGGCGATTGAAAAATTCGGTGGACGAAGCAGTTTCCATCACGCAAGGCGGTTAGCATCGATAGAACTAAAACGAATCTATCGACTGCTCCTTCGGTGCGACGCGGTCGGTTCAAATACTTGAGAGACCGCCTTGCTTCCACAGGATCTTGCTGCGCATAAGCAAGTGCGCAAAACGCTGACCGGCTCGCCAAAGTTCAAGCAAATGGTCAAGAACAAGTGGCCGAAGCCATTTAATCGGATGGCGAGGCCGCGCGTTCACGCCACCGAACTCATTCGCGTGTCGGACGACCACTTCGTATTGTTCGTTTGGCGCGACGGAGAACAACTCGAAGACCGCGCGTTCTACGCGCATCTGCTTTGCTCGCTGCCGAAGGGCGATCTCTATCCCTTGCTCGAGTTTCACTACCATCCAAGCCATAAGGGTTTGCACTGCAAGGTGCCGTGTCGGACGACAAGCGATTATCGGAACCGCTTGCTGCCGGGCGCGCCGGAGCTTAACCTTAAGTCGTCGAAACGTTTCGATCCACGTGCGGAAAATGATCGTGGCGCTTTGATCGTGTTGTTCTGCAAGGCGACGGGCATCACGATCTCAAACGAGCAAGACGGCCAGGGCGACTTATTGTGCTAGCAGACACACTTAAACAAACAATCTGCGCGCTATTCGAAGTTCACGCTGACTCGAACGGCGTGTATCGCGTCATTACGCCGCTCGAATATCCGGGAACAGGCGATCGCGTGGTGGTGCGTATTCGTTCTCGCGACGACGGTTTTGTTATCGATGAAAACGGAGAAGCCTGCTTTCACGCAAGTATGGCGGGTGGCGATGTCGAGTCGGGCGCCGTCGAGCGCTGGTCGGAAGCGTTTGCTCAAGACAGTCCGGCGCGCCTCTGCGATGACGAAGTAATCCGAGCTACGACAATCGACGAACGTCTTCTTGCGCCCTATGTGTTCCGCGTCGCGGAGGCAGCGCAACAGCTTTATGGCGTAGCTACGTCTCGCGCCGAACGCCAGGGAAGCAATGAGTTCACGGTCCGCTTGAAATGCGCGATTGACGAGATTGCAAGCGATTTGGGCCTCGCGCATGTGTCGGACGTTGAGTTGCCGATATCCGGTGGCTTGATCGCCGACCATGTCATCGATACGCCCACGCCTTCCATCGTGATTGCCGCGACGAGCGCGAAGCGTCTTCTAGAAGGGGAGATCATTCATTTGCAGTACCGCGCCCAAAAGATGCCGGGCGCGGTCTTGGCAATTGCGGAGTCGCAACAAGCGGTCGGCAAGATTCAGTTCGAACGCGCGAATTACTACACGTGGAAAACCGTTGTGTTCGATGCGCGCAATCTTCGAAGTCTGATCAGCGCCACGCTTAATTGATTATCGAATCAAGGCCCGCACCTCAAGCCCCAATCAAATTAACCACTTTCACATTCCGCGTATCCGGTACTTCCGCATAAGAAAGCACCTTCAACTGCGGCAGACTTCGGCGCAGGAACCGCGCAAGCATCGCGCGTAGCGAATGCTGCACGAGCAGCACCGGCGGCAAGCCCAAGTTCTGCTGACGCAGCATCGCGTTCTGCGTCGAGTTCATCAGCGTCTGCGCAAGCCCCGGCTCCAGTCCAGGGTTCGCGCCCGTCGAAAGCGCCTGCGACAACACACGCTCCAGCATCGGATCGAGGCCCATCACCTGAAGGTCGTCGGTGCCCGGAAACCACTGCTGCGAAATCGCGCGGCCGAGCGCAAGGCGCACCGCGGCCGTAAGCTCGTACGGATCGGCGAGTCGCGGCGCGTGCTCCTGCACCGCGTCGAGAATGGTGCGCATGTCGCGAATCGGCACGCTTTCGTCGAGCAAATTCTGCAGCACCTTCTGCAACAGCGTGAGCGAAATGGTCTTCGGCACGAGATCCTCGGTGAGCGACGGCGTGTCCTTGCCAATACGATCCAGCAACGCCTGCACTTCCTGACGCCCAAGCAATTCCGCCGCGTGCGTCACGACGAGATGATTCAAATGCGTCGCGACCACCGTGCTGGCGTCGACGACCGTGTAGCCATAAACCTGCGCCTGTTCGCGCATATTCGTGTCGATCCACACTGCCGGCAAGCCGAACGCCGGGTCCTGCGTCTGCGGGCCCGGCAAAGTCACCGACACCTGCCCCGGATTGATCGCGAGCCACTGTCCCGGAAACACTTCGCCAACGCCCACTTCCACGCCCTTCAGCGCAATGCGATACCCATTCGGCCGCAATTCCAGGTTGTCGCGAATATGAATGACAGGCGGCAAAAACCCGATTTCCTGCGCGAACTTCTTGCGAATGCCCTTGATACGCTTGAGCAATTCTCCATCCGTATTGCGATCGACGAGCGGAATCAGCCGGTAGCCCACTTCGAGGCCGAGCGGATCGATCAGCGCGACATCATCCCAGCTCGCTTCGGCATTCTCCACCGGCGCGGCCGCGACCGGCGTGATGTCCGTAACGTTGCCGGCTTTCTTCTTCGCTTCGGCGCGCTTGTTCATCGAACGCGCGGCGTAGATCAAGCCGCCACCGAGCAGCATGAACGCAAAGTGCGGCATGCCCGGAATCAACCCCATCACGCCGATGATCACGCCCGTGATCATCAACACGCGCGGGTTCTGGAACAACTGGCCGGTCAACTGCGTACCGATGTCTTCCTCGGTCGCGACGCGCGACACGATCACGCCCGCCGCCGTCGAAATGATGAGCGAAGGAATCTGCGCGACGAGGCCATCGCCGATGGTCAGGAGCGTGTAGTTCGTCGCCGCGTGGCCGAAGTCCATGTCGTGCTGAAGCATGCCGACGATCAGCCCGCCCACGATGTTGATCACCATGATCAGCAAGCCCGCGATCGCGTCGCCGCGCACGAACTTGCTCGCACCGTCCATCGAACCGTAGAACTCGGCTTCTTGCGCCACCGCCGTGCGGCGCTTCTTCGCGGTTTCTTCGTTGATGAGGCCGGCGTTCAGGTCGGCGTCGATGGCCATTTGCTTGCCGGGCATCGCGTCGAGTGTGAAGCGCGCGCCGACTTCCGCGATACGTCCCGCGCCCTTCGTGATCACCATGAAGTTGATGATCATCAGAATCACGAAGACGACGATACCCACGGCGAAATTGCCGCCAACGAGAAAGTGGCCGAACGATTCGATCACCTGACCGGCAGCGTCCGGGCCGGTATGACCTTCGAGCAGCACGATCCGCGTGGACGCCACGTTCAGCGACAGGCGCAGCAGCGTCGAGAACAGCAGCACGGCGGGGAAGGCCGCGAAGTCGAGCGGCTTCTGTGTGTACATGCTGACGAGCAGCACCATCACCGAGAGCGCGATGTTGAAGGTGAACAGCAAATCCAGCAGGAACGCCGGCAACGGCAAGATCATCATGCCGAGGATCATGCAGATCAGGATCGGACCGGCGAGCGCGCGCAAATTCTGCGTGCCGAGCGCGTCGGGCCGTTTGGCGAAAAATCCAGCGCGCGCGTTCATGCTGCGGCTCCATTCGAGGTGTCATCGGCGCCGAGTACGTCGGCGGCTTCTTGTTCGGCATCGGCGTCGGAGACGCTGCCCTTGTCGAGTTCTTTCGGTACTTCGAGATCGGACGGATCGTCCGGCTTGGCGCCGCCGTCTTCGCGATACCGGCGCAGCTGATAAACCCACGCCAGCACCTGCGCGACAGCGCCGTACAGCGCGCCCGGAATCTCGCGGTTGATTTCCACGTTGTGATAGAGCGCACGCGCAAGCGGCGGCGCTTCGAGCAGCGGCACGTTATGCTCGCGGCCCAATTCGCGGATACGCGCGGCCACCAGATCCACACCCTTGGCGACGACCTTCGGCGCGCGCATTTCGCCATCGGCGTATTTGAGCGCGACGGCGAAGTGCGTCGGGTTGGTGACGATGACATCGGCGGTCGGAATTGCCTGCATCATGCGGCGCCGGGCGGCGGCGCGTTGTTGCGCACGGATGCGGCCCTTCACGTGCGGGTCGCCTTCGCTTTCCTTGTGTTCGCGCTTCACTTCTTCCTTGCTCATGCGCAGCTTCTTTGCGTGCGAATAAAGCTGATACGGCACATCGACGGCGGCGACGAGAAAGAGGCCGCCGATGGCCATGCCGCAGCACACGAACAGCAGATGCATGGCGTCGGCGAGCGCGAGGTCGAGCGGCTTGGTCAAAAGACCGAGCACTTCGGCCTTGCGGCTCCACATGGCCGAGCCCGCCATGCCGCCGACGACCACGGTTTTCAGCATCGACATGCCGAGCTGGATCGGACCGTTCGACGAGAACATCTTGCCGAGGCCGCTGATCGGATTGAGCCGGCCGAAGTTCGGGGCAAGCGGCTTCGTGGTGATGAGCCAGCCGCCGAGCGCCATGGGTGCGGCGAGCGCGGCGGCGGCGGTGAGCGCGAGCACCGGCAGCATGGCGAGCATGCCTTCCTTGCTGGCGTTGGCGGCGCCGATCATCATCTGGTGAGTATCGAGCACGTTCTCGTGATTGAAGGTGAACGCGCCGCGCAGAATGCCTTGCAGATGACCGTAGATCGGACCCGACAAACCCCATACCCCGAAAAATCCCGCCGCGAGGAGCGCGAACGATGCGAGTTCCCGCGAGCGCGCAACCTGGCCTTCCTCCCGCGCCTTTTCAAGGCGCCTGGGAGTGGCTGATTCGGTTTTTTCGAGATCGCTTTCTTCTGCCACCGCGCTTCGACTCCGGTTCGACTGCGTTAATCGCCATGCACGCGGCGCGAAGCCGCTTCTTGATGAAAGCGATTATTGCGGAGGACGTCGAGCCACCATCGGCGGATAAGGCCGGGGAAAGGGGGTTTATTCGGGTGATGAGAGGCGTTGGAACGGACGCGCCGCGCGGCGGAAGCGTTGATCCGGCGATGTGCCGCGCCGATCGGATGTAAGCGTTGGCATTCGCCGAAAGTCGGACGCCAGCGGACTAAAGCAAGCTCCGACGCTACAAAAAGTGCGAGGCTAATCGGTGAAAGGGAGCGTCGACGCTTGCCGCTGCGGCCATCGGCACACTCGGCGGAATCATGTGCCGACGGTTAGAAAGGCGCGGATCGTTCATCGCGCCCGCCCGGCTAGAGGCTGCGCGGAGCTTCGAACGACTGCAAATCAGCGGGCTTTCGCAAGAGCCAGAGGCGTCAGCAAGCCGGCGATCGAATCAGGCGCGACCGCGTCGAAAAACCAACCCGCCGACAGATAACCAGCCTCGGCCGCCAGCCAGGAGCGCAAGCGACGTGCGCCCCGATCGAGACAAGGAGCCCGGGAAAGCGTTGAAAAGAACGGCTGTCGTTTACCGAATGCCAGCGGAGCAAGCCGCGCCGGCCCGAAAGCGCATCCGGCAAATGCAACCCTCCAACAAATCCTCAAGCTCCCGGCAACCGCCCATCCGGCCCGTAAAAGCCCGCCTTCGACGGCGCAACCTGCAACGCGGCGAGCGCCTTGCGGTTGTATTCCATGCGCGTGCGGATCAACACGCCGTTGTTGTTGTTGCCTTGACGCGCACGGCGAGCGGCGGCGCACAACAACGCCCATTGCTCGGCGATGCGCGCATCGCCCTGAGCGGCGACTTCCATGCCGGCGAAACCGCCCGGCAGGTCGAGCGCGTGCAAATGCGCGTCGCGATCTTTCTCGAGCGCGGCGATGCGCTCGGTCAACTCGGTCTTGTTCTCGATGATTCCAGGCAGCGCTTCGAGCGGCTGCGCGGCGATCAGCGCTTTTTCCTCGTGGGCGAGGAGGGCTTCGAACGCCAGAACGGCGGCGACTTCTTCGGTAACGGTGGACAGCAGGGCGTCTCTCATTGCAGCTCGCTAAAAAAACGCGGGTTTCACAATGCGCCTGCCGCCGTCGAATTCCGGTTCCGTTGCGCGTCTGCTTTCGAAGCGAAAGCGGGCGCGGCGGAGAGAGAACTCAGGCGCCAGCGGGCGCGGTTCTGGTTTGCAGCATGTCGCGCGCGGAACTCAGCATGCCGTCGGCGATCTTGCCGGCGTCAATCTTGTAGCTGCCGTCGCGCAGTGCAGCCTTGATCGAATCGACT
Source organism: Caballeronia sp. LP006 (assembly GCF_031450995.1). Classification (NCBI taxonomy): domain Bacteria; kingdom Pseudomonadati; phylum Pseudomonadota; class Betaproteobacteria; order Burkholderiales; family Burkholderiaceae; genus Caballeronia; species Caballeronia sp. LP006. Next base: position 278,737 of record NZ_JARTVW010000005.1, on the reverse strand, counting down.
TTCGCCGTATCGACGTCGGCGCTGTTCGACGCGCGCAGACCCGACGACAGCGATGACAGACTCACTTTCGAGTTTTGCGCGGCGGTCGTGCCGGCTTGCGCCACGCTAGAAGCGCTCTTGGCGTCGTTTTGCGATGCACGTTGCGTAGCGTCTTGAATTCCAGCCAGTGCGATGTTGCTGTTCGATTCGATTTTCACGATGTCTATTCCCGTACTTGTTGAGTCCTTTATCGGCGGGGGTGTTTGGAAACTTTACCCAACCGGGGGACCCATACGGGGCATCGACTCGCTCGTCGCCCGCAAAGCCTTACGGGGCGGGCGTCAGAGCAATTGCAACAAAGTGAAACAAACTGTTGTCTGGCCCACATAAGGGCTCTAGCGGCTCTTTCAGACTGATTCGTCCGAACGCGGCAGAGCCGAAAAGAGCCACCTTCGGATACGCATCTCGACGGTCTTACTGTCTTTCACGACCTGATTCGCAGATATCTGCCTCAAGCCGTCTTACATCCGTATCTCGACGGTCTGACTGTCCTTCACGATGCCGGTAATGATCTGTCCGTTGGCCGTCTTCACGCGGACTTGCTGGCCGGGCGCGGCGTTGTTCATCACGCTGCCTTCGGCGGAAATCGAGAATCCGGAGCCATCCGTGACGACGTGCACCGTCTGGCCGACCGCAACCGAGCTGGCGGCGCGCAGCATGTCGGTGCGCAGCGGCAACCCCGCCGGCACGCGCGACAGCGCGATTGCGCCCACGGCTTGCGCGGGATCGGTGACCGTGGCCTGCGGCATCGCGGTGATATCGCCTTCGTGGGCGACCACATCGCCCTGACCGAGCATTTCGCCGGGAGCGATCGCGCGCGCCGCCGTGTAGTAAGTCGCGTTGATCGCCACGCGCGCTTGCAGATAGAGCGTCCACGGGCGCTCGCCGACGCAGCGCACGCCTACTGTCATACGGCCCCAGAGCCGTGCGCCGGTCGGCATGAACGGATCGATCGACGAACACGGCGCGAGACCTCGCGGGAACGCAGGCGTCACGGTGATCTCGACCTTGCCCGGCAGTCCGGCGGTTTGTTGCTGAAGAAAAGCCACGGCAGCCGCGCGAATGCTCTCGCCGTCCTGGACGGTGGCGCCGGTGGCGTTCGCCTGTGGCAGCGTCGTCGCGGCGGGCGCTGCGGCGGCTCCCGCCGCGGCGGACGGATTGAAACTGACGCGCTTCATCGGCGATGCCGCGCTGGAAACGGGCGCCGTCGTGCCTGCCGCGATCGGACGCACGGCGCCGTTGCGGGCGGGAATGGCGTCGTCGCGGGTGACGACCACGGGAATCACATCGCGCGATGGCGTAACGGAGGCGACTCTGCGCAGATTCGCGTTCGCGGCGGTAACGGATTGAGCTGCGGTTTGAGCGGCGCCCAGAGCATCGGCAACCTTGGAAACGGGCGCGCTCATCGCGCCGCTTACTGCATTCTGATTAGCAGGGGCCGCCGCGCGCGCCGTTCCAACGCCCGTTTGCGCCTTCGCTTCGCCCGGACCGGGAATGACGATCATGCCGCTTGCGTCGTCCATGGCGTCGTCGGCGGCTTCGGCGCGTGCTTCGAGCGCGAGCGCGGCGTGGCGCATGGCGGCATCGGCGGCTTTGCTGGCATCGCCGTAGCCGCTCGGGCGCGACATCATCGCGGATGAAATTGCTGCCGGAGAAACGGCCGCCACCGGTGCGGGCGCGGTCGCGGGCGCGGCTTTCGCGGTCTTGAGACCCTTCGCCATTTCCGCCGCGGCTGCCGGATTCGTCTCCGCATTGCCTGGAATGACGATGGGACCATCGTCCTGCTGCGCGTAAGCGTTCGCCGTAAAGCCAAAACCAGCGGCCCCGACGAACAGGAGGGCCACGCCAGCCGCCGAGCGTCGCGCAAGCGACGACGCCTTTTGCACGCGGCGCTCCATCGCGGCGACGCGGGCAAGAGCCTTCGACGAATGACTGGCGGACCTGCTCATTACTTCTCTCCCTCGCGCGCCGCGAATGCCGCGACGGCGTTCTGATTCGATTGAGCCGTCCTGCCCTTTGCGGGGGCGCGGACAGGACGGCGACTGCAAACCGCTAACGACACGCCGCGATTTCCACGGCGGCACTCCCATTCGACTGACTCGTCCTGCCCAGGCCGGGGCGCGGACAAGACGGCAACTGCACATCGCTGGACAAACCCGCCGCAATGCCACGGTGGCCGAGCCCATCCACCCGAAGTCCCACGAACATCACAGCCGCTTCGACTCCCAAACCATTCCTTTCGACCACGAACCAGATTCTAGATAGACCGCGCGGCGATCAAGCGTCGAATAGAGGCCCCGTTTCCCGGTTATTCGTCGGATTAGTTGTTGCGCGCCGCTCCTAATATTCGTGTCATGCAAAAAGGTCTTGGCGATGCCGGACCCGAACCAAACATCTGTAGAGGACGGTGATGCTAGACAAACTCGACAAGGAATTCGCGTTCGGCCGCGAAGCGCTCGATGTCCGCGCGTATCGGCAGGAACTGCTTTCGTCGAATATCGCCAACGCGGACACGCCGGGCTACAAAGCGCGCGACGTCGATTTCTCGTCCGCCCTTGCCGGCGCGCTGAAGAAAGGCGGCGCCACTGGCACGGCGAGCAGCGCGGGCACGAGCAGCACCGGCACGCTGGCAATGGCGCAGCCGGTCAGCGTGAGCGCTGGCGCGGCAATGGCGGTCACGGCGCGCGGCCACATGTCGGGCACTTCGACGCTCACCGCATCCGGCGGTTCGAGCGACGACTACGGCCGCCTCGCCTATCGCGTGCCGAACCAGCCGTCGCTCGACGGCAATACGGTCGATCTCGACGCCGAGCGCGTGCAATTCGCGGACAACGCGCTGCACTTCGAAGCCGGCATGACGGTGTTGAGTTCGCAGATCAAGTCGATGCTTTCGGCGATCACGTCGAACAGTTAAGGAGCCAGAAAACCATGCCTTCTTTGATGAACATTTTCAGCGTGGCCGGTTCGGCGATGTCGGCTCAGGCGCAACGCCTGAACGTCACCGCGTCGAATCTGGCCAACGCGGACAGCACCACCGGCCCCGACGGCCAGGCGTACAAGGCGAAGCAGGTCGTGTTCGCGGTCGATCCGCTCGGCGGCGCGAAGAGCGGCTCCGGCCAGCAAGTCGGCGGCGTGCAGGTCACCGGCGTGATCGACGACCCGAGCCCGATGAAAACCAGTTACGACCCGAGCAACCCGGCGGCGAACGCGGACGGCTACGTGACGCTGCCGAACGTCGATCCGGTGCAGGAAATGGTCAACATGATGTCCGCGTCGCGTTCCTATCAGGCGAACGTCGAAACGCTCAATACCGCGAAGCAATTGATGCTCAAGACCCTCACCATCGGAACCTGAAGGAACATAACGTGACAACCAGCACAACCATCGGCAGCAACGGCACCACGGTGTCGCAGACGCTCCTCGACACCATGAACGGCGCGTCGTCGGCTTCCTCGACGTCGTCCAGCTCGAGCTCCAGTTCGACTTCGGGCACGTCCGCATCGGACCTGCAGAACACCTTTCTCACGCTGCTCGTGACGCAGTTGAAGAACCAGGACCCGACCAACCCCGCCGACAGCTCGCAAATGACTTCGCAGCTCGCGCAGATCAACACGGTGTCGGGCATCGGTCAGTTGAACACGTCGCTGTCCTCGCTCGCCACGCAGCTTTCCGCCGGCCAGTCGACGCAAGCGGCGATGCTCATCGGTTCGACCGTGCTCGCCTCGGGCAGCAACGTGTCGGTATCGAGCGGCGCGTCGTCGACTTTCGGCGTGCAGCTCGCCAACGACGTGAGCGACCTTCAGGTCGTCGTCAAGAACTCGTCCGGCCAGATCGTCAACACGCTCGACCTCGGCGCGCAGAGCGCAGGCGTCGTGCCGGTCTCGGGCTGGAAGCCGGTCGACTCGAAGGGCAACACGCTCGCCGACGGCACTTACACGATCACCGCGCAAGGCACGATCAACGGCCAGCAGGCAACGGCGACCACGCTCGCGGCCTCGCAAGTCCAGAGCGTCGTGCAGATGACGGGCGGCGCACCGGGTCTCAAGCTCGCGAACGGCTCCACGGTCGCACTGTCGAGCGTCGCCTCGATTCTTTAAACAAACAGACATTCCAGAGAGAAACACATGAGCTATCAACAAGCACTGAGCGGTCTGGGCGCTGCATCGAGCGACCTCGACGTGATCGGCAACAACATCGCGAACGCGAACACGGTCGGCTTCAAGCAAGGCCAGGCGCAATTCGCCGATATGTACGCAAGCTCGATGGCCACCGCCGTCAGCAACCAGATCGGTATCGGCACGCGCCTGTCCGAAGTGCAGCAGCAGTTCTCGCAAGGCACGATCACGACGACCAACCAGGCGCTCGACGTCGCCATCAACGGCAACGGCTTCTATCAGTTGTCGAACAACGGTTCGACCGTGTACTCGCGTAACGGCGTGTTCCATCTCGACAACACCGGCAAGATCGTCAACTCGGCCGGCTTGCAACTGATGGGCTACGCGGCGGATTCGAACGGTGTGGTCAACAGCGCAAGCACGGTGCCGCTGTCGGTGCCGACGGCCAATATCGCGCCGACCGCGACGAAGACCATCACCGCGTCGTTCAACCTGAATTCGCAGGACGCAGTGAAGGACAAGGCCGCGTTCGATCCGACCAACGGCAACACGTACAACGCCTCGACCTCGGTCGATGCCTACGATTCGCTCGGCGGCACGCAGAAGGTCTCGGTGTACTTCACGAAGTCCGCGACGGGCTCGTGGGAGGCGTTCGCGGGTTACGGCGATCCGGTCACGCAAAAGTCGGATCTCGGCGCGGTCACGTTCGATACGTCGGGCAACCTGACGAGCAGCCCGAAATACACCTTCACGATTCCCAACGGCGCGGACCCGAGCGGCACGACCACGCAGTCGCTCACGCTCGATCTCACCGGCACGACGCAATACGGCGCGACGAGCGGTCTCGCGAATCTGCATCAGGACGGCAACAGCACGGGCGAACTGACCGGCTTCACGGTTGGCACGGACGGCATGCTGACGGGCAACTACTCGAACGGCCAGACCAAGTCGCTCGGCCAGATCGCGATTGCCAACTTCAACAACCAGAACGGTCTGCAGAACCTGGGCGGCAACGTCTACGCGCAGACGGCGGCTTCGGGCGCGGCGCAGGTCGCGGTTCCGGGCTCGACCAACCACGGCGTGCTGCAAGGCGGCGCGGTGGAAGACTCGAACGTCGATCTGACGAGCGAACTCGTGAGCCTGATCACCGCGCAGCGCAACTATCAGGCGAACGCGCAGACGATCAAGACGCAGCAGGCCGTCGACCAAGCGGTCATCAACCTGTAAGCGTCGCCAAGTCAGTCAAGGAAGGAAGCGATTCATGGACCGTCTGATCTACACCGCGATGACCGGCGCAAGCCAGGCGCTCGAACAACAGAGCGTCGTGGCGAACAACCTGGCGAACGCATCGACCACGGGCTTCAAGGCTCAACTCGCGGCGTTCCGTCAAGTGCCGATGTCGTTCGAGAACCAGTCCGCCGATGGCACGACGCGCACTTTCGTGCTCTCGTCCACGCCGAACGCGGACTACTCGGCAGGCCCGATCTCGCAAACGGGCAATCCGCTCGATGTCGCGATTCAGGGACCCGGCTGGCTCTCCGTGCAAACGGCCGACGGCAACGAGGCCTACACGCGCGCCGGCAATCTGCACGTGGATCAGAACGGTCAGCTCGTCACGGCGAACAACTTGCCGGTGCTCGGCACGAGCGGCCCGCTGTCCATTCCGCCGGGCGCGGAAGTGACGGTCGGCAAGGACGGCACGGTGTCCGCGCTGATTCCGGGCGATCCGCCCACGGCGATCGCGACGGTGGATCAGCTGAAGCTCGTGAATCCCGATCCGTCGACGCTGTCGCGCGGCGATGACGGCCTCTTCCATACCGCCGATGGCGACCCCGCCGAAGCGGACCCGAATGTGGTCGTGGCAGGCGGCTCGCTCGAAGGCAGCAACGTGAACCCAGTCTCCGCGATGGTCTCGATGATCTCCAACGCACGCCAGTTCCAGATGCAGACCAAGCTGATGGAATCCGCGGACCAGAACGAACAATCGGCGAACAAGCTGCTGAACTTCAGCTAAGCCGCACAGCCAAGACATTAGGAAACGAACGACATGAACCGCTCCCTCTATATCGCCGCGACTGGCATGAATGCCCAGCAGTCGCAGATGGACGTGATCTCGAACAACCTCGCCAACGTGAGCACCAACGGCTTCAAGGGCTCACGCGCGGTGTTCGAGGATCTGCTTTATCAGACCGTGCGTCAGCCGGGCGCGAACTCCACGCAGCAAACCGAACTCGCGTCGGGCAGCCAGCTCGGCACCGGCGTGCAGCAAGTCGCGACAGAACGCCTTTACACGCAGGGCAACCTGCAACAGACCGGCAACTCGAAGGACGTCGCGATCAACGGTCAAGGCTTCTTCCAGGTGACGATGCCCGACGGCACGACCGCCTACACCCGCGACGGTTCGTTCCAGACCAACGCGCAAGGCCAGCTCGTCACGTCGAGCGGCTATCAATTGAATCCGGCGATCACGATTCCGCAAAACGCGACCGCGATCACCATCGGCTCGGACGGCACGGTCTCGGTCACGCAGCCGAGCAGCACGGCCAGCACGACGGTCGGCCAGATCACGCTCGCGTCGTTCATCAACCCGGCCGGTCTCGAAGCGAAGGGCGAAAACCTCTTCGCCGAAACGGGCAGCTCGGGCGCGCCGAACGTTTCGCAACCGGGCCTGAATGGCACGGGCTCGCTGCAACAAGGCTATGTGGAAGCGTCGAACGTGAACGTGGTGCAGGAACTGGTCAACATGATCCAGACGCAGCGCGCCTACGAGATCAACAGCAAGGCCGTGACCACGTCCGACCAGATGCTGCAGACGCTTTCCCAGATGCAGGTTTGACGCAGAAGCATTAAACGGATCATCAAGATGTCGCCACTCAACACTATCGTTCGCGCGTCACGCCTTGCATCGCTTCTCGCGCTCGGCGCGGCGCTTGCCGCTTGCGGCCTCGTGCCGAAGGAACCGATCATCCAGCAGCCGATGACCGCGCGTCCGCCGCAGCCGCCCATCGGCACGCGTTCGCCCGGCGCGATCTACAACGCGGGCTACGCAGGCCGGCCGCTGTTCGAAGATCAGCGTCCGCGCAACGTCGGCGACATCCTGACCATCGTGATCTCGGAAAACGTCAACGCGACGAAGTCGTCGGCGGCGAACACCAACCGCACCGGCACGGGCGCGTTCGCCGTGCCGACCGTGCCGGGCGTCTTCGGCGGCCTCTTCAACAACACGAACCTGTCGGCCACGGGCGCCAACAAGTTCACGGCGGGCGGCGGCGCAAGCGCGGCCAACACGTTCAGCGGCACGCTCACCGTCACCGTCACCGAAGTGATGTCGAACGGCAACCTGATGGTCAGCGGCGAAAAGCAGATGCTCATCAACCAGGGTAACGAATACGTGCGTTTCTCGGGCGTCGTCAATCCGACGACCATCTCGGGCAGCAACACGGTCTACTCCACGCAGATCGCCGATGCGAAGATCGAATATTCGGCGAAGGGTTATATCGACGAAGCGCAAAACATGGGCTGGCTCCAGCGCTTCTTCCTCAACGTCGCGCCGTTCTGACCGATCATGAATTCGCTCCTTCGCTTCCTCTCGTTCTCGCTCGCGGCTGCTGTCGTCGCCATCGGCTCCGTTCCGCATGCGCACGCCGAGCGCCTGAAAGACCTCGTCTCGTTTCAAGGCGTGCGTGACAATCCGCTGATCGGTTATGGCCTCGTCGTCGGTCTCGACGGCACGGGCGACCAGACCATGCAGACGCCGTTCACCACGCAGAGCTTGACCAACATGCTCGGCAACCTGGGCATCACGGTGAATTCAGCGACCACATCGAACATGCAGTTGAAGAACGTCGCCGCCGTGATGGTGACGGCCACGTTGCCGCCGTTCGCGCGTCCCGGCGAAGCGATCGACGTGACCGTATCCTCGCTCGGCAACGCCAAGAGCCTGCGCGGCGGCACCTTGCTGATGTCGCCGTTGAAGGGCGCGGACGGTCAGGTCTACGCGATGGCGCAGGGCAACCTCGTCGTCGGCGGCGCGGGCGCAAGTGCGAACGGCAGCAAGGTGCAGGTCAATCAACTCGCGGTGGGCCGCATTTCCGGCGGCGCGCTCGTCGAACGCGCGGTGCAGAGCACGGTGCTGCAACAAGGCGGCACCATGCAGATGGAACTGCGCGAGATGGATTTCGACACGACCCAGCGCATCGTCGCGGCCGTGAACAACCAGTTCGGCACGGGCACGGCGCTCGCGCTCGACGGCCGCACGATTCAGTTGCGCGCGCCGTCCGAAGCGAGCGAACAGGTCTCGTTCATGGCGCAATTGCAAAACATCGACGTGCGTCCGGCGCAAGCCGCGGCCAAGGTCATTCTGAATGCACGCACCGGCTCCATCGTGATGAATCAGATGGTCACGCTGCAGAATTGCGCGGTCGCTCACGGCAACCTGTCGGTCGTCATCAACACGAAAACGGCGGTGAGCCAGCCGAACGCGTTCTCGAACGGCCAGACGGTCGCCGCGAAGGAATCGTCGATTCAGTTGAAGCAGGATAGCGGCGCGCTCAAGATGCTTTCGGCGGGCGCGAATCTGGCGGACGTGGTGAAGGGCTTGAACGCACTCGGCGCGACACCGGCCGATCTGATCTCGATCCTTCAGTCGATGAAGGCGGCGGGCGCACTGCGCGCCGACCTCGAAATCATCTAAGGGACGACGGCACATGAACTCGACTTCGAGCGGTATCGCCAACACGGCATTGGCATCTACCGAGACGGGCGGACTGTCGAACCTGACCAACCGCTTCGCGCTCGATACGCAGGGCTTCGACGCGTTGCGCGCGCAGGCCAACGCATCGCCGCAACAGGGTTTGAAGGCGGCAGCCAAGCAGTTCGATGCGGTCTTCACGACGATGATGCTCAAGAGCATGCGCGATGCGACGCCCTCGGACAGCCCGTTCGAGTCGAACGATACGAAGTCGTTCACGGCGATGCTCGACCAGCAGTTGTCGCAGCAGATGTCGTCGAAGGGTATTGGCGTGGCGGACGCGATGTACAAGCAGCTCATGCGCACGGCGGGCATCAAGGACACGTCGGCCACGGGCGGCGCGGCAAACGGCATGAACGCGATGAACGCGCTGTCGGGCGGCGGCGGCAGCAGCGACGCGAACGCGGGCAACATCGCCGCAATGAACGCAATGGCCAAGGCCTACGCCGCGGCGCAGGCCAACAAGAGCGGCGCATCGCTCAACAGCGGCAATGGTTACACGGGCGCCGACGCGCTCGATCCGGGCGTGCGCGGCAACGGTTCGGACAAGGTCAACGCGTTCGTCGAACGGCTGGCCACGCCCGCGCAAGCCGCGAGCGCGGCAACGGGCATTCCGGCGCGCTTCATCATCGGCCAGGCGGCGCTGGAATCGGGCTGGGGCAAGCGCGAGATCAAGTACGCGAACGGCGCGACGAGCCACAACATTTTCGGCATCAAGGCGACGTCGAGCTGGACCGGCAAGACAGTGGATTCGGTGACGACGGAATACGTCAACGGTCAGCCGAAGAAGGTCGTGGAGCGCTTTCGCGCCTACGATTCCTACGAAGCCGCGCTCACCGACTACGCGAGCGTCATCAAGAACAATCCGCGTTACGCGCCGGTCGTGGAGGCATCGCGCGATGTCGCGGGCTTCGCGCACGGCATGCAAAAGGCAGGCTACGCGACCGATCCCCAGTACGCGAAAAAGTTGATCTCGATCATGCGTCAGATCGCCTGACGAAGCGTTTTCGAATTCGACACAAAGGCAGGCGTTCCGTCAACGGCGGAACGATCCTGCCTTTTTGCGCTCGGCGCTCAACACGTTGATTTAGAGCCATGCGCGCTCTTTGGCCTGCTTCGTGCATGTGCAAACGTTTTAGTCCTCGTAGGGACGGCGCGCCACATATTTTTCGGGGCTGCCTGTCTAAACTTTGCTGGCAGTTTGCCGCTATCCCTAAGAAGAAACTGCCGGTTCGAAGGTGAGCCGGTTCGACACGTGGCGTAGCGGAAATGGACGGTACGCGACCAATGAATACGGCCAGCACAATGAATATCAATCACATGCAGGACTTCGCCGACGACGACATTGCGCCGATCGTGGACTTTGGACGACGCAATCCGCTGGAGATCGGTGTGTCGTTGCGCAACCTTGCCCATCGCGGCGACTTTTTGACCGCGCAATATGGCGACGGGCAGATTGTTACGCGCCTTCTGGACGTCGATGTTACGGGACATCGCTTTACGTTCGACTGGGGCGGCATGGCGGAACAGAATCGTCACGTGCTGGCTGCGCCCAAGCTGATTTTCAGTTCGGCGCCGGACGGCGTGCGACTCGAATTCACCACGGGCGCCGCGCGTGAGACCGTGTTCGACGGACGTCCCGCTTTCGAGGCCGAGTTTCCGCCGGTGCTTTACTACATGCAGCGTCGCGAATATTTCCGCGTCGAAGCGCCAGTGCTCGACCCCTACATTTGCAGCGGTTCGCTGCCGGATGGCGAGCGCTTTCGCTTCGAAGTGCATGATCTTTCGCTTGGCGGCGTCGCGTTGCGAACCACGGACGAACGCGTGGCCGACCTGGAGATGGGCATCGTGATTCAGGATGCCGAATTGCACTTCACGACCACCGGCAAGGTGACCGTGGATATCAAGCTGGTGTCGCACAGGGAATCGACGACGGCCAAGGGCGATCGCCGCTTCACGCTCGGCTTCAAATTCATTTCGATGCCGGGATCGGCGGAAAACACGCTGCAGCGGCTCATTACGCAACTGGAAATGAAGCGGCGCGCGCTGGCGAAGTAAGGCGGCCGTTCACATCGGTTTCATCCCTCGCGGCGGCGCTGCTCTGAGCGCCGCCCGTCCTGCTGCAAGGTTTCCCGGTTTTTTCCATTCCCTCGCGTCGCGATACAGCTAAAAGCGCCCGCCGGAATCGAATCCGAATAAGCCCCAAAACCCCCTTCAAATCGGCAAATTGCGCTTGCACGACGCGCTCGATAATGCCCAAGTCGAGCAAACCGTCCACGGTATCCGCGTTGAAGAACCGGTCCGCGAACGTTTGCCGAAACGCTCAACTTTCCCGGCGCTTCGCCGATAAACAAGGCAGCTATCCGGCGGCGTTGCATGACGCCATCGCCGCCAAGACAAGGATCAACGCATGTCCAACAACATCTTCAATATCGGCCTGTCGGGACTGAATGCGGCTCAATGGGGCCTGACAGTCACCGGGCAGAACATCAGCAATGCGGCGACGCCCGGCTATACGCTCGAAAAGGCTTCGTTTCAGGAGTCGTCGGGACAGTACACGGGTTCCGGCTATCTCGGCAGCGGCGTGCAGACGACTACCGTCACGCGTCAATACAGCCAGTATTTGACCACGCAGGTCAACAACACGACCGCGTCGAGCAGCGCCGCCAACACCTATTACTCGTTGATCTCGCAGCTGAACAACCTCGTTGGCGACCCGACCACCGGTATCGCAACCGGCATCAGCAACTATTTTTCGGGCATGCAGTCGGTGGCGAATTCGGCGAGCAGCACGTCGTCGCGCCAGTCGCTCATGAGCAACGCGCAGACGCTCGCGAATCAGCTCAATTCGGCAGGCGAGCAATACGACCAGTTGCGTTCGAGCGTCAACACGCAACTGACGAGCGCGGTCTCGTCGATCAACAGCTACACGCAACAGATCGCTGATCTCAACAAGCAAATCAACGTCGCCAGCGCGCAAGGTCAGCAGCCCAATCAGTTGATGGATCAGCGCGATCAGGCCGTTGCGAGTCTCAGCTCGATGGTCGGCGTGCAGGTCGTGCAAACGGATGGCAACTACAACATCTTCGTCGGTAACGGACAGCCGCTCGTCGTCGGCGGCACGGCTTCGGCATTGCAGACGGTGACATCGCCGACTGACCCGAGCGAATTGACGGTCGCGTTCAAGAGCAAGGACGGCACGACGCCGACCGCCGCGCAGACGCAATACCTCGATACCAGCGCGTTGTCGGGCGGCGTGGTTGGCGGCCTGATGGACTTCCGCTCGCAAACGCTCGATCCGGCGCAAGCGCAACTCGGCGCGATTGCGACGAGCTTTGCCGCGCAACTGAACGGACAGAACTCGCTCGGCCTCGATCTGAACGGCCAGGCTGGCGGCGCGCTCTTCTCGGCGGGTTCGCCCACCGTCTACGCCGACGCGCGCAACAAGGGCACCGGCACGGTCACGGCCGAGTTCTCCGATGCCACGCAGCCCACGTCCAGCGATCTCACGGTCACCTATAACGGCACCGGCTTCGACGTGACCGACACCCAGAGCGGCAAGGCGCTCGGCAGCTTCACGCCGCCCAACGCGTTCGACGGTCTGAAGATCACGCCTTCGGGCACGATGCAAGCGGGCGACTCGTTCTCCATTCAGCCGACGCGCGCCTCGCTCGACAACTTCCAGCTCGCGACGACCAACGGCTCCGCGATCGCGGCCGCTTCGCCCGCGGTGACATCGGCGGCGACCGCGAACACCGGTACGGCCACGATTTCCTCGGCGACGGTCGCGGCGGGTTACAGCACGCCTTCGGCTATCGCGCTCACTTACAACTCGACGGCGGGCGGCTTCACGTCGAATGTCGCGGTGACCGTGGGCACCACGAATTACCCGGCCAACACGACCATTCCCTACGATTCGTCGAAGGGGCTCACTGTCACGTCGAACGGCATCAGCGCGACGATCAGCGGCAAGCCGGCCAATACGGACGTGTTCAACATCAATCCGAACACGGGCGGCACGAGCGACGGCAGCAACGCGCTCACCATGTCGAACCTGGTGTCGACCAAATCGATGAACGGCACCGACACGCTCACGAATTCCTATGCGAACTACGTGAACCAGATCGGCAACCAGACGAACCAGCTGAAGAGCACGAGCTCGTCGCAAACGGCGCTGCTCAGTCAGGCGACATCGGCGCAACAGTCCGTGCAGGGCGTGAACCTGAACGAGGAAGCGGCGAACCTCATGCAGTATCAGCAGCTTTATCAGGCGAACAGCAAAGTGATTCAGACGGCTTCGACGCTGTTTCAGACGCTGCTTGGCATCTTTAACTGAGGCATTTAGCGATGCGTATATCCAGTTCGCAGTATTTCAACATGAACGTCGCTTCGATGAGCGACCAGCAGAGCTCGCTTGCCTCGATGTATCAGCAGATCTCGTCGGGCAAGCGCATTCTGACCGCTTCCGACGACCCGCTCGGTGCCGCGCAGGCCGTGCAGCTCACGATGAAGACCGCCACGCTCACGCAATACAGCGCGAATCAGACCACGGCGCTTTCGTCGTTGCAGCAGGAAGATTCGACCTTGAGCGACGTGAGCGGCGTGCTGCAAAGCATTCAGACGCAAGTCGTGCGCGCGGGCGATGGCTCCCTCACGAACGCGGATCGCAAATCGATTGCGGATACGCTGCAGGGTTATCGCGACCAGTTGATGAGCGTCGCGAACACGACCGACAGCGAAGGCAATTACATTTTCTCGGGTTTAAAGGGCGGCACCGCGCCGTTTTCGAACAATGCTTCCGGCGTAGGCACGACGTATTCGGGCGATGCCGGCCAGCGCACGGTGCAGATCAGCTCGGGCCGCTCGATTCCCGTGGGCGACACCGGCTCGTCGATTTTCATGGGCGTGTCGCCCACGGATAGCGACGCGGTACCGTCGGCATCGGCGACCAATACGGGCACGGCCACGATCAGCAAGGTGAGCACGACCGATCCGGGCAACGCGAACAATGCGAGCACGTATTCGATCGCGTTTTCGGTATCGTCGACGGATGGTTCGACGAGCTACCTCGTGACCGCGACGCCGCCTGACTCGTCGCTGTCGACGACACCGACCGCATACACGGCCGGCACGGCGATTTCGTTCGGCGGTCAGAAGGTGACGGTCAGCGGCGCGCCCGCGAACGGCGACAGCTTCACGGTGCAGCCGGCGGCATCGGGCAACAACGATGTGTTCGCGACGCTCGACAATTTGATCAGCGCGCTCAAGCAGCCGACGGGCACGCCAGCCTCGGAAGCGACGTTGACCAACGCGTTGTCGACGGCTTCGACCAAGCTCGACAACACCTACACGAACGTGTTGTCTGCGCAGACGGTGGTGGGTGGCCGTGAGCAGGAAGTGAAGGCCACGCAGACGTCGATGGCGACTTCGCAGACGCAGACCGCCAGCGATCTTGCGAATCTGACGAGCATCGATCTGGTTTCGGCGATCAGTTCTTATGAGCTCACGCAGAACTCGTTGACGGCGGCACAGCAGGCGTTTTCGCAGATCCAGAAGTTGTCGTTGTTCAACTACCTCAGCTAATAAGGGGTCTTTGTCTCTCGTTTTTTAAGGGAACTTCGAGAAGGGCATCGTGTGGTTTGGCGATGCTCTTTTTTTTCGTTTTTTCAGTGGAAGAAGCCGGGAACGATTGCCTATGATTGACGCACCGGACTTAAGTGCAACGTCGAGGATTCGTGCGCCATGAGATACCGACTGCTTGGTGAGACGGGTGACGGAAATGAGGATTGATCGCGCGCTCGTTGTGCTCTGTGCAATGACATGTCCAATCATGTTTGTCGCATGTGGAAGCGGCTCGGATTCGCCGCCTGCCCGCAAGAACACGGCACAACTCGACGCCGGGCGGGCACAGTGGGCCGCGACGCTGCCGGAGCCGGACGCTGACTACGGTGAATATCCGTCGAATTATCAGGACATCATCAAGGCGGCCATGGCGAAGACGCTGAAAGACCCCGAGTCGGCGCGCTATGGCGATTTCTCCACGCCAACGAAGGATCAGGCTATCGAGAACATGACGGAGCACCGTGCCGTTTATGGTTATCTCGTGTGCACGGACATCAACGCGAAGAACAGCTATGGCGGTTACACGGGAGCCAAGCGCCGCTGGTTCCTTATTCGCAACGGCGCTGTCGTTCGGTATGGTGAACGGCCCATGTATGTCGGGCACGTTGCGCCGTGCATGCGCGCACCGTGAGCCACGATGCGGGCAATGACGCGTCAAGAACCCATCGAGCCCGCGATCCTTCCCACCTGTCCCAGCCCCGCCTCGAAGATCCGCTGAAAAAACGGCATCAAATTAGGCACCATCAACTGAAGCAGCAACAAGCCGACGAGCATGGTGACCGGAAAACCCACCTGGAAGATGCCGATCTGCGGCGCCGCGCGATTCAGAATGCCGAGCGCGAGATTGGCGATAAGAAGCGCCGCCACGACCGGCAACGACAGCAACAACCCGGTGGAAAAAACCGAAGCGCCATAACCCACCATCACCCGCCAACCTTGCGCATGCGAAGCGGACGCCACGACATTGACATCGACGGGCACGCTCTGGAAGGTCGTGATCAGCGCGGCGATCAGTTGCAGATGCCCGTCGAAGACGAGAAACGCCAGCATCGCCAGCGTGTTGAGATAGCGCGATACCACCACGGCATTGCCACCCGCGCGCGGATCGTAAAGCATCGCGAAACCGAGGCCCATTTGCTGTCCGATGAACTCGCCAGCCGCATCGACGGCGGCAAAGGCTATTTGCATCGTCATGCCAATGGCCGCGCCAATCAGGAACTGATTGACGATGATCCACACGCCCGCCGCTGAGAACACCGTGGCGTCGGGCATGGCGGGCAAGGTGGGCGCGACGATCAGCGTGATGAAGGCCGCCAGCGCGATCTTCACGCGCGTGGGCAACGCCATATGGTTCAGCACCGGCGCGGTGGCCATCAAGGCAAGGATGCGCACGAACGGCCACAGAAACGCCGTGAGCCAGCCGTTCAGTTGCGCATAAGTAACCGAGAACATCGAACGAATCAGCCCGTGATCGCAGGCGTGATGGTGAACACGTGCCGCATGTAATCGAGGATGGTCGTGAGCATCCACGGTCCCGCGATCACGAGCGTCACCGCCACGGCGATCAGCTTCGGAATGAAGGAGAGCGTCGATTCGTTGATCTGCGTGGCCGCCTGAAAGAGACTTACCACCAGACCCACGACGAGCGCGACCAGCAAGAGCGGGGCAGCCAGCAGCAACGCGACATACATCGCCTGATGCGCGATGGCCATGACCGATTCGGGTGTCATTCCAGCAACCTCAATAGAAACGATAACGTTACGAAACGAAGCTCTGCGCAAGCGAGCCGATCAGCAACTGCCAGCCATCGACGAGCACGAACAGCATGAGCTTGAAGGGCAGCGCTATCGTCGTGGGCGAGACCATCATCATGCCCATCGACATCAAGACGCTCGCCACCACCACGTCGATGATGAGGAACGGAATAAAGATGGTGAAGCCGATCTGAAACCCCGTCTTCAGTTCGCTCGTCACGAACGAAGGCACCAGCAGCGACAGCGGCACGTCTTCCGGACCGTTCATCGGCGCGGCCTTCGAGATGCGGGCGAAGAGCGCGAGATCCGCTTCGCGCGTCTGCTTCAGCATGAACTGCTTGAAGGGCGCGACGCCGCGCTGCATGGCCTGATCCATCGCGATGGTGCCGTCGGAGAAGGGCTTGTATGCGTCGGTGTAGGCTTTGTCGAGCACCGGCGACATCACGAAAAACGAGAGAAACAACGCGAGGCCCACGAGCACTTGATTAGGCGGCGTGCTCGTCGTGCCGAGCGCCTGGCGCAAGAGCGACAGCACGATGATGATGCGCGTGAAGCTCGTCATCATCAGGACCATGGCCGGGAGGAACGAGAGCATCGTCAGCAGCAACATCGTCTGCACGCTGAGCGAGTACGTCGTGCCGCCGTTCGGGCCGGGGCTGGTATTGAAGGCGGGAAGACCCGCCGTGCTTTGCGCGAGCGCCGCGACCGGCAACAAGGCGATCACGACCGGCAGCGCCAGTTTCACGCCGCGCACGATGTTACGACTGACCTGCATTACTTGCTCCCGCCCACGAACTTCTGAAGACGCTTGTTCGCTTCACCGGCGAGGGCATCGCGAAACCGCTGACCAAAACTGCCTTGCAACGTTTGCGCGGCCAACGGCGTTGGTTCGCCGCTTACGTCCGCTTCCGCCGATCCGGCGGGCATGGTATGCAGCAAGCGCACGTTGCCGGGCCCCGCGCCGAGCACGAGCCAGGTATCGCCTATTTCGACGACCGCCACGCGCTCCTTGTTGCCGAGCGACGCGCCGCCCACTACTTTCACGAGGCCGCCTTTCCTGCCGCCTTGCAAGCCGAACTTGCGAGCGAGCCACGCGCAACCGAACACGAAGCCGATCACGATGACGAGACCGAACAGCGTCTGCAACACCGCGCCGAAACCGAGCGACGGCACGGCGCTTCCCGCGCCGACGCTCGAAGCGATCTGCGCGGCGTGGTTCACGGCGTTCATATCGGCTGCGCGGGACAGCGCAGGCACGAAGGCAATCAGGACGGCGGCAAAGCGTTTCATCGATTCAACTTCCGGATACGTTCGGACGGCGTGATGATGTCGGTCAGGCGAATACCGAACTTGTCGTTCACGACGACCACTTCGCCTTGCGCAATAAGACAACCGTTCACGAGCACGTCCATTGGCTCGCCCGCCATGCCGTCGAGTTCCACGACCGAACCCTGCGCGAGTTGCAGCAGGTTGCGAATCGCGATCTTCGTGCGGCCGAGTTCCACCGTCATCTGCACGGGGATGTCGAGAATCATGTCGATGTCGTTGCGCGTCGAAGGCGCCGCGGCTTTCGACAAGGGCTGGAACACGCCCGCGCTGGCCACGGCAGGCGTTTCGTTGCCGTTCTGCTCAGCGAGCGCGCTCGCCCAGTCGTCCATCGACAACTCTTCCGCCTTCATGTCGCCCACGCCGGTTGAGCCGGGCAGTGTGCCTTCCTGCAAGAGATCACTCATATCCACCTTCCTTCATGTTGTCCGACGCGCTGACCATTTTCTGCACGCGCAGCGCGTATTGACCATTGAAAATTCCGTAGCCGCATTCCATCACCGGCACGCCGTCCACCTTGGCGACGACATGCTCGGGCACGTCGATCGGCAGCACGTCGCCCTTGCGCATGTTGAGCAGCCTTTCGAACGACGAACGGATCTCGGCGAGTTCCACCGTCAGTTCCACTTCCGCCGATTGCACTTGCTGCGAGAGCACGCGCACCCAGCGGCGATCCACTTCGAGCGCTTCGCCCTGAATCGGCGAGGAGAGCTGATCGCGAATCGGCTCGATCATCGAGTAGGGCATGCAGATATGCAGCGTGCCGCCCGTCGAACCGAATTCGATGGTGAACTGCGTCACGATGACGATTTCATTCGGCGTCGCCACGTTCGCGAACTGCGTGTGCATTTCCGAGCGCATGAATTCGAACTGCAGCGGACGCACGCTCTTCCACGAAGCGGAGTAGTGCTCGAATACCAGCGTGAGCAGCTTGTGGATGATGCGTTGCTCGGTCTGCGTGAACTCGCGGCCTTCGACGCGCGTATGGAAACGCCCGTCGCCGCCGAAGAGGTTGTCGACCACGAAGAACACGAGGTTCGGATCGAACACGAACAGCGACGTGCCGCGCAGAGGCTTCACATGGACCAGGTTGAGGTTGGTCGGGATCGGCAGATTGCGCGTGAATTCGCTGTACTTCTGCACCTTCACCGGGCCGACGGAGATTTCCGCCGAACGCCGCATGAAGTTGAAGATGCCCACGCGCAACAGGCGCGCGAAGCGGTCGTTGATGATTTCGAGGCCGGGCATCCGGCCGCGGACAATGCGTTCCTGCGTCGCGATGTTGTAAGGACGAACGCCGGCGGGCTTGCTGTCGTCTGAGACCTGATCGACTTCGCCGGTGACGCCCTTGAGGAGGGCATCGACCTCCTCCTGCGACATGAACTCTTCGTGGCCCATGACTCTTTTCCGTTTCCTTGAATCTGGTGCGCGGGCTTACTGCACGACGAATTCGGTGAACAACACTTCTTCGACGTGGGCGGGATGATCCGGCGCGCTGGCGGCCTTCTCGACGGCTTCGCGCAGTTCGTCGGCGAGCTTGCGCTTGCCTTCGACGGTCGCCATCTCTTCGGGGTGCTTGCCGGAGATGAGCATCAGCACGCGGCTGCGGATCTCAGGCATGCGTTCGGTGATCTGCACCTGAGCCTTTTCGTCCGCGAGCTTGAGCGACAGACCGACGCGCAGGTAGTGCATGATGCCGTCGTCGGCTTGCAGGTTGACGGTCAGCGAATCGAGCGGGAAGAACACGGGCGGCGGCACCGGTGCGGGCTTGGCGGGGCCGTGAGGCTGCTTGCCGAGCATGAAGTAAGCGCCGCCGGCGCCAGCACCCAGCAGAACGACCGCGCCAATGGCGATGATCAGAGTCTTCTTGAGCTTGCCGCTCTTCGCGGGAACGATGTCTTTCGGATTTGCAGTGGTGGTAGCCATGAATTCTTGCCCTCTTTCGATAGGTTGAATTGTTGGCTATAACGCCGTTGAGCGATGGGGCGAAAAGAGGGGGGATTTGGGGCTAACTCGTGGGTTAAAGATTCGCGGCGCGACAGCGGTTTTACGGGGCATCGGGCGGCGCGGGTGGTGATTCTCGTGCTTTGAGGTGGTCTGATCGCCGCGTGGACACCAACAAAAAAGCAGCTTTACGCCTCGAAGGGCCTAAAGCTGCTTTTTGCGGCGAGGAAAGGCGCGCCGCCGCCAAACGGCTAACGCACCGCTTGTCCCGTCAAGTCATCAAGCAAACGTATCCACCAACCCGACCGTGCGCCGCACCGGCATCGTCACCGTGCTTGCCACGCCCGAATCGCTAACGCCGACGCCGCCAACACCGCCCACGCCGCGTCCGTTGCCCGACGACGAGCGGCCCTCGCCGCGGTCCTGTTGCGACGACTGGCGCGCGAATCCATCCGAAACGCTGGTGGAGCCTAGGCTGATACCATTGGCTTCCATCGCCTCGCGCAGCTTCGGCATCGCGGCTTCGACCGCTTCGCGCACCTGCGCATGCTGCGACACGAAGAGCGCGTGCGCATGATTCTCGGAAACCTGCAGAGTGACCTGCAACGGGCCGAGATCCTTCGGATTGAGCGTCAACTCCGCGCTCTGTTGCTGCGAATTCGAGAGGAACACGACTTTCTGGCTGAACGCATCGTCCCAGCCGCCAGCGCCGACGTGCGGCGCAATCGCCGCGCTGGTCGCCGCCGTCATCTCGCCTTGCGCACTCGATACCGCCGACCCCGCCGATGCCGATTGCATCGCCACCGCGCGCGCCGCTGCATCGGCTTGCTGCGAGATGGCTTTGTACGCCGCGCTGCCCGCATCGGCTTGCGGGGTCAGCGCGGCCTGAACCGCTGCCGCATCGCTTGCCAGTGCCGCGGTCGTGGCCGGCGCCGCGTTGTCCCTGGCATCGCCGGCGAGCGCGTTGAGCAGGCCGCCCGAGCGATTACCCTTCGATCCTTCGCCGACCATGCCGCCCGGCGCCTCGTCACTCTTTCCAGCGCCCGTGGCCGCGCCCGCGCCCGCATGCACCGATGCCGCCGCGTTCATCGGCACGGCATTCGCCGGCACGTTGTTCATCGCGGCGAGCGCGGCCTGCAGCGCATCTTGCGCGGACTTGGCGTCGCCGCTCTTGTGCGTGTCGCCGGTCGCGGTCTTGTCGTCATCCGTCGATGCAGCGGCCGTCGCGGCCGCATCGGTCACGTCGGACACGGTGGTATTCGCAGCTTCGGCGGCGTCCGCGCGCTCGGCCGCATCGGCGGCATCCGTCGCTTTCGCGGGCTTTGCCGGGGCGGCAGGCTTGGACGCATCCGCCGTTTCGGTCTTGCCCGAAGGCTTCGAAGCCTCCTTCGTCGAATCCGTCTTGCCGCTCTTGTCGGCCGACGACGACGCCTGCGTGTCTTTCGCGCTATCGCTCTTCTTCACGTCGCTCGCGTCGTCCGACTTGCTGGCGCTCGCGGTGTCGTCGGACTTCGGCACGTCATGCACGCTCGACTTGGCCGCGGTGGACGAGGACAAGGACGACGCCGCCAGCGCCTTGGCTGCCTGTGCGTCGGCATTGGCCTTGTCGGTCATGCTCTGCAGCGTCAGGCCGAACGACGCGCCTGCGTCCGCTGCACGCTTTTTGGCAGCCGAAGATGACGAAACGCCCGACTGCGCGCCGATGGAAGAAACGGAGGACATGCGTTACCTCGAAAAAGTCCGGTAGTTAAATTCAGGCGCGTTCGGCGCGCATGCGCAGCACCTTGGCCGCGTGCTCGTCCGATTCGCGCTGTTCCACGCGCGCCGCCTTCTTGGCGAGCAACGCCTCGCCGCGCGCCGCGAGCACCTCGTAGCTGCCGACCTTCTGCTTCTTGAGACGCCATTCCGGCTTCGCCGCCTCGATGCGCTGGTCGGCCATCACGAGCAACGTGCGCTGTTGCGCGATCGCCGAGTCCAGCGTGTCGACGAACGCCTGGAAGTTACGCAGCGTCTGCGCCGTCGTGCCTTGCTGCGCCGACGCCGTGAAACGCGCGTGATATTCGTCGCGATACGTCACGAGCGAATTGAGTTGCCCCTCGATTTCGTTGCGCTCCTGCTGAAGCTTGCCCAGCTTCTTGGTCGCGGCGTCGAGTTCTTCCTGAGCGAGTTCGATCAGGGTGTTGATCGGCAGATTCTTTGACATGGACGAGTTGGTCTCTGTGGTCGCGCGGTTTTTTTAATAACTTATGACAAATATAGGTGCGGCTGCAAATACTAGTTGAAAAGTTGATGCAATAAATCAAGACTCGGTTCGAAATTCGCCTGCTCGCGAAAGCCTTGCTGTAAAAACGACTCCATTCGCGGATAAAGCGCGATGGCCCGGTCGAGCAGGGCATCGCGGCCGCTGGAATACGCGCCCACGTTGATCAGGTCGCGATTGCGCTGATAACGCGAAAGCATCTGCTTGAAAAGGCGCACGTGTTCGAGATGCTTGTCGTCGATGAGCGCGGTCATCGCGCGGCTGATCGACTGTTCGATATCGATAGCCGGATAATGTCCCGCCTCGGCAAGCGAGCGGTTCAGCACGATATGGCCGTCGAGAATGGCGCGGGCCGAATCGGCGATCGGATCTTGCTGGTCGTCGCCTTCGGTGAGCACGGTGTAGAACGCGGTGATCGAACCGCCGCCTTCCGGGCCATTGCCGGTACGCTCGACGAGCGCGGGCAGCTTGGCGAACACCGACGGCGGGTAACCCTTGGTCGCGGGCGGCTCGCCAATCGCAAGTGCGATCTCGCGCTGCGCCATCGCGTAACGGGTCAGCGAATCCATGAGCAGCAACACATGCTTGCCCTGATCGCGGAAATATTCGGCGAGCGAAGTCGCGTAAGTCGCGCCCTGCATGCGCAGGACCGGCGAAACGTCGGCCGGCGCGGCCACGACGACTGAACGCGCGAGACCGTCTTCGCCCAGAATCTGTTCGATGAATTCCTTCACTTCGCGGCCGCGTTCGCCGATCAGTCCGATCACGATCACTTCCGCGCTCGTGTAGCGCGCCATCGTGCCGAGCAGCACCGATTTACCGACGCCCGAGCCCGCGAACAGGCCCATGCGCTGACCGCGTCCAACCGTCAGCAGCGAATTGATTGCGCGCACGCCGACGTCCAGCACTTTGTGAATCGGCTCGCGATTCAGCGGGTTGATGACCGGCGATGACAACGGCGCATCGACTTTTGCGCCGAGCGGGCCGAGTCCGTCGAGCGGACGGCCGGATGCATCGACCACGCGGCCGAGCATCTCCCAGCCGACCGGCAGACGTTTCGCGCCTGCCATCGGATCGTTGATCGGCGCGCTTTCCAGCGGATACACGCGCGCGCCGGGCAAGAGGCCGGCCATTTCCGTGGTCGGCATCAAAAAGAGTTTGTCGCCCGCGAAGCCGACGACTTCGGCTTCGGCGGTCGGAATGGCGCTGCCCGGCGGCAGTTCGATCATGCATTCGGAACCGACGCCCATCTTCAGGCCGACCGCTTCGAGCACGAGGCCGGCGGCGCGCGTGAGACGTCCGCACGGACGCAGCGGCTTGGCGATCGCGGTACGCGCCTTGAGGGCGTCGAGCTTGTCGCGCCAGGCGTCGATATGCGGATTGCCCGCCATGTTCGCGAGTTCCGCGATGGTCCGCGCAGCGAGTTCCTCCGGCGATTCTTCCTCGACGACAGCCTCCGGCCCGAACGACGCGCGTGCGATTTCCTGCTCCAGCTCGCTCAGTCCGTCCTGCGTGATGCGATGCGTCATTGCGCTATTTACCACGGCTTGTTCCTCCCCAATGCCGCCGCGACACGCTCCCAGCGCGACGCATTGGTCGAATCGATTTCGCCGCTCGCCGCGTGCGCGCGGCAGCCGCCGCGTTCCACGAGCGGGTCGGGCCGCACCATCCAGCCAGCCGCGCCGAGTTCCTCCTGCAAGTACGCATCGACGATAGGCAGATCGGCGGGATTCACGATCAGCGTCGGCGATCCCGTGAGTTCCGGCTCGGCCGCGATCACTTCGCGCGCCACGGTGACGAGCGCCGTCGGATCGTGCGCCAGATGCTGCCGCACCACTTGCTGCGCGATATCGACCGCGAGCGTGGCGAGCGTTTCCGCAATGGCGGCATCGGCGGCTTGCAGCGCGATCCTGAACGCATCGGCGATTTCCGCGAGACGCGCCGCTTCGGCGAGCGCTTCCTTGCGGCCGTCCTCGAAACCCTTGGCGTGACCTTGTTCGAAACCGGCCTGATACCCGATCGCCTGTCCAGCCACATGACCCGTGGCGAGACCTTGCGCATGCGCGTCTTCCTCGACGCGGCGCAAATGCGCTTCGAGCGCTGCCTGATCCGCCGCGCTGTGGTCCACGGTGACGGGATCGAACGAAGCCATCTCCCAGCGCTGATACGCGGAGAGCGGCGCCTTCGGGTTCTGGGCCGGATTAGACATATGCATCCTCTGCCTTGCCGCCTAATTGAATCTGGCCGTTTTCGGCCAGATTACGCACCACCTGAAGCACCTTGCGTTGCTGCTGCTCGACTTCCGACACACGCACCGGACCGCGCGAATCGAGGTCTTCCGCAAGCAATTCGGCCGCGCGTTGCGACATGTTCGACAGGAACTTCTGACGCAACGCGGGCTGCGCGCCCTTGAGCGAGACGATCAGCGTTTCGGATTCCACTTCCTTCAGCAGCAACTGGATCGCGCGGTCTTCCAGGTCGAGCAGGTTCTCGAACACGAACATCTGGTCGATGATCTTCTGCGCGAGTTCCACGTCGTATTCCTTGACGTTGTTGATCACGCCCTCTTCATGGTTGCTCGACATGAAGTTGAGAATCTCGGCCGCCGTGCGGATACCGCCCATCGGCGCGCGCTTCAGGTTGTCGCTGCCGGAGAGAAGCGTGGTCAGCACATCGTCGAGTTCGCGCAGCGCGGCGGGCTGAATACCGTCGAGCGTGGCGATACGCAGCAGCACGTCGTTACGCAGACGGTCGTTGAGCAGCGAGACGATTTCCGAAGCCTGATCGCGGTCCAGGTGCACGAGGATCGTCGCGATGATCTGCGGATGCTCGTTCTTGATGAGTTCCGCGACCGCGCCCGAGTCCATCCACTTCAGACCTTCGATACCGCTCGTATCGCTGCCTTGCAGAATCCGGTCGATGAGCGCGCCAGCCTTGGTTTCGCCGAGCGCCTTCGTGAGCACCGAGCGGATGTACTCGCTCGAATCGAGCGACAACGCGGTGTGCTGCTCCGCTTCGCTGACGAATTCGGTCAGCACGTTGTCGAGCTGCTCGCGCGTCACGTTCTTGAGCGCCGCCATGGTCGCGCCGATCTTCTGCACCTCGCGCGGAGCGAGATACTTGAAAACTTCGGCGGCTTCTTCCTCGCCGATCGACATCAGGAGGAGCGCGGCTTTATTGAGACCTTCAGCGTTCATCGGACACCCAGTTCTTCACGACCGTCGCCACGATTCTCGCGTCCTGACGCGCCACCATGCGCGCGTAGTCGAGATTGCGATCGAACTTGGCCTTGTTGCTTTCATGACCGAGGAGACTTACCTCGGCATCCTTGTCATCATCGTCATTCTTGGCGCCGCCTTCGAGCGTCGGGCCGTCGAGCAGCGAGAGTTCGTCTGGCGCGTTGAGCGAGGGCGCCGCCGGTTCCGGCACGGGGAAGGCGCGGCGCATTGCCGGCTTCACCATGCTGAAGTACAGGAACAGTGCGACGATGCCGATGCCCACGTACTTCGCCAACTGGATACCGCGCATGATCATGTCCGGCGTGCGCCACCACGGCACATCGGGCGTCACGTTCTGGTCGGAGTTGAACGCGCTGTTCACCACGTTGACCGAGTCGCCGCGCTTCTCGTCGTAGCCCATCGCGTCCTTCACGAGTTGCTGGACTTGCGCGAGCTTGTCGGCGGCGAGCGGCGTCATCGTGACGTTGCCCTTCGCATCGACCTGACGCTGATAGTTCACGACCACCGCCACCGAAAGACGCTTGATGCCGCCTGTCGCCTGTTCGTAGTGGCGCACGGTGCGGTCCACTTCGTAATTGGTCGTCGTGTCCTTGCGCAGGTTCTGCGGCGTGGACTTCGCGGCGGCAGCGCCGGTTGCGTCCGATGCTCCGCCCGTGACCGGCGCGGATGCCGGCTGCGGCGGCTGGTTCGACAGCGCGCCCGGCACGCCCGACGGGCCGCTGCCCGAGGTTTCGCTGGATTCGCTCGATTGCTGGCTGCGGATCGACGTGTTCTGCGGGTTGGCGTTCGGGCCGTAGCTTTCGGCGGTCTGTTCGAGCTTCGAGAAGTCGATGTCCGCGCTCACTTGCGAATGCGCGTTGCCGCCGCCGAAGAGCGGGGAAAGAATCGCGTCGATGCGCTTTTGCGTGTTGTGCTCGATCTGCTGCACGTACTTCAGTTGCGATGCGTCGAGACCGTTCGCGGCGCTCTGGTTCGTGAGCAGGTTGCCGTCCTGATCGACGATATTCACGTTCTTGACCGGCATGTCCGCCACGCCCGACGACACCATGTGCGCGATCGCCGAAACCTGTCCTTCGTCGAGCACGCGCCCGGGAAAGAGGTTGACCATGACGGACGCGGTCGGCAGTTCCTTGTCGCGCACGAACACGCTCGGCTTCGGAATGGCCAGATGCACGCGTGCCGACTTCACCGAGGAAATTGCGCCGATGGTGCGTTCCAGTTCGCCTTCGAGCGCGCGCTGGTAGTTGATCTGCTCCGCGAACTGGCTAATGCCGAACTTTTGGTTGTCCATCAGTTCGAAGCCGACCGAGCCGCTTTTCGGCAAACCCTGGCTTGCGAGGCGCAGACGCGTTTCGTGCACCGACTCGGCCGGAACGAGGATCGCGCCGCCGCCGTCGGAGAGCTTGTAGGGAATGTTGCCCTGCTGGAGCGCGGCGACGATCGCACCGCCGTCGCGGTCGGAGAGATTCGAGAACAGCACGCGGTAGTCGGGCTGGCGCGTCCACATGACGAGCCCCGCCACGACCATCGCCAAGATCGCCACGGCGATGATGAGCGGCACGCGCGGGTTCGAGCGGAATTGCGAGAGCATCGGCATGCGCTGAGCGAAGCCGCCGAAGTCGGCGCCGCCAGCGCCGCCGGTGAGGCTGGGGCTCGCGGCGCTCGCCGAGGCGCCAGGCTGCGCGCCTGCCAGGCCCATTCTGGCGTCTGGCGTGATCAGTGAGTTGTTGGGCGTATCCATTTAGCGTCGAAGCTCCGAATCTTTTGCGTTCCCCTCTGGCCGGTCGTACTGCCCGTGATGCGGCGCCGGAGGACTTTTGACGAGATGGATTATCCGCAGAAGATTGCAAGTCGATTCGGCGAATAGAGCCGGGTTTCCCCCGTTCTTCCGGCGCTTTGGAAAATGCCGCGCTGCTAATCTTTCTCGTACTCGGTAAAAGCGTTCGGACGACCGTTCGCACGCCGCCCCGAACCCGGCGACGAGCGACTTTCGCACTTGGGCGCTGAACCGGCTCTTTACTTGTCAATCGGAGACACCATGAACTTCCCGATCAATCCGCTCACCTCCGCGCTGAGCACAATGCAGTCGATGGCGACGCAGGCCGCCGGCAGCCCCACGGTCGCCACGGGCGCCGTATCCGGACAGGACGCGGGAATCGGCCAGTCGGGCGCGGTGAGCGCGGGCACGTTCGCGGACGCGCTGCAGTCGTCGATCAGCAAGATCAGCGACAACCAGACGAAGGCGCTGTCCGAAGCGCACGCGTTTGAAATCGGCGCGCCGAACGTTTCGCTCAACGACGTGATGGTCGATATGCAAAAGGCCAACGTCGGCATGCAGTTCGGCTTGCAAGTACGCAACAAGCTCGTGTCGGCCTACAACGACATCATGCAAATTTCGGTGTAACGCGCTGTGGCTGGCGCGTGCGTTTCGAATCCGTCCCCATCATGCCGATACGGCCCCAGAGCCTTGCGCCCTAAAGCTTTGCCGCGATTCTCCGATAACCTCGATAACAGCACGGCGAACGATGGTTCGATCGCCAGCACCGATTCTTACCGGTCGGACGAAGCGGCCTTTGCGCCGCCGTCCGAGCACCGCGCGCCACGTGCCGCGGGCGTCATTCGGTATCGCATAAGGAGAACCACGGATGTATTCCCCAGGACAGGCGGGAGCCAACGCATATGCACGCGTCGGCGTTCAGACAGGGGTGATGGGAGCGAGCCCGCACCGGCTGATCGTGATGCTCTATCAGGGCGCGCGGCAGTCGATTGCACAGGCGCGGATGCACTTGCAGCAGAAGAACGTGGGCGCGCGCGGAACGGCGATCAGCAAGGCGATCAACATCATCGAGACCGGGTTGCAGCAGGCGCTCAACAAGGAAGCGGGCGGCGAAGTCGCGCTGCGTCTGGACGCGCTGTACTCGTACATGGCACGCCGGCTCCTGGAAGCGAATCTGAACCAGGACGAGTCGATGCTCGTGGAAGTGGACAATCTGCTGGCTACGCTCGAAGAGGCGTGGGTCGGCATTGGACCGGAAGTGGCGAGAACGACCGCGGCAGCCGTCTGAGCGGCAGCCACGGCGACTGCCTGACAAGAATGAATACCACAGACGAATATTTCGCGCACTACGAGGCGATTGCTGCGCTGTCCGGCCAGATGCTGGCTGCGGCGCGCAGTGGCGAGTGGAGCGAATTGAAGACGATGCAGGGCAGGTATCGCGAGTTGATCGAACGGTTGAAGGACGTGGATACCGGCTCGGAACTCGACGACACCGCCCGTGCGCGCAAGCTGGACCTCGTGAAGAAGATCCTCGCCGACGATGCCGCGATTCGCGACCTCAGTTCGCCGAGCCTCGCGCGTCTTTCCGCGCTCTTCACGACCAACAGCCCGGCGCGCGTACTTAAAAAGATGATCGGACTGCGCTAGACGGCGCGGCTTGCGACGGAAAACTCTTCCGGCGTCTGGCCCGGCCCTCGCGCGCGGTCTTTCCAGGATGCCGGCATGTCAGGACTCGATTCCGCGATCGCCACGATTATCGCCAGCCGGACCGAGCTCCTTCTGTCCGCGCTGCGCGCCAACGCCGGTTCGACCGGCCAGACGACCACGCAGACGGGCGTTTCCTTGTCCGTCGCGACGCCCGCCGGAACCGCGGCGGGCGCATCCGCGCCGACGCTCGCTCCGGTGGCGTCCGCGCAAACCGAACTGTCGAGCGTGGCCCGCACGCTCGATGTCATTTCCCGCCTGGGCGGCGCCGCGCCCGCGATTCTCGGTGATGCCCCGCTCTGGCCGACACCGCCGCGTCCCGCGAGCGCGTTCGCCGCGCTGACCACGGGGCTTTTCGATACCGCTTTCTCCTCCAATGCCGCCGCCGTCGCGGCCGCGCGTGCGGCGAGCCAGAATCTGCCGCCGTTACCGGCGTCCGCGCTGGCATCGGAGCTTGCGAAAACGGTGGCGCAAAGCGGCCTCTTCTACGAGTCGCATCTCGTGCAATGGATGGCCGGGCAGCGCAGCACGGCGTCGCTCGCGAGCGAACCGCAGGCGCGCATCGATCCGCGCGCGCTGACCTTGCCGCTCGATTTGCCGGGCGATGAAAGCATCGCGCGCGATACCGCCTTCGACGACACGCGCCCACCGGCGTTTGCCTCGACACAAACCGATCTGTCCGATCTGCACGCCGAAACGCATAACGTCGCGATGCCGCAAACGCCGCAGCAAGCGGCGGCGCTCGCGGCATCGGTACGGGATGCGCCCGCGCTGGCGCTGTCGAATTCGCAAAGCGCGCCGTCCGCGCCCGCTTCGCCGCTCGCCGCGCCGCAGCCGAGCCAGCATGAATCGGCGCTGCAGGCATCGCTCGATGCGGGTATTCATCCGGCGACGCTCACGGTCGTGCGTCAGCAACTCGACATACTCGCCAACGAGCAATTCCGCTGGCAGGGCGAAGCGTGGCCGGGGACGCGTTTCGAGTGGGAAGTGGCGCGAGAGCCGCGTCCCGCCGTGGATACCAGCGAGGAACGCGCGTGGCGCACGCGCGTCACGTTGTCGTTGCCCGCGCTCGGCATGGTGGACGCCGAACTCGTGCTGACCGGCGACAAGCTGGTCGCGCGTCTGAGGGCGAGCGATACGGGCGCATCGCGTTTTTCCGCCGATGCCGCCGCGTTCCAGCGTCAGCTCGAAGCGGCGGGCATCGCGCTGGCGTCGTTCAGCGTGCGTTCGATGGATGGCTCGGGCGCCGCCACGGGCGACATCGACCTGGACGCGCCGAAACCAGTGCGTTCGCCGCTCGAGCATTTATTCCGCGCGCCGCCGGGTGGAGAAGTGACATGAGCAATCCACTGTATTCGCGCAAGCAGGCCACCGCGCTCACTTACGATGCGGGCAGCCGCGAAACGACGCCGCGCGTCGTGGCGAAGGGCTACGGCGTGGTCGCGGAAATGATCGTGCAGCGCGCTAAGGAAGCGGGCGTGTATGTCCATGACTCGCCGGAAATGGTGTCGCTCTTGATGCAGGTCGATCTCGATTCGCATATTCCCCCCGCGCTTTATCAGGCGGTGGCGGAACTGCTGGCCTGGGTTTATCGGCTGGAGAACGAGGAGCCGGTGAGGGAAGCGGGACGCCGCTAAAACTCGAAAGCCCGCCTGACGATCGCCGCATGATCGAAGCGCGCGGGCAACGTGCCATACACGCGGCCGGTTTCGCCGCGCGCATCGCCCAGGCGGGTTTCGATGAACGCCTGTGCCACCTCGTCCGGCGCATGTCTCGCCAGCAATACGCCTTGTGCACATAAGGTCAATTGCTGCGCGATGCGCCGCGCCGATGCCTCGCGCGACGCCGGATCGCTCGTCAAACTAGTCAAGAGTGTCTGCAAAGCCGCACCGAGCGCCGGATGCGCGCTTGCCGTATCGCGCCAGTCGTCGAATAGTGCGTGCGCCGCGTCCTGCTCGCGCTCGAACGCACGCAGCACGTCGAGACACATGACGTTACCCGAACCCTCCCAGATCGAATTGACCGGCGCCTCGCGATAAAACCTCGCCATCGGCCCGGTTTCGACGTAACCGTTGCCGCCCCACACTTCCATCGCCTCGCCGGTGAATTCGAGCGCGCGCTTGCAGACCCAGAACTTCGCCGCAGGCGTGACGATGCGCCGCCACGCGCGTTCGCGCAACGCCGCTCCCGCCGATGCGCTCTGCTCGAACGCCCCGGCCAGCCGCATGAACAGCACCGTCGCGGCTTCCGATTCGAGCGCGAGGTCGGCGAGCACGTTGCGCATCAAGGGCTGATCGGCGAGATGCGCGCCAAACGCGCTGCGATGCCGCGCATGATGGATCGCTTCGACCAGCGCCGCGCGCATCAACGCCGCGCTGCCGATCACACAATCGAGCCGCGTGTAGTTCGCCATTTCGATGATGGTCGGCACGCCGCGTCCTTCATCGCCGATCATCACGCCGTAGGCATCGAGAAACTCGACTTCGCTGCTCGCGTTCGAGCGATTGCCGAGCTTGTCCTTCAGACGCTGCACGTGCACGGCGTTCTTGCGGCCGTCGGGCGCAAAGCGCGGCACGTAGAAGCAGGAGAGTCCGCCTTCGTCCGCCGTGCGCGCGAGCACAAGATGCGCGTCGCACTGCGGCGCCGAGAAAAACCACTTGTGTCCGATTAACCGATAGTCCCCGCCGCGCCCGGGTGTGCCGAGCGCATGCGCGCGCGTGCGATTGCCGCGCACGTCGGAGCCGCCCTGCTTTTCGGTCATGCCCATGCCGATCAACATCGATCGCTTGCCGGCTTCGAGGGCGATGTCGCGCGAATCGTGCTCGCGCGACAAGAGCGGTGCGGCGAGCCGTTCATAAAGCGCGGGTTCATTGCGCAAAACGGGGATGCTCGCGAAGGTCATCGTGACCGGACACAGCGATCCGGATTCGAGTTGTCCGTGCAGAAAGTAACCGGCGGCGCGCGCGGCCATCGACCCGGCGCGCGCCGAAGGTTCGAACGGCAGCGCGTGCAGACCTTCTTGCCGCAGACGTCGCAGCAGTTCATGCCAGGCCGGATGAAACTCGATTGCGTCGATACGCTCGCCACGCGCGCTGTGCGTGCTCAGTTCCGGCGTATGCCGGTTGGCGAGATCGGCGAGCGCGAGCACGTCCGGTTGTGTAAGCGCGCGGCCGTCGCGGTGGAGCGCCTCGGCATGCCAGTGCGCGCCTTCGCGCTCGAGCGCGGCAACGAGCGCGCGGTCCGCGGCGAAGGCGTCGTAGTCGACAAGCGGCGGCGACTGATTCGTGACTTCGTGTGTCTCGAACAAGGGTGCGTGGTTCATCGTGTGTCTCCCGTGCGAGCTTGCGTCGGCTAATCGCAACACGCGTGGTCAAAAATGATCCTCTATCTCTATTTAACGATGATAGGCCGCACGCCCGACTAGCGTGTAGCGCTGCCGCTCGCTTCAATCTGGCCGGGCGCTCGCGTTTGGTCTTAAACCATTCCTATATTTTTCTGATGCGAACTCTTAAAGACCAACCGGATGAGAGAAATCCGATTGTTTGGCTACCACGGCTGACGGACAGGAGGCCGAACCTATAATCGCCGAGACCCTTATGGCCTGAGGTTTACAGGCCTCTTCTGGAAGTCTTCTCAATGAGCATCAACCTCAATCAACTCGTTCAAGGCGCCTTGACCGAGAGCGTATTGCAACACCTGGCTGCACGCGTTGGCTGCACGCAGGAGTCCGCGAGGCGCGTCGTCGGACTATGCGCGCCAGCACTCATCGGCTCGATGATGAACAAGGCGGCGTCGCTGGATGGCGCACGCAGTCTGTTTGCCTCCGTCATGTCGCCGGGCGTGAACACGCATATCGCCGAGGAACTGCCGCACTTCGTTCTCAACGACGAAGGCATGCAAACGCTCCTCGCCACCCATTCGACGGTGGATGGCGTCATTGCCTCGCACGACAATCTCAATGCGCTCGCCGAGCGTATTTCCGAATACACGGGCGTGGCGGCGAGCGCATCGCGCACGTTGTCGGGCGTCGTGGGCGCGACCATTCTCGGTATCCTCAAGCGCTATTTCACGCAGCACAACGGCCATATCGGCCAGTTGCCCACGCTGCTCGGGCATCAATTGCCGGTCGTGCGGGCCAACATGACGGATTCGTTCGCGAATGCGCTGGGGCTCGGCTCGGTCGGCGCGTTCCTCGCGGGCGTGGCCTCGCGGCTGAAGGCGGTGTCCTCGCATCTCGGTCATCCGGCTACCCAAGAAGCAGCGTCGTTCCCCATTCATGGCGAACAAGAACCGGCCGTGGAAACCGCGCAAACAAACGACAAGGGTCCGCGCCGCAAATGGCTGTGGGTCGCCAACGCCGCTGCCCTCGCGTTGCTGGCCGCGCTCGTTGCGCGCGGCTGTTCGACCGAAAACAAGTCGAAAGACGTGACGGCCGAAACGCGCACGGACGCCTCGGCGGCATCCGACGCCGCATCTGCAGCCAGCGCCAGCGCCAGCGCTAGCGCTAGCGCCAGTGACGATCAGGCATCGCAAGCCACGGCTGTGGCGCCCGATCAGGCATCGTTGCCGACCATTTTGCCGGGCAAGGACGCAAGCCTGTCCATGACGGTCGACGCCTCCGGCATTCCCACGCTGAAAGCCACGGTGAATAGCGAGCAGGAACGTCAACGCCTGATCGACATGCTGTCGGCTAAGCTCGGCGCGGACAAGTTCCACGCGAACGTGACCGTCGATCCCGACACGAAGCCCGCCGCGTGGCTCGACAAGCTCGAAGGCCTGCTGCCGTTGATGACGCTGCCGGGCGCCGATCTGCAGATTACCGGCGACACGATCACCCTGAGCGGCGGCGCAAGCGAGCCGAAGCTCGGCTGGGTCGACAAGCTGAAGGCGCTGTTCGGCGCCGGCTGGACGGTCGGCACGCAATCGGCTCCGGTTGCGGCTCCGGCATCGGAAGCGCAAGCCAATCAAGACGCGGATGCCTGCTCGGCTCCGGCTATCGTCAAGACGCTGAACCTGAAGCCGGTCAACTTCGGCACGGGTTCGAACACGCCGCCGCCGGTTGCCATGGCGGCGCTCGCTGCCTCGGCAAAGGCGCTGAAGGCCTGCGACACGCAAGCAAAGCCAATTCAGCTTCAGATCGCAGGCTATTCGGACAACACGGGCGGCGCGGCGCTGAATCTTCAGTTGTCGAAGAAGCGTGCGGAAGCGGTGCGTTCGTACCTGGTTCAGCACGGCATTCCTTCTGATTCGCTGACAGCTCAAGGCTTTGGCGACGCCAATCCGGTCGCCGACAACTCGACCGCCGCTGGCCGCATGGCTAATCGACGTATCGAGTTCAAGCAAGCCGACTAAGCGTCACGCGCCATCTCGGGCGCGATGCGTCGAAAAAGCGCCGGACCGCTTTGAAGCGGTTCGGCGCTTTTTTACTGCGCACTAGGCGCATCAGGCAAGGAAACTCCCGTTCAACGCATTACAGCGCCTCGCCACGCTTCAGCCGCGGAAAGCCATCGGCCATGAAATCCTGATCGACATTCGCGGGCAGTATTTCGCGCGCGACTTCGATCCACGCTCGCGCCGCATGCGACAGATATCCGTTGCGCCGCCAGCCGACGGCCATGTCCCAGCGAATCTCGGGCGCGACGACCGGCCGGCAGGTGAACGCCTCGGCATCCAGGCGGCCACAATAAGGCGCGGGCAACAGCGCGATGCCGATGCCAGCCTGTACCAACGCCGCCATGAAATCCCAATGCCCGCTGCGACCGACGATCGTCGGCGCGAACCCCGCCGCGCGGCACGCGCTCAGCACGACGTCGTTGAGCGCGAGACTTTCGCCGTAGAACACAAAGGGTTCGGCTGCCAGATCGGCGAGCGCTACCTCGTTCAGACCGTCCCAGCGCGAACCTTTTTGCGCCACGAGCCACAAGAGTTGCCGGCTGACGGGCAGCACGTCGAACGTTTCGGCATCGACTGGCTGCAGCACGCCGCCGAGTTCGAGTTCGCCTTCGATCAACGCAGCCTCGATCGCCTTCGAGCCTTGCTCGAACAGCTTCAGCTCGATCTTCGGATACCGCTCCCTGAAAGCAGCAATGACGGGCGTGAAGAGCGCGCCGCCCATCGGCGGAATGCCGATCGTCAGCGTGCCGCGCCCGAACGTGCCCAGATCGTTCAGTTCCGCTTCGAGCCGCGCATGGGCCGCGAGCACATCGACGCCACGCTGATAGACGATTTGTCCGGCATCGGTCAGGACCATCTGACGGCCTTCCCGCAATAAAAGCGGCGAGCCGACCTCGTCTTCTAGTGACTTGACCATTTTGCTGATGGTCGGCTGAGTGACGAACATATGCTCGGCGGCAGCAGTGAAGCTCTTTTGCTTGACCACCTCAATGAAATACCTCAACGCGCGCAATTCCATGTGAGATTCCAGATTGGAATGATTTGGATAATGCTAAGTCATTTTTTTTATGTAAATGGTGCACTTATACTCCGTCTACAGGTTAACCCTAGTCATTCGCCCCGAGCCCGCCATGTCCACCGTTCTTTCCGCCCCATCCGCCTTCGCCAACGCCCGCATGGCGCTTGCCCGCGTGACGCGCATCGCGATTCAATCGGCGGCGCTCGCGGCGATTTGGTTCGTCGCGGACCTGGCCGCGCGCAAGCTGGCGCTGCCGGTGCCAGGTGGCGTCGTCGGACTAGTCGCGTTGTTGGCGCTCCTGTTCTGCGGCGGCGTGGCGCCGCGCTGGGTCAAGGCGGGCGCCGACTGGCTGCTGTCGGACATGCTGCTGTTCTTCATCCCGGCGGCCGTGGCGGCGGTCCAATACGGCGGGCTTTTCATGGAAGAAGGCTGGCGTTTGGCGCTGGTTGTCGTCGCGGGAACGCTCATGGTGATGGTGGCGGTGGCGTTCGCCGTGGATCGGGCGGCGCGCCTGGAGCGTCACCTCGCGCTGCGCCGGGCGCTCAACGCGCGGCAAGCGGCGCGCGCCTGAGCCATGAGCCACTTCTACGCTTCGCTGCTCCAAGACGACGCTGCACGCCTGATCGCTGCCGGATGCTTCGTGATGACCGTCGTCCTGTACTTCGTGTCGAAGCGTCTTTATGCGCGCTTCAAAAGTCCGTGGCTGACGCCGCTTCTGGCTGTCCCGGCGGTGCTTGCGGCGATCGTCGTGACGGCGCGCATTCCATACCCCGTCTATTTCGCCGATACGCGCTGGCTCATGTGGCTGCTCGGGCCAGCCACCGTCGCGTTCGCGGTGCCGATCTACGAATACCGGTCGCTCCTGAAGCGGCACTGGATTTCGTTGAGCGTCGGAGTGACGGTTGGCATTCTGGTGGCGGTCGGCGGGTCGATTGCGCTTGCGAAGTTGCTGCATCTGTCGCCGGAACTGCAGCGCAGTCTCGCGACGCGTTCGATATCGACGCCATTTGCGCTCGCGGTATCCGACAAGATTCACGCGCCGCGCGATCTGACCGCGCTTTTCGTCATCGCGACGGGCGTGTGCGGCATGCTCTTCGGCGAGATCGTGCTGGCGCTGGTGCCGCTGCGCACGCGGCTTGCGCGCGGAGCGTTGTTCGGCGCGGCGGCGCATGGCGTCGGCACCGCGAAGGCGCGCGAACTCGGGAACGAAGAGGGCGTCGTCGCCAGCTTGACGATGATGATCGCGGGCGTGGTGATGGTGCTGCTCGCGCCGGTTTTGAGCATGTTGCCGATATAGGCAATTACGCGCACGCGCCGCTGTTTAGGAGTTTTCGCTAGCGATTCTCGGAGCATCTCTTGCGACAATCCGGGCTCAACTTTTCGGTTAGAGCCAAATGTCACTAGTCTCTCAGCGCTCCGGCGTCTCAGTCATCATTCCTTGTTTCAACTCGGCAAAAACGCTGGCACGCGCGCTCGATAGTTGTCTTTTGCAAACCGAAGCAGCGCAGATCATCGTCGTGGACGATGGCTCGCAGGACACAACAGCGGCGATTGCGAAGTATTACTCTCTGAAAGACCGACGCGTCGAGCTAGTTCAGATGCCGGAAAACGGTGGCCCCGCTCGGGCGCGCAACCATGGTGCGAATGTCGCGGCGCACTCCATTCTGGCTTTCCTCGACGCCGACGACGAATACCTTCCAGGCGCGCTAGCGACCGCCGCACTCTATCTGCACAACACGCCTCGGCAACCCGCAGTTCGTTTCAGCGCCGACTTCAGCGACGTTCCAGCCGAACTGCGCGCCATTCCTGACTTCGGCCGTCACGCCAACATCATGAGCGACACGATAACGAGCACGCTCGTGATTCAGCGTGCAACCTTCCTCGCGCTCGGCGGCTTCCCTACAGATGAAGTCTTCCGGCGTTATGGCGGCGAGGATTCGGCGCTTTCAAATGCAATCATCGACATTTACGGTTGTTATCGCCTGGAAGCCAGGAAAGGCGTTCGCGTCCACTATCATCCGGGGAGCCACGTGGCGTTGTATTTCAGCCGCGCAGGAGGCGCCGAAACGCCGTTCGACGAGCATTGGGCGACCACCGAGGCCATTCAACAATTCGTCGCACGCGCCCGCACGGCGATGTCCGGCAATTGCTGAGTCAATAGTCGATCGAGCCTGAACGCCTCCCTACGCTCAGTCACCCCCATCAATCAGACTGCGCTTAATCCCGCATTCGCATTCCGCCGACTTTTGCTACAATCTTCGCTCGCCCCCGAGGAGCGTTGCGACGGGTTTCACCCGCCAGGCTCGGAGGCTTCAATCGGACGGTTCGAAGGCACATAAACAAGCCCGCTGAGCCACCGCATCGAACGGCGCTCACGTCAAAATTTCTAGTCTTTTTTAGAAAGGAGGGCGTGATGAACGCCGCAGTTCTCGATTCCAAGAATTCCCAGGATTACGTTGTTGCCGACATGTCGCTCGCCGCATGGGGCCGCAAGGAACTCGACATCGCCGAAACGGAGATGCCCGGTCTCATCCAGACGCGCGAGGAATACAAGGCGCAACAGCCGCTGAAAGGCGCGCGCGTCGCAGGCTCGCTGCACATGACCATCCAGACCGGCGTGCTGATCGAAACGCTGACCGCACTCGGCGCCGACGTGCGCTGGGCATCGTGCAACATCTTCTCCACGCAGGATCACGCTGCCGCCGCCATCGCCGCGGGCGGCACGCCGGTGTTCGCGTTCAAGGGCGAATCGCTCGACGAATACTGGGAGTTCTCGCACCGCATCTTCGAATGGCCGAACGGCGAATTCGCCAACATGATTCTGGACGACGGCGGCGACGCCACGCTCTTGCTCATCCTCGGTTCGAAGGCCGAAAAAGACCGCTCGGTCATCGGCAAGCCGACGAATGAAGAAGAAGTCGCGCTGTACAAGTCGATCGCTTCGCACCTCGATGCCGACCCGACGTGGTACTCCACGCGCCTCGCGCACATCCAGGGCGTGACGGAAGAGACGACCACAGGCGTGCATCGTCTGTATCAGATGGAGAAGGAAGGGCGTCTGCCGTTCCCGGCCATCAACGTGAACGATTCGGTCACGAAGTCGAAGTTCGACAATCTGTACGGCTGCCGCGAATCGCTCGTGGATGGCATCAAGCGCGCCACCGACGTGATGATCGCCGGCAAGATCGCGGTCGTGGCGGGCTACGGCGACGTGGGCAAGGGCTGCGCGCAGTCGCTGCGCGGTCTGGGCGCCACCGTCTGGGTCACGGAGATCGACCCGATCTGCGCGCTGCAAGCGGCAATGGAAGGCTACCGCGTCGTGACGATGGAATATGCCGCCGACAAGGCCGATATCTTCGTGACGGCAACGGGCAACTACCACGTCATCAACCACGACCACATGAAGGCGATGCGCAACAACGCCATCGTCTGCAACATCGGTCACTTCGACTCCGAAATCGATGTCGCTTCCACGCGCCAATACACGTGGGACAACATCAAGCCGCAAGTCGATCACATCATCTTCCCGGACGGCAAGCGCATCATTCTGCTGGCTGAAGGACGTCTCGTGAATCTCGGCTGCGCAACCGGCCATCCGTCTTTCGTGATGTCGAACTCGTTCACGAACCAGACGCTCGCGCAGATCGAACTGTTCACGCAAGGCGACAAGTACGAGAACAAGGTGTATGTGCTGCCGAAGCATCTCGACGAGAAGGTCGCGCGTCTGCATCTGGGACGTATCGGCGCGGAACTGACGGTGCTTTCGACGGAGCAGGCCGGTTATATCGGCGTCGACAAGAACGGTCCGTTCAAGCCGAACCACTACCGCTATTAATCCGCTACTGACAAGGCACGCGGCGGCGTGGCCGCGCACGGATCGGGAGGTTCGTGCGCGGTACAAAGACACATTGCATCAACCGGAGAACACTCGATGACCGTGCTGCTGACATGGCTGATCAACGCGCTCGCGCTTCTGATCATCACCTATCTCGTGCCGTCGATCCACATCCGCAGTTTCGGCACGGCGCTCATCGTGGCCGTGGTGCTCGGGCTCATCAACGCAGTGCTGCGCCCGGTGCTCATCATTCTCACGTTGCCCGTGACCATCCTGACGCTCGGCCTCTTCATCCTCGTGGTGAATGCGCTGTGTTTCTGGCTGTGCTCGTCGCTCTTGAAAGGCTTCGAGGTGACGGGTTTCTGGTCCGCGTTCTTCGGCTCGATTCTATATAGCATCGTGTCGTGGCTTCTGTCGGCGCTCATCTTCGGACAGCGCAACTTCGGCTGACGCCGCGCACACCACGCCTCGCCGCGCGTACACACACCACCATGAAACCGATCGAACTTTCATTCGAGTTTTTCCCGCCGAAGACGCAGGAAGGTGTGGACAAACTGCGCGCCTCGCGCGCGCAACTGAAAACGCTCGCGCCGAAGTTCGTCTCCGTGACGTTCGGCGCGGGCGGCTCCACGCAGCAAGGCACGCTCGACACCGTGCTCGAAATGGCCGCGGAAGGCTTCGAAGCGGCGCCGCATCTGTCTTGCATCGGCTCGTCGAAAGACAGCCTGCGCGCGATTCTTTCGCAGTATCGGGAGCACGGCATTCGCCATATCGTCGCGTTGCGCGGCGACTTGCCTTCGGGCATGGGTGAAGTCGGCGAGTTGCGCTATGCGTCCGAACTCGTGGCGTTCATTCGCCAGGAGCACGGCGACTGGTTCAACATTGAAGTGGCGGCGTATCCGGAGTTTCATCCGCAATCGCGTTCGCCGCGCGCCGATCTCGAAAACTTCGCGCGCAAGGTAAAGGCGGGCGCGAACTCCGCGATCACGCAGTACTTCTTCAACGCGGACGCCTACTTCGAATTCGTCGATGAAGCGAAAAAGCTCGGCGTCGATGTGCCTATCGTGCCGGGCATCATGCCGATCACCAACTTCACGCAGTTGATGCGCTTTTCCGAGATGTGCGGCGCGGAAGTGCCGAAGTGGATCGCGCGCCGGCTCGAAAGTTACGGCGACGACCGCGAGTCGATCCGCGAATTCGGCGTCGATGTGGTGACGGGTCTGTGCCAGCGTCTGATCGACGGCGGCGCGCCCGGCTTGCATTTCTACACGCTCAACGGCGCGTGGGCGTCGAAGACGGTTTGCGAGCGGCTCGGCGTCAAGAGCGTCTGAGTTTGTTTTACCCGCGCGGCGTTCGTCCGCGCGGTCCTTACTTTCCTCCTCGTTTAGCACTTTTTTCGGGCGTTTTAGTACCCGACGGCGCACTTTGCGCACGCTGCCGGCACCTTGCGCGGATATTTCGCCATCCGAGCTATCACGCTTAGACATAGGCGATAACCTAACCGCATCGAACCAACCGGCAGCTGTAAATCCAGTGGGGAAAACGACCACACACGTAATATTTGTTCATGCTAGGGTAGCGCCCGAATTTGCTTGCGCCGTTTCATCCGGCAGATTCGCACGGCTGGCAGCACCGCCGATGCGATCAAGTAATATCGCGCTACGTCAGTTGAAAGCTGGCATCGACCTGGAGGAAACATGAAGAAGAATGGCCTGTTGCGAGTCGCCCGCGTGTCGGCGCTCATGGGCGCCGTCGCCACGGCAACGCTATTCGCGGCGAACGTCGCGAATGCCGCCATCCCCAACAAGACGCTGGTGTACTGCTCGGAAGGCAGTCCCGCCGGTTTCGATCCCGCGCAATACACCACTGGCACCGACTTCACCGCGAACACGTTCACGGTCTATAACCGCCTCGTCGAATTCGAGCGCGGCGGCACGAAGGTCGAGCCGGGTCTCGCCGAAAAGTGGGACGTGTCGGCGGACGGTTTGACCTACACCTTCCATTTGCGTCACGGCGTGAAGTTCCAGACGACGTCGTACTTCAAGCCGACGCGCGAATTCAACGCGGATGACGTCCTCGTCACGTTCAACCGCATGCTCGACCCGAACCAGCCGTTCCGCAAGGCGTACCCGGTTGCGTTCCCGTACTTCACGGACATGGGCCTCGACAAGCTCATCGCGAAGGTGGAGAAGGTCGATCCCTACACCGTGAAGTTCACGCTCAAGGAAGTGAACGCGCCGTTCATCCAGAACATGGCGATGGAATACGCGTCCATTCTCTCGGCCGAATACACGGACAAGCTGGTGAAGGACGGCAAGGCCGCCGACATCAATCAGTATCCGGTTGGCACGGGACCGTTCATCTTCCGTAGCTATACAAAGGATGCGACCATTCGCTTCGACGGCAATCCGGATTACTGGAAGCCGAACGCGGTGCAGGTGTCGAAGCTGATCTTTTCGATCACGCCCGATGCCGCTGTGCGCGTGCAGAAGCTGAAAAGCAACGAATGCCAGGTGATGAGCTATCCGCGTCCGGGCGACATCGAGTCGCTCAAGTCCGCATCGAATCTGGATACGCCGTCGCAGGCCGGTTTCAACGAAGGTTACGTGGCCTATAACGTGACCAAGAAGGGGCTGGACAACACCGACGTGCGCCGCGCGCTCGACATGGCGATCAACAAGAAGGCGATCATCGATTCCGTGTATCAGGGCGCGGGCCAGGCGGCCACCGCTCCGATGGCGCCGACTCAATGGTCCTACGACAAGAACCTCAAGACGAGTCCGTACGATACGGCCAAGGCCAAGGATCTGCTCGCGAAGGCCGGCTTTCCGAACGGCATGGATATCGACCTTTGGGCCATGCCTGTGCAACGCGCGTACAACCCGAACGCACGTCTGATGGCCGAGATGATCCAGGCCGACTGGGCGAAGATCGGCGTGAAGGCAAAGATCGTGTCGTACGAATGGGGCGAGTATCTCAAGCGCGCGCACGCGGGCGAGCATCAGGCGCTCTTGATCGGCTGGACCGGCGACAACGGCGACCCCGACAACTGGCTCGGCACGCTGCTCGGTTGCGACGCGGTGAAGGGCAGCAACTTCTCGAAGTGGTGCTATAAGCCGTTCGACGATCTGGTCGTGAAGGGCCGTTCGACGAGCGACGTGGCGGCGCGCACGAAGGCTTACATGGACGCGCAGCAGATCTTCGCGCAACAGCTGCCGTTCTCGCCGATCGCGCATTCGACGGTGTATCAGCCGGCCAGCAAGAAGGTGACGGGCCTGAAGATCGAACCGCTCGGCTATGTGCGTTTCGACGGCGTGGGCATGCAGTAAAGCGAGAGCATCCGCAAAACGCAGCTTGCAAGCGGAACGCTTTTTGCACTAAACCATAATTAGTCGAACAGGACCGGCGGCGCGGGTCGAAAACGATCCGCGCCGCCGGTCACTCTTCCAAATCCCCAAGTACGAACCAAAGGGCGATCATGTTCCGATTCGTTTTGCGACGCATAGGAATGGTGATACCGACGTTCATCGGCATTACGATTCTCGCGTTCGCGCTCATCCACCTGATCCCGGGCGACCCCATCGAAGTAATGATGGGCGAACGCGGCGTGGACCCGGCGATGCACGCCGAAGCCATGAAGCGCTTAGGTCTCGACGAGCCTTTACCGCTTCAGTATCTCCACTATGTCGGCCATGCGCTCAAGGGCGATCTCGGCATGTCGATCATCACCAATACGAGTGTGATGAGCGAATTCATGGCGCGCTTTCCGGCGACCGTCGAACTGTCCATCTGCGCGATGATCTTCGCGCTCATCGTCGGTCTGCCGGCGGGCGTGGCGGCGGCGCTCAAGCGCGGCACGGTGGTCGATCATGGCGTGATGGGCACCGCGCTCACGGGCTATTCGATGCCGATCTTCTGGTGGGGCTTGATCCTCATCATGTTCTTCTCGGCAAGGCTCGGCTGGACGCCCGTGTCGGGGCGGATCGCGGTGGAATACGACATTCCGCACGTCACGGGCTTCATGCTGATCGACTCGATCTTCTCCACCGATGAAGGCGCGTTCAAGTCCGCGGTGAGCCATCTGATATTGCCGACCATCGTGCTCGGCACGATTCCGCTCGCGGTGATTGCGCGCATGACGCGTTCGTCGATGCTCGAAGTGCTGCGCGAAGACTACATTCGCACGGCGCGCGCGAAGGGGCTTTCGCCGTTGCGCGTGGTGATCGTGCATGCGTTGCGCAATGCGCTGATTCCCGTGGTGACCGTGATCGGCTTGCAGGTTGGCACGTTGCTCGCGGGTGCGGTGTTGACGGAGACGTTGTTCTCGTGGCCGGGCGTCGGCAAGTGGCTGATCGATGCCATTTCGCGTCGCGATTATCCCGTCGTGCAGGGCGGCATTCTGATGATCGCGTCGCTCGTGATCTTCGTGAATCTGATCGTCGATCTGCTGTACGGCGTGTTGAATCCGCGCATTCGCCATACAAGGTGAACATGTACCACCCCCACGCTCACATTCGTTCGCTGCCCCCCGAGGGGGCGCATGCCTCTCTTGAGGCGGCTCGGCGAGAGGCATAGACATGTTCCACCCCCACGCTCACATTCGTTCGCTGCCCCCCACGGGGGCGCATGCCTCTCTTGAGGCGGCTCGGCGAGAGGCATGATATGGCCGACATTCAAAACAACCTACCCCCCCAGGCAGTAACACCGCCACCCAGCGGCCGCATGGTCGCGGGCCGCGAGTTCTGGGCGAACTTCTCGCGCAATCGCGGCGCAGTGGTCGCGGGCTTCATCGTGCTCGTGCTGATTCTGGTGGCGCTCACCGCGCCCGTGATCGCGCCGCACAGCCCCATCGAGCAATATCGCGAATACGTGAAGATTCCGCCCGCGTGGCTCGAAGGCGGCAACCGCATGTTCCTGCTCGGCACCGATGAAGCCGGCCGCGACATTCTCT
This sequence comes from Caballeronia sp. LP006, assembly GCF_031450995.1. Taxonomy (NCBI): domain Bacteria; kingdom Pseudomonadati; phylum Pseudomonadota; class Betaproteobacteria; order Burkholderiales; family Burkholderiaceae; genus Caballeronia; species Caballeronia sp. LP006. The sequence goes on along the minus strand of NZ_JARTVW010000005.1, from coordinate 235,009 downwards.
CGCGTCTCATGTACGGCGCGCGGCTGTCGTTCTGGATCGGCTTCGTATCGGTCGTGCTCGCGCTCATTCCGGGCGTCGTGCTGGGGCTCATGGCCGCGTTCTTCGGCTGGCTCGATACGCCGATCATGCGCATCATGGATGTGCTCCTCGCGCTGCCTTCGCTCTTGCTCGCGGTCGCCGTGGTCGCGATCATCGGGCCGGGGCTCGTCAACACCATGCTTGCCATCGCCATCGTCGCGCTGCCGGGTTATGTGCGTCTGACGCGCGCATCGGCGCTTGGCGAATTGCAAAAGGAATACGTGACGGCATCGCGCGTCGCGGGTGCGGGCGTTGTGCGGCTGATGTTCTCGCAAGTGCTGCCAAACTGCGCCGCGCCGCTCATCGTGCAGGCGACGCTCGGATTTTCATCGGCCATTCTGGACGCCGCCGCGCTCGGCTTCCTCGGCTTGGGCGTGCAACCGCCCGCGGCCGAGTGGGGCGCCATGCTGGCTTCGGCGCGCGATTACATCGAAAGCGCATGGTGGATCGTCACGATGCCCGGTCTCTCCATCCTGATCTCGGTGCTCGTCATCAATCTGCTCGGCGACGGTCTGCGCGACGCCCTCGACCCGAAACTGAAACGGATGGGATGACATGAACGATCTACTCACTATCCGTAATCTGCAAGTGACGTTCGGCGGCACACAGGCGGTCGATCGCATCGACCTGTCGGTCAAGCCGGGCGAAGTGGTCGGCGTGGTCGGCGAATCCGGCTCGGGCAAAAGCGTCACGATGATGGCGCTCATGGGCCTGATCGATGCACCCGGCAAGGTCTCGGCCGATCAGGTCACCTTCGATGGGCGCGATTTGCTGAAGGCCTCGGCGCGCGAGCGTCGCAAGATCATCGGCAAGGACATCGCGATGGTGTTTCAGGACGCGCTGACGAGCCTGAACCCGAGCTACACGGTCGGCTATCAGATCAAGGAATCGCTGAAACTGCACGAAGGCTTGCGCGGCGACGCACTCAACAAACGCGCGCTCGAACTGCTGGATCAGGTCGGCATTCCAGATGCGAAAAGCCGCATCGACGCGTTTCCGCATCAGATGTCGGGCGGCATGAATCAGCGCGTGATGATCGCAATGGCGGTCGCCTGCAATCCCAAACTCCTGATCGCCGACGAGCCCACGACCGCGCTCGACGTGACCATTCAGGCGCAGATCATGGAACTGCTCGTGCGCTTGCAAAAGGAACGCGGCATGGCGCTCGTGCTGATTTCGCACGATCTCGCGGTGGTGTCGGAAGTGGCGCAGCGCGTCGCGGTGATGTATGCGGGCGAGATCATCGAAACGAATCACGTCCCTGCCATTTTCAGCGAGCCGCATCATCCGTACACGGAAGCGTTGCTCGCCGCGATTCCGGAACATAGCCGCGGCGCGGATCGTCTGGCGGCGTTGCCGGGCATGGTGCCGGGCCGAGACGACAGACCCAGTGGATGCCTCTTTGCGCCGCGCTGCAAATATGCCGTCGAGGACTGCTGGAAGGGGCGGCCGAATCTGTTCCAGCTCGACCCCAACGACGCGGCCGTGCGCGCGCGTTGCATCAAGCCGTTGAATGTCGAAATGGTGGTGGAAGGAGGCGCGCGATGAACGCCGTACCGAAGGAAATCAACAAGGACATCGTGCTCGCCGCCGATCAGCTCACGCGGCATTACAGCGTCAAGCGCAGCATGTTCGAACAGGGCACGGTGAAGGCGCTGAACGGCGTGTCGTTCGAGTTGCAGCGCGGGCGCACGCTTGCTGTCGTCGGCGAATCGGGCTGCGGCAAGTCCACGCTCGCGCGTCAGTTGACGATGATCGAGACGCCGACATCGGGCCGTCTTCTGATCGATGGCGAGGACGTGGCGGGCGCGAGCAAGGACAAGATCGCCGCGTTGCGGCAGCGCGTGCAGATGGTGTTCCAGAACCCGTTTGCCTCGCTCAATCCGCGTAAGACCGTCGAGCAGACGCTCGGCGAGCCGCTCGCCATCAACACGAAGCTCAACGCAACCGAACGCGCTCAACGCATTGCGCAGATGATGCGCACCGTCGGCCTGAGACCGGAACACGCGACGCGCTACCCGCACATGTTTTCGGGCGGTCAACGGCAACGCGTGGCGATTGCGCGCGCGATGATTCTCGACCCGCAAATCGTCGTCGCCGATGAACCCGTTTCCGCGCTCGATGTCTCGATCCAGGCGCAGATTCTCAATCTGTTCATGGACCTGCAAGCGCAGTTCGGCACGAGCTACGTGTTCATCTCGCACAACCTGTCGGTGGTCGAGCATATTGCCGATGACGTGATGGTGATGTACTTCGGCGGCGTGGCCGAACTCGGCGACAAGAAAACCATCTTCGCGCGACCGCGTCATCCGTACACGCGCGCCTTGATGTCGGCAACGCCCGCGTTGTTCGAGGAAGATCGCCGCATCAAGATCAAGCTGCAGGGCGAAATGCCTTCGCCGCTCAATCCGCCATCGGGCTGCACGTTTCATCAGCGCTGCCCGTACGCGATCGATCGTTGCAGAACCGAGGAACCGGCGCTGCGCGTCGTCGACGGGCGGCAAGTCTCGTGTCATCGCGCCGAGGAGGTAGGTGACGTGGAGGTTTGAATCGCATCGACGCGCGGTTTGACGCGCGCCAGCTTCGTTCAAAGAAGGCGGCGCGCGGTCAAGCTCCAAGTCGATCGTCTCGAAGCGACAGCGCGTGTCCAGCGGGTCGCGTGAATGTTTTAAGATGTCGCTCGTGCCGTATTCATATGACCAGCCGCGCGCCGCGCGCGTGGCGTCCGCCAGAGCGACAGCCATTGTGCTGTCGTTCGTACTGTTCATGGCAGGCGCGGTCGTTACGCCATCCGGTTTTGCGGTCGTCGGATCGCGTACGCCGGCAGGTGGCACCCCTCAGCCCGCAGGCGGCGCGGACGTAGCGGCGGCACCGGGCGCATCGGCACCCGCGCCGGCCGTGGATCGATCCGATGGCACGACGGCAAGCGGCCCCGTGCGCGCGGCGCCGGCGCGCATGCCGTTCTACGTTGCGACCAAAGGCACGACCACCATCTATTTGCTCGGTACGCTGCATGTCGGTTTCGCGACCGACTATCCGGCCGAACAGCCGTTTCGCCAGTCGATACTGGCTGCGCTTTATGCATCGCCCACACTCGCGCTCGAAATCTCTCCCGACGAACTGCTCGTTTCGCAAGAGGACGTGAATCGCTTCGGCATGTGCCGCAGCGAATGTTTGATCGATTATTTGCCGGATTCGATGTGGCAGGCGGTGCAAGCGCGCATGCGCAACAATCCCGATGCGCTGAAGGAATTGCGGCACACGCGTCCGTGGCTCGCGTCGATGCTGATCGAAACATACGACACGCTCAAGGCCGGTTTTCAGAGCGAGTACGGCACCGAGGCGCAGTTGCAGAATGTCTATCTGCATGTGCGAGGAAAAATCGTCGGGCTCGAAACCTTGAACGAACAGATATCGACGTTCACGCGTCTGACTTCCGCGCAACAGCGCGAGATGCTCGCACAGGATCTCGTGCAGACGCCAACCGAAAACATCGCCGACGTGAAAGAGCTGCACCGGCTCTGGCGAATCGGCGACGCGGACGCGCTCAAAGCTTGGGACGACGCCAAGGGCAACAAGCTTGCGCGCTCGAAGCCGCTCGCGGATCAGGTGGATAACCGCGTGGTATATGAGCGCAATCGCCGCTTCGTCGCGCGGATGGTGCAACTGGCAGCGCCCGACAAGCCGGTGTTCGTGGCTATCGGGGCGCTGCATCTCGGCGGGTCGCGCGGCGTGCTCGAACTGCTGAGAAAGCGCGGCTTCGTCGTGGTGGCTGGCTGAACGCTTTGCCGATTCAGATGAACATCAGCCAGTTCAGCAAGAAGATGTTCACGATCAGAAGCGACAACGCTGTCGGCACCTGCACCTTGATCACCGCGTTCTTGTCGGGCAACTCCAGCAACGCCGCCGGAACCATGTTGAAGTTCGCGGCCATCGGCGTCATCAGCGTTCCGCAGTAGCCCGAGAACATGCCGATGGCGGCCATCGTCGCCGGATTGCCGTGGAACACGCCGACGAGAATCGGTACACCGACACCGCCCGTCATCACTGGAAACGCGGCGAAGCCGTTGCCCATCACCATCGTGAAAAGCGCCATGCCGACGACATAGACCGTCACCGCGACGAGCCGATAGTCGAGGTTGATGTAGGCCGTCGTCACATGCGCGACCGCCTTGCCGACGCCTGCGTCCGAGAACACGAGTCCGAGCATGCCGAGCATTTGCGGCAGCACGGCGGCCCACGAAAGCGCGTCGATGAGACGGCGCGCCTCGCGCATCGACTGGCCGACGGTATCGCGCGTCATGACGCACGCCACCGCCAGCGCGATCACGCAGCCTATGCCGAAGCCGATCAGCGTCACGTTCTTCAACTCGATCAACGGTTGCCCGCCGAAGACGAGATGGCTCGCGCCGAGCGTCAGGATCACGGTGACGACCGGAATGGTCAGCGCGGGCACGAAGAGCTTGTTGCCGAGCCGCGCGGCGCTCTGCCGGCGCGTTTGCTCCGACAGCATTTTCGGCTTCGCGCCGGTCACGCCGCCGAGTCCGGCGATGAGCGCCATCGCTATCACGAGCACGCCGACGACCGCGGGCGGCAGCCAGTCGCCGATCAGGAACACGAGCGCATACACGAGCCAGAACACGCCCGTCGTCAGGCGGCGCGGATGCGACTTGTCGGTGAGGATCATGCCGGCGACCACCACCAGCACGATGCCGACGAGATAGAAGAGATAGTTGATGGTGAGCGTCATGCTTTCTCTCCCGCGAGATTGCGCGTGAGCGCGCCGAGTTCGCGCGTCAGGCGCCGGTCGAGCAGCCACAGCCGAAAGCCGTGGATGAGGAACGCGCAGATCGCGGTCGGAATGCCCCACACGGCAACATGCATGGGTTCCACGACGATGCCCGCTTCCTTGAGGAACGTGACCATCAGCACGATGGCGCCGAACGCCACGAAGATGTCCTCGCCGAAGAAGAGGCCGACGTTGTCGGTTGCCGCCGAATATGCGCGCAGCTTGTGGCGCACCGCGTCGGAGAGCTTGCCGTAACGCGTTTCGGCGGCGCCTTCGGCCATCGGCGCGAGGAGCGGTCGCACCATTTGCGGATGGCCGCCGAGACCCGTGAGGCCGACCGCCGCCGTCAGTTCGCGCACGAGCAGATAGACGATCAACAGTCGCCCGACCGTCGCCGCGCGAATGCTCGATATCCACGTCTGCGCGCGTTCGCGCAAGCCATGCCGTTCGAGCAGGCCGATCACCGCGAGCGGCAGCAAGATGATGAGCGGAATATTGCGCGTCTTCAGAAAGCCGGTGCCGATGGTGGTTAGAATGCGCTCCACGGGAAAGTGCGCCGCGAAGCCGGTGACGATCGCCGCTGCGGCGACGATCAGCATCGGATTGAAGCGCAGCACGAAGCCCACGATGATGACGGCCACGCCGATGAGCGGCCATAAGTTGACTGCGGTTGCCATGAGATCTCCAGACCAGGGGTTAGACATCGCGCCTCGAAGCGGACGCGTAGATAGCGCTTGTTAAAACGCCCCGGCAGGCGGGGCGTTCGATGCATCGGAAAATCGCTTATTCGGCGCGGGCGGCGCGGACATCGACGCCCGCATCGGCGAGCGCGCCGCGAATGCGTCGCGCGAATTCGAGTGCGTGCGCGCCATCGCCATGCAGGCAGATGGTCTGCGCCTTGAGCGGCACCCATTCGCCGGACACGGCCTGCACGCGTTGCTCGCGCACCATCGCGAGCGTGCGGTCGAGCACTTCGGTTTCATCCTCGAGCAGCGCGCCCGGTTCCTTGCGCGGCACGAGCGAGCCATCCGCGCGATAGCCGCGATCCGCGAAGACTTCCTCGATGGCGACCAAGCCCGCGCGCCGCGCCGCATCGACGAGACCGCTGTTGGCGAGACCGAAGATCAGCAGCGACGGATCGAAGTCATGCACGGCGGAGCAGATGGCATCCGCTATCCCGGGGCTTTTCGCGGCCTGGTTGTAGAGCGCGCCGTGCGGCTTCACATGCGCGATACGTCCGCCTTCCGCCCGCGCAATGGCCGACAGCGCGCCCAGTTGATACAGCACGCCCGCGTAGATTTCCTCGGGCGGCAAGTCCATTTCCTTGCGGCCGAAGTTCTCGGGATCGTTGAAGCTCGGATGCGCGCCGATCGCCACGCCTTTTTGCACCGCCCAGCGCACGCACTCGCGCATCGCGGTTGCGCCGCCCGCATGCCAGCCGCACGCGATGTTCGCGGAGCTGACGAGTTCGAGCAGCGCTTCGTCGGTGCCGCAGCCTTCGCCGAGATCGGCGTTCAGATCGATTTCCATGATGTCGTATCGTTCAAAGTCGTTACGTTGATTTAGCCAGACGCGCGCAGCGTTCCTCGTGCATCGCGATGGCCGTGCCCACCTGACTGACATAGCGCCGCTCTTCGGCGAGCGCATGGCGTGCTTCTTCCAGCGACGTTTCGATGAAGCGCACGCCGCCGTTCAACCGCACTTGCGCGAGCTTCCACAAATCCGCCTTGATGACCGCGCCGATCTTCGGATAGCCGCCCGTGGATTGCGCGTCGCCCATCAGGACGATGGGCTGGCCGTTCGGCGGCACTTGAATCGTGCCGGGCAGGACCGCGTGCGACAGCAGTTCGATTTTCTCGCCGCGTTCGAGCTCCGTGCCCGCGAGGCGAAAGCCCATGCGGTTGCTGTTTGGCGTGATGGTCCATTCCTCGTTCCAGAAGTCGCGCTGCGCCTTCTCCGTGAAGCTCGCGTATTCCGGACCGCGCAGCACGCGAATCGGCACGGCCCAGTCGACGCCCGGCGCATGTCGGCCGCGCCGCACGGGTTCATCGACGAGCACGAACTTGCACCACGCGGGCGCCTTCACGCCGAAGGCCGGTTCTTCCGGCGAAAACGCGATGCCCTTGTGCGGTTGCGGCACGCCGACAGGCAAACGGTCGCCGTCGGCAAGCGCGCGTCCGCCCAGGCCGCCGAAGCATGCGCCGAGGTCGGTGCTGCGCGAGCCGAGCATCGGCAAGACGTCGATACCGCCCGCAATGCACACGTAGCCGCGCATGCCGCGCTTGGCCGCGCGCAGCGTCAGCTCCTGGCCCGCGCGCACGGGCAGACTCCACCACGAATAAACCGGCTCGTCGTCGAGCGTCGCGCCGAAGTCCGTGCCGGTAATCGCGACGCGCGTCGCGCGCGAGAAGCGCAGCACGGTCGGCCCGAACGTGACTTCGATGCCCGCCGCATCCGCTTTGTTGCCGACGATACGATTGCCGATTTCCAGCGACAGCGCATCGAGCGCGCCGCCCGAACTCACGCCGAGATGCCGATAACCGTGGCGCCCGAGATCCTGCACGGACGAGAGCACGCCCGCGCGTTTTACTTCGATCATGCGCGCACCTCCAGCGCCGTGAAGCGCACGCGGTCGCCGGGCTGCATGAGCGTCGGCGGGTTGCGGGCCGGATCGAAAAGCTTGAGGTCGGTGCGGCCGAGCAGATTCCATCCACCGGGCGATACAGCGGGATAGATACCCGTCTGCGCCCCGCCGATGCCGACCGAACCCGCCGGCACTTCGAGGCGCGGTTCCGCGCGGCGCGGCGTGTGCAGCGCGGGATCGAGGCCGCCCATGTAGGCGAAGCCCGGCTGAAAACCGAGAAAGAAGACGACGTATTCGGCTTCGGTGTGACGCTTCACGACTTCATCGACGGAAAGGCCGACGTGCTTGGCGAGCGAACTCAGATCGGGGCCGTCCGCGCCGCCGTAGCGCACCGGAATCTCGATCTCCGCGCCGCCCGTATCCGATGGCGTGGCCGCTTCCCAACCTTCTTCGAGTTGCGCCGCGAGGGCTTCGTAATCGGCTTCGAGCGGGTCGAAGACGATGGTCAGGTTGTTCATGCCCGGCACGACTTCGACGACGTGCGGCATGAGCCGCGCGATGTCGGCGAGCGCCCAGATGCGGCGCTGACAATCGAGCGTCGCCGGTGGCGCGGATTCGCACACGAGCGCGTTGTCGCCAAGCGGATGAATACGTGGTTTCGTCATGCCTCTCTGGTCCCTTGCGCGCGCCGTCCATGCGGCCAGCAACGCGTCAGAATGCTACATTGTCAATAAATTATCGACAATTTATCAATAAGCGTTTGTTCGGAGTGTGGTTCGTGACGCAAGGTCGCGGCTGCGCGATATCGTTCGGATACACTCCACGCACTTTTCAACGGTCCTCGCCATGTCGCGTCACCCTACCAAGATCGTCTCGTCCGAGCATCTCGTGTCAGAAGTCAGCGCCGAGTTATCGGAGTTCGAATACGCGCTCATCATGGTGAGCAACGCGTTCAATCGCTGGATGGTGCGTTGCATGTCGGCGGCGGGCGCGAAGGACATGACCGCCGTGGAAGTATCGCTGCTGCATCACGTGAGCCATCGCGATCGCAAGAAAAAGCTCGCCGATATCTGCTTCGTCCTCAATATCGAGGATACCCACGTTGCCACGTATGCACTCAAGAAACTGGTGGCGCGCGGTTACGTGAAAAGCGAGAAGACGGGCAAGGAAGTGTTCTTTTCCGCAACGGCGGCAGGGCGCGAGTTGTGCGGGAAGTATCGTGAAGTGCGGGAGAGCTGTCTCATGTCGACGCTGCGCGAGAGCGGGCTGACAAACGAGCAGATTGGCGACGCCGCGCAACTCATGCGCAACGCATCCGGTCTTTACGATACCGCCGCGCGCGCGGCGACATCGCTTTGAGTCAGTAGACGGCAGCCTCGGTAACGATGGCTCCAAGCGGCAAGTCGTGAGTCTCGCGCGGGAGCGCATCGCATTTGCCCGATTCGTAGGCAATCCCGATAGTCACGGGGCGCTCGCCATTCGGCCAGGCGGCGAGCGTGCGATCGTAGTAGCCGCCGCCGTAACCCAGTCTCAAGCGCTGGAGATCGAAACCGACGCATGGAATCAGCAACAGATCCGGCGTCACGCGGGTTTCCTGCGTAGGCACGGGAATGCGATAGCGGCCTTCCTTCATCGGCATCTGCGCATGCCATGCGTGGAAGGCCATCGGCGCCTTGGGCTCGACCACCACGGGCAACGCGGCGGCGCGCGTCGCGTCTGCCGCGAGCCAGCGCGTGAGCAAAGCGCGCGCATCGAATTCGCCCGCAACGGGCCAATAAAAGCCGATGCACTTGACCGCATGCTCCGCGAGCAACGCCTCGATGCGTGTCGCGAGCGCCTTATTTCTTTCGGCTTGCGCGGGATCGTCACGCTGTGCTTCGCGGCTTGCGAGAAGCGTGGAACGCAATGCGCTTTTAGGTTCCGCGCAAACGTTGCGTGCTATGCTTTCAACCGATCTTTGGACCACCTCGCGCTCCAGTAATAACGATGTCAAAACGCCTCGACCGAGTATATCTTGCGGCTGGTACCGCACTTGCCGCAGTGACGCTCGTCGCTTGTGGAACAGCTTCCGCGGTTCGCCCCGACGAAGACTTCTCGCCGTCGTCCGACGACCGCATCTTCATGCAGTTGCGCGATGCCGCGCGCGCGAACGATCCGGCCAAAGCCGCCGTTCTTGCCGCGCAAATCCCGAACTATCCGGCGCCGAGTTACGTCGAGTACTTCACGATCAAGCCGCAACTCTTCGATTCGCAAGGCCACGCGCGCATCGACGCGCCCGATGCGCCGGTGCTCTCGTTCCTGCAGCGCAACGACGGCCAGGCCATTGCCGACCGCATGCGCAACGATTATCTCGTCGTGCTCGGCAGCCGTCACGACTGGAAGAACTTCGAGCAGCAATATGCCCGCTTCGTGCTCAACGACGACACGCAGGTCAAGTGCTATGCACTCGAAGCGCGTCTCTCGAAGGGCGAGAACGTCGCGGAAGCGGCGCGCGCGCTGCTCGTCGATCCCAAATGGTACGGCGACGGCTGCGTCGATCTCATCGGCGCACTTGCGGAGTCAGGCCAGTTCACGAGCGACGACATCTGGCAGCAGATTCGCATCGCTTACGAACAGAACTACACGTCGACCGGATTAAATATCGTCGAAGCGCTCGGGCAGGAAAAGCCGAAAGGCTCGCTTCTCGACGACGCGGTCAACAAGCCGCCGCTTTACCTCGCGCGCGGCGTCATGCCGAACACGCCGGCGCATCAACTGACCTTGCTCGCCATCACGCGCATGGCTCGCAACGATCCGGCAATGGCCGCGGCCACGTTCAGTTCGGTCGCGCCGAGTCTCACCGCGCAGGAACGCGCGATCGGCTGGGGCACCATCGGCTATCAGGCGGCGATCAAGCGCATGCCGGCCGCGTCGGACTGGTATCGGCTATCGGCGAACGCGCAGTTGTCGAACCCCGCATATGAATGGCGCACGCGCAGCGCGTTGCTCGCGGGCGACTGGAACATGGTGCGCTGGTCTATCGACCAGATGCCGCCCACCTTGCGCAGCCAGCCTGCGTGGACTTACTGGCACGGCCGCGCGGTCAAGCAAGCGGGCGACGCCGCAACGGCCAATCAGGAATTCCAGTCGATCGCGGACCAATACAACTTCTACGGCCAGCTCGCGCTGGAAGAAACCGGCCAGAAGATCAGCGTCCCGCCGCGCACCACCGTGAGCGATGCCGAAATCGCGCAAATGCAGTCGGTGCCGGGCTTCGCGCTGTCGCAACGTTTCTACTCGCTGAACATGCGGCTCGAAGGCAACCGCGAATGGAACTGGCCGTTGCGCAGCATGACGGACCGGCAACTCATCGCCGCCGCGCAGTATGCAAAGCGCATCGAACTGTTCGACCGCACGGTGAACACCGCCGACAAGACGAAGACCGAGCACGACTTCACGCTGCGTTATCTGTCGCCGTTCCGCGATATCGTCGAGCGCGATGCGCAAACCACCGGGCTCGATATCGAATGGGCATACGGGCTAATTCGCCAGGAATCGCGCTTCATCATCAACGCGCGTTCGGAAGTAGGTGCGGGCGGCTTGATGCAACTGATGCCTGGCACGGCGCAACTCGTCGCCAAGAAAATCGGCATGGGTCCGGTGTCGCGCGCGCAAATGAACGACATCAACACCAACATTCTGCTCGGCACAAATTACCTGTCGATGATCTACAATCAATTCGATAACTCGCCCGTGCTCGCCACTGCCGGTTACAACGCAGGTCCCGGCCGGCCGAAGCAATGGCGGCAGGATTTGCGCGCGCCTGTCGAGGGCGCGATTTTTGCTGAAACCATTCCGTTCACCGAGACGCGCGATTACGTCAAGAACGTGCTGTCGAACACCGTCTATTACGCGGCATTGTTCGAAGGCCGTCCGCAATCGCTGAAGACGCGGCTGGGATATATCGCGCCGTAGTTCTTTTGCACCGCGCGTCGCGGTTTCGTTGCACGAATAAACGGAACGGGCGCGCGGCTGCCCCTTCGCCGTTCGCATTCGTCAAAGCGCACTCACAAAGCCGCGACTAAAGAGGCGAATATGCGACATCAAAAGGTAGCGCTCATCGGCGGTTCGGGTTTCATCGGAAGTCATCTCGTCAACGCGCTGGTCGATCTCGGCAAGAACGTGCGAATTGCCACGCGGCGCCGTTCCAACGCGGCGCATCTGACGCTTCTTCCCGTCGATGTCATCGAAACCGATATTCACGATCCCGCGCAACTCGCGGCTTTCGTCGCGGAGGCCGACGCGGTGATCAACCTCGTCGGCGTGCTGCAAGGGCGGCGCGGCGAGCCTTATGGGCCTGAGTTCGAGAAAGCGCACGTCGAGTTGCCGCGCAAGATCGCGGCGGCGTGCGCGGCGAAAGGCGTGCGCCGGCTGCTGCACATGAGCGCGATCGGCGCGGATTCGGAAGGTCCGAGCATGTATTTGCGCTCGAAGGGCGATGGCGAAAAGGCGGTGCGCGACTCGGGCCTCGACTGGACCATTTTCCGAAGCTCCGTCGTTTTCGGTCCCGAGGACAATCTGCTGAATCAGTTCGCCTTCCTCGAACGCATGTTCCCGGTGATTCCGCTGGCTTGCGCCGACGCGCAGTTCCAGCCTATTTTCGTCGGCGACGTGGCCAAGGCCATGGTCAACGTGCTCGACCTCGACGCGGCCAACCGCATGGTCTACGAACTCGCGGGGCCGGGCGTCTTCACGCTCGCGGAGCTGGTGCGCTTTGCGGGCGCGACCATCGGCAAGCATTCGCGCATCATCAAGCTGCCCGAGAGCCTTGGCCGCCTTCAGGCGATGACGCTCGAACTCGCGCCCGGTGAACCGCTGATTTCGCGCGACAATCTCGATTCGATGAAAACGCCGAATATTGCGAGCGGCCCGCTTGCGCCCGAACTGGGCATCGGCGAACCGGCGAGCATCGAGGCGATTGCGCCGTTGTATCTGACGGGCGCGTCGAATCGCTCGCGCTTCAATTCTTTTCGCGCCACGGCGCATCGCTGAACATCGATCGCATGAAACTCGTCATTGGTGACAAGAACACGTCTTCCTGGTCCATGCGCCCTTGGGTGCTGATGAAGCACTTCGGCATTCCCTTCGAGGAAACGCTGATTCGTCTCGGTCAGCCCGATACCAAGGCGCGCATTCTCGAAGTGTCGCCATCGGGCAAGGTGCCGTGTCTCGTCACCGACGACGGCGCCTCCGTGTGGGAGTCGCTTGCGATCATGGAGACGGTCGCCGAGCGCTTTCCCGACAACGCGATGTGGCCGCGCGATGCCGCTGCGCGGGCACGTGCGCGCAGCATCAGCGCCGAGATGCACGCGAGTTTCGCTGACTTGCGTCAGTCGATGCCCATGGAAATTCACACGCACGCGCCAGGCAAAGGCGCAAGCGAAGGCGCATTGGCGAATATCGCGCGCATCGAAGCGTTGTGGGCCGATTGCCTGGCGAAGTCGGGCGGGCCGTTTCTGTTCGGCGAGTTCGGTATTGCGGATGCCATGTTCGCGCCGGTCGTCATGCGCTTCAATTCCTACGAGCCGTCGCTTGACGATGAATCGCGTGCCTATGCGCAGCGCGTGACCGCATTGCCCGCGGTCGCGGCGTGGATTGAGGATGCAAAGCAGGAAATCGCGCAATGAACATTTACGCGGTTGGCGGCGCGATCCGCGACGAATTGCTCGGCGTGCCGGTGGTGGATCGCGATTATGTCGTGGTTGGAGCCACGCCCGAGCAAATGGTGGCGCAAGGCTATAAGCCGGTGGGCAAGGATTTCCCCGTGTTTTTGCATCCGCGGACGCACGAGGAATACGCGCTCGCGCGCACCGAGCGCAAGACGGCGGCGGGGTATCACGGCTTCCAGTTCTACTACTCGCCGGACGTGACGCTCGAAGAGGATTTGACGCGGCGCGATCTGACCATCAATGCAATGGCGCGCGAAGTGAATCCCGATGGCGAACTGACCGGCCCGGTGATCGATCCGTTCAACGGCCGCGCCGATCTCGCGCAGAAACTCTTCCGGCATGTGGGCGATGCGTTCATCGAAGACCCGGTGCGTATTCTTCGTCTCGCTCGTTTCGCGGCGCGCTTCGCCGATTTTTCAGTCGCGCCGGAAACCGAAGCGCTGATGAAGAAAATGGTCGAGGCGGGCGAAGTCGATGCCCTCGTGCCCGAGCGTGTATGGCAGGAAGTCTCGCGCGGTCTGATGGAAAAGAAGCCTTCCCGCATGTTCGAGGTCCTGCGCGGTTGCGGCGCGCTGGCGCGCATTCTCCCCGAAGTCAACGCGCTTTGGGGCGTGCCGCAACGCGCCGACTATCACCCTGAAGTAGACACCGGCGTCCACGTGATGATGGTGGTGGACTACGCGGCGTCGCAGGGGTTTGCGTTGCCGGTGCGCTTCGCCGCGCTCACTCACGATCTCGGCAAGGCGACCACGCCGGACGATATCCTGCCGCGCCATCTTGGTCACGAAGGGCGCAGCGTCGATCTCCTGAAGCCGCTTTGCGACCGCTTGCGCGTGCCGAACGAGTGCCGCGATCTGGCGGTACTCGTCGCGCGCGAGCACGGCAACATTCATCGCGTCATGGACGCGGGCGCGGCCGCGCTGGTGCGCCTCTTCGAACGCGCCGACGCGTTGCGCAAACCCGCGCGTTTCGCGGAAGCCTTGCAGGCATGTCTCGCCGATGCGCGCGGTCGGCTCGGTCTGGAACAGCAGCCTTATCCACAGGCCGAACGGCTGCGCGAGGCGCTAGTCGCGGCCCGTTCCGTCGATGCCGGCGCGGTCGCGCAACGCTTCGCCAATCAGCCCGCACGCATAAAAGACGCCGTGCACGATGCGCGGGTCGAAGCGGTGAAGGCGGTTCTGTAACGGCTAGAGCGCGCGCGCGATCAGCGACAGCAACATCGACAGCAGCAGCGTCGACATGAACGGAAACGAGTATTCGCGTCCAAAGATGCGCAGCGTGAAATCGCCCGGCAAGCGCCCGACGCCGAGCTTGCGGAGCCACGGCCAGCAAGCCGACAGCACCATCAGCGCGACAAACGTAGTCAGAAGCCAGCGAATCATGGCAATGGCTCAGAGCGTATGGGAACGGTCGCCGGCCGAGAAGGCGTCGAGCGTGCCGGGAATGCCGCGCGAAAACGCGATCACCTTGAAGAGTTCGCCCATCTCTGCTTCCGAAAGCAATTTCTGCACGGCGTTGGCGGCGGGCAAAAAGCGCCGCACGTCGGCGGGATCGAGTTCGTTGAGTACGTCGGTGATACCGGCGTTCATCAGAAAGCGCGCCTGCGACGTGAAGCCCAGCAGATCGGCGCCGGCTTCCGTGCCTGCTTCCGCGATCCCCGTGAATTCGACGTGCGCCGTGATGTCCTGCAAGCCCGGATAGAGAAACGGGTCCGTGTGCGCGCGATGCCGGTAATGACACATCAACGTTCCGGTCGCGCGCTGCGCGTGATAGAACTCGCGGCGCGGAAATCCATAGTCGATGAAAAACGCCGCGCCGCGCGTGAGCATGGTGCAAACGGTCTTCGTGAAGCCGAGCGCCGCCTCGTGCGTTTCGGTCACGTATTCGGTGAATGGCTCGTCGTTGGCTTCGTCGATGGCGGCATCGATCAATTCGATTTGCTCGTCGATTTCCACGGGATGGTCATCGAAAGCAAAACGGTCGTTCAGCACGACCACGCCGCGCTCGTGCCACGCGCCGAGCTTGCGCACCACGAGTCGCACCGGCATGGCGTCCAACACTTCGTTGCCGATCACCACGCCTTCGAACGAATCCGGCAATGCATCGAGCCAGATGACCTTGGCGGCGAGCGCGGGCGCCTGCGCTTCGATTGTCTCGCGCTGGCGCGCGCGCAATTCGCCGGAAAGATCGACGATTGCGTAACTATCGAAGGCCACGTCCAGTTCGGCGAGCGCGTTGAGCAAACCCGCCGCGAGCTTGCCCGTGCCCGCGCCGAACTCCATCAGCCGGCGCGTGCCGCTCTGTTCGAGCGCCTGCGCCACGGGCCGCGCGAGCGTCGTCGCGAACAAGGGCGACAATTCCGGCGCGGTGACGAAGTCGCTGCCGTCTTCCGCGCGCCGGCCGAACTTTGTCGCGCCGCCGCTGTAATAGCCGAGTCCGGGCGCATACAGCGCGAGGTCCATGTAGCGGTCGAACGGCAGCCAGCCGCCCGCCTCGGCGATACGCTCGCAAATCAGCGCGGAAAGTGCGTCGGACTGGGCGAGTGCATCCGCGCCGGGAGCAGGTAAACTGTCGGATTGTCGAGCTTTCGGATTCATCCCAGTATTGTAAATGAGCGCCTCCACGCCGTTTTCTTCCGCAAATTCGCCGCTTTCGCCCGCTTCGGCTGCGCGGTCCCGCGTCGTACTCGTGACCGGCGGCGCCAGGCGCATCGGGCGCGGCGTCGCGCTGGAATTCGCTCGCCAGGGCTGGGACGTCGCCGTGCACTACGGCGGCTCTGCGCGTGAAGCGCTCGAAACCGTCGCCGAAATCGAAGCGCTTGGCCGGCGCGCGGCCGCATTGCACGCGGATCTCGGCATCGAAGCGGAAGTGGCGCGGCTCGTGCCGGCGTGTGTCGAGGCATTCGGCGCGCTGAATTGCGTGGTGAACTGCGCATCGCGTTTCGACGAAGACACGGCCACCGACTTCGGCTACGCGAAGCTGCTCGAGATGACCGCGATCAACGTCGCCGCGCCGCTCACGCTTGCGCGTCTGTTGCACGAAATCACGCCTGAATCCGCCGCCGATGACGACACGCGACGCGGCGTTGTCATCAACGTGCTCGATCAGAAGCTGTACAACATGAACCCGGATTACCTGTCGTACACGCTCACGAAGGCCGCGCTGGAAAACGCCACCGTCGCGCTCGCGCAGGCGCTGGGGCCGAAGCTGCGCGTCGTCGGCCTCGCGCCGGGACTGACGCTGATTTCCGCCGGGCAGACGCCGGAATCGTTCGCGGCGGCGCATCGCGTGACGCCGCTCAAGCGGGCGTCCACGGTGCGCGACGTCGCGGAGGCCGCGTGCTTTCTGGCGAACGCGCACGGCATGACCGGCACGACGCTCGTGGTCGATGGCGGCCAGCATCTCGTACCGAGCCCGCGCGACGTGATGTACCTGTTCGGCGCGCCGAAGCTGTAGCCCCGCGCGCCGCGTATCAACTTTTGGAACGAACCCATGCTTGCCGCACTTTCGCATCCCCGGCTGGCCGACTGCCGGCGGCTTTTTCTGCGCAACTACGAAGTGCGCATCAATATCGGTGTGCATGACTTCGAGAAGCGCGGCGAGCAACGCGTCGTGATCAACGTCGAACTGTTCGTGCCGCTCGCGCTGTCCACGCCCGTCGCGGACAAGCTCGCCGAAGTCGTCGACTACGACTTCATGCGCTCGACCATCGCCGAGCGCGTGAAGCGCGGCCACATCCATCTGCAGGAAACACTCTGCGACGATGTCGCCGCCGCGCTGCTCGCGCATCCGAATGTGCGGGCCGTGGTGGTATCGACAGAAAAACCCGACGTGTATCCCGACTGCGACGCGGTGGGCGTCGAAGTCTTCCGTATCAAAGAGGAACGAGCATGAACGCGCCCGAGACACTGCAAGCGCCCGACGAGCAAAAGCCCGCGCGCGAAGCGCTGACGCGCCGTCAGCAGAAGGAAGCCTACGAGAACAACAAGCTCTTCAAGCGGCTCGCGCGGCAAGTCGGCGAGGCGATCGGCGACTTCAACATGATCGAGGAAGGCGACAAGGTCATGGTGTGTCTGTCCGGCGGCAAGGACAGTTACGCGATGCTCGAAATTCTCATGCGCCTGCGCGAGCGCGCGCCGATCAACTTCGAACTCGTGGCCGTCAATCTGGATCAGAAGCAGCCGGGATTTCCGGAGCATGTGCTGCCCGAATATCTGAGCAAGCTCGACATTCCGTTTCATATCGAGAACCAGGATACGTACAGCATCGTCAAGCGGCTGGTGCCGGAAGGCAAGACGACGTGTTCGCTGTGCTCGCGGCTGCGGCGCGGCATTCTGTACCGCGTGGCGGGCGAACTGGGCGCGACCAAGATCGCGCTCGGGCATCATCGCGACGACATTCTGCAAACGCTGTTGCTCAACATGTTTTATGGCGGCAAGCTGAAGGGCATGCCGCCCAAGCTGCAATCGGACGATGGCAAGAACATCGTGATTCGCCCGCTTGCCTACGTGAAGGAAACCGATCTGGAAAAATACGCCGAGTTGCGCGAGTTTCCGATCATCCCGTGCAATCTGTGCGGCAGTCAGCCCAACTTGAAGCGCGCGGAAATGAAGGCGCTGGTGCGCGATTGGGACAAGCGTTTTCCCGGTCGAGTAACCAACATGTTCAACGCGCTGACCAATGTCGTGCCGTCGCATTTGATGGATCACAAGCTCTTTCCGTTCGCCGGATTGCGCGCGACGGGCGAGGCGGACGCAAACGGCGATATTGCCTTCGACGAAGAACCGTGCGCGAGCGAACCGTCCGGGCCGGCAAACGCGATTTCAATCGTGCAGTTCGACGACCTTTGAGCCTTTCCCGACAAGGCGCAGCGTGGCATTTACCGCACTGCGTCAAAAGGCCTGCGTGCTATATTGGCCGCAACCATTCTTCGCAAGAAATCCGTCAATGAACATCGTGATTCTGGCTGCCGGCATGGGCAAGCGCATGCGCTCCGCTCTGCCGAAGGTCCTTCATCCGCTGGCGGGCAAGCCGCTTCTCGCGCATGTCATCGACACGGCGCGCACGCTTTCGCCAACGCGGCTCGTCGTGGTGATCGGTCACGGCGCGGAGAAAGTGCGCGAAGCCGTCGGCGCGCCCGACGTGCAGTTCGCCGTCCAGGACAAGCAACTCGGCACGGGCCACGCGGTGCAACAGGCGCTGCCGCTGCTCGATCCCTCCGTGCCGACGCTCGTGCTCTACGGCGACGTGCCGCTCACGCGCGCAAGCACGTTGCAACGCCTGCTCGATGCTGCCGGCGGCGAACGCTACGGCGTGCTGACGGTAACGGTGGCTGATCCGACCGGCTACGGCCGGATCGTGCGCGATGCCAGCGGTTCCGTGCAGAAAATCGTCGAACAAAAAGATGCGAGCGAGGAAGAGCGGCGGATCGCGGAGATCAACACGGGCATTGTCGTTTCGCCCACGCGCACGCT
Organism: Caballeronia sp. LP006; assembly: GCF_031450995.1. Lineage (NCBI taxonomy): Bacteria > Pseudomonadati > Pseudomonadota > Betaproteobacteria > Burkholderiales > Burkholderiaceae > Caballeronia > Caballeronia sp. LP006. Next base: position 216,376 of record NZ_JARTVW010000005.1, on the reverse strand, counting down.
CGAAGCGTGGCTCGCGTCGCTTAAGAACAACAACGCGCAGGGCGAGTTTTATCTCACCGATGTAGTCGAGCGCGCCATCGAAGCGGGCGTCGAAGTGGTGACGGCGCAGCCCGATGCCGAATGGGAAACGCTCGGCGTGAACAGCAAGATTCAGCTGGCGGAACTGGAGCGCGTGCATCAGCGCAACGTGGCTTACGCGCTGCTCGAAGCGGGCGTGACGCTCGCGGACCCGGCCCGCATCGACGTACGCGGCACGCTCGAATGCGGCGCGGACGTTTTCATCGACGTGAATTGCGTCTTCGAAGGCCGCGTGACGCTGGCGGATGACGTGACCATCGGTCCGAACTGCGTGCTTCGCAATGCCACCATCGGCACAGGCGCGCGCGTGGACGCGTACACGCATATCGAAGGCGGCAAGACCGGCGCGAATGTCGTGCTCGGGCCGTATGCGCGGCTGCGTCCGGGCGCGGTGCTTGGCGACGAAGCGCATGTCGGCAACTTCGTCGAAGTGAAGAACGCGGTGCTAGGCCACGGTTCCAAGGCGAACCACCTGACCTATATCGGCGACGCGGACATCGGCGCGCGGGTAAATGTCGGCGCCGGAACCATCACCTGTAACTACGACGGCGCGAACAAGCATCGCACGATCATCGAAGACGACGTGTTCGTCGGCTCGGATACGCAGCTCGTCGCGCCCGTGCGCGTAGGTCGCGGCGTGACCATCGCGGCGGGCACGACCGTGTGGAAGGATGTCGGCGAAGGCGAACTCGTGCTGAACGAGAAAGTGCAGGTCAGCAAGCCGGGCTACGTTCGCCCGGTCAAGGCGAAGAAGGTCTGAACAACGCGCGCGGACTGCATTGCGGCGCGCGCACGAAACTAAGTCTGAAAGGATCAACGCCATGTGTGGAATTGTCGGCGCGGTTGCGCAACGTAATATCGTCCCGGTGCTCGTCGAAGGCCTGCGACGCCTCGAATATCGCGGCTACGACTCGTGTGGCGTCGCCGTATTGAGCAACGGCGAGCCGCGCCGCGCGCGCAGCGTCGCCCGCGTGGCCGATCTCGACGAACAGGTGAAGCAATCGGGACTCGCCGGCATGACGGCCATTGCGCACACGCGCTGGGCCACGCATGGCGCGCCCGTCACCGACAACGCACATCCCATCTTTTCGCGCGATACCGTGGCGCTCGTGCATAACGGCATCATCGAGAACTACGAGGCGTTGCGCGAGATGCTGCGCGGCAAGGGCTACGAGTTCGTATCGCAGACGGATACCGAAGTCATCGCGCATCTGATTCACAGCATGTATCGCGGTGATCTGTTCCAGACCGTGCGCGAAGCCGTCGCGCAATTGCATGGCGCGTATGCCATCGCGGTCATTCATAAGGATCAGCCGCATACGGTGGTGGGCGCGCGGCAGGGTTCGCCGCTCGTCGTCGGTCTGGGCGATGGCGAGAACTTCCTCGCGTCCGATGCGCTCGCCATTGCGGGCAGCACGGACCGTTTCTCGTTCCTCGAAGAAGGCGATGTCGTCGAACTTTCGCTCGATGGCGTGAAGATTTTCGATCGGGCGGGTCTGCCCGCGAAGCGCGAAGTGCGCGTGGTGACGGCGTACGGCGGCGCCGTGGAGCTTGGGCCGTATCGCCATTTCATGCAGAAGGAAATCTTCGAGCAGCCGCGCGCTATCACCGACACGATTCCGCAAGCCGATCACTTCGACCCGGAGCTATTTGGCGCGACGGCCGGCGAGGTGTTCGCGGAAATCGACAGCGTGCTCATTCTGGCGTGCGGCACGAGTTCGTACGCGGGTTTGACGGCGAAGTACTGGCTCGAATCGATCGCGAAGATTCCGACGCAGGTCGAGATTGCGAGCGAGTATCGGTATCGGGAGTCGGTGCCGAATCCGAAAGCGTTGGTCGTGGTGGTATCCCAATCGGGCGAAACCGCCGACACGCTCGCCGCGCTCAAGCACGCGCAATCGCTCGGCCACAAGCACACGCTCGCGGTCTGCAACGTCGCGACGAGCGCGATGGTGCGACAGACCGAGTTCGCGTTCCTGACGCATGCGGGCACGGAGATTGGCGTGGCGTCGACGAAGGCGTTCACGACGCAGCTCGTCGGCTTGTTCGTGCTGGCGGTGACGCTCGGTAAGCTGCGCGGTTTCGTCGATGCAAAGCAGGAAGCGGCTTATCTCGGTCAGTTGCGTCACTTGCCGGCGGCGTTGAATAGCGTGCTGGCGCTGGAGCCGCAGATCATCGCGTGGTCGGAGGAATTCGCGCGCAAGGAGAATGCGCTTTTCCTCGGGCGCGGGCTGCATTATCCGATCGCGCTGGAAGGCGCGTTGAAGCTCAAGGAGATTTCGTATATCCACGCGGAGGCTTATCCGGCGGGCGAACTGAAGCACGGGCCGCTCGCGCTGGTAACCGAGGCGATGCCGGTCGTGACCGTCGCGCCGAACGATACGCTGCTTGAAAAGCTCAAGTCGAACATGCAGGAAGTGCGGGCACGCGGCGGTGAGCTTTATGTGTTCGCGGATGCGGATACACGCATCGTCAGTGAGGCGGGCATTCACGTCATCCGCATGCCCGAGCATTACGGCGCGCTCTCGCCGATTTTGCATGTGGTGCCGCTGCAGTTGCTTTCGTATCACACCGCTTGTGCGCGTGGGACGGATGTGGATAAGCCGCGGAACTTGGCGAAGTCGGTGACGGTGGAGTGAAGTTGGGGTTGATGCCGTCGCGAGTTTTGTAAAGCGCCCCTTCGGGGGCGTTTTTGTTGGATGGGCATATCCTGAAACAAGTGGCACCCTTCTCTAAGCGGTAAAACAACGCCGGTAAGCGTCATTTTTTGCATTTAACCGGCAAAAAATGCGCTTTTACTTAGCAAGCTCAGCTGAGATTTCGGAGGAATCAGGCCAGCGCCTGCGCGCTCACCGCCTTGCGCAAAATCTCCAACAGTAAAGACGTGGCAAGCCGCGCCGGCATAACAACGCGCGCACTGCGCGATATCGAACGCGGCGGACAAGGGTCGCTCGATTCTTTTATCCGCGTCGCAATGGCATATTGGGCCTTGCCGACAATCTGGATCTCCCTTTCGAACTCAAGCCGCGCTCCGATCACAAGGAAGTCTGCGCGGTCGAGGCCATGTACGGCGCCATTGCAACTGCGTGCGAACTACGAATGCCCGTCACGGCTTATTTCGATCTCGGCGATTCCATGGCCGCCTTTGGTATCGAACGATTCGATCGCGAGCTGCATGCGGGTCCCCATGCGTACGGCAGCCGGCGTGGCGCACGCCGACTTTCGCGTCCCTCAGATGCACTACGTCACGCTCTTGCGACTCATGCAGTTCATGACGCGCGATGTACGCGAAGTACTTCAGGCCTTCGAGCGATGCGTGTTCAACGTCGTCTTCGACATTCGCGACGATTACGCCAAGAACTTTTCCTTCGTGATGCACGCGCATGGCCGCTGGCAGTTTCACCCGCGTACGACCTCACGTTTAATTCAGGTCCGGGCGGCGAGCATCAAATGAATGTCTGCGGAGAGGCGAGGCCGTGACGCGCGAGCATCTCATGAAGCTCGCCAGCAAGACCGGCATCGCGCCACGTGTCGCTGCGCGCTCCATCGATCGAATCGCGGCCATCGCATCGGACTTCAAACGCTACGCCGACAACCTGCCGATAACCGTCGAAACCCTCGACGCCATGACTAAGACGATCTCGACCAACCAGGTGCGCGTGGCCTGACGCCTGTGGACAACCCTGTCAACAGCTCGACTGTTCGTCTGTTGGCGGTTTCTGGATAACTTCGCGTTAACCCGCAAACACCGAAAGTTGTCCCAGCTTCCATCCGCAAACGCGCTCGCCATACCGGACTTGTTAAATCGCCAACTCGTTGATCGGAAAAGCACGACGGTACTTATCCACTGAAACGTCTCGTGCTTGTTAACTATTACTACGTATACATACGAATCCTTTTGTTAACTTAGACAGACGAGGCGCGCTGCCCAAAACCCGTGCGATGTCAGACCGCAGCCGACGCATGCACGTCTTTCAACCGCTCACGGCTGTTGCTCAGATGCAGGCGCATTGCTGCGCGTGCATCGTCGCTGTCCTGACGCACGATCGCCCGATAAATCGCCTTGTGTTCACTCAGAACATTGCGCAGGCGTTCGATCTGATCCAGCTCTGCCAACTCCGCCCGGCCAAGCCGCGTGCGCGGACTCACGCCTCGGCCCATCTGGCTCAGGACGTCGTAGAAATATCGGTTGCCGCTTGCCCGCGCAATTTGCAGATGAAACTCGACGTCGTGTTCGAGAACATCTGTGCTGCCGCTCGTCAGTTGATCCTCGAAGTTTCTGAGCGTCGCGGCAATCTGTTTCAGATGCTGCTCCGTACGGCGTCCCGCGGCGAGCGCCGCGGCAGCGCCTTCCAGGTCGATGCGAAACTCGATGATCGCCATGATGTCCAGCAGGTTCGACAACTCGACGCCCGGTAAGCGAACGGTCTCGCGCCCGGACGGCGCCAGAATGAAAGTGCCGACGCCATGCCGCGTCTCGACGACATTCGCAGCCTGCAACCGCGACACCGCTTCGCGCACCACCGACCGGCTCACCGACAGTTGCTTCATCAACGCGGCTTCGGTCGGAATCCGGTCGCCAGGTCGCAGAACGCCACGCTCGATTTCCTCGAACAACGTGGTGACAACTTTATCGGTCAGACTCGCCATGTTCTTTTGATGTTGGGAAGAATGGTGTGGTCGGACATCTTGTCTGCGCCGTGGGCAGCGCCTGTAACTTGGATGTCAGACAACGCATCTTGTCGTCACGCCGTTCGTTCGTCAACTCGGCGATTCCAGCGCTCGCAGCGCTTAACAAATAGGATGTCATATAACTTGTCGCGCTTAACGATACCGCTTTAAACGTCGCCGCAAAAAGGATTAAGGGTTAACTCCGCTGTCTAATCTGGATGAAAACACAGTACCCTGTGTTAAGACGTCTGATGACATTTGCAATCTCAGACACCGGCTTCTCATCGAAAGACAGTCGCTCAAGGAGACACCATGTCATCAACGGCACCTTATCAAGCTTTGCCCAATACCTTCCGGGCGGCGCTTCTCGCACGCAAGAAAGTGATTGGATGCTGGACGTCGCTTGCCAGTCCTATCGTCGCGGAATTGCTCGGCGTTGTCGGCTTCGACTGGATTCTGCTTGACGCCGAGCACGCGCCCAACGATTCCATCACGCTGATTCCGCAGCATATGGCGCTAAAAGACAGCGTCAGTGCGCCCGTGGTGCGGCCACCGGCCAACGACGCCGTCGCCATCAAGCGCTTGCTCGACGCGGGCTTCGTCAACTTTCTCGTTCCGTTCGTCGATAGCGCCGACGACGCTCGCCGCGCCGTGGCATCCACACGCTATCCGCCGCAGGGCATTCGCGGCGTGTCGGTCGGGCATCGGGGCAACCGGTATGGCACGGTGCCCAATTACTTCGACCTGGCCAACGACAACATCGCCGTCGCGGTGCAGATCGAAAGCCGCGCGGCCGTCGAAGCCATCGACGAAATCGCGGCCGTCGACGGCGTCGATGCGCTCTTCGTCGGGCCTTCGGATCTCGCGGCATCGTACGGACATCTCGGCAATGCGAATCATCCGGACGTACAAGCCGCCATCAAACATGTCTTCGAACGCGTGCACGCGGCTGGCAAGTCGAGCGGCATTCTCGCGCCCGTGCAGCAGGAAGCCGAGCGCTATCTCGCGCTGGACTGCACGATGGTCGCGGTCTGCGCCGACCTGGGGCTACTCAGGAACGCCGCGCAGGGCGTGAAGAGGCACTTCATCCAGGAGTAAGCTGCGCGGGTGGCAAGACCCGCGGCTGACTTCGAGAATCGAATCTGAAAACCGACCAAGGAGCGACACAATGCAAAAGGCAGGCTTTATCGGACTGGGCATCATGGGCAATCCCATGGCCGCCAATCTCCTCAAGAACGGCGTCGAACTCGCAGCATTCACGCGCAGCGGCGTGCCCGCCGATCTGACCGGCGCGGGCGCCAAGGCGTGCGATAGCCCGGCGGATGTCGCCGCCCAGGCCGACATCATTTTCCTGATGGTGCCGGACACGCCCGACGTAGAGCGCGTGCTGTTCGGCGAGAACGGCGTCGCGCAGAACTTGCGCGCGGGTCAGATCGTCGTCGATATGAGCTCGATCTCACCCATCGCCACGCGCGAGTTCGCGGCGAAGGTGCGCGAGCGCGGCGCGGATTACCTCGATGCGCCCGTTTCCGGCGGTGAAGTCGGCGCGAAGGCGGCATCGCTCACCATCATGGTCGGCGGCGCGCAGGCGACCTTCGACAAGGTCAAGCCGTACTTCGACATGATGGGCAAGAACATCTCGCTGATCGGCGAAGTGGGCGCCGGGCAGGTCTGCAAGGTGGCGAATCAGGTGATCGTCGCGGCAACCATCGAAGCAGTCGGCGAAGCGCTGCTGCTGGCGTCGAAGGCCGGCGTCGATGCCGAGAAGGTTCGCACCGCGCTAATGGGCGGCTTCGCGTCGTCACGCATTCTCGAAGTGCACGGCGAGCGCATGACCAAGCGCACGTTCAATCCGGGCTTCCGGATCGAATTGCATCAGAAGGACTTGAATCTGGCACTGGCGACCGCGCAGTCGCTTGGCGTGTCGCTGCCGAACACGGCGACGTGTCAGCAGTTGTTCAACTCGTGCAGCGCGCATGGCGGCAAGGCGTGGGATCACTCGGGAATGGTTCGCGCGCTGGAGATCATGGCGAATCATGAGATTGGGCAGGAAAAGAAGTAAGACGCTGGTTCAACTGTCGTCGACAAGCCGGCGTTCGCCGGCTTTTGTTTTTGGCTGGCTCGTTGGAGCTTGGCCCTTGCCGTGAGGCTCGACGCGGGCGCACTCGCTATTAGTTGTCGGACGTCTTAATTAACCTTTGCCGATTTGGACCGCTGGAAGGATCGAGGGGCTCTAAAGGGCTTGTAGAAAGGACTCAAGCGTGACAGGGTAAACGCCGAATTGGTGTTCAAGCCGACTCGCGATACCATGTCATCTGACAACGTATAACGATGACGGCGTGCTTCTGCATGTCACATAACGCGCGCGAACCGCTGATCGTATATTGCGCGGAAAGACGACGAAGACGCGCTACATCACTTTCATGAATACCGGCGTTGCGACGCGCGAGACATCGTCTTGGTTCTCCGCGTGCCATCGGTGCCGCGACTCAATGTGCTCTCGCGCGAAAGCAAGCGCAGCGCAAACCAACCCAACGAAGCTCCGACCATGTCCACTCAAGCACCTCAAGCGAACGCCACACCCAAAGTCACCGACCTGCGCGTCGTACCGGTCGCGGGCCGTGACAGCATGCTCATGAACCTGAGTGGCGCGCACGGGCCGTTCTTCACGCGCAACATCGTGATCCTCACCGATAGCGCGGGCAATCAGGGCGTCGGCGAAGTCCCGGGCGGCGAGAGCATCCGCAAGACGATCGACGATGCGCGCGCGCTCGTCGTCGGGCAATCTATCGGCAACATGCAGGCGGTGCTGAACCGCGTGCGCACGCAATTCGCGGATCGCGACGCGGGCGGCCGCGGCCTGCAGACGTTCGACTTGCGTACGACCATCCACGCCGTCACCGCGCTCGAAGCGGCGCTGCTCGATTTGCTCGGTCAGCATCTGGGCGTGCCGGTCGCGGCGTTGCTCGGCGAAGGGCAGCAGCGCGACGAAGTGGAGATGCTCGGCTATCTGTTCTATGTCGGCGATCGCAACAAGACGGACCTGCCGTACGCGAGCGGCGCGGATGGCCGCGACGACTGGGAACGCCTGCGCACCGAAGAAGCGATGACACCGGAAGCGGTCGTCCGTCTGGCCGAGGCCGCGAAGGCGCGCTACGGCTTCAACGATTTCAAGTTGAAGGGCGGCGTGCTATCCGGCGACGAAGAGATGCAGGCGACGACCGCGCTCGCGGAACGCTTCCCGGAAGCGCGCGTGACGCTCGATCCGAACGGCGCGTGGTCGCTTGCCGAAGCCATCCGCCTGTGTCGCGACAAGCACGACGTTCTGGCCTACGCCGAAGATCCGTGCGGCGCGGAAAACGGTTACTCGGGCCGCGAAGTGATGGCCGAATTCCGCCGCGCGACTGGCCTGCCGACGGCCACCAACATGATCGCGACCGACTGGCGGCAGATGGGTCACGCAATCCAGTTGCAATCCGTTGATATTCCGCTTGCCGATCCGCACTTCTGGACCATGCAAGGCTCGGTGCGCGTCGCGCAGATGTGCAACGACTGGGGTCTTACGTGGGGATCGCATTCGAACAACCACTTCGATGTATCGCTCGCGATGTTCACGCATGTGGCCGCCGCCGCGCCGGGCAAGATCACCGCAATCGATACGCACTGGATCTGGCAGGACGGCCAGCGTCTGACGCGAGATCCGCTGCAAATCGTGGGCGGAAAGGTGAAGGTGCCGGAGCAGCCGGGTTTAGGCGTAGAACTCGATATGGATGAAGTGGAGAAGGCGCACGCGCTGTATCTGCAACACGGACTCGGCGCGCGCGATGATGGCGTCGCCATGCAGTGTCTGATTCCGAACTGGAAGTTCGATAACAAGAGGCCTTGCATGGTGCGATGAGCGGGCAGTGATCTAAGGGACTGCGGCGAAAATGCTTCGTTTGGGGGCGGGGCATTTTTGTCGCGAGGGAAGAAGCGTCTGGAATCTTCGGCGTAATCTTCGCCGTCGCTGCGACATTGGGAATTGCACTGATCCTTATCGGCCGAACGGCATTTGGTTACAACACCCTGCTACCGCCTGTGAAAGGGAACTGACATAAATCCGGTGACGGCTCTTTACCTACGAAGCGGCAAAGACACCGTCACCGGTCGCTACCCGAGGAACGTTCGCCTCAGTCAAATTACGTCGTCCCATTGATTCGTTCGGTCAGTGCAATTGCCGCAGCGGGATTGCGCTCCTTATAACCACTGATGACGTAAAGAAACACATCCCGCGAACCGACCTTCGCACCCGCGCTTGTCGATGCCCTCGCCATATCCTCAGGCACGCCACCCGCCGCCCATTCTTTCGCGCGGCTCGCCCAGCCATCGAGCGCCGCCTTCGAGTAACCTTGCTTCTGCTTCTCTGTCGTTCCCATGATGCGTGCATAGACGAATGGTGCGGTCGTATCCGCGATTTGCGGATACTTCGAGTCTCCCGCGACGACAATCGCCACGCGATGCTTTCGCGCCAGCGCCACGAATGCCGGATCGCTGAAACTCTCGTGTCGCACTTCGACGGCATGACGAATTGCGCGGCCTTCCACTTTCGCGGGCAGCAGCTTGAGGAAAGCGCCGAAGTCATCGGCATCGAACTTCTTGGTCGCTGCAAATTGCCAGTTGATCGGGCCGAGCTTGTTCTGTAGTTCCAGCAAGCCGCTCTTGAAGAAACGCTCGATGGTTTCGCCCGCATCGGCGAGTACTCGGCGATTGGTCGCGTAACGCGGCGCCTTCAGTGAGAACACGAAGTCGTCCGGGGCTTCATCGCGCCATTTGGCGAAGGTCTCGGGCTTTTGCGAGCCATAGAACGTGCCGTTCACCTCGATGGTCGTGAGCGCGCGGCTCGCGTATTCGAGCTCCTGCTTCTGCGCGAGTCCCTTCGGATAGAACGTGCCGCGCCAGGGCTCGAACGTCCATCCGCCAATACCGACGCGAATCCGCGCCGTCTTTCGCGTGGCCATATGTCGTCCTCGATGTCGTGTGTTCGCCGATGCGGCTTACTTGCGTCCAACCAGATAGGTCACGCCTTGCGGTCCGTAGCGTTCTTCATGCTCGAGATTCGCGGACAGCTGGAAGATCTCGCCGACGCGATACAGCCGCTCGTCATCGCCAACGCGGATGGCGATCTCGCCTTCGACAATTAGCGCCTTGGCTTCGAAGGGATGCGCGTGAATATCCATTACGCCGTTCGGCTCGCGCGTGACGGTCACGACTTCTTGAAAGCCCTCCTCGGGAAGAAGGGCGAGGAATTCGTCTCGGTGCATGGCGATCGTTCCAAAGGGAAAAGGAAAGCGCGCCCGCATACGAGAATGCGAGCGCACGGGATCATGCACCGGATGCTAGCGCAACTTTCAGGCCGCGCTTGCTGCTTCAGTTGCCGAAGAATATGTCGCAGGGCGGCCCGCGCACGCACGGCTTGGAGATGCCCGCGTTGGTTCCGGTCGTGCCGATTGCGCCAGTGGCGCCACGAGAGGCGGGCGCGCCGCCATACGACATATCGCCCGTTTGGCCTTGCGTGCTGCCTTGCATCGCCGGTTGCGACGAGGTATCCGCCGTGGTTTGTCCCGGCACCTGCGCCGTGCGGTAATACGTTTCCTGCGCCGAGGCGCTGCCAGCAGCCACCAGTAGCGAGGCGGCAAGCGCCGTCGCGACGAGACGTGTTTTCATATCGACTCCTTGAATGAGATGCACGAACCGACAATGGCCGGGTCGCGCTATTCGTTGTAGCGAACCGTCGTTCGCACACGACGTGCCACGGTGCGTTCTACTCGATGGCAGTGCGCGAAGAGGCGTCAGGGCCGGTTCCGGTCGGCTTCTGCCATGCGACCACTTGCCGGACTTGTAGATATGCAATTCGAAGGCGACTGCGAAGCAGACAGGGACGAACGCCAGTAAGACCGCTGGCGGATGATCCACCCAGGACATGCCGCATTGCACACTTCGTTATAGGCCGCGCAGCCGCGATTGAACAGGGTATTTGCTGCATCGCTGGCAATCCGGTCGGTGGCCTGACGCAAGCCGGGCGTGCGCGTCATCGTGAGGTCGGCCTAGAATGCCGAATGTGATCATCAAGGACATCGCCGACATGACTGTCATCATCTATCACAACCCGAAGTGCGGCACCTCGCGCAACACACTCGCGCTGATCCGCAATGCGGGCATCGAGCCGAAAGTCGTCGAGTATCTGACCGCGCCGCCGGATCGCGCGACGCTCACTTCGCTCATCGCGCGCGCCGGGCTTTCCGTGCGCGAAGCGCTGCGCGAAAAGGGCACGCCCTACGCCGAGCTCGGCTTGGGCGACACGAGTCTCACCGACGAGCAACTCATCGACGCCATGCTCGCGCATCCAATCCTCATCAATCGTCCCTTCGTCGATACCCCGAAAGGCGCGCGACTGTGCCGTCCATCCGAACTCGTGATCGATCTTTTGCCGGAGCCGCAAAAAGGACCTTTTGCAAAGGAAGACGGCGAAGTGGTTATCGACGAAGCAGGCAAACGCTTGCTCTGACTTGACCGTTACCTGACGTTACCTTTCTCGCGGGTCTGTTGCACCTGTGTCAGGAATCGCCTTCTAGACTGCACTCGACATCACGCAATCGGGGCAAGGAGAAGGCGACATGAAGAAGCAGCTTGCAACTGTGGCAATCGCGTTGGCAGGACTCGGGGGTTTGGCGGTATCGACGGCTGCATCGGCGCATGTCGATGTCGCGGTAGGCGTCGGCGTGCCGGTTTATGCGCAGGCCCAGCCGGTCTACGTGCAGCCCGCATACGGATACGGCTACGGCGATGAACGCTGGCGCGAACATGAATGGCGACGCCACGAGCGCGAGCGTCATTGGCGGCATGAGATGCATCGCGAACAACGCTGGCGCGAACATCACGGCTGGTAAGCGCATCGACTTTCTGCGCCTGGAAACGCGGCGGGCCGCAAGGTTGCGCCGCGTTGCTTTTTCAATGATGCGAGAGTGCGCCGACGCGCACAGGCAACTCCGCCAGTCACTCTTCCTCGCCAATACCCGCCGGACGTTGACTCGGCGGCTTGCGCATCCAGCGCTTCAGCAAGCCTTTCTCGATGATCCGCCCAACCGTCAGCAGCACGATGAGGATCACCGTGGCGATCAGCGCGAGACTCCATACGCCGAGCCCACACAGAATGCCCACGGCCGCCGTCACCCAGATGGAAGCCGCCGTGGTCAGCCCGCGAATGCGGTTCTCGCGCGGATTCTGAATGATCACGCCCGCGCCCAGAAAGCCGATGCCCGTCACGATGCCTTGCACCACCCGCGAGACTTCGGTGTTGTGCGCGAGCGGCTCGGTGGCAAATCCGAGCGCACACATGGTCGCGATGCATGCACCTAGCGACACGAGCCCGAGCGTCTTCATGCCGGTCGGTTTGCCGTGCAGATCGCGATCGACGCCGATGATGCAGCCGATCGCCACCGCGACGAGCATGCGGACGACGGCATCGATGAGAATGGGTTGAGGAAGCATCGCGAAGAAACAGGACTGGAAGGGACGCTGCATCTTCGCATCAAAGGTCCGGACGCGCGCGGGATATTTTGGCGGGCTAACGTGCCGGTTGCTTGCAAGGAGACAACGTGAACCACCGTCCCAAATTCTCGATGATCGATGCCGCGCCGACGCCTGTCGGCCCGTTCTCCCACGCGGCAGAAGCCGACGGCTGGGTTTTCCTCACCGGCCAAATGCCGACCGACCCCAACGACGACAACGCCCCGCTGCCCGAGGGCGTCGCCGCGCAGACGCGCCGCGTGATGGATAACCTGATCCTGGTGCTGACGGGACTCGGCCTCACGCTCGACAGCGTGGTGAGCGCGCGCATCTTCCTCACCGAGTTCAAGCGCGACTACGACGCGATGAACGCCGTGTACCGCTCCTACTTTCTGCCGAAGCCGCTGCCGGCGCGCACGTGCATCGGCGTGACGGGCCTTGCGCGCGATGCGCTCGTCGAGATCGATTTCGTCGCGCGGCGACCCTGAAGTTCAACGCCGCTTCGATGCGTCGACCCAGCGAAACGTCAAGTTGATGCGTTCGCCGCGCGCGCCCGGCTCCTTCGGCACGCGATGCACCCATTCGAGCTGCGTGCGTCCGCGCATCACGAGCAGGCTGCCGTGCGTCAGCGCGAGCGCGTGCGTGGCATGCGTGCGCGCGTGGCGGAATTCGAATGCACGCGTGGCGCCAAGACTCACCGACGCGATCACCGGCTCGGGCCCGAGCTCGCGTTCCTTGTCGGCGTGCCAGCCCATGCTGTCGAGCCCCGTGCGATAACGGTTGAGGAGCACGCTGTTGAAACGCGCGGCGCACACGTCCTGAGCGGCATCGCGCAACCGGGCGACGGCGGGCGTCCACGGCTGCGGCACGTTGCGGATGCCCGAGTAGACATAGACGGCATCCGGCTCGCCTTGCCACGCGGTCAGGCGCGGCAGCGGCAAACGGCCGCGGGGCGTGTTCATCGTGTCCTGCTGCCAGCTTACTTCCGCGATCAGCTCGCCCATGAGATCGGAACCGGCGTCGGAGTCGATCCAGTCCGGGTGCCACACGATATCGGGTTTGGGAATGTCGTCGAAGAGATCGAACATGGGAACGCCGGCGTGCGCGGAAAAAGTCCACGATAGCAGAGCTGTCGCATGCTGCCTTGCGCCCTCATTTCATCAGGCTCGGGCGTTGTGCTACAGTCGCCTCGCCATCTTGAAAATGTACGAGGACACGCATGAACACCACCGCCGAAGCGACCGGCGGCGCGGCGTCGAGCCGGCGCATTCTGATTGTCGACGACAGCGAGGACGCCGCGCTTGCCATGTCGATGCTGCTCGAAGCATTGGGCCACGAAGTGCGCACGGAGCACGACGGTCCGCGCGCGTTGCAGTCCATCGACGATTTCAAACCCGACGTGGTGCTGCTCGATATCGGTCTGCCGGGCATGAACGGCTTCGACGTGGCGCGCGAGATGCGCAAGCGCCCCGTCACGCGCGACGCCTTGCTGCTCGCGCTGACCGGTTACGGCAGCGACGCGGATCGCCAGAATTCGATCGATGCCGGCTTCGATCATCACCTCACCAAGCCAGTTTCCATCGACGCTCTGGAAGCGCTGCTCGGCTAACGCCGCCTCATTCCTCGACGCGCAGTCTCGCCATATACGGCAAGTGATCGGACAGCCATGCGGTGTCCTGCGTCGGCACGAGCCATTCGACAGGCTTAAGACCGCGCACGAACATCTTGTCGAGCGCGAGCGCGGGCGAGAACGCCGGAAAGGTGCGGCCGGATTCGCCGAGCATCGTCGCGACCTCGCTCATGCCGAGTTCGCGAAAGAGCGGCACGGAATCGTTGCGCCAGTCGTTGAAATCGCCTGCCAGCACGAGCGGGCCTTCCGGCGCTTCCTTCGCAATCCAGTGCGCGATCCAGTTCATCTGACGCAGACGCGCGGAACGCGTGAGCGCCAGATGCGCGCACAAGAGCGTGATGGCCTTGCCGGCGAAAGTGGCGCGCGCGACCAGCAAGCCACGCTTTTCGAAGCGATGCGCCGAGATGTCCCAGCGCCCGGACAGATCCAGCGGATGCGGCGACAAGATGGCGTTGCCGTGCCGCCACGACGGCTTGAACACGTTCGGCCCGAGGGCGATCTGCAATTCGAGCGCGGTGGCGATTTCGGTGGCCTGGCAATGCCAGACATCGTCGAGCGGCGCTGCAAGCGGGTTGCCGAAGCCGCTTGCGAGCACGGGCTGCGGCATGCGCCGCGCCATCGCTTCCTGGAGAAAATAGACGTCGGCGTTGGTGGTCTGAACCCACCGCTGCATGGCGTTCCAGGCGCGCAGTCCGAGCGGTGAGCGGCCCTTGTGGAGATTCCAGCTTACGGCGGTGAAGTCCGGCGTGCCGTTGTGCGTGGATGGACCTGGCGGAAGATGTTCTGGGTTTCGCATGCGTTCGTTGTGTGGTGACGCGGCCTCTCTACTTTATGTCACGAAGGCCGTCATTGCGTTGCTGGTGCCGAAGCCATGCTCGCGCGCACTCGATACAGCAGCGTCGGATTGCTGTCGACGATCTTCCATTCGCCCCATTCGCCGGGCTTCAGCACGAGCCCCGGATGCGATCCGCTCACCTGACGCGGCACCGGCGGCAATTTGCAGCCGGCCGCCGTGCTCCGCGAGGAATCATCCTGAAGCGTTTCCTGAGCGTCGATGGCGAGCGTGATGTCGTCGGCGCTCGCGTGCGTCGGCGAAACGGTGATGGTGCGCGTGAGATCGATGTCGCCCGCTGGCTGATTCGCACAGCCGACCTGATTCTGCGTGATGTTGTGATGCGTATCGGTGCGCGCCTGGCCGACATTCGTCGTGGCGGAAAACGAATCGATTTGCTGACCGTCGCGCACGACCTGCAACTCCCAGTCGACAGGCTGCGGCGTGCTGGACTGCGCCCAGGCAGGTCCCGCCGATACCACCACGAGGCACGCGCTCGCAGCAAGCGCAAATCGAAAGGGGAACGGCAAGACGGTTCGTGTTGTTCTTTGCATTGAAGGCTTCTCCGGCGCACGGGCGGTTCGGATGGCGGCGTTTCGCTTTTGCGCGTGATCTGCTTGGGCGAAAAGCCGCTGGATCGGCGTTTCCTCGGCGACTTGATTCTGACCGGGCTGCACGGCTACGGTTCAGCCAGAATCCTTACCAAAACCCGACATATGAGGCCGCACAAAACACTTCGCAGCCAGGTTGGAAAAACGCCGCAGAAAAACAGCACGTTTCGAACCCGCTCGCGGCACGCTCACACGTGGGACGAACGATGATACTCGCGCCTGCGCTACGCGGCGGAATTGGCAGCAGACCCGCGAGACTGCTCGCTTGCGTGGTGTTTTGTCGTCGCTACACTGGCTTTGTCGACCAAAACAATGACGGGGTGTGACATGACGACAGCCGTGGTGAAACAGGAACTGGCGGTGGCATCGTTCAGCAAGGTCTACAGTCTCGACGACGTGGAAACCGCGCTCAACGACTTGTCCGAAGGCGCAAGCGACGCCCTGCGCGCTACTTACGAGAAGATGCTCAAGGTCGGCAATCTGCGCTTCTGCGTGAAGCCGAATCGCATGCCGTGCATCGACGACCTTGCGGCTTCCCTGCCGAACTTCGAGGAGCCGCTCGACGACATTCGCAAGCAGATCGCGCTGTGCCTCGAAACCGAGGACCGCCTCGAACTCATGCCAATGCTGTTGCTCGGCGAACCCGGCATCGGCAAGACGCATTTTGCGAAGCAGCTTGCGCGAATGCTCGGGACCACGTCGCATTACGTGGCGATGAGTTCGCTCACCGCCGGATGGATTCTCTCGGGCGCGTCGTCGCAATGGCGCAACGCCAAGCCAGGCAAGGTGTTCGACGCCCTTGTGAACGGCAGCTTTGCGAACCCCGTCATTACCGTCGATGAAATCGACAAGGCCACCGGCGACGCGCAATACGATCCGCTCGGCGCGCTTTACGCGTTGCTCGAACACGACACGGCGCAGACTTTTATCGACGAATTCGCGGAAGTGCCGATCAACGCGGGCAACGTCGTGTGGATTGCAACGGCCAACGACGCGCGCGCCATTCCCGAGCCGATCATGAACCGCATGAACGTCTACGAGATTCCCGCGCCGGATCGCGACGGCGCGCGTCGTATCGCGCAGGCGATTTACGACGACATCCGCACGACGCACGCGTGGGGCCGGCGCTTTCCCGAAACGCTCGGCGATGCCCCGCTCGATGCGCTCACGCAAGCCTCGCCACGCGGCATGCGGCGCGCGATGCTCAACGCGTTTGGCAACGCGCGTATCGACGGACGGCATCACGTCGAGGCGCGCGATATCCAGCTCGACCGTAATTCGCGCAAGAAAGCGATCGGTTTTTAAAGCGCACGAATTTTTGGAATTGCCAAAAAAGCCATGGAAACATGGCTTTTTTGTCATCGGACGGCCAGTTTCATGCCTTTTTCTGCATTGCTCCGTAATTCGGTTCAATTGCCATGCGTTTGTTGTGCAACTCGCAATAGTCAAGAACGTAGAATGGTTGCGAGCTATCTTGCGACGGAACGGACATGGATCGGATCGAGTGCATGGTAATCGGCGCGGGCGTGGTTGGGCTTGCGATTGCGCGGCAACTGGCGATGCGCGGGCGCGAAGTGATCGTGCTGGAAGCGGGCGAGGCGATCGGCATTGGCACCAGTTCGCGGAACAGCGAAGTGATTCACGCGGGCATCTACTATCCGCGTGGATCGCAGAAAGCCGAGCTGTGCGTGCGTGGGCGCGAAATGCTGTACGAATACTGCCGCGAGCATGGCGTGCCGCATCGGCAATGCGGCAAGCTGCTCGTTGCCACGGCGCGCAATCAGATTCCGCAGCTTGCGGGCATCGAACAGAAGGGCCTGGAAAATCGCGTGGAAGGTCTCGTGCGGATCAGCGGCGCACAGGCGGCGGAGATGGAGCCGCAACTGACGTGCGTCGAGGCGGTGTGGTCGCCGAGTACGGGAATTGTCGACAGTCACCAGTACATGCTGGCGCTACAAGGAGATGCCGAGAATCACGGCGCGAACATCGTGTTTCATACGCCGGTGGCCGCCATCGACGCGCGCGAGGGCTGCTTTATCGTAGAGACCGGCGGCGATGCCCCGGCGCGCTTTCGGGCGTCGTTTCTGATCAACAGCGCGGGGCTTCACGCGAACAGGATCGCCAGCAAGATTCGCGGTCTCGACGATCGTCACGTGCCGCCGCTCTACTTCGCGAAGGGCAACTACTTCAGCGTGAGCGGGCGCGCACCGTTCGAACGGCTCATCTATCCGATGCCCAATGAAGCGGGACTCGGCGTGCATCTGACCGTCGACATGGGCGGCCAAGCCAAGTTCGGTCCTGATGTCGAATGGGTGCAGTCGCTCAATTACGATGTCGATCCGCGCCGCGCCGATTCCTTCTACGCCGCGATTCGTGCGTATTGGCCGGGTCTGCCTGACGACGCGCTGCAGCCAGCCTACGCGGGCATCAGGCCGAAGCTCTCGGGTCCGGGGCAGGCAGCCGCCGACTTCATGATTCAAGGCAAGTCCGCGCATGGCGTGCCGGGGCTCGTGAATCTGTTCGGTATCGAATCGCCCGGACTGACGGCTTCACTCGCCATCGCCGAGCGCGTGGCGGACATGATGCGTTAGCCGCGATTCCCCCGGGTTCTTATCTATAACATTTGGCTTCATCGATTCGCTTCCGGATTGTTATGCTCGGGCATCGCCGTCGTCAGAACGGCGTTTTCCCCCAATACAACATGGAGCGAGTCACCATGAAGGCATCTCGTCGTACGTTTCTCATCACCAGCGTGGGCGTTGCATCGACGTTCGCGCTCGGCTCGAAAGCCGCTTTCGCCGACGCACCGAAGGTCGACGAAAACGATCCCACCGCCAAGGCGCTCGGCTACAAGGAAGACGCGACCAAGGTCGATAAGGCCAAGTTCGCCAAGTACGCCGCCGGCGAAGACTGCGGCAACTGCCAGTTCTATCAAGGCAAGGCCGCCGATGCCTACGCGCCGTGTCCGATGTTCGCGAACAAGCAGGTCGCCTCGAAGGGCTGGTGCGGCGCGTATGTAAAGAAGGCCTGAGCTTCCCTCGTTGGACGACGAACGCGCCTGGCGGCATTGCCCGGCGCGTTTTGCGTTGTAGCCGCTTGATAAGCAAACGCATGGTCTTTACACTCGCCAAGGCAAATTCAGCCTTACGCCTCGCCTGAGCAAATGCATTCGATGCGCCGGGCGATACGCGCACGACGCGGCCAACGGGGGTCCGTCCGATGGCACGAAACCCAATGATCGACAAACCAAAGGGATTCGCATGGCAGGCAGACCATTGAATGCGCGCGCCGTCGCGGCCGCGGTCATCGGCAATGCGCTGGAGTGGTACGACTTCACCGTGTTCGGTTTCATGACTGTCGTCATCGCCCGCTTGTTCTTTCCGAGCTATAGCGACTACTCATCCATTTTGCTGACCACCGCGACCTTCGGCGTCGCGTTCGTGATGCGGCCGGTCGGCGGCATCGTGCTGGGTCTTTATGCGGATCGCGCGGGGCGCAAGGCGGCGCTCACGTTGGTCATCGCGATGATGACCATCGGCATTCTGCTGCTCGCGATAGCGCCGCCATACTCGGCAATCGGGATCGGCGCGCCGCTCGTGATCGTGTTCGCGCGGCTGTTGCAGGGCTTCTCCGCCGGCGGCGAGTTCGGAACGGCGACTGCGCTCTTGATCGAAGCAGCGCCGTTTTCCCGACGCGGTTTCTACGGCAGTTTCCAGATGGCGAGTCAGGCGGCGGCGCTCTTGCTCGGCGCGCTCGTCGGCGCGGCGATCACGCGTGGACTGTCGCCCGAAGCGCTCGATTCATGGGGCTGGCGCGTGCCGTTCGTTCTCGGTTTGATCATCGGGCCGATCGGCCTGTACATTCGGCGCAACATGGCCGATACCGAAGCGTTCCTGCACGCGAAGAAGACCGCGCGCCGCGCGACGCTTGGTGAAGTCTTCCGCAATCACAGCCGCGAAGTGCTGTGCGGGCTCGGTTCGGTGATCGCGCTGACGGTGACGGTCTATGTGCTGATCGCCTATCTGCCGACCTTCGCGGTCAAGCAACTCAAGCTGCCGCTCGGGCAGTCGTTCACGGCGCTGATCGTCGGCAATCTCATCTTGACCGTGCTTTCGCCGGTGGCGGGCGCGTGGTCGGATCGAATCGGACGCAAGGGCCTGACCTTGTGGTCGCTTCTCATCACGCTCGTGATCATCTATCCGCTCTTCGCGTGGCTCGCCGCCGAACCGAGCGTGGCGCGGCTCGTGGTCGTGCAGGCGCTCTTGTCGATCACGCTGTCCGGTTACTACGGGCCGTTCGGCGCGCTGATCGCGGAGCTGTTTCCCGCGCATATCCGCTCGACCGGGCTTGCGCTCGCGTACAACATCGCCGTGATGCTGTTCGGCGGCTTCGGGCAGTTCATCGTGACGTGGCTCATCAAGACGACGGGCTCGCAACTCGCGCCGACCTTCTACGTGATGGCGGGACTCGTGCTTTCGATCATCGCCGTGGCCTGCATTCCGGCGACGCGTCACGTCGATGTCGACGAGGCGCGTGACGGCATCCGCTAGGCGGTCGAGCGCCTGCGCGACGCTTCAACGCTCCAGACCCGCTGCGACGAGCAATTCCGCCAGGACTTCGGAGAGACCGCCTTCGTGGTTCGCGGCGCGTTCCTTCAATTGCGTCACGAGCTTCTCGTCCAGCTTGCAGGCAAACGGCACGAGGCCCTTGGCCTGATCCAGCTTGCGCTGCTCGCGGCGATCCAGCTTCGGGGCTTCCGCTGCGCCCACGCGCGGCTTGCCGCCTTGCTTCAGGTCGTTGGCGAGCTTGAACGCCTTGGTTTGTTCCAGTTGAAATTTGTTCACGCGATGCTCCGTTGCGGCGTTTTGATAGGCAGGGGCCGTATTGTACGTGGAGGTTCACACGCGGCTTGCATCCGCGAGACCGTCGATGCGCTCGCGCATGCGCTTCCAGTGCGAGCCTTCCCAGAAGACGCGGCGGCAGACATCGCAAGTCACGAAACGCGTGTGCCGTTCGCGCACGCCTTCGGGCACGCGGTCGTCGATCTCGCTCGCTGCCGCGCGACGCAGCGGCGCGTTGCACATGAGGCAGAGGCGAAACGCGCGCACATGCGGCGCGAGATCGAGACGTTCCGCCACTTCACGCCATTGCTCGTCGGCATGCAGTGCGCGCACGTAGCAGCCGTGCAGCACATTTTTTCGCTTGAGCAATTCGCGGTCGCGCGTAAGGACGATGCGTGCTTCATCGTGCGCAAGGCGCTCGATTTCATCGTCAGCGAAGTTGTTGTCGTAATGCGTGTCGAAACCCGCGAGCCGCAACAGTTGCGCGAGGCCGCCGAGATGCGCATCGGCGATAAAGCGCAGATTTTCCGCGACGAGCGCCGGCCGCAAAAGCCGTGCGCCGTCGGCCATGCCGGGCGGCACGCGCCGCGCGGGATAGATCTCGATGACATCGTTCTCTTCGATCGGCGCGTCGAAGCCGGCCGGATGCCCGTTGCGCACGATCAGCGCCACTTCCGTGTGCGGCACGCCCAGCGCTTCGATCATGTGCTTGGCCGACGAAGACGGCGGACAGGCGCAAGCGAATGCCTGCCCGCGTTGGGGCCGCGCCAGAAAGTCGTTCAGTTCGCGATGGAAGTGAAAGCGCGCCGTGACCATGCAGTCAGTATCGCATCGGCGGATTCGGCGTGCTGCCAGTCGATGTGCTCTACTGGCGCTCGGTCGGCAATCAACGAATGGAGCGTAAGCATGGATATCGGATTCATCGGTCTGGGTGAAATGGGCGCGGCCATGGCCGTCAACGCGCTGAAAGCGGGCCACACGGTGCGCGTCTGGAACCGCTCGCGCGACAAGACGCGTTCGCTCGCGGACCAGGGCGCATCCGTGGTCGATACCCCCGAGCAGGCATTTGCCGGCGACGCCGCCTTTTCGATGCTCGCGGACGATCAAGCGCTGCGCTCCGTGCTGATCGATGGCGGCTTGCTCAAGCACGCGCCGAAAGGCCTCGTGCACGTGAACATGGCGACCATTTCGGCGGCGCTCGCCGTCGAACTCGCGCAATTGCACGCGCAGCATGGCGTCGCTTACGTGGCCGCGCCCGTGCTTGGCCGGCCGGATGTCGCGGCGGCGGGCAAGCTCAACATTCTCGCGGCCGGCGCCGATGCCGACATCGCGCGCGTGCAACCCGTCTTCGACGCGCTCGGTCAAAAAACCTGGCGCGTGGGCCACGAGCCGCAGCACGCCAACGTGCTCAAGCTGGCGGCGAATTTCATGCTGGCGTCGGCGATAGAAAGTTTTGGCGAAGCGGCCGCGCTCGTGAGCGGACACGGTATCGAGGCGCAGACGTTGCTCGACGTCATCACGAATTCGCTGTTTCCGGGGCCGGTTTATCAGGGCTACGGCAAGATGATCGCGGAGCGTCGTTACGAGCCCGCGCTCTTCAAGGCGCGGCTCGGTCTGAAGGACGTGCGCCTCGCGATAGCCGCGGGCGACGCGGTCAACGTGCCGCTGCCAGTCGCGAGCGTGGTGCGCGACAACCTCGTCGACGCGCTTGCCCACGGCGACGGCGAAAAGGACTTCGCGGTGCTCGGGCAAGTGGCGGCGCGCCGCGCGGGACGATGATCGTTGAAAAGAAACGTCTGTTCTAACGGGTTCGTGATTTGCTGGGATGGCTATGCATCGAACGTAATTAAAAATAGCTGGGAGACGTCATGCCATCGAACCGCATCGCCTTCGCCGCGCTTTGCTGGGGCGCCTTGTCGAGCGCGCCCGCTCACGCCGATGACACCCCGAGCCCGTGCGATGCGCTGAAGCGCATCGTGGCGGCGGCGCCGAATTTCTCGTCACTCTCCGCAATCGATGGACGGCCCGTCGCGTTGGCATACGGCGACGGCGCGAGCTGCGCGGCGTCGCAAAGCAACTATCGATGCACCTGGACGCCGCACGGCGGAGCAAGCGCCGATGCGCTGCAAAGCGTCGCGGCGGACATCGCTTCCTGTCTGCCGGACGCCACCCACGACCAGAATTCGCCCGCGCGCCAGCACTTTTATCTTGGCGCACGCGGCGCGCGCACGGAGATCACGGCATCGCAGGCGGGCGAGAACAAGCTGAAGCTCGAAATCTACGGCAACCGGTGAGGCTATCGTGACGAAGCGCATCCTCATAGCCGACGCCGACGACGACGCCCTGAGCGGTCTCGCCAATCTCCTGAATGGAATGGGGCACGAAGTGGCGCTCGCCGCCAATGGCGCGCAAGCCGTGCACGTGGCCGCGCAGTTTTCGCCGGATGTCGTGATTCTGGATATCGGCGCGCCGCTTTTGGATGGGCTCGTCGCCGCGCGTGATTTGCGCCGCACGCCCACAGGTCACGCGATGATGCTCGTTGCGCTCACGGGCTGGGGTCAGCCGCAACACCGCGAACTAACGATGGATGCGGGCTTCGACGTACATCTTGTGAAGCCAATTTCATCGGATCAACTGCAGTTCATTCTCTCGATGACGCAGCCGTGAAATATTCCGTGTTGATCGCATGCAACGGAGATGTTGCATCGCATCAAATTTAACGATATAGTTACTCTTGTCTCCTCCATGTCTCCACTGATATGGATTCAGCCCGCCAAACTAGGCGGGCTTTTTTTCGTCCGCAGCAAACGATGCAGCCAATAAAAAAGCCGATCCGCTGACAAAGCGAACCGGCTTTTCTGCTTTCCGAGGGATAACGATCAGCGCGTGAGCCCGGCTTCCTCGTCGGCACCGATGGCCAGATTCATGCACTGAATCGCCGCGCCGGATGCGCCCTTGCCAAGATTGTCGAGCCGCGCCACGGTCACGAAACGCTCTTCGTTGCCGAACACGAAAATCTCGACACGGTTCGTGTCGTTGCACGCTTGCACGTCGAAGAAACCGTTGTCGAGATTGCTTTCGGCATCGAACGGAAGCACGCGCACGAACGGCTCGTTGTTGTAGTACTCGGCGAGCATATCGCGCACGTCTTGCGGTTTCGCCTTGCGCGCGAGCTGGTCGGGCGAGAAATATGTCGTCACCGCCAGACCCTTCAGGAACGGGCCGACTATTGGCGTAAAAATCGGCGCGCGCTTCAAACCCGTGCGCACCGACATTTCCGGCAGATGCTTGTGCGTGAGGCCGAGTGCGTACGGACGCGGACTCGCCAGACGCGCGTCGCCGCCGGCTTCGTATTCGGCGATCATCTTCTTGCCGCCACCGCTGTAGCCGGTGATCGAATAGGCGTGCGCGTCGAAATCGGCGGATACGAGACCGCCCGCGACGAGCGGTTGCACCGACAGTACGAACGCCGATGCATGGCAGCCCGGTACGGCGATGCGCTTCGCAGTACGCAGACGTTCCCGCTGCGCGCGCGACAGTTCGGGCAGACCGTACGCCCAGTCGTCCTGCGTGCGAAACGCGGTGCTGGCGTCGATCATGACGGTGCGAGCGTTGTCCTTGTCGACGAGCGAAACCGATTCGCGCGAGGCGACATCCGGCAGGCATAGAAAGGTCACGTCGGATGCGTTGATGAGGCGGCGGCGTTCCTCGACGTCCTTGCGCTTCGTGTCATCGATACGCAGCACCTCGATGTCACGGCGTCCCGACAGATATTCGAAAATCTTAAGGCCGGTGGTGCCTTCCTGTCCGTCGACAAATACTTTCGTGGTCATCTCGATCTCACTGGTTCGGCGCGACGACGCAAATGGTTGCAACGCCAACGCGCTCGCCGCAAAAACGGACATTTTAAGGCGTTTCCGAGACGCGTTGATGTCCGTTGTCCGCAACGAGCGCGTGCAGGCTGTCAAACGCGCCGCCCAAGCGGCGCGCGCGCCTTACTTGCCGGTCCAGCGAGCAGTCACGGCAGCGATTCGCGCGCCAAATACGCGGGCGCTTTCGAGATCGCCGGACGGCGGCGCTTCGTCCGGCGATGCATCCGCGGGCGATTGCGTCAGCAACCCGGTCGAGCCGCCGACGAAGTTCAGGTCGTTGCGGGTAGCGGCCTTCGTGTTCGACGGCATCATGCCGGTGCCCGCCCAGATCATGCCGTGCTGCATGGCGAGCGTGACGAAGTAGGAAATCGTCAGGAACTTGTCGCCGTTCATGGTCGCGGAATTGGTGAAGCCAGCCGCGATCTTGTCTTTCCATTTTTGCGCGAACCAGGGTTTGGAGCTGGCGTCGGCGAATTTCTTGAAGTCGGCGGACGGGCCGCCCATGTACGTCGGCGAGCCGAAGACGATGGCGTCGGCGGCATCCAGTTCGGCCCAGGCGGCGTCGTCGAGATCGCCGACTGCGATCAGTTTGGCGTTGGCGCCTGCGTCCGTGGCGCCGGCCAGCACGGCTTCGGCGGCTTTCTTCGTGTGGCCGTAGCCGCTGTGATAAACGATGATGATGTTCGACATGGTTTCCTTTAGCCGCGATGAATTCGCGGTGCGTCTCGACTGCACGCGTGTGGGTTTGCTCTTCGCGACGACGGCATGGAAGCCATCACTCGACGAAGGCGGCGGGCGAGCGGAACCAGTCTAGCAAAGACAAATTTCGTTCTGCGGACATGGATGCGGCGAGCGTTACGCTCGCCGCCCGTTCATTACCGGCCGTAAGTGAACGTCAACTGCGCCGAAGCGATGCTTACCGTGCGGATTTCGTGTTCGAACATCAGCGCGGGCGTACCCTGCCGCAGCCGCAGATCGTCGCTGCGCAGCGCATACACCGTCACGATATAGCGGTGCGCCTTGCCAGGCGGAGGGCACGGACCGCCGTAACCGTCGGTATCCCAGTCGTTGCGGGCTTCCACCGCGCTCATTTTGCGCAGCGCGCCGGCGGCGCTCGCATTGGCCGGTATATGCGTCACACCCGCCGGAATGCCGGCGACGGCCCAATGCCACCAGCCGCGGCCGGGGGCGTCGGGATCGAATACGGTGATCGCAAAACTGCGCGTATCGGTGGGCGCGCCGCGCCATGAAAGCTGCGGTGAGCGATTGCCGCCCTTGCAGTCGGATTCATTGAAAAGAAGATCGCGCGAAACCGGCTTTCCCGGAACTAGATCGACGCTTGAAACGGTGAATGCCGGTTCAGCCACGGCGTCTTGTGGCATGAAAATCACCGTCAATATCCACGTCGAGAGTGCGAATAACGTAAGACCGGCCGGACTCTCGGTTCGACATGCGAGGCGCATGTAGCTGACTCCTGTCAGTGCCGTTGCGCCTTATATCAGCGTTTCGATGGCTGCAACGATGTTTTTTGTCTCAGTGATGCGCTTCATGCCAAGTTGCAGTTTAACATTGCAACAAAGCATTAAAAGCTTGCACCTTGAGACTAAACCTATGGCGCAGTTCAAATGTGTCTGAAATTAAAAACGAGATGACGCCTTGACGGCGGCGACTTCGGCAGCTATCAAAGAGAAAATGAATATCCCGACAGTGATTCGCGCGGCATCAGACGAACCAATATTCTGGGGCAGTAAATGAGCCAGCGAATAAAAGTCACCATTGCAGACGATCATCCGGTCATCTTGTTCGGCGCCACTCAGGCGCTCAACAAGTTTCCGGAGGTCGACGTCATTGGTCAGGCCAAGCAATCCACCGAGCTTATTCAATTGCTGCAAAAATCGCATTGCGACGTTCTTGTAACCGATCTTGCAATGCCGGGCGGCTCTTATGGCGATGGCATGCCGCTGCTCGGCTATATCGGCAGGCAATTTCCCCGGGTAAAACTCGTTGTCCTGACCATGCTGGAAAACCCGGCCTTGCTCAAACGTCTGCGCGAAGTCGGTGTCATGTCGATCATCAACAAAGCCGACGACATGAACCATATCGGCTGGGCAATTCAGCACGTCATGCGCGGTCAGGAGTATCTCGGGCCATCGGTCAAGGCGGCGCTCGACAGCATGGGAATGAGCGGAAGCGGTCAGCAACGCAGCGTGATTCTTTCCAAGCGTGAACTCGAAGTGGTGCGGCTCTTCGTCTCGGGCATGACGATCACTGAAATAGCGGGGCAATTGCGGCGCAGTATTAAAACCATCAGCACGCAAAAGAACACCGCTATGCGCAAACTGGGTATCGAGCGAGATTCCGAATTGTTTCAGTATGCACAAAGTAATGGCTTGATGAATCTCTCGGCATATTCGGGCGACGGTTCCGTGGAAGACGTGCCCATTCCAGATTCAAATTAGGTTCGCACCATTCAACCGCTGGACGAATTGAAAAAAGCCGCTGATGTCATGTCAGCGGCTTTTTCGTTTCGATTCTCAACCAGCGATTGCTTTAAAGACTTATTGCGGCGCAGCCGTCGCTCCGCCGTGTGCCGCCGACCATTCGGCAGGCGCGTGCAGGAATTTCTCGACCTCATCCAGCGTCTTCGATTCGAAATAGCCTTGTTCCTTGGCGACGCGCAGCACGTCCCACCACGTCGCGAGCGCGTGCAGATTCACGTCGATATCCTTCAGCACCGACACGCTCTCTTTGAAAATGTTGTAGTGAAAGAGCACGAAGCAGTCGTTCACCATTGCGCCAGCCGTGCGCAGCGCATTGATGAAGTTGATCTTGCTGCGGCTGTCGGTGGTCAGGTCTTCCACCAGCAGCACGCGCTGGCCTTCGGTCAGAAGACCTTCGATCTGCGCGTTGCGACCAAAACCCTTGGGCTTCTTGCGAACGTATTGCATCGGCACCATCAGGCGATCCGCCAGCCACGCCGCGAAAGGAATACCCGCCGTCTCGCCGCCTGCAACCGCGTCGATTTGTTCGTAGCCGACGTCGCGCAGAATGGTCGCCTCGGCCATTTCCATCAGACCGCGACGCACGCGCGGATAGGAAATCAGCTTGCGGCAGTCGATATACACCGGGCTCGCCCAGCCGGACGTGAAGATATACGGTTTTTCCGCGTTGAAGTGCACCGCCTGTACTTCGAGCAAAATCTTGGCGGTGGTGTCGGAGATCGTCTGGCGATCGAAGCCTGTCATGGGCGAATCCTTGGACTTGGATGGTGGCGCTTGGTCGAAGCGGGAGGCGGCCGCGTGGGGCCCTGGCGCATTAACAGGCAGAACGAGCCGCTTTTGTACGGCGTTCGTGCGGTTCCTGCGCGCGTAGGCCGAAATTTTACCCGAGGTGAGACGTTCGGGCGAGCGGCGGCTCGGGACAGCGCCTATTTTTTGAGCGTCTTGTAGCCGCGTGGTCGTCGCACTTAAACTCGCGCAACTTCGCCCGCCGTGCTCCGACATGACTCTCGCTTCCCCTTCCGTCGATACCCCGAATCACCGCCACGCGCTGCACGCGCTCATCGCTTCCATTCTCGGCTATGCGATGGACGGCTTCGATCTCCTGATCCTCGGCTTCATGCTGCCCGCGATCGCCGTGGATCTGCACCTCACGCCCGCGCAGGCAGGGTCGCTCGTCACGTGGACGCTGGCCGGCGCGGTCGCGGGCGGCGTGGTTTTCGGCATGCTCTCCGATTACTTCGGCCGTGTGCGCATGCTGACCTGGACCATTCTCCTGTTCGCCGTCTTCACCGGCCTGTGCGCGCTTGCGAGAGGATACGGCGACTTGCTGGGCTATCGCACCATCGCGGGCATTGGGTTGGGCGGGGAGTTCGGCATTGGCATGGCGCTCGTCGCCGAGGCATGGCCGGCTCGGCTGCGGGCGCGCGTGTCCTCGTATGTCGGGCTTGGCTGGCAACTCGGCGTGCTCGCCGCCGCGCTTCTCACGCCGCTTTTGCTGCCGATGATCGGCTGGCGCGGCATGTTCGCCGTCGGCTTGTTGCCGGCGGTCGCGTCGTTCTTCGTGCGGCGCAAGGTCGCCGAACCCGCGCTCTTCACGGAACGTCGCGCGAAGCACGCGCCGCGCAAGCTGCCGCTCGGACGTCTCTTCGACACCGCGCGCACGACGCGTGCGAGCCTTGGCGTGATCGTGCTGTGCTCGGTGCAGAATTTCGGCTATTACGGGCTGATGATCTGGCTGCCCAGTTATCTATCCAAGACCTTCGGCTATTCGCTCACGAAGTCGGGTCTTTGGACGGCCGTCACCGTGCTCGGCATGGCGCTCGGCATCTGGCTCTTCGGCGTCGCGGCCGACCGCTTCGGCCGCAAGCCCGCGTTTCTCTTCTATCAGATCGGCGCGGTGGCAGTGGTCTTCGTCTATTCGAACTTGACGAGCCCCGGCGCGTTGCTGGTAGGCGGCGCGGTCATGGGCGTGTTCGTCAACGGAATGATCGGCGGTTACGGCGCGCTCATCTCCGAAATCTATCCGACCGAGGCGCGCGCCACCGCGCAAAACGTGCTGTTCAATATCGGCCGCGCGGTCGGCGGACTGGGTCCGGTCGTGGTTGGCGCGCTTGCCGCGAAGTATTCGTTCGCGACTGCGCTCGCCTTGCTGGCATCGATCTATTTACTCGATATATTTGCCACGCTCTTTCTTATTCCCGAAAAACGCGGCGCCGAACTCGACTGATTGACCGTTCGGCCTAGGGAAAATGCTGCTGCGCGCCATCTGGAAGGCGAGGTGTACACTGGTCGTCCCAAAAATTAAAGCTCCGGCCGTCCCGTTTGATCCTTACGGGCGGCACGCCGCGTCTATCCGATGCGCCGGGCGACTGAAGACATTGGTCCATCGAATCACACTCCACACTCAATGTTGAGCGGTCGTCGGCGGTGTGAACCCTGTTCAAAATATTTCTAACGTCTCAGGCTAATCATGGACGAACAACTGAAGCAAAGCGCTCTCGCGTATCACCAATACCCGCGTCCGGGCAAGATCTCCGTCACGCCGACCAAACCGCTTTCCAATCAGCTGGATTTATCGCTTGCGTATTCGCCGGGTGTAGCCGCCGCATGCATGGCGATCTTCGACGAACCGCTCGACGCGCAGAAATACACCTCGCGCGCGAATCTCGTCGGCGTGGTGACGAACGGCACGGCGGTGCTCGGCCTCGGCAACATCGGTCCGCTCGCGGCCAAGCCGGTGATGGAAGGCAAAGGGTGTCTGTTCAAGAAGTTCGCGGGCATCGACGTGTTCGACATCGAGCTCGACGAGACCGATCCCGACAAGCTCGTCGATGCAATCGCCATGCTCGAACCGACGCTCGGTGGCATCAACCTCGAAGACATCAAGGCGCCGGAATGCTTCTATATCGAGAAGAAGCTGCGCGAGCGCATGAAGATTCCCGTTTTCCATGACGATCAGCACGGCACGGCGATCATCGCGTCGGCGGCAATTCTCAACGGCCTGAAAGTGGTCGGCAAGAAGCTCGACGAAATCAAGCTCGTCTGTTCGGGCGCGGGCGCAGCCGCTATCGCGTGTCTGGACTTGCTCGTCGATCTGGGCTTGAAGAAGTCGAACACGCTCGTCGTCGATTCGAAGGGCGTGATCTACGAAGGGCGCGGCAACCTCGATGTGTCGAAGGAGCGCTATCAGGCGACCACCGACGCGCGTACGCTCGCCGATGCCATCGATCAGGCCGACGTTTTCCTCGGTTGTTCGAGCGCGGGCGTGCTCAAGCCCGAGATGGTCAAGGTGATGGCCGACAAGCCGCTGATTCTCGCGCTTGCCAATCCCGAGCCGGAAATTCGTCCGGAGGAAGCGAAGAAGGTGCGGCCGGACTGCATCATCGCGACTGGCCGTTCGGACTATCCGAATCAGGTCAACAACGTGCTGTGCTTCCCGTTCATCTTCCGTGGCGCGCTGGACGTGGGCGCCACGACCATTACCGAAGAGATGAAGCTCGCGTGCGTGCGCGCGATCGCCGAACTCGCGGAAGAAACCGACCAGGGCGATGAAGTCGCGAAAGCCTACGAAGGCCATTCGCTCGAATTCGGCCCGGAATATCTGATCCCGAAACCGTTCGATCCGCGACTCATCATCAAGATTGCGCCGGCCGTGGCGCAGGCCGCGATGGATTCGGGCGTGGCGACGCGTCCGATTCAGGACATGGACGCGTATCGCGAGACGCTCGGCGCGACGGTGTATCGCACCGGCATGGTGATGCGGCCGGTGTTCGTGGCGGCGAAGGCTGCGCCCGCGCGCATCGCGTTTGCAGAAGGTGAAGACGAGCGCGTGCTGCGCGCCGCGCAGTTCGTGTTGCTGGAGAAGATCGCGAAGCCGATCATCATCGGCCGGCCGGCTGTCGTCGAAATGCGTCTGCAGAAGATGGGCTCGAAGCTCAAGCCCGGCGTCGATTTCGAGATCGTGAATCCGGAAGACGATCCGCGTTATCAAAAGAGCTGGCAGGCGTATCACGAAATCGCCGCGCGTGAAGGCGTGACGCCCGAAAGCGCGAAGGCCGCGCTGCGCAAGTTCAACACGCTGATCGGCGCGATCCTGGTTCATACCGGCGACGCCGACGGCATGATCTGCGGTCTCATCGACACGTATCAGGATCACCTCAAGTTCATCGATCAGGTGTTGGGCAAGTCCGAAGGCGCAAACAACTTCGCGGCGATGAATCTGCTGATGCTGCAAGGGCGCAATCTCTTCATCAGCGATACCTACGTCAACGAAACGCCAACGCCCGAGCAGCTTGCCGACATGACGATTCTCGCCGCGCGCGAGATCGAGCGCTTCGGCATTTCGCCGAAGGTGGCGCTGGTGTCGAACTCGAACTTCGGCAGCGTGCCGAGCGCGTCGAGCAAGCGGATGGCCGAAGCACGCAAGCTGATCGCCGAACGCGCGCCGGACCTCGAAGTCGATGGCGAAATGCACGGCGACGCCGCGTTGTCCGAAGCGGTGCGCAAGGCTTCGTTCCCCGGCACGACGCTCACCGGCGAAGCGAACCTGCTCATCATGCCGAACGTGGAAGCTGCGAACATCACGTACAACCTGCTCAAGATGGTGAGCGGCGAGGGCGTGACGGTCGGACCGTTCCTGCTGGGCGCGGCAAAGCCCGTGCACATCCTGACGCCGGCCGCGACCGTGCGACGGATCATCAATATGACGGCGGTGGCTTCGGCGAACGCGAAGGTGGCGAATAACAAGTAAGGGGCAAAACGGCGGCTACTCGAAGAGGTCGCCGCTCCTCTTTGGACGCACGAAAGACAAAAGGGCGGTCCTCGCGGATCGCCCTTTCGTTTCAAACAGCGCGTAACCCAGGCCTTACGCTACCTGTCGCGCCTGACCGCCCTCGTTGTTTCTCCACCGCGTCAGCAGCGCATTCCACTTGATCCGCGCCGCCTTCACGTTGTTGTCCTTCACGTGGCCGTAACCGCGCATCGAATCCGGCAGATTCGCCAGTTCGATGGCAAGCGCCAGCTTCTGCGGCGTCAATCCACCGATCAGCTCCTTCACCAGCGCCTCGTATTCCACGATCAGCGCGCGCTCCATCTTCCGCTCCTCGGTTCTGCCGAACGGATCGAGCGCCGTGCCGCGCAGAAACTTGAGCTTTGCGAGCCCGCGCATGGCGGACATCATCCACGGGCCATATTGCTTTTTCACCAGATGGCCGTGCTGATCTTTCTTCGACATGCTCGGCGGCGCGAGATGGAACTTGATCTTCCAGTCGCCTTCGAAACTGTTCTTCACCTTGTCGAGGAAAGCGGGGTCCGCATAGAGACGCGCGACTTCGTACTCGTCCTTGTACGCCATCAGCTTGTGCAGATTCTTCGCGACGGTTTCGGTCAATTGATACTGGCCATCGCCGACGCCGAGTTCCGCCTCGGCGGCACGCACCGACGCGACGAGTCGGCCATAACGCGTTGCATACGCGGTGTTCTGATACTTCGCAAGATAGTCGAGGCGCTTGTCGATGAGCGCGTCGAGCGCCTTCGGCGTGTGCAGCGCAATGATCTTGCCCGCACCTTCCGGTGCGCTGCCGCGTTGCGCTTCGGTCAGCTTGCGTAGCGAGTCGAGATCGTGCGCGGCGCGACGGCCCCATTCGAACGCGGCCAGATTCTTTTCGACCTGTACGGCGTTCAATTCGATCGCGCGCACGAGCGATTCATGCCGCAACGGCACCCAGCCTTTTTGCCATGCGTAGCCGAGCACGAACGGATTCGTGTAGATGGCGTCGCCCATCAGCGCGACGGCGAAGCGGTTGGCATCGACGAGCGCGACATGTTCGCCCGCCGCCGCACGGATGTCGGCTTCAGCGCTCGCGCCGGGAAAGCGCCAGTTCGGGTCCTTGATGAACGCAGCGGTCGGCGTCTGCGCGCTGTTCACGACCACGCGCGTGTGATCCGGCTGCATGCGCGAGCCGCATTCGTCGCTGGCGGTGACGATCGCATCGCAACCGATGACGAGATCCGCCTCGCCCATAGCGATGCGCGTTGCGTGAATATCGCCCGGACGGTTGGCGATCTGCACGTGGCTCATCACCGCGCCGCCTTTCTGCGCGAGGCCGGTGACGTCGAGCACGGTCACGCCTTTCTGCTCCAGATGCGCCGCCATGCCAAGCAGCGCGCCGATGGTCACGACGCCCGTGCCGCCGACGCCCGTCACCAGCACGCCATATGGCCGGCCGATATCCGGCAGGTCAGGCGCGGGCAGGGCCGGCATGCCGCCGGCTTCGACAGTCGTCGCCTTCGGCTTCTTTAACTGACCGCCTTCGACCGTGACGAAACTCGGGCAAAAGCCGTTCAGACACGAATAGTCCTTGTTGCAACTCGACTGATTGATCTGCCGCTTCGTGCCGTACTCGGTATCGAGCGGTTCGACCGAAAGGCAGTTTGACTTCACCGAACAGTCGCCGCAACCTTCGCAGACCGCTTCGTTGATCACCACGCGCCTCGCCGGATCGGGAAACGCGCCGCGCTTTCTGCGGCGGCGCTTTTCGGTCGCGCAGGTTTGGTCGTAGATCAGGATGGACGTGCCGGGAATCTCGCGTAGTTGTCGCTGAATGTCGTCGAGTTCATCGCGATGATGCACGTCGATGCCCGGCGCGAGTCCCGTGCTCGGCGTGTACTTCTCGGGCTGATCCGTGACGATGACGATGCGCGCCGCGCCTTCCGCCGCGAGCTGATGCGTGATCTGCGGCACGGTCAGCACGCCGTCGACGGGTTGGCCGCCGGTCATCGCGACGGCGTCGTTATAAAGAATCTTGTAGGTGATGTTCACCTTCGCCGCGATCGCCGCGCGAATGGCGAGCAGGCCGGAGTGGAAGTAGGTGCCGTCGCCGAGATTGGCGAAGACGTGCTTGTCGTTCGTGAATGGCGCCTGGCCGACCCACGCGACGCCTTCGCCGCCCATCTGACTGAACGTGCTCGTGCTGCGGTCCATCCACACCGTCATGTAGTGGCAGCCGATTCCCGCCATCGCGCGCGAGCCTTCAGGCACGTTCGTCGACGTGTTGTGCGGACAGCCCGAGCAGAACCACGGCTTGCGCTCCACTTCCACACGCGGACGCGCGAGCGCTTTCTCTTTCGCCTCGATCACGGCAATGCGCGCCGCGATGCCCGCGCGTACATCGGCGGGCAGATCGAACTTGTCGAGACGCGTCGCAATGGCCTTCGCGATGATCGCCGGCGAGAGTTCGTAGTGCGCGGGCAGCAACCAGTTGCCCATCGGCACGGACCATTCGCCGCCTGCACCGTCTTTCTCGTCGAACTTGCCGAAGACGCGCGGACGTTGCGCATCGGGCCAGTTGTACAACTCCTCCTTGATCGCGTATTCGAGAATCTGGCGCTTTTCCTCGACCACCAGAATCTCGTCGAGACCACGCGCGAATTCGTGCGCGCCTTGCGCTTCGAGCGGCCACACGCAGCCGACCTTATAGAGACGAATGCCGATCTGTGCGCAGGTGGCGTCGTCGAGACCGAGATCGGTCAACGCCTGACGCACGTCGAGGTACGCCTTGCCCGCCGTCATGATGCCGAAGCGTGCGTTGGGCGAATCGATTTCCACGCGGTCCAGCTTGTTCGCGCGCACGTAGGCGAGCGCGGCGTACCACTTGTAGTCGAGCAGACGCGCTTCCTGCACGAGCGGCGGATCGGGCCAGCG
Source organism: Caballeronia sp. LP006 (assembly GCF_031450995.1). Taxonomy (NCBI): domain Bacteria; kingdom Pseudomonadati; phylum Pseudomonadota; class Betaproteobacteria; order Burkholderiales; family Burkholderiaceae; genus Caballeronia; species Caballeronia sp. LP006. The sequence goes on along the minus strand of NZ_JARTVW010000005.1, from coordinate 182,093 downwards.
AATGTTCAGGCCGCCGTCGGGCATGGCGAAATCGGTCGGAATCACGATCTTCGTGCGATGCGGATCGATATCCACCGACGCCGACGATTCCACCACGTCGGTCACGCATTTCATCGCGACCCAGAGGCCGGAGTAGCGGCTCATCGCCCAGCCGTGCAGGCCGAAGTCGAGATATTCCTGCACGTTCGAAGGAAACAAAACCGGCAGGCCGCACGCCTTGAAAATGTGTTCGGATTGATGCGCGAGCGTCGATGACTTCGCGGCGTGGTCGTCACCAGCGAGCACGAGCACGCCGCCGTGCGTCGCCGAACCAGCCGAATTGCCGTGTTTGAAGACATCGCCGGTGCGGTCGACGCCCGGACCCTTGCCGTACCACATCGAGAAGACGCCGTCGTATTTGGCGCTCGGGTACAGGTTGACCTGTTGCGAGCCCCAAACGGCGGTGGCCGCGAGGTCTTCGTTGACGCCGGGCTGAAACACGACCTGATGTCCGGCGAGATGCTTTTTCGCCTTCCAGAGCGACTGGTCGAGTCCGCCGAGCGGCGATCCGCGATAACCGGAAATGAATCCGGCGGTGTTAAGGCCAGCGGCTTTGTCGCGCTCTTGCTGCAGCATCGGCAGACGCACCAACGCCTGGATGCCGCTCATATAGGCGCGGCCGCGTTCCAGCGTGTATTTGTCGTCTAGCGTGACGGATTTGAGTGCGGCTTCTAGCGAAGCTCTTTGTTCTGCGTCTAGCGGGGCGTTCATTCTGTGTACTCCTCCACCCGAGTTTGGGATCACCAAAGCATGTTCCGGGCCGCAGCGTCTTGTGAACGCTCAGGCCGGGACTTCCCAGTTTGCCGATGCTCACGGATTTCAGACAGTGGTATTAACCCGTTGAAAAATACGCACTTACTCGCGCTTTGCATTAAAACGTTGCCGCAAGTGGGCAATTCAGGACAGTTTTGTTACGGCGTGTAAGTTCGACCGAATCGCGGAACCCATGCGCGGACGCATGTCTAAATGAGCGCTTGTGGGGAATGCGCGCCATTTCGGAAGGAATGCGGCGGTCGTTGCAAGTGCCGTAAATCGCAGTCAGAAGGAGTCAATAAAAAATGAAGCAACGTCACATCCAGAGCTTTTTAATGGTCTCGGCGGCCTTTTTCGCTATCAACGCACCGATTGGCGGTGCGCGTGCGAATGCGCCGCAAAATGCGGCATCGCCCGTTTCGCGAGTTTCGCAAGTCCGCGTGCCGTCGGCACAAACCGGCGCCGGCATGCGCCGTGACTCCGAACGCAGCGACGACACGGCCGCATAAAGCCAATCGCTCTATTCTTCGCGGTTCGGGGCTGTCGGAACGAACCGCGGAAAAGAAGAAGGGGCATGAACCTGAGTGGTCATGTCCCTTTTCTTTTGGCGCTCGCGCCGTTTTCTAGTTGGCGGTCGTGTCTTTCAGCACGCCACGGCGCATCTGATCCAGTTCGATCGATTCGAACAGCGCCTTGAAGTTGCCTTCACCGAAGCCCTGATTGCCCTTGCGCTGAATGATCTCGAAGAAAATCGGCCCGATCTGGTTCTCGGTGAAGATTTGCAGCAGGATTTCGTCGTGCACACCGTCGATCAAAATCTTGCGCTTCTTTAGTTCCGCGACCGATTCGCCGTGGTCCGGCACGCGCCGGTCCACGAGTTCATAGTAAGTGTCAATGGTATCGAGAAGCGCGATTTTCGACGCGCGAAGGCCGTCGACCGTGTTGTAGATGTCGTCCGTCCCGAGCGCGATGTGCTGAATGCCTTCGCCGCGATACGCGTCCAGATATTCCTGAATCTGGCCGGCATTTTCCGAACCTTCTTCGTTGATCGGAATACGGATCTTGCCGCAGGGCGAGCTCATCGCCTTGGACTTGACCGCCGTCACTTTTCCTTCGATGTCGAAATAACGCGCTTCGCGGAAATTGAAAAGCCGCTCGTAAAACTCGGCCCATTCGACCATCCGGCCGCGATGCACGTTATGCGTGAGGTGATCGATATACGTGAGGCCGTTGCCAACCGGATTCGGCGAAGCGCCGGGAATCGGCTCGAAATCGACGTCGTAAATGCTGATGTCGCCGATGCTGCCCGGCTGCGCGCCGTTCTTACCGCGCCAGCGATCGACGAAGTAGATCAGCGAATCGCCGATTCCCTTGATCGCCGGAATGTTCAATTCCATCGGGCCGTTCTTGTTGTCGAAGCCCCACGCGCCCAAGTCCAGCGCGCGTTTGTAGGCTTGAGCGGCATCGGCGACGCGGAATGCGATGGCGCAAATCGACGGGCCGTGCAGGCGCGCAAAGCGCTGCGCGAACGAATCCGGCTCCGCGTTGACAATGAAATTGATTTCGCCTTGCCGATAAAGCGTCACGTCCTTGTGACGGTGCCGCGCAATGGCGGTGAAACCCATTTGCTCGAACAGTTTGCCGAGCGCGACGGGATCGGGCGCGGTGTATTCGATGAATTCGAAGCCGTCGGTGCCCACGGGATTTTCCCAAGTCGATGCGGTCATGCGCGTGTCTCCTGATGTTCGTTTCGATATCGAGACAGTCTAGTCAAGCTGGAGCAGCAAAAGCTTGCGAAACAAATCGCGTGTTTCTAAGATTGCGCAACAACCTGCCGTATCACGCCTCAAAAGAGCCAGAACGTGCCCGAAATAGAACTCGACACCATCGACAGGAAGATTCTCGCGATCCTTCAGGAAAACGGCCGGCTTTCGAATCAGGAAATCGCGGATAGAGTCAGTTTGTCACCGAGTCCGTGCTTGCGGCGCATTCGGCGCCTGGAAGAACTTGGCGTGATTCGCGGCTACGTCGCGCTGCTCGACGCGAAAAAGCTCGGGCTTGGGCTGCTCGCCTACATCAACGTGCGACTGGAAAAACGCGGCGGCGTTCCAATCGCGGCCGGGTCGCAGAATCCGCCAACGCATGCCGATCTGTTTCGCGACGCGGTGCGCGCGTGGGACGAAGTCGTCGCGTGCGACGCGATGACTGGCGAAATGGACTTTCTGCTGCGCGTTCAGGTACGCGACATGGAGCACTTTTCGCGCTTCATGCAGGAACGGCTGCTGCACCATCCTTCGGTGATCGACGTGCGTTCGAGTTTCTCGCTCGAACGAATCAAGGACACGACGGCGCTGCCGTTGCGTTGAAATGAAAAAGGGCGGTCAGAGCCGCCCTTTCTTTGGTGAGATACGTGGACTGCGATTCAGGCCACGGTTGCCGCAGGCATGAACGCCTGAAAAACCTTCGACGCCCGATGGGCCTGCCGTTTGATCGCGTAATCGAAGACGGCGGCCTGTTCCTGAAGCATCTCGGCCATGATGCTGCCTTGATCGGCGGGCGCGAGCGAGAGATACGCGTCCGCTTCGCCATATGCGTATTCGATCTTCATCCCCGATTTCCGGGCGATGTGCATCATGGTCTTGTTGCGCGACAAACAATGCACGTAGAGCTGCGAGACTTTCGAATTGCGGCTGCGCATGGCGGCGCGCTCGAACATTTTGGTGCCGATGCCCCGGCCACGCGCGCTTTCGAGAACCGAGACGCCGAACTCGGCGGTGCGCTTTTCACCATCGACCGGGAGATAGGCCAGATGACCGACGCCGATCAACTGCAGCGCGTTGTCGAATACGCCAAAAACGGCGTCGTTAGCAAAGTTGATGTTGCGAACGTAATTCTCGATGACGTGATCCGGCACGATCTGCCCGAAACGCAGCAGCCGGTCGTCTTCGTCGAGCGCGAGGAAGTGTGTCTGCAGCCGTTCGCGATCAGCCGACGACAACTCGCGGACCAGAACCGGCAGACGCGCGGATGCAGGCAGCGGATCGCTAGCGACTATCTGCGCGGCAGTGCGGTCGATGTTCAATTCCACGATGATTCTCCTCGGTGATGCGGGCATGTTGCACAGCAAAAACGATTTTAGCCCAATCGAGGAAAGCGGGTACGGGAAAACCCTTAATCAAAGCTGGAGGAGACGTTCTAAATAGCTACGGAAAACGTTTGTAATCTATAGAAATCAATGTCTTATAGAATGTCTCAGCGTGCAACAGCTTCATGCTGCGACGCAATATCGCTCAGGCTTCGGTGTTCAGGCCGTTTTCGATCATCGCGACGACTTGCTCGCCGAACTCACGATACCCGAGCCTGCCGCCCGGTTTGAGCCACGTGAAAGTCCAGTTGATCATGCCGAAAACCATCATGGTCAACGCGGTTTGATTTTCTCTCGTTACGCGCTTCGGGTACGCGCGCGCCAGTTGCCGCGCGAACGCAGCGACGATATCCCGCTGGCGATCCAGAACGATCTCGCGCTGCACGTCTTCCAGATATTTGACGTCGTTCAATAGCGCGACGTGCCGGCTATGAGAGGTCTCGTATTCGGCAAGGAACGCCCGCACCAGTTCGGCGAAAGCCTCGCGCTCGCCCAGTCCGCGTCGCTGGCTCGCGGCTTCCACTTCCGCGATGATCAGCATCAGCCGCTTGGTGTAACGGTCGAGCAGATCGAAAAGAATCGCTTCCTTGCTCTCGTAATAATGATAGAGGCGCGCTTTCGACGTGCCGCTCGCGGCGGCCAAGTCGGCCATCGACGTGCTGGGGTAACTCGTCTGCGCGAATTTCGCGGCGGCAAGCTCCAGAATCTGTTCGCGTTGCGTCTCGTGATCGGGCGCTTTGGTTCGGGCCATGGGTCGGAAGATGCGTTCTTGTCGGTTTTAGCGCCGCAATTCGGCCTGCACGATATCCGACGGCGTGCCGCGTATTTTAAGCCGGCCCGCCGTGACGAGTTCGCGGCATCGCCAGAAAGCGATCGAATTGCTGAGAAGGAAATCGAAGCGGCGCGCCATTGCGCCACCGGCGATCCGCCGCGCGGGCTGCCATTCGGGGCTGGCTAGGTCGAGCAGGGCTTCGTCGACGTCGAACCAGCTTCCCGAAACCAGCATGTTGTCGCGCAGCCGACGTGTCTCCGCGCTTGCATGCTTCGCCTCCTGCCATTCGAGCGCCAGCCGGCTAATGCGCAGAACCGAAATCGGCGCGGCGCTCGGCAACTTCTTTAGCAACTGTCCAGGTGAAAACATGCCGACAGCGGTCGCGCGATCGGCACGCCGGAGCGGATCTGAATGCGCGTCGGATGCTTCGATCGACAGGTCGTCGTAGTTGAGCTTCGCCTCATTAAGACGTTGCGGCACGTTGCGCAGATGGTAGGCGACGCGCCGCAAGGTGAGCTGGTCGGCCGCGCTCTGTCCGTGCCACACGACAATCTGCGCGTCGCCGCGCACGAGGCGTGTCAAGAGCGCCTGCTGCGCTTCGAGTTCGTCCTCGAAATCATTCGTGCTGTTGAGCACTTGACGCCAAAACGCTGCGCGCGTGAGCGAAGTGTCGTCGGCGTCTCTGAGCGGGCCGACCGCGAGATCGTCGCGCAGAGGGATGACACGGTCTGGACGGTCGGCTAGTCGAAGCGCTTCGGTGAGAGACAGGGCCGCGCTGTCGCCATTGGTGACGTGGATCGTGGTCATTGTTGTGGATTTGCCAGAAGGACTCGCGTTTTGCCGCTCGGACGAGCAGCAATCAGTCTACGCGAATCGATTTGCGACCGGCTGTGGGCTGGCGCGCTTCGGCAAACCATTTCAGAAGCGCGAACGGCGCGACCGCGAGGCCACGCCGTTCTAGCCGAAAGACGCCTTATCGCGTGCCGCTGGCGGCGAAATCCTCGGCGTCGACGTCGTAGCCGGACGGTTCCCAGTGCACCGCGAACAGCGCGATCAAGCCGAGAAGCGGCGCAACCGCGATGATCCAGAACACCTTCGTGCCCAGCGCCGCCGACAGCACCGGAAACAGGAACAGGGACACGGTGGAACTAGCGCGCATCAACGTCTGATTGAAGCCGACGCCCACGCCGCGCAATGACGTCGGATAACTCAGCGACGCAAATGTCATGCTGTGCGAGCCCGGTCCGACGCCCTGGCCGAGCAGGAACGCGGCGAGCAGCGCGATCGCGATCGCCACCTGCGCACCGGTTGCCGGTTTGCCGACGACAGCGAGCCCGACGAGCGCCACCAACTGAAACGCGTAGCCGATCACGGTCAGATTCCACGCGCCGTACTTCGGCACGGTGCGCACGGAGAACAGGCCGCCCGTGAACGCGAAGAGCAGATTGAGCGCGAGCGAGGCGAGAATCGTGGTGAGCATCGACTGCGCGAGGAAGCTCGAAATGATCACCGGCAAGCCGAACGCGACCGCGTTGTAGGCGAAGGACGATGCAATCGCAATGACGGTCGCGAGCACGGTCCTGCGTAAATACACGCCGCGCAGAAGCGCGCCGTAGTTGCTCCACGTCGCCTTGCGCGCCTTCGGAACGGTCGATGCAGCCGCTTCGACGCGAACCTCGACGCCATACGAACGTTTGAGAATCTCGGCGGCGCCCTTGAGATCGCCCTGATTCGCGGCCCACACGGGCGACTCGCTCATGTAACGGCTGCGAATTGCGATGATGAGAATGGCCGGCACAGCGCCGAAGCCGAGAATCAGCCGCCACAGCAAGCCTGCGTGATGCGCCGGCAGCACCGCGTACAAACCGAGCACCAGCAGATAGGACACGCTGATCGCGGCGTACCACGTTGGACACCACATGGCGACGCGCGCGGCCTTGTTGCCACGGCCTTGCAGACGCGAAAATTCGGCGAGAAAGGCCATTGCCACCGGAAGATCGATGCCGACGCCCAGCCCCATCACGAAGCGCGCGCCGCCGAGCACCCACGCGTTGGGCGCGAACGCGCAAGCAATGGCCGCGATCACAAAGAAGAACATATCGGCCATGAAGACGCGGTATCGGCCGATCTTGTCGGTGAGATAGCCGCCGAGAAATGCGCCGATGACCGCGCCGAACGTGATCGCCGATGCGACGAAACCGGTTCCCGTCGGGCTCAGCGAGAACTCACGGGCGATGTCCTTGATGCCGAACGCGAGCGCGCCGAGATCGTAGGCATCGAGGAAAATGCCGCCGAGCGCGATGGCGACAACCACGCGCGCGTCGCTGCCGATGGCGGCGCCACGATTGACGAGGCTGGAGACATCGGCGGCGCTGCGGATGACGGGGCGCGCATCGGCGGCGGCCGGAGCGGAAGCGCGTTCGGACGCGAGTGAGACGGACATAAGCGGGCGGAAAGTGAAAAAGTGTTGATGCAGCGAATCGCGCGATGCTACTGGCAGGGCTTGCCGCGACCAAATTCTTTTTTGTTATTTAATGACTTACGCGCGCCGGCGGGCTTTTCAGGCTGCAAGTTTCATCGGCGCGGATGCGACAATCGCGGCTCTTTTTCTTTTTCCATTTAGCATGGCGTCAGCAGAAAACATCGAAACGGTGAACGTCGCGGTCGTCGGTGGCGGACCGGCCGGGCTCATGGCCGCCGAGGCCCTTGCGGCGGGCGGCGCGCGCGTGGATGTCTTCGACGCGATGCCATCGGTCGGCCGCAAATTCCTGATGGCGGGCAAGGGCGGCATGAATCTGACGCACTCCGAAGCTGCCGACGCGTTTCTAGGCCGCTACGGCGCGCGCAGCGCCGAAATCGCGCCGCTCCTCGCGCGCTTCGATGCCGACGCGCTTCGCCAATGGGTGCACGGCCTTGGCGTGGAAACGTTCGTCGGCAGTTCCGGCCGCGTCTTTCCGCGCGACATGAAGGCCGCGCCGATGCTGCGGGCCTGGCTGCATCGGCTGCGCGCGTCCGGCGTGACGCTGCACATGCGGCATCGATGGCTCGGTTTCACCGACGACGGCGCCTCGATCTCGCGCTTCGCGACGCCCGACGGGGAAAGGTGCATTCGTCACGACGCGCTGATTCTCGCAGCGGGAGGCGCGAGCTGGCCCCAACTCGGCTCGGATGGCGGCGCAATCGCGCATCTCGCCGCGCGCGGTGTGCCGGTGCGGCCTTTCGTGCCGTCCAATTGCGGTTTCGATACCGACTGGTCGCCGCATTTCCAAAGCCGCTTCGCGGGCGAACCGCTCAAGGCGGTGGCGATCGGTGTGGCGCGCGCGGACGGCCGGCTCGACTGGCGCACCGGCGAAGCGCTGATTACGGACCACGGTATCGAAGGAAGTCTGATTTACGCGCTGTCGGCGTCAATCCGCAATCGGCTCGCCGAAAACGACGGCGGAGCATCGACCATTCTGCTCGATCTCGTTCCGCAGCTTTCCGCCGAGCGGGTGCGTGCGGAGGTGCTGCATCCTCGTGGCGCGCGCTCGCTGTCGAGTCATTTGCAAAGCCGCCTTCATCTGACCGGCGTGAAAGCGGGCTTGCTGCGGGAATGTCTGACAAAGGCGGAATTCGGCGATCCCGAAACGCTCGCCGCACGCATCAAGGCGCTGCCGTTGCGCGTTTTACGCCCGCGTCCGATCGCCGAGGCGATCAGCAGCGCGGGCGGCGTGGCGTTCGAAGCGCTCGACGAGCGCTCGATGCTTACCGCGCTTCCCGGCGTCTTCTGCGCGGGCGAAATGCTCGACTGGGAAGCGCCGACAGGCGGTTATTTATTGACGGCGTGTTTTGCGAGCGGGCTCGTGGCTGGGGAAGGCGCGCTCGCTTGGCTGGCGTCGCGCGGCTGAAGCGCGCTCAGGCCGCCACCAAGCGCCACAACGAAGTCACTTCCTTCGAGCGCGCCGCATACAGCGGATCGGTTTTATCGAATGCACGCGGATGCTGCGGCCGAATATCGATGCGGCCATCCACTTTCAATTTCGCCGCGTCGATCCACTCCTGCAACTGCGCGCGCGTGCGCAGCCCGAGATGCTCGGCGAAATCGGACAGAATCAGCCAGCCTTCGCCGCCGGGCGTGAGATGCGCGGCGAGGCCATCGAGAAAGCCGCGCAGCATCCGGCTTTCGGGATCGTAGATCGCGTGCTCGATCGCCGAACTCGGCCGCGCGGGCAGCCACGGCGGATTGCACACGACGAGCGGCGCGCGTCCTTCAGGAAAGAGATTCGCTTCGACCACATTCACTTGGCGATTCAGCCCGAGCTGCCCGATGTTCTCGCGTGCACAAGCCAACGCACGCGGATCGAGGTCCGTCGCGACGATTCGTTCGACGCCGCGCCGTGCAAGCACCGCCGCCAAAACGCCCGTACCGGTACCGATATCGAAGGCCAGCGAAGTCGACGGAAGCGGCTGATTGGCAACGAGGTTGATGTATTCGCCGCGCACAGGCGAGAAAACGCCGTAATAGGGATGAATTTTCCCGCCCACCGCCGCGACATCCACGCCTTTCTTGCGCCACTCGTGCGCGCCGACCAGCCCGAGCACTTCCCGCAACGAAACCACCGACGCGTCACGAGCCGCGCCGTACGCTTCTTCGCACGCTTCCTGTACATTCGGCGCGCGGCGCAGCGGAATCGCATACTGCTCGTCTAGCGGCAGAAGCAGCATCGCCAGCGTTCGCGCACGTTGCGACTGCGCCAGACGATGCAGATTGAAGGTATCGACCGGCGAAGCAGCCGCCGCTTTTTCCCTTTCCGCCGCCGCCTTTTTCGGCTTGCGCGGCTTGTTGTCGATACGGCGCGCCATCGCCTGAAGCAACTGCCGCGCGTTTTGATAATCTCCGCGCCAAAGAATGCCGGTTCCTTCGCAGGCAAGACGATACGCGTTGTCGGCCGTCATCTGGTCGTCGCCAATGACAATGCGCTTTGGCGCCGGGTTGCTGCTTTCCGAGCGCCAGCGGGCGGAGCGTTCTTCGCCGTCCTCTTCCCAGTGCAGGATTGGCGGAGTGTCGGCGTGAGGCGTGCTTTTAGATTGCATTGTTGTCTTTTGATGTGCGGGCCAGCGGCTGCCGGCCGCAAAGTGAACTGGCAGCATTTTGATGCCATTTCACTCGCGCCGGTCGCACCTTTCGAGTTTTGAAGGCGAATCGGGCGCGGTCGATCAGGCACAATCCACGTTTTGTCACAATCGAGCGCTCGTCGGAACGCCATCGCCGAATGAAATTCAGAATCATTGCCTCGCTGTGCGCGGCCGCGCTTGCCGCGCAATTCGCCTTCGCGCCGCAGACGCTCGCCGCCGAATCCGCCGACGCTGCGGCCAACGAACATTGGGTCAGCGCCTGGGGCACGGTTTTGCAGTCCATTCCCCAATTAGCCAATCTGCCGCCGCTGTACCGGGCACCTGAAGTGGGCGGGCGGACGGTTCGGCAGTTGATCTATCCGCAACTCGACGGGAAACGACTCCGGCTGCGCGTCAGCAATCTGTATGGAACGGAGCCGCTTGTCATCGAATCGATGAGCGTCTCAAGTGCCGTCAGCGGCAGCAGTCCGGCCATCCGCGCGGGTAGCGCAAAGCCAGTGGCGTTCGGTGGACACAACGCGGTAACCGTTCCGCCAGGCGGCCAGGCGACCAGCGATCCCATAGCGTTCGATGTCACCGCGTTTCAGCCAGTCGCTGTGAGCACATTCATGGGTAAGGATCAGAAACTCGTGGCGTGGCATCGGGTCTCGAGTCAGGTGAATTACGTTTCGTCGCCCGGCAATCACGCAAACGACGCTTCCGCCGATGCGTTTCGCACGCGCTTTACCCAATACGCGTGGCTGACGAATGTGTCGGTCGAACATCCGTCCGCGCAGACGGTGGTGGCAATCGGCGATTCAATCACCGACGGCATGCGCTCGACGCTGAATGCCAACCGAAGCTGGCCGGATGTGCTCGCCAGACAGGTCGCGCAGAAAAGTGGCGGTCAGGCGGCGATAGTGAACGCGGGCATCAGCGGCAATCGGCTCCTCAGCAGTTCGCCGTGCTATGGAGAGGCGCTCGTCAGCCGTTTCGAGCGCGACGCGCTGCGTCAGCCGGGCGTGCGGGCGATCATCGTGTTGATCGGCATCAACGACATCAACTTTGCGGCGATGCCCGCGCACGCTGGACTCGACTGCGACGCGCCGCACACGGAAGTCAACGCCGACGCGCTGGTGCGCGGATACCAGCGGCTGATCGCGCAGGCGCATCAGCGCGGCATCAAGATCTACGGCGCGACGCTCACGCCCGCAGCGCTGCCGCCGGAACGCGAGGCCATCCGGACGGCGGTGAACGCGTCTATCCGTTCGAGCCATGCGTTCGATGGCGTGATCGATTTCGATCAGGCGCTTCGCGATCCGGCGCGCCCGAACGTCCTGCAACGGCGTTTCGATAGCGGCGACCACATCCATCCAAGCGATGCCGGCTACGCAGCGATGGCCGCAGCCGTTCCCTTCGACATGGTGTTCGGGCAGGCAAAAGCGGCGCATTGAGGTGCTTCAAAAAAAGTTGGCTCGCTGTCTTGTCATTGGCGTTCGCATCGCCTAATATTCCGCTCCTCGTCGCAAGACGGGAGCCGCCAGCGAAACAGGCGGCCTCGAAGTCGGCAGATTTTGATGCGAAAGCGGAAATAAGCTGTTGACAACGAGAAAAAGATTCCTCATAATCTCGTTTCTCTGCTGCAGATGCAGCGACGCAAGACGAAGCGGTGCTGAGCAAAATGCTTGGTGCGCTTGGCAGGCAGTCTTAGCGAATGTGCTCTTTAAAAACTAACAGCCGATAAGTGTGGGCACTTGATGGCGCGAGCGGTTCTGACCTTTTGGGGTTGGGACGTTTAGCGAAAGTTATCAAGTCTCACACAGTATTAGAGGAAGGTTTATCTGTCGAAAGACGGATTGATCATCGTCAGTACGTTGAGTGAGCGACCGGTTGGTAAAACAACCGAAAACAGTAACAGGCATTGAACTGAAGAGTTTGATCCTGGCTCAGATTGAACGCTGGCGGCATGCCTTACACATGCAAGTCGAACGGCAGCACGGGGGCAACCCTGGTGGCGAGTGGCGAACGGGTGAGTAATACATCGGAACGTGTCCTGTAGTGGGGGATAGCCCGGCGAAAGCCGGATTAATACCGCATACGATCTACGGAAGAAAGCGGGGGATCCTTCGGGACCTCGCGCTATAGGGGCGGCCGATGGCAGATTAGCTAGTTGGTGGGGTAAAGGCCTACCAAGGCGACGATCTGTAGCTGGTCTGAGAGGACGACCAGCCACACTGGGACTGAGACACGGCCCAGACTCCTACGGGAGGCAGCAGTGGGGAATTTTGGACAATGGGGGCAACCCTGATCCAGCAATGCCGCGTGTGTGAAGAAGGCCTTCGGGTTGTAAAGCACTTTTGTCCGGAAAGAAAACCTACCTGTTAATACCGGGTGGGGATGACGGTACCGGAAGAATAAGCACCGGCTAACTACGTGCCAGCAGCCGCGGTAATACGTAGGGTGCGAGCGTTAATCGGAATTACTGGGCGTAAAGCGTGCGCAGGCGGTCTGTTAAGACCGATGTGAAATCCCCGGGCTTAACCTGGGAACTGCATTGGTGACTGGCAGGCTAGAGTATGGCAGAGGGGGGTAGAATTCCACGTGTAGCAGTGAAATGCGTAGAGATGTGGAGGAATACCGATGGCGAAGGCAGCCCCCTGGGCCAATACTGACGCTCATGCACGAAAGCGTGGGGAGCAAACAGGATTAGATACCCTGGTAGTCCACGCCCTAAACGATGTCAACTAGTTGTTGGGGATTCATTTCCTTAGTAACGTAGCTAACGCGTGAAGTTGACCGCCTGGGGAGTACGGTCGCAAGATTAAAACTCAAAGGAATTGACGGGGACCCGCACAAGCGGTGGATGATGTGGATTAATTCGATGCAACGCGAAAAACCTTACCTACCCTTGACATGGACGAAACCCGGGTGAGAGCCTGGGGTGCTCGAAAGAGAATCGTCGCACAGGTGCTGCATGGCTGTCGTCAGCTCGTGTCGTGAGATGTTGGGTTAAGTCCCGCAACGAGCGCAACCCTTGTCCTTAGTTGCTACGCAAGAGCACTCTAGGGAGACTGCCGGTGACAAACCGGAGGAAGGTGGGGATGACGTCAAGTCCTCATGGCCCTTATGGGTAGGGCTTCACACGTCATACAATGGTCGGAACAGAGGGTTGCCAAGCCGCGAGGTGGAGCCAATCCCAGAAAACCGATCGTAGTCCGGATCGCAGTCTGCAACTCGACTGCGTGAAGCTGGAATCGCTAGTAATCGCGGATCAGCATGCCGCGGTGAATACGTTCCCGGGTCTTGTACACACCGCCCGTCACACCATGGGAGTGGGTTTTACCAGAAGTGGCTAGTCTAACCGCAAGGAGGACGGTCACCACGGTAGGATTCATGACTGGGGTGAAGTCGTAACAAGGTAGCCGTATCGGAAGGTGCGGCTGGATCACCTCCTTTCTCGAGCTTAAACGCTCGCCCACTCAAGTGTTCACGCTTATCGGCTGTCAGAAAGACAGGCTAAGGGTCTGTAGCTCAGTCGGTTAGAGCACCGTCTTGATAAGGCGGGGGTCGTTGGTTCGAATCCAACCAGACCCACCACCCGGGCAAGCGGTGCTTAAAACGACCAAGCGAGCAGACTGAGTCAGGCACACACGGGGGGATTAGCTCAGCTGGGAGAGCACCTGCTTTGCAAGCAGGGGGTCGTCGGTTCGATCCCGTCATCCTCCACCAATCCTCAATGCACAGCGCTGAACGCGGGGTTCAACGTTGCGCATTGGCGATTGAGCCAGTCAGCGCGGGTAGGTGATCGAATTTGATCATGCTATCGGCTGTCGTTCTTTAACAATCTGGAAGAAGTAGTAAAGAGATTATTCGAAAGCACTTAGAGATGGGTGTGAGTAGGGTAATCAGGGTTGTGATTGTATCAAGTATGAAAAGGTGATCGAAAGATTGCTTTGGAATACGGCACAACGCGAATACTCAACCTATGACGGTGGGCTTAAAGGCAGCAATGCTGGCAGACACACTCGTTATAGGGTCAAGCGAACAAGTGCATGTGGTGGATGCCTTGGCGATCACAGGCGATGAAGGACGCGGTAGCCTGCGAAAAGCGGTGGGGAGCTGGCAAACGAGCTTTGATCCACCGATATCCGAATGGGGAAACCCGGCCCGAATGGGTCATCCTAAGCTGAATCCATAGGCTTAGTGAAGCGAACGCGGTGAACTGAAACATCTAAGTAACCGCAGGAAAAGAAATCAACCGAGATTCCCAGAGTAGTGGCGAGCGAAATGGGATCAGCCTGTACTCTTTATCTGTGTTGTTAGCTGAACGCTCTGGAAAGTGCGGCCATAGCAGGTGATAGCCCTGTAAGCGAAAACAGCGTGGAAGAACTAGGGGTACGACAAGTAGGGCGGGACACGTGAAATCCTGTCTGAAGATGGGGGGACCATCCTCCAAGGCTAAATACTCGTGATCGACCGATAGTGAACCAGTACCGTGAGGGAAAGGCGAAAAGAACCCCGGGAGGGGAGTGAAATAGATCCTGAAACCGCATGCATACAAACAGTCGGAGCCTCGCAAGGGGTGACGGCGTACCTTTTGTATAATGGGTCAGCGACTTACGTTCAGTAGCGAGCTTAACTGATTAAGGCAGGCGTAGCGAAAGCGAGTCCGAATAGGGCGATCAGTTGCTGGGCGTAGACCCGAAACCAAGTGATCTATCCATGGCCAGGTTGAAGGTGCGGTAACACGTACTGGAGGACCGAACCCACTAACGTTGAAAAGTTAGGGGATGAGCTGTGGATAGGGGTGAAAGGCTAAACAAACTTGGAAATAGCTGGTTCTCTCCGAAAACTATTTAGGTAGTGCCTCGTGTATCACCTTCGGGGGTAGAGCACTGTCATGGTTGTGGGGTCCATTGCGGATTACTACGCCATAGCAAACTCCGAATACCGAAGAGTGCAATCACGGGAGACAGACATCGGGTGCTAACGTCCGGTGTCAAGAGGGAAACAACCCAGACCGCCAGCTAAGGTCCCAAAGATTGGCTAAGTGGGAAACGAAGTGGGAAGGCAAAAACAGTCAGGAGGTTGGCTTAGAAGCAGCCACCCTTTAAAGAAAGCGTAATAGCTCACTGATCGAGTCGTCCTGCGCGGAAGATGTAACGGGGCTCAAGCCAGTCACCGAAGCTGCGGATGCATATTTATATGCATGGTAGGAGAGCGTTCCGTAAGCCTGCGAAGGTGCGTTGAAAAGCGTGCTGGAGGTATCGGAAGTGCGAATGCTGACATGAGTAGCGATAAAGGGGGTGAAAAGCCCCCTCGCCGTAAGCCCAAGGTTTCCTACGCAACGTTCATCGGCGTAGGGTGAGTCGGCCCCTAAGGCGAGGCAGAAATGCGTAGCTGATGGGAAGCAGGTCAATATTCCTGCACCATTGTTAGATGCGATGGGGGGACGGATCGCGGAAGGTTGTCCGGGTGTTGGACGTCCCGGTCGCTGCATTGGAGAAGGTGCTCAGGCAAATCCGGGCACATAATTCAAGGGTGTGGCGCGAGCTTCTTCGGAAGCGAAGCAATTGGAAGTGGTTCCAAGAAAAGCCTCTAAGCTTCAGTCTAATAGTGACCGTACCGCAAACCGACACAGGTGGGCGAGATGAGTATTCTAAGGCGCTTGAGAGAACTCGGGAGAAGGAACTCGGCAAATTGGTACCGTAACTTCGGGATAAGGTACGCCTCTGTAGCTTAACCAGCCTGCGCTGGAAGGGTGAAGAGGTTGCAATAAACTGGTGGCTGCGACTGTTTAATAAAAACACAGCACTCTGCAAACACGAAAGTGGACGTATAGGGTGTGACGCCTGCCCGGTGCCGGAAGATTAAATGATGGGGTGCAAGCTCTTGATTGAAGTCCCGGTAAACGGCGGCCGTAACTATAACGGTCCTAAGGTAGCGAAATTCCTTGTCGGGTAAGTTCCGACCTGCACGAATGGCGTAACGATGGCCACACTGTCTCCTCCCGAGACTCAGCGAAGTTGAAGTGTTTGTGATGATGCAATCTCCCCGCGGCTAGACGGAAAGACCCCATGAACCTTTACTGTAGCTTTGCATTGGACTTTGAACCGATCTGTGTAGGATAGGTGGGAGGCTATGAAACCGGAACGCTAGTTTCGGTGGAGCCGTCCTTGAAATACCACCCTGGTTTGTTTGAGGTTCTAACCTTGGTCCATGATCTGGATCGGGGACAGTGCATGGTAGGCAGTTTGACTGGGGCGGTCTCCTCCCAAAGTGTAACGGAGGAGT
The DNA here is from genome assembly GCF_031450995.1 of Caballeronia sp. LP006. NCBI lineage: Bacteria > Pseudomonadati > Pseudomonadota > Betaproteobacteria > Burkholderiales > Burkholderiaceae > Caballeronia > Caballeronia sp. LP006. Next base: position 165,996 of record NZ_JARTVW010000005.1, on the reverse strand, counting down.
ACGAAGGTACGCTAGGTACGGTCGGAAATCGTGCTGATAGTGCAATGGCATAAGCGTGCTTAACTGCGAGACCGACAAGTCGAGCAGGTGCGAAAGCAGGTCATAGTGATCCGGTGGTTCTGTATGGAAGGGCCATCGCTCAACGGATAAAAGGTACTCTGGGGATAACAGGCTGATACCGCCCAAGAGTTCATATCGACGGCGGTGTTTGGCACCTCGATGTCGGCTCATCTCATCCTGGGGCTGTAGCCGGTCCCAAGGGTATGGCTGTTCGCCATTTAAAGAGGTACGTGAGCTGGGTTTAAAACGTCGTGAGACAGTTTGGTCCCTATCTGCCGTGGGCGTTGGATATTTGAAGGGGGCTGCTCCTAGTACGAGAGGACCGGAGTGGACGAACCTCTGGTGTACCGGTTGTCACGCCAGTGGCATCGCCGGGTAGCTATGTTCGGAAGAGATAACCGCTGAAAGCATCTAAGCGGGAAACTCGCCTTAAGATGAGATATCCCCGGGGCTTCGAGCCCCTTGAAGGGTCGTTCTAGACCAGGACGTTGATAGGTCAGGTGTGTAAGTGCAGTAATGCATTGAGCTAACTGATACTAATTGCCCGTAAGGCTTGATCCTATAACCAGTGTGTTTGAACCACTGGCGAGTTATGCGTGTGCGACAATCGCCACCCAACATTTACTGCTTCTTCCCGGATTGGTTGTGTGCCCACCCGGCGCACGACAACAAGTCATGCCTGATGACCACAGCGAGTTGGTACCACCCCTTCCCATCCCGAACAGGACCGTGAAACGACTCCACGCCGATGATAGTGCGGATCTCCCGTGTGAAAGTAGGTAATCGTCAGGCTCCTCATGCAGCAACAAAAACCCCACCCCCAAACAGGTGGGGTTTTTGCGTTTCGCTTTCAACTATAAGTGAGAGCCTCAGTTGATGCGGGTCGCGCGGAAAGCTTGACAACACCGTGTTTCTTCCCCATAATCGATAGTTCTCTGCGGAGGGGTGCCCGAGTGGCTAAAGGGGGCAGACTGTAAATCTGTTGGCTTACGCCTACGTTGGTTCGAATCCAACCTCCTCCACCAGAATTCAAGCGGTAGGGAATCCAGCCCAAGCGGGTGTAGCTCAATGGTAGAGCAGAAGCCTTCCAAGCTTATGACGAGGGTTCGATTCCCTTCACCCGCTCCAGTGTCGGTTTGTAGTGCCCATGTGGCTCAGTGGTAGAGCACTCCCTTGGTAAGGGAGAGGTCGGCAGTTCGATCCTGCCCATGGGCACCAGAAGTATTAGTCTAGTAAGTTGCGCGTGGCGCAAGGTGCGAAAATCCTGTTAGGAGTCGAAAATGGCCAAAGGTAAATTCGAGCGGACCAAGCCGCACGTGAACGTGGGCACGATCGGTCACGTTGACCACGGCAAGACCACGCTGACGGCAGCGATCACGACGGTGCTGACCAAGAAGTTCGGCGGCGAAGCGAAGGCATACGACCAGATCGATGCGGCGCCGGAAGAAAAGGCACGTGGTATCACCATCAACACCGCGCACGTCGAGTACGAAACGGCTAACCGCCACTACGCACACGTCGATTGCCCGGGCCACGCTGACTATGTGAAGAACATGATCACGGGCGCGGCGCAGATGGACGGCGCAATCCTGGTGTGCTCGGCCGCTGACGGCCCGATGCCGCAAACGCGTGAGCACATCCTGTTGGCGCGTCAGGTCGGCGTGCCTTACATCATCGTGTTCCTGAACAAGTGCGACATGGTGGACGACGCCGAGCTGCTCGAACTCGTCGAAATGGAAGTGCGCGAGCTTCTGTCGAAGTACGACTTCCCGGGCGACGACACGCCGATCATCAAGGGTTCGGCCAAGCTGGCGCTGGAAGGCGACACGGGCGAACTGGGCGAAGTGGCGATCATGAATCTGGCCGACGCGCTGGACACGTACATCCCGACGCCGGAGCGCGCAGTGGACGGCGCCTTCCTGATGCCGGTGGAAGATGTGTTCTCGATCTCGGGTCGCGGCACGGTGGTGACGGGTCGCGTGGAGCGCGGCGTGGTGAAGGTTGGCGAGGAAATCGAAATCGTCGGTATCAAGCCGACGGTGAAGACGACTTGCACGGGCGTGGAAATGTTCCGCAAGCTGCTGGACCAAGGTCAAGCGGGCGACAACGTCGGTATCCTGCTGCGCGGCACGAAGCGTGAAGACGTGGAGCGTGGCCAGGTTCTGGCCAAGCCGGGTTCGATCACGCCGCACACGCACTTCACGGCTGAAGTGTACGTGCTGAGCAAGGACGAAGGCGGCCGCCACACGCCGTTCTTCAACAACTACCGTCCGCAGTTCTACTTCCGTACGACGGACGTGACGGGCTCGATCGAGCTGCCGAAGGACAAGGAAATGGTGATGCCGGGCGACAACGTGTCGATCACGGTGAAGCTGATTGCACCGATCGCCATGGAAGAAGGTCTGCGCTTCGCTATCCGCGAAGGCGGCCGTACCGTCGGCGCAGGTGTGGTTGCCAAGATTATCGAGTAAGAGCCAGAAATCTCTCGGTAGTCTGTAGTTTTCGGGGTCGGCGAAACCGTCGACCCCAAATGGTTTAGGGGTATAGCTCAACTGGCAGAGCGTCGGTCTCCAAAACCGAAGGTTGGGGGTTCGATTCCCTCTGCCCCTGCCAAATTATTGCGCCAAGTGGCGCTGCTTAAGGTGTTATGGCGAATCCTTCCGTCGAAACTGTAAATACTTCCGGCGACAAGTTGATGTTGGTGGCGGGCGTATTGTTGGTCTTGGCCGGGTTCGTGGGTTTCTTCTGGCTGTCAGGCCAAGAGTGGTACGTCCGCGGCGCAGCGCTGGCTGTTGGTGTCATCGCGGGTGTCGCAGTCGGCCTCCTCTCGACGCCGGGCAAGGGCTTCATCGCCTTCGCGAAAGACTCCTATAAGGAAGTCCGCAAGGTTGTCTGGCCCACCCGCAAGGAAGCAACGCAAACGACCCTCGTGGTCTTCGCGTTTGTTTTAATCATGGCCATCTTCCTTTGGCTTAGCGATAAGTCGATCGAATGGGTGATTTTCTCGGCGATTCTGGGTTGGAAATGATATGAGCGATACTCCGGCATCCCCGAGCGGAAAACGTTGGTATGTGGTGCACGCCTACTCCGGAATGGAGAAGAGCGTGCAACGTGCGCTTCAGGAGCGTATCGACCGAGCAGGCATGCAGGATCAGTTCGGTCAAATTCTCGTCCCGACCGAAGAGGTGGTTGAGGTCAAGGGCGGCCACAAGTCGGTTACTGAGCGTCGTTTCTTCCCCGGTTACGTCCTGGTGGAAATGGAGATGACGGACGAAACCTGGCACCTGGTGAAGAACACTGCGAAGGTCACCGGCTTTGTTGGTGGAGCGCGCAATCGTCCGAGTCCCATCTCGCCGCGTGAAGTCGAAAAGATCATGTCGCAGATGCAGGAGGGCGTCGAAAAGCCGCGGCCCAAGACGTTGTTCGAAGTTGGCGAGATGGTTCGAGTGAAGGAAGGTCCTTTCACCGACTTCAACGGCAACGTCGAAGAAGTGAACTACGAAAAGTCCCGAGTCCGTGTGTCTGTCACGATTTTTGGGCGCTCGACGCCGGTCGAACTCGAGTTCGGTCAGGTCGAAAAGGTTTAAAAAGTTTCATCGCGTGAGGCCTTTGGGTTCTCGCGCGATTTTGCGCTTACAGCCCGCGTAATGGCTGTTGAGGAGCGTCAGTAGGCATCGTTGTTGAACGCGCGCTATCACTCATCGAACGTTTCGGCGTTCAGCAGAGGTTTTCAAAATGGCAAAGAAAATCATCGGCTTTATCAAACTGCAGATTCCTGCAGGTAAAGCCAACCCGTCGCCGCCGGTCGGTCCGGCACTGGGCCAGCGTGGCCTGAACATCATGGAGTTCTGCAAGGCGTTTAACGCGCAGACTCAGGGCATGGAGCCGGGTCTGCCGGTGCCGGTCGTAATCACGGCTTTCGCGGACAAGAGCTTCACGTTCATCATGAAGACGCCGCCCGCTACCGTTCTGATCAAGAAGGCAGCCAAAGTCGACAAGGGTTCGGCAAAGCCGCACACCGATAAGGTCGGAAACATCACCCGCGCTCAAGCGGAAGAAATCGCGAAGACCAAGATGCCGGATCTTACGGCAGCTGATCTTGACGCCGCCGTGCGCACGATCGCCGGCAGCGCCCGTTCGATGGGCATCACTGTGGAGGGCGTGTAAATGGCTAAGCTTTCTAAGCGCCTTCAGGCATTCGCAAGCAAGGTTGATCGCCAGAAGCTGTACCCGATCGACGACGCATTGGCTCTCGTGAAAGAATGCGCAAGCGCCAAGTTCGACGAGTCGATCGACGTCGCAGTCCAACTCGGCATCGACGCGAAGAAGTCGGACCAAGTGGTTCGCGGTTCGGTCGTTCTGCCGGCAGGCACGGGCAAGTCGGTTCGTGTTGCTGTGTTCGCGCAAGGCGAAAAGGCCGAGCAAGCACGTGCAGCGGGCGCAGACATCGTGGGTATGGAAGACCTGGCCGAGCAAGTCAAGGCTGGTAACCTGAACTTCGACGTCGTGATCGCCTCGCCGGACACGATGCGCGTCGTCGGTACGTTGGGCCAGATCCTCGGCCCCCGCGGCCTGATGCCGAATCCGAAGGTCGGTACTGTCACGCCGGACGTCGCGCAAGCTGTGCGTAACGCGAAGGCTGGTCAAGTTCAGTTCCGCGTCGACAAGGCCGGTATTATTCATGGCACGATCGGTCGTGCATCGTTCGAACCTGCTTCGCTGCGTCAAAACCTGGCAGCACTGGTCGACGCGCTGCAAAAGGCCAAGCCGGCCACGAGTAAGGGCGTGTACCTGCGCAAGATCGCTCTGTCGAGCACGATGGGTGTCGGCGTACGCGTGGATCAAGCCACGCTCGCGCAGCAGTAAAGAATTTGGGCGCGGTCTTGAGACCGCGCTGTAAAGGGCTTTGGGCGGTTGCGAGGTTGCAGTCGGAATCGAGCAACCGGTTGTCAAAGACCGTTGGTGGTGGCGTCGCGGTTGGGCACTGCCTTAATTCAAGCCAACGCAGATGGCGAACCCGAAACGGTTTTGCAGTGGTTGAAGTCGGTTGTCGTGCGCTGTGATGCGAACACCAATCGATCGAGATACTCCTAACAGTCGGACGCCGTTGTCGAACGTGGTGCATGAGGGTTGGTAACCCGAGTGCATCGAATCTGGAGGTTTAACCGTGCCACTGAACAAAGAAAGTAAGCAGGCAGTCGTCGCTGAAGTCGCCGCGCAAGTCGCGAAGGCTCAGACGATGGTGCTCGCTGAGTATCGTGGGATCACGGTTGGCGATCTGACCAAGCTGCGCGCGAAAGCGCGTGAGCAACAGGTGTATCTGCGCGTGTTGAAGAACACGTTGGCGCGTCGCGCCGTCGAAGGTACCCCGTTCGCTTCGCTGGCTGAGCAGATGACCGGTCCTCTGATCTACGGCATCTCGGAAGATGCCATTGCCGCTGCCAAGGTCGTCAATGACTTCGGCAAGAGCAATGACAAGTTGATCATCAAGGCTGGTTCCTACGAAGGCAAGGTGATGGACAAGGCAGGCGTGCAAGCGCTGGCCAACATCCCGAGCCGCGAAGAACTGCTCTCCAAGTTGTTGTTCGTCATGCAAGCACCTGTTTCCGGCTTTGCGCGCGCTTTGGCCGCGCTGGCAGAAAAGAAACAAGGCGAAGCTGCATAACGCACACGCTTGGGCGCCAGTCGCTCAGTTAGGTATTAGCTAGATCGCTAGCTCGATCCGAATTCAATCTAGGAGTATTTCAAATGGCAATCGCAAAAGAAGACATCCTCGAAGCCGTTGGCTCGATGTCGGTTCTCGAACTGAACGAGCTGGTCAAGGCGTTCGAAGAGAAGTTTGGCGTGTCGGCAGCTGCTGTTGCAGTCGCTGGCCCCGCAGGCGGCGGCGCTGCTGCTGCTGTTGAAGAGCAAACCGAGTTCACCGTGAACCTGCTCGAAGTTGGTGCGAACAAGGTTTCCGTGATTAAGGCCGTTCGTGAACTGACGGGTCTTGGCCTGAAGGAAGCGAAGGACCTGGTCGACGGTGCACCGAAGCCCATCAAGGAAGCGGTGCCGAAGGCTGCTGCTGACGAAGCAAAGAAGAAGTTGGAAGACGCAGGCGCGAAAGCTGAAATCAAGTAAGTTTCATTGCGCTGTGTTGAGGCTGGCGGTTTTCCACCGCCGGCCTTTTTGTGCTTTGTGAGGGCAGAGTTTTTATGCGTGTAATCAAGCATAAATGTCCTCGCAGAGGCCAAAGAGAACAGTCGGGTCAGCATGAATTTCCGGCAGTTCTCTTTGTCTTCTGAAGCGACTGCAGAAGGCAAGTTTGGTCGGGTAGCGGGAAACACAGGCATCCGCTGCCGTCAGCCAGCGGTTGGTAGCGGCCAACCACCAAGCTTCTAGATTCGCGCGTCCTCCCCGGACATTCGCGCGAATCTCAGTCGGTGAACACCGGGCCGTGACGTCGAGGTATCCCGCCTCGCCAACGCCCGCCGTGATTCGGAGATCGTATGCAATATTCCTTCACCGAGAAGAAGCGTATTCGCAAGAGTTTCGCGAAACGCCCCATCGTTCACCAAGTTCCCTTTTTGCTGGCGACCCAGCTTGAATCATTCCAGACGTTTCTGCAAGCGGATACGTCCTCCACGCAGCGCAAGGCGGAAGGCCTGCAAGCTGCATTTACCTCTGTTTTCCCGATCGTTTCGCACAACGGGTTTGCGCGTCTCGAGTTCGTCAGCTACATGCTGTCGCCGCCCGCGTTCAACATCAAGGAATGTCAGCAGCGCGGCCTGACGTACTGCTCCGCCTTGCGCGCGAAGGTGCGTCTGGTTTTGCTCGACAAGGAATCGCCGAGCAAGCCGGTGGTCAAGGAAGTGAAGGAACAGGAAGTGTACATGGGCGAAATTCCGCTCATGACGCCGACGGGTTCGTTCGTCATCAACGGTACCGAGCGCGTGATCGTGTCGCAGCTTCACCGTTCGCCTGGCGTGTTCTTCGAGCACGACAAGGGCAAGACGCATAGCTCCGGCAAGCTGTTGTTCTCGGCTCGTATCATCCCTTACCGCGGTTCGTGGCTCGACTTCGAGTTCGACCCGAAGGACGTGCTGTACTTCCGCGTCGACCGTCGCCGCAAGATGCCGGTCACGATTCTGCTCAAGGCTATCGGCATGACGCCGGAGCAAATCCTCGCGAACTTCTTCGTGTTCGACAACTTCGCGCTGATGGGCGAAGGCGCGCAAATGGAATTCGTGCCGGAGCGTCTGCGCGGTGAAGTCGCGCGCTTCGACATCCAGGACCGCGATGGCAATGTCATCGTCACGAAGGACAAGCGAATCAACGCGAAGCACATTCGCGACCTCGAAAACGCCAAGACGAAGTTCATCTCGGTGCCCGAGGACTATTTGCTCGGCCGCGTGCTGGCGAAGAACGTGATCGATCCGGAAACGGGCGAAGTGATCGCGAACGCCAACGAGGAAATCACCGAGACGGTGCTCGAAAAGCTGCGCGAGGCGAAGGTCAAGGAAATCCAGACGCTCTACACGAACGATCTGGACCAAGGCCCGTATATCTCGTCGACGCTGCGTATCGATGAAACCGCCGACAAGATGGCCGCGCGTATCGCGATCTACCGCATGATGCGTCCGGGCGAACCGCCGACCGAGGAAGCAGTCGAGGCGTTGTTCAACCGTCTGTTCTACAGCGAAGACGCGTATGACCTTTCGAAGGTCGGCCGCATGAAGTTCAATCGCCGCGTTGGCCGTGATGAAATCATCGGCCCGATGACTTTGCAAGACGACGACATCCTCGCGACCATCAAGATTCTCGTCGAGTTGCGTAACGGCAAGGGCGAAGTGGACGACATCGACCACTTGGGCAATCGTCGAGTGCGTTGCGTCGGCGAACTGGCGGAGAACCAGTTCCGCGCGGGTCTCGTGCGTGTCGAGCGCGCAGTGAAGGAACGCCTCGGTCAAGCCGAAAGCGAAAATCTGATGCCGCACGACCTGATCAACTCGAAGCCGATTTCGTCGGCAATTCGCGAGTTCTTCGGTTCGTCGCAGTTGTCGCAGTTTATGGACCAGACCAACCCGCTGTCGGAAATCACTCACAAGCGCCGTGTTTCGGCACTTGGCCCGGGCGGTTTGACGCGTGAGCGTGCTGGCTTCGAAGTTCGCGACGTGCACCCGACCCACTATGGCCGCGTGTGCCCGATCGAAACGCCGGAAGGTCCGAACATCGGCCTGATCAACTCGCTGGCTCTTTACGCGCACCTGAACGAATACGGCTTCCTCGAAACGCCGTATCGCAAGGTCGTGGATAGCAAGGTGACGGATCAGATCGACTATCTGTCAGCGATCGAAGAAGGCCGTTACGTGATCGCGCAGGCGAATGCCGCCGTGGGCGAAGACGGCACGCTGACCGACGAACTGGTTTCGTCACGTGAAGCAGGCGAAACGCTGATGGTCACGCCGGACCGCATCCAGTACATGGACGTGGCGCCGTCGCAGATCGTGTCGGTGGCGGCATCGCTGATTCCGTTCCTTGAGCACGATGACGCGAACCGCGCGTTGATGGGTTCGAACATGCAGCGTCAGGCAGTGCCGTGTCTGCGTCCTGAAAAGGCCGTGGTCGGTACGGGTATCGAGCGCACGGTCGCGGTCGACTCGGGTACGACGGTGCAGGCATTCCGCGGCGGTGTCGTGGATTACGTCGATGCCGGCCGTATCGTGATTCGCGTGAACGACGATGAAGCCGTCGCCGGCGATGTCGGCGTGGACATCTACAACCTCATCAAGTACACGCGTTCGAACCAGAACACGAACATCAACCAGCGTCCGATCGTCAAGGTGGGCGACAAGGTTGCGCGCGGCGACGTGCTGGCCGACGGCGCATCCACGGATCTGGGTGAGCTCGCGCTCGGTCAGAACATGCTGGTCGCGTTCATGCCGTGGAACGGCTACAACTTCGAAGACTCGATCCTGATCTCGGAAAAAGTCGTGGCGGACGATCGTTATACGTCGATCCACATCGAAGAACTGAACGTCGTGGCTCGCGACACGAAGCTCGGACCGGAAGAAATCACGCGCGACATCTCGAACCTTGCGGAAGTGCAGCTTGGCCGTCTGGATGAGTCGGGCATCGTGTACATCGGCGCGGAAGTCGAAGCGGGCGACGTGCTGGTCGGCAAGGTCACGCCGAAGGGCGAAACCCAGCTGACGCCGGAAGAAAAGCTGCTGCGCGCGATCTTCGGTGAGAAAGCGTCGGACGTGAAGGACACGTCGCTGCGCGTGCCCTCGGGCATGAGCGGTACGGTGATCGACGTGCAAGTGTTCACGCGCGAAGGCATCACGCGTGACAAGCGCGCGCAACAGATCATCGACGACGAACTGAAGCGCTATCGCCTCGACTTGAACGACCAGTTGCGTATCGTGGAAGGCGACGCCTTCTCGCGTCTCGCACGCATGCTGAACGGCAAGGTCGCGAACGGCGGTCCGAAGAAGCTGGCGAAGGGCACGGCGATCGATCTTCCGTACCTCGAAGACCTCGATCACTACCACTGGTTCGATATCCGCCTCGCGGACGAAGAAGCAGCGGCGCAGCTCGAAGCCATCAAGGACTCGATCGAACAGAAGCGTCACCAGTTCGACCTCGCGTTCGAGGAAAAGCGCAAGAAGCTCACGCAGGGCGACGAATTGCCGCCGGGCGTGCTGAAGATGGTCAAGGTGTATCTCGCGGTCAAGCGTCGTCTGCAGCCTGGCGACAAGATGGCGGGTCGTCACGGTAACAAGGGTGTCGTGTCGAAGATTGTTCCGATCGAAGACATGCCGTACATGGCCGATGGCCGTCCGGCCGACGTCGTGCTGAATCCGCTCGGCGTGCCGTCGCGGATGAACGTGGGTCAGATTCTCGAAGTGCATCTGGGCTGGGCCGCGAAGGGTCTTGGCTGGCGTATCGGCGAAATGCTGCAGCGTCAGGCGAAGATCGAAGAACTGCGTCAGTTCCTGACCCAGATCTACAACGAGTCGGGCCGCAAGGAAGAGCTGGAAAGCTTCTCCGACGACGAAATCGTCGAACTGGCAAAGAACCTGCGCGAAGGTGTGCCGTTCGCAACGCCGGTGTTCGACGGCGCAACGGAAGACGAAATGTCGCGCGCGCTGAATCTGGCTTATCCGGATGACATCGCGAAGAACCTCGGCATGACGCCTTCGAAGAATCAGGTCACGCTGCACGACGGCCGAACGGGCGAACCGTTCGAGCGTACGGTCACGGTTGGCTACATGCACTACCTGAAACTGCATCACTTGGTCGACGACAAGATGCACGCGCGTTCGACCGGCCCGTACTCGCTCGTCACGCAGCAGCCGCTGGGTGGTAAGGCGCAGTTCGGTGGCCAGCGTTTCGGTGAAATGGAAGTATGGGCGCTCGAAGCGTACGGCGCGTCGTACGTGCTGCAGGAAATGCTGACGGTCAAGTCGGACGACGTGACAGGCCGGACCAAGGTTTATGAGAACCTGGTCAAGGGCGATCACGTGATCGACGCCGGCATGCCGGAATCCTTCAACGTGTTGGTGAAGGAAATCCGCTCGCTCGGTATCGATATCGATCTCGACCGCAACTAATCGGACTACGGAGAGAAAGCAATGAAAGCTCTGCTCGATCTATTCAAGCAAGTCCAGCAAGAAGAAGTATTCGACGCGATCAAGATCGGTCTGGCTTCGCCCGACAAGATCCGTTCGTGGTCATTCGGCGAAGTGAAGAAGCCGGAGACCATCAACTACCGTACCTTCAAGCCGGAGCGGGACGGTCTGTTCTGCGCGAAGATTTTTGGTCCGATCAAGGACTACGAATGCCTTTGCGGCAAGTACAAGCGTCTGAAGCACCGCGGCGTGATCTGCGAAAAGTGCGGCGTCGAAGTGACGCTCGCCAAGGTGCGTCGCGAACGCATGGGCCATATCGAACTGGCCTCGCCGGTTGCGCACATCTGGTTCTTGAAGTCGCTGCCGTCGCGTTTAGGCATGGTGCTCGACATGACGCTGCGTGACATCGAACGCGTGCTGTACTTTGAGGCATACGTGGTGATCGATCCGGGCATGACGCCGCTGAAAGCGCGGCAGATCATGACCGAAGAGGATTACTACAACAAGGTCGAAGAGTACGGTGACGAATTCCGCGCCGAGATGGGCGCGGAAGGCGTGCGCGAACTGCTGCGTTCGATCAACATCGACGAACAGGTCGAGATGCTGCGCACCGAACTCAAGAACACGGGTTCGGAAGCGAAGATCAAGAAGTACGCAAAGCGCCTGAAAGTGCTCGAGGCTTTCCAGCGTTCGGGCATCAAGCCCGACTGGATGGTGCTCGAAGTGCTGCCGGTGCTGCCGCCGGAACTGCGTCCGCTCGTGCCGCTGGATGGCGGCCGTTTCGCGACGTCGGACTTGAACGACCTGTATCGCCGCGTGATCAACCGTAACAACCGGTTGAAGCGTCTGCTCGAACTGAAGGCGCCTGAAATCATCGTCCGCAACGAAAAGCGGATGCTGCAGGAAGCCGTCGATTCGCTGCTCGACAACGGTCGTCGCGGTAAGGCAATGACGGGTGCGAACAAGCGTCCGCTGAAGTCGCTCGCCGACATGATCAAGGGTAAAGGCGGTCGTTTCCGTCAGAACTTGCTCGGTAAGCGCGTCGACTATTCGGGCCGTTCGGTGATCGTGGTCGGCCCGACGTTGAAGCTGCATCAGTGCGGTCTGCCGAAGCTGATGGCGCTCGAACTGTTCAAACCTTTCATCTTCAACAAGCTGGAAGTGATGGGCGTAGCTACGACCATCAAGGCCGCGAAGAAGGAAGTCGAGAACCAGACGCCCGTGGTGTGGGACATTCTCGAAGAAGTCATTCGCGAACATCCGGTCATGCTGAACCGCGCGCCTACGCTTCACCGACTCGGCATTCAGGCTTTCGAGCCGGTGCTGATCGAAGGTAAGGCAATTCAGCTGCACCCGCTCGTTTGCGCGGCGTTCAACGCCGACTTCGACGGTGACCAGATGGCCGTTCACGTGCCGCTGTCGCTGGAAGCGCAGATGGAAGCGCGTACGCTGATGCTCGCGTCGAACAACGTTCTGTTCCCGGCCAACGGCGACCCGTCGATCGTGCCGTCGCAGGATATCGTGCTGGGTCTTTACTATGCATCGCGTGAAGCGGTGAATGGCAAGGGCGAAGGCATGACGTTCACGGGCGTGTCGGAAGTGATTCGCGCGTACGAGAACAAGGAAGTCGAGCTGGCATCGCGCGTCAACGTGCGGATCACGGAAATGGTCCACAACGAAGACCAGAGCGAAGGCGCGCCGAAGTTCGTGCCGAAGATCTCGTTGTTCGCAACGACGGTCGGCCGCTCGATCCTGTCGGAAATTCTGCCGCCGGGGCTGCCCTTCACCGTGCTGAACAAGCCGTTGAAGAAGAAGGAAATTTCGCGTCTGATCAACACGGCGTTCCGCAAGTGCGGTCTGCGCGAAACGGTGATCTTCGCCGACCAGCTGATGCAAATGGGTTTCCGTCTTGCAACGCGCGCCGGCATCTCGATCTGCGTGGACGACATGCTCGTGCCGCCGCAGAAAGAGACGATCGTCGGTGACGCCGCGAAGAAGGTGAAGGAATACGACCGTCAGTACATGTCGGGTCTCGTCACCGCGCAAGAACGCTACAACAACGTGGTCGACATCTGGTCGGCAACGTCGGAAGCGGTCGGCAAGGCGATGATGGAACAGCTTGCAACAGAGCCGGTGACGGATCGTGACGGCAAGGAAACGCGTCAGGAATCGTTCAACTCCATCTACATGATGGCCGACTCGGGCGCGCGCGGTTCCGCGGTGCAGATTCGTCAGCTCGCCGGTATGCGCGGCCTGATGGCGAAGCCGGACGGCTCGATCATCGAGACGCCGATCACCGCGAACTTCCGCGAAGGCCTGAACGTGCTGCAGTACTTCATCTCGACGCACGGTGCACGTAAGGGTCTGGCGGATACGGCGTTGAAGACGGCGAACTCGGGTTACCTGACGCGCCGTCTCGTCGACGTGACGCAGGATCTGGTCGTCGTCGAAGAAGATTGCGGCACGTCGAACGGCGTGGCGATGAAGGCGTTGGTCGAAGGCGGTGAAGTCGTCGAAGCGCTGCGTGACCGTATTCTCGGCCGCGTCGCGGTGGCGGACGTCGTCAATCCGGAAACGCAGGAAACGCTGTACGCATCGGGCGATCTGCTCGATGAAGACGCGGTCGAGGAAATTGAACGCCTCGGTATCGACGAAGTGCGCGTGCGCACGCCGTTGACCTGCGAAACGCGTTATGGCTTGTGCGCTTCGTGCTATGGCCGCGACCTGGGTCGTGGTTCGCGCGTGAACGTCGGCGAAGCGGTTGGTGTGATCGCGGCGCAGTCGATCGGTGAACCGGGCACGCAGCTTACGATGCGTACGTTCCACATCGGTGGCGCGGCATCGCGTGCGGCGGTTGCTTCGACGGTCGAAGCGAAGTCGAACGGTACGGTGCGCTTCACGGCCACGATGCGTTACGTCACCAACGCGAAGGGCGAGCAAGTCGTCATCTCGCGTTCGGGCGAGGCGATCATCGCGGACGACCTCGGTCGCGAGCGTGAACGTCACAAGATCCCGTACGGCGCCACGTTGCTGCAACTCGACGGCGCGCAGATCAAGGCCGGTTCGCAACTGGCTCAATGGGATCCGCTGACGCGTCCGATCATCACCGAGTGGGGCGGTACGGTGAAGTTCGAAAACGTCGAGGAAGGCGTGACGGTCGCGAAGCAGATCGACGACGTCACGGGTCTTTCGACGCTCGTCGTAATCGACGTGAAGCGCCGTGGTTCGCAGGCTTCGAAGAGCGTGCGTCCGCAGGTGAAGCTGCTCGACGCGAACGGCGAGGAAGTGAAGATCCCGAACACCGAGCATTCGGTGCAGATCGGCTTCCAGGTCGGCGCACTGATCACCGTGAAGGATGGTCAGCAAGTGCAGGTTGGTGAAGTGCTGGCACGTATCCCGGTTGAAGCGCAGAAGACGCGTGACATTACCGGTGGTCTGCCGCGCGTGGCCGAACTGTTCGAAGCGCGCTCGCCGAAGGACGCCGGCATTCTGGCGGAAGTCACGGGCACGACGTCGTTCGGTAAGGACACGAAGGGCAAGCAGCGTCTCGTTATCACGGACCTCGAAGGCAATCAGCACGAGTTCCTGATCGCGAAGGAAAAGCAGGTGCTGGTGCACGATGGTCAGGTCGTCAACAAGGGCGAAATGATCGTCGACGGTCCTGCCGATCCGCACGATATCCTGCGTTTGCAGGGTATCGAGGCGCTGTCGCGTTACATCGTGGACGAAGTGCAGGACGTGTACCGTCTGCAAGGCGTGAAGATCAACGACAAGCACATTGAAGTGATCGTGCGTCAGATGCTGCGTCGGGTCCAGATCACGGACAACGGCGACACGCGCTTCATTCCGGGCGAACAAGTCGAGCGGTCGGACATGCTCGATGAGAACGACCGCATGACCGCGGACGACAAGCGTCCGGCCACGTACGAAAACGTGCTGCTCGGTATCACGAAGGCTTCTCTGTCGACCGATTCGTTCATCTCGGCGGCGTCGTTCCAGGAAACGACCCGCGTGCTGACCGAAGCGGCGATCATGGGCAAGCGTGATGATCTGCGTGGCCTGAAGGAAAACGTGATCGTCGGCCGTCTGATTCCGGCTGGTACGGGTCTCGCGTTCCACAAGGCGCGCAAGAGCAAGGAAATGTCGGATCGCGAACGCTTCGACCAGATCGCTGCCGAAGAGGCATTCGATTTCGGTACGCCGGAAACCCCGGCAACGGAGCAGGCGCCGCATACCAACGAGTAAGTTCTCTCGCTGGATTGTCGGTTGCAACATCGAACCGCTCGGCTTTTAGCCGGGCGGTTTTTTTTCGCCGGTTCGTTTTCGACGATTCCCACTCTGCCGATTGGCTAACGCTGCAACGAGCGCCTCGGCAGGCGAGCATGCGTTGTTAGAATTCGGTATCTCCATGTTGTAGTGAGCGTCTCCCGTCCATGTCCCGTCCGCTGCAGATCCTCAAGGAAGTTTTCGGCTATCCGGCTTTTCGCGGACAGCAGGCGGATATCGTCGAACACGTCGCCAACGGTGGCGACTCGCTCGTGCTCATGCCGACGGGCGGCGGCAAATCGCTTTGCTATCAAATTCCGTCGCTCGTGCGCAAGGAGTCGGGCTTCGGCGCGGGAATCGTCGTGTCGCCGTTGATTGCGTTGATGCAGGATCAGGTCGCGGCGCTCACCGAGCTTGGCGTGCGCGCGGCGTACTTGAACTCGACGCTCTCCGGCGCGGAGGCCGCCGCCACGGAGCGCGCGCTGCGCAACGGCACCATCGACCTTTTGTATGTGGCGCCCGAACGTCTCATGACGCCGCGCTTTCTAGAATTGCTCGAAAGCGCGCGCGTGGGTCTTTTTGCCATCGACGAAGCGCATTGCGTGTCGCAATGGGGACACGATTTTCGCCCGGAGTACATCCAGCTTTCCGTGCTGCACGAACGGTTCCCTTCGGTGCCGCGCATCGCGCTCACGGCGACCGCGGACGCCATCACGCGCGACGAGATCGTGCATCGGCTGGCGCTCGACGACGCGCGTATCTTCGTATCGAGTTTCGATCGGCCGAATATCCGTTACCGGATTGTCGAGAAAGACAACGCACGCTTGCAGTTACTCGATTTCATCCGCGCCGAGCATACGAATACGGACGGCACGACGGACGCAGGCGTCGTTTATTGTCTGTCGCGTCGCAAGGTGGAAGAGACCGCCGAGTGGCTGAAGGGTCAGGGCGTGCGCGCGCTGCCGTATCACGCGGGCATGGAATTCGAGACGCGGCAGAAGCATCAGGAGATGTTTCAGCGCGAGGAAGGCGTCGTGATGTGCGCGACGATTGCGTTCGGCATGGGTATCGATAAACCGGATGTGCGCTTCGTCGCGCATCTGGACTTGCCAAAGAGCGTCGAGGGCTACTATCAGGAAACCGGACGCGCGGGTCGTGACGGCATGCCGGCGAACGCATGGATGGCTTACGGACTCGGCGATGTCGTGCAGCAGCGCAAGATGATCGACGAATCCGAAGCCGACGACGCCCACAAACGCGTACAGACCGGCAAGCTCGATGCGCTTCTTGGCTTGTGCGAAACGGCTGCCTGCCGGCGGGTGCGGCTGCTGGCTTATTTCGGCGAGACGAGCCAACCGTGCGGCAACTGCGATACATGCCTGGAACCGCCCGCGTCGTTCGATGCCACGCGCGAAGCGCAAATGGCGCTGTCCTGCGTCTTCCGCGCGCGCAAAGCGAGCGGCTTCCATTTCGGCGCGGGACACCTGATCGACATTCTGCGCGGGTCGCGCAGCGAAAAGGTCCTACAGCGCGGACACGAAAATTTATCGACGTTCGGCGTCGGCGCCGCGCTTACCGAGCCAGAGTGGCGCGCGGTGTTTCGGCAGCTCGTCGCTTTTGGCTATTTGGCGATCGACCACGACGGCTTCGGCGCGCTCGTTCTCACCGATGCGAGCAAGCCCGTGCTGAAAGGCGAGGAGCACGTCACGCTGCGTAAATACGTGAAGCCGGTGCGTAGCCGGCAATCGTCGGGACGCACGCGGGAACGCGCCGATCCGACCACGGGCATGTCGCAACGGCAGAAGTCTCGCTGGGAGCGTCTGCGCATTTGGCGCGCAGAAACCGCCAAGAGCGACGGCGTGCCGGCCTACGTCATTTTTCATGACGCCACGCTTGCCGAAATAGCTCGAAGCGATCCCGATACGGTGGATGATCTGCGTCATATCCCGGGCATCGGCGCGCGCAAGCTGGAGCGTTTCGGCGACGAGTTGCTGGATGTCGTGACGACCGAATAAGCCAACGCTTTGCGCGGTACTCCGAAATGCGCGCAACGTGTTGACCCAATTGGGATTTTCAGCATATCATGCTAGGTTCTCGTTCTTGGTCCGTTTTCGGAACCGGCTTAGCGCCGCGTACGACAGGGGATCGAGCTTCTTCGAGAACGTTAGACGCGCATTTTCCGACGCTTTGCCCGTCGAGAATCGCGCCGAATTTGATCATTTTCAGGAATAAACGATGCCAACCATCAATCAATTGGTTCGCAAAGGCCGCACGTCGGAAACGACGAAGAGCAAGTCGCCGGCCCTGCAGGACTGCCCCCAGCGTCGTGGCGTGTGCACTCGCGTGTACACCACGACGCCTAAGAAGCCGAACTCGGCACTTCGTAAGGTTGCGAAGGTTCGCCTGACGAACGGTTTCGAAGTTATTTCGTACATCGGTGGTGAAGGCCACAACCTGCAAGAACACTCGGTCGTGCTGATTCGCGGCGGTCGTGTCAAGGACTTGCCGGGTGTGCGTTACCACATGGTTCGCGGCTCGCTAGATACTCAGGGCGTCAAGGATCGTAAGCAAGCTCGCTCGAAGTACGGTGCGAAGCGCGCGAAGGCTGGCAAGTAAGTCGCCGGTCTGCAGTCATCTGCAAGTTGTTTGAGGTCGCCGTAAGGCGGTTTAGGCGGTGGTACTGGAATGCCAGTGCTATCGAGTAAGTGGTCACCCGGCCAAGCTGGTTTTGTCGAAAAGATGGATCGGGTTTGTTGGTGGCCGCGGAGCTTAAAGACTCGTTCGGAGTCGGCTCCAACTGAAAAGGTAAAGGAAGAATCATGCCGCGTCGTCGCGAAGTCCCCAAGCGGGAAGTGTTGCCGGACCCGAAATTCGGCAACGTAGATGTAGCCAAGTTCATGAACGTGCTGATGCTCTCAGGCAAGAAGTCGGTTGCCGAGCGTATCGTGTACGGCGCTTTTGAACAGATCCAGACCAAGGGTGGCAAGGACCCGCTGGAAGTGTTCACGGTTGCGCTCAACAACGTGAAGCCGGTGGTCGAAGTGAAGAGCCGTCGCGTTGGTGGTGCCAACTACCAGGTTCCGGTCGAAGTGCGTCCCTCGCGTCGTATGGCATTGGCGATGCGTTGGTTGCGTGAAGCCGCGAAGAAGCGCAGCGAAAAGTCGATGGCCCTGCGGCTTGCGGGCGAACTCTCCGAAGCGGCAGAAGGCCGTGGCGGCGCGATGAAGAAGCGCGACGAAGTTCACCGCATGGCAGAGGCCAACAAGGCATTCTCGCATTTCCGTTTCTAAGCTCCCGCTCGTAGGGCAAACGGAAAAATAAGGGCGGGTGCGCTACTCCAGGCGCCTCGCCCGTTTGTGTTAGGACGCTGCCGGCTCGTTATAGATCGAGTCGGCGGGTCGACCAAAAAAGGATCCAAAGTGGCTCGCAAGACACCTATCGAGCGCTACCGCAACATCGGTATTAGCGCTCACATCGACGCCGGCAAAACGACGACGACCGAGCGCATCCTGTTTTACACGGGCGTGAACCACAAGATCGGCGAAGTTCACGACGGCGCTGCAACGATGGACTGGATGGAGCAGGAGCAGGAGCGCGGCATCACCATCACGTCGGCTGCTACCACGGCCTTCTGGAAGGGCATGGGCGGCAACTATCCCGAGCACCGCATCAACATCATCGACACCCCGGGGCACGTCGACTTCACGATCGAAGTGGAGCGCTCGATGCGCGTCCTCGACGGCGCGTGCATGGTCTACTGTGCAGTGGGCGGCGTGCAGCCGCAGTCGGAAACCGTGTGGCGTCAGGCTAACAAGTACAAGGTTCCGCGTCTCGCGTTCGTCAACAAGATGGACCGCACTGGCGCAAACTTCTTCAAGGTCTACGAGCAACTGAAGACGCGTCTGAAGGCGAACCCGGTTCCCGTCGTCGTGCCGATCGGCTCGGAAGAAAACTTCAAGGGCGTGGTCGACCTTCTCAAGATGAAGGCGATCATTTGGGACGAAGCGTCCCAGGGCACGAAGTTCGACTACGTCGACATCCCGGCTGAACTCGTCGACACGTGCAACGAGTGGCGCGAGAAGATGATCGAGTCGGCTGCCGAAGCCAGCGAAGAACTGATGGAAAAGTATCTCGGCGGCGAAGAGCTGACCGAAGCGGAAATCGTCAAGGCGATCCGCGACCGGACCATCGCGTGCGAAATTCAGCCGATGCTGTGCGGCACCGCGTTCAAGAACAAGGGCGTGCAGCGCATGCTCGACGCCGTGATCGACTTCCTGCCGTCGCCGGTCGACATTCCGCCGGTTACGGGTGAACTCGAAAACGGTGAGAAGGGCGAGCGCCGTGCTGCCGACGACGAAAAATTCTCGTCGCTGGCATTCAAGATCATGACCGACCCGTTCGTCGGTCAGCTGATCTTCTTCCGTGTGTATTCGGGTGTGGTCAATTCGGGTGACACCGTGCTGAACGCGACCAAGGACAAGAAGGAACGTCTGGGTCGTATTCTGCAGATGCACGCGAACCAGCGCGAAGAAATCAAGGAAGTGCGCGCAGGCGACATCGCGGCAGCCGTGGGCCTGAAGGAAGCGACCACGGGCGACACGCTGTGCGACCCGCAGAGCCCGATCGTGCTCGAACGCATGATTTTCCCGGAGCCGGTGATTTCGCAGGCAGTTGAGCCGAAGACGAAGCCCGACCAGGAAAAGATGGGTCTGGCGCTGAACCGTCTGGCTCAAGAAGATCCGTCGTTCCGCGTTCAAACGGACGAAGAGTCGGGCCAGACCATCATTTCGGGTATGGGCGAGCTCCACCTCGAAATTCTGGTCGACCGGATGAAGCGTGAATTCGGCGTTGAAGCAACCGTCGGCAAGCCGCAGGTTGCGTACCGCGAAACGATCCGCGCGACGGCTGCCGATGTCGACGGCAAGTTCGTCAAACAGTCGGGTGGTCGCGGTCAGTATGGTCACGCGGTCATCACGCTCGAGCCGAACGAACAGGGCAAGGGCTACGAGTTCCTGGACGAGATCAAGGGCGGTGTGATTCCGCGCGAATACATCCCGGCGGTGGACAAGGGTATCCAGGAAACGCTGAAGTCGGGCGTGCTGGCTGGCTTCCCGGTCGTCGACGTGAAGGTTCACCTGACGTTCGGTTCGTACCACGACGTCGACTCGAACGAAAATGCGTTCCGCATGGCCGGTTCGATGGCCTTCAAGGAAGCAATGCGCAAGGCAAGCCCGGTCATCCTCGAACCGATGATGGCCGTGGAAGTCGAAACGCCGGAAGATTACATGGGCAACGTGATGGGCGACTTGTCGGGCCGTCGCGGTATCGTCCAGGGCATGGAAGACATGATCGGCGGCGGCAAGATCGTTCGCGCCGAAGTACCGCTGTCGGAAATGTTCGGCTACTCGACCTCGCTGCGCTCGCTGTCGCAAGGCCGTGCTACGTACACGATGGAATTCAAGCACTATGCTGAAGCTCCGCGTAACGTTGCCGAAGCGATCATCAACGCCAAGGGCAAGTAAGCCCTGCAAGTCATTCGGCGAGCCACAAGCTTTTAACCGATAAACAATCTCTGAAAGAAGGTAATCATGGCAAAAGGTAAATTCGAGCGGACCAAGCCGCACGTGAACGTGGGCACGATCGGTCACGTTGACCACGGCAAGACCACGCTGACGGCAGCGATCACGACGGTGCTGACCAAGAAGTTTGGCGGCGAAGCGAAGGCATACGACCAGATCGATGCAGCGCCGGAAGAAAAGGCACGTGGTATCACCATCAACACCGCGCACGTCGAGTACGAAACGGCTAATCGCCACTACGCACACGTCGATTGCCCGGGCCACGCTGACTATGTGAAGAACATGATCACGGGCGCGGCGCAGATGGACGGCGCAATCCTGGTGTGCTCGGCCGCTGACGGCCCGATGCCGCAAACGCGTGAGCACATCCTGTTGGCGCGTCAGGTCGGCGTGCCTTACATCATCGTGTTCCTGAACAAGTGCGACATGGTGGACGACGCCGAGCTGCTCGAACTCGTCGAAATGGAAGTGCGCGAGCTTCTGTCGAAGTACGACTTCCCGGGCGACGACACGCCGATCATCAAGGGTTCGGCCAAGCTGGCGCTGGAAGGCGACACGGGCGAGCTGGGCGAAGTGGCGATCATGAATCTGGCCGACGCGCTGGACACGTACATCCCGACGCCGGAGCGCGCAGTGGACGGCGCCTTCCTGATGCCGGTGGAAGATGTGTTCTCGATCTCGGGTCGCGGCACGGTGGTGACGGGTCGCGTGGAGCGCGGCGTGGTGAAGGTTGGCGAGGAAATCGAAATCGTCGGTATCAAGCCGACGGTGAAGACGACTTGCACGGGCGTGGAAATGTTCCGCAAGCTGCTGGACCAAGGTCAAGCGGGCGACAACGTCGGTATCCTGCTGCGCGGCACGAAGCGTGAAGACGTGGAGCGTGGCCAGGTTCTGGCCAAGCCGGGTTCGATCACGCCGCACACGCACTTCACGGCTGAAGTGTACGTGCTGAGCAAGGACGAAGGCGGCCGCCACACGCCGTTCTTCAACAACTACCGTCCGCAGTTCTACTTCCGTACGACGGACGTGACGGGCTCGATCGAGCTGCCGAAGGACAAGGAAATGGTGATGCCGGGCGACAACGTGTCGATCACGGTGAAGCTGATTGCACCGATCGCCATGGAAGAAGGTCTGCGCTTCGCTATCCGCGAAGGCGGTCGTACCGTCGGCGCAGGTGTGGTTGCCAAGATTATCGAGTAAAATCTCGGGCTCACCTGTCGTTGCAGTACTGAAGTAACGTGACCGAGGCCGGGTGTTCGCCCCAAGCGAATGCCCGGTCTCTCGCTCTTTTGCCAAATCGGCGGTGCAACATCGCCTCGCTCTTTTAAGGAATTGTCATGCAGAACCAAAAAATCCGTATCCGTCTGAAAGCATTCGACTATCGCTTGATCGATCAATCGGCAGCCGAAATCGTCGATACGGCGAAGCGGACTGGTGCAATCGTCCGTGGCCCGGTGCCGCTGCCGACGCGCATTCAGCGCTTTGACATTTTGCGTTCGCCGCACGTCAACAAGACGTCGCGCGATCAGCTCGAAATCCGTACGCATCAGCGCCTGATGGACATCGTCGATCCGACTGACAAGACGGTCGACGCGCTGATGAAGCTCGACTTGCCGGCTGGCGTCGACGTCGAAATCAAGCTGCAGTAAGCCTCTAAAGCTTCGCCGGGTTTTCGGGTGAAGCTAAGTCTTTGATTGCTTGCAGAAAACGGAAAGCCTTGTTATACTCCAAGGCTTTTCGCGCACTTGCGCAAAAAAGTCCGCCCAGTTTCTCGTAACGAAGTGGACATTTTGTAATCAGCCCCGACCAATCGCAGTCGGGAATGGAGAAAACGATGAGCCTTGGACTCGTAGGTCGCAAGGTTGGCATGACCCGTATCTTCACGCCTGAAGGGGACTCGATTCCCGTCACCGTGCTGGACGTGTCGGACAACCGCGTGACGCAGATCAAGACCGTTGAAACGGATGGTTATACCGCCGTTCAGGTTGCATTCGGTGCTCGCCGCGCATCGCGCGTGACGAAGCCGCTGGCGGGTCACCTCGCCAAAGCTGGCGTTCAAGCTGGTGAAATCCTCAAAGAATTCCAGATCGAATCCGCGAAGGCCGCCGAATTGGCGAACGGCGCTGTGATCGGTACGGACATTTTCGAAGTTGGCCAGAAGGTCGACGTGCAAGGCACGTCGATTGGTAAGGGCTACGCCGGTACCATCAAGCGTTACAACTTCGCCTCAGGTCGTGCCTCGCACGGTAACTCGCGTTCGCACAACGTTCCGGGTTCGATCGGTATGGCGCAGGATCCGGGTCGTGTGTTCCCGGGTAAGCGCATGACGGGTCACCTCGGTGACGAAACCGTCACGGTTCAGAATCTCGAAATCGCTCGCATCGACGCCGACCGTAATCTGCTGCTGGTCCGCGGCGCGGTTCCGGGTGCGAAGGGCGGCAAGGTATTCGTGACGCCGGCCGTCAAGACGCGTGCTGTGAAAGGAGCGAAATAATGGAACTTAAGCTCCTGAATGCCAATGGTCAGGAAGCTGCTGGCGTGAACGCATCGGACGTCGTGTTCGGTCGCGATTACAACGAAGCCCTGATTCACCAGGTCGTCGTGGCTTATCAAGCCAATGCACGTAGCGGCAACCGCGCTCAGAAGGATCGTGAGCAGGTGAAGCACACCACCAAGAAGCCGTGGCGTCAGAAAGGTACGGGTCGCGCTCGTGCCGGTATGTCGTCAAGCCCGTTGTGGCGTGGCGGTGGTCGTATCTTCCCGAATTCGCCGGAAGAAAACTTCTCGCACAAGGTCAACAAGAAGATGCATCGCGCAGGTCTCTGCTCGATCTTCTCGCAATTGGCTCGTGAAGGCCGTATCTCGGTGGTCGAAGACCTCGCGCTCGAAGCGCCGAAGACCAAGCTGTTGGCCGATAAATTCAAGGCGATGGGTCTCGATTCCGTGTTGGTCATCACCGATACGGTCGACGAGAACCTGTACCTCGCGTCGCGCAATCTGGCCCACGTGGCCGTTGTCGAGCCGCGTTACGCCGACCCGCTCTCGCTGATCTACTTCAAGAAGATTCTGATCACGAAGGCTGCGGTCGCTCAGATCGAGGAGTTGCTGTCATGAGCGAGATTCGCAAAAACGATCATCGTTTGATGCAAGTTCTGCTCGCGCCGGTGATCTCCGAAAAGGCGACGCTGGTGGCCGACAAGAACGAACAAGTCGTGTTCGAAGTCGCCCCGGACGCCACGAAGCAGGAAGTAAAGGCTGCTGTCGAGCTGCTGTTCAAGGTCGAAGTCAATTCCGTCAACGTGCTCGTCACGAAGGGTAAAGCCAAGCGCTTTGGCCGCTTCAACGGCAAGCGCAAGGACGTGAAGAAGGCATACGTCTGCTTGAAGCCCGGCCAGGAAATCAACTTTGAAGCGGAGGCCAAGTAATCATGGCAATCGTTAAAGTTAAGCCGACTTCGCCGGGTCGCCGCGCGATGGTCAAGGTGGTCAACAAGGATCTGCATAAGGGCAAGCCGTTTGCGGCGCTGCTCGATTCGCAGTCCGTGACCGCCGGCCGTAACAACAACGGCCGCATCACCACGCGTCATAAGGGCGGTGGTCATAAGCAGCACTACCGTATCGTCGACTTCCGTCGCAACAAGGACGGCATTCCGGCAAAGGTCGAGCGTCTTGAGTACGACCCGAACCGTAGCGCGAACATCGCGCTGGTTCTGTACGCAGACGGTGAGCGTCGCTACATCATCGCGCCGAAGGGCGTGATCGTTGGTACGCAGCTCATGTCCGGTTCGGAAGCGCCGATCCGCGCAGGCAACACGCTGCCGATCCGCAACATTCCGGTCGGTACCACGATCCACTGCATCGAAATGCTGCCGGGCAAGGGTGCGCAAATCGCGCGTTCGGCTGGTACGTCCGCGATGCTGCTGGCGCGCGAAGGCGTCTACGCGCAGGTTCGTCTGCGTTCGGGCGAAATTCGCCGCGTGCACGTCGAGTGCCGCGCAACGATCGGTGAAGTGGGCAACGAAGAGCATAGCCTCCGTCAAATCGGTAAGGCTGGCGCGAACCGCTGGCGTGGTATCCGTCCGACGGTGCGCGGCGTTGCAATGAACCCGGTCGATCACCCGCACGGCGGTGGTGAAGGCAAGACGGCTGCAGGTCGCGATCCGGTGAGCCCGTGGGGCACGCCGACTAAGGGTTATCGCACCCGTAGCAACAAGCGCACGACGACGATGATCGTCCAGCGCCGTCACAAGCGTTAAGGAGTAGGCAATGACACGTTCTGCTAAAAAAGGTCCGTTCTGCGACGCTCATTTGCTGAAGAAAGTTGAGTCGGCTGCAGCTACGCGCGACAAGAAGCCGATCAAGACCTGGTCGCGTCGCTCGACGATTCTCCCGGACTTCATCGGTCTGACGATCGCTGTTCACAACGGCCGTCAGCACGTTCCGGTGTATGTCACGGAAAACATGGTCGGCCACAAGCTTGGCGAGTTCGCATTGACCCGTACGTTCAAGGGTCACGCGGCCGACAAGAAGGCCAAGAAATAAGGGGCTATCAAGATGGAAGTGAAAGCAATTCATCGCGGTGCCCGCATCTCGGCGCAGAAAACGCGCCTTGTGGCTGACCAGATTCGTGGTTTGCCGGTCGACAAGGCGCTGAACGTTCTGACGTTCTCGCCGAAGAAGGCGGCGGGTATCGTCAAGAAGGTCGTGCTGTCTGCGATCGCGAATGCGGAACACAACGAAGGCGCCGATATCGATGAGCTCAAGATCACGAGCATCTATATCGACAAGGCTGCTTCGTTGAAGCGTTTTACCGCACGCGCTAAGGGTCGTGGTAACCGCATCGAGAAGCAATCCTGTCACATCACTGTGACGGTCGGGAATTAAGGAGCCATACGATGGGACAAAAAATTCATCCGACTGGCTTCCGTTTGGCCGTCAGCCGCAACTGGGCTTCGCGCTGGTATGCGAACAACAGCAACTTCGCGGCGATGCTCCAGGAAGACATCGGTGTTCGTGAGTACCTGAAGAAGAAGCTGAAGAACGCTTCTGTTGGTCGCGTCATCATCGAGCGTCCGGCAAAGAACGCGCGTATCACAATTTATAGCTCGCGTCCGGGCGTTGTCATCGGCAAGAAGGGCGAAGACATCGAACTGTTGAAGGCTGAACTGCAGAAGCGCATGGGCGTTCCGGTTCACGTCAACATCGAAGAAATTCGGAAGCCGGAAACCGATGCTCAGCTGATCGCTGACTCGATCACGCAACAGCTCGAACGCCGGATCATGTTCCGTCGCGCGATGAAGCGTGCGATGCAGAATGCCATGCGCCTTGGCGCGCAAGGTATCAAGATCATGAGCGCGGGCCGTCTTAACGGTATCGAAATCGCTCGTACCGAGTGGTATCGCGAAGGTCGCGTGCCCCTCCATACGCTGCGTGCCGACATCGACTACGCAACGTCGGAAGCGAAAACCACGTACGGCATCATCGGCGTGAAGGTGTGGGTCTACAAGGGCGACACGCTGGGCCGTAATGAAGCACCGGTGGTGGAAGAAGTGGCGGAAGACAAGCGTCCGCGCCGCAACGCACGTCCGGGTGGCGATCGCCGTCCGCGTCGTGATGGCGAAGGCGCTCCGGCAGGTGCTCGTCGCGGCGGTCCCCGTCGTGGCGGCGCTGGCGGTGACGCGAAGAGTGGAGAATAACGATGCTGCAACCGAAACGCAGAAAGTATCGCAAAGAGCAGAAAGGTCGTAACACCGGCAAGGCGACGCGCGGCAACGCGGTGTCGTTCGGTGAATACGGTCTGAAGGCTATCGGTCGCGGCCGTTTGACCGCGCGTCAAATCGAAGCCGCGCGTCGTGCAATGACGCGTCACATCAAGCGTGGTGGCCGGATCTGGATCCGCATTTTCCCAGACAAGCCGATTTCGCAGAAGCCGGCAGAAGTACGTATGGGTAATGGTAAGGGTAACCCGGAGTACTACGTCGCTGAAATTCAACCGGGCAAGATGCTGTACGAAATGGACGGTGTCACCGAAGAACTGGCGCGCGAAGCGTTCCGTCTGGCTGCAGCCAAGCTGCCGCTTAAGACGTACTTCGTCGTGCGTCAGCTCGGCGCCTAAGGAGTAAATGATGAAGGCATCTGAACTTCACCAGAAAGACCAGGCCGCGCTCAACAAAGAGCTGACGGACCTGCTGAAGGCGCAATTCGGCCTGCGCATGCAACTCGCGACCCAGCAGCTCACGAACACGAGCCAGCTGAAGAAGGTTCGTCGCGACATCGCACGTGTGCGGACCGTCCTGACTGAGAAGGCGAACCAGAAATGAACGATAGCGTAAAAACCTCGCTCAAGCGGACGCTGGTCGGCAAGGTCGTCAGCAACAAGATGGACAAGACGGTCACCGTTCTGGTCGAGCACCGCGTGAAGCATCCGATCTACGGCAAGTACGTCGTGCGTTCGAAGAAGTACCACGCGCATGATGACGCCAATACGTACAACGAAGGCGATCTCGTCGAAATCCAGGAAACTCGTCCGATTTCGAAGACGAAGGCTTGGGTTGTGTCGAAGTTGGTTGAAGCGGCGCGCGTGATCTAAGTCTGTAGTTGTAGTGCCGCGATGCAGTAACTAGTGTCGCAGTAAGTTTCGCTTGCAAGACCGAGATTATTTGTTATAATCTCGGTCTTCCCTCTTTGTGGGAGCCCCGTCGCGGGCGAAACTGGTGGGGGAAGCCGGTTCAGGCGCCAGCCTGAGTCGACAGATTCACCGGATTGCGATGGCGGGTTTCGTCTGCCCTCGCTGCCTGTTCTAACCCAAGCAGCCGATTGGCTGACGGGACCAAGACTGACCGGATGCGCCATGGTGGTGTGACCGGATTAAGTTGGGAAAGATAAACCATGATCCAGACCGAAACTCGGCTTGAAGTGGCCGACAACACGGGTGCGCGTGAAGTCATGTGCATCAAGGTGCTCGGCGGTTCGAAGCGTCGTTACGCTAGCATTGGCGACATCATCAAGGTGACCGTCAAGGAAGCGACGCCGCGCGGACGCGTAAAGAAGGGCGAAATTTATAACGCCGTGGTCGTTCGCACGGCCAAGGGCGTGCGTCGCCAGGATGGCTCGCTCATCAAGTTCGACGGCAATGCCGCCGTACTGTTGAACACGAAGCTCGAGCCGATCGGCACGCGTATTTTCGGGCCGGTGACGCGTGAACTGCGTAGCGAACGATTCATGAAGATCGTTTCGCTCGCGCCGGAAGTGCTGTAAGGAGTCGCGATGAACAAGATTCGCAAGGGTGACGAAGTTATCGTCACTACCGGCAAGGACAAAGGCAAGCGCGGTACCGTGCTGGTCGTTGCGGAAGAGCATGTCACGGTCGAGGGTATCAACCTCGTCAAGAAGCATGTGAAGCCGAACCCGATGAAGGGTACGACGGGCGGTGTGGAAGCCAAAACGATGCCGCTGCATATTTCGAACGTCGCATTGGTCGACGCGAATGGCAAGGCGTCGCGTGTGGGCATCAAGGTCGAAGATGGAAAGAAGGTTCGCTTCTTGAAGTCGACCGGCGCCACGCTTAACGCCTGACGCGGAGTTAAAAAATGGCTCGTCTGCAAGAAATTTACAAAGAAACGGTTGTGCCGCAACTGGTTGAAAAGTTCGGCTACAAGTCCATCATGGAAGTGCCGCGCATCACCAAGATCACCCTCAACATGGGTCTTGGCGAAGCGGTCGCTGACAAGAAGATTATCGAAAACGCCGTGGGCGACCTGACGAAGATCGCTGGCCAAAAGCCGGTTATCACGAAGGCGCGCAAGGCAATCGCGGGCTTCAAGATTCGTCAAGGCTACCCGATCGGCGCGATGGTTACGCTGCGCGGTCAAGCGATGTACGAATTCCTGGACCGCTTCGTGACGGTTGCGCTCCCCCGTGTGCGCGACTTCCGTGGCGTCTCGGGCCGTGCATTCGACGGTCGTGGTAACTACAACATCGGTGTGAAAGAGCAGATCATTTTCCCCGAAATTGACTACGACAAGATCGACGCGCTGCGTGGGCTGAACATCAGCATCACGACCACCGCGAAGAGTGACGACGAAGCAAAGGCGCTGCTCGCCGGCTTCAAGTTCCCGTTCAGAAACTGAGGTTACCGTGGCTAAACTGGCACTGATCGAACGTGAAAAGAAGCGCGCACGCCTCGCAGCCAAGTACGCTCCGAAGCGTGCTGAGCTGAAGGCTGTGATCGACGACGCAAGCAAGTCGGACGAAGAACGCTATATCGCCCGTCTCGCGCTGCAACAATTGCCGCGTAACTCGAACCCTACTCGCAAGCGTAACCGCTGCGCGATCACGGGTCGTCCTCGCGGCACGTTCCGCAAGTTCGGACTCGCGCGTAGCAAGATCCGCGAAATCGCATTCCGCGGTGAAATCCCTGGCCTCACCAAGGCGAGCTGGTAATAGGAGAAACATAAATGAGCATGAGTGATCCTATCGCCGATATGCTGACTCGCATCCGCAATGCGCAGATGGTTGAGAAGGTTTCGGTGACTATGCCCTCGTCGAAAGTCAAGGTTGCGATTGCGCAGGTTTTGAAGGACGAAGGTTATATCGACGATTTCGCAGTGAAGGCTGAAGGTGCGAAGTCGGAATTGAACATCGCGTTGAAGTACTACGCTGGCCGTCCGGTTATCGAGCGCCTCGAGCGCGTCTCGAAGCCCGGTCTGCGCGTGTATCGCGGGCGCAACGACATTCCTCAGGTGATGAATGGCCTGGGCGTTGCAATCGTCTCGACGCCGAAGGGTGTGATGACTGACCGCAAGGCGCGCCAGACCGGCGTCGGTGGCGAAGTCATCTGCTACGTCGCTTAACGCCGAAGGGAGAAGAAACATGTCTCGAGTAGGTAAGAGCCCGATCGCGTTGCCGCAAGGCGCCGAAGTGGCCGTCAAGGGCGACGTCATCACCGTCAAGGGTCCGCTCGGCACGATTTCGCAAGCGGGCAATCCGCTGGTGAGCGTGGCGAACGACAATGGTACGTTGAATTTCGCGCCGGCTGACGAAAGCCGCGAAGCGAACGCGATGTCCGGCACGATGCGCGCCCTGGTGGCGAACATGGTGCATGGCGTCACTAAGGGTTTCGAACGCAAACTGACGCTGGTTGGCGTCGGTTATCGTGCACAAGCGCAAGGCGACAAGCTGAATCTGTCGCTGGGTTTCTCGCACCCCGTGGTGCACCAGATGCCGGAAGGCGTCAAGGCTGAAACCCCGACGCAGACCGAAATCGTGATCAAGGGGATCGACAAGCAGAAAGTCGGCCAAGTCGCGGCGGAAGTTCGTGGCTATCGTCCGCCGGAGCCCTATAAGGGCAAGGGCGTGCGTTATGCCGACGAGGTCGTGATCCTCAAAGAAACGAAGAAGAAGTAAGGGTGCGCAATCATGGATAAGACTCAATCTCGCCTGCGCCGCGCTCGTCAGACGCGTATCAAGATCGCTGAGCTGCAGGTCGCGCGTCTCGCCGTGCATCGCACGAATACGCATATCTACGCGCAAGTGTTCTCGGCATGCGGCACGAAGGTGCTTGCAAGCGCCTCGACGCTGGAAGCCGAAGTGCGCGCTGAACTGGCTGACAAGTCGGGCAAGGGCGGCAATATCAACGCTGCAACCCTGATCGGCAAGCGTATTGCCGAAAAGGCTAAGGCTGCCGGCATCGAATCCGTCGCCTTTGACCGCTCGGGTTTCCGCTACCACGGCCGCGTGAAAGCGCTGGCTGATGCCGCGCGCGAAGCCGGGCTCAAGTTCTAAGGGAAGAATTCGTCATGGCAAAGATGCAAGCGAAAGTTCAGGCTGACGAACGCGACGACGGCCTGCGCGAAAAGATGATTTCGGTCAACCGCGTGACCAAGGTCGTGAAGGGTGGCCGGATTCTCGGTTTCGCCGCACTGACCGTGGTTGGCGACGGTGATGGCCGCGTCGGCATGGGCAAGGGCAAAGCGAAGGAAGTTCCGGTCGCCGTTCAAAAGGCAATGGAGCAAGCCCGCCGCAACATGTTCAAGGTGCCGCTCAAGAACGGTACGTTGCAACACGAAGTGCACGGTAAGCATGGCGCTTCCGCAGTCCTCCTCGCTCCGGCGAAGGACGGTACTGGCGTGATCGCAGGCGGCCCGATGCGCGCAGTGTTCGACGTGATGGGCGTGCAGAACGTGGTGGCCAAGAGCCACGGTTCGACGAACCCGTACAATCTCGTTCGTGCAACGCTCGACGGTCTGCGTAAGCAGTCCACGCCGGGCGACATCGCGGCGAAGCGCGGCAAGTCCGTCGAAGATATTTTGGGCTAAGCCTCGAGGTCATCATGTCTGAGAAAACTGTCAAGATTCAGCTCGTCAAGAGCCTGATCGGGACCCGCGAAACGCACCGCGCTACGGTGCGTGGCCTCGGCCTGCGTCGCCTCAACTCGGTGAGCGAGCTGCAGGACACGCCGGCAGTGCGCGGGATGATCAACAAGGTTTCGTACCTCGTTAAGGTCATCGGCTAAGGCCGCCGACTAGGATCCAAGGAGTTGAACATGGAATTGAATAACCTGAAGCCGGCAGAAGGCGCGAAGCACGCTAAGCGTCGCGTCGGTCGTGGCATCGGTTCGGGCCTCGGCAAGACTGCAGGTCGCGGCCACAAGGGTCAGAAATCGCGTTCGGGCGGCTTTCACAAAGTCGGCTTCGAAGGCGGTCAGATGCCTCTGCAGCGTCGTCTGCCGAAGCGCGGCTTCACTTCGCTGACGAAGGAATTCGTCGGTCAAGTGCGCCTGGCTGATCTCGAGAAGTTGCCGGTCGACGAAATCGATCTGTTGGCTTTGAAGCAAGCGGGTCTGGTCGGCGAGCTCATCAAGAGCGCGAAGATCATCAAGACCGGCGAGATCACCCGCAAGGTCACGGTGAAGGGTCTGACGGCAACGAAGGGCGCCCGTGCAGCAATCGAAGCCGCTGGCGGCTCGTTCGCCGAGTAACGCGATTTCGCCGTTACTAGCACTAGCATCGGAGAAGGTTCTTGGCTAACAGCCCGAGTCTCGCAAAACCCGGTCGAAGCGCGGCGAAATTTGGCGATCTGCGTCGGCGTGCAGTGTTCCTGCTGCTGGCGTTGGTTGTCTACCGCATTGGTGCGCATATTCCGGTTCCCGGCATCGATCCGGATCAGCTGGCGAAGTTGTTCCAAAGCCAGTCGGGCGGCATCCTTGGCATGTTCAACATGTTCTCGGGTGGCGCGCTGTCACGATTCACGATTTTCGCGTTGGGCATCATGCCCTACATTTCGGCCTCGATCATCATGCAGTTGTTGTCGATCGTGTCGCCGCAAATGGAGGCGTTGAAGAAGGAAGGACAGGCAGGTCAACGAAAGATCACGCAGTACACGCGGATCTTCACGGTGGTTCTGGCAACCTTCCAGGCTTTCGGTATCGCGGTGGCGCTGGAAAATCAGCCCGGCCTGGTATTGGATCCCGGCATGGTGTTCCGGCTGACGACGGTGGTCACGCTGGTAACGGGCACGATGTTCCTGATGTGGCTTGGTGAGCAGATCACGGAGCGCGGTCTCGGCAACGGCATCTCGATCATCATTTTCGGTGGTATCGCGGCAGGCTTTCCGAATGCAATCGGCGGTCTGTTCGAGCTGGTTCGCACTGGTTCGATGAGCATCATCTCGGCGATCATCATCGTCGCGTTGATCGCGGCGGTTACGTATCTGGTCGTGTTCATCGAACGCGGTCAGCGCAAGATCCTCGTGAACTATGCGAAGCGCCAGGTCGGTAACAAGATTTACGGTGGACAGTCGTCACATCTGCCGCTGAAGCTGAACATGTCGGGTGTGATTCCGCCGATCTTCGCGTCGTCGATCATTCTCTTCCCGGCAACCATCCTGAACTGGTTCAGTTCGGGAACGCGTACCGGCTGGTTCGCGAACACGCTGCACAGCGTGGCTGAAGCCCTCAAGCCCGGTCAACCTGTGTACGTGCTGCTGTATGCGTTGGCTATCGTGTTCTTCTGCTTCTTCTACACCGCGTTGGTGTTCAACAGCAGGGAAACCGCCGACAACTTGAAGAAGAGCGGTGCGTTCGTTCCGGGTATTCGTCCGGGCGATCAGACTGCACGGTACATCGACCGCATCCTCACGCGTCTGACGCTGGCCGGTGCGATCTACATCGTGTTTGTGTGCTTGTTGCCTGAGTTTCTGGTGTTGCGCTGGAACGTGCCGTTTTATTTTGGTGGAACGTCGCTGCTGATCATTGTCGTCGTCACGATGGACTTCATGGCTCAGGTGCAGTCGTACGTTATGTCGCAACAATATGAATCGCTGCTCAAGAAGGCAAACTTCAAGGGCGGCAACGTCCCGATGCGCTAGTTAGGACTATGGCCAAAGACGATGTAATCCAGATGCAGGGCGAGGTCATTGAAAACCTCCCCAACGCTACTTTCCGGGTGAAATTGGAAAATGGCCATGTCGTCCTGGGACACATATCCGGAAAGATGCGGATGCACTACATCCGTATCCTACCGGGCGACAAGGTTACGGTTGAATTGACGCCTTACGATCTGTCTCGTGCACGGATCGTGTTCCGGGCGAAGTGATTTGAAAAAAGGGTAATATCATGAAAGTGATGGCATCGGTTAAGCGCATTTGCCGCAATTGCAAGATCATTAAGCGCAAGGGCGTTGTGCGCGTGATTTGCAGCTCTGATCCGCGCCACAAACAGCGTCAAGGCTGAACGCCGCGCTTTTTGCTTGCGCTTTTTGTTTGAGGAAAAACAATGGCTCGTATCGCAGGGGTTAACATCCCGAATCACCAGCATACCGAGATCGGCCTGACGGCAATCTTCGGCATTGGTCGCACGCGTTCCCGCGGCATTTGCAGTGCTGCTGGTGTGGAATTTTCGAAGAAGGTCAAGGACCTCACCGACGCAGACCTCGAAAAGCTGCGTGACGAAGTGGGCAAGTTCATCGTCGAAGGCGATCTGCGCCGTGAAGTGACGATGAACATCAAGCGCCTGATGGACTTGGGTTGCTACCGCGGCATGCGTCATCGCAAGGGTCTGCCCCTGCGTGGCCAGCGCACGCGCACCAACGCCCGTACTCGCAAGGGTCCGCGTCGTGCAGCGCAATCGCTGAAGAAGTAAGCGGAACTGACAGTTACAGGAAAACGTAATGGCTAAGGCTTCGAACAACTCCGCGGCGCAACGCGTTCGCAAGAAGGTCAAGAAGAACGTCGCCGAGGGCGTGGTTCACGTTCACGCGTCGTTCAACAACACCATTATCACGATCACCGATCGTCAAGGTAACGCGCTGGCATGGGCGACCTCGGGCGGCCAGGGTTTCAAGGGCTCGCGTAAGTCGACGCCTTTCGCAGCTCAGGTTGCAGCAGAATCGGCTGGCCGCGTGGCAATGGAATACGGCGTGAAGAACCTCGAAGTGCGGATCAAGGGCCCTGGCCCTGGCCGTGAGTCGGCGGTGCGCGCGCTGCATGGTCTTGGCATCAAGATCACCGCGATCTCCGACGTGACGCCGGTCCCGCACAACGGCTGCCGTCCGCCGAAGCGTCGTCGTATCTAAAGTCGCGCATCAGTTGATTCGCGACCGCATGTTTCCTGTCGATGCGAAAGCGTCGACGGGCTTCGTGCGTTATGCATCTGCTTCGCGCATTTCACTAAGCCCACCGTTCGGCCTATAGGGTTCGAACTAGCGCAGACGAAAGTTTGCGTGATCAATTTTTAAGGATTCAAAGTGGCACGCTATACCGGTCCCAAAGCCAAGCTGTCCCGCCGTGAAGGCACCGATCTGTTCCTGAAGAGCGCACGCCGCTCGCTCGCCGACAAGTGCAAGCTCGACAGCAAGCCTGGTCAACATGGCCGCATTTCGGGCGCACGTACGTCCGACTACGGCACCCAGTTGCGCGAAAAGCAAAAAGTGAAGCGTATCTATGGCGTGCTCGAGCGTCAGTTCCGCCGCTACTTCGCTGAAGCCGACCGCCGCAAGGGTCCGACGGGCGAGAACTTGCTGCAATTGCTCGAATCGCGCCTCGACAACGTCGTTTATCGCATGGGCTTCGGCTCGACGCGCGCTGAAGCACGTCAGCTCGTGAGCCACAAGTCGATCGTCGTGAACGGCCAAGTCGCGAATATCCCGTCACTGCAAGTGAAGTCGGGCGACGTCATCTCCGTGCGTGAGCAGTCGCGCAAGCAGGCTCGTATCGTCGAAGCGCTGTCGCTCGCCGAGCAAGGCGGTATGCCGAGCTGGGTGTCGGTCGACGCCAAGAAGTTCGAAGGAACGTTCAAGTCGATGCCGGAACGCAGCGATATCGCTGGCGACATCAACGAAAGCCTGATCGTCGAATTGTATTCGCGTTAATCGCGCGGTTAATCGCGCGGTAACCGGATTGGCAGCCGGGGACCCTGATTGCCGGTGGCAAGAGGGCGGCCTCGGCTGTTTTTTTCAGGTTGTTACCGGTCAGCCTTATCGGTGTAACGAGCCGAGGGTATTGAAAAGGAAAACCTATGCAAACCAGTTTGTTGAAGCCCAAGATCATTGCAGTTGAATCGCTTGGCGAGAGCCATGCGAAAGTGGTTATGGAGCCGTTCGAACGCGGCTATGGCCACACCTTGGGCAACGCGCTTCGGCGCGTGCTGTTGTCGTCGATGGTGGGCTACGCGCCGACCGAAGTGACGATTGCAGGCGTAGTGCACGAATACTCGACGCTCGACGGTGTGCAAGAGGATGTGGTCAACCTGCTGTTGAACCTGAAGGGCGTCGTCTTCAAGCTGCATAACCGCGACGAAGTCACGGTGACGCTGCGCAAGGAAGGCGAAGGCCTCGTCACGGCTGGCGATATCGAACTCGCGCATGATTGCGAGGTCATCAATCCCGGTCACGTGATTGCCCATCTCTCGAAGGGCGGCAAGCTCGACGTCCAGATCAAGATTGAAAAGGGCCGTGGCTACGTGCCGGGCAACGTGCGTCGTTATGGCGAGGAATCGGCCAAGATCATCGGTCGTATCGTGCTTGACGCGTCGTTCTCGCCGGTTCGCCGCGTGAGCTATGCCGTGGAAAGCGCGCGTGTCGAACAGCGTACCGACCTCGACAAGCTCGTGATGAACATCGAAACCAACGGCGTGATCTCGCCGGAGGAAGCGATCCGTCAATCGGCGCGTATTCTGGTCGATCAGTTGTCGGTCTTCGCAGCGCTGGAAGGCACGGAAGCGGCAGCGGAAGCGCCGTCGCGTGCGCCGCAGATCGATCCGATCCTGCTGCGCCCGGTGGATGACCTGGAACTCACGGTTCGCTCGGCGAACTGTCTGAAGGCCGAGAACATCTACTACATCGGTGATCTTATCCAGCGTACGGAAAACGAACTGCTGAAGACGCCGAATCTGGGCCGCAAGTCGCTGAACGAAATCAAGGAAGTCTTGGCTTCGCGCGGTCTGACGCTCGGCATGAAGCTCGAAAACTGGCCGCCGGCTGGTCTCGACAAGTAAGCGCAAGAGTCAATCGCGTTACTGGCAAAGACGCGGATTTTGCTTTAAAATCCGCGTCTTGCTTTTTCTTCGACCGGCCCGTGCGCCACTTTAGAGCGCAATAGAAGAGCTGGATCAAAACTCGTTTAAGGAACTGAAATGCGCCATAAGCATGGTTTGCGGAAACTGAACCGCACGAGCAGCCACCGTCTGGCAATGCTCCGTAATATGTCGAACTCGCTGATCGAGCACGAAGTCATCAAGACGACGCTGCCGAAAGCCAAGGAACTGCGCAAGGTCGTCGAGCCCCTCATCACGCTCGGCAAGAAGCCGTCGCTGGCAAATCGTCGTCTGGCTTTCAATCGCCTGCGCGATCGTGACTCCGTCGCAAAGCTGTTCGACGTCCTCGGCCCGCGTTACGCAAGCCGTCCGGGTGGCTACCTCAGCATCCTGAAGTTTGGTTTCCGTGTTGGCGACAACGCTCCGATGGCGCTGGTTCAACTGATGGACCGCCCGGAAGTCGAAGAAACCGAAGAAGTTCAGGAAGCTGAATAAATTCGGTTGGTGGTGAACGAAAAGGTCAAGCGTAGCTTGGCCTTTTTGCATTGTGGGCTTCGGAGTCGTTGCGGTCGTCGAAGTGAGCGGAGTGCTACGATAAGGCCCGATCCACAAGTGTCACGTGCCGCGCCGCACCGGAGCCCGAAGTGAATGTCCCTGTCGTCCTTATGCTGACCACCGTTCCGGATGCACACGCTGCCGACACGTTGGCGCAAGCGGTGCTCGAGGCGCGCCTGGCTGCGTGCGTGACGAGGCTCGGCGAAGTGCAATCGCAATATCACTGGAAGGGCGCACTGGAGACATCGCGGGAAGTGCAGTTGCTCTTCAAGACGAGCCTTGCGTGCAGCGCCGAATTGCAGCGCTTCGTCGCGGCGGCGCATCCTTATGAAACGCCCGAAATTCTTGTCTGGCAGGCCGATGCATCGCCGGGATATGGACAATGGGTCAATGCAGAAACGCAGCGTCCTCTTCATGTTTGATCTTCCTCGTCTCGTTTTGCGTTGGCTGATGATGGCCGCGACGCTCGCCTTTCTGCCTTTGGCGATAAACGCCGCGCACGCCGCGGACGACTTCCTCGATCCCGCCGTCGCCTTCAAGTTCAGTGCGTCCGAACAGCCGGGCGAAGTGGACGTGCGTTATAAGATCGCCGATGGCTACTACTTGTATCGCGAGCGCTTTGCCTTTGCGGTCAAAAGCGGCGAGGCGATTATCGGCGCGGCGCAACTGCCCGCCGGCAAGGTTCATTTCGACCAGACATTTAACAAGGACGTCGAAACCTATCGCGGCGAACTACTCATCCGCATCCCGGTGACTCAGGCAAAGGGGCCGTTCGAGCTATCGGTGACGTCGCAAGGTTGCGCGGATCAGGGCATCTGCTATCCGCCGATGGAGCGCGTTTATCGCGTCAAGGGTGACGCGTTGCAAGCTGCCGGTGCCGGTTCTGCGACGTCTCCAGCGACAAACACTGCGTCGTCCCATTCCTGGTTCGAACGCGCGACGAGCGCCGACTACGCGCAGTCGATGCTCGAAGGCGGCGGCTTCTTCGCTGTGGTCGGCTTGTACTTTCTGGCGGGCATGGTGTTGAGCTTGTTGCCTTGCTCGTATCCGATGATCCCGATTCTTTCCGCGATCATCGTCGGCGAAGGCGCGCGTGTCACGCGCACGCGTGGCTTTGCGCTGTCGGTGTCGTACGTCGTCGGCATGGCGCTTGTCTATACCGCGCTTGGGATTGCCGCGGCGCTCGTCGGTCAAAGCCTCGGCGCGTGGCTGCAAAACCCATGGGTGCTGGGCGCGTTCGGCATCCTGCTCGCGGTTTTCGCGGTCGCGCTGATCTCGGGAGTCGATATCGCGTTGCCGGAGCGCTGGCAAAGCGGCGTCAACGAGGCGTCTCAGAAACGCGGCGGCGGTAAGTTCGCGGCGGTCGCCGTGATGGGCGCGTTGTCGGCGCTCGTCGTCGGCGCGTGCATGACCGCGCCGCTTTTCGCCGTGCTCGCGTTTGTCGCGCACACGGGCAACGCCGTGCTCGGCGGGGCCGCGCTGTTCGCCATGGGTATCGGGCTTGGTGTGCCGTTGCTGATCATCGGTCTCGGCGCGGGGTCGGTGCTGCCGCGAGCGGGCGCCTGGATGGACGGCGTGAAGGTGTTCTTCGGCGTCGCGTTGCTTGCGGCCGCTTTGTGGATCGTGTGGCCGGTCATCGGTGGCGTTGCGCAAATGTTGCTCGCCGCGCTTTGGCTGCTGGTCGCGGCGGCATCGCTCGGCCTCTTTGCTTCGGGCGCGATCGCGCCGGTCAACGTCTGGAAGCGGCTGGGGCGCGGCCTGGGCGCCGCGTTTGCCACCTGGGCGGCGGCGTTGCTGGTCGGTCTCGCGGCGGGATCGACGGATGCATTGCGCCCGCTAGCCGTACTAGCCGCGCGCGGCGGCAGCAATGCAGGCGCGACGGCACGAGCATCGGGGCCGATCTTCGCGCCGGTCAAGTCATCGACGGAACTGGATTCGGCGGTGAAATCGGCGGCACGTCCCGCCATGCTCGACTTTTACGCCGACTGGTGCGTGTCCTGCAAGGAAATGGAGAACCTGACTTTCTCCGACGCCCGCGTTCAGGCGCGTCTCGCGCAACTCAATCTGTTGCGTGCGGACGTGACCGCGAACAACACCGATGATCAGACCTTGCTCAAGCGCTTCAAGCTGTTCGGCCCGCCCGGCATCATCTTTTTCGATGCGCAAGGCAACGAGGTCGCGCGCGTGGTTGGCTATGAATCGGCGGATACGTTTTTGAAAAGCCTCGATAAAGTCAGTCCGGCGAACGGATGACGAAGGGCGATGCATTGCGCACCGCCCTGAAACGACTTATTTCGGCGCCCGCAAAATCTTCGCGGCATCCAGCGCGAAATAGGTCAAGACGCCATCCGCGCCCGCGCGTTTGAACGCGAGCAGCGCTTCCATCATCGTCTTGTCGTGATCGAGCCAGCCGTTTTGCGCGGCGGCCTTGATCATCGCGTACTCGCCGCTCACCTGATAGGCGTACGTCGGAAAGCGGAACTCGTCCTTCACGCGCCGCACGATGTCGAGATACGGCATGCCGGGCTTGACCATCACCATGTCCGCGCCTTCCTCGATGTCCATGCGCACTTCGCGCATCGCTTCATCCGAGTTCGCCGGGTCCATTTGATACGTCATCTTGTTGCCCTTGCCGAGATTCGCGGCGGAGCCGACGGCATCGCGGAACGGGCCGTAGAACGCCGATGCGAATTTCGCCGCGTAAGCCATGATGCGCGTGTGGATGTGGCCGTCGCTTTCCAGCATCTCGCGGATGGCGCCGATGC
Organism: Caballeronia sp. LP006; assembly: GCF_031450995.1. Lineage (NCBI taxonomy): Bacteria > Pseudomonadati > Pseudomonadota > Betaproteobacteria > Burkholderiales > Burkholderiaceae > Caballeronia > Caballeronia sp. LP006. The sequence continues at coordinate 126,627 of NZ_JARTVW010000005.1, read as the reverse complement.
GCCCGTCCATCATGTCCGACGGCGCCACGATATCCACGCCTGCTTCCGCCTGGGTGCGCGCCTGATCGACGAGAATCTCGCTCGTTTCGTCGTTCTTCACGTAGCCTTCTTCATCGAGCACGCCGTCCTGGCCGTGACTCGTGTACGGGTCGAGTGCGACATCGGTGAGTACGCCGAGCGTCGGGAAGTTCTTCTTCAGTTCGCGCACGGCACGCGGAATCAGACCTTCGGGATTGATCGCCTCGCGTCCATCCGGTGTTTTCAGCGACGGTTCGATTGCCGGAAAGAGCGAGATCACGGGCACGCCCAGTTCGACGCACTGCTCGGCCACGCTCATCAACAAGTCGACGGACGTGCGCTCGACGCCGGGCATCGACGGCACGGCATGCCGCACGTTGGTGCCTTCGACGATGAACACGGGATAAATCAGATCGTTCGTGGTGAGGATGTTCTCGCGCATCAGACGGCGTGAGAAGTCATCGCGGCGCATGCGGCGCGGGCGATGATGGGGATAGAAACTCATGACTTGGCTCGGTTTGAAGTGCTTCGGGGACGAGGATGAAAACGCGCTTCGAAAATGCTCGAAGCCTTGCCGGGCAAGCGCTCGGAGCGGTCTGGAAACGTTTTGAGACAATGGTATATCATACCGATCGAGTAAGGCGCTTCGCGCTGAACTCCCCGCTTCTCCTCCCTGAGCGGGTGCCTGTCGTTATTCGATCAGGCTGTTAACCCGCCGTCATGCGGCGGGTTTTTTTCATGCCGCACGCGTTAATTTTCACTCCGCGACGTCTTCCGAAGCCGCTTGCTTAGGCGCGAGCCAGCCTTCAATAAGCTCATGCGCTTCTTCCAGTCCCGTGCGCTTGAGCGCTGAAAAAAGCTGCACGCTCAATTCACCGCGATAGCCCGCATCCTTGTACTCGCCGAATGCTTTTTTCGTCGCGCGCAGGGCGTTGGTCATCTCCTGTCGCGTCAATTTGTCGCATTTAGTGAGCAGCGCGTGAATGGGCTTACCGGTGGGCGCGAACCAGTCGATCATGATCTGGTCGAGCTCGGTGAGCGGACGACGCGAGTCCATCATCAGGATCATGCCGCGCAATTGAGCGCGGCTTTGCAGATACGTCGAAAGCAATTGCTGCCAGTGCGCCTTTGCGGCGCCTGGCACTTCTGCATAGCCGTAACCCGGAAGATCGACCAGAAAGCCGGTCGGCTCGTCTTCAGGCCCGACGGAGAAGTAGTTGATGTGCTGCGTGCGTCCGGGCGTCTTGCTGGCGAACGCGAGCCGCTTCTGATTGCAGAGCACATTGATCGCAGTGGACTTGCCTGCGTTGGAACGGCCGCCGAAAGCGATTTCAGGTTGCGGCGTCGGCGGCAGATCACGAAGGTGATTGACAGTGGTGAAGAAGCGAGCTTGATGGAGCAGAAATGGCATTTGGCGGGTCGACTGAGAGAGCTGCGAAAACATGAAGCCTTGAGAACCCGGCAAATACTGGGCATGCCCCGACTGGCGTCTTTGCGTGTAGCGGGTTATTGTACAATACGACGGTTTTTTAAAGATCCGCACGGGCACGGAAGACCCGGGTTGCAAGCGCACCCACAATGGAGCGAGACAGTTTTAAGGGCGTCTTTTGAGCCCTTTCGTTCGGGTCATGTTGTGGCCGTTCCCGGTTTGCCGCCGTCGTTTTTTGCAGAACCTCACATTCTCACAAGACGAAAAACAGGGTACGCGAATGAACCGACTGTACAGGTCTCTGATGTTGATTCAGGCAGCGGCGGCTTTCGGTGGATTGATAACAGCATCAGCAAACGCGGCGGAGCCCGCGCAACCGGCAAAGCCGGATGTGGCCCGAGGTCAGGCCATTGCAACCCAGGTGTGCGCGGCGTGTCACGCGGCGGATGGCAACAGCGCTGGCGCGGCGTTTCCCAAGCTCGCGGGCCAGCACGCCGAATACATCGTCAAGCAGTTGAAGGATTACAAGACGCAGCCGGGAGCCAAGGCGCCGGCGCGTAACAATCCGATCATGGCGGGCATTGCGGGCGCGTTGTCGGATCAGGACATGATCAACGTCGCCGCATACTTTGCGTCGCAGAAGGCCAAGCCCAACTTTGCGCGCGACAAGAACGACGTTGTGCTCGGGCAGAAGATTTATCGCGGCGGCATCGCGGACAAGGGTGTGCCGGCGTGCGCGGCGTGCCACGGCGCGACAGGCATGGGTATCCCGGTGCAATATCCGCGGCTATCGTGGCAGTGGGGCGATTACACGGTGGCGCAGTTGAATGCGTTCGCGCAAGGCACGCGTAACAATAGCGAGCCCATGCATGCCATCTCCTCCCGTTTGAGCGAAACGGAGATGAAAGCGGTGGCGGATTACATCGCCGGTTTGCATTGATCCGGGCAGGGCATGCGTTCTTCGGCATCGAACCCGGTAATCGTCGATACTGAGTTGCCCCAAGCGTTGCCCATAAGTTGCCACTGAGCAAACATTAAGCAGCCGGTCCAACGAGGCCGGCGCGAAAACAAGAAAAGGGTGGGACGTCGGTCGACGAGACCGCTCGCGTCGCCACCCTTTTTTGCTGTCAGTCGGAGTTTGAATGAGCGTCACCACATCGGGATTGCAGTCGAAGTCGAGCCGTCGCGCGGTCAGGCATTTTGTCGAACTCGTAAGTTCGATGCGCTTCGCCATCGCCTTGCTGGTCGTACTGGCCATAGCAAGCATCATCGGCACGGTGCTTACGCAAGACGACCCGTACCCCAACTACGTCAATCAGTTCGGCCCGTTCTGGGCGGACATCTTCCGCGGCATCAGCATCTACACCGTGTACAGCGCGTGGTGGTTCATGCTGATCCTGATCTTTCTCGTGATTTCAGTCTCGCTATGCGTCATTCGCAACGGCCCGAAAATGATCGCGGACCTCAAGAGCTGGAAGGATCGCGTTCACGAAGGCGGCTTGCGCGCGTTTCATCACAAGGGTGAATTCGTAGTCAGCGCGGATCGCGCGCAGACGGCCGCCACGCTCGAACGTCTTTCCGCAAAGATGGGTTATCGCTTTGTCACGCGTCAGATTGACGCAGGCTCGACGCTCATCGCGGGCAAGCGCGGCGCGCTCACGAAGATCGGCTACATCTCGGCGCATCTGGCTATCGTCATCATTTGCGTCGGCGGGCTGCTCGACAGCAATCTGCCCATCAAGCTGCAGATGTGGCTCTTCAACAAGACGCCCATTCAGACCAACGCGGTCATCAACGACATTCCGGCGGAGCATCGCCTGTCCGTGTCGAATCCGACGTTTCGCGGTTACGCGTGGGTCCCGGAAGGTCAATACGTCGGCACGGCAATCTTGAATCAACAGGACGGCTCGATCATTCAGGACTTGCCGTTCTCGATTCAACTCGACAAATTCATCGTCGATTACTACTCGACCGGCATGCCGAAGCTGTTCGCTAGCGACATCGTGGTGATCGACCACAAGACCGGCAAGCGCATTCCGGCGCGCGTCGAAGTGAACAAGCCGTTCACGTACGACGGCGTGTCTATCTATCAGTCGAGTTTTCAGGACGGCGGCTCGAAGATGCAGATGACCGCCTGGCCCATGAGCGGCGGCAGCGCGAAAACCACGCCCTTCAACGGTACGATCGGCGGCACTGCGCCCGTGAATCAGCAGATTGCCGGTGCGCAGGGTCAAACGGTCGAATTCACCGATTTCCGCGCAATCAACGTCGAAAACATGACGGACGGCAACGGTGCGCCGGACGCACGCGGCGTCGGCAAGAAGGAAACCTTGCGCGATGCGTTCGACGAGCGCCTCGGCTCCGGCGCAAAGACGTCGAAGCCGACGGATCTGCGCAATATCGGCCCATCGGTGCAGTACAAGGTGCGCGGCACGGACGGTCAGGCGCGCGAGTACAGCAACTACATGTTGCCGGTCGATGTCAGCGGTCAGCGGATGTTCCTCGCCGGCATGCGCCTGAGCCCGAGCGATCCGTTCCGCTACTTGCGCATTCCTGCCGACGAGCAAGGCACGGTGAAGGAATGGATGAATCTGCGCGCCGCGCTTGCCACGCCCGCGACGCGCATCGAGGCTGCGCATCGGTTCGCGCAGCGTTCCGTGCCTCAGGAAAACGGCGATTTGCAGAAGCACCTGGACGAAAGCGCGATCCGCGTGCTGAATCTTTTTGCCGGCGCGGATGAATCGGGCAACGGGTCCACGAATCCGCAAATGAGCGGCGGATTTCAAAGTATCGCGGCGTTCATCGATCGTTCGGTGCCGAAGGGCGAGCAAGAAAAGGCCGCCGGTTTGCTCATGCGCATGCTGGAAGGCGCAATGTGGGACGTCTGGCAGATTTCTCGCGAACAAAACGGCGAGCCGGCCGCAAAAGTGGACGAGAAAAACAGCGCCTTTGTTCAGTCGTCCATCAACGCGCTTTCCGACAGCTTTCTGTACGGATCGCCGGTATTTTTGCAGCTCGACACCTTCAAACAGGTGCAAGCATCGGTATTCCAGCTAACGCGCGCACCGGGCAAAAAAGTGGTGTATCTTGGCAGCCTCCTGCTCGTGCTCGGCATTTTCTCGATGTTTTACGTGCGTGAACGCCGGCTCTGGTTCTGGCTCAAAGATTCAGGGCAAGGCGGTGCGAGCGTTTTGATGGCAATGTCCACGGCGCGCCGCACGCTCGATTTCGAGAAGGAATTCGAGCGTACGCGCGCGACGGTCGCGGCGGCGCTCGGCACCACGCCAATCGATCCGGCGGCGCAGCATCCGTCGAAAGCGCCGGTGACGCAAACACACGAGCCATCCGCGGCCTCCGGCTCGGAAGTATCAACACGGTAAGATCATGGACCTCTCTCAGACCTCCTCCCACGCGCAGCCCAAGACGCAACGTCCGGCATCATCGTCGTCGGGCCTGCCCGATGTCGCCGTTTTCGACGATCGTCCGTTCCTCAAACGCCTGGGCGCAATCGACTGGCTGTTCGCCATCGCGATGGTCGCGGGCGCGGGCTTCGCGCTCAACCGCTATCACACGTTCATGGACGTGTACGACATGGCGGTGCTGGTCGCCGCAGTGCCGACCTTCGTCGTGCTCGGCTGGCGCTGGAAACCGGCGCGGCTGCTCATCGCGACGATCGCGGTCATGTCGCTGTTCTCGATCCAGCTCTACCAGCACGACCTCGCGCGCGCCGAAACCAACTTCTTCCTCAAATACTTCCTGTCGAGCCAATCCGCGATTCTATGGATGAGCGCGCTCTTCATTCTGGCGACGCTCTTTTACTGGATCGGCCTCGTGTCGCGCTCGCAGACGGGCGGCGCAATCGGCTCGCGCATGACGTGGGTCGCGGTGCTCATGGGCTTCACGGGCCTGATGGTGCGCTGGTACGAGTCGTACATGATCGGCGCGGATGTCGGACACATTCCCATCTCGAATCTGTACGAAGTGTTCGTACTGTTTTGCCTCATCACGTCACTGTTCTATCTCTACTACGAACAGCATTACGCGACGCGTCAGATGGGCGCGTTCGTGCTGCTCGTGATCAGCGCGGCGGTCGGCTTCCTGATGTGGTATTCGATTGCCCGCGACGCGCAGCAGATTCAGCCGCTCGTGCCCGCGCTGCAAAGCTGGTGGATGAAGATTCACGTACCGGCGAACTTCATCGGCTACGGCAGTTTCGCGCTTTCCGCGATGGTTTCCGTCGCGTATCTGGCGAAGCAGCGCGGCTTTTTGGCCGACCGTCTGCCGTCGCTGGAAGTGCTCGACGACGTGATGTACAAGTCCATTGCGGTCGGTTTCGCGTTCTTCACCATCGCGACCATTCTCGGCGCGCTGTGGGCCGCCGAAGCGTGGGGCGGCTACTGGAGCTGGGACCCGAAGGAAACCTGGGCGCTGATCGTCTGGCTGAACTACGCGGCATGGCTGCACATGCGGTTGATGAAGGGCCTGCGCGGCGCGGCGGCGGCGTGGTGGGCGCTGACGGGATTGATCGTCACGACCTTCGCGTTTTTGGGCGTCAACATGTTCCTTTCGGGACTGCACAGTTACGGCAAGCTCTGATCTCGCGCCATCGAAAGAAGAGAAACCGCCATGCGTCGCGCTGGCGGTTTTTTTTTGCCTTGTGATGGAATAGCGGCATCCGGTTTGCTGTTTGCACGTATATGAATGGATGGGCGGCGTATCCAATGCCGCGCAAGCAAAGGGAGTATGGCTCCATGTGGATCAGACGTAATCGCGCGCTTTATGGTGACGATATCGCCGCGCACGAAATCACGCCGCGCGATGTGTTCGAGAATCGGCGGCGTGCGCTGCGTTCGATCGGCGCGCTGGCGGCGACCGGCTTGACTGGCGTGAGCGGCATCGCGAATGCGGCGTTCACATCGCCGGATGCGAAGGGCCAGAAACTCGCGGCGAAAGCGAATCCGAAGTTCATCGCGCTCGACAAGGCGACGTCGCTCAAGGACATCACGAGCTACAACAACTTCTACGAGTTCGGCACCGACAAGGGCGATCCCGCCGAACACGCGGGCACGTTGCGGCCGAGGCCGTGGAAAGTGTCGGTCGAAGGCGCGATCAAGAATCCGAAAACCTACGACATCGACGAGCTTCTGAAGCTCGCGCCACTCGAAGAACGTTTGTATCGCCTGCGATGCGTCGAAGGCTGGTCGATGGTCATTCCGTGGATCGGCGTCTCGCTGTCCGAGCTCATCAAGCGCGCGGAGCCCACGGGCAGCGCGAAGTACGTGCAGTTCATCACGCTTGCCGATCCTTCGCAGATGCCGGGTCTTTCGACGCCGATCCTCGAATGGCCGTATTCCGAAGGCCTGCGCATGGACGAAGCGATGAATCCGCTCACCTTGCTCACCGTCGGCTTGTATGGCGAAGTGCTGCCGAATCAGAACGGCGCGCCGGTGCGTATCGTCGTGCCGTGGAAATACGGCTTCAAGAGCGCGAAGTCGCTGGTCAAGATTCGCTTCGTTGAAAAGCAGCCGCCGACGAGCTGGAATCTATACGCGCCGACGGAATACGGCTTCTATTCGAACGTGAATCCTGGCGTGGATCATCCGCGCTGGAGTCAGGCGACGGAGCGGCGTATTGGCGAGGACGGTTTCTTTGCGCCCAAGCGCAAGACGCTCATGTTCAACGGATATGGCGATCAGGTTGCGTCGCTCTATCAGGGCATGGACCTCAAGGAAAACTTCTGAACGATGCCCACTGCATCCGAACTCAAGCGATCGCAAACGCGCGCGAACGTGCGGTCCGGGCCGCGCTGGATCGCGCCCGCAAAAGTGATCGTGTTCATCGCGGCGCTCTATCCGCTGGCGCGCATTGTGTTGCTCGGCGTCATGGGCGGACTGGGCGCGAATCCGATCGAGTTCATCACGCGTTCGACCGGCCTTTGGACACTCGTCTATGTCTGCATCACGCTCGCCATCACGCCGGTGCGCCGGCTGACGGGCGTAACGGCGCTCGTGCGCTTTCGCCGCATGATCGGCCTTTACGCGTTCTTCTTCGCCGTGCTGCACTTCACGACATACATTTGGTTCGATAAGTGGTTCGATGTCGCCGCGATGTTGAAGGACATCGGCAAGCGGCCGTTCATCACCGTGGGCTTTGCCGCGTTCGTGTTGCTGATACCGCTCGCGGTGACATCGCCGAAAGCGATGGTCCGCAAGCTCGGCCGCCGCTGGCAGATGCTGCATCGGATCATCTATCTCGTCGCTATTCTGGCCATCCTGCATTTCTGGTGGATGAAGGCCGGCAAGCACGATTTCGCCTTGCCGAAGATTTACGGCGCAATCGTGATCGTGTTGCTGGGCTGGCGGCTGATCGCGTGGCTCAAAGGACGAATCGAGCGACGCCGGTTGAGCGCATAAAAAAAGCGATGCCACGGCATCGCTTTTTTGGCTCACGGCACGAAGATTCAGTCCGGCAAAATGGATTCGCCCGCGAACAACTGCTTCACTTCTTCGCGTTCGCGCACCACGCGCGCGCGTTCGCCATCGACCATGATTTCAGCGGCGCGCGCACGCGTGTTGTAGTTCGAGCTCATCACGAAGCCATACGCTCCCGCCGAAAGAATGGCGAGCAAGTCGCCTTGCTCGACGGCCAGTTCACGATCGCGTCCGAGCCAGTCGCCGCTTTCGCAAACCGGGCCGACGACATCGTATAAACGCGCGCTTGCCTTGCGTTCCATGACCGGCACGATGCGATGAAACGCCTCGTACATGGCGGGACGCGCGAGGTCGTTCATCGCGGCATCGACGATAGCGAAGTTCTTCTCTTCACCCGGCTTCAGATATTCGACGCGCGTTAGCAGCACGCCCGCATTGCCGACGAGCGAGCGTCCCGGCTCGAAATACACTTCGCGCTGACCGTGGCCGCGCTCTTCGAAATGCGCGAGCAACGTGCGCACGAAGTCGCCGATATCCGGCGGCGTTTCGTCGTCGTACGTAATGCCGAGACCGCCGCCGACATCCACGTGACGAATGCTCATGCCGTCGGACTCGATCTGTTCGACGAGGTCGAGCAGCTTGTCGATGGCATCGAGATACGGGCTCACTTCGGTGATCTGCGAACCGATATGACAGTCGATACCCACGACATCGAGATTCGCCATGTCATGCGCTTCACGATACGTCGCGCGCGCGTCGCCGAAGGCCACGCCGAACTTGTTCGACTTCAAACCGGTGGAGATGTACGGATGCGTTTTGGCGTCGACATCGGGATTCACGCGCAGCGACACGGGCGCCTTCTTGCCAAGCGACTTCGCGACTTCGTTGAGCGCGTGCAACTCGGGAATGGACTCGACGTTGAAGCACTTCACGCCCGCTTCGAGCGCCTCGCGCATCTCGGCCGCGCTCTTGCCGACACCCGAGAAAACCGTGTTGGAAGCCTTGCCGCCCGCAGCCAGCACACGCGCCAGTTCGCCCGACGACACGATGTCGAAGCCCGCGCCCAGGCGCGCGAACACGTTGAGCACCGCGAGATTGCTGTTGGCTTTGACCGCGACGTGCACCGTTGCCTTTCGGCCCGCGCAGGCATCGGCGTAAGCGCGATAGGCGCGCGTCAGTGCATCGCGCGAATAGACGTAAAGCGGCGTGCCGAACTGTTCCGCGAGCGACGCGGCGGGGACGCCTTCGACGTGCAACGCGCCGTCGACGTAGTGGAATGCGGAATCGTTCATGCGTGGAGTCGGATGTACGCGGCTTGGTGCGCGTGAGGCCTAGGTCAGTACCCGGCGGGCGCCGGTTTCAGAGTGGTGTCCGGCGAAAGCGACAGCGGCGCGCCGGAGGTATCGGGAATGTCGCCAGTCTCGCTCGCAGCCGATGCAGCGCTTGCCTTGTCGACGGAAGCGGAAGGCGGCGTATCCTGAAGGTCGCTAGGACGCTGCGGCAGTGGCGGGACAGTGGGAAGATAGAGCGGACCACGTTGTCCACAACCGCCGAGTGCGAGTGTTGCCGCGGCGCTCATGCTCAAAGCCGCTACAATCGCGCTCATCCTGAAAACGACTCGCATAAACGTCCCTGTACCATTGAATCGATGGAGTTTAGCATGACAGACCAGGAATACCTGAGCTTGGCAGAGGCCGCGCTGACGGCCATCGAACGTGCTGTGGATCGGGCTGAAGCCGATATCGAATTCGAGCGTAGCGGCAATGTGCTCACGCTAGAATTCGAGAACCGCACGAAGGTGATCGTCAATCTTCAGCCGCCGAAACACGAGATCTGGCTAGCCGCGAAGGCGGGCGGTTTTCACTACAAATACGTGGATGGCGCCTGGCGCGACACACGCGACAACAGCGAGTTTTTCGCCACGCTCACCAAGTATTCGACCGAACAGGCGGGCGAGCCCGTTCGCTTTTCAGCGAAGTAAGGCGCGCCCGGCAAGGAACGTCACTGTCCCTTGAACAGATTCATGATGTCCTGCTTTTCCTGCTCGCCGACTTCGGGCGCCGGAGCCGTGACGCCCGACACGCCCGAGGCCGACGACGCCTGACTCACGCCGATTGTCGCGATGAAGCCGTGGCCCGGCGTCATGTCGTCGAAGTACAGTTCGCCACCGAGCGAGGTCACGTCGGGCGGCGTCATCGGCTTGTACTCGGGCAAGCCCTTCAGGGCGCGCGCCATGTAATCCATCCACACGGGCAGTGCGAGACCGCCGCCCGTTTCCTTGTCGCCGAGCGTGCGCGGATTGTCATAGCCGATCCACGCAATCGCCACGAGCGAACGCTGATAGCCCGCGAACCAGGCGTCGCGCGAATCGTTCGTCGTGCCGGTCTTGCCTGCGAGGTCGGTGCGCTTCAACTGATTCGTCTTGGCCGCCGTGCCGTGCTGCGCGACGCTTTGCAAAAGGCTATTCATCACGAACGCGTTGCGCGGCGTGATGGCAAGCGGCGCGCTTTGCTGCGCGACGAGCGGTTGCGGATGCGACACGACCGCGCCGTATGGGTCGGTGATATCGGCGATCAGATACGGATTCACGCGATACCCGCCATTGGCGAACACCGCGTAGCCCGTCGCCATCTGCAGCGGCGTGACGAGACCCGCGCCGAGCGCCATCGGCAAATACGCGGGATGCCGGTCCGCGTCGAAGCCGAAGCGCGTGATGTACTGCTGCGCGTACTTCGTGCCGATGGTGTTCAAAATGCGGATGGACACCATGTTCTTCGATCTCTGCAGCGCGGAGCGCATGGTCATGGGTCCGTCGAAGCCGCCGCCGTAGTTCTTCGGCTCCCACGCCTGACCGCCGGTTTCGGCGGCGGTGAAGAAGAGCGGACCATCGTTGATGATGGTCGCGGGCGACAAGCCTTTTTCCAGCGACGCCGAATAGATGAACGGCTTGAAGCTCGATCCCGGCTGACGCCACGCTTGCGTCACGTGATTGAACTTGTTCTTGTTGAAGTCGAAACCGCCCACGAGCGCGCGAATGGCGCCGTCCTGCGGCACGAGCGAGATCAGCGCGCCTTCCACTTGCGGCAACTGCGTGATAATCCACTCGCCGTCGTCGTTCTTCATGAGCCGCACGATCGCGCCAGGACGAATGCGGGCATTGGGCTGTGCGCGCGTGGAGAGCGCATTGGAGACGAAGCGCAGATCGGCGCCGTTGATGGTCGCCACGTTGCCGTCGATGAAGCTCGCCTTCACTTCCTTCGTGCTCGCCGACGTGACCACCGCCGCGACGATCTCGCCGTTGTCCGGATGCTCGGCAAGCGCGTCGTCGATAGCCTGCTCGCGGTCGTCCGCATTCGCGGGCAGATCGATGAAACCCTCGGGCCCGCGATATCCATGCCGGCGTTCGTAGTCCATCAGCCCCTTGCGTACCGCGCGGTAGGCGGCGTCCTGATCGGCGGAATCGATCGTGGTCACGACATTGAGACCGCGCGTGTACGCCTCTTCCTTGTACTGCGCGTACATCATCTGCCGCACCATTTCCGCGACGTATTCGGCGTGCACGCTGAACTCGCGGCCTTGTCCCTTCACGACGAGCGGCTGATTCTTCGCCTGGTCGTATTCGTCCTGCGTGATGAAGTTGAGTTCGCGCATGCGCTGAAGGATGTACTCCTGCCTCACCTTCGCGCGCTTCGGATTCACGACCGGGTTATAGGCCGACGGCGCCTTCGGCAGACCGGCGAGCATGGCGGCTTCCGCGAGCGAGATGTCCTTCAGATCCTTGCCGAAGTACACCCGGGCGGCGCTCGCAAAACCATACGCGCGCTGTCCGAGATAGATCTGATTCATATAGACCTCGAGAATCTGATCTTTCGTCAGCGCGCGCTCGATCTTGTAAGCGAGCAGCATCTCGTAGATCTTGCGCGTGTAGGTCTTCTCGCTCGACAGGAAGAAGTTGCGCGCGACCTGCATGGTGATCGTGCTTGCGCCCTGTGACGCGTGACCGTTCGACAGCGCCACCGTGCCCGCGCGCAGGATGCCGGTGAGATCGACGCCGCCGTGGTCGTAGAAACGCGAGTCCTCGATGGCGAGCACCGCTTTCTTGAGATGGTCCGGCACGTCGCGAATGCGCACGACGCTGCGCCGCTCTTCGCCGAACTCGCCGATCAGCACGTGATCCGCCGTATAGATGCGCAGCGGCACCTTCGGCTTGTAGTCAGTGAGCGCATCGAGCGAAGGCAGGTTCGGCATCGCGACGACAAGCGCATACCCGAGCACGAGCGCCGCGCAAACGATTAGCGCGAAAAAGCTGATGACAAGCGCGGAAAGCAGCCGCAAATACCACGGTCGCCTGGTCGTCTGACCTTCGGGCGGTTTGGATGGCGGGTTGGTCGGGGAAGAGGATTGCATGGCACCACCAAAAAACAGTCTCGGGATTATAGCCGTCCGGGTTTCGAGCCTTTCTTAAGACTTGCGACGAACCGCGGGCGTGCTTCGGTCCCGTTTCTCCTGCTTCGAAACTTCGTCCCTTCAAGATACGCGGGATCGTGCGGATAAGCACCTTTGAAACGCGCCAAACACACGCGTTAGCCATTTGGCTGAATGTTCGAAAGACGCGCGGCTCACCACAATTCTTCTCGTGCAAGCGCTCGAAAGGTTCGGCGCGCAAGAGACGATGGAGTGAGTCATGAACAAGGCCTTATTGACAGTTACGCGCCGCTTTGCAGCGGGTATCGATGTGAGCGAAAGCGCGGTGCGGATAGTGGTGCTCAGCAAGCGCGTGCGTTCGCCCTCGGCGGTGTGCGTCGAGCATATCGATTGGGTGGCGCTCGAACCGGGCGCGGTGATCGACGGCGAGTTCGTCGATCGCGCCGCCGTGATCGCGGCGCTCTGCGGTACGGTCGAGCGCTTGCCGCAGAACGGCGTGTCGCGCGCGCTGCGTTGCGCAATGGGCTTGCCGTCGTCCGCGACGCTCACCACGCGCGTGCCGCTCACCGCGTTGCTGGAGACGCGCGATGCGCCCGCGCTCGTGGCGGACGGCGATCCGCGCGGCGTGCTCGAACCCGCCGTGCTCGCGGAGGCCGAGCGCATCTCGGGCATCGAACGCGGCGCGCTCGCGGTGGACTGGTCAGTCGAAACGCAGGAGGACGGCCGCGCGCAAGTCGCGATTGCCGCCACTGCGCGCCGGCATGTCGAGGCGCGCGTCGAAACGGCGGCTGCGGCGGGAATCGCGCTGTCCGCCATCGACGGCGAACCGGCGGCCGCCATGCGCGCAATGCGTCATTCCGGCAAGGTGGAGCTCGGTCCGGATGCGCGCTTCATGTTTTGCTGGCTCGAAAAAACGGGGCTGCACGGCTGGGTCGCCGGCGCTCACGGCGTCGAGTCCGAAGTGCGGTATCCGGCGCCCGAGCATTCATGTCTCGCCGACGCGCTCCGCGATCTCGCTGGCACCGATGCGCCGCTCGACTGCGTGTACGTCGGCGGCGAAGCGGACCTGATGGCGCAGGCCGCGCTGCCACTTCCCGCGCTGGCGAAGATGTTCGGCTGCCCGGCGCTGCCGTTCGAGTGCGCGCCGTATTGCAATGGCGTGGCGGGCATCGATGCGTCGCTCAAACATTCGCCGCTCTTCGCGGTGGCGTTCGGTCTGGCGTTGCGCGAGGTGCTGCAATGAGCGGCGCGAGCGTGGTCGAAGGCTTCAACCTGCTTCCTTACCGCTTGCGCAAGCGCCGCGAGATGCGCCGTCAGCGGCTCGCGATTCTCGCGGCGGCGAGTCTTGCCGGATGCGCGGCGGTCGGCGCGGTCGCGGGCTGGGATGCCTTGCAGCGCGCGCGTCTGGATGAACGGCGTCTCGCGCTGGAAGCGTCGCTACGGACGTCGGGCGCGCAGCTCGAAGAGCACGCACGGCTCACGCGTGCCGAAGCCGACCGGCGGCGCGCGCGCCAAAACGCGCAACCGCTTGCCGCGCCGCGCGACCGTTTTCTCGCGCTTCTCGACGCGCTGGCTGACGCGCCCCGGCAACCCGGCGTCGAGCTGCAACGCGTCTCGCAACGGACCGACGAAGTCGAACTCGCGGCGCTCGCACCCGATTCGCAAGCGGCGGCGAACTGGCTCAAGCGTCTGGAGGACGTGCGCGACGTGCAGTCGGTGGAAGTGATCGAGATGAAGCGGCGGCCAACCACGCCGGCGCCGGCGAGGCGCGATGCCGTATCGAACGTCGAACGCTACGAATTCACGGCGCTGGTGCGCTACGCACGCAAAACCGCGGCGGCGGCAAAGACCGCGCAACCCGCGCTCGCCGTCCGCCGCACGACCAACACCGCTCACGGGAGCAGTCAATGAACACGATGTCCTTCAACGATGCCGGCCGTCTGCGCTCAGTCGCGGCCTTCCATGAATGGCCGCTTCGATGGACGCTCTGCGGCGCGATGCTTCTCGCGGCGATCATCTGCGTCATCGGCGTGCAGGGCTGGCGCGCGGCCGGTCTGATCGATCTCGAGGCAAGCCACGCGGCGCTCTCCGCCGCGCAGGAGAAAGCGGGCCAACTGCGCGGTATCGAGGCGCAATTGCCCGATCTGCGCAAACGCGTGGCGGCGGGCGGTCTGAACCCTGAACACTGGACTGCCGCCGATGCGCTGCACGCCGTAGCCAGTCTCGCCGCGCAAAGCGGGTTGCACGTAACGGAGATCGAGCCGCTTCAGACGAAACTCGCCGAGGTCCAGGCACCGCGCGCGCTCCGGTTTCGCGCGGAAGGCGGCTTTGCCGAGATGAAGCGGTTCATCGAGGCGCTCGCGGGTTTGCCGCGTCTCGTCATACCGGAAGGCGTGCAAATCCGGCGGCAGACGGGTGTACTTTCCATCGATACGACCTTGCGCATCCACGATGATCTTCCGGCCGTGCCGCTGCCCGAACCGGCGCGCACGAACGCCTTCGTCATCGATCCGTTCGGCAAGGAAAGCGCCGGCGGCTTTTCGCGCAGCGCGGACTTGCTGCTCGTCGGGACGCTTCTCGGACGTCATCGCGCGATGGCGCTGATGCAGAGCAGCGAGGGCGTTGGCGACTTCCGGCCCGGCGAGAAGATCGGAGACGAATGGCTCGGACGCGTGCGGCCGCGCGCGGTCGAGCTCGCGAGTGACGACGGCGCTTCGCGCACGCTGAGTTTCGTGGAGGACCGCAAGTGATCGCGCCGCCAACTTTTCGTTTCAAGAGGGTCGTTCTGGCGCTGGCGCTCCTTTTCGCGTCGCACGCGGTCTGGGCCGAAGCCGATCAAAGCGAACCCATTGCGCCTTTGCCGCCGTTGCCCGCGGGCTACGAGACTTTGCCGACCGACCAGTTCGCCATCGATACGAGCGCGCCGCCCGCGCTCTTGTCGCCGCCCGTTGCGGCGAGTGCGGAGCCCGTGGCTGCCGCGAAGTCATCGACGGAAACGAGCGAGGCGCTCGAAGGCCCGCCCGTGCCGATGCCGCAGCCCGAACGTCTGAGCACGCAATCGCCCGGCAGCGCCGACGACGGCAAGCCGATCACGCTCGATCTCAAGAACGCCGACCTGGGCGCCGCGCTGCATGCGTTTGCCCGCTTCAGCGGGCTCAATATCATCGCGAGCGACAAGGTGCGCGGCCAGGTGTCGATCAATCTCGTCGCCGTACCGTGGCGCCGTGCGTTCGACACGCTGCTCGACGTGAACGGCCTCGCCATGGAGCAGCACGGCAACGTGATCTGGGTCGCGCCGCTCGCGGAACTCGCCGCACGCGAGAAGCTGCGCTACGAGACGCACGCGCGCGCCGCCGATCTCGAACCGCTCGCAAGCCGCACGTTCGTGCTGCGCTATCCGCGCGCGGAAGACGTCCGCAAGCTGCTGACAGGCTCCGGGAGCCAGCGCGTGCTGTCCAAACGCGGCTCCGCCATGGCCGACACGCGCACCAATCTGCTCTTCGTGACGGACCTCGACGCGCGCGTGAAGCAAATTGCCGAACTCGTCGCGCAGATCGACAAGCCCACGCCGCAGGTCGTGATAGAAGCGAAGATCCTCGAAGGCGAGGCGGGCATTTCGCGCACGCTTGGCGTCAAGCTGGGCGTCGCGGGCGTGAACGACCCGGCGCGCGGTCTCTCGGGCGGCAAGGACGGCGTCGTGTACGATTTATCGGCGCGGCCGATCAACGGTTTCGACGCCGCCACGGCCGGACTCACGCTGTTCGCGGCTCAGGCCACACGGCTTCTGAACATCGAACTGAGCGCGCTCGAAGCCGAGGGACGCGGTCAGATCGTCTCCCGGCCGCGTGTGGTGACGGCTGACCGCGCGAAGGCGCTGGTCGAGCAGGGCACGGAGCTGCCGTATCAGGCGAAAGTGGGCAACGGCGTTTCCGGCGTGCAGTTTCGGCGCGCGGCGCTCAAACTGGAGGTCGAGCCGCAGATTACCCCGCACGGGCATGTCATTCTTGATCTCGATGTCGCGAAAGACAGCGTCGGCGAGCAGACCGACGCGGGTCCGGCCATCAACACCAAGCACGTCCAGACGCGCGTCGAGGTCGAGGACGGCGGCACGGTGGCGATCGGCGGCATCTACTCGGAAGACGAGCGCAACGACGTCACGGGCGTGCCCGGACTGTCGAAGCTGCCGTGGCTCGGCTGGCTGTTTCGCCATGACGCGCGCCGCAGCTCGCGCAACGAGCTGGTGATCCTGATTACGCCGCGCGTCATTGCTTCGAGTGGATGAAGGCGGAAAGAAGCGGAAAGCGGGGCCGCGAGCGGGCGGCCCGACTCGACAAAGCGGGCTATTTGCCCTTAAGCTGCCGCACGAACAAAATTCGATTGACTTGAAGGAAACCGAGTTGCAGGAAGGGCACGCGAACGCGAACATCTTTTTCGTCGGACTCATGGGGGCGGGTAAAACCACCGTGGGCCGCGCGGTTGCGCGCCGCTTGCAGCGCTCATTCATCGATTCGGATCAGGAAATCGAGGCGCGCACCGGCGCGCGCATCCCGGTGATCTGGGAGCTCGAAGGCGAGGCGGGTTTTCGTCAGCGCGAAGCCAACGTTATCGACGAGCTGTCGCAAAAGAGCGGTATCGTGCTCGCTACGGGCGGCGGTGCGGTGCTGCGCCCGGAGAATCGCGAACATCTGAAGAATCGCGGCGTCGTCATCTATCTGCGTGCAAATCCGCACGATCTCTGGCAGCGCACGCGGCGCGACAAGAACCGGCCGCTTTTGCAGACCGACGATCCGCGCGGCAAGCTGGAAGCGCTCTTTCAGACGCGTGATCCGCTCTACAACGAGTGCGCGCATTTCGTCGTGGAAACCGGCCGACCTACCGTCAACGCGCTCGTCAACATGGTCCTGATGCAATTGGAGGTGGCCGGCGTCATCAAACCGGCTCAGTCATAATGTCCGTCATGATTTCCCCCTCGATTACCGTCGACGTCGAACTGGGCGAACGCGCCTATCCCATTCATATCGGTGCGGGCCTCATCGGTCGCACGGAGCTTTTCGCGCCGCATGTCAAGGGCGTGTCGGTCGCCATCGTCACCAACTCCACCGTTGATCCGCTCTACGGCGACGAACTCCGCGCCGCACTCGCCACGCTCGGCAAGAAGGTGACGACCGTCGTGCTGCCGGATGGCGAAGCGCACAAGAACTGGGAAACGCTCAACACGATCTTCGACGCGCTCCTCAGCGAACGCTCCGACCGCAAGACCACGCTGATCGCACTCGGCGGCGGCGTGGTGGGCGACATGACCGGCTTCGCGGCGGCATCGTATATGCGCGGCGTGCCGTTCATTCAAGTGCCGACCACTTTGCTCTCGCAAGTGGATTCATCGGTGGGCGGCAAGACGGGCATCAATCATCCGCTCGGCAAGAACATGATCGGCGCGTTTTATCAGCCGCAAGCGGTGATCGCGGACATCGGCGCTTTGCGCACGCTGCCGGACCGTGAACTCGCTGCGGGACTCGCGGAAGTCATCAAGACGGCGGCAATCGCGGACGCCGAGTTCTTCGAGTGGATCGAAGCGAACATCGCGAAGCTGAACGACCGCGACGAAGAAGCGCTTGCTCACGCGGTCAAGCGTTCGTGCGAGATCAAGGCGTCGGTGGTGGCATCGGACGAACGCGAAGGCGGACGCCGCGCAATTCTCAACTTCGGTCATACCTTCGGGCATGCCATCGAAGCGGGCCTGGGCTACGGCGAATGGCTGCACGGCGAAGCGGTGGGCTGCGGCATGGTGATGGCGGCGGATCTTTCCGTGCGCCTCGGCAAACTGGATGAACCCGCGCGCAAGCGTCTCGTGCGCGTGATCGAAGCCGCGAAGCTGCCGGTCGTGGCGCCCACGCTCGGCGCGGCGCGTTATATCGATCTGATGAAGGTCGACAAGAAAGCCGAAGCCGGCGAGATCAAGTTCATTTTGCTGACCCGCTTCGGCGAGGTCGAAATAGCAAAGGCGCCCGACCACGCCGTGCGCGAGACGCTCGCCGCAAGCGTCTGAGAATCGGATCGGCGCCGACCCGGCGGCAATGCCGGAGACAACCGGAACCACGACTTGAGCGGAGCAGCCGGTGAGCGAAATAGAAAGTCTACTTCCGTCGAGCGGGCCGCCATCGGGCTCGTTCGAAGCGTATCTCGCGCCGTACGCGGCGCATTCGGCGTTGTCGCGCGGACGCCGGTATGCCGAAGCGCCGCCTGCCGCCCGTACCGAATTCCAGCGCGACCGCGACCGCATCGTGCACTCCACTGCGTTCCGGCGGCTCGAATACAAGACGCAGGTGTTCGTTAATCACGAAGGCGACCTCTTTCGCACGCGTCTCACGCATAGTCTCGAAGTCGCGCAGATCGCGCGTTCGGTCGCTCGCAATCTGAATTTGAACGAAGATCTGGTCGAAGCGATTTCGCTTGCGCACGATCTCGGCCACACGCCGTTTGGTCACGCGGGCCAGGACGCGCTCAACGAATGCATGCGCGATCACGGCGGCTTCGAGCACAATCTGCAAAGCCTCGCGGTGGTGGATCAGCTCGAAGAGCATTACGGCGCATTCGACGGCCTCAACCTCTGCTTCGAGACGCGCGAGGGCATTCTCAAGCATTGCTCGCGCGAAAATGCGCGCAAGCTCGGCGATCTCGGCGAACGCTTTCTCACGGGCAAGCAGCCGTCGCTCGAAGCGCAGATCGCCAATGTCGCCGACGAAATCGCCTACAACAATCACGATGTCGACGACGGCTTGCGCTCCGGCTTCATCACGCTCGAACAGCTTTCCGAAGTCAGCCTCTGGCATACGCATTTCGATGTGGCGCGCGCCGCGTATCCGGACACCGGCGGACGCAGGCTGATTCACGAGACCATTCGCAGCATCATCAACACGCTGATCGTCGATCTGATCGAGGCGACGAGCCGCAATCTCACGCGCGTGGCGCCGAAGTCCATCGACGATATCCGCAACGCGCCGCCGCTCGTCGCGCATAGCGATGAAATTGCCGCGCAAGCTGCCGCGCTCAAGCGTTTTCTGTTCAGGAACCTGTACCGGCACTATCGCGTGATGCGCATGGCAAACAAGGCGAAGCGCGTCGTGACGGGTCTCTTCGACGCGTTCACCGACGACCCGCGCCTGTTGCCGCCCGCTTATCAGGCGCGTCAGGCCGCGGTGGAGGAGTCGGCCAACGACGCGAGTTCAACCGGCCACGACAGCTCGCAGGCGCGGCTCGTCGCGCATTACATCGCGGGCATGACCGACCGCTATGCACTGAAGGAGTATCAACGCCTGTTTGTCATCGACAACAACTAATATCGCGCGTTTCAACGCGCAAGAATCAATTCAAGGAGACTTTCTCGATGAGACGCATGCCCTCGTTCCGCTCGATCGCAGCAGCTGCCGTGCTCGCGTTCGCCGGCAGCACCGCAGCGCAGGCCGCGACGGAAATCCAGTTCTGGCACGCCATGGAAGCCGCGCTCGGCGAGCGCGTCAACGACATAGCCAACGACTTCAACGCGTCGCAGAGCGATTACAAGATCGTCCCCGTGTTCAAGGGTACGTATGATCAGACGCTCGCGGCGGGCATCGCGGCGTTTCGCAGCGGCAACGCGCCCGCGATCCTGCAAGTCTACGAAGTCGGCACGGCAACGATGATGCAGGGCAAGAAAGCCGTCGTTCCGGTCTATGACGTCTTCAAGCAGGCAGGCGTGCCGCTCGACGAGAAGGCCTTCGTGCCGACCATCTCCGGTTACTACAGCGACGCGAAGACCGGCCATCTCATCTCGATGCCGTTCAACAGCTCCACGCCGGTTCTGTACTACAACAAGGACGCCTTCAAGAAGGCGGGACTCGACCCGAACCAGCCGCCGAAGACCTGGGCCGATGTCGAAACCGACGCAAAGAAGATCAAGGCCGCCGGTTACTCGTGCGGTTATTCGTCGGGCTGGCAAAGCTGGATTCAGCTCGAAAACTACAGCGCGTGGCATGCGGCGCCGTTCGCGACGAAGAACAACGGCTTCGACGGGATCGACGCCAAGCTCGACTTCAACAAGCCGCTGCAAGTCGCGCATATCGCCTTCCTGCAGAAGATGGCGAAAGAAGGCAACTTCACCTACGTGGGCCGCAAGGACGAGCCGGTCTCGAAGTTCTATAGCGGCGATTGCGGCATCATCACAAACTCGTCGGGCTCGCGCGCGACCATCAACAAGTTCGCGAAGTTCGAATACGGCGTCGGCATGATGCCTTACGACGCGAGCGTGAAGGGCGCGCCGCAGAACGCGATCATCGGTGGCGCGAGTCTCTGGGTGCTGTCGGGCAAGGACCCGGCCGTGTACAAGGGCGTCGCGAAGTTTCTCGCTTATCTGACCTCGCCGCCGGTCGCGGCGAAGTGGCATCAAGACACGGGCTATCTGCCGGTCACGCAAGCGGCCTACGAACTCACGCAGAAGCAGGGTTTCTACGACAAGAATCCCGGCGCGGATATCGCCATCAAGCAGATGCTGAACAAGCCGCCGCTCGCCTTCACCAAGGGTTTGCGTCTTGGCAACATGCCGCAGATTCGCACCGTCGTCGATGAAGAACTGGAGCAGGTCTGGGCGGAGAAGAAGACGCCGCAACAGGCGCTCGATTCTTCGGTTTCGCGCGGTGACGAACTGCTGCGCCGCTTCGAAAAGAGCGGTGGTTAAGCGCCCATGACGCAGCGCGCCCGCGTGCTTCTCGCGGGCGCCGTTTCAGGAAACATCGATGGAAAAACGGTCTCGTTTCGATACGAGCGTCCTGCCGTATCTGCTCGTTGCGCCTCAGCTCGCGATCACCGCGCTGTTCTTTCTGTGGCCGGCGGGCGAAGCGCTCTGGCAATCCACGCAGAGTCAGGACGCGTTCGGCACGTCGAGCGAATTCGTCGGCCTCGCGAACTTCAAGCAGCTTTTCGCGGACCCGCTTTATCTGTCGTCGTTCAATACGACGATAATCTTCTGCGCGCTCGTTACCGTGTCGGGACTCGTGATCTCGCTGCTGCTTGCCGCGTGCGCCGACCGCGTGACGCGCGGCGCGAAAGCGTATCAGACGCTGCTCATCTGGCCATATGCCGTCGCGCCCGCGATTGCGGCGGTGTTGTGGTCGTTTCTGTTCAACCCGAGCATCGGGCTCGTGACATATGCGCTCGCGAAGCAGGGCATCGTGTGGAACCACGCGCTGAACGGCACGCAAGCCATGTTTCTCGTCGTGCTCGCGTCGGTGTGGAAGCAGGTCAGCTACAACTTCCTGTTCTTCTATGCGGGACTTCAGGCAATTCCGCAGTCGCTGATCGAAGCCGCGGCCATCGACGGAGCCGGTCCCGTGCGACGCTTTTTCGGCATTGCGCTGCCGCTGCTTTCGCCGACGAGTTTCTTCCTGCTCGTCGTGAATCTGGTCTATGCATTCTTCGACACCTTCCCCGTGATCGACGCCGCCACCGGCGGCGGCCCGGCGCAGTCGACCAAGACACTCATCTACAAGATTTTCGCGGAAGGCTTTCAGGGTCTCGACATCGGTAGTTCGGGCGCGCAATCGGTCGTGCTGATGGTGATCGTCGTTGCGTTGACCATCGTGCAGTTCCGCTTCGTCGAACGCAGGGTGCAATATTCATGATCGAGAACCGACGCGGCTTCGATATCTTCTGTCACGCGGTGCTGCTCGTAGGCGTCGCGCTGATCGTGTTTCCGGTGTATGTCGCGTTCTGCGCGGCCACGATGAATTCGAAGGAAGTCTTCACCGTGCCGCTCTCGCTCGTGCCGAGCACGCATCTCTTCGAAAACGTGGCGAACATCTGGACGCACGGCAGCGGCAACGCGGCGGCGCCTTTCGGACGCATGCTGATCAACAGCCTCGTGATGGCGCTCGTGATCTCCATCGGCAAGATCGCGGTGTCGATCATCTCGGCGTATGCGATCGTGTTCTTCCGCTTTCCGTTCAAGAACTTAGCGTTCTGGCTGATCTTCGTCACGCTCATGCTGCCGGTGGAAGTGCGTATTTTCCCGACGGTGCAGGTCGTGTCGTCGATGCATCTGTCGAACACGTACGCCGGGCTGACGCTGCCGCTCATTGCATCGGCGACCGCGACCTTTCTGTTCCGCCAGTTCTTCATGACGCTGCCGGACGAACTGATGGAAGCGGCGCGCATCGACGGCGCGGGGCCGCTGCGTTTCTTCTGGGATGTCGTGCTGCCGCTGTCGAAGACGAACATCGCGGCGCTCTTCGTCATCACGTTCATCTACGGCTGGAATCAGTATCTGTGGCCGATTCTCATCACCAACGAGCAGTCGCTCCAAACGGCGGTGGTGGGCATCAAGAGCATGATCGCATCGGGCGATACCGCGACCGAGTGGCATCTCGTCATGACCGCGACCTTGCTCGCCATGTTGCCGCCGCTCGCGGTCGTCCTGACGATGCAGCGCTGGTTCGTGCGCGGCCTCGTCGATTCGGAAAAATAACGCAACCACCTTGGCATGACGCCCGAGAACAGAAAGCGTCCGCTCGGGCTCAAACGGGAGACTTCAGACATGATTCTCGAAATCGCGCAGTTGCCGGTCATGGCCGGCGAGGAAAGCGCATTCGAAGCCGCTTTCGACGAAGCGCAGAAGATCATCGCGGCGCAGCCGGGCTATCGTTCGCATGAGCTCGTGCGCGGGGCGGACGCCGGCAACGGCTCGCAATACGTGTTGCTGGTGCGTTGGGATTCGGTCGCGGCGCATGATCCGGGCTTTCGGCAATCGGCGGGTTACCAGCAATGGCGCGCGCTGCTGCATCGCTTCTATGAGCCGGGCATCGCGGTCGCGCATTTCGCGACGGTGTGCGGCGCGCTGCGGGACTGATCGATGGCTGCGTTGAATCTCAAGGCGGTCAGGAAAAGCTACGACGGCAAGAACTTCGTGCTGCATGGCATCGACGTGGCAATCGCGGATGGCGAGTTCGTCGTCATGGTCGGTCCTTCGGGCTGCGGAAAATCGACGTTGCTGCGCATGGTCGCGGGGCTCGAAAGCGTGTCCGAGGGCGAGATCCAGATCGGCGGCAAGGTCGTCAACAAGCTGGAGCCAAAGGATCGCGACATCGCGATGGTGTTCCAGAACTACGCGCTCTATCCGCATATGAGCGTCGCGCAGAACATGGCTTACGCGCTCAAGATCGGCGGCGCGGATCGCGCGACTATCGAGAGCCGCGTGGCGAATGCGGCGCGCATTCTCGAACTCGAACCGCTGCTCGCGCGCAAGCCGCGCGAACTGTCGGGTGGGCAGCGTCAGCGCGTTGCCATGGGCCGCGCGATCGTGCGCGAACCGGCCGTATTCCTCTTCGACGAACCGCTCTCGAATCTCGACGCCAAACTGCGCGTGCAAATGCGTCTCGAGATTCAACGGCTTCACGCGCGACTCGCAACCACGAGCCTTTACGTTACGCACGACCAGATCGAAGCGATGACGCTCGCGCAACGCGTCATCGTCATGAACAAGGGACACGCCGAGCAGATCGGCGCGCCGACCGAAGTCTACGAGCGGCCGGCGACGGTGTTCGTCGCGAGCTTCATCGGCTCGCCCGCGATGAATCTGCTCGAAGGGCGCTTGTCGGAAAACGGCTCGACGTTCGAGGTGGCGGACGGCGGACCGAAGCTGCCGGTTGCGGGCGCTGCCGGTTTGAACGGCACGATGCACGGCCGCGAGTGGATCATCGGCCTTCGTCCCGAGCATATGACGCCGGGCATCGTCGGCGCGGCGAGCGCGACGCTCGATGTCGATTCCACCGAGCTGCTCGGCGCCGACAATCTCGCGCACGGCAAGTGGGGCAAGCACGACGTGGCGGCGCGTTTGCCGCATACGCACCGGCCGCAGCGTGGCGAAAAGCTGGCGGTGTCCGTGCCGCCGCAACAACTGCATTTCTTCGATCCGGCGAGCGGTCGGCGCGTCAACTGAAGGGAGTATCCGCGATGAGAACCTGGCCTTATCCCGCAATCGTCGCGCATCGCGGCGGCGGCAAGCTCGCGCCCGAGAACACGCTCGAAGGCATCGACGAAGGCGCGCGGCGCGGTCTGCGCATGATCGAATTCGATGCAAAGCTCTCGGCCGACAATGTGGTTTTTCTGCTGCACGACGATGACGTCGATCGCACGTCGAACGGTCATGGACCCGCGCGCTCGATGACTTACGCGCAAATACGTGCACTCGATGCGGGCTCGTGGTTCGGCAAGCCATTCGCGGGCGCGCATATGCCGACGCTCGCTGAAGTACACGCGCGTTGCACGGAACTCGACATGGCGGCAAACGTGGAAATCAAGCCGTGTCCCGGACGCGAAGTCGAGACGGGTGAGCTTGTCGCGCGTGAGGCGGCGCGCTTGTGGGCGAGTGCGGAACCGGCGCCGTTATTGTCGTCGTTTTCATACGAGGCGCTGCAAGCCGCGCGCAACGCGGCACCAGAGCTTCCTCGCGGCATGCTGTACGAGGAAGTTCCGGTCGACTGGCGCGAGCAAACGTCGGCACTCGCATGCGTGTCGCTGCATGCGAGTTACCGGCATTTGAGCGAAGCACTCGTTCGCGAAATCAAGGACGCGGGCTTGCGTGTGCTTGCCTATACGCCCAATGAACCTGAGCGCGTGAAGTTGCTCGCCCAATGGGGAGTCGATGCGATCTGCACGGATCGCATCGATATCATTGGTGCGGATTTTCTCGCGGGAAGTTGAACGACGCGCGCGGCGCCATTGATACTGGCGCCGCTCGTTCGGTCAGCGAGCGCGGGCCAGCAAAACGCCCGCGACGAGCGCCAGGCCGCCGACGAGTGCAATCGTCTGCCAGGGCTTTTCGTGCAGATACGCATCGGCGTCGTCTAGAGCAGCGCCGGCGCGTTGTCGGAGCGCGGCGTGCGTGTCGTTCAGACGGGAACGTGCGCCGTCCAGTTGCGAACTGATTTGCTTGCGCAAGATGGCGGCATCGGCCGATGCGCCGTTCGACAGCGTTTCTTCAAGATCGGAAAGCAGCGCGCGCAACTCGCCGCTGATGTCCTCGGCGGCATCACGGCCATGACGCGCCATACGGCGCGCACGGCGGTTGGTGCTGCTCCAGGAATCTCCGATGGCGTCTCGCGTGTTAGGCAATGCGTTCATAGATCGCTCCGTCGATGGATGAATCGTGGATGGATGACCACACCGCTCGCGAAGAGCGGGAAATCGACGATGCAGCAAATTCGATGCCCATGAGCGCGCACGGTCGTGTCACCAGCAAGACTGTCGGTGAACGGCGTTGCTACAGCGTAATAAATGCGCAAGCTCCGCAAATGCGCGGGTCACATTTACAAGAGCCGGTAAAATCAAACGCCGCCACGCTTCATGCATGGCGGCGCTTTTATTTGCATGCCCGCAAATAAAATTTTGGGAACGCCGTGGTTAATCCAGTGTTCTTAGAAACGATAGCCGACACGCAAATAAGTCACGATGGGATTCAACGTGATCTTCGCTTTCGACTGCACGTTCAACGTGCCAACCGGCGTCTGCGCTTGCGAGTTCAAAGTCGCCGTTGCCTTCAACGGAATGAACGACACGGAAAAACCCGCGAACCAATGCTCCGTGAAGTTATAGACGGCGCCCACGTTGAACACCGGCGCCCAAGAACTATCCGTGTCGACGGAGGTCGGACCATGCAGGACGTTGCCTTCGAACGATGAGTTCGTGATCTTGGCGTCGGTGAACCAGGTGCGCGTTACGCCAATGCCGACGAATGGACGAAACTTCGCTTGAGGAGCATTAAAGAAGTATTTGAAAAGCAGCGTTGGGCTCCATTGTTTCGCGCTGCCGAGCTTGCCGTATTGCGAGAACGAGCCTGTGCCTTCGAGGTCGAAGGAGGGCGGAATGCCCATTTCGAATTCCGCCGCAATGTGGTCGGTGGCAAAGTAACCAAGCGTGAAGCCTGCCGTATCCGCGCTTGAAATGCCGGCGCCCGTGCCCTGTACGTCGATATTGACGGGAGATCCGCCTACACTTGTCTCTTTGAGCGGGCCGCTGCTGTCTTGCGGGGCGAAGTGAAACCAGCCAGCGGTTGCGTAGAAGGAACCCGCCGACTGTGCGTGCGCCGCGCTGGCTACACACGCAAATGCCGCTGCTCCCACCATGACTTGTTTTATTTTCAATTTGTGCTCCTCCAGAAAAGCACGCTCATTATGAGCATAAGATTTCAAAGTAACCATAGCGTCGCCGTAGAGCATTTTCCCTAAGACGTGTGCGGCGTTGGAATCGTGTTGCATGGCATTTGCATGTGTTTCGTCCACGCTGCCTCAACATCTCCACAAGGTCCCCGATTGGGGTAACACAAACGCGACCAATGGAATATCCAGAATGGCACGGCTTGCACGACTCTATGTTCCCGATCAGCCGCAGCATGTCATCCTGCGCGGTCTCGACCAGCAACCTGCCTTCGTCGACGACCAGGACTACGAGCTTTTTATCGACTGCTTGAGAACTGCATCACGTGATCATCATCTTTCCATTCATGCATATGCGTTGATGCCGCAGGCGGTGCATCTGCTTGTCACGCCGCGCGACGAATCGAGCCTTCCGAAGGCGATGCAGGCAGTCGGGCGTCGTTACGTGGCGCATTTCAATCGCCGTTACACGCGGCGCGGGACGTTGTGGGAAGGGCGATATCGCGCAACGGTCATCGAGGGTGAACGTTATTTCCTGCTTGCCACGCGCGTGGTTGAAACCGCGCCGGTTCGCGCGGGTCTGGTTGCCGTGCCGCAGGACTACAAGTGGTCGAGTTTTCGGCACCATATAGGGCTGACGCTCGACGGACTGATCACCGACCATCCGCTCTTCTGGTCGCTCGGCAACACGCCGTTCGAACGCCAGCATGCATACAAGGAGTTGTGCGATCAGCCGCTCGACGAGCGTGAGGCTAATCGTCTCCTGCAAGCCACTCTGAAAGGCTGGGTGCTCGGCAGCGATGCGTACCGCGATTGGGCATCGCGTGCGGCGAACCGGCGCGTGTCGCCATTGCCGCGCGGACGGCCGCGTAAAGTGCGCGAGACGCCTCAATCTCAATAACCACGGGCATCGCGGAAAACGACGCTTCAAAAGGACGGCGGCACGAAGATTCGGGCGCGCCGTTTACTTTTGCCCAATATCGATATGGAACCAATATTTTGGGGCATGCGTGCACCATATCGATAATTAGTGACGCATCATCATATTTTATTTGCCATCTCTTTGATTGGTCGCGTATATTTCGATTTCCGGCGGTTTTTGCGGCGCAGCGCGCCCGTTGCACGACCGGCTTCGCGGCTTCCAAGTCGAAATAAACGCCGCGGGCGACATAAAAAATGGTTCAACGGCCGAGTCGGCCCCTCACAGTAGAGACGGTGTCCCCATGAACGATCATCAGCAACCGGCAGTCGGTTCGCCTCCCGCCGCGCAGGGCATGTATGACCCTGCCAACGAACATGACGCCTGCGGCGTCGGTTTCGTCGCCCATATCAAGGGGAAAAAGAGCCACGAGATCATTCAACAGGGTCTCAAGATCCTCGAGAATCTCGATCACCGTGGCGCCGTCGGCGCCGATCCGCTCATGGGCGACGGCGCGGGCATTCTGATTCAGGTTCCGGACGGCTTCTATCGCGAAGAGATGGCCAAGCAAGGCGTGACTTTGCCGCCTGCCGGCGAATACGGCGTCGGCATGATCTTCCTGCCGAAGGAACATGCTTCGCGGCTCGCGTGCGAACAGGAACTGGAACGCACGGTGAAGGCGGAAGGCCAGGTCGTGCTCGGTTGGCGCGACGTCCCGGTCGACGGCAACATGCCTATTTCTCCGACCGTGAAGGCGAGTGAGCCGCTCATCCGCATGATCTTCATCGGGCGCGGCAAGGACATCGTCGTGACGGATGCGCTCGAGCGGAAGCTCTACATCATCCGCAAGACGGCGAGCCACCGCATTCAGGCGCTCAAGCTCAAGCACGGCAAGGAATACTTCGTGCCGTCCATGTCGTCGCGCACGGTCGTCTACAAGGGCCTGCTGCTGGCCGGTCAGGTCGGCGTGTATTACCGCGACCTGCAGGACGAGCGCGTGGTCTCGGCGCTCGCGCTCGTGCACCAGCGCTTCTCGACCAACACGTTCCCGGCGTGGGAACTGGCTCACCCGTATCGCATGATTGCGCACAACGGTGAAATCAACACCGTGAAGGGCAACGTCAACTGGCTGAACGCGCGCACCGGCGCGATCGCCTCCTATGTGCTCGGCGACGATCTGCCCAAGCTCTGGCCGCTGATTTATCCCGGCCAGTCGGACACGGCTTCGTTCGACAACTGCCTCGAACTTCTAGTGATGGCGGGCTATCCGCTCGTCCACGCCATGATGATGATGATTCCCGAGGCATGGGAACAGCACACGCTCATGGACGACAACCGCCGCGCGTTCTACGAGTATCACGCACCGATGATGGAGCCGTGGGACGGTCCCGCCGCCATCGCGTTCACGGACGGCCGCCAGATCGGCGCCACGCTCGACCGTAACGGCCTGCGTCCGGCGCGCTATCTCATCACCGACGACGACCTCGTGATCCTCGCGTCGGAATCGGGCGTGCTGCCTATCCCGGAATCGAAGATCGTCAAGAAGTGGCGTCTGCAGCCGGGCAAGATGTTCCTGATCGACATGGAACAAGGCCGCATCATCGAGGACAAGGAGCTCAAGGACAACCTCGCGAACGCGAAGCCGTACAAGAGCTGGATCGACGCCGTGCGTATCAAGCTCGACGAAATCGAGCCGAAGGCGGAAGACGTCGAAACGCAGCGTCGCGAAGCCGCCGCGCTGCTCGACCGTCAGCAGGCGTTCGGCTATACGCAGGAAGACCTCAAGTTTCTGATGGCGCCCATGGCGCAGTCGGGCGAAGAGGCCGTGGGCTCGATGGGCAACGACTCGCCGCTCGCGGTCATGTCCGGCAAGAACAAGACGCTCTATCACTACTTCAAGCAGTTGTTCGCGCAAGTGACCAACCCGCCGATCGATCCGATCCGCGAGAACATGGTGATGTCGCTGGTCTCGTTCGTCGGTCCTAAGCCGAATCTGCTCGACACGACCAACATCAACCCGACGATGCGTCTCGAAGTGTCGCAGCCCGTGCTCGACTTCAAAGACATCGCGAAGATTCGCGCCATCGACAAATACACCGGCGGCAAGTTCAGCTCGTACGAACTGAACATCTGCTATCCGGTGGCTTGGGGCAAGGAAGGCGTGGAAGCATGCATTGCGTCGTTGTGCGCCGAAGCCGTCGATGCCGTGAAGTCCGGTTACAACATGCTGATCGTGTCCGACCGCAAGATGGACCGCGACAATGTCGCGATTCCGGCGCTGCTCGCCACGTCGGCCATCCACTCGCATCTCGTGCAGCATGGTCTGCGCACGAGCACGGGTCTCGTCGTCGAAACCGGGTCGGCGCGCGAGACGCATCACTTCGCGCTGCTCGCGGCGTACGGCGCGGAAGCCGTTCACCCGTACCTCGCGCTGGAAACGCTCGCCAACATGGCGGAAGGCT
Organism: Caballeronia sp. LP006; assembly: GCF_031450995.1. Taxonomy (NCBI): domain Bacteria; kingdom Pseudomonadati; phylum Pseudomonadota; class Betaproteobacteria; order Burkholderiales; family Burkholderiaceae; genus Caballeronia; species Caballeronia sp. LP006. The sequence goes on along the minus strand of NZ_JARTVW010000005.1, from coordinate 96,763 downwards.
TCAAGGGCGATCTGTCGGCCGAGAAAGTCATCTACAACTTCACGAAGGCGGTCGGCAAGGGCTTGTACAAGGTCATGTCGAAGATGGGCATTTCCACTTACATGTCCTACACCGGCGCACAGATTTTCGAAGCGGTCGGCTTGTCCTCGGAGCTCGTGGAGAAGTATTTCCGTGGCACGGCGTCCAAGGTCGGCGGCATCGGCATCTTCGACGTGGCGGAAGAAGCCATTCGCCTGCATCGCGATGCCTTCGGCGACAACCCGGTTCTCGCGAACATGCTCGATGCGGGCGGCGAATACGCTTATCGCGTGCGCGGCGAAGAGCATATGTGGACGCCGGATGCCATCGCCAAGCTGCAACACTCGGCGCGCAGCAACTCGTATCAGACGTACAAGGAATACGCGCATCTGATCAACGACCAGACGAAGCGTCACATGACGTTCCGTGGTCTCTTCGAGTTCAAGCTCGACCCGTCGAAGGCCATTCCGCTAGACGAAGTGGAGCCGGCGAAGGACATCGTAAAGCGTTTTGCGACCGGCGCCATGTCGCTCGGCTCCATCAGCACGGAAGCGCACGCCACGCTCGCGGTTGCCATGAACCGTATCGGCGGCAAGTCGAACACGGGCGAAGGCGGCGAGGACGAGAAGCGCTACCGGAACGAACTGCGCGGCATTCCGATCAAGACCGGCGACACGCTCAAGTCCCTGATCGGCGATGAAATCGTCACCGACGTCGCGTTGAAAGACGGCGATTCGCTGCGCTCGAAGATCAAGCAGGTTGCATCGGGCCGCTTCGGCGTGACGGCGGAATATCTGTCGTCGGCGGATCAGATTCAAATCAAGATGGCGCAGGGCGCGAAGCCGGGCGAAGGCGGTCAACTGCCGGGCCACAAGGTTTCCGACTATATCGGCAAGCTGCGTTACTCGGTGCCGGGCGTCGGTCTCATCTCGCCGCCGCCGCACCACGATATCTATTCGATCGAAGACTTGGCGCAGCTCATTCACGATCTCAAGAACGTGAATTCCGCGGCGAGCATTTCGGTGAAACTGGTGTCCGAAGTGGGCGTCGGCACCATCGCTGCGGGTGTGGCGAAGGCAAAGGCGGATCACGTCGTGATCGCGGGCCATGATGGCGGCACGGGTGCATCGCCCTTGTCGTCGCTGAAGCACGCGGGCACGCCATGGGAACTCGGTCTTGCCGAAACGCAGCAGACGTTGGTGCTGAACCGTCTGCGCGGCCGTATTCGCGTGCAGGCCGACGGCCAGATGAAAACCGGCCGCGATGTCGTGATCGGCGCGCTGCTCGGCGCGGATGAATTCGGCTTCGCGACGGCGCCGCTCGTCGTCGAAGGCTGCATCATGATGCGCAAGTGCCATCTGAACACGTGCCCGGTCGGCGTCGCGACGCAAGATCCCGTGCTGCGCGCAAAGTTCACTGGCCAGCCGGAACACGTCGTCAACTTCTTCTTCTTCATTGCGGAAGAAGTGCGCGAGATCATGGCGCAACTGGGTATCCGCAAGTTCGAGGATCTGATCGGCCACGCCGAACTGCTCGACACGAAGAAGGGCGTCGAACACTGGAAGGCGAAGGGTCTCGACTTTTCGCGCGTGTTCTATCAAGTGCCGGTGGGCGCGGAAGTCGCGCGCAAGCACGTCGATGTGCAGGACCACGGTCTGGACAAGGCGCTCGATCACGTGTTGATCGAGAAGTCGAAGGCGGCGATCGAGAAGGGCGAGCACGTTTCGTTCATCCAGCCGGTGCGCAACGTGAACCGCACGGTCGGCGCCATGCTGTCCGGGTTGATTGCGAAGAAGTACGGCCACGACGGTTTGCCCGACGACTCCATCCATATCCAGTTGAAGGGCACGGCGGGCCAGAGCTTCGGCGCGTTCCTCGCCAAGGGCGTGACACTCGACCTCGTCGGCGACGGTAACGACTATGTCGGCAAGGGCATGTCGGGCGGGCGCATCATCATTCGCCCGACCAACGACTTCCGTGGCAAGTCCGAGGAGAACATCATCTGCGGCAACACGGTGATGTACGGCGCGATCGAAGGCGAGTCGTACTTCCGTGGCGTCGCGGGCGAGCGCTTCTGCGTGCGTAACTCGGGCGCGACGGCAGTCGTCGAAGGCACGGGCGATCACGGCTGCGAATACATGACGGGCGGCACGGTGGTCGTGCTCGGCGAGACGGGCCGCAACTTCGCGGCGGGCATGTCGGGCGGCGTCGCGTTCGTGTTCGATCCGGACGGCACGTTCGGCGCCAAGTGCAACAAGACCATGGTGGCCCTCGATCCAGTGCTGCAACAGGCCGAACAGGAGCGCACGGTGGATCGCGCGCTGTGGCATGCCGGCAAGACCGACGAAGCGCTGCTCAAGGGTTTGATCGAGAGTCACTTCCAGTTCACCGGATCGCCGCGTGCCAAGGCGCTGCTCGAGAACTGGGATGCGTCGCGCCGTCAGTTCGTGAAGGTGTTCCCGACCGACTACAAGCGCGCGCTCGGCGAGATTGGCGCGAAGAAGGCAAAGGACGCACTCGCGGCCTGAGCGGTCTCACTATAGAAGAGCTCTCCGGTACGCCGGAGAGCAAGTTCCTCACCAAATACAGAGAAAGAAGAGAACCACATGGGCAAGGCAACCGGTTTTCTCGAGTTCGAACGCCGCCACGAGGCGTACGAAGCACCGCTGACCCGCGTCAAGCATTACAAGGAATTCGTCGCCGCGCTGACCGATGAAGACGCCAAGGTTCAGGGCGCGCGCTGCATGGACTGCGGCATTCCGTTCTGCAACAACGGTTGTCCGGTGAACAACATCATTCCGGACTTCAACGATCTCGTGTTCCGTCAGGACTGGAAGAGCGCGATCGAAGTGCTGCATTCGACCAACAACTTCCCCGAGTTCACGGGACGCATTTGTCCGGCGCCGTGCGAGTCGGCTTGCACGCTCGGCATCAATGACGATCCGGTGGGCATCAAGTCGATCGAGCACGCGATCATCGACAAGGCGTGGACCGAAGGCTGGGTCGCGCCGCAGCCGCCCAAACACAAGACCGGCAAGAAGGTTGCGGTGGTCGGCTCCGGTCCCGCCGGGCTCGCGGTCGCGCAGCAACTGGGACGCGCCGGTCACGACGTGGTTGTGTTCGAAAAGAACGATCGCATTGGTGGTTTGCTGCGTTATGGCATTCCCGACTTCAAGCTGGAGAAGTGGCTGATCGACCGCCGCATGCGCCAGATGGAAGCGGAAGGCGTGTCGTTCCGCACCAACGTGTTCATCGGCAAGGACGCGCTGCCGGGGCACATCGGCAATACGGCCAAGGAAACCATCACGCCGGACGAACTGAAAGAACAGTTCGATGCGGTCGTGGTGGCGGGCGGTTCGGAAACGCCGCGCGATCTGCCGGTGCCGGGGCGCGAGCTGGAAGGCATCTATTACGCGATGGAATTCCTGCCGCAGCAGAACAAGGTCAACGCAGGCGACAAGCTCGCGGAGCAACTGGTCGCGAAGGGCAAGCATGTCGTCGTGATCGGCGGTGGCGACACGGGTTCGGATTGCGTCGGCACCTCGAACCGGCATGGCGCGAAGGGCGTGGTGCAGTTCGAACTGCTCGCGCAGCCGCCCGAGGAAGAGAACAAGCCGCTCGTGTGGCCCTACTGGCCGATCAAGCTGCGTACGTCGTCGTCGCATGAAGAGGGTTGCGAGCGTGACTGGTCGGTTGCGACGAAGCGTTTCGAAGGCAAGAACGGCAAGGTCGAGAAGCTGATCGCGGTGCGCGTCGAGTGGAAGAACGGCAAGATGCAGGAAGTGCCGAACAGCGAGTTCGAGCTGAAGGCCGACCTCGTGCTGCTCGCCATGGGCTTCACGCAGCCGGCTTCGCCGGTGCTGGATGCGTTTGGCGTCGACAAGGACGCGCGCGGTAACGTGCGCGCCTCGACCGAAGGTGACAAGGCGTATTACACGTCGGTGGACAAGGTGTTTACCGCGGGCGATATGCGGCGCGGTCAGTCGCTCGTGGTGTGGGCGATTCGCGAAGGGCGTCAGTGCGCGCGGTCGGTGGATGCGTATTTGATGGGCAGTAGCGAATTGCCGCGATAAGAGAGCGGGGTTGATGGGAGAAAAGGGCGGACCGTTTTGGGTTCGCCCTTTTTTGTTGGCGGGGCTATGCCAACAAAAAAAAACCGCACCCACAATTGCTCGCGGATGCGGTTCTTCATTCAGCAAGAGACGGAATCAAGCCTCCGCCATCGTCCTCTCTATCTCGATCCGATAATCATGGAACAGCGCCACCGACTCCCGGTGCGCAACGCTCAAAATCGCCGCCTTCGGCAAACGTTCGACGAGCGTGTTGTAGATATGCAGTTCGTTATCCGCATCGAGGGCGCTGGTGGCTTCGTCGAGGAACAGGAAGTCGGGCTTGTGCAGCAGCACGCGCGCGGCGGCAAGACGCTGTTGCTCGCCCGGCGACAAGCTGCGCGCCCAGTGCGCATTTTCTTCCAGGCGGTCGCCATACTCGGCCAGATTGCACAGACGCAGCGCCTCGCGCGATTCCTCGTCGGTGAAGGTGCCACCCGGCGACGGATAGCTCAACGCCGCGCGCAGCGTGCCGATCGGCAGATAGCTCACTTGCGGGATAAACAGCATCTTCGCGTCGACGGGTGCGTCGATACTACCGTCGCCAAACGGCCAAAGGCCCGCCAGAGCCCGCATCAGCGTGCTCTTGCCCGCGCCCGACGGCCCGACTATGAGCCAGCGCGATCCCGGTTCTATCGTCACATCGCCCACGCGCGAAAGCGGCGTGCCATTCGGCAACGCGAGCGCAAGCCCCTTGGTCGTCAGCGCTTTCGTGCTCGTGTAATGCAGGTTGATACCGCCATGCGCCGTTGCCGGCGACGTTTCCTCGCGGATATGCGTCGAGCGCATCACACGCTTGAATTCGCGCAGACGATTCACCGTGGCGCGCCATTCGACCAAGGTCGAGTAACTGTTGATGAACCAGGAGAACGAATCGCTGACCGTGCCGAACGCCGATGAAATCTGCATCAAGACGCCGAACGAGAACGCGCCCGCGAAGTAACGCGGCGCGGCAACCATGATCGGGAAGATGATGGCGATCTGTCCGTAGAAACTGAGCACGAAGGTCATGCGCTTCGTGTACTTCATGATCATCCACCAGTTGTCGCGAATGCGCTGGAAAATGGTCTTCGCGTTGGCCGTCTCGGTGGCGATGCCATCGTAAAACGCGATCTGCTCGGCATTCTCGCGCACGCGAATCAGCCCGAAGCGGAAATCGGCCTCGACCTTCTGTTGCTGGTAGTTGATCGACACCAGCGGATGCCCGACCTTCTGGATGATGACCGAGCCGATGATCGCGTAAAGCGCCGCCGCCCAGACCATGTAGCCGGGAATGACGAGCGGCGTGCCGAATGCCGTGATGGTCAGCGCGCCCGCGAGCGTCCACAAAATGGTGATGAACGTGACGAGCGTGACGAGCGTGGAAAGCAGATCGAGCGACAGAGACAGCGTGGTGGTCGCGAAGGATTGCAGGTCGTCGCTGATCCGCTGGTCGGGGTTATCGGCGAGACGGTCGCGTTCTATGCGGTAAAACGCGCGGTCGCCGAACCACTGTTCGAGATACTTATTGGTCAGCCACTGGCGCCAGCGGAAGCCGAGCATCTGCCGCAGATACCTCCCATAAACCGCGAGCAGAATGTACGCGAAGGCGAGGCCGGTGAAGACCAGCAGCAAATGCGGAAAGTCGTGGACGTTCTTGTTCTGCAGCGCGTTGTAGAACGCCGCGCTCCAGCTGTTGAGCCGCACGTTGATCCATACGACCGTCATGTTGATCGCGATGATGGCAACGAGCAGACCCCATGCGAAGCCGCGCTCCTCCGAGACCCAGTAGGGCTTGATGAGGCTCCACGCAGAGACCGTGTCGGCTTGTTGCTGCGTGTTTTCCGGTTGAGAATTGGCCATGACCTTCCTGATGATATGCCGGTCCGAGTTACGAATGGACGCACCGCGCCGCGATACTCGCACGCGCAGCCTCTTTCCTGTCCCGCAGATTGTTCAGAGGTTCCCTTAACTGCCGCTTAATTCCGTGCTCATTCGCACAACCATGCGGAGAACCATGCTCGCGGCATTGTGCCAGAGTGCCGACCGAGGCGACCAAAGGCGGGGAATCCCGGTTTGCAGCGGCTTTGGCTTTCATGGTCTAATGATCTTCGACGAAACAGGGGTGCTTCGCGCGCGATGTCATCGAATTATCGGTGTGCTGGCGCGGCGAGGCTGAGAGAGACCCTTTGCACCCGATCCGGGTAATACCGGCGAGGGAAGTTTCCGGAGAACGCGCGGCCGTCGCGCCTTTCCTCCAGGTTCTTCCATCATCTTTCTTTTCCGCCTGGCGCGCGTTGTTTGCGTTGCCGCTGCCGGGCCGGTCTCTCCTCTGCAAGTTTTGTCTTCGCGTTCGTGCGTTTGCTGCACGGCGTTATCAGTCGTGGATAAGACCGGAGCGGCGCACAGCCTCGTTTCGATCGACAGGAGACATCGGAAAAGTGAACACGATCGATCAGCCCGCCGCGCGCCGGCCAGACTTCGCCGTCATCGGCGGAGGACTCGTCGGGCGGCTCGTGGCGTGGCAACTCGCGGGCGCGGGCCACGGCGTCGCGCTATACGAGCGCGGCGACGAGGCGGGCACGCAGTCGGCTGCGTGGGTGGCCGCCGCGATGCTCGCGCCGCTCGCCGAGGCGACGAGTGCGGAGCCGCTCGTCGTCGAACTCGGCGCGGCGTCGCTGGAACGCTGGCCGGGTCTCATCGCCGATTTGCCCGAGCCGGTTTACTTTCAGCGCAACGGCACGCTCGTCGTCTGGCACGGCGCGGATCGCGCGGAAGCGCCGCTATTCGAACGCAGGTTGCGCGCCAACGCGCCTGCAAGCTTGCTCGATGGCGGCTTCGTCAAGCTCGCGGGCGCGGAAGTCGCGCAAGCGGAACCCGCGCTCGGCACGCGTTTCGCGCAAGGCTGGCTGCTGCCGCACGAAGGTCAACTCGACAATCGTCAGGCGCTTCGAGCGCTCGCGGCCGGACTTGGGGCGCGCGGCGTGCGCACGCACTGGAATTCTCCGGTCGATGCCATGCCCGACGCGCGCTGGATCATCGATTGCCGTGGGCTGGGCGGCAAAACGGCGTGGCCCGCGTTGCGTGGTATTCGCGGGGAAGTGGCGCGCGTGCATGCGCCGGGCATCGGGTTGTCGCGGCCGGTGCGGCTGCTGCATCCGCGTTATCCGCTGTATATCGCGCCGAAAGAGGACGATCTTTACGTGATCGGCGCGACCGAAGTCGAAGGCGAGGACATGTCGCCCGTGAGCGTGCGCTCGGCGCTGGAACTGATGAGTGCGGCATTCGCGGTGCATCCGGGTTTCGGCGAGGCGCGCATCCTCGAACTCAATTCTCAGTGCCGGCCGACGCTGCCGGATCATCGGCCGGCCATCGTCTGGGACGGGGCGCGGACCGTGCGCGTGAACGGCCTGTATCGGCACGGCTTCATGATCGCGCCGGAAGTCGCCGATGCCGCCTGCGCACTCGCCCAAGCCATCGCGGGCGGAACCGTCGCGGACGCCGCATCGTTCGCGGATTATCGCGGCGGCGCGCGCTGGTCCCAGCTTCTGCATAGCGAACCGGCCATCGCGGCCGCGCTCTAGTCATCGAAAGTCAAAGCCATGAACATCCACATCAATCAGCGCGAATTCAGTCTGACCGATGCCGCCACCGTCACCGACGCGCTCGCCGCATTCGGCGCAAAACCGCCGTTCGCGGTCGCGCTCAACGGACAGTTCGTCGCGCGCGGCGAGCACGGCACGAAGACGCTTCGAGCCGGCGACAAGCTCGACGTCGTGTCGCCCGTCGCGGGCGGCTGAATCCACCGAATCCGAAGGATCGAATCATGACCTCACACACCGCCGCCCATAGTCTTACGCTCTACGGCCAGACGTTCCCGAGCCGTGTGCTGCTCGGCACATCGCGTTATCCGTCGCTGCAATCGCTTTCGGATTCCATCGATGCCGCGCGGCCCGGCATGGTGACCGTCGCGCTGCGCCGTCAGTCCGAGACTGGCGAGGCCGGTTTTTTCGAAGTCCTCAAGCGTCACGGCGTCGCGCTGCTGCCAAACACGGCGGGCTGCCAGAGCGTCGATGAAGTGCTGACCACCGCCTACATGGCGCGCGAGGTTTTCGACACGCCGTGGATCAAGCTGGAACTGATCGGCGACGACTACACGTTGCAGCCCGACCCGATCGGCCTCGTCGAAGCGGCGGGCAAGCTCGTGCGCGACGGCTTCAAGGTGCTGCCTTATTGCACCGAGGATCTCGTGATCGGCCGCCGTCTGCTCGATGCCGGCTGCGAGGCGTTGATGCCCTGGGGCGCGCCCATCGGCACCGGCAAGGGCGTGACCAATCCCTACGGTCTGCGCACGTTGCGCGAGCGGCTGCCAGACGTGCCGCTGATCGTCGATGCAGGTCTCGGCGTGCCCTCGCATGCGTGCCAGGTGATGGAGTGGGGTTTCGACGGCGTGCTCTTGAACACCGCCGTGTCGCAGGCGACCTTTCCGTCGCAGATGGCGCGCGCGTTCGCGCTGGGTGTCGAAGCCGGACGCACGGCGTTTCTCGCCGGTCCGATGGCCGAGCGCGACAGCGCGCAGGCCAGCACGCCGGTCGTTGGCATGCCGTTCTGGCATCAGGACGGAGGTGCTGCATGAGCTTGCTCGGACACGAAGTTTTCTGGCCGCCGGCGGATGAGTTGACCGAAGTCGCCGAACGTATCCGCGCGCGGCTCGGCGAGTGGCCCGCGCCGCCAACGCGCTGGCGCATTTGCCTGACCGTGCCGGATACGCCAAGTGCGCAGGATCTGCTCGTCGTCAACGAGCCGTACGCCGCGGACAATGCGACGGTGCTGGAAGCGTACGAACGTCGCGTGATATTGCTGCATGCAGGCGCGCGCCATGTTCTCGAAGGCGAGCGTTCCGACGACTGGCTGGCCGCGCTGGCGGCGTTCCTCGACTGCAATTTCGAACCGCACGATGCGCTCGTCCTGGCAATGGCATGGCGCGCCGGCGACGAACAGAAAGAAGACGCGTGGCCAAGCGACTTCGACACGTTCCCGCGCGTCGGCGATCTTCCACCCGCGCCGGAACCTGCTTTTCCCGCTTGCCCGGACAAGCTCGGTCTTTACCCCGTCTTGCCGAGCGCGAATTGGGTCGAACGCGTGCTGGACCTCGGAGTGCGCACGGCGCAGTTGCGCCGCAAGACCACCGACGCAGCGGACCTTCACGGCGAAATCGAGCGTTCGGTCGTGGCGGGGCAGCGGCATCAGGCGCAGCTTTTCATCAACGATCATTGGCGCGAAGCGATCGCCGCACGCGCTTACGGCGTGCATCTCGGTCAGGAAGATGTCGAAACCGCCGATCTGCAGGCAATCGCGCAAGCCGGGTTGCGCCTCGGACTTTCGACGCACGGCTATTACGAGATGCTTCGCGCGCTGCACTTCCGGCCGAGCTATCTCGCGCTCGGCGCGGTGTTTCCCACCACGACGAAAGTCATGCCCACCAAACCGCAAGGCCTGGCGCGGCTTACACGCTACGTAAAGCTTCTGAAAGGACGTGTGCCGCTCGTCGCGATCGGCGGTATCGACGGCAAGGTATTGCCCGAGGTGCTGGCGACCAGCGTAGGAAGCGCTGCTGTCGTGCGTGCCGTGACAGAAGCGGCGGACACCGAAGCCGCCGTCGAGTCGCTACAACAAAGCTTTGCAAATCAAGGGTAAATGTTCTGAAAATCATATCGGGTAGAGCGTAGGTAAAGCACCGATTGCGCGCAGGCCCTATAATTCGGCCTCTTGCGTCCAAGGAATTTCTTACCTCGTGCCAGCTTTCCCCGAGCCCCTGCTAGAGCTTCGCGACGTCGATTTCGGTTACGGTAATCGGCCCGTTCTCTCGAACCTGAACATGCGTTTCACGCGTGGTCAGGTGGTTGCGGTCATGGGTGGCTCCGGCTGCGGCAAGACGACAACCTTACGGTTGATCGGCGGGCTGGTGAAAGCCAGCCGCGGTCAGGTGCTGTTCGCGGGCAAGGACGTCGGCACGCAATCGCGCGACGGCCTTTACGCGCTGCGCCGCCGGATGGGCATGCTGTTTCAGTTCGGCGCGCTGTTCACCGACCAGACCGTGTTCGAGAACGTCGCGTTTCCGCTGCGGGAACACACGGATCTGCCGGAAGAGCTCATCCGCGATCTCGTCCTGATGAAGCTCAACGCGGTCGGCCTGCGTGGCGCGCGCGATCTCGCGCCGTCGGAGATTTCCGGCGGCATGGCGCGCCGCGTCGCGCTTGCCCGCGCCATCGCGCTCGATCCCGAACTGATGATGTACGACGAGCCGTTCGCCGGTCTCGATCCCATCTCGCTCGGCATAACCGCGCAACTCATCCGTACGCTCAACGACGCTCTCGGCGCCACGTCCATTCTCGTTTCGCACGATGTGCCCGAGTCGTTCGCCATTGCGGACTACGTGTACTTCGTCGCGAACGGCGGCATTCACGCGGAAGGCACGCCGGAGCAATTACGCGCGTCGGAAGACCCGACCGTGCGTCAGTTCATCGACGGCACGCCGGACGGTCCCTTCAAGTTTCATTACGCGAGCCAGCCGCTCGCGGCGGATTTCGGCATCGGAGGGAAAGCATGATCAGCGCACTCGGACGCTGGGTGCTCGACGGTTTCGGAACCGCCGGTTATGCAATGCGCATGCTGTTGCGCCTCGTACTCGAATTCTTCCCGCTTTTGCGGCGGCCGCGTCTCGTCACGAAGCAAATTCACTTCGTCGGCAATTATTCGCTTGTCATCATCGCGGTGTCGGGCCTGTTCGTCGGCTTCGTACTCGGGCTGCAGGGTTATTACACACTGAACCGCTATGGTTCGGAGCAGGCGCTTGGACTGCTCGTCGCGCTTTCGCTCGTGCGCGAGCTCGGGCCAGTCGTCACGGCGCTGTTGTTCGCCGGCCGCGCGGGTACGTCGCTGACCGCCGAGATCGGTTTGATGAAGGCGGGCGAACAACTCACGGCAATGGAAATGATGGCCGTCGATCCCATGAAAGTGGTGGTCGCGCCGCGCATGTGGGCGGGCATCATCGCCATGCCCGTGCTGGCGGCCATTTTCAGCGCGGTCGGCATCATCGGCGGGTATGTGGTCGGCGTGTTGCTGATCGGCGTGGATTCCGGCGCGTTCTGGTCGCAGATGCAAGGCGGCGTGGACGTGTGGCGCGATGTCGGCAATGGCGTCATCAAGAGCATCGTGTTCGGCTTCGCGGTGACGTTCATCGCGTTATTCCAGGGCTACGAAGCACGGCCTACGCCGGAAGGCGTGTCGCGCGCGACCACGAAAACGGTCGTGTACGCGTCGCTCGCGGTGCTCGGCCTCGATTTCCTGCTGACCGCGTTGATGTTCAGCTGATGTCCAGCTAATGAACCAAAATGCAAAACGCCCGCGAGGGCGTGGGCGTTGTGAAGGGCACAGACCTCACACGCGCTCTGCGACAAGATTCTCTTTGGGAAGACGATGAAAAAGATTGCTCTCGACTTTTGGGTCGGCCTCTTCGTGGTGCTCGGTTTCGTGGCGCTGCTGTTCCTTGCGCTGAAGGCGGGCAACATGAGTTCGCTGTCGTTCCAGCAGACCTACGCGGTGAAGCTCAAGTTCGACAACATCGGCGGCCTTAAAGCGCGCGCGCCGGTCAAGAGCGCGGGCGTGACGGTCGGGCGCGTCGGCTCGATCAGCTTCGATGGAAATACGTATCAGGCGGTGGTCGCCATCGACATCGACAAGCAATATCAATTTCCGAAAGATTCGTCCGCCAAGATTCTGACTTCCGGTCTGCTCGGCGAGCAGTACATCGGCTTGGAGCCGGGCGGCGACGATCAGATGCTCAAGAACGGCGACACCATCACGATGACGCAGTCCGCCGTGGTGCTGGAAAATCTGATCGGACAGTTCCTCTATAACAAGGCAGCGGATTCCGGCGCGTCGAAATCCTCGGCGGCGCCGGCGGCAACGGCAGCTCCCGCACCGGCATTTCCGGGTGCGGCAAGCGCGATGGGCGCGAGCGCAGCCTCGGGTACGGCTCAATAAGGAGAAACAACATGCACTCGACAGGGATGCGGCGCGCAATCGTTCTAGCGGCAACGGTGGGCATGTTCGGCGGGTGCGCGACAGTGACCACTCCGACCAAGGGCGATCCCTTCGAGAGCTACAACCGGACGATGTTCACGATCAACGACAAGGTCGATCAATACGCGTTCAAGCCGGTGGCGCAGGCTTACGTCTGGGCCGTCCCGGAACCCGTGCGCAACAGCGTCACGAACTTCTTCTCGAATATCGGCGATGTCTACATCGCGGCGAACAATCTTCTGCAACTGAGAATCGCGGATGGCGTGTCGGACATCATGCGCGTCGCGATCAACACGGTGTTCGGCGTGGGCGGTCTGTTCGACGTGGCGACCATCGCCAAGCTGCCGAAGCATTCGGGCGACTTCGGTCTCACGCTCGGCCACTACGGCGTGCCGCCTGGCCCGTACGTCGTGCTGCCGCTCCTTGGACCAAGCACCGTGCGCGATACCGGCGGCCTCGCGGTCGATTATTTCGGTAATCCGCTGAGTTACGTGCAGCCGGATTCCGTGAGCTGGGCCTTGTACGGCGTAAATCTCGTGAACACACGCGCGAACCTGCTGGATGCATCCGACATTCTTTCGGATGCCGCGCTCGACAAATACTCTTTCGTTCGTAACGCTTACCTGCAGCGGCGGCAATATCTGATTACCGGTGGCGAAGGCACCTCGCCCGATTACAGCGAAGCGCCGCTTCCAAACTACGATGCGGAAGGCGCGGAAGCCGCGACTCCGGCGGGCGCTTCGGCCACGGCGGTTCCGTCCGAAGCGGCATCGGGCGCGACGCCTGCTTCTGGAGCCGCTGGCGCGCCGCGCGCAGCGAGCGACACGGGCAACAACACGGTTCCGGGACATCAGTACGTCCCGCCGCGCGCGCCGGGATTCCCTTCGTTCCGCTTGCGTTGAGCGGACTGGCGCTAACGGCCGGTAAAATACTTGGCAGCATTTTTTACAGTTTGACAGGCGCGCGGTCTGAACTCGTTCTAGCCAGCGCGCTCAAACTCAAGCCCCTTTTTTTGCAGGATCTGCGATGAAAAAAATCTTTTTGCTTCCTATCTTCGCCATGCTGATCGCGTTCTGCGGCGCGGCGTCGGCGCAATCCGTCGACTCGAGCGCGCCCGACGTGATGATCAAGACCGTCACGCAACAAGTGCTCGACGACATCAAGTCCGACAGCAAGATTCAGTCGGGCGACATCCAGCGCATCACTGAACTCGTCAATCAGAAGATCCTGCCGTACACGGACTTCACGCGTACCACGCGTCTCGTGATGGGGCGCAACTGGAACACGGCAACGCCCGAGCAACAAAAGCAGATCGTCGAGCAATTCAAGATGCTGCTCATTCGCACGTATTCGGGCGCGCTCGCTCAGGTTCGTAATCAGACGGTACAGTACAAGCCGTTCCGCGCGTCGCCGGAGGACACGGATGTCGTGGTCCGCTCGGTCGTGATGAACAACGGCTCGCCGATCGAACTCGACTACCGCCTGTACAAAACGCCGCAAGGCTGGCGCGTGTACGACATCAACGTGCTCGGCGCATGGCTGATCCAGGCGTATCAGCAACAGTTCAACGAGCAGATTTCGCAGAATGGCGTGGCTGGCTTGCTGCAATTCCTCACGCAGCGTAATCAGCAACTCGCGAACGGCAAGGCATCGTGAGCACGCAGGCAAATGCGCAAGTCGCGGGCGGCCGCTTCCAAACGGCCGCCACGCTGACCCACGAAAGCGCGAAGGCTGCGCTCGACGCGGGTTTGTCGCGTATCGCGGCGGGTGCAACTGAAGTCGACTGCGCGCCGCTCACGCATTTCGATTCATCCGCGCTCGCCGTGCTGCTTGCATGGCAGCGCGCCGCCACCGAGCGCGGCACGGCGCTTGGCGTCGTGAATGTTCCTTCCAAGCTTGCCAGTCTCGCGCAAGCTTACGGCGTCGACACGCTGCTCTCCTTCCGACATTGATCCTGTCCTGACGCCATATCAGGTGCGGCAACCCGGCATGCGTTGCCGCGATCAGGATCGCTCCGAAGTCGGCTCCATCCGGTTTGCCCTATAATCAAATGCTTTTTCGGGCCCGCACCCGGCAATTTTTCGATCGAGCCCGGGTCCGTCAAGCGTTATCCGCACAATCGAGGCGCGGCCACACGAGGCACGCGCACTGTCAATGTCAGCCATAGAAATCCGAAACGTCAGAAAGCGCTACAAGCAGCTTCAGGCGCTCAAAGGCGTGAGCCTCACGGTTGAAGAGGGCGAATTTTTCGGCTTGCTCGGCCCCAACGGCGCCGGCAAGACCACGCTGATCAGCATCCTTGCCGGACTCGCGCGCGCCGATAGCGGCACGGTGTCCGTGCGCGGCCACGATGTCGTGAGCGACTTCCGCGCGGCGCGCCGTGCGCTTGGCGTGGTGCCGCAAGAACTGGTGTTCGATCCGTTCTTCACCGTGCGCGAGGCTTTGCGAATTCAGTCGGGCTATTTCGGTTTGCGCAAGAACGACGACTGGATCGACGAAGTCATGGCCAATCTCGATCTCACCGAGAAAGCGGACGTCAACACGCGCGCGCTCTCGGGCGGCATGAAGCGACGCGTGCTGGTGGCGCAGGCGCTGGTGCATCGGCCGCCGGTGATCGTGCTCGACGAGCCCACGGCGGGCGTCGATGTCGAACTTCGTCAGACGCTCTGGAAGTTCATCTCGCGGTTGAATCGCGAAGGGCACACCATCGTGCTGACCACGCATTACCTTGAAGAAGCCGAAGCGCTGTGTGATCGTCTCGCCATGCTTCGTCGTGGTGAAGTCGTGGCGCTCGAGCGCACGAGCACGCTTCTGCAACGCTTTTCCGGTCTGCAACTTTATCTGCGCTTTTCGAGCGGCTCGCTGCCTGTGGAACTGCGTCCGCTGGAAGTCGATCCGCACGCGGTGTCCGGCATGCAGCATCTGCTGCGCCTTTCGAGCTACGACGATGTCGAGCCGATTCTTGCGAAGTGCCGCACGGCCGGTTGCGCGTTGGATGAAATCGAGGTTCGCAAAGCCGATCTCGAAGACGTGTTCGTGCAAGTCATGAACGAACCCGACGTGGTCGAGGGACTTTCATGAGCGGCTTTCAGACGTTGTTCTACAAGGAGCTTTTGCGTTTCTGGAAGGTATCGTTTCAAACGGTGCTCGCGCCGGTCGTCACGGCGTTGCTGTATCTGACCATCTTCGGTCACGCGCTTTCCGGGCACGTACAAGTTTATGCTGGCGTTGGTTATACGAGCTTTCTCGTGCCCGGCCTCGTGATGATGAGCGTATTGCAGAACGCGTTTGCGAATAGCTCGTCGTCGCTGATTCAGTCGAAAATCACAGGCAATCTCGTGTTCGTGCTGTTGCCGCCCATTGCGCATTGGGAAATGTTCTTTGCGTATGTCTTGGCATCGGTAGCGCGTGGACTTTGTGTCGGGCTCGGCGTTTTCGTCGTGACGATATGGTTCGTCCCGATGTCTTTTTCCGCGCCGTTCTACATCATTGCGTTCGCGATCCTCGGTTCGGCAATCCTCGGTACGTTGGGTTTGATTGCCGGCATCTGGGCAGACAAGTTCGACCAGTTGGCCGCGTTTCAGAACTTCCTGATCATGCCGCTCACGTTCCTTTCCGGCGTGTTCTATTCGACGCATACGTTGCCGCCGGTTTGGCGCGCGGTGTCGCATCTGAATCCGTTCTTCTACATGATCGACGGTTTTCGCTACGGCTTTTTCGGTCTTTCGGACGTGAATCCGCTGGTGAGCATGGGTATCGTCGCTGCATTTCTGGCCGTGCTCGCGCTCATTGCCGTGCGTCTGCTCGCGAGCGGCTTCAAGCTGCGCCACTAATTCTTTAGGAGACTTTCATGTTGCCGACTCCCGAGCAAGTGAAGGACTACATCGCTGGCGGCCTCGCCTGCCAGCATCTCGAAGTTGAAGGCGATGGCCAGCACTTCTTCGCGACCATCGTGAGCGACGCGTTCGTCGGCAAGCGGCTGATCGCGCGGCATCAACTGGTTTATGCGGCGCTTGGCGAGCGCATGCGCGAAGAAATTCACGCGCTCAGCATGAAGACGCTTACGCCCGACGAATTCAAAGCCGCGTAAATACGCGACATTCGTAGCAATACGCAACACGCAACATCCCGTAACACCCGGCAACACCGGCAGGAAACAGTGCGAATCATTCAAGACAACCGCGGCGCCGAAAGCGGCTCCGCAGCAGGACGCTCGGTCGAAGGACACGTCATCATGGATAAACTGGTCATCACGGGGGGCGCGAAGCTCTCCGGCGAAATCACCGTATCGGGCGCGAAGAACGCGGCTCTGCCGATTCTGTGCGCAAGCCTTCTCACGGCCGACGACGTCCATCTGTCGAATGTGCCGAATTTGCAGGACACGCGCACGAAGCTCAAATTGCTGCGCCAGATGGGCGTGCACTCCGAAGCGTCGAGCGATGGCCGCGTGACGCTCAACGCATCGAAAGTAGACAACCTCGTCGCGCCGTACGAAATGGTCAAGACCATGCGCGCGTCGATCCTCGTGCTCGGTCCGCTCGTCGCGCGCTTCGGCGAGGCGAAGGTGTCGTTGCCCGGCGGCTGCGCAATCGGCGCGCGTCCGGTCGATCAGCACATCAAGGGTCTGCAGGCGATGGGCGCCGAGATCAATATCGAGCACGGCTTCATCGAAGCGCGCGCGAAGCGTCTGAAGGGCGCGCGCATCGTCACCGACATGATTACCGTCACCGGCACCGAAAATCTGCTGATGGCGGCAGTGCTTGCGGACGGCGAGACGGTCATCGAAAATGCCGCGCGCGAGCCGGAAGTTACCGACCTCGCGCATTTGCTCGTGAAGATGGGCGCGAAGATCGATGGCATCGGCACGGATCGGCTCGTCATCGAGGGCGTCGAGAAGCTGCACGGCGCGAAGCATAGCGTGGTGCCGGACCGTATCGAAGCGGGCACGTTCCTGTGCGCGGTCGCGGCCGCGGGCGGCGATGTCACGCTGCGCAACGTCACGCCGTCGCTGCTCGATGCCGTCACCGCCAAGCTGCGCGAAGCAGGCGTGAGCATCGAGGAAGGCGACGACTGGATGCGCGTGCGCATGAACAAGCGCCCCGAAGCGGTCAACATCCGCACGTCCGAATATCCGGCGTTCCCCACTGACATGCAGGCGCAATTCATGGCGCTGAACACTATTGCCAAGGGCACGTCGCAAGTCGTCGAGACGATCTTCGAAAACCGCTTCATGCACGTGCAGGAACTGAACCGGCTTGGCGCGAGCATTACCATCGACGGCAACACGGCGCTCGTCTCGGGCGTGGACATGCTGTCGGGCGCGAAGGTCATGGCGACCGATCTGCGCGCGTCGGCAAGTCTCGTGATCGCGGCAATGTGCGCCGATGGCGAAACGCTCATCGACCGCATCTATCACCTGGATCGCGGCTACGACCGCATGGAGTCGAAGCTGACGGCGGTCGGCGCGCGGGTGAGCCGTATCAAGGGCAGCGGGAGCGAACAATGAGTTCGTTGCCGCAGACGTCGTCCTCGCTTGCCGCCAATGCGCCGCTGACGCTCGCGCTGTCAAAAGGGCGTATCTTCGAGGAGACGGTGCCGCTGCTCGCCGCTGCCGGCGTGGAGGTCGTGGAAGATCCGGAAAGCTCGCGCAAGCTCATTTTGCCGACGACGAATCCGAACTTGCGCGTGATCATCGTGCGGGCCACCGACGTTCCTACCTACGTCGAATACGGCGCGGCCGATTTCGGCGTGGCGGGCAAGGACGTGTTGATCGAGCATGGCGGAAGCGGGCTTTATCAGCCGGTTGATCTGAACATTGCGCGCTGCCGGATGTCGGTGGCCGTGAAAGCTGGCTTCGATTACGCGAACGCGGTGCGTCAGGGCGCGCGTCTGCGTGTCGCGACGAAGTACACGGAAACCGCGCGTGAGCATTTTGCGGCGAAGGGCGTGCACGTCGATCTGATCAAGCTTTACGGTTCGATGGAACTGGCGCCGCTCGTCGGTCTGGCCGATGCCATTGTCGATCTCGTCAGTTCGGGCGGCACGCTGCGGGCGAATAATCTGGTCGAGGTTGAAGAGATCATGCAGATTTCGTCGCGCCTCGTCGTGAATCAGGCCGCGCTCAAGCTGAAGCGCGCGGCGCTCAAGCCGTATCTCGACGCTTTCGAGCGCGCATCGGCAGGAACGGATAATTAGGGCAGCCGCGTAGTCGCGCGGCGAGCCACAGCAAACGGAAAACCAGCATGTCTATCAAGATTCGCAAACTCGATTCCAGCACCGACGGTTTTCAGAAAGCTTTACGCGCGGTTCTCGCATTCGAGGCGAGCGAGGACGAAGCAATAGAGCGCTCGGTCGCGCAAATTCTCGCGGATGTCAAAGCGCGCGGCGACGCCGCCGTGCTCGACTACACCAACCAGTTCGATCGTCTGAAGGCGCACAGCGTCGCGGCGCTCGAATTGCCCGTGGCGGAACTCGAAGCCGCGCTGGAAGGGCTGGAGCCGAAACGTCGCGCGGCGCTCGAAGCAGCGGCTGCTCGCGTGCGCGGATATCACGAGAAGCAACGCATCGAATGCGGCAGTCATAGCTGGCATTACACCGAAGCCGACGGCACGGTGCTCGGCCAGAAGGTGACGCCGATCGATCGCGCGGGCATCTACGTGCCGGGCGGGAAGGCGGCGTATCCGTCGTCCGTGCTGATGAACGCCATTCCGGCGCGCGTCGCGGGCGTCAAGGAAATCGTGATGGTCGTGCCGACGCCCGATGGCGTCAAGAACCCGCTCGTGCTCGCGGCGGCGCTGCTCGGCGGCGTGGACCGCGTGTTCACCATCGGCGGGGCGCAGGCGATTGGCGCGCTGGCGTACGGGACCGAATCCGTGCCGGCGGTCGACAAGATCTGCGGGCCGGGCAACGCGTATGTCGCATCGGCGAAGCGGCGCGTGTTCGGCACGGTCGGTATCGACATGATCGCCGGGCCGTCCGAGATCCTCGTCATCTGCGACGCCACCACCGACCCGCGCTGGGTCGCGATGGACCTGTTCTCGCAAGCCGAACACGACGAACTCGCGCAATCCATTCTGCTGTGTCCGGACGCGACGTTCATTCGGCGCGTCGAAGAAGCCATCGTCGAATTGCTGCCGGCCATGCCGCGCCGCGAAGTCATTCAGCGCTCGCTCGAAGACCGCGGCGCGCTCATCAAGGTGAAGGACATGGCCGAAGCGTGCGCGATCGCGAACGATATCGCGCCCGAGCATCTGGAGATTTCGGCGCTCGATCCGCATCAGTGGGCTGCGCAGATCCACAACGCGGGCGCCATGTTCCTCGGCCGCTACACGAGCGAAAGCCTCGGCGATTACTGCGCGGGCCCGAACCACGTGTTGCCGACTTCACGCACGGCGCGCTTCTCGTCGCCGCTCGGCGTGTACGATTTCATGAAGCGTTCGAGTGTGATCGAAGTAAGCGCGGAAGGCGCGCAGACGCTCGGCGAGATCGCGGCGGAACTGGCTTACGGCGAAGGCTTGCAAGCGCATGCGAAGAGCGCGGAGTATCGGATGAAAAACGTCGGCTGAATCTGGCCGGCTTAGACGACCAAGGCGGCCTGAGAGCCGCCATATGTCCGGCGCAAAGACGTCGGCGACATCATGACCACACCTCAAGACATCCTGCGTCCCGACGTCCTTTCCATGACGAGCTATCCCGTGGCCGATTCCACGGGCTTGATCAAGCTCGACGCGATGGAAAACCCGTACTCCTTGCCCGCCGATCTCGCCAAGCGTCTTGGCGAACATCTCGCGGGCGTGGCGCTGAACCGTTATCCATCGCCGCGTCCGGCGGATCTGCTCGCCAAGATCAAGCGTGCAATGAAGGTGCCGGAAGCCTGCGACGTGCTGCTCGGCAACGGCTCGGACGAACTGATCAGCATGATGTCGATGGCGTGCGCCACGCCCGGCGCGAAAGTCGTGGCGCCGGTGCCGGGCTTCGTGATGTATCAGATGTCGGCGAAGTTCGCGCAGCTCGAATTCATCGGCGTGCCGCTCAACGCGGACTTCACGCTAGACGCAAACGCGCTCATCGCGGCTATCGACGAACATCAGCCCGCGCTCGTTTATCTCGCGTACCCGAACAATCCGACCGGAACGCTTTACGCCGATGCCGACATCGAGCGCGTGATCGCGTCGGCGAAGAAGAGTCTCGTGGTCATCGACGAGGCTTATCAGCCGTTCGCGGAAAAGACGTGGCTGCCGCGCGCGGCCGAGTATGACAACGTGGTCGTCATGCGCACGGTGTCGAAGCTCGGTCTTGCGGGCATCCGGCTTGGTTATCTGGTCGGTCTGCCCGCGTGGACCATGCAATTCGACAAGGTGCGCCCGCCGTACAACATCAACGTGCTAACGCAGGCAACCGCTGATTTCCTGCTGGATCATCTCGATGTCCTCGACGCCCAGGCCGCCGATCTGCGCGCGCAGCGCGCCGTCCTCGCGCGCGAAGTCGCCGCGCTGCCCGGCATGACGGTGTATCCGAGCGCGGGCAACTTTCTGCTCGTGCGCGTGCCGGATGCCGCCGTCGCGTTCGAAACCCTGCTGACTTCGCGGGTTCTCGTCAAAAACGTGAGTAAAATGCATGCTTTGCTGGCAAATTGCGTGCGTTTGACGGTCGGCACGGCCGAGGAAAACGCGCACATGGTCGCGGCGCTCAAAAAGCTCGCGCTCAACTAAATCCCCACTTTTCGAAAGCCTCAAGGAAACACCATGCGCATTGCGGAAGTCGTTCGCAACACCAGCGAAACGCAGATCCGTGTGAAGCTCGATCTGGACGGCACCGGCAAGCAGAAGCTCGCCACCGGCGTGCCGTTTCTGGATCACATGCTCGATCAGATCGCGCGACACGGCCTGTTCGATCTCGAAGTCGAAGCGCATGGCGACCTCCATATCGATGATCACCACACCGTCGAAGACACCGGTATCACGCTGGGTCAGGCGGTGGCGAAAGCCATTGGCGACCGCAAGGGCATTCGCCGTTATGGCCACTCGTATGTTCCGCTCGATGAAGCGCTGTCGCGCGTCGTGATCGATTTCTCCGGCCGTCCGGGCCTCGAATTCCATGTGCCGTTTACGCGCGCGCGCATCGGTACGTTCGATGTCGATCTCACCATCGAATTTTTCCGTGGCTTCGTGAATCACGCGGGCGTGACGCTGCACATCGACAATTTGCGCGGCATCAACGCGCATCATCAGGTCGAGACCGTGTTCAAGGCGTTCGGCCGCGCGTTGCGCATGGCCGTCGAAGCCGACGAACGCGCCGCAGGACAAATTCCTTCCACCAAAGGCAGTCTCTGATCAGCCCGTTCCAAGCGACGCAGCAATGCGTCGCGCACGAAAGGCTCGCCCGCGATGGATCTCTTCAAGTCGTTCATATCCTTGCTTGCGCTGATCAATCCGGTCGGCGCGATACCGTTTTTTCTTAGCCTGACCGCGCAACAATCCGATCTCGAAAAGCGCAACACCATCCGCGTGGCATCGATCTCGGTGTTCTGCGTAATCGCGATCACCGCGCTGCTCGGGCAGCAGATCATCGCGTTCTTCGGCATTTCGGTCGGCTCGTTCGAAGTCGGCGGCGGGATCATCATGCTGCTCATGGCGATCAGCATGTTGAACGCGCAAGTCGGCAACGCGCGCTCGACCGTCGAGGAGCGCATGGAAGCCGAGGAGCGCAATAGCGTTGCCGTTGTGCCGCTCGCGATTCCGCTGCTCACCGGGCCGGGATCGATCAGCACCGTGATCGTCTATGCTGCAAATGCGCAGCACTGGTACGACCGCTTCGGGCTCGTCGTGCTGGGCGCGATCATCGCGGCGTTGTGTTTCGGCGCGTTGAATCTGGCCGAGCCGATCGCGCGCTGGGTCGGGCGCACGGGTATCAATATCGGCACGCGTCTCATGGGTTTGATGTTGTCCGCGCTGGCGGTGGAGTTCATCGTCAACGGGTTGAAGGCCTTGATGCCATCTTTGAAATGAAAACTTCGATAGCGATTGTTGATTACGGAATGGGCAACCTGCGCTCGGTGTATCAGGCGCTTAAGAAGGCCGCGCCCGACGCCGACGTGGCGATCGTCGATCAGCCCGAGGCCATTCGCGCGGCGGATCGTATCGTGCTGCCGGGTCAAGGCGCGATGCGCGATTGCATGGGCCATTTGGGCGCGTCGGGCTTGCAGGATGCGGTGATCGAAGCGTCGCGCAACAAGCCGATGCTCGGCGTTTGCGTCGGCGAACAGATGCTGTTCGACTGGAGCGAAGAAGGCGACACGAAGGGCCTCGGGCTTTTCCCCGGCAAGGTCGTGCGCTTTCAACTCGAAGGCCAGTTGCAGGACGACGGCTCGCGCTTCAAGGTGCCGCAAATGGGCTGGAACCGCGTGCATCAGACGCAAGCGCATCCGGTGTGGGACGGCGTGGCGGATGGCGCGTTCTTCTACTTCGTGCATAGTTACTACGTCGTGCCGGACAACCCGGCGCACACTTCGGGCGAAACCGTTTATGGTTCCGCGTTCACATCGGCGGTGGCGCGCGACAACATCTTCGCCACGCAATTCCACCCCGAGAAGAGCGCCGACGCGGGCTTGCGGCTGTATCGCAACTTCGTTCACTGGAACCCGTAAAGCGCGCAACCGGGCGTTGCAATACTTGTACTACACTAGCGAAGCGGCCCGCTGTAAGGCACCGAGACCTCACGCGCAGCCGTTTCGATCAACTCAATCCAGAAAATACGCGATACCTATGCTGCTCATTCCGGCCATCGATCTCAAAGACGGTCAGTGCGTGCGCCTCAAACAAGGCGATATGGACCAGGCGACCATTTTTTCAGAAGATCCGGCGGCAATGGCCCGGCACTGGGTCGACCGAGGGGCGCGCAGACTACACCTCGTCGATCTGAACGGCGCCTTCGCGGGCAAGCCGAGGAACGGCGACGCTATCCGCGCAATCATCGACGAAGTGGGTAGCGAGATTCCCGTGCAACTAGGCGGCGGCATTCGCGACCTGAACACCATCGAGCGCTATCTCGACGACGGTCTCTCGTTCGTCATCATCGGCACGGCGGCGGTGAAGAATCCCGGCTTCCTGCAGGATGCGTGCAGCGCGTTCGGGGGGCATATCATCGTCGGGCTCGACGCCAAGGACGGCAAAGTCGCCACAGACGGCTGGAGCAAACTGACCGGCCACGAAGTAGTGGATCTCGGGCGCAAGTTCGAAGACTACGGCTGCGAGTCGATCATCTACACGGACATCGGGCGCGACGGCATGCTTCAGGGCATCAATATCGACGCCACCGTGCGGCTCGCGCAAGCCGTGAAGATTCCCGTTATCGCGAGCGGCGGACTGTCGAGCATCGCGGACATCGAGTCGCTCTGCGAAGTCGAGGGCGAAGGCATCGAAGGCGTGATCTGCGGTCGCGCCATCTATTCCGGCGACCTGGACTTCACTTCCGCGCAAACGCGCGCGGATGCGTTGCGCGAAGCGGACGGTGCCTGAGGCTCTTTCGGGCGCGAGCACGTTGCAGCACGCCGGGCGGCGGCTCTTGCCGCCCTTCATTCGTTTTGGACCTGCAGTGGCGGAACATGGCTCTCGCTAAACGCATCATCCCCTGTCTCGACGTGACCGCCGGGCGCGTCGTCAAAGGGGTCAACTTCGTCGAACTGCGCGACGCGGGCGATCCCGTGGAGATCGCGCGACGCTACGACGACCAAGGCGCGGATGAACTCACGTTCCTCGACATCACCGCGACTTCCGACCAGCGCGACCTCATTTTGCCGATCATCGAATCGGTCGCGTCTCAGGTGTTCATTCCGCTGACCGTCGGTGGCGGCGTGCGCGCCGTCGAAGACGTGCGGCGCCTGCTCAACGCCGGCGCGGACAAGATCAGCATGAATTCGTCGGCGGTGGCGAATCCGCAACTCGTACGCGATGCATCCGACAAGCACGGTTCGCAATGCATCGTCGTTGCCATCGACGCCAAGCGCGTTTCCGCCGATGGCGAGCCGCCCCGCTGGGAAGTGTTCACGCACGGCGGGCGCAAGGCAACGGGCATCGACGCAATCAAATGGGCGCGCAAGATGGCCGAATTCGGCGCGGGCGAAATTCTGCTGACCAGCATGGATCGCGACGGCACCAAGTCCGGCTTCGACCTCGCGCTCACGCGCGCCGTGTCGGACGCCGTGCCCGTGCCGGTGATCGCTTCGGGCGGCGTCGGTACGCTCAAGCATCTGGCGGATGGCATCACGGAAGGCCGCGCCGACGCCGTTCTGGCCGCGAGCATCTTTCATTATGGCGAACACACGGTTGGCGAAGCCAAGCGCTTCATGGCCGAGCAAGGCATTTCGGTGAGGAATTGACGGTGACGGATCAAGCCGATTGGCTCGACAAGGTGAACTGGGACGCGAACGGCCTCGTGCCGGTGATCGCGCAGGAAGCGTCGAGCAACGACGTGCTCATGTTCGCCTGGATGAATCGCGAGGCGCTCGCCAAAACCATCGAACTGAAGCGCGCCGTCTATTTTTCGCGTTCGCGTCAGCGCCTGTGGTTCAAGGGCGAGGAATCGGGGCACGTTCAGCATGTGCACGAGGTGCGGCTCGATTGCGACGAAGACGTCGTGCTGCTCAAAGTCGAACAGGTATCGGGGATCGCGTGCCACACCGGCCGTCATTCCTGCTTTTTCCAGAAATTCGAAGGAACGGCGCAAGACGGCGCGTGGGTCGCAGTCGAGCCGGTTCTGAAAGACCCCGTAAGTATTTACAAATGACGCAAGCCACCACGCAGGACACGCTGCTGCGCCTCGCCGCGGTTATCGACGGTCGAAAAGGCGGCGATCCGGAACAATCCTACGTTTCGCGACTCTTTCATAAAGGTGACGACGCGATCCTGAAGAAGATCGGCGAGGAAGCGACGGAAGTCGTACTCGCCGCGAAGGATGCGCGCCACGGCGGCGCGCCGAAAGCGCTCGTCGGAGAAGTCGCCGACCTGTGGTTCCATTGTCTCGTGATGCTGTCGCATTTCGACCTGAGCCCCGCCGACGTGATCGCCGAGTTGGAACGGCGCGAAGGTTTGTCGGGTATCGAAGAAAAAGCGCTGCGCAAAACGCGCGAGCGCGAGCAGAACGGCAGCTGACGAGACGCCCATTGCGAAGGAGGGCCCCGTGAATACGCCTCACGAACAGTACCCGCCGCCGGTGTATCAGAATCAGCTCGACCCGCAGCGGCTGAGCAGCCTCAAGACGCTCACGCATGTCTTGTATGCGCTTTACGCGCTCTATTGGCTGACGGGCGGGTTGACCGTGCTCGTCGCGATCATCATCAATTATCTGAAACGCGGCGATACCGTCGGAACGCCTTACGAAGCTCACTTCACCTGGCAGATCCGCACGTTCTGGTGGGCTGTCCTCGGACATCTGGTTGGCGCGGCGCTCATTTTCGTCGGGATCGGCTTCGTGATTCTTTTCGCGGTCGGCATCTGGACGCTTTATCGTGTCATCAAAGGTTGGCTGTATCTTTATGAAGGAAAAACGTTCGACCCACGCGCGTGGTTTTGAACGGCAACACCTGGCAACAGGAGACACGGGAATTTCATGAGCCAAGACAACTGCATTTTCTGCAAGATTGCGTCAGGACAACTGCCAAGCACGAAGCTCTATGAGGACGACGAGTTCGTCGCCTTCAACGACATCAATCCGGCTGCGCCGGTTCACGTGCTCGTCATTCCCCGGAAGCACATCGAAACGCTGTCGCACTGCACGGAAAGCGACGCGCCGCTGCTTGGTAGAATGGTAAGTCTCGTTGGTCGTCTGGCAAAAGATCTCGGCGTTTCCTACACGGGTGGCGAGACGGGATTCCGGACGGTGATCAACACGGGGCCGGGCGGTGGACAGGAGGTTTTTCACATCCACGCGCATTTGCTGGCAGGAGAGCGTCCGTGGCGCCGGATGGGCTGAAAACCGCAAATTTTGTCGGCAAACGCCTTTCCAATGCAATATTGGACGCGCAGAATCGGTATTCATAGCCGAAGTGACTTTTTCGGCGCGGGCCGCAAGGCCGATCTTCCGTTCGCACAAAGCCGTTGCGGCGGAATTACGGAGAATTTTCATTCATGGGTTCGTTGAGCATTTGGCATTGGTTGATCGTCCTTTTGATCGTGGCGCTCGTCTTCGGCACGAAGAAACTGCGCAACATCGGTGGCGATTTGGGCGGCGCGGTCAAGGGCTTCAAGGAAGGCATGCGCGATGGTGAGCAGCCGGCTTCGACCACCGATCCGCGCGAGCTGCCGCGCAACGGTGCGGTTGACGTGGAAGCGAAGGACAAGACCCGTTCGGGCGACTATCGCTAATCCGGTCATCGACCGCAATCTTTCACTTACTCTTCAATGCTCGATCTCGGTCTGACCAAGATGGCGCTGATTGGCGTCGTGGCGCTCGTGGTGCTTGGGCCTGAGCGCCTGCCCGGGGTTGCGCGCACGGCCGGCGCACTGTTCGGGCGCGCGCAGCGCTATATCAACGACGTCAAATCCGAAGTGGCGCGCGAGATGGAACTCGACGAGCTTAAGAAGATGCGCACCGACTTCGAAACCGCTGCGTCGAACGTCGAAACGTCGATTCACGACAACCTGAAGCGCCACGAAGCCGAATTGAACGACGCGTGGAGCCAGGGCACGTCCGTGTCGCCGAGTGTCGCGAGAGAAGAGGCCGAGGCGATCGGCGGCAGCGCGGCGGTCACGGACAAACCGTGGATGCGCACATCGGGCATCCGCGCCGCGCGCAAGAACTGGCGCGTCAAACAAAGCGCCATCCCCAACTGGTACAAGCGAACGAATCTGCGCCGCACGCGGGTTCAGTCTGGCGCGGCTCGCGTTGCGCGTCATACGCCAGAAACCTTGCGCCGCCCGACCCGGTTTTTCTGATCCCGGCTACTTCCTTTCATCGATGATCCATACCGAGGGCCGGCGTGAGCGACCCGCTACAAAATAAAGACGAGCCCGTCGAAGAGACGTTCATTTCGCATCTGGTCGAATTGCGTGACCGCATCATTAAAGCGGGCGCTTCGGTTATCGTGGTGTTCGTATCGCTGGTGTATTGGGCGCCGGACATCTTCAAGTTACTGGCCCGGCCGCTGATGCAGAACCTGCCGGCCGACGGCAAGATGATCGTCACCGACGTGACCGGCTCGTTCTTCGTGCCCATGAAGGTGACCATGCTCGTCGCCTTCGTCATCGCGCTGCCGCTTGTGCTGTATCAGCTTTGGGCGTTCGTGGCGCCGGGTTTGTATCAGCACGAGAAGAAGCTTGTCGCGCCGCTCGTGTTCAGCAGCTACGCGCTCTTCCTTTGCGGCATGGCTTTCGCGTATTTCGTCGTGTTTCCGACCATCTTTCGCGTGATGGCGCATTACAACGCGCCGCTCGGTGCGGAGATGACCACGGATATCGACAACTACCTGAGCTTCGTGCTCACGATGTTCCTCGCATTCGGCGTAACGTTCGAAGTGCCGATCGTCGTCGTGTTGCTGGCGCGCATGGGTGTCGTGTCCATTCAGAAGCTCAAGCAGATTCGCCCGTATGTGATTGTCGGCGCGTTCGTCATTTCGGCGGTCGTTACCCCGCCAGACGTTTTCTCGCAGCTGATCCTGGCCATTCCGCTCATCATTCTCTACGAAGCGGGGATTATTGCGGCGCGGCTGGTGGTTGGAAAGCAGCCAATCAAAAGCGAAGAGGCAACGGCCGAGTAGGTGCGGCGTATTGCCGCGGCAGTGAAATGTCGGATGCGCAAAAAAGGCAGCTTCGATTACCGAAGCTGCCTTTTTGTTTTCAACGGAGAACCGAGTTTATTCGTCGCCCTGATCGTTTCCTTGATCCTCGTCTTCCGGTAACTGTGGCGCGCGCGGTTGAGCCGGGCGCTTGCCGATAGTCACGTTGATATCGAGTTCCTTGTTCTTGCGCATTAAATGAACCTTCACCGACGTGCCCGGTTTGATCTGCGCGACCACGTTCAGGAGGCGCGTGGTGTCGGTGATGGTGTCGTCGTTGATGCTGACGAGAATGTCGCCCGGCTTGATGCCTGCCTTGTCCGCCGGGCCGCCTTGCAACACCCCGGCCACGATGGCGCCAGATTTTTGGTCGAGCCCGAACGATTCCGCGATCTCCGGCGTCACGTCCTGCGGCTCCACGCCAATCCAGCCGCGCGTGACCGTGCCCGTCGTGATGATGCTCTCGAGCACGCTGCGCGCCGTCGACACCGGGATCGCAAAGCCGATTCCCAGTGAGCCGCCGCTGCGCGAATAAATCGCCGTGTTGATGCCGAGCAGATTGCCGTTCACGTCGACGAGCGCGCCGCCCGAGTTGCCGGGGTTGATTGCCGCGTCGGTCTGAATGAAGTTCTCGAACGTGTTGATGCCGAGGTGATTGCGCCCGAGCGCGCTCACAATGCCCATGGTTACCGTCTGCCCGACGCCGAACGGATTGCCGATAGCCAGCACGACATCGCCGACGCGCGTCTGGTCCATGCGGCCGAGCGTGATGGTCGGCAGATTCGTCATGTTGATCTTGAGCACGGCAAGATCGGTTTCCGGATCGACGCCGATTACCTTCGCGCTGGACGTGCGGCCGTCGGCAAGCGCAACTTCGATTTGATCGGCGCCATCGACGACATGCTGGTTCGTTAGAATGTAACCTTCCGAGCTGACGATGACACCCGAGCCGAGATTCGACGCTGGCGGCTCGTCGCTCTTGCGCTTGTTTTTATCGCCGAAGAAGTAGCGGAACAGCGGGTCTTTGGCGCGCGGGTCCGGCGGCAGATTGCCGTCCTTGCTGGAAAAGACGTTGACCACAGCGGGCATGGCCTTTTGCGCGCCTTCGGCATAGGAAGATTGAAGCGGTCGCGAGCCTATGCTCGGCGCCACTTCCTGCAGCGCGACTATTGGTTCGGCGAGTTGCTTGCCGAATTGGCCCTGACGTTGAAGCCACTGCGGTTTCAAGGTCGCGATGATGAACATCAGGGCCAAAATCACGGTGACCGCTTGGGCAAAAAATAGCCAGAAGCGTCTAAGCATTTGAAGGGATAGAGGAATTCATGGATCGGATCGAACTCGAATTGTATCTGAACAATCTGCTGGAAATCGGCCGCTTCAAGGACTATTGCCCGAACGGTCTACAGGTGGAAGGCGCGCGCCGGGTTCAGAAGATCGCAACCGGCGTGACGGCCTCGCTCGCCTTTCTCGAAGCCGCGCTCGAGTGGGGCGCGGACACGGTACTCGTGCATCACGGCTACTTCTGGCGCAATGAGGCGCCGCAGTTGACGGGACGCAAGTATCAGCGAATCCGCACGCTTATCGCCAACGATATCAACCTGTTTGCCTACCATTTGCCGCTCGATTCGCATCCGGAGTTCGGCAACAACGCGCAACTCGGCGCGCGCCTTGGCTTGATCGCGGACGGCCGTTTTGCAGGCCAGGATCTCGGGTGGATCGCGCCGCTTACCATGCCGCTTTCGCTCGAACATTTCACTGCAACGGTCGAAAACGCGCTCGGCCGCAAGCCGCTCGTATTCGGCGATTCGGACCGCGAACTGCGTCGCGTCGCGTGGTGCACGGGCGGCGCGCAAGGATACTTCGAAGAAGCCATCGCGGCGGGCGCGGATGTCTACGTCAGTGGCGAAGTCTCCGAGCAGACCATGCACATTGCGGCGGAATCGGGCGTGGCCTACATCGCGGCTGGCCATCACGCGACCGAGCGCTACGGCGTCCAGGCGCTGGGTAATCACCTGTCGGAAGAATTCGACATCGAGCATGTGTTTATCGATATCGACAATCCGGTATAAATTTTTTGCGCCGATTATCGTTTTAATCGGCCTTGCAGTTGCCTTAAATGATTGCTTCACAAGATGGCGCGAAAACGTGCGGGAAAACCCGGAAAGAACAATCACTTGGAGTGATTTTTCCTATTCGGGCCTTGTAAATGCCAACTCCATTCGCGCACACTAGCGACGGAACACTGATGTGACGGTATAAATCCAACTCAGAAGTGGGGCGTGTGATGCGAGACAAGGACGATAAGCACGATGGGCGCGTTGACGGTAGCCGCCGTACCTGGCTGATAGCGACGACCGTAGCAGGTGGTGTCGGAGGTGTAGCAACAGTAATTCCGTTTGTAGGATCGTTCGCTCCGTCGGAGAAGGCGAAGGCGGCAGGCGCGCCGGTCGAGGTCGATATCAGCGGACTCAAGCCCGGCGAAATGATGACCGTCGCGTGGCGCGGCAAGCCTGTGTGGATCGTCAACCGCACCGACGCAATGCTTTCGGACGTCAAGAAAGCCGACACCGAAGTGGCCGATCCGAAATCGAAGATGGAATTCTCGATGCCGTTGCCGGAGTACTGCAACAACGAGTTCCGTTCCCGCACCGATCACAAGAACATTTTCGTGGCGGTGGCCGTGTGCACGCATCTGGGCTGCACGCCGACCCCGCGTTTCACCGAAGGCGCCCAACCCAATCTTCCCGATAACTGGCCCGGCGGTTTTCTCTGCCCGTGCCACGGCTCGACCTATGACATGGCGGGCCGCGTCTTCAAGAACAAGCCCGCGCCGCAGAATCTGGACGTGCCTCCGTACATGTTCACTTCCGCGACGCAACTCGTGATCGGCAAGGACGAAAAGGGAGAGGCTTAATGGCGACCGCAGACAAGGATGTGGAGACGACGGGCCTGATCGGCTGGATCGACCGGCGCTTTCCGCTCACCGCGACGTGGAAGCAGCACGTTTCCGAGTACTACGCGCCGAAGAACTTCAACTTCTGGTACTTCTTCGGCTCGCTCGCGCTGCTCGTGCTCGTGCTTCAGATCGTCACGGGCATCTTTCTCGTCATGAACTACAAGCCCGATGCGACGCTCGCGTTCGCATCGGTCGAATACATCATGCGCGAGGTGCCGTGGGGCTGGCTCATTCGCTACATGCATTCGACAGGCGCTTCGATGTTCTTCGTCGTCGTCTATCTGCACATGTTTCGCGGGCTGATGTACGGCTCGTATCGCAAGCCGCGCGAACTGGTGTGGATTTTCGGCTGCGCAATTTTCCTGTGCCTCATGGCCGAGGCGTTCTTTGGCTATCTTCTGCCGTGGGGGCAGATGTCGTTCTGGGGCGCGCAGGTGATCGTGAATCTGTTCTCGGCGATTCCCTTCATCGGCCCGGATCTGTCGCTCTGGATTCGCGGCGATTACGTCGTGTCGGACGTCACGCTGAACCGGTTCTTCGCGTTCCATGTGATCGCGATTCCGCTCGTGCTGATTGGCCTCGTCGTGGCGCATCTGGTCGCGCTGCACGAAGTCGGCTCGAACAACCCGGACGGCATCGAGATCAAGGCGAAGAAGGACGCGAACGGCATTCCTATCGATGGCATTCCGTTCCATCCGTACTATTCGGTGCACGACTTCCTGGGCGTGTCGGTCTTCCTTCTGATCTTCGCGGCGATCATTTTCTTCGCGCCGGAGATGGGCGGCTACTTTTTGGAAGCGAATAACTTCGTGCCGGCCAATCCGTTGCAGACGCCGCCCGAAATCGCGCCAGTCTGGTACTTCACGGCTTTCTACGCGATGCTTCGCGCCACCACCGATCCGTTCAAGATCGTGCTGATGGTCATCATCGCGCTGCTTGGCCTCTTTGCGCTGTTACGCGCGCGCGGCAAATGGCGGATCGGCTTGCCGGTGCTCTCGCTCGCGGTGATCGTCTTCATGGCGCTGACGGAGTCGAAATTCTGGGGCGTGGTGGTCATGGGCACGGCGGTCGTATCGCTCTTTTTCCTGCCCTGGCTCGATCGCAGTCCGGTGAGGTCCATTCGCTACCGGCCGTTTTTCCATAAAGTGTTCTACGGCATTTTCGTGGTCGTGTTCCTGGTGCTGGGCTTCTTGGGAACGAGGCCGCCGTCACCGGTGGGGACGCTGATCGCGCAGGTCTGCGCGCTGATCTACTTCGCGTTTTTCCTCGGCATGCCGTTCTGGACGCCGCGCGGCAGATTCAAGACGCCGCCCGAGCGAGTGACTTTCAAACCTCACTGAGCACTCGTCCGGAGACAAACACAATGAAAAAATGGCTCGGTTCCCTGGCAATCATCGGTGCGGCAATGTTCGCGTTCGGCGCGAGTGCGCCGGCGTACGCGCAGGAAGAAGCGGTGCTCGACCGCGCGCCCGATAACGCGGACAATTTTGCTTCGTTGCAGCACGGCGCCCAAATCTTTGTAAACTACTGCCTGAATTGCCACAGCGCCAATCTGATGCGGTACAACCGGCTGACCGACCTCGGCATCACGCCACAGGACGTTCAGGAAAATCTGCTGTTTTCGACAGACAAAATCGGCAACACGATGTCCATTGCAATGCGCCCGGAAGACGCGAAAGCGTGGTTCGGCGCGTCGCCGCCGGACCTGTCGGTCGAAGCGCGGGCGCGTGGCAAGGACTGGTTGTACACGTACTTGCGGGGGTTTTATCGCGATCCGGCGCGGCCGACCGGCTGGAACAATCGCGTGTATGAGAATGTCGGCATGCCGCACGTGCTGTGGACGATGCAGGGTATCCGCGATGCAAAATTCGAAACCGAAACCGACGAGCACACCGGCGAAAAGGTAAAGAGATTCGTGGGTTACACTCAGGTTAGCCCGGGTTCCATGTCCTCCGTGGATTATGATAATGCTGTGGCCGATCTGGTTTCGTACCTCTCGTGGATGTCCGAACCCGCCCAGCAGACTCGCAAGCGCCTCGGCGTATGGGTCCTGCTGTTCCTGGCGTTGTTGAGTTTCCTCGCATGGCGCCTGAACGCGGCATACTGGAAAGATATTAAATAGCGCGCCCTAGACGGCGTGGGTCGGCACGACGGCGTTTCCCTTGGAAGCGTCGCGGCCGGCCTTTCGAGTTTACTGAAGGAACTTTAAAGACATGATGGTTCTGTATTCCGGCACTACTTGCCCGTTCTCCCAGCGCTGCCGGCTGGTGTTGTTCGAAAAGGGCATGGATTTCGAGATTCGTGACGTCGATCTGTTTAACAAGCCGGAAGACATCGCGGTCATGAACCCATACGGTCAGGTGCCGATCCTCGTCGAGCGCGACCTGATCCTGTATGAATCGAACATCATCAACGAATATATCGACGAACGGTTCCCGCATCCGCAGCTCATGCCGGCCGATCCGGTGCAACGCGCCCGCGCGCGCCTGTTCCTGCTGAACTTCGAGAAAGAATTGTTCGTGCACGTCGGCACGCTCGAAAACGAGAAGGGCAAAGCCGCCGAGAAGAACCACGAGAAGGCGCGCAGTGCAATTCGCGATCGTCTTACGCAGCTCGCGCCTATTTTCCTGAAGAACAAGTACATGCTCGGCGAAGAATTCTCGATGCTCGACGTGGCCATCGCGCCGCTGTTGTGGCGTCTGGACCATTACGGCATCGAGTTGTCGAAGAATGCTGCGCCGTTGATGAAGTACGCCGAACGCATTTTCAGCCGTCCGGCCTATATTGAAGCGCTGACGCCTTCCGAAAAGGTGATGCGTCGATAGTTTGCGGGCATCGGAGCGCGGCGGCGCGCATTTCGCCCGCCGCGCTCCTGTAGAGGAAAGTTGATGCAAGAGATTTCCACCAAGCCGTATCTGCTGCGCGCGCTCTATGAGTGGTGCACGGATAACGGGTTCACCCCACACATCGCGGTGCGGGTCGACGGCGCCACGCGGGTGCCGCGTCAATTCGTGCGTAACGACGAAATCGTGCTGAACATCAGTTTCGAGGCGACGAGCCAGCTTCAGATGGGCAACGAATGGATCGAATTCAGCGCGCGTTTCTCGGGTAAGTCGCACAAGATCGAAGTGCAGGTTACGAACGTGCTGGCCATCTATGCACGAGAGAACGGGCAGGGAATGGCGTTCCCGGTCGAGCCTTCATCGCAAACGGCTATCGACGCGTCGGGCGCGAGCACTGCGCCGCATTCGGTCGAGCGAGACGAAAGTATCGTGGAAGACGCGGTAGAGGAACTGTCCGACGCCGACGGGACTTCGTCGAGCGACGACGTTTCGGCAAGCTCGGATGACGATGCTTCAAAATCATCTGGGCGATCGCACCTCAAAGTCGTCAAATGAAGTAGAATTCCGTCCTTCGCCGGCTTAGCTCATCTGGTAGAGCAGTTGATTTGTAATCATCAGGTGGCGGGTTCGAGTCCTGCAGCCGGCACCAAGACTAACGTCGACGGGTCGTGCGATGTCCGCACGACCCGTTTGGTTTGAGCGGGTTGTATGTTCCGCAGTGGTCTGAAGAAGCTGAATGGCAAGTCAATAAGAAAAGCTTCAAATTCTTGTTGACAGTAACTGAAACGACGTACATAATCTCGTTTCTCTGCTGCAGATGCAGCGACGCAAGACGAGGCGGTGCTGAGTAAAATGCTTGGTGCGCTTGGCGGGAAGTCTTGGCGAATGTGCTCTTTAAAAACTAACAGCCGATAAGTGTGGGCACTTGATGGCGCGAGCGGTTCTGACCTTTCGGGGTTGGGACGTTTAGCGAAAGTTATCAAGTCTCACACAGTATTAGAGGAAGGTTTATCTGTCGAAAGACGGATTGATCATCGTCAGTACGTTGAGTGAGCGACCGGTTGGTAAAACAACCGAAAACAGTAACAGGCATTGAACTGAAGAGTTTGATCCTGGCTCAGATTGAACGCTGGCGGCATGCCTTACACATGCAAGTCGAACGGCAGCACGGGGGCAACCCTGGTGGCGAGTGGCGAACGGGTGAGTAATACATCGGAACGTGTCCTGTAGTGGGGGATAGCCCGGCGAAAGCCGGATTAATACCGCATACGATCTACGGAAGAAAGCGGGGGATCCTTCGGGACCTCGCGCTATAGGGGCGGCCGATGGCAGATTAGCTAGTTGGTGGGGTAAAGGCCTACCAAGGCGACGATCTGTAGCTGGTCTGAGAGGACGACCAGCCACACTGGGACTGAGACACGGCCCAGACTCCTACGGGAGGCAGCAGTGGGGAATTTTGGACAATGGGGGCAACCCTGATCCAGCAATGCCGCGTGTGTGAAGAAGGCCTTCGGGTTGTAAAGCACTTTTGTCCGGAAAGAAAACCTACCTGTTAATACCGGGTGGGGATGACGGTACCGGAAGAATAAGCACCGGCTAACTACGTGCCAGCAGCCGCGGTAATACGTAGGGTGCGAGCGTTAATCGGAATTACTGGGCGTAAAGCGTGCGCAGGCGGTCTGTTAAGACCGATGTGAAATCCCCGGGCTTAACCTGGGAACTGCATTGGTGACTGGCAGGCTAGAGTATGGCAGAGGGGGGTAGAATTCCACGTGTAGCAGTGAAATGCGTAGAGATGTGGAGGAATACCGATGGCGAAGGCAGCCCCCTGGGCCAATACTGACGCTCATGCACGAAAGCGTGGGGAGCAAACAGGATTAGATACCCTGGTAGTCCACGCCCTAAACGATGTCAACTAGTTGTTGGGGATTCATTTCCTTAGTAACGTAGCTAACGCGTGAAGTTGACCGCCTGGGGAGTACGGTCGCAAGATTAAAACTCAAAGGAATTGACGGGGACCCGCACAAGCGGTGGATGATGTGGATTAATTCGATGCAACGCGAAAAACCTTACCTACCCTTGACATGGACGAAACCCGGGTGAGAGCCTGGGGTGCTCGAAAGAGAATCGTCGCACAGGTGCTGCATGGCTGTCGTCAGCTCGTGTCGTGAGATGTTGGGTTAAGTCCCGCAACGAGCGCAACCCTTGTCCTTAGTTGCTACGCAAGAGCACTCTAGGGAGACTGCCGGTGACAAACCGGAGGAAGGTGGGGATGACGTCAAGTCCTCATGGCCCTTATGGGTAGGGCTTCACACGTCATACAATGGTCGGAACAGAGGGTTGCCAAGCCGCGAGGTGGAGCCAATCCCAGAAAACCGATCGTAGTCCGGATCGCAGTCTGCAACTCGACTGCGTGAAGCTGGAATCGCTAGTAATCGCGGATCAGCATGCCGCGGTGAATACGTTCCCGGGTCTTGTACACACCGCCCGTCACACCATGGGAGTGGGTTTTACCAGAAGTGGCTAGTCTAACCGCAAGGAGGACGGTCACCACGGTAGGATTCATGACTGGGGTGAAGTCGTAACAAGGTAGCCGTATCGGAAGGTGCGGCTGGATCACCTCCTTTCTCGAGCTTAAACGCTCGCCCACTCAAGTGTTCACGCTTATCGGCTGTCAGAAAGACAGGCTAAGGGTCTGTAGCTCAGTCGGTTAGAGCACCGTCTTGATAAGGCGGGGGTCGTTGGTTCGAATCCAACCAGACCCACCACCCGGGCAAGCGGTGCTTAAAACGACCAA
This sequence comes from Caballeronia sp. LP006, assembly GCF_031450995.1. Taxonomy (NCBI): domain Bacteria; kingdom Pseudomonadati; phylum Pseudomonadota; class Betaproteobacteria; order Burkholderiales; family Burkholderiaceae; genus Caballeronia; species Caballeronia sp. LP006. The sequence goes on along the minus strand of NZ_JARTVW010000005.1, from coordinate 60,207 downwards.
GCGAGCAGACTGAGTCAGGCACACACGGGGGGATTAGCTCAGCTGGGAGAGCACCTGCTTTGCAAGCAGGGGGTCGTCGGTTCGATCCCGTCATCCTCCACCAATCCTCAATGCACAGCGCTGAACGCGGGGTTCAACGTTGCGCATTGGCGATTGAGCCAGTCAGCGCGGGTAGGTGATCGAATTTGATCATGCTATCGGCTGTCGTTCTTTAACAATCTGGAAGAAGTAGTAAAGAGATTATTCGAAAGCACTTAGAGATGGGTGTGAGTAGGGTAATCAGGGTTGTGATTGTATCAAGTATGAAAAGGTGATCGAAAGATTGCTTTGGAATACGGCACAACGCGAATACTCAACCTATGACGGTGGGCTTAAAGGCAGCAATGCTGGCAGACACACTCGTTATAGGGTCAAGCGAACAAGTGCATGTGGTGGATGCCTTGGCGATCACAGGCGATGAAGGACGCGGTAGCCTGCGAAAAGCGGTGGGGAGCTGGCAAACGAGCTTTGATCCACCGATATCCGAATGGGGAAACCCGGCCCGAATGGGTCATCCTAAGCTGAATCCATAGGCTTAGTGAAGCGAACGCGGTGAACTGAAACATCTAAGTAACCGCAGGAAAAGAAATCAACCGAGATTCCCAGAGTAGTGGCGAGCGAAATGGGATCAGCCTGTACTCTTTATCTGTGTTGTTAGCTGAACGCTCTGGAAAGTGCGGCCATAGCAGGTGATAGCCCTGTAAGCGAAAACAGCGTGGAAGAACTAGGGGTACGACAAGTAGGGCGGGACACGTGAAATCCTGTCTGAAGATGGGGGGACCATCCTCCAAGGCTAAATACTCGTGATCGACCGATAGTGAACCAGTACCGTGAGGGAAAGGCGAAAAGAACCCCGGGAGGGGAGTGAAATAGATCCTGAAACCGCATGCATACAAACAGTCGGAGCCTCGCAAGGGGTGACGGCGTACCTTTTGTATAATGGGTCAGCGACTTACGTTCAGTAGCGAGCTTAACTGATTAAGGCAGGCGTAGCGAAAGCGAGTCCGAATAGGGCGATCAGTTGCTGGGCGTAGACCCGAAACCAAGTGATCTATCCATGGCCAGGTTGAAGGTGCGGTAACACGTACTGGAGGACCGAACCCACTAACGTTGAAAAGTTAGGGGATGAGCTGTGGATAGGGGTGAAAGGCTAAACAAACTTGGAAATAGCTGGTTCTCTCCGAAAACTATTTAGGTAGTGCCTCGTGTATCACCTTCGGGGGTAGAGCACTGTCATGGTTGTGGGGTCCATTGCGGATTACTACGCCATAGCAAACTCCGAATACCGAAGAGTGCAATCACGGGAGACAGACATCGGGTGCTAACGTCCGGTGTCAAGAGGGAAACAACCCAGACCGCCAGCTAAGGTCCCAAAGATTGGCTAAGTGGGAAACGAAGTGGGAAGGCAAAAACAGTCAGGAGGTTGGCTTAGAAGCAGCCACCCTTTAAAGAAAGCGTAATAGCTCACTGATCGAGTCGTCCTGCGCGGAAGATGTAACGGGGCTCAAGCCAGTCACCGAAGCTGCGGATGCATATTTATATGCATGGTAGGAGAGCGTTCCGTAAGCCTGCGAAGGTGCGTTGAAAAGCGTGCTGGAGGTATCGGAAGTGCGAATGCTGACATGAGTAGCGATAAAGGGGGTGAAAAGCCCCCTCGCCGTAAGCCCAAGGTTTCCTACGCAACGTTCATCGGCGTAGGGTGAGTCGGCCCCTAAGGCGAGGCAGAAATGCGTAGCTGATGGGAAGCAGGTCAATATTCCTGCACCATTGTTAGATGCGATGGGGGGACGGATCGCGGAAGGTTGTCCGGGTGTTGGACGTCCCGGTCGCTGCATTGGAGAAGGTGCTCAGGCAAATCCGGGCACATAATTCAAGGGTGTGGCGCGAGCTTCTTCGGAAGCGAAGCAATTGGAAGTGGTTCCAAGAAAAGCCTCTAAGCTTCAGTCTAATAGTGACCGTACCGCAAACCGACACAGGTGGGCGAGATGAGTATTCTAAGGCGCTTGAGAGAACTCGGGAGAAGGAACTCGGCAAATTGGTACCGTAACTTCGGGATAAGGTACGCCTCTGTAGCTTAACCAGCCTGCGCTGGAAGGGTGAAGAGGTTGCAATAAACTGGTGGCTGCGACTGTTTAATAAAAACACAGCACTCTGCAAACACGAAAGTGGACGTATAGGGTGTGACGCCTGCCCGGTGCCGGAAGATTAAATGATGGGGTGCAAGCTCTTGATTGAAGTCCCGGTAAACGGCGGCCGTAACTATAACGGTCCTAAGGTAGCGAAATTCCTTGTCGGGTAAGTTCCGACCTGCACGAATGGCGTAACGATGGCCACACTGTCTCCTCCCGAGACTCAGCGAAGTTGAAGTGTTTGTGATGATGCAATCTCCCCGCGGCTAGACGGAAAGACCCCATGAACCTTTACTGTAGCTTTGCATTGGACTTTGAACCGATCTGTGTAGGATAGGTGGGAGGCTATGAAACCGGAACGCTAGTTTCGGTGGAGCCGTCCTTGAAATACCACCCTGGTTTGTTTGAGGTTCTAACCTTGGTCCATGATCTGGATCGGGGACAGTGCATGGTAGGCAGTTTGACTGGGGCGGTCTCCTCCCAAAGTGTAACGGAGGAGTACGAAGGTACGCTAGGTACGGTCGGAAATCGTGCTGATAGTGCAATGGCATAAGCGTGCTTAACTGCGAGACCGACAAGTCGAGCAGGTGCGAAAGCAGGTCATAGTGATCCGGTGGTTCTGTATGGAAGGGCCATCGCTCAACGGATAAAAGGTACTCTGGGGATAACAGGCTGATACCGCCCAAGAGTTCATATCGACGGCGGTGTTTGGCACCTCGATGTCGGCTCATCTCATCCTGGGGCTGTAGCCGGTCCCAAGGGTATGGCTGTTCGCCATTTAAAGAGGTACGTGAGCTGGGTTTAAAACGTCGTGAGACAGTTTGGTCCCTATCTGCCGTGGGCGTTGGATATTTGAAGGGGGCTGCTCCTAGTACGAGAGGACCGGAGTGGACGAACCTCTGGTGTACCGGTTGTCACGCCAGTGGCATCGCCGGGTAGCTATGTTCGGAAGAGATAACCGCTGAAAGCATCTAAGCGGGAAACTCGCCTTAAGATGAGATATCCCCGGGGCTTCGAGCCCCTTGAAGGGTCGTTCTAGACCAGGACGTTGATAGGTCAGGTGTGTAAGTGCAGTAATGCATTGAGCTAACTGATACTAATTGCCCGTAAGGCTTGATCCTATAACCAGTGTGTTTGAACCACTGGCGAGTTATGCGTGTGCGACAATCGCCACCCAACATTTACTGCTTCTTCCCGGATTGGTTGTGTGCCCACCCGGCGCACGACAACAAGTCATGCCTGATGACCACAGCGAGTTGGTACCACCCCTTCCCATCCCGAACAGGACCGTGAAACGACTCCACGCCGATGATAGTGCGGATCTCCCGTGTGAAAGTAGGTAATCGTCAGGCTCCTCATGCAGCAACAAAAACCCCACCCCCAAACAGGTGGGGTTTTTGCGTTTCTGCAGCGTTTAGCTGATCTGCCAGATTCAATCAGCCGTGCACGCCTTGATCGCGCGATAAAATCAGCAAAACATTGCGCAGCCGATTGCCATTCGAGTTTCCATGCTACGTTTAAGCGAAATCAAGCTTCCGCTCGATCATCCCGATTCGGTCATCGAGCCTGCGGTCATCGCACGCCTTAAAGAAATCGGCGTGACGTCAAGCGAACTCGTGCGCTTCCATGTCTTTCGCCGCGCGCACGATGCACGCAAGCGCGCCGACATCAAGCTTACGTACATCATCGATGTGGAGTTGGCAGATGAAGCGTCGGTGCTCGCGCGACTAAAGGCTCGGCCGCATCCGCATGTCGGCATTACGCCGGATATGGCTTACCACTTCGTGGCCAAGGCGCCTGAAGCATCGAGCCAGCTTCGCCCCGTCGTCATCGGCATGGGGCCGTGTGGGCTGTTTGCCGGGCTAATTCTCGCGCAAATGGGTTTTCGCCCAATTATCCTCGAGCGTGGAAAAGCCGTGCGCGAGCGGACGAAAGACACTTGGGGTCTGTGGCGCCGAAACGAGCTTAACCCGGAATCCAATGTGCAGTTCGGCGAAGGCGGCGCCGGCACCTTCTCCGACGGCAAGCTCTACAGTCAAATCAAGGATCCGAAGCACTACGGCCGTAAAGTCCTCGACGAGTTCGTCAAAGCGGGCGCGCCTGAAGACATCCTGTATTTGAGCCGGCCGCATATCGGCACGTTTCGACTGGTCAGCATGGTCGAAAAGATGCGCGCGAATATTCATCAACTCGGCGGCGAAGTACGATTCGAGCAGCGCGTCGAGGATATCGAGATCGACGATGGCAAAGTGCGCGGTCTACGCCTGTCGAGCGGCGAAACGCTGCGCTGCGATCACGTTGTGCTGGCCGTCGGACATAGCGCGCGCGATACCTTCCAGATGTTGCACGATCGCGGCGTTTTCATGGAAGCGAAGCCGTTTTCGCTCGGGTTTCGTATCGAGCATCCGCAGGGCATTATCGATCGGAGCCGTTTCGGCAAATTCGCCGGTCACGAACGGCTTGGCGCCGCGGACTATAAAGTCGTCCACCATTGCAGCAACGGCCGCGCTGTCTACAGCTTTTGCATGTGTCCTGGCGGAACGGTTGTCGCGGCGACGTCGGAGCCCGGCCGAGTCGTGACCAATGGCATGAGCCAGTACTCGCGCGCGGAACGTAATGCGAACGCGGGCATCGTCGTCGGCATCACGCCGGAAGATTATCCGGGCGGGCCACTCGCGGGCATCGCCTTCCAGCGCATGTGGGAAGAGCGTGCGTTCGAACTGGGCGGCGGCGATTACAGCGCGCCTGCACAGCTTGTGGGCGACTTCATCGCGAGGCGCGCTTCGACATCGCTTGGATCGGTCGTGCCTTCGTACAAGCCAGGCGTCAAGCCGACCGATCTCAGCACCGCGTTGCCCGATTATGTGATCGAAGCCATCCGAGAAGCACTGCCTGAGCTCGATAAGAAGATCCCCGGCTTCGCGATGCACGACGCCGTTCTCACTGGCGTCGAGACGCGCACGTCGTCGCCACTGCGGGTGCGCCGCAATAATGACGATTACCAAAGCGTCAATGTCGAAGGCTTGTATCCGGCGGGCGAGGGCGCGGGTTATGCGGGCGGGATCTATTCAGCGGCGATCGACGGAATCGAAGTCGCGGAGGCCGTCGCGTTGAGGATGATGGCGGAACATGAGGCGGCCGTCCGGTAACGTCGCGACTCATTCGCTGTCCATGCAAACGTCGAAGAGACATAACCAACGCCCATTGCCTCCAAAACGAAAAAGGGCGCATCGTCACCGTTGCGCCCTTTCATCCGCATCCAAAGAAACTCAAGTAACCACGCCCACCTGCCAGGGCACGAACTCACTCTGCCCATACCCGTGCAGTTCGCTCTTCGATGCCACGCCCGACGCGCAATCCAGCATCATCTGAAAAATCTGGTCGCCGAGTTGCCCAATGCTCGCCGTTCCATCGATCACGCCGCCGCAGTCGATATCCATATCCTCTTCTTGCCGCTCCCAGAGCGCGGTGTTCGTCGCGAGCTTGAGCGATGGCGAAGGCGCGCAGCCGTAAGCCGAACCACGTCCGGTCGTGAAGCAGATGAGATTCGCGCCCGAAGCAACCTGACCCGTTGCAGACATCGGATCGTAGCCGGGTGAATCCATGAACACGAAGCCCTTGGCGTCGACGCGCTGCGCGTACTCATAAACCTCGACGAGATTGGTCGTGCCGCCCTTGGCCACCGCGCCAAGCGACTTTTCGAGAATCGTGGTCAGCCCGCCGACCTTGTTGCCCGCCGACGGATTGTTGTCCATCGCCGCACCGTTGCGCGCGCAATAGTCCTCCCACCACTTGATACGCGTCAGCAGTTTCTCGCCGACTTCACGGCTGACCGCGCGCCGCGTCAGCAAATGTTCCGCGCCATACACTTCCGGCGTCTCGGAGAGAATCGCCGTGCCGCCATGCGCGACGAGTTTGTCGACGGCCGCGCCGAGCGCCGGATTCGCCGAAATGCCCGAGTAGCCATCCGACCCGCCGCATTGCAAACCGACGATCAGATGCGACGCCGGCACCGGCTCGCGCTTGACGCGATTTGCTTCCGTGAGCATCTCCTTGACCAATGCGATGCCGTGCTCGATCGTCTTTCTCGTCCCGCCGCTGTCCTGAATCGTAAAGCTGCGCAGACGCTCGCCGTCTTTCAGTCCGCTTGCTTCGAGCACGCCGGAAATCTGATTGGTCTCGCATCCCAGGCCGACGAAGAGCACCGAATAGAAATTCGGATGCACCGCGTATCCCGCCAGCGTGCGACGCAAGATGGCGAGGCCATCGCCCTGCATGTCGATGCCGCATCCCAAGCCATGTGTGAGCGCAATCACGCCGTCGACGTTCGGGTAGTCCGCCAGCGCTTCCGGATGAACGTCGCGCCGAAAGTGATCAGCAATCGCGCGCGCGACGGTCGCCGAGCAATTGACGCTCGTCAGCACGCCGACGAAATTGCGCGTCGCCACGCGGCCGTCGTCGCGGCGAATGCCCATGAACGTCGCGGGTTCATCGACGAAAGGCGTCGGATGCTTGTCGATGCCGAACTCGTGCTCGCGCGCGAACTCGGCCATCGACAGATTTTGCGTATGGACATGCTGGCCGCGCGCGATGGCGTCCTTCGCCACGCCGATGATCTGGTTGTAGCGCTTGACGGGCTCGCCCGCGGCGATGGCGCGCGTCGCGATCTTGTGGCCCGGCGGAATCAGGCCCATGACGACGAGATCCTCCGACGCGATGCGCGCGCCGGAGAGCAGCTGACGTGTCGCGATGACGACATCGTCTTTGGGATGCAGCCGGATGACCGCATGGTCGGTGGATGTGGTGGACATGATGTTTTCTTAGATCGTGGAGGGAGCGCGCTTGTCGGCGAGGGCTTCCGTTTCGGCGCGGTTGAGCGGCTCGATCTTGCCGACAATCACAAGATAGCTGAACGCGCCGAGAAAGCAGAAGCCGCCTGCAACACACAGCGGAATGGTGAACGAGCCTTTCGTCATTTCGACCATGACGCCCGTGAACGTCGTGATGACGATACCCGCCAGATTCGACGCGAAATTCTGAATGCCACCGATGGACGCGACGTGTCCCGGCGTCGGTGCAACATCGCCCGGCAGCGACCAGATGCTGGCCGCGGCGAACGCGAGGCTGCCGTACGCAACGCCGAAAAAGCCGAGCATCAGATAGATGTTCGTGGTGAACGCCGAGAGCGTGATGACCGACGACAGCAGCATGCCGCCGACCATGCAGGTCTTGCGCGCCGCCGTGAGGCTCCAGCCGCGCTTGAAGAGCGAGTCGGACACGACGCCGCCGAGCCAGCCGCCCGGGATCGACATCAGCGCCGGAATCATGCCGAGCGTGCCGAGCGACTTGAGCGAGAAGCCATGCGTCTGCACGAGATAGCTCGGGAACCAGGTGATGAAGAAATAGATCACGAAGTTCAGGCAGAAGAAGCCGAGCATCATGCCCCACAGCGTGCGGTACTTGAAGAGCGAGCCCCACGAGACCTTGTTCTTCGGCGCGACCGGTTGCGGCGGGACATCCACGGGACCGGTGAGGTCGCCGAGCGACTTATTACGGTAAATGAGGAACCAGCCCAAGATCCACACCGCGCCGAGTGCGCCAGTGATGACGAACGACGCTTCCCAGCCCACCGAGCTGATGATGAGCGCAACAACAGGAATCGACAGCGCGGAACCGACACGCGAGCCGCTATCGAAGATGCTGGTGGCAAACGCGCGCTGCTGCGGCTTGAACCACTGCGCGACGAGCTTCGCGCACGACGGATACGCGCCCGCTTCGCCGACGCCCAGCATCAGCCGGCAGCCGAACATGCCCGCGACGCTCGTCGCGGTGGCGGTGAGCGCCGTGAACACCGACCACCAGCCCACCGCAAGCGGCAGTGCGATTCGCGCGCCCACGCGGTCAACGAACCAACCGAAAGGCATCTGCATGAGCGCGTAGGTCCAGAAGAAGCCGCTCAGGATGAAGCCCATTTCCGCCGGCCCAATGCCGAGCGCCTTCTCAATCTGCGGTGCAGCCACGGCCAGATTCGCGCGATCGATGTAATTGATCGCGATGGCCAGAAAGGCCAGAAATATCACTACCCAACGCATTTTGCGCATCGTTTGTCTCCTCGGGATGATGGCATTTCATTTCTGCCGGCCCGAACCGCCATGCCGACGCGGTGAGCCGTGATTCAAAAACGGTGTGACGGGAGTCCGCGTTCTTTGGCGGATCTCAATGCGCGTTCAATGCATCGCGCAGGCGCTTTTGTACGATATCGAGTTCGAGTTCGGCGGCGAAATCGATCACAGGTTGAAAACGCCGCACTTTCTTCTCGTCGTGATTGCGCGCGATATCCGCGAGCTTGTGCACGAGAAACGGGTTCTCGAAGCGGTCGCGCACGCTCGCGAGATAGTCGCTTGCCACGTCGCCCTTGCCGAGCGCGACAAACACCGGCAGCACTTCGTCGCGCCAGGTGGCTTCGAGCGGCGCGCGGTACGCGGAATCGCGCATCGCGTCGAGCACGGTCATGTCGGGCGCGCCGCCGCGCGTGCGCCAGATTTCCGCGAGCATCGTGTGGCCGAGGTTGAGCAGCAGCAGTTTCAGGCGCTCGTAGTGCGCGAGGTCGTCGGTGACGACGATGTCTTCGTGTTCGCACGGCAAGGTCATGCCCGCTTGCCGCTCGATTGCCCACAACGCGTAAGGCTCGGCAATCGCGCCGACCGGCAGGATAGGCTCCGACACGATGCGGTCCACGAGCGAATTCACCCAGACGCAATCGTTCGACAAGTAAGCGATGAACGCGTCGTCCGCATTCCATTTGCGCGCCAAGTCGAGCACGAGGTCGCGCAAGGTGTCGCCGTTACGCGAGACGAGTTCGCACGGCAACAGCGTGATCGGCGCCGCGCTCGCCTTGAAGCGTGCGTGCAGCAGCACGGCGAGCTTGGCCGCGAATCCGCGCGGCGTACGCGCGCCATCGAGCAGGTCGGCCGTGTCTTCGTCGAAAAGGGCGTAACCCGTGTCGGCCGTGTTCGAGACGATCACCTTCACGTCGCGTTCCATGCGTTCTAGCAACAGTAGCCAGTCGTCGTTGGCGTGCAGCGCTTCGGTGATCGAATCGCATTCGATGGTGGTGTCGACGGTCGCGTCGCGCTCGCGTCCGCGAATGCGTACCGGATAGCGGCCCGTGGCGCGCAGCGCATCGACGCGCGCGCGGCTGTCAGGACTCGACGTGGTCTGCACGACGGTGATCTTGCCGAGCGCTTTCGCAGGATCGCGCCGCGCGGCGTCGGCCACGAAGAAGTCAACGTGCGCTTGCAGAAAACGGCTCGTGCCGAACTGGAGAATCGGATTGGTCATGTCGGGCGGCTATCGCGCCATCGCTCGATGCGACGGCGAAGTACATAGGGGGTTTTGTCGTTGGGAACGGTTCCAGACAGCCGTAAAAAATATGGCCCATCTGGCCTTACCGAAATGCATACTAGTGGCTCGAATTGGAATTGGTCAAGCCACTTGTAAGCGTTTGAAAATGGTCGAACGCGCTTCGTACGGTGCGTCAACCCTTCCGCTGATTACAATCCACGTTTTCCCCGAGACATGCAGGAGTGTGCACGTGAGTGTCAAACCAGTCGAAACGCGTCGCCTCTACCTTCAGATCGCCGATAAGCTGCGCGCTCTGATCGAACAGCAGGACTTTGCGCCGAACGGCCGGTTGCCCTCCGAACGCGAACTCGCGCAGACGTTGGGCGTGTCGCGGCCTTCGGTGCGCGAGGCGCTGGTTGCGCTGGAACTGGAAGGGCGAGTCGAGATTCGCATGGGCTCGGGCGTCTATATCTGCGCGACGCCCGTGGCGAAGCCGCCCGCCACCGAGGCGGAACTGGGCGAGAGCCCGATCGAGATCATGAATGCGCGCAGCGTGATCGAAGGCGCGATTGCCGCGAATGTCGCGCCGTTTGCCAAGCCAAAGGCATTGAAGACGCTACGCGCCGTCTACGAGACCATGGCGCGCGAAGTCGAAGCGGGACAAGTGCCAATGAGCGCCGACCGCGCGTTTCACGTTGCGATCGCGCAGATGTCGGGCAACGACGTGCTGGTCAGGACAGTGGGCAGTCTCTATGACGAACGGCATAGTCCGCTGTCATCCACGTTACGCGGACATTTCGAGGGGGAGGAAACCTGGGCGGCCGCGCTCGGCGAACATCTCGAGATTCTCGAGGCGCTCGAAGCGCGGGACGCGGTGCAGGCTCAAGCCGCGATGCAGCGGCACATGCGCAAGTCGGCCGAGCGTCTGATGACACGTCGCAAAGGCTGAAACCGGCGCGCCTTAAAAGACGAACCGGTTCTCTCGAAAGTTAGCCCGCGTTAGCCGGGATACGCTTCATCGACCTTCAGGCCAGCCAGCTTGAAGATCACGCGCAGTGTCTGCGGCGCGATCTCGCGGCGCGAGGCGAGAGTGGTCAGGACGAAGTCCATCACCTTGGCGTACTTCAGCATGGTCAGACACGATTCGATATCCGTGGAGCCGTCGCGCATCGATTCGGCGAGACGCAGCATCTCCACCGAAATCTCTCGAGCCATTTCAAGTTCGAGTTGTTGCTTCTCGCTCCAGGCGGGCATCGTGGTCAGCGCCGCGAGCATCTCCTGAAACTGCTTTTCTGCTTTCTTGTCGGGGATCGCGTCCATCGCCGTCCTCTCCATGTTCATGGCGCTGGCGAGTCGCAATCGCCGCGCTGAGTGTTAGGTGTTACGTAACGAAAGCCGCTCGCGGGTGACGACGCGTACTGCGTTGTCGAGGCGTGACTTTGCTACCTGCTTGTTGCTCTTCCTTGCTGCATTGGCGCGCCGGGCTTCTTCCCCACGCTGCGCATCGTCCCGGCCAGATCCGCATACCGGACAATGCACGAAGTGTTCCAAGCGTTTTCTAGCCGTCTTGCATCGCCGGTCGACTTGGGCGGAACAAGAGCGTCTTCGCGCTTTTGGGTAAACTTCTCCTTTCGAGTCGGCAGAACCAGCGGTTAGCGCACATTCGGCGCAAACTAGCCTCGTTTTTTAATTTCCACGTCACTTTCACGATGGCCAAGAAGTCCTCCGCGTCGGCTCCGGGCACCCCCGACCCCACTACAAAGCACGAAATCCGTCCAGGTCAGTCGATCGAACTGCTGAAGGAACTTCATATCCTCACGCGCGACGGCAAGATGAATCAGGACAGCCGCCGCAAACTGAAACAGGTCTATCACCTCTATCAGTTCATCGAACCGCTGCTTGCCGACGTTCACGAACGCCAGGGTTCGGTGTCGCTTGTCGACCATGGCGCGGGGAAGTCTTACCTTGGGTTTATTCTCTACGATCTGTTCTTCAAGACTCTGCGCGATCGGTCACACATCTACGGTATTGAGACGCGTGAGAATCTTGTTCAAAAATCGGAGGAATTGGCGAAGCGGCTGGATTTCGAGGGAATGTCGTTTCTGAATCTGTCGGTGGCCGAATCGATTGAATCGAAACTGCTGCCGGATTCCATCGATGTCGTGACCGCGCTGCACGCCTGCAATACCGCGACGGACGACGCCATCCAGTTCGCTCTGCAGAAGAACGCGAAGTACATTGTCGTGGTGCCGTGTTGTCAGGCGGAAGTCGCGTCAGTGCTGCGCAAGAACAAGGGGCATGCGCTGTCGAAGAACGTGCTGACGGAGATGTGGCGGCATCCGCTGCATACGCGCGAATTCGGCAGCCAGATTACGAATGTACTGCGCTGCCTGCAGCTTGAATCGCACGGATATCAGGTCAGCGTGACGGAACTCGTAGGCTGGGAACATTCGATGAAAAACGAGCTCATCATCGCTCAGTTCAAGGACTTGCCGCGCGCCCGGCCCGCGCAACGGCTGTCGGATGTGCTTGAAACGCTCGGGCTGGACGAGTTGCGCGAGCGCTTCTTCGCGCACTGATCAGTCGCTTTTCATCCACGCCGCGAAACCTTCGTGACCGAGGCGACGCAGCGTTTCCATGTTGCGTTCGTAGATATCGGCGGCGTCGGGAAAGGCATCCACTGCGCGGTCGATGCTCGCTTCGCGCAGCAAATGAAAGATGGGATACGGCGCCCGATTCGTATAGTTCTCGATGTCGTCGGGCTCGCTGCCTTCGAATCGATATTGCGGATGAAAGCTCGCAATCTGCAGTTCTCCGGCAAGGCCCATGTCGTTCAACAAGCGGTCGGCGAAGAACAGCGCGTCGTTGTAATCGGTGAAGTGCGCAAAGGCGTGCGGCGTGATGAAAAGCGTCGTGTCGATGTCTTTTGCATCGCTTTCGCGCAAAAGGCGCAGTTCGTCCGCGAGTTCCGCGACGACATCTTCCACGCCGCGCGCGTCGCTCACGACATAGCGAATCTGTCCCTTCACATGCACGCTCTTGGCAAAAGGACACAGGTTCAAGCCGATGACAGCGCGGGTGAGCCAGTGGCGCGTGGCCGCGATCACTTCTTCTTCGCGGGTGCTACGGTCGTTCATGGTGCATCCTGAATAAGCGGCTTGCAGGCCGCGTCGATCAAAGTGCGCGCAATGCGAGGCGCCGCGCGCATCGGCCCCGAACCGGGACCGTAAGTCTGGCTCGTCGCGTAGACGCCATCGACGAGCAACGCCAGCGATTCTGCCAGTTCGACGGGATCGGCGGCGCCCGCAGCAGCCGAAATCTCGGTGAGCCGCGTGATCAGATAGTGCTTGTTGCGCTCGACGGATTGCCGCGCGGGATGCGCCGGATCGCCGAATTCGCACGCGATGTTGAGAAACGGACAGCCGCGATAATCCGGCGCCGACGCGCGCCCGACGAGATCCTCGAGCGATTGAACGAGTTGCTCGGCCGGCGCGCCCGGATGCTTCTCGACGCTTGCCTCGAAGCGCTTGCGGAATCTTTCGTCCATGCGCTGCAGATACGCGGTGACGAGTTCGTCTTTCGAAGCGAAGCGCCGGTACAGGCTCATCTTGTTGACGCCCGCGCGTTCGACGACGGCATCGACGCCAATCGCGCGGATGCCTTCGCGATAAAACAGTTCCTGCGCGGCATCGAGCAATTGTTCCCGAGCCTGCACGCCGTCGGTTCGCACACTGCGGCGAGCAGGGGTTTTCGGCTGGCCGGCGGGAGTTCGTGTCACAGTCGCATCCTTGAAGATTGCTTGGGTCTTGACATGTTACCGATCGGTAACTAAGCTCGCAACTCTGATGTGACAGGTCGGTAACGTCACGGCGCGTAAAACACGAAATTCACGGAACGGAGCAGCGATGAATTGGGTAGCGGGACGGCTTGGCGGCCGCGTGCATTATGGCTGGATCGCAGTGGGCGTCGTTTTCCTGGTGTTGCTGGCGGCGGCCGGCACGCGCGCGACGCCGAGCGTGATGATGTTGCCGCTCGAAAAACAGTTCGGCTGGTCGCGCGGAACCATTTCGCTCGCCATCTCGATCAACCTTGCGCTTTACGGACTGACCGGACCATTCGCCGCTGCCGCCATGCAGCGCTTCGGCGTGCGTCCGACCTTGCTCGCCGCGCTTGCGACCTTGGCCGCGGGCGTCGGCCTCTCCTCGATGATGACCGCGCCCTGGCAGATGATCGTGATCTGGGGCGTGATGGTCGGCGGCTCGACGGGCGTGGCGGCGCTCACGCTTTCGGCGACGGTGGTGAATCGCTGGTTCACGACGCATCGCGGGCTTGCAATGGGCATTCTCACCGCCAGTTCGGCGACCGGGCAGCTCGTGTTTCTGCCGTTTCTCGCGGCGTTGTCGGAGCATCACGGCTGGCGGCCGGTGGTTTTCGTCGTGGCTATAGCAACCGCAGTCGTCGTGCCGCTCGTCGCATGGCTGCTGCCGGAGCGTCCGTCGGATGTCGCGCTGCGACCCGTCGGCGAAAGCCCGGACGCGCCGCCCGCCGTCATTCCGCCGCCGAAAAATCCGATCAAGGTCGCATTCGGCACGCTCGGCATGGCGAGCAAGACGCGCGATTTTTGGCTGTTGTTCTTCAGCTTTTTCGTCTGCGGCGCGAGCACGAACGGTTATGTCGGCACGCATCTGATCGCGATGTGCTCCGACTACGGCATGACGCAGGTGCAAGGCGCGACCTTGCTCGCGGCGATGGGCATTTTCGATTTGTTCGGCACGACGCTTTCCGGATGGCTTTCGGATCGCTTCAACGCGCGCCTGCTGCTGTTTTGGTACTACGGCCTGCGCGGGTTGTCGTTGATCTATCTGCCGTATGCGTTTGGCATCGACTTCTTTGGGTTGCCGCTTTTCGCGGTGTTTTACGGGCTCGACTGGATCGCAACCGTGCCGCCGACGGTGCGCCTCGCCACCGATGTCTACGGCAAGGAGTCGGCGCCGATCGTCTTCGGCTGGATCGTGGCGGGGCACCAGCTCGGCGCGGCGTTCGCGGCGCTGGGCGGCGGCATGCTGCGGTCGAGCCTCGGCAGCTACACCGTGGCGACGATGATCTCCGGCGGTCTTTGCCTCGTCGCAGCCGTTACGGTGCTGCGGATCAATCGCGCGGGGCGGTCGATGGGCGTCGCCGCCACTTGAGCACTTTTGCGGACGTGTGAGTCCGTGACTTATCCTTGTCGTTCGATACTTGAACGGCGCGCATTGGGCCGATGCGCGCCGTTTGCGCTTTTGAGGGCGGCGCGAGGCAACGGTGCTGAATTGAAGTGGTAGCGTTGTGCGGTTGACTGCTGCAAGCCGTTATCGTGATGGGCAGGCCTCGCTTCTTCCAATCGCTGAAGGATTCCAATGATGACCGCCAAACCCGCCGCAACCGAAGTCGATATCCACGAACTACTCGCGGGCCGCTGGAGCCCGCGCGCGTTCTCCGCCGCGCCGCTGAGCCGCGAGCATCTGCATAGCCTGCTCGAAGCGGCGCGCTGGGCGCCTTCATCGAGCAATTTGCAGCCTTGGCGTTTCATCGCGTTCGATCGGCATCGCGACGAAGCCGCGTTCCAGCGCGCGTTCGAAACCCTCGCGCCGTCCAATCGGACATGGAATGTTCGCGTGCCCGTGCTGGTCTGCGTGACTGCGTCGACGCTCACGCCGAAGGGCGATGTCAGCCGCACCGCGCTCTACGACACCGGCGCGGCCGCGATGGCGCTCGTGCTCCAGGCGCACGCGCTCGGACTCGCGACGCATCAGATGGGCGGCTTCGATCGCGACGCGTTCCGCGCGGCGTTCGAGATTCCGCCGGAGGTGGAGATCATCGCGATGGTCGCAGTCGGTCATCACGGCGACGCGAATCTTCTCGACGACGCGCTTCGCGAACGCGAGGCCGCGCCGCGAGCACGCAAGGCGCTGGGCGAGACCTCGTTCGAAGGCGCGTGGGGAAAGGGTTTCGAGTGAAGCCAGGCTTACGCGGCGCGGGTGCGCTTGACTGCGGATGTGTACGACATCACCCCTCATCCGCCGATGACAGCGGCCGCGCAACATCTTCCAGAGACTTGCGCTCCGCCGCCACGCCCCAGATGCCGGCCACGACGGCGGCCGCGATCATCAGCGCCGAGCCGATCAGATAGCCGACGAACACCGCGCCACGCTGATGCGTATCGATGAGTTGCCCGAACAGCGCCGGCCCGATGATCCCGCCGAGCGCCGTACCGAACGCATAAAACACGGCGATGGCAAGCGCGCGAATCTCCAGCGGAAACGTCTCGCTGACCGTCAGATAGGCCGAACTCGCCGCCGCCGACGCGAAGAAGAAAATTACCATCCAGGCTATGGTCTGCGTGGTCACGGAAAGCATTCCGTGCATGAACATCCATCCGCTGATCGTGAGCAGCACGCCCGAGATCGCGTAAGTGAAGGCGATCATCCGGCGTCGGCCAAGCACGTCGAATAGCTTGCCGAGCAGAACGGGGCCGAGAAAATTGCCCGCTGCGAACGGCAGCACGTACCAGCCGATGTGATCGCCCGGCACGTGATAGAAGTCCGTCAGCACAAGCGCGTAAGTGAAAAAGATTGCGTTGTAGAAGAACGCCTGCGCGGTCATCAACATGAGGCCGACCAGCGAGCGGCTCCGATGCACATGAAACAGCGTGTGCGCGACTTCCGAAAGTGGCGTGTGCTCGCGCATCTTTAGGCGCAGCGGCTTGATCGGCGTGTTCGGTATTTCGACGCCGTGCTTGCGAAAATGCGCTTCGATGTCCTCGACAATCTGCTTCGCTTCATCGACGCGGTTATGCGTGATGAGCCAGCGCGGACTTTCCGGCACCCACATCCGCATGAAGAGAATGGTGAGACCGAGCGCTGCGCCGATCAGAAAGCACCCGCGCCAGCCCCAATCGGGCGGCATCAGGCCCGGATCGAGCAAAACGAGCGAACCGGCCGCGCCAATGCCCGCGCCAATCCAGAACGTGCCGTTAATGGCGAGATCGGTCCAGCCGCGCAAACGCGCGGGCGTGAATTCCTGGATCGTGGAATTGATGGCCGTGTATTCACCGCCGATGCCCGCGCCCGTCAGAAAGCGGAACAGCACGAAACTTGCGAGATCCCATGAGAACGCGGTTGCGGCGGTCGCGGCCACGTAGAGAAAGAGCGTGATGAAGAAGAGCTTGCGTCGTCCGAGCCGGTCGGTGAGCCAGCCGAAGCCAAGCGCGCCGACCACCGCGCCTGCAATGTACGCGCTGCCGGCAATGCCGACATCCGTGTTGTTGAAGTGCAGCGCCGGGCTCGACTTCAATGCGCTCGCCACCGCGCCCGCGAGCGTGACTTCGAGCCCGTCGAGCAGCCACGTGATGCCGAGCGCGAATACGATCAACGTATGAAATCGTCCCCAGGGCAGACGATCGAGCCGTCCCGGTAAATCGGTTTCTATGATGTCGGATCGATCGCTGGCGCTCGCAGTCGAACGATTTTCCTGCGGTAAGGTAGTGTCGTTCATTAGCTCGTGCCCGCCGCATCCGCGCGCGCAACAGTGAATAAATTGCCGCTTTGGCGAGCAAGTTGCATTCCGCGCCGGTTGAAGCGTCGTGGCGGTTCCAGACGGGTTCGAATGCGGTTGATGCATGCCGCCGAACATGCTACAAACCCTGTCCACTTTTGAATGCGGCGTTGCCTCGTAACGCTGCCTCGATGTCCATGACCTACTGTGCGATCGATTTTGGCACGTCGAATTCCGCCGTCGCCGTGCCTGCCGCGATTCAGGCGCAGACGCAGGGTGGCCATTCGATCCGGCTGGCTCCCGTCGAGGGCGAGGCAACCACGCTTCCGACGGCCGTCTTCTTCAACACGGACGAAAACAGCCAGTCCTATGGCCGCGCCGCGCTCGAATCGTATATAGACGGCTTCGACGGCCGCCTCATGCGTTCGATGAAAAGCATTCTCGGCTCGCCGCTCGCCGACACTAGCACCGATCTCGGCGACGGCTCCGCCATCAAGTACACAGACGTCATCACGCTTTTTCTGCAGCATCTGAAGCAGAAAGCACAGGCGGTCTCGCCAAGTCCGCTCGATCGCGCGGTTCTCGGCCGTCCGGTCTTTTTCGTCGATGACGATCCGCGCGCCGACCGCCTCGCGCAGTCGCAACTCGAAGCGTGCGCGCACGCCATCGGCTTGCGCGAGATTCACTTTCAATACGAACCGATCGCCGCCGCATTCGATTACGAAGCGCGCCTGACACAGGAAGGGCTCGTGCTGGTCGCGGATATCGGCGGCGGTACGTCCGACTTCTCACTCGTTCGCGTGGGGCCCGAGCGCGCTCGCCAGCTAGACCGAAAAAGCGATGTCCTCGCGCATCACGGTGTGCACGTGGCCGGCACGGATTTCGACCGGCGCGTCGAGCTGACGACCGTTTTGCGCGAACTCGGTTATCAGACGCTCGATCCGCAAGGGCGCGAAGTGCCGAACCGCGTGTATTTCGATCTGGCGACGTGGCATCTGATCAATACCGTCTACACGCCCAAGCGCGTGAGCGAATTGCAACTGATGCGCCACCTTTACACCGAACCGCGTCTGCATGACCGGCTGATGCGCGTCGTCGATCGCAGGCTTGGTCATGCGCTAACCGCGCACGCTGAGGAAGCGAAGATCGACGTGGCGGCGGGCGGCGTAACCGAGATCGACATGGAAGAGGTGGAGGAAGCGCTGCGCGTCGCATTCGACGAAGCGCAGCTGATCGAAGCGGGCGCGGACGAGACGCGGCGTATCGTCGAAGCGGCGCTGGAAACGGTGAAACGCGCGGGCGTGGCGAACGCGGATGTCGGCGCCGTGTACTTCACGGGCGGCACCACCGGTTTGCGCTTTCTGTCCGATGCGCTCGCGGCGGCTTTTCCCGGCGCACGAGCCGTATTCGGCGATCGACTTGCCAGCGTGGCGACGGGCCTCGGTATTTACGCGCAACGCGTCTTTACCTGATCGCGCTCGTTCCAGATGCAAAAAACCCCGCCGAGGCGGGGTTTTCTTTAAGCCGGATAAAAACTTACGCCGGCTTGATGTTCGCTGCTTGCTTGCCCTTGGGGCCAGTCTTCACTTCGTAGGTAACCTTTTGGTTTTCTTGAAGTGTCTTGAAACCCTCAATGCGGATTTCCGAGAAGTGTGCGAACAGATCTTCGCCGCCGCCATCCGGGGTGATGAAGCCAAAGCCCTTTGCGTCATTAAACCACTTGACGGTACCGGTTTCCATGTTACTTATTCCAAAAAATTGATGAATGAGGCCGAAGCCAAGGGTGCATGAAGATCAAGGAAGGGGCAATGGGACCAACCGGAGTACCGCGATGGCGAACTACGAAAGAACCACAAGTCACTCGCCACTTGAAATCCTGCAAGAAGGTTTATACGGCTAATCGTTTTCGCGGTCAAATAATATCCGACTGCCGCGCAGGGACTTTTTGAGATATCGCAACGTAACTTACGAATCTTTCATAATTTCACTGCCAACTGTCTATCACCGCCGTGTGGTAGCTTTCATCGCGCAAAAACTGATGAAAGCTGACAATCCTTCGCTGCATTCGAAAGGTGCAACCGTTACACTACGCGCCAACCTGCCAAGGTTGCACCAAAATCGCCCTATCACCGGACCGTGGGCCGGCATCGCGCGCGGCGGATGTGCATTCGTGCGCCTGACCTCCAAGCGCAAGGCGAGAGACACTGGAGAACAATGTGAAGAGTTCGATACAACGAAATATCGGGCCGATAGCACTCATGCTTACCGGCCTCGGTTCCATCATCGGTTCAGGCTGGTTGTTCGGCGCGTGGAAAGCGGCCAAGATCGCCGGTCCCGCAGCCATGGTCGCGTGGGTGATCGGCGCGGTCGTCATCATGGCGATCGCTCTTACTTACGCGGAGTTGGGCGCGACGTTTCCCGAATCCGGCGGCATGGTGCGTTACGCGCGCTATTCGCATGGCGCGCTCGTCGGTTTCATCAGCGCTTGGGCGAACTGGATTGCCATCGTCTCGGTCATTCCGATCGAGGCCGAGGCATCCATTCAATATATGAGCACGTGGCCTTATGAATGGGCGCATGCGCTCTTCGTGAACGAAACGCTCACGACTTCAGGGCTGATCCTCTCGGCGCTGCTCGTGGTCGTGTACTTCATGCTCAACTACTGGGGCGTGAAGGTGTTCGCGCGCGCCAACTCGACAATCACTGTTTTCAAGTTCCTGATTCCCGGCCTGACCATCGCCGGCCTCATCTATACAGGGTTCCATTCCGAGAACTTCGGCACGGTGTCGAGCTTCGCGCCCTATGGCTGGCCGGCCGTGCTGACGGCGGTGGCGACGAGCGGCATTGTGTTCAGCTTCAACGGCTTTCAGAGCCCGGTCAATCTCGCGGGCGAGGCGCGCAATCCGTCGCGGAGCATCCCGTTCGCCGTGATCGGCTCGATTCTGATCGCGCTCGTGATCTACGTGTTGTTGCAAGTGGCCTACATCGGCGCGGTCAATCCCGCCGATGTCGCGAAGGGCTGGTCGCATTTCAACTTCGCGTCGCCGTTCGCAGAACTAGCGCTGGCGCTGAATTTGAACTGGCTCGCCGTGCTTCTTTATGTCGATGCTTTCGTGAGCCCGAGCGGCACCGGCACCACCTACATGGCGACGACCACGCGCATGATTTACGCGATGGAGCGCAACAACACGATGCCGAAGATATTCGGCAACGTGCATCCGTTCTACGGCGTGCCGCGTCCCGCGATGTGGTTCAACCTGTTCGTCGCGTTCGTGTTCCTGTTCTTCTTCCGTGGTTGGGGCACGCTGGCGGCGGTGATTTCGGTGGCTACGGTCATTTCCTATCTCACCGGGCCTGTGAGCCTGATGGCGCTGCGCCGCGCCGCGCCGGATCTGGAACGGCCGGTCCGCTTGCCGCTAATGGGCTTGGTCGCGCCGTTCGCGTTCGTCTGCGCGTCGCTTGTCCTGTACTGGGCAAAGTGGCCGCTGACCGGCGAAATCATCCTGTTGATGGTCGTCGCGCTGCCCGTGTACTTCTACTTCCAGGGCAAGACCGGCTTCGCGGGATGGGGCCGCGATCTGAAAGCCGCGTGGTGGCTGGTGGCGTATCTGCCGACGATGGCCGTCATGTCGCTCATCGGCAGCAAGGAATTCGGCGGAAGTGGCGTGTTGCCGTATGGCTGGGACATGGCGCTCGTCGCCGTGCTCGCGCTCGTGTTTTACTTCTGGGGCGTGCACACCGGTTATAGGACGGACTATCTGGATGAACGCGAAGCGCACGAAGACATTCAGCACGAAGTCGGCGCGTAAACAGATCGTCGACGAGAAGCGGTAAAACGAAGCCCGCCTGAGCAATCAGGCGGGCTTCGTTCTTTCCTGCTCGACTCGTACGTTCAGGCCTCAGGCGTCCGCGAACACGTAGTTCGTCATGGCGAGCGCGCGCTGGAAAGTGCCGAGCGACTGTATGCGCAACTGATAGTCATCCGCCGCAGCGCCTAGTGCGCCGAATACCGGCAGCAGATGCTCGTCGGTCGGATGCATCAGCGCGGCGTGCGGCGCGCGGGCGCGATAGTCGAGCAGCGCGTCGATGTCGCGATCGGCAAGACGCGCCTCGAACCAATGCGTGAACTCATCGACGCGCGGATCGGCATCTTCGGGACGCGCGCCGAAATCCGCCATGCGCAGATTATGCGTGATTTGCCCGGAACCGACGATCATCACGCCGTCACGCCGCAAATCGCGCAGCGCCCGGCCGATACCAAAGTGATGCGCGGCATCGAGGCGCGGTTGAATGGAAAGTTGCGCGACTGGGATGTCGGCGTTGGGAAACATGAGCAGAAGCGGCACCCACGCGCCGTGATCGAGGCCGTGCTCCGTCGTGCTCGCAGCAATGCCGTGCTCGCCGAGCAGCGCGGCGGCGTTGCGGGCGAGATCGGGCGCGCCGGGCGCGGGATAGCGCAGTTCATAGAGCGCGCGCGGAAAACCGTAGAAATCGTGGATGGTTTCCGGCCGCTCGGCGATGCTCGCAACGGGTTGCGTCGTGCCCCAGTGAGCCGAAAGCATGAGGATGGCGCGCGGGCGCGGCAGCGTTTCAGCGAGCGAGGCGAATTCGCCGGAAGGCATCGACGGGTCGATAGGCAGCGTCGGCGCGCCGTGGGAAATGAAAACGGAGGGAAGGGAAGTCATGGCGTCGCGCATTGAGTTGGATGCCACCAATGTACGGCCGGTATTAGCGGAAATAAACGGCCGGTGAAGCAATGAATTGTGTCGTCGGCGTTTGCAATCGAATCGACGCTCAGTCCGCTTCGCCGCGCATTCCTTCCCATGCAGCGGCGGCCGGCGATGCGATCTGGAACAGATCGATCACGCGCGCGACGGTGTGATCCACCATCTCGTCGATGCTTGCCGGCTTCTGATAAAACGCCGGCAGCGGCGGAAAAATTACGCCGCCCATTTCCGTCACGGCGGTCATATTGCGCAGATGCGCGAGGTTGAGCGGCGTTTCGCGCACCAGCAGCACCAGACGGCGACGCTCCTTGAGCACGACATCCGCCGCGCGCGTGATGAGATTGTCGGAGAGTCCGTGCGCGATGCTTGCCAGCGTTCGCATGGAGCACGGCGCGACAATCATGCCTTCTGTGGAAAACGAGCCGGACGCGATGCTCGCGCCGACATCGCGCACGTTATGAACAACGTCCGCGAGCGCGTGAACCGTGGATTTATCGAGTTCCAGCTCGTGCTGGATATTGAGCCAGCCGGCGCTGGAAACGAGCAGATGCGTTTCCACGCCGGGAACACGGCGCAACGTTTCAAGCAGACGCACGCCGTAAATTGCGCCCGTGGCGCCCGTGATGGCGACGATGAGCCGTCGTCGGGCGGCAGGCGCGTTCACTTCGAAGATGACTTCAGGCAGCGGCGAAGAGCTGTTGCAGTTCGCCGGATTCGTACATCTCCATCATGATGTCCGAGCCGCCGATGAACTCGCCCTTCACGTAAAGCTGCGGAATGGTCGGCCAGTTCGAGAATTGCTTGATGCCCTGACGAATTTCGTTGTCTTCGAGCACGTTCACGGTCGTGATCTGATCGACGCCACACGCCTTCAGCACCTGGATGGCGCGGCCGGAGAAACCGCACATCGGGAACTGCGCCGTGCCCTTCATGAAGAGGACGACCGCGTTTTGATCGACGAGTTGCTTGATGCGTTCTTGCGTTTCCATGATGTTCCTGCGCTTTGATGTCGGTGGGGACTAAGTGTTGAAATGATAGCGGATTTCGCTATTCCGGGCTGACCGCTGCCTGGCTCGCCCGCCGCGCTCAGGCATTGAAAACGCCGCCGCTGATGCGCTCGATTCCCGCCAGATCGCGCAGCGAATGCACATCGGTGAAACCGCGCGCCGTGAGCAGTCGGCGCACGGCGTCGGACTGATCGTAGCCGTGTTCGAGCCACAGCACGCCACGGCGCGCAAGCAGAAACGGCGCTCTCTCGATAATGGTCCGGATGCAGGACAAACCGTCGGCGTCATCGGTGAGCGCGTCGCGCGGCTCGAAGCGCAGATCGCCTTGCTGCAAATGCGGATCGTCGCTTGCGATATACGGCGGATTGCTCACAATGGCTTCGAAGAGCAGCGAAGGATCGACCTTCGCGGTCCAGTCGCTTTCGACGAACGCGAGCGGCCCGCCCGCGCGCGCCGGATCGAGCAGCCGTTCTGCATTGCGACGCGCGACATCCAGCGCGGCGCCTGAGCGGTCCACGGCCCACACGCGCGCGTCGGGCCGTGCATGCGCGAGCGAAACCGCAATGGCGCCGGTTCCCGTGCCGAGATCGAGCACGCGCGCGTTCGGCGTATTCGCGATGGCGTCGAGCGCCGTTTCCACCAGCAATTCGGTTTCCGGGCGCGGAATCAGCACATCGGGCGTCACGTCGAATTCGAGCCCGAAAAATTCACGCGTTCCAGTCAGCTGCGCGATCGGTTCTCCCGCGACACGGCGCGCGACGAGCGCCTCGAAGCGGCTAACCGCGATGGCGCCAAGCGCTTCGCGGTCGCGCGTGATCAACTGCGTGCGTCGCCAGCCGAGCACGTGCATCAGCAAGACGCGCGCTTCGAGCGCGGGCAGCGCACACGCACGCAGCAGATCGACTGCGGTCGTCACTCGGTTTCCCCGAGCGCCGCGAGCAATTCCGCCTGATGCTCGCTCACGAGCGCGCCGATCAGTTCGTCGATATCGCCGTCCATGATGTATTCGAGCTTGTAGAGCGTCAGATTGATGCGGTGATCCGTCATGCGCCCTTGCGGAAAATTGTAGGTGCGAATGCGCTCGGAGCGGTCGCCTGAACCGATCAGACTCTTGCGCGTCGCCGCTTCCTTCGCGTGTTGCTCGTGATACTGCTTGTCCTTGATGCGCGCGGCGAGCACCTTCAGCGCGCGATCCTTGTTCTTGTGCTGCGAGCGGTCGTCCTGACATTCGACGACGATTCCGGTCGGCAAGTGCGTGACGCGCACGGCCGAATCGGTCTTGTTGATGTGCTGCCCGCCCGCGCCCGACGCGCGGAAGGTATCGATACGCAGATCCGCTGGATTAATCACCACTTCGCTGATTTCATCGGCTTCCGGCATGACCGCGACCGTGCACGCGGACGTATGGATGCGCCCCTGCGTTTCCGTCGCCGGCACACGTTGAACGCGATGCCCGCCCGACTCGAACTTGAGCCGCGAGAAGGCGCCGTGGCCCGCAATCCGCACGATCACTTCCTTGTAGCCGCCCAAGTCGGACACGCTCTCGGACATGGTTTCGGCGGTCCAGCGGTTGCGCTCCGCATAGCGCAGATACATGCGCAGCAGGTCGCCCGCGAACAGCGCGGATTCGTCGCCGCCCGTGCCCGCGCGAATTTCGATGAAGATATTGCGCTCGTCGTTGGGATCGGTCGGCAGCAGCATGGTCTGCAGATCGCTTTCGATCGTCGCCATGCGTTCGCGCGCTTCGCCGATTTCCTCTTCGGCGAAATCTCGCATCGACGGATCGGACAGCAATTCCTGCGCGGTCGCTTCGTCGTTGAGCGCCTGACGCCAGAGCGCGTACTGCTCGACGACCGGACTGATTTCCGCATGTTCGCGCGTGAGTTTCCGATACTGATCCATATCGGCGGTCACGTCTTCGCGGCTCAACAATTCGTTGAGTTCGACCTGCCGTTTTGCAAGCTGGTCGAGCTTGCTTTGCATGCTCGTTTTCATCGGGCGGAGTTGGAGCGATGCTCCGGAGAATTGTGGAATCAGAAATGCCTGCGCGTCAGCGCCGCGCGGCATTGGAGAACAGCGAGGAAAGCCGCTAACGGTCCGGAGACTGCGACGATTCAGGCGCCGAAGGCGTGTCGTCTTGCGGCTTGTCGGACGAACCGTGGCGGTAGAAGCCGCTCATCAGGTCGATGAGCTGGGCGCGCTCTTCCGTGGTCGCGCGATTGAGCGCGTGCGTCGGACCATGAATGAGCTTGTTGGTGAGCGATTGCGACAATGCTTCGAGCACGGCGGCGGGATCGTCGCCGCGCGCGAGCAGCTTGCGCGCGCGTTCGACTTCGGCGCGGCGCAGCGCGTCGGCTTGTGTATGCATGTGGCGGATGACCGGCACGATACTGCGCGCATCCAGCCACTGCATGAAATTCTGCACACGCGTTTCGATGATCGCTTCGGCTTGCGCGACGGCAGCTTGCCGCGACGCATTGCCTTCGCGCACGATCGCGCCGAGGTCGTCGACGGTATAGAGGAACACGTCCTGCAGATTGCCGACTTCCGGCTCGATATCGCGCGGCACGGCGAGATCGACCATGAAGATTGGCCGATGCCGGCGCGCGCGCACCGCGCGTTCGACCGCGCCCAGCCCGATGATAGGCAGCGTCGACGCCGTGCACGACACGATGATGTCGAACTCGTGCATGCGCGTGGGCAGCTCGGAAAGCGGAATGGCGCGGCCGTTGAAACGTTCGGCGAGCTTTTCGCCGCGTTCGGCCGTGCGGTTTGCGACCACCAGTTCGCGCGGATTCTGCGCGGCGAAGTGCGTGGCACAGAGTTCGATCATTTCGCCCGCGCCGATGAAAAGCACGCGCTGACTCGAAATGTTTTCGAAGATGCGCTGGGCGAGTCGCACGGCGGCGGCGGCCATGGAAACGGACTGCGCGCCGATCTCGGTCGTGGAGCGCACTTCTTTGGCGACCGCGAAGGTGCGCTGAAACAACTGGTTGAGATAAGTACCGAGCGCGCCCGCTTCCGATGCGGTGCGCACGGCATCCTTCATTTGTCCGACGATCTGCGTTTCGCCGAGCACCATTGAATCCAGCCCCGAGGCGACGCGGAAGGCGTGGCGCACGGCCTCGGACTGCGGCAGCGCGTAGACGTGCGGCGCGAGTTCCGAGACGGGGAGATTGTGGTACTTCGACATCCACTGAATGGCGGCGTCGCGCGCGGCGGCGTCGTCGGTGGCGCAGTAAAGTTCGGTGCGATTGCAGGTCGAGAGGATCGCCGCTTCGGGCGAAACCTTGGCGAGCGGCCCAAGCCAGATGTCCTTCAGCGCGCCCAGAGCGGGCTTCAGCTGTTCGAGCGGAAACGCCACGCGTTCGCGCAAGGCGACAGGCGCAGTGTGGTGATTGATTCCGATCGTGAGGAGCTGCATGTAATGGGCCTAAGCCGATGGCCTTTCAGATAGCGCAATATTATAGCGTTTTACCAATCTCTTCATTTATAGGCGGCATAGGGGATGGCTGGTGTTCGCTCGCGCCGCTTGCAGCTGGCGCGAAGCCGCACGCTCGTGCGACGCCAGGACGCAGCGCCGCGCTCAATCGAAGTACTTTGCCAGCTCGGCGGCGCGCGCTTCGAGTTCCTCTTGCGACAATGCATGCGTCTCGGCAGCCGCTTCGCGATTTCGTTCGGCGGCGGCAATGGCCGCGTGCCGCGAAGTATTGTCGTGATGCAGATGGAACAGCGACGCGTTTGCATCGGGCACGGAATGCCAGCGAACGCCGAGCCGCACCGCGCGCGTGAGCAGGTCGTCATCTTCGCCGCCCCAGCCAATGAAGCGCGGATCGTAGCCGCCGACGCGCATGTAATCCGAGCGTTTTATGAGCACGATGGCGCCCGGCGTATTCGCATAGAGAATTTCCATTTCTTCGGGCCGGTCGCTTTCGAGAAACGGTTTTAGTATTGCGTAATCTCCGGAAGCAATGAATGCATCGCGATAAACACCCGTAACGTTAATCACGTTCGTGAATGGGCAAAGTGCGTCGCTTGCCGTTCCATGACGAATTGCGTTGATGCAAAGCGGCAGATAATCCGGGTTGGAAATCATGTCCGCGTCATGGAAACAAATGATGTCGCCGGTGCACATGCGCGCGCCCAGATTGCATAGGCGCGCCTTCGGAAAGGGGCCGTTGTCGCATACGAAGACATGCCTGATCTTTTCGTCGCCGAGGCCCGACCAGTGGAAGGTGGGCGTGGCATCGGCTTCGATGAGATAAATCATGTAGTCGGAATAAGTCGAATCGAGATGGCGCAATATGCCGCGCAGATTTTCACGCCGCTCCAGCGTGGAACCGCGGTAGGTCATGATGAATTCCAGACCGTTTAGCGATATGAGGCTTTTCTCAAACATGGTGCTTTATTTCCGCTGTAAACCCATTAAATCGATGCCGCGAACTTGGGCAATGACTCCTTAGAGTATCGCCCTTAAATCAGCGTGGCTAAAGCGGTCATTTTACCGGCCCGGCATATTTTCATTTTTAAGCTTAGTCGCATAAATCGTTCAAGGAAACGCACTTGCCATCGCCAACCTGGCCCCCTAAACTCGACCGCTAACGGCGCGCGGCGCCGGTTCAGACGCAATCAAAGGGGCGCGGTAGCTGATGGGCTGGACGGGCTTGATCTTTTTGGGCGCGGTAATCGGCGCGACGGGTTGGTGGCTGCATCCGCTGCGGCGCGCGGGGCGCGTGGGCACAGGCGCGGCGGGGCGCATCTGGACGGCCATCGTCGCGGGCATATTGGCGATAATCGTCGCGCGCATGTTCGGCAATATCATCAACCTGTATCACGACGGCGATACGCTCGAATGGTTCGCGTGCACGGTGTTCGCGCTCGTCGTCGTGACGGTGACAGTCGGCCTTGCCGCGCGTCGCTAAACCCGCGCTCGCCGGCGCTTCCTCACGCATTCCATGCAGGTGACTTCATGAACGACCGCATCGCACATTCCGCCATTCCCGACGCAGCCGAGTTCGCCCGGCGCATTGAATCGCTGCGCGGCCAGATGGCGCTCGACAATCTTGCCGCCGTGCTGATTCCGTCGGCAGACCCGCATCTTTCCGAATATCTGCCGGAGCGCTGGCAAGGGCGGCAATGGCTGTCCGGCTTCACCGGTTCGGTCGGCACGCTCGTGGTGACGGCGGATTTCGCGGGCGTCTGGGTGGACAGCCGCTATTGGACGCAAGCCGAGGCGCAACTGGCGGGCACCGGCATCGTGCTCATGAAGATGATGGGCGGCCAGCAAACCGCGCCGCACGTCGAATGGCTGGCGGCGCATGTCGATTCGGGCGATGTCGTCGGTGTCGATGGCGCCGTGCTCGGCGTGGCGGCGGCGCGCTCGCTTGCGGATGCGCTGAAGGCACGCGGCATCGTACTGCGCACGGATGTCGATCTGCTCGATTCCATCTGGCCGACGCGTCCTGGTTTGCCTGACGCGCCCATCTACGAACATGCCGCGCCGCACGCCAGCGTGAGCCGCGCGGACAAACTCGCGCAGGTGCGCGAAGCCTTGCGCGCAAAAAACGCGCAGTGGCACTTCGTGTCCACGCTCGACGATCTCGCGTGGATCTTCAATCTGCGCGGCGGCGATGTCAGCTACAACCCCGTGTTCGTCGCGCATGCGTTGATCGGCAGTGACGACGCGACGATCTTCATCGCTGATGGCAAGGTGTCGGCCGAGCTCGAGGAATCGCTCGCGCGCGACAACGTGCGCGTCGCGCCTTACGCCGATGCGCCCCGCGCACTCGCCGCGCTGCCCGCCGGCGCCACGCTCCTGATCGACCCGCGCCGCATCACGCATGGTTTGCTGGAGCAAGTGCCCTCGGCGGTGACGATCGTGGAAGGCGTGAATCCGTCCACCTTCGCGAAGTCGCAAAAGACGGCGGCGGAAGCCGAGCATATCCGCGCGACGATGGAACAGGACGGCGCGGCGCTCGCCGAATTCTTCGCCTGGTTCGAAAATGCGCTGGGCCGCGAGCGCATTACGGAACTCACCATCGACGAAAAGCTCACGGCGGCGCGCGCGCGGCGTCCGGGCTTCGTGACGCTGAGCTTCGGCACTATCGCGGGCTTCAATGCCAACGGCGCGATGCCGCACTACCGCGCAACCGAAGCGTCGCATTCGGTGATAGAAGGCAATGGCTTGCTCTTGATCGATTCGGGCGGACAGTATGTGAGCGGCACGACGGACATCACACGCGTGGTTCCCGTCGGCGAGATCACGGCTGAACACAAGCGCGATTTCACCATCGTGCTGAAAGGAACGATGGCGCTGTCGCGCGCACGCTTTCCGCGTGGCATCCGTTCGCCAATGCTCGATTCCATCGCGCGCGCGCCGATCTGGGAAGCCGGCGCGGACTACGGGCACGGGACCGGGCACGGCGTCGGCTACTTTCTGAACGTGCATGAAGGCCCGCAGGTCATCTCGCACTACGCGCCCGCCGAAAGCTGGACGGCGATGGAAGAGGGCATGATCACGTCCATCGAGCCGGGCATCTATCGGCCGGGCAAGTGGGGCATTCGCATCGAGAATCTGGTGCTGAACCGAAGCGCGGGCAAGACCGAATTCGGCGATTTCCTCGACTTCGAAACACTCACGCTCTGCCCGATCGATACCCGCTGCATCGACTTGGCCTTGCTGCGCGAGGACGAGCGCGCGTGGCTCAACGCGTATCACGAGGAAGTGCGCCGGCGCGTGTCGCCGCACGTGTCGGGCACGGCGTTGGCGTGGCTCGAAAAACGCACGCAGGCTATCTGATCCGAAAATAAGAAGGAGCAGCAAAACCATGACCATCAAGGCAGTCGTATTCGACTTCGGCGGCGTGTTGATCGACTGGGACCGCGAGTATTTGTACCGGCAACTGATTCCGGACGAAACCGAGCGCCGCTGGTTTCTCGACAACGTCTGCAAGATGGATTGGGTCGTGCAGCAGGACGGCGGGCAGACCATAGAAGAAGGCACCGCCGAACTGATCGCGCGCTATCCCGATCACGAAGCGCTGATTCGCGCGTTCTATGCGCGCTGGCACGAGATGGTGTCGGGCGTGCTGGAAGAGGGCGTGGCGCTCGTCGACCGGCTGGACGCGGAAGGCGTGCCGCTATTTGGCCTGACGAACTGGTCGGCGGAGACGTTCCCGTATGCGTGGGAACGCTTCGACGTGTTGCGGCGGTTTCGCGAGATCATCGTTTCGGGGCGCGTGGGAATCGTCAAGCCCGACCCGCAGATTTTCGCGCTGATGCGCGCGGAGATCGAAAAGCATCTGCCGGGCATTCAGCCGCACGAACTCGTCTTCATCGACGACAACGCGAAGAACGCGCAGGCCGCGACGGATCTCGGCTGGCACGGCATCCACTACACGGGCGCGATGGAAACCGAAACGAAGCTGCGCGCGCTCGCCGTGCCTATCTGACGCTTACTGACCGAGCAAACTCTTGAGCGCGTTGCCAATACCGCGCACGGTATCGCCCGTGCCTTTGGCCACGCCTTCGACGCTCACACCGAGCGCCTTCGCAAAACCGGCGGCGAGTTTCTTCGACAGACTTTCCTGCAGCGAAAACTTCGGATCGCGCAGATCGCCGTCGAGCACGAAGTCGAGCTTGATCTGATCCTTGCGGTCTTTCAGCGCGGCGACTGCGGCTTTCGTCGGAATGGAGAGGAAGGTGTCGAGTCCGTTGCCGGTGTCGCTGATCTGCAAGTGATTCAGCGTAAGCGTGCCGGGCGCGTGAATGCGGTAATCGTGGATGTTCGCGTCCACGGTGAGGTCGATGGTCCCGCCCGTCACCGCCGCACGCGCGCCGGCCTTTTTCAGCAGATACGGGTCGAGCGACGCGATATCCACGCCGCTCAGCACGGCGCGCGTCTGCGAATCCTTGTTGGCGATGACCATCCAGCCGCCCCACGAAACCGTTCCCGTGTGCGACGGACCCTTGATCGAACCGGACATCGACAGATTGGTGCGGTCGGTGAGCGCGGGGAGATGCAGATGGTCGATGGTCGCACGCGAATCGCTGATCAACACGCGATACGGCGGCTTTTGCACCGATGAATCGAAGAACTCCATCGAGCCGCGTTCGAACGACACGCGATCGATGAGCTTCTCTTCCCGCGAGCGCGCGTCTTCCTTCGCGTCGGGCTTGGCGTCGGCGACGCGCGCGGTTTCCTTGAGACCGGGCAGAATCTGCACGCGGCCATCGGCGGAACGCACGATCGACAAATAGTAGTTGTCCACGCTCACGCCATGCAGATGCACGCGGTTTCGCAGCGCTTCGTGCATGTCGATGTCGAGCACGATGCGCTCGGCGCGCATGGCGTCGCTCGCGGGCCAGTCCTGCGGGCCGCGCAGACGCACGCGCGACAGTGTGACGTGGCCGAAGCCGACATCGATCTCTTCGGCCGAGCCGTTCGGCCCGAGCGTTTCGAGAATGCGCTCCTTCATCTGATGCGCGACGAAGAGCCACCCGCCAACCGCCACGATGATGATCGCCACGACGATTCCGACTGCCCAAAGCGCTCCCCGTTGCGCTTTCGATCGCGCCATCTGCAATGTCTCCCGAATACTGGTTCTGCCTGAGGCTCACTCGGTGGTAAGCCGTTTCGCGTGCATCGTTTTTTTAAGTGAGCGCGTACTTTTCAGCCTCTGTCGCGCCGCTAGCGTGTCGCAAAGATGCGGTGAAGACTGGCGGCGACGTGCCTCAGACAGTCGCCGCATTCGTGTCCGATGTCGGTGCGCGCGCGCGCATAGGCGCGCGCGTTCCTCGTCTCATCCGTTCACGCAAAGGATCAGCGCGTGATCGGCTTGTAGCGCAGACGCTTCGGCCTCGCGGCTTCTTCGCCGAGCCGCTTGCGCTTGTCGGCCTCGTATTCCTGATAGTTGCCGTCGAAGAACTCGACGTGCGAGTCGCCTTCGAACGCGATGATGTGCGTGGCGATACGGTCCAGGAACCAGCGATCATGCGAGATCACCATGACCGAGCCGGCGAATTCGAGTAACGCGTCTTCGAGCGCGCGGAGCGTTTCGACGTCGAGGTCGTTGGACGGTTCGTCGAGCAGCAAGACGTTGCCGCCCGCAATCAGCGTTTTCGCCAGATGCAGACGTCCGCGTTCGCCGCCCGACAGATTGCCGACGAGCTTCTGCTGATCGCTGCCCTTGAAGTTGAAGCGGCCGATATACGCGCGCGACGGCGTTTCGTACTTGCCAACCGTGAGCACATCCGCGCCGCCGGAGATTTCCTCGAACACGGTCTTGTCGGCGCCAAGCGCGTCGCGGCTTTGATCGACATAGGCGAGCCTGACCGTCGGCCCTTGCACGATCTCGCCGGAATCCGGCTGCTCCTTGCCGGTCAGCATGCGGAACAGCGTGGACTTGCCCGCGCCGTTCGGCCCGATGATACCGACGATCGCGCCCGCCGGAATCTTCATGCTGAGGTTGTCGATCAGCAGCCGGTCGCCATACGCCTTGCTGACGTTTTTGAACTCGATGACTTCATTACCGAGACGATCGCCCACGGGAATGAAGATTTCCTGCGTTTCGTTCCGCTTCTGATATTCCTGGCTGTTGAGTTCCTCGAAGCGTGCGATGCGCGCCTTCGACTTCGCCTGACGTCCCTTCGGATTTTGGCGCACCCATTCCAGTTCCTTCTTGATGGCTTTCTGGCGGGCGGATTCGCTCGATTCTTCCTGCTTCAGGCGCTCTTCCTTCTGGTCGAGCCAGCTGCTGTAGTTGCCCTTCCATGGAATGCCGTGACCGCGGTCGAGTTCGAGAATCCATTCGGCGGCGTTGTCGAGGAAGTAGCGATCGTGCGTGACCGCGACGACGGTGCCCGGATAGCGCGTCAAGAACTGTTCGAGCCATTCGACGGATTCGGCGTCGAGGTGGTTGGTCGGTTCGTCGAGCAGGAGCATGTCGGGCTTTTGCAGCAGGAGCTTGCACAGCGCGACGCGGCGCTTTTCGCCGCCCGAAAGATGTTCGATGGTCGCGTCCCACGCGGGCAGGCGCAGCGCATCGGCGGCGACTTCGAGTTGCTGCTCGGGGCTGCCGCCGTCGCTCGTCGCGAGGATGGCTTCGTACTTCGCTTGCTCGGCGGCGAGCTTGTCGAAGTCGGCGTCGGGCTCGGCGTAAGCGGCGTAGATTTCGTCGAGCTTCTTGGTTGCCTGGAAGACATCGCCGAGACCTTCTTCGACTGCCTGACGCACGGTTTGTTGCGGATCGAGTTGCGGTTCCTGCGGCAAATAGCCGATGTTCAGATTGGGCATCGGCGTGGCGTCGCCTTCGATTTCCTTATCGACGCCCGCCATGATCCGGATGAGCGTGGACTTGCCTGAACCGTTGAGACCGAGCAGACCGATCTTCGCGCCGGGGAAGAACGAGAGTGAGATGTCTTTCAGGATCTGACGCTTCGGCGGGACGATCTTGCCGACGCGGTTCATGGTGAAGACGTATTGGGCCATGTCGATGTTGTCTGTAATGGTGTGGTGAAGAGTGCGAACGCCGGGCGCGGGCGGCTGCGTGCGGGACGCGCACGCCGCGTTATCGGCATTCGACGCGAATCGTCGGCGCGATATGACGCGCTTCCCGGCGCGTGTGCCACGCGGGATCGAATGTCATTGTACTTCGGGCGTGCTCAGGCTATTGCCAGCGCGCCACGCCGCCATGCCGCGAACACGTTCCGCTGTGGTGGCGGCTGAAGCTGTACGAGCCGTCGCGGCACTGCGCGGTCGCGCCTTCGGGTACCGCACTCGAACGCGAGCGAGAGGGCGCATGGATTACGTTGCCGTCGCGGTTGACGTAATGGCCATGTCTGTCGAGGTCGTTTTCGTCAGGTTGCGGGTTGAAGCTGTTCGCGTTCGCGCTGTTCGCGTACGCGTACGCCGGTGTGCAAGGGATGACGCTCGCGGACAACGCAATGCAACACGTGAGAGCGAGCGAACGCAGAAACGCGGGTCCTTTCATCTTCTTTTTGTCTCTCTTTATTTTTATCGGGTACCGCTCATGAAAAAAGCGGAGCCCCGTTTATCGGGCACTCCGCTTTTTCATGCAAGACGATTTGACGATTCTTGACGCTTGACGGCGCTCAAACGTTGAACAAGAAGTTCATCACGTCCCCGTCGTGCACGACGTATTCCTTGCCTTCGGCCCGCATCTTCCCGGCTTCCTTCGCGCCTTGCTCGCCCTTGAACGCGACGTAGTCATCGAACGCGATGGTCTGCGCGCGAATGAAGCCGCGCTCGAAATCGGTATGGATGGCGCCAGCGGCCTGAGGCGCCGTATCGCCGATATGAATGGTCCACGCGCGCACTTCCTTCACGCCAGCCGTGAAGTACGTCTGCAAGCCAAGCAACTTGAAACCCGCCCGGATCACGCGGTTCAAACCCGGCTCGTCCATGCCCATGTCGGCGAGGAAGTCCTGCTTGTCCGCGTCGTCCAGATCGGCGATTTCCGCTTCGATTGCCGCGCACACCGCGACGACCGGCGCGTTCTCCGCGTCCGCATGCTTGCGAACGGCGTCGAGATATGGGTTGTTCTCGAAGCCGTCGTCCTTCACGTTCGCCACATACATGGTCGGCTTCGCCGTGATGAGGCAAAACGGCTTGATGAGCGCCTGCTCGTCTTCGTTCAACGAAAGCGCACGCACCGGCTTGGCCTCGTCGAGCTGCGCGCGCACCTTTTCGAGCACGGCGACGAGCTTGCCCGCTTCCTTGTCGTTGCCCGACTTCGCCGCCTTCGAATAACGCGTGAGCGCTTTTTCGACCGTCGACAGATCCGCAAGCGCGAGTTCCGTGTTAATGACGCCGATATCGTCCAGCGGATCGATCTTGCCCGCGACGTGGATCACGTTCTCGTCGTCGAAGCAGCGCACGACGTGCGTGATCGCATCCGTCTCGCGGATGTTCGCGAGGAACTGATTGCCGAGACCTTCGCCCTTCGACGCGCCCGCGACGAGACCCGCGATATCCACGAACTCGACGACGGCCGGCAGGATACGCTCGGGCTTCACGATTTCGGCGAGCGCGGTGAGGCGCGCGTCCGGCACTTCGACCACGCCGACATTCGGCTCGATGGTGCAGAACGGATAGTTCTCGGCGGCAATACCCGCCTTGGTCAAAGCATTGAATAGAGTGGACTTGCCGACGTTAGGCAAGCCGACGATGCCGCATTGGAGGCTCATGGAATCCTTCGAACTGGTGAGACGGCGCAGGCCGCGCGGGTTTCGTCAAAAGTCGCGCGCCGGGCAAAGGCTGAATTGGCAAAAACGCCCGCCAGCGCAACGGCCGCGTCGAGCGGCCAGGCAAACCGCCATTGTACCGCCGCGCCGGGCAGCGGCGTTTCGCGCCGCCTTCCGCGACGGCCCGCCGCAGCGCCGCGCAGGCGCCAAATACGCTGCAATCCTCACGGCTATAATGGCCGGATGACTTCGCATCCCCTGACCTTTCATGCAGTTGTCGTCGGCGGCGGGCTCGTCGGCAAGACCGCTGCGCTCGCGCTCGCGCAATCCGGCTTGCGCACCGCGTTGCTCGCGCCGCAAGCTGCCGCCTTGCCCGCGGGCGCCGCGTTCGATTCTCGCATTTACGCGCTCTCGTCGAGTTCGCAGACGCTGCTCGAACGGCTGCGCGTCTGGCAAGCGCTCGATCGCACGCGGCTCGGACCCGTCTTCGACATGCGCGTGTTCGGCGACACACACGCGGAACTGCATTTCTCCGCGTTCCAGGCCTCGGTGCCGCAGCTCGCGTGGATCGTCGAGTCGAATCTGATCGAACAGTCGCTCGACGCCGCGCTGCGCTTCCAGCCGAGTCTGTCGTGGTTCGAATCGCGCGCGCAGGGCATGACGGTCGAGGACGATGCCGCGCACGTCACGCTTGCAAGCGGCGAGACGCTCGAAGCGGATCTGATCGTCGGCGCGGATGGCGCGCATTCTTGGGTGCGCGCGCAAATGGGCGCAAAGGTCGACCGGCGCGATTATCGGCAAACGGGCGTGGTCGCGAATTTCAAGGCGGAGCGGCCACACGGCGAAACCGCCTACCAATGGTTCCGCGACTCGGAAATCATCGCGCTGCTGCCGCTGCCGGGCGATCACGTCTCACTCGTCTGGTCCGCGCGCACCGAACACGCCGACGAACTCCTCGCGCTCGATCCCGCGCAACTCGCGGCACAAGTCGAACAGGCCACGCAAAACATGCTCGGCACGCTCGAATGCGTGACGCCCGCGCAAGGCTTCCCGCTCGCGTTGCAAACGGTCGACAAGCTGATCTCGCCACGTGTCGCGCTTATCGGCGACGCCGCGCATTTAATTCATCCGCTAGCCGGGCAAGGCATGAACCTCGGTTTGCGCGATGTCGCCGCGCTCGCGGATGTCATCGCCAATAAAGAAGGTTTTCGCAATCTTGGCGATCCCATTTTGCTGCGCCGCTACGAACGCGCGCGCCGCGAAGACATACAAAAACTCATGTTGGCGACAGACGGCTTGCAACGGCTTTTCTCGGTGCCGGGCACGCTTGCGCGCGCGGTTCGCAATACCGGCATGGCGCTCGTGGGCGCGCAGCCAATCGTCAAGCGCTGGCTGGTTTCGGCCGCGCTCGGTTAAAGACACGCCAGGCACATACAGGAAAAGAACATGAAACGCACACTTCGAACGGCACTCGCAGCGGCCGCGGCACTCGCCGTGACACTTGGTCTCGGCTGTACGGCGCAGGCCGACCAGACCACCGACAAGATCAAGTCCACGCTCGAATCGCGCATGGGCGACGCGAACATCAAGAGTGTCGACAAGACGCCCATTCCAGGGCTCTATGAAGTGAACCTCGGCTCGCAGATCGTCTATACCGACGCCACCGGCAACTACGTGCTGATCGGCGATCTCGTCGATACGCGCAGCAGCAAGAATCTCACGGAAGCGCGGCTCTCCGAGACCAACAAGATCGACTTCGCGAAGCTGCCTTTCGAGAACGCGGTGAAAGTGGTGAAGGGCAACGGCAGCCGCAAGATCGCGGTGTTCTCGGACCCGAATTGCCCGTATTGCAAGCAACTCGAATCGACCTTGAAGTCCATCGATAACGTCACCGTGTACACGTTCCTGTATCCCGTGCTTTCGCCGGATTCGACCGCGAAATCGAAGTCGATCTGGTGCTCGAAAGATCGCGCGATGAGCTGGGAAGGCTGGATGCTGGACCGCAAGGCGCCGACCACAGCCGCCTCGTGCGACACCACCGCCATCGACAAGAACCTGAAGCTCGGTCACACGATGAACGTGAGCGGCACGCCGACCGTGTTCCTCGCGGACGGCCGCCGTCTGCCGGGCGCCGTTCCCGCCGACCGGCTGGAGAAGGAACTTTCGACCGCGCATTGAGGCGGCCCGAACCCCCGACGAGAGGCGCATGAGAGGCGCCTCTTTTGGTTTCAAAGGCGCACCGACCGCGCGCCCACAACAAGAACAAAGGACACGACATGGCAACGACTACGCTCGATCGACCGGTGCGCTACAGCATCGTTCCAAAGAATCCGGCTGCGCATATCTTCGAAGTCACGCTCACGGTCGCCGCGCCGGACCCGGCGGGACAACGCTTCATGCTGCCGGTGTGGATTCCGGGCAGCTACATGATTCGCGAATTCGCGCGCAATATCGTCACCTTGCAGGCGTTCAACGCGGCGGGGCGCAAGATCGGTATCGAAAAAATTGACAAGCACGCGTGGCAAGCCGCGCCGGTGGATGGCCCCATCACGCTGCGTTACGAGGTGTACGCGTGGGACATGTCGGTACGCGCCGCGCATCTGGATGACAGCGTCGGCTTCTTCAACGGCACGAGCGTGTTTCTCGCGGTGGAGGGGCAGTCGGCTGCGCCGTGTATCGTCGATATTCAAGCGCCGCAGGGCGGAGCGCTGCGCAACTGGCGCGTCGCCACGGCGCTTGCCGAAGCGCGTGGCACGAAGCGCCATGGTTTCGGCGCGTACGAGGCCGCGAATTACGACGAACTCGTCGATCATCCGGTGACGATCGGCGAATTCGCGCTCGGCGGCTTCACCGCGCATGGCGTGAAGCACGACATCGTGATCTCGGGACGCGTGATCGGGCTCGACATGAACCGGCTCGCGGCCGACCTCAAACGCGTGTGCGAAGCGCAGATCGCGCTCTTCGAACCGCGCACGAAGAAAGCGCCGGTGGATCGCTACGTGTTCATGACGGTCGCCGTCAGCGATGGTTACGGCGGGCTGGAACATCGCGCATCCACGGCGCTGATCTGCAATCGCGGCGACTTGCCGGTGCTTGGCCGACCCGAAGTCAGCGAAGGTTATCGCACGTATCTTGGCCTTTGCAGCCACGAATACTTCCATACGTGGAACGTAAAGCGCATCAAGCCGGCGGCGTTCGCGCCGTACGATCTGTCGCAGGAAAATTACACGTCGCTTTTGTGGCTCTTCGAAGGTTTCACGTCGTATTACGACGACCTGATCCTCGTGCGCACCGGCCTTATTTCCGCGAGCGATTACTTCTTGATGCTCGGCAAGACCATCGGCGGCGTGTTGCGCGGAAGCGGGCGGCTCAAGCAATCGGTGGCGCAGAGTTCGTTCGACGCATGGGTGAAGTACTACCGCGCCGACGAGAACGCATCGAACGCCATCGTCAGTTACTACCAGAAGGGTTCGCTCGTCGCGCTCGCGTTCGATTTGTCGATCCGCGCGCAGACGGACAACCGTAAGTCGCTCGACGATGTCATGCGTCTCTTGTGGCAGCGCTACGGACGCGACTTCTATCTCGGCAAGGCACGGGGCATCCGCGAGGACGAAGTGGAAGCGCTCTTCGCCGAGGCCACCGGCGCGGATCTGCGCTCGCTGTTCCGCGACGGCGTGCGCGGCACGCGCGACTTGCCGCTCGACGCGCTCCTCGAGCCGTTCGGCATAGCACTCGCGCCCGATCTGCCGACGAGCGGCACGGCCGGCAAACCGTCGCTCGGCGTGCGTGTGCGGGGCAGCGCGGAGTGCACGCTGGCGGTCGTGCACGACGGCAGCGCCGCGCAGAAGGCGGGGCTTTCGGCGGGCGATGTTCTCGTGGCCATCGATGGTCTGCGTGTGACGGGATCGAATCTGGAGGCGCTGTTGTCGCGTTATCTGCCGGGTGCGAAGGTCGAAGTACACGCGTTTCGCCGCGACGAACTGCGTCGTACCGAAGTGAAGCTCGACGGCCCCGAAGTGTCGCGTTACGTGCTGACGGCTATCGACGGGCGCGGACCGTCGAAACAATGGCGCGAGCGCTGGCTGAAGGGCTGAAAGGCCGCGCCCACCGGGGATTGTCCTACTGGTGCAACGATCCTTCACGGCCGGACGGCTTTTTCCGGAACGCCGAACAACGAAGAATGCTTCCAACGCGGGCGCCGACGGCTCCCGCTCCTCCATCAAGGAAGCCATCATGACGACGATTCTCCAGATCAACTCCGCAGCCCGCTCGCAAGGCGCTCAATCGACGCTGCTCGCCGACGAACTCACCGCGAAGCTGCAACAAAGCAATCCGGGCGCGAACGTGGTCGTCCGCAATCTGCTCGCCGACCAGCTCACGCACCTCGACGATGCCACGCTCGGCGCGTTCTTCACGCCCGCCGAACAACGCACGCCGGAACAAGTCGCCATCAACGCGAAGAGCGAAGCGCTGATCGACGAACTGCAAGCGGCCGACATCGTGGTGATCGCGGCGCCGCTGTATAACTTCGGCGTGTCGTCGCAACTGAAGGCTTATTTCGACTGGATCGCGCGGGCCGGAATCACGTTCCGCTACACCGCGACCGGCCCCGAAGGCCTGGTGAAGGGCAAGAAGGTGTTCGTGGTGTCGGCGCGTGGCGGCAAGTACGCAGGCACGCCGAACGACTCGCAAACGCCGTATCTCAAGACGTTCCTCGGCTTCCTCGGCATGACTGACGTGAACTTCATCTACGCCGAAGGCCTGGCGATGGGGCCGGAGGCCGCGAGCGCAGCGCTCGCTTCGGCACGCGATTCGATCGCGGCGCTGTAAGGCTTAAGCTCGACGCCGAAGTAAAAGAGCCCGCCCGGTCTTCGGACCGCGGCGGGCTCTTTGCATTGCATTGCATTGCGTTGCATTGATGAGGATGCTCAGGCGAGCAACTGTGCCTCGGCGGGCAAGCGCCAGTCGATCGGCTCGCGCCCATGCCGCTTCAGATATTCGTTCGCGGCGACGAAATGCCCGCACCCCAGAAACCCGCGATGCGCCGACAACGGCGACGGATGCGGCGCTTCCAGCACGCAATGCGCCTTTCCCGTGCCGTCGATCAGCGCGCGTTTTGCCTGAGCGTGCGCGCCCCACAACATGAACACGACGCCATCGTGGCGCTCGGCAATTTCGTGGATCAGCGTGTCCGTGCACTGTTCCCAGCCCCGCTTGGCATGGCTTCCCGCTTTATCGCGCTCGACGGTCAGCGACGTGTTGAGCAAGAGCACGCCTTGTTTCGCCCACGAATCGAGGCAGCCGTGAGCAGGCGCGACGATATCCAGACTCGCGGCGATTTCCTTGAAGATGTTGCGCAACGAAGGCGGCGGGCGCACGGGCGCGGGCACGGAGAACGCAAGCCCATGCGCTTGCGGCGCGCCTTTGTCTTCACCGTGATACGGGTCCTGACCGAGAATCACCACTTTGACCTCGCCAGGACTGGTGAGGCGCAATGCGCGGAAAACATCGGCGGGATAAACGGTCTTGCCGGCGGCGCGCTCGGCATCCACGAAAGCGCACAACGACGCATAGCGCGGACTGTCGATAAATGCTGTCAGATGCCGCCGCCATTCAGCGGGCAGCGCTTCGAACTGGCTTTCGAGCGTGATGAAGCCGCCAGCGTGCGTGCGAGGCTCGTCGAAAAGAGAAGGCTGCTGGCTCATGCTTCGGCGTCGTCTACCGCGCTTTCCGGACGCTCGCGCAGCCGATAACCTCGCTCCGCCTTGCTCAAATCTTCCGGGTCGAGTTCGGGAAACGCGCCGCGCAATTCGGCGGCGAGCGTGGAGAGCGCTTTGGTGTCGCCGGACTTGATTTCGAGTTCCAGCTCGCTGATTTCCGCGTGATGGTTTTCGCCATCCACGTCCGCCGTGATCTTGCCGGCGTCGAGCGCGACTTCGATCTGCGAGCCTTCACGCTCGATGTCCCACACGATGCGCCGGAAGTCCGTGCGAAACAGGGCGATCAGATTCGGCGCGGCGTCCTGCAAAGCCTTGCGGGCCGCTTCGTCTTCGCAGGAAACGAGGAGCGCATCGATTTCAAGCGATTCGCCCGCCACCGGCATCTCCCATTCGTGACGACGGCTCAAGCCGGCTTTCGATTCGCCCAGCACCTTGTACGTCTGCAGCCACTGGTCGGGCGTGCGGCGCAGGCGCAATGCGGACTTCGCCTTGGCAAGCGCGCAATCCGGCGTGTCGAAATAGACGTTCGCCAGTTCCATCGGCTTGCCCGCACCGGTGCGCTCGTCGAAAAAGCGCGCCACGTCGTCGTGCTGCGAAGGCGGCAGCGCGAGCTTGATTTCCTGTTCGATGCCCAAAATTCGGTCCCGTCTTTAGAGTCAGAAGAACATTCGCGCGAGTTCCGTGCCCGGATCGTCGGCGCGCATGAACGCTTCGCCGACGAGGAACGTGTGCACGTGCATCGCTCGCAGCCGGTCCACGTCGTGGCGCGAGAGAATGCCCGATTCCGTCACCACGATGCGGTCGTCCGGCACCGCTTCCAGCATGCCGATGGTCGTATCGATAGTCGTCTGGAACGTGCGCAGATTGCGATTGTTGATGCCGATGAGCGGCGTTCTCAGTGTGAGCGCGTCTCGTAGTTCGTCGGCGTCGTGCACTTCGACCAGCACCGCGAGTCCGAGCGAATGTGCATAGGCTTCGAGATCTTGCATCTGCGAAAGTTCGAGCGCGGCGGCTATCAGCAGAATGCAGTCGGCGCCCATCGCGCGCGCTTCCATGATCTGATAAGGGTCGACGATAAAGTCTTTGCGCAGCACCGGCAGGCTGCACGCGGCGCGCGCTTCTTCGAGATACGCGACGCTGCCTTTGAAGAACTGCACGTCGGTGAGCACGGAAAGGCACGCGGCGCCGCCTTGCTCGTAGGAGCGTGCGATTTCGCCCGGCACGAAGTGCTCGCGCAGCACGCCTTTGGAAGGGCTCGCCTTCTTTACTTCCGCAATGACCGCGGCCCGGCCTTCAGCATGCTTCGCACGCAGCGCGCCGACGAAATCGCGCAAGTCGCGCGCGCTCGCTTCGAGCCTGAGTTCTTCGAGCGGCGCGCTTTGTTCGGCGGCGCGGATTTCCTCGCGCTTCACCGCGATGATGCGATCCAGAATGTCGCTCATGGTGATGTCCGTTATTTGGTGAATTGCTGCGTGAAGCGCACGAGAGCTTCGACCTTTTCGCGCGCCGCGCCGCTGGCGATGGCTTCGCGCGCGGCGGCCATGCCCTCGGCGATCGAATCGACGATGTCGGCCGCGTAGAGCGCCGCGCCCGCGTTCAGCGTGACGATCTCGCGCGCTACACCCGCCTTGTTGTTCAGCGTGCCGAGCAGCATGGTTTTCGATTCCTGCGCGTCCTGCACTTTCAGCGAGCGGTTCGAGACCATTTGAAGACCGAAGTCTTCCGGATGAATCTCGTACTCGTTCACTTCGCCGTTCTTCAATTCGCCGACCTTGGTCGCGGCGCCAAGCGACACTTCGTCCATCCCGTCCTTGCCGTACACGACAAGCACGTGGTTTGCGCCGAGCCGCTGCATCACACGAACCTGGATGCCGACGAGGTCTTCATGGAACACGCCCTGCAGCTGATTCGGCGCGCCCGCCGGGTTGGTCAGCGGCCCGAGAATATTGAAGATGGTCCGCACGCCGAGTTCGCGGCGCACGGGCGCGATGTTCTTCATTGCCGGATGATGGTTCGGCGCGAACATGAAGCCCATGCCGGTTTCGGCAATCGAGGCGGCGACTTGTTCCGGCGTCAGATCGATATTCACGCCGAGCGCTTCGAGCACGTCCGCGCTGCCCGACTTGCTCGACACGCCGCGATTGCCGTGCTTCGCGACCTTCGCGCCGGCGGCGGCGGAAACGAACATCGATGCCGTGGAAATGTTGAAAGTGTGCGAGCCGTCGCCGCCCGTGCCGACGATGTCGACAAAATGCGAGTTGTCCGCCACCTCGACGTGATTGGCGAACTCGCGCATGACAGTCGCGGCGGCCGCGATCTCGCCGATGGTTTCCTTCTTCACGCGCAAGCCGGTGATGATCGCAGCGGCCATCACAGGCGACATCTCGCCGCGCATGATGGTGCGCATGAGATGCAGCATTTCGTCGTGGAAGATTTCGCGATGCTCGATCGTGCGTTGCAGCGCTTCTTGTGCGGTGATCGTCATGGCAGTCACGCTCGCTTTCCCGATGCCGTGTTTTTCACGAAGTTTTCGAGCAACGCGTGACCATGCTCGGAAAGAATGGATTCCGGATGGAACTGCACACCTTCCACTTCGAGTTTCCGGTGGCGCACGCCCATGATTTCACCATCAGGCGTCCATGCGGACACTTCGAGACAGTCGGGCAAAGACTCGCGTTCAATCGCCAGCGAGTGATAGCGCGTGACGTTGAAGTGTTTTGGCAGGTCGGAGAACACGCCTTTACAGTCGGTTTCGATCGCGCTCACCTTGCCGTGCATGATGGTCTGCGCGCGCACCACGCGTCCGCCGAACGCTTCGCCAATGGCCTGATGGCCGAGGCACACGCCGAGAATGGGCAGCTTGCCGGAGAACTCGCGCAGTACGTCGAGCGTGATGCCCGCGTGCTGCGGATTGCTCGGTCCCGGCGACAGGCAGATGCGTGCGGGATTGAGCTTGGCGATTTCATCGAGCGAGATTTCGTCGTTGCGAAACGTCTGCACGTCCTCGCCGAGTTCGCCGAAGTACTGGACCAGGTTATAGGTGAACGAGTCGTAGTTGTCGATCATCAGCAGCATGGTCTTTTCTCCTCAGAAGTCGCTGTCGAGGCCATCTTGCACTTGCTCGGCGGCACGCAACACGGCGCGCGCCTTGTTCTCCGTCTCTTGCCATTCGGACTCGGGCACCGAGTCGGCAACGACACCCGCCGCTGCCTGCACATAGAGATTGCCCTTGTGAATGAGGCCGGTGCGAATGGCAATCGCCAGATCCATTTCGCCGCTGAACGACAAATAACCGACCGCGCCGCCATACAAGCCGCGCTTCACGGGTTCGAGTTCGTCGATCAATTCCATCGCGCGCACTTTCGGCGCGCCGGAAAGCGTGCCGGCGGGAAAGGTCGCGCGCAATACGTCGAAGTTGCTCATGCCGGGCTTCAACGTGCCTTCGACCGAACTCACGATGTGCTGAACGTGCGAATACTTTTCGATGATCATCTTGTCCGTCACCGAAACCGAGCCGGTCTGCGCAATACGGCCCACGTCGTTGCGCGC
The DNA here is from genome assembly GCF_031450995.1 of Caballeronia sp. LP006. Lineage (NCBI taxonomy): Bacteria > Pseudomonadati > Pseudomonadota > Betaproteobacteria > Burkholderiales > Burkholderiaceae > Caballeronia > Caballeronia sp. LP006. The sequence goes on along the minus strand of NZ_JARTVW010000005.1, from coordinate 15,955 downwards.
GAGGTCGATCAGCATCACGTGCTCGGCGACTTCCTTCGGATCGTTCAGCAGTTCGGTGGCGAGTTCGGCGTCGCGCTCGGGCGTGTTGCCGCGCGGTCGCGTGCCGGCAAGCGGACGTATGGTCACGATGCGCTCGCCCGCGCGCTGTTCCTGACGCACGAGAATTTCCGGCGATGCGCCGACCACGTGAACGTCGCCGCCAAAGTTGTAGTAGTACATGTACGGCGACGGATTGAGCGAACGCAGCGCGCGATACAGCGAGAGCGGGTTGTCGCGGAACGGCTTGACGAGCCGCTGGCCGACTTGCACCTGCATTAGTTCGCCCGCCGCGATGTATTCCTTCGCGCGTCGCACGGCGTTCAGATAATCCTCTTTAGCGAACTCGCGGAACGTTTCGGTGCGCACACTCGCCGACGTCACGGGCGGCTGGACGGTAGCACGCAGACGCGCCCGCAGTTCGCGCAGCCGATGCTTCGCCTTGGCATACGCCTCGGCCTTGGTGGGATCGGCATAGACGATCAGGTAGAGCTTGCCCGCGAGGTTGTCGATGACCGCGACTTCCTCGGTCAGCAGCAGCTGAATGTCCGGCAGGCCGAGATCGTCGTGCGGCGCCGTATGCGCGAGCTTTTTCTCGATATAGCGCACCGCGTCGTAACCGAAGTAGCCTGCCAGGCCGCCACAGAAGCGCGGCAAACCAGGACGCATGGCAACCTTGAAACGCTTCTGGAAGCGTTCGATGAACGCGAGCGGATCGCCTTCATCGGTCTCGGTGACGTTGCCGTCGGTCACGACTTGCGACACGCCGTTCTGTACGCGCACCACCGTGCGCGCCGGCAGGCCGATGAACGAATAGCGCCCGAAGCGCTCGCCGCCCACGACGGATTCCAGCAGGAACGAGTTGGCGCCATTGCGCTCGGACTGCGCGAGCTTGAGATAAAGCGACAGGGGCGTTTCGAGATCGGCGAGCGCTTCTGCGATGAGCGGAATGCGGTTATAGCCTTCGTTCGCCAGCGATTGAAATTCGAATTCGGTCATGTTGCGATCCTTTGCGTGCCGCGCATTCTTTTGATTGAGCGCGGCATCGGGACAAGCGGGGCACTGCGATCGGCCAGTTTTCCATGCTGTCGAACGGTGCGCGACGACACGCGTTTTCGCGGGCGTTTCTCGCAAGGAGAGACGTCTTGAAGAACGACGCGGTTATCGTGCGTTGCGCCGGAATGGTTCCGAAGCAAGCGGTGCGACAAGTCAGAGGAAACGGCGCGGGAATGCGCAGCGAAACAAAAAACGGATGCTGAAGCGTGCTCGAACATGATGGCTTCAGCGTACCTCAGGCGAGGTTAGCGCGACCAGCGACGCCAGGGCCAGGCTCCCCGGTCGATGCTGCTCAGACTCCGTTTTCTGTTGAGAAACATGAGATGGACTATTCAGTCAGTGTGGTATTGGGCGGCGCCAGCGTAGTGGAAATGGCCATTGCGGCGGCGCGCAGCGTGGAAACTATACCATCGGATTTCACCGATTGCACATCTTTCCCGTGGTTGTAGCCGTAGGGGACGGTGAGCGTCGCCATGCCCGCGGCGCGGCCCGCGAGAGCGTCGTTTTCGGAGTCGCCGACCGCCACGGTTTCGCGCGGCAGCACGTCGAGCCGCTCGCACGCGGTGAGCATGGGAAGCGGATCGGGCTTCTTCTGCGCGACCGAATCGCCGCCGAGAATGACCTTGAAATACTCGGCAATGCCGAAGTGCGCCAGCAACTCCACGGCGAACCGATGCGGCTTGTTGGTCACGCACGCGAGCGCGATGCCGAGTTCGCGCATGGCTTCCAGGCCTTCCTTCACTTCGGGAAAGAGCGCCGAGTACTGGCCGTTGATCTTCGCGTATTCGCTTTGATAGATAGCGAGGGCGTCGTCGAATTGCGCGGCGGCCTCGGTGCGCGGCAGGCGCACGGCGAGCACGCTGCGGATCAGATTCTCCGAGCCCTTGCCGACGTAACCCACGACTTCATCGCGCGCGACCGGCTGCTGTTCCAGACCGATGCGCACGAGCATGCCGTTGATCGCGGCGACGAAGTCGTCGGCGGTATCGACCATGGTGCCGTCGAGATCGATGATGGCCGCGCGGATCGGTCGCGCGGGTCGTATCGAAAAGGTGGTGAGTTCGCTCACTGCGCGTTCCCCACTTTGGCAAGTTCGGCGCGCATGGCGTCGATTACTTGCTTGTAGTCGTGCTTGCCGAAGATGGCCGAGCCCGCGACGAAGCTGTCCGCGCCCGCAGCCGCGATCTCGCCGATGTTCTCCACCTTCACGCCGCCATCCACTTCGAGATGAATATCGCGGCCCGTTCGCTCGCGGTAAGCGTCGATACGCGTGCGCGCTTCGCGAATCTTGTTCAACGCTTCAGGAATGAACGACTGTCCGCCAAAGCCGGGGTTCACCGACATGATGAGCACGAGATCGACCTTGTCCATCACGTGATCCAGATAAATGAGCGGCGTGGCCGGATTGAACACGAGGCCCGCCTTGCAGCCGTGATCGCGAATGAGCGACAAGGTCCGGTCGATATGATCCGAACCTTCCGGATGGAAACTGATCTGATTAGCTCCGGCTTTTGCAAAGTCCGGCACGATGCGGTCGACCGGGCGCACCATCAAATGCACGTCGATGGGCACGTCCACATGCGGGCGAAGCGCCTCGCACACCACCGGGCCGATCGTCAGGTTCGGCACATAATGGTTGTCCATCACGTCGAAGTGAACCCAGTCGGCGCCGGCCGCGACGACGTTACGGACTTCTTCGCCAAGGCGCGAGAAGTCGGCGGACAGGATGCTAGGAGCGATATGGAATTGCTTCATGGACGTGTGGAGTGAGTTGGCCTGCGTCCGGCGAAAGCATTGCCGGATTAAGGCTCGATGTCTGGAACACCGATTCTAACCCGCGTTTTTTCAGCACGTTACCCGGCTGAACGGCCTAATACGTGCTACTCGGAATGAAATGGCGCGAGTTTTGGATTTGACTCGAGCACGCAATTCGTATTGCGAGTGTGAATTGCATAAAGCAGAATGCTTGACCAGTGGAAGCAAAGCGATGAAACAATGAGGCACCTGCGCGCTAAATGGCGGCGCAGCGACGAATAGAATTGGAACAACGATGAGCCAGTACGAATTCAGCGTCGCGGTCGAGACGCGCTACCTGCCGGACCAGTCAGATCCCGACAACCGTCAATACGCGTTCGCCTACACGTTGACGATCCGTAACACGGGTCAGGTCACCGCTCAACTGATCTCCCGTCACTGGATCATCACCGATAGCGACGATCACGTGCAGGAAGTAAAAGGGCTCGGCGTGGTCGGGCATCAGCCGCTTTTGCCGCCGGGCGAGCGCTTCGAATATACGAGCTGGGCCGTCATCGCGACGCCCGTGGGCACGATGCGCGGTTCGTATTTCTGCGTGGCGGAAGATGGCGAGCGCTTCGAAGCGCCGGTCGCGGAGTTCGCGCTGCACATGCCGCGCACACTGCATTGAACGCGGAGTTTTAGTGGCAATCAGCGGCGCTTCGCAGCGTCGTTTTGGCGGTTCTGGTGTTTCTTCTTGCCCGAATTCGTCCACACGACGATAAAAATCAGCAAGCCGAGCGCAACCAGCGCCTCGAGCCCGAAAACCAGCATTGGATATTCGTCGAACAGATCAGACATGGCGGTTCCCATCAAGAACGAGCATTGTATGCGTTTCACGCGGTCAGCCGCGCGCGTGGCGGCGCTGGCCGCATCGATTGCAACCGCGGTCCTCGTCGCCTCGTGCGGAGGCGGCTCTTATACGAAGTCAGGCGCGAATGCACCGACTGGCGCGCCGATCATCACGGGACAGCGCGCGGCTTCGCGTCTTTCGCCGGTGAGCTGGCAGCAAGTGCCGGGCTGGCAGGACGATTCACTCATCGGCGCGACGGCCGCGCTGCGTCAGAATTGCAGCCGTCTCGCGCGTCAGGCGCCGTGGCAGCGAGCATGCGCGGCGGCACAGCAGCTCGACGATCTGGACATGTCGGCGGCGCGCAGCTTCTTCGAGAGCTACTTCACGCCTTATCAGCTCGCGAATACCGACGGCACGCTCGACGGTCTCGTAACCGGCTACTACGAGCCGTTGTTGCGCGGCGCGCGTACGCGGCATGGCATCTATCAGAACGCGCTTTATCGATGGCCGTATCGCTATAAGCAAGGCTCCGCGTTGCCTGCGCGCGCGCAGCTCGAACGTTCGGGCGCGTTGACCGGCAACGAACTCGTCTGGGTCGACGACCCGATCGAAGCGTTTTTCCTGCAGGTTCAGGGTTCGGGACGCGTCGTCATGGAAGACGGAAGCGTGATGCGCGTTGGCTTCGGCGGCACGAACAACCAGCCGTATCGGTCGATCGGCAAGGAGTTGCTCGATCGCGGCGAAATCACGCCGGTGCAGGCGACCATGCAGGGCATCAAGGCGTGGGCGAAGGCGAACCCCGCGCGCGTCGATGCGCTCCTCGACGTGAATCCGCGCTTCGTGTTTTTCCGTGAGATGCCGTCGGCCGACGTGGTGTCCGCGAGTCTCGGCGACGGCCCGGTTGGCGCCTTGGGGGTGCCGCTGACGCCCGAACGTTCGATCGCCGTCGATCCGTCCGCGATCCCGCTCGGCACGCCCGTGTTCCTCCAGACCACGCGCCCGCTCAGCAATCAGCCGATGAACCGCCTCGTCTTCGCTCAAGACACCGGCAGCGCAATCAAGGGCGGCGTGCGCGCCGACTACTTCTGGGGCCTGGGCGACGACGCCGGCGATCTTGCCGGCCGCATGAAGCAGGGCGGCCGGATGTGGCTCTTGCTGCCGAATTCCTAGCGGGCGCGTTTGTCGACGACGCGTCGCGCCTTGCCCACCGAACGCTCGATGCCGTTCACCGCGAGCACATTCACGATAGCGCTGACGCCGATCAGCGCCTTGATGTCGTAGGTAAGCGCGTCCCTGGCGCCGTCGAGCGCGACGGTATCGGGCGCGGATTCGGGGCAAGGCTCGACGTTCAGCGTCAGGACGTCGAGCGGACCTTCCTTCGTCAGTACGATCTGGTAGTGCGGCGCGAGCACGGGGCGCTTGAGCAGCAACTCTTCTATCTGCGTGGGGAACACGTTGACGCCGCGCACGATCATCATGTCATCCGAGCGGCCGGTGATCTTTTCCATGCGGCGCATCGTGCGCGCGGTGCCCGGCAAAAGCCGTGTGAGATCGCGCGTGCGATAGCGGATGATCGGCAGCGCTTCTTTCGTCAACGAGGTGAAGACGAGTTCGCCGAATTCGCCATCCGGTAACACTTCGCCCGTTTCCGGGTCGATGATCTCGGGATAAAAATGGTCTTCCCAGATCGTCGGGCCGTCCTTGCTTTCCGCGCACTCCGAAGCCACGCCTGGCCCCATCACTTCCGAAAGCCCGTAGATGTCGACCGCGTCGATACCCATGCGCGCCTCGATCGCGTGACGCATGTCGTTCGTCCACGGTTCCGCCCCGAAGATGCCGAGACGCAGCGAGCAACTCGCCGGATCGACGCCTTGCCGCTCGAGTTCATCCGCGATGGAGAGCATGTAGCTCGGCGTCACCATGATGATGTCCGGACGAAAGTCCTGGATCAGTTGCACTTGCTTTTCGGTCTGACCGCCGCCGAAGGGAATTACCGTGAGTCCCGCGCGTTCGGCGCCGTAATGCGCGCCGAGGCCGCCCGTGAAGAGACCGTAACCGTAGCTCACGTGGACCTTATCGCCGCGTCGCGCGCCGGCTGCGCGGATCGAGCGCGCCACGAGATTCGCCCAGATGTCGATATCGGACGCCGTGTAACCCACAACAGTCGGCTTCCCGGTCGTGCCGGACGAAGCGTGGATTCGCGAGATTCGCTCTTGCGGCACGGCGAACATGCCGAACGGATAACTGTCACGTAGATCTTTTTTCGTCGTGAACGGGAAGCGGGCGAGATCGGCGAGCGACTGCACGTCCTCCGGATGCACGTGGGCTGCATCGAACTTGCGCCGATACACCGGCGAGTTCTCATAGGCGTGCTTGAGCGTCCATTTCAGACGGTCGAGTTGCAGCGCCAGAAGTTCGTCGCGGCTCGCCTTTTCTATGGGCTCGAGCGGCAGCGTCGTGGTCATCGTTGTCTCCTTCATGCTCGCCATGCAGCGGGGCCATGTCTGGCGCGTCCGCCTGCTCGGGTCGGTCCAGTCAGACTGGTATGACGGTGCCGCGGATCTGCGCGGACTTGCCGCGAAACATCGCGACCGTTTCGCCTTCGCGGTTGGTCAGGCGAATATCGTAGATGCCGGCGCGGCCGCTCAAAGTCTGCTCGATCGCTTCGGCGGTCAGTCGATCGCCGCCTTGAACCGGACGCAGAAATTCGATCGAACAGCCCGCCGCGACCGTGCTGAGGTTGTACGAATTGCATGCAAAGGCGAATGCGGAATCGGCAAGCGTGAACATCAAGCCGCCATGACAGATCGCGTGGCCGTTCAGGAAGTCGGGGCGCACGTTCATCTGCAGCCGCGCATAGCCAGGCCTGATTTCGACGAGTTCAATGCCGAGCGAGCGCGTGCAGGCGTCTGCTTCATACATTGCCTTGGCGGTCGCTTCCGCCAGTTGTTGAGGCGTCACGGGTTTCTCCTTGCGGCTCTCACAGACCTTCAAAGCGCGGTGCGCGCTTTTCCTTGAACGCGGCGACGCCTTCCATGAAATCGTGGGACGCGCCCAACTCGCGTTGAACATCGCGTTCGAGGTCGAGTTGCTGATCGAACGTGTTGTTGGCGCTCGCGCGAAGCGCCTGCTTGATCGCCGCTATCGCCTTCGTGGGCTGCTGCGCGAGTTGTGCGGCCAGTTGCGTCGCGGCGTCGGTCAAGTCGGGGTCTTCCACCACGCGCCAAACGATGCCCCACGCTTGCGCTTTTTCCGCGCCGAGCTTCTCACCCGTCAGCGCGAGCCCGAGCGCGCGCGCTTCGCCGACACGTCGTGGCAGAAGCCACGTTCCACCTGAGTCGGGCACGAGACCGATCTTCACGAACGCCTGAATAAAGCTGGCCGAGCGCGCGGCAATGACCAGATCGCACGCCATTGCCAGATTCGCGCCGGCGCCGGCGGCCGTGCCGTTGACAGCGGCGATGATCGGCAATGGCATTGCCTGGAGACGTCGCACGAGCGGGTTGAAGTGCGCTTTGATCAGCTCGCCGAGATCGGGCGTGGCGCCTTGCGTGAAGTCGAGATCGGCCAGATCCTGACCCGCGCAAAAGCCGCGTCCCGCGCCGGTGATGATGACCGCGCGCGCGTTGCTCGCTTCGACTTCGTTCAACGCGTCGTTCAGCTCGATATGCATCTCGCGGGTAAAGCTGTTCAGCTTGTCGGGACGATTGAGCGTCACCGTTGCGACGCGCGTCGTTGCATCGATATGAAACAGGACGGACTTCCCGGACATGGCGTCTCCTCAATCACCAATCGTTCGAATCGATACTAGCCGTGCGCCCGAGCCCTTGCCATTCGGCCGAATGGCATAGGCCTTTTGCACCGTCGCTTTTGCCTATGCCGTTTGGCTAGCTTCCGCAGTCGCGGCCTTCGGCGCAACATGGACTCTGCTTTGCACGACACGAAAGCGATTGGCGACGTAAGCCGCGTCGGACAGCGCAGCGTTGGCCGCGGGATTCGCGCCCGTGCCATGGAAGTCCGAGTACGCCGCGGTCTGATTGACGAAAACGCCGCCCGTCAGATTGATGGACAGGGCGACGCCGCCGCGAATGGCTGCGTCATAGGCCGCTTCGATCACTGCGTCGTCCGTGCTGTACACGGCGAAGGTCAGCGCGCCGTGTTCTTGCGCGATCGAGCCGGCAAGTTCCAGCGACTGCGCGGTCGAGTCCGTCGCGACGACGAAGGAGATCGGGCCGAACCATTCCTTGGTGAAGCTGGCTTCATCGGCGCGCGCGTCGAGTTTGAGCACGAGCGGCGTATGCACTCGCGCTTCGGGAAATGCCGGGTGCGCGAGCATCTGGCTATCAAGGAGAACCGCGCCGAGTTCGCGTGCTTGGGCTACACGATTGACGACGCCATCGTTTTGAATCGCGCCGGTCAGTTCGACCGCGCGCGCCGGATCGGAGGTCAGTTTTTCGACGGAAACGGCGAGCGCCTTTGCGACATCGTCGAAGCTCACGTGTCCGTCGGCCGTGCGGATACCCTCACGCGGCACGTAGATGTTTTGAGGCGCCGTGCACATCTGGCCGGAATAGAGCGCGAGCGAAAACGCAATGTTCCGTGCCGCTGCCTTCAGATCGTCCACGGAATCGATGACGATCTGATTGACGCCCGCTTTTTCCGTATAGACCTGCGCCTGATGCGCGTTGCGTTCGAGCCAGGTGCCGTTCTGCGTGCTGCCCGTGAAGTCGATCAGCTTGATTTCGGGCCGCACGGCGAGTTCTTGTACGAGCGGGCCGTCATTCGGAGCGGTGGCGAGCAGCGTGGCGACATTCGGATCGAAGCCCGCATCCCGCAGTACTTCGCGCGCGGTGCGAACAGTGATCGCGAGCGGCAAGATCGCACCCGGATGCGGTTTGACGATGACCGCGTTGCCGGTCGCGAGATCGGCGAACAGGCCGGGGTAACCGTTCCACGTCGGGAACGTGCAGCAGCCAAGCACGAGGCCGGTGCCGCGCGGAACGATGGTGAAGCGCTTTTGCATCGCGAGCGGCGGATTCTTGCCTTGTGGCTTTTCCCAATGCGCTTCGGAAGGGATTCGGCGCATTTGGTCCCACGCATAGACCACGGCTTCGAGCCCGCGATCCTGCGCGTGCGGGCCACCTGCCTGAAAGGCCATCATGGATGCCTGACCGGTCGTATGCATCACGCTTTGCGCAATTTCGAAGCTCGCGCGGTTCAGTCGCGAAAGAATCTCGAGACTCACGCCGACCCACGCTTTCGGTCCAGCGGCGCGCCACGCAGATTGCGCTTCGGAAGCGGCCCGAATGAGCGCGTCGGGATCAGACTTGGGATACTTGATGCCAAGCCCAATGCCGAACGGCGATCGTTCGTCACCGACCGTCTCTCCCGTCGAGGGCTGGTCGAGTTCGAACGTCTTACCGAGATGCGCCTTGAACGCGGCTTCCCCATCTGCGGCTGCCGTTTCCCCGTACACTTTGGGGCTCGGCATTTCGGCGAACGGGCTCCAATAGCCGCGTGTCTCGATGGCGGCAAGCGCTTGGTCGAGCGTCGCCTCATGTTTCGTAAAGAGCGGATGTGTCATGGTCGCGAGCAGTAAGAACGGCGGATGGCGGCGGATCGAATAATTAACCGACCGGTTGGTTGGTAATGTTAGCATTATCGAGATAGCGCGAAGCAAGTGATTTCATTAGGGCTTACCTGAGGATCGAAAGGAGGAGTGCATGGCTTACGAGAATCTGTTGGTGGAGACGCGCGGGCGGGTTGGACTGATCACGCTCAATCGGCCGAAGGCGCTCAACGCGCTGAACGACGCGCTGATGGATGAGTTGGGCGCGGCGTTGAAGGCATTCGACGCCGACGAGGATATCGGCGCGATCGTCGTGACCGGCAGCGAGAAGGCGTTCGCAGCGGGCGCGGACATCGGAATGATGGCCGGCTATTCCTATATGGACGCCTACAAGGGCGACTACATCACGCGCAACTGGGAAACCATCCGCTCGATTCGCAAGCCGATCATCGCGGCGGTCGGCGGCTTCGCGCTGGGCGGCGGCTGCGAACTCGCCATGATGTGCGACATCATCATCGCCGCGGATACCGCGAAGTTCGGCCAGCCCGAAATCAAGCTCGGCGTCATCCCGGGTGCGGGCGGCACGCAGCGGCTGACGCGCGCGGTATCGAAGTCAAAAGCGATGGACATGTGCCTGACCGCGCGCATGATGGACGCGAGCGAGGCGGAGCGGGCGGGTTTGGTGTCGCGCGTCGTCGGTGCGGAGCGTCTGATCGATGAGGCCGTCGAGGCCGCGACGATCATCGCTTCTTTCTCGCTGCCAGCGGTCATGATGGCGAAAGAGGCGGTCAATCGCGCCTACGAAACAACATTGGCGGAAGGCGTTCATTTCGAACGTCGCCTGTTCCATTCGCTCTTCGCGACGGAAGATCAAAAGGAAGGCATGGCCGCGTTCGTCGAGAAGCGCAAGCCCGTCTTCAAACACCGTTAAGTTTCTTCGACGCAAAGGGCTTGCGGTTCTCGCCGGCGCCCACTAAAATTCCGTTCCTTCGCGATTCGATGAACGCGAAGGAAGCGGGAGGTGGTTTCAGTAGGCGAGGCGGGCAAAGGTGGTATTCGCTCCGAAGCGCGGTGGGCAAGAAAAGAAAGCTTCAAATTCTTGTTGACAGTAACTGAAACGACGTACATAATCTCGTTTCTCTGCTGCAGATGCAGCGACGCAAGACGAGGCGGTGCTGAGTAAAATGCTTGGTGCGCTTGGCAGGCAGTCTTAGCGAATGTGCTCTTTAAAAACTAACAGCCGATAAGTGTGGGCACTTGATGGCGCGAGCGGTTCTGACCTTTTGGGGTTGGGACGTTTAGCGAAAGTTATCAAGTCTCACACAGTATTAGAGGAAGGTTTATCTGTCGAAAGACGGATTGATCATCGTCAGTACGTTGAGTGAGCGACCGGTTGGTAAAACAACCGAAAACAGTAACAGGCATTGAACTGAAGAGTTTGATCCTGGCTCAGATTGAACGCTGGCGGCATGCCTTACACATGCAAGTCGAACGGCAGCACGGGGGCAACCCTGGTGGCGAGTGGCGAACGGGTGAGTAATACATCGGAACGTGTCCTGTAGTGGGGGATAGCCCGGCGAAAGCCGGATTAATACCGCATACGATCTACGGAAGAAAGCGGGGGATCCTTCGGGACCTCGCGCTATAGGGGCGGCCGATGGCAGATTAGCTAGTTGGTGGGGTAAAGGCCTACCAAGGCGACGATCTGTAGCTGGTCTGAGAGGACGACCAGCCACACTGGGACTGAGACACGGCCCAGACTCCTACGGGAGGCAGCAGTGGGGAATTTTGGACAATGGGGGCAACCCTGATCCAGCAATGCCGCGTGTGTGAAGAAGGCCTTCGGGTTGTAAAGCACTTTTGTCCGGAAAGAAAACCTACCTGTTAATACCGGGTGGGGATGACGGTACCGGAAGAATAAGCACCGGCTAACTACGTGCCAGCAGCCGCGGTAATACGTAGGGTGCGAGCGTTAATCGGAATTACTGGGCGTAAAGCGTGCGCAGGCGGTCTGTTAAGACCGATGTGAAATCCCCGGGCTTAACCTGGGAACTGCATTGGTGACTGGCAGGCTAGAGTATGGCAGAGGGGGGTAGAATTCCACGTGTAGCAGTGAAATGCGTAGAGATGTGGAGGAATACCGATGGCGAAGGCAGCCCCCTGGGCCAATACTGACGCTCATGCACGAAAGCGTGGGGAGCAAACAGGATTAGATACCCTGGTAGTCCACGCCCTAAACGATGTCAACTAGTTGTTGGGGATTCATTTCCTTAGTAACGTAGCTAACGCGTGAAGTTGACCGCCTGGGGAGTACGGTCGCAAGATTAAAACTCAAAGGAATTGACGGGGACCCGCACAAGCGGTGGATGATGTGGATTAATTCGATGCAACGCGAAAAACCTTACCTACCCTTGACATGGACGAAACCCGGGTGAGAGCCTGGGGTGCTCGAAAGAGAATCGTCGCACAGGTGCTGCATGGCTGTCGTCAGCTCGTGTCGTGAGATGTTGGGTTAAGTCCCGCAACGAGCGCAACCCTTGTCCTTAGTTGCTACGCAAGAGCACTCTAGGGAGACTGCCGGTGACAAACCGGAGGAAGGTGGGGATGACGTCAAGTCCTCATGGCCCTTATGGGTAGGGCTTCACACGTCATACAATGGTCGGAACAGAGGGTTGCCAAGCCGCGAGGTGGAGCCAATCCCAGAAAACCGATCGTAGTCCGGATCGCAGTCTGCAACTCGACTGCGTGAAGCTGGAATCGCTAGTAATCGCGGATCAGCATGCCGCGGTGAATACGTTCCCGGGTCTTGTACACACCGCCCGTCACACCATGGGAGTGGGTTTTACCAGAAGTGGCTAGTCTAACCGCAAGGAGGACGGTCACCACGGTAGGATTCATGACTGGGGTGAAGTCGTAACAAGGTAGCCGTATCGGAAGGTGCGGCTGGATCACCTCCTTTCTCGAGCTTAAACGCTCGCCCACTCAAGTGTTCACGCTTATCGGCTGTCAGAAAGACAGGCTAAGGGTCTGTAGCTCAGTCGGTTAGAGCACCGTCTTGATAAGGCGGGGGTCGTTGGTTCGAATCCAACCAGACCCACCACCCGGGCAAGCGGTGCTTAAAACGACCAAGCGAGCAGACTGAGTCAGGCACACACGGGGGGATTAGCTCAGCTGGGAGAGCACCTGCTTTGCAAGCAGGGGGTCGTCGGTTCGATCCCGTCATCCTCCACCAATCCTCAATGCACAGCGCTGAACGCGGGGTTCAACGTTGCGCATTGGCGATTGAGCCAGTCAGCGCGGGTAGGTGATCGAATTTGATCATGCTATCGGCTGTCGTTCTTTAACAATCTGGAAGAAGTAGTAAAGAGATTATTCGAAAGCACTTAGAGATGGGTGTGAGTAGGGTAATCAGGGTTGTGATTGTATCAAGTATGAAAAGGTGATCGAAAGATTGCTTTGGAATACGGCACAACGCGAATACTCAACCTATGACGGTGGGCTTAAAGGCAGCAATGCTGGCAGACACACTCGTTATAGGGTCAAGCGAACAAGTGCATGTGGTGGATGCCTTGGCGATCACAGGCGATGAAGGACGCGGTAGCCTGCGAAAAGCGGTGGGGAGCTGGCAAACGAGCTTTGATCCACCGATATCCGAATGGGGAAACCCGGCCCGAATGGGTCATCCTAAGCTGAATCCATAGGCTTAGTGAAGCGAACGCGGTGAACTGAAACATCTAAGTAACCGCAGGAAAAGAAATCAACCGAGATTCCCAGAGTAGTGGCGAGCGAAATGGGATCAGCCTGTACTCTTTATCTGTGTTGTTAGCTGAACGCTCTGGAAAGTGCGGCCATAGCAGGTGATAGCCCTGTAAGCGAAAACAGCGTGGAAGAACTAGGGGTACGACAAGTAGGGCGGGACACGTGAAATCCTGTCTGAAGATGGGGGGACCATCCTCCAAGGCTAAATACTCGTGATCGACCGATAGTGAACCAGTACCGTGAGGGAAAGGCGAAAAGAACCCCGGGAGGGGAGTGAAATAGATCCTGAAACCGCATGCATACAAACAGTCGGAGCCTCGCAAGGGGTGACGGCGTACCTTTTGTATAATGGGTCAGCGACTTACGTTCAGTAGCGAGCTTAACTGATTAAGGCAGGCGTAGCGAAAGCGAGTCCGAATAGGGCGATCAGTTGCTGGGCGTAGACCCGAAACCAAGTGATCTATCCATGGCCAGGTTGAAGGTGCGGTAACACGTACTGGAGGACCGAACCCACTAACGTTGAAAAGTTAGGGGATGAGCTGTGGATAGGGGTGAAAGGCTAAACAAACTTGGAAATAGCTGGTTCTCTCCGAAAACTATTTAGGTAGTGCCTCGTGTATCACCTTCGGGGGTAGAGCACTGTCATGGTTGTGGGGTCCATTGCGGATTACTACGCCATAGCAAACTCCGAATACCGAAGAGTGCAATCACGGGAGACAGACATCGGGTGCTAACGTCCGGTGTCAAGAGGGAAACAACCCAGACCGCCAGCTAAGGTCCCAAAGATTGGCTAAGTGGGAAACGAAGTGGGAAGGCAAAAACAGTCAGGAGGTTGGCTTAGAAGCAGCCACCCTTTAAAGAAAGCGTAATAGCTCACTGATCGAGTCGTCCTGCGCGGAAGATGTAACGGGGCTCAAGCCAGTCACCGAAGCTGCGGATGCATATTTATATGCATGGTAGGAGAGCGTTCCGTAAGCCTGCGAAGGTGCGTTGAAAAGCGTGCTGGAGGTATCGGAAGTGCGAATGCTGACATGAGTAGCGATAAAGGGGGTGAAAAGCCCCCTCGCCGTAAGCCCAAGGTTTCCTACGCAACGTTCATCGGCGTAGGGTGAGTCGGCCCCTAAGGCGAGGCAGAAATGCGTAGCTGATGGGAAGCAGGTCAATATTCCTGCACCATTGTTAGATGCGATGGGGGGACGGATCGCGGAAGGTTGTCCGGGTGTTGGACGTCCCGGTCGCTGCATTGGAGAAGGTGCTCAGGCAAATCCGGGCACATAATTCAAGGGTGTGGCGCGAGCTTCCTCGGAAGCGAAGCAATTGGAAGTGGTTCCAAGAAAAGCCTCTAAGCTTCAGTCTAATAGTGACCGTACCGCAAACCGACACAGGTGGGCGAGATGAGTATTCTAAGGCGCTTGAGAGAACTCGGGAGAAGGAACTCGGCAAATTGGTACCGTAACTTCGGGATAAGGTACGCCTCTGTAGCTTAACCAGCCTGCGCTGGAAGGGTGAAGAGGTTGCAATAAACTGGTGGCTGCGACTGTTTAATAAAAACACAGCACTCTGCAAACACGAAAGTGGACGTATAGGGTGTGACGCCTGCCCGGTGCCGGAAGATTAAATGATGGGGTGCAAGCTCTTGATTGAAGTCCCGGTAAACGGCGGCCGTAACTATAACGGTCCTAAGGTAGCGAAATTCCTTGTCGGGTAAGTTCCGACCTGCACGAATGGCGTAACGATGGCCACACTGTCTCCTCCCGAGACTCAGCGAAGTTGAAGTGTTTGTGATGATGCAATCTCCCCGCGGCTAGACGGAAAGACCCCATGAACCTTTACTGTAGCTTTGCATTGGACTTTGAACCGATCTGTGTAGGATAGGTGGGAGGCTATGAAACCGGAACGCTAGTTTCGGTGGAGCCGTCCTTGAAATACCACCCTGGTTTGTTTGAGGTTCTAACCTTGGTCCATGATCTGGATCGGGGACAGTGCATGGTAGGCAGTTTGACTGGGGCGGTCTCCTCCCAAAGTGTAACGGAGGAGTACGAAGGTACGCTAGGTACGGTCGGAAATCGTGCTGATAGTGCAATGGCATAAGCGTGCTTAACTGCGAGACCGACAAGTCGAGCAGGTGCGAAAGCAGGTCATAGTGATCCGGTGGTTCTGTATGGAAGGGCCATCGCTCAACGGATAAAAGGTACTCTGGGGATAACAGGCTGATACCGCCCAAGAGTTCATATCGACGGCGGTGTTTGGCACCTCGATGTCGGCTCATCTCATCCTGGGGCTGTAGCCGGTCCCAAGGGTATGGCTGTTCGCCATTTAAAGAGGTACGTGAGCTGGGTTTAAAACGTCGTGAGACAGTTTGGTCCCTATCTGCCGTGGGCGTTGGATATTTGAAGGGGGCTGCTCCTAGTACGAGAGGACCGGAGTGGACGAACCTCTGGTGTACCGGTTGTCACGCCAGTGGCATCGCCGGGTAGCTATGTTCGGAAGAGATAACCGCTGAAAGCATCTAAGCGGGAAACTCGCCTTAAGATGAGATATCCCCGGGGCTTCGAGCCCCTTGAAGGGTCGTTCTAGACCAGGACGTTGATAGGTCAGGTGTGTAAGTGCAGTAATGCATTGAGCTAACTGATACTAATTGCCCGTAAGGCTTGATCCTATAACCAGTGTGTTTGAACCACTGGCGAGTTATGCGTGTGCGACAATCGCCACCCAACATTTACTGCTTCTTCCCGGATTGGTTGTGTGCCCACCCGGCGCACGACAACAAGTCATGCCTGATGACCACAGCGAGTTGGTACCACCCCTTCCCATCCCGAACAGGACCGTGAAACGACTCCACGCCGATGATAGTGCGGATCTCCCGTGTGAAAGTAGGTAATCGTCAGGCTCCTCATGCAGCAACAAAAACCCCACCCCCAAACAGGTGGGGTTTTTGCGTTTCTGCA